>CBDCOA010000002.1:0-2032442 GCA_965219585.1 Bryobacterales bacterium
CTTGCTGTTGCCCGTCAGACCGTAATAATTGCAGTGACCACGGATCACGCTGGCAAGTCGCTTCTGTTGCTCCGCTAGTGGCGCGTGGCGGTGCTTCTTGCACCACTCGTTGACCGCTTGCAGTCCGCGCGCTAAGCGCTGCTTGGCCGTGAGCTGGCGCACTACCCAGTAGCCCCTCCTTGAGCGGCCCCACACATGGGTGAAGCCGAGGAAGTCGAAGCTGGCGTGCGGCTCGTGGCCGCCTGCGTTCTGCGGCGGTCGGAAGTCCACATAGCGGGTCTTGGTCGCGTGGAGCGTTAGCCCGAAGCGGCCCAGACGCTTGCCCAGCACGGCCAGCACGCGCTGGCCGTCTCCGCCGTCGGCAAAGGTCAGCACGAAGTCGTCAGCAAAACGCACTAGCTGGCTGGCTCCTCGCAGCCGTGGTTGCACCGTCTCGGCAAACCAGCGGTCCAGCACGTGGTGCAGGAACAGGTTCGCGATCAACGGTGAAATCACACCGCCCTGAGGGGTGCCAGTTTCCGACTTATGGAGAGTGCCGGCTTCCAGCACCCCCGCCTTTAACCACCGGTCGATCATGCGCCTCACGACGCCATCCTTGATTCGCAGGTCGAGGACTGCCCGGATTTCGGAATGGGGGATGCTATCGAAGTAGCCCGCCACGTCGGCGTCGATCACCCATGTCTGCCCTTGCCTTCCGATGCTCTCGTACACTGTGTCGAGCGCATCGTGGGCCGACCGTCCGGGCCGGAACCCATACGAGCACGACAGGAAGTCGCTTTCGTAGATCGGTTCCAGCAGCATCACGATCGCCCGCTGCGCCACCTTGTCCTCCAAGGTCGGGATGCCCAGTGGCCGCAGCCTGCCGTCCGCTTTCGGGATGTACTGTCGGCGCACCGGCGGCGCGTGATAGCGGCCCGCCTTGATGCGTTCCAGCAGGCTCTTTAAGTTGGCCTCCAGATCGCGCTCATAGTCGGCTGCCTTCACGCCGTCGATCCCTGACGCTCCATCCTTGCGCGTGCGGCGGTACGCCTCCCGCATCCAGTCCTCGTCGATCAGGTGGTGCAGCGAGTTGAACACCCGTTCCGGGTGCGCCCTCGCCTGCTCGGCTATCCATGCTCGTTTCGTGGACGTGTTTGTGTAGCTCTGTGTCTGCTCCATCGTTTCCCTCGCATGGTTCTGCTCTTCAGATGCCTCGCTTCCCTCGGGCGGGTCCCGCTGAACACGGTTCCCCGCCGTCTGACGGTACTATCAAGGCACTACGACTCCCTGCCCTGCGTCCCTTCGGCTTATTGTTTCGCCAGCCGGTACCGCATGCCTTGCCTGTCGATTCGTGTCCGCCGCAGCGCTCCCCCGTGGCGCAGGCCAGCCGCGGGGGCCGGGGCCTTGTGGTAGTCGGGCATCCCATTGCGACTTCTGCACGTGGACAGGACAGGGCCTCCCAGGTTCCCTGACGAGCCATCCTGCGGCTTTGCCTTCGGTCTTAGACCCCGGCCGGTCCGTAATAGGATGCTGGATCGGCGGCAGTATCATCCAATTTAGCTTGTCCAGTTTTTTGGTGACGGCTCCAGCCTGACTGCCTTCCAAGGCCAGGCACGTTGCCGCTGCCCCTCCGCCCACGCCTGCTACACGGTGACCGCGGTCTCGTCTGCTGCGTCTGCCCGGCGGGCGGCTACCTTGCCAACTCATGCGGACGTTGCGCACGCACGCTGGCCCAATGGGGCGCGGATGCCCGTCTGCTGCACTGGTACCGCCAATCGGCTCGCCCGCAACGTGGCGACAGCCCGCTCCAAGCGCTGTGCGGGCTCACCTGCGCTGCCAGCGCAGCGAGTTTCCGAGTACGCACCCGCGCCGCGTCAAGGCATTGCCGTCGAGTGACTGCTGCCAGCCGCTGGTCTCGCAGCCTCACGCAGCCGGAGTCTCAGCCCAATCTCGTGACAACTCTAATCGAACGATGTAACGAAGTCTGATTGCGCCAGGGCAAGCCCTGGAGAGGAGGAAGCCATGAGCTGAAACCTTTCATAACGAGCCAGCGGGTTCAACCCCCGCCCGGCAGAGGTGCAGCCCACCAGCCGGGAGCGAGTGTTGCAGGGCGTGCGGCAACGCACGACTTGAAGCGTACACAGCGGGCGGTGAAGCGTCGTTATCGAGCCCCGAGATCGTCAATGTCGGTGCCTTCAGCGTTCAGACCCTGGGGGCAGCACCGGAAGCGCCGCCAGCGGCGAGGCGTCACGGACCGGCCGGGGTCTAAGACCGAAGGCAAAGCCGCAGGATGGCTCGTCAGGGAACCTGGGAGGCCCTGTCCTGTCCACGTGCAGAAGTCGCAATGGGATGCCCGACTACCACAAGGCCCCGGCCCCCGCGGCTGGCCTGCGCCACGGGGGAGCGCTGCGGCGGACACGAATCGACAGGCAAGGCATGCGGTACCGGCTGGCGAAACAATAAGCCGAAGGGACGCAGGGCAGGGAGTCGTAGTGCCTTGATAGTACCGTCAGACGGCGGGGAACCGTGTTCAGCGGGACCCGCCCGAGGGAAGCGAGGCATCTGAAGAGCAGAACCATGCGAGGGAAACGATGGAGCAGACACAGAGCTACACAAACACGTCCACGAAACGAGCATGGATAGCCGAGCAGGCGAGGGCGCACCCGGAACGGGTGTTCAACTCGCTGCACCACCTGATCGACGAGGACTGGATGCGGGAGGCGTACCGCCGCACGCGCAAGGATGGAGCGTCAGGGATCGACGGCGTGAAGGCAGCCGACTATGAGCGCGATCTGGAGGCCAACTTAAAGAGCCTGCTGGAACGCATCAAGGCGGGCCGCTATCACGCGCCGCCGGTGCGCCGACAGTACATCCCGAAAGCGGACGGCAGGCTGCGGCCACTGGGCATCCCGACCTTGGAGGACAAGGTGGCGCAGCGGGCGATCGTGATGCTGCTGGAACCGATCTACGAAAGCGACTTCCTGTCGTGCTCGTATGGGTTCCGGCCCGGACGGTCGGCCCACGATGCGCTCGACACAGTGTACGAGAGCATCGGAAGGCAAGGGCAGACATGGGTGATCGACGCCGACGTGGCGGGCTACTTCGATAGCATCCCCCATTCCGAAATCCGGGCAGTCCTCGACCTGCGAATCAAGGATGGCGTCGTGAGGCGCATGATCGACCGGTGGTTAAAGGCGGGGGTGCTGGAAGCCGGCACTCTCCATAAGTCGGAAACTGGCACCCCTCAGGGCGGTGTGATTTCACCGTTGATCGCGAACCTGTTCCTGCACCACGTGCTGGACCGCTGGTTTGCCGAGACGGTGCAACCACGGCTGCGAGGAGCCAGCCAGCTAGTGCGTTTTGCTGACGACTTCGTGCTGACCTTTGCCGACGGCGGAGACGGCCAGCGCGTGCTGGCCGTGCTGGGCAAGCGTCTGGGCCGCTTCGGGCTAACGCTCCACGCGACCAAGACCCGCTATGTGGACTTCCGACCGCCGCAGAACGCAGGCGGCCACGAGCCGCACGCCAGCTTCGACTTCCTCGGCTTCACCCATGTGTGGGGCCGCTCAAGGAGGGGCTACTGGGTAGTGCGCCAGCTCACGGCCAAGCAGCGCTTAGCGCGCGGACTGCAAGCGGTCAACGAGTGGTGCAAGAAGCACCGCCACGCGCCACTAGCGGAGCAACAGAAGCGACTTGCCAGCGTGATCCGTGGTCACTGCAATTATTACGGTCTGACGGGCAACAGCAAGCGCCTAGGGCAATTCCGCTATCAAGTGGTGCGTCTCTGGCAGAAGTGGCTCTCGCGGCGCAGCCGCAAGAGTCGCGTCAACTGGGAACGCATGACGGAAGTGCTCCGACGGTATCCCCTGCCACCCGCCAAGGTCGTGCGCACGATCTACGCATCCTGAGCGAAGCTGCCATCAGAGGAACCAAGTGCGGCAACCCGCACGCTTGGATCTGTGAGGGAGGGGGCTCGGTAACGACCCCCTCTACTCGGCTTCTGCAGTCGTCGGAATTGGAATCGGGTGGACGATCCTGCTTTCATTCCCGTCCCTTGGAGGCTGGGCTGGCGAGGTTACGCCGTACTTGCGGAAGTGGGTCGCTGGTGCGGTAGTAACTGTAGCACGAACTAACTCGGAAGGGTGGCTGAATACGATTTGGCCCCAGATCACCAGCGCCCGGATCCGGTCGTGCGGAGGGTGTCTTTGGGTCGCGTGGAAGCTCGCAGCTTGGATCTCGATCTGAGCGTCCCGTCTGCTGGGCACGAAAGGAGGCTATAGGAGGTCCGTTCGCTACAGGGAGTCCACGCCGCCGGTCGCTATTGAACCTTGCGTTTCTCGATAAGCGCAGGAATCTGGGGAGCATGTCCATCCCCCAAATTGCGACATAATAACTCTTCCATCGAAGACAGGCTTTCAAGAACTCCATCGCCGAGAGACGCAGACGGGCCAAATGGATCATCGACCTCAGCTGCGAACGCTCGAATCTTCCCCAGCATGACGAGGGCGATGCCATTCCCTTCCCGTCCGCTAATCGTGCCCACGAGTTCAGCGAGAATGGTCTCGACAGTGAGGACGCGACCGAGGAGATGGTCGATTTCGGCAGTGGGCATGAATTCACCTCGTGGCGCTCGTAAGGAATTGCCGTGCACCAGCCCGCCAAGGTCCGTGGTCACGACTGTCTATAGTCCCAAATCCAACCGATCAGCTACGTCCGCTCATACGCCGCCTCCTCGTCTTTGCTTTGGAAATTATGAATCTGACCCGACACAGCCTCTGCGGTCCGCTACCGTATGGAACTGGAGAAGCGAATCCGTGAACTGGACCAAGAGTTGTGGTTCGTCCAAACGGTGCTCGAAGTGCTAGTGCACAGTATAAGTCACGAGGATCGAGAAGCCCTACTTCGAACTCTCGAGACTATAAGGCGGGAGACCGCGGAACTTTTCAGGCATCCTACGGAGTACGAACGATCGCGGAATGTACTCGACCGGGCGCGGGTGTTCCTTAGCCCTCTCACGACAGGCTGCTCAATCTTTGAGCCGTTTTGAGGTTCTGTCGTAGGATCCATTCTTACGAAGAATTCCAGCTCTGCTGCTATACTCGGCGCGGAACTTCTGCCGGAGGCCTGAGTTGGGTCTCCTGCGGAATACAGGAGCCGTTTGCAGGGCAGGAAGTTGCTAGCCAGCCCGACGGTGAATACGCGGGGAAGCTCTCTCCGAGCAGCGGTTCCAATGGCCCGGCACCCCGGGCCGGGAGGTCGTAATGAAAGAGAAGCTGTTGTACATGGTTGCAGGGGCTGGGATTTTATTTTTGGCAATGAGCGTATTCGGTGGTGACCCGTCCTCGGTCTCAACGGGATCATCCACGTGGCGGAGTTTGGGTGGAAGCGGGATGCCAATCCTTTATTCGAGAAGAGGCACTGTGTATCGCTTCTTCACGGAGTGCAGCGGCGACCGCGGGAAAAACGGCTGCTTGGTAGAACTTCCAGTGATTACTCGATAGGAGGGTGCCGTGGGTGAAAAAACGAGCGAGCAAGTGCGGAGCCTGATGAAATCCGTGCTCTGGGGAGTAATCGCAGCCCTCTTCACTTGGGATGTGTTCTTGAGGGAGGACGCCATCGCCGATCCTGTCGCCAGAGAGGTGACCGCCTGGAGCGAAGTGGGGGAGTTCTACCAGCGGGAGGGTTTGATGTACAGGTATGTCGAGGACTGTTCCGAGTCACAGAACGAATTCTTGGCCAGCCAAGGATCAGGAGGCTGTCTGGAGCTCGTCCCCGCCGCCGGGGACTGGGTTACAGCCATGGTCCACGATCGTCTGAGCGATGCTGCGAAGTGACTTGTTTTGGGGCCAGCGAGAGTAGTTATCCTCGAAGCGGCTTATAACGAAGCTGGGTAAGGGAGGCCAACAAGACGCCACCTTTGAAGACTTGGCACGGTTTACGGTCAACCAAAAGGGTGAATTGCTCCTTGGATGGGCGGCCGATCGAGACGAAGAGAGTGGTTCTAGAAAGATGCCAGGGACACGTTCTGGCGGTTTGCGGTGCTATTGTGGCTGCCGTTCAGCTTCTGGCATGGCTTCGGATCAAGCCTTGAGCGACACTGACGGGCACGAGAAAGCGACCAGGCTACGGAGACGCCACGCCCGAAGACCTAGCCCGCGCACTGCTGCGGCCTAGGAACACACGCCGGACGGCAGTCCGTTATCAGCAACAAGGTCGCGGCGAATCAGCCGCTTCCCGACCAGCCCAGTGGCCAGAATCGTCATCTGAGCCAGAGTGTCCACCTCGCGGACGTTACGCTTTCCCGCGAACTCGCTAACGTACCGGTTCAAGTGCTTGGCGCTGATCTTGCGGAATACGCCCTTGTGGGCAAGCTTGAGCACGGCCCAGAAACTCTCGAGTCCGTTGGTGTGGGCCTGTCCGCGCACATACTCCGAGACTGAGTGCTTGACGGCCTCGTGGTCGAACGGCAGGGACTCGTAGGCGGCTGCGTCGTCGGTGTAGACGGTACCGCCCTCGGCAGCACGATCCTTGACGAATCCCTGCAACGTATCCTTGTCGGTTGAGGCAACGACCTCGGCCGCGACTTGGTTGCTGTCCCGATCTTTCGCGCCGAACGCGGCAGTCTTGCCGACTGCGCCTCACCCGGTCAGATCCTCGCGCTTGGAGTTGGACATATTCCGGCACTTGCCGCCGAAGTCGCTCTCGTCCACTTCCACCGGTCCGGCGAAAGGCTCGCCACGGTTCGAGTCCTTCTACCCCTTTCGAATCCGATGCAGCATGAAACACGCCGTGGGCTGGCTCACGCTGATGTCTCGGTACAGCTTCATGCTGATGATCTCCAAGTAAATGGCTATCGCCCACTTGCGCATCGGAACCCGCGAGCGCTCCATGGCCGTGCCGGTGCTGGCACTGAAGTAGGAGCGACAGTCTGTGGGCCAGTAGGACATGGGCTTCGCATTCGGGACTTCTCTGGTCTTCACGCTCCCGCGATGCCCGCAGCGGCGACCGCTCGGCCATATCTGGGCCTCGAACCAGCGCGTGGCGGGTTCTTCGTCTGAGTAGTTACCCTGCGGGGACATTTTCGGCCGACCCAGATGCGCCAAGCCTGTTTCCGTTCGTTGTTCGCAAAGGGAAGTGCTTCGCCTATCAGCAGGGGTAGCACCGCGTCCTCGCGAACCCTTGAGACAGTCGGTCGGTGAATTCTGGGTTGACTCCGCTTCTCCTATGAACTACCGACCAAGGCGGTATACCCCAATTGGAGATCATCCCGTCTCCGCGCCTCTTCGCTTGGTCACTGAGCGGGCGAGTCTAACGAGCCGAGCAGTTTAGGCCGTGCGATCACTCGCACGCGACACCATCGCCGTCGCCATCGCGCATGAATTCGTAGGCCGGGTCTCCTCGACGCACAGGAGCAATTCCGTGGTTGCGGGCTTCGGCGCAGGTAATCCGGCCGTTGTCGTTGTCGTCATATCTCGCTACTTCCGGAGGGAGTTCCCGGTTCGTCCGAGTGCGAGCCGAGGCCTCCGCGCACTCGCCCCACATCCCCAGACCCGCACTGCGGGCCTCTTGTTCGAGTTGCAGAAGGCTATCTAGCCCTTGGTACGGATAACGCGTATCAGCTCGGGCGTAGCCTTGCCGAACAATGTCGGCGTTGATGAATGTGCCGTCCTGCAGGTAGACCTCACCCAAGAAACGCCCATAAGCACCTATGCCTACTGGCCGCCACGTGATCGGATGGTCACTTAGGTGTGATCGTGCCCAGTCTCTCGAGCAGTTACCTGCCGTGGTGCCGACTTCTGGTGCGTCTATGCCCATCAGCCGAATAGTGAACCGCCGGCATGAAGCCGCCACTTCGACCGTGTCCCCGTCAATGACACGCATGATCTTCCCAGAAGTCGCGGGCGGCGGCTCGAGCGGAGCCCCGCCCCAGTCTGGGTCCGGCGGATAGCCTCCCCCGAGAATCGTAACGGCCAGAACCAACGAGGCGACAACGCCGACGACAAGACGGGCAATCTGTTGGCTCCGCATGCCTCGCTTGGCGTTCGCAGTAAGCGTGACGAAATAGACCACGACTCCCGCAGCGAGGGCTCCCCCCGTCGCTAGGAGCACGCCGACGAGCGTGATCGATGGCGCCAATGGGGCTAGGCGCTGCCCGATTGAGAACAGATCGACCAACTCTACTTGGTATCCGGAATAGAAGAGCATCACCGGGACAATGAAGAATCCCATCAACTGGGCGCGTCGCACTCCGACCTTAATGGGGATGAGCCCAACCGCGGTGGCGGCAGCTAGGATCGCCAAGCCGCCGATGCCGACCAGCCACCCCGTTAGAGCCACCAGAAAGGCAATGACTCCCCAGTTAAGCCCCTGTGAATCAACCCTGCCGAACTTCGAGGCGAACCACGCTCCGCCGTGCCATAGAACGAACGTCGCGATCAGTCCGGCACCGATCATGGAGACAGTAATCGGAAACAGGTCATCCCTACCAACGTTTCCGCCCATGATTTGTTCGACAGCGACTGAGGCGCCACTGCGACTTCTGCCAATCAGGTGTAGCGCAGCAATCGAGAACAGGGCTTCGGCTGTGTTGAGCGAGGAGGTGGTCACGAGATATCCGCGGTCCTCCTCCTCTCGTGACCGCTGTTTTCCCCTCCTTTCTTCGATCAACAACAGGAGAGTCGCGGCATTCGCAGCGCCTAGTCCTGGTAGCAGGCCGACCACTAGCCCGGCCACGCCGCCCCGCAAACTCGGCCAGACCGTTTCTTTACCGGAAGGGCGCTGCCCGCTGGCCTCGGGTGGGACCGGAGCACTGGTGTCCGTGCCGAGCGCGTGGAGCAGGCCGGCGACACCGAACAACCCCGCTAGGCTGGGAAACAGCGCGTTCACAGCAGCATCGGTGCCCCCGGCAACCAGTGGAGAAGCAAACACAGCGACGCCCAAGAAGCCACTGGCTAAGAACGTGAGCAGTGCCCAGAAACGGCGACTCTCGCTGACAATCAAAACCATTGCTACGGCTGCCAAAACCCAGAACATCCAAGGTCGGAGTACGCCTTCGGCCCATCCGATCGCATTGCCGAACGCCAGGAGGCCGACTACGACCACCACGCCTACAGTCAGACCGGCCGCGCTGCCTACCACTGACAGCCTCAGCGCAAGCTGACCCTGGCGGTTTCTGACGAGGCGGTGGCCGGGTAGCAGGGCGAAAGTCTCGTCTCCCGGAACTCCTAAGAACAGGCCCGGAATAACGTCGAAGAAGGTGTGCGAGATTGCCAGCGCACACACGAACGCCAGCAGGGCGGCATAGTCCAAGCCCAGAGACGCGCAACCAGCGCTAGCGGCCAGCACAAGGGCCGTGACTGTGTTGACGTGAATTCCCGGAATCAGGCCGGTGACGATCCCGCACAGGCAGCCTAGGATCGCTGCAGCTATTGGCACCAGCTATTCGCTCGCCCGGACCCGTTTCACAACGAGCGACAGCTCGCTCCTGTACTCATCGATTCTGGCGGTCACGTTAAGGGGCGCGCCTGATCGCAGTATGGCTACATCACGATCAGTCCACTCACCGTCAAACATGATGCCCGCCGCGACTGTGCGATCTTCACTAGGCGAAGACTGCGATTCGGTGAACTCTAGTCGTACGTGCCGCCGGCCTCTCCTGCTCTTGAAAACCTCCACCTTGGTCGCTACCACCGGTCCCACACACCATGTCTGACCCGTCTTCGAGGAGGCCAGCAGGTCTGCCAGAGGGCGTTCTAGACAGTCTGACGAAAGAACTTGGATGTGTGCCGAGGACAGTGGCTTGATCTGTGGCCGCCCTTGGTACAGGCCTAGGTTCCCCGTTACGCGAACGATGTCGCCTGTAACCGGAAGCTCTAGCGGTGTGCCAGCGCCGGGAAATACCACCGCGTCGACATGCAGGTCCTCCTCGGCACTATGCAGTGGTACGACCACCATCCCGGACGCCGGAATCTTTCGCACGGTCTTCACTCGCCCATCGAAGCGAAAGGTGGATCCAGCAAACTGCGGATCGGCGATGTGGCGAACTGTCAATTGGGGCAATTTGTCTAGATTCTCGGAGTAAACATAGCGAGCGTTCGAGACGAATAGGACGGCTATCGCAACGAGACCCAAGATCAAGCTGACGAATCTCAAGTCACACCTACCGTTCAAAGCCTGACTGAGCCGGCAAAGCGTCGGGACGGTCCGCTGAACGCTTTAGGCTTTCGCCAAATCGGTTCCGCAGGCTGCCCTTGATGGTACTTCGAATCGGCCACTGTCATGAACGGAAGACATCGGCTGCCTTTCCACTACATGGACCACCCCTGCCAGCAACTGTGTCGCTTCCGGGCGTCATCCCCAGCGCCGGGCCGAGCGCGGAACGGATTCGGCGTCGACCAAAGCTACGTCGGAAACGTAGAGCTCCTTGTGATGCAATCTAGACAGCGGCGTACCGGTCACAGCGTTGATCGTCCGGCCGCAGAGCTTACAACGGTAGCGGCGCTATCCTCGCGCCTTACCATGCACCTCGGCGCCGTTGGCTTGGCCATGGGGGGCACCGCTGATGCTCATCTACCCGTAGTTCGATCGCTGAGTGGGAAGCGGCCATGACGACAAGTCCAAGCGTTCCGGCGACTCGACCGTCGTATCGCGCATCAGCGTGTTCCATGTGTTCTCCCCACTGGCTTGATTGGGCGATGGAGGCCAATAGAATCCACCGAGTCACGAGGTGCCCAGTGGAATCCCGCCGCTCTCGGCCACACGGGCATGCTCCGCGGCGCCGGTCACTCCGGCTGCGTCGCCAAGCTCGGACGGAGCGATTCGGAACATGTCGCGCGACGAGGCAGGCAGGATGGCGCAGGCTGCAGACACCAAGGCAGGTTCGAAAAGGCTCAGCCTATTGCTCACCGAACCGCCGAGCACGACAACGTGCGGATCCAACACGCAGCACAATGTTCCGATGGCCGTCCCAACGACTGTTCCGAACCCTTCCCATGCCTTGATGGCAGCGACGTCGCCTTGCTCGGCCAGCTCGCCCACCCGCTTGGCGGTGATGGAGTCAGATTGCGCCGAGCCGGAGTGCTCCAAGTACTGCTGCACCACTCCGTTTCCTGAACCAGCCGTGTCAAAGTCCGAGCCGGCCACCGGACAGTACGCCACTTCCCCGGCGTTGTTGGTCGCACCGGAGTAGATGCGGCCGCTGATCGAAATTCCACAACCGAACCCGGTCCCGAGCGTAACCCCTAGCACAATCTCGCAACCGCGACCGGCCCCGTAGACGGCCTCGCCCAAGGCAAAGCAAGCCGCGTCGTTCTCGAGGTGGAAAGGCGCGCCGAACTCCTGGCGGCAAAACCTGCCGATGTCGAACCCCAGCAGATTAGGCAGCGAATCACCGTCCTGAAGGAGCTGATTCTCTAGGTCGAGCGGGCCGGAACTGCCCATGCCGACAGCAACAGGTGCTCCGGTCAGGTGCGCTTCTAGCTTGGCTTGCTTCACGACCCGCTTGAGGTTCATTAGGGTTACCACGGGCTTCATGCTTGCCATCGTCGGCAACCGGGCGATCTTGCCAAGCCGCTTGCCGCCAAGGTCGAAGGCGGCGGCGGCGATCTTGGTACCGCCAAGGTCTATGCCAATCAGGAACTTCTCAGTCATTCCGAAACTGGATAACCCGCCTAACGCCGATCTGTAAGGCCGAGATAGGCAAGTTCGATGAACAGTATCACCTAAGGAAACAGCCGCGCGAACACGGAATAATCGCAATCTTGATCTGGACGCGCTCTGCTGCGAAATGTTAGCACCATACGAGATCTCCGCCGCTGCACCTGCGTAGGGCTCCCGGAAATCCGAGCGGTTCTTGGGCCCCTCGCACCTCTGGCGGATTCGAGAGCCAGATCAGTGCCCTTCCAGCCCCGGTGGAGGCACCGTAGTCGACTCCACGACCAATGCTTGGCCGTCGGTTGGTTGTCCCGGGGGTACTCATCCGCAACAGTAGGCTATGCCGCCCGTCTGCGCACCTGCGCCCAGTTCGTGCTCAAGAAGATGGAACGCAGCCTGTTACGGCAAGGAAACTCGGAGAGGATTATCCGTTTCGGGATCCTGAAAGGAGAAAGTGGTTCAACTACGGGCGCATAATGTACGGTTGGCGCTTCAGAAAGGCTTGAACTACTGCTTGACCCGAGCACCTTAGCTCAAACCCACATCGTGTGATCGACTGTCTCCATGCGGACACGGGAGTCCTTTCCAATCCACAGATGAAGAGGGTGGAGGAGAGGAGGTGGGGAGAAGGCGATTATAGCGGTAGGGGGGGTGAATTGCGGCGCAGTCAGCCTAATGATCCGATCACTCTAAGAATCGGCGGCTCAGCTAGCTACCTGCGAAACCTTCCCCCGGGGATCAGGGGCGCAAACAATGGCAAGCGTGAGGATTGACTCATGCTATAATTCGCGGCCTGAGAGCTAATCATGGTTTCTGTAGGCGTTGAGTTGTCGCGCAACTGCGGATGCTAGATTATCTGCGACCTCGCAGAACGGGCCCCTCGAATCGCTAGCAACAGGAACGGATTGGCTTTGGCTTCTTGGTGCAACAGTCCCAACAGCGAATTTGACCTGCTGTTCTTGGCGCTAGTGATTGGCTTCGTCGGAATGGCGATAGTCTGGTTTGTCCGAACGCGCCGATTGCAGCGGTGGGATATCGAGACTTCGCCCACTGCTCCCTCGCTTGTGTCGACTAAGTGGACGATAGGGCTATGTGTCGTCATTCCCGCAATCGTGCTGTCGATTCTGATCTACGTCGCGGACCCTTGCGCGCCCGTCCAAAAATTCACCAACATCCTGTTTCTTTGGCTCGGAGCCGCAGTGTGCGCCGGGCTGTCTCTCTTGGGAATATTGGCCGCGAATAGGAAGTATGCACGAGGCCCTTGGCAATGACGAACAACAGCCTAGTCCTCTGTGGCGGAACTGGTGCTCACGTAGCGCTGGCGTTGGTGCGGCTGCACACGCTAGGGTACCCCCTAGGGTTCTTTCGCCACCCCGATGGCAAGCCCCTAGTCTTTCCTCGGTTATACCTAGTCGACCAAGATTCCGGGGATGGCGACCATGAAGCAACCGCGTGGCAGTTGGTCCGGCACCTCGTCGCAAATCACCCGGGCCGTTTCAACTGGGAGAAGGCGATCGGCCGTTCAGATCCTCCCGATCTCAAGATCGTCACGCCTTTGCCGATAGGGCCTGACCGAACATGGTTCGAAGCACCGTACGACACCGTCGGGCGCCGGTTTGCTGATTCGCCTTGGCTTGAATCCCTCTTGTCGCGCGCCCAGCGCGACATTCGCTTCTCGCTCGGCATGATGGGTTCACCCGCGGTGGGCTCTCTACTCTTTCGCCTGAAAGAATTTGACACGGCGTCGACCGGTCTGAATCAGGACAGCGCCTACCAAGAGCTGTTGACTGCGCAGGGCCGGATTGTGGTGGCTGGTTCCGCTGTCGGCGGCACAGGGGCTTCCGTGGGCCCGACTCTCGCGCAACGGTTTGCCAAGCCCGGGACTGACGTGATGGCAGTCATGTTGCTGAATTGGTTCCAGTTTGATCTAGAGGGCCTCGACGAAGAAAAGTTGCAGTTGGCCCAGCTCCGCGAGCGATCCATGAGGCAGAACGCGAATTCAGCGTTCGCATTCTACGGAGATACTTTGGCGCACGAGGTCGCAACCGTGCCAGTCGGCATGCCCGACACGTCCGTCAAACTCCGACGTTACACTTCCGACACTAGGCAACCGGTTGAAGAATCGTTCATCCACGCAGTCGCGGCACTCTGCAGTCTGGACCACTTTCTTGCTGCGGAGCCTCGAGTGCCCGGTCTCTATCAAATGGGATCTGAGGATCCCACCCGCCTAGGGGGAAGCAACCGCGTGCCGGGCGGATCAAATGCGGAGTCGCTCCAGACACTCGCCGACCTCGCGGAGACCTTTGCCAAGACGCTCGAAGTCTTTGCTGAGATCTTACTGAGAAACGTCGTCCTGGAGGAGGCG
Organism: Bryobacterales bacterium; assembly: GCA_965219585.1. Classification (GTDB taxonomy): domain Bacteria; phylum Acidobacteriota; class Terriglobia; order Bryobacterales; family UBA6623; genus VXMF01. Next base: position 13,997 of record CBDCOA010000002.1, read on the forward strand.
CACCTCTCCCCCACCCCGCAGTCGTGAAGTTCCGCGGTCAGCCGTTGCCTGCCCACCAGCCGCCGGATTAGCAGCCCGCCACGGTAGCCCCGATCTGTGTCCGGAGCGGTACCGCGCCCTGCCGTTACCCCACAAGTCATGAACCGGGCTTCTCCTGAGAGGCGCTGGCAGGCGGCTCGAAGTAGTCGCGCAGCTCATACGCCTCGCTCATGATGGTCAAGCGGGTCCAGCCTTCCCAGATCTTCTGGTGTCCCGGCGGCGCTTTCGGGTTCTTCAGGTAGCCACCCAGAATCGCCATCGCCAGCACCGCCGAGCCCAGGTTGTCCGGCTCGGACAACCTGCGCTTGCTCGTGAAGTGCCGCAGCACCCGCAACTGGATCTGCGTGAAAAACACCGTGGCCGGCAATTCCGGCGTCTCCCGCCCCAGCAGCGTCAGCGCTGCCAGCCGCCACGCAATCACCGCCTTGATCGTCACCGCCCGCTCGATCCGCTCCCCGCTCCGGTGCCCCAGGTACTCCACCTTGCAGCCCGACTTGAGAATCCGGTGCCAGTCCTCGATGCGCCACCTCAGCCGGTACCACTGCAGCACCTGCTCCGCCTGCGCCTGCGACTGCACCGGCAGCGTCGTGAGCAGAAACCACTCCAACGCTTCCACCCCCTCCGGCGCCGTCCGCTCCCACACGTGCACCAACTGCAGCCGCAGCGGCCCCGCCCGCTGTGTCCCGGCCGCCAACTCCACCGTCTGCCAGCGCAATTCCGCCTGCGCCGTGCGCGCCGCGCGCAACGGCTTGGCCTTCTGGCGAGCGCTGCCCCGCCGCGCCGAACTGCGCTCCACTTCGATCTGCAACCGGCCTTGCGCCGCCTGCTCCCGGATCTGCTCGAACAGCTTCGGCTGACCCGCCCCCAGCGCACGGTTGTGCTTGGCCCGCACCAGCAGTTCCACGCCCGCCAGCCGCCGCTGCTCGCTGAACAACGCCAGCACGTCGGCCTCGCGGTCCATCACCGCCACCACACGCGTGTCCGTCAAGCGGCCCGCCGCCTCCGCGCAGTCCCGCAACCCGCGGATCCAGCGGAAGCTCTTGCGCTCCTCCAGCGGTCGCCCGCGCTGCGCCTGCCCGTCCGGCGCTTCGTACTGCAGCTTGAGCAATCCCAGCGGGATGCCTTCCGGGCTCAGCGCCAGCGTCGAGTGCAGGTGCAGCCCCAGCGTGCCCTGCGAGCCGCGGTTCTTGCCGATCAAGCCCAGCCCCGCGCAGCCCGGATGCTCGGCGAAGTTCAGGTCCGTGCCGTCCTGCACGCACAGCACCGTGCGCTCGGCCTGCATGCGCTGCAGCGTGCGCTGGCGGTGCGGGGCCAGGATGTTCTCCGGGGTCACCGCCGACTCGTCCGGCTGGTCGATCAGGCGGTAGTGGCCCTTGACGGCCGAGCGCAGGCCCTGCGCGGCGGCTGGAATCGATGCCATGGGAGCTCCGGCTTGCATGCGGGCGGTCTGCACCAGCCGCTTGGACAAGCGTAAATCACCCAGCGGGGCGCGTCCCAGTTCGTGCTCGGCGAACGTGTCCAAGGCGAGGCCCGCGGCCGCTGCCAGCGGCTCGCAGGCGGGTGGCTGGGCGGCCCCGAGCACGTCCCGGAAGTCCGCCTGCAGCGGGTACACAAAGATGGTTTTGACCGGCACGCGCTGGGCGCGCCCGGCGAAACGACCGCGCCCGGCGGTGTGGCCCACGCAGATCCAATTGGCGGCGCGGAAGCAGGTGCCGGCGTGCTGTTGCGGGTCGCAGAAGGTTTCCAGCAAGGCGGGGCGGTAGCCGTAGCGCTGGCAGAAGTCTTGCGGCAGCCGCCGCAGGACTTGGCCCAGCACCTTGGAGGCCAGCAAGTGGCAACGCACCGAGGGCCGGATCAGGAAACGGCTCAGGGCCAGCACGCGGTGCAGGCGCTTGCGGCGCAGCGCGGCCGACCAGCCGACCCACTCGTCGCGGGCCGCGACCGCCAGGGCCGAGGCGGCGAAGCCGAGCGCCCCGAGCAGGCCGTGCTCGGACTCAATCAGGTAGCGCAACTGCGGGCCGACGTGAATGACGGCACCCTGCGGGTGCTCGCTGGCGACCAGCTCATTCCAAACTTGGCGCTGTGCGGGCGTGGTGACCAGGGTCAGCTGGAGTCCGGCCAAGTCCCCGGCGCTAGCGGGGACGGCCTGCGGGGCGGGCAGCGGCTGGTGCAGCCGGCGCGGGCGGCAGTGGCCGCCGCGGCCGCCATGGCGCGGCGGCGGCAACTCGATGCGACCCTGCCGATGCAGGTGGCGCAAGGCTTTGTGGCAACTGGCCGCCTGCGGCTGGCCGAGACTGTCGAGGAAGCCGAATTCGCGGCAGACGTGGCGGGCGAATGCGCTCCGGCTGGCGCCGCCGATCTGTGCCAGCAGCACCTGCAGGGTCGCCACGGCCTGTGCGGTGGAGAGAGTCTTGGCAATGCAATGCTGGTCGAGCATGTTTCAGACATGCCACAACGACCGTAGCGTTGTCAAGTGTGGAGATGTGGGGCATGGGCAGACCGCGCCACCGCCGGCGGTGGGCCGAGGATGGGAGCGAACTCAGGCGGCCGCCGGCTGGCCGCCGGGCCGGACGTGCTCGATATAGCCGTGCTCTTCAAGCTTGCGCAGCCAGCGGGGCGCGTTGCGGTCCACCACCAGCTTGTCGTAGTCGATGCCCGGATCGATGTAGGGTCGCTGGTCGCGCAACATCGCCACGATCGTGCGCAGCAGCTTGTGCGCCGTCGCCAAGATGGCGCGCTTGTACGGCATGTGCGCCTTGAGCGCGCTGTGGTGGCCGTGGAACTGCGAGCCCTTGGTGCGCACCGCTCCGTGGGCGCACTCGGCCAGCGTGGCGCGCAGCGTGGCATTGCCGCGCCGCAAGCGCCCCGAGCGCCGCTTGCCGGCACTCTCGTTGTTGCCCGGCGCCAGCCCGGCCCAGGCGGCCACGTTGGCCGTCTTGTCGAAAGCCGACAGGTCGGGCCCTAACTCGACCAGGATCGCGCAGGCGCTGCCGCGGTCAATGCCCGGCACCGTCTCCAGCAAGCGCACCTGTTCCTCCAGCTCGGCCAGGCCCTGTTCCATGCGGGCGTCCAACTCCGCGATGCTCGCGTTGGCCGCGTCATGCGCGCGCAGCAGGTCGCCCAGCTTCCACACCGCGTGCGCATCCAACTGCGCTGCCAGCACTTGCTCGAGCAACTCGCGCTTGGGGCGCACGTGCCCGCTGAGCGTGTCCAGGATCTCATCCGGCGAGTTGCCCGCGGCCAGCCCCGCCAGGATCTTGCGCCCATTGCGCCCGAAGATGTCGCTCAGCGCCCCGCCCAGCCGCAGCCCGTCGTGGTCCAGCGTCTTGTGAACGCGGTTGCGCGCCCGGCTGCGCTCGCCCACCAGCTTGCGGCGGTAGCGGCTCAGCTGGCGCAACTGGCGGAACTTGCGCGGCGGCACGTAGCTGGGCCGACACAGCCCGAACTGGCAAATGCGCGCCAGCCAGACACTGTCAGCCACGTCGCTCTTACGCCCTTTCACCTGCTTCACAAATTGCGCGTGGAATAACTGCGGCGCGATCCCGGCGGCCTCCAGAGCCTCCCACGGGGCCTGCCAGAAAATGCCGGTGGCCTCCATGGCCGCGGCCGTGACGCGATGGCTCTGCAGCCACTTGGCCAGCTCTCCCAGCCCGTCGGGCAAGGCGCTGAACTGGCGCGTGGCGCACTGCACGCCGCCGCCGGGCTGGCACAGCCGCACCGAGGCGGTGATCTGCATCTTGTGCACATCGAGTCCGGCCGCGCGGGGATGCACGACGTGCATCTCGTCGGGTTGCAGGCTCTCGCCTGCTGTGGTTGTCATGCTGTATCCTCCTGTACAGCGGAGGCGGGTGATGCTGGCCCGGGGAAATCCCTCGGCTGGGCAACCAGCCGGGGCTCGATTTACTGTGCGTCCTAGGCCGCAGCCTGGTACGGTACGGGGCTCGAAGGGGCGCAGCGGCGTCAGTTTAGATAACGAGGTAGGGAGCCACGGCCCTTGCGGGCATCGCGGCCTCTCCACCACTTAGAGATCCGATCTTGCACCCGCCTCCGCTATCTGCAAATCTAGCAACGGCCCCCACCCTGCTGGCAACCCTCGACCGTTTCATGCATACGGGGTGGCTGCACGCGGCCATGGGTGTTTAGGCGGGAAGCACTCCAGCAATCGGCTCCAGGTAGTCCCGGCTATCCACACAGAGATTGCTAAGGTAGCCGTCCCGGAACGAACCGGAAACGAGCTACGTCGACTCGCCGCCGAGTACAGGGAACACCTAACGTGGATGAAAACCGTCTTAGGAGTAGAGCCTAAGCCTAGCCAATCGCTGTTGCGCGAACACAAATCGCGTTCAAGACTCAAAGAGTACCCACTGCCGCAAAGGCAGATGGATGACGCCACCAGCGAAAGCCAAGCAGCGCTTGCGCTATTTCACTGGACCGCAGATTGGGTCAATAGCGAACTCCGAGATCACCTGCGCACACCGCCAGCACGCTCAGCTCGGGGCGGCTACTGGCCGCCATTGGTGGGCGAGGACAGCCTGAACTTCTCGGTGGAGCGAGCCGGGCAGCTCGTAAAGGCGGCGGATCACAATATCCCGGATATCGTCAAGGGATTCGTCGACGAGCAACATGTTGCTGAGAAAGGGTGGCCGCACCCGCTGGCTGCGGCTGACTACTTCGAATACGCGATTGCGCACGGGTACCGAGTCGCTCGTCGGCAACTAGAAATGCTCCTTGCCGGAATTGTGGATGGCAAGTTGACCTTCCGCGACGTCGAGGCTCGGAAGGCTCCCACTCTCTCACTCGACGAACTGGTAAAGCAGGAACGTTCGGACAAGCTTGAGAACCTTGCAAGCGTCGAAATTGTCTATTCGGATCTAGATGGCGATGTTGTCTTGGGGTTTAACTCGCCTCGTACACTCCTGTGCCCAGTGCCATCTGACGAAGCCGATGAGGTGCGCGAGAGAGCTTGGCGAAAGCTGTGGGAGGCGCTGACTGGCTCACAGCGACCAAATTCATGGAGGACAGAGGAGATTTCGGAGTGGCGGAGGGCTACAGGATCGGTGCGCCAGATTCGTACGTGGATCCTACATGCGAAGGAGTCGTTCGGCGGCGAGGCACCACCATGGACGCAGCAAATCTTCAACGATGGATCCACCGTTCCGAACCAGCCTTATGGCAGTGGGCGCAAGCTGACGGTTCACTGGGGGAAAGGAGACAACGCTCCTAGTTATCAGATCCCGTTGCCTACCAGGGAACTTGGAATTTACTGGCCTGACAATGACACTCAGCTGATCGGCGAGGACGAATTCTTGGCTCGAGTGCCCAATGCGAGAGCGGTGCGGACCGATTCCGGAGTCACCTTCAAGATGGTGAAATTTGAAGTTCCGGAAAGCGAAGTGCCTATGCGAGCGTTCTGGAAAGAGCACCTTTCGGAACTTCAGAAGCGCGGCGACATTGCGGCATTCGGAAGCGAGGCTGCCGGTCGCCGAGTAGCGTTGCAGACACACGATCGCAGGGTTGCGGCAATCCTAGACAACGTCATCGTCCTTGATCGAAACGAAATACGTGTGGGCAGCTGCAGTCCGATGCGGCAGCACCCGGTTCCGGGATCATCGACCAAGTCGGGATTAGTCCGATACCCCGACTATCCGCTACGCTCCGAATTTCTGGGACTTGTAGAGAATCAAGGCGGCGACCGCATTCTCGAACTGCTCAAACGTGGCGTTGAAGTACATGCTTCCGGTCCATCCATCAGCGGTGACCCGCAGTCGCCCAAGGCAGAGTGGATCCTGAATCTGGCAGGCCGTGACGACGAGGTGTCGATTACGCTGCCGGTTCCTTCTACCGTCATGTCGAACTCGGATGACCATGAAGCAGAACTCCACAGGGCACACTGGATGGTTTGGCCTAAATTCCGGTCAAGTGATGGCGCGCTCTGGCGTGCGTATTACGTTTATGACCACTGCACGGATGTCAGACTGCGCCTCAGCACACTGTGGCTCGACCCCGACGCTGAGCGACGCGTTATGCGATCTCAGCCGCCCTCTCAAGCGGGCTCTAGGCCAGTTCGATTTGAGACAGGGGAACGGCGAGCACACATCGGCGGCCCGCCGATTGCGTTCAGTCTTCAAAACTCCTATTCCGGCCAGGAAGTTGGGCTCTATCTGATAAACCTCAAGACGCAGGCTCGACAGGATTCGGACATCGCGCTGGGCGTCGACTTCGGTACGTCGCACACAGTCGCATCCGTTGAGGTAGGGGGCAAGAAGAGTCTCGTCGAACTTTCGCCGGAACTCGCCAAATCGGAAGACCTACGCCTTACGCTCCACGTCAGCGAGAATTGGTCGCACGTAGATGTTGACAGTAGACGGAATGGCTTGCGATGGCGAGCAGGATGGCTGCCAACGTACGACCGTGAGGCGCTTCCGGAGTTTTCGGGCCAACTGCCTTCGGAACTGCTAACAAATCTTCCTTTACCTAAACTCGTTCCGGATGAAATCGGCAATTGGCAGCCGGGGCTCGACTACGTGATTCCGTACATGGACATGCAGCGCGAAGACCTTGCTGACCACTTGCTCGCTGATTTCAAATGGGATGCTTCCTCCCCTTCTTTTCGCGGGCAGGAAGCCACGCTTCGTGAGATTTACCTAAGCATGGTGATCGAGCTTGTCATGGCTGATGTCATCTGGCAACAAGTCGGAGGCATACCTAGGCGGGCTGACTTCACGTTTACGTACCCGCTCCGAACGTCGACCGAGCAACTCAAGAGCTTCCAACGCTCGTTGCAAAAGGTCTTGGACAGTGGTGCCCGAAGCCTCGGAATCGAACTCCGACTTGTCAATGGGGTGGGAATCTTCGACGAATCCAGCGCCGCGAAGGGAGGCACCCGTGTCTTCGGCGAGGTTTGCCTAGTGGGGGACTTGGGCGGGGGCACGCTCGATCTCTTTATTTCCGCAAACAACCCACCTGGCCTAAGATTCGAGGAAGTTGCCGATAGTGCGCGAATCGGCGGAAATGAGCTCCTACGTACGATGGCGGAGGATTCCGACCGCTATTTGCCCCAAGAGTGGGCTGCCGCATCACCCCTCACAGTCGAGACGCAACTGCGCGCTTGGATGCGATCCAAGGGCATGCAACGTCTTCTTGGAGACAGCAACGGGAAGGCCGAGTACCACGACGGACTGAAGCTCAAAGGATTCGAGAGGGCAGACGACGCCAAACCCGCGCGAGAACTCATTGAGCGCTACTTCCGATTGATTGTTGAATACATGGCTCGAAATCTCGTAGCCTTTCTTGCCCGCAATTGGTACCTCGAGGTGTTGCAGAATTGTCCGGAGAATTACGACAAGCTCAAAGTACTTGTTCGGCTTCGTGGCAATGGTTGGCGCCTCTGGTTCGGCGACGAGCGCTATTCTGAGATCCAAGAGAAGATCGCAGGGGATGTCGGGGCGCGGGTCCGAGAACTCTGGTCCGACCGCGAGGCACTCCGCGACCCTTGGCGCGAGCACGAGTCCTTGTGGCAACAGCATAATCTCTTGACACCCACCTCAGGAGGCGAAAATGCCCCTCCGGGTGTTGTTGCGCCAACCTGCAGTCCCGACGGATTAGACGAGTCGAACCCGAAGGCCGCTCCCATCCAGCGCGTAGTTGGGAAGGCACAACGCCGCGAGGAAATTCAGTCCTATTGGCACTCGCTCGTGGAACTAGTCCTACTCATAGACAAACGCTCTCAAGCGAGCGATTCGCCAAGCACCATTCGTTGGTTTGATCGACTGCCAGTGAGGACTGCGGGCAGTACGAGTAAGGTGGAGTTTCATCGTGTTGAACCACCTATGCTACTAAGCCATCCAAGAGCTGTACCCCGCCAGGAGATCGATGATCTCGAACAAGAACTCAAGCGTCAGATCAACGAGAACCTAGAAGAACAAGGTGTCACAACCGAGATCAATTTCGAGGCGCGAATTGCGGCCTTCGTTTGGGAGGCTGTGTTTCGGTCCAAGGCTTTCCTCGAGGGCAAGCCATGACGAAGGACACCGGTGCGTCGACCGTACTGATCGCACTCGCCGGTGGGAGTTTCTTCTCGGGAGTCGCCACCGCTCTCGCCCTCATACAGTTCAACATCCTTCCTGATGATTGGAAAATCGCGCTGACGCTTGTGGTAGCTACCATAGCTGTCGGTCTGCTGTTGGCCTCGTTGGCAATGCGGATCCTACACGCTGGCAGTCGGACGCAGAGTCAGATTTCTGCACGATTCTCCCCCGCCACACAGGCAGGCACCGCGCCCGAGGCAAATACCCGCACTACGGAACCGGATCTCGCTGAGGATTGGAATGACCGGTTCGAACTAGGCGACTCCGGCCGTGCTCACGAGCCGCACGAATCAAGGGTCCAGCAACTCTCACGCGAAGGACCACCGGACCGGGGCGCCCCGCTACAGGACACATCCTCGTCGGAGGCAGCCAAACTGAGATCGTCCGCCTCCGAAGGATCAACGGCAGGCATGGGGTCAGCACCGAAGGCAATCGTTGAGGTGCAGCCAGCAGATCTAATCGCCGCGTGGGATACCTATCGGCGCAACGGTGACGGCCACTTCCATTCTCGAGGCTTGCAGAGCGTACTGGACGAGTTGGGAATCGAGGCCACCGTCAACACGGATGATGCGGTTGGTTTAGGGCGTAGAGCCCTAATCGTCGAGACACCAAATCGGCAAGGGTATTTCTATGTCCTGCCGAGCTTCGCATCGTCCCCTCGGGAAGTCGCGAATTGGTTCAAAGACAGCAGCAGTGGTGCTTTGACCGGTCGGACCGAGCGAGTGATTAGCGTCGCAGAGGGCCGCCACACAGCGACCGGGGCCGAAGTAATCAAGCAAGGCGTGGTAGCATAGCGAGGGCGTTTCTTAGTCCGAAGTTCCGGGCCAGAAGCGAAGGGAACTCCTTGTAATGCATTGCCTTATCGGGATTTGGAGTTGTCCTGCACTGGGAACGTTCGGACCAGTTCAAGCGCACGCTTCTGCAAAGCGCTCGGTTCCGTCAGCCGCTCCACGGTGGGCCCGTTGGCGTCGTCCTGCAGGCGGCATTGATGGCGACAGCGCGTGCCCAGCACCTGCAATAACGTCGAGAAGCTGTGCAGTTCCAAGCCCTGCGCCGTCTTGCGACGGTTCTTTTTCGCTTGCACTTCCTGGCGCGGCTTCGCCGCCGCGACCGGATCCCGCCGCGCCTGCCAGCCCGCCAAGTCCTCGTCTTCGAACAGCAGCTCGGCCAAGGCTTGCCGCAGGTGCCACTCCACGTAGTACGCCAGCAGGCACAGCAGCAGGTGGGCCCGCACGCGCTGCTCGCTGCGATGGCGGATCGGGCGCACCTGCAAGTCCACGGTCTTGAGGCAGCGGAAGGCGCTCTCGACGCGCGTTAGCTGCTTGTAGCTGCGCACCACATCTTCCGCTGCCAGATCGCTCTGGCTGGCACGGATCACGTACAGGCCGTCCAAGGCCGCCTCGCGCTCGATCGAGTGCGCGTCCCGGCAGAACTGCAAGCTGCCGTCTGCGATCTGGGTCTGGAAGTGCTTGGCGACCTTGGAACGCTGCTTGGCGCGCCCCACCTTCTCGGCGATGGCGGCCTCCAGCAGCGGCTTCTTGGTGCGCCGCGCCACTTCGCGCTGGATGCGCGCCAGGTCTTGCTCGGCGGCCTCCAGCAGCGCTTCGCGCTTGTGCCGGCGGCGCTCGGCCAAGGCCGGGTTGCAGCACACGATGAGGCGCTCGTCGGGGTACAGCGGGGAGTGGATCTCGGCTAGGTTGCGCTCGTCGAAGAGCGACATCTGGACGCTGCCTTGCTCGGCCAGGCGGCGGATGTCGTGGTGGCGCAGGGCCGAGATCCAGCCCAGGCCGGGGTAGTCGCGCAGGGTCTGGATCTGGGTGTCGGTGAGCATGCCGCGGTCGCCCACCAGCACCAGCCGCTGGAGGCCGAAATGCTGGCGCAGGGCCTGGACCTGGTCCGGCACCGTGGCCGGATCGGCGGTGTTGCCGGGATAGGCCCGCACGGCCAGCGGGCGACCCTGCCGGTCGGCCAGCACGCCGTAGACCACGATCGGTCGGCCGCGCTTGCCGTCGCGGCTGTAGCCGTAGCGCATCAAGGGGCAGCTGTGGCCTTCGTAGTAGCTGCTGGAGACGTCGTACAGCACCTGGGCATCGTCTTGCAGGTGGCGCTTGGCGAGGCGTTGCTCGATGCGGTCCTGGCGCTGCAGCAGCCAATCCATGGCCTGGTAGAGGGCGTCTTCGTCGGCGTCCTGCAAGTCGAGTTCCTCGGCCAGAGTGGTGGCGTGCCAGAGGCGGGTGGTGGCGAGCTTGGAGGCCGGGTGGAGCAGGCGCTGGGCAATCATGGCCAGCACGGCGGAGCGCTGGGGGGAGGAAGCACGATCGAGCAATTTGGGCAGGCCGAGGCGGCGGCAGGCCTCCAGCACGAGTTCGACATGGCCGTGGGGGCGGGAGCTGACGATGGTGAAGGCTTGGTCGAGGCTGACGAGGGGCTGGTTCTTGAGCAGCTTGCGGAGGGCGTTGATCTTGGCGGGGGGCCAGCTGGAGAGATTGGCAAGGGTGCGCTTACGGACCTTAGAGCCTTCGCGCCAGCCTTCGCGGAGGAGGATGGCTGGGGGTGAGGAGCGGTTGGGGACGACTTCCACATACATGGGAATACTATATCACAGATTACGGCATAAAATCAAGCAATAAAAACATCAAACAATCACCACAAAAGTCCATTACATGGGAACAATAGACACTCCGCAAGCGCTTGGAAAGCAATCTAGGCCCTTTGGAATCAACGAGTTAGCGCGAGATCAAGCGACAAAATCGCCCGGAACTTCGGCTTAGTATCGTAGCGGTTCGCGGATTGGCTGGACTTGATGCTCCGGCTCCTTCACGAGCTTCCGGCAGCTCTGTAAGGCGATGAAGTACCCGCATGGCACGAGCTAATGAGTAGTAGTTTACGAAATTCGGCCTTGGGGTCCCTTGTTGTGTTCGGTGGGATCCTTCTGACATCCATACTCACGACTTGTACGAACGGTCTTGGGCCAGAACTCCCTCCTCCACGATCAGTGAGTTTTCAAGGAACAGACTTTGACATTGAAGTGGACTGTCGGCTAGGGGGAGAATGCGATCCCGGCGCAAAGATTGTCGGAACACTGCCCACCGTGGAGGCCATCGCGAAGCCGGAGTGGGACGACCCGCCATCGACCCCTACGCTGGAACCGCCAGAGGAGCCGAGCGTTGTCGAGATACACCTTGATATCTCCTATCCGATGGCAGGCTTCGTTTCGTCGACTGCGAATCAAGATGATCTCTCAACCTTCCATATCGTCGCCCAGAATGTAGCTCAACACATGGCCGCTGTCTACGGTCGAGCCGGTGGCGTAACCGTTCGATGGCGGGGGGTAGGTCACGAACTTGTTGACCTGCCACCGACACTTCGCATCCGGCCCTCTCTATTCGGTGGCCGAGCAACGCGGCTCGATTTGTCTATCGACACACTACTTGCCAACTTCCGGAGCGGCCAGGCCGAGGCCACCGCAATCGTCACCGACTTGATGGGCACGGCCGAAGGCACTGGAGTGACCGGACCGGTGACAGTCGCCAACGCGCTTGGGGAGTGGGTGCGGTCGGAGGAGGTTAGAGCCGGTGATTTTCACGTGGGATTGCTGGGAGTGAAGGCAAAGTACTGGGGCGTCACCCATCCCACAGAGTGCCCGCCAGGACCTCCTCTTGGCTGTTGGTATGACGAACGGCTGCCAGGGTTCCGGCGCTTGAACAGTGTCGAGAGGCTGCCGTTCTATGTTCTCGTGCTCGGCCGTGGTGCAGATGCAGTAACGACCGTGCTGAAGTCGCTCCTGCACGGCGTGGTCGAACTTGACCGTGACGTCGAGGCGCAGTGGGAGCTGCTAACCCGTACGTCACTCGGCTTTAACACCACACTGTCCTGCGATGTGGGTGAGCAGTTCGCGCTCTTCGTCGATGAGGTGGGGACGTACTGCTGTCAGCGGGGTGATATCGTCGCGGTGTCTTGCAGCTTTAGCGGCGGTTTTCGGCCGGAGGTCGGACATTCGGAATGGTATCGCTTGTCGCCGGATCATACCCAGGACGAACAATTGCCCGAAACGAGTTCCGCGGGTACAAGCGTGGGACTCAGGTTGAGCGGTGTCACCGGGACAGTCGGAGACTCGGCACCCAGTTGGAACGTCGGGCTCTGGGCACAAGAATCTACTGGCACTGGCACCCCTACGGATAATCGCGCCGACTGGAATGACTGGTCGACCGAGAGTGGCATGATCGGAAGGACGATGCAACTGAATGGATTTGTGCGAACCATGCAGATCGAGCCAGATCATTATCGATTAGGTAACTGCTCAGGCCCTTTTTTGACTATGTGTCTTGTGGCCTGAGATCACGCGCAGCAAGGCTTGCGCTGGTTGGGGTCGGGTAGGTTTCCAACGGTTGCTGGTGGCGGGATCCTGTCTCTGAGCGGGCACCTTTCTGACCGGCAGCGGCTCGCTTCCGGACCCAGCCGCTGGCGCGCTTGACAATATGGCTGTGGCCGCCTATGCTGCTGGTTAAGGGAGCCTTCGGCAGCGCGCGGCGATGGGAGCTTGGTACGGATCGAAGGCGACCTCGGGTCTGTGCCAGCCGCTGATCGCGGCCATGCCGCCGCATGCCACCTATATCGAGACCCATCTCGGCGGCGGCGCGCTCATGCAGCGCAAGCCGCCGGCGCTGCGCAACATCGGCATTGATCGCAACGCCCGCTCGCTCCGCACGTTCCGCTGCGACTACGAGGTGGAACTGGTGCACGGCTGCTGCCACCGCTTCCTGGCCCAGTTCCCGTTTGCGGGCGACGAGCTGGTCTACTCCGACCCGCCCTATCTGCACAGCACCCGCAAATCGCAGCGCCGCTACCGCTATGACTACACGCCGGCCGATCACGAGCAACTGCTGGCGTTGCTCAAGCGCCTGCCCTGCCAGGTGATGATCTCCGGCTACCCTTCCGAGTTATACGAGCGAGCGCTGGAAGGCTGGCACAGCCTGTCGCTGCAGGTGATGAACCAAGCCGGGGTGGTGACCGAGAAGCTGTGGTGCAACTTCGCCCCGGGGCGCCCGCACTGGCACACGTACGCGGGCCAGAACTTCACACAGCGGCAGTGCATCAAGCGCAAGGCCGCCAACTGGGGCAGGCGCTACGCAGCCATGCCGCCGGGCGAGCGGCTGGCGGTGCTGGCCGCCCTGATGGCGGTCGAGGCCGAGTGATGCCGACGCTCCACGACAAGTCCCTGCGCGCCGAACTGGAAGCCGCCAAGCAGCAGGTCGAGGCGCTGCGCAGCAGCGGCAAGCTGTCGCCCGAAGCCGACGCCGTGTTCCAGATGCTGCTGCCCTTGCTCACACTGCTGCTGACGGTCTTGCTGGAAAAGACCACCCGCAAAACCAGCCGCAACTCCTCCATCCCGCCCTCGCAGATGCAGGCCGAGGACGAAACCGCGCGGCGCGCCAAGTCGGGCCGCAAGCCAAATCCGGCCGAAGACCGCAGCGGCTCCACCCTGCAGCGAGTCACCACCGAGGAAACGCTCACCGTGGCGGCCTGTGACAGCTGTGGCGCCGATCTGTCGGATGTCACTCCGAGCGAGCGCGAACGCCGCGTGCTGTACGACATCGTCTTTCAGGTGGTCGAGCAGCGCGTCACCGCCGAGGTCAAGCAATGCCCCGACTGCCAGGCCCGCTGCAAGCCAGCCTTCCCCGCCAGCATGCCCGGCCCGCGCCAGTATGGCAGCGGCCTGCAGGCGTTCATCATCAACCTGCTCGTGGCCCACATGCTCTCCCTGCGGCGCGTCGTGGAGCTGGTCCGGGCGATCTCCGGCCTGCGCTTGTCCGAGGCCACCTGCCTGGGCTACATGCGCCGCCTGCAGCAGGCCTTGCAAGCTTGGGAAGAGGCCGCCAGCGCCCACCTGCTGGCAGCTCCGGCCTTGCATGCCGACGAGACCGGCCTGCGGGTCGACCGCAAGAACCATTGGCTGCATATCCTCACCGATGGCTCGCTGACGCTGAAGTTCCTGCATCCCAAGCGCGGCAAGGCAGCCATCGAGGCGATCGGTCTGATCCCAAACTATCGCGGCACGCTGGTGCATGACTGCTGGGCCTCCTACCTCAGCTACGCCGACTGCCGGCACCAGCTCTGCGGCGCGCACTTAATCCGTGAACTGACCTTCATTGTCGAGTCCAACGGCTACCGCTGGGCGCGGCTGATGAAAGCCCTGCTGCAACAGGCCTGCCACAGGGTCAATGCCAGCCAGGGCAAGGCCCTCAGCGCAGCCGCCTGCAAGGCCCTGCGCAAGCGCTACCGCACCATCCTGACCCAGGGCCGCAAGGAATTGCCCGCGCTGCCGCCCCGCAAACAGGGCCAACGCGGACCGCTCGCCAAATCCGATGCCCACAACCTGCACGAGCGGCTCGCCCAGCACGAAGAGTCCGTGCTGCGCTTCCTGCACGATGCCGATGTGCCCTTCACCAACAACGCCGGCGAGCGCGGACTGCGCATGTCCAAGGTCAAGATGAAAGTCTCGGGCTGCTTTCGCACGCTAGCCTTCGGCGAGGCCTATGCCCGCATCTCCAGCTACCTGCAGTCCATGCAAGCACTCGGCTACAATCCTCTGGTCGCCATTCAAATTGCGCTCGCCGGCAACGCTGTCGCCACGCTCGAACAACACTATGGCCCGACACCAACTCACGTCTCGACACCAACCGAGGCGTGAGTAGTTACTCGATTAGAAGAGTTGCGACTCTTGCAGTTTCCGACCCCGTGATGTTTGACTCAGTTCTCGCGGCGGTCCTGGCAATTCAAGTCGGCGTCTTGTTGCGGTGCTTCTTCCTAGCGCGTGCATCCGATTTCGATGCCCTAGACCGTCTGCGGGGTCAATTCGAGGACGATGTCATCCGTCGTGCGAAGCGGGGTGCTGATCCCGACTGGGTGCGATACATGGACGAGGCGGATCGCGTACACGAGCGCCGAGTAGACAGGCTCAGGTCGTGGGCAACCGCCGCGCTGGTTGTAGGCATCGGCGGCACTATGGCATCGCTTTCGACTCGACTAACGGGTATGGATAGCAATCCGAATTCGCTCCCCACGTTGATTGTCTCCATCGGTCCCGCTCTGTGGGCGAGTCTCAGCGGCGTGGTCAACAACCTCATCATCACTTTGGCGCTGTTTCGCTTATCGGACAGGCGATTCGAGCAGTCACTGGACCAGTTTCGCGGCGCCCTAGAAGGCTGCAGTGAAGCGCACCAACCTAGCGAGGAGTTCGCAATCTCGGTGCGGGAGGGGCTCGCCGATGCGTTCAGGGAGGCGGTTCGCTCGTTTCCCGACGCCTTTACGCGGCTCGAAGAAAGCGTCGACGTGCTCGGTACCGTCATGGAAGAGCAATCAAAGTTGGTGCGCAAGGCATCCGATGAGTTGAGGAGCAGTGCACAGGGCTTGAGCGATGCGGCACGAGAAATAGCTCCAGCTGCGGACTTGCTGCGAACCTCGACCGACCGCCTAACTGGGTTGCCAACCGAACTTGCCGAGACTTTGGGCAAGCAATTATCCCACTGGGAGACTGAAATCCGTCTCAGTCAGGACTCCTTCATCAATGCTGTCAAGCGCGTGTTGGAAGGTCACACGTCGTTGCTCGACAACGTCCGTAGCGCATTCTCTGAATGGGAGGAGCAGCGTCGTGTCGAGTCTGCAAAGCACGGCGAGGAGTGGCGCTCTGCAATCGAAACGCTCCAGAATGCGGAATCCTCAATCATGGCAATCGTGGAAAAATTGCCAGCTATGTTTAGAGCCGAGGTAGAGCAGATTGCGACGCGATTAGGGCATGAGTTTGGCACTGAGGCCGGTCAACATATTGAGAACCTCTCCAAAGTGGTTCGGGAAGGGACTGAAGGCTTGCAGAAGAGCAATAGTGATCTGCACCTGAAATTCTTGAACGAGACTTCGGAGGTGATAGCACAACACCTCAAGA
This sequence comes from Bryobacterales bacterium, assembly GCA_965219585.1. Lineage (GTDB taxonomy): Bacteria > Acidobacteriota > Terriglobia > Bryobacterales > UBA6623 > VXMF01. The sequence goes on from CBDCOA010000002.1 coordinate 30,065, forward strand.
CCGTCTACAGCGAGGTTGCCAGCACCCTCGTAAAATCATTGAGTGAAGTCGGCGAAGGATTGCGGCAAGCGATATCAACGCTTCCTGAGAACGCTCAGAGCTTTGCTCAGAGCTTGGAGCGTGCCGATGCAAAGCTCAACCTCTCAATCGACCAACTCACGAAAGCTGCGAACCATCTTGAGCGGGTAGCCCGAGACACGGACCAGATCGAGAAATCGTTGAGCGATGCGATCAACGCTTCGACCATTCTCAGCTTCAAACCCCTTCTCAGTCAGTTGGAGACGATCTCAAACGAGTTGCGACGCCTGACAGGGGCACCTAAGCCGCGAGGTCGGTTACTTGACCGTCTACTTTCGAGTGTGAGGCGGCGTGGAAAGCCCTAGGGTCTGTAATGAGACGCTCCCGCGCACCACTGTCCGCATGGCCGGCATTCGCTGACGTCATGGTAATCCTCGCCGTGGTCAGCCTCGCGGTTGCGGCGTTTGCACTCAGTGGCGAGCCCCCCGAGCCGATCAAGACCCTAGAATGCAAGTTGAAGCAAGCCGAGGAGACGATACAAGAGCAAGAGATTCGAATTAAAGATCTTGAGGATCGAATACGGTTTGGGGCTATACCTTGCCTCTCGGCCGAGAGTCCAAAGCCAAGGGTCTTGCCGCTGCTGCAGATTACCGTGGCGGACCAGTACGAGGTTACTCTGCTGCAGTCGTTGGAGCGCGAAGAAATTCGCTCCATTCCACGACTCGAGAATGAGGTCGAGCAAGTTGATCTAAGCGTTCAGGGGTTCGAGCTGTATGCGAAAGCGATCTATGAGCACGGGCTTAGAGAACACACTTTCAAACGACCCTGCCGATTCCATGTCGAGCTGAAATACGGTGGGGCCGATCCTCGGGTGTTCTCTCATGCGGTCGGAGTGGTGAACAAGTACTTTCTGTACTCCAATTCCGCAGAGGTAAACAAGACTCTTGCAGATCTAAACAGGATCCCCGCTGGCGAACAGTAACTGGCAAGTCTGAAGTTCGGCGGGCCTCGATTCTCTCATGAAGTGGGCTGGGGAGTTGTTCAGATGCGGCAACTGAGGCTCCTCCGAAACTCGGCACCAAGTGGCGAATTCCTATGGTCGTAGTGGGTAAGTCAGCCTCCATGCCTCGCCGGGAGTGGACTGCAGGCCATACGGCCTAAGGCCTCTCTCCCGCCCGAAAGCTGAATTTCAGCCCGCACGCGACTCGATCCTATTCGGGTGTCGAGAAGTCTAGCTCGGCTAGAGAAGGAAAATTCTTCCCAATTACCCGAGGATCGGGCTACGGCGTGCCTGTAGGCTCGGAAGGCTCCGCGACGTCCTCCAGCCGGACGCAGAATCCGGAGAGGCGAATGGAAGTGACCGTGGCCGGACCGATTCCGGGTACGTCGTCAAGACCCTCCAGATCTTGGAACAACCCGTTGCTCGTTCTGTAGTCAATGATGGCCTGGGCCTTTACGGGCCCGACACCGTTGGCACATCGCAGCGTCCCGAGGTTGGCGGCGTTCACGTCAATGCAGGGTTGTCGAACCAATTGCTCGCAATAGGCACGTTGCAATTCGGGAGTACCTTCGGGACCGGCTTCTCCGCCATCGGATTCCGGACTGCCTGTGTCAGCGGTTTGGATGGGTTTGCCGGTTCTCGACTCGAAGCCAGTGACCTCGCCCTGCGCATCGCTACCGGCCGGCGTCGATTCTTCGGGCTCTTCGGAGCGGGCACCGTCGTCGTGATCGCGGCCCGATTCAGGTTCCAGCCCTATCTGACCGCCGGAAGGGTGCCTTACTCGCACACCGCCGCATTTCCAGAGGACGTTACGGACCGCCTCCCTTTCCTCAGGGTCCATTTCTAGGCCCCAAGTCGCTTTCGCGATGACCCAATGGCGCACGTACTGGCAGCGATAAGACTCATTGGGTGGCAACCATAGCGCCGGATCACGATCGCCCTTGGATCTGTTCGATGCTGCCATAACGGCAATTAGTGAATCGGGGCGCGACAGATCGTTTGCGAAGCGTCGGCGTTCTTCGGGTGTCCAAGAAGCCGCTCCGCTCCTATGCGCCTCCGCCAGAGGGATCAAATGGTCAATTTCCAGTCTCGACGGGTCGGTAACCTGCTGGCCTGTATACGGATCGAACCAGAGTCCCTCCAAGACTCGGCATCCGGTCAGGTCGAGTTTGGGCGGCGATTGACTCTCTGCAATCAGGACTTCCTGTCGCGTATCAAGACAGTCTCCGTCGGCGTCAGTCCAGTGCTCGTAGAGTTGGCGATCATAGGGTAGGACTATTGGCAGATCGACATCCTGGCACGGAGCAACCGCGGCGGAGACGTACAAGAACACGAGCACCATGCGGGCCGACTTGGCCGGGACCGCGCTGCCACTCGGGACCACCGGAATCACTTCACGCAGAATCCGGCCTGCTCGATGTTCTCGCGAGTCACTGGACCAATTCCCTTGACCCGCTCCAAGTCCTCAAGCTTAGTCGGAACTTCACTGCGGGTTCAAGCCGTATTTTCCCCATAACCCCTTGAGTGCATGGGGTTTCTCCGGCCCTAGGGCGGCTCTCAGCCTGTCACGGTTATGGAAACATCTTGTTTCGGATCGATGCCGAGCAGATCGAATGCCCGGCGCTGGAGCTTGGTGGGCTTGGTGGCGATCGTGATGGCGGCCTGCTGCGGGGTCGGCAGCCGGACCCGGTTCAGCACCAGGCTGGCCAGGTCCCCCAGCAGCGTCGGGAAGCTGTGCGCGGGAAAGCCCTCCGCGGTCCGCTTGCTGCGGGCTTTGTCCCGGGCGCGCTCGGAAACCTGCGCCGCTTCCACCGGCGTGTCGCGCTGGGCCCGCGCCGCGGCCGGGTGGTCGTCTTGGAACAGCAGCGGGGCCAGCCGCTGGCGCATGTGCCATTCCACGTAATAGGCCAGCATGCACAGGAAGACGTGGCCGCGCACGTGGTCCGCGCTGTAGACGTGCAGCGGGCGGACCCGCAGATGATCCTTGCTTGTGCGGAAGGCGCGTTCCACGCCCGCTAGGCTCTTGTAGGCCTCCACCGCGGCCTCCGCCCTCAGATCCTGCTCGGCCAGGCTCGTGCGCACGATGTAGATGCCGTCCAGCTGCGCCTCGGCCGCGATCTGCTCCTGCTTGCGCGACCAGCTCAGGGCCTTGGCGCGCACTGTGATCTCGAAATGCTTGCCCACCTTCTTGCGGTTCAACTCGCGGCCCAGGCGGCGGTTGATCGCATCCCGCCCGCGCAGCGGCTGGCGCTGCCGGCGCACGGCGGCGGCGATCCCCTCCAGGATCTGCTCGGTGGCCTGCAGCAACTCTTCGCGCTTGCGCGCCCGCTCGGCCCGCAGGCGCGGGTTCAGGCACACCAGCAGGCGCTCTGAGGGGAAGTCCGGGCTGCGTATCTCGGCCACTTGGTCGGGCACCAGCTCGCCGGGCCGCAACGGGGCCCGGAGCGTGTCCGGATCCTGCCCGGCAGCGGGCTTGGGGCGTTTGAGCAGCGTGCGCACGGACGCATTCTTCAGGGCCGAGATCCAGTCCAGCCCGGCCGGCTCAAGGTCCTCGCGGATGCGCGCCGTGGTGAGCATGCCGCGGTCGCCGACCAGCGCGATGCTCTTTATGCCGAAGCGCTTTTGGATGCGCTGCACTTGCGCGGCCACGGTGGTCGGATCGGCCGTGTTGCCGGCGAACACCTGCACCGCCAGCGGGCAGCCGTCGGCGGCGCACAGCAGCCCGAACACGATCTGCTGCTTGCCCTTTTTGCCGTCGCGGTTGTGGCCAAAAGCGGCCAGCGGGCAGAGCCGCCCCTCCAGGTAGGAGGAGCTGACGTCGTACAGGATCAGGGTGGCGTCTTGGAGATGGCGGTTGGCGAGGCTGGTCTCGATCCAGCGCTGGCGCGCCAGCAGCCAGTCGAGCATGGCCAACATCTCGTTGCCGGAGACGGGCCCGAGGCCGAGCAGGGCGCCGAGGCTGGAGTCGGCGGTGGCGGGCGAGAGCCGGCGGGCGGTGGCGAGCTTGGAGTCGGGGGCGAGCACGCGCGCCACGAGGGCGGCCAGGGCGAGGTCGCGGCAGCGGCTGGGGTGGCGGTGCAGGATGCGCTCGAGGCCCAGCGAGCGGCAGGTGCCGAGCACGGCGGCGACGTGGCCGTGGGCCCAGGAGCGTTCCACGCGCAGCAGATCGGAGGGATCGGCGACGGCGAGGCCGCCCTTGAGGACGGTGCGGAAGCCGGCGACGACCTCGGGCGGGAGTTTGGAGAGGTTGGCGAGGGTTTTCTTGCGGACGCGGCGGCCCTCGCGCCAGGCCTGGCGGAGCAGGATGGCGGGTTTGTTGGCTTGGTTGGGAATGGATTCGATGTGGAAGGACACGGCGGTATTATGGGAACTCAATAGGCAGGGTATCAGAGCAGTCAGCCAATTGCAACAACAATAAAAGAAAATGTTGCACTGCACATATTATGGGAACAAGAATCCAGCTACAGGGCCTTCAAAACGGGGCAAAGCCCTTTAGTCTCAAGAGGTTATCGGCCAATTGGCCTATATGAAGTTCCGCTTAGTGCACGGACGGTTTGCGTTGCGATCCTCGACGATGGCCGAGACCGGACCGACGTCATCTATGTTGACCGGCAGCGCCTGAAGATCCTCGCGAATCCGCCCTTGGAGAGTCGCCATCAGCAGCACGTTCGCGGTCTCAACCGCCCATGGAGCCGGTACTAAACCGCTGTCTGTCATCGATCGGAGACTCGCGCAGACTATCAGTCGCAGCGCTGGTCTCGTCAGAAAAGACCCATGCCATGGTCACAGAGCAGTCCAGCACGAAGGCCATCAGAATCGACGTCCGTCTTCGATCAACTCGCGGACTGACAGGCCACCGAGGCTATGCGTCTTCTGAAACGCCGCCAATCGATCAATCGCAGCACGTATTTTGGCGGTGTCGCGTTCCCTGAACGGAATGAGCTCAGCCACGGGTCGGTTGTGTTTGGTGATGACGAATCTTTCGCCTTCCTGAACTCGGCGAAGAAGTCGTGGAAGGTGCGTTTTCGCATCGAATGCGCCGATTACTGACACCAGTCAAATCTCCGCTAGCAGGCCAATAAAATTAGACCATATTCAGTCTAATTGTTCCGTACTTACTGTCAACTCTCGCGACGTATCACATCGCGCCGTATCACACGGCGCCAAATATCCCTCCGAGACAACCTTGTCCGAGGCCCGCTTGCTTCCTCCGCCGAGAGGCCCTGCCCCGCAGCGTCCGGATCCGCCGTTGCAATCTCACCGTATTCGTCTCAAGATGGAAAGCTTGGAATGGCAAAGCCACGTATGTGCCCGCATTGCCGGGCGTTCATAGACAGCAGCGACAAGACTTGCCCCTACTGTGAGCAGGATCTTCCGATCACAGCTGGTCGGCGGTTGCTGCGCGAGGAGCGCATCCGGAACGCCGGTGCGCAGATGAGTTTCACGACAAAGCTGCTGTTGCTCGTCAACGCCGGCTTATTCGTGGTGTCGTGGGTGCTGACCGCCCGTTTCACCGGCGAGATGAACTTCCTGGGCGGGATTGACGGCCAGGTCCTGCTATTGCTTGGCGGCAAGTACCGCTTGTCGATCCTGCTGCACGGGGAGTGGTGGCGCCTCGTTACCGCCAATTTCCTTCACGGCGGATTGATGCACATCGCGTTCAACTCGATGTCGCTGTTCAACCTAGGCACGATTGCCGAGGAGGTCTTCGGAACGGCGCGTTACGTCTCTCTGTATCTGGTCACCGGCGTTTGTGGATTCATAGCCAGCATGATGTGGTCGAACTCCCTGTCGATCGGCGCCTCGGCGTCGATCTGCGGGCTGATCGGGGCCATGTACGCCTATGGACGCATCAGCTTCAACTCGGACTTGCAGTCTGTCGGCAAGCGCTGGATCCTATTCATCGCCATCTTCGGATTTCTGTTTCCGGCAATCGACAACGCCGCCCACTTCGGCGGGCTCGTGTCGGGATTCGGCTTCGCCTACCTGTGCAGAACCCCGGGCCATGACCGAAACAAGGAGGACATATGGCGCGGCATAGCCCTAGCAGCCGTGGCCACCACGTTGGTGGCGTTCTTCTTCGCCTACCGCAACTTCGCTCTCGCCACGGGCTAGGCGCGGCATCCTGCCCAGCCGTCAGGCCGATAGTTCAGATCCGAGGGCGGTGCCTTCCAGCGCCCGTGCGAGGATGTCCGGCTCATGGCCGTTGACGATCGAGACGCGCCCGATACCGCCCGCAAGAGCAGATATGGCAGCTCGTAGTTTTGCTTCCATCCCGCCCGTTGCCACGCCCTCGGCGATCAGGGACTCGGCTTCGCTCGCAGACAGGCTCGGAATCGTCTTGCCCTGCTCGTCCAACACTCCGCCGACATCTGTCAGGAAAACAACCTGGTCCACAGCGAGGCCCGCGGCGCAGGCCGCGGCCATCTGGTCCGCGTTGACGTTGAAAATCGCGCTGTCGGCTCCGCCGGCGATACAGGCTACGGCGGGCAGGAACCCGCGTTCGGTCAGCGTGTCCAGCAATTCGGGGTCGACTCGCTCAACCTTGCCGACCAAGCCCAGTTCAGGCGCGAGTTGGGAGGCCTGGACGGTTCCCGCGTCGATTCCTGTCAGTCCAACCGCGCGAGCACCCGCTCCTTGCAACTCCGCCACCAGTTGACGGTTGACCGACCCCGCCAGCACGCGCAGCACGGCATCCATGATCTCTGGGGGCGTGACACGCAACCCGCCGCGAAACTCGCTCTTGTGATCCAGCCCGGCCAGATAGCGGCTGAGGCGCTTCCCTCCCCCGTGGACCACCACCAAGCCGTGCCCGGCAGCCTGTAGGCGGGTGAGCTGGCACGCTAGCGAAGAACGGCTCTCGTCTGACTCCAGCAGAGTGCCGCCTAGCTTGACGAGCAGCTTCATTGCGGCGCCTCGTCAAGCAGGCCGTCCGTCTCGCTGCGCCCCAGAAGCAGGTTCATGTTCTGCACAGCTTGGCCCGCGGCACCTTTGACGAGGTTGTCTATGGCAGCGACGATCACCACGCGGCGGCTCTCGGGATGGACCTGGAAGCCGATATCGCAGAAATTGGTGTCGCGCACGCTGCGAATGTCCGGCAGGCGACCCTCCGGATAGACGCGCACGAACGGCTCGTTGGCGTAGTACTTCTCATACGTCGCGCGCAGGTCCTCCCACTCGATCTGTTCGGCAGCCCGTACGTAGATCGTTTCCAAGATGCCGCGATGGATGGGAAGCAGCTGCGCGGTGAAGCTAAGCTCGTACTCGTCCACGTCCGTCGTGTGCAAGATCTCGGGCACGTGGCGGTGGTTCAGGACGCTGTAGGCCGAGAGGTTCTCGGTCACTTCGCAGAAGTGGGTCTTCAGCGACGGGCTCCGGCCCGCGCCGCTGACGCCGGACTTTGCGTCGCAGATCACGCCGGCCGATCGGTCTAGCACTGCCTCCACGATGAGGGGACGAAGGGCAAGGTTGACTGCGGTCGGATAACAGCCCGGGTTTGCCACCAAACGAGAAATCTTGACGACTTCGCGGAAGAATTCGGGCAGTCCGTAAGCGGCTTCGCTGAGCAATTCCGGGCAACTGTGCTCGACCTTGTACCAGCGTTGGTAGTTGGCAGTGGTGCGCAGGCGGAAGGCCGCGCTGAGGTCGATGCACCGCATGCCCGCCTCCAAGACCTTGGGCGTGGCTTCCATCGCGACGTCCAGTGAGGTGGCGAGGAAGACGATCTCGACCCCCTCTCCGGCCAAGGCCTCCATCTCGAACGGGATGCGCGGGGTGTCTTCGCCGACCGGCAACTCCGAGTCCGCGACAGGCCGGTGCTCCAGCAACACCGGTTCCGCGCCCGGATGGGTCTTCAAGATGCGGAGCAGCTCCGCTCCGCTGTAACCGGTGAACCCAACGATTCCAACACGCGTGCGCTTAGCCATCGCCAACCAGCCCTGCTTGTCTGATGTTAGCGAGATTGCCGAGACTGGCGCGTCGCCCGCGCCAGCGGGGTTGAGCCGACCCTGTCCCCCCACCTAGACGTCGCAGAGCCGCACTGCCTGCGCCAGCGAGTCCAGAGGGTCGCGGGTGGGCATGAATTCGTGCCCCACATAGCCTTGGTAGCCGGACTCCGCGAGGGCCTCCATCACCGAGGGGTAGTGGATCTCCTGCTTGAGGTGCAGCTCGTTGCGCCCCGGATTGCCAGCCGTATGGATGTGACCGATCAGGTCAGCCATGCTCCGGATGCGGCGGATCACGTCGCCGTTCATGATCTGGACGTGATAGATGTCGAACAGCAGCTTTGCCCGGGGCGATCCGACTTCCCGGATAATGTCCGCGCAGTACTCGATGTCGTCGCCTTGGTACCCGGGGTGCCCCTTCATCGGATGCGTGTCATCCCGCGTGTTGAGCATCTCCAAGCACACCGTGACGCCCTTCTCCTCGCCGTAAGCCGCCAGTTCCTTCAGCCCCGCGACTGTGTTCCGCGCACCCTCTTCCAGAGAGATCTCGCCACTCTGCGGATCTTCCGCGTCGTTCCACTTGTAGCCGTTGAAGGCGATCACGCTGGGAATCCCCTCTTGCGCGCAAGCGTCCATGACCCGTTTGGTGGTTTCGATGACGCTGGCCTGGTAGCGCGGGTTATTGAGGCCCTTCATGAAGGGCGGCGCCGGCATGCCATTGCCGGCGATCGCGCAGGTCAGGCCGTGCTTGCGCACTGTCGGCCACTGCTCGGGCGCAAGCAACTCGACGCTCTCCAGGCCCAAATCGGCGGCATGTCCGGCGAGCGTCTCTAGGTCCCAGGCCCACTCTGAGCCTTCGAACGGCCACAGACAAACCGAGTGACGGATACGGCCGTTCACCGCCCCCGTCCAAGCCTCCTCGGAATCCTCGGAGGAACCGGTCGCACAGGAAGCAAGCGTGGTAGCTGCGGCGGCGCTGCCGTAGCCCAGCACGCTCCGACGGGTAGGCTGCTGTGAGGAATCAGATGGGTACATATTCGCGGGCTCCTTTGCTTCGTTATACGCTCGTCGAAAATTCGATCCTCAGTCAGTCTGCCCCGAAAACCGACGAGATTGCAAGCGCAATCATCTCACATAGTTTTGTGCTAAACATATACACATGAGAATGCACATTGAACTCGACGATGCGGTCGTCGGCGAGATCGATGCCATTGCCGGACTGCGACGCCGCAGCGTCTTTGTGCGGGAAGCGATCATAGAGGCTGTCGAACGGCACCGCCGCGCAATGCACCTGCGTAAGGCGGCCGGCGTGCTTCGCGATAGCGAACACGAATGGGACGATGACCCCGCCGCTTGGGTGCGCCGCCAGCGAAGTGGCGACCCCCGGCGCGTTGGATGAGACGATGCAAGTCCTTCTGGATACGACCGTGCTCATCGACTACCTTCGAGGACGAGCCGCGGTTGAGCGGGTGAACATGCTGCTAGCCCGCGGCGACACGCCATGCACATCGCCGGTCAATGTCGAGGAAATCATCCGGGGGTTGCGAACGGCGGAAACAACCGCGGCAGAGCAGTTGTTCGATGGTCTCCGTATCTTGCCGATCGGGCGAGCGCAAGGCGAGCAGGCTGGTGAGTGGCGGAGGCAGTTTGCCGCCCTCGGCATAACGTTGTCGCAGGCGGACTGTCTGATCGCCGCGTCAGCGCATGCCGAAGGTGCAGTGCTGGCTACCGGGAACCCGCGTCACTTCCCAATGGACGGACTTCAGATCGAGCATTGGCCCGTTGGTCAGTAGCCGGGCTCTGGCATTTTTAATCCAAACGGGGATTTTGCCGTGAGGAGAGGCGGGGGCCTCTCGAGCGGCCCGCCCTAGCGACCAGAGTTGCTTTGGCGGGTCTGCCGTGTCTCCTCTGACCGCGCTTCACACGGCTCGCCAGCAGGAATTCAGCTGATTCGGCACCTGCAGAAGTGACAAGAACTCTGCTGCTCCCCCACAATCTGCTCAATGCCAGCAAGCAATACACTGGCAAAGAGGATTTCGACTACGTGAGCGAGTATCAGTACTACGAGTTCCAAGCGATTGACCGCCCACTTGACGAGGCGGACCAAGCGGCGTTGAGGAAGCTCTCGTCGCGGGCGAACATAACGTCGAGGTCGTTCACGAACGAATACCACTGGGGCGATTTCCGGGGCAATCCTCGCAAGCTGATGGAGCGTTGGTTCGACCTTCATCTGTACGTCGCCAATTGGGGAACGCGAACGTTGATGGTTCGACTACCCAAGGGGACTTTGGACGAATCGCGGCTCGATGAATTCGTGAGCGAGGTTGACGAGGTCGAGGTGTTTGGTTCGGGCGAGAACCTAATCGTCGCCATTACCTTCGATTCGGAGAATTCGGGATACAGCTATGGCTACGCGGACGGAGACGGATGGCTTGACTTGCTGGCACCGCTACGCGACGACCTGCTCGCTGGCGATCTCAGGTTGTTCTATATCCTCTGGCTGACTGCCGTGGAGCGGGGCTTCTTCCCAGATGGTCGGCAGGAGCCGCTTCCGGGACTAGGGCCTCTGTCCGCTCCGCTCAGGGAGTTCGCTGATTTCTTCGGCGTTGATTCGGACCTAGTCCAAGCGGCCGCCGAGTCTCCAGCCGGCTCCGATGGTGGCGAAGATAGCGCCGATGCATCCCGTGAGGTCATCGAATCCATCCCGGACCATGAGAAGTCGGCCTTGCTGCTACGTCTCGTGAACGGCGACACGCACGTAGCCGCAGAACTCCGGCGGAGGATCCGGGCTGCGCTGGACGCCTCGCTACGGCGCTCTGGTCTTGAGCGCCGAACGGTCTCGGAGATCCGCAAAGGTCGATTGGCCGTTCGCAAGGCGCGCGAGGCAGAGGCGGTCAGGCGCAAGGAGGAAGAGCGTCTTCGCAAGGCACAGGAGGCTGCGCGAGCACAGCGGGCGCGCCTGGATTCCATGAAGCGCCGGGGAACGCGCGTTTGGAACGAGGTCGAGCGGGAAATCGAGTACAGGAATGCCAGCAGCTACGACCGAGCCTTGCAGTTACTCCTCGACCTGCGGGCTCTCGCAAGGGAGGCCGGTGGCGAAGTCGACTTCGCGCAGCGGATCGCGTCTATCCGCGACAGGCATGAGCGAAAACGAGCGTTCATCAATCGGTTGGACACACACCGGATCGGGCAAGCTTAGGACCCTTGCCGAAACGGCCTCGCCGCTCAGGCGAAGTCGCCGACGCCCAGACACCTCCGGTGCGGGCTAGGCGCGGCTCGGTCACACGAGGCCTCGGTCTCTCAGTCGGTTCGCACGCGTCACGCCCGGCCCCGCGGCGAAGGAAGTGCTAGGAATTCGGGCTGAAACGGTCGCCGAATGCCCCGTCCCAGTGGAGGCCGGAGAGCGCCCCGTCGCTCCGGTCACCCTCCGTCCGAGTCCGTGTGTCCGCGTTGTCGGCGACCCCGCTAGTACGGCGGCATCTGTGCGCACGGAAGCGCAGACTGGTTGCGGGAGGTGTGAACGTATAGTAGAGGGATGCCACAGTGGATCGGGATCGCGGCGACGGTGGCGACCGCGTTGGTCGCGCTGGCAGCTCTGATCGTGAGCATCTGGGCGAGCCGCCGTGTCGCTCGCCGGCGGGACTTTGAACTTCTTTTGGAGCGGATCGATCAGGAGGCTGCCAAGCGCGAGGCCGAGACGCGTACGATCACCGAACGGTTCGATCACGAAGCCGCCAAGCGCGATGAACGGTTCGAGGGAGAAGCCGCCAAACGCGATGAACGGTTCGATCAGGAAGCCGCCAAACGCGAGGCCGAGACGCGTGCGATCACCGAACGGTTCGATCACGAAGCCGCCAAACGCGATGAACGGTTCGAGGGAGAAGCCGCCAAACGCGATGAACGGTTCGACCAGGAAGCCGCCAAACGCGAGGCCGAGACGCGTGCGATCACCGAACGGTTCGATCAGCAAGCGGCCAGGCGCGAGGCCGAGACGCGTGCGATCACCGAACGGTTCGAGAGAGAAGCCGCCAAACGCGATGAACGGTTCGAGAGAGAAGCCGCTAAACGCGATGAACGGTTCGACCAGGAAGCCGCCAAACGCGATGAACGGTTCGAGCGGGAGGTTTCCAAGCGCGAAGAGGCAATCCGGGATGTGATGGACCGCAGCGACAGAAAGTTCGAGGTCCTCCAGCGGCGAAGCGACGAGTTGTACCGGCAGTTGGTGGAAATCGCCGCACGAGCGGCACACAACGAGGCCGTTCTAGAGACGGCGGCGGAGGCAAATCCCGCGTCCGGTCAAGGCGAGGCGGTAGCCGCACAGGACGTGCTTGGCGGCCAGCCTGGCGAATGACAGTTGACCGTGGTGAGCCGCCGTCGAACGCGGCAACCCCGGGGGCGGCGTCGGCCGCATAGTGGCGGGCAGGCCGTTCGGCGTGGATGGCCGAAGTAGGTGGGAGCAGACAGGCACTCGCCTGGCATTCACGCGCTCTGCACTGACCGCGGCCCAGTTCGTCTGGCGCAGGTCGGAGCAGCGCGGGACCACGTGGGATCCCATCGCTTTGGGGCCTCATGGTTCCAACCAGCGGGAACCGAATGCACGAATGACGGACTTGTTTCAGAAAGCGCCCATGCCTGCAAACCCTAGGCATGGTCCGCGTCTCGCAGGCCATCCCTCCTGCCGAGTAACTCCAGCTTTATGTGTGACGTGACGCTAGCCCATGTTTAACATTGGATTTTAGGATGTGATTGATTAACAGGGAGTTAGACCGCTCCAGAAAGCGCGACTTGCACTACAAAGTGCGCGCTAATGAAATTGGGGCCGGATTCAGAGCAGGATCTTGCAGGTCTGGCCGGGGAGTTCGTCGATCCCCAGAGCCTCGTACAACTGCTGCAACTCCGCCTCCGGCTGCGTCGTCTGGCGCACGTGCAGCGTCTGCCCGTTAGCGCACTGCAGAGTGGTCGTCACGCGCCGTTGCGTGGCAAACACCTGCCGCAAGCTCGCCCAGCTGGAGTGCTCGCCGTGCTGGCGCAGTTTGCGCCGGATCACCTGCACCGCCTGGTAGGCCAGCACGGTGATGAACAGGTGCCCTTCCGAGCGCTCCGGCTTGTGGTGGTACACCGGCCGCAGGCCCAGTTCCGATTTCAGGCTGCGGAACACCGCTTCCACGTCCGTCAGGCCCACGTAGGCCCGCCACATCGCCTCCGCCTCCCAACTCGTGTCGTTGCTGCGCAGGCTGTACACCCCCGGGTGCGTCGCCCGCGAGCCCTCTAGCGGCTGCCGCTGCCAGCGCACCGCCGTCACCTTCTGCTCGCTCTGGTCCGTTTCCAGCGTGACCTTGTAATGTTGTGAAGCGCCCTTGCTGCGCTCCTGCAGCCGCCCCAGGCGCTGCTGGATCGCAGCCAGCTTGCGCCGCGCTTTCGGCCGCGACAGCCCCGCGTGCAACTGCTCCAAGCTTTCCTCGAAGCGCTGCGCCCGCCGATCCTCGATCGCTCGCTCCTTCTTCTCCCGGGCCTGCGAATAGCAGTACAGCCGCACCTGCCGACCGTCTTCGCCCAGCACCCGCTCGACCTGCACCTGCCCCCCCGAGGCGGTCTGCACAGACTCCGCCCGGGCTTGCTCGAAGCGCCGCTGGCCCTCCCGGCTGACCGCCAGGTAGCGGTAGCCCTGCTCGTCCAGCCAGGCCAGCGTTTGCTCGGTCGCGATGCCGCGGTCCATCACCACCAGCGCGCCGCGCCCCGCGCCCAGCCGCTCCAGCATGTCCTGCAGGGTCGATGCCTCCTGCACATTGCCGGCGAACACCTGCGAACGGCGCACGAAGCCGCTGCCGTCGAGCACCAAGGCGAGCGTGAGCAAGGGGCAGTCCGAGCGCCGCTCCTTGGAATGGCCGCGCTGGGCCAGCGGCTGGCGCAGGGCCTCGCCCTCAAAGTAGGTGTTGGTGAGGTCAAACAGGGTGATGCTGGGCTGCAAATCGAACAGCGACAGACTGGTTTGGAAGACCTGCTGCTCGATCGTCTGACGGTCCTTTACGAGGGCGTCGGAGGCGCGGTAGAGCTGCATGTGGGAGATCGGCTCGAAGGGCTGGTCGAGCAGTTCGCCGAGGGCGGACTCGCTGCGCAGCCAGCGGTTGGCGGCGCGTTCGGAACCGACGCCGGCGAGGCGGCCGATGACCGAGCCCAGGGCACAAGCGAGCAGTTGGCGGGACAACCCGAGCGAGCGCAGCAAAGCGGGCAGCCCGAGTTGCTGCAGGGCCCACAGGGCGGCGTGCTCGACGCCGACCGAGCGGGGGCGCTCGCAGCGCAGGGAATCGGCCTCGACGTAGAGCAGCTCGGAGGGGCTGTCGTCGCCGAGGGAGCCGTGGAAATCGATAAGTTGGCGGGCGAGTTGTCGGGCGCGCGCGAGCAGGTCAGCGGCAGCCGCCCGGGGCGGGAGAGGTCGTCCGGTGGCGATGGCTTCGATGAGCTGGCAGAGCAGCGGCCAGTGCTCGGCGGGGACGTCGAAGCCGGCGCCGAGATTGAGCAGGGTTTTCTGGCGGGGGCGGCCAGCGACGCGCACGGAGCGGACGAGGCGGTGGTTGGCATAGCTGGTGCCATTGGGAGCGCGGCGGTAGGGGGAGCGGCGAATGAACACTAGGCGCAGGCTAGCAGGGCTGGGCGCGGGAAGTCCAGCAAATCCGGCCCCGATAACTCATTTTCTGGCCCTACACATTCTGGCACTACAGATTTGGAAACCAGCCTCGAAAGCGGAAATCATCGAGATCCAGCAGGCCTGAGATGCTGCGGCCCAGAGAGCCGCCGAGCGGTCCTGCAGCGGGGTTTCACAGCCGCTTGCGGCTGTGCCGGGATGGGTGCGAGCGGGCTGGGCTGGGAGTGCGGGCCGCGCCGGGGCGAATCGCGGCCAAGCCGCCGCAGCGGCGTGGCAATGGCTCCCCCGGGGGCCGTCCGCAGCCTCGGCAGCGGGGCGGGAAGGCCCCGTCAAGGCGTGCGTTCTTGCGCCGTAAACTACTGTTTGACAGTTGGTTACGCTCCATGTTCGGTGATCGACGCGGCGGGCGCGAAGATTCCCGGAAGCGCGTCCAATGGCGGTGGGTGCCAGACCTGTTGCTTCCGCCGACAACAGGAACCAGTCCGCGGTCTGATCGCGGTCGGACCGCAAGCGCCAAGCAGGTTCAGTTGTCCGGGCCGCACCAAACCTACGTCGGTTATCGGGCGAGTGCCCGCCCTAGACCACACCAAATCGAGTCTCAGCTTGCCGGGCATAGAACGCAGTTGGGCCGCCCTTGCGATCCGAAAATGTTAAACATGGGCTAGGTTCGTGCAGCATCGGAACATCGGGTATATTGGCCGCTTGGGAGACCCTCGAATTAGAGGTCTCGAGATCGAGCGCCCGTGTGGTATTTGCGGTCGGGGAACACCAGAAGACCGCCCAACGCAGCCAATACGCCAACGACTGGCAGCGCTCCCCCCGCTCCTTCCGAGAAGACTCAAATCTCGACAGTCCCATAGCCCGATGGGCACCTAATGGCCATCCGTCCTGCAGAGAAGCGTCCGTCTGGGGATATCGCCGCCAGCGCCACGGCCCCAACGTCACACTTGCCGACCGTCCTGCACGGCAGTTGGCTCCCTGACCAAGACGGCGGTCGGTTCGCACTATGGGCCGAGAGTTCGGACGAGCTCCACAGGCCTCGGAAGTCCGAGCACCCATTCCAACTGCGATGGAGCGAACTGGCCGATGCCGTATCAGAGTCCTTGCCCTCGTTGCAGGCTTCCGGGATTCCCTCCAGTGAGCAAAGCCGCGTCTGGGCCACATTGCCTGGCGATGGCATCAAGCCATCGCCTTCTCTCGAGTTACAGGCAGACTTGGATGGTGAAGTCCCCGAGCCAACGTCTTGGGGAGCATGGCAAGTCGATGCAGTTCTCGCTCCCGACCCGCTGACGCTCTTGACCTCGAACGATCTGCGGAGTTCGGAAAGCGTCGCGCACACCCGCATCGGGCATGACCTCAGGTTTTGGACCCGACTGGTGGTTGCTCTCGAGTGGGTTGTACGCCGACACGAGTACCTTCCGGCGATCTTCGCCGAGAAAACGAGCAAGCCGAGAGCGCGGCGTAAGGCTCCCGCCTTCAAGTTTGAAGCGGGCTGGGAGCTTGCAGATGCCGCAGAGGAAGGCATCATCAAGGAGTTCGCGCGGTCCATGCCCGGAGCGTGCCGGGCACTCCGCCCGGGTGCATCGGCGGATAACGGCGGAGCGTTGACGCTGCACGAGCCCCAAGCCCTAGTGCGGCATTTCCTAGCAGTACAGCTCCAGCGCATGGTCCTGCGAACCCGCTTTCCCAGATCAGCCTTGGATCAAGTTGAAGGCTCGTTCATCGCTCGCGCACTTCCCGAAGCTCGCGCACTTCCCTATGCTCGTGCAAGGTACCGGCTGTCCGAGCCCTTGCCCATCGGGGAGCCCGACTGGGCGCAATGGAGGCGCTGGCGCGATCGCATCCAACGGTCCTCGTTCGGCGCGGACGAGAGGGTCTGTTTCCGATTGGCCGACCCGCACCGCGACTCGCCCAACACCTGGCGCTTGGAATGGCTGCTCTCGTCACGTCGCGACCCCTCTCTTCTGGTCCCCCTTTCGGACTTCTGGGGATCTGCGGATGAGGCAGGGCGGCGCTCGCCGCGCAGCGTCCGGGAGGTGCTGCTCCAACTCGGCCAAGCCTCGCGAATCTACGGCAGGCTCTGGGAAGGGATGAACAGCGGCGCACCCGCAGGAGTGAACCTAGACCGCGATTCGGCGCTGGAATTCCTCAGGACTCACGCCCCGGTCCTCCAGAGCGCCGGATTCAGGGTCATCGTGCCCGCTTGGTGGACCGCCACCGGCCAGCGCCGCCTGCGGCTGCGCTTGGCTCCGCGTCCCTTCAGCTCTTCCGAGAGCGTGGGGACAGAGTCCTCCGGCATGCTCGGCTTCGACACACTGGTCGACTTCCAAGCTCAAGTCGTGCTTGACGGGAAGCCTCTCACGCGCCCGGAGTGGGAACGGCTCGTGGCCGCGAAAGAGGGGCTCGTCCAATTGCGTGGCCAGTGGATGGAGCTGCGCAGCGAGGAAGTCGCCCGTCTCGAGGAGTACTGGCGGGCCGGTGACGGGCTGCGGAGCATGACGGTCGCCGACCTTGTTCGTGCGCAAGCCGACTCAAACGCCCTCGAGATTGATCCCGAGTCCGATTTCGGGCAAATGTTCGCCGCACTGCAAGGAAACGGCTCTCTAGAGATACTCGATCAGCCGCCCGGATTCGTCGGCGCGCTACGCGGCTACCAAGTGCGAGGCTATTCCTGGCTTGCATATCTGGAACGACTCGGTTTCGGAGCCTGCCTGGCAGATGACATGGGCCTAGGCAAGACCATCCAAGTACTCGCGGCAATCCTAGGCGACAAGAACCGAAACCCGAATTCTGGGCCGACTCTGCTGATTGCGCCCACTTCAGTGCTCGGGAACTGGCTCAGGGAGACTCGGCGGTTCGCTCCCGCACTGTCGGCGTACATCCTCCACGGGCCGGAGCGGCCGAGGACGAAGGACGCTCTCGCGGAAGCGATAAGCGGCAAAGACATCGTCATCGCTTCGTTCGGTGTCGCGCGCCTGGACGCGGTTCGCCTGAAGGAGGTCCCGTGGCACAGGCTTGTAGTAGACGAGTCCCAGAACATCAAGAACCCAAGCGCGGTGGTGACGAAGGCCGTGCGCAGCTTTCAGGCACCTCGCAGGGTAGCCCTAACCGGCACGCCGGTCGAGAACCGGCTCATGGATCTGTGGTCTCTTTTCAGCGTCCTCAATCCGGGGTTCCTGGGGAACGCGACCGCGTTCCGAAAGGAATTCGAGCGGCCGATCATGCGGCACCAGGACAGCGCGGCAACGCAGCGCCTGCGCGGCATGGTGCGACCGTTCATATTGCGGCGCATGAAGACCGACAAGTCGATCATCCGCGATTTGCCGGACAAGGTGGAGCAGAATTCCTGCTGCAATCTGACGCCCGAGCAAGCAGCGCTCTACGAAGCTGTGGTAACAGACCTCGAAGGGAAGCTGTCGGACGCCGAGGGAATCGGCAGGCAGGGCCTGATGCTCTCCACGTTGCTGCGTCTCAAGCAGATTTGCAACCATCCGGCGCAGTTCCTGCAGGACGCCAGTGAGTTCTCGGAAGCACGCTCGCACAAGCTCGCACGGGTCTGCGAGATGTTGGACGAAATCGAGGCCGAAGGCGAGAGCGCCTTGGTCTTCACGCAGTTCACCGAGATCGGCAAGGAACTCGAGGCCCTCTTCAGAAGGCGGTATTCGGGAGCCGTCTACTACCTCCACGGCGGAACGCCCCGGGCGCGGCGCGAGCACATGGTCGAGGAGTTCCAAAATCCCGACTCCGAGCGGGCAGTTTTCGTGCTTTCCTTGCGGGCCGGCGGGACGGGCATCACCCTCACGCGGGCGAACCATGTCATCCACTTTGACCGCTGGTGGAATCCTGCCGTAGAAAACCAAGCCACGGATCGGGCTTTCCGGATCGGCCAGGAGAAGACCGTGTTCGTCCACAAGATGGTGACGATGGGCACGCTCGAGGAGCGGATCGACGAGATGATCGAGTCCAAGAAGAAACTCGCCGAGGAGATCGTCGGCAATGACGAGTCGTGGCTCGCAAAGCTCGACAACGAGGCGTTCCGGAATCTCATCGCACTGAACCGCGGCGAGGCGGTGGTCGGATAGGAGAAGTTCCATGGCGAGCAAGAGCAAGACTTGGTGGGGCAAGGAGTTCCTAATCGCGCTCGAGGACTGCATGGACTCGGGCCGCCTATCGCGAGGCAAGAGCTACACAGCGCCGTACCGGCGGCGGAGATTCTCCATCCAGAAGGGCAAGATCTCGGCCACGGTCATGGGCAACATCAACCCGCATTTCGGCGTCTACGAGACTCCCTACTACGAGGTCGAAATCGGGCTGCGGAAGATCGCGAAAACGCACTGGCCTAGAATCCTGAAGCGCTTGGGCTCGAACGCAAACTGGGTGACACACCTCGTTCTTGGAGAGGTCCCTCCCTCAATCGAGGAGGCTCTCGAGGGCGCGCCGGTCAAGCTGCTGCCCCGCACGCACCGAGAGATTCAAGCCTCGTGCTCGTGCCCCGACTGGGTGAATCCGTGCAAGCACATCGCTAGCATCTACTTCCACGTAGCCTCGCTGATCGACCGCGATCCACTGTTGCTGTTCGAGTTCCGCGGGCTGGAGCGGTCCGAGCTTCTGGAGGCCGTCGCGAAGTCCGAGTTCGGCGCCGCGCTGCAGGGCGAGGCCGATAAGGCACCTCCTGATCTGGCGGCTTCGACTCGCGAGCCGCGCTACCCGGCCGTGCCCGCGGTGCAGAGCGACGCCCCCGCATCGGACCTACGCACTTTCTGGCGGGGTCGCCCTCTGCCCAAGGAGACCGAGGCGGATCGCCAAGTGCCGCCAGTCTCGGCTCTGCTGCTGAGGAGAGAGGGCGACTACCCTGAATTCTGGCATCGCGAGAAATCGTTTCTCGACACCATGGCGACGATCTACGAACGGGTGGCGAAGGGGCTGCCGCCGGCCAAAGGCGCGGGCCTGGCAAACAGCCATACTCGCTAGCTGCTGTGTAGGCATGGTCGCCCCGACTCGGTGACGTCGCGCCACATTCGCCAGTCCATGCCATCCGGCAACACCCCGCCGCAGCCAGCAAACTGATCCCAGGCCGCACGAACGTAGAGCGCGGCTGCGCCGACCGATGCAGCTTGACCCGCCAACTCTCCGAGACCTGCGGCCACTCCGGAGGCTGGATTTATGCAGCTAGCGAGGCTTCGCCTCAGACCCACGAATGCGCGCAAGGGGGAACGAGCGGGGCTCCAAGCGTCAGTCGTTTACGGACCGCACTGAGCGAGAGTGGATCTCGACAGTGGCGGCCGTCGTCGCCGCAGACCGAACCACCGCTGCGAAGCGTCGCTTGAAACCGTCGCCTGAAACCGTCGCTGTCCGAATAGGAAACGCATCCGTACTTTGCAGCACCAAGTTTTCCGCGATGTTGTCTTAGCGGCTGGCTTGAGACTGCTCCGAACGCTGGAATCCTAGGCGGACTTGTCGGACAACCGCAGTCGCGCTTCCAATTCGCGGATCCGTTGATTCGCTTCGTCGCGCTCCCGTACCGCCTCGTCGCGCTCTCGCGTCGCTTCGTCGCGTTCGCTCATCGCCTCGTCGCGCTGGCTCGCGGTTTCTTGCAGGGCATCGCTGGTTTCCGCGTGCGTGAGCATGTCCCGGCCCAGCCGTGGATCATGGAACCGCAGCAGCCAGCGCTCCGCCCGTAACTCCAGTCCCAGCGCCTCGCTGCGGTGCCAGCCAGCCGCTCGCACAGCCCGCACCCGCTCGTAGCGGCCACCCGCCAGCCGCCAGCCCTCCAGCCGCCCCGCAATCAGCTCGCCCAGCGGGTCGAAGCGCCAGTATTCGAGCACCCCCATCCGCTCGTACGTCGCGCGCTTGCTCGTCACGTCGCGACGGCTCGTGGACGGCGACGCCACCTCCACCACGAAGCTCGGCGCCACGCCGCCCTCCTCCCAGAGCAGATACGACTTGCGCGCCTGCTTGTACAAAGCGCCCAGCACCACGAATACGTCCGGCACCACCACGGCCGCGGGGTCGCCTTGGCGGTAGTACAGCGCCATGCTGCCTGCCACATAGGCGTCTTGGCGGGCCTTGAAATGCGTGTCCAGCTGGTCGCGCATATCGATGATCGACCGCGCATGCGGATCCGTCTCCATCAGGACCTTGCCGTCGGAGTAGGGGTACTCCACCGGTTGTCCCGCAGCCGGGTCGGTGAGGGCACCTAGAACCGTGCTGGGAGCGGCCATGGCCGCATGATAGCAGGCGGGATTTCGACCCGGGCGCGAACGGTGCGGGCGTGCTGATAACGTCCCGATCGCTCGGCGCAACCGGCTGAAGCCGAGCGTCAAACCGGCAGGGACTCGGCCCCCTCGATCGAACTTGACTTCATCGTCAAGCTGGTGCCGAGACAAGGAGTCTAGCGAGGCTCATGGACTGCGGTGGTGCGATTGAGGGGAACATCCTCTAGAAGTTGCTGCCGTCCGCTGGGCCAGTCGATCTGGACTGAGACCGGCCGGCCGGCTGTGCCGAGCCCGAAATGCACCGGTCGCAACGCTGACGAGGCGTAGCCTGCCGCGCTCTTTACCCAGCGAGTCTGTCCGTCAACGTGGACCCTAGCACCCAGGGCGTCACGCCCTGACTGCTCGCCGATCAATTGCAGGGCGATCCAAGCGTGCCGTTGCTCGGAAACGTTTCGAAACAGTTTCGATGGCTCGCCCAGCGCGCTCACCACGACATCCAAGCGGCCGTCAGCGTCGAAATCTGCCACAGCCGCTCCCCGGTGAGTGCCGACCGCGCCAACCTCCACGGCATCTCCGAAGCTCCCGCCGAGATTGCGGAACACGGTGTTCGGCTGTCGATACGCAAACGGCTCGAAATCTTCCACCAGATCGTTGACGTGAGAATTGGCCGTGAACAGATCCAGCCAGCCATCATTGTCAAAGTCGGCAAACACATTGCCCCAGCCTGCGTAGGACCGCGAGGCCTTGGCCAACCCGGAGGCTACGGTCGCATCCCGAAAATTGCCGCCGCCAGCTCCTCGAAACACCGGGAACGTCTCGTTGCTCAGGGCCGTCACCGACAGGTCCGCCAAGCCATCGCCATCGAAGTCGCCAACGTCCACTCCCATCGACGCGACTGGGCGACCGTGGTCGAGAAGCGCCGCCCCTGCCAGCAGGGCGTCTTCGGTGAAGCTGCCGTCGTCTTGGTTCAAGAACAGGAAGTTCGGCAGGTTGTCATTGGTCACAAAGACATCCATGCGGCCGTTGCCATCGAAGTCCGCAAAAGCCGCACTCATGCCCCGCCCTGCAAACGCGCTGAGCCCAGCTTGCGCCTCGACCGGCTGGAAGCGCCCCGAGCCGAGGTTGCGATAGAGGCGATTGGCGATGGGGGTCAGGTATTTCGGATGGCAATAGACTCGCAAGCCGCGCTCGCGGTCTCCGCAATAGCGGTCAAAGTCCGGCGTCCAGTCGGCGTAGTTGACCACGAGGAGATCTGCAAGCCCGTCGCCGTCGTAGTCGAACCACCCGGCTGCCACGGCCCACTCGGCGCTGGAAATTCCCGACAGCGGCGTGATGTCCTCGAACGTGCCGTCCCCGAGGTTGCGAAAAAGGGTGTTCTGGAAGACGCCGGCGACGAACAGGTCGGCGTGCCCATCGTTGTCAAAGTCGGCCGCCGCAGCCCCCATGGAGTAGCCGCGCCCCTCCACGCCGGCCTCCTCGGTGACGTCCTCGAACCGCATGCCACCGAGATTGCGAAATAGTCGGTTCGAGTATCTCGGCGATTCCTTGCGCATGCTCTCCCCGGCCGCACCGTTCGTGAAATAGATGTCCTGCAAGCCGTCGCCGTCAAAATCGAAGACAGCCAGCCCGCCCGCCATTGTCTCGATCATGCGCTTCCTCTCGGTCGGGGCGTGGCTCAACGTGAAGCCGATGCCCGAGTCCTCGGTAGCCGGGCGGAAACGAATCTGGGCAGGTGCCATGGCCGCCGGGCACAACACAGCCAGCAGCGCCGTCCAACGGGCCCCTCGCGAAAGACGCATCGCCAAGTTCAAGCTTAGTTGGTCAGCATCTCGAGGCGGGACTTCCCCGCGGTGTAGGCGGCGAGGTCGGCTGGGGACTGGAGCGTGCATCGACAGCTTTCAAATGGAACTATCTGCTGTTTCTCCAATGCCTTATGGGGTGCGCGACAATTCTGTGAAACCTAAGCTGCGGCCCGGTCTTCCCAGTAGTCTGCAAAGCGATTGGAGATCTGTGCGCAGCGGAGGGCGATGATCGAGTTGGCACCGTCGACGGTCCAGAACATACCTGAGCGCTTTAGGCGACCGGCGATCACACTACGGCAACCAGCTTCAATCACTCCGGAGCCGATGAAGAGGTCCTGACGGCGGAACTCGGCATAGCGCATGCGCTCGGCATGGCCCTCGAAGTAGGCTGCCTCGGTGCGCAACTGCTCGACCAGTTCGGGAGTTTCGGGCCGGAGACTGCGCAGGAACCGCACCAAGTGCTCGACGCGCCCCTCGTCGAGTTGCTTCTTGCGTCGGCGCACCCAGCGGCGGCGCTGCTTGCGATCCTGCGGGAACAGCTGGCGGCCCAGTTCCCAGAGGTGCTCGCGGGCGTGGTAGATGTCGACAATCTCGATGGCCTTGGGGAAGTAGATGTGGCTCAGGTTCCAAATCCAGGCTGCTCCATCGCCGAGCACCACCACCCGCTCGGCGCGGTGCAAGCCGCGCCGCCAAGCCTCGTCGTAGATGCGCTGCCCGAACGCCTCGGCGTCCTCGATTGCGCCGGTGTATGTGGTGGAGCTGCGGTCCCGGACCGGCCGGCCCTCGGCGTCGAGTTCGGTCTGTGTGAAGACGCAGCCGAGCTTGACCTCGCGGGTCCGCGCCGCAGTGCCGTCCTTGCCCTCTCGCCCGGCCGCGGCTGCGGCCGTGACCGGGATGCCGGTGCCGTCCATCTCGATGTAGAACGTGGGAATCGGCGCGCCGGTCTGGGGCGGGAATCCCCGCAGGGCTGCCTGGCGGCGGTCCGACTCGGCGCGCGCCGCCAAGTCGCTGCCAATCGCCTGAGCCTGCCGTTGGACGGCCTTGACACTGACCGCAATGCCCGCCAGCTCTGCGAGCAGCTCACGGCCGCGCGCGAACGGCGTTTCGCCGCCGACCACGGCCAGCAGGCGGCGCACGCCCGGCGAGTACTGCGTGCCCTCGATGTCTAGGTCGCGGTCGAACGGCAGCGTGCCGCGCCAGCAGTGCCGACAGTGATAGTAGAGCCGGCGCAGGCTGACATTGCCCAGCAGGCTGACCAAGCGCTTGGAGCGCAGCCCCTCGCAGCGCATTGCTGCACCGCAGGAGCACAGCGGCGCGGCTGTGGGGTCCTCGCTTTCTTCCAGTAGTTCCTCCAGCAGGCGCGCCCCGGCCCGCTGCAGGGCCGCGCGCGTGGCCTCTTCCAAGGCTTCGAGGTCAAACGCGCCGAGTCGGCGGCGGGCGTTAACGATCACTCGCAGCAGGCTGCCGACCTCGGCCTGAACGGCGTCTTGGATGGCGCGCAGCGTTTTTTTTTGGCACGTACGGCGACAGATCCAGATCTCGGGCCTGTGGCGGGCGCAGCTGGCAGATCCGCTCGTTGATCTGGACGAGTTCGGAGCTGAGCTGCTGGAAGCGGCGGAAGGTGGCCACCTCGCGTTCGGCCTTGTGGATCTGGGCGGGCTCGGAGAGGGTTTGCTGGACGGTCTTGCCGGCCTGCTTGTAGGACAGGCGCACTTGGGGACCGTGGCCGGGGTGGTCGTCGCGGGCGCAGGCGCAGTTGGGCTTGCCGCAGCGGCGGAAGGACGCATGGACGGAGCCGCGTCGGAAGTCGCCGAGCTGGGCGATTTCGAGCAGGACTTGCGAGCGTCGTGCTTCGAGGTCAGGCAGGGAGTCAGGCATGAGGCCTCCTTGCCTGAGAGTATCATATACACTCAGACAAAGAAGGCCGCCTCAGCGAAACGCGCATCATTCACGGAAATGTCGCGCACCCTGCCTTATGCTCCGATTTGACAATCCCTTAACTTTGTGCAAAAGTTTAACCGTTTAGTGCTCGCGCCTGTCAAGGCGAAACACACGATGCGACAGGGGTTGAACAGAATGGCGGCCGAGAGCGCGAGCTCGGCGGCCAAACGCTCAAACGGAGGATTCACGAATGACAAAGCAAGCGCTTAGCTTGTGTGCTATGGCCGTTGCCATTACGGCGTTGGTGCTAAGCTCTGCGGTGCCAGCCTCAGCGCAGGTGCTGTACGGCTCAATCGTCGGAACCGTCTCGGACGGAACCGGCGCTGTCGTTCCAGGTGCCAGTGTCAGCGCGGTAAACGTTGGCACGGGCTTGGAACTGACCTCGTCTACAGGCGGGGACGGCCTGTTCCGTCTGGTAAACGTGCCGATCGGATCCTACGACGTGGAGATCACCTCGGATGGATTCCGCACTCACACCGAGACCGGTGTCAACGTCACGGCGAACGCCGTGTCACAAGTCGATGTCGGCTTGGTCCTAGGCCAAGTGACGGAACAAGTCACGGTTGAGGCCTCAGCCGCGCAGTTGCAGACACAGAAGGCGGACACTCGTTCGGAGATCACTCAAAGAGCGATCACGAACTTCCCGCTGCCGAACTTCCGCAACTACCAGAGCTTGGTCAACCTCGTGCCCGGCGCGACGCCGGCAAGGTTCCAGAACTCGATCCTCGACACTCCCGCGCGCGCTCTGAGCACGAACGTCAACGGCACCAATCGCAACAACAACGTCACCCGCATCGACGGTGCCGCCAGCATCAACGTCTGGCTGCCCCACCACGCCGGCTACATCGCACCGGCCGAGACCATCGAGACCGTGAGCATCACGACCGGCTCGGGCGAGGCCGAGCAGGGGCTGTCGGGCGGGGCGTCAACGACCGTGATCACCAAGTCGGGCACGAACGAGCTGCACGGCTCCGCGTTCTTGTTCCATGACAACGACAGCCTGCGGGCGAGGAACTACTTCGCCTCAGGCAAGCCGGACAGCAGCTTCAACAACTTCGGTGGTACGATCGGCGGCCCGATCGTCAAGAACCGCTTCTTCTACTTCTTCAGCTACGACAACACGACCCAGGCGATTTCGGGCGTTCGCACAGGCGACGAAGTGCCGACAATGGACCAGCGGATGGGTGACTTCAGCGCCTACGGCGACGACCTCTACAACCCGTACACGGGCAATCCCGACGGCACGGGCAGGGAGCTCTTCCCTAACAAGATGATCCCTGGCAGCCTGCAGAGCCCGATCTCCCGGCTGGTCCAGACGTACATACCGGAGCCCAACCAGCCCGGCACGAACAACAACTTCCATTCTTCAGATTCCCCACCGTTCGACCGTGCGTACTATGACAGCAAGATCAATTTCACGGTCAACGACAAGTACTCCCTGTGGGCCAAGCACGGCTTCATGGACGCGCCGGTCTCAGGCAACCCGATCTTCGGCGACGCGGGCGGGCCGGCTCCGGGCGGCAGTCCGGGCAATGCGGAAACGTACGTGAACCTTGGCACATTCGGCCACACCTACACTTTCTCGCCGACATTCCTCTACGACGGCGTGGTCGGATACTGGCGGCAGGACCAGTTCGTCAATCCCACCGACTTGGGCAAGGACTTCGGCCTCGGAATCCCGGGGCTGGGGGGGCCGGATCCGCGCCAGCTCGGCTTCCCGCGGATCCAGCCCGGGCCCTATACTCGCCTGGGCGCTCCCGGTTGGCAGCCGCTCGACCGCGTGGAGGAGAACTACACGACGAGCCAGAACTTCACTTGGATCAAGAACACGCACCAGATTCGCTTCGGCTTTGACGGCATCCTGCTGAAGCTGGCGCACTGGCAGCCCGAGCTTGGCGGCGGTCCTCGTGGCGTGATCGATTTCAACGGCGATGTCACCTCACTCAAGGGCGGCGCCGCGCCGGGCCAATTCAACCACTACGCGGCGTTCCTTCTGGGCGAGACATCGCGCATGCGCAAGGCGATCCAGCACGTGCTGGCAACCGGTGCCGAATGGCAGTTCGCCGGCTACATCACCGACAGGTGGCAGGTTTCGCCCAACATGACACTCAACCTGGGTCTGCGATATGAGTACTATCCGCTGATGACGCGTGCCCGCGGCAAGGGCATCGAGCGCTACGACCCCGACACCAACCTGATGTACCTCGGCGGTCGTGGCAGCGTGCCCAAGAACGCCGGAATCGACGTCAGCAGCGGTCTGTTCTCGCCCCGCGCGGGCGTCGCCTATCGTGTCGACGACAAGACAGTGATCCGTACCGGCTTCGGCCTCAACTACAGTCCGATGCCGTTCTCGCGCCCGATGCGCGGACAGTACCCAATCACGGTTGCGTTCGACTTCGCGCGCGACAACACATTCGAGCTGTTCCGCAAGCTGTCGGACGGGATTCCGCCGGTGATCGGTCCGGACCTCGACCAAGGTGTCATCGACGTGCCGTTCAACGCCGGCTTCCGCAGCCCATATGAGGGGACCCTGAACCGGGGCTACATCGCATCCTGGAACTTCACGGTGGAACGGCGTCTTCCGGGCGAGCTGATCACCTCGCTGGGGTACGTGGCGACCCGATCGGTGGACATGCTGGCCGATCAGGACATCAATGCATCGCGGCCGGGAGAGGGCAACGCCGGACGGCCCTATGCTTCGATTACCGGAAGGAATCGAAATATCAACATGTGGGATAGCTACCTGAACTCGGACTATCACTCATTGCAACTGGCCATCAACCGCAGCTTCTCGAGTGGCGTGATGCTCAAGGGGGCGTACACGTGGTCGAAAGCCATCGGCATGGCCGACGACGAAGGCTGGGCCGGAGTCGCCTGGGACCACCCGGACGTGTTCCACCGCAATCGGGCTAGGGCCGGGTACGATCGCACGCACATGTTCCAGATGGGCTTTGTCTACGATCTACCGTTCCTCCAGAACAACAACACAGCGGTTGGCACGGTGTTGGGCAACTGGCAGGTCAGCGGCATCGTGGCTATGTTCACCGGCACACCGCGGAGCATCCGTGCGTCTGGCAGCTCACTGAACGCCGCAAGCGCGTTCCAGACCGCAGATCAAGTCAGCGCCGTGAGAAAGCTGGGTGGAGTCGGTCCCGGACAGCACTACTACGACCCCAGCTCGTTCGCGCCCATCACCGAGCAGCGCTTTGGCAACTCGGGGCGCAATATCCTCGACACGCCGGGAGTCTCGAACCTCGACCTGAGCATCTTCAAGAAGTTCCCGATCGGGGAAACCGCTGAAGCGCAGTTCCGGGCCGAGTTCTTCAACCTCACAAACACTCCGCAGTTCGGCCGCTTCAACGACAACGTGAACAGCGGGGGGTTCATGACCATCACCAGCGCCTCGAACGAGCGTGTGGTGCGTATCGGGCTGAGGTTCAGCTTCTAGCCAACGCGCTGAGTGGGCCGATTGTCGGGGCCTGCCTTCGGGCAGGCCCCTTTTCCTTGCCCCAGATACGTGTGAAGCACAGGCGCACCGCGACCATCAGGCTCCGATGACGAATTGGAATACCCCTCTTCCTACAACCGCCAACGTTTCAGCGCAGGCATCTGGTTGCCCCGATTCGGACCGTCGCCGTGGGTGGGAGCAGAGCGGCCGGTCAACAAGGTCGCAAGCGGGAATTAGCATGCCATCATAGAGCCGGGTGGTGCCAAGATGCCAAAGAGCGAGTTGAGATCGCTAGGCCGTCCTTGGCCCGCCTTGCTTGGAATTGCGCTTCTCCTCGCATCCTTCGCCGACCTCCTCGCGCAGAGCGAGCCATCGGTCATTGCCTCCGAAGCCAGCAAGGCGATGCAGGAAGAGCGCTTCGCAGACGCTGCCGAGCTCTATGGCCAGTTGGCCAACAGCTATCCGGCCGAACCGGCGCTACGGGCCAATCTAGGGATGGCACTGCATCTGAGCGGCCAAGACAGCGCCGCTATCCTTCCCCTGCGCTCGGCCGCGTCGGCGATGCCATCGTCGTTCCCGGCACACTTCTTCCTCGGCGCCACCTATACGCGGCTGGGAGCTTATGCCGACGCAGTCGAACCGTTGCGCCAAGCGGTCCGGTTGAATCCAGCGCATCCCTTCGCTCGCGCATTGCTGGGCGATGCACTTGAGGCAGTGGGAGAGTACTCCGAAGCGGCGGACGCTTGGAAGAAGCTCAGGCAACAGGACGGTGCCAGTCCGTTTCCGCATGCCGGCCTGGTGCGCAGTTACGAGCAACTCGCATCAGATGCCATCGCAGGGTTGCAGGAGCGAGATCCCGAATCCGAGCAAATGTTGCGCCTCTTGGCTTACACGCGCTTGGAAACGAAACAGTTCCCAAGCGCCCTTTACCTGTTCCGCGAGGCCATGGCAAGAGGGCCGGGAAGGCGCTCCGACCACGAAGCCCTCGCCGCCTTGTATGAGCAAGCCGGCCGCTTGGATTGGGCACAGGTCGAGCGCGCACGCGCCGCTTCCCTGCCCGTAGAAGACTGTTCGGCACCTGATTCCGCCGAGTGCGCGTTCAAACTCGGCCAGTTCGATGTCA
This sequence comes from Bryobacterales bacterium, assembly GCA_965219585.1. GTDB lineage: Bacteria > Acidobacteriota > Terriglobia > Bryobacterales > UBA6623 > VXMF01. The sequence goes on from CBDCOA010000002.1 coordinate 59,199, forward strand.
TCGTGCCCGTATCGGCCCAAGCATCGTCCGAGGAACTCTACTGGGCGGCCAGAGCCTACGCCGCGCTGTCCGACGAAGCCTTCCACAGCTTGCGAAGACTGCCCGAATCGGTGGATCAGTTGACTCTGATCGCAGACCTTTTGGCCGTGCGTTCCGAGTTTTCCGAGGCGGCCGATGCCGTCCGGGCGGCACTGGCGATCCGCCCGCAAGATGGCGCGCTGGAAAGACAGATGGCGGAACTGCTGTACCTTGCACGGCGTGTCGAGGAAGCGCGGCCCTTGCTGGAGAAGTTCCACCAAACGGACAAGCGTGACCCCCGATGGGCGGCGATGCTCGGTAACCTGCTGGCCGAAGCACAGGATTTTCGTAGCGCCATCCCGCTCTTGGAGAGCGCCCTAGCGGCTCCGAACCCACCCCAATCGGCGAGGCTTGACCTCGGCAGGTCGTACCTTGCCGTCGACGAGCCGGATAAGGCGGTGGAGCACCTGCGAGCGGCCGCCAGCCTGGACTCCGACGGGAGCGTGCATTACCAGCTGGCGCAGGCGTATCAAAGGACGGGTATGCGCGACCAGGCCCGCGAGGCTTTGACCAGGTACCAGGCACTTCAGGCGCGGACTAGCCAAGAGACACGAGCTGCCGCAGCACTAGAAATCACTGCTCCCTGAGACTAGGCCGAGGACTCTGCGGGTGCGTCACGTCCGTGTCCACAGCGTCCGCGCACGCGATCGTCCGCCCGTCGAGCCGCCTCCAGCTCCAGGGTAGGGCGCGCCCGCCGATATCCGTGGGTGACAATGCGATATCATTGATTCGCATCACCATGAACGACCGCAACAACTTCCCGAAACTGCACAATGCCGCGTGGCCTGGTGTCGTGGGCAAGGGCGGAGACGGGCCGGATGACGAACCGCCCATCGCCCTCGAGACGATGCTTGACCTGACTGCCAATGCCGAGGTCGATGGCAGGAAGTTCGATGGCGTGGACCTGTTCCTGTCCGAGCCCCACATCGGCATTGACAGCACCGACGACGAGCTCAAGGCCTGGGTCGACAAGTTCGCGGCGCGAGGCTTGGCGATCGGCTCGGTTGTCGCGCCGGTCTGGGAACCGACCGGAGGGGGTGCAGCTATCGATCCGGGCGCGGGGCGCGACGCGTTCCTGACCGCCATCAGGAAGGCGTGCGCCATCGCCAGCAAGTTCACGCAGTGGGGCATTCGCCCGACGGGCGTGATCCGCATTGACTCCGCGAGCGGGGTCGAGGACTGGGCCAAGGACCCGAAGGGCAACACCGCCAACGTGGTCGAGACGTTCCGCCAGGCGGCGGCCATCGCAGCCGACCACGGCGAACGCCTCTCCGCCGAAGGCGAGATCTGCTGGGGCAGCATGCACAGCTGGAAGTATATGCTGGAAGTCCTTGAATCCGTGAATGATAAGCACATTGGATTCCAAGCTGACATGGCCCACACACTGCTCTACACGCTGGGCTATAACGCACCGGAGCACGCCATCCTGCCAAGTGACTTCGCCTGGAATGACGGTGCCCAGCTGGACGATGCCCTGCGCCAAGTGACCGGCGCCCTGCGCCCGTGGACCAACGACTTCCACGTGGCCCAGAATGACGGCACTGTCTTCGGCAGCGGCAGCCATGACCGGACCGGCCGGCACTGCCAGGCCACCGATCCGAACGGACGGCTCGATATCACCCGCCATGCGGGATTCTGGCTGCGAGACGGGGACGGCCAACTCACGAAGGAGTGCCGTCACATTTGCTGGGACGGCTGCATGTTCCCCAACGCCGTGATGATGGACCCGCAAACATGGAACGACATCCTAGCCGTGATGGTCAGTGTGCAGGACGAGCACGGCTGGGTCGAATAGCCTAAAGCTAGGGCGATCCGCGGGCGGACGTCAGCGCTCCTCGATACAGGAGCGCGGTGCCCGCCATTTGCACCACGTGGTAGAGGTCGTTATGGTTGAAGGCCTCGTGCGGAGCAATCCCTGCCGCTTGGATGCCTGCGGCCGCGAAGGTCACGAGCACGCCGCCGACCACCGTTAGGGCTGCGCCATCGCCGTGCTTGTGCCAAGCCCAGACGTGTACTACCAGCACGAAGGCGAAGGCAACGGAATAGTCGATGATGGCAGCGATGAACTCTCCGCTGGCAATCGCCGCGAGAGCGTAGATCCCGAATTGCGCCCGCGCGATCCAAATTACCGTCCCTTGGCGACCGCCCAGGTGAGCGCGGCAAGTAGCGACCACAGCCGCATAGGCGGCCCAGCCGATTGCAAGCAGCGTTAGGCGCCACAGGACCGCCGCGACAGCGCCGTCCATCCACGGAAGAAAGCCGTGGTACGTGCCGCCTGCGAATGCTGCAAGGGCGCACGCGAACAGAGCCGCCGTCCAGTCCGACCGGTTCTGCGGCAAGCCCCTGCTGCGCATCCGAATAGCGAGCACAACGCACAACGCGCCTAACGCGTAGTCAGTGACTAGCGTCATCGGCTCGTGCAGCATCATCGCGTCATAGAATACGACATGGGGCAGGCAGTGCCAGGCGAGCGTCCGACGCGCCCACACGCTAAGCGTTGGGCGATCGCCGGCGCGGCGGGACTCGTAGCGATCTCGGCGCTTGCCTGGCAGCTCCGATGGCTTGATCGTTTGCCTCACTACGACCAGCTCGTGCAATGGCTTCAGCATGAGCAGCTCGTGCAATGGATGCGGCGGGACGGCATCGCCGGGCCGCTCATCTGCATTGGGATCCAGTTCCTGCAGGTGGTAGTGTTCGCCATCCCGGGCGAGATCACCCAGTTCGCCGCTGGCTACGTGTTTGGCACGGGTTGGGGCTTTTTCTACTCGATCATCGGCATCCTCCTCGGTGCCGCCTTCGACTTCGGCTTCGCCAAGGTGGTGGGGAGGCCGGTCGTCGAGTGGATGATCGGCAGCGAAAAGCTTGCGCGAATCGACGAAGCACTCCAATCGCGCAAGGGCCACGTCGCGATATTTGTGCTGTTCCTGCTGCCCGGCACCCCGAAAGACGCGATGAGCTACGCAGCAGGCCTGTCTCCGCTCGGACTGGGCCGCTTTCTGGCGCTTAGCGTCCCGGCGCGAGCGCCCGCCCTGATGGCCAGCACGCTCTTCGGATCGCAAGCGTATGACCGCAATTTCACCGCAATGCTCTGGATCGGCCTCTCCGTCGTGCTGGTGCTGGCGGGCACGGCCTACTATCAGTGGAGACGCAGAACCGCATGATCCGGCAGATGCGGGACGCCGACATTCCCGGTGCGATGCGCCTCAAGCACGCAGCCGGATGGAATCAGACTCCCAGCGACTGGCAGCGGCTGCTACGCCTCGAGCCCGAGGGCTGCTTCGTCGCCGAAAGGGAGGGCGTCGTCGTGGGCAGCACGACGGCGGTGCGCTACGGGTCGGAGATGGCGTGGCTCGGCATGGTACTGGTCCTGCCCGAGTTTCGACGACTGGGCATCGCCAGGGCTCTGGTGCAACATGCGCTGGACTGGCTCGAACTCTGCGGAACCCGCACGTGCGGCTTGGACGCTACTTCGATGGGAAAACCGCTCTACGAGGAGGTCGGATTCGTCAGCACCGAGCTGATCGAGCGCTGGGAACGGCCGCCCGAAGACAAGCCGAGTTGCGGCGGCAGGACTTCGGCTCGATGCGTTGCGACACTGTCCGCCGCCTTGGAACGCATCGACCGGGAGGCCTGCAACTACGACCGGTCCCGCTTGTTGCGCGACCTTTGCAAGGATTCCACAGTCGCGGGCGCAAGCTGCCCGGAAGGATTCGCCTTCGGACGTCCCGGTTCTTCGGCTTGGTTCGTCGGCCCGTGCGTCGCCGAGAACGCGCGCGCCGCTGCCTCCGTCCTGCGGGCCACGCTTGAAAGTCGACAGGGCGAGCGCGTATTCTGGGACTTCCTGCCTTCGAATCGGTCCGCACGCGAACTGGCTACCGAACTCGGCTTCCAGCCGGTCCGCCGGCTTGAGCGAATGATGCTGTGCGGGGGAGAATCCCCCACCCTGCACTCTCACTCCGATGAGGTCTACGCGACGGCTGGGTTCGAATTCGGATAAGCGATGGCTTTTCAACGCACAAGGGCTCTGTGGAGCCTGCCCAACGAGCACGTCACACTGGGAGTAACCACCTTCCTGTCGGTACGCATCAACCTCGCGAAGGGTAGCAAGGCTGCCAAGCCGGACCCTGGCGCGATCCTGAGTCGGGCTCTTGCGCTCGAGGCTGCGGGAGTCCATATCGTAGAGGTGCAGGCCCTGCCGCTGAGCCCGGTGTCCGGCATTCCTGACGCCGAGGACGAGTTGCCGCTGCTGGTCCCGGTCGTGCGCAAGCTGAGCAATGAACTGAAGGTGCCGCTCAGCGTTGTGACCGTTCACTCCCACACGGCGTACCGGGTCGCCCATCTGGGCGCATCCATCGTGCATGATTTCAGCGGCCTTGCGTATGATCGGCTGATGGCACCAACCGTCAATGGCACCGACGCCGCGCTGATCCTGGGACACATGCGCGGCGCGCCGGAGCAGTGGTCGCGCATGGAACCTCTCACGAACTTGGAAGAGATCGTGCGGCACGACTTCAGCGCGTCGCTGCTGCGGGCCGACAAGTCGAACATCGCACGCCAGAGAATCGTCCTCGATCCCGGGCTGGAGCACGGCAAGCGGGGCTTCGAGAACTTCAACCTGCTGAGAAACCTGCGCCGCCTGGCCCCCCCTGCCCAAGGCCTGCAAGTCACTCTGACGGGCAAGCGATTCTTCGTCGAGTCAATCCGTGCCAGTGCCGAACAGCGCGCCGCCGGTCTTGCCGTGGCGGCCACGCTTGCAGTGGAATCCGGGGCGCACATACTAACGATCGACGACAACCTCGCGGTCCGGCACGTGGTCAACGTGATGGACCGGATCTACCGCGACGACGCGATCAACCAACCTGACGCGCAGTAGTCTCTGAAATCTCGAGCGGGACCGCGTCCGACCCTCGCCGTCCTCGGCTCGCCGCTAGGAGGATGGCTGGATCCAGGCCCCCACGGCGGAGCCTGCCGGAATGATCCGGCCGAAGGGCGTTGCAGTCCCCGGTCCTCGCATGCGACCGATTCCGAGCCCACTGCGGATACCGCAGCGTAATCGCAACGCAGCAGCTCTCTGCTCCGCCACGCCCAGAGCAGCGCGGGACACCCGTCGCAGCGGTGCGCTCACGGGCGCTCGCTAGCTGGGCTCGCAGGCCTCTAGCAGATCATCCTTGAGCAGCTCGCAGATCTGCTCCGGAAGTTTCTCGCCGCGCCGCGTCAGATAGAAGGTGTCCATTGCGAGGCTGCCCTGCGTGTGGCTCAGCACGACATCGATATTGCACTCCCTGCTGGAGCACGCGCTGGCCAGATCGTGCAGCAGCTTGGGTCGGTCCGCGGTGTTGACGAAGAAGATGGTCGCGCGGGCAGAAGTGTCGTTGTCGAACGAAACCGAAGGCGGCTCGCCGTTGCGACGGCTGTAGGGAGCGCGCACGCGCCACTGGCGCAGGCCGGAAGCGTCGATCGTACCTTCGGCCAGACCTTGCAGCCTCAGCTCGAGTTCTTCGATCTGGGCTGGATCCATTTGCCGCAGCTCGCCCACCGTCGTGTTCGGCGCGACGCGAAACGAGTCCAGCACGAGCCCCTCTTCGTTGGCAAAGGCCTCGGCGCTGACGATGTCACCCCCTGAAGCCGTGATGCCGGCACACAGCGAGGCGAACAGGAAGGGCCGATCCGGCGACAGGACGAGCACTTCAAGGTAGCCGCGCTCCCAGGCGCACTTGGCGGTCGCCCGCCCCGCCTCCATAGTGCCCGCCAGCTCTGCGTGCCGACGGACCTGGTCTGGCGTGTGCGTGCGTACGTAGCGCTCCGGGAAGCCTCGCAGGAAGCGCTTCAGGCGCTCTCTCTCGGCTTGATCGGCAGCTTGGTCCAAGCAGTCCGCGACGGTGCTCTGGTTGATACGCCGGTCGCCGTGGTCGCGCTGGAATATGGAGTTGATGCCCCGATACAATCTCCAAAGCAGCTCCTTGCGCCAGTTGATCTGTGCCGAAGGGTTCACGCCGACGGTGTCGGCATAAGTCATCAACGTGAGCAGCTTGAGCCGCTCCAAGGTCTTGACCTCCCGCTTGAAGTCTTCCAAGACCGACATTTCGCTGATGTCGCGCTTGGTCATCACCTCCGACATCTTCAGGTGGTCGGCCACAAGCTGGATCACGGTCTCCCGAGCCAGCGGATCCTCCAACCCGATCCGCTGCATGCCGAGGTCAGCCATTTCGGCGCTGGTTTCCTGGTGCGGCCGCCCTTCCACGCCCTTGCCAAGATCGTGGTACAACAACGCAAGTTGCAGCAGCTCGGCGTGGTCGATCTCCTCTAGGAGAGAAGCGAAGCGTTGGTCGATGCGCTCTGTCGCACTCGGAAGCTCCTTCAGCACGCGGATGGTCACCAGAGTGTGCTCGTCCACGGTGTAGCGGTGGTAGAAATCGCGAATCACCAAGCAGTCCACCAGTTCGAAATCGGGGAACAGCGCGTACAAGACGCCGGCCTCGCGCATCGCCTCCAACGTCCGGTAGGTGTGCGGGAGCAGCAGAATCCGCTTCAGCGCCGGCCAGTGTGCCGGGGTGGCTTCGACGTGCTGCCGGAACAGCGGCAGCTGGTCGCGAATGCGCCGCTCTGTCTCCGATGCCAGCGCGAGGCCGTGGCGCGCCTGAAACTCGAACAAGCTCAGGACGCGCTCAGGACGGTGCTCCAGCAAGCGCGGGTCCTTGAAGTAGACCTGCCCGTTGCTAACGCTGAAGTCGACGTTGGATAGGCGCGACTTGCGCTTGCGCAGAATCGAAACCAGGGCGTTCGCCGGAGCCGAAGACTCGTCCATCAGGCGCAGTGCGAGGCGATAGACCGACCGTGTCCTGCGATAGAACTCGCGCATCATGTCGGCAGCGCCACCAAGCCCGTCGTAGACCTTGCCAGCGCCGGCATGAGCGATCGAGTCCTGCAGGTCGAACGACAGCACGTTGCTGTCTCGCCCGTAGTAGTAGTGCAGGTAGCAGCGCACAGCGAACAGGAAGCGCTTTGCGCCTTCCGGGTCGAGCCACGGGCTCTGGGGCAGGGACTCGCCGCTGGCCGGTATGCGGCCCGGTTCGACGTTCTGCAGCTGCGCTACCCAGCAGGCGAGATGGTAGTCCCGCAAGCCTCCAGGGCCCTCCTTGATGTTGGGTTCCAGATGGTACAGGGTGTTCTCGAAGGATTGGTGGCGCTGGCGGGCCTTCTGGATCAGGGAGCGCAGCAGGGAGCGCTGCTCCCGCAAGTAGAACTTCGGCAGCAGGCTATCCTGCAGCGTCGCGACGAAAGCTTCGTCGCCGGCGACGAAGCGCGTGTCGAGCATGCTGATGTGCAGGTCCGTGTTGTCGCGGGCCAAGCTGGTGCAATCCTTGGGAGAGCGCACCGAGTGGGAGACCTGCAGTTTCGAATCCCACAGCGAGGCAATCAGTTTCGCGATTCGGTCTTCGTTGCGCTCGGCGTCGCGTATGCTGCCAAACAGCAGCAGCAGGTCGATGTCGGAGAACGGGAACAATTCAGAGCGGCCGTAACCGCCCACCGCAATCGCGGCCACCCCGTCGCGGGCTCCGGCGAAGAATTCCTCGAACCGCCCCCGGACGATATCGTCCACGGCACTAGTGCGCCGGGCGACGGCGCGCAGGCCGTCTCCATCCTCGAAGAAATCCGAACTCACCCGCTCCATCTGTTGCGCGTGATACGTGGTGAGGTTGGACATCGGACCTCCGCCCAGACGCGACGCAACTCCTACGAGAGTAGATTAGGCCGGGCGGGCTTTGCGGCCCGCCCGGCCTTGAGGCTGCCAAGAGGCGACAGCCAGGGCAGGCTAGATAGCGTCGTCGTCCGTTTCGCCGCTGCGTATCCGAATGGCCGATGCGATGTCGGAGACGAACACCTTGCCGTCGCCGATCTTGCCCGTGCGAGCCGACTCGACGATAGCGTTGACAATCTCGTCGACCCGGTCGTCGGACGCATAGCTCTCGAGCTTGACCTTGGGCAGCAGGTCCACCTCGTACTCCTGGCCGCGGTAGACCTCCTTGTGGCCCTTCTGCCGACCGTGGCCGCGCACGTCGTAAATCGTCAAGCGATCGTGGCCGATCCCCTTGAGCGCTTCACGGACGTCGTCCAATTTGAATGGCTGGATAACCGCTTCGATCTTCTTCATCTCTGATGTCCTCCTGCTAGTTGTAGGCCTCTTCGCCGTGCTGCGTGATATCCAGGCCGATGGACTCGTCTCCCGAACTGATGCGCACACCGATGATCGCGTCGACGATCTTCAGGATAACGAAGGTCGCAACTCCGGAAAAGACCCAGGTCAGCGCGCTGCCCAGGGCGTTGTTGACGAACTGTCCTGCATTGCCTTCGACCAAGCCATCGGCGCCGCCAATCGCCACGCGGGCGAACACGCCGGTGAGCAGAGCTCCCACGGTGCCGCCAACGCCGTGGACGCCGAATGCATCCAATGAATCGTCGTAGCCGAACTTCGACTTGACTACAGCTACGGCGAAGTAGCAGATCGCGCCCCCGGCCAAGCCGATGATGATGGCGTCCATCGGGGCGACGAAGCCTGAGGCAGGCGTGATGGCGACCAAGCCGGCAACCGCGCCGGTGATGCCGCCGAGCATGCTCGGCTTGCCGTCGCGGAGCCATTCGACCACCAGCCAGCTGGCCACCGCCGCTGCCGCGGCAAAGTGCGTGTTCACGAAAGCCACCGCTGCAAGGCCGTCGGCCGCCAAGGCGCTGCCGGCGTTGAAGCCGAACCAGCCAACCCAGAGCAAGCAAGCGCCGATGAAAGCGAACGTGAGGTTATGCGGGCGCATGGCCTCGCTGGGATACCCCTTGCGCTTGCCCAAGTACAGGGCAATCACCAGCGCGGCCACGCCGGACGACATGTGAACCACGCTGCCGCCGGCGAAGTCGAGGCAAGGAATCATCCCGTCTCCGCTCATGAATCCCCCGCCCCAGACCATGTGAACCATGGGGAAGTACACGACCGTGCCCCACAGCGCCATGAACAGCAGCATTGCCGAGAACTTCATCCTCTCGGCGAAGGCGCCGCTGATCAGCGCCGGGGTGATGATCGCGAACATCAACTGGAAGACCATGAAGGTCAGGTGCGGGATCGAGCCGTTGGGCTCCATGCCGACACCGTTGAGGAACACGTGCCCGAAACCTCCGACGAACGTGTTCCCTTCCGCAAACGACAGGCTGTAGCCATAGATGGCCCACAGCAATGTCATTAGCGCCATCATCGCGAAGGACTGCATCATGGTGCCGAGGACATTCCTCTGGCGGACGAGCCCCCCGTAGAACAGGGCCAATCCAGGCCCTGTCATCATCAGGACCAACGCGGAACTGGTTAGGATCCAAGCGTTGTCCCCTGTGTCAATTCCGTCTTGCGCTGCCGCCGAGACTGGCAGCCCCAGCACGGCGATCAGCATCACGGCAAATGTGACGATTCTTTTCATCTGAACACTCCTTTCCCAGACCCCCGCCCGTGGGAAGACCGTCTCGCGGGCCCTTCCCTGCGACGACACGGCTGCAGCTGCGAGCGGCTGCCGCAGTCGTCGAAACACCGGCGGGACGGACGTGCGATCCCTCGACTTGGGGGAATCCGATTAGCATTGTGCCTAGCAGATTGCGCGACTGCCCAATTCATACGCCGGATAAGAATTTCTGATCGGCCCGCCGGGGCCGGAGGACCGGGGCCGGCCCGGCGAATAGCGCGCTTCACGAGACGTCTTCCAAGGACTGCCCGCTGCGAATCTGGATCGCTTCCGGAACGTCAGAGACGATGATCTTGCCGTCGCCGATCGCGCCCGTACGGGCAGACTCGATGATCGCGCCTACAGTCTCGTCGACTCTGTCATCGGGCACGACGCACTCGAGCTTGACCTTCGGCAGCAAGTCCACCTCGTACTCGTGGCCTCGGTAGATCTCCTTATGCCCGCGCTGGCGTCCGTAGCCTCGCACGTCGAAAAGTGTCATGCCGTCCATTCCGACCCTCTTCAGGCCCTCCCGAACGTCGTCCAGTTTGAATGGCTGGACGATCGCCTCGATCTTCTTCATCTCGGTTCCCTCCGCTGACCCATATGGATCGCATTCTTGCCTGAATTGGAATTCTCTTACCGCGTCTCGGGATCTCCACTTCAGTACTTTCTCATGGTCTGTATTCTGGCGAATATCGCAACGATCAATTGCTCCAATTGAAGATTTCTATTGCGCTTCGCATCGACGAGAAAACCGGCGGAAACAATGTGTGAGATTAACACCCTTCCGACGACCGATATTCGCGACACCTCGAATCCCACCGGTGCTACGCGGCATTCGAAAGACGGCCCCGGCCGCCCCCAGCACAATGGCCCGGCGCTCCCGTCAGGAAACGCCGGGCCGGGGGACGGATAGACCCAGATCAGTTGATCGAGACCTGAAAGTCCGGGTAGGCTCGCGAGTTGTGCTCGCCGAGGTCAAGACCTTCGATCTCTTCCTCTTGCGTAACGCGCAGGCCGATCGCCGCGTGGACGATCTTGAACAGCATGAAAGCCGTGCCGAACGTCCAGACGAACGCCACAACGACGCCGACGGTTTGCACCCAGAGCGTGCCGAGCAAGTCGTACTCAAGGCCCAGGAACAGGTTCTCGTGCAGCAGCGCCGCACCAAGCGTGCCCCACACGCCGCACACGCCGTGCACGGAGATCGCACCGACGGGATCATCGACATGCAGCTTGTCGAAGAAGCGGACGCTGAAGACTACCAGCACTCCTGAGACCGCACCGATGATGATCGCGCCGAGCGGAGTCACCGAGGCGCAGGGAGCGGTAATGCCGACCAAGCCGGCCAGCACGCCGTTGAGCGTCGTGCCGACATCGGGCTTGGCGAACTTCCTCCACGAGACCAACATGGCGAAGATCGAGCCACTGCATGCGGCTAGGAACGTGTTCACGGCGATGCGAGAGACCGTGCCATCCGCAGTCGTGGTCGAACCGGCATTGAAGCCGAACCAGCCCAAGAACAGGATGAACACCCCCAAGGCGGCCATGCCCAGATTGTGGCCGGGAATAGCGCGCGGCGAGCCGTCAAGGGAATACTTGCCCAAGCGCGGGCCGACCACGATCGCGCCCGCCAGGGCCGCCCAGCCTCCCACCGAGTGGACCACCGTGGAGCCGGCGAAGTCGATGAAGCCCATATCGGCCAGCCACGACGGCTGGTCCAGCAGCAGGTTTCCCCATGCCCAGTGGCCGAAGACGGGATAGATGATCGCGGTGATCGCGACGCTGTAGATCAGGTAGGCGGCGAACCGCGTCCGCTCGGCCATCGCACCCGACACGATCGTGGCCGCCGTTGCCGCGAAGACCACTTGGAACATCCAGAACGTGTACTCCCACTGGCCGTCGCCACCGCCGTTGTCGGGCGAGAGCAGGAAGTGATCGGTGCCGAAGAGGCCGTTGGTGGCACCGAACATGATGCCGAAGCCGATCAGCCAGAATGACAGAGCGCCCATCGACATGTCGAGGACGTTCTTCATCATGATGTGCGCCGCGTTCTTCGCACGGGTGAAACCGGACTCGACAAAGGCGAACCCCGCTTGCATCCAGAACACCAGGCATGCGGCCAAGAGCGTCCACAAAATGTTGGCATGGGTCTGGACCTGCTCAACCGCAGCCATCAGCTCTCCCGGCGACGGATCCGAGCCCTGTTGGGCCCAAGCCGACATAGATGCCGACATCAATACGGCGGCCAAAATGCTCAACCTACGGCTGAATCGCGGCGCACTGAAGCGTGAATCAGTGTGTTTTCTCATTGCTTTGTCTGTGCCTCCGAAGTACGTTGATGTCAAGAGCACGTCACTGAATTGATGTGAATTCAGGCACTACAAACGCCGCAATATCCCATGAGATCCTTGCAAGACATGGCAGAAATAAGTCGAATCCGCTCCATTCCAAGCTCTCACAGACATATGTTCGCAGGTCCTTAAAGGCCCTTTTCTTGCAGTCTAACCACGTATGATCACAAAGCGGAAGCAGATAATTTCTATGCCGCCTATAAACAATCGTGTTCCGAAACTACAGACCCGGGGCAGGGACAGTCTCGCTGCGAAACGAGCCTCATGGACGCATGATGCGCGCCACCAGCGGGTCGCTCGGTGCCGAGCGCTAGACACCGGGCGCAAGGTGTCGGCCTTGCCGAGGCCCCGGGCGTTTCCTGACCCGCCGCTGCAGCCGCGACTCAGGCGGCCACCTCAACCATGTTGATCGGAGGGATGTGGACGTGCGCGACGCTGGGACTCCTGCCAAGGAAGGTCTGCGCCATCTCCAGCGCCTCGGCAACGCTGTCGGCGCATTCCCAACCCATGATCCTGGCCGCTTCGCGGTCCTCCGCTCCGACGACGATGACCTGCCCGCAGTGCTTGGCGCCGTTCTCCGCCCAATACCACATGTACAGCGGGTGGACGCCGTGGTAGCCGTAGCCGTTGCGATACATCTCGCTGTAGGCGGAGTCGTGCGCGAACTCGGCCTCGTACCTGCGCTGCAGCTCGTCCGCATCGCTCGTCTCGGACAGGCAGCGGTGGAAGAACTCGTGGTAAGCGGCGTGGTGGGACGGGCTGAACTCGTTGTACAGCGGGTGCGTCAGGATGAACACCCCGCCCCGTTTCAAGATCGGCGCGCCGCGATACATGTTGAAGAAGTAGCCCAGCGTCAGGCAGCGCACGAGAATCGGGTTCATCGGCGCGTTGACGTTGTAGGGGCAGATGAACGGGACGCCGAACACGGCCACATCCGACTGCCCGTCGACCGGCACGCAGTATTGCTGGTAGTTGTACGCAAGCGTCTTGGCATGCACCGCGTCGGTCGCTCCGGCATGGACCGCGATCAATTCGTAGGGTGCCGGGACGGAGAAGAGCACTTTGCGCTTCAACCGCCTCGGCATGGCTCCCAAGCCGACTTGGGCGATGCGAAACGTCACTTTGTCAAGCGCGTTCCACTCGTCCTCGGGCTTGACGAAGAACTGCATGCGCGGGTCGAACATCTGGTTGTTGACCACCGTCTCGATATGGAAGACGTTGAGCTTGTCGTTGACCACGCGGCCCATGCGGTTGCACGAGTCTGTCAGCGGCGACTTGGTGTGGTCGAAATAGGAGTCCGACGCACGAATCGTCTGCGGAGTGTGATGGGCTTGCAGCGAGGCATAGTCGCACAGGCCGACGCCTACCGACTTGTTGCCACCGTCCATCGGCACGAGGTTGATGTTGACGTAGATGAGCAGATCGGACTCTGCCGCGCGGCGGTTGATGCGCACCTTCTCGCCAAGTTCGGTCTCCCCGAGCTCGACGATGCCTTCGGGATCGTCTCCGTCGTGGCAGTAGAGATGGGGGGGGTAGAAGGCGTCGAAGATCTCGCGGCCTACGCTCCAGCGGATTTCGAAAGGTTCCATGCGGCGATGGAACGAATTGGCGATGACCATCTCGACATCCGTAACGCCCTCCTGCTCGAGCGTCTCCAGCAGGATCGCGAGCACCGATTGGCGCAGGTCGGGGCGGTTCATCTTCGGCAGCGGCAGCGAGATATCGTCGATGGCGATCGTGACCTTGGCACCTGGACGGAGCTGAGATCGTAGCGGCGGTGCCTGTTCTGGGTGCTCCAGGGCGAAGCGAATCGCCGCATCCCGGTCTGGCAAGCCGGGAATGCTCGGCTTCGGATAGATCACCCTCGTGCCAGCGGGCAGCTTGACCCGGATCAAGTCCTCGCCGTACCACAGCAAGCGGTCGGCCGAGGCGGCGCTGAGTTCTCGGACGCAATCCCCGTCGGGCACGAGCGCGGCCCGACCCACAGCGTTTGGGGTCGGCTCGCCGAAGACGATTGGTTCCGCTAACGAGGACATTGTTGCGTCGCTTCCTGAAACGAGTCTAGCCCTCTCGATCTAGTCGCTGCCTTCGGAATCGTCCCCGCGTGCCCGCTCGGGAGCGACAACCAGCTCGCTGGAGCGGTTCAAGTCGAGGACCGCCCAGCCGCGCGCCCGCGCCTCCTTGCGCAAGCGCGAATCCGGATTGGTCGCGATGGGATTGCCCACCGCGGTGAGCATCGGGAGATCCGAGCCGCTGTCCGAATAGGCGCACGAGGCGGTCATGTCCACGCCGCTTGCAGCAGCGTAGTCGCGCAGGGCGGCCGCCTTGGCTTCCCCTGCTAGCAACGGCGGAACGATGTCTCCGGTCGCAATGCCATCGCGAAATTCCAGACGATTGGCCAGCAGGTCGTCGAATCCGAAGTACTCGGCCGCCGGCTGCATCTCCAAGTCGATCCCTCCAGTGACCAAAACCGTGCGGTAGCCGGCCGCGCGATCCAGCGCCACGCGATCCTTCGCGAACTTGAACTGCTCGCCCCGGATCTGGGCCTCGAACAAGGCAGGGGCCTGTGCCCGCAGCCAGTCCTCGCGCAAGCCGCGGTAGAGCCGGAAGAAGACCACGTTGAACAGGCGGCGGGAAAACGCGTCCAGCACCAGCCACAGCGGCACGCCGAGAACAGTCTTGCCGTATCGCCACATTGCCTGGGCGCGGTTGGGGTGCCGCTTGGCAACCCACGCATAGCGCGTCACGACGTTTCCGGACACGAGCGTGCCGTCGAAGTCGTAGAACGCCACGCGGTTGCCGCTGCTCTGGGTGGGCGGCACTAACCGTGACCCAGGCGCATCAGCCAGCCGAGCACGAAGATGGCCGCCACGAAGTAGCCGAAGCAGTACAGGCCGTAGTGCAGTCGATCCCGGTTCGTCGAGCGCCCGACGATTCCCATGACCGTCGATGCGAGCAGCGCGAACAGGATTGACGCTTGCAGATGTGTTGGGCTGAACATCAGGCTCTGGCTCGCTTGCCGGAAGCGATCTCGTAGGCGTCGACGATCGCCAATAGGTTCAGAAATCCGGCGCAGACAATGAATTTCGTGCCGTAGTCGTGCACGGCTCCCGGCACCGTCTCCTGCTCGTAGCCAAACCAGACGGTCAGCAGGTAGAGCGATCCGTTGCACAAGTCGCCGAAATATCCGCCGTAGGTCATGATCGTGGTGAACAGGTCCCCGGTCATGGGCGTGAACATCCGGCCCTGCATGGCCAGCCCTGCCAAGAACATTCCTGCGATCGAAAGCAGCAAGGCAGCGGCGTGCCACGGGCGCTTTAGATAGTAGTGGCCGGCACCTGGCACGAGCCAGGCCAGCAGCACCGGTGGGATCTGGGCAGAGAGCTTCGGCCGGGAAGCCTCCGCCTGACTGCGCTCGGGAGGTTTCGGTTTGGACGCCATCTTCATTAGCGCCGTCAAGGCGCGATCGCAGCCTGCATTGAGTATGGCACGAATGGACGGCGGGCCGCGCATGGTGCCAACGGCTAGTTGCCGTGATGCGCCTCAGTGAACGGTGCTTGGGGTTCCGTCGCTGGGAGCTTGCCGGAGACGTCGCCTAGTTGGGCCGCGATGCACGCGCCGGGCCACGATGCCAGTCGTTGTCGCCAATTCCGGCCTAGCTCGGCGACCCTACCTGCCGAGTCGAACCCGCGGCTCCGACAAAGCCGTTTCGGCGACGATCTGGTCGATCTCCTGCAGAAGAGCCGATATATCGGTGGAGTCGCTGAAGGGCAAGACGTGCACCGATGCCGGTCCAGCTGGTGTCCACCGGTGGCGAAACCGTTCGCTGGGGGCCCCGGCAAAGATCTCGATGACAGGCGTGGCGTGCGCCGCGGCCAGATGCGCCGCTGCCGAATCGTATCCCACATAGACGTCTGCTGCTGCCGTCCACGCTCCAAAGGCCGCCAGGCTGCCGCGCCATGTCAAGAGATCGGTTGGGCTCGGCCACCCGGGCTGGTCGCTAGACATTTCGCCAACCGTGCCCGCAAAGGCCGCAACGCGTTGATCTACCACGGCAGCTTCTTCCTCGCCCAAGCCGTAGTCAAGGATGATCCGAAAGCCGCGCTGGCGGAGCAACTCTAACAGGCGGTCCTCGAAGTGACCCCCGACGCGCTTTGACGCGCGGCCGCCGACGCCGAAACTGACTGCGGCAAGCGGGCGATCGCATTTGTCCGACAGACGCTTGCGCGAAGCCGGCGAAACCTGCGGGGGCACCCTCCCCGCGCCTGAAGAGTCAACACCCCAGGCTCGGCCGCACCACTGCAGAGCGAGGGCGCTCAGGCTACAGTCCCCTCCACCGCCAGCAGAGCGGCTCTCGAAGAATTGATACGAGTTGTCAGGGGCGACAGGCAGCAGTCCCAACTGGGTCAGGCGACTGTCAGGATCAACGATCAGGTATTCGTCGGGCCGCAGCCCGTTCACACTGCCCTGCACCGCCTCGCGTAGTTCGTTCCATGCCAGCAGGCGGTCAACCAGCAAGGCGCTTCGACCGTAAGAAATCTCGCGGAGGCGGATTGGATGACCGCTTATGATCAGGTCCGCGTTCTTCTTGGGCCCGATGAACTCGATCCCTGCCGCTGGGAAAGCACTTGCAGCGGCCAGCAGCAATGGCCTGGTTACCGCCACGTCGGCACCTAGCGTGATCCGGGAAAGGACGGCCACCTTCTTTATTTGGCCGCGGTCGAGGGCTGACACCCTCCCAGCGGAGGTCGTCCGGCGATAGCGATCTAGCAGCGTTTCCGGCTCCCCGTAGCCGAGAGATCCCAAGGCCGCAGCCACCGGCGAGCCCGGCGCGTGCAGTACCTCGGACATGAACGCAGCGTAGGTTGCGCAAAGGGAAGGCTCGAAGCAGTCCGCCCATTCCTCTACGAGCTCGGAGAACAGGGCTTTGGTGGCGGCCGCTGCCAAGTCCGGGTCCGAGCAGAAGGCCGCCTCTGCCAGGGATCGGGTGCAGTCGGTGAAGCGGCTAGAGCCGGGCCGGTGCTCCCTCACACCGCTGACAAGATCTTCGATCCGCACCAGCATTCAGGATGGCGAACCCGCTCGCAGAGAGCAACACGGGCCTGCCGGTATAATCGGATGCCGGGTCGGAGCCCGGCACCAGACTATGAAAGCTTCCCGTATCCACGAGTGTGGCGGCCCAGAGGTGATCCGCTACGAAGACGCCCCCGATCCTCGCCCGAAAGCAAACGAAGTGGTGGTCCGCGTGAGGGCCTGCTCGCTCAACCACCTCGACCTGTGGGTGCGCGGAGGTCTGCCGACGCTGAGGCTGCAGTTCCCGTGGGTACTCGGCAGCGATGCCGCCGGCGAGGTGGTCGAGGTCGGCGAGCTGTGCGAGCGGGTGAAGGTCGGCGACCGAATCTTGGTCGCCCCGGGGCGAACGCTGGCCGCCGGCTACGAGACCGCTCACGGGGTCGACAACGCCGCGCGTGACTACGGCCTGTTCGGATCGGTTTATCCGGGCTTGAATGCCGAGTATGTTGCGATCCCGGAGGCCAATGCACTGCCGATTCCGGGCAGCCTGAACTACGAGGAGGCCGCCTCTGTGCCGCTGGTGTTCCTCACGGCTTGGCACATGTTGGTGGGCATCGCCAAGATTCGGATGCTGGAAGACGTTCTGGTGATCGGCGGATCCAGCGGCGTGGGCATCGCCGCGATCCAGATCGCCAAGCTGCACCACTGCCGTGTCATCGCGACGGCTGGCGGAGACGACAAGCTCGCCAAGGCCAAGGCGCTGGGCGCGGACCATGTCATCGATCACTACAAGCAGTCGATCAAGGATGAAGTGAAGAGCATCACAGGGCGGCGCGGCGTCAGCCTCGTCTTCGAGCATGTCGGCGCGGCGACGTTCGGCCACTCCACGGCATCGATGGCGCGTCACGGGCGCTTGGTCACTTGCGGCGCGACTACGGGATTCGATACCACTTTGAATCTCGGGCACCTATTCGCCAAGCACCTGAGCCTGCATGGTTCGTACATGGGGACCATGGGAGAGCTATACGACCTGCTGCGCTTCTTCGAGCGCGGCCTGCTCAAGCCGGTGTTGGACAAATCCTTTCCACTGAGCGATGTCCGGGGAGCGCATGAGAGGATGGCGGCCAAAGAGCACTTTGGCAAGATCGTGATCGTTCCGGAATAAGGCCCCTGGCTGGCGATGGGCCAGTCGGGAGTTCCCTTTGGGTTCCGGGCCCCCTGCTCGCGATCGCAGATTCTGCATCGGCGTGATCAGCGCACCGCCCGCGCTGGGAGTCCCCGAACCCGCACCGCGCCACCTGCCCGGGATACCGATATACTGGGCTAAGTGCAATGCATGGGGTCGCTTGCCCCTGGCCCCCTCCCTTCCCGTCCATGAACCGCGTTCGCTTTGCGCCGTCGCCGACGGGCTTCTTGCATATCGGCGGAGCGCGGACCTATGTCTTCAACTGGTTCTTCGCTCGCTCGACGGGCGGCCAGATGGTCCTTCGCATCGACGACACCGACACCGGCAGGAACACCGAGGAGTCGCTGCGCTCGATCTTGGACGGCCTGAAGTGGCTGGGCCTGCCATGGGACGAGCAGCACCTGCAGTCTGAACGCCGCAGCCTTCACATTCAGGCGGCCCAATCACTACTGGCCGCCGGTGTCGCCTATCGCGATTTCACCGCCGAAAGCGACCCTAAGGACGAGCGCGCTGACGGCGCTCCCTGGCTGTGCAATCCAGGCATGCGCGAAATGTCTTCCGCCGAGAGCGACCGGCGGGCAGAGGCAGGCGAGCCGTTTGCCGTTCGCTTCCGCGTCCCTCGCGAACGGCCTGACGGCGTGGCGTTCAAGGACCTGGTGCTGCGCAAGCAGTTCCGCAAGTACGCGGACATCGAAGACTTCGCCCTCCTGCGCAGTAACGGACTGCCCACCTATCACCTCGCCTCTACCGTGGACGACGGCGACCTGAAGATCACCCATGTGATTCGCGGCCAGGACCACCTCGCAAACACCTTCAAACACATCATGCTGTTTGAAGCGCTCGGATACGACGTGCCTGAATTCGGGCACATGCCGCTGCTCATCGGCCCGGACGGATCGAAACTGTCCAAGCGCCGGCACGGCGCGATCGTCAGCGTGACCAGCTACCGGGACATGGGTTTCCTTCCCTCTGGTTTCGTCAACTATGTCTGCCTGCTGGGCTGGTCCCCCAAGGACAACCGCGAGGTCCTGACCTTGCAGGAGATTCGAGACCTGTTCCAGATCGAGAACATGCTGCGCACCAACGCCACCGTGCAGTTCGGCGAAGAGGGAGGGGCCGACCAAGTCGACCCCAAGGCACTGTGGCTGAACGGACAGCACCTCAGGAACATGCCCGTTGAAGACCTGCTTCCGTTCGCAGAGCGAGCGTTGCGCGAAGCGGGCTGGTGGGACGATGCGTTCGGCGCCGATCGGCGCGACTGGTTTGCCGCAGCGGTCAACGACCTGCGCTCGCGCTTGAACTTGCTGACTGACTTTCAGCGGCGCTGCCGGGCCTATTTCCAGGACGACTTCGACTTCGAGCCTAAAGCAAAGGAAAACTTAAACAAAGACGGCGTTCGAGACCTTCTGAAGCCCCTCGCCGACCGCTTGGAGGCGTTACCGGAATTCACGGAGGAAAGCATCGAGGCCGAGCTGCGCGCGCTGGCCGCGCAAGAGGATGTCAAGGCGGGCTTGCTCATCAACGGCTCGCGAGCGGCACTGACCGGGCAGCCGGTCGGGCCGAGTGCCTTTCGCGTGTTCACCCTGGTCGGCCAGCAACGCGCGGTGGAGCGGCTGCGCCGGGCCTGAGTTCGCCAGAGGGTATCCGACCATGCTGCTACTTGGAATCGGGGGCTGGCTGCACGATGGTGCGGCCGCTGTCATGCGCGACGGGGCCATCGTGGCTGCCATCGAAGAGGAAAAGCTCGCTAGAGAGGCCCATCGGGGCGGCTTGCCCAACCGCGCCATCCGCGCGTGTCTGGACCTAGCAGACGCGACCGCCGAAGAAGTCGACTGCGTGGCATTGGTGCGGCCGCTGGGCAGCGGGGCGGACAACACCTTTCAAATTCGCCTGAGATCCCTGTTTCCGAACGCCCGGATCGTCGTTACGGACCACCACGACGCTCACGCGGCC
Organism: Bryobacterales bacterium; assembly: GCA_965219585.1. GTDB lineage: Bacteria > Acidobacteriota > Terriglobia > Bryobacterales > UBA6623 > VXMF01. Next base: position 79,259 of record CBDCOA010000002.1, read on the forward strand.
AGCGCCTACTACGCGTCCCCTTTCGACGAAGCTCGCGTGCTGACCCTGGATCGCCAAGGCGACATGCGCTGCGGCGCCGTGTGGCAGGGCCGAGGTGCCGCGCTCGAATCCGAGGAAGATCTATACGCCCCTGACTCCCCGGCCGTGGTTTACAGCCGCGTGACGGAGTTGCTGGGCTTTCGCTCGGGGCGAGAGGAGCACAAGGTCCAGTGGCTCGCGCTATCCGGCGAGCCGCGCTACCGCGATCTGTTCGCCGCGATGATGGGCAGCGGCGCGAGCCGGCTGCCGACGCTGGACCATAGCTACTTCGATCCGGCACGCCCGACGCAAGGGGCATTCAGCGACAAGTTCTACCGCGAGCTCGGACTGGAACCCTCCGCAAGCATCTCCGACACGATGCAGCGCGACGTCGCCGCCAGCATGCATGAGGCGGTCGCAGACGCGGTGTTGCGAATGGCGGGAGACGCTAGCCATCTCTGCTTGGCCGGCGGCATCGCCATGAACGCCTTGCTCGTGGAAGCACTCGAGCGCAGCGGAAACTTCGGGGAGGTCTTCGTCCAGCCCGCCGCTGGCAACGCCGGCACCGCGGTTGGCGGGGCGTACCACGCTTGGCACAGGGTGCTGAAGCGTCCCGAACGAGTGCCGATGAGGGACCTTTTCCTCGGACCTCGCTACGGCAAAGAGGACATCAGTCAGGTCTTGGAGAATTGCAAGCTCAACTTCCGCTTCCTGCTCACGGACGCCGAGCTGATCGGCTCGGCGGTGGAGCGCTTGGCTGACGACCAGATCTTGGCTTGGTTCCAAGGCCGCACCGAGTTTGGGCCGAGGGCGCTCGGCAACCGCAGCATCCTGGCCTCGCCGTTGAATCCGTACTCCACCGAGAACCTCAACGTATACATCAAGCGCCGTGAGAACTTCCGCAAGTTCGCGGCGTCCGTCCCCGAGGAGGCCGTGGAGGAGTACTTCGAGAGCACCCCGGCTTCCCGCTACCTCGCGACTGTCTCGCGTGTTAAGCCCGCCCATCGCAAGACCTTCGAGTCTGCCCTGCTGGACGGCGAACGCATCCGGCTGCACGTGGTCAGCCGGGCCGACAACCGCCTGTACTGGGACCTGCTCAACGAGGCCGGCCGCGTCAGCGGCCTGCCCGTTCTCTACAACACGTCGTTCAACCTTTTTGGCGAGCCGCTGGTTAGCGATCCGCGCTCGGCAGTGCGAAGCTTCTATGCTTCCGGCATCGACGCGCTGTTCGTGGGCAACTTCTTGCTCGAGAAGTAGCCGCCTCCCCCCGGAGTCTCAATCCGCAGCACGCTGCCCCGCCGCACCTCGAAGTTGCCCTTCGACGGCAATTCTTCGCCGTCAAGCGTGTTACGGCCGGCCTGCCCGGCCCCGCCCCGGTGCGCACCCTTCGGTGCCAGCTTGCGCCGTTCGGAGAGGATGGCCAGAGAAACGTCGGTCAAGAATTCGTACTCCCGGATCACTCCATCACCGCCGCGGCGCCCTCCCTCGCCGCCGCTGTCCGGACGCAAGCAGTAGCGGGCGATTCGAACCGGGTATTGCTGTTCCAACGCCTCGACGGGCGTGTTGAGGCTGTTGGTCATGTGGGTGTGGACCCCGCTCAGCCCGTCGGCCCCTGACCATGCGCCCATGCCTCCGGCCACGGTCTCGTAATAGCCGAACGCGCGTCCGGTCGCGGGGTCCGAGCCACCGAAGCTGATGTTGTTCATCGTCCCCGAACTGTCGGCGGGGAGCTCTGCTGGCAGCGCCTGGCGCAGCGCCCCGAGCACCACGTCGACAATTCGCTGCGAGGTCTCGACGTTGCCTGCGGCGGTGCTGGCCGGCAATACAGCGTCGCAGACCGTGCCGGGCTTGGTGAGGATCTGGATCGGTCTCAGAGTGCCCGCGTTGTAAGGAGTCTCAGAATCGACCAAGCACCGGAAGCAGTACATCACGGCCGACGTCGTGACCGCACGGTTGGCATTGACACCGCCCCGCGTCTGCGGGTCGGATTCACGAAAGTCCAGGATTGCTTCGGAGCCTTGGATCGTAAGCGTGCATGAGATCGTTACTGGCTCGGAGCCAACTCCGTCATCGTCCATGCAGTCCGCAAACCGGCGCTTGCAGTCGGGGATCCCTCCCAGCCGACTGCGCATCACATCCTCGGCGTAGTCCTGCAGCGACGCCATCTGGGCGGTGACAACGTCTATGCCGTATCTGTCGATGGCCTCGCGCACGCGCCGCTCGCCGACACTGTGCGCGGCTACCTGTGCGCTCAAGTCACCCAAGCGCTCGTCCGGAGTGCGAACGTTCGCCAAGATCATGGAAAGCAGCGCTTGGTCGTATTCGCCGTCGCGGACAAGGCAAACCGGCGGGATGCGCAGCCCCTCCTGATAGATCTCCTGCGCCAGCGGCATGGAGCCAGGCACCATCCCGCCGACATCGGCGTGGTGAGCCCGCGTCACCAAGTGGAACGCCGGCTCTTCACGGCCTTCAACGAACACCCCGGAGACCGACGTGATGTCGGGCAGATGCGTGCCCCCGCGAAACGGGTCGTTGAGGAAGTAGATCTCACCATCCTCGAGATCAAACTCACTCGTAACAGCCTCGACAGACGCCGGCATCGCGCCCAGGTGCGCCGGCATGTGATCCCCCATGGCAACGGTCCGGCCCCGGGCGTCGTAAAGCGCGCAGGAATAGTCGCGCCGCTCCTTGATGTTGGCCGAGAACGACGTGCGGCGCAGCACGATTCCCATCTCCTCGGCAATAGAGACGAAGAGGTTGCGGAAGACTTCTAGCTCGAGGTTCACTGGCCCCCGCTGGCCGGACGGTCGCGCCACCAAGACGCCAGCGCCGAACCGGTCACGTTCATGAAGGTGCCGAAAATGCCCGGGGCCAGCGCCGCGGCCGAGCTCTTGAGCACGTTGGTGGCCAGGCCGACCGCCATACCACCATTTTGCATGCCGACTTCGAAGGCGACCGTGCGACGGTCGGTCTCGCCGAGCCGGCAAAGGCCCGATGCGAAGTAGCCTAGCCCGTAGCCGGCCACGTTGTGCACCAAGGCAGCCAGCAGCAGCGCCGCCCCGCTCTTCAGCAGGTCGTCGCGGGAGCCGGCAGCAATGATCGCCAGGATGAAACAGATCGACGCCATCGAGATGCCAGGCAAGATCCGATCGAGAATGTCCCGCCGGTGCGCCAGCAAGCGGTTGCAAATCAATCCCGCTCCGACCGGAAGGATGACCAGCTCCACGATCGCCCACATCATGTCCAAGAATGCGATTTCGATGAAGCGGCCCGCCAGCACTCGCATCGCCAACGGCGTCAGGAGCGGTGCCATCAGCGTCGAACATGCCGTCATCGTCACCGACAGCGCGACATTTCCCTTGGCCAGAAAGGCCATCACGTTCGAGGCTACGCCCCCGGAGCACGAGCCGATCAGCACAACGCCGGCCGCGATCTCATCTGGGAAGCCGAACGCCACCGCGATGGACCAGCCCAGCAGCGGCATGACCGTGAATTGCAACACCATCCCGATCAGCACGGCCTGCGGCATGCGCAGCGCCCGCGCGAAGTCTCCCAGGCTGAGAGTTGCTCCCATGCCGAGCATGATCACCTGTATCAGCGGGGTGATCAGCGTGCCGAGTCGAAACTCGCCCCATGACAAGAAATGAGCCGGGAAGTATAGCGCCCAGCAGGTCATGGTGAATACCCAGAAGGTGAATGCAATGATGTTAAGAGTGGGATGGATCTGAAAGCGAACTGCCAGCAAGGCCAGCGCGGCCACGAGTAGTGTGCCGCTCAAGGGGACGTTGCCGGTGAGGGTGGCGATGGCCGAGCCGAGAAGCGCGACCAGCCCACCGCACGACAGGATCAGACCGACGCGCTTCACGAAGGCGGCATGTTAGCACAGGGCGAAACGGCCGCGCGCCCCACGGCACTCGTGGGCGTCGGGCAAAGGACGCTGATGCTGGCGGCCCTGCTCGCCTGCCTCTTTGTGGCGGCCTGCGGGGGCCGGCAGGCCACAAGGGTCAAACTGCCGCCTCCGATCAACCCCAGGGTCGGTTGGACTCAGGTTGGTATTGCGAGTTGGTACGGGCCGCCCTATCACGGGCGTCCGGCCGCTAACGGCGAGATCTATGACATGAACAAGCTCACGGCCGCGCACAAGCGACTGCCATTCGACAGTTGGCTGCGAGTCAAGAACCTTTCCAACGGCAAGACCACCCAAGTGCGGATCACCGACCGGGGACCGTTCGTGGGCAAGCGCATCATCGACCTTTCGAAAGCAGCCGCGGCCGATATCGGAATGTTGGGCAGCGGAGTCACCAAGGTTCGCCTGACGTTGATTCCTCCTCCCAAGGGCAGCGCCCGATCCGGTGCCACGGCTTCGGGCGTCAAGCCGCCCAAGCGGAGGCAGGCCGGACGGTTTGACGTTCAGATCGGTCTCTTTAGACAGCGGGACAACGCCAATGTGTTGGCAGCCAAAGCCCGTAGCAAGGGTCACCGCGCAACCGTGCGGCGCACCACCGAGGGCGGGTCGCAGCGCTTTCGGGTGCTGGTCGCGGGCGGCAATGCCCGACAGGCCAATTCACGCCTGCGACGGCTCCGGCAGCAAGGCTTCGAAGGCTTCCTGCACCCACGCCGAGACTAGCCACCCGGCGCGGCTCTCCGTGATCACTCGCCAGGTAGTTCCCAGCGTGGCGGCGCCTGGAAGTTCTCGCGGCCTTCGTTGTAGGGGACAACGGCGTCCTCGGGCTGAAGGGCGCGGAACTCCTTGATCTTGGCGTACATCGAGTCCGCCAACTCGCGATTCTCGTCCAAGACGTTGTGCTCCTCCGCCATGTCTTCGGAAATCCTGAACAAGAAGCGTTTGCGCAACGAGTCGTCCGCCGTCTCGTCTGTGACCTCCGGTCCGACGACGACCAGCTTCCAGTCATTGGTCATGTAGGAAATCTGCTCGGCATGCGCGCCAGACTGCCCGATGTAGTTGAACAGTTCCCGCTCTAGCGACTCTTGGCGACCGGTGAGCACGTCTACGATGTCCAATCCATCCAACGGCTTGCCGCCGAAGCTCTCAACGCCGGCGAGTCGCATGACGGTGGGCAGAATGTCGATGTTGGCCAGCGGGGCCTCGATCTTACGGCCCAGCGGGATCTGTCCGGGCCAGCGGGCTGCGGCCGCGACGCGTATCCCACCCTCGAAAACGCTCGCCTTGGCCCCCCGGAGCGGGGTGTTCTCGCCGATTCCGCCGACTCCGCCGTTGTCCGAGCTGAAGAGCACGAACGTATTGGAAGAGATGCCCGCCTGGTCGATCGCGTCGAGAATCTTGCCTACACCTTGGTCGAGAGAATGAACCATCGCACCGAGAATCTTGCGATTCCTGTGCCGGGCCTCGTTCGCGGAGCTCGGCTCCGCTCCTTGCAATCCCTGGAAGAAGCCTCGTGCGGGCGGCAGGCCCTCATACAGTGGAAGGTGTTCTTCCTTGGCTTGGAATGGGCTGTGCGGTGCATTGAACGGCACGTAGCACAGGAACGGCTCGGCATCGCCGGCATGGGCACGGATGAACTTGACGGCGCGATCGGCGATCAGGTCGGTCGCGTAGCCTTGGTCGTTGCTCGGTTCAAACCCGTCGTGCCAGTCGACCTCGCCTTCGCGCTCGTGAGTGAAGTAGTCGACCGCTCCGTTGTAGTGGCCGTAGAACTCGGTGAACCCTCTGCGCAGGGGGTGATATTTCTTGTCGGCATGCCCCAAGTGCCACTTGCCAAAGACGCCGCGGTGCTTATAGCCGGCCTCGGCGAGCACGTCTGCGATGGTGAGTTCGGACACGTCCATGCCGCCAGCGCGCCAAGGCGGATAGACCGCCCGCATCGCGCCATAGCGGATGGGATAGCGCCCGGTCAGCAAACCCGCCCGCGTGGGAGAACACACCGGCGCCACGTAGTAGCGCGCTAGCTCCGCGCCCTCAGCGGCGATGCGGTCGATGTTGGGCGTGGCGATGTTGCCGCCGTGGAACGTCACGTCGGTCCACCCAAGGTCGTCAGCGAGGAGAATGACGATGTTAGGCCGGGCCGCTGCGTCGGACTCGGTCGGACCCGGCGTGCAGGCGGGTAGCGCGAGCAATGTGAGTGCGAGCAGCCAAGGCGCAGAACTCGCGGTCGGGCCAAGCGGTGTGCCCGTGACGGGGGAGTCGGCAGATAGGGGTGTCACGGAATCAATTCTGACAGGAGTTGAGTGGGTAGAGCGGCCCTGATCTCGAGTCCGCACACTATTGCCGGTGAATTCCGGCAGCTCACCAACCGTTCATCAACGCTCTCGTGCGTGGTATGGCCCGTAGTCCCCGTCGGTTACTCTCGATTAGCCATGACGGTCACCACTGCGGCCGGTTGGCGGTGGTCGGCTTGCGGTTGCGGGCCTGGCGCGCAATACGTCGACCCACTTGCCGGCGGAATCTCAGGGCAACCCCTGCATGCCCAGTTCCCGCTTTTCATACACGACCGAAATTTGCCGCCCATCCCAGACGTAGCAAAGATCGCGCTCTTGTCGGGCATTCGAGAGTAGGGGCGGGCGGAACACGGCGGCACATTCGCCACCATCCCGGCGAACGCTGGCATAGACGACGCCGTTGGAGCCTGCCTGCCGCAACGTCCGCCCTAGGTGCTGCCCTGCCGTATAGTTGTCCCTGTGATAGATGAGCGGCTCTGCAGCTCTCTGTCCACGCAAGTCGTGCAGTTCGCCGACAAGGTCGATAAGATACGCCCGCATGTCCAGTTCCATGCGGGGCTGTTTGGTCGCTCGCAGGAACCGTTCTCGGTGATACCGTGTCTCAACAACGGCTGTGTCGAGATCGTTTGCAGCGTAGAAGGCACCGTAGCTGCCATCGGAAAAGCGACTGCCGGCAGGGTTCAGATGGGTAAACGCTGCCATGATGATGCTTGTGCCTGGCCCGCTAACGCGGTCATCGGGAGGCACAAGTTGGATGTTCCCAACCTCATCACGAAGCTGGGGATTGGTCAGCGCGTCCAATTCGACAATCGCTTCCAAATCTTCGGGTGCCGCCACTCGCTCGAAGAGCTGAATCGGCCGAAACCGGCTTGGGATGATGCGCCACGAGGGCTTCCACGCAATCCGGGTTACCGGCGGTATCACGCCCAGCCGCACTCTGAGTCAACGTATTGACGAACTAGGAAGAGGTCCGCCACTTGGCCGGACAGCATTCGGTCGAGTGCCGACCGCCCGCCGAACAGGTGTGCAGAATTCGGACGCTTGACCCACTCATCGGCTGCCCTTTCGTCGGGAAGCAGGACCTGCAGTGCCTTGTAGATGCCGACGACATATGAAATTCGCTCCAGCGTATCCCTTGGCAGAACGACCTTAGAATCCCTCTTCCACTTGAAGAACGTGGATCGAGCGCTCAGCCCAAGCAAGGTCATCTGCTGCTCGACTGAGAGGCTCCAGAGTTCCGCGATTCGAAAGAACGTGCGCAGGGCCGGGCCAGACAGGCCCTTGCGGTCAGGCGCCGTTGCCCGGCGCGCTTGCACCGAGTTGGACGGGCCGGCAGGCCGGGCGGAGGGACTCTTGCGATCAAGCGCCGTTGCCGCGTGCGCTTGTGCTGGCATGCGATCATCCATAAATATCTCTATTAGATATATTAGTCCATAATTGGACTGCCTGCAGGCCGCCGAAATAGGACCGATCACAGGGCCGTACAAGGGTCTGCCGCTTGCCATCGCGCACGAGGCGGCACTTGGTTTGGCGGAGGCGGGCGAACCACCGCTCAACTAGAGGAGCACGTGTGGTGACCAGCGTGTTGGCGCCGGCCCTTCCGCGACTCGATTCGGGCCTGCGGAGTGCTAGACTCCGGTTTGACACGCCCCGCAGCTGTCGCTCTCTCGATCGCCGGGTCGGATCCATCCGGTGGCGCGGGCCTGCAAGCGGATCTAAAGACATTCCATCAGTTCGGCGTGTACGGCATGGCTGTGCCGACGCTGCTGACCGTCCAGAGCACTCGCGGCGTCGAATCCTCAACCTGCCTATCGCCTGCATTGGTCCGCGCCCAGCTCGACTGCATTCAGCGCGACATCCCGCCGGTCGCAGCCAAGACTGGCGCACTCGGCGATCCGGCCATCGTGAGCGTGGTGGCCGATTGGGCGCGCGAGTCTGACGTTCCGGTCATCGTCGATCCCGTGATGGCCAGCACCCATGGCGATTCCCTGGCAACCGACCAGACCATCGATGCACTCGTCGAGGAGCTACTACCTCGCAGTTTCTTGATAACCCCCAACCTGCCCGAAGCTGCCAGGCTGTCCGGGATTGCTATCGCGGATCAGAGCGGCATGCGCCGTGCGGCAGAGCGCATCGGCAAGCGGGGTGCCCGACGGGTGCTGGTCAAGGGCGGGCACTTGGATTCCGACCCCATTGACCTGCTTTGGGCGGACGGGTTCGTCCTCACCTTCCCCGCAGAGCGCATCCAGAGTCGCCATACCCATGGCACGGGGTGCGTGCTGTCGGCCGCCATCACTGCCATGCTGGCCCTCGACCACACGCTGATTGACGCCGTCGAGCATGCCAAGCGCTATGTCACTGAAGCCATTCGCACCGCCCCCAGGCTCGGCCGGGGGCGGGGTCCGCTAAACCTCCACGCTCCTACCGATCCGAAGGCAGAGTGAGTCTGCGATCATCAAGGCTTGGGGTGAGCATGGGGGAATCGCAGAGCAACCGCAAGTGGCCCCTAGCCATCCTCGCAGCGGTGGCGTTCCCCGCCCTGGTTCTGCACGGCACCTGCGTTTCGGTCCTCGGCCCCGGCACTTGGGGCTCAGGGCTAGTCGAGACACCGCCCGACTTTAGGGCACCCACGCCTGCGGTGGAGGCCTACCGCCAAGAGTTCCAAGCCGACCCTAGAATCGCTGAAACAGGCGCGGAGGCCACGGCATCCCAGACACCGGCAGGATTGACGGGAAGCATCGTTTGGACGCATGCCTGGGGCGATCGAGTGCTGTATCTCGCGGAGGGATCCGAACAATCCGGCCGCCGACTCTATGTTGCCGATACAAGCTCAACTCTTCGCGAAGTTGCGTTGCCGGCCGACCACTTGGTCGCACGCCCGCAATGGACGGCAGACGGCATCGTCTATGTGCGCTGGAACCCTTGGGCAGTCCCTCCCACGAATAAGCTTCGCCGCTATGTCGCGAGTTGGTTTGATCCCTCACTGCGCCCGGAATCGTCGCTCTACGGAAAGTCCTCGGAAACTGGCGACTGGCGATACTTGATGCCCGGTCACTCCCTCACGGTCTCGCCCGATGGAAGCCGGGCGGCACTGCTGCGTTCGGGCGCATTGCTCGCCGGTTACTACAGCGTCCATGTCTGGCAGGTCGGCACCTCTGACGCGCCCCCCATCGTGAGCCTTCGCGAACATGGCAACGATGCAACCAAGTCATTCCAGCTCCGGTGGTCGGAAGACTCCTCCGCATTGCACCTCCACGGCCGGACGGGAGGCTTCGATCGCCGGTCGTCGCGCGGTGGCACCGAGTCCGACGGCATCTCCATCAACCTCCTGTACATGGTTAATGACACGGCCGTATATGATTTGAATCTCGGGAGTTAAACCCTTCAATCGAAATGTCCATCCACTCCCACCTTGGCAAGTCCGCAGGGATCGCGGTCTGCCTCGCGTGCCTAGGTTGCGGCCAGGTTTCGCAGACCTACCTCTTTCGTTACGCCAACTCGCAGCCCGCGCAACACCCGCGCAGCGTCTCGATGGCCTACTTCGAGGAAATCGTCGAGAAACGCACCAATGGCCGGATCGAAGTCGAGAACCACTTCGGCGGCACTCTCGGGCGCGAACGCGAACTCATGGACCTAGTCGCCATCAACGTACTTCAAGGAACTCGCGGCGGCTTCTTCTTCGATGTCAGCCCGAAGTACACGATATACCTGCTGCCCTTTCTGGTCGAAGACTGGGACCAAGCCCTGAGGCTGGTCAACAGTGACTTTACCGCCCGCGTCAACGCCGAGGGCCGTCGCAACGGCTATCACGTGCCCGCTTGCGGCATCTCTCAGGGCTTCCGCGCCCACACCACCAGCGTCCGGCCGATCCGCACCCCGGAGGACTTTCGCGGCCTCAAGCTCCGCGTACCCCCACAGGAGTCAAACATAATATTAACCAGTGCTTTAGGCGCCAATCCTCAGGAGATACCTTTTGCGGAGGTCTATCAAGCGTGCAAGACGGGAGTGATCGATGGTCAGGACAACGCCCCGTCCAACCTGTGGGACTCGCGCATTCACGAAGTCCAAAAGTATCTCAGCATCTCCAACTACATGACCGGTCCCGATCCGTTCATCGTCAATCTTGCATGGTACGATTCGCTGCCGGCGGACCTACAGGAGCAGTTTGACAGCGCCGCTCGCGAGGCAATCGCCTATAGCGACCGCATGAATCGGGATAGCGAGCAGGAGTATATCGGCAAGTTATCCACCATGCTCGAGACCAACTACATCGAAGGCGAGGCACTTGAGCGATTCCGTGAAGCGGCAGCGCAAGTCTACGACGTCCTCATCGCCAAGGGCTACTTCACCTGGGAGGATGTCGAGGCGGCTAGACGAGCGGCAAGAGGCGAGGAACCGCAGTGAGCCTCCAAGCCTTCGAACGTCGTCTGACGAGCCTGCTGGAAGCCGTGTTGGCAGCCGGCCTGCTGGGAATGTTCCTCGTCGTGGTCGTATTGGTCGCACTGCGCTATGCGTTCCAATCTGGCTTGGTCGGAGCCAACGAAACTGCCACAGTCGTGTTTGTCTACCTCTCCTCGCTGGGTGCCGCCGTAGCGGTGGGACGCCAAGAGCACATTCGCGTCGATGTCCTCTCGGCCCGTCTCGGCAGGCGGGGCAGGCTCGCGCTCGAGGCCTGTAACCTGGGCATGGTCGCCATTCTCAATGCCGTGCTGGCAGTCAGTAGCATTGCTTGGATCGACGCTACCGGGCAAACCCTCATGCCGGTCACACAGGTGCCCCGCTACCTGCTCCAAGCCAGCGTGCCGCTCGGATGCGGTCTCGCCACGCTGTACTGCGCCATCAAGCTAGTCACCCTGTTTCGCAAGGAGTTAGCTCGTTGATCCTGCTGCTCCTGATTAGCCTGCTCGCCCTGATCGGGATCGGCGTGCCAGTGGCGTACGCGCTAGGGGTCTCGGTGCTGCTCTATGTGACCCTGAGCGACCCCCAGCTCCTGCTGATCCTGCCGCTGCGCTTGCTGGCCGGCTTCAACTCCTACGCGCTGATGAGCCTGCCACTGTTCATCTTGATGGGCCAGGTCATGAACTCGGCCCAGATTACCTCTCGCCTCATCGACTTCAGCATGCTCCTGGCCGGAAGGTTCAAGAGCGGGCTGGGCTTGGTGAACGTACTTGCCAGCATGCTGTTTGGAGGGATCTCGGGCTCTTCGGCCTCGGACACCGCGTCGATCGGCTCAGTGCTGATCCCGGAAATGGAGCGACGGGGCTACCGCAAGGAAGTCGCGGCAGGAATCACGGTGGCATCTTCGACGATGGGCATGGTCATACCGCCGAGCATCCCGATGGTGCTTTATGCGGTGGTCGCGCAGCAATCCGTCGGAAAGCTGTTCTTGGGAGGGGTGTTCCCCGGGATCATCGTCGGACTGTTCCAGATGGCACTGGTTCGCATGCTGGCCCACGGCGGATCCGAGCGCCAGCACGTCACGCTGGCCACCGCCCTGCGGCTCACTGCCCGGTCGGTACCGGTGTTGCTCATGCCGGTGATCGTCGTGGGTGCGGTCGTCTTCGGGATCGCCACAGCGACCGAGTCCGCCGCCCTCGGGGTGTTCTACGCAGTGCTCGCGGGGTTCGTTCTGACGCGAGCGCTGACGCCGGGCTCTTTTTGGCAGTGTCTGCGCTCAACAGCCCTCACCAGCTCGAAGATCATGATCGTGATCGCGCTCTCTCAAGCCTATATCTGGATACTGGCGCTGGAGCGCGTGCCGGAGGCGATCGCTGCGTTTGTCGTCGATCTGGGCCTAGGCGCTACCGGGACGCTGCTGCTCGTGAACCTGATTGTCCTCGCCGCCGGCACCGTGATCGATGTCAGCCCGGCCATCCTGCTGTTGACGCCCGTTTTCGCGCCCGCTCTGGAGGGCCTCGGCGTGTCGCCGATCCTATTCGGCGTGCTGCTGGTGTCTGGACTAGCCGTCGGCGCATGCACGCCGCCAGTCGGAACCTGCTTGAATGTCTGCGCGGCCATCGCTGACCTAGACATCGGAAAGATCTTTCGAGGAGCGGCACCATTCCTAGGCGCAAATGCCGCCACGCTGGTCGTCGTGACACTATTCCCCGAAATCGCATTGTGGCTGCCAGAACGCCTGATACCCTGATCCAGGCAACGCCTCGCCGACCCACGCGGTTCGGCGAAGGGCATTCAACGACCGCGATCGATCCGAGGCAGCGAGCAGCATGCAGATGATTCGGGTTCACGATCCATCGAGACTCCCGCGTCCACACACGCGCCGTGTGAGCAAGCTGCTAGCGCACGTGGCGGTGCTGTTCCTAGCTGCTACGGGGGCGCCCTCGGCCACCGAAGAAGTCCATTCGCTCCGCAGCCCGCGCCAGACCGGTGAAACCGCCGTCCGGATTTTCTTGCCAGACAACTCAGATTCCCCTGCCCCGCCTCGCCTGCTATTGGTCCTGCCCGTCGAAGCCGGGACAGAGAACCGCTGGGGCGATCCGGCCGCCGAGGTCCGCCGGATAGATCTCGCCAACCGCTACAACTTGGTGGTCGCGATCCCCACCTTCTCGGCGCTGCCGTGGTATGCCGACCATCCTACGGACAAGCGGCTGCGACAGGAGAGCTACCTCCTCGACGATGTGCTGCCGCTGATTGACCGCCACCACGGCACCCAATCGAGTGCGGGGACGACGATGGTTGTCGGGTTCTCCAAATCAGGCTGGGGGGCGTGGTCTCTCTTGCTCCGCCATCCGAGCATCTTTGCCCGAGCCGCCGCTTGGGACGCACCGCTAATGCAGCGTAAGCCGGACCAGTACGGCATGGGGCCCATTTTCGGAGATCAAGCTAATTTCAACCGCTATCTGGTCAGTGATCTGGTGAAGCGCCAAGCCCAACTGCTCCGCGGTCACAAGCGACTAGTTCTGACGGGTTATTTTCAGTCGTTTCGCGCCCACCATGTCGCCATGCACAGGCTCTTGACAGAGTTAGAGGTGCCCCACACGTATCGAGATGGCCCCAAGCGGGACCACCACTGGGAGTCGGGTTGGCTAGACGAGGCCGTCGGGCTGCTTATCTCGCATTAGTTCTGCATCATATGAGGTGAAGGTCGGAACGATCCAGTCATGAAGAGAGAATGTAGTCTCACTGTGGTCTCAGAAATGGTGTACTCTGATGCTACTGTCCAATCGGTCGAAGCTCGAAGGGTCGAATTGTGGAAATTGCTTTGCGCGAAGCGAAAGCCCGCCTCTCAGCGTTGGTCACTGCCGTTCAAAATGGCGAGCGTGTGGTCATTACGAAGCGGGGTGAGCCCGCAGTCGAGATAGTACGATGCCGCGGGCGCGGCGGAATTGACTTTGACAAGCTGGAAGCGGCACGAAAGCTCGCCGGTCTGGCGGGAGATGGAGAGCGGTGGCCTCAGGAGTTCAACGATCCCGCCTTTAGCCGCCGACTTCTCGGGCTTGACGGCTAGTTGTATCGAAGATGCGCATTCTCCTCGACACATCCTACCTATATGACCTGATGGCGGCACCTGGAAGACTCTCGGGCGTCGAGCGCCGTTTCCTTACCCAGCCTGAGACGCAGATCTACGTAAGCACAGTTTCGATCTGGGAGATGCGGCTGAAGCACAATGCCCGCCGACGAACTGGTCTGCGGAAGAGCCCCTTCGATCCGAATGACGTCATTGCTGTGCTCGAGGGGCAGAACGTGTCGTTCCTACCAATCACTGTCCGACACGCCGCGCGAGAACTCGACACACCGCTTGCACACAAGGACCCATTCGACGAACTGCTCCTAGTTCAAGCCCAAGAAGAAGGTCTCAAGCTCCTGACATGTGACCAACAGATGGCAGGGCACCCGCTGGCCGTCACAACACCATAGGCGGGGCAGCCCGTCCAAACCGCTATCGGCTCGGAAGCAAGCTGCTATCGCACTTGGCAGTGCTGCTCCTAGCCGCCACAGTGGCGCCCTCGGCCACCGAAGAAGTCCATTCGCTCTGCAGCCCACGCCAGGCAGGTGAGACCATCGTCCGGGTTTTCTTGCCGGACAACTCGGATTCCACTGCCCCGCCTCGTCTGCCATTGGTCCTACCCTTCGAAGCCGGGACAGAGAGCCGCTGGGGTGATCCGGCCACCGAGTTCCGCCGGATAGATCCCGTTGACCGCTACAACTTGGTGGTCGCGATCCCCACCTTCTCTGCGCTGCCGCGGTATGCCGACCATCCTACGGACAAGCGGCTGCGAGTGGAGGGCTACTTGCCCGACGATGTCCTGCCGCTGATAGACCGCCACCATGACACCCCATCGAGTGCGGGGACGACGCTGGTCGTGGGGTTCTCCGAATCAGGCTGGTGACGTGGTCTCCCCTGCTCCGCCATCCAAGGATCCTTGCCCGAATGTCGGCTCGGGACGCACCGCTAACGTTGGCCTTCGACAGTGGACGAATCCCCGTGGTAGAAGAAGTGGTGGTCCACCTATTGATAGAGACCTCTATCAATGGCGACGCGGCGTGCGCCCCGTTGCCTGCCGACGGGCAGCTTCACTGCTGGAGCGCTGGCGTGTGGAGTCCCAGCTTGCCGGCAGGACTGATGGTGTCACGCCTGAGAGCATTTACGAGTGAAGGGAGGCGGACATGACGAATGAGTTAGCCCTAAGCGAGCGGATACGTCCGATTCTCGCGACGTGGAGAGCCGCTTCCGAGCGGCGGATGTTTGGCGGCATCTGCTTCAAGCTCAACGGGAACATGTGCGTCGGAACATGGAGGGATTCACTCATCGTGCGGCTTGACAAGAAGGACCACGAAAAGACGCTGGCGGAGCCGCACACGAAGCCGTTTGACAGAAACGGTAGGATCATGAAGGGCTGGGCGCTCGTGGGGCCCGCAGGCATCGCATCCGACGAGAGTCTGGTGATGTGGGTTGAGAAGGCGGCGAAGTACACCGAATCGCTGCCGGCAAAATAGCGCAGACTGTGACTTTCGGCTGGAAAGTTCGGCCTCGACCCGATGGTGCTTGTGCGTCTAGTGCGGCGAGATACTGATGGACAGGATTATCCCAGCGACGCGTCCTGACTGGGTGTCAGATGACTTGTTTCCCTTCGAGAGCAAGTTCTTCACTACCCCATCTGGTCACCGGATGCACCTCGTCGACGAAGGTGCTGGCGAGCCGATCGTGTTTGTACACGGTAACCCCGCTTGGTCATTCGAGTTCAGGCATCTGATCAAGGGGCTTCGATCTGACTTCAGGTGCATTGCCCCCGACCACATCGGCTTCGGCCTCTCGTCTCGAAGCGACCGGCGTCGAGACCACCATCCCGCCGCGCTAGCGCGGGAGTTCACTGCGCTGATCGACTACCTCGAGCTCTCGGACATGACGCTCTTCCTAACGGACTGGGGTGGCCCGATCGGTCTGGAATTTGCGCGCAAGCAGCCGGACCGCGTTAAACGCATCGTGATCGCAAACACTTGGTGCTGGCCGGTCGCCGATGACTTGCATTTCAAATCATTCAGCTTCCTAATGTCGAGCTGGGTCGGCCAATACCTCATCAGGCATCGCAACTTCTTCGTGAACAGGGTCATGCCAAAGGCAGTCGGCAACAGGGCGGTCCTCGCACCGGAGATCATGGCGCACTACCGAATGGCGATGCCGACGCCCGATGCGCGTTCAGCAAGTGCCGCCCTGCCGGGCCACATTGTCGGTGCGACCGACTGGCTGCATTCGATCTGGAGCGAACGCGCGGCGTTCGTGAACTATCCCGCGCTCATCTTCTGGGGGCTCAAGGATATTGCGTTCCGCAAGAAGGAGCTCGATCGGTGGAAGTCCGAACTCTCGGACGCGGAGTCACATGAGCTTCAGGGTTGCGGGCACTTCTTGGCTGAAGAGGCCCCTGAGAAGCTCGTAGACGCACTGCACGCTTTCATGAGCCGCACGTAGCCGACGCACAGGGCGTCGATTAAGGCTCAATTCGCTAGACGAGTCTGTCTATGGCGGAGTAACCCATGAACAGCGCCATCAACGCTGCCGAGACCCACAGCATCAATGTGATCCAAGTCTTGGGCAGGATGGTGGTCGGCATGCGCTTGTACCGCAAGAAGATCGCGAACCCGCCGATCACAGGCAGCATGATCGCCTGTGCGATGCCGCCGATCTTGACCATCAGCACGGGCTCCCTGATCAACATGAAGTAAAGACACGGGACCACCATCAGCAGCACGACGAACACCCGGATCGCCTTTAGCCGCTTCTTGTAGTCGGACTTATCGTAGACACCGAGCATGCCCACGAAATCGGCCCACACCCGACAGTGCGCCGCCGTGGAAGCGAAGACGGTCGAGTACAGCACGGCGAAGGCTCCGACCATGAACAGGCTCAGTGACCAGCCGCCCAACGTCTCGGTGTAGATGGTCGACAACACTCGTACCATCTCCGAGCCCTCGGGAATGAGCCCCATACCCTTCAGCACGCCTGCCCCGAGGAAATAGAAGGCCACCGTCGCGAACGTGTAGATCACCATCGAGAAGATGACGTCAAAGCCCATGACCCGGACCCATCCGAGCGCGCGTTGCGTCCAGCCATGCGTGTCGTCACGCTTGCCAGCGTATTGCGCATAGCCCTTCTCGATGCACCAATAGGGGTACATGACCAGCTCGGTGGCTCCCACGCCTGTGATGCCGAAGGCCGCTACCGCCGTGGCCATGCCGCCCTCGGGGGGTTGGAAGGTCAAGCCTGCTGCAACCGCACTCCAGTCAAAGTACTGCGGCAGCTTGAACAGCAGGAAGCAGCAGCTCACAGTAAGCGCGGTGAAGCTGACCACGAGCCCCATCGCTATCCGCTCGACAACGACGTACTTGCCCGCGATCAGCAAGATGACCGACAGCCCTGCCAGAGTCCAGACAAAAGCAGTGATCGGCACTCCGGGAATCGCCCTGTTGAGGATCTCCGCGATCCCGCCTAGCATCGCGCCCACTTGGAAGAGAGTGAATGTGACCATCCCACACCACATCCAGGCCAGCCACGACACCCTGAACCGAGGGCCCGGCACGTCGTTGAAGGCTTCAAGCGTGGTGCGGCCCGTGGCAATGGCATAGCGTCCAAGCTCGTTCTGCACCACGGTCTTCACCAAGCAGCTCAGGACAATGAGCCAGAGCAGCACATAGCCGTTCTCGGCACCCAACACCGTGGTTGCAATGAGCTCGCCAGAGCCAACGATGGAGCTGGCAAGGATCAAGCCCGGGCCGAGGAACCGAAGGATCCCTCTGAACGCACTGGGGGCAGTCGAGACACGCCCCGGGTCCAAGCGGTAGGGGTCGTCACTGACGTTCGAGGCCATAGCGTCTCGCAATCCTAGCACAGGCCCCAGTGCCACTCGCCGCAGCCGAGAGAGCCCTCAGGCGACACTCGTCCGGCTATACCGAGGAAGCTTCCGAAGAATCTTGATAGGGCAGCGGCCGGTCAGCGGGCCTAAGGCTCCCGCTCCGGGCACAATCCCTGCGATGTACCGCACATGCCGCGGCAGCGGGGCGGACTCAGATGGACTATCAGACTCACCCACCGTCGGGATGTGCTTGGCCACCCGACCGGTTATGGGCCGCCATGCCGCTCGGACTGTTGCTGAGTAGCGCCGGATCTTCCACGACCAAGAACTGGCCCATCATCCCGTTGTCTTCATGCTCCATGATGTGGCAGTGGTACATGTATGGGACTTGGGGATCAGCGTATCGCTCGAAAGGCATGATGATCCGAACGAGTTCGCCGGGATGCACCAAGACCGTGTCCTTCCATCCGAGTTCGGCCGCCGGAGGAGGTCGGCCATTGCGATCGAGGATCTGAAACTGGACCAGGTGGACGTGGAATGGGTGAGGCTGACCGCCGCGATTTCTCACTTCCCAGATTTCAATGTCACCCAATCGCACGGTCTCGTCGATTCGCGCCATGTCCATCGTCTTGCCGTTGATCGGGATCCCCGGCGGCCCACGTCTCCGAGCTCGTCCTCCCTGGCCTCCTTGCGGTCCTTGCGCTCCTTCTTGGGGCCCTTGTGCTGCGCGTCCTCCTTGCGCCGGCCCGGCCAGCACCATAGGACGCGTCTTGGCGGCTTGTTCAGGATTGATGCGAGGGCTGGAACGGAGGCCCTCTGGCAGCCCGTGGGATGCGCGACTTGCCGGCTGGGGAACGATCTTCAGAAGTTGCAGGTTTCCAGTGCCGATTCCGCCGAAATACGACCCGATGGTCTCTAGGAATCCGGCTTCCGGATAACTCTTTAGCACCACCTCGGCACCATCGCTGAAATCCACCAAGAGCTCGGCTCGCTCCCCGGGAGCGAGCCTCACTCGGTCAGTCCGAAGAGGCGCCTCGAGGAATCCGCCATCCGTGGCGATCTGATGAAACTCGCGACCATCGTCAAAGCCGACGTAGTAGATCCGCGCATTCGATCCGTTCAGCAGCCTGAGTCGGATGCGACGCGACTCAACCCGGAGGAGCGGACTCCAAGTTCCATTGACCAGCATGGTGTTTCCGTAAACGGCACCCTGGGTGAGAGCGAAGCGAAACGCTCCGTTGTCGTCAAACTGTCGGTCTTGGATTACAAGTGGAATATCGTCAACGCCGTAAGTCTTTGGCAGGTCCAGCGCATCACTCTCAGCGTCATCGATCCACATGAGGCCGCTGACGCCCCGATAGACCTGCCGTCCTGTCGTGCCGTGCGGATGCGGGTGGTACCACAGCGGAGCGGCCTGTTGATGGACCGGGAAGCTGGCGGTCCACGATTCCCCTGGCTCGATTCTCTGATGCGGAGTGCCGTCCATGCGAGCGGGAACATGCATCCCGTGCCAGTGCATCGTCGTCATCTCATCCAAGTCGTTCTGGACGATCAGATCGACATGTTCGCCTCGACGCAGGCGCAGCGTCGGTCCGAGATACGGTCCGTTCACGCCAGCTGTCGGCGTCTGTTTGCCTGGCAAGAATTCCCGCGCCCCTTCGGCAACGGTCAGCTGAAACTGCCGGCGGCCGTCCACAACGGTCCCGAATGACTGCTCGGGAATCTGCAGTTCATTCTCGAACGTCAATCCTGCGTTCGTCACTCGGACGAAGATCAGCCAGTAACACGTCAGGGCCGATAGCAGGACGATGGCCCCCAGCCCGATGATGGTCGGCTTCATCCCCCGGGACATGGTCTGCCGGGACCGCTTCGAATGCTCCGGTCGAATGGATTTCCTAGACGCTTGATCTGTAGCCATGCCTGTTCCTGACACTAGCGGTCGCCGGTGCCGCAAGAGTTGCTAGTACGGCGGGAGCCCGGGAGCATGCTGCCTGCATAGTCGGATGGATCTTGCGGAACGTACCGACCAATCTGCAGGCCGGCACCAATAGCCGCGCGTGCCAGCACTGGGGCTGCGAGGCTCGATTCCCCGGTCGGCGCAGTCCTAGCAGCCTCCAATTCGGCTCCTCAGCACAAGAGCAAAGGCGTTGGAGCCGCACGGGCGTTACGGCTCAAGCCTAGCCTTTGCCGATTCTTCGCCCGAGCGCGCTCGAATCCGCCGCTATTGCGCGTTTCGGTGCACGGGGTCGTCAAGCACCATCGGCTCGGGAAAGTCCGCCGCCTTTTTCCCGCCGCGCCGGCGCAGCCGCTTGTTCTGCGAATTGCCCCTCGGCGCGTTGAGCGGAATCGCCATTCCGCCCAGTTCGGCCATCATTTCGTACAGGCTGGCCTCCATGTCTTTCGCTGTGTCGGCGTAGGTGGGATCATGCAGTAGATTCTTGGTCTCTCCGGGATCTGCCTGCAGGTCATACAGTTCGTCCGTGTCCCACAGCCCGTAATAGGTGATGTACTTGAATCGGTCCCCCCGCAATGCGAACTGCGTCGGCGTCTGCGGGTAGTTCTTCTCCCAGTAGTACACATACAGGAAATAATCCCGCCAATCTACCTCCTTGCCCTGCCCCAGAGCGAGGAAACTCTGGCCGTCCATGTGCGGCGGCTTCTGGATCCCCATCGCCTCGAAGACGGTGGGAGCGATGTCGATGTTGGCCACGACCTGCTCGACAACCGTGCCACCTTCGAACAAGTCCGGGCAACGCATCAGCATCGGCACGCGGATCGATGTCTCGTAAGCCACGCGCTTGTCGATCAGGCCATGCTCCCCGAACATGAAACCGTTGTCGCCCATGTAGATCACCAGCGTCTCGTCAGCGACGCCCATCTCCTCGAGCTTGCCTATGACACGCCCGATGCTGTCGTCGACGGCGCTGAGCGCCTCGTTGTAGCGCTTGTAGTAGCCCTCAATGTCGAGAGCGCTGTGATACGGGAAATCCACGCCGTGCCAGCTGTTGCGCTGATCCCGCAGCCAGCGCGGCTTGCCGCGGTAGTTCTCGAAAGTGTCCGCCTCGCTGGCTGGCCGCGTGAACGGAGCGTCATCCAGACTCCCCTCGTGGCGTTCGGACGGCGTGAAGTTCGCATGCACTGCCTTGTGTGACAAGTACAGGAAGAACGGCTTCTCGGAGGGCGTCTGGCTTGAGAGCCAATCAATCGCGTAGTCGGTGAGCTCGTCGGTGATATACCCCTTTTGCTTGACCCGCTCGCCATTGACGTTCAACGTGTAGTCCGGGCTTGGCGGCAGGTAGTGCCCCTGCCCGCGGAAACTGACCCAGTGATCGAACCCCGGCCGCGGCGAATCGTTCGCCGCGCCCATGTGCCACTTGCCAACGTACGCAGTGGCGAAGCCCGCCTGTTGCAGGTACTGCGGGAAGAAAAGCGTTCCCTCCGGCACCGCGCGCTGGTTGTCTATGACGCGATGGCGGAATGTGTAGAGCCCGGTCAGGATCGAGGCGCGGCTGGGCGAGCAGAGCGAGGTCCCGACGAATGCGTTCTTGAGATGCACGCCGTCCTTGGCCATCGCATCCATGTGTGGAGTGCGGGCGAACTGGTGGTCCAAGAAGGACATCGCGTCATAGCGATGGTCATCGGACAGGATGAACACGACGTTGCGGGGCTCGGCCCCCTCGGCCCTTTCAGCCACCACGGAATCGGGTACCGGCGTGACAGCAGCGGCGGCCAGTGCTGCCAAGGCCAGGACAAGGCATGGAATACGAATCGGCATGAGCACCATCGTATCAACGCGATAACTGGACCGTCGGTCAAGTCCAGCTCCCGCCGACGAATCCGCGCTAGGAAAAACCTACCGGGCACCGCTTGGCCACACAGGCGAGGCTCCGGGATTCCTCTCACGATTGGCGTTCGCGGCCCGCTCGGCGCGAGCCAGAGCGCCTTCGAAGCTGGCCGGCAGCCAGATGCTGAGCAAGCAGTCGAGAGAGCCGTTCAGCGTAGCGGCCCACCGGGCCGCTTGATCGAGGCTTGGAAGGTGTGCCGGGAGGCGCAGTTCATTACCGCGAAGACAAACTGGATGAAACCTAGTGAAAGCGCATCGTGGAACAGGCCCGGCATCGATTTGACGAAGACCACGCGCAGCCGGGACTCTCCCGGGAGCGCCTCCAAAGTGGCCGGATCGAGCATCACCACGAGACCGTTGAGGTACTTGGCCGAGCCCATCGCCTACAATGCAGACATGCCAGTGGCAACGTCGATGCGGGAGTTTGCCGCCCGCGAGCGGCGGGAGCGGGGACTCTACGACGAGGACTTCTGGACTTGGACGCAGGAGCAGGCCGCGGCCCTGCGGGAGCGGCGCCTCGAAGCGATCGACTGGGACAACGTGATCGAGGAGATTGAGACTTTGGGGCGGGGCGAAAAGAGGGCTTGGAGATCGCACTGTGCGAACGTCGTTGCGCACCTGCTGAAGATCGAGCACTCCCCGGCGAGCCGGGATCTCGACCACTGGCGGAAAGAGATCGTGGCCTGGCAGCGGGAGATGCACGACACGCTCACGGAAAATCCCGGCATGAAGGGCGAGCTCTCCGAGATGCTGGCCAGAGCGTGGAAGGACGGCCGGCGGGATGCCGTGGAGAAGCTGACCGAGCAAGCCGGTCCCGAGAACTGGCCGGCCGAGAAGAGGATTCTGCGCAGCTGGCAGCAGCGGCTGCCGCAGGAATGCCCTTACAGCCTCGAGGAGATCGTCGGTTACAACCCCTTCGACAAGGATTCCGAGCCCCAAGGCGACTTCTGGCCGCCGCCAGTGGCGCGGGTCTTCAATGAGAAGCTAGGGAGAGACTACCGTGCACGGCGCTGAGCGCTGCGAGCGTGCTGCGTTGTAATCGCGAAGTCGGGCGGCTCAGATTTCGGCGTGACGGCTGCCGAGTAACTCCCCGAGTTGTACGAGCATGCCAAGCGCGGGGCGCTCGGGCCGGGACGAGGCACTAAGGGAGGAGTACGGCGAGAACAGACGCGCGCAACCCCCCTTCGGCCCCATGCGTCTGTACAATTGGAGCAGCCATGCGACCAATGACTCTCGGTTCCCTCGCCGTCTCAGTCGGATGTGCGGTCTGCGCACTCCTGCCAGCCTCGGCTGCTGAAACCGACGCCGGGCTTCCGGTCCAGAAGATAATCGACAGCTTTATCGACAAGGAGACCGAGTTTGCCAAGGCCCGCGAATCGTACACCTACCGCCAATCCGTGAAGATCCTTGAGTACGCCAGCTCCGGCAGCGTTCGTGGCCGCTGGGAGATGGTCCAGGACGTTCTGTTCGGCGGGCAGGGCAAGCGCATCGAGCGGGTCGTCTACGCGCCCCCATCATCGCTGCAGAACCTGCTTCTCACTCCGAGCGACATGGAGGACCTGCGCAGCGTCCAGCCATTCGTGATGACGCGCGCGAATTCCCACGAGTACCGCATCGACTACCTCGGCGAGCAACTCGTCGACGAGATCGAGACATATATGTTCTCGGTCAAGCCGAAGAAGCTGGTCAAGGGCAAGCGCTACTTCGAGGGCCAGATCTGGGTCGACCAACTCGGTCTCCAGATCGTCAAGACCTACGGCAAGGGCGTCGGGGTCTTGGGCAAGAACAAGGACGAGCAGTTCCCACGTTTCGAGACCTATCGGGACCAGGTTGACGGAAACTACTGGTTCCCGGTCTACACGCGAGCGGACGACACTCTCCAATTCCGCTCCGGACCGCAGAAGATCCGCATGATCATCAAGTACGAGAACTACAAGAAGTTCGAGGGAACCTCGGTGATCACCTTCGGGGATGTGGTGGAAGGGGACGAGGAGAGCGAAGCCAATCAGCCCTAGGTCCGGCAAATCGGCGCTGCTCGCAGTCGGGGCCGTTCCAACGCCTGCGCTCTCCGCCGGCTAGCTCGCACACCACATGAATCTCTCACTCGGCCACCCCAGTTCACACAGCCGAACCAAGCGCGCGGCGGTTGGTTGGATCGCGGTTGCCCTCCTGCTGGCTGGCGCGGCCGTTCCGGTGCGGGCAGACGAGGACCATCTTCACCCTGACGAGGACCATCCTCACGCGGCTTCGGATGTTTTCGGGCGGATCGACTCGATGCTCGAGGAGCTCAAGGACATCATGGGCCTCGGCCCACGGCTGCCCATCGAGCCCAAGACCATTTCGAAGGCAAGCTTCCGCAAGCTGTACGAGACGCGCATGAAGCAGAGCCAGGAACCGCGGGAGCTTGAGCGGGAGCTGCTGTTTCTGCGGTTGTTCGGCCTCGTTCCCGAAGACTTCGACTACGAGAAGACCGTTCTAGACCTGCTCAGCGAGCAGGCTTGGGCGTTGTACGACTTCAAGCAGCGCGAGTTGTACCTCGCCGACTGGGCTCCCGCTGAAGCCTTGGAATACGCGCTGCTGCACGAACTCGTCCACGCGATCGACGACCACCATTTCAACCTGCTCAAGTACGTCGAGGGCGCGAGCGAGTCCGAGGGCGAGCTAGCCCGCCTCGCCGCGATGGAGGGCCAGGCCTCGTGGGTGATGACGGAGTGGGCCATGCGCCAGTCCGAAAAGACACTCGAGGGCAATCGTCTCCTGGCCGTTGCGACGGCGAGCGCGACACGGTTCGAGGCGCGGCAATTCCCGGTCTACGACAGCACTCCGCTGTATTTCCGAGAAGTGCTGATCTTTCCCTACACGGATGGCCTGCTGTTCCAAGACGAATTGATCCGACGACTTGGCAGCGACGGGTTCAAGCGGGTCTTCGAGCAACCGCCGGAGACCACTCAACAGATCTTGCAGCCAAGCCTGTATCTTAGCGGCGTGGCGCCAGAAGCGCCGCCGCTGCCCGAGCATCGGCTTCCCAAGGGCTTCAAGCGCGTCTACGACGGAACCTTCGGCCAGCTTGACCACCGCATCCTGCTCGAACACCACCTAGGCGACGAGGACCGGGGAGAGCTGCTTGACCGCTGGCAGGGCGCGCGCTTTGAAATCCACGAGAAGCGCCGCACCGGCGAGTCGCTCCTGCGCTACGCAGTGCGCTGGCAGGACAGTGACGCGGCGAGGGAGTATTATCATCTGTACCGGCAGATCTGCGAGAGGAAGCGGCCTGGACTGGCCCTCGTGGACCGCGGCAGCGATCGCTGCGAGGGAAGCACGGCCGCCGGCCGGGTCGTGCTGGAAATCGAGGGGAACGTCGTGCGAAGCGTCGAGGGGCTGCCGCTGTGATCGGCAAGGAGAATCGGATGGTGGCGCGCGCGCTGGGCGTCGTTGCGGTAGGACTTGGGCTGGCGGCCCTCGCCTGGGCGGACCCGCGACCGGTGAGTCCGTTCGAGGTCACGGCCTTCGACGGACGCCAAGTCTCCCTGGACGACCTCAAGGGCCGACCGTTCGTACTCATGTTTCTCGCCACCGATTGCCCGCACTGCCAAGAGGTCACGCAACGCATCGGACCGGTCTACCGCCAACTGCAATCGGGAGGCCTGCAAATCGTGGGCCTCAGCCTGAATCGGATCGACAACGCCGGGCTGCGCGACTACGCCGCCCGGTTCGGGGCCAGCTATCCGCTCGCGCTTTCTTCGCGCGAGGAGTTCTCGCGCATCACCAAGATCTCGGTGATGCGGCCGATCTACTACCCTTATGTGCTCTTCGTCGATAGCGACGGCGTGATCCAAGAGGAGCATCAGGGCTCCGAGGAAGCCTGGTTCGCGAATGTCGAATCGAACTTCCGAGCTGCCGTCGCTCGGCTTCGCTGATTTGGCATAGCGCTTTCGAGCGCTTCCCAAAGATCCCCGCCCGACGGCGGGCGCGCGCTCCTACGTGCGGTTGCCCACGTCGGACACGTCTCCGCGGATCACAGGAACCTGCTTTTCCCCCGTCGCACGCTTCTCCGCGTTGCCGGTCCGTTGCCAAAAGGCGCGGAAATAGTCGACCATCGACCACACGGTGAGCAGCAGGGCGAGCCACAGCACGACATAGCCGATTTGCTCGACGATGGCCGAGTGCGGAGCCAGCAGCAGCAGGGAGACCGCCGCCACCTGCGACACCATCTTGGCCTTGCCAAACTCGCTGGCCACGATGACGACTCCCTCCGACAGGGCCACATTGCGCAGTACCGAGACTGCGAACTCGCGGCTGACGATCACTACCACCATCCAAGCGGCCACACGGTCCAGTTCGACTAGGGAAATCAGGGCGGCGGAGACAAGCACCTTGTCGGCGATGGGGTCGAGGAGCTTGCCGAACGTTGTGACCTGGCGCCGGCGCCGCGCGAGGTAGCCGTCCAGCAGGTCCGTCAGCGCCGCGGCAAGGAATATGGCGAGCGCAATGGCCTCCCGGGTGAAGACAACCCAGCCGGTATCGAGCTCGACGGCACTCTTGCGCAGCAAGACCGCCACGAGCAGCGGCACGAGGAAGATCCTCGATAGCGTCAATAGGTTCGGCAGATTCATAGAGGGACGGGCGCCCGTCACATGCGAATCGCTAGCGTTAGCGTACTATACCGGGCGCTACATGGTTCCAACGCAGAGTGGATGCACCAGATCCCGGCAGATTGCAGCGCTGCGCGGTTGGGAGAGAATGAGAATTCATGCGAATCGATGGCAGGAGACCGGAACAGCCCAGACAAACGCGCATCCAGCCCGGCATCCTGGCAACTGCCGAGGGCTCGGCGCTGATCGAAGCGGGCAACACCAAGGTAATCTGCTCGGCGACGGTCGAGAATAGGGTCCCGTCTTTCCTGCGGGGCGCGGGACGCGGCTGGGTGACGGCGGAATACGGCATGCTTCCGCGATCGACCTCAACTCGGACGCCGCGCCAAGGAGCGCAAGGCCGTCCGTCGGGCCGCACGTTCGAGATCCAACGGCTGATCGGGCGCTCGCTGCGGACAGCGGTGGATATGGAAAAGCTGGGCGAGCGCACCATCACCGTCGACTGCGATGTGATGCAGGCTGATGGCGGCACGCGCACGGCGGCGATCACGGGCGGCTGGGTGGCCATGGCCTGCGCCATCAAGGAACTCCTGAAGTTCAACGTCATCGCCGCTTCCCCATTGCGGCACTACGTAGCCGCAATCAGCGTCGGCATCGTGGACGGAGTGCCCATGCTGGACCTGTGCTACGAAGAGGACTCCCGAGCAGACGTCGACATGAACGTGGTGATGACCTCCGACGGCGAATTCGTCGAACTGCAGGCCAGTGCCGAGGGCAGCACGTTCGACAGGGAACAGTTCGACGCGCAATTGCGCTTGGCCGAGCAAGGCATCGAAGGCCTCGTCGCAGCCCAGCGCCACCTCGTCGCCCTTTAGTCCATGCTCGAACTGGTCTGCGCCACGTCGAACCGCGGCAAGCTGAGCGAGTTTCGACTCGCCTCTGGAGCGGATATCTCGATTGCAGGCTGCGCGGCCGTGCACTGTCCAGAGACGGGTGCGACGTTCGAGGCGAATGCGCTGCAGAAGGCGCTGTGCTACCACCGGGCGAATCCGGCCGCATGGCTCTTCGCCGACGATTCCGGGCTGGAGGTCGATGCCCTGGGTGGGGCTCCGGGTATCCACTCTGCGCGCTTCGCCGGCCCGGCGGCCAGCGACAGAGAAAACAACATGCTGCTGCTGCGCAGCCTAGGCCGCGTTCCGCCGGAGAGGCGCACGGCCAGATTTGTATGCACGATCGCCTTGCTGCATGACGGCAGGCTTGCAGAAACGTTTCGGGGCACGGTCGAGGGGAGAATCCTCCGGCGGCATTCCGGCAGCCAGGGCTTCGGCTATGATCCCCTGTTCTACTGCCCCCCGCTGCGCGCGAGCTTCGGACTCATCCCCGCCCACGCGAAGTGGCAGCACAGCCACCGAGGGCGCGCCTTCCGCGCCATGCTCGCATGGCTACGGGACAACCAGTGACCGGCGACGCGGCATTCCTAGCCTTCGAGACGGGCGGGACCAAGCTTGTCGCCGGGCTCGCTGGCAGCGATGGCAAACTCCACACGACCACATCCATCCGGCGGGCCCCGTCCGCCCGGGCAGCGAACAGCTTCGCACGTATCGTAGCCGCCGCCGAGCAGATGCTATCCGAGTCGCAGCTAGCGACTGGGCTGCGCGCGATCGGCTTCGGATTTGGGGGCACAGTGCGCCGGTCCGCCAACAGCCCGCACATTTGTCTCCACGAGCACGGCTGGGAAGAAGTCAACGTCGCCGCCGAGCTGGAAGGCCGCTTCGGAGCCCCCGTGGTCGTCGAAAACGACTGCAAGCTCGCCGCTCTGGCCGAGGCGCACTTTGGCGCCGGTGTCGGGGCTCGCTCCGTGTTCTACGTCACCCTCGGCACGGGCGTCGGCGGCGGCTACGTCCTCGAGGGCAGGATCCAACGGTTCGGTGACCTTGGAGAAGCCGAAATCGGCCATATCGTCGTCGATGAGTCCGGCCCCGAATGCTGCTGCGGAAACAAGGGCTGCGTCGAGGCGCACTGCTCGGGGCCAGGACTGGCGAACCTGGCCACCGCTCTGGCGCGGTCCTCGTATGAGTCTTGGAAGTCTTCGGTCCTATTCAGCGACACCGGGCCGACGGGAATCAGTAGCGTTCAGGTCATTCAAGCGTGGGAGGCCGGCGACAAGTTCGCCTCGGAAGTGATGGGTGTCTCGGCCAACCGGCTGGCCAGAGCGCTCGGCGCGACGATCAACCTCCTAGTCCCAGAGAGAGTCGTGATTGGAGGAGGCTTGGGCACGGCGACGCCACGCCTGCTCGAACTGATCCGAGACCAGACGCACGGCTACGTGGTGCCCTATTTCCGCGACAGCTACGAGATTTGCCCCTCCCGCCTACGGGAAAGCGTCGTGACGCAGGGCGCCGCCATCCTGGCGCGCCAGATGGTTGAATGAAGGCCCTCGGCTACCAAGCGCGCAGGGCGTCCCGAAACATCTCGGCCAGATCGTCGTTGGAAAACCCACGAGGCGAGATCTTCGTCACGCGATGCTGCGGCAGCGTCCCTTCGACCAACTCCGGAATGTCAGCCTCTGTATAGCCAATGGCCTGAAGCCCGTTCGGCATTTCCAGCTCGCGCATCAAGCCAGTGATGGTGTCAGCTAGCACCTCGCCCGCATCCTCCTGGCGAACGTCCGACACGTCGGCTCCGATCGCGGCGGCGGCTTCGAGATGACGCTGAGGACTGGCCGGCGCGGTGAAGCGGAACACCGCCGGTGCGTTCAAGATCACGGAGGCCCCATGCGGAACCATCGCGTGCGAGGTGGGATACCCCGGCATGCGAAAGTCGCGCACCATTCCCGACACCGGATAAGACATCCCATGGGGCAAGTGGACGCCCGCGTTCCCGAAGCCGATGCCGGCGTACGCAGCTGCGAGCAGCATCATCCCGCGTGCCTCGTCATCAGACGGGTCGGATACCGCCCTGGGCAGATAGCTCCTCACCATGCGCAACGACTGCAACGCCCACAAGTCGCTGATGGGATTGGCGCCTTGGTACGCGGGCCGAAACTTAGGGCGCTGCGGAGCAGCCCGGGTGCGGTAATCGAGGGCGGTGTACGACTCGATCGCGTGCGAGAGCACGTCCAAGCCGGTCGACGCGGCCACGGCGGGAGGCAGTGTCCGGGTGTTGTCCGGATCGAGCAACCCCAGCGTCGGCTTCAGGCCGCGATCTGCAATGCCGGTCTTGGCATGCATTTCGACCAGATCGAAGATCGCCACTCCGGTCGTCTCGCTACCCGTTCCGGCCGTGGTTGGAATCGCGAACAGGGGCTTGAGCGGACCTGGCACTGGCACGCCCTTGCCGATCGGAGGATTGACGTATGTCAGGAACTCCGCAGGGTAGGTGGAATACAGATTGGCGGCCTTGGCCGTATCGATGGTCGATCCGCCGCCGACCGCGACGAACGCGTCGGGCTCGATCTCGCTGGCAACTCGGATAGCCGCCTGGAAGGAGGCGTCGGTGGGTTCGACCGACACGTCCGAGAAGACCGTAGCGCGGACGCCCTCGTCGTCCAGCGATGCCAAGGCGACCTGCACCGGATGCAGGTCTTGCAGGAACGGATCGGTCAAGAAAAGAACGTGCCGGATCCCCCGATCCGCCAGATCGGGCCCCAATTCTCGGGTTACCCCCGCCCCGAATCGAATATTCGACGTGGCTAGTTCGACCGCGTACTCTGTTGAGCCTTCAGAAGTTGTCATTGTCGTTCAAGCGTTTCGCAGCACGCGCAGCGCCGCGGGAGTGAAGCGGTGCCGGAAAAGCTCGCGCTCTCCAGCCACCGCCACTGGGATGTCATGGCCATAGCGCTGGCGCAGATCGGGGTCGGAATCTACGTCTATCTCTTCAATCTCCAGACCAGGCTCGGCCAGCTCCAGCTGCCTGCGCGCATCGTCGCAGAGCCGACAGCCCGGGCGGGAGTAAAACGTGACGCGGGACATCCAGACATCCAGTATGACAGCCGCCCCGGCGCCTAGTTGCCGGGATGGCTCGGCTCGAGCAGCTGCGATCTAGTAGGCCTGCAATGATCGCCTGGGCCGCCCGCGGGTCAGGTACAGCGCCAGGACGGCGCCGATGGCGAAGCCACCCGCATGCGCCCACCAAGCCACGCCGCCCCCGCTGGAATTGGCCGTGCCGTTAAGCACCTGAATCGCGAACCAGTACAGCAACATGACAAACGCCGGCAGTTGAAACGTTGTCCAGAGCACGAACAGCGGCAGCAAGACAACGACGCGCGAGTGCGGGAACCGCATCAAGTACGCCCCCATGACCCCGGCGATGGCTCCGCTGGCCCCTACCAGCGGGATGGTCGACGAGGGCTCGGCCGCAAAGTGGGCCAAGGTCGCCAGCACCCCGCAGGCGAGGTAGAACAGCAAGAACTTGAAGTGCCCCAGTTCGTCCTCGACGTTGTCGCCGAAGATCCACAAGAACCACATGTTGCCGAGCAGGTGCATGAAGCCGCCGTGCAGGAACATTGACGTCACCAGCGGCAGCAGCCCGCCCACCAGCGATTCCTGCCCCGCAACCGCAGCCCCAATGTTGGCTGGCACCGCAGCAAACGACGCCAAGAAGACCGCCTGTGCCCGTCCTGGGTCTAGAACGAAGTACTGGTAGACAAAGATCGCCACATTGGCGAGCACCAAGGTCCACGCCACGAAAGGCGTCCGCTGACGGGGGGTCAGGTCCCGCAGCGGAATCATGGTCCCGAGCCTCCCTCAGCTCGCAGCTGCCCTGACCAAGAAGTCCGCGTTGACCCGGCGTTCGCCCGTCGTGATCAGATCGCGCGCCGCGTCCGCCCCGCGGATGCCGCCCTGCGCACCGAGTTCCTTGCAGTTCAGCGCGGCCATAGCGTTGGAGAACGACAGTGCGTCCTCGATCGAATACCCCTCCACGATGGCGTAGCAGAAGGCGCCGTGGAATACATCGCCCGCACCGGTGGTGTCGCGGCAGTTGACAACGAAGGCCGGAGAGTAGATGTACTTGTCTCCCACCAGCGCCAAGGCGCCGTGCGGCCCCAGCGTCATAGCCGCAACGCGCATGCCGTATTCTCTCTGGATCAGTTCAAGGGCCAAGAAAGGATCCCGCTCGCTGGTCCATTCCACAGGAAAGTTCGTGCTCGCGATCAGGTAGTCAACATATGGCAGCACGCGGTCGAACCCGCGGTAGATTGTGTCCACATCCACCGTGACCGGAATCTGGTGCTGGCGTGCGATGCGCGCGGCGTGTTCAACCGCAGCTGTGTCATGACCGTCGATATGCAACAGGCGGGCACACGTAATCTGCTCGGTTTCAATATGTTCCGGCACGATCTTCAAGCAATCCGGCCTTTGCCAAAGGATCGTGCGCTCCCCCGTCGTCTGGTCAATGACGATGTAGGCAGACTGGTTCGGGCAGCCGGCCCGCAATTGCACGTGGGAGACGTCAATGCCTGCCTCGGACAGGCTCTGCAGCAGGATCTGGCCGCCGTCGTCATCTCCGACGCTGCCGATGTACTTCGTCTTCAGCCCGAGCCTGACGCAGGCCACCATGGCGCTGGCTACCTGTCCGCCCGGGGAGCGAATCTCCCGCACGAACGGTGCTTTGCCGCCGTAGGCGGGAAACTGCGGGACCAATAGCAGGGTGTCCGTGGCGTTCAGGCCAACGCCCACAACATCGAAAGACTTGTCCATGTGACGCTTGCCTACTCCGACGCCGCCGCGCCGCCCGCGATCTTCAACACGTAGGCATGACGACAGGGCAACTCGTCGGGAGCGAGGGCCGGTGGCGTGATCTGCAAGCCGGCCTCCGATGGCCGCCACTCCAAGTCCCCGCTCAAGCCCAGCAAGGTCACGCGCGCTCCCGTCGGCGCCGAGACGCCTTCCAACGTGACGGGCCTTGAGGGAAAGCCGGGCAGGATCGCATACAGGTCAGCGCCCTTGCGAGTAAAAAACACCATTTTGCGGGCCGTGTCGCCGTCCGGTTCTAGGCCTGCCACTCGCAGGACGTCGTACTGCTGGCGGTACTGTTTGTACTCCTGGACAGGACGCTCCCCTGTCGTCCACTGGGCAGGAATCCGCCATGGCCGGGTGCCATGAATGGCCTCGCCATTGACCTCAAGCCATGCTCCCAGTTCCAGCAGGCGCTGCTGTTGCAGCAGTGGAATGCGACCGTCTGCGGTAGGGCCGACGTCCAAGAGCAGATTCCCGCCCCGGCTGACCAAGTCCACCAACACCCAGACCAGCTGCTTGGCCGTCATGTAGTTGTCGATCGGCTCGTTGCGGTTGTAGCCGAACGAGTGCCCGATTCCCCGGTTCTCTTCCCAAGCATGCGTCCCGTCGGCCATGCCGGCCCCGTACTCGGTCGTGTAGTAGCCTCCGTGCTGGTGTCGAATGCCCTTCCCCCAGCGGTCATTGATCACCACTTCGTCGCGGCTCGGCGACTCGTTAAACAGCCAGGCCAGCAATTCCGTGCTTTGCCAGCGCTCGTGCTCCAAGTCCCACTCTCCGTCGCTGAAGATCAACGCAGGCCGGTAGCGGCTGACCACATCCTTGAACTGGGGAATCATGTGCTCTCGGATATAGCGGTCCCGATCCTGCAACCAGAGCGGGTTGAACCACTCGTAGAGCGAATAGTAGAACCCCATCTTGAGCCCGGCATCCCTGACCGCACCTCCGAGGTCTCCCAGCAAGTCGCGGCGGGGCCCTTCATCCACGCTGTTCCAAGGGCGGCCCCAAGTGCGGTTGGCATCCTTGCTGGGCCAGAGCGCGAAGCCGTCGTGATGTTTGGAGGTCAGCACCACGTAGCCGGCGCCGGCCTTGCGGAAGAGATCTGCCCACTGCTCGGGATCGAACAGCTCTGCCTTGAATTCGGGGGCGAACTGCCGGTAGGCGAACTGCTCGCCATAGACTCGGTTGTGGAATTCCCGCGTCGCCAGCGCGTTGCGGCGCTGGCGCTCGTTACGCCCCTCCAGCGGCGCCCGCAGAGAATGCCAATACCATTCTGAGTACGAATCGGGGTATGCGTAGGCCGGGACGGAGTAGACGCCCCAATGGATGAAGATCCCCAACTTGGCGTCGAGAAACCACTCGGGAGTGGGACGCGAATCCAACGACTCCCAGTCCGCCGTGTACTCCCCGAACGCTAGGGAGCTCGCAGCCAGGGCGGCGACCAAGAAGACGAGAATCGGACTGCGGAGCCAGCCAATGCACCGCGCGCGTGGGGCAATACTCTTCACAAATGCAACTTAGCACGCTCGCGGCACGGGGTGGAGATCCGAGCGATTGCTAAACTCCAGACTGTGCTGGTGCAGCCCCGGCTCACGGTCACGGCGCCTGATCTCGGGGCCTTGAATTGGCCGAGATCCGTCGCCGACGCGACCGCGCTCGCGGGCGTTGGTCGTGCTTGGCGGCGCACGAAACACCACCTCGGCTGGATCAACAAGCAGCAAGTAGAGCTCTGCAGAGTGCCGGCTCCGACCTTCGCCGAGAGAGCCAGGGGCGAGCACTTATCAGCAGTTTTTTCCAAATTGGGCCACCGTCCCAACATCGACGACGCCGGAAACGTGGTGGTCCCTCTAGTCCATTCCTCGCGCCTGCCCTACGTTGCGGTCACCGCGCACATGGACACCATCCTGGCGCCGTCTGCTCCGGACGACGTGCGTGTCAAGCCGGACGGGACGATTACGGGGCCGGGAGTGACCGACAACGGAGCTGGCCTTGCGACCCTGCTGGGCCTGGCCAAGCTGCTATCCGATCCGCTGGTCGAGAACCCGGAGCGGAACGTGCTGCTCGTGGCGAATGTCGGAGAAGAGGGCGAGGGCAACCTGCGGGGAATCCGTTATCTCGTCGAGGACTCGCCCTATGCGGAGAGGATCGACCGCTATCTCGTAATGGACGGGGCTTCGTTGAACCATATCACTGACGCAGCGCTCGGAAGCAAGCGCTTCGAGTTGGTCATCGACGGACCGGGCGGCCATAGCTGGAACGATTTCGGGGCTCCTCACCCCGTCCATGCACTGGCACGGGCGATCACTCGAATGACACGGGCGCGCCTGCCATCCCAGCCCAAGACGACGCTCAGCGTGGGCGTTATCGAAGGCGGCACGAGCGTCAATTCGATCCCGACCTCAGCCTCGGCCAAGATCGATGTGCGGTCGGTCAACCCGGCCGAGATCCGGCGCGTCCAGCAAGCCGTCGAGGAAGCAGCCCGCAAGGCTGTGACTGCCGAGAACCAGAACGCGTCAGGCGGCCGTCTCGGATGCGTCTTGCGCGAGATCGGAAACCGGCCGGCAGCTCCCCCGCTGCCCAGAAATCCCGTCGCGGAGTGCTTCCACGCAGTCGACTTCCATCTGCGGATCCCCTCGGTGTCGGACTGCTCCTCCACCGATGCAAACGTCCCGCTGGCGGCGGGCATACCGGCGGCCACGATCGGCTGCGGCGGCCTCGGCGGCAACGTGCACGCCCCGACCGAGTGGTACGCCCCCAAGGGTCGAGATCTCGGGCTGCGAAGGTTGCTGCTTGGACTGGCCTGCCTCCAGATGCGGCGCTAGCTGTCTCTGAAACAGCGCGTTCCAACAGCGCTGCATGGCAGCGCGGCGCCTGCATATGCGAGCCTTGGTATAGCATGAGGCTCGTGAGCGGTTCGCGGATTCGCACGGCCCTTGCACTCTCCGCGCTGGCGAGCGCCCTGCTCGCAGCGAGTCCCCTCCAAGCCGCCTCGGGGCGAGTGATGGTCCTGGAGTCTATCCATGTCGCGCCGGGCGAGGTATTGGAGCAGACCACTTGCATTGGTTGCTCGATCCATGTGGAAGGGGTGGTCAACGACAGCGCACTGCTCCTGCTAGGCCGACTCCATAACGAGGGGGAGATCAAGGGTAACGCAGTGGCCCTGGGCGGGTCGGTGATGTCATCGGGCCCGATCGGAGGCAGCGCACTCGTGGTCGGCGGGACCTTGCATCTCGAGGACGACATGGGCGGCAATGCCGTCACAGTGATGGGCGATCTCGAGGTCGGCGGAAACGACGTGCGGATCGGCGGCGATGCGTGGACCGTGCTAGGGCAGCAGAACGGCCTCACGCCGGGCAGCGTTGCGGGAAGCGTAACGCGACTGGGCACACCGTCGATCGGCCGGATGTTGATCTCGGGGGTGGTTGGCGGCTTGCTCCTGCTCGCCCTGCTCGCGCTCGCGACCGTGCTGGCGCTGAGCTTGCTTGGCTACATGTTGCTGGGTGTCCAGCGCCTGACAGTGATGGCGGACGCCTGCACGCGAACCCCCGCGGCTTGCTTCCTCGTCGGTCTCGGCACTTGCTTCGGCCTGGCCGTGATCGGCTTGACGATGTCCATGCTCTTGCCGGTGTCGCTGCCGATGGTCTTGCTATTCCCCGTCGTCTCGGTCATCGGCTATTGCGGCCTAGCATTCGCGATCGGGCGGAACCTGCTTCCGAGCACACGTCCTGTGCTCGCCACCATGTCCGGGGGCCTGTTGGTAGCTGTCGTGCAACTCGTTCCGATCGTTGGGTGGCTGGTTCTGGTCGTGCTGTGGAATGTCGCCCTCGGCGCGGTCATCATGAGCGGGTTCGGGATCTCCTCAGACTGGCTTAGCGCGAAAGCGTCGGGCCAGTTCGCGCGCTAGCCGACGGTCGGGCATCACACGGGCCTGCCACAGTCTCAAACTTCAGCCAGAATAGATGTGATCGCCGGAAGCGGACCCCCCACACCCGCCCGACGGTGCAGCTATTCGCGCCGGTCCCGTCCTACCATCTCGATCTCCCTAGGCAGGCGTCGGTCGCGGTCGCTGACGTCGCGATCACACTCGCCCCCACAGTTGGCGCGGCGGAGAGTTATCAATGACCACGACCGGGGATGATTGGATGACGACTACATGGAACTCACAGGGGGCTTCTGCGTGGAACAATCGGGCGATGCCAACCGTGCGCTTCGGTATGCGCTGCCAGAGTCGGGGAAGCAATTCTCTCCGCCAGTTCAGACTCCTGGCCAGTGCCTATGGTTGATAGCTAGGGGTCTGCGACGCTGCGATCAAGCATCGTGCTGTGCCAACGCAGCACACTGCGTCTACTCCGCATAGCCGGGGCTTCAGCTTCCCCACTACCGCTCAGCGAGATACACGACCTGTGGGCTCCATTGGTGGAAGTACCTCCTGAAGCAATTGGCGTTGTTCGAGCGGCAGCCTCAAGAGCTGCTTTTCGTCACCCGTCTTTGCGAATGCGACTGCCACATGAAACATCTTCAAGGGGATCTGGCAGTCTGGCAAGTCCGCAAACGAAGAAGCCAACGCCTCGATGGCGTTGTCCCAATCATCTAGAGAGCCCTTGAAGTGCGAAATATTGTCTATCAACAGGTCTGTCAGGACCCCGCCAAGGACACCTTCGTGTAGCAGACTCTCAAGCAAACTGCGGAGTTTCACCAAGCCCTCGGGAAGATACCGTGGGCCGAAGTTGCGTAGGGACCTAGTCAAGATCGCAACTATCGCGTTCTGATGGAGCTCTACGCCATCCTTGAAATGCTCGGCTTCAATGCAGGTGCCGACGGCCCCCAATGCCGCGTCCAGCGGTCTATATGCGGCAACGGCTTCTGCTGCAAACAGCCGGCCCAGAAGAAAGCCGCCCGGCATCGTTTCGACCCTCCCGGCGCTGTCCACCGCCGCTTCGAATGCACCTTCGTCGATGTAGAGGCGAGAGCGCTCGATCCAGAGCTCCGGGTTATCCGCGTCTAGCTCCGCGACCCGGCCCAGGTATCTTTCGCTGGCCTCGTAGTCACCGCTTCGCCGTGCGTACGAGGCCGCGGTCAGCAAGGAGGGACAGTGGTTCGCATGCATCAATTCATCAAAAGCAGCGATCGCCTCGTCCGAGCGTCCCAGCCTGACGAGAGCACAGCCGCAAACCAAATATGCGTGATAGTGTGTCGGATCGATCTGGAGAAGGTGCTTTGCAACCTCGATTGCTTCCGTGTACTCTCCGGTCGAGAGCAATGTATCTGCCAGTTTGCAGTAAGTTCGAACGGACTCTGGGTTACAGGAGGCATGTTGTCTCAGGTCCGCTGCAGCGCTGCGGTACTCGGCCATGTCGAGTAAGAGAAAGCCGCGCAGTTGTCGCGCGTCCTGATGATCCGCATCGATGCCCAGCACCCTGTCTACATATTCAAGGGCCCGACTCAGCTGGCCTTGCGAGGCGTGGAATCTCGCCGCCCCGAGCAACACCGTTGGTTCCGACGGCGCTCGCTGAACGAAATCTCGCGCGCAGGCCTCGGCATCCGCCACGCGGCCAAGTCCGATGAGGCCCCGCATGATCTGCTCGAACCCGTGCCAGTGGTCTGGCTCCTCTTCGAGCAACGCCTCAGCCTCGACGATTGCCTCCTCGTAGCGCTTAAGACGCAGCAGGATGTTGGTTCGGAAGCAATGGTGGTAGCCTTCGTCACCGAGGGCGATTGCTTGGTCAACTGTCTCGAGGGCCTCGCCAAACTGATCTTCCATGAAGTACGCCTGCGCAAGGGACGACAACAGATGACCGTCGGGAGGATGTTTTTCCAAGGCTTCGGAGCCGGCCGCTATCGCTGTCCTGGCTTCGCCGGCCTCGACGAGAGCATGCACCCATATGCGATAGTCCGCCGCCTCGCCTCCGTCCCGTGCCAAGACCTGCTGAATCGTGGCCAGGCCCCGGTAGTCGCCAGCATCCCAACAGCGTTGGGCTTCGACATCCAGCGCGTCAATGAAGGGCTCGTGCCCATCTGCAATGGAACACCTGATGGCCTCCTCAACGTGAAGGCGATCCAAGTCCGCAACGGGCGCTGCGTGCTGGTACGCCACTTGCCGCCGCTCGAGTTCACGCGATGTGAACCAATGGCGAAGGAACTCTACGAACAAGCCGAAGTGCTGCGTTCTGTTGTCCTTCACTTCTATGCAGATGCGGATCAGCGGCTCCGAGAGTTCACAGAAGGTGTTGCGCCCTGACCGGTTGCGACTGACGAATCCCACCGTCACCAGTTCTCCAATCTGCTTGGCGGCCGTCTGCTGGGACATCAGGCAGGAAGCCGATATTTCCTTGACGGTCGCGGGCGTCCCATTGATGCACAGGAATTCGATGATTTTCCGTTGGGCCGGGGGAAGTTGACGCATCTTGTCTTGGTAGTACGGGGTGAGGTCGTCGACCATATGCATGAACGGACCGACCAGATCCTCCAGCGACTCCTTGTCGAGAAAGTCGAACAGAACGACGTAGGCACGGTGGTTGCCGGCAGCGAGGT
Organism: Bryobacterales bacterium; assembly: GCA_965219585.1. Classification (GTDB taxonomy): domain Bacteria; phylum Acidobacteriota; class Terriglobia; order Bryobacterales; family UBA6623; genus VXMF01. The sequence goes on from CBDCOA010000002.1 coordinate 117,486, forward strand.
GGTGGACGGCCCGTGCGCGCGCGCGGCCGAGCGGGGTGCGAAGAAAGTCCGCTAGATCCGGCTTGTTCTCGTGGATAGCCTTCTTGGCGAGTAGGTCGATTCCGGTTTCGAGATCGATCTTCTCGAGAGCGCGGACTGTGAAGAAGCCGTAGAAGGGGTTGTCCTGTAGCGTCAGTGCGGCAAACAGTTGCGGGGTTGTGGCCACGATGGCCCAGTTGCCGTCCTCCTGGATGGCGGCCCGCCAACGTTTCTGTCCTTCATCGTCCAAGCCGTGAAACAAGTCCACCAGGTTCTCGCAGAGAAGCAGGAGGGTCTTGCCTTCGGAGTGTCGCCGAAGCAGTCCGACAGCGAATCCCTCAGCATCCACGGGGTCTTTCGAGAACCTGCCGTACACCTCGGCGATCTCTGCTTTCAGCTGCGGTGCCTCTTCCGCAAGAGCTCTGAGGATCCTAACGATTAGGTCGAGATACGACGCAACGCCCCATTCTTCCTCCTTGAGCAGAGCGATTGTGACTCTGTCGCCGGTGCCGTCTACGTCGAACGAAGCCATCAGGCGGTGGTAGGCGAGGGCGAGAAGATGCGTCTTGCCTGACCCCCTTGGGCCGACCAAGAGAAGGTAGTGCTTTTGTGGGCCGCGAATCGATGTCGTGACTCGGGAGAGCACGTCTTCCATGACGTCGTCACGCCCCACGAATACGGCCTCCAACGACTCGCGATCCATGTTTCCCGGGCTATAACGTGAGCTATGCAGGATGCCCTGTCTCATGGCCTTGTCTCCTTCCACCACTTCTTGATGAGAGGCCAACGGAAGTCGTACGCCATGCCGGTCGCACACTTCGAACGCTCGATGTAGTGGTCCTCGGACAGGATGGCGAGCACTCCCTGAAGTTGCTCATCCGCCAACGATGGGTCTCGGTACTTGCACAGGTTAAGGAGTTCCGGAACGGGTGTGCGGGACGGTTGACGGGCCAATGTGTCGAGGACGAGCAGGGCAAGCACTCGCTGGTCGTCTGCGTAGTACGAAGAAAGGCGGGTCACGTAGTAGTTGAGGTTCGCGGGGTCGTGGGGGTCGTACACGAGGTGCTCTACAGCTGCCGCTACGTCGCCCAACTTCGGCCGCCGCCTGAGCTGGTCTAGCTGGTCGACCACATGATGGACATAGTACGGAAAACCACCTACCTGCTTGGCGATCTCAGAGGCTAGACGCGGGATTTGCGCTCGGGTGGCGCGGGTTTCGAGAAGCAAGGCTCTGGCGAGTTCGCGGGTATCGCGACCGGCCATGGGCGGAACCGTCAAGGACAGCATGTCGTTTACCGGGTCGTTGGTGTTTCCGGCCTCGCGCAGCGATCGGAGCACAAGGTGAAGACCAATTGAACCTGTGAACAAGAAGCGCAGGCGGTCGGCCCGGGCGAGCCGCAGGGCGCGCAGGTGATCCAGTAGTTGGATGGGCGTATCGTGTCCCGCCTTTCGCTGGAGGTTATGGAGCATGAGCGGGAATTCGTCCCACAGCATGAGAATGCGCGTGTTGTCGTCGGCGGCGTTGATGAGATCGTCGAACACCTCGGCGAACAGAGCCTGCCAACTCCCATCGGCAGTCGGAAGGTCTATGCCGCCAATCTTCTTGGGCAGCAAGGTGGACCATTTGGCGATCCAGGCCTTGACATGCGGCATCGCGCCCCGGGACTGTTGAACCGTCGCGTAGATCGATCGGATGAGATCCCCTATGGAGTGAACGGCCTCAAGGTCTTGGTAGAAGGGCACATAGCCGCCTTGGCACTCCTCGCGCATCTTGAAGAGGATGTGGGTCTTCCCGATCCGTCGCTCCGCAGACAGAACAAGCCCTTGGCGCTGAAGAACGCGCCAGTACCTGTCGACTTCCCTGTCTCGACCGATGATGTCCTTCGTATCCAGGCGTCCGCCGGGGTTGATCTGCAAAGGAATAGCCTCCCGCTAGACTATTATACGCGAATATTGACGTACGTCAATTTTGGCGTATACTCCTAACGGCTACACTGGCGCACCGGGTAGCTTCGGGCAAGTCAACCGATCCACAGTGGCACCCGGTGACCGGTGCGTTTCAGCATCAGATCCGGAGGCCAAACTTGCGTCGGGCCGTCACTACTAGGAGCCAAAGGTCTCGGCTTGGTATTCGCAACGGGAGCCGAGGGCGAGGCGTTCCAATATATCTGCCGCTGGTTCTTGCGCCGCCATCACGAGAAGTGCCGGCCGGGTCCTCGTTCGAGTGGCTTGCGCGGCCGAATCGATGGGCTGCGCTGCTTGGTGCTAATCTGGACAGGTCGCACCTACACTGGCAGACACGAAGCTAATTGCCCCCAACCGACAACAATTCGTCTGACGGTGCCATCCCTTACGTCGACACGCCTGATCAGGTTCGTTCGCTGGCGGAGCGCCTCCAAGGCCAGCGCCTGATCGCGTTCGACACCGAGTTTCTCTGGGAGCGGACCTACTCGCCACACTTGGGCCTGATCCAAGTGGCGGATTTCGAGCATACGTGGCTGATCGATCCCGTGCGCCTCTCCGCGAGGGACCTGCGGCCTCTACTGGATGTCTTTGTTGCGCCGGAGACCCTGAAGGTCGCACACGCGGTCGACCAGGACCAAATCTGCCTGAACATGGCCTACGGCGTGGTCGCGGAGCCGGTCCTCGACACCTCCGCGGCCGCAGCGCTGATTGGCATGGGAGAGCAGGTTGGCTTGTCGAAGCTCTTGCACAATCTCCTGCGCATCGACATCGCCAAGGGATACAGCCGCACGAACTGGCTCAAGCGGCCGCTCTCGGAAGCGATGCTCCGCTACGCTGCGGAAGATGTGGCGCATCTTCCCAGGGCCGCCGATGTCCTGAGCGAGCGGCTTGGCGACCTGGGCCGAACGGATTGGGCCTTGGAACTGTCGGCCCGCGGAGGGCACTTTGCCAAGGCGCATTTCGATGCCGACGCGCTGGCCCGCAAGCTCGCAGACGGCAGGCGTCTCGGCCCGACGACGTTCAGCGTGCTGCGGGAGCTGATCGCGTGGCGCGAATCAACCGCTCAGCGTTCGGACGTGCCCCGCAAGTGGATCTCCGAAGACAAGATCCTAGTCAAGCTCGCCACCGCGCGACCGACCACGCGCGAACAACTCGCCGATTTCCGGGGGCTTGGCGGCATCAAGAACTCCGATGGCGTCAAGCGCATTCTGGGCGCGATACGCAAGGGCATTGACCAACCCGCCGATGACTACGAGCCGGCCAAGCGCAAGCCGACGACCACGGCGACAGAAGCCGCAGCCCTGGTGGTGCTCAAGTGCTTCCTCAACACGCTGGCAGCCGACAACCAGATCCCAGTGCGGCTGCTAGTCGATAGCGAGAGGATGGTCGAACTGCTGCGGGGCGAGTTCAAGAATGTCGAGACCCTGCGCCGAAGCGCCATCTTGGATCCGCGCGCTGTGGATCTGGTAGGGGAAGACTTGGTCGCGATCCTCAACGGACGCAGGGGACTTCGCATCGTCAACGGCGCGCCGGTTCAGCACATCGACTAGCGCACGCGCCCGGCAGCGGGAGCCGGATGCCCAGACGCTACCGCTCGCCTGCTGCGCGGCCGCGACACAAGACCAAGTTGTCTTGGTCCAAGTTGCGTGACCAGATGAACTCCGCGGAGCCGAACTTCTCCACGTAGCCGCTATAGGCGCGCTGGTTCGTGACCGCGCTTGCGGGATAGGTCGTGGCCGGCAGCCAATCGCTGTCGTCAAAGCCCGGTTCCGCCCAGTCCTCCGGCACGGGAAGGTGCAAGGCGCGGCAAGAAGCCGGGTCACGCTCAACGCACGCCGGCCGTTCCGGACAGCCGGAAGTATCCGGGCCCGGCTTGACGCAGCTGACGTCTTCAAGCGGACTGATGTAGAACGCCTTGCACTTCCAAGCCGCGCCCGTCTCGGTGCCGTCGCTGAACGCGGCGATGAAGCCGCCATCTCCGACGTTCCAGCGGTCGTATTCCATGCCCACTCCCAAGTGCGTGCCCCAGTCGACCAGCTTGACAGCGTAGGTGAGGGGGCCCTCGGCCTCGAAGCGCACGACGCCGGAGTTGAACGGCACGAAACCGACCGGATCGCGGGCCACGATCTGGCCGTTGACGTACAGCTCGTAGTAGTTGTCCCCGAACACAAAGCCGGTGACCTCGTCGCCGTCCGCATCAATCTCGACCGTCTGGAGGTCTTCGATGTGCGATGGATTGTGGCCGGGTCCGCCACAGTCGTTGTAAAGGTCCGTGGGATCGGGCCCCTCGGCGGGCACCGTCGGAACCTGGATCCGCGTGCCGTCCTCGGCGACCACGATGCCGCAGCGAGCTTCGATGAAACGGCGAGCGGGCCCGGAGCACTCTCGAGCGAGCTTTCCGCAGGAGAAAGCCTCCACGGCGAGCCCTTGCGTGACACGGCCATCCTCGACGCCTTGGGCCAAGACGATCGCAGGGATCAGAAGAAAGAAACAAGCCAGTCTCATCGCATCTAGAATGGCAGATCGCGATTGCGCTGTCTCTTGGGCACCCACATTACCCGCACAGACTGCTGCGAGGCCGGCTCATTCGATCTCATAGCTTCCGCGTGACACAATCACAGCGGGACCGGTCAGGCGCATGCCGGCCTCCCAGTCCACGTACAGCTCCCCTCCCTCGGTGAGGATGCGCGCCCGGTCGGTGATCCAACCGTGGTGGCGAGCCGCAAGTGCCGCGCCGAGCGATCCCGTGCCCGAGCTCAGCGTGGCCCCGGCGCCCCGCTCCCAGAAGCGGACTTCCAGTGTCGGCGCCTGACGGTCCCTGTGGCTGACCGTCACGAACGAAACATTGGTGCCTTCGGGAAAGCGCGGGTCCCGCTCCAAGATCGGCCCCCAAGTCTGCCAGTCGAAGTCCAAGCTCTCCACGCGAACCACGAACTGCGGATTGCCTACATGGACGGCGGTCATGTCGCCGCCCAGCTTGGCACCCTCCCCAGTTGGCATGGCTGCCAGCACCTTGCATTCTGATTCGGCAGTCGTCATCCGGAACTCATAACGCGGAGCACTGGCCAGCGTACGCTCGATCTCGCGCAATCCGGCAGCGGTCTCGATAGCGAATCGGTCGGGTGCGTCGCGAACTTCGCTCAAATAGGCGGCGACGCAGCGCGTCCCGTTGCCGGAGATTTCGGCCTCGCTGCCATCGCTGTTCCAGAGGTGCGCCCGGGCAATGGCCTGTGGATCGCTGGACGGGCTGACGACTTCCAGACCGTCCGCTCCAACCCCGTAGCGACGGTCACAGATCTTGGCGGCGAAGTCCGGCAAGGCTTCGGCCCCGATGCCGATCTCGGAGAGCTCGCGACGTTCAACGATCACAAAATCATTGCCGGCCCCGTGGGCCTTTGTGAAGCGAACAACGGGCACTCATCCTAGTGTGCCTGAAGCTATGCGGCGTCCACCGGCACCTGACGACGGCGAATGCGGCGTGGAACGCGATGCCTCGCACATCGAGCCCACGTATTCGTAGAACTGCTCCATCTGATCCGGTCCCGTTGATGGAACGATGCATAACGCAGCCACCCGGCGAGCAGCGCGCCACACTAGAGATGGAATAGCCAACCTCTGATTGGCCACGCCACGAACATCAGTGCCCCGCACGCACGCCGATGACAGCATATGCGCTATCATCAAGCAGTGAGAAGGATCGTGATCGATACGAACGTCTTGGTTTCCGCGATTCTTTCGCCCGACGGCGCAGCACGGGAGGTGCTACGACGATGCTTGACCGGCCATGCGCGACCACTAGTGGGCAACGCGTTGTTTCTGGAATATGAGGACGTGCTGGCAAGAGAAGAGCTATTCTCTGCGGCGCCGATCACGTCCGATGACCGAGCGGCACTACTGGACACACTCCTCAGTGTCAGCGAATGGGTGCACATCTCTTTTCTTTGGCGTCCGAATCTACGCGACGAATCCGACAATCATCTGATCGAGCTAGCGATTGCGGGTAATGCAGAGTCCATCATTACGGGCAACACGAGGGACTTCGCGGCGCACGAACTCGTCTTCGACAGCGTTCGAATCGTTACGCCGGGCAACTGGCTGAAGGAGGTTGACTGACATGGCAACATTGACAATCCGGGTACCTGACGCCCATCGAGATCGATTGGCGGCTATGGCGGCGCAACGCGGTGTGAGTGTAAACAAACTGATGGAGGAACTCTCCGTGCGGGCACTGACCGAGCACGATACTGAAATGCGTTTCCGGTTGCGAGCGGCCCGCGGCAATGTCGAGGACGGATTGAGGGTGCTTGACAAGCTGGACCGTATGCATTCACGAGCCGAGGATCCTTGAAGCAAAGCAGCTCTTGGAAGCTGGCTCAACAACCTACCGCGCCAGTCCGTTCAGGGATCGCGTCCGTCATGGCTTCGGCGGGGTCCTAGTCGTGCAGTGAGGCATCGCAGTCTTTCAATCTGGGGCTTGGAAAGTAACCGCTTGGCGCGCTGATACTCTGGATTCAGATTCTCATGACAAACCCGTTAGTCGAGATCCAGTTCGACGTTCCGTTCGACACGATCCGCGCCGAGCATGTCGAGCCTGCGATCGACCAGTTGCTGGCCGAGGCCGAGGCTGCTCTCGCCGCCGTGGCGGAAGACGACCGCCCGGCCACCTACGACCGCACGCTGGGATCTCTGGAATCACTCGGAGAAAAGCTCGGCTACGCCATGGGCGTCGTGGGCCATCTGGAATCCGTCGCCACTTACCCGGACCTGCGGACGGCCTTCAACACCGTGCAGCCGAAAGTCAGCTCGTTCTTCTCCGGTATCCCGCTCAACGAGGGTGTCTGGACGCGCCTTAAGGAATTCTCCGCATCATCGGAAGCCCAAGCCATCTCCCCAACGCGCGAGAGATTGCTGAAAAAGACCGTCGACAGCTTTCGGCGCAGCGGAGCCGAACTCGATCCGGAGGGCAAGGCGAGGCTGCTGGAGATCAACGTCGAACTCGCCAAGTTGACGACCAAGTTTTCCGAGAACGTGCTGGATGCCACCAATGCCTTCGAACTGGTCATCGACGACGAGGCGGATCTCGCCGGTCTGCCCGCGACCGCCATTGAAGCGGCACGCGAGAGTGCAGAGAGCAAGGGACTGCATGGCTGGCGCTTCACTCTTCAGGCGCCGAGCTACCTGGCCGTGATGACATACCTCGACGACGCGGCCGTTCGGGAAACGCTGTACCGCGAGTACTCGCGACGGGCCGCATCGGGCGAGTTCGACAATCGAGAGAACATCGGCCGGATCCTCGCACTCCGCAGAGAGAAGGCCGAATTACTCGGCTACACGGACTTCGCGGACCTAGTCCTGGAGGATCGAATGGCGAAATCGGGCTCCAGTGCCCTGGCGTTCGTCAACGAACTCAGGCGGCGCACGCAAGCTACGTTCGAGCGCGAGAACCAAGAGTTGCGAGACTTCAGCGGCGGCGAGCTAGCACCTTGGGATGTGGCCTACCAAGCCGAGCGGCTCCGCAAGGAGCGCTACGACTTCGACGAGGAGGACTTGCGCCCGTATTTTCCCTACGAGGGTGTTCTCGCCGGGCTGTTCGACGTGGCTCAGCGACTGTTCGGCGTGAGTATCGAGCGCCGCCAAGGCGTGCCCGTGTGGGACGAGCGCGTCGACTCGTACGCGCTCCTAGACGCCGATGGCAGCCATCTTGGCTCCTTCTATGCCGACTACTTTCCGCGCGAGAACAAGCGCGGAGGGGCCTGGATGGACTCGCTGATCACCGGCGAGCCGGCTGGCGATGGATTCTCGCCGCACCTCGGACTCAACTGCGGCAACCTCACCCCTCCGACCGGCGACAAGCCGGCCCTGCTGACTCATCGCGAGGTGGAGACGATCTTTCACGAGTTCGGCCACCTGCTGCACCACCTGCTCAGCAGGGTGGAGGTCAAGAGCCTCGCCGGCACGAACGTGGCCTGGGACTGGGTGGAGCTGCCCTCCCAGATCATGGAGAACTGGTGCTGGGAGCGCGCAGCCCTCGACATGTTTGCCAAGCACCATGTGACAGGCCAACCGATCGCTGAAGAATTGTTGGCCAAGATGAAGAGGGCCAAGAACTTCCGCAGCGCGAATGGACAGATGCGGCAGCTGGGCTTCGCCAGCCTCGATCTCGCGCTGCACATCGAGTTCGATCCCGACAGGGACGGCGACGTCATGGAGTACTCGCGCGGCATCTTGCAAGCTCACTCTCCCACACCCCTGCCCCAAGACTATGCGATGGTGGCGGGCTTCACGCACCTGTTCTCCAGCCCGGTCGGCTACGGTGCCGGCTACTATTCGTACAAGTGGTCAGAGATGCTGGACGCCGATGCCTTCACGCGCTTCGCACGCGATGGAATCTTCAACTCCGAGACCGGCAAGGCGTTCCGCCGCAGCATCTTGGAGAAGGGCGACAGCGCCGAGCCGGAAGACCTGTTCCGCGACTTCATGGACCGCGACCCGGATCCCGAGGCCTTGTTGCGGCGGCTTGGCCTGGCAGCCTAGGCCAGCCCGTCGGCCATGTCAGAGATCGCTCCCTCGGAGTTACTGGCAGCCACACGGCTACCCGCGAGGTCATTCTACGCCCGGCCAACCGTCGAAGTGGCGCGGAGCCTGCTCGGCACGGTCTTGCTGCATCGCACCGACGAGGGTCTCTTGGCTGGGGTGATCGTCGAGGTGGAAGCCTATCTCGGCCAAGACGACCCGGCCGCGCACAGTAGCGCGGGCCGGACAGCCCGGACGCGGGTCATCTTCGGCAATCCCGGCCATGCTTACGTCTACAAGATCTATGGCTTGCATCACTGCTTGAACGTCGTGGCCGAGCCCGGAGGGACACCCGGCTGCGTGCTGGTCCGCGCCATGGAGCCGGTTTGCGGACTTGACGTCATGCGCTCTCGCCGCGTGGCCGCTCAACGGGCGGAGCAGATCGCTAGCGGGCCGGCAAAGCTGACCCAAGCGATGGGGATCGGGATGGAAGCTTACGGAGCGGATCTGCTCGGCGAGCCGCTCAGCATCCGCGTGCCACGCAAGGAGCCCGAAGTCGCGGTGGGAACCACGAAAAGAATCGGGATCCGCAAGGCCCGGGAGCTTGATCTTCGCTTTTTTATCGTAGACAATGAACACGTCAGCCGACGATGACCAAGGACCCCGATGGGCGAGTGATCTTCCATGTCGACATGGACGCTTTTTTCGTATCCGTGGAAGAGCTGTCCGATCCCTCCCTCAAGGGGCGCCCAGTCGTGGTGGGCGGCAAGCCGGACGAGCGCGGCGTGGTTGCAGCGGCATCTTACGCGGCCCGCGAGTTCGGCGTGCGCTCGGCGATGCCACTGCGGGAAGCTTTCCGCAGATGCCCACAAGCGATTTTCTTAGAAGGACATCCAGAACGATATCTAGAGTATTCCAAACGGGTTGGCAAGACCTTGCGGCAGTTCTCGCCCCTAGTATCGATGGCGTCCATCGACGAAGCCTACCTTGACCTCAGCGGAACCGAGCGCCTGCTCGGACCGCCGCTCGCTGCGGCCGACGCCTTGCACAAGGCCGTCAAGGACGAGACCGGCTTGCCATGTTCGATCGGAATGGCGACGTCGCGGCTGGTGGCAAAGATCTGCTCCGCCCTGGCAAAGCCGAACGGAATCCTGTTCGTCCGGCCCGGCGCTGAAGCCCAATTCTTGGCCCCACTTGAGATCGGCCGCATCCCGGGCGTCGGCAAGGTCACTCGGGAGAAACTTGCGTCGCTGGGAATACGCACCATTGGCGAAGCTGCCGAGCGAGGAGAATCGTTTCTGGAAACCCACTTGGGCAAGGCGGGTGCAGCTCTGGCCGGCAAGGCGCTCGGGCGCGATGCCGGGGCCTGGTTCAGCCAAGAATTCGCGGAGCAAAGTGATCCCAAGTCCATCAGCCACGAGACGACCTTCCCGGAAGACACGCTCGATGCGGTATTGGTCAATGCCACGATCGCGAAGCTGACGCAACTCGTGGGGCGACGGTTGCGGGAGCAATCCCTGTGGGCGAAGACGGTGCAGATCAAGATCCGCTACTCCGACTTCTCGACGCAGACGAGGGCGAAGACTCTCGATGAAGCGACCCAGCTGGACAGCGTCCTGCTACAAACCGTCAGGGACCTGTACGAACGCAACTACGCACGCGGGAAGGCTGTGCGCCTGCTCGGCGTTTACGCCGGCTCGCTTCAGAAAGCGCCGGGAACGCAGCCGAGGCTATTCGACACGGACGGCAACACCAAGTGGGCCAAGGCCTTGCAGGCAGTAGACTCCCTGCGCGACCGCTACGGCGAATCATCCGTCGGGTTGGCAGCCACGCTGCGCCACGGACGCAGGGAACGAGTGCATGAAAACCCTTCCGGATTGGCTGGGCGCGTCGGCCAAGACGACCAGTAAGCTCCGGACCGGAGCTAGTTCCGGGAACCACAACCAGGCCTGTAGACGAGCACGTCCTCGTCCGCCAGGAAGGGCGAATCCAGGCCGAGCTTGCCGGCCAGTTCTTCGACGTCCGCCCTGGACCAACTCACCATGGTGTGCTCGATGAGACCGTCCGTTCCAACCAAGAACACCGTCGGCACGTTTGTGAGACCGTAGGCATCGGACACCGCGAATCCCGTTTCCTCGGTGTCGAACACCTGCCTTGTGGCATAGCCGTGCTCCAGATTGAAGCGCTCCGCATCCGCGGGCGTGTCCTGCGAAACGGCAACCGCAGTGCCGGAACCGTTCAACTCCGCGTGGAATCGATCCAAGTACGGCAGAGCGTAGTCGCACGTCGAGCAGCTGGCCTTGAAGAACGTCAGAAGCACAGGCCCCGACGCAAGGGCGCTGTAGAGCTGAAACTCGCTGCCGTCAGCGTCTCGGAGACTGAAGTCCGGCGCACGGGAGCCTCTTGGCAACGCGGCCATACTACCCACATCGTACCGTCGGGACCCAGGATCGATCACCTCAGAGACTACGGGGCCTCTAGCCGGCATCTCCGCCTAGCTGCTCCAGATTTGATGATCCTGCGCCGCAATCACCCGCTCAACAGTTCGTCGTTTGAAATCACCAAACCTCGACGGTGTGTGGCGGCAAACCCGTGGCCCGTTTGTCCAGAGCGCCAGCGAACGCCACCCCCGCTAGAAGCTGACCTTGTGGCGTCGCGATGGCAGGCGTGAATGGAACATACGAGTTGAGCCTTCGATCTCGTCACGCTCTGCCTCGAGCCGAACATGACAAGGCTCTCACGGATGTGTCGGTGCGTCTTCAGCGGCCACGCGCGGATGAACGTCGATGTGCAGGTCTACCTGCTGGCCAAGCTTGTAGAGCACCGCCATGAGACGGTCAATGGTGAAGCCGTCAAGCTGTACTCTCCGAATCCGGGTAAAGTCCGCATGACTGACGCCGGTCCGTTCCTCAGCTTTGCGCGTTGAAAGCCCTTCATCGTCGAGAATGCCAATGATGCGGGCGGCCAGAAGCGCCTTGGTCTGGCGTACGTCGGCGTCAGCGCGGCCGAAATCTCGGAACACGTTGCAGCTGCCATACACCAATTGAAAACTTTCTTCTGTCTTCCTCATCGCCGTGACTCCTTCTTCAACCGTTTGAGACATCCTCCAATGAGATCGATATCCTTCTTTAGGGTCTCGGCGCTCTCGCATGTGACATTGACTTGCGTCGGTACAATTGGCATGAGATGAAACCGGTGTTTGCCGCCATCCTCTTCGCCGTCATCGCGGCACTGCTAGCCCTGATCGTATACTCCTCTCTGGGACTGCGCCAGTTCACGTGCGAGGTGTGCATGGAGTTCCAAGGACGCTCCAACTGCGCCACCGCTTCCGGAACGAGCGAGGAAGAAGCGGTGCGAACCGCGACGGACACGGCCTGTGCCACCATCTCCGCAGGCATGACCGAAAGCATTCAATGCAGTCGCACGCCACCTGTCAGCGTGACTTGGCAGGAATGAGCTACTTCCACCGATAGCGGTGCCAGAAGAACGAGGCCGTCACAAGCGCTGCGATCGAGGCTAACACTAGTGCAGCCCGCTCCCAATGGACCGGCTGCGCCGCAAGCGGGGTATCCAGCACGGCCGAGGACGGCACGAGCAGCAGCGCGCTGAAGTGAGCTAGAGAGGAGTACCGCAGGGCCGCGACGCCATCACGCATTCCCCGGAGCGCCAACACGAGTAGCGCCACTAACAACCCGTAGGCCGCGCCGAGCCCGACACCCGCAGTTACACCGTCGACGCCGTCCCAGAAGACCAGGACGGCACGGGACCCGAGGGTCAGCCCGACGATCGTGAGCGGCGTTGGAAGCACCGTGAGCCAATCGGCGGACCCGCCCCGACGATACTTGCGCGCGGCCCGAAGTCCAAGCGCCGCATGCAACAGCAATGCGGGAATCCATAGCCGGGAATCGTCCAGGAGCTCACCCGCCCTCTGTGCGGACAGGTTCTCCGCGACAACGCCGCAAGCGCCCACCGCCAAAAAGAGGAGCGGGACGAACGCGAACAGCAGGCGTGGGCGTGAGACTATCAGCCGGGCATCGCGGAGACAGAACAGCGCCAAGGCACCGACAAGGACTAGTTCTCGGTCCATGCAGAGCCTTCAGACTACCAACCCACGCCCGGTCCGATGATCTACGCCCTTCTGACGCTGCCGCAGCAACTGGTTCGTGAATCTTCTCCATGGCTTAACAGTCAGATTGTCATGAAGAAACCCCTATGCTTGCTCGACAAGGAGGCTGCCTAGCTCGTGTCTCGAAATGGCCTGAGGAGTGCCGCAGGGCTATACTGCAACTGATGGAAGTCGTGGAGTACCAAGTCAATCTGCCCATCGAGCTGGGGCTCGATGGACACGATTGGTTAGCCGCATGCCCTCCGATCGATGTTGTCACGCAGGCCCATACGAAGAGGGAATCCTTGAGGGCTATTCAAGAGGCTGTGGAGCTTTGGTTCGAATCGTGCATCGATCACGGAGTGCTGGTCGACGCGCTCAAGGAATGCGGATTCAAGCGGTTAGAGCCTGATGAGTCTGAATCGGGGAAAGGGGTCACAATCATCCGGAAGACACAGGTCGAGACGGCTCAAGTAAGCGAGCACAAGGGGGCCGAACTAGCTCGGTTCAACCTAGTTTCCGGCGAGCAGGGAAACTTCATCGAGGGATTCATCCCCTGCCAGCTGGCCGGAGACATAGGGACACTGAGGCATGCACCCGTTTGATTGGAGAGAACTTTAGGCGCTAGCAGAACTCAGGTCTTTCAAGTTTGATCGTCACAAAGGCGATCACTACATCATGAGGAGATCCGGCGCCCCTCGACCTGTGGTAATCCCAATGAAGAAGCACCTTAAGGAAGACATCGTCTTAAGCGTGGCGAAGACAATAGAGATGAGCCGTCAGGAATTAGAAGACTATATCCGCAATCCGAAGGCCTTTCTGTCCAGCCGAACTTAGCACTGTCACACTTCGCGGCTGTCAAGCCCTAGCCTCGAATGCCGAGAGGCGCGACGGAACCGTTCACTACAATGGTCAATTCATGCACCCGCGCATCGGAATCATCGGCGGCAGCGGCCTATACGACATGGATGCGCTCGAAGATCGCAGCGAGGTGCGAATCGACACCCCTTGGGGGGCGCCATCCGATGCCTATGTCGTCGGGCGCATCGCCGCGCGGGAAGTTGCGTTCCTAGCGAGGCACGGCCGCGGCCACCGCATCATGCCCTCCAACCTGAATTTCCGCGCTAACATCCATGGCCTCAAGCAGCTAGGCGTCGAGTACGTCCTCTCGTTCAGCGCCGTCGGCTCCCTCCGCGAGGAATTCGAACCGCTCCACTTCGTGCTGCCAGACCAGTTCTTTGACCGCACGCGCGGCAGAGCGTCTACGTTCTTTGATGAGGAATTGGTGGCACACATCACCTTCTCCCACCCCATCTGCGCGACGCTGGCCGATGTCGCCGAGCAAGCTTGCCGCGACGCCGGCGTGACCGTCCACCGCGGCGGCACCTACTGCTGCATGGAGGGGCCGGCGTTCTCGACGCTGGCCGAGTCCAACACGTACCGGAGCTGGGGCTTCGACGTCATCGGCATGACCAACCTGCAGGAGGCCAAGCTAGCCAGGGAAGCCGAGATGTCGTACTGCACGCTCGCGATGGTCACCGACTACGACTGCTGGCATCCGGGACACGACGCCGTGACGGTCGACACGGTCATCGAGTACCTGACTAAGAACGCCGCCCATGCCCAGCAGATTGCGGTCGAGGCTGTCCGCAATATTCCCACGGCACCCAGCCCATACGCCTCGGCTCTCAAGAACGCGATTATCTCTGACCGCAAGGCCATCTCCGACCGCGCCCGCGAAAAATACGCCCTGCTCGCAGGCAAGTACATCTAGGGCCTGCCCTGCTCGCCAGAGTCAAATCCATGTCCGTTCTCGTTGTTGGCTCGGTTGCCTACGATGGCATCGAAACTCCTCGCGGCAAGGTAGACCGCGTGCTGGGTGGCGCAGGATCGTACATTGCTCTGGCCGCGAGCCACTTCACGAACGTGCGTCTGGTGGCTGTCGTGGGCGACGACTTCGCCCCGGCAGACGAAGAGGTCCTGCGCCACCGCAATATCGACCTAGAGGGCTTGGAACGCGCCCCGGGCAAGACCTTCTTCTGGCAGGGTGTGTACTCCCAGGACATGAACGAGCGCCGCACGCTGGTCACGGACTTGAACGTATTCGCGGATTTCCAGCCGAAGCTTCCTCGGTCCTACCGCGACACGCCCATGATCCTGCTTGGCAACATCCAGCCGAGCCTGCAAGCGACCGTCGTCGACCAAGCCACGAATCGCGGATTTGTCGCCGGCGACACGATGAACTACTGGATCGAAGGCACCCCTGACGAGCTGGCCCGTACTATCCGGAGCTGGGACGCGATCCTCATCAACGACGAAGAGGCTCGCCAGATCTCGGGAGAGACCAGCCTGCGTGCATCGGCCGCCGCGATCCAAGCGATGGGACCGGCCTCCGTCATAATCAAGCGCGGAGAGTATGGGGCCGCGCTGTTCCACGGCGACGACTGCTTCCTGACGCCCGCCTACCCGCTCAGGACTCTGGTGGACCCGACCGGCGCCGGTGACGCCTTCGCAGGCGGCTTCATGGGCTGGTTGGACCGTTGTGGTATCGACCGACTTGCCAACCCAGAGCAGTGGCAGGGCCAGTTGCGGCGGGCGGTCGTCTACGGGTCCATCATGGGCAGCTTTTGCTGCGAGCAGTTCGGCGTTGACGGGTTGCGGAGTCTGACCACGGAACACATCGGCGAACGCTATGAGGAGTTCCGAAGCCTGGCTGCCTACTAGCTGAAGCGCTGCCGCGTCAGGGTTCGTAGCGGATCCACAGCGGACTGGCCCAGGCCATCGCCTCGTTTCGCTGCCTCAGGCGGACATAGTACATGTTCCACTCGCCTGCCACCGCGGCTGGATCGGACCAATCCAGATCAACAGAGACAGCCCCGGGCTCCATCGATGCGACGACTTCGGGCACGTTCGAGCCGACCTGCCGAATCACTTCGACGCTATCGATCGGGGCCGTGCCGTCAGCGATGATCTGTAGCCGCGGAAGCGACGCGGAAGCGAATTCGTCCCCCATCAGGTGATCCCCCGAACGCACGACCAAGGCGATATTGTCGTGCGCGGCATAGGAATGGCGCCGCTTGAAGGCATCGATGATTCCCTGCCGCGAGTGCTCCTCGGCCAAGACAATGGCATAGCTGATGTGCGTGGAGACATGGTCGCTGCTGGCCTGGAAACCCAGCCGCCGACCCTTCTGGAAGGCTTCCCATAGGAAGCCCGCCGGCCGATAGCCTTGGATGGTGTCTTCCGGACCGGTCGCTGCGTGCGGCCCGCCCGACACCTCGTAACTCTGGCGGTGCCCCTGAAAGAGTTCCACGACCGGCTCGACCTCGATGTCACCATCGCGCCAGTCCGTACCCATGTTTGTTCCGGAAGTGTGCGAGGAACAGATGCCGTCGAAGTGCCGCAGGTAGGCGAACAGGTTGTGGATGTCGGGGGAGCCGTCCTGTGCGGTTCCTTCGACGCGATCCTTGCCGGTCATGCGAGGCAAGGGGCGGATTCCCCGACGCGGCAGGATGACGTTGCGGTGGCCGCTCGGGTAGCTGACGCTGCGCTCGTAGGAATACATGGCGCCAAACGATCCCGGAGCGTTGTAAATGTCGCCTGCCTTCTGCTGCAACCACCACATGTAATCCTGCCCGACCGCGTAGTCGTGGTCGCCGGCCCCGATCCAGTCCATGCCGGCCACATCGAGCCCGTAGCGCCAGACCTCTTCGAATGGCCCGTCCCAGTCCCTGTGCGAGGAAAACTCCGTGTGGCGGTGGAATTCCCCGCGCAAGAACTGCAAGCTCTTGCCGTCCAGTTGCACCCGACGCGCTCGGATATGTGCGATCTGCTGTGCCTCGTCCGGATGCACGGGTAGGCGCGAAGACTCGGGCTGGCTGGCGTCAGCGGACACCAAGTCCGCGTCCGCAGCGGCGGAACTCGCCACTAGCTTGGCCTCGAACAGGTCGCTATCTCGGCGACTTCGCGCCTGAACGCGATGGTCCCCGGCAGACACCGCGAGCAGCGATCCGTCGGACAGCGCGGCAACACCAGGCTGCCGGTCCAAGAGGTTGTCCGAAGATTCGAGTGGAATTGGCTCGGACCATGCCCCTTGGCTGTAGAAGGTGCCATAGCTGCGCCAGCGCTCGCCGCGCCCCGTTTGTAACGGGTGCTTGCGGTAGAGCAGCCACGGCCTGTCCGCACCGTCGAAAGCCATGACCGGAATGCTGATCTTGTGCCTCTGGCTGGTCCCCACCCGCGGATCGTCGTGAAAGTAGTCGACGGTCGGGGCCTCGGGCGCAAGCCGGGTCTGCTTCAATTCGCCGTCCCACACGCGCACGAGGATGTTCTTGTTGACATACATCGAAGCAGCCTGCCTGCCGGTCCAGCGGTCTCCGGCATCCTTTCCCCAACCTTCGTCAGAATCCTCGAATGCGACCCAAGGCCGGTCCATGGAGTCCACCGCAACGGTCGCCCGGGCTTCGAACCGGGGCGACGCGGCAACCGCTATCGGCTGGCCCAACTCACCGCCCTCGTAGCGCCGCAGGTATACGTCGTAGTTGCCGGCGTCATAGGAATCCCAAGCCACCCACGACGCACCGCCCGAATCGGTTGCGATCGATGGCCGCCAGTCATTGGCAGCACTGGTGGAGACGCGCACTGCCGAGCCGTCGAACGGGCTCACGAAGATGTCGAATTGGGCGTCTCGCCGGCCCTGCCAAGCAAAGTATCCCTGACTGGCAACTACGTTGAAGTCAGTGCCAGGATCGGTCGTGTGCCGGCGCTCCGGGCCGAGTTCGCCGCTGTCCAGCGAGTAGGCCCGGCTGTAGATGTCCCAATTGCCTCCGCGCTGCTCCGACCACAACACGGCGGCGCCGCCATCTGGCAGGCTCATCACGACGGGCTGCCAGACGTCCTTACCGGACGACGTAACGTAGGCCGGATCGCGCCATCCGGAACGGTCGCGATGTAACAGGGCGACACGGTCGCCGTTGCCGCGGAACTCGATCGAATCGAACTCGCCCGAGAGGGCTTTCTCCTCATCGACAGGCTCGCCCGGCTCGTACTCCACGTAGGCGCAAAGCACCGAGTCATCCGGCATGGACGCGCAGTTGGGGAAATCCTCCTCGATCGCAGTGCTTCGAAGCGACGAGGCGGCCGGCGAAAGGGCTGCCTCGACTCGCCCGTCGAGCAGCGACACACTCCTGCCCATGCCAAGGTCGCCAACCGCCACGTCGAAAGAAGCTTCGCGCGTTTCGATTCGCACGGAGCGGCTCGGATCAGCCGCACTGCCGCACGGACCAGCAGGCAGGTTCACACTCACCGAAGCTGGAAGCACTCGCTGCGCTTGTCCTCCACCAGCCAGCTTCAGCGGAGCGGACTGCGATTCTGCGGACCACGAGGCGCGTTCGTCCCTCACCCAGCCGGTCGCCGTACCGCTCCAATCAGTCTCCTCGCCGTCGTCAATTCCCAGACTCAGCACGAGCCTGTTCGATTCAACGCACGGACCGCTTGCCGAGCTCTGGGCAAGAGCGCTCGATGGCGGGGTTTCAGGAAGTTGCAGCGCGAACCGGAGCGCTAGCGCAGCCAACACTCCCAGTCCGACGACAAGGATCTTCTTCATGGCCGCATATTCTTGCCCATCGGGAGTACAGTTGCAACCCAGCCGGTCCCAAACCGCGACGGCCCGCGGCTCTCTGGCAGCGAGTCCGATCGCTGGCTGCCTATGCGGGCAAACTATTCCCCGTCGGCGGCGACGTCATCTGACGTCCCGGAGGGACCCGTAGTGAACTGCCAGCCGAACCTGCCCTTGATGCACAGGTTGCCCGAGGTCACTTCTTGATCCAAAGGAGAGGTCACCTTCACGATCTGGTTGTCCTGTGTCTGGACCGAAAGCGTGCAGCCGACGCCGCAGTACGGGCAGATGGTATCGGTAGACTCCTGCCGACTCGCGTCCCATTCCCCGCGCTCGCGCAGATCGTGCTCGGCCTTGAACACCAGGGCGCCGGTCGGGCAGACACCGATGCAGTTGCCGCAGTAAACACATGCCGATTCGGGCAGCGACACATCGAACTCAGTAGCGATGTGGGCGTCGAACCCGCGGCCGGCGACGGCGATCGCGAACGTGTTCTGGGCATCTTCGCCGCATGCCTCGACGCACTTGTAGCAAAGCACGCACTTGGCGTAGTCCCGGACATAGAGTTCGTTGTCGACCTTGACGGGCTGCGTCTTGGACTCAGCCTGGGCATCTCGCTCGCCGTACCGCTCCGGGTCAGCGCCATAGCTCTCCATGTAGCCGCAGAGTTCGGGCGACTGCGTGACGTCCGTGCTAGAGGCCAGGAACTCAAGCACCATTCGCCTGCTGAGGCGCACCCTCTCGCTGTCGGTGCGGATTTCCATGCCCGGCTCAGCCTTGCGCGAGCAAGCCGGCACGAGGGTTCGCGAGCCTTCCAGCTCCACCACGCACACCCGGCACACGTTCACTGGGGTTAGCGTTTCGACGTAGCACAGCGTGGGAGTGTCAATCTCGCACTTGCGGCAGGCGTCGAGCAATGTGGAGCCCTCCGGCACGGAGACCAGCCGGCCATCCACGGACAGTTCCACTTCGGGACGCCGCTCACGCGCAGGGGCGGAGGGGACTGGCCCTGGCGGCACGGGCACTTTCAGGTCTGGAGCGTCGGCCAGGCTCTGGTCGCTCATCGAGTCGCCTCCTGAAAGATCGGAAACCGCTCCAAGGCCGAGTCTACGGCACTGGCCGCCGTGTGGCCGAGGCCGCAGATTGACGCGTCACGCATGACTTGGGAAACCTCGCGCAGTAGCCGGCGCTCGTGGTCCAGTGTGCCAATCGGCTGGCCGCTGCGCAAGCGCTCGAGCAGCTCTTCCTGGCGCACCGTCCCGACGCGACAGGGAACGCACTGCCCGCAACTCTCGTCCCTGAAGAACTCTGCGATGCGCAAGAGAACCGCGCCGAGATCCACGCTGTCATCGAAGGGCATCACAACGGCCGAACCCACAGTCGCGCCGACCGCCCGCATGCCTTCGAACGTAAACGGAGCGTCCAGTTCGTCTGGGCCCAAGAACGCTCCGGCAGCTCCTCCGACCAAGACTGCCTGGAGCCTGCCCGTGCCGCTGACGCCGCCCGCCAGTTCGATCAGCTCGCGCACGGTCGCGCCGAATGGGACCTCGTAGACGCCGGGCACGGCCACATGTCCGGACAGGCAGAAGAGCTTCGGGCCCGATGAGCGTTCTGTCCCGACGGCGGCAAAGGCGGCACCGCCTTGCTGCAAGATGCGCAGTATGTTGGCCAGCGTCTCAACGTTGTTCACAAGCGTGGGACGTCCGAACAGGCCGGACTCGGTCGGATACGGCGGCTTGTTGCGGGGCTCCCCGCGGAAGCCCTCGATCGAATTGAAGAGGGCTGTCTCTTCGCCGCAAATATACGCTCCGGCGCCGCGCCGGATCTCAATCGGGCATGCCCACTCGAGCAAGCCCGCAGACTCCAGCTCGGCGATAGCGGAGCGCATGCGCTCGGTCGCGTCCGGATACTCTCCCCGGACGTAGACGTAGGCCCGGTCAGAACCCGTCGCGAACGCGGCGATCATAATCGCTTCGACGACCGCGAATGGGTCGCCCTCCATCAACACGCGGTCCTTGAAGGTGCCCGGCTCAGACTCGTCCGCATTGCAAACGACGTACTTGGGACCGTCGGCTTGGGCCACCGCGCGCCACTTGCGCCCGGTCGGGAACGCAGCCCCGCCGCGACCGACCAAATTGGACCGCTCGACCTGTTCAATCACCCATTCCGGGCCCTTCTCTAGCGCCAGTTCCCAGGCGCGCAAGCCTCCATCTGAGCGATAGCCTTCCAAGCTCTGAGCGCTTGGCGAGCCGACGCGGTGCAGCAGTTGGAGAGAAGCCTGCCCGGCCTGCGGAACCGACTCTCGCACTTGGGGACCATCGGCCGGGGAATCTTCGCAACACGCGGCCTCGACCGCCTGCGCGGTCGCCGGGGCGATCACCGATGTCCACGGCCGCTCGCCTGCCGCCGTCACCAGCACGGCGGGAGCTCTCTCGCACTGGCCCAAGCATGGGCTGCGCACCCACCCGTGTCCGCTCGCTTCGCCATCGCCCGCCGGCCCCATGACCCTTTCGAGACCCGCGCAGAGATCGCTCGCGCCCTTGGCTTGGCAGGCGATATCGTCACAGACCCGGGCTACAACCGCAGGGGCCTGCTCGAGCGAGAGCATATCGTAGAATGTCGCAACGCCGTAGGCTTCCGCCGGGGGCACTTCGAGCCGCTTGCAGGCGTAGTTCAAAGCGCCGCGGCTGATCCAGCCGACACGCCCGTGGATTGCATGGAGCACAGGAAGCAGCAGGTGGCGCCGTCCCGCTGTGCGGTGCCCGCTTTCCGATGTCTGTGCTTCGCTCGGATCGACGCGCTGGCCGCCGAACCACCTAGAGTCGGCGGCTCCCAGCACGGCGTCGACGGCCTCGACCTCCGACGCGGTCGGCTCATCCGCCGTAAAGTGCAGGTCCACTAGCTACCGATCCTTCCGCTACCGCGAATAGGATCCACGACTTGGTCCGAACAAACCCCGGACGAAGTGCATGGCAAGCCCACGGGCTCAATCCCCAGCGCTAGCGCCGACCATTTTATCGATGCGGATGGCGGTGGCCTTGAATTCCGACACGCCGGACTTCGGATCGATGGCTTCGATCGTCAGCTCGTTGGTGTTGACCTCGTCCGGAGCATGCATCGTCATAAACGCCAATCCAGGTCGCAGACCGGGATCGAACCGGACGGGCGCAACCACCGAACCGCGTCGCGAGCTAATGCGCACCTGTTCGTTCTCCTGCAGGCCGTACTGCGCGGCGTCCTCCGGTGAAATGTCCACCGCTTCTTGGCGTCGCAGCGGCGATGCGTAGGCCCCGGTCTGCACGCCCGTGTTGTATTCGTCCAGCCGTCGGCCGGTCGTGAGGCGAATCGGGAAGTCGTCGTCCAGATAGTCCACCGGCGCCTCCGGCTCCACAACCGAGAACGGCGCGCGCGGGCCGATCCGCGGATTGGCCCACAAGCGCCCGTGCAAGAACAGCTCGCCCGGATGGGACTCGTCATAGCACGGCCAGCGAATCCCTCCCAGCGCTTCAAGCCGGTCGTAACTCATGCCGGCATGCATCGGGCTGAGCGTACGCAGCTCGTTCCACAGCGTTTCGGAGTCGGGCTCGCCCCAGTCGTGGCCCAGCCGGTCGGCAAGCTCGAACACGATGGCCATGTCATCCCTGGTGCCGGGTGCCGGCTCGACCGCTCTGCGGACCCGCTGCACTCTCCTCTCGCTGCTCGTGACCGTGCCTTCAGACTCGGCCCAGCCGGCCGCGGCCGGCAGGACCACGTCGGCTATCTCGGCCGTTTGAGTGAGAAACAAGTCTTGGACCACGAGAAAATCGAGCTTTGCCATGGTGGCCATGACGTGCTTGGTATCAGGTTCAGAACCCACGGGATTCTCTCCCAGGACATACAGCGTCTTGAGATCCCCCGCATCCATCGCCTTGAACATGGCGCTGATATGCCTGCCGGGCTTCGGCGGAATCTTGCAGTTCCAAGCGGCCTCGAACTTGGCGCGGCAAGCGTCATTGGCCACATGCTGGAATCCAGTCAGGCGGTCCGGCAGGGCACCCATGTCTCCCCCGCCCTGCACGTTGTTTTGGCCGCGCAGGGGGCACAGTCCCGATCCGTAGCGCCCGACGTGCCCGGTCAGAAGCGCCAGATTGATCAGCGCCAGCACATTGTCCACGCCCTTGTGGTGCTCGGTGATCCCGAGCGTCCAGCACAGTTGCGCCGTGGGAGCCTTCGCGTAGGCATGGGCCAGATCGCGGATGGCATCCCGCGGCACGCCCGTCTCACGCTCCGCGAAGTCTAGCGTGAACGGCTCGACTGCGGCCTGGTAGGCTTCGAAGCGGCTCGTGGCGTGCTCGATGAACTGCCGGTTCTCTAGCCCCGCGGACAAGATCTCGCGCCCGATCGCGTTCGCCAGGGTGATGTCGGTGCCGACGTCCAAGCCCAGCCAGCGGTCCGCCCACTGAGCCGAACTCGTGCGCCTGGGGTCGACCACGTACAGCGGGGCGCCGTTGCGTATGCCCTTGAGCACGTGGTGGAAATAGATCGGGTGCGTCTCGCGGGCATTCGATCCCCACAGCACGATCAGCGAGGTCTCTTCGACCTCCTGGTAGGAGCTGGTGCCGCCCCCCGCTCCGAACGCTGTCGCCAGACCGGCGACGCTCGGCGCGTGTCAAGTGCGGTTGCAGCTGTCGATGTTGTTGCTGCCAATGACGCTGCGGACGAACTTCTGCACCGCGTAGTTCAGCTCGTTCGTGGTTTTCGAGCAGCTGAACATGCCGAAAGATGACTCCGGCGTGCGGTCCTTCGCGCGGGCAAAGGCAGCAGCGGTCACGTCGAGCGCCTCATCCCAGCTCGCAGGCTCCAGCGAACCGTTCCTGCGGACCAGCGGCTGCGTCAAGCGCGTGCTCCTACGTTTGTCGAGTGCCATCTACAGAAATGATATACGAGCGAGCCGCAGAGCCTCCCGGATTCCCGCCGTCCTAGGCGGTATGCGCGCGCAAGCCGCTGGCGTTTCGCCTTGCACTCCCCAGGCTGGAACTGGCAACGCTAGAATAGCGGCGCTATGAGACTCAGCGCATGTTTCCTGCTTGTTCTGGCGCTCTGCGCTTGCACCCCCTCCCCGGTCGATGAGACCGCGCCGTCTCCGCCCAACGTGATCGTGATGATGGCGGACGACCTTGGATGGGGCGACATCGGTGCCAACGGCGGCACGGTGATCCAGACCCCTCACATCGACGCACTCGCCGCGCAGGGCGTCCGCCTGACCGACGGTTACGTGTCAGCAGCAGTGTGCAGCCCGTCGCGGGCCGGCTTTTACACCGGCCGGCACCAGCAGCGCCACGGGTTCGAGTTCAACATCGCCGGGCGCGACACGGACATGGGCATGTCCTTGCAGTTGTCGTCATACTGCCACCCCACTGATGCGGATCGCCCGAACGGGCCGCGATATCTGCATAACTCCTTCCTTTTCAGTTATTTGCGGAATGATTCAAGGAATCGGCCGACTGCGGCTGCGGCCGACTTGACTCACTGCAACTCGCCTCTTCGGTGCATGTCGGCTCCTTGAACAGGCTCGGATGGTTGTTCTCGGGGAGCTTGATCCGCAATCCGCCCCGGCGTCCTCTTTGGACCGTGACGGCATCCAGCTTGCCGCGCTTGATCCAGTCTAGGACGGTCTGGCGAGACACTCCCAGCCGGGCTGTCGCGACTTGCATCGCTACGTAACCCTCGGGAGCGTCTGCCACGAAGCGTTGACGCAGTTCCTCGGTGAGGCGGATGCGCCAGGGAGCTCCGGGCGTGATCTGATCACCGGCCAGGAACCCGTCATTCAGCATGCGGTGGATCGTGGATGGGGCCACGCCCAGCGCCTTGGCGGCTTGCCGGACGTTGACGAGCTCGCCGTCCGGAGGCGACTCTGACGGCTTGAAGCAGGGGATTTTCCAGTGCGTGCGCAGGCTCGAAACCCGGGACTGGGTGAACCGCAGCCCATGCGCGGTCCGGCGGCCTTGCTGGTTGAGAATCCCGGCAATGACCGAGTCGGGGTAATGCGCCGCGAGTCGGCGCAGCAGCTCGATCGTGTCCTCGTCCGTACGCACGGGTGCGGAACGCTTGCGCGGACGCTCGATGGTGAGTTCGGTCGACAGTCCTCCCCGCCACACCAGACGGATCCGGGCGCGAGGCTCGTTGCGGGGGGCATCTAGGACCACCTCCTCCAGCAGCGCCCGCAGCAGTTCCTTGCGGTCGCGTGCCGTCGTCGTGGGGGCGTCCCAGGCCCGTGGCAGGTCCTCGCCCAGCGCCAGCAGCGCCTCGCGTTCGTTCCCGCTCAGCTCCCGCGGACGCTCCTGCTCGCGCAACGCCAGCTCGGCCCGCTCCCGCTCCAGATCCTCCAGCCGCTGTTCCCACTCCCGCTCCAGACCACGGGCCACGCGGCGGTTCTCCGGATCCACGGCGCGGTAGGCGCGCTCGGCCCTGGTCGCCTCGTAGGCGGCCCGCTCCACCGCCAGGCGCCGCTGCGCCAGGGCGGCGTCGCGTTCGCTCTGCACCTGCTCGATCGCACGCAGCGCGGCTGCGGCTCCGCCGGCCCGGACAGCCTCCAGCACGCTGACAGCCACGGCTTGGTCGACCTGCATCCCGCCGATCTGCAAGCAGTAGGTGGCACGCCCTTCCACGATGTTCTGGCCGGGACAGTGGTAGTTGGGGGAGGAGTTGCGTCCGAGGTAGTAAGTGCGCAGCGCTCGCCCGCAGTTGCCGCAGATCGCGAGTCCCTGTAGCAAGGCGGGTCCCTCTCTCACGCTGCCCCCGGCACTGTGCGGGCGCGGCCGCCGGTTGGCTCCGATGCGCGCCCGGTTAGCCTCGAACGTCTCCCAGTCTATATAGCCGCGGTGATGGCCTGGCAGCAGCACGCGCCATTCCGCCCGGGGCAACTGGCGCACGCGCTTTTGCATGCGGCCGTGCCCGTCGAGATAGCGTTCCTGGCGGGACTTGCCGAAGGCGTACGCCCCGGCGTAGACCGGATTGCGCAGCACTTGGACGATCGAGCTGTAGGCGGGCGGGATCCAGCGCACGTCATCGCCTTTGCGCAGGCGGACGGGGAACTGCAGGCCCTCGTCGCGGAACCACAGCCAGACGCGGCGCATGGAGCCGAGCTTGGCGAAGCGCTCGAAGACATTCCGGATCGCGCGCACCACTTCCTCGTCGGGATGGAAGAGGACCTCGCCGTCCTGCTCGCCCCAGACGAAGCCGACCGGCAGGGTGCAACGGAACTCGCCGCGGGCGGCCTTGTTGCGGATGCCTTCCAGCAGGCGCACCTTGAGCGTGTGCAGCTCGGCTTCGCTGATTGTGCCTTTCATGCCGAGCACCAGGCGGTCATTGAAACAAGCCGGGTCGTAGATGCCGTCAAAGTCGGCGATCAGGGTGTCGGTCAGGGCGCACAGGTCGATCAGGCGGTACCAGTCGGCGTTGTTGCGAGCCAGCCGGGAGACCTCCAGTCCGAGCACGAGTCCGGCGCGACCGAGAGCGACGTCGGCGGCCAGGCTGTTGAAGCCGTCGCGCTTGTCGGCGGACTCGCCGGAGAGGCCGAGGTCCTCGTCGACGACGGTGATCTGGTCGGGGTGCCAGCCCAGGGCTTCGGCACGGGCGGCGAGGGCGTACTGGCGACGCGTGGACTCAGTGTTGCGCTCGACCTGCGAGGGGCTCGACTGGCGGATGTAGACGAAGGCCTGGCGCTGGCGGTGAGCAGGCAGGATGCTGGTTTCAGTCATCGCGCTGCTCCTGTTCGCGAGGCGGCAGGATCGCCTGGGCCAGGATGCGGGCCAGGGCTTGCAAGGCGGCGTTCTTGGTGGCGGGATCGAGCGTCTCCCAGATCGCCTCGGTCGGGGCGGGCGTGTCCTGGAAGGCTAGTGCCATCTGCCGCCGGGGCGGCGGGGGCAAGGTTTTCATCGGGAGTCTCCTGAGCGGCCTGGAGCCGTTGCAAGAGAGCGTCGATGATGGCGCGGGCCCGCAGCAAATCGCCGAGGCGAGCGAGGCTTGCATGGCGACCTGACGAGGGATCCCGATCCTCGGCCGGCACAGCATCTGTCCATGCCGCCGGCACGAAGCGGCGGTCCCCATTGGGGCACAGCAGCAGCAGGGTCAGTTCATCGTTCCGGACCGCTTGAAGCAGGACCGGCAAGGTCCTGCCAGCCAGCGGATGGGACGGTCGCGTGATTGTAGCCGCCTCCGGAAGCTCTTCGAGATGGGTAGTGTGTGGAGTACTACTTGGACGAGACCACCGTCGCCGACATGTTGCGCGCGCAAGGCTACGCCACGGCTCTGATCGGAAAGTGGCACCTCGGCAAGCAGAAGCAGCACCACCCGCTGAGCCGTGGCTTCGACGAGTACTACGGCATGCTGGCCGGGGGATCGATCTACATCGACTCACGCAAGGAGGGAGTCGAGTCGTGGCCGGCGCAGAACGCCCCGACCGCCAGGACTGCAGCTAACGCGATCTACGACGGCTGGGAACCGGTCGAGGTCGAGGAGTACATCACCGATGTGTTTCGCGACAAGACGGTCGATTTTATCGAGCGCCACAAGGACGAACGCTTCTTCCTGATGCTCACTCCGAACGCGCCGCACACGCCGCTGCAGGCGACGAAGGAATACCTGGACCGCTATCGCCACATCGAAAAGGACAGCACCCGGATCTACTCGGCGATGGTGGCGGCGGTCGACGACTACGTGGGCGCCGTCACGGCCAAGCTGGCTGAGCTCGGGCTCGAGGACAATACCCTGTTCGTGTTCTTGTCCGACAACGGCTGTGCCGGCTATGTCGATGACTGCTGCTCCAATGCACCGCTGCGCGGACACAAGCGCTACTACTGGGAAGGCGGGATTCGCATACCGTTCGTGGCCAAGTGGCCAGCGGGCCTGCCGAAAGGCACGACCTATAGCGAACCTGTCATTTCGCTAGACCTATACGCGACAATCGCGGCTGCATCGGGCTCCTCTGCTACTGCGCAGGACAGCGTGAACCTGCTTCCCCATCTGCGGGGCGAAGCCGATTCGGTGCCGCACGATCTGCTGTTCTGGCGCGCCAAGCCGAACATTGCCGTGCGCAAGGGGAAGTGGAAGCTCTGGAAGGTCAACAAGACGGACATGGACTGGACGAACGTGACCGACGCCTCGGCTAGGCGCCTGCCGATGCAGGCGTGGCCGCAGGATTCCCCGCATGGCCAGCTCACCCTCCTGTACGACTTGTCGGCAGATATTGGCGAGCACGCCAACCTCGCGGCGGAGCATCCCGAGGTAGTGCAGGAACTGGAGGCGGATCTGGCGGCTTGGAACGCGGAGATGGGCGAGCCGACCTGGCCAGCGTTCCGGTCGACGCTAGATGAGATCGACGGGGAGATGGTGCACCTCTTCTTCTAGCCGGAATCCTTCCCGCCTGCCAGCGTCGCGCCATTCTAATACAATGGTGGCTAGCCCGTCAGCATGCGGATCTGCTTACAGTCCGCGGGACTAGGCTAAGCAACCGGGACCGTAGCGACGCCTCGCCCGGATCCATCTCACATCGAGCGCAACGACTAGCGCGCTCCCCAAGGAATAGCTTCAATGCCAGCAGACAATTTCGGGGTCGCCGGCCTCGGCGTCATGGGCCGCAACGTAGCGCTCAACATCGAGCGCAACGGGTTCCCCGTCGTCGCCTACAATCGCGGCGACGAGAACGCCCAGCGCATGCGCGAGGAGTCCGTCGGCAAGAACGTCACCGTCACGCAGTCCATCGAAGAGTTGGTTTCGCTCCTAGATCCGCCCCGCCGGGTGCTGCTGATGGTCACTGCGGGAGCGGGCACGGATCGGGTGATCGACGCTCTGCTTGAGCATCTCGAGCCGGGAGACGTCCTCATCGATGGCGGAAACTCGCATTTCCCCGACACTGACCGGCGCGCAAAGCGCCTGCAGGAGGCTGGCTTGCACTTCGTAGGCTGCGGCATCTCCGGCGGTGAGGAGGGCGCCCTTTGGGGGCCGTCGATCATGCCCGGCGGCAACTTCGAGGCCTACGAGCGCATCGCCCCGGTTCTCGAGAAGATCGCCGCGAAGACCGATGACGACGGGGCGTGCGTGACCTACTGCGGCCGCCACGCGGCGGGCCATTACGTGAAGATGGTCCACAACGGCATCGAATACGGGATCATGCAGCTGATCTGCGAGGTCTACGACATCCTGCGTCGCGCGGCAGGCATGTCGACCGGCCAGATCCAAGCAGTCTTCCAGCAGTGGACCGCATCGGCGAAGGTTGGCGGGTTCTTGGTAGACATCACGGCGCAGTGCTTGGCCAAGAGCGACGACCAGACCGGCGACCCGCTGGTCGAGAAGATTCTCGACACCGCCGGTCAGAAGGGGACGGGAAAGTGGACGGCGCAAACAGCCCTGGACCTGGGCGTGCCGATTCCGACGCTCTCGCAAGCGGTCAACGCCCGTATCCTCTCGGGGCTCAAGCTGGCCCGCGTAGAGGCGTCGGGCGTGCTACATGGCCCGGACTCCGGGTCCGAGCAGGACCGAGAGCGCCTCGTTGCCAACCTGCACAGCGCGTTGCATCTTGCGATGGTCGCTTCTTACGCGCAGGGGTTGCACCTGATCCAGACGGCATCCAAGGAGTACGACTTCGGCACCGACCTTGCCGAGATAGCCCGCATCTGGAAGGACGGCTGCATCATCCGCTCCAAGCTGCTTGACCCGATCAAGCAGGCATACAAGCAGGAGCCAGAGATGGAGAACATGCTGCTCCACCCGACGTTCTCCGCAATCGTCAACGAATCCTTACGGGACCTGCGCGACGCGGTCGAGATCGCCAATCGCGGCGGAGTCGCAACGACCTGCCTGGGTGCGACGCTGGCCTATCTGGACAGCTACCGCTCGGAGTTTCTGCCTGCCAACCTGCTGCAGGCGCTGCGCGACAACTTCGGAGCCCACACCTACCGCCGGCTAGACATGGACGGCGTGTTCCACACGCAGTGGAATCGCTAGCGCCGTAGCCGTCGCCAAACCGCGATTCGCCAGGCCAATCATGAAGACACTCCAAGACTTCCAGACATCGAACGACTACTTCGTCGGCCTCGACTCGGACGGCTGCGTGTTCGACTCGATGGAGATCAAGCACAAGGAGTGCTTCACGCCAATGTTCATCAAGCATTGGCGGCTGCAAGCGGCGTCGAAGTACGCCCGCCGAGCCTGGGAGTTCGCGAACCTGTACTCGAAATCCCGCGGGATGAACCGTTTCCCGGTATGCGTCCGGACTCTCCGGTTGCTCGAAGACTGGCCGGAGGCGGTTGCTCGCGGCATCGAAATCCCGGATCTTGCCCCGCTGCAAGCCTTCATCGATTCCGACTTTCCGCCCAGCAACGCGGGGCTGGAGGCGTATCGCGAGCTGAATCCGGACCCGCTGCTGGATCTCACCATGGCGTGGAGCCTCGCTGTCAATGAAGCGGTCGGAGACATAGTCTTCGGCGTGCCGCCTTTCCCACGGGTGCAGGAAACTCTGGACAAAGTGGTGTCACGGGCCGACCTAGGTGTCGTCTCGGGAACGCCCGGCGAGGCGCTCCAGCGCGAGTGGGACGAGAACGGCATTTCGCACTATCCGCAGATCATCGCCGGACAGGAGCTAGGCAAGAAGGTCGAACACCTCGAAGTCATGTCCGGTGGCAGCCGCTACGCTTCTGACAAGCGCCTCATGATCGGCGACGCGCCGGGAGACCGCAAGGCCGCCGAAGCCACCGGCTGCCTGTTCTACCCGATCAACCCAGGGCGCGAAGAGGAGTCTTGGGAACGGCTCTGTGACGAGGCACTGGACAGGTTCTACGAGGGTTCCTATGCCGGCGAATACCAAGCGGCACGGGTCGCTGAGTTCGAAGCGCTACTGCCCGAATCGCCGCCATGGATGTGAAACCGCTAGCGAACCGGTGACCCCTGAAAGCTGTCTTGCTCTTTTCCCGCCTGCCCAGCAGAGCGCCTCACGCGTCAGGAATAGCGTCCATCGGCGCAGCATCAGCTGCACTGATCTGGTGCCGTAAGGGTCGAGTTCGTCTCGAGCTAGCTTGTCACGCCGGCAAGCTCGGCTGCTAATTCCCGCAAGCCTATGACTTAGGCTTGCCTTGCCGACTTGTTGCGGATCGATCACCCCGACAGCGACCGGACATGCGGGAGCATTCCTAACGACTTTCTCCGCCCTGCGGGCAACCATCCTTGCAAGTCATCCATGACTTGGATGAATTGCAAGGAAATCCCAAGGAGTCGCAGAGCCTAATGATCAACCTCCGCAGATACTTGTCGCGACCCGAACCTGCCGCGCGGATTCGACTCGAGAATGCATGAGGCCGTGGCACAGCGGCCTGAACGTCGCCTCGCTTTCGCCCAGCTGGTCTGCGACGATCAATTCCGATGACGGCGAGCAGTCACTCATGCCGTCACAAAATCTGTGTCGGGAAGGCGCACATGCGAGCTCGGGCTGTCCCAGGACATCGAGCGCTTGCCCGCTGATCGCTTCGCGGGCGGGTCTGTCTCCAGAAGCGCGGGATCCAGCAAACGGGACTCCCCAAATCATGCTTGGGAACGAACTCGGCCCAATGGCCCCTAGATGCACCACCCGCGCTGGAGAACCGCTATGCTGCGGCAGCGAGGCTACGCGATGATCTCGTTGACGACTCTGCCGTGGACGTCCGTCAAGCGGAAGTCACGCCCGGCGTAGCGGTACGTCAGCTTGGTGTGGTCTAGCCCCAGCTGATGCAGCACCGTTGCGTGCAGGTCGTGCACGTGCACCCGATCCTCGACAGCCACGCCATGCTCGTCGCAGCGTCCGAACCGCATGCCGCCCTTGATCCCGCCGCCAGCCATCCACATCGTGTAGCCGCGATTGTTGTGGCGCCGTCCGTCGCTCTTGTCGTTCTGCTCGTAGCTGGAGCGTCCGAATTCCCCGCCCCAGACGATCAAAGTCTCGTCCAACATCCCGCGCTGCTTCAGATCGGCGATCAGAGCGGCAATCGGCTTGTCCGTGGCCCCAGCCGTATCCCCGAGCCTCTTGCGCAGGTTGTTGTGGTGGTCCCAGCCGCGATGCCCCAGTTCGATGAAACGCACGCCCTTCTCGGCCATGCGTCTCGCCAGCAGGCACTGCGTGCCGAATGTGCTCGTCTCTTTGGCATTGAGGCCGTACATCTCGCGCACGCTCTCGGGCTCGGAGCTTAGGTCCATTGCCTCTGGCACGGCGGATTGCATCCGAAACGCCAGTTCGTAGGACTGGATCACTCCCTCCACCTGGTCGTCTTGGTCGGTCCGATCCAGCAGGCCGCGATTCAGTGCCTGCACGTAGTCGAGTTGCCGGCGTTGCGCCTCCAAATCCATGGTCGCGTTGCGGATGTTCTGCACGGGCTCTTGCCCTTCGGCGATATTGAGCCGCGTGCCTTGGTAGCTCGCAGGCAGGAATGCCGAGCCATAAAGGGCCGAACCGCCTACCGGTGGCGGGTTCATGGTCACGAACCCCGGCAGGTCTTGGTTCTCGGTCCCCAGCCCGTACACGGTCCAGGAGCCGATCGACGGGCGCACGAACGTGATGCTGCCGGTGTGGGTGAAGATCGTCGCCTGCGGATGCGCCGGCGAATCGGTGTGCATCCCGTTGAGCAGGCACAGCTCGTCGGCGTGCTTCCGCAGGTGCGGAAACGCATCAGAGATCAGCAGCCCGCTCTCGCCCCCCGGCTGGTAGTCAAATACCGGCGCCAGAATCTTGCCGCCCTGCGTGCCGATCGAAAGCTTCATCTCCGACTGCTTGCCGGCATACTTGACCACGTCAGGGTTGTGGTCAAACGTGTCGTGCTGGGTCGGGGCGCCCTGCATGAACAGGAAGATCACCCGCTTGGCCTTCGGCTCGAAGTGCGGTGCCTTCGGCAACAGCGGATTCTGGCTCCCCTTTGCATTCAGGGAATCCAATGCAGCAAGGCCGGCAAACGCCGTGTAGCCGAACCCGGCCGCTGCGTGCCTCAGAAAGCCCCTGCGGTTCTGGAAGATTGCTGACATAGCCGTACTCCCTAGCCTCCCCTCTTACTCAATTGCGGAAACGAAATTCCGCACTGTTGTACAGCGCGTGATAGATGCGGGTCCACGCCTCGTGGACCGGATCTGCCGATGCCGCTAGCATGAGCGGACCGGCGCCACCGGCTCCTGCTTGCGAAGTGTACCAGTCCTTCATGCTTTTGCGCATCTGCGAGCGCTCCTTGCCATCCGTTGGTCGCCCCAAAGCAGCCTCCACCACCCGCTGCACCGACGATCCGCGAATCGCGCCCTTTGCATCGCTAAACGCGCTGCTCATCGCGACGGCCGAATCGGCCGCGCCGGGCTCGTCGGACACGATGGACTGCAACGCTGCGGACAGTTCGCTGGGATCCGGTTCGCGTTCAAGCGCGGCCGTGAGCATGTTCGCCAGCCATGCCTCTGCTGCCGCTCTGTCTGCCGCCTTGGCTTCTGGAGAGCCAAGCGTGCGCGCCATTTCCCGGACGCGCTCTACCGCCCGCTCTTCCTCAGCCTTGGAAGGATCCCGAGAAAGAACTTGGCGAAACGCATAGCGGGCGCGGTCGCGATCTCTCGAATGCGCGGCCATCAGCCGCTCCGCCGCGATCAGCGCGTTGGAGCGGATGAAGGCGCCGTTCATCAAGAGCAGCGCTTGGCTGGGACTGGTCGTCACGTCGCGGACGCCGTGCGTCTCACTGGGCTCCGGGAAGTCGAACGCTTCGAACATGCGGCTGGCGAGGTTACGCACGACAGGCACGAACACGCTCCGATGCGGGTCATCGAACTCCCACGCCCGCAACTGCCTGTTGCCGGGATTGAGAAGCTGGCTACGGTCAAAGCTCGCGACCGGCGAAGGGGGAGCCTCCCCCAACTCCAACACGCCGCTGACGAAAAGCACCGAGTCTCGCACCGACTCCGCCTCCAAGCGGCGGAGGTTGGCGCGCCAATTGAAGTCGTTGTCCGGATCCTTCGCGAAGTTGTTGTCATCGAGTTGCGTCGAGAGTCGGTAGGTCCGGCTTAAGACAACTTCCCGGATGAGGCTCTTGACCGACCAGCCGCTGTCCACGAAGCGCACGGCCAGGTGGTCCAGCAGGGCTTGGTTGGTCGGCTGCCGTCCCGTGGAGCCAAAGTTGTCGACCGTGGCAACAATGCCCTTGCCAGTCAGCTGGTGCCACACGCGATTGGCCATCACCCGCGCTGTCAAGGGGTTGTCTGAGCGAGTCAACCACTCCGCGAACTGCAGCCGTCCGCTCTGACCTGGCCCGATTTCGGGCATCTCGGCCTCGGGTGGGTACAGCACCTGCACGAACCCGCGGTCGACCGGCTCGCCGAGGGTGTGGGGGTCACCGCCGATGTTGACTCGAATAGTCTCTGGCTCGGCCGCCTCGACCACGCCCATCGCCAGGTTTTCCGGCACGGGCAACTTGCTGAGTTCGCGGGCAAACTTGCGACACTCGACCCTGTCCCGCTTCTCCTCGGCGGCCTGCAACTCGCTCCACAGCCGTTCGCGCTCCGCCCGCAGTTCAGAGGCGTCCGCCGTCGAATAGTCGGGCACACCGTCCAACTCCACCATCTTCTGGATGCGGAAGTAGCCGGCATTGAAGCGAGGGCGTCTCCGCAAGCCGTTGCGCAACTCAGTGCTGCGGAAGATTCCCGCCAGTGCGTAGTAGTCCTTAGTCGGGATCGGATCGAACTTGTGGTCGTGACAGCGGGCGCAGCCCACGCTCAGGGCGAGCATCGAGCGCGTCGTGACATTGATCATCTCGTCGGCGACATCCATCTCGAACTGCTTGGGGTCGGGCTCGTTGAGATCGTGGGCTCCCAGCGCAAGGAAGCCGGTCGCGATCTGCTTGTCGTTGCGCTCTTGGGGACTGTTGTACGGAAGCAGGTCCCCGGCGATTTGTTCCTGCACGAAGCGGTCAAAGGGCTTGTCGCTGTTGAAGGACTGGATGACGTAGTCGCGATAGCGCCACGCCATCGGGAACGGCAGATTACGCGTGCGACCGATCGTGTCGGAGTACCGCACCACGTCCAGCCAGTGCCGCCCCCAGCGCTCGCCGAAGCGATCCGATTCTAGGAGGCGCTCCACCACCTTGGAGTAGGCCCGGTCGCTGTTGTCGGCCATGAACGCTTCCATCTCGGCTACCGTTGGCGGCAGCCCGGTGAGATCGAAGGTGACGCGCCGGAGCAGGTCTGCCTTGCTTGCGTCTGGGACTGGCCGCAGGCCTCGATCCTCCAAGCCGGCTAGCACGAACTGGTCAACAGCCCCGAGCGGCCATGTCAGGTCCCGCACGGCCGGGAGAGCCTGTGCGCGAGGGGCTTGGAACGCCCAGTATTGCCTGCCTTGCTCTAGGTCGATACTGCTCTGCTCGGCCGCGGCGCGCACCTCGCGCGGGTCCGGAGCACCCATCTCGATCCAAGTGGCGAAGTCCTGAATGACCTCTTCGGGAAGCTTGCCCGTGGGCGGCATCTTAAGCGCACCGTCGTAGCGCAGGGCGCCCACAATCAAGCTCGCCTCCACATCGGACGGCACCACTGCGTGGCCCCGCTGTCCGCCCTCGCGGATCCCGTCGCGCGTGTCGAGCGAAAGCCCTCCCATGCGGGTCTTGGCTTCCGCCGAATGGCAGGTGTAACAGTTCTTGGCTAGGACAGGCCGAATCTTGTTCTCAAAGAATTCCACGCCCTCGGGTGAGGGCGCCCCAGTTGCAGAGCCAGCGGCGACACCTAGCAGGCAGGTAGCGAACCAGACTGTCGGAACTCTCAACATACAAACATCTTATATCGAACGCGCCGCGATTTGGCACTTACAAGGGCACCAAGATGGGAGTTTCGGCCGGTTTCAGTCTAAGGCTTACTGTCTTGCTAGGCGCTGCGCCAATACGTTGTACAGCCATGCGATCAACCATCCACCGAGAAACCCGTCGACGAGGCCGTACAGCACGCCCAGCAAGATGTCCAGCAACGAACCGGATCCGGTGATACCCGGATAGACCGACGCCATGAACTCGAAGAATTGTTCTCCATAGGGCGGAATCAGCACGTGCAAGATCCCGATGATTCCAAGTGCGCATCCCCACAGGATTCCCAGTGTCAGGCCCAGCGCCATGCAAGAAACTCTCATACTCCCCTCCTATCACGAGACAGTGGACACAAGCACCTCCGGTGGAAGTGCCCGCTGCTCCAGCATAACCACCGATAAGCTGTCTAGGAATCTGACAGGCAAGACAGCCCGATCCGCCCGATGCCAGACCTTCATTACGCCGACCGCGTACCTGTGCAACGTCGCGAGCCCGCTGCCCGCTCCTGTGACGAATCCCTCAGCGCCCGCACTCCTCGATGAGGTCGCATGTGCGGCTGACCGGGTCGACGCCGTCGAACCGCCGCGCGACTTCCGCGGCTCGGCCTGCGACGCCGCCCGAGCCCAGTAGCGTGTCCAGTTCGCGAGCGACCCTCGCGCCGGTGAAACGCTTCGGACGCAAGGCGCTGGCCACGCCAAGCCGGGCAAGCCGAGCGGCGTTGTCGGGCTGGTCGAATCCCATGGGCATCACCAGCTGCGGCCGCCCGGCCGCGAGGGCCTGCGCGCATGTGCCGATCCCACCGTGATGCACGAGGGCCGCGACACGCGGCAGCAAGGAGCTGAACGGGGCGTATCCGGCATGCACGACCCCGCTGGGAAGCTGGGCGGGGAGCTGTTCCGGAAAGCGCGTGAGCAGGATCCCACGGCGCCCAAGCTGGCGGCACGCCTCCGCAGCGGCCGCGAAGAACCGGTGGGCCTGGCGGTTGAAGGAACCCGGCGCGAAGGCCACCGGGGGATCGTTGGCCGCGGCGGCCTCAGCGAGGAACGCCTCGAGGTCCGAGGGCACGCCCGACACGCCCTGCTCGTCGTACAGCGGAAACCCGGTCAGCGCTGTTCGCGGCGGCCAGTCCGGCTGCGGGTCGGCGTACCAGTCCGGGAAGAGCCCAACAACGCGCTGCGGGGAATGCCACCAGCGGCTTCCGACGTTGCGCACCGGGGCAAGACCGACGCTCGAGCGGAACTTGTTGAGCTCAGGCCCGAGCTTGAGGTCGACAAGCTTGTCAGCGAAACCAAGGCAAAGGCGCTTAGCGACCCTCGGCCAGCCCTCGATCGAGCCCATCCCGGTCGGCGGCACGGGTGGAGCCTCGATACTCCACAGGGCGGCTGGCGCCACATGCAGCGTCACGAGCGGCACTCCCAAGGCATCGTGGGCGACCCGGGCCCCGAATGCCAGCGGGTGGCTCACAACAACGGTATCCCCTCGAGCCTCATCCTCCACGAGGCGATAGATCTCCGGGATGCTCCGGAGGGCAAGCGAGCTAATGACCCCTAGTCCCCGGACTGGCTTCCACAGGCCCGGGTGCGACGTGCCTTCCTCGAAGTGCTCAACCGTTCCGATCGGCTGGAATGGCAGGCCCAGCCGTTCCAGCAGCGGAGCGAAGCATGGATTCGTGGCGAACGTGACCGCGTGGCCGCGCTCGCGCAGTGCCAGGGCCACCGCCACGAACGGATGCACATCTCCGTCGCTCCCGAGCGTGACGACAAGCATCCTCATGGCAAGCCTCCCTTCCAATCCGCAGACAGGCCTGGCGGAGGCCGAGCACGAGCAGAGGAAGCGGGAGAGAGTGGATCATACACCGTCGAACGGGAGGGAGGCCGAAGAGGCTCTGGAAGCGTGCTGGAGCTCGCGCCCCAGCACCCTTTCTGAATGTCTTGCTCGCCTGCTCTGATCGCCCGGACGACTGCAGGCCCCAGCCGCGTCGGGAGCTGGGGACCGGCAGATTCGGCTTCGATCCGGCCGCGGTCCTGGCGCGGAGTCTTCGACCGGCCGGATGGCGCGAGCAAGGCCTGCGCGCGTTCTCCTACCCCGACCGGTGCCAGCGCCAGAAGACTGTGGGCACTACCAGCATGTTCAGCAGCGTCGAACTAGCCAGCCCCAGCAGTACCACCAAGGCGAGCGGGGCATGGATCTCGCTTCCTGTCTTTCCCAATCCAAGGGCGACCGGCAGCAGGGCAATGCCCGTGGACAGGGCCGTCATCAGGATGGGCGCAAGCCGCTCCGACGAACCGCGAATCACCGCCTGCCTCAGTTCTCCGATCCCTTCCTCGGCCATTAGCCGCCTGATGTGCGCCAGCAACATGATTCCATTGCGAACAGCAATCCCGAAGAGAGTGATGAAACCGATCAGCGAAGCCACGGACAGAACACCCCCTCCGGCATAAACGCCAGCCACTCCCCCGACGAGTGCCAGCGGCAGATTACACATCACTATGAGCGCGTCGGCCACCGACTCTAGTGCGGTCACCAGCAGTACCAAGATGCCCCCGATCGCCAGCGCACCCAACAGCAGCATCCTCTGAGTCGCCCGGGCCTCGCTCTCGAACTGGCCCCCGTAGTCGATCCGATAGCCTTCGGGCAACTCTACGCTGGCGGCTACGACCTGTTGGATTTGATTCACAACCCCGCGCAGATCTTCGCCCGCCACGTTGCACGAGACAACGATCTTTCGTTGGACATCCTCGCGAGTCACCATGTTGGGACTCCGATCTTCTCGAATGTCTGCAACAGCGGAGAGCGGCACTCTGGCACCGGACGGCGTGTCGATCAGCGTCTGTCGGACGGTCTCGATCTGCCCGCCGCCGGCGCCCGCATAGCGCACCACGATGGGAACCGGTACGTCCCCCTCGAAGACTGCCCCCACTTCGTTTCCCAAGAAGACCGTGCGCAGGGCATCGGCGGCCTGCCCGGCCGGCACGCCGTACCGCGCAAGGTCGTCGCGACGGAAGCGCACCGTCAGCACCGGCACGTCAGCTTGGCGGTCCGAGGAAAGATCGATCACACTCGGTATGCTGCTCATTGCGGCCTGGACTTGCTCCGCCAAGGCACGCAGGACACCCAGCTCGCCGCCGAAGATCTTCACCGCGACACTCGCCCGAGTCCCCGAAAGCATGTGATCAATGCGATGCGAGATCGGCTGGCCGATGTTGATATTCGTTCCAGGAATGAGCGAAGCTCGGTCGCGGATCTCTGCGACGACCTCTTCCTTGGAGCGGTTCCGCAGGTCGAGGCGGACGTCGATCTCGGACGACTCTACCCCCTGCAAGTGCTCGTCGGATTCGGCCCTCCCCGTGCGGCGCCCAGTCGAGAGAACGCCCGGAACGCTCAGCAGAATCCGCTCCAGCGCCGCTCCGAGGCGATCGGAGTCCTGCAAGCTCGTGCCCGGCACCGTCGCTGCGCTGATCGTCAGACTGCCCTCGTTGAGCTCAGGCAAGAACCTCCGCCCGACATCTTGCAAGCCCGCCAGCGCGGCCGCAACCAAGAGGAGCGCGAGCGACACGACCACAGCTGCATGGTCGAGGCCCCAGCGCAAGATCGGCTCATAGATTCGCCGCAGCCAACCTACCAAGGCCCACTCTCCAACCTGTGAGATCGACCGCGAGCGCGGCAGCAGGATCGAGCAGAGTACCGGCGTCACGGTTAGCGCTACCAGCAATGAAGCGAGGATCGCCACGATGTAGGCAACTCCCAGAGGGCGCAATAACATACCTTCGATGTTCTCAAGTGCAAAGAGCGGGACAAAGACCAACACTACGATCAAGGTCGCGAAAACGATGGAACCGCGAATCTCGCTGCTGGCTCGAAACACGACCTGAAGCGTCGGCAGCCGGTTCTCAAGTGGGCGGGCCGCGTTCTGGCGCAGGCGGCGGACAACGTTCTCGACGTCGATCAGGGCATCATCGACCAATGCTCCGATTGCGATCGCGATCCCGCCCAAGGTCATGCCATTGATCGACAGGCCCATAGCCTTGAGTCCGACAAACGTGGCTCCCAGCGAAAACGGAATCGCGAACAGGGCTATGGCGCTGGCCCGCCAGCTGCCTAGGAACACAATGACGACCGCGACTACGAGCAGGCCTCCAAGGCCGAGCGCTTCCTCTAGGTTCGAGATCGCGGTTTCCACGAAGTCCGCCTGACGCAGGACCCCGCCGTGAACCCGCATTCCTTGGGGCAAGGCGGGCTCGAGGGCACGAAGGCGGGCCTCGACTCTCTCGGTGAGGGCGAGCGTGTTGGTGGCGGGCTGCTTGCGAATCCCTACGATTACCGCGGCTTCGCCGTTGAGCGCGGCAGCACCCCTCCGCTGCGCGGCGTCGATCCGGACCTCGCCCAGATCGCCCACCTGAATCGGGACAGCGTTCGAAGACCGCACCACCGCATCCCGGATCTGCTGCCAGCCAGAGAAGCGCCCGACGGCTCGGAGGAGGTGCTCGTGCCCGAGGTGGGCCTGGAAGCCCGCCGATGTATTCGAGCTACCCGCCGCCAGGGCCGCCTCGACTTCCCTCAGAGACACGCCGAACGACTTCAGCCTGTCGGGCGCGAGGAGCACTTGGTACTGCTTGCGGCCGCCACCCAAGGGAGTGACCTGAGCCACGCCGGGCACGGCCAAGAGGCCGCGACGGATCACGGTGTCGGCGGCCGTCCGCAATTCCACATCGTCGTGTCGGTCAGACGTCAGGGCGATAAAGAGGATCTCTCCCATGATGGAAGTGGTCGGTCCAAGTGCTGGCGGGGAGGCGGTCGGCGGCAAGCTCTTCGTTGCCAGGCCCAGACGTTCGGCCACCATCTGCCGGGTGAGATAGGTTTCCTCCCCCCAGTCGAACTCGGCCCACACGACACTTACGCCCGCGGCCGTGGCTGAACGCACGCGCCTCAAGCCTGGCGCTCCGTTCAGCGAGGTCTCGACCGGGAACGTGACGAGCCGCTCCATGTCGACCGGGGCTAGGCCGGGATGCTCCGTGATAACCGATACCGTCGGAGCGGTCAGGTCGGGCAACACCTCCACCGGGAGCTGGGAAACCG
The DNA here is from genome assembly GCA_965219585.1 of Bryobacterales bacterium. GTDB lineage: Bacteria > Acidobacteriota > Terriglobia > Bryobacterales > UBA6623 > VXMF01. Next base: position 157,588 of record CBDCOA010000002.1, read on the forward strand.
CGAATCCGCCCCAAGCCAGAACACCGCCGGACACAGCCAGGACTAGCGTGCGATTGGCCAGGGACCAACGGATCAGCGAATCCAGCATGTGTCAATGAACGTGGCCGTGCGAAGGCGCTTGGGGCGACATCGAGGACAAGCGCAGCAGATAGGCGCCCTTGGTGACGACTCTCTCGCCAACTCGCAGGCCGGCGGTGACCTGTACGTTCTGGCCTGTCCGATTGCCGATCTCGACCTGGCGTCGCTCGAACGACTCGCCGCCTGTCTGCACGTACACAACCATGCGGCCTCCGTCATCGACCAACGCCGAGTCCGGCACGGTGGGCGCATCTAATGAGCGCGCGGTGAACAGGCGGATGATGACGGATTGACCAATCGCTATGTGCCGCCCGGAATTGTCAACCAAATAGGTGGCCTTGAGTGTCCGGGTTTGCGGATCGACAACCATCGCGGTCGACACCAGTTCCCCCACCGGCAGAACCGTAGCGCCCTCCGCCAGCTCGATCTCGGCACCCTTGAGGCTCCGCAGCACAGCGGCCCTCGCTTCTGGAATCGCCGCGGACACGTGGACAATATCGGTCGCCGCAACCTCGAGCAGGACATCGCCCTCCTCCACATGAGCACCCTCGGTTGCGTGCACGGCGGTCACGACGCCCTCGAGGTGCGCCCGCACAGAGAACGACGAGAGTGACTCCACGTGCGGGTCGTCGCGCCGCGAGGCTTCGTAATGGGCCATGCGCTGATCTGCCGCAGTGAGGCGAGCCTGAGCGACTGCTTCCTTGGCCTTCGCTTCTTCCAGCCGCCGTTCGGGAACAGCGCCCACTGCGAGCAGGCGCTCCGCCCGTTGGCGTTGCCGCGTGGCGGTCTCCAAGCCCAGCTTGGCCTCGTCGAGAGCGAGTTGCAGGGCCGTGCGGTCAGGCAAACCGGCCCAGTGCGGGACGATCTCGCCCAGCAATTGGCCCCGCTGGACCGCCGCCCCCAAGCCCGGCATGCGAACGGAAGCCAGCAGTCGCCCCGCCACCGGTGCGGTCACCACGAGCCGCCCGCCGCTGCGCGGCTCGACTATGGCCGCCACGCGCAGACTCTGCTGCATTGCGGAGCTTTCGACGAGCTGGGTAGCGAACTCCATGGTCCACTGCTGTTCCTTCAAGAACGCGATGGTCTCCGTTGCGTCCGCTTGATCGGGGGGCGCGCGGAGCGAATCGAACGATGCAGACTTCCCAAGCACGCGGACCAAGCCGAGCTGGTGAAGATCTTGCAGCGCCGGGGATCGGACTCGAATAGCCAGGGACGGCGTGCCCGCTCGCTCAGGCTGGACAGTGATTCCGAAGATTCCTGGCACGCTCGGGGCGTCAGCGACGAATCGCTCCATGGTGCCGTCTCCGTGCTCCAGCTCGACCGCCACACGGCCAGACTCGAGCGGTCGAAACGACTCTAGATCAGTGAGATGGATCGCAAACCTCGAGCTCTTTCCAACCTGCAGCTCCGGATATTCCATGAAGATCTCCGAGCGAGCCGACCACCGGGTCACATCGACCGCTTCCCGGGCGTCGGGCGGGACTTCATCCGTTGCTTCCGGCAGCACGCCTCCGCATGAGGCCAGGAGCAACAGAACGCACGCTCGGAGCCTCGTCACGGCAGCAGCTCCTTGGCGACGCTGCGATCGAACTCAACCTCGGCCAGCTTCGCAGCAGCATCAAGTTCCAGCTGCTGAAGCCGCGCCCTGTGGGCCACGCGTCGAGTCTCCAGCAAATCCAAGATGCCCAACTCCCCCTCCCTGTATGCGACCTCGGCAATCTCCGCCAGTTCTTGCACGCGCTGTTCGGACTGCGACCGGTAGTCGCGGGCCATCTGCCTGTGCAAGCGCAGAGTCTCGTGAGAAGAGCGCACTTCTGCCAGGATCTGGCGCTCGAGCGCGCTCTGACGCTCCTGCGTCCGGATTGTCTTGGCCGCAGCCACGGCGCGCTCGACACGCCCCTTGCGAAAGACCGGCAGATCTACCGAGACGCCGACTACGGGGCCGGTCACGAACTGGCCGGCCACCTCGGCCCTCTTCACTCCGCCGGTAACGACCGGGTTCGGAATCCGCAAGCGCTGCGCGGCCTCGCCTTCTAGCCGCAACTGCTCGAGGCGCTCGGCCTCGACGCGATAGTCGCCGCGTGCACCCAAGCCTACAACGAGAGCTTCTCGAAGCGGGGGCAGATCGAAGCCGGGGGCAAGGGTGCCGTCCGCCGCCAGCCCCTCCGGACTCACGGTGTCGCCTAGGTAGCGCGCCAGCTCGGCGCGCGCCTCGCCCGTCATCACCTGGATCCGCGCGAGATCCGTCTGCTGCTCGACGATCTCGCGCTCGCCCTGCAAGCGGTCGAACTTCGACCCTTCGCCCTCCGCCTCCCGTTCGCGCAGTATGCGGAGGAGTTCTTCCGCCTCTGCGATGTGCTCCCGCGCCATTCTCCCGCGGATCTGCAGGTAAACAAGCCGATAGAAGGAACGGCGCAACGCGGCCTCGACTTGCCGCAACGTGTGGTCCGCGCTCGACATCGCAGCCTTCGCTCCTGACGCGGCCGCTTCGTAAAGCAGCGACCGCCTGCCATTCATGGGGATGGCTTGCTCGAACATCAGGAAGTCCGTGCGGCCGGCTCCCTCAAGGGTCGCGCTCACAGCGGGGTTCGGATAGGTCTTCTGGCGCTCTGCACCGACTCGCGCAATCTCCGCCTCGGCGCGGAGTTGGCGACTGTAGGGGCTGGCGCGCAGCAGCTCTAGCGCCTCCCTCTCGGTCAGCGCCTGCGCTGGACCAGGGAGCGCCAAGCAAAGCGCCAGCGCGAGAACGCACGGGAAACATCGTGATCGAAGGATCATACTGTCCACCAACGGCCGCGACTCAGCGGCGAATGCAGGTTAGCAGTGTTGCACTAGAATTGCGCGGCGCCTGCGATGCCCTTGGATCAATCGGCTCGCACGGCCCTCCGACGCGCACTGCATCCCGACAGAGGAAGATCAATTCAGCCGGGCAATGCGTCCGCCACCCAGGGCACGCCACCTAGATCAAGCAACGCAGGAGGACCGTTGCGGTCCGCCATGTGGAGCAGTCTGGCTAGTCGCCTGCCGGCAGCTCAGTCACGGCTGACTCCAAGTACCCCAGAATCTCGCCGACGATCTCCTCGTGCTCGGCCGACACATCGCGCTTCTCGCCGATGTCGCTCGACAGGTCGAAGAGCTCGAGGGGCTGGTCAGGGCCTTCCCGAACTGCCTTCCACTGCCCCCATCGCACCGCCTCGGCGCGGCCGGGGGTCCCTCCCCAATACAGGAAGCGATCCTCGGCGGAGATGTCAGTTTCCTGCAGCACCGGCAAGATACTGGTGCCGTCAACGCCGTCGGGCACACCGAATCCTGCGATGTCCGCCACGGTAGGCAAGAAGTCCGCGAAGTACCACGGGAAATCGCTGACAGACCCGGCCCGCACGCGCCCCGGCCAGCGCACGATCGTTGGCACGCGGATGCCGCCGTCGTGCAGGCTCCGCTTGTAGCCCTGCAGCGGGCCGTTGGAATCGAAGAAGAACGGGTCGTTCCCGCCCTCTGCGTGCGGTCCGTTGTCAGAACTAAAGAACACTACGGTGCGCTCGTCGACACCAAGCCTCCGCAACGCGGCGAAGACCTGGCCCACGCCTTCGTCGAGGTGGCTGATCATCGCGGCGGTTCCCTTTTGCGGGCCCGGCCAATCCTCCCCCTGATACTGCCCTGCATCCGGCACCTCCATGCCGACCCGCTCGCGATGGTGGCCCAGGTCTGCCTCCAGATTGGCAATCCCGGGATCCCCTCCCCCGTCGAGATTGCCGGCCTCGTTGTTGGCGTGCGGAATCGTCAGCGCCAGATAGAGGAAGAACGGCCCCGCGGCGTTTTCCTCGATCCAGCCCAGAGCCTCGTCCATCATCAGATCGTGCGAATAGTCGACCCGCTCGGTGGCAACGCCGCTCATGCCCCCGTAGCGCCCGGATCGCTCCACCACGTTCCGCAACGGCACCCGTTCGGCATTGCGCATCAGGAATTCCGGGTAGAAGTTGTGCGCGTGGCCTTGGCTGAGATAGCCGTAGAAATGGTCGAAACCTTGTTTCCAAGGTGCCCCTGGGGAATCCTCCATCCCCAGACCCCACTTGCCGACCAGGGCCGTGGCGTAGCCCTCGGCCTTGAGCAGTTCGGCCACAGTCACGTCCTCGTCCCACAGTCCCGGGCTGCCGTTGCGGCGGACCCGGGTGTGGCCAGTGTGCTGGCCGGTCATGAGCACGCTGCGCGATGGGGCGCAGACCGTGAAGCCGGCATACGCGTCGGTGAAGCGCATGCCCTCCTCTGCCATGCGGTCGAGGTGCGGCGTCTGGATCCGCTCTTGCCCGTAGGAGCCTAGGTCGCCATAGCCAAGATCGTCGGCCAGAATCCAGACGAAGTTGGGGGGAGCATCTCCGGCAGCGGTGTCGTTCGGTCGCTCGGAACATCCCAGACAAGCGGCTAGCAACGCGAGCAGTGCACCCCAGAAGCATGCTGAATTCCTTCCCAGCAAAGTCAAGGACGGATCGGTGCGATGGAACGACATAGCTCGGGCCGCACCGCATTATCGCAGGCGCCCCGCGCCGCGAACGGCCTTTGAGCAGCGGACTTGCTAGAATGCCGCCACAATGGGAACCCCTGTAGACCGCAGAACCTTCCTGCGAACAGCGGCGGTGACTACGGCCGCCCTCGCGGCCAAGCCAACGGCCTCGGCGCATACCGTCAACTTCGACCAGCCCGATTCGCTCTACCACGGTGACGAATGGGAATCGCTCAACCCGGGCTTCTGGGAATTGCGCGCCAAGGCCCTGCGCCGGCGCGTCCACAGCTTCGGTGACCGGGCCCGCAAGACCGGCTTTCCCTACCACTACGAGACTCACGGGGACCGCATGGGCGGCTACAGCATGCCGGTCGACTACGACCCTTCCCTGCCGCCCGGCCTGATCTTTCACAGGCAGTGGAGGCTGGACGGCAACTACAAGCTGCGCATCGACGGCCGGGTGATCGCCGAGGCGCACGGGCCGTCGGAAGGCGACGACCCCGAATGGAAGATGTACACGCCCGGCTATGGCCGGCTCGGCGTCGCCTTCGGCTCGTCCACCCTCTACGAGTCTTACGGGTTCGCCGGCGATGGTGGGAAAGCCGCGTGGATTGCCGGGTGGACGGACGACGGCTACTTCAGCATCCGCGAGCACGGCTCCGACACGGTAGTCGCACTGGAGCGCGCGCCCACTCCCTCTCCGGGAGACCAGTTCGTCATCGAAGTGGACGTATCCGGGTCGGACGCGACCCGCGCGAAGCTCAAGGCGTCGCTTGTGATCAACGCGCGGCCGCCGATCACGCTCGAGCTGGAAAGCGTGGACCGTGCCGAGCGCCTGGCCGGCTTCGTAGGCTTGGCCGGGCAGGGGTTGCTGGACTTCGAAGTCTCCGGCTTCACGGTCGAGCCCGGCCGGAACGCGCCGCTCTCTCCCGCGCTCAACCAATGCCACGTGTGCTACGCCCTAGGCGACACGCTCCGGCAGCGTGACGGCAAGTGGCAGGTTCGGTTCATGTCCATCTTCCGCAGCGACGGGAACGAGGCTGTACTGCGCGTGGCCGACTCGCCCAACCCGCCGGACGGCTGGGACGCGGTCCCGGCGGCCGGAACTGCTCCGATCGTCAGCAACGACTTCCGCCGCAGCACGGCGGTGATCGAAGCAACGCTGCCGCGCAACCCCGCCGACACGGATCTGTACTACACGATCTGGAAGGACGGGGCGAATGTTACGTCCGATCCCCGCTTGGGGAGCGATGCCGTCGGCATCGGGACGGGCCAAGTCGGAGAGGTGCCTTCCAGTGGCGACTACGTCGGGCGCCTGCCGCGACTGGCACCGCCCTACAAGCTCTGCGGACTCTCCTGCCACGCCATCCACGGAGGCGGGCCGAAACTCCCGGATGCCGGGCCCGGCGGCGGGTTCTTCGTCCACGACCAGCCCACGCCGCTGGCCTACCAGCACCTGGAGGACTACAACTTCCAGGTCATGATGTGGGAGGACGACGTCTGGTACATGGAGTTGCTGCTATACCCTCCGTCTCCCGACGACGCCTACAAGATCGTCACTACGACGCTGTGCGGCCCGACCACCCGCTGGCAGATGATGCGTCACTGGAACACCATCAATCCCGGCGATCACGATTACGGCATGGACGATGTCAAAGGCCCTGAGCAGATTGCCATCCGGGCGCACGAGGATCTGGGCCAAGATCGCGACTACATGCGGCGCAACTTCCAGATCGTGCATCACTTGATCACCGGAGACGAGTCGCCGTCGCCTACCGTGAACCCGAAGAAGTGGCGGCGCTGGAAGATGCCCAACCGCGATTTCAGCCTGCTGATCTTGGACTCGCGCCTGTGGCGCTCCAGTCAAGACACCAACATTTGGGACGACCAAGGCTGGGGCGAGAAGCAGAGCCTTTACGACCGGCGGGACGTCACGCGGAGCTTGCTGGGCGAAGAGCAGTTCTCCTGGCTGCACGAGACGATCCGCACCGATTCCTCGTCTCTGATCTGTCTGACCGGCATCAACGGCATGCACACGATCTGGATCGGAAACGGTCGTCGCCCGGACGCCAAGACGGAACTCGGCCAACGCGACCGAGTCGCGGCGGACTATGCCGGCTGGGTCTCGGCCGGGGCCGATCGTGTGCTGGAAGTGCTGGGCTCGCGTGACGGCGTGGTCAGCGTCTACGGAGACGTCCACGTGGGAATGATCCTGCTCAACCTAGAGCAGCGGGTGTACGAGTGTTCGTTCGGTCCGATCGGGCGCAGCGGCGGGCGCGGGGTCAAGCAGGGTTTCGGGCCGCGCATGCAGGACTTCGAGGGCCGCGACCTGGAGGTCAAGGCGCTGTACCACCAGCGCTACGACACTCCGGACCTGCGCAAACTCGACGGGCCCTTCTACTGGAACTTCCTAGAGATGGAATTCGATCCGCGCGGCGACGATCCGCAAATCGGCCTGCGCGTGCGCAATCTCGTCGATCCGCCCGACGAGACACCCCGCGGCGGCGGCTCTGTCGAGGTCACCGCAGCCGGCACCGGCCGGGTGCCAACCTGCTCCTTGCCCGCCGTGAAGCTGCTGCCCGACGCTGACGTGCTGCTGTCGTCGCTGGACGGCCGGCCCTTGCGTGGCGCGCGCACCGGGGTGGACGGCAGGCTCGCTGTGCGTGGGCTAGCCGGCATCGCGCCGGGAGAAACGATCCTCGCCACGGCACGCTCGGCCAAGAAGGTCGTCGCGAAGGAGATTGTGACGGGAGCCCCGACCGGATGATTCCCGCTTGCGCCGCGCGCTGTCCTGCGGCACGAGCGCCCGCGCCCGAACGGGTTCGGATTGTCATGCAGGGATCAATCGCAGCGCGCCGGCTTCGGTCCAGGGTTTGAGCACGGCGCCATGGCGCCTGCGCCAAGACTCGCCGCAAACCGCGTCGTCTTCCAGCGGTTCAGTCGTGAGGTCTTCAGCCGAGCGCATGATGAACGGCGAAAGTGGATCGCGGCAGGCCAGACACCCGCGCCGGTCGATCTACCCGAGGCGCACACCGCTGCACGGGCGCACACCGCTGCACGGCTGTGCGGTGGCCCGACCGCGCTGCCAAGACTAGGCCTTTGGTCCCAAGCCCCGCTCGTTTCAGCCATCCACGTCGAGGTAGACGGCACACCGAACGATCGTTTCGGCTACCCGCTGCCCAGGGTCGAATACGACATTGGCGAGAACGAACGAAAGATGATCTCGCGCATGTACGACGTGACCGAAGAGATTCTGCACGAAATGAAAGCCGTGCCGCTGCCTTACAAGCGCGGGCGGATCGAGATGCCGGGTGCCTCGATCCTCGAGCACGGCACATGCCGCATGGGCGATGATCCGCAACGCTCGGCGCTGGACAGATTCAACCAGACGCACGAAGTGAAGAATGTCTACGTGATGAACGGCACTTCGTTTCCGACTGCGACCGAGGAGAATCCGACCCTGACGATTCTGGCGCCGGCGTGGCGCGCCAGCGGCTACAAGGCCAAGCAGTTGAAGCGCAGGGAAGCCTGAACGCAAGGAATCCTAAAAGATACGTCGAACCAACAGGTTGCGGTCATTGAGTGCAGGTCTGAATGAAGGATCTAGCGTGTCGGGCTTCGGGGCTCCCGCTCCGCTTCTGCAAAGATTCCCGCAGGAACCGGGAAACTGCAGTGGAAGGTTGTGTAGAAGAGTCTGGAGCGATCCCTACGACTCCCGTTTGACTGGGACGTAAGGGCGCCAGCCAGGTCGATTCAAACGGGACGCTTCACTCCATGCGGGCCCCGTCCGCGGTACTCGACTGGTCGATCCTCGCGTCGAGCGTGCTCTCCCGGTTGGACGGCGGCGGGGGCGGCTGAGCCGTCCCCCGCTAGGCCGGGCTTGAGCCTCTCAGCCCTAGAAGCTCACGCGCATTCCGAACTGCTGCTGGCGCGGCAGACCCAGCGTGCTGGTGATCTTTCCGACGTCCGGGCTCGAGAGGTTCGTGTTTGGCGTCCCGTACGACGGATGGTTGCTGACGTTGAAGGCTTCCCAGCGGAACTGCAACTGGACCCGCTCGGTGATTCGAAAGTTCTTCATCAATCCAACGTCCCAGTTGAAGATGCCGTCTTCCTGGAGTGAGTTGCGCCCCAGGTTCCCGAACGTGGGATTGCCGTTGGAGTCCAACGGAACCTCGAATGCGTCTGGGTTCAGCCACAAGTCGGGGGTTGGATTGCTCAGCCGATGGTCGCCGATGACGTTCGGACGCCAGGCGCCCACCCCGTTGGTTCCGAGGTTCGCAGTGGCGTTTGCCAGCGTCAGGTCATAGTACTGGCCCGACTGCATGCTGAGGATTCCGGTCATCTGCCAACCGCCGAAGATCGCGTTGAGCACACCGCCCCGATCCAGGACCCTTTGTCCGCGGCCGAACGGCAGGTTCACGATATAGCTGTTCACCCAACGGTGGTTGGTGTCGTTGGAGGAAGGTCCGCGCTCGCAGGCAAAGCAGGCTTGATTCTGGGGGCCGCCGTTGTCGCCGGAGACGAACAGCTCCTGCGTCTGGCTCATCGCGCGCGACCAGGTATAGGCGCTGGTAAACATGAATCCCTTCGAGAAGCGCTTCGTCAAGGTGGTTTCCAGTCCGTTGTACGAGGCGTGCGCACCAGGCGTGCGGTAGGTTAGCCCGTTCAACGACGGGAAGAACGGGCGGCGTTGGCGTTCGGTGTTCGATGGGCCGATCCCTGGCGCGTTGATATTGTAGGCGAACTGGATATTCGTCGAAGCCGAGCCCACGTATGCCGTTGTCAACGCCATCGAGTCGTTGAGCTGACGCTGCACGCTGAAGCTCCACTGGTACACCATCGGAATCGGGAACTCTTGGGACCAAGTGCGCATCACAGAGTTGTTCGGCAGGTCGTCCACGGATGTGACCGGCGCATTCAGGTCGCCCAGGAAGTCGGACGGAAAGCCATCCTGAAGCAAGAAGACCGGGGCGGTTCGGCTGCCTCGAGCGGCAACGGCGGCTACGAACGGGAAGTTGCGCAGCATGCGCGCGCTGGCACCTAGGCCTTGAGAGCCGCCGTAGAAGATGCCGCCGCTCGAACGGACCGTCCATCTGGCGCGGGGCTGCCAAGCGAAGCCGATGCGCGGGGCCCAGTTGTTCTGATCGAACCCGACCAGAGCCCGATCCAAGATGCTGTCGCCGAGTTCTCCGGCGCGAATGACTCGGCCAAAGTCCGGACCGGGCTCGAACACGACCCGGTTCATGCGGTCCTGCTGCTCGATGTAGGGCGTTGTCAGCTCATAGCGCACACCCAGGTTCAGGGTAAACGTGGGAGTGACCTTCCAGTCGTCCTGGAAGTAGAACATGTAACTGTCGAACGTCATGTCCGCGTCGATCGTCGTTCCTGAATTGCCGCGATCGACCCAGCCGAGCAGACCATCGCCGAGCGCGATGCCTGTGTAACGGCCGTTGAAACGAAACGTTCCGGTAGCCTGCTGAGAGCCCAGGAGCCGAGTAGAGGGGGTCGTTACCGAGCCCCCTCCCTCACAGATCCAAGCGTGCGGGTTGCCGCACTTGGTTCCTCTGATGGCAGCTTCGCTCAGGATGCGTAGATCGTGCGCACGACCTTGGCGGGTGGCAGGGGATACCGTCGGAGCACTTCCGTCATGCGTTCCCAGTTGACGCGACTCTTGCGGCTGCGCCGCGAGAGCCACTTCTGCCAGAGACGCACCACTTGATAGCGGAATTGCCCTAGGCGCTTGCTGTTGCCCGTCAGACCGTAATAATTGCAGTGACCACGGATCACGCTGGCAAGTCGCTTCTGTTGCTCCGCTAGTGGCGCGTGGCGGTGCTTCTTGCACCACTCGTTGACCGCTTGCAGTCCGCGCGCTAAGCGCTGCTTGGCCGTGAGCTGGCGCACTACCCAGTAGCCCCTCCTTGAGCGGCCCCACACATGGGTGAAGCCGAGGAAGTCGAAGCTGGCGTGCGGCTCGTGGCCGCCTGCGTTCTGCGGCGGTCGGAAGTCCACATAGCGGGTCTTGGTCGCGTGGAGCGTTAGCCCGAAGCGGCCCAGACGCTTGCCCAGCACGGCCAGCACGCGCTGGCCGTCTCCGCCGTCGGCAAAGGTCAGCACGAAGTCGTCAGCAAAACGCACTAGCTGGCTGGCTCCTCGCAGCCGTGGTTGCACCGTCTCGGCAAACCAGCGGTCCAGCACGTGGTGCAGGAACAGGTTCGCGATCAACGGTGAAATCACACCGCCCTGAGGGGTGCCAGTTTCCGACTTATGGAGAGTGCCGGCTTCCAGCACCCCCGCCTTTAACCACCGGTCGATCATGCGCCTCACGACGCCATCCTTGATTCGCAGGTCGAGGACTGCCCGGATTTCGGAATGGGGGATGCTATCGAAGTAGCCCGCCACGTCGGCGTCGATCACCCATGTCTGCCCTTGCCTTCCGATGCTCTCGTACACTGTGTCGAGCGCATCGTGGGCCGACCGTCCGGGCCGGAACCCATACGAGCACGACAGGAAGTCGCTTTCGTAGATCGGTTCCAGCAGCATCACGATCGCCCGCTGCGCCACCTTGTCCTCCAAGGTCGGGATGCCCAGTGGCCGCAGCCTGCCGTCCGCTTTCGGGATGTACTGTCGGCGCACCGGCGGCGCGTGATAGCGGCCCGCCTTGATGCGTTCCAGCAGGCTCTTTAAGTTGGCCTCCAGATCGCGCTCATAGTCGGCTGCCTTCACGCCGTCGATCCCTGACGCTCCATCCTTGCGCGTGCGGCGGTACGCCTCCCGCATCCAGTCCTCGTCGATCAGGTGGTGCAGCGAGTTGAACACCCGTTCCGGGTGCGCCCTCGCCTGCTCGGCTATCCATGCTCGTTTCGTGGACGTGTTTGTGTAGCTCTGTGTCTGCTCCATCGTTTCCCTCGCATGGTTCTGCTCTTCAGATGCCTCGCTTCCCTCGGGCGGGTCCCGCTGAACACGGTTCCCCGCCGTCTGACGGTACTATCAAGGCACTACGACTCCCTGCCCTGCGTCCCTTCGGCTTATTGTTTCGCCAGCCGGTACCGCATGCCTTGCCTGTCGATTCGTGTCCGCCGCAGCGCTCCCCCGTGGCGCAGGCCAGCCGCGGGGGCCGGGGCCTTGTGGTAGTCGGGCATCCCATTGCGACTTCTGCACGTGGACAGGACAGGGCCTCCCAGGTTCCCTGACGAGCCATCCTGCGGCTTTGCCTTCGGTCTTAGACCCCGGCCGGTCCGTGACGCCTCGCCGCTGGCGGCGCTTCCGGTGCTGCCCCCAGGGTCTGAACGCTGAAGGCACCGACATTGACGATCTCGGGGCTCGATAACGACGCTTCACCGCCCGCTGTGTACGCTTCAAGTCGTGCGTTGCCGCACGCCCTGCAACACTCGCTCCCGGCTGGTGGGCTGCACCTCTGCCGGGCGGGGGTTGAACCCGCTGGCTCGTTATGAAAGGTTTCAGCTCATGGCTTCCTCCTCTCCAGGGCTTGCCCTGGCGCAAGCCGAGTAGAGGGGGTCGTTACCGAGCCCCCTCCCTCACAGATCCAAGCGTGCGGGTTGCCGCACTTGGTTCCTCTGATGGCAGCTTCGCTCAGGATGCGTAGATCGTGCGCACGACCTTGGCGGGTGGCAGGGGATACCGTCGGAGCACTTCCGTCATGCGTTCCCAGTTGACGCGACTCTTGCGGCTGCGCCGCGAGAGCCACTTCTGCCAGAGACGCACCACTTGATAGCGGAATTGCCCTAGCAGCCTGTGGTTTTAATAGCTTTGCCGACCATGTCGGTCGGTGGCCTTGCTTGGTGGTCCTTCGACGGCCTATGCGAGTTTTTCGGCGAATTCCGGGCTCTCTCCCCGTCTGAGGCCCAAGAGGCCCCTGAGCAGGCCCAGCAGGCCGCTCCAAGCATCCCGGAACGGCAAACAAACGGCGAAACCAAGGCTGGCCGTTGGCTGGCAGCCCTGCCCCTGCAGTGTGCGCGGCGTGCCGACCCCGGTGAGCGACCTCATCAGCACCCCCAGGTTGAATGCACAGGCATGCACCAGCAGCCGCTTGCGAATGTTCGCCCGCCCCCGCAAGTACAGCCGGCGCATCCCGCCCGTGCCGTACATGTGGGCCATCGACCGCTCCACCTTCTCCGTCCGCAGCTTTTGCAGGCGCTTGCCGGCCGAGCTCGCCACGCGCTCCCGGTTCTCCTGCACCACCCGTTGCGCTTCCGGCTTGCCCGCAAAATCCCGCTCCGCCCGCTGCGGCTCCGGGATGTGCGCTTCCTGGCCCGCCTCGTTCAGTCCCAGCAGCACCGCGTCGCTGTGGTAGCCCTTGTCGGCGACGACCGTCTCCGGCCCCTGCCCTTGCGCCGCCTGCACCGCCTCCAAGGTCTCCCCCAGTGTTGTGGTGTCCCCTTGGTCCGCCGCTTGCAGCGTCACTCCTAGCAACGCCCCGCTCTCCAAGTCCACCGCGTGCTCGGCCTTGTGCGCTAGGTGCGTCGTGCCGTCCTTCATCTTCGCTACCCGCGCGTCCGGGTCCGTCGGCGACTCCCACTCCTTGTTCGACAACGTCTTGGGCTTGCGCTGGCGGTCGAAGGCCGCCAATTCCGCCAAGCTCGGCGTCGGCACCCCGGCTGCCTCCGCCAGCCCCTCCACGAATTCTCGGTAGCCCTGCTGGCTGTCCTTGCGCCGCAAGGTCCGCAAGGCCGCGTTGGCGAACAGCATCGTGGCGTCCACCGCCACCGTCTGCCCGTCGGCCAGACCCGCTTGCCGCAGCTGCTGCAGCACCCAGGCGAACACCTGCTCATGCGTCTCCAGGCTAATCCGCCGCCGGCTGCGCGAGATCGTCGAGTGGTCCGGCGGGCTGTCCTGCAACTCGTAGCCGAGGAAGGCCCGCAAGCCGAGCGAGTCGGAGACGGTCAGGGCGATGCCGCGCTCGGAATCGATGCCCAGCAGGTAGCCCAGCAGCAGCAGTCGGAAGTAGACGCCGGGAGCGAGCGAGGGCCGTCCCAGGCGTTTGGCATAGAAGGGTCGGCACAGGTTCTCGACGTAGGCGTCGAAGCCCATCTCAGCGAGCAGTTGGTTGAGCTTGTCGAAGAAGGGAGTGGTGGGGGCTTGGGGCAGTTGGTCCGGTGCGAGGAACATCGGGATCTGTCCGGGTTTGCGGGTACCCATCGCCATGACTACGATTTTATCGAAGTCTGATCGGGATTTGTTGGGATTTCAGTCGACTTTTGCCACAGGCTGCTAGGCGCTTGCTGTTGCCCGTCAGACCGTAATAATTGCAGTGACCACGGATCACGCTGGCAAGTCGCTTCTGTTGCTCCGCTAGTGGCGCGTGGCGGTGCTTCTTGCACCACTCGTTGACCGCTTGCAGTCCGCGCGCTAAGCGCTGCTTGGCCGTGAGCTGGCGCACTACCCAGTAGCCCCTCCTTGAGCGGCCCCACACATGGGTGAAGCCGAGGAAGTCGAAGCTGGCGTGCGGCTCGTGGCCGCCTGCGTTCTGCGGCGGTCGGAAGTCCACATAGCGGGTCTTGGTCGCGTGGAGCGTTAGCCCGAAGCGGCCCAGACGCTTGCCCAGCACGGCCAGCACGCGCTGGCCGTCTCCGCCGTCGGCAAAGGTCAGCACGAAGTCGTCAGCAAAACGCACTAGCTGGCTGGCTCCTCGCAGCCGTGGTTGCACCGTCTCGGCAAACCAGCGGTCCAGCACGTGGTGCAGGAACAGGTTCGCGATCAACGGTGAAATCACACCGCCCTGAGGGGTGCCAGTTTCCGACTTATGGAGAGTGCCGGCTTCCAGCACCCCCGCCTTTAACCACCGGTCGATCATGCGCCTCACGACGCCATCCTTGATTCGCAGGTCGAGGACTGCCCGGATTTCGGAATGGGGGATGCTATCGAAGTAGCCCGCCACGTCGGCGTCGATCACCCATGTCTGCCCTTGCCTTCCGATGCTCTCGTACACTGTGTCGAGCGCATCGTGGGCCGACCGTCCGGGCCGGAACCCATACGAGCACGACAGGAAGTCGCTTTCGTAGATCGGTTCCAGCAGCATCACGATCGCCCGCTGCGCCACCTTGTCCTCCAAGGTCGGGATGCCCAGTGGCCGCAGCCTGCCGTCCGCTTTCGGGATGTACTGTCGGCGCACCGGCGGCGCGTGATAGCGGCCCGCCTTGATGCGTTCCAGCAGGCTCTTTAAGTTGGCCTCCAGATCGCGCTCATAGTCGGCTGCCTTCACGCCGTCGATCCCTGACGCTCCATCCTTGCGCGTGCGGCGGTACGCCTCCCGCATCCAGTCCTCGTCGATCAGGTGGTGCAGCGAGTTGAACACCCGTTCCGGGTGCGCCCTCGCCTGCTCGGCTATCCATGCTCGTTTCGTGGACGTGTTTGTGTAGCTCTGTGTCTGCTCCATCGTTTCCCTCGCATGGTTCTGCTCTTCAGATGCCTCGCTTCCCTCGGGCGGGTCCCGCTGAACACGGTTCCCCGCCGTCTGACGGTACTATCAAGGCACTACGACTCCCTGCCCTGCGTCCCTTCGGCTTATTGTTTCGCCAGCCGGTACCGCATGCCTTGCCTGTCGATTCGTGTCCGCCGCAGCGCTCCCCCGTGGCGCAGGCCAGCCGCGGGGGCCGGGGCCTTGTGGTAGTCGGGCATCCCATTGCGACTTCTGCACGTGGACAGGACAGGGCCTCCCAGGTTCCCTGACGAGCCATCCTGCGGCTTTGCCTTCGGTCTTAGACCCCGGCCGGTCCGTGACGCCTCGCCGCTGGCGGCGCTTCCGGTGCTGCCCCCAGGGTCTGAACGCTGAAGGCACCGACATTGACGATCTCGGGGCTCGATAACGACGCTTCACCGCCCGCTGTGTACGCTTCAAGTCGTGCGTTGCCGCACGCCCTGCAACACTCGCTCCCGGCTGGTGGGCTGCACCTCTGCCGGGCGGGGGTTGAACCCGCTGGCTCGTTATGAAAGGTTTCAGCTCATGGCTTCCTCCTCTCCAGGGCTTGCCCTGGCGCAATCAGACTTCGGCACACCGTTTGATTAGAGATGTCACTGATCGCAACGAGTCCAGCAAGAGGCGCGCTGTCAGTTCCTGAAAGGATGGATTGTTGGAACGATGCAGCTCTCCGATCCAAGGAAATATGTGACAAGTTTAATGGGAAGAAATCCCGGAGAGTCGGATCCGAAGTCTAGGTGGGGACTGGCTCGAACCCAATGTGCGACAGTCAGTTACGCCCGGCACGAACTCCCGTCTCCACCCACCGATGTAACGAACTCTGAGGATATCGGCGAAGTCGTGCCGCAGGTCGGCCCCCATCTTCAGGCTGTGGTTGCCCCGAATGACGGTGAGATTGTCGATGAACTGCCAGGTCTGGCTAATCTTGCCGTTCGGCAGGTTCGGGCTGCCGCCCAGACCGAGGTGGGCCAAGCCTCCGGTTAGCTGGATGCGCGGCAGCCCTAGGATCGACGGATCTTCGTTGAGGCCCTTGAGTCCGTACTGGGCATTGAGCTCCGATTGGGGAGGCGCTTGTTGGACCTTGTTGACCTTCAACCACTTGTAGCCCAAGCGTACTTCATTGATAAGGGTGGGCGAGAAGACGTGCGTCCAAGAGGCAGCCAGGTGGTCGCCATCGTTGTCGTCCAATCCGCGGTCGTTACCGACGCCGCCTCTTGCAATCCCTTCCAGCGGAGCAGCGCGAAGATTGTCGTAGCGGTAGTGGCTGTACCGCACGAAGAAGTTGTCGTTGGGCGAGATGGTGTGGTCGTACCGAAAATCCAGCTGATCCCGGTCGGTCTTCCACGGAGGATTGTTGACGAAGTTCCGCCGTGTGTTGTCCGAGAAGTTAGGGCTTGGGTACAGCCCCACCAGCTGCTCGAACGATGAATCGAACCGGTCCGACGGGATCGCCTTGTTCGGGAACACGCCGCCGAGGGGATCCTTGAGGTCGCCAAGATTCGCCGTCTGGCTGAAATCGCCCGCGCGTTCGGCCTGGGTCGGAACGATCACGATGTCCGACTGCGACTTGCGCAGCTTCCAGGCCTCCCAACTAGCGAAGAAAAAGGCCTTGTTCCTCTGGATCGGCCCGCCGAAGGTAGCCCCAAACTGGTTCTGGCGCAACACCTCCGGATCGGCTTTGCCGTCGCCGTCGCGGTCATTGCGCGCGAAGGCTTCGCGAGCGTCGAAAAAGTCGTTTCGCATGAACTCATAGGCGCTGCCGCGGAACTCGTTCGTACCGCCCCGAATCGTCACATTGACCACTGCGCCGGCGTTGCGGCCGTATTCGGCCGAGTAGTTGCTGGTTTGAATCTTGAATTCCTGGACGGCATCCATCGATGGAATCATGGCCTGCGCCTTGCGGTCCTGCTGGCCCATGATCGTCGAGTTGTTGTCGATGCCGTCGATCAGGAAGTTGTTCTGGCCGGCCTGCTGGCCGTGGCTCAAGAAGCCGCCGCCTAGGCGGGAATCGCCCAAGGGCCCGCGGTCACGCCCGCCGATCTCGGGAACCACGCCTGCCGTCAGCTGGGCGAGCGATTGATAGTTGCGGCCGCTGATCGGCAAGTCCTCGATCTGCTGGCGCTCGACCGTGTAGTCCAATGTGGCCGATTCGGTCTTTAGCAACGGCGTCGCGCCCGTCACCTCGACCACCTCGACTAGATTCCCGATTTCAAGCGCGAAGTTCAGGCCAATTCGGTCTCCTGCGTGAATCTCGACGCCGGATCGAACGGCTGTCTTGAAGCCCTCAATTCCCACTGAGATCTCATACATTCCCACCTTAACAGCCTGTGGTTTTAATAGCTTTGCCGACCATGTCGGTCGGTGGCCTTGCTTGGTGGTCCTTCGACGGCCTATGCGAGTTTTTCGGCGAATTCCGGGCTCTCTCCCCGTCTGAGGCCCAAGAGGCCCCTGAGCAGGCCCAGCAGGCCGCTCCAAGCATCCCGGAACGGCAAACAAACGGCGAAACCAAGGCTGGCCGTTGGCTGGCAGCCCTGCCCCTGCAGTGTGCGCGGCGTGCCGACCCCGGTGAGCGACCTCATCAGCACCCCCAGGTTGAATGCACAGGCATGCACCAGCAGCCGCTTGCGAATGTTCGCCCGCCCCCGCAAGTACAGCCGGCGCATCCCGCCCGTGCCGTACATGTGGGCCATCGACCGCTCCACCTTCTCCGTCCGCAGCTTTTGCAGGCGCTTGCCGGCCGAGCTCGCCACGCGCTCCCGGTTCTCCTGCACCACCCGTTGCGCTTCCGGCTTGCCCGCAAAATCCCGCTCCGCCCGCTGCGGCTCCGGGATGTGCGCTTCCTGGCCCGCCTCGTTCAGTCCCAGCAGCACCGCGTCGCTGTGGTAGCCCTTGTCGGCGACGACCGTCTCCGGCCCCTGCCCTTGCGCCGCCTGCACCGCCTCCAAGGTCTCCCCCAGTGTTGTGGTGTCCCCTTGGTCCGCCGCTTGCAGCGTCACTCCTAGCAACGCCCCGCTCTCCAAGTCCACCGCGTGCTCGGCCTTGTGCGCTAGGTGCGTCGTGCCGTCCTTCATCTTCGCTACCCGCGCGTCCGGGTCCGTCGGCGACTCCCACTCCTTGTTCGACAACGTCTTGGGCTTGCGCTGGCGGTCGAAGGCCGCCAATTCCGCCAAGCTCGGCGTCGGCACCCCGGCTGCCTCCGCCAGCCCCTCCACGAATTCTCGGTAGCCCTGCTGGCTGTCCTTGCGCCGCAAGGTCCGCAAGGCCGCGTTGGCGAACAGCATCGTGGCGTCCACCGCCACCGTCTGCCCGTCGGCCAGACCCGCTTGCCGCAGCTGCTGCAGCACCCAGGCGAACACCTGCTCATGCGTCTCCAGGCTAATCCGCCGCCGGCTGCGCGAGATCGTCGAGTGGTCCGGCGGGCTGTCCTGCAACTCGTAGCCGAGGAAGGCCCGCAAGCCGAGCGAGTCGGAGACGGTCAGGGCGATGCCGCGCTCGGAATCGATGCCCAGCAGGTAGCCCAGCAGCAGCAGTCGGAAGTAGACGCCGGGAGCGAGCGAGGGCCGTCCCAGGCGTTTGGCATAGAAGGGTCGGCACAGGTTCTCGACGTAGGCGTCGAAGCCCATCTCAGCGAGCAGTTGGTTGAGCTTGTCGAAGAAGGGAGTGGTGGGGGCTTGGGGCAGTTGGTCCGGTGCGAGGAACATCGGGATCTGTCCGGGTTTGCGGGTACCCATCGCCATGACTACGATTTTATCGAAGTCTGATCGGGATTTGTTGGGATTTCAGTCGACTTTTGCCACAGGCTGTTAAGGGGGCCCGAGACATAGATGCCGCTGGCATTCGCCTCTTTCTCAACCGTGATTCCGGTATTCATTTCCCGGATCGTGACTTGCGCACCCGGGACAACCGCCCCGGTGGCGTCGGAAATCGTCCCCGTAATGACCCCCTGATCCTGCTGGGCAGGGACGGGAGCAGACAAGAAGAGTAGCGCTGCAATGAGGCTTGCACTGATTCCGTTTCTCATGGTTACTCCCTTAAGTGTCCATTGAGGGCTGACTGCCGTTGGTCTCTGTCCTCCGCCGCCAATCGTGGCCTCGCGAACAGGGCATTGATGATGTTACTCCTCGCGTGAGCCATAATCAATTCCCGCATCAACTGTAGGGTGATTGTCGAGACATACCCGGGTTTCGCTAGGGTTCGATTCGAGGTCTGGGACCTGAGCGATCAAGTTGAACGAGGACTCGAGAGAGCTAGGGCTAAGCCTCTCGCGAAAAAAGACTGTTGGTCCTCTATTCCTCCCAGCTCATACAGCACGCACCGGCGTGAGAGTGTAGCCGTCTCTGCCGATGGCCGCGCAGTCGAGGCTTCTCGGGAAAGGCGTGGCGGAATTCTTACGCGGTTCTGACTGGTGGGGAGCTAAACACCCATGGCCGCGTGCAGCCACCCCGTATGCATGAAACGGTCGAGGGTTGCCAGCAGGGTGGGGGCCGTTGCTAGATTTGCAGATAGCGGAGGCGGGTGCAAGATCGGATCTCTAAGTGGTGGAGAGGCCGCGATGCCCGCAAGGGCCGTGGCTCCCTACCTCGTTATCTAAACTGACGCCGCTGCGCCCCTTCGAGCCCCGTACCGTACCAGGCTGCGGCCTAGGACGCACAGTAAATCGAGCCCCGGCTGGTTGCCCAGCCGAGGGATTTCCCCGGGCCAGCATCACCCGCCTCCGCTGTACAGGAGGATACAGCATGACAACCACAGCAGGCGAGAGCCTGCAACCCGACGAGATGCACGTCGTGCATCCCCGCGCGGCCGGACTCGATGTGCACAAGATGCAGATCACCGCCTCGGTGCGGCTGTGCCAGCCCGGCGGCGGCGTGCAGTGCGCCACGCGCCAGTTCAGCGCCTTGCCCGACGGGCTGGGAGAGCTGGCCAAGTGGCTGCAGAGCCATCGCGTCACGGCCGCGGCCATGGAGGCCACCGGCATTTTCTGGCAGGCCCCGTGGGAGGCTCTGGAGGCCGCCGGGATCGCGCCGCAGTTATTCCACGCGCAATTTGTGAAGCAGGTGAAAGGGCGTAAGAGCGACGTGGCTGACAGTGTCTGGCTGGCGCGCATTTGCCAGTTCGGGCTGTGTCGGCCCAGCTACGTGCCGCCGCGCAAGTTCCGCCAGTTGCGCCAGCTGAGCCGCTACCGCCGCAAGCTGGTGGGCGAGCGCAGCCGGGCGCGCAACCGCGTTCACAAGACGCTGGACCACGACGGGCTGCGGCTGGGCGGGGCGCTGAGCGACATCTTCGGGCGCAATGGGCGCAAGATCCTGGCGGGGCTGGCCGCGGGCAACTCGCCGGATGAGATCCTGGACACGCTCAGCGGGCACGTGCGCCCCAAGCGCGAGTTGCTCGAGCAAGTGCTGGCAGCGCAGTTGGATGCGCACGCGGTGTGGAAGCTGGGCGACCTGCTGCGCGCGCATGACGCGGCCAACGCGAGCATCGCGGAGTTGGACGCCCGCATGGAACAGGGCCTGGCCGAGCTGGAGGAACAGGTGCGCTTGCTGGAGACGGTGCCGGGCATTGACCGCGGCAGCGCCTGCGCGATCCTGGTCGAGTTAGGGCCCGACCTGTCGGCTTTCGACAAGACGGCCAACGTGGCCGCCTGGGCCGGGCTGGCGCCGGGCAACAACGAGAGTGCCGGCAAGCGGCGCTCGGGGCGCTTGCGGCGCGGCAATGCCACGCTGCGCGCCACGCTGGCCGAGTGCGCCCACGGAGCGGTGCGCACCAAGGGCTCGCAGTTCCACGGCCACCACAGCGCGCTCAAGGCGCACATGCCGTACAAGCGCGCCATCTTGGCGACGGCGCACAAGCTGCTGCGCACGATCGTGGCGATGTTGCGCGACCAGCGACCCTACATCGATCCGGGCATCGACTACGACAAGCTGGTGGTGGACCGCAACGCGCCCCGCTGGCTGCGCAAGCTTGAAGAGCACGGCTATATCGAGCACGTCCGGCCCGGCGGCCAGCCGGCGGCCGCCTGAGTTCGCTCCCATCCTCGGCCCACCGCCGGCGGTGGCGCGGTACCGCTCCGGACACAGATCGGGGCTACCGTGGCGGGCTGCTAATCCGGCGGCTGGTGGGCAGGCAACGGCTGACCGCGGAACTTCACGACTGCGGGGTGGGGGAGAGGTGCGCCTCCTCCAGGACGACGTTTCTCAGTAAACGATTGTGGAGTCGGGGAGAAGCGCGCCAGCCGTAGCGTGAGGGAGTAGCTGTTCGCCGCCTGCTTTCGCGTTCTGTCGGTGCCTCAGTCCCACGCATAGTTACGTCTCTTCTCCCCGCTCGTTGAACCGGACGTGCGGATTCCCCGCATCCGGCTCCCGGTCGAGATCATGTCTTCGCCCACGGCAGGCTGGCCGTTTGCGGTGCGAGGTGAGCGAGGCCATGTTCATTCCATAGCCGCGCGTCCGAGAAGCGCACGTACTTCCCAGACCTCACCTTGTGCTTCCGGCACAGCCACTGACGCAGCCGCTTGATAGCGTGGCGATCTAGTGCGCGGTAGGCCGGGCTGACCTGTCCGAGCCGGAAGTAGCTGGCCCAGCCGAGCATCGCTCGGTTCAGCCTTGCCACCACCACTTCGGATTCCAGTAGTCCGTACCTCGCTTCTGTCGCTTCGCTCACCGTGCGGCATATGCTGCGGACGCTGTCCTTGCTTGGGCGCGTGCCAATGTAGGCCCGTCCCGTGCGGGGGCTATAGTTGCGTCCGATGCGGTAGCCGAGGAATTCTAACGCTTCCTCCGGCACTCGCAGACAGCGGGTTTTCGTTGCATTGATCGGCAAGCGGAGCTTTTGCATCATCTGTTCGACAGTCGCCCGCATGGCTTCCGCCGGGGCTCTGCCGCAGACCACGAAGTCGTCCGCGTAATTCACGATTTCTGCTTCGAATCGCCGGGCATAGCCCAGCCGTTTCCACCCCAGGATGAACCGCCGCATGTAGACGTTGCTGAGCAGCGGCGAGATCGGGGCGCCCTGTGGGGTTCCCTTCCGCTCTTTCCGCGCCCGGTTCGTGCGGCGTTTGCCGCCCTTGCCATCGTCTTCTTCCACGGCCATTTCCAGCCACAGTTTGATCCATCTCAGCATCCGCCCGTCGCTGACGCGGCGCGCCAGCGACTGGAGTAATTCCGAGTGCGGGATTTCCCCGAAGTAGTACTCCACACACTACCCATCTCGAAGAGCTTCCGGAGGCGGCTACAATCACGCGACCGTCCCATCCGCTGGCTGGCAGGACCTTGCCGGTCCTGCTTCAAGCGGTCCGGAACGATGAACTGACCCTGCTGCTGCTGTGCCCCAATGGGGACCGCCGCTTCGTGCCGGCGGCATGGACAGATGCTGTGCCGGCCGAGGATCGGGATCCCTCGTCAGGTCGCCATGCAAGCCTCGCTCGCCTCGGCGATTTGCTGCGGGCCCGCGCCATCATCGACGCTCTCTTGCAACGGCTCCAGGCCGCTCAGGAGACTCCCGATGAAAACCTTGCCCCCGCCGCCCCGGCGGCAGATGGCACTAGCCTTCCAGGACACGCCCGCCCCGACCGAGGCGATCTGGGAGACGCTCGATCCCGCCACCAAGAACGCCGCCTTGCAAGCCCTGGCCCGCATCCTGGCCCAGGCGATCCTGCCGCCTCGCGAACAGGAGCAGCGCGATGACTGAAACCAGCATCCTGCCTGCTCACCGCCAGCGCCAGGCCTTCGTCTACATCCGCCAGTCGAGCCCCTCGCAGGTCGAGCGCAACACTGAGTCCACGCGTCGCCAGTACGCCCTCGCCGCCCGTGCCGAAGCCCTGGGCTGGCACCCCGACCAGATCACCGTCGTCGACGAGGACCTCGGCCTCTCCGGCGAGTCCGCCGACAAGCGCGACGGCTTCAACAGCCTGGCCGCCGACGTCGCTCTCGGTCGCGCCGGACTCGTGCTCGGACTGGAGGTCTCCCGGCTGGCTCGCAACAACGCCGACTGGTACCGCCTGATCGACCTGTGCGCCCTGACCGACACCCTGATCGCCGACTTTGACGGCATCTACGACCCGGCTTGTTTCAATGACCGCCTGGTGCTCGGCATGAAAGGCACAATCAGCGAAGCCGAGCTGCACACGCTCAAGGTGCGCCTGCTGGAAGGCATCCGCAACAAGGCCGCCCGCGGCGAGTTCCGTTGCACCCTGCCGGTCGGCTTCGTCTGGGGCGAGCAGGACGGCGAGGTCCTCTTCCATCCCGACGAGGAAGTGGTGCGCGCGATCCGGAATGTCTTCGAGCGCTTCGCCAAGCTCGGCTCCATGCGCCGCGTCTGGCTGTGGTTCCGCGACGAGGGCCTGCAGTTCCCCGTCCGCCTGCGCAAAGGCGATGACGTGCGCTGGATCCCGCCCGCCTACAGCTCGATCGTCCAAGTGCTGCGCAATCCGGTCTACGCCGGGGCGTACGCCTTCGGCAAGTCCCGCCAGGAACGCTATCTCGACGGGCACGGCCGCATGCAAAAGCGCGTGCGCCAGTTGCCCCGGGCGGAATGGCGCGTGCTGCTGCCAGGCCATCACCGCGGCTATATAGACTGGGAGACGTTCGAGGCTAACCGGGCGCGCATCGGAGCCAACCGGCGGCCGCGCCCGCACAGTGCCGGGGGCAGCGTGAGAGAGGGACCCGCCTTGCTACAGGGACTCGCGATCTGCGGCAACTGCGGGCGAGCGCTGCGCACTTACTACCTCGGACGCAACTCCTCCCCCAACTACCACTGTCCCGGCCAGAACATCGTGGAAGGGCGTGCCACCTACTGCTTGCAGATCGGCGGGATGCAGGTCGACCAAGCCGTGGCTGTCAGCGTGCTGGAGGCTGTCCGGGCCGGCGGAGCCGCAGCCGCGCTGCGTGCGATCGAGCAGGTGCAGAGCGAACGCGACGCCGCCCTGGCGCAGCGGCGCCTGGCGGTGGAGCGGGCCGCCTACGAGGCGACCAGGGCCGAGCGCGCCTACCGCGCCGTGGATCCGGAGAACCGCCGCGTGGCCCGTGGTCTGGAGCGGGAGTGGGAACAGCGGCTGGAGGATCTGGAGCGGGAGCGGGCCGAGCTGGCGTTGCGCGAGCAGGAGCGTCCGCGGGAGCTGAGCGGGAACGAACGCGAGGCGCTGCTGGCGCTGGGCGAGGACCTGCCACGGGCCTGGGACGCCCCCACGACGACGGCACGCGACCGCAAGGAACTGCTGCGGGCGCTGCTGGAGGAGGTGGTCCTAGATGCCCCCCGCAACGAGCCTCGCGCCCGGATCCGTCTGGTGTGGCGGGGAGGACTGTCGACCGAACTCACCATCGAGCGTCCGCGCAAGCGTTCCGCACCCGTGCGTACGGACGAGGACACGATCGAGCTGCTGCGCCGACTCGCGGCGCATTACCCCGACTCGGTCATTGCCGGGATTCTCAACCAGCAAGGCCGCCGGACCGCGCATGGGCTGCGGTTCACCCAGTCCCGGGTTTCGAGCCTGCGCACGCACTGGAAAATCCCCTGCTTCAAGCCGTCAGAGTCGCCTCCGGACGGCGAGCTCGTCAACGTCCGGCAAGCCGCCAAGGCGCTGGGCGTGGCCCCATCCACGATCCACCGCATGCTGAATGACGGGTTCCTGGCCGGTGATCAGATCACGCCCGGAGCTCCCTGGCGCATCCGCCTCACCGAGGAACTGCGTCAACGCTTCGTGGCAGACGCTCCCGAGGGTTACGTAGCGATGCAAGTCGCGACAGCCCGGCTGGGAGTGTCTCGCCAGACCGTCCTAGACTGGATCAAGCGCGGCAAGCTGGATGCCGTCACGGTCCAAAGAGGACGCCGGGGCGGATTGCGGATCAAGCTCCCCGAGAACAACCATCCGAGCCTGTTCAAGGAGCCGACATGCACCGAAGAGGCGAGTTGCAGTGAGTCAAGTCGGCCGCAGCCGCAGTCGGCCGATTCCTTGAATCATTCCGCAAATAACTGAAAAGGAAGGAGTTATGCAGATATCGCGGCCCGTTCGGGCGATCCGCATCAGTGGGGTGGCAGTATGACGACAACTGCAAGTAGTTCGACAGATCGCCATCGACCACTTCCCTGTGACCTTGGTTCACCAGCCGATGCACGCGCCGCACTGCGTCCAGCGCGCTCCGGCCCTCCCGGTAGGCGTACTGTTCCGCTTGCAGGTCCGCTTCGAAGATCGGCGTTAACACCAGCATCGCCGCTGTCTGCGCCACTCGGTCGCGGATGCACGGTATGCCCAAGGGGCGGTATTTCCCCGGCTGCTTCTTCGGGATCAGTACCTGCCGCACCGCTTTCGGTCGGTAAGTGTTCTCCCGCAACTGCTTCGCCAGTTCGCCCAGCCACCGTTCCGCGCCTTGTGCTTCGATGTGCTCGAACGTTTCCCCGTCTGCCCCGCTGGCCCCGCCATTCCGGCGGACCGCTTGCCAGGCAGCGGCGAGTACGTCCGCACGCCACACCTTGTCACTCAGCGCGTGAAACCGGCAGTCCGGGTTTCCCTTCGCTTTCACATGTAACGCCGTCTGAAGTTTCCGAACCGAATCGGGAGCTGTTAGGCTTCCGCCAGTCCCCACTGTCCTTTCCTCCTTCCTGCGTTCCTCTCAACCGAGGCCCCTTCGCTCCGCCGGCATTACCCGGCTTCCTCGCTACTACAGGCCTCTCCGCCACCCTGCCGGCCCAAGCTGGCCCTCACGGGTTCCCGGTTGGTGCGTGCGCACCACCGACAGGGCTTCCCGTGTTGCTACTGTCTCCCTCTTGCGTACATGCCACCGTCAATACCCCGGCGGAGGCAACCGCTGCTCGCGTCGCTCGCTTGGCGGTCGCTGGCAGCCTTCCCCGTATTAACGGCGGGTCGGCTTCCGCGTTACCCTTTTCGAGGCCTGCTCAACGTTCACTGCGCGTTGTGGCCTGCACGCTCGCTGAACCGCCCAAGGCGGTCCTTTTATTCGAAGTGCTTCAGTCCGTTTCGTTACCTCCTCGAACCGCTCCGATTGCTACCGGCTGGAGCGACAGTTGCCGGGCGGGATTCGCACCCGCTGGGAAACAGCGCCTTCCACGGCGCACGAAAATAAGCAGGTAAGGGGTCCCAGCTGTCTGGCTCCATCATCTGGCCGACGTCCTCGCGTGCGCTGGTGCCTTTGGCACCGCCGGCGAGGACGGCGATTTCGGGACATCTGACACTCGGGCCGGGTTCCCTTTCGCGGCACCGTCCGGAATATACTGTTCCCCGAGTACGTCATGCCGCCGCATCTGTCCCGGAGAGTCTTTATTGGTGCCGCTGGTGCGGCATCGGGTGCGGCACTGGCGTCGAGCCAGTTGCCGACCCGTAGGTTCGGACGGACGGACGAGCGGCTGCCGGTTCTGGCGATTGGTTGCGGCAACCGGCTGTGGGCCGGCTACCGAACGAAGGATCGTGGCTTGGAGGCTCTCCAACTCGCCCTGGACTCAGGGATCCGATACTTCGACACGGCTCAGGCCTATGGCGACGGGACCAGCGAGACATGGGTCGGGGAAGCTACAAAGTCGCGGCGTGAAGAAGTCTTCCTCGCGACCAAGACCAGGGCCCGCACGTACGACGAAGTCCTGTCTACCGCCGAGGACAGCCTCAAGAGGCTTCAGGCCGACCGACTGGATGTCCTCCACATTCATGGCCTCCGATACCAGGACGACTTGGATCGGATCGAGCAGGACAGGGCAATCGACGCCCTAATGCGCTTGCGTGACGAGAAGACGGTTCGGTTCATCGGGATCACATCGCACGCCGATCCCGAGACATTGGCCGTGGCACTGGACCGGTACGACCTCGATTGCACCCAATTGGCCTTGAATGCCGGTTTGCAGGGCCGCAGCCCGGACGGGGCCGGCTACTGGAAGCTGGGCGGCGTCGGTGACATCTTCGGGGAACCGCTACCTCCTCGGCCCAGCCCCGGATCGAGCTTCGAGGATGTGGCGCTCCCGGTTGCTGTTCGGAAGAATCTCGGAATCGTCGGCATGAAGGCCACCGCGCAGGAAGGCCTCATTGGTCAGGGGCCGACGAAGGCAAGCGTGGCAGATCTCCTTCGCTATGCGCTCTCATTGCCGGTCTCGATTGTGACGATCGGCATGCCGCAGCTGCACATGATTCGGGAGAACACCCAATTGGTTCGCGCATTCCAGCCGATGACGTCCTCGGAGATGCGGGAGCTCTCGGGCCGGCTGGCTGACGCCAACAAGACGGCCCTTGATTACCACTTCCACCACCAGCACAAGGATGTCTGACCTACACTCACAGGCCTAGGGCTTTTCCCTGCTACCAGCTGCCGCCGGAATCTGACCCGCAGCAAGCCGGATGGCGAGGTTCAGTTTCTTTCCTCGCGAAGCATCGTTGCGCGACGCCGGTAACGAGAACCGTTCCGGGCGGTGGGCCGGGTTTGCGCTGGCCTAGGAGGCCTCCGCCGGGGCGCGTCTCGCAGGAAGCCGGGAACCGTTGGCTCCAACAGGGCCAGTAGTTGGTGATGCCGGTCGCACTCATCGCCGCAAGTGTGACGCCGTGGGAGCCCCACTGGCACGAGATCACCTTGGTCTTGTTCGGAAAGCCCTTGATTTTCCAGTACGACCGAGTACGACCGAGCCCCCTTGAAATTCGTCTCGCTGGCTTCCCCGCCTCCGGAGGTGAAGAAGAATCGGTTGATCGCCGGGTAGGCGAGCGTGGACAGCCTCTTGCCCAGTTCGATCGCCTCCGGAGTGGAACTCCCGGCGTAGCCCGAGCAGTAGCCGAGTCGCTCCATCTATTGGCGCACGGCTTCGGCCAGTTCGGTGCGACCGTGGCCGACCACAACGTTCCATAGCCCTGACAGGCCATCGATGTGTTCCGTGCCGTCGACATCCACCCAGACGGCGCTTGTGCCGCTAGCCCATCCATGCCCGTTCTCGTGGGTCTTGCGGGAATGCAACGGGTGAATCAGGTGCTTGAGATGAGTTCTGTTTCCCTGGCCTGCATGGCGAAGTGGTAGCTGTTGGCACAGTTGACACGCCCGTTTCGGATTGATCGGAACACTCCGCCGAATTGCAGGGTGTGCGGCCCGAGGATCACCGCGACGTCTTCTGCCACAGTCTGTTAGGGCCGGACCTGGCTTGGCGTCCCGCCCTCGGACACGGCGGGCGGCGGTTGGTGCGGCTTCTTGCTGCTCTGCTTCCCAGTCTTCACCGGTCCGATCATCATGCTCATCGTCCGGCCCTCAATGCGCGGCTGGGTTTCCGGAGTGCCGAACTCCTCCACGTCACCCGCCAGCACGCGCAGCAATCGCTCGCCGATGTCGGCGTGCGTGATCTCCCTGCCGCGGAAGAACACCGTAGCCTTGACTTTGTTGCCGTCCTTCAGAAAGCGCACTGCGTGGTTCTTCTTGAAGTCGTAGTCGTGCTGGTCGGTGTTGGGGCGGAACTTGACTTCCTTGACCTCGATGCGATGCTGCTTCTTCTTCGCGTCGTTGCGCTTCTTTTTCTCGATGTAGGAGTACTCGCCGTAGTCGATGACCTTCGCGACCGGAGGCTGTGCCGTGGGCGAGACCAAGACTAGGTCCAGCCCCATGTCCTTGGCACGGCGGATGCCCTCGCTGGTGGACATGACGGCCGTCTGGCCATCGGGAAAGACAACCCGAACCTCGCGGGCTCGGATCGTTTCGTTGACATTCTGTCGTCTGACCCTACGAATAGGGCGGTAGCGTCGTCGGAAAATGACTGTCCCCCTTTGCTGCAGCGGCTGCGTGCGGGCACGGAGAACAAAAAGAGACCGGAGTGCGTCGCAGCACCCGATCTCCAACGTTCGTCCGAATTGTCAGTGGTACCCCTAGAAGCGGCGCGCCCGAAGACCGCGCGAGCCACTCAATTACTGCATGCAGCCCTATCGTAACATGGATTCTTCACCGCACGTGTCGAGATTGCGCGGCATCTTGGTGCCCCGCATCCTGAGGCGCCAGAGGGTTGACAAGGCCCATGCGCTCTCTTAGGATAGAGATTCCCGATTGGCGAACGCCCACACCAGCCCATGATTAAGTCGGACCTCGTTGAATGCGTGATCGAGCGCACGGGCCTGAGCAAGAGTCTGGCGCGGATCGCCGTCCAGACGATCCTCGACACCATGCGCGACTCGATCGCACGCGGTGAGCGCATCGAGCTGCGCGGCTTCGGCGTTTTCGAGATCCGGCCGCGCAAGACCGGTATCGGGCGCAATCCCAAGACCGGCGAGGAAGTTCGCATCCCGCCCGGCAAGACGGTTCGCTTCAAGCCGGGCAAGGACATGCAGGCCATCTAGGGCCTGCGCCGACCACGGCGAAGCGCGCACTCGCGGACTTCCCGGCCTGGACTACGCGAAGGCTTGGTTGGCCGGAGTGATGATCAATTCCGGAATGCAGGCGCGCGGGTGCAGTGTCGCGACCAGCAGTGCTGCTTGGGCCACGTCCTCTGGCTGAAGCATCACCGCGCGCTTCTCGTCCGAGGGAACCACGGGCCGCCGGTCAAGGATAGGCGTGTTCACCTCGCCCGGGCAGATCACACAGGAGCGTATCCCGCGCGGCCCGTCCTCTAGATGGGTGGCCAGGCTGAGGGAACGTGCCCCGTGCTTGCTGACGCTATAGCTGGCCCCCGCCACGACCGAGGTGCGCACGCCAGCGGTCGACGAAACCGTGATCACCACGCCGTCGCCACGCTCTCGCATCCCGGGCAGGATCGCGCTGAGCAGGTAGAAAGGTCCGCTGACGTTGACCTTCACGACCGTGTCGAAGTCCTCGCGGCTGAGCTTGTCCAGAGCGCGCTGCGGCACGTTGGTGCCGGCATTGTTGACGAGGATGTCGACTTGCGGCAGGCGCTGCTGAGCCCAGGCGACCATGGCGTCCACCGCTTCGGCGTCGCTCACATCGAGCGCGTACGGGTGCAAGCGGCCGGCCGCCTCGCCGGCGGCTTGGCGCGCCGACTCCAGCTTGGCCAAGGTGCGCCCGACCGTGACAACCTCCGCGCCTTCTTCGGCGTAGCAGCGGGCCACAGCCTCGCCTATGCCGCTCCCCGCACCGGTTACAATCGCGCCCTTGCCAACAAGCCTCATGATCCCCCCGCATCCGTCCCTGAAGACGATGCCTGTTCGTATCTTAGCTTTCAGGCGGGAGGGCAACCGGACCGCGCTGCGCGGGGGTCCGGTCGTGCGCCGCTGCATATAATGACAACGTCGTATGCAACAGTCGATCATCGTCATTGAAGACGATCGGGACCTTTGCACGCTCCTCGAGTACAACCTTGCCAACAACGGGTACACGGTGAGGATCCTCCACCGTCTGGACGGAGCCCTCGAGATCATCCGCGACAGCCGCCCGGACCTGATCCTCCTGGATGTGATGCTGCCCGACGGGGACGGTTTCGAGTTTTGTCGCCAACTGCGCATCCACAAGGCCACGGCCGATGTTCCAGTCCTCTTCCTCACCGCCCGCAGCCAGGAAGTCGACCGCGTGCTCGGCCTTGAGATCGGCGGCGACGATTACATAACGAAGCCGTTCAGCCCGCGCGAGCTGCTGGCCCGGATCAAGGCGCACCTGCGCCGCGGAGGCGATCGGACACAACAGCGCTCGGTCAAGGCCCAGGGCTTGGACATTGACTATCCGGCGCGGCAGGCGAGCCTTTCTGGAATGCCTCTGGAACTCACTGCCACGGAGTTCGCCCTGCTTGGGTTCCTGGCCGACAATCCCGGCAAGGCATACACCCGCGAGCAGCTGATCGCGCGGGTGTGGGACGGGCGCACGCACATCACGCCCCGGAACATCGACGTCCATGTGCGGCGCCTTCGCGAACAGATCGAAGATAATCCCAAACACCCGAAGTGGATTCAGACCGTGCGAGGGTTCGGATACCGATTCGACATCCCCTCATGACCGCTCGTATCTTCTTCAAGCTGGGATTGGTCGCGATCCTGCCGTTGTTGATCACAGCTGTCGCTGTGCTGCTGTCGGTCACTCGCATCACCATCGCCAACCTCGAGAGCGGCCTCGAGACAAGCCTGTCGGAAAAGGCGCGGCTGGTGGAGACCACGTTAGAGGGCTTGCCCCCCAGCGATTACCAGCGCATGTCCCACGACCTGGCGCAGCGCGCACAAGCGCGCGTGACGATTATCGATGAGACGGGAACTGTCCTAGCGGACTCCGAGGCTGATCCGCTGCAAATGGAGAACCACGCCACCAGACCTGAATTCGTCGAATCGCTGGTAGGCCAGACCTCTGTCAGCCGCCGCTTCAGCAGCACGGTCGGGATGGACTTCCTCTACGTCGCTGTGCCCATGGACGGCGGCGGCGCAGTGCGCCTCGCATTGCCCCTGGAAGAGGTCAACGCGCTCGCCAAGTCCAATCGCAGCAGCATAGCGCTGGTCATCCTCTTCATCGTGGCCCCGCTGGTGCTGGCCACGGCTTTGGTGGCGCGCCGGATTTCGTCCCAGATTTCGGGCATCGTGTCACTTTCCAATGCAATCGCAGACGGTGATTTCGAGATTGACGAATCGTTTCCGGAGCGGGGCAACTTGCGCGAACTCAATGACTTGGCGGCTAGCTTGCGCACCACGGCAGGAAAGCTGCGCACGAACTTCCATCAGCTTCAGGAGGAGCGCTCGCGCTTCGTGGCCGCGGTCAACGGCATTGGAGCGGGGATTCTAGTTGCGGACCGCAGGTGTCACATCGTGCTGCACAACCCTGCGATCGAGATGATGTTCCCGGACGAGGATCTCTCGACTCAGGCCTCGCTCAACGCATGGAAGAACAAGAACGTCCCGGCAATCTTCAACTATGCGATCGACCACGGCAAGTCATGCACCACCGAGTTGTCGATGCACTCGCCTACCCGGCGCTCGTGGCGCGTGACATGCGCTCCGATCACGAGCCGCAAGGGCAAGACCCAAGCCGTCGCAGCGGTCTTCCACGACATCACGGAGCTCGAACGGGTCGACCAGATGCGGCGGGACTTCGTCATCAATGTGTCGCATGAGCTGCGCACGCCATTGGCCTCCATCACCGGGTACGCGGAAACGTTGATGGACGGCGCGATCCACGACAAGCAGAACAATGAGCGCTTCATCAAGATCCTCTGGCAGAACGCACAGCGGCTGACCCAGCTCACTTCCGATCTGATGACGCTGTCGCAAATCGAGGTCCAGGCGCGGGAATTCGAGTTCGCTCAGCAGTCCGTGGCCGACATCTTGCGCCTCGCTTCCGACGGCATTCGGCCGGTCTTGGCACGCAAGTCGCTGCAGCTGACGGTGGATTCAGTTCATGAGGACCTCAAGATTCGCTGCGACCTCAGCGCGGTGCAGCAGATCCTATCGAACCTGCTGGACAACGCTGCCAAATATACGCCGGCCGGCGGGAGCATCAGCCTGGGGGTGAGCAGCGGCCAGGGATCGCTGAACATATTCGTGAAGGATACGGGCATCGGCATTCCCAAGGAGCACGTCCCCAGAGTGTTCGAGCGCTTCTACCGCGTAGACAAGGCCCGTTCGCGCGAGTTGGGCGGCACCGGGCTTGGCCTGGCGATCGTAAAGCACCTAGTGCAGGCCCACGGCGGACATGTCTGGGTCGAGAGCGACCCCGGCACTGGTTCAGCGTTCTGGTTCTCGCTGCCGTTCGAGCAGGTGACAACGCCGCTCGAACCAGTGATCGCCGAATCAGACCAACTTCCGCTGCCGATCCAATGAACGCTGAAGTGCTTCTCGCAACTGCGGCAGCACAGAGGCATGGGCTTGATGCCCTGACACCTGCGAATGTCCTTGGATCCGCAACGCAGGCACTGGGCCTTCGGGCCGGTGCATGGCCTCAAAGCGCTTGACCGCCGCCTCATTCGACTAGGATCGGAGCCGTCGAGCCTGCAGTCCCTAAGTCCTTTCCAATCCACAGATGAGCATGAGGAGGGGCGGAGGAGAGGAGCTGGGGAGAAGGCGATTATAGCGGCAGGGGGGAAGGGGTCGCAGGGGAAGGGGAACCCCTTCCCCCGTGCTAGGGGCACAGGGTTGGCAGGGCCGCGGGTGGCGGAGGGGGGCCGGTGGGCTAGCCCACCGGCCAGTTTCTGTGCCCATACAGTTAGCCCCCTGGAATTCCCGGTTTCCAATCCGAAATGAGCATGAACGGCCTGGCCCTCAGGCCGCGCTAGCGGCCTCCCCCCGGATCACTCGGAAGAGCTCGTCGCGGGCCTCGTTGAGCCGCCGGGCCGCCTCGTTGTCGCTGTACTGGTAGGCCTGCTTGTCCAACTGGGCGAAGTCGATCCCGTCGCGCAGGAAGCGCTCCGCGTCCGGCAGCGATTTCAGTTTCTCGTACGGCGTCATGATGTCCTGCCGGCGGTAGCGCTTGCGCAGCTTGCCCTTGGCATCCACCTGCTCGCAGGGGAAGTAGCACGGGCGGTGGTAGTTCAGGTACGGCGTGAGCACGTCCCGGTTGAACGCGTTGAGCCGCTCGGCGTACCGCCCGGCGATGTGCCCGTAGCCGAGTTGCTTGCGGATCACGGTGCCGTTCTTCGACTCCGCCAGCGCGTTGTCGTTGCAGTGCCGCGGGCGCGACTTGGTGAACTCCTCCACGCGCAGCTTCTCCAGCAGGCGCGCCACTTGGTGGTTGATGTACTCGGAGCCGTTATCGGCATGCACGCCCAGAATCTCGAACGGGAAGGCCTCCAGCATGCTCTCCAGCAGCGGCAGCAAGTAGCTCTCCGCGATCCGCTCGGTGCTGCCCACGCCTTCGAACTGCGTCACTTCGTCCACCGCATTGATGTGATAGACCCCCTTGACTTTGTCCAGGTCGCCTTGGTGCACCGAATCAATCCGCAGGTAGCCCGGCCGCCCCTCCGGCCGCGGCCGCCGGCGCTCGCCGATGGCCACCTGCGTGGGCCGCGTGGGCTGCTGCGCGCCCAGCCTTTGCACATACCTGCGGCTGTGCCGCAGGTTGTACAGGTGCCCGTTCGACAGCCCCGCCAAGCGCTCGAAGCGCGCGTCGCCGAACAGCTCCCAAGCACGCTTGAACAGCGCCAGCGTGGCGGGTCCGGACAGCCTCCCGTGCAACTCGTCGGTCTCGGCCAGCAGCTCGACGTCCGCCGCCGTGTACTTGCGTCGGAACGGCTTGGCCGCGCCTCGGCGCCGGTCCGCCAGTTGGCCCTCGGCCAGGTAGCGCCGGATCAGGCGCGTCAGCTGCGACTGCGACAGCCCCGTGGTGCGCTCCAGATAGCTGCGTAGCAGGCCCCTGTCCGCCTTACCCAGCTTCCAGTACGCGAAGCGCCGCAGCACCCGTGAGAGATGCTCGTAGGCCTGCTTGCGCTCCAGTGCCAGGGTGGCCCCCGGCGGGGTGCTGGCGAGGAACTGGCGCACATCGTCCAAGCTCTTGTGAGTTTCCAAATCGAGCTGCAAGATCACCCTCCGATGATCCCCACACCCCTTCTAGGGCCCCCTTCATGCTCATTTCACGTTGGAAACAAGCCCTCCGTTCATGCTCATCTCTCATTGGAAGAGACTCCTAGAGCCTTCGTCGTATGTTCTTATTAGACCTTGTAAGTCTTTTTTCATCAACAGTTTGTGTCTCTTTGGCGCAAGTGATCGTTGTGACTGCGGAGTCACTGTCGCAAGGGAGAAAGTCGCATGTCAACATGTTAGGGTATAGCCATGGATGAGTGGATCAAGAGTCCTGTGATCATCCCTGCGGTCATTGCCATTGTCACGCTTCTTGGCACTGTTGGCATATGGATAGGGCGCGTGAATTCAGACCGAGAGAATTTCAAGGAGTTCATGAATGAGGTCCGGGATGACATGGGGAAGATCTTCAGAAGGCTGCCGCCTTCGCCGGTCGACAGCCGAAGCCCGCTACAGCTCAATGACTTGGGGGACCAGATCGCGGACCATATGGATGCCAAGGCATCGGCCGGGGCTCTCTCTGAGAAGATTCTCGAGCAGATCGAGGGCATGGAGGATTTCGAGATTGACGAGTACTCCAGGAACTATGTCAGCAGGCTTGACGAAGCTTGGCAGAGAAAGATTTCATCCTCAGCCTATAAGTTCGGGCTGGAGAGGAACAGCATAGAGCTCGTTTTGGCTGTTGTCTTGAGAAATGTGCTGCTTCAGAGGCTGCAAATGCAGTCCGGTGACTAGTTCCCAACGAGAGTGAGCCCATCCGCTGGCTACCTCGTCCCTCGTGAATCAAGATCCCAAGAGGCGGGACCGACCTGACAGACGTCAGCGCGGTCGCGCCGACGGTCGGCAGCGGTCTTGCTGAGCCTAGAACCAACTCACCCGCCGACCCGTCGAGGGCGTTCGGGCCGAGCATTTCGAGCGAGTGAATGAAGCGAGGGGCACCGGCTACCCAGCTGACGCGTCCGCCTTACGCGTGCTCTTCGTGCGTGCAGCCCGGGAACTCATCCACGGCGGTGTTCCCTTGGTAGCCGAGGTCTTGGTGAATGCCGGTCTCGGAAGTGTAATAGCCGTCAATGGTCATCTGTTTCAAGCGACCGAAGAAGCGCTCGGCCGCGGTCTGGGGCTCGCCTTCGTTGCGAGCCATATCGGCCACGATCGCGTCCTGCTGAGCGGCGTCGCAGTCCGAGAAATCGCGCCCGAAGCGCTCCCGAGCCTTCTCCGAGACCGCCTCAAGTCCAGACTTCCAACTTGCCTGCAGTTCGCCCGAGCCGTCGGCGACCATGACATCGATGTATCTGGCAACCTTGGCGGCCCGCGCTCCTGGCGAATGGTCATCGCTGGGCAAGATCAGTTCGCCCAGCGCGTCGACTAGGTCCAGCTGCGAGGCCGAGAAGAACTCCGGCTTGTAGCCGCCGGAACTGCAGCCGAGCTGCACCAGTCCGCCTGTTGCGGGCAGGACGCCCGCTGCCACTAGCTTGAGGATTGTCCTGCGCTCCATTTCGTGCTTACCCCCATGCATTGCGCTTGAACCCCTCGACGATCCCGTCAGCGGTGCGCCACGACAGCGCGATGTTGGTCAGAGTCGGATTCTTCTCCGGATACTGCGGGAACACCGACGCGTCCGCGACGAACAAGTTCGGCAGGTCGTGCGACCGACCGTCTGTGCCGACAACAGATGTCTTGGGGTCGTTGCCCATTCGCGTCGTGCCGACCCAGTGATTGAGGTCGATCACAAGATCGTCCACGCTGACGTTGCCGGGAGTCTCGATGACTTCGCCGTCGCCGGCGCGAATGATCTCCTCGCACCGCTCCACCATGTCCTGCGCCATCGCGACGTCGGAATCGTCGTAATGGAGATGGACGCGGGGCAGCGGCATGCCAAACTCATCCCGCTGGTTGGGGTCCAAGTCCACGAACTTGTTCGACGAGATTAGGGTCGTCCCCTGCATGTTCATCCCGGCGTGGCCGATGTTCCACTCGCGCAGCTTCGTCTTCAGGGCGCTGCCGTAGCCCGGCGCGGTGCGGATCGCCCTGCGGTGCGAGGTGACTCCCGCGCCGCACTGCACCTGATATGTGCCCTCGAACTTCGGGCTGGGTTCGTCCCAGTACAGCCCGGTCAGCAGGGAGTGGTAGTAGCTCGTGCCGTCATCGTTCGAGGCGTCGCGGCCAAGGATCTGCGGGAAGAAGCCGCGCACCGTGACGCCAAAGTGACTGGTGAGGTTCTTGCCGACTTGGCCGCTGGAGTTGCAGAGATCGGAGATCAGCAGTAGGCGGGCAGTCTCGACAGCGCTGCACGACAGCACCACGACCTTGGCGTCGAGCTCGCGAGCCGTCCCATCAGCGGACTTGTACTCGATCCCCGTCGCCTGCCCGCCCTCGCCTGAAACCCTGACCCTGGTCGCCATCGCCTCGGTGAAGATCGTCAGGTTGCCTGTCTCCTCGGCCAAGGCGATGGGCGTATTGACGGAGGTGTACTTGGCCTCCACCGCGCAGCCAGAGCAGTGTCCGCAGTAGTGACACTTCTGCCGGCGCTTCCATTCCGGCTTGGTAGGCGTCTCGGTCAGCATCGCCTTGCGCTGGGCGACGAACGCCATCTTCGCGCCGCGCTCCCGCAAGCGCTCGACTCCGAGAGCGAGGCGCTCCTCGCCGCAGCGCATCGGCACGGGCTTGAGGAATTCGCCGTCAGGCATGTTGGACAGACCGTCGCGGTTTCCGTAGACGCCCATGAGTAGCTCGGCCCGGCTGTAGTACGGAGCAACCTCGTCGTAGGAAAGCGGCCAAGACTCGAAATCTTTCGGTCCGAAGCGCAACGAGTGTCCCGCCCAGCAGATCGAACGGCCGCCGAGCGCGCGAATCTGGCCGTGGCCGGGCCGGTCTCCGACGGGCGTGAAATGCCCGCGCAAGAAGTTGTCGCTCCAGAAGTTGGGAGCGCGCCGGTCGCGGTACTCGTACGGCCAGTGGTGGCCTTGGTAATCGACCCCTGCAGTGAACCGAGGGCCCGCCTCGACCAGAGCTACCTTCACGCCAGCAGCAGCGAGGGCATAGGTGGCAATCCCTCCCCCAGGCCCACTGCCGACGACGATCGCGTCGTACCGCTCTTCCGCCATGTGCCGCACCTCTCCCCAGCGGGCCGTGCCCGCGCCAGTACGTTGTACCACAGCAGCCCTCCCGGCTCGTGGAGGTTTACAGGCCTGGGGAAGCAGCCATGAGACGGTCCGTGGTCGGTCGCAAGCTTACGCCAAAACGCCACATGGCCGCTTTGGTGTGCGGTTCCCTAGAGCTCGGTCCTGCTGGCGAACCGCCACTACCTTGAGGCTTTGCCGGTCGCGCTATTCGGTCTTGACGGCTCGAAACTGCGGCATCTGCTCCTCTTCGAGCTCACGCTGCTTCGCCTCCCCAACCTCTCTCAGCAAATCAGCGCCCGCTTCTCCGCGCCCGCTATCGATGTACAGCTGGCCGAGCTGGTACTTGGCCGATACGAGCGCCGGGTCCAAACGCACCGCCGCCTCGAGATTGCGAATCGCTTCATCTGGATCTTTCTCGGCGACGAGCTTTCCCAAGCGGAAGTAGGCCGGCGCGAACGCTTCATCAAGTTCGAGCGCCCTGCGCAGGTGCTTCTCGGCAAGCTCCGAATCGCCTTCGCCGGAACCGTCACCGCTGGACCGATCCAAGACGAAGCCGTAAATATAGTGCATGTAGAAGTCATCCGGGAAATGATCGACGCCCGAGCGCAAAGCCGCTAGCGATCCCGGGATGTCCCCGGAGAGCAAAAGGCTCACCGCAAGCGCGGTCAGGGCAACAGAATGTTCCGGTGTCAGCTCGATCGCCTCCGATAGCGCATCGCTGGCCTGCTCGTAGCGCTGTCCCTGCCCGAGGGTAATCCCCTTCTGCACAAGCAGGCGGTACGAGTTAGGCATCCGAGTCAGGCCCAGGTCCAGAATCTCCAGCGCTAGTTCCGGATTGCGGTACTTGGCGCAAAACTCAGAGAGCTCGATGTAGCCGTCTTCAGCCTTCGGCTCGACCTGAATCGCCTTTCTTAGCGCAATCACTGCGGCGTCCAGATCTCCCGCCCGTTCGGACAGGTCGGCAACGAGCGAGAGCAGAGCTCGGCTCGGAGCCCGATCGGCAAGGTGGCGAGATAGAGCCAGTGCTTCGTCCGCCCGACCGGCCTTTACAAGGATCTCAACTCTTCGAATCCCTAGTCCGGAGAGCGTGGCGTCCAGGGTCTCGGCGCGTTCTAGGTCGTCGAGGGCTTGATCGAAGCGTCCGGCTGAAACGGCCACTTGCGCCACATCTGCGAGATCAGGTCCGGACAGGTCCGAGCGGGCACGTACATTGGCCAGAGCGTTCAGAGCGGCTTCGGTCCGCCCGACTTGCTGTAAGGACCGCGCCAACGAAATCTCCGCTCGAGGCTGGCTGGACACTAGATCGGCAACACTGCCGAGCAGTCGCACGGCCTCTTCATGCCTTCCCGCTTCCGAAGCAATCATCCCTAGGAACAGGCTTGCCTGCGCTTGAGCTTCCGGCACATCGAGCAGTTCCCGGAGGTTCGCTTCGGCAGACTCGTAGAGCCCGCTCTCGAACTCCGCCATGGCTAGGTTCTTGCGCGCGGGCAAGAAACTGGGCGAGTGGCGAAGAGCCCTCTGGAAGTATGGAATCGAACCCTCGGGATCGTCCTTGAGGCATAGGATGGCACCGACCATGTTCAAGGCGCTTACATCGTCGGGCCGGCTTTCAGTGATTTCAGTGAAGAAGGCCAACGCCTCGTCCACACGACCTGCGCGAAGGTGTTCAAGGCCGACCGCGCTGTCGTCGGCTTGGAGCCCGACAACTGCCGTTGAGAGGGTGACGAGCACCACGCGCCCCATCAAACGCAGCAATGAGTGCGCCAATCTGCCGGTTGCCGCGCAGCTCCGGCGATGGGGGCGCCTCTCGGCAATGGCCCCTACTCCCATGGTCTCGGCACCCCTATTGTGGACTGGAAAGCACGGAGACTCGAACTGCTAGGCTGCGTCTGGGTTCGCAGGCTCGCGAACGGATAGGATCTGATTGGCAGCCACATCATCTACAACCTGCCTAGTGCCACATGGCCAGCGGATCTCCAGCGAGGCTGAGGACTCGTCGCCAAGCCCGAAGTGCAGCCGCGGATCGTTGCATGAATAGTAGCTCGACTGGGCCATCACTTCCTGTGCTTGAAGACGCGAACCAAAGCGACATGTCACACGCGCACCGATCGCGCTGCGATTCGACACGGTCCCGGTCAGCTTGACCTTAAGCCAGTTGCCACCCCCGTCGATGTCATTTCGCAATAGGGATGGCGGCTCGTTTAGATTCACTACCAAGATATCGACATCGCCATCGTTGTCAAAGTCGCCGAAGGCACAGGGGTGTACGACATGGTCGTGATTTCCCGCTGAACTGAGACGAAGTCTCATATTGGGCATAGGGTTGCATTTCGGATTCCTCCAGTACTATATACTGGAGGATAGGAGGCCCTTGTGCTCACTCTCTCCCTCGCCGCTCTCCAAGACCGCAAGCTGTGCATCTTGCGCCTGCTCGCCGAACTCGGCGACATGCGCCCCGGCTCCCTCTCGTCTCGCTCCCGCCCCTGTGGCAAGCCCGGCTGCCAATGCCGCTCGCCCGGAGGCAAGCTGCACGGCCCCTACTGGTCGCTCACCTTCAAGACCGACGGCAAGACCGTCACCCGCTCGCTGCGCCCCGACCAAGTCGACACCGCCCGCCAGCAGATTGCCAACTACCGCCGCTTCCAGGCCCTGTCCGCGGAACTGGTCCAGATCAGCGAGCAAATCTGCCGGGCCCGCATGGCCCAAACTGCTGAGGCCGCCGAACAGGCGAAAAAAAAACGCTGAGCCAGAGCTTCGCACCCGACATCCGCGCCGAGATCGACCGCTTCGTCGGCACCCGCCCGGACGATCCCATCGACTTCGAGGCCGTCGAGACCGCTGTCCGCCGCAGCGCCCTGCAACTCGCCGCGCGCGCCGTCGAGCAGCGCCTCGACGCCGACCGCTCCGACCACTGCGGCCCGCTGCGAGACTGCCCCGACTGTGGTCGGCCGGCCCGCTACGCCGGCCGCCGCCCCAAGACCTTCGAGAGCGTGCTGGGCCCGCTCACCCTCCAGCGCGCCTATTACCATTGCCCGGCCTGCGGCCACGGCTGCTGCCCGCGCGACCACAGCCTGGGCTTGCACGGCTGCTCGCTCTCGCCCGGCGTGCTGCGCATGACCGGCGCGAGCGCCGCTCTGGTCAGCTTCGCCGAGTCCTCCGAGCTGCTCGCCGAACTGGCCGGCGTGCGCGTGGAAGCCAAGCAGGTCGAGCGCTGCGCCGAGGCGCTCGGCAGCGAGATCGCCGCCGCCGAGCAAGCCGGGGCTTTCCCTGCCGAGGGCCCGTCTGCCCCGACCATGTATCTCGGCTTGGACGGCACCGGCTTGCCGATGCGCTCCAGCGAGACGGCCGGGCGCGCCGGCAAGCAGCCCGACGGCTCGGCCAAGACCCGCGAGGCCAAGCTGTCGGTAGTCTGGACGGCCCAGTCGCGCCACCCCAAGACCGGCCGCCCGATGCGCGACCCCGGCTCGGCCAGCTACTCGGCCGCGATCGAGAGCGCGGCCAGCCGCGACACCGACCCACAGCCCTCCCCGTTCGCCCAGCGCGTGCGGCGCGAGGCCGAGCGGCGCGGCTTCCCGCAAGCCCAGCGCCGCGTGATCCTCGGTGACGGAGCTGCCTGGATTTGGAAGATCGCCGGGGAAGACTACCCCGGTGCGATCCAGATTGTGGATCTGTTCCACGCCAAAGAGCACTTGCACGCGGTCTCGAAAGCGCTCTTCCCCGACCAGCCCGAGCACGCCCGGCTGTGGGCCGACGTGCGCTGCGACGAACTCGACGACGGCTGCCTCGACGACGTGCTGGCCATCCTGCGCTCCCACGCCGACTGCTGCGCGGCCACCCAGTGCGCCAACTACATCGAAAACAACCGCGCGCGCATGCAATACGCCGACTTCCGCGCCCGCGGGCTGTGCGTTTCTTCGGGCATCGTAGAGTCTGCCTGCAAGGCTGTGCTCGGCACGCGCCTGAAGCGTTCCGGGATGCACTGGACCAAAGCAGGCGCCAATGCGATCGCCGCCTTGCGCTGCTGCAAGCTCAGTGGACTCTACGAGGACTTCTGGGCCTACCGCACTACCCGCCCCTGATGCCTGCCCCGCTGGCTCGGGCCTTCAACCGCCCGGAACCCCTGCTATATCACTTTGAAGTCGTACACCCAAGGCACAGCCGCGGCTGGAATGGGCCAACGCAAGCGCGGGACCTGCTTCCTCCGTCAGCCGTTCCAAGCGCCCTTCGCCGAGATTGCGAAACA
The DNA here is from genome assembly GCA_965219585.1 of Bryobacterales bacterium. GTDB lineage: Bacteria > Acidobacteriota > Terriglobia > Bryobacterales > UBA6623 > VXMF01. Next base: position 199,354 of record CBDCOA010000002.1, read on the forward strand.
CCACGTTGGGAGTCTTGAATGGGTACTCGGGAAGCTTCGACTCGATCTCCGGGTAGATGTTTCCGGTCGCGTAGAACACGTCCGGCCAACCATCGTTATCGAGGTCGACGATTCCGGCACCCCAGCAGACGTATCGCACCTCGACGGCCAAGCCAGACGCCACTGTCCGATCCTTGAACCGGCCCGAACCATCGTTCACGTACAGAATGTTCGTATCGTCAGCGAAATGCGTCTTGAAGATGTCGAGGCTGCCGCCCAGGCTGAAATCGGCCACGCCAACGCCCATCCCGGCCTGCTCTTGGCCATCTTCGTTCAATGCCACACCGTTGAGCAGTCCGACCTCTTCGAACGTGCCGTCGTGCCGGTTGCGGAACAGCAGGCTGGGGGTCGAATCGCAGGCCACGTAGATGTCGGGCCAGCCATCGTTGTCGTAGTCTGCGGCGGCCACGGTCATGCCGTAGCCGGCGCGTGCCTGGCTAATGCCCGCCTCGTCGCTGACCTCCCGAAATGTCCCGTCGCCGTTGTTGCGGTACAGCGAATGTCGTGAAAACGGCAGCCCCCGAGGCCCGCAATGTACTTGGACACCCTTCCAATGTCGAGTAGGAGGGGGCGTTACCGCGCCCCTCCCCTCAGAGACCCGAGCGTGCGCGTCTAACGCACTCGGTTCCTCACATGGCAGGTTCGCTCAAGGGGAAGAGTGGAGCAGTGGCAGCGGCCGGATGCGGGGCTGCGGCAGAGGGTGCCTCTGTAGGAGTTCCCGCATTTTGTCCCAGTTCAGGCGCGCTTTATGGCTGCGGCGTGATAACCACTTCCGCCATATGTGCGTGACTTGGTAGCGAAAACTCGACAGCCGCACGCTGTTGCCCTTGAGACCGTAGTAGTTCCCGTGCCCCCGCAGCACGCTCGCCAGATGCGCCCATTGCTTGGGCACCGCATCGTGCCGGTGTCTGCGACACCAGTCGTTGACGGCTCGCAGCGCGCGTGCGAACCGGCTCTTGGCCGTGGTCTGGCGGACGACGGGGCTTCCCTTCCGCGTCCGCGCCCAGTAGTGGGTGAAGCCGAGGAAGTCGAATGCCGCGCCCGTGCCGCGCCCGTGGGGCCGGTTCGGTCGGAAGTCCAGATACCGCGTCTTGTCCGGGTGAAGCCGCAGCCCGTGCCGTGCAAGTCGCTTGCCCAGTACAGCCAGCACTCGCTGGCCGTCCCGGTCGTTCTCGAAGAGCATCACGGCGTCGTCGGCGTATCGCACCAGCAGGCTGCTGCCCCGCAGGCGTGGTTGCACCGTTTCGACGAACCACTGGTCCAGCACGTGGTGCAGGAACGTGTTCGCGATGAGAGGTGAGACCACACCGCCTTGCGGAGTGCCCTTCCCGGTCCGTTGCAGGACGCCCTCTTCGAGCACCCCAGCCTTGAGCCATTTGTCCAGCATCTTGCGGACTACTCCGTCCTTGATCCGCAGGTCGAGGAACTCCCGCAAGTGCTTGTGCGAAATCGTGTCGAAGTAGTACTCCACACACTACCCATCTCGAAGAGCTTCCGGAGGCGGCTACAATCACGCGACCGTCCCATCCGCTGGCTGGCAGGACCTTGCCGGTCCTGCTTCAAGCGGTCCGGAACGATGAACTGACCCTGCTGCTGCTGTGCCCCAATGGGGACCGCCGCTTCGTGCCGGCGGCATGGACAGATGCTGTGCCGGCCGAGGATCGGGATCCCTCGTCAGGTCGCCATGCAAGCCTCGCTCGCCTCGGCGATTTGCTGCGGGCCCGCGCCATCATCGACGCTCTCTTGCAACGGCTCCAGGCCGCTCAGGAGACTCCCGATGAAAACCTTGCCCCCGCCGCCCCGGCGGCAGATGGCACTAGCCTTCCAGGACACGCCCGCCCCGACCGAGGCGATCTGGGAGACGCTCGATCCCGCCACCAAGAACGCCGCCTTGCAAGCCCTGGCCCGCATCCTGGCCCAGGCGATCCTGCCGCCTCGCGAACAGGAGCAGCGCGATGACTGAAACCAGCATCCTGCCTGCTCACCGCCAGCGCCAGGCCTTCGTCTACATCCGCCAGTCGAGCCCCTCGCAGGTCGAGCGCAACACTGAGTCCACGCGTCGCCAGTACGCCCTCGCCGCCCGTGCCGAAGCCCTGGGCTGGCACCCCGACCAGATCACCGTCGTCGACGAGGACCTCGGCCTCTCCGGCGAGTCCGCCGACAAGCGCGACGGCTTCAACAGCCTGGCCGCCGACGTCGCTCTCGGTCGCGCCGGACTCGTGCTCGGACTGGAGGTCTCCCGGCTGGCTCGCAACAACGCCGACTGGTACCGCCTGATCGACCTGTGCGCCCTGACCGACACCCTGATCGCCGACTTTGACGGCATCTACGACCCGGCTTGTTTCAATGACCGCCTGGTGCTCGGCATGAAAGGCACAATCAGCGAAGCCGAGCTGCACACGCTCAAGGTGCGCCTGCTGGAAGGCATCCGCAACAAGGCCGCCCGCGGCGAGTTCCGTTGCACCCTGCCGGTCGGCTTCGTCTGGGGCGAGCAGGACGGCGAGGTCCTCTTCCATCCCGACGAGGAAGTGGTGCGCGCGATCCGGAATGTCTTCGAGCGCTTCGCCAAGCTCGGCTCCATGCGCCGCGTCTGGCTGTGGTTCCGCGACGAGGGCCTGCAGTTCCCCGTCCGCCTGCGCAAAGGCGATGACGTGCGCTGGATCCCGCCCGCCTACAGCTCGATCGTCCAAGTGCTGCGCAATCCGGTCTACGCCGGGGCGTACGCCTTCGGCAAGTCCCGCCAGGAACGCTATCTCGACGGGCACGGCCGCATGCAAAAGCGCGTGCGCCAGTTGCCCCGGGCGGAATGGCGCGTGCTGCTGCCAGGCCATCACCGCGGCTATATAGACTGGGAGACGTTCGAGGCTAACCGGGCGCGCATCGGAGCCAACCGGCGGCCGCGCCCGCACAGTGCCGGGGGCAGCGTGAGAGAGGGACCCGCCTTGCTACAGGGACTCGCGATCTGCGGCAACTGCGGGCGAGCGCTGCGCACTTACTACCTCGGACGCAACTCCTCCCCCAACTACCACTGTCCCGGCCAGAACATCGTGGAAGGGCGTGCCACCTACTGCTTGCAGATCGGCGGGATGCAGGTCGACCAAGCCGTGGCTGTCAGCGTGCTGGAGGCTGTCCGGGCCGGCGGAGCCGCAGCCGCGCTGCGTGCGATCGAGCAGGTGCAGAGCGAACGCGACGCCGCCCTGGCGCAGCGGCGCCTGGCGGTGGAGCGGGCCGCCTACGAGGCGACCAGGGCCGAGCGCGCCTACCGCGCCGTGGATCCGGAGAACCGCCGCGTGGCCCGTGGTCTGGAGCGGGAGTGGGAACAGCGGCTGGAGGATCTGGAGCGGGAGCGGGCCGAGCTGGCGTTGCGCGAGCAGGAGCGTCCGCGGGAGCTGAGCGGGAACGAACGCGAGGCGCTGCTGGCGCTGGGCGAGGACCTGCCACGGGCCTGGGACGCCCCCACGACGACGGCACGCGACCGCAAGGAACTGCTGCGGGCGCTGCTGGAGGAGGTGGTCCTAGATGCCCCCCGCAACGAGCCTCGCGCCCGGATCCGTCTGGTGTGGCGGGGAGGACTGTCGACCGAACTCACCATCGAGCGTCCGCGCAAGCGTTCCGCACCCGTGCGTACGGACGAGGACACGATCGAGCTGCTGCGCCGACTCGCGGCGCATTACCCCGACTCGGTCATTGCCGGGATTCTCAACCAGCAAGGCCGCCGGACCGCGCATGGGCTGCGGTTCACCCAGTCCCGGGTTTCGAGCCTGCGCACGCACTGGAAAATCCCCTGCTTCAAGCCGTCAGAGTCGCCTCCGGACGGCGAGCTCGTCAACGTCCGGCAAGCCGCCAAGGCGCTGGGCGTGGCCCCATCCACGATCCACCGCATGCTGAATGACGGGTTCCTGGCCGGTGATCAGATCACGCCCGGAGCTCCCTGGCGCATCCGCCTCACCGAGGAACTGCGTCAACGCTTCGTGGCAGACGCTCCCGAGGGTTACGTAGCGATGCAAGTCGCGACAGCCCGGCTGGGAGTGTCTCGCCAGACCGTCCTAGACTGGATCAAGCGCGGCAAGCTGGATGCCGTCACGGTCCAAAGAGGACGCCGGGGCGGATTGCGGATCAAGCTCCCCGAGAACAACCATCCGAGCCTGTTCAAGGAGCCGACATGCACCGAAGAGGCGAGTTGCAGTGAGTCAAGTCGGCCGCAGCCGCAGTCGGCCGATTCCTTGAATCATTCCGCAAATAACTGAAAAGGAAGGAGTTATGCAGATATCGCGGCCCGTTCGGGCGATCCGCATCAGTGGGGTGGCAGTATGACGACAACTGCAAATATTTCGAGATGTCCGCGTCAATCACCCACCGCTTCCCTTCCATCACGCCCGCCCGCACTGCGTGCAGGGCGTCGTGGGCGGAGCGGCCCGGGCGGAACCCATGCGAGCAAGGCAGGAAGTCCGCCTCGTACACCGGTTCCAATAGCATCACGATCGCTCTCTGCGCCACCTTGTCCTCGAACGTTGGAATGCCAAGGGGCCGCATCGTGCCGTCTGCCTTCGGGATGTTGTGCCGCCGGACCGGCGGCGCGAGATAGCGTCCGGACTTGATCCGGCCCAGCAGGTCCAACAGGTTGGCCTCCAAGTCCTTCGCATAGTCCGTCGCCGTCACGCCGTCGATGCCTGCCGCGCCATCCTTGCGCGTCAGTCGATACGCCTCCTGCATCCATTCAAGGTCGATGAAGCGGTGCAGCGTCGTGAACACCCAATCGGGGTGCTTCCTCGCCTGTTCGGCTATCCACTGTCGTTTCGTGTTCGTGTTTGCGAAGCTCATAGTCTTCTCCAGCGTTTCCCTCCAGTGGTTCTGTCCATGTGGCACCCCCCTTCCCTCGGACGGGTCCCGGCGGTCCCGGTTCCCCGCCGTCACCAGTACTATGAGGGCGCTACGACTCCCCGCACTGCCTCCCTTCGGCTTATTGATTCACCAGCCGGTACCACGCTGTGCCTGCTTGTTCGCTCCCGATCCCCCGCAGGCAGGGGCGGGCCAGGACCCTTTGTTGCGGCCAGTGGTCCTCGTTCCGGCCTTCATGCGTGGACAGTACGGGGCCTCCCAGGTTCCCCGGCGAGCCATCCCGTGGCTATGCAAACGTTCTCTGACCCCGGACGACCCGTTGCGCCTCACCTGTCGCGGCGCTTCCGGTACAGCCCCCGCAATTACAAGAACGAAGGCGTCGACGTTGAGGATTTCGAGGCTCAATAGCGTCGCTTCACCACCTGCTGTGTAACGCTTCACGACGGGCGTCGCCGCACGCCATGCAACACTCGCTTCCGGCTGGCGGGCTGCGCCTCTGCCGGGCAGGAGTTGAACCCGCTGGCTCGCGGTGCAAGGTTTCAGCTCATTCGCATCCTCCCTGCCAGGGCTTTCCCTGGCGCACTGCAATTCCCTACGCCTGGCTCAGGCACTGAGTCGAAGTCGAAGTGGCAGTAGTTCGACACGAACAGGTCCAGATGGCCATCACGGTCGTAGTCGACAAACGAGCACCCTGCCCCCCAACGCGTCGCAGCATCGAGTAGGCCAGCTTCGGCCGTGACATCTGTGAAGGTCCCATCGCCGTTATTCCGGTATAGGGTGTTTTGGCCGAAGGCGCTGATGAAGATGTCGTCGTTCCCGTCGTTGTCGTAGTCTCCGACCGTTACGGCCGAAGCCCAAGATTCGCGCAGTAGCCCGGCATCCTCGGTCACATCGGAGAAGGTCCCGTCGCGGTTGTTCCGATACAGTCGACTGCTCGTGGCCGGCGGTGCCCCGGCCACGCGCGAGCCGCTCAGGACAAGCAGGTCCATCCACCCGTCGTTGTCATAGTCGAGAAACGCGCAACCGCAGCCGACGGTTTCCACGATGTAGTCCTTGTGGTCCACCGGGCCGTAGATCGTTGGATGTTGCAACCCGGCTCGGGCGGCCACGTCGACGAAGTTGGCAGCGAACGGGCGGCCCGAAGCCTCACCCGCACGCAGCGGGCGGACACTTCGTGTCGCTACGCCCTGTCCGCTCAGACAGGCGGGGCCAAGCAAGGCTATCAGTTCTCTCCGCGACAGACGCACCTGGCTACCCTAAGCGGTCCTTGGAAAAATCGTCGGCGATGAAGGGGGCCACACGCCCGGCGACACCTGTCAGAACTGTAGTCGCATTCCGATTTGCGCCGAGCGCGGCCCGATCGAATTCGTGACCCGGCCAAACAAGCCGCTCGTCATGTTGTTGACGACTCGGTCTAAGTTGGCGCGATTGATCACGTTGAATATCTCACCGCGCAGTTGGAGGATCGTGTCTTCCGACGCTCCAGGCACCCTCAGTTCCCGCGAAACCAGTAAGCTGACATTGAACAGGCCCGGGTGTGAAAACGTGTTGCGGCCAAGGTTGCCTTGCTGCCCGGCCGCTGGCACAGGGAAGTCAGACGCCTTGAAGATCCCGGTCAGGTATTCACTCCTGGACAATCCGCCGAGCGAATTGCCGAACGACGGGGAATTCGGCACGTCACTGTTCAACCCATCCGCATTGAAGTCCCCCGCCGGGTACGGAGCCGAGGTCAAGACCGTGAAGGGCAATCCGGACTGGACCACCCCGACGGTACCGAGACGCCAGCCGTTGATTACCGCGCGCAAGCCTGGGGCCAACCGTCCCTTGGCGACGCGAACCTCCCACATGGCATCGAATGTGAGGCGCTGTCGGACGTCGAAGTCGGCGCGTCCGCGCTGAGCCCGCAGGTTCCAGACATCGAAGACCGGCGTTGAGGGCACTGAGGCCTGCGGCAGACCGCTGGTGCTGAAGTGGTCCAATGCTTTGGCATACGTGTAGACTCCGCGCAGTGACATGCCGCTCGTATGGCGCTTGTGAAACATTAGGGAGAGCAAGTGGGCGCTTGAATTCGCGCCAGTCCAGCGTCGCTGTACCGCGCCGAAGAACGGATTCAAGCGGTCCAGTCGCCCATCCAGCAGATCGCCTGCAAACCGATTGATGTCGCTATGGACAGTCAGGTTGTGGTCAGCAGAACCGGTGTAGTTCACTTCTGCCATTGAGTCAGGCCCAAGCCGCTTCTGGACACTGAGCATCCAGCTGTGGGCAGTTGGGATCCTCATGTTCTGGTCCACGCTGAGAATGCTGGAACGCAGCCCCTGAACCCCCCCACGCTCGTTTAGCTCGTATGTCACATCCGGCTTCGGCCAGATGTCCGGCGCCGCATCTTGGGCAAGCGCGTCCAGCTCGCCCCAGTTTCCGAGGCCATATGTCAGCGTGTCGCCCTGTAACACGTTGAGGCTGGGAGTCGCAGTAGCAGGTGGGCCGAGCAGGTTTAGGGTTGAGAACCAGTTCTGGGCGATCCGGTCTCGGTACATGCCATAACCGCCGCGAACCGAAAGCGAGCCGTTGCCGAAGACGTCCCACGCAAAGCCGATCCTCGGGCTGATCATCCACGGCAGCCGGTCGGTGGCCGTTTGGCGGCACTCGGCATAGCCAGCGGCGATCCGCTCCATTGCGTCGGCCCCTTGGCCAGCAAACAAGTAGCAGCCTTGGTCGGACGTCTTCGTGTAGCGAATGCCCTCTCCGTAATTGTCAAACCTCACTCCGAGGGTAACTACTCAGGCCCTTTTTTGACTATGTGTCTTGTCGCCTGAGCTCACGCGCAGCAATGCTTGCGCTGGTTGGGGCCGGGTCGGTTTCGAACGGTTGCTCGTGGCGGGGTCCTGGCTCTGAGCGGGAACCGTTGTGAGCGGCCAGCGGCTCGCTTGCGGGCCCAGCCGCTGGCGCGCTTGACAATCTGGTTGTGGCCGCCTATGCTGCTGGTTAAGGGAGCCTTCGGCAGCGCACGCGGCGATGGGAGCTTGGTACGGATCGAAGGCGACCTCGGGTCTGTGCCAGCCGCTGATCGCGGCCATGCCGCCGCATGCCACCTATATCGAGACCCATCTCGGCGGCGGCGCGCTCATGCAGCGCAAGCCGCCGGCGCTGCGCAACATCGGCATTGATCGCAACGCCCGCTCGCTCCGTGCGTTCCGCTGTGCGTACGAAGTGGAACTGGTGCACGGCTGCTGCCACCGCTTCCTGGCCCAGTTCCCGTTTGCGGGCGACGAGCTGGTCTACTGCGACCCGCCCTATCTGCACAGCACCCGCAAGTCGCAGCGCCGCTACCGCTATGACTACACGCCGGCCGATCACGAGCAACTGCTGGCGTTGCTCAAGGGCCTGCCCTGCCAGGTGATGATCTCCGGCTATCCCTCGCCACTGTACGAGCGAGCGCTGGCAGGCTGGCACAGCCTGTCGCTGCAGGTGATGAACCAGGCCGGGGTGGTGACCGAGAAGCTGTGGTGCAACTTCGCCCCGGGGCGCCCGCACTGGCACACCTACGCGGGCCAGAACTGCACGCAGCGGCAGTGCATCAAGCGCAAGGCCGCCAACTGGGCCAAGCGCTACGCGGCCATGCCGCCGGGCGAGCGGCTGGCGGTGCTGGCCGCCCTGATGGCGGTCGAGGCCGAGTGATGCCGACGGTCCACGACAAGTCCCTGCGCGCCGAACTGCAGGCCTTCCAAGACAAGCTCGAGGCCCTCCGCAAGGCTGGCAAAGTGCCGCCAGAGCTGGACACCCTGCTACAGGCGCTGATGCCCTTGCTGACACTGCTGCTGACGGTCTTGCTGGAAAAGACCACCCGCAAAACCAGCCGCAACTCCTCCATCCCGCCCTCGCAGATGGAGGCCGAGGACGAAACCGCGCGGCGCGCCAAGTCGGGCCGCAAGCCAAATCCGGCCGAAGACCGCAGCTGCTCCACCCTGCAGCGAGTCACCACCGAGGAAACGCTCACCGTGGCGGCCTGTGACAGCTGTGGCGCCGATCTGTCGGATGTCGCTCCGACCGAGCGCGAACGCCGCGTGCTGTACGACATCGTGTTTCAGGTGGTCGAGCAGCGCGTCACCGCCGAGGTCAAGCAATGCCCCGACTGCCAGGCCCGCTGCAAGCCAGCCTTCCCCGCCAGCATGCCCGGCCCGCGCCAGTATGGCAGCGGCCTGCAGGCGTTCATCATCAACCTGCTGGTGGCCCATATGCTCTCCCTGCGGCGCGTCGTGGAACTGGTCCGGGCGATCTCCGGCCTGCGCTTGTCCGAGGCCACCTGCCTGGGCTACATCCGCCGCCTGCAGCAGGCCTTGCAAGCTTGGGAAGAGGCCGCCAGCGCCCACCTGCTGGCAGCTCCGGCCTTGCATGCCGACGAAACCGGCCTGCGCGTGGACCGCAAGAACCATTGGCTGCACATCCTCACCGATGGCTCGCTGACGCTGAAGTTCCTGCATCCCAAGCGCGGCAAGGCCGCCATTGAGGCGATCGGCCTGATCCCCAGCTATCACGGCACGCTGGTGCACGACTGCTGGGCCTCCTACCTCAGCTACGCCGACTGCCGGCACCAGCTCTGCGGGGCGCACTTAATCCGTGAACTGACCTTCATTGTCGAGTCCAACGGCTACCGCTGGGCGCGGCTGATGAAAGCCCTGCTGCAACAGGCCTGTCACCTGGTCAATGCCAGCCCGAGCAAGGCCCTCAGCGCAGCCGCCTGCAAGGCCCTGCGCAAGCGCTACCGCACCATCCTGACCCAGGGCCGCAAGGAATTGCCCGCGCTGCCGCCCCGCAAACAGGGCCAACGCGGACCAATCGCCAAATCCGATGCCCACAACCTGCACGAGCGGCTCGCCCAGCACGAAGAGTCCGTGCTGCGCTTCCTGAGCGACCCCGACGTCAGCTTTACGAACAACGCCGGCGAGCGCGGACTGCGCATGTCCAAAGTCAAGATGAAAGTCTCGGGCTGCTTTCGCACGCTAGCCTACGGCGAGGCCTATGCCCGCATCTCCGGCTACCTGCAGTCCATGGAAGCGCACGGCTACAATCCTCTGGTCGCCATTCAAATCGCGCTCGCCGGCAACGCTGTCGCCACGCTCGAACAAGACTATGGCCCGACACCAACTCACGCCTCGACACCAACCGAGGGGTGAGTAGTTACCTCCGAGGTTCAGAGAGAAACCAGGCCGGACGCGCCAGTTGTCTTGCACGAACAGGCCGATAAACGACGTGTGGTAGCTGAGAAAGGCGCCGCCCACTTCGCCGGTTGCGATGTTCACGGCAGGCCCGAATTGAGACGTCGGCCTGTCTTGAGCGAAATCCAGCAGACTGGCAAAGCTGAAGGTAGGCCGTGTCAGGGTCTTGCGCCACGGTACGGTGTCGTCCGGGCGGACGTACTCTCCGCCGAATTGCACCGTGTGCTTGCCCTTGTTCAAGGTGGCCATGTCCCGCCACTCCCAAGTGGGCGTCGTCCAGCCACCCGGCCCCCAAGCGCCGAATCCTTGCGTGCCGGAAATCCCGATGTTCGGCACATCCACGGCTCCGTCACCCAAGGGTGCCTGTTGCTCGCCGGTCTGCCGGGAATAGCGGTATCCCATGCTGTTCATGAATGTTGGCGAGAAGACATGGTTCCAGTCGAACTTCGTCCAAGTATTCAACACCGGGGACCAGCGCGTGTAGGAGGGCCGGATCAGGTTGGCAAACTGTCGGCGCCCGTCGGACTTGTAGAAGTATCCGAACAGCCGGTCCTTGGCGCCGAAGTGATGGTCGACGCGCACTTGGAACTGGGTGCACGACTTCATTTTGATTTCTCGGCTTTCTGAGGGTTCGAAGTGGGTCAGTATTGCGCGTGGCGATGAGGTCGGGCATCGGGGGGGGGCGAGTCTCGGCCTGGGCCGGGGGCGAGTGGTTGAAGCGAGAGGAAGGGGCGGTTCGGCGCTGGCCGACAGGCGGTTTGCGGTCACGCGGCGGCCTGCAGCCGTGACTCGGTTCGCCAAGCCCAGAAATCCTCGTAGCGCCCGCCCAAGATGCAGGCGCGCAGGGCGAGAACCCCCTCGGCGCCGTCCTTGGTCCAGTACATGCCGGACTGCTTGAGGCGGCCCACGACGCTCTTGCAGCCCGCCTCGACCACGCCGGAGCCAATCTGCAAGCCTTGGGCGCGGAACTCGGCGTAGCGCATGCGTTCGCGGTTGGTGGCGATATATTGCACGGCCTTGGCGGCTGGCTCGCAGTGGCCGGCATGCGCGCGCAGGGTCGCCAGCACGCCGTCCAGAGCCCCGGCCTTGAGTTCCTCGCAGCGCGCCTCGGCCCACGCCTCGACGCTGTCGCGGTCGGCGGGGAAGAGGGCCCGGGCGACGTCCCACATCTTCTCCGAGACATGGAAGAAGTCCACGATCTGAATCGCGCCGGGGAACATCTCCGTGGCTGCGGCCCAGATCCATTTCGCGCCGTCGCCGAGGATGACCCGGCGTGGCGCCTGCGGGAAGCCGCGCCGCTCGGCCTCGCGGCGCAGGCGCTGGGTGAAGGCGGCCGGGGTCGGATCGGTGTCGCGCGCGGCGGCGCTATCGATCGCCGCCGAGTAGGTGACCGAGCCCTCGTCGCAGACCGGCCGGCCGTCTTGGTCGAGCTGATCGGCGGTCCAGATCACGATCAGCTTCGCCTCGCGCGTGGAGGCCGAGCCGTCGGGCTGCTTGCCGGCTCGGCCGGCCACCTCCGCCGGGCGCATCGGCACGCCAGTGCCGTCCACCCCCAGATACATGGTGGCGGCGGCCGCGGGTTCGGCTGCAAACACGGCCGCGCGCTCGGCGGCGGCCACCTCGCGCCCCAGCGCCTCGGCGACCCGTTCGACGCGCTTGGCATTCACGCGCACGGCGGCCAACTCGTCCAGCAAGTCGCTGGCAGTGGCGAAACTGGCCAGCGCGGCGGCCGAGCCGGTCATGCGGGTGACGGCCGGGGACAGGCTGGTGGCGGCCATGCCCAGCGCCTGATCGCGCGGGAACCAGCCCCGCCCGCAGGGACGGCAATGGTAGTAGGCGCGCTCGATGGTGACCGGCCCCAGAGCGGTCTCGAAGGTCTTGGGATGGCGACCGGCGAAGCGCGCCGCGCGCCCGCAGGAGCAGGGCTGGGTGGGGCACTGGCCATCGGAGTGGTCGGCGTTCAGACGCCGCTCGACCGCCCGTGCGGCTAACTGCAGAGCGCTGCGCCGCACACAGGTCTCGACCGCCTCGAAGTCGAGTTGGTCGACGGCCCCGGGCGCTACGAGGCGGGCGATCTCGGCTTCCAGCGCCGGGGCGAACTCGTGCTGGCAGGCTTTTTTTTAACCGCGCTGGTGCTGGGCTTGAGCTGCGCTTGGCAGACCTGTTCGCTGACTGCGATCAGGTCCGCGACGAGGCGTCGCAGGCGCTGGCACTCAGCGATTTGGGCCTGGGTGGCGGCGACCTGCTGGGCGGGGATCGAGCGGCTGCGGGTCTTGCCGTTAACTGACCAGGTGAGCAGCCAGTAGGGGCCGTGGCCGCGGTGCTGCTTGTCGGCACAGAAGCACGCGGGTCGGCCGCAACGGCGGTAGTTCTGCACCAGCGAGCCGGGGCGCAAATCGCCGATGGCGGCCAGCTGCCGGCGGAGTTCGTCGCGGCGGGCGGAGAGGGCGGAGAGATCAGGGGGATCGGGCATGGCGGGGCTCCTTGGATGTTAGTGTAACAAACTAACAACCAAGAAATCCAAAATCCCTCGAACATCAGGCCATTTTCGATCTCAGGGGCGCTTGGTCGTAGCTCGGACCCCTCAGGCTCCCCGCGCTTGGATCAAACGCGCAACCTCAGCCTGCTTATTCCCGGGCGTGCAAAACGAAGTCGTGCACCCCTTGGAACTGCTCGCCTTGACGCGGCACGGAAGCGTTGGCATTGGCGGTGCCAACGGCAGGCAGCGAGTCGGGAATCGTGGACAGACTGTCGAACTGCCCGGGATTTCGCTGCTTCAGTTCACCCACCGTGATGATGTCGCTAGTGGGGTCGATGGCCGGCGACAGCTGGAAGATCCGCGCAGCAATCGATTGCGGATGGTTGGAGGTCACGTAGTTGCGAAACTCGGGCGTCTCAGCGACCCCGACAGTGGTTGTGGAGGTGCTGGCGCGGAGAAAGTCAAACGCTCCGAAGACAAACGTCTGGTTGCGCTTAATGGGGCCTCCTGCGGTCGCCCATAGATTCTTCTGCGCGAAGTCGGTTATGTCACTCTGGGCGATCGTTCGGGCGGTCAGGCTGTTATTCGTGTAGAGGTAGCCCACCGTGCCGTGCAGTTCGTTCGTGCCTGACTTGGTGACCAGTTCTAGGAATGCTCCGGACGACCTGCCCTTGACGGCAGAAAAGTTCTGCGCTTCAACCCGAAATTCTTGCAGGGAGTCAGGAATGGGGCTCACCATGAACGTCCCATCCCTAGACGGAACTTCTGCGTAGCTGCCGTTCAGCATGACGAGATTGGCTCCTTGGCGCTGGCCCGAAGCATTGATCCGCAACCCCATTTCGCCCTGGTAGTTGTCGACGAATGCGCCATTTGTTGCACTGGTCTCGCCGGTCCCCGTAACCCCCGGCACGAGAGTCGACAATTGCCAGATGGTGTTACGAGGCAAGGGCTGATTCTTCAGGGACTCCTCGTCGATGTAGTTCGTGTTGTCTACTTCGGTCGTGTTGACCGAGCTTGTATCCGCCTCGACTGTGATCGAAGTCGTCACCTCGCCGATCTGCATTGCAGGGTAGAGCGTCCTCGTCTCGTCGCTCCGCACGAGTAGCCCCGTGGTCGACCAACTGGTAAATCCCGGCGAGGCCACGCTAACGGCATATGAACCTGCGGGGAGCTCGCTGACGCGGAAAAAGCCGGTCTCGTTGGATGTGGTCTCCCGCTCCAACCCGAGATTCTCGTCCGTGACGACAACCTCGGCCCCGGGGATCACCGCACCCGTACCGTCCTTGACGAAGCCTTCAACGGCACCGCTGAACTGAGCATCAGCGACGGCGCAGACGAATAGCCCAAGGGTGACTAGGACTGTAGCAGTGCGATTCATGCAGCCTCCCGATCGGAATCGGCCGTGCAAGCGCGATTTCGACACGGCAAGTATATCCAAGCACCGCTCCTGGCACCACAGCGACTTCTCACATTTCAGCCACACGCCTCAGACTCATTGGGAAGCCGGCCCCCTTCGACCGACGCATTGCGCCAAGCTGGTCGGAGTTCACGCTCGGCCCACCTCGGAGCTGAAGCGTCTGCCAGAACGCGGGCGAGTTGGCGAGGCCCAGCGGCGCTGGGCCCAATGGCAAGCTATCATACGGGAGTTCGCGGCTGCCGCGGATGGGTAATTCACGATCATGTCCCTTCGACCAATCCTCCTTGTTGTGGCTAGCCTGGCGGCGGCCACCGCACTCCCTGCAGCCAAGCCTGCCGGTCGCTTTGTTCCGATCTTTGACGGGGTTTCCCTGAAGGGGTGGGACGGCAACCCGAAACTCTGGGCTGTGGAAGACGGAGTGATCGTGGGGCGCACGAGCGCCGAGGACCCGATTCCCGCAAACTCCTTCCTGATCTGGCGAGAGGGCGAAGTGGACAACTTCGAGCTCAAGTTCGAATACATGATCGACGGCGGAAACTCGGGCGTGCAGTACCGGGGCTTCGAAAAGCCCAAGGAATGGGGCCCGCACATCCTGGGCGGCCTGCAAGCCGACTTCGAGGCGGGAGAGCGGCACAGCGGAGGATTGTACGGCGAACGGTCGCGGAGGATCCTCGCACGGCGCGGCGAAAAGGTGGTAGTGGGTGCGGACGGAAAGCCGCAAGTCGTCGGCAGCGTCGGCGATCCGGTCGAGCTACAAAGCAAGATCGACCTGAACGGCTGGAACAGCTTTCACATCGTCGCTCGCGGAAACCGTTACATCCACAAGATCAACGGGCACGTCATGGTGGACGTGACCGACAACGATCCAAACGCGCCAACCTCCGGCTTGGTGGGCCTACAGATCCATCGCGGGCCGCCCATGACGATCAAGTTCCGCAATATCCAGCTCAAGCGCCTGCCGATGGTTGCCGGGACCAAAAAGGTCGTCTTCGTAGGCGGGGTGAAGAGCCACGGCTACGGGGCGCATGAGCACACGGCCGGGATCAAGTTGCTGATGGATGCCTTGAGCAGGAACTTCCCGCAGATTCACGCAACCGCCTACTTCGACGGCCACCCGAGTGACGCCACGGCGCTCGACAATGCGGACGCGGTGGTCCTGTACAGCAACGGCGGCTTGCGCCATCCATGGTTAGCGGAGCTGCGCTCGGTCGATCAACTGGCACGGCGCAACGGCGGAATCGGAGCCATCCACTTCGCCGTGGAACTGCCCCAAGGCGAGCCAGGCCAGAAGTTTCTCGACTGGACTGGCGGGTACTTCGAGCGCTGGTGGTCGGTCAACCCCCACTGGACGATCAAGTCGCCGAAACTGGCGGCAGGGCATCCGATCACCAACGGCGTGAGTCCGTTCGAGATCAACGACGAGTGGTACTTCCACATCCGCTTCCGGGAGGACATGCGCGGGGTGACGCCGATCCTACAGGCAGTGCCGCCCAAGGAATCGATGTCGCGGCCGGACGGTCCCGCATCGGGAAATCCGTATGCCCGAGCGGCGGTGGACAGAGGCGACATGCAGACTCTGATGTGGGCCAGCGTGCGGCCGGACGGCGGCCGCGGCTTTGGCTTCACCGGAGGGCACGTGCATTGGAACTGGGCGCACCCGGAGTACCGCAAGCTGGTGTTAAACGCCATCGCGTGGATCGCCGGAGCCGAGGTGCCGGAGAACGGGATCGAGTCTGGCCCGTACGAGATGGCGGACATGCTCGCCAACCAAGACTACGAACCGTGGGGCCGGTACGACCAAGGCGAAGTCGAAAAGATGGTCGGCGCTTGGGCCAAGCAAGCTACGACCACTTGGGATCATCGCGGTGAGCCTGCGGAATGATGCCAGCCGGCGCTGGCCGAACCGCGGAGATCGTTCAAGCGGGCCGCGAGCCTCGCATCAGAGAGGACGGCTGCTCGAAACAGGTCGACCCGACAAGAGGCCGGAAGCGTTCACTGCACCGGAATCGTGATCGAGTTGCTGGCGCTGCCTTCGACCGTTACGGTGACCTCTGTCGAGCCCGTCGACACGCCGGTTGGGACGACGAAATCTATCTTGGTGATGCCAACCGCTCCCGGAATCGTTCCAGCGTAGGTGACCGATGCCTCTCTGCCGCCTACGTTGACGATAGGACGGTGCACGGTGGACAGCCTCGAGGTGGTCGACCGGCCAGATCGCTGGGGTGTTGAGATCGGCCCTGTTCCGGTCATGTAGACCGTCACGGTCTGCCCCGCCCTGGCCGGCGCGCCAGCGGTGACGTAGCTGCCGTCCGCATGAGCAGCGGACGCGACCTCGCCGTCGTCGGTCTCGAAGGTGTAGATCCCCGGGGCAACGTCAGCCAGATTGACGGCCAACGGCTCTGACTTCCAGAAAAATCCGTAGCGATCCATCACACGAACCTTGGCGTACACCGAGCCGAGACCAGCCAGCTCCCATGGAACCTGAACTTGGACTTGATCCGAAGCGACGCTGAAGACAGGCGCCGCGACGCTGATTTCCGAGTCGGGCTGGTCGAAGCTGACACTGACCGCCTTGAGAGCGATCGGGGGCGCCCCCCCGGGCGCCTGCCCGGCGAATTCCGCCAGCGCCGACCCGGAGATCACGGCGACCGATCCCGGCGCGACCGGACCATCGGCGGAGAGGCTTGCGGCATTCAGCACCCCTTGCACTTGCGGGAGGTGAACATCTGCGAAGAGGTCGAAGCGCAGGTCCACGTCTTCGACCGTTGCGGTCGCGATTACATGCGCATCCGATGGATCGCCAAATCCAAGCTCGGCAGTCGCCAGACCAGACAAGCTTGTGAACGCTTCGTAATTGACCAGATGGCCGCTGCTCTCGCGGAATCGCCAGTCCGCTACCCTGCCCCGTATCGGTGCTCCATAGCGGTCAACGAATTTTCCAAGCACCCAAAGGTGCGTGTGCACGTCGGCGACGCCGCGGTAGACCGGCGTGCCGATGGCAAAGGCATCCTCGGGCTCGTTGTCGCCGACCACGTACAGGTACGGCACGCGCAGCTCGGCGTCACTGCCCTGCCGCGATACGCGGAGATGGCCCTCGTACGATCCTTCGGCAGGCATCGCGCCCTCTAGGGCGACACGCAGCGTCATCTGCTGGTCCGGCTGAAGCTGAAACGTCGTTTCTGCGGACCCGTTGACACTCACTCCCGCTATCGCGTCCGCATCGCGCCGCACGACCTCGACGCTGTACTGCTGCGCCTCCGAAGTGCGGTTGGCGATGGCCACATCGCGCGACACCGGCAAGGTCTCGGCCGTGAAGCGTCCGAAGCCGATGGTCGGTGGCACAACCGTGGCGATCGGGTCGAGAGCAGACTCGAAACTCAGCAGGCCCGCACCAACTGAGCCGACGCGGGCAATCTCGTCGTCTTCCCGCACAGCCGTGCTGGCAGTATTGATCAGGGCCGAGGCGACCTCCCGCGCGGTCCAGTCCGGGTGTAGCTGCCAGACAAGCGCCGCAGCGCCGCTGACAACGGCAGCGGAGAAGCTCGTTCCCTGCACTTGCTTGTAGCCGCCCCGGGTCATTCCCGGGGTCCGGCCACCGATTGCAAAGACTGCAGCGCCAGGAGCAGCGATATCGGGCTTCAGATTCAGCCCCGGAGTCGGCCCTCTCGAACTGAACGGCGCCACTTGGGTCGAATCTATCCGCCGAGTCACCCGGGCGGCATCGAGCGTCACTGCCAGCGGCTGCTCAGGCGTAGCAGAGCCAATGCTAGAGGCAAGCGTCGCGCCATCCTCGGCAGAGATGAAGTACGCCGGGATGTCAGTGTCTTCAAGACTGCCCATCTGTAACAGGTCCCCGGCCGGATCGCTGTGGAAGACAATTACCCCGGCGGCGCCCGCTGCATCGGCGGCTTCCACCTTGTCGACAGCCCAGCAGCCGCCGAATTCAACTACTACGACCCGATCCGCCAGCGCCCCGGCCGAGTACGGAGCGCAACCTTGCCCGTCGCCGAACTGCTCGGCGAGCACAGCGGGGGCAGTCAGCCGCGATACCGGGCTTGGTCCCGTGCCGGACAGGGCTGGGAAGGAAGCGCCCGAGGCTCGCACCCGCTGCTCGAAGCGTCGTGAATTGGAGGTTGCGCCCACCGAGATCACGTCCGGAGCCGATCCGGGAGACGACACCGTGTTGCGGGCCGGGTGATCCTGAACGCCGGCCTGGCCATTGTTGCCCGCCGCGGCCACCACCACGCGCCCGAAATGCGCCACAGCGCGTTGCGCAGCGAGAGCGACCAAATCGCAAGCTATATGGGGAGCTTCATGGCAGCCATTTCCGAACGTATCCCAGGGATGCATCGCCACCCGTCCGACACTTAGGTTCAGCACGTCCATGCCATCGCTGACAGCGTCGTCAATCGCGGCAATCACTGCCTGTGAGCTAGGCCTTGGACTGACCCCCGGGGTGCCGCTCACCTTGTATACGCCCAGATATGCCTTAGGGGCGATCCCTTGGATCAGGCCTGCCGGCGTGTTGATGCGCCTTCCCGCTGCGATCATGGCTGTCGTCGTTCCGTGCCCCCTGAAATCCACCGGCGTCAGGTCATCCGGGCTCGAGGTCTCCGGTTCCCCGGAATTCTGCAGATGCACGTAGCTGCGCACAGCCAACACCTTGCTGTTGGTGTAATCAAGAAACTCTGGCGCGGCCCTTGGGTAGCCGTCCAAGGGAGCCAGAGTGGGGTCGATAAAGGCTGGATGGCTGAAGTCTAGGCCCGAATCGATGATGGCTATCTTGATTCCCGCGCCGGTGGCCGAAGTGCCATCGGGCCTAGCTCGCGCTGCGCGGAGCTGCAAGACATCACTGACGTTGTCCAGGGCGAAGTCCAGATCGCGGCTCGGCTCTAGCCTGAGCACCCCTGCGATTTCGCCGAGCGCTTCCGTCTGTCGCGCGCTGGCGCGGATGAATATCGCGTTCAGCACGTTCTGCACCGCCCCGATCACCTCGGCCCCGGCGGCTTCCAAGGCCTCGATGACGGGCTCTTGGGCAGTTGCCACGGCGCGCGCCTCGGCGACGAAATCGCTCGGCGCGACGCGCTGGCCTGGGTGCAGGTCGATTCCGCGCCGCGCTAGCAACCGCTCGCCCGAGGCCGGCGAGTCGAGCAGAACCGTGTAATTCGCAAGCCGATTCGATTGGGCCGCCGCCGATGCGGCCAGGGCAATCATCGCCAAAATCGCCGCCCAACACGACGCTAATCGCCGCCACCACATTGGTATGCTCAGTCTAGCGCGGATATCTCACAAAGACACGAGAATGGGGTGTGAATTCGTGACAACATCTTTGTAATCATAAAATTAGGATCTATCGAGATCACCCTCCACCCGGGCACGCTGTACCGCAACCGATCTCGCCAATCAGGGTCACCGCAAGGTGCGCACCTAAATGCAGGGGCTCGATGCCAAAGACGAGTGGGGCGGCGACGTTCCGGGCGAAAGCACGGTCTCGCGATTCCACTCTCCAACATCCGATGTGACGAAGCAGATCCGCTGGCGCTTCGGATCCTGAGTTCTCGACGCAGTCTTCACGGCCTGAGTCTAAAACTCTCGACTAGGTCAGGCATGGATCGGAACAGGGACCGCGCGGTCGAGTGGAACGCTGATCCTGGCGGGTCCAAAGCACGATCCTTTCCGGCTCCATCGCAGCTCCGCTGGCACTGCATCGCCTGACGGAGAAGAATGCGGACGCTCCGATGTGTTCGACGCCTCAGCTTCAGTACCGAATCCAGGTCCGTGCTAGAGGAACTTGACCGATTCCCGGCTTGGAAAAATCGCACACACCTTCAGGAAAGACAACCCTCAATCGGCCCAACTGCTCCGACGTGAGCGACGGCCCGTAGTCCGCTGGATCGAGCGGCTTCAGTCGGCACTTCAGGATGTCGCCCTCGAGCGGGGCCCCGGCTGCGATCCTGGGATCGCCGCTCGGCGGGTAGAGCTCGCCGCAGGGGCCGCCATCTCCTCGCGCCCCATCGTCCGCAAGCCGCTCTCCGTCGGCCGACCAGCAGGCATCGCTCAAATCGGCAGGCTGGCTCCGAGAGATCACGGCGACTGGCTCATCCTCTGATTCGTCTGCGGCCACCGAATCCAGCCACTGATCCATCAGGCGGACCACGTCCAAGCGCCGCGGGGGATTCGTCAGGATGACACGGTTGGCGGCGCTACCGTGTGCCCGCTGCAGCCGCGCGCCCAGCACGAAGGTCCGAACGCGGTCGTGAATGTTCCCGGTCGGATCCGAGTACCTGCGCGTGTCGATGATCGGAATCGAGCCCAGCGACCCGCCGCCCGAATTCACGCGCCCGCTCTGATAGACCACTTTCAAGGCATCGATGTCCGCGGTCGTGCGTTCGGACACGAGGTTCGCGTCGTCGTCGAAACCGCCGATCACCTCGTTGAGCTCGATGAACTGCTCGACGCCTATCAGACCGCCGTTGAAGGCCTTCAAACCGTATTGAACGCCCACATTGTCGAGCGCCCTGCGGGCCAGGCCGGTCGAATCGTCGCGCCCGAGAAGGTTGACCAGGTTGTCGTAAATGCCGCAGCGAACACCGTTCGGCCTCCGATCCGGGTGATAGATCAGATCCTTGGGAACGCCCGGCGGGCAGCTGGCCGGCCGAATCATGGCCGGTGTGTACGTTCGCATCCAACTCTCGCAAGTCGCCCATGTCGCGAATCCCGACACCGCCTTCTTCTGAACGTCGCTCCAGTCGTGCGCGCTGTTTTCGATGGCCCGTGCGAGCAGCGAGCAATCCGTGATCGGCGGAGCAAGTGTCACCGTGTCCGGGTAGCTGGCACCCGGGATGATGCCATCCAGAAGGCCGGGATAGTTCTGCGCGATCAGGTGCTGCTGCATCGAGCCGCCCGATCCGCCGACTCCGATGGTGTGAACGGGAACTCCGAAGCTCTCGATGAAATGCTCCTTGACCATCATCGCCGTCTCGGCCGAGATGACGTCGTTGCAGTTGTTGCCGAATACATTGAGCGATGACATCGCCACCGCGTATCCGTTCGCAACCGAGGTCACATCCTGCAATGGGGAACGGATCTGGCCCTGGCGATACCCGGCACGGCAGCCCCCGCCGAACCGGTACACAAGGCGGCCGTTCCAGTTCGGGGCGGCACTCCATGGGTCGGGGAGATTGTCTTCCGGATCGTGGAGGAACGCAATCTCGTAAATCGCTCGATTAATCGTGCCCGTCTCAACTCGAATGATGAAGTCCTGTTCATGCCCCTCCGTGGTCGTCGTGCGGGCGATGTCGGACGGGCGCGGCGCGGACAGGTCAAGGGGCTTGAACCCGGGAGGGATCCTGGTCCTTCCAGATTCCCGCTGCTGCGGTTCGACCCTGTCAGTGGTTCTGTAGTAGTACGAGATCTTCGTCTCGGCGCTGCAATCCGCGTCAGACGGCGGCCCCAGTCCAGCTTGTTCGGTCGCGCAAACGAAGGGCTCCTGGTGTGGTCCCGAAAACACAGGGCCACTGCGAGGGTGATTGATCAACTCAAGGCTCGCGGACCGCTCTCCGACCCTTGCGGTGAGCGTGTTCTTGCCCGTCTTCAGTTCGGACATCCGCCCAACCAAGCGAGAGGGATCGACACCGCTCCGAAACGCCGAGGTGACGTCGCGACCGTCCAGTTCGACCTGCAACGAGCCGGCGCCGACACCCGCGATTTCTACGAGCGCATCGCCTCCGGTAACCATGTCCGAGGGACCGGACAGGACGGAAAGGTCGAGTCGCTGCCCTGCACTGCCAGTCGCTAATCCCAAGCAAAGGATCGTGGCCGCCATTCGTATCACTGCTTCCCTCCACGTGCCGAAAAGATCAAAGCCTGGTCGACAGAGACGAAAGGTATCTTACCCCTACCGAGGCAGTTGTGGAACGTTCCCTAGTTCGAGATGGGGCGGGCGCTGAGCTGGCAGCCTGGCTTCGGGCGGGCTCGGCAGAGCAGCCCCATCGATTGGACAATCTGGGCGCGATGCAGCCACACTGCACCGCAATCGATCTCCCCAATCAGGGTCGTCGCAAGGTGGACGCCCGCTTTGACGGCGGCCGCGTGTCCTCCGATGGCGAGGCCATCCGCTGACTGGCTCGAGCACGCTGGACCAGTCCGAGTTGCGCACCCCTGACCAAGCCCGCAGGACCGCTCAAAGCGCATTGTGCCCGGCCCTCAACGACTCGACGTACTGCTATTGGAGTTCCCCTCGGACAGCCACGCCGAGGCCCCGAGGAGACCATGCCGAGAGTGGCCGCGACGATGCGGGCTAGCATCCACCGGATCTGAGTGTCGTTGTCGTCGGTGTCTTTGCGCGCCAAGAAACGTTTGAGCACGGCCTGTCCGGTCGTCGAGCGACAGGACACCTGCGGGTGGGTCCCATCCCTTCCAGCTGCCGCTGGATCGCGCCCCGAGCGATCGGATCCGACGGTTTTCGCTGCTATGTCGGGCATGCTGCGAGGAGTGCAGCCAGTCGATCCTGGTTACGGGATCCAAGGGGATCAGGTCAGGTTGCGCGAACGGCGTGCGCTCCTGTTTCACACGATCAAGCGGTCGGGTAGTGGCGAGGAAGGCTGGGAGCGGGCTCCCGAGCAACAGCATATCGTCCCGCTGAACACAGAAGAGATCGATCCAGATCTACCGTCCGGAGGCGGACAGGAAACAGCCTGACCACATTGGTGGCGTCGATTCCGGGCGAACGGTATTGGAAAACGTGGGGGCTCCGCAGGCTTTCTTCGGAATGGCCTGTTGGACAGGGCAGTCCACCAATGTGCCCTACAATCGACTAACATTGTGGAGTTAGGTGAGCGACTCCAGTGCACTCCCCCCCCCCGGAACCGATAGACCCGCCGGAAATAGCAAGGCCAATTTTGGCCCTTCCCCAGCCGAGCCGCGGCCGCCGAAGCTAAGTCCGTGGCTTACGACCGGCCTATGCATGGTTGCGGGCATTGTTATCTCATCGATGATTTGGGCTCTGAGTAGCCGCGAATCCGCTCTGACCTCCGGGCAGCGACCCACCTAACTTCGGACAGCTGCCGCAACAATCGGGGAATTCACGAAGTCCTTGCGCATCGGTGGCACCGTCGAGACTCTGCGGTATGCGGCGATTAAAGTGCCGAAGCTGCGGGGTCCGGGAAATGCCGACCGGGCCGCATTCACCATCACCACGCTGGCGGAGCCCGGAATCGTCGTTCCGGCCGGATCCGTTGTCGCGGAGTTCGAATTACCGTGGCTCTTGAACTGGATCAGCAGCAGGAAGTTGGTGCAGGCCGTGGCTGAGTCGAATGCCCGCAAGCGCGAGGCGGAGATTACGATCCTGAAGGAGACCAAACGGCAGTCGCGCCTCGCTGCCAAAGCTCGGGCCCGAAAGGCGGAGCTGGATGTCAGTATCGCCGCAGTGCGGTCCAAGATCGAAGGGGAGATCCTGCGGAATGTCGCTGCCGAGGTTCGCGCAACATGGCAGCAAAAGGAGCGGGAGCTTCAATTCATGGAGATCGTGTACGGTACGGATCTCCGCAGGGAGCACTTGACAGTCCGGAAGGCGGAGCTGCAGGTCGAGCGCCATCTGCACGACTTGGAGCGCCTTCAAGTGAAGGCCCCGATTGGAGGCATGGTCGTGCTTGAGGCGACGTACAAGGCAGGCAGTGCTGGGGTGTACGCCCAGACCAAGTCTGGCGACCGGCTCCATCCAGGCTCCCTGTTCATGCGCATCGTTGATGTGTCCGAAATGATCGTCAATGCCCGTCTCAATCAGGTCGACGCGCTGACAATTGGAATCGGGGACAGAGCAGTCATCGAGCTCGACGCGTACCCCGGCGAGCGCTTCGAGGGTCGTGTCGTTGATATCGGTGCCGTTGCCGGGTCAGCAAAATACAGCCACGGAGGGCGCAGCCAGTTCCGGAAGCAGATCCCGGTCCGGATTCTGATCGAATCGAAGGATGACCGTATCCTGCCGGATCTGTCAGCCAGCGTTGATGTCATCTACTCGGGTCGACAGTCAGGGGTGATCGTGCCAAGGGAGGCGATTCGATCGGAGCCAGGGGCTGATGGGGGCTCGTTCGTCCATGTTGCAGAGGACGGGACCTATCACAAGCGTCCGGTCCGGGTGCAGGACTTCAATGACACCGAGGCATTGGTCTCTTCGGGGTTGAATTCTGGAGAGGAAGTGCTTCTCACTGCCTTGCCAGAGAATCGCGACAAAAACTA
The DNA here is from genome assembly GCA_965219585.1 of Bryobacterales bacterium. Taxonomy (GTDB): domain Bacteria; phylum Acidobacteriota; class Terriglobia; order Bryobacterales; family UBA6623; genus VXMF01. The sequence continues at coordinate 223,577 of CBDCOA010000002.1, forward strand.
GCCGGATTGGTTCGCGTTGACGGATTCGGGCCAGACCACTCGCTGACGGCGACCTGCAGCCAAGCCGATTCCACCAGCTGTTCCACTGCGGTTCGAGTCTAATCGTCCCCCTTCTTGCCGAGCAGTTCCTTCTCGAGGATCCGCGCCCCTCGAAGAATCCCGCCGAAGGAGTAGTTGGCCTCGTGGCAGGCGTATTCGTACAGCCGGTTTCCGGTCGCAGGCCACACGTATTCTCCGCTCCACGGCGCGGTCCAGACGCTCGGGTCCTCGACACGGAAGCGATAGCGCAGCGTCTGCCCGTCCAGCCGAGTGAACCATTCGGTCACTCGCAGGTCACGCGATGCACCTGACAGCGATGGGCTGTCGTTGAAGTTCGTGGTCTCCACGACCAGCGTGTCCCCTTCCCAACGACCGATCGAATCGCCGAGCCAGCTTCTCACGTCATCGGGAGCGTGCTCGGCGTTCATGCGGATGATGCGCACATCGTGAACCATTTCAACCAAGATCATCACGTGATCTTCGGTCTGTACGATTCGCTTCACGTTGTTGTACGCGACCGGCAGCATGGGCGGCCCGGCCGTCGAGCCGAACCCGAGCAGGCAGCGTTCGGCCAGCGGCCTGATTTCCGGATCGTCGTAAGGCCCTTGCTCCAGACCCTCTTCGACCCACCAAGCGACGCCGGTGTTCGTACGCGACAGCTCGGCCCGCGCCGCCGCGCGCTGTTCTGCCGCAGCAGTCATGGGCGGCTTGCGGCCGTTCTTGGGTTCGGTGATGATCGATGTCCGCCAAGTGCCGTCCAGCTTGAATCCGCCACTGCCCCTGTCCAGCCAGAACGAGTTGTAGCCGCCTACATTTCCCGCCGATCCGGGCGATCCGTCCCCGCCATCGGGAGGGGCGCCGCGCTCGGGATCGGACGGCGCGTTCCGGTCTGCCCTTCGCTCCAACTCACGATCGACGACCGCCACCGCCTCCTCATCGGTCAGCGTTAGCCGCTCGCCGTATTCTTCGGGGCGCTCCAGCGGTGTCAGCGTAGCTATGTCATAAGTCCCGGACAGGTCTGGCTTGCCGGATGGAGTCCGCGGGATGTCCGCGGCCACGGCAAGCGTCCATCCCAGCAGCAGGGGGCTCAGTCCCAAAGTGATTCGATGCGTCATAGATCTTCCCCGATCTCCAGTACCCTCGCGCACACTTCCCATTGCGCACCCAGCTCCGAAACGGCAGAGCTTCGATCTCATGCAGGCCACGCCGGCACCGCCGAGTGCCCTGCCAAGAGTCTACGCGAAATGGGGGCGCCCCGCAGGGACAACTCCAGAAGCCGCAATCTTCAGCGGACCTGCCGGCCAGCAGTCGACGCTGGGTCCGGCGACCATGCTGGCGTATATCCTGATGGGGTGGCGGGTATCGAAAACGCTCTGGCGGCATTCGCCGCCTTCGCGTGGGGGCCAGTAGTTCTGCTGCTGCTGATCGGGGGCGGGTGCTACTTCTTTCTCTATTCCCGGCTGCTTCCGTTTTGGCACCTCAAGCATGCACTCAAGATTCTGCTTGGGCGCTACGACTCTCCTTCCGCCACTGGTCAAGTTTCGCATTTTCAAGCACTTAGCAGCGCCCTTGCGGGCACGATCGGGATGGCGAACATCGCTGGCGTCGCAGTCGCGATCCAAACTGGCGGCCCAGGCGCGATCTTCTGGATGTGGGTCTGCGCCTTCGTCGGAATCGCCACCAAGTTCTTCACCTGCTCGCTGTCGATTCAATACCGCGGCCCTGACAGCCGGGGCGAAATCCAAGGCGGACCGATGTATTTCATCTTGTACGGCCTCGGGAAGCGCTGGAAGCCGCTCGCCGTGTTCTTCTCGTTCTGCGCACTGTGCGGCACGCTGCCGATGTTTCAGGTCAATCAGCTCGTCCGCATCGCCCGGGAAACCGTGGCAGTACCGCTCGGCTGGGTCTCTGAATCGTCCGACGCCTGGGTCTTTAACCTCGCGCTTGGCATCGTTGTAGCCATCGCGGCGGGCGCGGTCCAGATTGGCGGGATCAAGCGCGTGGGACTGGTCGCGGCCAAGATGGTCCCGGCCATGGTCGCGCTCTATGTTGCCAGCGCTGCCGTAATCCTAGCCACCAACCTGTCGTCCCTCCCCGGGGCCATGGCCATGATCTTCAAGGACGCGTTCACCGGAGAGGCTGTCGCCGGGGGAGCCGTCTGGGGCGTGATCGTGACCGGCGTGCGCCGGGCAGCGTTCTCGAACGAAGCCGGGGTCGGGTCCGAGGCGCTCGCGCACGGCGCTGCCAAGACCGACGAGCCCGTCCGAGAGGGCCTAGTGGCGATGCTTGGCCCGATCATCGACACATTGATCATCTGCACCTCGACGGCCCTGATCATCCTCAGCACGGGCACATGGACGAACTTCGAGGCCGAGGGCGTCTCGGTGACGCTCGCATCGTTTGAGCAGGTTCTGCCCGGCGTTGGGACCTACGTGCTGTTCACTTGCGCGATCTGCTTCGGCTTTTCGACCACCCTGTCGTGCGGTTACTACGGCGAGAAGTCTCTAGGTTTCTTGGTCGGGGCGGAGCGTCAGTTCCTGTACCGCTACATTTACGTGGCATCGATCCTGATCTCGTCCGTGACATCTGTCACGGCAGTGCTCGACTTCATCGATGGCATGTACGGCCTGATGTCAATCCCCACCATGACCTCGTCACTGATTCTCGCGCCTCTTGTGATGAAGGAAGCCCGCAGGTACTTCCGGGAAATGGCGGCCGGGACAGGCTAGTCCCGCATCCGGCCAAGAGGCTTCACGCGCCGGCTGCCTACAATGGGCTCGATGAAGCCCTACCTCGCCGTGTTCGCGCTGCTGGCCGCGAGTGTGTCGGCGGCCCGCCAGCCCAACATACTGCTGATCGTCTCGGACGACCAAGGCTACATGGACCTTGGTTCGATGGGCAGCCGCGATATCCTCACGCCCCGGCTTGACACGCTCGCGGCGGAAGGTGTCCGGCTGACCAGCTATTACGCGGCCTTCCCCGTGTGCACGCCCTCCAGAGTCGCGCTGCTGACCGGCCGCTATCCGCAACGCAACGGAACCTACGACAACTTCCGCAACGACAGGGTGAACGATGGCTATCGCTATCCGCTCTACGAATACGCGATCAGCCCCGAGCGGATCTTGGGGACCGACACGCGCGAGGTGCTGCTCTCACAAGTGCTCTCCGAGGCTGGGTACGCCACCGCTGTGTTTGGCAAATGGGACCTCGGCTCCCTCCAGCGCTATCTGCCGCTGCAACGGGGATTTGACGACTTCTACGGATTCGTCAACACCGGCATCGACTACTGGACGCACGAGCGCTACGGTGTGCCGTCGATGTATCTGCGCAACGCCCCTACCGAGCGGGACAAGGGCCTCTACACCACTGACCTGTTCGAACGCGAGACGTTGCGGTTCATCGACGAGCACAAGGCCGATCCCTTCTTCGTCTACATTTCCTACAACGCGCCGCACGGAGCATCAAGCCTGGATCGCGGCATCCGGGGCTTCGTGCAAGCCCCGGGCAAGTGCTTGGACCAATACCCTTCGCCGGATGGTCTCGCGGCCGAGCGCCGCCACAAGTTCATGGCGGCGGTCACCTGCATGGACAGTTCCATCGGACGTGTCTTGGATCGGATCGACGAGCACGGGCTGCGACAGGACACCATCGTCATCTTCGTCTCGGACAACGGCGCCGGAGGCGGCGGCGACTCCGGCCCCCTGCGTGGACGCAAGGGACAGATGTTCGAGGGCGGCGTGAGGGTGCCGTTCCTGATGCGCTGGCCCGGGAAGATCGCCCCCGGCACTGTGTCCGACGAATTTCTCACCGCCCTAGAAGTCTTTCCAATGCTGGTCAAGGCTGCCGGCTCCTCCCTGCCCGAGGATGTCGAACTTGACGGATTCGACATGCTCCCCATCCTTCAAGGGCAAGCCAAATCGGAGCGGGAGAGCATGTTCTGGGAGCGCCAAGGCGAATACGGGGCACGGCTGGGCCACTGGAAACTGGTGCATTCCAGGAGAGGCGGCGGACTCTTCGACCTCTCGGAAGACCTTGCGGAGAGCAACGACCTCGCCAAGGAACTCCCCGATGTTCACAAACGCGTAAGACGCGCCTACCGGGACTGGGTGCAGGAGATGGCAGCTGCCGAGCCCAGAGGGCCGTTCAAAAACTACTGAAGCCGACCCGCTCCCTACCGTACTCTGAAATTCGGAATCCATGGCAGACAACCTAGACAGCCGACCGCTGCAAATCAGCCGCCACGGTGCGCACGACATCCAGATCCGCTGGAGTTCGGGGGAAGAGGCCGTTTACCCGGCTCGCTTCCTGCGCGGCCAGTGCCCGTGCGCGACCTGTGTTGACGAAGTCACTGGAAAGCGCATCGTCGGCGAGAGTGTCCTGCCGATCTTGGTCTACCCCACCAAGATCGAACCAGTGGGCCGCTACGCGATCCAGATCTTCTGGAGCGATGGGCATTCCACTGGCATCTACACGTGGGAACGCCTGTACGACCTACTCCCCCAAGTACGCAAGCTCCAAGGGCCAGGGGCCACCCCCCCTATCGTTTAGGCTCCCGCCGCGCTGACTCTCTTTCGGCGAGCGCGAAGGGTGCATAGACCGCCAACAACGTCGCCAGTGCGACGAATTCCAAGACAACGATGTACCAAGGCCTCGGTCCGACGAAGGAGGGCGAAAGCGTACTGTCGGGCGGCGCGGAGAGGCACATGTAGTTCGGCCCCAGCACCAGATTGATCAAGGCAACCGCCGCTGCGAACAGGTTCAGAGCGGCAAATACCCGGATGAGGCCCGCGATGTGCCGACCATCCAACCGGACCGACAGGTAGCAGGCAGGGCTAGAGTCATTGAACGTATGATCGAGTTTGCAGCTTGGGCTGTCGCTTGAGGAAGTTTGCGTCACCGGCAGCGGGTCGCCCAACGGCAGGCGCTGCCGCCGGGGGAGAAGAGAATGGACGAAAAGGGCTTTAGGATGTGGCTTGAGGAGGGGGAACTCAAGGAATCGAGCATTCAAACACACATCACAGACGTTAAGCGAGTCGAACGGCACTACGGAAACCTTGAGGCGCTCTACAGGAAGGATGGTTTCGACGAAGTTCTCCGAGAATTCCGATACACGGCGGAGGACGAGCGACACAGAGCTCCCAACCCGTCAAGGCTCCCGATAGAGCCGAGAGTCCGGTCCAACTATTCGGTTCTGCAATGCTATGCCGGAACTGTGCGGAAGTACCGTGACTTCCTAGATGGACGCACCGGTCGTACGGACCCCGACGCCGCGTCGCGAGCCTAGTGAGGCTGTGCCGACGAACAGGGCGGCCCTTGTGTGCTCGAATTTGGCTTCATCGCCAATGCTGGGCCGAGACAAGGAGGTTGGCCGGGGCACATTGTCGGGCCAGGCAATCAGGCGAGTGCGCTCTCGAACACTTCCACGTCGCGTGTCTGAGCATTGAACTCCACGCCCACCAAATGGATCGGCAATCCGAGGTGACGGTACTTCGCAGCATAGCTCCGCTCCTGTAGCTGCCGCATCGCGGCGCCCTGATGCGACGACGCAAAGACCTTGAACTCAAATAAGTACACTCTGCTGCGGGTCTGCACCGCTAGGTCCGCACGCCCCGTGCTGCTGCTGTCCTCCGTCGTCACCGTTGCTCCCGACCCGACGAAGAAGCTATAGAACACGCTCGCGTAATAACCCTCGTAGTCCGCTATCGTATTGCGGCTGTGCCAGTGGTACGGAATGCCGGCGAACAGCGCCCGGAACCACGTCTCGAGTCCGTCCATGTCACCCGCCTGCAGCAGCCGCTGCAAAGCCTGACTGTGCTCCTCCCGCCGACGCGAGTCTCCGGTGATATGGTTCAGCAGGCTTAAGTTCAGGCTCTGGCGCACTTCGCGGTTGGGATACACCAAGCGAAAGTACTCGATGCCATCGTCCCCCCATTCCCGCCCACCGACCGTCAAATAGCCGGTCTGAAACAAGAGTGCCTCTGGCGCGATGCTGTCCACATCGAACGTGCCGAGCAACGCCTTACTGGCACGCAACCCGTCGAGGCGGTCAGCCGCCACGTAGCGCTCCGTGAGCAGCTGTGTCAGGAAGGTCGGCGTGCCTGTCTCAAACCACCAAGCATTGAATTCGCGCTCGGCAAACAGGAGCAGGACGTCGAAAGGGTTATAAACCTTCGGTTCTCCACCCCAGCTGTAGCCGTTGTACCACTCGCGGACCTGCTCGCGGTCCAAGCCCGGCAGCTCCGCCGCGAACACTGTGTCGAGATCAGTGTCGCTGTAGCCGCAGATAGCAGAATAGTCGGGGTTCAAGGTGATATCGCGCAGATTGTTCAGGCCTGAAAACAGGCTGACTCTAGAGAACTTGCTCACCCCGGTGAGGAAGGCGAACCGGACATGTTCGTCGCAGTCCTTGATCACGCCATAGAATCCCCGTAGATAGTCACGATTGGCGCGGGCGCAGGCCGGATCGTCCAGAGCATCGAGGATCGGCTTGTCGTATTCATCCACCAGCACGGCAACCTGCTGGCCAGTCTGGCGATGCAGAGCGCGGATCAGATGCCGCAGACGCCCCGCAGCCGATTTGTGGCGGGCTTGCACTTCGAAGTCGATCTCTAGGTCGAGCAGCTGTTCATGTACGCTTGTCTGCAAGCTCTCTGGATCCTTGAGGTTGCCGCTAGCGAAGTCGAGCCGAACGACCGGATGACGCACTGACCAGTCCCAGTTGTCGTAGGCTTCGAGGCCGACGAACAGGTCTCGGTCCCCCTCGAACAGATGCTTGAGGGTATCGACGAAGAGGCTCTTGCCGAAGCGGCGGGGGCGTGACAAGAAGTAATGCTTGCCTTCCCGGATCAGCCGCAGAGCATAGCCGGTCTTATCGACGTAGTAACAGTCGCGATCACGGATGTCGCGAAAGCTCTGGATGCCCGTGGGCAGGAGGCGCTTGTCCATGACCTAGCTTCTACGTTAGCCCGTGGGCGGACCATTGCCAAGCTCGGCGTCGTGCCATGAAGTCGGCCAGCAAACTGTCTCCGCTTGGACTGCGGGCGCAGGCGGGCGGAAGTCATCTCGGGTGTTGGGCATCGGGGATGGCATATTATCTCCCTAGCATGAAACGCCACTAGTCTTCGACACCGCTGTATCCCTCGACATTGCAGACGAATGCTCGGACGTTTGGGCAATGTACGCATGACGCTTGAGACTTGACCTCGCACTGGACGGCTTCATCGTGGGAGATGGCTTGGCAAACTCCTAGATTGAGCGCCGCCGAGTATCGAATCTCCTGCTGGAGGATGTACAATTATCGATCCGCATCCAGCGGACAAAAGCGGCGTTGATGCGAGCGCTCAAGCAGACAGCCGTCCGGCCAATCCTATTCGTTCTCGTTCTGGCCCTGAGAGCGGCTCCGCCCATTGACTGCCCTCTGCATGAAGCGATCAGAAACAGCGACTTAGATCGCCTCACTGGATTGCTTCAAGCCGGCCACCACCCAGACGAAGCCGACGAGAGCGGTCGAACAGCTCTACACTTCGCGGTTGCGAGACACCAAGACACCGGGTACCTGTACATCTCGAAACTACTGCAGTTTGGGGCAGACCCCAACATGAGAGACTCTAGCGGTGCCACCGCCCTGCGCTACGCAGCAGAAAACGGGTTGGCAGCGACCACAGGCTTGCTCTTGGAGAACGGAGCGGACCCCAATCTCCGGACCATTGGAGGCGGGTCACCTCTCGGAGCTGCATACATACACGGATATATCGAAATTGCAGGTCTTCTGGAGAACTACGGGGCCCATTTCCAAAGTGAGGCCAAGAGAATCCAACTACAGGCTCTGGGGCGCATCCAAGCAACGCTTCGCCTCGTCACGAAGGAAGTGGATGGCGAGAGTCTTGAGCGAAGACGGGCGCGGATAGCCCGATCACTGCACGACATGCGCGAGGAGTACGGTCTTCATGATCAACTGAGCGATGACGGCATGCGCAGGATCGCTAGAGAGGAGAGTTCTTCAGAAGGAGAGCCGGAGAATCGGAGATGAGGACATCAATCTATGTTCTTGCCGTACTCCGTACGGTCATATTTCCCCCAGTTTCGGCTCTCAAGCTAGGGCCAGTTGAGCAAACGTGCGCCGATCTGCTGAAAGCGTCGTAACGATGAAGGGTGCCGTGCTTTTCTGGTTGCTTGGCAGCATTGCCACAGTTGCCGTGTTGTGGTATTGGGGCGGCGGCATGATGGCTGGTGTGGGGCTGTTAGGGCAACTGCTGGTGATGTCCGTGTCGCTGAACGTCCACTACTACCGCAGGAGCAAAGGAATGGCTCGGATGGAGGATGGCTAGGGGCACGCCAGTCCCGAGATCTGGACCCCTCGGGGGCTGAGGTTGGAATTGGACGATGGCGGATAAGGTGATTGAGGAACTGTGGCAGATCAAGGAAGCCATGGCACAGGAATACGGGTACGACGTCATACGGCTTGCGGCAGACCTTCAGCGTAGACAACAGGAAGAGGCACACCGCATCGTGGACTTGCGGGCCTTGCGCGAAGCTGACAAACACCAGAAGCCATCCGGAGGCGACTCATAGCGCCGGACGCCCGCAGATTCGGGCACCCGGTGCCCGTTAGTATGTTGCCTGCTCCCCGACGCTTCTGCGGAGGGCTACGCCCAGCGTCCCGTCTTGCCCTCCTCGGCAATGTAGTCAGCGGCGCGAGCCGTGATCGCCATCATGGTCAGCGTCGGGTTCTGGCACCCGATCGACGCCCACGCCGCCCCGTCGGTGACAAAGACGTTCTCCACGTCGTTGGCCTGCGCCCAACTGTTCAGAACCGACTTGCGCGGATCCTTGCCCATACGGGCCGTGCCAACCTCGTGGATGCAGAATCCTCCGACCGACGGCCTGCCCGTTAGCCGGACATCCTTGTGGCCGGTCGCTTCGAGCATCTCGGCCGCCTGCACGCGCGCATCGTTCCACAGAGCCAGATCGTTATCCGACCACGAGAAGTTGATATCGAGCGTCGGAATGCCCCAAGCGTCCCGCCGGTCTCGGTTGAGCGCCACGTAGTTCTCGTATCGCGGCAGGCACTCGCACCAAGCGCCAAAGCTCGTGTGCCACTCCGCGCGCTCGTGGACCGCCCGCTTGTAGCTCTCCCCGAAACCCGGAGACCCAAGCTTAAAGCTCGGACCGCTGCGGCCTTGGTAGCCATAGCCGCGGATCATCCCGTCCGTGTGGCTGCGTTCGATATTGCGGAAGCGCGGAATGTACATCCCGTTGGGCCGGCTCGGGGGGCCAGCCCAGGGCTTGGCCTTCAGTTCCGGCATGCGGCCGGACGCACCGCCTTGGTAAATGTGGTCCATCAAGTAGCGGCCGAGCATGCCGCTGGAGTTGAAATCAAGGCCGTGATCGGCGGAGTGCATCATCAGACGGGTCGATTCGAGCGTCGACGCACATAGAACGATCACCTTGCCCCGGACCTCCCGCGGCACGCGGGTCGTGCGGTCCACGTATGCAACGCCCGCGGCCTTCCCAGTGGCCGGGTCCTTCGTCACGTGGCTTGCGACGGCATCCACGACCAAGTCGCAATTGCCCGTCTCAAGAGCCGCCTTGAGCGTCGTGGTGGGACTGTTGTAGTACGAATGCGTCACGCAGCCCTGCTCGCACGGGCCGCAATAGTGGCAGGGCTGGCGACCGTTGTGCGGCTTGGTAATGATAGCGCTGCGACCGATGGTTGCGACCCGTCCCATGCGGGCGCGCAGCCGATTGCGAAAGAGCTCTTCGCCGCAGCTGAACGGCATCGGCGGCATGAAGACGCTGTCAGGGAGTTGGTCAAGGCCTTCGGCGATGCCACTGAGCCCGATGTAGCGTTCGACCTTCTCGTAGTACGGAACCAGGTCGGCGTACTCGATCCCCCAGTTCTCGCCATAGCCATCGCGATCGGCGCAGCGGAAGTCGATGTCGCCCATACGGTACGACTGGCGGCCCCAAGACAGGGAGCGTCCGCCAAGCACGCGCATGCGGATCCAGTGGAACGAGCTATCGCCCGGCGTTTGGTAGGGATTCCGGATATCGTCAGCGAACCACTTGTAGTTCGACTCGCGGCACGCATACACCAGCCCCTGGATCGGGCGGTTGCGCATTAAATCGGGTGACTTGGGGATCCCGCCGACGTATGCCGCGGAGTTCCCGCGATACTTCAGGTCGTAGGGCATCACGTGCTCGGTGAAATCCGCGTCCGTGATCTTCGGACCGGCCTCGAGCACGCAGACCTTCAGGCCGGCTTCGGCAAGTTGCCAAGCGGCCACGCCGCCGGTTGCGCCAGAACCGACGATGACGGCATCGTAGGCGTCGCGGCCCCGCGCGATCGTTTGCAGCATCCCGATTAGTCTAGCAATCGGCCCCTTTCCAGCTTCAGAATTCCCAACGCAGCGCGAGCTGCACTTGCCGCGACGAAGTGCTGGTCGACGTGATGCGTCCGGCACTGCCGATGCGGCCGCCGGACTGGGTGAACAGCGCGCGCCCGGATGGCACCTGGAAGTTCGGGTGGTTCGTCACGTTGAACGCTTCGGCGCGCAGTTTCAGGCTCTGGCGCTCGGTCGAGACCAGCGCTTTGTGCAACGCAATGTCCATGGTGAAGATCCCCGGCCCGCGCAGCGTGCCGCGACCGAGCGTGCCTAGGTAGCCCGCCTCGGGCAGCGCGAACGCGGTCGGATCGAAGTAGCGTGCCGGGTCACCCAGAACGATATCCGAGGCCGTGCGGCCCGCGACCAGATCCGGGCGCTGTCCGACATCGCCGAAACCCGGCCTGAGGCGCGCCCGGTCGAAGCCCACGCGCGGCGCGAACGGCGTCCCGGACAGTACCTGCATGATGCCGTGCAGCTGCCAGCCTCCAAACACCGCCGCGGCCGGCGAGCCCTTGCCCCTCCACAGCTCCAGCGAGATGTTCCCGGCCACGACGTGCTCTTGGTCGAAGTCCGAGAGCCCCCTGTTGGCACGGTAGTTCCATACCGTCGGCACCTGGTCGCTGGCTACGAAGTCGTTGAAGGTGTGGTTCGAGGCCTCGTCGATGGAGCGGCCCCAGGTGTACTTGCCGCGCATCGCCAGCCGCTTGGCCAGCCGGCTCTGCAAGCTGAAGGTGATCCCTTGGTAGAACGAGTTGAACTGGGTCCGGCGCAGCCCGATGCGCGAAAAGGCGGGATTGACGTAGGGGCTGCCCTGGGGAAAGAAATAGCGACCGTCGCTCTGAACCTCGGGTGTCGGAGAGTTCACGCTGATCAGCTGGCCGAACAGGTGGATGCCGCGGGCGCCGCTATAGCCGGCCCGGATCACCGTGCTCGGGCTGAGCTGGCGTTCCATCGAAGCCTGCCAGCGGGCGACGTAGGGCTGGTTAAGGTTGTAGTCCACGCCGTCCATCGACTTGGATGGGTTGCGGCCCTGGGCCGCTTGAAGGATGTCTGGAAAGCCTGGGCGGCCGAAGACCAAGATGCGGTTGAAGAGGGGCGGCGTGCGGACGCCGGCGATGGTGAGCTCGCGGCTGCCAAGCTGGTCGTAGAAGATCCCGAAGCCGCCGCGGGCAACCGTGCGGGAATCGCCGACAGGATCGAACGCCACGGAGATACGCGGCGCGAAGTTATCCTTCGACGGATTCCGCCAGAGAGGGCCGCCGAGCGTCGTCTGGGGATCGTTGACGAAGTCCCGCAGCACTGCGATCTTGCCGTCGACCTCGGTCGGCGTCGAGACCGACTCATAGCGCACGCCCATACTGACGCTGAAGATGTCGAAGACCCTGAACTCGTGCTGAAAATAGCCGAAGTATTGGTTGTAGCGCCAGCCCCGGACCGTGTCGGAACCGGGCTGCATCACCTCGGCGATGCGAGGACGGGCCTGCAGCAGCAGTGGCAGCGAGTCGAATGTGTACGAGCCAACCGCGCTCAGATCGGAGCGCTGGTCGAAGTGTACCCGGTCGTAGCCCGCGCCCATCCGCAAGGTGCTCTTGCCTGTCGTGCGCACGAGAGAAGTCCCGAACTGATAACTCTCGAGGATGAAGCGGCGCGGCCGTGCGCGCGCCTGGAAACCACCCATGTTGCTGAGCCCGTTCACCGTGATCGAGCCCATCGGCTGGCCGTCGACGAACGCAAGCGAGTCCGGCACGGAGGTGGAACTGTTCTCAAAATTGTCGACCCGGCTGAAGGCCGCCCGCCAAGTCGACAGCATCATGGGAGAATGCACCCGCTTGAGCTGGGTGTGCAGGAAGTTGTCGCGCGAGTCCAGCCCGAACACCCACAGGTCCATCGCGTCCGGCGTGCGGGCCGCGGCATCGTCGAACGTGTAGCGCGCCGCCAACTGGGTCGCAGAATCGAGGACCAGATCCAGCTTTCCGGACAGGTAGGTCTCGTCGACGCGATCGTTCAGCTGGCGGATCGATGCGGCCGTGCCGTCGCCGAAGTCGCGCCCGTTGGGCAGCGGGTACAGGTCTAAGTAGGGGCGCACTTCGGAGGCCACGGGAATGTCTTCGCCAGGCAGGTGGCCGAGGCGGGCCTCCGGCGTGGGCACGGCCGGGCGCGCCGTCCTGGCGCGCCGCTCGCGCAGGCCCTCGTAGTTGAGCAGGAAGAACGCCCGGTCTAGCACGACTGGCCCGCCCAGCAGGGCCCCGAAGTGGTTGCGCCGCAGCGGAGGGGCCCCGACAGCCGGGGAATCGAAGAAGTTGCGCGCGTCCAACGAGTTGTTGCGCAGGTATTCGTAGACGCTGCCGTGAAATCGGTTCTCGCCTGACCGCGACACCGCCGTAAACACTCCGCCCGCAGTGCGGCCGTACTCGGCGCTGTACGGGCTCGTCACCAGATGGACTTCTTGGACCATCTCCAGCCCGAGCACGTTGCCGGTGGCGCTGGCGGGAGATGCCGAAGCGGCGTCGTTGACGTAGACCCCGTCGAGCTGGAAGCTGTTTTGGTTCGGGCGCGAACCGAGCACCGAGATCTGCCGCCCGATGCCTTGCGCCAGCCCGACGCGCGCCGAGGCGGGCAGCGTGGCGCCAGGCTCTAGCGCCGAGAGTTCGAACAGGTCGCGACCGTTCAACGGCAGGTCGCGCAGATTGCGTTCCGGGACGAGTCCGCCCCAGTCCGCGGCATTGGTGGAGACCAGGGAGAGATCGCCCTCGACTTCAATGGCATCCTGCGTCATGCCCAGTTCCAAGCGCACGTCGTACTCGGCGACTCGGCCGCTGGTGAGCAGAATCCCCACAGCCTCGACCAGCCGGAAGCCGCGCCGGGAGACGCTGACCGAGTAGCTGCCCGGGTGCAGCGCCGCGATGACATAGCGCCCGTCACCGCTGGTGGTGACCTCGCGCGAAACGCCCGTGCCGCTGTGGGTCACGGTGACTTCCGCACGCGGAACCACCCGACCCTGCGGATCGGTGACGGTTCCCTGCAGGGTCGCATCGGACTGCCCGCAGAGCGGCGGCACAACGGTTCCTAGCAATGCCAGGCTCGCCAATGCGAGCCACGGAGCCGCAGAGGGGCGGCGCGAGCGAGCCGTCATGGGACACGCACCGTCGCGGCCGAGGCCGCGGTCGCCACCTAGGACTCGCGTCACTTGACTCGCCTCATCGACCACTCGCGCTCGTCGCCGTCAGCCGAATGGCTGTCCCGCAGCACAAGCGTGTCCCCCGAGAGCACCAGCTCTCCGGGAAACGAGCGGCCCTCGTAATAGGCGGACAGCGCCACGACGTTCGTCCGCAAGACCTTGCTCTCCCCGTCCCACTCGTAGCGGTAGAGGCCCGCTCCCAGCGGCTGCTGGCTTTGGAACTCCTCCGGCGTCATGTCGCTAAGGGACTTGGTGAGCTTCGGCCGGTCCTCGCCTGCCAGGATCACCATCTGGTGGGTGTCGCCGAACTGGTGGTACTCGCGCCTGTAGGGCTGCTCCTCGCCCTTGGCCAGGTTGCGGACCGATGTGACCTCCCACAGCCCCCGAATGCCGACTTCCGACGCGGCGGCAGGCTCCCCCGCTGTGCCACAAGAAACCAAGGCCGAGACAGACAGCGCCATCACGGCCAGTGAACAGGTTCGCGGCCTCCCGAGAAGTGCGACGCCGGAAGCGATCGCGGGCGGAGAGCCGAAATCTCGAGCCATGACTTCATTAGAACGCACGGCCGCTCGCGAGGGGAAGCGGCCGGTTCTCGCGCCGGACGTGGCGCTATACTCGAAAGGTCGCAAACGCCCCCGGATGGCCGAACACTTGTCTACCACCCCTGTGATGCGGCAATACTTCGCCGCCAAGCAGGAGCATCCGGGCTGCCTGCTCTTCTTCCGGCTCGGCGACTTCTTCGAGCTCTTCTACGACGACGCGGTCAGGGCCGCGAAAGACCTGGAGATCACCCTGACCAAGCGGCGCGACCGCACGGGGAATCCGATCCCGATGTGCGGCGTGCCCGCCCATTCGGCCGACGGTTACTTGTCGAAGCTCCTCAAGAAGGGCCACCGTGTTGCCATCTGCGACCAAGTCGAGGATCCCAAGCAGGCGCGCAAGCTGGTGAAGCGCGAGGTCGTCAGGGTGCTCTCGCCCGGGACAACGAGCGATCTAGACCTGTTGAACGCCGGCGAGAACAACTACCTAGCAGCGGTTCATTCGAACGGTTCGGTCTCCGGCCTCGCCTACGTGGACGTCTCGACCGGCGAATTCCGAGCGACCGAGCTAGGCCAGGCCGAAGTCCAGGACATGCTCCAGTCCCTCGGCGTGAAGGAACTGCTTCGCGCCGAGCCGGAGCCCGACCTCGGCTTGCGCTTCGACGGTGACCGACGAGAGCAGCGGTATACCGTCACCGGCATCGACCCATGGGTGTTCGACCAAGACTACGCCGAACGCCAGCTGCTCGATATGTACGGTCTGCACAGCCTCGACGGGCTGGGGATCTCAGGCCACCCGCTGGCAGTCGCGACCGCCGGAGCGTTGCTGCACTACCTCAAGGACACCCAGCGCTCCAGACTGGCACACTTGGAGCGGCCGAGATTCGTCCAGCAGGCGGATTGGATGATCCTCGACCCGCTTACCGTCCGCCACTTGGAACTGTTCGACTCGCTCTACCAACAGGTCCAGAGCACTCTGCTGTTCACGCTAGACCGGACGGCCACGCCAATGGGGGCCCGCCTGCAGCGCAGCTGGCTCCTGCGGCCCAGCCTCGACCAAGAAGAGATCGAGCAGCGGCTGGAGGCGGTGCAGAGCCTCTGCGCCGACACCATCATCCGCAGCGAGCTGCAATCGGAACTCAAGCAACTGCACGACATCGAGCGGCTGGCGGCGCGCGTCACGCTCGGCTCGGCGAACCCGCGCGATCTGTACAATCTGGGCACGTCACTGAAGCGGATCCCGCAGGTGCGGGCGTTCGTCGAAAAGCTCACGGGGCGCAGGCTGGCCGCCCTGCTAGAGCGCATGGACGAGCTGGCGGACGTCGCCGCGCAGATCTCGGCCACCATCGCCGAGCAGCCGTCGCTAGCGGTGGGCGAGGGCACCGCGGTCGCCGAGGGCTTCGACGCCGAACTCGACGAGTTGCGCGCGATCCAGCGCGACAGCAGGACGTTCATCGCAGGCTTGGAACAGCGCGAGCGACGCGCCACGGGGATTGACTCATTAAAGGTAAAATTCAATAACGTCTTCGGCTTCTTTATCGAGGTGTCAAAGCCCAACCTGTCCAAGGTTCCGGAGTATTACGAGCGCAAGCAAACGCTGGTCAACGGCGAGCGGTTCGCGACCGCCGAGTTGAAGGAACTCGAGGCCAAGGTGCTCGATGCCGAGACACGCATCGCCGCACGGGAGGCGGCGATCTTCCGAGGGCTGCTGGCTGACGTGGCCGAGCAAGCCCGGCGGATTCGAACGAGCGCGGCGGCTATCGCAGAGATCGACGTGCTGCGCGGCTTGGCCGAGGTCGCGGTCGAGAGAAACTACTCGCGGCCGCGCTTCGCCCCGGGCGGCAAGATCCAGATCAAGGGCGGTCGGCACCCGGTGGTCGAGCGCGCGTTGGAGGAAGAGCGCGGCGAGGGATTCATCGAGAACGACGTGCATCTTGACAGCGACGAGCGCCTGGTGGCCCTGATCACCGGTCCCAACATGGGCGGCAAGTCGACCTACCTGCGACAGACCGCATTGATCGCGGTGATGGCACAGATCGGCTCGTTCGTGCCGGCGAGATCCGCGTCGCTTCCGCTGATCGATCGCATCTTCACCCGCATCGGCGCGAGCGACAACGTCGCGCAGGGGCGTTCCACCTTCATGGTCGAGATGACCGAGACGGCCCAGATTCTCAACACCGCCACGGAGCGCAGCTTGGTCCTGCTGGACGAGATCGGGCGCGGCACCTCGACGTACGATGGCCTGGCCATTGCTTGGGCCGTCGCCGAGTATATCCTCGGCAAGGTTCGCGCGAAGACCCTGTTCGCGACGCACTATCACGAACTCACCGCCCTGCCCAAGGCCCGCAAGGGCATCTTCAACCTGCACGTGTCGGCCAAGCAGTCCGGCGAACAGCTGGTCTTCTTCCACAAGATCGAACCGGGAAAGGCGGATCGCAGCTACGGCATCGAAGTCGCCCGGCTGGCAGGGCTGCCGACCGACGTCGTGGTCCGCGCCGGGGAGGTGCTGGCCCATCACGAGCAGTTCGACAGCGCGCCCCGCGACTCCCCTCCCCCGGCCAAGACTTCGAAACCCGCCTCGGCCGAGCAGAGCATCCTCGCCGAGTTCCGCTCGCTTGACGTGGACCGCGTCAGCCCGTTCGAGGCGCTTTCGCTGCTGCACGACTGGAAGGCAGATCTCGATCGCTAAAGGCAGTGGCGTTTCAGTCTGCTACGCTGAGATTTCGATCCACTGGAGGTGTTTGATGGCTGGTTCCCACACACTTACGTTTACCGATTCGGATTTCGACTCCGAGGTCCTGAATTCCGAGCAGCCCGTCTTGGTTGACTTCTGGGCGACCTGGTGCGGCCCGTGCCGGCAGATGGCTCCGGTCATCGACGCGCTGGCCGAGAAGTACGCCGGAAAGGTCAAGATCGGCAAGCTTGACGTCGACCTGAACCCGGGCGCCGCCCAGCGCTTCAACGTGCGCGGCATCCCGACGATGTTGCTGTTCAAGGCGGGCCAGCCCGTCGAACAGATCGTCGGGGCCGTTCCCGAGGCTCGGGTGGCGGACAAGCTCGACGCCCACGTGGCCTGAGCCGGGCCAGAGTGAAGCGTCCCCCCCGGCCTTCCGCGCAGCATCTGAGGGACGCCACGGGCTTGCACGTCTGAGCGGCCGCCCCGCCAAACCGCATTCCGCCGTGAACCATCGCTCGCACACTTCGCGCCGCAAGTTCCTGCGCTCTAGCGGAGCGTCGCTGTCGGGGCTCGCGGCTGCGGCCGCGGGATTGGCTCAGCAGACCGAGGAGCCGCAGCCGCGGCTCAACGTGTTGCTGGTGCTTGTGGACGACCTGCGGCCGGAATTGGGTTGCTATGGCAATCCGCTGGTCAAGACGCCGCGGATCGACCGCTTGGCGGAGCACGGCATGACCTTCTTGCGAAGCTACTGCCAGCAGGCCGCCAGCAGCCCCTCTAGAACGACGCTGTTGACGGGCCTGCGGCCAGACACGACCCGAGTCTACGACCACCGGATCCATTTCCGAGCCTTCCGGCCCAATGCCATCACGCTGCCCGGGCAGTTCCGCGACCACGGGTACGAGACCACCGCCTTCGGCAACGTTTTCGAATCTCCCGCGCTCGACGATCGCCGGTCCTGGAGCATTGCACCGTGGAATCCGGGCGGGCCTGCCTGGCACAGCGGCGAGAACGACGCTCTCTCGGAGGCGAATTGGAGGCGACTGCAGCGCAGCGGTTGGCGCATCGCGGAAGAAGAGCCCGGCGCAGTCGCAAAGGCGACGACCTCCAAGAGCTGGCAGTCCTCCTCGGCGGATGCGTCTCAGCTTCCAGACGGACAGATAGCCGCGGCGGCCGCGAGAGCGATCGCGCAACTGAAGGATCGCCCATTCTTCATCGCAGTTGGCCTGCGCGGGCCCAGCCTCCCGATGATCGCGCCGGAGCGCTTCTTCAAGCTCTATCCCACCGGGAGGTCGGACATCCCAAAAGCCCCCGACCCGCCGCGCGATGCGCCCACATTCGCGCTTCATGGTTCGGAGCAGATCCGAAAATACGACGACATTCCCGCCGAAGGACCAATCCCCAAACCCAAGGCGCGCGAGCTGATTCGGGCGTACCGTGCCTGTGTGACCTTCGCGGACTCTCAGATCGGCATGCTGCTCGACGCGCTGGACCAAAACGGGATCGCAGATCGCACAGCGGTCGCAATCGCAGGCGTCAGCGGTTCGCACCTGGGAGAGCTGGGCCTCTGGAACAAGCACTCGAACTACGAGGCCGCCACCCACACCGCACTAGTCGTGCGGGCTCCGCGTCAGCGCAATGCAGGACGCAAGACCGAGGCGCTTGTCGAGTCGGTCGACCTGTTCCCTTCCCTGTGCGCGATTTGTGACGTTCCCTTAGCTCCGAACATGGAGGGTTCCAGCTGGCGAGGTATCTTCGACGATCCGAAGCGCCTGTGGAAGAGAGCAGTGTTCAGCCAGCACCCCCGCATCATCCCGGGCGTAGGCCCCGGAATGGGCTACTCCATGCGCACGGTGCGTCACCGCTACACCGAGTGGTCCGGGATCGACAGCCCGTACAGCACCGTCGAACTCTACGACTACAAGAACTCGCGCAACGAGCTCCGCAATATCGCCAACCGGCCGGAACACGTGTCCCTGGTGAACGGCCTTGCCCACATGCTGCGAGAAGGCTGGGAGGGATCCAGGCCTCCGACCCAGCTCCCGACGCGCGTGAGGGGTTGAAGACCCACGGTATCTAGGACCGGCCTATTGGGCCTGCGCGGGCGTGGCGAGCGCGCGATAGTCTTCCGGACGGTCAATGTCCAGCAGAACACCCTTGTCAGCTGTGTCAAGGAAGTGCGCCTCGCTATAGTAGCCGCGCACGACATCTTGGGGACTGCGGCCGGGATCGAGATCCAGCAAATCCGTGATCACTCGCTTGGAAAGCACAACCGGATGGCCACGCTCCCCTCCATGCCGGGGAATCACCAGCGCGGCGCGGGAATCTGCGGCGGCTGCGAGCAATCTGTCGAGGGTGCGGCCCCGCACGACCGGATGGTCCACCAGCATCCATAGCACCGCGTCCACCTGCTGCCCGATCTGCGCCAGCCCGCACTGCAAGGAGGTCAGCATTCCCCGGTCGTAATCGCGGTTGACCACGGTCCGGATACGCGGTGAGGCCGGCAGCGCCTCTCGAATGCGCTCCTCGTGATGGCCCAAAACGACTACAAGCGCATCGACTCGAGGCAGCAGCAGATGCGCCAAGTGGCTAAGGAAGGGGCGTCCTCGAAAGTCTAGGAGCGCCTTGTCGCTGCCCATCCGGGAGGAGCGCCCAGCGGCCAGGATCAAGCCCGCCGTGCTCACCGCGTCTCGGTTAGAGCTTCCGTCTCAGACACCGACTCTGTATCGGCCACGCCTGCCGCCGCAAGCGCCCGCGGCACACCCTCGGCAAAGATTGACTTCGACAGCGGACTCCATCCGTCCTGCGAGTTGCGGCGCCTGCGAATCATTTCGGCTACCACGGCAACGGCGATCTCCTCAGGCGTGACGGCCCCGATATCGAGACCCATCGGCGCGTGGATCTGCGAGAGCTTTTCAAGCGCGACACCCTCGGCGAGCAGGTGCTTGGCGACTTCGATCGTTTTCCGCTTCGATCCGATCATGCCGACGTAGCGCAACGGCTGGTCGGCCGCCCAGCGAAGCACGCGCATGTCGTCCTTGTGGCCACGGGTGACGATGATCGCGTACGTCGCATCGTTGCAGGGCAACCTCGGGAAGACATCCTCGTACTCGGCAGCGATCACCTCGGACGCTTCGGGAAACCGCTCGCGGTTGGCGTAGCTGTCACGGTTGTCAATTACGGTAGTGGCGAATCCCGCCAACGTGGCGACCTTGGACAGGCTCTTCGAAATGTGTCCTGCGCCAAAGATCAGCGCTGTGGGCACTGGCAAGACCGGTTCCACGTACACGTTGAGCTGCCCGCCGCAGATCAGACCATTGTCGTAGGCCGCTTCCTGGCCAAGGCTGAACTGCAGCATGCGCGGCTTCTCGGTCTCGATGACATCGCGTGCCGCCTGCCAAACTTCGGCCTCGGTACAGCCGCCTCCAATGGTGCCCACCATGGTACCGTCCTGGCGGATCAGCATCTTGGCGCTCTGAAAGCTCGGAATCGAGCCGGCGACCTCGACGATCGTCGCGACCGCGCACTTCTCGCCGGAGCGGCGGAGCTCCACCAGCTCCTCGTACACATCCATCGGGCGCGGCATGTTCCTACATGATATGGGAATCGCTGCGATATCGCGTGCTCTCCCGGAGAAACGCGCGTCAGCGGCGCCCTCAACCGACCGGGACCGGTGCCCCTCGGGAGCGAGTGGAATGCGTTTCGGGCCTTATCGCAGTCGCAATCGCCCAGGAAACCACGTTCTGGACCGGACATCGGCCGGGTTGCCGCACGAGTGCCGTCGGGCCGCTCCCGCCCAAGCATGCCGCCCCAGTTCGCGCTCTCGAGTCACCTTCGATCTGGAGGAGATGCGCTGCCCGAACAAGCGGGCGCGCAGCGTCCGGACGCGGGCGTTTCGGCCGCCGGCCGCCGACCAGTCGGCTCAGGTGCGTGTTGTACAGTGGGTCTAGTTACCCGCCCTCGAATTCATGCAATTAGAGAAAGCCTACGATCCCTCGCAGATTGAACCAGCGTGGGCCGAGTGGTGGGTCAGCGAGGGTCTATTCAAAGCTGACGCCGGCTCGTCGAAACCCGTGTTCTCGCTAGTGATCCCGCCGCCCAACGTCACTGGCGCGCTGCACATGGGGCACATGTTCGAGACCTCTCAGGTCGACATCACGATGCGCTGGCAGCGGATGCGCGGGCGCAATGTTCTCTGGCTGCCGGGCACCGATCACGCTGGTATCGCTACCCAGATGCTGGTCGAGCGCCATCTGGCCAAGGATGGCATCGACCGCCGAGATCTCGGGCGCGAGAAGTTCCTAGACCACGTATGGAACTGGAAGGAGACCTACGGCGGCAAGATCGTGGGACAACTCAAGCGCGTCGGAGCGAGCTGCGACTGGACCAGGGAGCGGTTCACGATGGACCCCGGGCTGTCGCGAGCAGTAGCCGAGTGCTTTGTCCGCCTCTACGAGCGTGGCCTGATCTACCGCGGCGAGTACATGATCAATTGGGATCCGGGCACACTCACCGCGATCTCCGACCTAGAAGTCGAGTACGAGACCCAGGAAGGTTCTCTGTGGCACCTCCGCTATCCCGTTGAGGGGGCGGACGGAGATTCTGTGGTGGTCGCCACGACTCGTCCGGAGACCATGCTCGGCGACACAGCCGTGGCAGTGCACCCCGACGACGAGCGCTACCGTCAACTGCACGGACGCGCCGTCCAGCTGCCGCTTGTGGGCCGCAGCCTCCCGGTCATCTGCGACGACTTCGTGGACCCTGAATTCGGCACCGGCATCGTCAAGGTCACACCGGCTCATGACCCCAACGACTTCGCGGCGGGCCAGAGGCACGGACTCGAATGCATCACCGTTCTGGACGAAGAGGCTAGGATCAACGCCAACGGCGGCGACTATGCGGGACTGGACCGCTACGACGCTCGCGAGCAGATCGTCAGGGATCTCACGGCGCTGGGGCTGGTCGACAAGGTCGAGGAGTACACCAACAACATCGGGCGCAGCCAGCGATCCGGCCTGGCCGTGGAGCCGCGGGTTTCGACGCAGTGGTTCGTGCGCACCAAGACACTGGCAGAAGCCGCGATCCGAGCCGTGGAAGAGGGGCGCACCGAGATCCTGCCGGACCAGTGGCAGCGCAACTATTTCGAGTGGATGCACAACATCCGTGACTGGTGCATCTCGCGCCAGCTATGGTGGGGCCACCGCATCCCGGCTTGGCACCTCGAGGACGGCTCGTTCGTCGTGGCCCGCAACGAGGAGGAGGCTCGGGCCGAGGCCGCGCGGCGCGGGCTGCGCGTGACCCACCAAGAGGCGGACGTGCTGGACACTTGGTTCAGTTCGGGGCTGTGGCCGTTCTCGACCATGGGCTGGCCAGACAAGACCGCCGACCTCAAGGCTTTCTACCCCACAGCGCTGCTCAATACGGGCTTCGACATCCTCTTCTTCTGGGTGGCGCGAATGATGATGCTCGGCATCGCGATGACCGACGAGGTGCCCTTCCGCAAGGTCTTCATTCACGGCCTCGTCCGCGATGCCGACAAGCAGAAGATGTCCAAGACCAAGGGCAACGTGATCGACCCGATCGAGATGACTGAGCGCTACGGAACCGACGCGGTTCGATTCGCGCTGGTGGCTTCGGCCGGGCAGGGCGCGGACGTAGTCCTCAAGGAAGAGCGCATCGCGGGCTACCGCACCTTCGCGAACAAGATCTGGAACGCGCTGCGCTTCGTCGGCATGAGCTTGGAGAAGGCCGGTGCCGACGTGTGGACACCCGCCAACCTGGCCGAGTACCGCCCGCTGCCGGATGAGAAGACCGGAGAGGTGTCGCTCGCCGATCGCTGGATCTTCTCGAGACTGCATACCGTGGCGGCCCAAGCCAACGAACAGATCAACAGCTTCCGCTACCACGAAGTCGCGAGCACCCTGTACCACTTCTTCTGGCACGAGTTTTGCGATTGGTACATCGAGCTCAAGAAGCTCTCGTTCGAGGATGGGAGCGGCTTGACCAACGGCTGGAAGAACATGCTGGCCGCCACCGAGCGATCACTGCGGCTGCTGCACCCGATCATGCCATTCATCACCGAAGACCTGTGGCAGCGGCTGACGGCCAACACGCCCGGACGGTTCAAGTCCATCGCCCTCACGGACTATCCGCAAGCCGCTGAAAGCGATGCAGATCCTGCTGCGGAGCGGCGTGTTGAAGTCCTTCAGGCCCTAGTTACTACGGCCCGGAACCTAAGGGCAGAACTTAATCTTCCACCGCGGGAAATCCTGCACGGCACGGTGTTCAGCGAGGACGAAGTCACGCTGGACGTGGTGCGCAGCGAACACGGAGCCCTGCGTCGGCTGGCCAACCTGCAAGCCGAGGCCCGCTCGGGCGCAGCCGGGGCCGGCCAAGCCCTGGGACACACGGCCAACTTCGACTTGGCCGTGCAGTTGCCGGAGGAACGGCGCATCGCGCTCCGCACCAAGCTCGAAAAGCAACTCGCCTCACTGGTCAAGGCGGAAACCTCGGCGAGAGGTCGGCTGGACAACCGGAGCTTCGTCGAGAAGGCCCCCGAGCACGTCGTGAGCTCTCTGCGGCAGAAGCTCAGCGACTACGAATCGCAGGTCGAGCGCATTCAGAACACGTTAACCGGGCTCTGAGCCGGTCAGCGAGGCTGACCCGAACGGCCTGGGCCAGCTACAACGCACGCGCGAGATCCGCGTCCCGTACCGGTTGTGCGGCGATCACTTCGCCCTCGCTCAGGCCCGACCGGATGGTGGCCTCGGTGTCGCTGAGTTGGCCGACCTGAACTTCTCGCTCGACAAACTTGCCGCCATCTTGCACCCAAACGGCGTCCCCGCCATCGATCTCTCCCAGCGCCGAGCGCGGCACGACCAAGGCTTGATCCTCGGCCGCCAGCAGGATATCGGCGCTGGCCGAAAGGTCAGGCTTGATGCGCTCGTCCTGGCTGAGGACTTCGATCTGGACCGCAACTTGCCGGACCCACTGGCCGGACGAACCACCCCGCGAGCCGCCGCGCCCGCCCCTGCCACCGCCGCCAGTGGATTGTCCGGCGGAAGCGACCGCTCCGATAGCAGCGACGCGCCCCTCGAAGGCTGCGCCAGGATAGGCATCGAGATGGATGGTGGCTGGCGATCCGAGTTCCACAAGCTGTGCATCGGCTTGGTTGATGTCGGCATACACAGCCATCTTGGAGAGATCCACGATCCGCAGGAAGGTGGAGCCGGGATTGACCGTGTCACCGGCCGAAGCTTGCGAGAACCCGTCGCGCTGGAACATTGTCTCGACGACCACGAGGCCGGAGACTGGCGTGCGCAAGCGCATCTTTTCCATGTCCTGCATGGTCCTAGCAAGGCGTCGCTCGTCCTTTTCGATGTCGATCTCGTAGACGCGCTTCTCAGCGGTGTCGGCGATCCGGCTCAAGCGCACCTCTTCGGTAAGCTGCTCTGCGGAAGCCTCGTCTTGCTCCGCCTGCAACGCAAGGATCTCGGCTTGGATCTTTGACCTGACTTCCGCGGTGCGCAGTTCAAGCTCGGACTTGTCTGCATCCGCCAGAGCCTTGTGGTGGTCTTGCTCTAAGTTGGCGGCGTCGATCAGCAGGGATGCGATTCGACTCGCGGAACGCCTGCGCGTCTGAGCCAGCGAGGAGTTGTAGTTGTCCAGCATGTCCGCGGTTTGTTTGGACTCAAACACAGCGACGACCTCGCCAGCTTCGACCATCGTTCCAGGCTCGGCTAGGGATTCGATAGTGAGGCTGGAACCGCCGCCGCCGCCACCACCACCGCCGCCGCCACCACCGCGATCCCTAGCGCCGCGCATGCGCGGTGCGCGAATCACGGCGAAGTTCGTGGCTCCGAGGGTGCCGCCAGCCCGAAGCGATGCTTCGAACCTCTTGGATTCGACTATCGCCGTAGGGACCTCGGCCGGCCCAGAGCTGCCAGCGGGGCCAGCTTGGCTCTGCAGGGCTCGGTAGGCGAACAATCCCAAGACGATGCCGACTGCAACGAGCGCAGCAACAATCCCCCTCGATAACGGCGGAGGAGTTGGCTTGTCATCGGGAACCAGTTCCGGGCGGAGAGCTGTCTCGAGTGCCTGAGCCCCCTCAACAGCGCGCTTGCGAAGATCCACTACTGCCTGCGGCTTAGCCATGTGACTCCTCCATTCTGATCTACAAGGCGAACCGGTTCACCACGCGGGTGACAGGAATCCCCGCAGGGTTGGTAAAGACTGTGCAAAACAGTCGCAATGGTCGCTCAGGACTAGGCGTTACGGGGCGCAGCGCACGCTGCAAGAGTGAGCCCTAGACCCATCCCTTCGACCGAAACTCCGGCAGCTACAATCGGAGCTACAACGCCTCGCAGAAGGCAGAAGTTCGATCGTCCAGGTTTGATGGCGTCGGGCCAAGGCTGGTTATCGACACCGGTAATGTCCGGATCTCAAGAGAGTCCGCACGGCTTCGCAGGGGGACGCACCGGAACTGAGAATGGGCTGGAGTAGCAGCAGAGAGCCCTTGCGAAGTGCTGCGACAGAGAGAAATGGGATCCAGCCGAGTGCTATTGATCACAGGCGCAAGTCGCGGCATTGGTGCGGCGACTGCACTGCAAGCGGCAGCACGCGGCTACTTCGTTTGTGTCAATTTTCGGCAGAGCGTTGAAGCGGCCACGTCGGTCGTCAAAGAGATTCGAGAACAGGGTGGGGATGGCGTCGCTCTTCAAGCGGACGTAGGCCAAGAAGGAGACGTTGCGCGGCTTTTCGAAGCAATCGATGCTCAGGGAGGGAGTCTGGTCGGGGTCGTCAACAACGCCGGTGCAGTGGCGCCCGCATCTCGCCTGGAGGACCAGGTACATTTTTTTGTCGATACGTGACTCGTCTGATGGGATCGGATCGTTGCTCGTGCAACTAGGGCAGCCTGTCGCTGGAGTTGCAAGGGCCTGCTCGAAGGGCGCTGGGCCGCTCTTCGCAGCGCCCGCGAGGGGGCACTGGACAGTGTCGGCGCAGCGGGGGTGTGACGCCTCGCAAGGCGTTGCCGGGCAGGCTGGCGGGACGCTCGCATGGGCTAAGGCGAGGGCGCTTGCAGCAGCAAGTCGAGAGCCTCCTGCGGGCGTGCCGCGAAATGCCGGTTGGCCTCCGGCACGTAGCGGAATTGGGGCAGGCAGCGGATGATCGAAATGGCCGTGTTGGTCAGACAGGCCAGGTTGCGCGGCAGGTCGCGCACATACACGCGGCAGCGGTCTTCGTCGTAGGTGAAGTCACGCACATAGTGCAGGCGGTTCTCGATCTGCCAGTGGTTGCGCAGCAACTCCGCGAGTTGCTCGGGGGTGGCCCGTGCGGGGCCCAGCGAGGTGAGCGCATAGCTCACTTCGGTGCTGCTCTTGCCGCTCTTGACGTGCTGCCGCCGACGTTCGACGCGGATGGCCTGCTGGCGGCCGTGCAGGGCGGCATAGTCGTCCCATTCGGCGGCGCTGATGTCCTTGACCCAGTAGCGTCGGCGCTCGATGCGGCCATGCTGCTTGTCCAGCGTCTCCACCAGCGGGCAGGCACTGAAGTCCATCTCTTGCAGGTCCCGGAACAGCGTTGGCTGGTTGTTTTTCACCGCGGTGATCAGATAGTCTGCCTGGGATTCCTCGAGCAGGCAGCGGGCCGTCTCCTGCTGGGCGTGCAGCGCGTCGCCGGTGACCACCCGCCCGGCCAGGTCGAGTTGCCTGGCTAGTTCCCGGAAGGCCGGGATCTCGTTGGTCTTGGAGTCGATCTCCAACTGTCCCAGCACCACGCCGCTGCCCTGCTCCACCGCGGCCAGCAGCATGCGCCGACCGTGTGCGCTCTGCTTGGAGGCCCCGCGCACGTCCTTGCCGTCCAGGCTCACGCCCGGCAGCACTGCCGGGCCCTCGCTGGGTGCCTCGCTGGCGGCCTTGGACGAATCCGTAGCGTCTTGCTGTGACTGCACTTGCGCGCTTTGCTGGAGGGCCCACCCGCGCACCGCCTCCTCCAGCGTCTGCGGCTCTAGGGTCGCCAGAATGTTGTGGAACGTGGTGATCGACGGACTCGTGTAGCAGCCTTGGCTGGGGCTGTAGAAACACTCCACCGCCAGTCGCTGCGACTGGCTCAGCAGGGCCGCGAACTGGGCGAAGGCGGTCACCCCGCGGTAGCCGCACAGGCGCGCCGCCACCGCCAAGGCCAGCACGCTGCGCAAGCCGTAGCGCTTGCCGCGCGCATGGCGGTACTCGGGCAACTCGCCGAGGAACTCGAACAGACTGCGCAGCGTCTGCGCGTCGGGGGGCGCGCTGCGGGCCGGCCCGTCCCAGGCCGGATCATCCTCCGGCTGGGCCAGCTTGAGGGCCGCGCCGGGCTGCAATTCGTACACGAAAATCTCCTTCCGCTGGCCGTGCCGACGCCAGCGCGGCGTGGCACCCGGCAGCCGTGCGTAGCCGCCGCTGAAGCCCAGCGAGCGCCAGTTGGCGGCCCGGTAACAGGTGCCGGCGAAGCGTTCAGGGTCCACGAACGACTCCGCTAACAGGCTCGGAATGCCGTGCTCGGCCAACATGTCGTCCGAAAGCCGTCGCAAGCTCAGCCCGAGCACCCGCGAGGCCAGATTGGGCGCCCCCTGCCAAGCCGGCAGAATCACGAAGCGCGAGTTCTGCGTGAGCAGATGCAGGCGCCGCCGCTGCTGCTGCGGGCTCCAGCCGATCCAGCGGTCACGGGCCGCCAGCTTGAGCGCGGCGGCCTGCCAGCCCACCAGTGCGATCCAGTCCTGCCCCAGCGTCGCCACATGCCGCAGGGCCTTGCCGAACAACCCCTCGAACGCTAGGTAGTGGTGGCTGGCCACCAAGCGGTCCCAGCGCCGGTGCTCCTGCGCACCGTGCGTGGGGCGCACCTGCACGGAGCGCAAATCCAGATCCCGCAAGCCGCTTGGCGCTGCCACTAGAGCCTAGCCTGACAGACTGACAACAAAATGTCCAGTCCTCGCAGCAGACAGCGCTACCATGCCGAGCTCGCAAACTCTAGCAGGCAGCCACTGCCCCTCCGGCTACTGTCGTGCACTGCCTCGGACTCGGACAAAAAAATGGCCCTGCCTGGAGGACATGGACAGCGCTCGCTGGGAGACGATCCTTAGGACGAACGTGCTTGGAACCCTGTACTGCACCAGGGCAGCCATCAGTAGGATGAGTCGACGGTCCGGCGGATCTGGAGGAGCTATTGTTAACGTCTCGTCAGCCGCCTCTCGAACGGGTTCGCCCAATGAGTACGTAGATTACGCGGCCTCCAAGGGGGCTGTTGACAGCCTTACGATTGGTGTTGCTCGCGAGGTGGCGGAAGACGGAATTCGTGTCAACGCGGTCAGGCCGGGATTCATCCGCACCGGGATTCATGCAGGGCGAGGCGACCCCCAACGGATCGAGCGACTGCAGGACGCACTGCCGATGCGGCGTGGAGGTAAACCCGAAGAAGTGGCTGCAGCGATTCTGTGGCTGCTGTCGGAAGAAGCATCTTATGTGACCGGCTCCTTCGTCGATATGGCTGGCGGCCTGTAGGCTGCGCGGGCGTTGTCGATCTAGTCTTTCTAGCGTGAAGCGTCGCCAGCCCCGCGGGTGATTCCGTTCAGTTCAAGACCGTGAGATCTATTCCGCACGGTCTCGGCTCGTTGCAAGCAGCAGTTGCATGATCGGTCGGTCCCGCGCCCATAGACCGATTCTGGCGCTCAACATGGGAGCACCACAGCCGATCAGCCGCAGTCCCGCTTGACACCTCGGACGACGCTGAGGATCGCCTCGAGGCTCCGTTCGACGTCATCGCTGGTCGTCGCCCACGACGAGACACTGATGCGCATCGCCGTCCGGCCTCCCCAAAGCGTACCGCCGCACCAGCAGGTTCCGTCTCGTTGCACGCGCCGGATCACTTCCGACGTAGTCCGATCGTCACCGAACGAGGCGAGCACCTGATTGAGCACCACGTCATTCAGGACCTGGCAGCCAGCACCTCGCAATCCCTCAGCAAAGCTCTGGGCGTGGCGACAGCAGCGCTCCACGAGTTCTGCCACGCCATCGCGGCCGAGCGAGGCGATCGCCGCCCAGACCTCAAGCCCGCGAGCACGGCGGCTCGATTCGGGAGTGTAGTCGAACGGCTCGCGACCCACGCGTTCGGGGAGATAGGCCGCCTGCAACGACATCGCACAGCGAAGCGCGTCGGCGTCGCGCACGATGGCTAGACCGCTGTCATAGGGAACGTTGAGCCACTTGTGCGCATCGGTCGCCCATGAATCCGCCCGCTCGATTCCCGCCGCGGGCGCGCCGAACTCTCGCGAAGCCCTCGCCCAGAGGCCAAAGGCCCCGTCAACATGGACCCACACGTCTTCCTGCTTCACTGCATCGCAAATCGCACCCACCGGATCGAACGCTCCCGTATTCACGTTCCCAGCCTGGGTACAGACGATTGCGGGCCCGGCGACGTTAGGGAGAGCATCGGCGCGCATGCGGCCCTGCCCATCGGCTGGCACCCTGATCACCTGCTCGCGACCGAGACCCAGCATTCCGAACGCCTTGAAGAGGGTCGCATGGGCCTGCTCGCCCGCCACGAGGGTGATCTGTGGAGCCCCATTGAGGCCTGTACGATCGACATCGAAACCGTGTGCCAGCAGCACCGAGCGCCGCGCTGCCGCGAGCGCGGAAAAGTTCGCCATCGTAGCCCCGGTCACGAACGCGGCGCCGCTGGTTGCGGGCAGGTCCAGAAGCTCGAGAACCCATTGCGACGCAACCGACTCGACCGCAGCACCTATCGGCGAGCTCACCTCACTAAACGCGTTCTGGTCCCACACTGCCGCAAGCCAGTTCGCAGCCAGCGCTGCGGGCAGCGCTCCGCCCGTGACAAAGCCGAAATAGCGCGGGCCGGCGCTTGCGACCGTTCCCTTGGAGCCGACCTCGTCGAGTTGCGCGAGGATCTCCGAGGCTGGCCGGCCCAGCCTCGGCAAGGCCCCGCCGAGCGCCTGTGCGAGATCGTCTGCCCCGCGTGACGCAGGGACATGCCGTTCGGGCAGGGACTCTAGGAACCGCGCCGATCGTTGCTGCACTTCGCCGAGCAGCTCGCGTGTCGATTCCTGCGGCTCGTGACGATCAGCTCTCATGCTTCATCGCTTGCAAGATTACTCTCAATGTTAGCTTTGGCGAACCGCCCCCTCTCTCCGACGATCTAGTCTCGGTCCCAATGCGCAAGTCCCAGTGTTTCCTCAGGCATAGGTCTTTCCTCAATGCAGTGATCCTCTATACGGCATCTGCGAAACTGTCGGTTCGGAGGTGAAATCGGTAGCGAGCCGACCATAGATGCTTCATCTCGTCTGCTTCGGCAATATCAAGCAGATTCTCACGAATCATCGATACGACCAGATCTTGAGTTGTCATGACGTCGAGTGTCGAGCTCATCGCGAGGGCTTCCTTGGCTGCCCTCCGATCATCGATCGCCAGTTTCCACCCTTTGGAAATCGACAGAGCGATTGCAGATCGCTCGCCAAGACCCAATCTTGCCGATGTGGCCGATGAGGAGGAAAATGAGCACCGACGTGTCCACTACTACGGTGCTTGAGGAGTTGACTTCCATCCATTCTTGTCACTGCAAGCGCAGGGTTTCGCCAACTTCCAGCAATTCCCGACCATCGGTTCCCAAGAGGCCGCTCAATTCGAGAAGTCGCCCTCGCGAGATTTCTTCGCGACGGTAGGCTTCTATGGCTAGGCTTGTGACCTCGCTCCGCAGCTCACGGTACCGAGTACGTTGCTCAGTTACACGCACAGCCTCGTCGTCTTGTTCGCGTAGGCCGAGAACACGGAGGTATTCTCTACCGAGTTCTTCGCGTTCCAGCAGGTCATCGCACTCGACTTGTGAAATGTACCTCAAACTCCTGAGGCGGAACACCGACGCCTGATAGCTGACACCGAAACGCTGGGCCACCACCGCGACATCCTTATACGTGACGCGTTGGAAATTCGGCGAGGAGCGAAATTCTACCTCCACAGACCCGTCGCTAGCGGCGTCGTAGATCAAGTTTCCAGGTCTCCCTCGAGACTCTTTGTCCAATTGCTGCAAGACCTCACGCACGCCGCTTCTAGGCATCAGGAACGCTGCGGCAAAGGCGTTGGCGCGCTTTTCTACTTGGTCCTTTGAATTGTCAGTGCTGGAGACACTGATGGTTCGGTCTCGATCAAACAAGGCGTGGGCGTATTCATGAACGAAGGAAAACCGCTTGCGGACATGCGGGTGCGACGCATTGACCAGAATTGCCATGCCAATTGACGGGTGCCGGAGGAACAAGCCTGACATGTGGTCGGGCAGGTCAACCCCGGACGCCCAGATACCCTGCGAGCTGATGAGTTCCGCAATGTCTGCGAGGGGCGCAAGGCCGATGTTCAGCCGCAACCGCTCTTCGTCGGCGATTCTCTCCGCCTGAGTGATTGCTTCTCCTGTCGAACGGGGCGAACGCAGATCACGCGATGGCGGCCCAGATCGTCGGTCCCATCCCAATAGGCTCTCAAGCGTGACGCCTTCGCGACACAAGGCAACGCAACGGTCCACTTGATCACGCACCTCGTTCTCTGCTTCCAACCCGGGAGCGACTCGGTGCAAGGCCACCAAGATGTCTTCATCCTCTCTGGCGGCGGACAGGAAGTACTCGACCGGACACCGATAGCACGAAGCCATCTTTGCGAGTTCGAGCGTAGAGACGGATCGGTTGCCTGCCTCGATCTGAGTGATTGCGGTCCGCGGCACGCCAACTATTCCGGCAACAGCGTGTTGGCTGAGACCACGAGCTACTCGTGCGTCGCGCAATCGACCGGAGAGGCCAGACGGATTCACGGCATGTACTCCCATAGCCATAGACACACTTGGATCCTAGCACGGAAAAGTAAGAATAATGATCAAGATATAGTATGAATTTGACTTTTTCAGATTGAATATCGAACTATGAGAATCAAGTCATCGTTCGCCGCGTACAGGTCCATACGGCTCACGCAGTTCATGCGAATTGCGTTGCGAAGTAGATGACATTTCAGATAATTGGGCAGGCTTAGGGCAATGGTGAGACCAAGCATTCACATCGATCGCCGCGAATACCCGGCCGGAACGGTCGTCCGTCTGAGCGTAGACAACCAGCGCAAACTAAACGTTCTCGACAGCGGGCTGGTCCGCCTGCTGATCGAACGCTTGGGACAGCTTGCGTCTGACCAGTCCGTCCGCGCCGTCGTGCTCACTGGGGATGGCGAGCGAGCCTTTATCGGAGGGGCAGACATTCGTGAGCTGGCCGGGTTCGAGCCAGACACGGCGAGGAAGTTCATCACCAGCCTGCACGAGCTCTGCCTTCGCTTGCGAGAGCATCCGGTGCCAACGATCGCCCGGATCAACGGCTACTGCCTCGGTGGCGGCATGGAGATCGCGGCAAGTTGCGACCTTCGCGTGGCATCCGCGAATGCGAGATTCGGGATGCCCGAGGTGAGAGTCGGTATTCCCTCAGTGATTGAAGCTGCCTTGCTCCCTCGAATCATCGGAGCCGGCAGAGCACGGGATCTCGTGCTCACGGGCGACATCATCAGCGCAGATGATGCCTACTCGATGGGATTCGTGCGGCGTCCGGTTGCACTCGGCGACCTTGATGGCGCCGTCGAGCAGTGTTTGGCGTCGGTCCTAGCGGCAGGAGCGTCAGCGATCCGCGATCAGAAGGCGCTGTTCAAGCACTGGGATGCCGCCAGCCTCGAGGATGCGATCGATGCCAGCGTCGATTTCTTCGCCAATGCCTACCGAACGCCAGAGCCCAAACGGATGATGCAGTCCTTCCTCGCAGGCAAGCCGGACAGCGATTCCAAAGCCAACGAACCAAGCGATCCGACCTGTCGCTAGGCGGAAAGGTGCGGGGCTACACCGCCCATGCATCGAGCCAGCCTCACCGAGCGGGATTCTCGTACCAGATCACTCCCAGTTCCCTGCCCTGGTATCCCTCCGCAAGATACGGCCCCTTTTCTTCAAGCGTGAGTACATCAAGATCCCCATCGCCATCCAAGTCCGTCATCTGGAGCAAGTCGTAGATAAAGCCCTCGGGGCCGCTGATCGAGGTGGGCATCCACTGTGACTTGGTGGGAGAACCACCATGATCGAGCCAGTACACGCCGATCTTTCCATCGGTCGCATGCTCGCACGACACAATCAGATCAGCCTGTCCATCTAGATTGACGTCTGCCACCTTTACGGCCTTGCCCCCCGCGGCGCCCGCCGGGATCTCGATCAAGTGGGTCTCCCAGCTCGGCGGCTGCCGTCGGGTCCGTCTGTGATACCGAATCGGCTCTCGCTTGACTGCCACCAGCAGGTCTTCCAAGCCGTCGGCATCCAAGTCCGCGATGGCGTTGTGCATCGCCTCGTAGTCCCCCACCGATCCGATGCGGTGCTCGTCCCATCGGTTGCCGACGACACCGCTCTGCCCGGGGTTCTCCAGCCACAACGCGCCGCGCCGCTCGCCTGTCCTATCGGTGGCCACGATATCCGAATCGCCGTCCAAGTCGACGTCTTGCTGCCGGATCGTCATGATCCAGCCCGCTTCGTAGAGCGCGTGAAACTCCCACGCCGCCAGATCCCGCGGGTCCGGCGGAGCCTCGAACCAGCCGATCTGCGCTCCCTCTCCCTTGGCACCCGCGATCAAGTCGGTGCCATGCTTGCCGTCAACCTGCGCAGGCAGTGCGAACATCCACTTGGCAACGCCGCTGGCCGCTGGCAGTTCCTCGGTGGTCCAAGCGTCTGGTTCCAACAGCTTCTCGCGGCCCGCAGGGCCCCAATGCACGAATATGGACCGCGTGTCTCCCTCGCACGAGCTGACCACGTCCATGTTGCCGTCCGCATCGAGGTCAACGAACACAGAATCCTCAGGGTCTCCCACCTCGCCCACGGTGACAGCGGGCCAGCGTTCCCGCAGCCCGTCGGGGCCGGGATTCAGGTAGACGCGAACCTGCCCGCCCTGCTCCCACGGGCTAGTGATGTCCAAGCGGCCGTCCCCGTTGATATCCGCGAGGCGGACACCGTCGGCGCCCAAGGAGGAGTCGTCGATAGTGTGCCGCGCCCAAGCACCGTCCGGCCAGTGGCCTGCCGATTCGTCCGGCGTGCGACAAGCGACGGAAGAAGCCAGCAGCGCTGCTGCCAGAAAAAGGGCTGAATCGCACCGGAGCAGCATGCCGAACCGTAGTCTAGCGATGAACGCCCGCAGCAATCCAATCTAGAATGGTCGATCCATGCGCCAGCTCCTGATCATTGCCATTTTCAGCACCCTACCCTTGCTTGCCAAGCCGAATGTCGTGCTCATCATGGCCGACGACATGGGCTACGAATGCATCTCGGCCAATGGCGGCAGGAGCTATTCCACACCAGTGTTCGAGCGCATCGCACTTGAAGGCATGCGCTTCACGAACTGCTACTCCCAGCCTGTCTGCACGCCTTCTCGGATCAAGATCATGACGGGGAAGTACAACTGGCGGAACTACGAGCGGTTCGCGCACATGCCCAAGGGCCAGACCACGTTCGCGCACCTGATGCGAGACGGCGGATACGCGACCGCCCTGACGGGCAAGTGGCAGCTGTGGGGCGGCCCCGACACAGCTTCCTTTGAGAGCGGCACGACCCCGGAAGAGGCCGGCTTCGATGAGTACCTGCACTGGGCCTACCCATTCGAACTCTCGGCGGCGGAGATGGAACGATACAGCGCGGTCGGCCTGCCGCGTGCCAAGACGACTTCGCGCTTCTGGCACCCGGCGGTGATCAAGAACGGCCAATACCTCCACACTTCAATGGACGACTACGGGCCCGATCTGTTCTCCGACTTCGCGCTGGACTTCATCGAGCGCCACAAAGACGAGCCCTTCTTCCTGTACTACCCCATGGTGCTGACACATTCTCCGTTCGTGGCCACGCCTCACAGCTCAACGATCAACGAGAAGACCAAGTTCAAGAGCGATCGCGCGTACTTCGCAGATATGGTCGAATACGCGGATCACTTGGTCGGACGGCTGATCGATCACCTGGACAAGCTGGGCTTGGCAGAGAACACGCTGGTGCTATTCACGGGTGACAACGGCACCCACCGCAGCCTGAAGTCCATGCTGGGAGACAGGGTAGTGAGCGGCGGCAAGGCCTACCCGGAGGACGCTGGCACGCACGTGCCGATGTTCGCCCATTGGCCCGGGTACGTGCCCGCGGGTCTGGTGTCGGACGACTTGATCGAGTTCAGCGACTTCTTCGCTACATTCGCCGACCTGACTGGCTGGGAAATGCCCGCGGGAGAGCATTTCGACGGCCGCAGCTTCCTGCCACAACTGTTCGGGGGAGCCGGAAACCCGCGGGATTCGATCTTCGTGCACTATGATCGGGACCCATCTCTGGAGACCGTGCAGTTCCCGCGGGTCAGATTCGCGCGGACCAAGCGTTTCAAACTCTATGCCGACGGTCGCTTCTACGATGTGCCACGCGACTGGGAGGAAAAGCGGCCGTTGTCAGACATCAGCCACATTCCGGCCGCCGCCAAGATCAAGGCCCGGCTGCGAGACGTGCTGAATTCTATGCCAGTGTGGCGGCCGAACAACGCTGGGATCGAATGACGCGCGAGGGTTCAAGCCTGTAGTCGTCACTAGCGCTGACCGGCTCTGATCCGGTCAGGCGAACAGGCTCTGCACTACGGCGACGAACATCGTCCCGTAGGCAGCCGCGCTGATGAGGAGGGCGAGCCGGCGCCAAAGCGGCGGGCGTACTTCCGGGGGAAGCAGCCGCGTGTTCACAATTAGGAGTTGGACGCTGGAGAAGGCTAGGACGAGCCCCCCGACATTGCCGAGCCACTTCATCATGTCCATGGCCGTTCCCCAGCGGACAACGATCGCGTACCAAGCCGTAAAGCCGAGGAACAGGGCGTAGTAAAGGGTCCGCGCATGGTTCCGCACGAGCCC
Organism: Bryobacterales bacterium; assembly: GCA_965219585.1. Lineage (GTDB taxonomy): Bacteria > Acidobacteriota > Terriglobia > Bryobacterales > UBA6623 > VXMF01. Next base: position 259,348 of record CBDCOA010000002.1, read on the forward strand.
GCGGACCGCCGGACTGCCGGCCCAGGCGATGTCGGTCAGCATCCGCACTAGAACCTCCGTGTTTCCCAAGTGGGTCGAGAACATCACCCAGAAGCCGTTGAGCAGGGCGAGGAACCAGAATCCATGCCAGACATTGAGCGCGAGGTATTCAGCCTGGTAGGCGCCAGCGCCGATCTGGGACAGGTCCGTGCCGGGCGGCACGACACTGGCCGCAAGGTTCACGTTGAGGAACATTCCGACGAAGCAGCCGACAGCCCATAGCCAGACCTGGTCGGCGCGGGCGTATTGCCACCACCGTTTCCAGCGGGCCAAGTTAGCTGCGCTGGGCCGGAAGGCGCTGCCAGTCGGGGCGACGTGAACCACGACGGAACTTGTCGCAGACGCAATGGCTCCCGAGTGAGCGGCCATGCCAAAGCCCTTGTCTCGGAACCAATTGGAGATTGCGAGGTTGCCGAAGCCTCCCGAACCGGAGGAGGCGGCGAGCGCGCCAACCAAGGCCAAGTCAATCCCTTCGGGCAGCCCGCCGATCGAGAAGAATCCGGCGCTTGTTGACACCCAGTCACGGAACGGAACGAACCACAGGTTGACGAACGCGAGGAATCCGAAGATGAATGCAACCATTGCCCAGGACACGCGCTCCAGGGTCCGTTCGATTGTTTCGCCGAACAGAAGGATTACCAACGCGAGAGCGAGCACTCCGTAGGTCGCAACTAGAAGGGAGCCGCTGTCCTGCACGCCAGGCATGCGTCCCGCGAAGGTCGCAAAGACCGTTGCAGCGGTGCCGGCGGCAAGGGCCGGCAAGCCTACTTGAGCGACGCACAGAACCGCGTAGACCGGAGCCCAAAGCCGCGGGCCTGGCCGCAGCCGCATGAATCCAGTTATGACCGGCTCTCCCGTGTACATCGTGTAGCGAACCGCTTCGAGATTGAAGAGCAGTTGCAGCACGATCGCCAGCGTAGCGATCCAGAGCAGGTTCCGGCCGAACTGGACGCCGATGGCCGGCCCCACGAGCCACTCGCCCCCGCCAATCGATGAGGCAAGCAGGATCGCCCCCGGCCCGATCACTCGGAAGAGATTCCGCAGGGTGAAGGGAGGGGCTTCCGGCAGTTCGCGGGTTTCCCACGGGGGCAACCTCTTCATGCGGTCCTCCGCCTAGCCTATGTCGGGCCGGGGCGCTTCAGCCTTCCTTCCGGTAACGAAGTTGCGGCAGCAAAGCAGCTGTGCGCTTGCGGTCAATCAACTCGTCATAGCGCAGCAGGGCGCCGAGATCCTCGCCTCTCAAGACAGCTTCCGTGATCCGGGTCTCAATCTCGCGCAGGCGCTCCGCAGAATCCAGGGTTTCCTCGACCCGCTCCTCTGGCACTGCGGCCACACCGTCCTCGTCGCCCACGACCCAGTCCCCGGGCCTGATCGGCAGTCCCCCGCACTGAACCGGCACTTGGAGCTCGCCAAGGTACTCGGCCCCGCCCGCGTTCGGCACGACTGCTCGGGCGAACACCGGGAGGGTGTCCCGGGCGATCTCGGCGCTGTCTCGGATCGCGCCGTCGACGACGACACCGGCCAGCCCCTTCAGGCGGGCCGCGTGGGTAGTGATGCCGCCCCAGAGGGCAGTGTTTCGGTCGCCGCGACCGTCAATCACGAGGACGTATTCCGGGGGGCACTCCGACAGTGCCTTGCCGACCATCAGGATGTCGCATGGATGCACGCGTGCCGTGAAGGCCGGGCCGGCCATCAAGCTTGTCGCGGACCGGCACTGGATGCCATGATCCATTGCTCCCGCCTTACCGAGAGCATCGGCCACCAGCCCGGTGGATAACGCCAGAAAGCGGCGGGCAGTGCCCGGAGCCCCTTCTCTGCGTCGGGATGGTGGCGGGGGAATTCCTTTGGGTTCCATATCGATGCAAAGCCGGCCGGTCACTCGGAATTGATATACCCCTGGCCCGCGGGCATCATTACCTGGGCGGGGTTGATCGCTCCGTACTTGGCCTTATTGGCCGTGATCTCGAACGCCTCGCGGACCGATTCGAGCCCGCACAGGCCGTGCGTGAGCATAGGGCCCAACCGCACCCGCCCCGAAGCGACCAGCCGAACCGTGTGCTCGAGGTGGGCATACGAGCTGATGTCGGGAAACAGCACGCGCAGGCTCCGCTCGCGCAGGCCGTCGACGTCGATCTCGAGCGGTTGACCGAACCAGGAGACCACTATCAGCTTGCCTCCCGATCGGACGGACTGGATCGCCTGATCGAGAGTGCTCGACCCAGCTAGGCCCTGTCTCGGGCTGCCCCCCGCGCACTCGAATACAACGTCCGCGCCCTGACCGCCGGTGAGATCCCGGATCGCCTCTACCGGGTCGCTCCTGCGAGCATTGATCGCGACGTCCGCACCGAGCTCCAACGATATGTCGCACGCCTCGTCGCGAATGTCCGCAGTGACCACCAGCCCGGCTCCCACGCTACGCGCCGCCTGCATGCATTCCAACCCCATGCTTCCCTGGCCAAAAATCGCGACCGACTCGCCGATCTGGATACCCGCTGTCTCCACCGCGGCAAGACTGTCGCTCAGCGACTGCAGGCATGCCCCCTCGCAGTCGCTGATCGAGTCGTCGACCTGGACCAGCGCGATTTCGGGAAGCAGCGCCCTCTCCGAGAAACAGCCCGGCAGCTGAAACCCTATGATCGGCCCGGCCCGGCAAGCGATGGCCTGGCCGTCGTTGCAAAGCGGGCAATCCCCGCATGGCAGCTTCGCCCGGGCTGCAACTCGAGCGCCGGGACGGAAGCGCGACCCGGGCGGGCTTTCCAAGACGCGCGCGCAGAATTCATGGCCGAAGAGCCGGATCGGCGCTTCGGTCTCCAGTCTTCTTCTGATCTCCTCAAAGGCGAGCGTGGGAATGCCGAAGGCGAGCTGTGCCTCCGTCACGCTCGGCTGAACGCAAAGGACCTCGACAAGGACGTGGCCGTCTCGCAGCTCGGGCTCGGGCACCTCCTCAAGGCGCATGTCTCCGAAACCGTAGAATTGCCACGCTCGCATCGGTCCGGCCTTTGCGGGGCCGGTTGCAGTGTATCAGTCCGTCACAATATCGCCCGCCGGCTGCCCGCGAACGCTTGTCCGCCTCCAGCCGGGAAGCGAGAAAGGCCGCAAGGCATGGGCTCCTCTCCAACCCCGGACCATTGCTCTCGGCCGTAGGCTGGGGTGACGAACGGGCCACTCGCAGTATCAGGCCCGGCCCAGATTTTGGGCCAGCTGGAAATCGGAGGCTTGGGATCGAATGGCGTACCAGGGCGCAAGCCCGGGGCAGCCACAAGGGCCGACCGCGGCTGGGTCAGGTATCGGACCAGCGGAGATGAGCCGCGGGCGGGCGAGGCTGACCTCGGCGCGGCCGCGGTCAGATCACGCGCTTTGTTGGGCTCTAGACGGGGCCAAGCGCTCGATCCAGTGCCTCCACGAAGAAGTACTCGCCCCACATGACCGACTCGCCGACACCGAGGCCTAGATTGAGGTGGTAAATCCCTTCCTTGAGGATGCCCTCCCAGCCCTGGGTCTCGGAAGCGAGGTACGGCGGCTGCGCGAGCGTCAGCAGGACACGGCGCGCCGCTTGGTCGTAGAGCAGGCCCTTGGAGCGATCCGCGCTCAACTTCGCGAGCCGAAATAGGCCAGCCGCGGTGATGGCCGAGGCGGAAGTCTCGTCCCGCCAATCCTGTTTGGGCGCGTCAAAGTCCATCGGCGTCACGCCGTTGGCAGGTACGTTTTGCAGAAAGTAGTCGGCGCAAAGCTCGGCCGTTTGCAGGAAGCGCGGATCGCGCATCAACTTGTAGGCCGACGTAAAGCCGTAGATCGCCCAGGCCAGGCCGCGCGCCCAGCACGAGTCCGACCGCCAGCCCTGCTGGGTCGACTGCCGCAAGAACTCCCCGGTCTCTAGGTCATAGATGCCCTCGTGGGAAGAACTGCCATCGCCGCGCACCAGCACCCGCGCGGAGGTGAGGCTGTGCTGCATGGCAACATCCATCAGCTGAGGGTCGCCAGTGCGGAGGGCCGCGTAGAAGATGATCCCTACGTTGGCCATGATGTCGATGAAGATCGATTCCGGCCCCATGAACGAGGACATGTACCGGCCCTTCTGCTTGAAGCGCAGCGCCAGCGTGCGACCTGCCTGGATCACGATGGCGTCGAGATCGGGATTCCCGGTGAGCTTGTACCAGCGGTGATAGGTGGACAGGAAGATGAAGCCCAAGTCATGGACATCGCGGTCCATCTTGCGGGGCTCGAGGGGCTCGGTGTACCGCTGCGCCAGCTGCATCCACTCGGGGCTGCCGGTGCGTTTGGCAAAGATCCACATCATGCCCGGCAGGAAACCGTCGCACCAGTGGGTCCAGGCCGGCTTGTCGTGGCGCCAGCGACCCTGCTCTGTGTACATCGGGTAATAGTCGGGGTCACGCTGGACGGTGGAGCGCACTTGCCCCTGAGCAAATCTCAGGGCCCGCTCGAACACTTCGCGGGAGCCATCGAGGGAGGTCACTTCGAGCATGAAGCTGTCCAGTGTATCACCAAGGTTTCAAGGCAAGGATTGCCGTTCCTCACCTGAGGTGACCCCTGGTTCCAAGGCTCGACAGTGCGCTGTGGAGCCGCAATGTGAAGCCCTTGGTGCCTCCTGGTGTGAACGAGCATGCGAGACACCTGCTTAAGACCGGATACTCGTTTTGAGGCGGGTGACGAATAACGCGCCGGCCTAGTGGAGGCGGCAGAGTCACAGCGAGTCTACAGAGACCCGGTCCATACATGGCTCTTTGCGAACGCGCTGGACAAACGGCGAGTTGGGACGCGCCAGTCGCCGAACAACCCGAGCGTGAAGACGTCGTTCGCCGTCGCGATGGTCACGTACCGGAGACGATCGAGGTCCGGCCGAAGAAGCTTGGTCACAAGCTGACCCTAGAGTTCACGCAGTTGCGGGAACGAGCGAGCCCCATCAAGTTCGAGGCCTTCAGCATGTCCGACGGCACGCTCCGCGTGTTAGGGCTGATCACGGCCGTGTTCCAGCGGCCAAGTCCGTCGCTGCTGGTCATTGAGGAGCCGACGGGATCCATTCACCCGGAAGCGCTTGGGGCGATCCTCGACGTGCTGCGGTTTGCCAGTCGTTCCATGCAACTCGTCGTCACGACACACAGTCCAGACATACTCGACGCCGAGTGGATCAATGACCGGCACTTGAGGATCTTGGTCTGGGAGCATGGCTGCAGTCGGATCAGCCGAGTTTCGAAATCTGTGCAGACGGCCAAGCAACAGCACATTATGAGCGCAGGCGAACTGCTCCGGTCCAACGCCCTGACACCCGAACAGGCGGCCGATCCCAGCGGGGACTAGCGCTGGTTCCGGCTGCCGGGAGGTCGAAGCGACCGTCCAGTCCATCGCGGAAGGCTGTGGCGATGCGGACGCAGTTCCGGTCCTCCTGCGCCGTTTCGCACCGGAAGCGCAGGTTTGGCCCGAGCAGACCGGCAGCCCGATTCGACGGCCACGCAACTGGCTTGCGAGCGAGGCGGAACTTGAAGCGACCCGTGCGACTTGCACAGGCACGGCCGGACTGTGGTGCGATCCTGATCTTGTTCGATGGCGACTCGGCTGCCCTGCCATGCGTGGGCCGACGGTGCAGGTGTGGGCCACCGAGGTGGCGGGCGGAGTGCGCTGCGCCGTGGTCCTTGCCCACCGCGAATGCGAAGCCTGGTTTCTTGCCGGGATCGAATCGTTGCGCGGTCACCGCGGAGTCAGGAACGACGCGACGCCCCACCCAGACCCTAAGATCCCCAGGGGCGAAGGAGCAATGGGAATCGCGGATGGACCCCGACGCGGCCGACACCGAGACCACGCACCAACCGGCGTTCAGCGCGATGTTCTCGCTGTCCGATGCCCATCGTCGTTCGCGGTCGTTCCGCAAGCTCGCCAGTTCGTTCGGAAACCTAGTCCGGTCCGTGACTGCTCAGGCGTCTGTTGGTGTCGCGCCATAGGGTTGTTCATCGGTGTCGGAAGGGTTGCCGACGAGCGCGATTCGAAGGGCGACGAGACGATTGTGAGCGAGCGCGGCCATGGACCGCTGCTAGCCGGAGCTTCGTCCATAGGGCGCGCCGTAGAGTTCGCGAGCCTGATCGGCAGCAGGCGAAAGGGGGTGCCGACCGGAGCATCGATCAAGAGCGTACAACGGTCGAGATTCCTTGTCGACAGCCGCCCAACCTGCCGCGGCCCGACCGCGCCCGGCACAGCGATCGTGTAACGGGACCTACGCGGTAGTGCTAGGGTTGCTGTCCGAGCCGGGCGAGCAGGGCGTCCCCGCTGTCGCACACCAACAGCCACTCGCCGACCTGCTCCAAGCGATCCGCGTCAGCGATCCCTTCTAGCAAAGCGGCCAAGCTGCCCGCCAGCGCCTCGCCGAAACGGATTTGTGCCTGCCGCAGAAGCAGCTTGCGTTCCCCCGCGAGCCCTTCGTCGCGGCCTTCGCGTTTGCCCTCGCGCCTACCCTCGTCCCGTATCCGGTCTGCCCAGGTCACGCTCTCAGTTTCCAACATGTCCAGCACGTCTCTTAGCCCGAGTTTGTCACGACCCCGCTTAAATCGCCGAATTCCGAGCGATTTTTCGTCGAATTGACCGCATCCGCGATCTCTTCGGCCGGATAAACCCTTTGTTTTGCACGAGTTTGCCCGGACGCGCAGGAACGCCAGCCGCTTGTAGTGACATAAAATTATCATGTTTCCTATATATTTCTTGTATGTTCGCCCGTGTCTGCGCCATGCTGGGTACACCGTGTTCATCCGCCGCGTCCAGACCCGCCCCCGCGCCGGCTCCGCACAACCCTATGCCTCCTTCCGCCTCGTCCGCAGCATCCGCTCCGGCAACTCCGTCCGCCAGCTCACCCTGCTCAATCTCGGCGCCCACTTCTCCGTGCCTCAGCCTCAGTGGCCCGCTCTCTGCGAGCTGGTCGCTGCCATCCGCTCCGGCCGCGCGCCGCTCATCGAGCCGGACCCCGACTGCGGATTCTGGCGAAAAGGGTCAGTAATCCGAAGGAAAAGGGTCAGCGTTCTGGCCGAAAAGAATCACTGTTCTGACGAAAAGGGTCAGTTCGGAGCGCAGCGACGCTGACGGATCCTAGTATGCCATCAGGGAGGCACCTCCTTGCATGGATTCCCGGTTCCCGGGAAGATGGGACATCATCATCATTCTGTTCCTCCTGTGTCCGCGGCGGCCGCGTCGAGTGGCCGGGGCTGCGGCTCTGCCTGTGTCAAATTTGGGCGGGCAGGCGGGCTCCCTGGCCAGCCTCCGTTGCGCGCCCAATGTTGCTCACACCGCAGCAAGTGCTGGCGCAGGTGCTGCCAGTACTGTGGCGGGTAGGTTTGCGGGGTGGCGGCGAGCACCTCTTCCAGCAGTGGCTGGAAGTAGTGCAGGCTGCGAATCGGCAGCCCGGCCGGCTGTGCGAGCAGTGTGATGGACTTGCGCGCGCAGCCGAGCAGGATGGCGTTGCGGGCGGTTTCCAGCGGGACTGCGGAACTGTGCCAGTGCCGCGCCAGGCACTCGTCAGCGGAGTTGAAGCGGCCCTGCACGCAGCTGGGCTGCAAGAAGGCCTGGCGCACGCTGGCGACATAGTTGGCGGCGGGATCGGCCGCTGGGGCCAACTCGGAGTCGACCGCGGCATAGGGCCAGAAACGCGCACAGACGGTCAGCCGCGAGCGCCGGTGCTGGTTGGGAGCGGGCTCGATCCGGCAGACCCCTTGGCGCACCAGTTCCTGCAAGCAGCGCCCCACAGTCGAGTGGCTCTTGGCCAGCTGGCGAGCCAGCTCGGCCCGCTCGAACTCGAGCGTGCCGGCCGGGCGCCGGGCTCGCAGACACACGTGCGCGAAGAGTTTGAAGGCCGCGTCGGAGAGCACTCCCAGCGCCCGCTCGAAACCTTCCCCGGCCGCGAAGAACGCACCGGCCGAGGGCTTGATGTGGAAACGCTCTCTCATGTCGCGTCCTCCTGCTGGCGATCCTCTTGCAGGCGTTGCGCGGCCTGCGTCTTGCGCAGCGATTCCCCCTCCAGCGGGAAGCTGTGCGCCACGTGCACCAAGCGGTCCAGGATGCTGTCGGCCATGGTCGGATCGCCCATCTGCGCATGCCAGCTGGCGGGCGGCAGCTGGGAGGTCAGCACCGTCGAGCGCAGGTTGAAGCGGTCGTCGCAGATTTCCAGCAAGTCGCGCCGTTGGGAGTCGCTCAGCGGTGTCAGCGCGAAATCGTCCAGCACCAGCACGTCGGTGCGCGCCAGGCGGTCCAGCAGGCGCGGGAAGCTGCCGTCGGCGTGGGCCGCCTGCAGGTCCCGGAACAGTTGCGTGCAACGCTTGTAGAGCGCGCTGTAGCCGTCCCGGCAGGCCTTGTGCGCCAAGGCGCAGGCCAGATACGTCTTGCCCACCCCGGAGGGGCCGGTCAGGATCACATTGTGCTTGTTGCGCACCCAGCGCGAATCGTGCGCCAGGCTGACGAAGCGCGACCGCTCCAGCCCGCGCGGGTGGCGGTAGTCGACGTCTTCCAGCGTCGCCTGCATGTGCAGCTTGGCCAGCGCCAGCCGCCGCGTCAAGGCGCGGCTCTGCTTCCAGCTGTGCTGGGAGTCGACCAGCAGGCCGAAGCGCTCCTCGAAGCTCAGCTCGGCCGCGCCCGGGTCGGCCAGCTGCTGGCGGAAGGCTTCCGCCATGCCGTTGAGGCGCAGTTGGTAGAGTTGTTCCAAAATCGGCTCGATCAACATGCTGCGCCCTCCTTGGCCTGGCCGGCCCGCTGGGCCGCGGCGCGGAAATACTCCGGCCCGCGGATATTGCCGTGCTCGACCGGCGCTTGGGCCGAGACCTGCTCCGGCTCGCCGGGCTGGCTGTCCAGGCCGCGCTGCAAGATCTGCTTGACGCATTTGTAGCTGCACTCGCCGTGCGCCCGCGCGCGCTTGGCGGCCGCCTCCAAGCGCTGGCTGCCGTAGTGCTTGCCGAGCCGGATAATCCCCAGGCTGGGCCTGTAGGCCTCGCTCGGGTGTGTCTTGGAAGCCATCAGCTCGCGCACCAGCCGAGCCGTCTCCGGGCCGGCTTTTGCAGCCCACTCGACGATCCGTTCCGGCGGCCAGCCCAAGTGCTCGCGGTGGGCCTTGGGGCGGTGCTGCTCGATGGTGCTGTAGCCGCCCTTGCCGCGCTCGCGGCGGTGCAGCGCCACCCGCTCGCCGCGATGGAACAACTCCACGCTGTGCGCGCTGAGGCGCACGTCGACCTGCTTGCGCAGCAGGCTGGCCGGGGCCGAGTAGTGCCACTTGCGCACCGTCACGTGATGGTCCACGTTGACCCGCGCCGTCAGCCATGCGGCGAATTCGTAGTCGCGCTCCGGCAAGGCCAGCAAAGCCGGCCGCTCCAGGCTGGCGAACACGCTCTGGCGCGAGCCCGCGCGCTTTTGGAACGGCTTGGCGTTGTAGGCCGCCAAGCCCTCCCGCAGCGCCTCGTTCAACTCTGCCAGGCTGCAGCAGCGGCGCTGCTGCCGCAACAGCGGCGTGAGCAACTCCCGCTCCACCCCCAGCACGGCCGCCTCCACGGCCGCTTTGTCACGCGGTGTTGAATTTCAGATAGATTCGTGCGGACTTTTTCAGATTATTTCCTGCTGTAGTGGAGAAATTTTTCAAGTAGATTCGCTACTGCAGGAGGGAGTTAAGGGCAATCAGCGGCGGTGCGGTCGGGGAAGGGAGTCGACGGCGGAGGTTTTCCGGAAGTAGAGATAGGCGGCGTGTTGTAGCCGGGTCGCGGGGGTGCGATCGGGCAGTCGATGGGGGTGAATAGGGACAGCTAGCGTGGCTGGGAGCGGCGCAGCAGATCGTTCCAGTCCTTGGCGCCGACCGGCCGGAGGCGGCTGCAATGGGGGGTGTGGCGGCGGAGGGAGTCGGCGGCTTGGTCGCCGGCGCGGTCGGCGTCGTAGGCACACAGGATGCGCGGTGCGCGGAAGGCTTGCAGCCAGGGCGGGAGAGAGGTCGCGATGCCGGCGGTGGAGGCGAGCAGGGTATCGGGTGGCAAAGTGGGAGCCAGCAGGCGGAGCGCGGCGAGGGCGTCGAGGGCACTCTCGACGAGCAGGATGGCATCGAGATCGTCGATGTTGGCCGGCAGCCAGAAGCCGCCACGGGCCTTGCGGGAGCCGGGCGCCATGCCCTTGAAGGTGCGGCCGTCGGGAGCCGGGCGGGTGCCGACGAGCTCGGCGCCGACGGGATGTTGGTGGCGGTCGCGACAGACGAAGACGGCGTTGCGGCGGGAATCGGCGTAGAGGATGCCCTCTTGGCGGCAACGCTCGAGCAGGGCGGGGTCGAGCCCGCGGGCGGTGGCCAGGAAGTCACGCACGGGGTCCCAGAGGCGGTCTGCGGGGGGTGGCAGGCGCAAGCCGTGGCGGCGAGCGGGCGGGGTGGCAGGCGCAGGCTGGGGGAGGCCGCCGTGGCGTTCGAGGAACTCGACGGCGGCGCGGAAGCGGCAGCCGCGCACGTGCATGACGAGATCGATGGCACCACCGCCGCCGCGCCCCTGGCGGTGGTCGAAGAACTGCGCGCCGCGGATGCTCAGCACGGAGCCGGGCCGCTTCCAGCGGGCCGGGTTGGCGGGATCCTTGCGGTAGCCGAGTTGGACGGCGAGCGGTTCGAGCGAGCCGTCGCGCACCTGCGCGGCGCGTTCGCGCCAAGGGTCGTTGAAGGGGGTCACAGGCGCACCTCGGCACAGGCCTGTTCGAGTTGCTCGGCGGAGACCTGGCGAGCCTGGGCGCAGGCTGCGGCGGCGAGGGCGAAGTGGGCGATGCGGTCGACCTGGCGGGGCAGGCCGCGCGAGGCCTGGAAGAGGGCCTCGAGGGCATTGGGCTCGAACAGCGGCAGGTCGCAGCCGGCCAGGCGCAGGCGGTGGGCGAGGTAGGGTTCGAGTTCGTCGCGGGCGAGGCCGGCGAGCTGGTGCTGCACGGCGATGCGCTGGCCGAGCGATTCGTGCACGGCCATGGCGAGGCGCTTGCGCAAGGAGGACAGGCCGGACAGCAGCAGGCACAGGCAGCGCTCGGCATCCATCTGGAAGTTGGTGAGCAGGCGGAGCTCCTCGAGCACGTCGTTGCGCAGGTTGTGGGCCTCGTCGATGATCAGCACGGGCAGCTGGTGGGCCTCGCGGGCGAGGCGGGCGATTTCCTCGCGCAGGGCGCGGAAGGCGGGAGCGCGGGAGCGCTCCGGCTGCAGGCCGAGTTCCCAGGCCAGGGTCTGGTACATGTCCAGCACCGAGCCGGTCGTGAGCGCGACGTAGGCGACGCGGAAGAGGCCGGGGTGCAGGCTGGCGGCGAACTGGCGGCAGGCGGTGGTCTTGCCGCAGCCGACCTCGCCGGTGAGCAGGCCGATGCCGCGCAGTTCGAGCAGGTGCTGCAGGCGGGTCTGGGTCTCGATGCCGGCCTGGGCGGGGAACAGCTCGTCGGTTTCGGCGGGGGTCTGGAAGGGGTAGCGGGTGAGGGCGAAATGCTGTAGGTAGGTCATTGCCGGGGAGGCTCCTGGGAGGTGTCCGGGCGCTCGAGCGCGCTCAGGCGCAGCGGCGGGGCCGGGGCGCTGGCGTCCGCGCTGCGGTCGTCGGCAGCGTCAGCGGCATCCTCGGAGCGCGGGTCGGGGGTGCGTCGGATGAGGGCGTTGGCGTGTGCGTCGAGCAAGGTCGCGCAGCCGGCCGCGCGGCCCTGGTGCAGGACCGGGACGGGCCGTCCGGGCGGTGCGGCGGGATCGACCAGCAGGACGATCCGCTGCCCGACCAGTTCGGCGCCCACCTCGTAGAGGCGGCCCTGGAAGCTGACGGTGCGGTCCTTGGCGACGCGGCGGCGGTGCTGGAAGCGGAAGATCGTGTCGAGCTCGTCGTCGGGCGGGGCCGGGCGCAGGCGGCTGGCGGCCAGCGCCCATTGGTCGAGCGGGGTGCGCTGGTGGTCGAGGCCGCGGTGGGGAGTGCGGTGGTACTCGCCTTCGATCCAGGCCCCGAGACGGCGGTTGAGGGCGTCGAGGCTGGCGCTCGCGGTCTCGTCCAGGGTCGGCAGGAACTGGGCTCTGCAGGTCCTGAAAAAACGCTCGATTTTCCCCTTTCCCTGCGGCGCGTAAGGTCTCGCATGGATCAAATGGATGCCAAGGCTGGCGCAGATCACGGACAGGTGGCGGGAGCGGTAGGAGGCACCGTTGTCGCAGTACAGTCTCTGCGGGACGCCGCGTTTGAGCAGGGCCTGGCGCAAGACGGGCAGGAACGCCTCGGCGCTTTCGGAGAAGGCGAAGGCGGCGTGCGGGATGACGCGCGTGGCATCGTCAATGACGGCCAGCAGGTAGGCCTTGCGCCGCCGCCGCCGGTCGTCGGGATCGCTGCCGACCTTGGGGCCATGCATGCAATCGGCCATCCACAGCGCGCCCGCGTCGGGGTAGCTGAAGCGGCGCCGGTCGCGGCCGTCGGGACGGTCCTTGGCCGGCCCCGTCAGGCCCTCTTGGCGCAGCAGGCGGTAGACCGTGGCCGGGGCCAGGGCGGTCGTCGCGGGCACGCTGCCGCTGGCCCGCGCCTGGCGGATCAGCGCGCGCACCGACAGCCGGCGGTTGGCCTCCTTGAGGCGCACCAGCAACTCGCAGACCGCTGGCGGCAGGCCGCGCGGCTGGCCGCGATCCTGGCGCCGCTTGGGGTACAGCGCGTCGAAGCCGCCGTCTTCGTACAAGCCCAGCCAGTCGCGGATGGTGGTGATGGCGACGCGCGTGCGACGGCTGCCGGGAATGGCGTGCGCGCGCCCGGCCTTGTCGCGGATCAGGGCCCAGCGCTGGGCCGATCCTGGCGGCAGGCACAGGATCTCCGCAATCACGCTGTAGCGGAACAGGGCGATCTCGCGCCGGAGGTCTGGGAGCTTGTCTGGCATGCTGGCGGGTCCTGGCGAGCCGTGCGGGCGGCCCGCTCTCCCGACTCTAGGCAGGCCGGCCGGGCGGCGAGCGGCCCGTCGCGTGTTGCACGGGCTGAGACGCCGGTTTGACCGCTGGAATCCGTCGCGAAAACCCGACCGGGACCGGCAGCACCGCCAGTTCTGTGGCCGCGACGGACCGCAGCGTGACCAGCACCGCAGCCGTGCCCAGAGCGCTCCCGAACGCCTCCACGGTCGGCTCCACACGCCCGCAACTCTCCGGCAACAGGGTCGTCAGCAGCGCCAGGCACAGCCGCACGCGCTCGACGCGCCGGGCGACCCAGCGCCGCGCCCCGGCCATCCCCACGTAACGCGACGAGTGCAGTCGCTTCCACCCGCCGCGCGGAAAGCCGGGCTGGACGGCCGCTCGGACCACCTGCTCGACCTCGGCCAATGTCCCGGGCAGGTGCGCTGCCAGACAGTCTGGCAACAGGCTCACCGTCTGCCCGCTCTGCGGGCATCGGAACCGCCGCACCCGCACGCCCTCGGGGATCTTGCGGGCGTAGCTGCCGTGGGGCCGCAGCTGGCAACCGCCCTGCTGGTGGAAGGGGCAGGCCGGCACGCTTGCATCGCGCCACGCCTTGCGGCTAATGTATTCCTCGACGGTGAGGTCTGTGTTGTAGCGAACTTGGAAAGCGCCGTCCACGGCCCGGCGAGCTGAGATCGCGCGGGCCACCCTATTGAACCGGGCCGCCTCCGCGCATGCAACCGCGCCGCGAACGGCCCGGTCCCCTGTCGCACCCGCACGGCGGCCACACAGCGCTTCAGCAAACCCTCTGCCGCTCCGGATTAATCCGATTCTTCAGCAATCCGGAATCGAATTAATGCGACAAATCCTCGCGTTGTTTCACTGAAATATTGTGAAAAACAACACGCGGTTTGCCCGCTCGCGCCGGCAGCACCGCCGCGCCATAGTGTTGCGCCAGTTCGGCGTAGCTGCGGTTGACCTCCGGCTCGTAGCGGTCGGCCACGCTCACGGCCGCCTTCAAGTTGTCCGGCACGAACACGCGCGGCACCCCGCCAAAGAAGCGCAGCGCGTTCACATGCGCCCTCAGGAAACTCTCCAGGTCCTGGCTCCGGCAGGCCTCGGCATAGGTGTACACGCTCAGCCCGAGCACGGCCACGAAGATCTGAGCTTCCCAACTCCCCGACGGCTCGTACACCGTCGCCGTATCGCCGGCGTAGTCAATGAAGAGCTGCTCGCCGGCCATGTGATCGTGGTGCAGCACCACGTCCTGACTCGCGCGCCACTGCTTGTACAGCGCGCAGAACTGACTGTAGCTGTAGCTGCGGCCCGGCTCGCTCGCCGCGCAGTACTCGCTCCAGAGCTGCTCCAGCGTGACGCGCTTGAAGCGGCGCAACTGATCGTGCACATGTGCAAAGTCTGGCTGGCTGTGCCTCGCTGGCCCAGCGGCCGACGGGTACAACTGTGCATACAACTCCGCATCGCTGGCGGCGGGACGGGCCAGCGGCCAGCCCAGCCCGGCTTGGCTGGCCCGTCCCAGCAAGCGCTGGATGGCCGACTGGCTCACCCCGGTGGCGCGGGAGATCTCCCGCTGTGTGTGGCCTGCGTCATGGTGCAGGCGCAGGATTTCCTTGATTGCAAACATGGCGATTGGTAGCCTCGGCATCGCGTGCCCTCCTGTCCTCTATGGGGACAGGAAGACACTTGCACCCGCCATCGTCGCCACGCTCTCGGCACTCGACCCCAAGCTCAGGCCGGTGACCCTTTTCAATCAGAACGGTGACCCTTTTCAATCAGAATACGCACCCCGACCTGCTCCAAGCCGCCCAGCAGATTGCCGACCGCCTCAGCCTCTCCGCCTTGCCCGACACCGCCTCCGCCGATCTCGCCCACGTGCATCTCGACTCCCTCGACCACCGCTTCGTACGCTCGGTCGGCCCCGAACGGCTCGCCCTGCACGCCTTGCGCGAGCTCCGCTTTGCCGACGCCCTGCGCGACCTCGGCGTCTCTTCCCGCGACGCCCGCATCGCCGCCGCCCTCGTCCTGGCCCGCATGCTGCACCCCTCTTCCGAACGCGAGGCGCACGCTTGGCTCAGCCACCACTCCGCCGCCCTCGAACTGCTCGGCCTCGACTCCGGCGCACCCAGGGCCATTTTTTTGTCCGAGTCCGAGGCAGTGCACGACAGTAGCCGGAGGGGCAGTGGCTGCCTGCTAGAGTTTGCGAGCTCGGCATGGTAGCGCTGTCTGCTGCGAGGACTGGACATTTTGTTGTCAGTCTGTCAGGCTAGGCTCTAGTGGCAGCGCCAAGCGGCTTGCGGGATCTGGATTTGCGCTCCGTGCAGGTGCGCCCCACGCACGGTGCGCAGGAGCACCGGCGCTGGGACCGCTTGGTGGCCAGCCACCACTACCTAGCGTTCGAGGGGTTGTTCGGCAAGGCCCTGCGGCATGTGGCGACGCTGGGGCAGGACTGGATCGCACTGGTGGGCTGGCAGGCCGCCGCGCTCAAGCTGGCGGCCCGTGACCGCTGGATCGGCTGGAGCCCGCAGCAGCAGCGGCGGCGCCTGCATCTGCTCACGCAGAACTCGCGCTTCGTGATTCTGCCGGCTTGGCAGGGGGCGCCCAATCTGGCCTCGCGGGTGCTCGGGCTGAGCTTGCGACGGCTTTCGGACGACATGTTGGCCGAGCACGGCATTCCGAGCCTGTTAGCGGAGTCGTTCGTGGACCCTGAACGCTTCGCCGGCACCTGTTACCGGGCCGCCAACTGGCGCTCGCTGGGCTTCAGCGGCGGCTACGCACGGCTGCCGGGTGCCACGCCGCGCTGGCGTCGGCACGGCCAGCGGAAGGAGATTTTCGTGTACGAATTGCAGCCCGGCGCGGCCCTCAAGCTGGCCCAGCCGGAGGATGATCCGGCCTGGGACGGGCCGGCCCGCAGCGCGCCCCCCGACGCGCAGACGCTGCGCAGTCTGTTCGAGTTCCTCGGCGAGTTGCCCGAGTACCGCCATGCGCGCGGCAAGCGCTACGGCTTGCGCAGCGTGCTGGCCTTGGCGGTGGCGGCGCGCCTGTGCGGCTACCGCGGGGTGACCGCCTTC
Organism: Bryobacterales bacterium; assembly: GCA_965219585.1. Taxonomy (GTDB): domain Bacteria; phylum Acidobacteriota; class Terriglobia; order Bryobacterales; family UBA6623; genus VXMF01. Next base: position 275,338 of record CBDCOA010000002.1, read on the forward strand.
GCCCAGTTCGCGGCCCTGCTGAGCCAGTCGCAGCGACTGGCGGTGGAGTGTTTCTACAGCCCCAGCCAAGGCTGCTACACGAGTCCGTCGATCACCACGTTCCACAACATTCTGGCGACCCTAGAGCCGCAGACGCTGGAGGAGGCGGTGCGCGGGTGGGCCCTCCAGCAAAGCGCGCAAGTGCAGTCACAGCAAGACGCTACGGATTCGTCCAAGGCCGCCAGCGAGGCACCCAGCGAGGGCCCGGCAGTGCTGCCGGGCGTGAGCCTGGACGGCAAGGACGTGCGCGGGGCCTCCAAGCAGAGCGCACACGGTCGGCGCATGCTGCTGGCCGCGGTGGAGCAGGGCAGCGGCGTGGTGCTGGGACAGTTGGAGATCGACTCCAAGACCAACGAGATCCCGGCCTTCCGGGAACTAGCCAGGCAACTCGACCTGGCCGGGCGGGTGGTCACCGGCGACGCGCTGCACGCCCAGCAGGAGACGGCCCGCTGCCTGCTCGAGGAATCCCAGGCAGACTATCTGATCACCGCGGTGAAAAACAACCAGCCAACGCTGTTCCGGGACCTGCAAGAGATGGACTTCAGTGCCTGCCCGCTGGTGGAGACGCTGGACAAGCAGCATGGCCGCATCGAGCGCCGACGCTACTGGGTCAAGGACATCAGCGCCGCCGAATGGGACGACTATGCCGCCCTGCACGGCCGCCAGCAGGCCATCCGCGTCGAACGTCGGCGGCAGCACGTCAAGAGCGGCAAGAGCAGCACCGAAGTGAGCTATGCGCTCACCTCGCTGGGCCCCGCACGGGCCACCCCCGAGCAACTCGCGGAGTTGCTGCGCAACCACTGGCAGATCGAGAACCGCCTGCACTATGTGCGTGACTTCACCTACGACGAAGACCGCTGCCGCGTGTATGTGCGCGACCTGCCGCGCAACCTGGCCTGTCTGACCAACACGGCCATTTCGATCATCCGCTGCCTGCCCCAATTCCGCTACGTGCCGGAGGCCAACCGGCATTTCGCGGCACGCCCGCAGGAGGCTCTCGACTTGCTGCTGCAAGCGCCCTCGCCTTAGCCCATGCGAGCGTCCCGCCAGCCTGCCCGGCAACGCCTTGCGAGGCGTCACACCCCCGCTGCGCCGACACTGTCCAGTGCCCCCTCGCGGGCGCTGCGAAGAGCGGCCCAGCGCCCTTCGAGCAGGCCCTTGCAACTCCAGCGACAGGCTGCCCTAGTTGCACGAGCAACGATCCGATCCCATCAGACGAGTCACGTATCGACAAAAAAATGTACCTGCCGGCGCACCCCTGTCGCTGGCCAAGCTGTACCGCATCGGCGACTTGCTCTGGCACCACCGCGAGGCCCTCGAGACCGCCCTCTTCCGGCGCGAGCGCAGCCTGCTCGAGCTGGCCCCCACGATTGCCTTCTACGATTTGACCAACGTGCACTATCACGGCCGCCCGCGGTCCGACCTGCAACACGGCCGCTCGAAGCAGAAACGCAATGACTGCCCTCTGGTCACGCTCGGGCTGACGCTGGACGCGGCCGGCTTCCCCTGCCGCAGCGAGATCCTGCCCGGCAACGTCTGCGAACCCGCCACGCTGGCCAAGGCCATCAGCCGCTTGGGCCGGCTGCTCGGCGACGGTCCGCGCCCGACAGTGGTCATGGACGCCGGGCTGTCGACCGCCGAGACGATCGCCTGGCTGTGCGCCCAAGGCTACGACTGGATCACGGTGCGCCGCGGCGGCGCGGACCCGCCCGCCGCGGATCCCGAGCTGAGCTTCCGCACCCGCCACGGCACGGCCGCCAAAGCCTGGCGGCTGCGCACCCGGGACGGCGAGAGCGAGCTGTGCCTGTGGAGCGAGGAGCGCCAGGCCAAGGACGACGCGATCCTAGCCAAGCAGCGGGAACGCTTTGAGAGCGAGTTACAGGCGCTGCACGCGGGGCTGACGCAGAAGGGCTGCACGAAGCGCTACGACAAGGTGGTCGAGCGGCTGGGCCGGCTCAAGGAACGCTACAAGCGGGTTTCGGGGCAGTACGAGCTGCGCGTGGAGCGCGCCCAGGCCGCCCGCGACACCAGCGACGAGTCGGCCGGCGCGGCGGGCCGCAAGGGGCAGCGCAAACAGTCCAGCCAGCCGCCGCTGGCCGCAGCGGTGCGCTGGCAGCGCAATGACCAGCATGCGCGCAAAGACGCCCGGGCCGGCACGTACGTGCTGCGTACCAGTCACACGGACTGGGACCTGGAGCGCGTGGCGCGCACCTACTGGCAACTGACCGAAATCGAAGCCACCTTCCGCAGCCTGAAGTCGGAGATCGGCTTGCGGCCGATCTGGCACGCCAAACAGGACCGCATCCGGGCGCACCTGTTCATCGCCGTGCTGGCTTACCATGGCGTGCATTTGCTGCGGCGCCGTCTGGGTGCGCAGGGCATGCACGACAGCTGGGAAACGATCCGCCGCAAGCTGGCGAACTGGATGCGCCTGACGACCACGCTGGTGACCGCCGGCGGGGAACGCATCGAGTGCCGCCAAGACACTCGCCCCGACCAAGCAGCGGCCGCACTGGCCCGGGCGGCCGGCGTACAGCCGCAACTGCACCGCGTCCGGACCCGCACGCCGATTGAGTGAAATCGCCGCCTGTTGAAACAAAATGTAGTGACATACTGGATGTGTGCAAAATGTTATGTCATTGGTGTGTCACGACTTATGTGTCCAAGAAAACCTAAAATGACGAACTCAGGTTAGGATATCGCTCTTCACGGCGCCCGTCACTCCCATTTCCGGGATGCGCACATGCGAGATCCAGGCCGCGAACGCCCCGGCCAGACCGGCGTGGCTCTCGCTGCCGTACCATTGCTTGAGCGGCTCCGCCACCGCGAGCAGTTCCTCGGGACTCTGGCAGCGCTGCAGCCGGCCCAGCAGCACCGCGATGTTCCCGTCGCCGCCCGGGTCCGGCCAACGCCGCAGGTCCAGTACCGGACACTGCATGCGCGGGATGTCCCGCTCCGCCTCCGCACAGCGCACCGAGATGGCCGCGCCCACTTCCCCGGCCGCGCTCCAGGGTCGCTGGCCGCTGTAGATCGTCAGATGCTTGACGCGCGGAACGGAGCCAGCGGAATATTCCGGCTGCGGCGGAGACTGGCTGAGAGCCAGATACAGCGCCGACACAGCGTTGAGCATGCGGAACGGCATGCTCGGGTCCACCTCGGACTGGCATTCGATGAGCAGGAAGGTGATGCTGCCGTCCTGCAGAGTCAGCCGCCAGACGGCGTCGGGCAGGCGCTGCCCCAGCCTGGGGTCGACCAAGTTGGCGCTGGCGTCCTCGATGGCTACGACCTCAGCCGCATCGACACCGGCCAAGGGAACGGCGTGCAGCAGGTGGCGCACAAAGATCAGGTTGAGCACGAAGCGCTTGAAGGCGGCGTCGTGCGGGAGGCGCATCTCGATGAAGGACATGGCAGGTCGCAGTGGCAAGGCGTCGGCGGGCTAGGAGCGGTCGGCCAAGGCCGTTGCATTGCGGGATTGTAGCGAAGCGAGCGGCCCGCGCCGGAAGCGGCGTGGCAAGGCGCTGCCCCTGGTCCGGTGACCGCCGGCCGCACCTCCCGAAGAGCGACCGGTTCCTTACACGAACCACCATTCGACGCCTGACCGGATCCAAGCGCACGCATTGCTTCGCGTGCTGTCAGGCAAATGCACACGTAGTCAAGCAGAGGCCTGAGCAATTACTCCGGTCCATGAGCCGAGACCCCGGCGCTTGGCCGCCAGCCAAGTGGACCACTCGGGGCTGATGTGCCCGATCGTGCAGCGCTCTCCGCCCTACGCGAGGTTGATCCGTTTCAGATCGATCTTGTCGTCGTCGAACACCCCGAGGCCGAAGTTGGAGGCCAGCTCGATGTGCTCGACTTGGGCATTGAGCCACCGGCTGTCCTCGTCGGGTTTCAGCAGGGCGATCGGGGCCCTCCCGACTTCGACCCGCTTCTTGTCGATCGCCTGCCAGCCGGTCTTGTCGAGCGCGACGGGATCCGTGGCAAAGTACATCGTCTTGTGTTCCCAGGTGTACTGCCCCACGCTACTGCCCGGTCCGCCGTGGTATGCGGCCTTCACGCCGTCGAGAATGTGCAGGACCACCTTCTCTCGAATCACCGGCAGGTCCACAACAGCCGGGATGAAGATGCCGCAGACATTCGCAGTCGTCGTCGCGTGGCTACGACTGACGTTGTTCACCAGGCCATGCGACATGTTCTTGAGGGCAAGGGTTACGCCAGCGGACTGGTGATGCTTCACCACGCAGAGGTTGATGACTTTGTTGACCTCTTTGGTCAAGAACCTGGCGACGTACGACCGCCGGGCGTGCGCGTCACTCAAGTCGTACTCAGGCGCATAAGCCGGATGCACCAGCGGCATCTCCATGTAGACGTCCGGATCGTATCCGTCCATATCGAGCTGGATCCTCGGATTGGTGGGCGAACCCGAGGTCCAGCGGACACCCTCCGGCAGCCATTCCACGAATCCGGCCCTCTGGAACTGGTCACCGTAGCGGTCGTAGGCTACGATGTCGCGCCGCGGGATACCGACGGCCTCCAATGCCCGGATGATGGGGTGCAACACTTCCGGGGCGGAGATCACGTGAGGCATCCCGACCGGGTTGAGCTTGATGCCGACGACATCGCCGGGCTGGAAGAACTTTCGCCAGGCGTCGAGCGGAATCCCCGTGCCCGTGAGTTCCCGCATCCCGCGATCGATCATCTGCTCGACCGGATCGGCTTGGTAGGTGCCAGAGACGATGCTGTTGGGATGGTGAACCGCAACGACGCGCCCCGGATACGGACCTGGAATGCCAGGCGTCCCCTCATTCGAAGCTCCCGGACCCTGTGCGCGGGCCATTCGCGCCGGCAGTGACGCAAGGGTCGCGGCGACGGAGGCTGCGAGGATTTCTCGTCGATCAAATGCCATGGTGCCTCCTCGTTGACAAGAGTGCCTGTGCGGCACCCCTTGCGCTGCGATTGACAGCAGCCGGGATCGTTCGCCAGGTCACCGCCGGTCTTGATGATAGCGGGTCCAACTACGACATTGCCGTCCATTCACTCATCGGCCTCGACGGAGGGGTGGGTCGGAGGGCTACGGAGCCGGCAAAGCCGGCATCCCGTCAGTGCTCGAGGGCCCGGGAGGTTGCTTCGACACCGGCCAAAAACTCCCGCAAGCTCCTCTCGTCTGGAAACTCCAACGCCCCGGACCGGTAGTACGCGACCTCTTGGCGCCATCGCTCTCGAATCGCCTGCCGGGCGGGACCGATGCGGACGGGCTCTCCGTCGCGATGAAAATAGATTGGGTTAGTGTGCGCCTGCACGACGGGTTCCCCCTCCAGGGTCCGAGCGGTGACACGTGCGGCGAGCCAAGAACTCTCGTGCAGTTCCAGCCGAAAGTCGAGTTGCTGGTCCTGCCCAGCCCCGTCACCGGTCTTCTGCGCAACGATCTCTCCGTTGCGCACGATCTCGATGCTCTCGATCGGCCGGAAATACGCAGCTCTCGCGCTCCCCCGGACCTCGCGAGAGTCTTCGTTCCATACGGTGAGGTCGCCCGGAGATTGACCGTCAACCGAGAATTCGAGCAGGGGGCCGTTCGTCACCACGACCGCGCCTCGGCGGACCCCGTCTGCCCACGCGGCATACGCGGACTGGCCCGCTTCGGCTCGCACCAAGGCCCGTTCAGGACCCAGTAGCGGCAGGGCCCTAGGCCAGGACGCGAATCGGGAGAGATTCGCCGGGAAGTCACTGCCCGCGAGACCCACGACTCGGAAGCCAGCGTTGAGCAGCTCGTACCATTCGTCGGTCTTCAGCACTCCGAACTGGAACACCTCCACGAAATCGATCGCATCGTGGACCAAGTTCATCAGGAGCGTCGAGTTGGGCTGGCTGCCGTAGAAGTGCGCAAAACCCGTTAGCGCTCCGAGTCTTCGCCCCTGGGCGAAGAGTACCAGGGGATTGGGAAACGCCCGGAGAGAGTTGGCGTATTCCAGACCGATGCTGAGTGGCTCGATCATTCGGCTCGGACCCAGGAACAGGGTGTGGCCGTAGAAGCGGCTGCGCGATTCGTGCCCCGACCGAATCGAAAAGCCGTCACTCCTCGCTTCGGCCTCTTCCCCGAACCCCCACTGCATGGCGGCATGCTGTTGCCGCTGGAGTTCCAGGAAGTTGGCTACCGCGAGGCCTTCGGCCTGCATCCATCGCAGGAAGATCGGGTCGTCTTCCTGGGCGCGCACGAGATGGATATGGTCGTCCCCTGCGAGCCACTGCTCTTGACGGCCCGGGGCAATCGGATCGAGGTTCAGAGTAATTTCGGAATCCTCGCCGAATTCCAGAGAGAACGACTCCTCGGCCGGCCGGAAGAAGGTGCCGTGGTACGCCTCGATCCTGTATCCGTCGGAGGCGGGCAAGTTGAAGCTTGCCGTACCTTCGAGCAGGACAAAATGGGAACTGTCCCTAGCGGTGACTTCCAGCACGCGCGAGTCGTCCGCCCGACGCCAGATGCGCTCGCGGTAGAACAGGTCGGGACGCAACGGCAGCATCGCATCGACCGGACTCAGCCGGAATTCGCGGTCTCCCTTGAACAGGTACACGCGCACCGGAATCGGCTCGCCCGTGTCAGACCGCCGGGCGGTCACGTGAAGCTGGACTGCGTGGCGAGGGAAGAGGGATTCGACCTGCTCAAAACACGAGACCATCGCGGCCAGACCGATCGCGCCCAAGAAGCCGGCGCGCATGGCAATGGAGCGTCTCACCAGAAGGCCCTTACCGGTAGCACGGCTGTTGCTGAGACGCCCGCCGCATCAACGGGAACCGTCACAGGCGCTCCGTCGGGATGCTGGCCGACCCGTAGAGCTGTCCAGCCTTGATCGTGGCAACGGGTTGCAGCATTCGGCGGCCTGTCCGCGTTGCTCCAAGGGCGTCTACCAAGCGAAACTGCCCGTCCTCCAGCGAGAAGACAGCGATGTCCGCCTCGGCACCCTCTCGCAGCGTACCGAGCTCGTTCAGCCGTCCGAACACTTGCGAGGGATTCAAGGTGACTCTCCGAATGGCCTCCTCTAGGGTCAGGCCTAGGTGCAGGAACTTGGAAACGGTCGTCGCCAAGTCGAACACCGGACCGTGCACGTTGAACTGATGTACGTCGCTGGAAATCGTGCCGGGTAACAATCCCTGCTCCATGGCTGTTTCCGCCGTGTCAAAGGAGAAGCTTCCCGCACCATGTCCGATGTCGAGGTGTATGCCCGAAGCGACGCCCGAGAGAACCTCGTCATGCACCCGGCCATCATCATCGAGGATCCCGCCTTCCCCGCCCCGAAAACTGTGGGTGATCACGTCACCGGGCTTCATGAGTGACAGGATTTCCGGCACCGTGGAATGCGAGCCGCCGATATGGACCATAACCGGCAGTCCGGCCGCATCGGCAGCCTCCCGGGCACGTCTCAGCACCTCGAGATCGTGGTTCCCGGCTATGTTGCGAGTCAGTCTGACCTTCATTCCCACGATTACGTCCCGATGCCGTTCGATGGTCTTCGCGGCGAGGGCAGTATTGGCGTAGCGCAGGTCAAGCAACTCGCCCCACGGATTGTCCTGCGACAGGGTTGACTGTCCGACCACCGAGATGTTCAGGAGAGCGAGGATGCGGGTGTCGGCGGTGTTGATGACGTACTTGCGGAGCCCAGGGAACGTATGGGCACCCGCTGACCCCGCGTCAATTGCCGTGGTGACGCCCTTGGCGATGCAGTTGGGGTCCGCTGGGATCCCCAAGGGAGCGACACCGTCATAGACGTGGACGTGGATATCGATCCAGCCTGGCGTCACGATTCGGCCCGATGCATCAATTACATGGAGCGCGTCGCTCTCCGGGATCGAATCCGCTATCTGGGCGATCTTCGATCCTGAAACCGCGATGTCACGAGGAGCGGAGAGTCCTTGGGACGGATCAATCACCCGGCCACCCTTGACGACTAGCGAGTAGCGGTAGGATCGGCCCCTGCTTTGCGCATGAACGAGTTGGTTCGAGAGGGGGCTGGCGACACCGACAACCAGCGGCCCGAGAGTGCGTCGGACGAATCTCCGGCGAGTGTGCATGGTAGCCGACCGTCGTGCGGTTGGATTATAGGATGCTTGTGTCGTCGCCTTCGCGGGAAGGGCTGCATGTTCCACGTCCGGCCCGGCACCTCGCGCGCCATTGAGCCCGCCCTGCGCGGCACAGCCGCTCGCTACCCCACAGATTGACCTCCAAGCTCATGCTGTCCGGACCCAATGACTTCACGGACTTCGCCACGGCAGGGACCAAGCGGCTTCAGTGCTGACGGGCTGGACAAATGACAAGCTGGGATGCGCTAGTCGCTGAACAGCCCGAACGTGAACACGTCGTTCGCCGTCGCGATGGTCACGTACTGTTTGCCGTCGGCTGTGAAGGTCATCGGCGAGGCATAGAGGGTGTTGCCCATGGAGAAGTGCCAAAGCACTTCGCCCGTTCGCGCGTCCAACGCGACCAGCGCGCCATCGTCGTCGCCGGTGAACACGAGGCCACCCGCGGTCGAGACCGTGCCGGCCCACATCGTCGCCGGGCCGGTCATCTTGTATTCCCAGCGAATCTCTCCGGTCACCGAGTCAAGCGCCCGCAAGTAGAACTGCCCCGGCTCCGAGGGGATCTGGCTGCTCCCGCCGCCGCGAAAGCCGCTCGACGGCACGGGTTCCTTGGCCGAGCCGGTATAGATGTCGCACATCTCGAGCGTGACGACGTAGAGCAGCCCGATCTCGGGATTGATCGACGGCGACATCCAGTTCGTCGCCCCGCGCACCGACGGGCAGACTTTCACTCCGGCCGGCGTCGGCTCGAGCCCGGGGACCTCGATCGGCCGCCCGTTCTCATCGATCCCGGTCGCCCAATCGAGTCGCTCGACGAACCGCGTCGCCTGCAAGTACTCGCCCGTCTCGCGATCGAGCAGGTAGTAGAAACCGTTGCGGTCGGCGTGCAACATCAGCTTGCGCATCTCGCCGTCGTACTCGCGATCGACGAGGACGAGCTGCTCGTTGGCGTCCCAATCGTGAGTATCGTGCGGAGTGAACTGGAAGTACCACTTCATCTCGCCGGTGTCGGCGTCGAGCGCGAGGACCGAATTGGAGTACAGGTTGTCGCCGCGCCGGCGGCCGCCGTAGAAGTCCGGCCAGGGGTTGCCGGTCGGCCAGTAGATCAAGTTCAGCTCCGGATCGTAGGAGCCGGTGGTCCAAGTGGGAGCGCCTCCCCACTTGGACGGGAACCCGCCCCACGTCTCTGAGCCCGGCTCGCCTTCGGCTGGAACCGTCCAGAAACGCCAGAGCTCCTCGCCGGTGTCAGTCGACAGCGCCGCGACGAACCCGCGCTGTCCAGTCCCTCCTCCGGCTGTGCCGACTAGGACCCGTCCTTTCACAATCAGCGGGGCGAGCGAAGTGTAGTAGCCCTCCTCGTACGAAGCGAACTCGCGCGTCCAGATCAGGGCTCCCGTGAGCCGATCCAGCTTCACCAAATGGCAGTCCGCGGCCAAGAAGAAGACCGCGTCTCCCCATAGCGCCGCTCCGCGGTTCTGGGCCCTACGCGGGGCTTCGGCCACATAGGTCCAGATCCGTCGGCCCGTTCCGGCGTCGAGCGCATGCAATTCGTTCGTGTTGGTCAGATACATCACCCCGTCATAGACAAGCGGAGTGGTCTCGAGCCGGCGCGCGCCGGGGACGTGATAGACCCACTCCGTCACCAGCGAGCCGACGTTTGCGCGGTTGATCTGATCGAGCGAGCTGTGCCTCAACGAGGCGTAGTCGCCGGAGTAGGTCAGCCAGTTGTCGCCCGCCCCTTCGAGAATGGCGGCCTCATCGATCTGGCCGGTCGCGGCGGAGGAGAGTACGAGAGTGCAGAGAAGGAGTCGCATCTATCTGGGGGCCTGTCGGCTAAGGAACGCGACCAAGTCGCGCACCAGGTCGTCCTCGAGGCGAGTCGCGACGTCCCGAGGCATCCAAGACTCGCCCTCAAAGCGCAGTCGCTCAAGCTCGTCGCCGCGCAACAGGTGCAACTGCCCAGAGGAGTCAAGGACTTGCGCGGAGAAGTTCGTGTGATTCTTTACCACGGCTCGAACGTTGCCGTCGAGCGTCGCCGCCTCGAAACCGGCGGTGATCCGGACGTTCGGGTCCAGTAGCGCTTCGCGGATCTGATCGATGCGTCGGCTCGCGCCGATACGGGAGAGATCCGGCCCGAGGAGCCCGCCGCGGCCGCGGATCCGATGGCATTCGACGCATCCGCCCGCGCCGAAGAACAGCGCTTCTCCCGCGGCAGCGTCCCCGTCCACGTTCGACTCGGCCGCCGGCGCGCTCAGGCTGCGAATGAAGCCGACGAGGTTCCAAACCTGTTTGTCGGGAAACGAAAACGGCGGCATGTCCGCTCCGGGCACTCCCTGCTGGATTGATTTGAACAACTGTTCGTCGGCGGCGCGCCGCACTTCGCGGCCGTCGACCAGGTTGGGGCCGATGCCGCCTTCGCCGTTCGTTCCGTGGCACGCGGCGCAGGCGTCGAGAAACTGGGCCTTGCCTGCCTCGACGGCTTCTGGAGCATAGTCGGCGGCGAAACAGACGACGCCTGTCAGCGCGGTCAGAATCCAAAGCCTCACTGCGTGGGCATTATATCGGCTCCCTGATCCAAACATGCAGCCCATAGGCACTGGCTGGCAGTCGGATGATGGAGCCGCCGACGCGACTCCGGTCTGGGATTCCCGGCTTGGCCATCCCAATGCATCGACCGCAGCCTAGGCTGGCCGATTGCACGCTACCGCCGCCAGGCGATGAACACAGGCCCTAGCCCCACCAAGGCTCGTCGGCGGGCTTCTGGCGCCGCAGGAAATCCTCGTTGATGTCAAGCCCCAGTCCCGGCTTCTCGGAAACGCGCAAACGTCCGTCGCGAACGGCGGGCGGCTCCCCATGGGTCATCTGCTCTCGCAGCCTGCCGGGCCGGCCGAGCCAACTCTCCGAACGATAGAAGTTCTGGATCGCCATCGACAGGTGCGCCGAAGCGTAGGTGCGCACCAGCGTGCCCACGTTGTGCAACGCCACCGGCGTCCGGGTCAGTGCGGCGTAATCCGCGATCTTGCGGCAGCCCGTGATTCCTCCGGCAAAGGAGACGTCCGGGTGAATGATGTCGACCGCTTGAGCGTCGAGGAACGGCTTGAACTCGCGCAGCAGCTCCAGCTTCTCGCCGGTCAGCAGCGGCACGCGGGCCGCTCGCTTCAACTCTTTCCATGCGTCGGAGTAGCGCGTGTTCAAAGCGTCTTCGACGAACATCAGCCCGAGGTCTTCGACCGCCCTGCAGATCCCTATGCTGCTCGGCGTGTCGAACTCCCCGTGGCAGGCCACAGCGATGTCGAAGGCGTCGCCGGCAGCCTCCCGAACGTTCGCGTAGCCTTGATGCGTCTTGCGCAGCTCCTCGGAGCGCAGCGTCGGATGGTAGGGCTTTTCGATCCGGAATGCCTGGTCGAGATTGAGCTTGAAGAAGTCGAACCCTTCGGGCTGCTCTTTCATCTCGGCGACCCAATCGCGGCAGGCCGACTTGTCGTGCATGTCTCTCAGGCGGTCGCCGTGGGAATACATCGGGCAGCCGTCGCGGAAGGGGCCTCCGAGCAGCTTGTAGACCGGCTGGCCGGTGATCTTGCCCGCCAGATCCCACAGCGCGATGTCGATGCCGCTGACGGTGCCGGTCAGGGACGTGTAAGGATGCTGGACGGCCGTCATGCGGTAGAAGTGCTTTTCGATGGACAGCGGGTCGGCGCCCATCAACTGAGCAAGTCCGTTCGGATGACGCCCGCCTCCGAACGCGGCGGGAAGGGCTAGGTGATCGATGTGCGCGCGGGCCATCGCGGAATTGGTCCCGGTCTCGCCGTAGCCGACCAAGCCGGCGTCGGTCTCGATCTTGATCAAGCAGCCGTCGAACTGAAAGTCGAGTTGCATCGCCTTGATGGCGGTGATCTTTACCTGGCCTTCGAAGGGAGCGGCGAGGGTGCGGTAGTTCGCCATCCAAGCGCCGGCGGGAGCAGCCAGCGCGGCTCGTAGGAGTGCTCTGCGGGTGATCATTTCGTTCGAAGCGGCCCGGCTAGAGCGCCCGGGCGCACTGCCCATTCACGATACCCGCATCTGCCCAATACTGCCCAGCACCAATCGGGAATTCGACTTCAATCCCGGGCGCGAAACGAGGTGGCGGCTAAAGAACCGCAGCTTCTTCGAGCGGCCGACACTCCTCGGGAACCCTGCTTTCGGACGGATCTGGGTCGCGTGTCCTCCAGCCCTATTCGTCTGCGCAAGATTCTGGCGTTCGCATTTCGAGTACCGGTCTAGACGAGCCCGCCCTCCGCCTCGTTCTTAGGCGACGGGAATCGCTGTCCCATACAATCGTGAGGTTTCGCCGGCAGTCGCTATGTCTTGACGTGAGCTGGATGGGCGGACAGGACGGATCGAGAATTCGGATATCGCACGGGATCAGCTCCCAGAAACCGAAGATTCCCGCCAAAGGCACAGGCATTGCCACCGCCCACCATGAACTCTTCTCCTGTTCGCGAACCGCCGCATAGCCTGCTCCGCACGCTGCGCAACATCGGCCCTTCGCTAATCCTCACTGCCAACATCGTCGGCTCGGGCGAACTCATCATGACCACCGCTCTTGGAGCCTCGGCCGGCTTCGTCGCGTTGTGGGTCATCTTCGTCAGCTGCGCCGTCAAGGTGGTCGTACAGCTGGAGTTCGGCAAGCACGCAATCGGTTCCGGCGAGACCACGCTTCACTCCTTCAACCGCCTGCCCGGCCCGAAATGGCGCGGCGTGTCGTGGTCGTTGGTCGTCTGGCTTGGCGTCAAGCTGATCCAGCTTGTCCAGTACGGCGGCATTGTAGGGGCGGTGGCGCTCGCACTGCACCTAGCCTTCCCCTGGGCTCCCGCGAGTGTTTGGGCGTGGGCCTGCGGCCTGACCACCTCGATGCTTGTGTGGCGGGACGGCTACGGCTTCGTCGAGCGTACGGCGATGGTGCTGACCGCGATGTTCTCGACAGTGACTGTAGTCTGCGCTCTGCTGCTGCAGTGGACGCCCTACCGCATCAGCGCGGGGATGCTGGCGGAAGGCCTGACTTTCGAACTGCCCGCGGCGGCCGTGGGAGTAGCCGTAGCCGCGTTCGGGCTTACCGGGGTGAGCGCGGACGAGATCATCTCCTACCCCTATTGGTGCCTCGAAAAGGGCTATGCGGCACACGCCGGGGCCAATGACGGCTCCTCCGAGTGGGCTGCGCGCGCTCGCGGGTGGATTCGAGTGATGTACGTGGACGCAATCGCCTCGCTGTTGATCTACACCACCACGACAGCAGCGTTCTACGTGCTGGGAGCTGCGGTACTCCACGGACGCGGTCCGGTACCGGAGGGACCGGGGATCATCGAAGCCTTATCCGGCATCTATACCGAGACTCTCGGACCTGGCGCAATGGGCCTGTTCCTGGCCGGCGCGGTGACGGCCCTGTACTCCACGCTCTTCGTGGCGTGCGCTTCCAGCACCCGCATGTTCGCTGATGCATTCGCACAGTTCGGCCTGCTCGACTACGCCAACGCGGCGTCGCGACGGCGGTGGGTCGGGGCACTGGCCTGGGCTCTGCCGCTGATCTGGACGGTTCTGTTCCTGTACGTTCGCGCCCCGCTGTTCATGGTGAGCCTGGGCGGTATCGCCTTGGCGGCCCTTCTGCTGCAGGTGGTCTTCGCGGCCCACCAATTCCGCTACCGGCGCCTGCCGCAGGCTCTCCGCCCATCCCGTGCGTATGACATCTTGCTCTGGACCAGCATCGTGGCGATCGTGGGTGTCGGACTCAAGGCGTTGTTGAACTAGCCTCCGTCGCCCAGGAGCAGTCGTGCTCGACAAGCACTGCGACAGCCGCGGGCCGGCAAGTTTGCTGAACTGCTCCGCGCGACAGCCGACAGGTCCGTTTGCAGCGGGCACTCAGCCGACAAGCAAAATCCGAGCTGGCTTCGAGTGCCTGGCTCGTCGACTCCGACGGAGCCCACGTTCGAGCGCTGCTACCTGCCCTTCCCGAGCGGGATCTCGAAGTAGAAAAGGTCCCGCCCGTTCGTGATGTCGTAGATTCCGGAAACATAGGCCGACGCGCCCGCCAGAGACGCTTCCGTGCCGGTCCAGAAGTACACGAATCCGCTGGCCGTGCTCTTGGGCGTCACGATGGGGGTCACGAACTCGCTCTGGGTGATCTGCGGCCGGTTCAGCGGACCCTTCTTGACCCGCGTCTTGCTGAGTCCGGGCACCCCCGGAACGTTCCTCCGCGTTGGCTGGTGTCCATCTGGATTGAAGCTCGCGAGGTCTTCGCCCCGGATGGGGTCCAAACTCTGCCGATCGGCGGCGATGAAGCGCACCTGCATGTTCTCCAACGAGTAGATGTTCTTTCCCGTATTGGACAGCACGAGCAGCATCGGCATGATCCCGTGCTGGTACGGGCGCACCTTGCCGAATGCGCTCTGCTGGTCCTTGTTCGAAACGAACGGCTTGACGGCAACGATGAGATCGCCCTGCTTTTGCTTGGCGGGGTACTTGTCCGCCGTCTTGGCGCGGAATTCGCCCGCGGCCACCGCCGAGCCCAGCGCGATGCCCGCGAGAGCCACCGCCGCAGTCAATGTGCGTCGCATGCTTGCTGCCATAATACCCATCTGTCTGCTGCCGCTTGATTCGCCTGCTGTACAACCTGCTGATTACGCTCCTAACGCCGCTGGCGTTTCCCTACTGGATCGTGCGCAGCCTGGCCAAGGGACACAGCTGGAGCAGTCTCGGCGAAGCCCTCGGCTTCCTGCCCGCCCAAACTAGTACGACCGGCGCCGATCCAATTTGGTTTCACGCCGTATCGGTTGGCGAAGTGCAGTCGTCCCTGCCGCTGCTGCGGCGTCTGCGCGACGCCCAGCCGAGCGTTCCCATCGTAGTTAGCACCGGCACCGCAACAGGCCGGAAGCTGGCCGAAGGCCAGCTCGCAGGACTCGTAGAGTTCGTCTTCCGCGCCCCTCTTGACCTGCCGTGGTGCGTGTCGCGAGTGTTCCGCAGACTCCAGCCGCGCTTGCTCGTGGTGAGCGAGACGGAGTTGTGGCCGAACTACTTCTTCCAGGCCAACAGCCTGGGTATTCCGGCAGTGATCGTCAACGGTCGCATCTCCGACCGAGCGGCACCAAGCTACCGAAGGTCGCGCTTGTTGTTCGGACCAGTGCTGCGCTGCGCCCGTCTCATACTGGCGCAATCCGAGACAGATCGGGCAAGGTTCGTTGCAGCCGGCGCTACGCCCTCGACCACTCGCGTCGGCGGGAACCTCAAGTACGACATCGACGTCGCCGCGGGCCGAACCGAGCTGTCGGATGACATTGAGGCAGCGCTCAGCCAGTCCGGCCGAAACCTGCTGTTTATCGCCGGCAGCACCCGCGAGGGCGAGGAAGAGATGCTCGTGCCGACGCTTCGAGCGCTGGCCGAGGCCGTGCCTGACGTGCTTGCCGTCGTCGCGCCGAGGCACCCGCATCGCTTCGACGAAGCCGCCGCAGCGCTGCAAGCGGCGGACCTACCGGTGTTCCGACGCTCTCGTCTCGATGCAGTTCCGATCTCGCACGAGGCCGCGGTGCTTGTGCTGGACAGCTTGGGGGAACTGGCGGCCCTGTACGAGAGGGCAGATCTGGTCTTCGTCGGCGGCTCGCTGAACGGCTGGGGCGGCCACAACGTGCTAGAGGCGGTCATCCATGAGAAAGCCGTCGTCGTCGGGCCTCACATGCAGAACTTCCGAGACATCGCTTCCGATCTGTTGCGGGTTGGCGGCCTAGTCCAAGTGCGAGGCGCGGAAGAGCTGCGCAAGACCATTCTGAGTCTGGCAGCGGATCCCCCCCGGCGACGGAGGGTTGGCGCTGCCGGCAAGGAGCTGTTGCATCGGAATCGCGGCGCGTCGGACCTCGCGGTTGACGAGGCGACCCGCCTGTACCACGGTGCCCTGCCGACTCACACGCCATCGCTCACGGCCCGCCTCGGGCTGGCGCTGCCGACAGCAGCGTGGGCCGCTGCTGCGAGAGTGCGCCGCTGGGCCTATGGCCGAGGGCTGCTGACGGCCCGGCGGCTTGCGCTTCCGACCGTGTCGGTCGGCAACTTGACAGTGGGCGGCACAGGCAAGACGCCCATGGTGGCATGGCTGGTAGAGAGGCTGGCCGAGCGGGGATTCCCGGCTGCAGTGCTGACACGGGGCTACGGCCGCGAAGAAAGCCACCGGACGCAACTGGTGCTCGCCGGCGAGGCTGTCGATCCGCGCCTGTGCGGCGACGAGCCGGCAATGTTGGCGCGTCGGTTTGCCGAGACCGCTCCGAGCACATTCGTGGCAGTGGGTGCTGATCGGTACGAAGCGGGCCGCATGATTGCGAATCGGGCGGACCCCGAGTACCTGATACTCGACGACGGATTCCAGCACATGCAGCTGCAGCGGTCGCTAAATATCGTGCTACTGGACAGCCGCCGGCCGTTCGGTAACGGCTACACGCTGCCTTTGGGGCGCCTGCGCGAGCCTGTATCTAGCCTCCGAGACGCGGACATCGTGATGATTGCCCGTGACAACGCCAGGCACGAGCACACAGCGTTGCACGAAGCCATCCGCGAGGCCAACCCGGGCACCAAGATCTTCCGGTCCCGCACCGTAGCCAAGGACTTAGTCGCAGTAGCCACTGGGAGAATCCATCAGATCGACAGCTTGATCGGAAAACGGGTCGCGTGCTTCTGCGGGATCGGGAACGCTTCGGCGTTCTTCCTGCAAGGTCGGGAACTGGGATACGACGTAGTGCTGGAACGGGCGTACAGAGACCATCACCGCTACTCGCGCCGCGATCTGGAGGAACTGGCGCGATCCGCCGACGCCGCCGGCGCCGAAGCCTTGCTCACCACATCCAAAGACGTCATGAACCTAGGAGAGGCCGCGCTGCCGATTCCGACTTACGCCCTGCGCATCGATCTGGAAGTCGATGCCGCAGAAGAATTGCTGGAAGAGCTCGTCGCGCTGCGCACGGTCTGACCCGGAACGCGCGCGGCCCAGCGTTACTCGGCGATCCCGCCCTCTGTCATGGCTCGCGGGTCCAGCAGCCGGTCGAGATCCTCGGTGCTAAGGTCGGTGTCCTCTGCCGCCACTTCCTTGACGCGCCGACCTTCGGCATACGCCCGCTTGGCCACCGCAGCCCCCTTCTCGTAGCCGATCACGGGGTTGAGCGCAGTCACCAAGATCGGATTGCGCTCCGCCAGTTCCCTAGACCGGCCTTCATTCGCAACGAAGCCCTCGATAGCCTTCTCCGCCAGCACGGCCGAAGCGTTGCCCAGCAGCCGAGCGCTCTCGAGCAGGTTGTGCGCGACCACTGGCAGCATGACGTTGAGCTGGAAGTTCCCGGACTGGCCGGCCACGGTGATCGTGGCATCGTTGCCGATGACCTGGGCGCAGACCATGGCGACGGCTTCCGGTATCACGGGGTTCACCTTGCCGGGCATGATGCTAGAGCCCGGCTGCAGGGACGGCAGGGCGATGTCGGCGATGCCCGCGATCGGGCCGCTGTTCATCCAGCGCAGGTCATTGGCGATCTTGAGCAGCGAGACCGCCGCCGTCTTGAACTGTCCGCTCAACTCGACCGCTGCGTCCTGACTGGAGAGGCTGACGAAGTAGTTGCGGCTGGAGATAAACGGCAGGCCGGTCTGGGCCGATAGTCGTTTCGCCACCCTCGGGCCGAACTCCGGGTGGGCGTTGACTCCTGTCCCTACCGCCGTGCCCCCGAGGGCGAGCGGCGAAATCCGCGAGAGCGCAGCGCGCACCCTCTGCTGGCCCTGTGCGATCTGCTCGGCCCACCCCCCCAGCTCCTGGCTTAGCCGAATCGGCAGCGCATCCATCAGATGAGTGCGGCCCATCTTGACCACGTGGTCCAGCGCCTCAGCCTTGGCTGTAAGGGACGAGTGCAGCTGAGCCATGCCCGGGAGCGTCACCTCCGAGGTCTCCAAGTAGGCCGCGACGTGGATGGCTGTCGGAATCACGTCATTGCTCGACTGCCCCATGTTGACGTGATCGTTCGGATGCACGGGCTGGCCCAGCTTGGCGCTGGCCAGAGTGGCGATGACCTCGTTGGCGTTCATGTTGGTCGAGGTGCCCGAGCCGGTCTGGAAGATATCGATCGGAAACTGGTCATCGTGCTGGCCATCCGCCACCTCAGCCGCGGCTGCTTGGATGGCCTGCGCCATGTCCGCAGACATTAGGCCCAAGTCGCAGTTCACCGCCGCGGCCGCGGACTTGACCAGGCCCAGAGAGCGGATGAAAGTACGCGAAAAGCGTGTCCCGCTGATGGGAAAATTCTCTATCGCGCGCTGGGTCTGTGCCTTATAGAGAGCGCCGCGCGGCACGCGCACCTCCCCCATCGAATCGATCTCAATGCGATAGTCCTTGTCGCCCGCCATAAACATCCAGCGTAAAGCAGTCCGCGATAGAGTCGCGTGGGACCGGAAGCGATATCGTGACTCAGGCCGGTGTATCGCACTACTGACGAATGGACGCCTTCGCTTCAACAGTGTCCGCAGCGCGAGTGGAAAGGGCGGAAAGTTCCGTGCGTCAGGTTGGCGAGGCCGGCATGTGCCGCCGCTGATCGGCGACTGCTCCGATGCCCTGACCCCGAATGCGCTCGTGATGGCCGCCCGTGATCGAGAACTCCGAATCGCTGCCAGCTGATACAGAGCGGATCCCGCTCGCTCACCATGCAAGTTCCAATGCGACCACGCGCACCAAGTGCGATACTGTCCGTGCAACGGGAGGGTCCCAGCGATGATTCACAGATCCAGGCGATCATTCCTTGCGGCCGCTGCCGGCCTCTCGGTCTACGGCTGCTCCCAGCCCGAGTCCGAAGAGACAGTCGCCGAGCCTTCGGTTGCCGAGGCACCAATGAAGCTCTCGTTGTCGGTGCGAGTCGCGGAGTCCTTTTCGGACAAGCGCAATTCGGAGATGACGATCGACGAATTGATCGCTATGGCGAGCGAGTTCGGCTACGAGGCGCTCTGCATGAGAGCTTCGCAGCTTGGCACGCACAGCCCGCCCGAGTTGGTCGCCGAGGCTCGCGAGAAGATCGACGCGGCCGGGCTGAAGGTGTCGATGGTCACGGGCGATTTCGCGGTCCCGAGCAACAACGAGGAGGGTCCGATGCTGCTGCGCAACATCACCCCCTACCTTGACCTCGCGGACGCTCTCGGCTCCGACCTCATCCGGGTCTGCATGAAGAAGGACGAGGACATCGAATTCGCGCAGAAGTCGGCTGACGAGGCCGCCGAGCGCGGCATCCGCCTGGCTCACCAATCGCACTGCGCCAGCCTATTCGAGACCGTCGACGGGTCTCTGCGGGTCTTGGAATCGGTCGGCAGGCCGAACTTCGGGATCATCTACGAGCCAGCTAACTGGTTCATTGCCGACGAGGACTACGGCATCGACGCGATCCGCCAGATGAAGCCGTATCTCTTCAACTTCTATATCCAGAACCACAGGCTGACCCCCGACGGAGTCACCGAAATCACGACATGGAAGCGGGGGCCGGTGCCGGTGGACCACATCGGGGTCTGGGAGGAGGGCGGAGTCGATGTCGACGCCGTGTTCGACGCCATGCACGAAGTGGGGTACGAGGGCTACCTCACAGTCCATCAGGCCTTCGGCGACGTGATGCCGGTCGAGGAGGCGGTTCGCAAGAGCTACGAGCGCCTTAAGCCGCTCACGATGCCGCGCATGGCCTAGCCGGGCGACACGGGATCGAGTGCCAACACGGAGGTAGAGAAGATGCCTATTGATCGAAGGGAGTTCATGATCGCGTCCGGGGCCGCACTCGCTGCCACACCGGCTGCCCCGGGGGCCGACCGGAAGATCCGCGCGGCGATCCTGGGGACGCAGCACGGCCATGTCCGCGGCAAGCTCCAAGCCATGATTGACTCACCCGACTACGAAGTCGTGTGCATCTGCGAGCATGATCCGACAGTCCAGAAGAGGCAGGCCGCAGATCCGCTCTATCGGGGACAGACCTGGGTATCGGAGAGCGAGCTGCTCGGCGACAAGTCGATCGACTTGGTGGTCGCGGAGTGCAAGCCGTGGGAGGCTATTCCGTGGGGGCAAAAGGTCGTTGAGGCGGGCAAGCACCTCCATTTGGAAAAGCCCGCCGGCGACACCTACGAACCGTTCAAGGAACTGGTCGAGGCGGCGCGAGCGAAGAACTTGCTCCTACAAAAGGGCTGGGTCTTGCGCGGCCAAGAAGGCATCAACGCCGCCTTGCACGCCGCCAAGCAAGGCTGGCTCGGGCACGTTCACTTGGTGCGGGCCACGATGAACTCCGATCGCGACCAGCCGCAGCGGGATCTCGAGGCCCGGTATCCCGGCGGAGCCATGTTCGAACTCGTGGGCCATCTGATCGACCGAGTGCTCGAGTTCACTGGCAGACCCGACAAGGTTCACACGTGGCTTCGCCACGATACCGGCGTCGACGACAGCCTGAAGGACAACACGCTGGCGGTGTTGGAATACGCTGGCGGCCTGGCGCTGGTCTCGACGACGGCGCGCATGTACGGATCTGGCGACCACAGGTCGTTCGAGGTCATAGGAACGGACGGCAGCTTCATGGTCCAGCCCCTCGGAGGGCACTCCAGAATGAGGGTCGCGATGCGCGAGGCGCGAGGACCTTACCAGCAGGGCTGGCAGACCGTCGACCTTGGCCCGCAGCCCCGCTATATCGCCGACTTCGTCGAGTTTGCCAGAGCGTTCAAGAGCAGCACGCCGCTGAAGCAATCCTACGACCACGAGTTGCTTGTCCACGAGACCCTCCTGAGGGCCTCCGGCATGATGTCCTAGCCAGGAGTCAGGGGAGATACAAGCCATGCAAGACCGTGATACGAAGTCGAGACGAACCGTATTACAGGCGGCCGCAATGGCGCTGCCGCTGGCCGCAGTCCGCGGGACTGCCGCAAACTCGGCACCAACCGTTGGCCTGATCGGGTGCGGGGGACGGGGCGGTTCGCTCGCTTCAGCTCTGCTCGAAGCGACGGACGCCAAGCTGATCGCGATGTGCGACCTGTTCGACACGCAGATCAGCAAGGCCAAGGAGCGCATCGGCACGCAGTCGCCAAAGGAGTACAACGACCTGCACGAACTGCTTGGCACCGAAGTCGACGCGGTGATCATTGCGACACCCCCGTTCCTGCATGCGGAACACTTCGAAGCGGCTGTGAAGGCGGGCAAGCACATCTACATCGAGAAACCCGCCGCGGTCAGCGTGGAGGACTGCAAGCGGATCATGCGGGCCTCCGACTCGGCTGACCGAAGAATCAACATCACCATGGGCTTCCAGCGCCGGTACGCCGCGACCTACAAGATGGCGAAGGAGGCGCACGATGCGGGCGTCATCGGGGACATCCGGATGGCACACGCCCACTTTCTCAAAGCCGGCCCGAGCCCGCGAGTCTCGGCCTACCGAGTCCGGCCGTCAACCGAGTCGGAAAAGATCCGCCGCTGGCATGTCTGGAAGGATCTGGCGGGCGACCTCGTGGTCGAGAACAACGTTCACTGCATCGATATCTTGAACTGGTTCCTAGGCGGGCACCCGACGAGCGCGGTTGGCCGGGGCTCGAAGACGGCGGACCGGGCCGGCGACATGCGGGACAACAACAACGTCGTCTACGACTACGGCGACGGGGTGCTGGCGTCGCTCGCCGGCTCCACGCTGGGGACAAACAACTATCGCGAAGTCCACGAGCAGTTCTTCGGGACCAACGGGATGATCGAAACCTCGGAACTGCACTGGAGGCACTATCGCGCCCGCGGCGAGGAAGATGTGGTCAAGTCCAAGCGCAGCAACACGCTCGACTCGATGGAGGCGTTCGTGCAGCGCATCGCCGATGGCGAGCCGGAGAACACCGGGGTTCGAGGGGCCGAGAGCACGCTGACGGCGATTCTGGGCAGGATGGCGATGGACGCCCGCGGCGAAGTGACCTGGGACGCGATGATGGGCGCGTAGCCAGCCGCGGCGAGACATTCGCCCCCACGGGACCGGAACGATCATGCATCGACGCGAATTCCTTGCGTCAGCCGCGGCCGCGCTGCCGCTGGCCGCGGCCTGCGAACGCCAGGCCGCCGCGCCCGCGAAGGGCCTCAAGCTGTCGGTGACGTGCGACATGTTCCGCGGAAACCGACGCGGCCTGCCCGTTGACACGATTGATGGAAAGGATCCGCGCCCGGACCCCGAGGTCGAATACACAGCTGACGAGGGCCTCGCCATGGCCAAGAGCCTCGGCTACGAGGGATTCGAGATGTTCGACTGGCGCGACGAGGACGAACGCGGCGCCTATGCGGACGCGATGCGCAAGCACGGCTTGGAAGCTGTCTGCATCACCGCCAACAAGGGCGTGCGGGCGCCGGGATGCAGCCTGACGGACCCATCCGAAAGGGAGGGTTTCTTAAAGGAGATTGCGAACGCCTGTACGGCCGCGGCCGAATTCGATTGCAATCGACTGGTGGTCCTGACCGGATTCGAGCACGAAGGCGTTTCGCGTGCCGAGCAGATGGACAGCTGCGTGGCAGGCCTGAAGGAGGCCGTGCCGATTCTGGATAGAACCGGTATGACAATCGTCGTGGAGCCGATTAATACCCTTGTGACACGACCCGAATTCTTCCTGCCCGGGGCGCGGGAAGGCTTCGAACTGCTGCGCCGGGTGGACTCGCCCCGCGTCAAGCTGCTGTTCGACATCTACCACGTGCAGGTCACCGACGGCGACTTGATTCTCCAGATTCGAGACAACATCGACTGGATCGGCCACTTCCAGATCGGGGACCACCCCGGCCGCATGCAGCCGGGCACTGGCGAGATCAACTACCGCAACGTGTTCCGAGCCATATTCGAATTGCAGGAGTCCGGCAAGTTCGACGGCTATGCGGGCCTGGAGTACCACCCGAGCGTGCCGCTTCCTCAGACCATGGCCGAAGTTCGCCGGCTGGCGAATTTTTCTTGAGCACCGCTTGGGCGCGAAACAGCCGCACCATCCAGAGCCAATCGAGGCGCCCCGGCGAGCGGAAGCCCGGCCGCGGCCCCGCTCGCGAGACGGCAGCGGTTGATCGAGCCAGTCTGGGGCCCTGCCGTCCTGCTCGATGCTGGCACAAGACGTTGCGACGGACTTGGACGTGCGCCGGATCGGTCCCGCCTCCATGCGGGAACGGCAAGTGCAATGGAGGCTGGTGAGGCGGATCGCCGTAGCGGGATTGTTGGCTGCTGTCGCTGCAGCCTGGGCTCAAGACACGGATTCCCGTCTGGACCTCACGTACGAGCAATGCCGATCTGTGGATCGCATTCTCGCCCGGGTCGACCCTGACGGCGACGCCTGGGTCGGAAAGCAAGACTACGCGGCGATCAACTCCGAGCTCAAGGAGAGGGCCTCGAGGACATCCATGTGAGCCAGCCGGGCGGGATCGCCAACCGGACACGCGAACCCGCGTCCAGTCAAGCCCAGTCCTTGACACCCGGACCCGACGAAGGCTAGAATCCGGCCACGCAGCGCGTCTGCGCTGCGCCGCAGGGAGAGTTTGTCGAGGAGGCAACCCCAATGAAAGTGAAACCGACACTCGGTGTTGTCGCAGCAGCCCTAATCCTGGCATCCATCCCCTTGGGAGCCCAGACACAGACGCGCCTGACAGGCACGGTGTCCGACAACACCGGCTCGGTGATTCCGGGTGCGCAAGTCACGATTTCCAACATCAATACCGGGGTCACCATGGCGGCCGAAACCAATACCTCGGGTAGCTACAACTTCCCCTTCGTGGCGGCCGGACAGTACGAACTCGTCTGTGAGTTCGAGGGTTTCAAGACCTACAGCCAGTCGGGCATCGTCTTGGAGACCGGCAGCGTCCGTGGCGTCGACATACAAATGGAGGTCGGCGACGTGAACGAGACGATCGAAGTCGAGGCGGCTGCGCCCCTCCTGGAGACGGAGAGCTCGACGGTTGGCCAGTTCATCGAGCGCGACACCGTCTTCAATATGCCGCTGGCAAGCCGGCGAAGCGCTTCGCTGGTGCGCCTGCTGGGAAACGTCACCTACCGCAACGAGGGTGGCGCTGAGGCGCTGCCGTTCTTCTCGATGGCAGGCGGCCGGTCTCGCAACCAGATGTGGACTCTTGACGGAACCGTCATTCAGAACATGTCGCTGGGAATCGCTCAACTCGGCCTGAACCCCCCCGCGGAGTCGCTGCAGGAGTTCAAGGCCGAGCAGAGCAACTACTCGGCCGAGTACGGCCGGGCCGGGGGCGGATTCATCGTCATGACGACCCGCTCCGGGACGAATGAGTTTCACGGCGCGGCCTACGAGTTCTTCCGCAACCAGGCCATCGACACGAGGACGTTCTTCGCTCCCGCCAAGGCACCGCTTCGCTACAACATCTTCGGCACGTCGGCCGGCGGTCCAATCGCGAAGAACAAGACCTTCTACTTCTTTAACTACGAAGGGGGGCGGCGCCGCAACGGCGTGACCTATTCCAGCGACGATGTCCCGCACCTGCCGGAGATCGGAGGCGACTTCTCGAACCGTGACGGCTTAGTGCTCAATGACCCTAGCGGAGGGGTCTTCCCCAACAACATCATTCCCCAAAGCCGGATCGATTCGCTAGGCAGGCAGTTCGCGGGCTGGTATCCAGCCCCCAACCAGCCGGGAGACCTTTCGAAACCACCGGCGAACAACTTCGTCAACAACGCTTCGAACGCCCTGACGCAGGACTTCTACACCGGGAAGGTGGATCACAACCTAGGCGTCAACGACCGCATGTACGGCCGCTTCCAGTTTTCTCGGAATCCGCAGGCAGTCGCCGCCGTTTACCCGAACGACTTTGCGGACCCCAGGGCGGGCACCCGCGCCAACCGGCACACCAACGTGACGGGAAGCTGGATCCACCACTTCTCTCCCACCCTGATCCAGGACGTGCGCATCAACTGGGGCCGCCGGTTGCACATCAACCGGTCTGCCGGACGGTTTTCCGGGAAGAACGGCGAGCTCAACGTGCCGGGCGTGAATCCGGAAGCTTCTGCCCGCATCGCGGTCAATGGCCTGACCAATCTGGGAGCTGGCAACCACGAAAGGATCCAGACACCGATCGAGACGTGGCAATTCGTGGACACTTACACGTGGATCCGAGGCAACCACCAGATCAAATTCGGCG
Organism: Bryobacterales bacterium; assembly: GCA_965219585.1. GTDB lineage: Bacteria > Acidobacteriota > Terriglobia > Bryobacterales > UBA6623 > VXMF01. Next base: position 300,596 of record CBDCOA010000002.1, read on the forward strand.
GCGAGTGGCGCTTCGCGATGAACGTCGACGACTTCAACCAGTCGACCGGAGGACGGTTCAACTTTGGCAACCGGGCCACTGGCGTCGGCCTCGCCGAATTGCTTCTCGGCCACGTGGGTTCGGGACAGCTCGTCGACGCCGATATCCTTGAGAGCCGGACTGATTTTTATGGAGTCTTCGTCCAGGATGACTGGAGGGTCACTCCTTCGTTCACGCTGAATATCGGCCTCCGGTGGGAACTCGACACGCCAAGATGGGAACGCCAGGACAACCGCCAGAGCGGTTTCGACCTCGATGAAATCAATCCGGTCTGCAATTGTCCCGGCGTGGTTACGTTCTCGGGACGCGACGGCCGCAGCAAGTACGCCCACGATTTCGACGCGAACAACTTCGGCCCGAGATTCGGCTTCGCATGGGAGGCAGCTCGCGGATTCGTGGTCCGCGGCGGATACGGCATCAATTACAACGGCATGTACGCACGGGCCGTGCCATTCACGCTATTCAACGGATTCAGCCTGAGCGGGTCGTTCACGTCGGCGGATGGCGGCTTCACCCGGGCGTTCCGATTGAGCGATGGCATGCCCAACGTACCGCGCGAGGAACTGACCCCTGCGTTCGGCGCTGTGCCAATCGGGGACAGACCTCGCCTGGCTCCCGACTTCTTCCAGCAAAGCCAGCACAACGGCATGCACCAGCAGTGGAACCTGGGCTTGCAGAGGGAACTGCCGGGCAACCTGCTTGCCGAAATCAGCTACATAGGCAACGTTGGCCACAACCTGGGCGGGGCCAACGTCAACATCAACATGATTCCGCTTGTGGGCGGTCGCGGGCCCGAGCGGCAGTCGCAGACGGCCAGGCCTTTCCCGCACTTCAACACAGTCTGGCATGAGAGCCCGCCCTGGGGCAATTCTGCCTACCACTCGATGAACGTGAAAGCCGAGAAACGCTACTCCGGGGGGATGAACTTCCTGATGAACTACACGTGGTCGAAGTTCATCGACGACGTCGAGGCGGCGACGGAACTCGGGGGCGAGGTCGGCAACGGGTACAGCCACATTGCGCTGCGACACCTCGACAAGGCGCTCTCGGGCAACGACGTCCGGCACCGCTTCATCGGAAGCGCTGTTTATGAGCTGCCCTTCGGCGAGGGCCGTCCCATAGATTTCCAGAGCGGCGCCTTGGACGCCATTGTCGGGGGTTGGGGCATCGGGCTGATTGCCGAATTCCGTAGCGGCGTGCCGTTCGGCGTTGTTGAGAACACCAACCGTTCGAACACGTACGCACACGTGCAGCGGCCCAATATCGCGGGGCCGGTCTCGATGCTGTCGAACTGGCGGGACGACGTCAGGGCGAACAACTACTTTGATCCGTCGCTGTTCTCCGCACCTGGACCCGGAGGAATCGGGAACAGTCCCAGGAATCTCTGCTGCGGACCCGGCTTCAACGGATTCGACCTCTCGGTCCACAAGTGGTTCAGCTTCACCGAGCGGCACCGGTTGCAACTTCGCGGGGACTTCTACAACCTGTTCAACCGCGCTGTGTTTGCCAATCCGGAACTGCGTCGTGGTCGAGGGGCGTTCGGACGGATCGCCAACGTACTAGTCGGCTCGAGTGGCCGTCTGGCGCAGATCTCGCTTCGCTTCGAGTTCTGACCCATTCAACCGGGGGGCCGGTTCTACGAATCGCGCTCCCCACCCCTCGGCTGACGGGAGAATCGGGATCCGGCCTTGATGAAGCGACTGGGGAAGTCGCCGGACCGGCCGCAGGTGGTGGATTTCTCGGGCGACGATCAATGAGTTTGCGCTTACCGGGACATAGTCCCCCGTGACGCTGGGCGCCGGAGAGTTCCGGCGCCAGAAGGCGGCAGGGAGAAACCGGGACCGATCGGCTGGCCCAGTCCGTCTCGACCCGGGTGGAGTTCGCAAGTTCCGGCCGCGAGGGAAGCGGTTAGCGTGGGCTTCGCATCAGGCCAGGATTTCGTCAACAACCTCGCCCGATACGTCAGTAAGCCTGAAGTCGCGGCCCATGTGCCGGTAGGTCAGCCGCTCGTGGTCGAGGCCCATCAAGTGCAGGATCGTTGCTTGCAGGTCATGCACGTGAACGGGGTCTTTCTCAACCTTGAGCGCAAGCTCGTCGGTCTCCCCCACCACTTGGCCGCCCTTCGTGCCCCCGCCGGCCAACCACATCGAGTAGCCGTTCGGGTGATGGTCCCTGCCCACCTTGTCGCCCACGTGCTTCAGTTGCCCCAGCGAAGTGCGTCCGAACTCCCCGCCCCAGACCACGAGCGTCTCGTCCAGCAGACCCCTCTGCTTGAGGTCGTCAAGCAGCGCTGCCACGGGCTTGTCCGTAATGTCACAGTTCTTTTTCAGGCTCTCGTCAAGGTTGGTGTGGTCGTCCCAAGAGGCGTGAATGAGCATCACGACTCGAACGCCCCTCTCTACCATCCGGCGTGCCATCAGGCAATTGGTCCCGTAAGCGCTCGTCGGCTCCTGGCCAATGCCGTAGCTGTCCTTCGTGGACTGCGATTCATCCGAGAAGTCGAGCAGTTCGGGGGCAGATGCCTGCATGCGGAATGCGAGTTCGTAGCTGGCCATACGCGAGGCGACTTGAGAATCCCCGCTGCGCCTCAGTTTCTCGTCATTGAGCCGCCGGAGCGTCTCAAGGCTAAGCCGCTGGGAGTCGCGCGAGACACCGTCCGGATTGGACAGGTAGAGGATCGGATCTCCGGACTTGCGAAACGGAACACCGGCGTGCGTCGATGGCAAGAATCCGCTTGAGAAGTTCGAAGCCCCACCACTGGCGCCTCGGCCGGAACTCAGAACGACAAATCCCGGCAGATTCTGCGACTCGCTGCCGAGGCCGTAGCTCAGCCATGCTCCCACCGTGGGCCTGCCGACCAAAGGGCTGCCGCTCATCAGCATTGACTGGCCGGGATGGTGATTGACCTGACCGGTCTGCATCGAGCGGACGAGGCAGATGTCGTCGGCGACCCGCTGCAGGTTCGGCAGGTAGTCGCTGATTTCCATCCCGCTCTGCCCGCAGGGCGAGAAATCGCGCGGACTGGCGAGGACCTTGGCCGTCGGCTTGATGAATGCGAGCTTCAGGTCTCTTGTCATCGAAGGAGGAAGGGGCTCGCCGTGCCAGCGCTTCAGGGCGGGCTTCGGGTCGAAAAGATCCATCTGGCTAGGAGCTCCCGCCATGAACAGGAAGATCAAGTTCTTCGCCTTGGGCGCGAAATGAGGGCTCATTGCCGCCTCTGCGCTTCCGGGCGCTTCCGCAGCCAAGCCGTCCAAGCCCATCAGGTGAGCGAGGCCCACCGTTCCCAGGCCTGCCGCACAGGTATCAAGAAAGCTCCGACGTGCCAGCACTCTGCTGAACGTTTCGCGCGTCATTTCCGTCTACTCCCGAGTGATGAACTCGTCCAGGTTCAATAGGATCCGGCTCATCCCGACCCAGGCTGCCAATGCCGTGGGATCGGAAGGCTGCCCGGCCCGGTCGATCTCGAACGGGAACCAGCGCCGCGCCGTGTCCCGATCCTCTTCCAGCATCGCACGCTGCCGGACGAAGTAATCGTGCATCGCCTCGCGTTCGGAAGAGGTCGGCCCGCGAGCCAGGCACAGAGCGAAGGCCCGGTCCAAGCGGCTGTCAAACGCCGCTCCAGGTGTTTCGTCCAAGACCCGGTATGCGAGGCCCTGTGCCATTTCGAAGAAGACTGGATCGTTCAGCAAGTTCAGGGCTTGCAGCGGGGTATTGGACCTGGTCCGGGCACATTGAACCACGTTCCGCTCCTGCAAGTCGAAGTTTGCCAGGAACGGATACGGGGTGGTCCGCTGGAAGTGGATATAGAGCCCCCGCCGATACTTGTCACTCCCGGAGCTCTCCGGCCATTTCACCGAACCGCCGTAGCTCAGGTCGGTCACGCCCTCCGGCTGGTAGGGCCGAACGCTGCGCCCGCCCACCCTCGGCTCGAGCAGGCCGGACACCGCGAGCGAAGCATCGCGAAGCGTCTCTGCGGGGAGGCGCAGCCGAACCTGCCGCGCAAGCAGGCGGTTGGACGGATCCCTCTCCTCGAGTTCCTGCCGCCAGTCGGAGGCCTGCCGGTAGGTCGCAGACGTCGCGATCAGGCGATGGACGTGCTTGAGTCTCCAGCCCGAATCGATGAACTCCGCCGCGAGCCAGTCCAGCAGTTCGGGATGCGAGGGCGACTCGCCGCGCAAGCCGAAGTTGTCCGAGGTTGCAACCAAGCCGACGCCGAAGTACTCCTGCCAGATCCGATTGACGGCCACACGCGCCGTCAACGGATTCTCCCGGGAAACGAGCCACCCAGCTAGGTCGCTCCGACTGGGCAGCGGATCTCTAGACTCGATAGGCGGCAACGTCGCGGGAGTCCCGCGCGACACCTCTTCTCCCAGATCGTTCCACTCTCCTGCAAGGTGGACGTGCGATCGCCTGCCCGCGGCATCGGCTTGGACTGCTCGCGCCCGGCTCACGTCGGGAAAGTCAGCCACCAGGGCATGGACTTCCTTGACGGCTTCCTTGAAGCCGGTCGCCTCGTACTCCTGCTTGCTCGTGACTCGGCTGTAGTTTCGCAGGAACCACTCCGTCACGGCATAGTCCTCTCGCCAGGGGCGCTGGCTAGTGGGAGTCTGCAGGATTCGCTGGCCATCGTCAAGATAGAGGGCCAGAATGTCCCAGCTCGTGTCCCATTCATACTCGACACCCGGATTCTCCGACGCCCAGAGCATTTTTTCGGTCCACGGAGCCATCAGTTCGCGCACCTTGTACTTGCCGTAGATAGCCTCGAGCTCGCCGTGGAAACGAGGCTTGGCTTGCAAGTAGGGGCCCATCTCTCCCGGCAGCGGAGCGTCGATGTCCACCTCGTCCAGACCGTTGAAGAACGCGAACATCCGGTAGTAGTCTCTCTGCGTGATCGGGTCGTACTTGTGATCGTGGCAACGAGCGCACTCCATCGACAGGCCCAGCCACACGGTGGCAACCGTGTTGGTCCGGTCCACAACCTCCTCGAATCGGAACTCCTCCACGTTCACGCCACCCTCGCGGTTCTTGAGGGTGTTGCGGTAGAAGCCCGTGGCAACGCGCTGCTCGGTTGTCGCCCCGGGCATGAGGTCCCCTGCGATCTGATCCGCGGTGAACCGGTCAAACGGCAGATCGTCGTTCAGCGCCTCGATAACCCAGTGGCGGTAGCGCCACGCGTGCGGCCGCACCGTGTCCTTTTCGTAGCCATCGGAGTCGGCATACCGCACCTGGTCCAGCCAATGCGACGCCCAGCGCTCGCCGAAGTGGTCGGACTCGAGCAGGCGGTCGACCAGCGCTTCGTAGTCGGCAGCGCCGGCGACGTCCTCGGGACCCGGAGGCAGCCCCGTCAAGTCGAGAAGCACGCGACGCACCAAAGAGCTGGCGGGCGCCTCGGGCGATGGTTCCAAGCCCTCCCGCTCGAGCCTTGCGAGGACGAACGCATCGATCGGGTTCCGGACCCAGCTGGTGCCGCGTACGTCGGGCACGGCCGGCCGCCGATTGGGCCGGAATGCCCAATGCCCCGAGCCCGCGGCGGAATCCGCGGACTCGCCGCGAACAGCCCACTCGGCCCCTGCGGCGATCCATGCACGGAACGTGTCGATGTCCTGCTTCGGCAAGGGGTGGCTTGGCGGCATCCGCTGAAGGCCTTCGCGACCCTCAAGCCGCTTGATCAGGACGCTCGCCGAAGCGTCTCCCGGCTCGATGACAACCCCGGAGTCACCCCCCCGGAGGGCATCGCCGCGCCGATCGAGCCGCAAGCCGCTCTGTTGCAGGGCCTCGCCGTGGCAGATGACACAGTGATCCCGCAGAAGCGGCTCGATATCGTCGGCGAACGAAACCTCCGCGGCTGCCGCAGGGCACAGGAACACCGACAACGCTCCCAAGGACAAAGCCTTGGCCGTCATGGCCACATCCTACCCCAGCCCCTCGCGCCAATCAAGGCCCAGACGCGATCTGTCGCATCCGATTGCGCAATGCCGTATCCAGTCGCGCGAGCGCCCTAGCGGTCTCCTGGCTCGCGTCGTCGACAAGATTTACATGCTCGCCAGGATCTTTGACCAAGTTGTAGAGCTCATCCTTGCCAGGGCGGCTGTCGCGCACCAGCTTCCATTCCGGCGTTCTCCACATGCGCTGGTCCACCTGTTCCTGGTGCAGCTGGCGATACTCGCCGTAGAAGGAAGTCCTCCAAGGGATCTCCCGCCCCTCCAGCAACGGCAGGAGACTCTCTCCTCGAATGACAGCATCGGCTGGAACCTCGAGGTCAGCCATGGCCAAGATCGTGGGGAACCAATCCAGGTTCAAGACCACTCGGTCGACGGCACTGCCTGCCTCGAGGCGCCCCGGCCAGCGCACTACGGCCGGAACGCGAATCGAATGGTCGTACATGTTGGAACGATACCCGCGGTTGTCGGTGAGAAGCCAGCGCCCGTTGCCTTTGTGCCAGATGCCGTTGTGGCCCATGTTGAAGCCGTGGTCGCTAGTGAAAATGACGACCGTCTCGCCCGCAATGGCCAGTTCGTCGAGAGCGGCGAGCAGGCGGCCCACGTTCCGGTCCAAGCTGGCGACCGATGCGAGGTACTCGGCAAGCATCCTCGTGGCTCGCGGAGCGTCAAGACCCGGGTAGTCCGGCTCTGGCAGTGTGACGTCGAGGCCCTTGAACGGATTCCAGTCGGCCTCGCTCAGAGGCAGCCATGTCCGGTCTCCGTCGGACGTCCGATTGGAGGTATTCGCGTGCGGAGCCCAGAAATGCAGGCTCAGCAGGAACGGAGCGCGCCCGGTGGATGTCCGGATGAAGCGAATCGCCTCGTCGGTGAGCACGTCCGGCGTATATCCGTGAACCACGCGGACCACGCCCTCGGACTCGACCTTGGGGTCCTTGGAGATGCCCGCTCCGCTCCTGAATCCGTAGAACAGGTCATATCCGTTGTTCGTCGGCAGGTGCCGGTCCTGGCTCCCGACATGCCACTTGCCGACAAAGCCTGTCGCGTATCCGGCAGCCTGCAACAATTTCGGCCAAGTCGGCAGCTCCGGGGCTAGGCCCTTGCCAGGTTCTTGGGTCGAATTGAGGTAGTCGGTAATCCCGAGTTCTGTGCCGTAGCGGCTAGTCAGCAGACCGGCGCGGGAGGGGCTGCATACGGGAGTGGTCGTGAACGCGCTGGTCAACGCCACGCCCTCGGAGTACAAGCGGTCGATATTGGGTGTTCTCGATTGGCGGTTGCCCAGTGCGCCAATCGTCCACGCCGCTTGGTCGTCGGCGTAGACGAACACAATGTTGGGCCGCTCGGCCCGCAGCGACGAACCGAGCATGCAAAGAGCGGCGAACATCCCGATCCACGACGGGATTCCCCGCCCCACGGAAGGCATATCGGGAGGGACTTGCTGCATACGAGCCATGGGCGGCCACGGCGTTCGGGTCGAGTATAGACGACCGGGCACCACCATTTCGAGACTGACGTCTCGCGAGCGCATCGACGCTCTTCGCGGCCCGTCCCTGTCGTTTCGCCGTTCCCCGCCGTCGGCTTCCTCGCTCGACGGTCGTGCAAAACCCCTCGCCCGATTCGAATGCTGCGCGCGCTGGTTCGGGAGTCGATGCGCACGCCATGGGCGACAAGACATGCGATGCCCGCCGGTGCCCTTCGCGCGATCAGGACGGAGCCCTCGCACGGCACCAGCAGATTACTTCGGAGGCGCAAGAGCCGGAGCGCAACTCCGGCTCCAGATGCGCCTTGACTGTTCCGAACGGCGGTGTTAGCGTACCTCCAGAATCGTTGGGCTGATAACTCCGAAGTGACCATGCATAGCCGAGGGTTCTGCTTGATCCCAGAAAATTGGCCGACCGAATCCCGCGGTGGGACTTTGCCTGAGAGGCTGCGAGAGCGTCCCCAGCGACCGCGGTGGCTTGGTTCTAACTTCCGTGTATCCGCACAGCGGCAAGTGAGGTGAGAAATGACACGGTTCGGCAGACTTACCCGACGCGAGGCCCTAGGGGCCGCGGCGGCCGGACTGGCCATCCGCGCCCGCGCAGCTTCGCCGAACGATCAGATCGGTGTCTCCATCATCGGTGTCGGTCGGATGGGCCACGGCCATGTCGAGCGCGTACTGGCCAGAGACGATGTCCGCATCGTCTCGCTCTGCGATGTCGACCAAGCCAATCTGGAGCGCGCCGCGCAGACCGTGAACCGTGCGCGTGGGGCGAGTCCCGTGCAGGTCGAGGACTTCCGGAAGGTGCTGGAAGACGATTCGGTCGACGCGGTCATCGTCGCGACGCCACACCACTGGCATGCGCCGATCGCAATTCGCGCCATGCAGGCAGGAAAGGACGTTTACATCGAGAAACCGGCAAGCCACGTGTTCCGCGAAGGCAGGCTCTTGGTCGATGCAGCGAGGAAGTACGACCGGATCGTGCAACACGGAACTCAGATGCGCTCCAGCGAGGTGACGGAGAAGGCCCACGAGTTGCTCAAGCGGGGCATTATCGGAGAAGTCAAGACCTCCAAGGCTTGGAATTGCCAATTGCACGTCCACCGGCAAGCCGTTCCCGACACGCCGATCCCGGCCGGCGTCAACTACGACCTGTGGGTCGGGCCCGCGCCGTATGAGGGGGTGTTCAATCCGAACCGCTACAACCGCAATTGGAACTGGTACCGCCGCTTCGGAAACGGCGACATTGGCGGAGACGGCCCCCACGACATCGATCTAGCCCGCTGGGGGCTGGGAGTGGAGACGCACCCAATCCGCATCACCGCCCACGGCAGCCGCATCGCCCTCGATGGCGAGCGCGAGTTCCCCGACAACATGATGGTCGCTTATCAATACGCCGACGACAAGGTGCTGCTGTACGAGGAGCGCGCCTGGACTCCGTACGGGCTGCATGGATTTGACAGCGGAAACGCCTTCTATGGCACCGAGGGGTACATGATCTTCTCGCGGCGGGGGTACTTCCAGGTATATCTGGGCAGGGAGGAAGAAAAGGGTCCTGGGATGGCCGAAGGCCCCAGAGGGCACCCCGAGCACATGAACAACTTCCTCGACTGCGTGCGCAGCCGCGAGCAACCGGTCGCGAACGCCGAAGTCGCCCACCTGTCGTGCGGGCTGGTCCATTTGGGCGAGATCGCCTACCGTGTAGGCCGCGTGCTGCATTTCGACCCCGCGAAGGAGCAGTTCCTAGACGATGCCGAGTCCGACAAGCTGCTCACGAAGGAATACCGTGAGCCTTGGTCGATGCCCGACCCGGTATAGGGCGCGCAACCATACAAGCCTGCGACCCTGCCGCGGCTCGCCCGAGCGGCGACAAGGCTGGGCCGCTCATCCAGGCCGGGGCGGACAACGGCTCCCCTCATTCCAAGCGACTGGGTGCTAGCCGGGTGATGCCCGGGCAGCCTGACTTCGTGACCTCGAAGTGTTCGCTCGAGTGTGGTCGCGAATGGTTGCGCGGTGGCCGCGACCGTAAAGCCCAAGGACGCAATAGCTTGGATTTTCGCGGAGAGTGTGATCAAAGTGATCCAACAGCGTTGACGCATCCCATCGTTGGTGATACAACAGGCGAGGCAATTGGCACCAAGGCCACGGGAGGGCAGGATGCAACAGTCAAATTCGAACAAACGAGGGGACGTCAATCGAGTGTCGGCAATCCTTGTCGCACTCGTTGCGGGTTTGATGGTGGTGCCGGCTGCAGCGCAGGTGACGACCGCCACCATCTATGGCCGGGTTCTGGACCCGTCCGGCGCGGTCATTCCGGGAGCGGCGGTCCGTGCTGCCAATGAAGCCACGGGCTTGGAGAAGGCCGCGCGATCGAATGAGCGGGGAGAGTTCGCCGTCGCATACATCCCGGTCGGTCCGTACACGATCACCATCGAGGCTGACGGCTTCACTACTCACGTTCAATCCGGGGTCAACCTTTCCTCCGGCCAGACGGCTGATTTAAGCTTCGTGCTGGAGGTTGGCGCGACCACCGAAATGGTCGAGGTCAGCGCGGATGCACCGCTGTTGAACACCACCAGCGCCGAGCAGGACATCAGCCTTAGCAGCGATCAGGTGGACCACTTGCCGTTGCGCAATCGAGACATTACGTCGATCATCGACCTTGGCACGGGCGCGTCCAGTAACGGGCTTACGATTTCGCTGAACGGCTTGCCCCCGCGCGGATTCACCTTCGCTGTGGACGGCGTCAATGCCGTGCCCGACTCGGAGTTCGCATCGCTGGCCGCCTACCAGAACTACAACTTCATCAAGGGGGTCAGCGTCGAGGCAGTACAAGGAGTCGAAGTTTCGAAGAACATCTTCTCCGCAGAGATCGCCAACACCCTCGCTGGCAACGTCAACATCATCACGAAGGGCGGCACCAACGACTTCCATGGCAGCGTGTTCGAGCAATACCAAGCTGGCGGGCTGAATGCGAACAACCACATCCTGGCACGGAAGACATCGTTGGTCTTCCACCAGTACGGCGGGTCGCTGGGCGGGCCGATCGTGCGGAACAAGTTGTTCTTCTTTGGCACTTTCGAGGGGTACCGCTACAACGCCCAACAGACACTCTCGGGCTCCGTCCCTTCGACCTGGGTGCGAGAGCGGGCGATCGCCGTGATGCCCGAGTCCAAGGCCTACTGGGATCTGTGGCCAGCGCCCACTGAAGCACCCGCCACTCCGGATGCCGTCGATTCGAACTTTGTCGGCACGGATGCCCGCCAGCGGGAGGACAACACTGCCTCGGTCCGCACCGACTATTCCATCAGCCCCAACGACCTGCTGACCGTGCGGTATACCCGCGGGCGGCCGTTTCAGAGGAGCCCCAGGGTAGCCATCGGCAACTCGCGGGTGCATGACGGACTGACCGAGAATCTCTCTTCGACCTATAACCGGGTCTGGCATCCGACCCTTACGTCCGAGACCCGTTTTGGGTATAACCGCGCCGATCTGGACCGCGTTGACCAGATGCTCTTGGCGGGCATCCCGCAGATCAACGGCGCGGGGCTGCCCTCGCCCTCGCAGGGGCGGCGCTTCGCAAAGAAGGGCTCGACGTCGACGCTGGAGCAGAACTTCGCCTTGCAGAAGGGAAGGCATGCCATCAAGTTCGGAGGTCTCTACCAGGTGGTGTTCGTGCGACGGGCGATCGAAGACACCCCGAACTTCGAATTTTCAACGTTGGAGGAATTGTTTTCGAATCAGCCGCGCGCCGTTCGATTCAACTTCGGACTGGACCCATTCGAGATGACGCGCTGGCAGACCGGATTCTTCTTCCAAGACGACATCCGTGCCAGTTCGGACTTGACGATAAACGTCGGCCTCCGCTGGGACTTCGACTCGGTGCCCACCGAACGGGACGGGCGCTTCTTCAACCGGATCACGCCGTTCGGTGAGAACTTGCCGCCTGATCAGCCCTGGTATCCGCAATACAACTCGTTCTCGCCCCGGCTTGGCTTTGCATACAAAGTTGGCGACTCCGGAAATACCGTGATCCGGGGTGGATCAGGCATTTTCGTCATGCCGCACAACTTCTTCTCGGGCCCGGTGGAAATCATCCGCAACGCGGCAGACTCGCCGGCGGAAGTTGGCTTCAGCCGGGCGCAGGTCGAGCAATTCGGAGTCCAGTATCCGTTCAGCACCGAAAGGGCCAAGTCGCACGCGCAGGCCTCCGGCATTACCGGCGGAACCGTGGTGGACCCGAACTGGAAGAACGCCTACAGCATCCAGTACACGCTGGGCGTCCAGCGCCAGATCACCGGCACCACGGTGCTCGACGTCGCGTACGTGGGCAATCACGGCGTCAAGGTGACAACCAGCCCGCGCGTGAACCGCCCGGACCGGGTGACGGGACTGTTGCCGCGCGAAGACTTCACAGCCCGCTTCCGGTTCTACCAGAGCAACGATTCGACGACCTATCACAGCTTGCAGACTTCGCTCAGGAAGCGATTCTCGAACAATCTCACGTTCAACATGAATTACACCTGGGCCAGCAACATGGCGTACTCAAGCGGCGACTTGAGCTGCTGCTTGATCCAGCCCTGGAGTCTCGACGACCTAGCCAACAACCGCGCCCCGACCGGATACCACATTCGGCATCGTTACACGCTGGACTTTGTCTACGAGATCCCAGTTCCAGACGGACTGGGGGGTGTCGCGAAGAGCATTCTCGGCAATTGGCAGATCGGCGGGATCCTGACGCTGAGGACCGGCAACCCACTCAACATCTTCCAAGGCAGCAGCGGCCCCGCGCAGCGGCCTGATATCACGGCTTCCAGCCATGCAGCCGCTGTGAGGAACGACTGGCGCACCAGTTTGCCGAACGGCACGTACTGGTTCTTGGCCGATGGCGCGTTCGAAGAAGTGCCTAGGCACGATGTCAGCCGGCAGTCGCTGCGCCAAGGAACGCTTTCGCGCAACGCAATCTACGGCCCCGGTTTTTCCGGGATCGATGCGACCATCAACAAGAGGGTGTTTTTCAACGAGAATCACCGAGTGGAAATTCGGGTTGAGCTCTTCAATGCCACGAACCACACAAACTTCGGCGGGATGCAGCGAAACACTCGCAGCAGCCAGTTTGGTCGGCTCAGGAGTACGTCTCCTGGAAGGACCACTCAGTTGAGTCTGCGGTACGAGTTCTGAGCATCGAGGAGCGTTTCGCGGTGGGTCGAAGTCTATCGGCTGGCACCGTCGCGTAGGGTCCGGCTTGCCGCGGCTGGGGCCTCCGGTCGGCCGAGCCCCGGCATGGAGGCGACTCTGACGGGGGACGCTCCGCGCCGACCTCGAGCAACGCTTGCCTGTGGCAGACGCTTCTCGTACGTCGAATCGCAGCGCGATCGACCCAAGAGCAACTGCTCACTGCAGCCGGGACGGAAGTCTCGTGGAGTACGGGCATAGCTCGGTCCGTTGAAACGCAGGGGTGTTCTCGCTCTTGCCATCGCTCACCTCTGCCGGCGCCATCTTCGCACTCCGTTCGGGTCTCGGTTGAGAAGCTTCTTGACCGTCTGGTTCCCAGCAAGAGTCGTTCGGCGAACCGAAAAGGCAGTACTATGCTGCGCGCTAGTAGGCTCTCGACAGGCAATGACCTGGAAGGGGGGGCTGGCGGGATGCCGTGTGTAACGGTCAGACCGTCGCGCGTGCGGCCGACAGCAGACGCACCTCACGCCTGCAATGCGAGTCAGTCGTCCAGCTACAGGTTCGCCTCGACTTGGCGCAAGTACTGCGCGGAAACGCGCGCGACTTCCTCTCCGCTCGGCTCGAACTTGAATACTTCCAGCGAGAGCCAGCCGTCATAGCCGATTTCCTTCAGCGCCCGCAGCGGCACGCTGAAATCGTAGTTGCCCGTCCCGGGATGGCGACCATCCATCTCGTTGATATGCACATGCCGGATAGACTCCGCGTGCTGCCGGATCAATACGTCGTGCGAGACGGACTCGGCAACCGCATTGTGCGTGTCGAACATGGTCTGAACCGCCGGATGCCCAATCTCGTCGACCATCGCGCGCGTCTGCTCCATCGAGGTGAGTACGTCGCACAGGTGGGGCGCCAGCGTCTCCGGCAGGATCGTGACACCTTTCTCGCCAGCGTGGTCGGCTACCGAGGCGAGACCGTCGCCGAGGCGCTTTACGGCATCTTCCACTGTGGAGCCGCCAACGGCTCGGCGCTGCTTGCCTGAACCGAGAATCATCAAGCCGTCATCGCCTAGGTCCGCGCACAAATCGATGAGCCTGCGGAAGTAGTCCCAGCTTCTCTGCCGCACCGCGTCGTCTGGCGTCGTTATGTGCAACTCGCCAAGCGGCGCTGTCAGAAGGCTGTGGAGCCCCACGTAGTCGAGTAGGAGGGGGCGTTACCGCGCCCCTCCCCTCAGAGACCCGAGCGTGCGCGTCTAACGCACTCGGTTCCTCACATGGCAGGTTCGCTCAAGGGGAAGAGTGGAGCAGTGGCAGCGGCCGGATGCGGGGCTGCGGCAGAGGGTGCCTCTGTAGGAGTTCCCGCATTTTGTCCCAGTTCAGGCGCGCTTTATGGCTGCGGCGTGATAACCACTTCCGCCATATGTGCGTGACTTGGTAGCGAAAACTCGACAGCCGCACGCTGTTGCCCTTGAGACCGTAGTAGTTCCCGTGCCCCCGCAGCACGCTCGCCAGATGCGCCCATTGCTTGGGCACCGCATCGTGCCGGTGTCTGCGACACCAGTCGTTGACGGCTCGCAGCGCGCGTGCGAACCGGCTCTTGGCCGTGGTCTGGCGGACGACGGGGCTTCCCTTCCGCGTCCGCGCCCAGTAGTGGGTGAAGCCGAGGAAGTCGAATGCCGCGCCCGTGCCGCGCCCGTGGGGCCGGTTCGGTCGGAAGTCCAGATACCGCGTCTTGTCCGGGTGAAGCCGCAGCCCGTGCCGTGCAAGTCGCTTGCCCAGTACAGCCAGCACTCGCTGGCCGTCCCGGTCGTTCTCGAAGAGCATCACGGCGTCGTCGGCGTATCGCACCAGCAGGCTGCTGCCCCGCAGGCGTGGTTGCACCGTTTCGACGAACCACTGGTCCAGCACGTGGTGCAGGAACGTGTTCGCGATGAGAGGTGAGACCACACCGCCTTGCGGAGTGCCCTTCCCGGTCCGTTGCAGGACGCCCTCTTCGAGCACCCCAGCCTTGAGCCATTTGTCCAGCATCTTGCGGACTACTCCGTCCTTGATCCGCAGGTCGAGGAACTCCCGCAAGTGCTTGTGCGAAATCGTGTCGAAGTAGTACTCCACACACTACCCATCTCGAAGAGCTTCCGGAGGCGGCTACAATCACGCGACCGTCCCATCCGCTGGCTGGCAGGACCTTGCCGGTCCTGCTTCAAGCGGTCCGGAACGATGAACTGACCCTGCTGCTGCTGTGCCCCAATGGGGACCGCCGCTTCGTGCCGGCGGCATGGACAGATGCTGTGCCGGCCGAGGATCGGGATCCCTCGTCAGGTCGCCATGCAAGCCTCGCTCGCCTCGGCGATTTGCTGCGGGCCCGCGCCATCATCGACGCTCTCTTGCAACGGCTCCAGGCCGCTCAGGAGACTCCCGATGAAAACCTTGCCCCCGCCGCCCCGGCGGCAGATGGCACTAGCCTTCCAGGACACGCCCGCCCCGACCGAGGCGATCTGGGAGACGCTCGATCCCGCCACCAAGAACGCCGCCTTGCAAGCCCTGGCCCGCATCCTGGCCCAGGCGATCCTGCCGCCTCGCGAACAGGAGCAGCGCGATGACTGAAACCAGCATCCTGCCTGCTCACCGCCAGCGCCAGGCCTTCGTCTACATCCGCCAGTCGAGCCCCTCGCAGGTCGAGCGCAACACTGAGTCCACGCGTCGCCAGTACGCCCTCGCCGCCCGTGCCGAAGCCCTGGGCTGGCACCCCGACCAGATCACCGTCGTCGACGAGGACCTCGGCCTCTCCGGCGAGTCCGCCGACAAGCGCGACGGCTTCAACAGCCTGGCCGCCGACGTCGCTCTCGGTCGCGCCGGACTCGTGCTCGGACTGGAGGTCTCCCGGCTGGCTCGCAACAACGCCGACTGGTACCGCCTGATCGACCTGTGCGCCCTGACCGACACCCTGATCGCCGACTTTGACGGCATCTACGACCCGGCTTGTTTCAATGACCGCCTGGTGCTCGGCATGAAAGGCACAATCAGCGAAGCCGAGCTGCACACGCTCAAGGTGCGCCTGCTGGAAGGCATCCGCAACAAGGCCGCCCGCGGCGAGTTCCGTTGCACCCTGCCGGTCGGCTTCGTCTGGGGCGAGCAGGACGGCGAGGTCCTCTTCCATCCCGACGAGGAAGTGGTGCGCGCGATCCGGAATGTCTTCGAGCGCTTCGCCAAGCTCGGCTCCATGCGCCGCGTCTGGCTGTGGTTCCGCGACGAGGGCCTGCAGTTCCCCGTCCGCCTGCGCAAAGGCGATGACGTGCGCTGGATCCCGCCCGCCTACAGCTCGATCGTCCAAGTGCTGCGCAATCCGGTCTACGCCGGGGCGTACGCCTTCGGCAAGTCCCGCCAGGAACGCTATCTCGACGGGCACGGCCGCATGCAAAAGCGCGTGCGCCAGTTGCCCCGGGCGGAATGGCGCGTGCTGCTGCCAGGCCATCACCGCGGCTATATAGACTGGGAGACGTTCGAGGCTAACCGGGCGCGCATCGGAGCCAACCGGCGGCCGCGCCCGCACAGTGCCGGGGGCAGCGTGAGAGAGGGACCCGCCTTGCTACAGGGACTCGCGATCTGCGGCAACTGCGGGCGAGCGCTGCGCACTTACTACCTCGGACGCAACTCCTCCCCCAACTACCACTGTCCCGGCCAGAACATCGTGGAAGGGCGTGCCACCTACTGCTTGCAGATCGGCGGGATGCAGGTCGACCAAGCCGTGGCTGTCAGCGTGCTGGAGGCTGTCCGGGCCGGCGGAGCCGCAGCCGCGCTGCGTGCGATCGAGCAGGTGCAGAGCGAACGCGACGCCGCCCTGGCGCAGCGGCGCCTGGCGGTGGAGCGGGCCGCCTACGAGGCGACCAGGGCCGAGCGCGCCTACCGCGCCGTGGATCCGGAGAACCGCCGCGTGGCCCGTGGTCTGGAGCGGGAGTGGGAACAGCGGCTGGAGGATCTGGAGCGGGAGCGGGCCGAGCTGGCGTTGCGCGAGCAGGAGCGTCCGCGGGAGCTGAGCGGGAACGAACGCGAGGCGCTGCTGGCGCTGGGCGAGGACCTGCCACGGGCCTGGGACGCCCCCACGACGACGGCACGCGACCGCAAGGAACTGCTGCGGGCGCTGCTGGAGGAGGTGGTCCTAGATGCCCCCCGCAACGAGCCTCGCGCCCGGATCCGTCTGGTGTGGCGGGGAGGACTGTCGACCGAACTCACCATCGAGCGTCCGCGCAAGCGTTCCGCACCCGTGCGTACGGACGAGGACACGATCGAGCTGCTGCGCCGACTCGCGGCGCATTACCCCGACTCGGTCATTGCCGGGATTCTCAACCAGCAAGGCCGCCGGACCGCGCATGGGCTGCGGTTCACCCAGTCCCGGGTTTCGAGCCTGCGCACGCACTGGAAAATCCCCTGCTTCAAGCCGTCAGAGTCGCCTCCGGACGGCGAGCTCGTCAACGTCCGGCAAGCCGCCAAGGCGCTGGGCGTGGCCCCATCCACGATCCACCGCATGCTGAATGACGGGTTCCTGGCCGGTGATCAGATCACGCCCGGAGCTCCCTGGCGCATCCGCCTCACCGAGGAACTGCGTCAACGCTTCGTGGCAGACGCTCCCGAGGGTTACGTAGCGATGCAAGTCGCGACAGCCCGGCTGGGAGTGTCTCGCCAGACCGTCCTAGACTGGATCAAGCGCGGCAAGCTGGATGCCGTCACGGTCCAAAGAGGACGCCGGGGCGGATTGCGGATCAAGCTCCCCGAGAACAACCATCCGAGCCTGTTCAAGGAGCCGACATGCACCGAAGAGGCGAGTTGCAGTGAGTCAAGTCGGCCGCAGCCGCAGTCGGCCGATTCCTTGAATCATTCCGCAAATAACTGAAAAGGAAGGAGTTATGCAGATATCGCGGCCCGTTCGGGCGATCCGCATCAGTGGGGTGGCAGTATGACGACAACTGCAAATATTTCGAGATGTCCGCGTCAATCACCCACCGCTTCCCTTCCATCACGCCCGCCCGCACTGCGTGCAGGGCGTCGTGGGCGGAGCGGCCCGGGCGGAACCCATGCGAGCAAGGCAGGAAGTCCGCCTCGTACACCGGTTCCAATAGCATCACGATCGCTCTCTGCGCCACCTTGTCCTCGAACGTTGGAATGCCAAGGGGCCGCATCGTGCCGTCTGCCTTCGGGATGTTGTGCCGCCGGACCGGCGGCGCGAGATAGCGTCCGGACTTGATCCGGCCCAGCAGGTCCAACAGGTTGGCCTCCAAGTCCTTCGCATAGTCCGTCGCCGTCACGCCGTCGATGCCTGCCGCGCCATCCTTGCGCGTCAGTCGATACGCCTCCTGCATCCATTCAAGGTCGATGAAGCGGTGCAGCGTCGTGAACACCCAATCGGGGTGCTTCCTCGCCTGTTCGGCTATCCACTGTCGTTTCGTGTTCGTGTTTGCGAAGCTCATAGTCTTCTCCAGCGTTTCCCTCCAGTGGTTCTGTCCATGTGGCACCCCCCTTCCCTCGGACGGGTCCCGGCGGTCCCGGTTCCCCGCCGTCACCAGTACTATGAGGGCGCTACGACTCCCCGCACTGCCTCCCTTCGGCTTATTGATTCACCAGCCGGTACCACGCTGTGCCTGCTTGTTCGCTCCCGATCCCCCGCAGGCAGGGGCGGGCCAGGACCCTTTGTTGCGGCCAGTGGTCCTCGTTCCGGCCTTCATGCGTGGACAGTACGGGGCCTCCCAGGTTCCCCGGCGAGCCATCCCGTGGCTATGCAAACGTTCTCTGACCCCGGACGACCCGTTGCGCCTCACCTGTCGCGGCGCTTCCGGTACAGCCCCCGCAATTACAAGAACGAAGGCGTCGACGTTGAGGATTTCGAGGCTCAATAGCGTCGCTTCACCACCTGCTGTGTAACGCTTCACGACGGGCGTCGCCGCACGCCATGCAACACTCGCTTCCGGCTGGCGGGCTGCGCCTCTGCCGGGCAGGAGTTGAACCCGCTGGCTCGCGGTGCAAGGTTTCAGCTCATTCGCATCCTCCCTGCCAGGGCTTTCCCTGGCGCACTGCAACCCCCTCTTGCTCCATTGCGGCCCGGTATTCGCGGCGCCTCTCGATGGATAGGCCGGCCGGATCCTCGGACAACGTCCAAGGCGCGATTTCGAGGCCCGCGTATCCAGTTGCCACGGCAAGTTCGCAGCCTGTTGCAAAGCCGGCCCCTTGGAACGTCTCGTTACAGACGGCCAGCTTGAATCGGTGCCCTGCGGAAGCTGAGGGCTCGTCCTGTTGGGGTGCGGGGGCGCAGGCTGCCGCCGAGAGGCCGATCAGGAACGTCCGGCGCTGCATCGATTCACAGCTTGAAGAGCTTGCGCGCGTTGCCGCCGAAGATCTTCTGTTGGTCGCTGG
Organism: Bryobacterales bacterium; assembly: GCA_965219585.1. Lineage (GTDB taxonomy): Bacteria > Acidobacteriota > Terriglobia > Bryobacterales > UBA6623 > VXMF01. The sequence continues at coordinate 319,627 of CBDCOA010000002.1, forward strand.
AGGACAGGCCGAGGCTTTGAATGTGGCCTGCAATCGTCTTCGGGTCGACCCACGGATGATCGCTGGCATAGAGCATCCGATCAACCCCCACGTAGTCAATTCCGTACTGGATTGCCATCGGAATCGGCGAGACAGTATCCAGGTAGACGCTCCGGAGATACTCGCTGGGCGGCTTGACAATGTTCTCCGCGCCGCGACCGAGGACTTGCGTCTGATGGTCGATCCGGCCAATCAGGTACGGGAGCGTGCCCCCAACGTGCGGACATACAAGCTTCAACCGGGGGTGCTTGTCGAGGATCCCGGCCAGAATGATGCGGCCCAGGGCAATGGTCGTGTCGAACATCAGGCCGAGGCCGGCCATCATGCCCCGGCCCTTGGTTTGCTCGTATGTCACCGGATGCGCGGGATGGAGCAGAACCGGCAGATCCATGCGCTCGGCTTCGGCGAATAGCTCTGCGTATTCCGGTTCGTCCGGAAAGCGGCCTTCGAGGTTCGAATACAGCAGGATGCCCTTCATGGCGAGCTGGTTCACGCAGCGGTCCAATTCCCTGAGCGAGGCGTTCATGTCTTGCAGCGGAAGGACGATCAGGCCTGCGAAACGCTCAGGGTGGCGCTTCCCCAGATCGCCAATCCAGTCGTTGATGACGCGTGCTGCAGCCGGGCCTTCCGCGCCGAAGGTCTCGGGCCCAGGGTCGTTCGTGCTGATCGTCGTGAGGCTGATCCCGGCCTCGTCCATGTCGGCGAGCTTCGCTTCGACATCCATGTGCTTGTCGCGCAGGCGGCGGTGCCAGGCGTCTTGGCCGGCCAGGCCGGTGACCACGTACGTTTGGCCCTCCTTGCGGTACGAATACGGCGGCTCCTTGCGTTTCGCCATCATCTCCACGAGTTCGGGCACGAAGAAATGGCTCTGGCAGTCGACCATGAAGTGGCCGGGTTTCTCATAGCCCCGAGCAGCCGTCGCCCCGACCGCGGCCACGGCACCGCCTTGAATGAATTGCCTGCGGTTTGTTCCGGTCATCTACCGTTCTCTTCGCCGTTGACTAGTAGCCCTGCTGGAAAGGGTCTTACGTCGCCATCATCTCGTCCCAGGTGACCTCTTCCTTGCGGTTGATCGCCATCTGACCCAGCAAGGCCGTCAGAGTGCTCTCTGCACCGCGCACGCCCGTATTGGCGGGCTTGTCCTCTAGGATCCGCCCGAAGAACTCCTCGAGGGCGTCAATCGTTATTTCCCGGGGCGACCGCTCTTCGACCGTGTCGTTCCTCCCCCGGTGGTGCTTCCAGTAACCGCGCGCCGTCTCCACCACTCCACCGTCAAGGAAGTACCGCTCGTACACTTCCCTGTAGAACGAAGGCGAGAGGTAGGATCCGACCAGATTCGCCTGGATGTCGTTGCCGTAGTCGAAGGTGACGTTGAGATGATCGAGCAAGTCGCCTACCTTCATCACGGCGCGCCCGCCTGTCCCGATCGCCTTGACCGGATGGGAGCCGATGAACCAGTTGAGGCAGTCGATGTTGTGGCAGAACGTTTCGGTGATGATCTCGCCGTAGGTTGCACGCCAGATTTTCCACTGCTCGAGTTGTTCTCTCTCGTTCGTCGGCGCCGGCCTGGCAGGCTCCTTACCGGTCATTCCGCTCTTGAGGAAATGCGAGTGCGCTAGGTTGATCTTGCCGATCTGACCCGAGTCGATCAGCTTCTTGGCGGCATGATAGACCTTGCCATGGCGCTGCTGGTAGCCGAAGGTGATGTTTAGGTTGCGCGGAGCCGCATCCGCGAGCCGCATCACCTTTCTTGCCCCGGCCAGATCAGCCGCCGCGGGCTTTTCGATGTAAATGTGCTTGCCGGACTTGAGCGCCGCTTCGAAGTGGTCGGGATGCATGTAGACGGGCGTCGCGATAATCACGGCGTCAACGTCACTTGCGAGGACTTCGTTCAAGTCCTTGTAGAGCTTCACTCCGTCGAGCGAGACCTTTTCCCGCGCCCGCTCGATCGAGGCGTCGGAGATTTCCGCCACCGAGACGAGCCGCGCCTGGGACATGCTCGCAAGATTGCGGGCGTGACTGCTACCTCGGCTGCCTAGGCCGATAATGCCAACGGTTACTGCCGAATTCGCCGCGCTACCGGCCGCTGCTGCCAGAGGCATCACTGCGGCGGAGCGGATCAATCCGCGTCGTGTGATCGAGTTCCTGTCCATGGGGCCACGTTCCTCGGCGACAATCCTAGCACCGCAGCTCTCAGCTCACTAGCCGATTTGATTCCCAGTTGAACGCGAATCCCTTTCACCCATCGGGCACATCGAGATTCTCGGTCAGCTCCGCAAAGCAAGCTAGCTTGGCGGCAGCGATTCAATCTGCGGAATCGACGGGAACCGTCGCACTACTTTGCGATAGAACGGCTCTCGTGAGGCCTGTAGGCCGCGCACGAGCCTGCTCTCCGTTTTGGCGTAGACACCGATGTCTCAAACAGCTTCGTGCGACGCGTCCGGTCGCAAGTTGCAGGCCGATCTGGGCAAGCTAGCTCCAAGAAACGGTGTGGGTCGCGATGCCCGTTCGCCCGCACTGGAGCACAATGAACGCAAAGGGGGCGCGATAGGCAATTGACTATGGCCATGCTGACTGTACGGAACCTACCCGACGAGGTGCATCGCGCCTTGAGGGTGCGCGCGGCCCGGCACGGCCGCAGCACCGAAGCCGAGGTGCGCGCCATATTGCAAGAAACGGTCCTCCCGGACGGGCGGGTCAGACTAGGGTCGCGGCTGACCGCCATCGGCAGGCGCGCAGCGTTATCGGATGAAGAGTTGGCAGCCTTCGGCCAACGTGACACGGCTCGGGCCCGACCCCTCGATCTCGAATGAAACTTATCGATACCGACGTAGTTTCGGAACCGTTACGCAGGGTTCCGGATCCACAGGTCGCCGAGTGATTCGACTCTCAGGCGCTGGAGACGCTGTATCTGTCCGCCACTCCTGTCGCAGAAGTGCGTTTCGGCGCCCAGTCGTTGCCGGCCGGCCGCCGCCGCAGCCGCCTTCACGAGGGGTTGGAGCGGATGGCTACATTGCGGCGATCGCGGCAGCCAACGGAACGATGGTGGCGACGCGAGACTCCTCTCTGTTCGAGGCGGCCGGACTAACGACCGTGGATCCGTGGGATGTGTAGGAAATCCCCGGCTAGCACAAACGCGTTATCGGGGATAGCGATCGAGGAATAGAAGGCGGCATTGACCGCCGCTGAGGACCGCAGCCATGAATCGCTTCCGCCGCCCTGCACCTGAGCACGGCTCGGGCCGCGCCCGTTCGGGCGTTAGTAGGTCGTCCACGAATCCAACAGAGCCGGGGGAAGTTCAGGAGCCTCTTTCTCGGGAGTGAAATTGGAGGCGAGGTATTCGTAAAGCGCCTCGAACTCACCGTCCGTCAGCCCCTCCACTCGCTCGCGGTGCTCCAAGCTGCTGCGGTACCAAGCTGCCTCGTCCAAAGGCAGCACCAAGATCGGCACAAGCACATGGCAGCTTTGACAGTTGTCCAAGACGAGGTCGCGCCCTGCGCCCTCCGGAAATACGTCATTGATGTTGAACGCGGACCAGTCGCGAGGTGCATCCTCGACGGCGGCGGGCTCCTGGGGGCTGGGCTGAACTTGGCTGCAGGCTGACAGAGCGATCCAGAGCGCCAAGCCGAGGCCTGCGGTCGTGGCGCCGACCCGGAACTTGACCCCGTGCTCGCCCGGCTGAGCACTCAGACACCGGATTGCCATTAGAACGGCGTGCAGCCACCTTCAAGGAACTGGGGCGGAATGGCAGGCTCGGGCCTGGCGTCGTTGAAGTTCTCGCTCAGGTACGCGAAGAGGACTTCATAGTCGGCGTCATTCATGTCGGGCAGCTTGTCGCGGTGATCCTGCTTGAGGCTGGCCCAGCGACCCTGGGTCCGCTGGCCAATCGCGGCGCAGGCCGCTGCGTGGCAGGCCCCACAACTGTCCAGCACCATCGGCCGTCCAAGCCCTTCCGGGAAAATGTCCGTCAGCGACGCCGCTGCCGCGACCACCGGAGCGGACTCCGATTCCTGCTCGGCTTCCTGCTCAGCCGGGCCGGACGCCCCTCCGCATCCCGCCATGAACAAGGCGACGGCAATGATCACTCTCGGGTCAATCGACATACACGTCCTCCGGCGTCTGCTTTGGTTTCTGGATTCTCTCTTTGAGAGAGAAGACCGGCACCACAAGCTCGGAAGTTGCCGCGTGGGCTGGAAAACCATCCTCCGCAAGCCGCCTAAGAGCGTCGCTGACCGGCTCGTCGTAGAACTGCTCGCCGCACTTGCCACACACCAGCGCAGGGATATCTTCCACGATGGCCACGCGGTCTCCCTGCCAGATGGCGGTACGCATGGTCTTGGCTACCATGACAACCCCACAACGCGGGCAAACGGCTTCGGCTGCTGGTTCTGTTGTCAAGACCGGTTCCGAATCCAATGCGGCGAAGCACGCGACCTCGCCGAATCAAGAGCATAGCGCTCGCCAGAGACCCCGCCTACGGCACTCCCCCGCCCGTTCCGCTTCAGGCGCGCACGAGCTGCTTCGCGGCATCCACGATCTTGGGCGCATCGGGACGCAACCACGACATCATGCCGGCCGCTCCAGGTCCCGGCACGTCTGGGAATGCGATGCGGCGCGTCTTGACCCCAGGCAGCGCCTGTGCCACCTCGGCGATGACATGGGCACCAAAGCCCGCCGTATAGTGCCCGTGCTCGACCACTAGCAGACGTCTCGTCTTGCGCGCCGAGGTCACGATCGTGTCCACGTCCAGCGGCTTCAGAGACCGGGGATCGATGAACTCGACGCTGATCCCCGTCTTGGCCAGCTGGGCAACGGCACGTCCGGCATCCACTGTGGCGGGTGCCCAAGCAACCAAAGTGAGATGACTGCCCTTGTTGCGGACGACAGCCTCGCCGAGCGGCAGCTCGTAGGCCTCGTCAGGAACGTCCGGCTGGCTGCCTGACTTGACTTCCGGGTAATCCAAGTACACGACCGGGTCTGGGTCTCGGATGGCCGAGATCAACAATCCCTTGGCATCGTAGGCATTGCTCGGCGCGACGACCTTAACGCCCGGCAGGTTAGCGAACATCGCCTCCGCCCCGACGTCGGTATGCTGCCCGGCGCTGCCGCGACGGCGCCCCGCGCCATCCACCCAGAGAACGAACGGCATGCTCGCCTGGCCTCCCGTCATCGAGCGGAGTTTGCCGGCTTGGTTGTATACGTACTCGATGGCAAAGATCTGCGCCATCGAGGGCAATCGAGCGATGGCCTTCGATCCCGCTGCGGCCATGCCGATGGCGACGCCCGCGATCCACGATTCGTCGATGGGCCAGCCGCGGCCAGAGGTCCGCAGGTCACCGAACTCGCCGACCAGATCGAAGACTTTCCCGTCCGGACCGATCGTGGTGGGCTTCTGGTACTCGTAGTAGTAGACCATGTCCGGGTCTGCCCGCATTTCTTGTGCAACCGCCTCGAGCTGGGCGTAGTAGTACGACTTCTTGGCCATGGTGCTTCCTCCTCTTCGCTAGGTTGCGACCGCGCCCTTGCGGTTGTAGAACTGGCTGGCGAGGACAGCCCCTTCTGCGTGTGTGTTGAGCACGCCGGCGGCCGGATCCGGATCGGCGCCGTTGCGCGCGAATTCCACCGAGGCGTCCACGGCCGACTGCGCATCCTCCTCGATTTTGGCGAGTTCGCCTTCCTCTGCGAGGCCCTTGGCCAGCAGCCAGCGCTTGTAGCGCGGGAGCGGGTCGCGGGTCATCCAGCCGCGCACTTCGTCATCCGTGCGATAGGGCAGGCCGACCGCGCCCTCCTGCCCGAGCCGCGCCCCAGCGAAGCCGCTATGGTCGTACCAGCGGTAGGTCAACGCCTCGATCACGCTTGGTCCCCTGCCGGCTTGCGCCCATTCGACGGCCTGCTTGGTGGCGTTGTAGACCGCTGCCACGCTGTTGCCGTCCACCAGGTGGTGCGGCAGGTCGAGGCCCTTCGTGTAGTCGGAGATATACTTCGTCGGCGCGGTGTCGGCCACCGGGATGGCCATGTACTGGAAGTTGTTCTCGTTGACGAAGATCACGGGAATGTCGAGGTTCTTGCAACTCCGCACCGCGCTGAAGTAGTACGGAGAAGCCGCCGCGCCGTCCCCGAAGAATGCGACCGCGACCTGCTTGGTGCCGCGAATCATGCCGCGCAGGGCGGCCCCCGCGGCCATGTAGAAGCTGGCTCCGACGATCCCGTTCATGCCCATGATGCCCTTGGACATGTCGGTGATGTGCATCGAGCCGCCGTAGCCCTTGTTGTAGCCCGACTCCTTGAAGAAGATCTCGGCCGACATCCGATTCAGGTCGCCGCCCTTGGCGATCAGGTGCCCGTGCCCGCGATGTGTGCTGGCGATGTAGTCGTCCTCGTTCAGAGCCCCGATGACGCCCACCGCAACGGCCTCCTCGCCGACATAGGTGTGAAAGGCTCCGTAGAGCCCGTCCTCGCCGGCAAGGAAGAGATCCTTCATGGTGGTCTCCCACTTTCGGCTCGTGCTCATCAAGCGATAGAACTCGAGCAGCTTCTGCTTGGGCTCGCTCGCAAGGACAGACGAGTCCTCGCCGCTGGTGGGCATATCCTCGGGAGGCAAGAAATCCAGGGCGTAGCCCGGCTTCCAAGCATTGCTTCCGCCCGGACCGGATGTGGCGAGCCGAACGGTCTTGTCAAACTCCGCGCCTGTCACGCCCCGCGCACTCGCGGACTGCTCGCCACACGCCGTGATGACGGTCGCGGTGGCACCGGCGGCGCTCATAGTCTTGAGCAAGGTGCGCCGGTCGACCCTGCCGATGCGATCTTTCATACGATTCGCCCTCCTGGTCCGGTTATAGGCGGTCCTCCAAGCCTGAAGCCTTGGGAGGCACCGCTACGGCACTGGCAGTGTAGCGATGTGTGCGGCGCGTGGCAAGCCTAAATCGGCAGATACTTGGCCGATCAGCGGAGGCTTTCCGGAGGCCCCGCCCCCCGAACACCGCTAGGCGGGAACGGGCGTGGGCTTTATCGAGACAAACGTGCCAGGCGACAGCGGCGCCCGCGTCGCAATTGCAGCACGGTCAACCTCGTCAAGCGAGGGCCTCGATACGACCGGCCTAAAGGCCTACTCGCAGAAAATGCTCCTCACAGCACTACGAGGTTGTTGGAACTCGCCGTCTTTACGACCGATAGGGCAATCGTTTGGTCGAAGGTGACAAGGCGGCCGCCGTGCTGAGCCGCGAGACCCAACAAGTAGGGATCAGTGACCTGCCTATGGCCATGAATGCGAGAACGATCGAGAATCGCCTCGTCAAGAATGGATATTCCGCTGCTCCAGTATTCGTGGTGCGGGGAGGAAGTTGCATAGGAAACCAACTGGAGCGCCCTCCGAAGCGCGACCGGGCTTGGATAGCTCGGCTGAGACAGGATACGAACGCAACCGTTCTGGGTCGTGGCGCATGATGCCCAACCGTGCCGGACTTCCTGCTCGAACCAGCGCCTAGCCTGCTCGTGGTGTATGTGGTCGCGACCGAGAAGGGCCAAGAGGCAATTGATGTCTAGCAACGCACGCATGGAGAGATCACGCCGGACTAATATGGGCCCTCGTCGCGAAGCTGATCGATCAAGTCGTTAGTGACGGGCCTTCCGCGTTTCGGCAGCGGGCGAAAGCCGTAGAAATTGACGTTCGCATCTTCCGCGGCGCCGTACGAATCACCGTTCAATCCCTTCCGGGTAACTGCTCAGGCCCTTTTTTGACTATGTGTCTTGTGGCCTGAGATCACGCGCAGCAAGGCTTGCGCTGGTTGGGGTCGGGTAGGTTTCCAACGGTTGCTGGTGGCGGGATCCTGTCTCTGAGCGGGCACCTTTCTGACCGGCAGCGGCTCGCTTCCGGACCCAGCCGCTGGCGCGCTTGACAATATGGCTGTGGCCGCCTATGCTGCTGGTTAAGGGAGCCTTCGGCAGCGCGCGGCGATGGGAGCTTGGTACGGATCGAAGGCGACCTCGGGTCTGTGCCAGCCGCTGATCGCGGCCATGCCGCCGCATGCCACCTATATCGAGACCCATCTCGGCGGCGGCGCGCTCATGCAGCGCAAGCCGCCGGCGCTGCGCAACATCGGCATTGATCGCAACGCCCGCTCGCTCCGCACGTTCCGCTGCGACTACGAGGTGGAACTGGTGCACGGCTGCTGCCACCGCTTCCTGGCCCAGTTCCCGTTTGCGGGCGACGAGCTGGTCTACTCCGACCCGCCCTATCTGCACAGCACCCGCAAATCGCAGCGCCGCTACCGCTATGACTACACGCCGGCCGATCACGAGCAACTGCTGGCGTTGCTCAAGCGCCTGCCCTGCCAGGTGATGATCTCCGGCTACCCTTCCGAGTTATACGAGCGAGCGCTGGAAGGCTGGCACAGCCTGTCGCTGCAGGTGATGAACCAAGCCGGGGTGGTGACCGAGAAGCTGTGGTGCAACTTCGCCCCGGGGCGCCCGCACTGGCACACGTACGCGGGCCAGAACTTCACACAGCGGCAGTGCATCAAGCGCAAGGCCGCCAACTGGGGCAGGCGCTACGCAGCCATGCCGCCGGGCGAGCGGCTGGCGGTGCTGGCCGCCCTGATGGCGGTCGAGGCCGAGTGATGCCGACGCTCCACGACAAGTCCCTGCGCGCCGAACTGGAAGCCGCCAAGCAGCAGGTCGAGGCGCTGCGCAGCAGCGGCAAGCTGTCGCCCGAAGCCGACGCCGTGTTCCAGATGCTGCTGCCCTTGCTCACACTGCTGCTGACGGTCTTGCTGGAAAAGACCACCCGCAAAACCAGCCGCAACTCCTCCATCCCGCCCTCGCAGATGCAGGCCGAGGACGAAACCGCGCGGCGCGCCAAGTCGGGCCGCAAGCCAAATCCGGCCGAAGACCGCAGCGGCTCCACCCTGCAGCGAGTCACCACCGAGGAAACGCTCACCGTGGCGGCCTGTGACAGCTGTGGCGCCGATCTGTCGGATGTCACTCCGAGCGAGCGCGAACGCCGCGTGCTGTACGACATCGTCTTTCAGGTGGTCGAGCAGCGCGTCACCGCCGAGGTCAAGCAATGCCCCGACTGCCAGGCCCGCTGCAAGCCAGCCTTCCCCGCCAGCATGCCCGGCCCGCGCCAGTATGGCAGCGGCCTGCAGGCGTTCATCATCAACCTGCTCGTGGCCCACATGCTCTCCCTGCGGCGCGTCGTGGAGCTGGTCCGGGCGATCTCCGGCCTGCGCTTGTCCGAGGCCACCTGCCTGGGCTACATGCGCCGCCTGCAGCAGGCCTTGCAAGCTTGGGAAGAGGCCGCCAGCGCCCACCTGCTGGCAGCTCCGGCCTTGCATGCCGACGAGACCGGCCTGCGGGTCGACCGCAAGAACCATTGGCTGCATATCCTCACCGATGGCTCGCTGACGCTGAAGTTCCTGCATCCCAAGCGCGGCAAGGCAGCCATCGAGGCGATCGGTCTGATCCCAAACTATCGCGGCACGCTGGTGCATGACTGCTGGGCCTCCTACCTCAGCTACGCCGACTGCCGGCACCAGCTCTGCGGCGCGCACTTAATCCGTGAACTGACCTTCATTGTCGAGTCCAACGGCTACCGCTGGGCGCGGCTGATGAAAGCCCTGCTGCAACAGGCCTGCCACAGGGTCAATGCCAGCCAGGGCAAGGCCCTCAGCGCAGCCGCCTGCAAGGCCCTGCGCAAGCGCTACCGCACCATCCTGACCCAGGGCCGCAAGGAATTGCCCGCGCTGCCGCCCCGCAAACAGGGCCAACGCGGACCGCTCGCCAAATCCGATGCCCACAACCTGCACGAGCGGCTCGCCCAGCACGAAGAGTCCGTGCTGCGCTTCCTGCACGATGCCGATGTGCCCTTCACCAACAACGCCGGCGAGCGCGGACTGCGCATGTCCAAGGTCAAGATGAAAGTCTCGGGCTGCTTTCGCACGCTAGCCTTCGGCGAGGCCTATGCCCGCATCTCCAGCTACCTGCAGTCCATGCAAGCACTCGGCTACAATCCTCTGGTCGCCATTCAAATTGCGCTCGCCGGCAACGCTGTCGCCACGCTCGAACAACACTATGGCCCGACACCAACTCACGTCTCGACACCAACCGAGGCGTGAGTAGTTACCCTTCCGGGCCAGTTCCGAGACCACTGCTCCGATACTTGTCTGGTTGCGACGCGCCAAGCCTCTGGCGGCGAGGAGGACATCATCGTCGAGATTGATGGTGGTGCGCATGCATCTGATGCTAGCACATCAGATTGCTGTCGAGCCCAGCACGCTGTCGTGCGCCTGATAGCCGCTTTTCCGCAGCGACCGCTGTCCGTGGTCACCTGCCCGCCCACAGCCTGACAGATCAGGATCTGTCCAAGTCGAGTATCCGGCTCTTCGCGTCCCGCCCGGATCCGCGAAACACTCCGGCTGGCTAATAGAGGCTATATGCCTCTGCAGCATCCATAATCAAGTCCGCTGTGTTGGTGAGCCTGGCATAGGTCGCATTCATTCGCTGGCGCAAGTATCCCTCGGGATCGACAACTTGCGGTATGTGCATGCGAAATATGGCAGATCCGGCCATCCTCCTGAGCGACATCACGAGTTGGCCGGCTTCAATCCTCGGGTAGAACACGCTTGCGAACGGAGTCAGGATGGTCGGGCTGACGAGGTCATCGGCCATCGTGTCATAGACCGCCAGTAGCGACCGGATCTCGCCCGCTAGCTCGGCGGAAAGCGTTTCGTCCCCGACTAAGGTAGCTACGAACCAGTTGTACTCAAGTGCAGCCAAGCCAATCTCGAGCGACGTCAGTCTCGAGGCCCCCGTAGAGGTGCCGGCGATGAGATCCAAGATTCCCTGGGCGGTGTCGTAGCCGGGCACTGCCAGCTCGCCATGCACGCCGTAGCGTTGCCGGACAGTGTCGACATCGAGGTCTTCTGTGCCGGTCAGGACCGGCGAATCCATATCAACGCGCTGTGCGGACGCCACCGTTCTGGCGACGTCTTCTAGCTCTGCAGGGAGCTCCGCTGACGACGCGGTGGCAATGCACAGCGTTGCGGACAGCACGATTGTCGTGATAACTGCGTCTCTCATTTCAAACTCCTTCCCGCCGTCGCTGCACAAACCCGTCGTCAAACAACGTGCGCGGCTGGCCGAATTTCCACGGCAGCGTAACACGAGCCCTGCGAGGTACTTGATGCAGCAACAGCATCGATCGCTTGAACAACTCAGTCCTCATTGTTTCCCAAGCTGTCAACCCAGTGTCGTGCGCGGCCAGCGGGCATACGCTCCGAGGCGCTCTCGGAGCGTCGCAGGTACATGCCGCGAGAACGGCGCTGATGAGCCAAGAACTAGCGAGCCGCCCGCAGTCCTTTCCAATCCACAGATGAGCATGAGGAGGGGCGGAGGAGAGGAGCTGGGGAGAAGGCGATTATAGCGGCAGGGGGGAAGGGGTCGCAGGGGAAGGGGAACCCCTTCCCCCGTGCTAGGGGCACAGGGTTGGCAGGGCCGCGGGTGGCGGAGGGGGGCCGGTGGGCTAGCCCACCGGCCAGTTTCTGTGCCCATACAGTTAGCCCCCTGGAATTCCCGGTTTCCAATCCGAAATGAGCATGAACGGCCTGGCCCTCAGGCCGCGCTAGCGGCCTCCCCCCGGATCACTCGGAAGAGCTCGTCGCGGGCCTCGTTGAGCCGCCGGGCCGCCTCGTTGTCGCTGTACTGGTAGGCCTGCTTGTCCAACTGGGCGAAGTCGATCCCGTCGCGCAGGAAGCGCTCCGCGTCCGGCAGCGATTTCAGTTTCTCGTACGGCGTCATGATGTCCTGCCGGCGGTAGCGCTTGCGCAGCTTGCCCTTGGCATCCACCTGCTCGCAGGGGAAGTAGCACGGGCGGTGGTAGTTCAGGTACGGCGTGAGCACGTCCCGGTTGAACGCGTTGAGCCGCTCGGCGTACCGCCCGGCGATGTGCCCGTAGCCGAGTTGCTTGCGGATCACGGTGCCGTTCTTCGACTCCGCCAGCGCGTTGTCGTTGCAGTGCCGCGGGCGCGACTTGGTGAACTCCTCCACGCGCAGCTTCTCCAGCAGGCGCGCCACTTGGTGGTTGATGTACTCGGAGCCGTTATCGGCATGCACGCCCAGAATCTCGAACGGGAAGGCCTCCAGCATGCTCTCCAGCAGCGGCAGCAAGTAGCTCTCCGCGATCCGCTCGGTGCTGCCCACGCCTTCGAACTGCGTCACTTCGTCCACCGCATTGATGTGATAGACCCCCTTGACTTTGTCCAGGTCGCCTTGGTGCACCGAATCAATCCGCAGGTAGCCCGGCCGCCCCTCCGGCCGCGGCCGCCGGCGCTCGCCGATGGCCACCTGCGTGGGCCGCGTGGGCTGCTGCGCGCCCAGCCTTTGCACATACCTGCGGCTGTGCCGCAGGTTGTACAGGTGCCCGTTCGACAGCCCCGCCAAGCGCTCGAAGCGCGCGTCGCCGAACAGCTCCCAAGCACGCTTGAACAGCGCCAGCGTGGCGGGTCCGGACAGCCTCCCGTGCAACTCGTCGGTCTCGGCCAGCAGCTCGACGTCCGCCGCCGTGTACTTGCGTCGGAACGGCTTGGCCGCGCCTCGGCGCCGGTCCGCCAGTTGGCCCTCGGCCAGGTAGCGCCGGATCAGGCGCGTCAGCTGCGACTGCGACAGCCCCGTGGTGCGCTCCAGATAGCTGCGTAGCAGGCCCCTGTCCGCCTTACCCAGCTTCCAGTACGCGAAGCGCCGCAGCACCCGTGAGAGATGCTCGTAGGCCTGCTTGCGCTCCAGTGCCAGGGTGGCCCCCGGCGGGGTGCTGGCGAGGAACTGGCGCACATCGTCCAAGCTCTTGTGAGTTTCCAAATCGAGCTGCAAGATCACCCTCCGATGATCCCCACACCCCTTCTAGGGCCCCCTTCATGCTCATTTCACGTTGGAAACAAGCCCTCCGTTCATGCTCATCTCTCATTGGAAGAGACTCCCGCTTTAGGGCCCCGCGGTGCGAGAATTACGCTTGTGAGGCTCTACCTGCTCGCCTTCGGCGCTCTGTTGGCTTGCGTTGGCTGCGCTCCAGATGACGTTGCTGAAGCCCCCCCGAATATCGTCCTGATCATCTCCGACGACCACGGCTGGCCCGACTACGGCTTCATGGGCCATGCCGTGATCCAGACTCCGAATCTGGATCGGCTCGCTTCGGAATCGATGGTCTATACGAGGGGCTATGTGCCGGCTCCGGTGTGCCGTCCGAGCCTGGCGACGCTGGCCACGGGCCTGTACCCGCACCAGCATAAGATCACCGGCAACGATCCACCAGGCGAATGGCCGGCAATCGCGCGCGATGTCGAGGGCCGGGCTTCGATGGAACGGGTCTTTTCGCAGAGCGAGAACGTCATCGAGCTGCTCGGGCGCTCCGGGTACGCCAGCCAGCAGTCCGGGAAGTGGTGGGAGGGCAATCCTCTCAATCACGGGTTCACGGAGGCGATGACGCACGGCGATGTCACCCGAGGCGGCCGCCACGGCGACGACGGGCTGGTAATCGGACGCGACGGAATGGACCCGATCTTCGACTTCATAGACTCGACTTCCGCTTGGTGGAAAAAGGCCAAGCACCCGGGCCAGCGGTTCGTCGAGCCCGTCGATACGCCGTTCTTCGTCTGGTATGGCGTGTTCTTGCCTCACACGCCGCACAACCCTCCCGAACGGCTCTTGGGCAAGTATCTAACGCCGGACCGTACCGAGCGGATCGCGAAGTACTACGCAATGGTGGAGTGGCTTGACGAAACCGTTGGAGAGCTCTTGGACTTCTTGGACAAGGCGAACCGCCCCAACACCTTGGTTCTCTACGTTGCCGATAACGGCTGGATCACGACTGAAGACCGCGCCAATCAGTCCACAGCACGGGCGAAGATGTCCCCCTACGAAATGGGTGTCCGTACGCCGATCATGATCCGCTGGCCCGGAAAAGTTGAGCCCGGCCGCGATGACCGGACACTGGTCAGCAGTATCGACCTCGTTCCGACGATGCTTGAGGCTGCCGGCATCGAGACCTCGGCGGACCTGCCGGGAATCAGCCTCTTGGACCGCAAGGCCCTGCAGCAGCGGAAGCAAGTCTTCGGGTCCACGTTCGCGCACACCGCGGTGAACGTCTTGGATCCGGTCGCCAACCTCAAGTACCGCACGGTCGTGCGGGAGGACGGCTGGAAGCTCGTTCTGCCCTACGCGTTGAACAGGGACGTGATGCACATGATCCGGGGGCAAGTCGCCGACTGGATGCGATTCGAGGCGGAACTCTACAATGTGCTCGAGGATCCGCACGAGACGAATGACTTGGCCGCGGAACACCCCGATCTGGTAGCGGAACTCCGCAAAGCCTTGCAGGATTGGTGGCTGGTTCCTGAAGAACTACCGGACACGGGATCCGAATAGCCAGGGACGGGACCCGGTCACTTCGAATCGTCGATCAGGGTTCTGGCCTAGCGGATCACGAGCGACTCGCCTTCCGGGTCCGAGCGGACCGGCTCGGTCATTCCGATCTCGCGACTTTGACGAGCCGACCGCCGTCCGCAATCGACTCCCGCGCAGCCTCGCAGACTGCCTCGTTGTACCTGCTGTTCGAAGGGGTGGCTAATATCCCCGCAGATTCGATCTCGGCGATGATGGCTCTTCTCCGGTCTTCCGAATCAGCCTCGCGCTCAACGCGTATGGCTTCTTCCACGATGTGCCTGACCGAACGCACGCCATAGCCGGTCGGCACAAGTCCCGGCCCGCCGATGTCTTGGTATAGGAAGTAGTCCGGGCTCGGCTCTACGTACTGCGTCCCGCCAGGTCCGGGCGCCACGTCGCCGAAGCTGTAGGCAATGCCTCGATACTGGTCCGAGTGCTCTAGCAGGGCTCCCCTGCCGCTTCCCGTGCAGTACAGGGTCATGCCCTGGGTGTTCGGCCCCGGCGCGGCATCGGGAAAGCTCAACGAGTTCTGGACATTCAAGCAGGCGCCGTTCTCCCACAACACGCGCGCGTCGGTCCACAAGTACCCTCGGTCACCGTTAGGCAGCTCGTCGAGGATTCCATAGATCGAGACGGCTGTGGGCAACAATCCGGTGACGAAGTGCACCAGGTCCACGTAGTGGCAGCCGATGTACACGAACGAGTCGGTGGCGTCAGCGGCGAACCAGTTCTGAAAGTTCGAGTCACGGTAATGCCACTTCTCCATCAGGCGCGCCGTCCCGAGCTTGAACTCGCCGAACTGGCCGCTCCGATAGCGGTCTCGGGCCATGATGCTCCGCGGGTCGAAGCGCTTGTGGTATTCGACGCCCACCAGTAGCCCACGCGCGCGCGCCTCGCGCTCGATCTCAAGCGAGTCTGCGACTCGCAGCACGAGCGGCTTGACGCAGCAGACGTGCTGGCTGGCGCACAGCGCGTCCAGCACCACTCTTCGATGCAGTTGATCCGGCACCGCCACCACGACCACGCTGCGCTCGGGCAGCTCTGCGAGCAGCAACCGATAGTGCTCAGGCCGCGGCTCGTCCGATAAGGCCGTCGGATCTAGCGCCGCCCGAAAATCGACGTCCGGAAAGGCGCGCCGGAGCATGGGGGCCTGCGCCAGCGCCTCAACCGAGCTGTTGCGCTGGGAACAGACAGTTACTTCGCCGACCGCACCCTCGCGCCGCATTTGCAGGAGCGCGGGGAGGATCTGGTCGTGAGCGATCATGCCGGCCCCTATCAGCAGGACCGGCGTTTCCGAAGCGTGGCGACTCACTCTATCTCTTGCGGATTATAGTGCGCCAGACCTCGCTCGCCTGAGCCAGCCCCGGCACCCAGCGGCGGTCGTGCGGCTGGGAGGACATTCGGAGCGGCGACCACGCCAGCCGGACTGCGGTCGCAACTACACGGACACTAACCGCGGGCTGCAATTCCGGCCACCGTCGACACGATCTCACCACGGGGTGGAGCGTTCCGCGTGTACATGGTCGGGCAGTCGGTAGCTGATGCCTTCCTCGTCGAACTCTGATACGTCCATCAGGCCGGTGAAGTTGGTGTAGTTATTGTTCTGGACGAATCCCGGGAAGAGCTTGCCCACAAGCCGGTTGTAGTGGCCCTGCAAGCGAAACCAAGGCAGCACGCCAAAGGTCGATTGGGACGGGTACATCAGAGCGTCAGCGAGTTCGTTGCCGATGAGTGCGCGCGATACGCTGTAGACGTATGTTGACAGGTCACGACGATCCTTGGGGTCTGTTATTCCGGCCACCAATGGGGCAGAATTGACAAGAGAATTAGCCATCGCTATCGAATCCTCATCTGGCTCTGGCTCACAGCAATAGCCAACTTCGAAGATCTTTAGTGCCTCTTCCATATTTCGAAATAGGATCGTCTCAGGTATGCCCATCAGGAAGCCGGAATAGCGCCAAATTTCTAGAAAACTCCGCGCTTCTTCCTCCGTAAATCTCGCCCCCAAACTCTTCATGTGTTCCAGTAATCGCGCGGAAAACGCGGTGATCGAATAGCCCACGTGTGCTGAACTTACAGGCTCTCCCCATGACTCAGTTTCCCAATCATCAGAGCTCTTCAAGAGGTGCCTAACTTGTGCATGGATCAGTCGCACGCGGACAGAGAGTTTCCATCCGTCGCCATCCCGCAGTAAACCACCGGGCATAAAGATCTCGACCATGTGTCGGTTATTCTGCTTCAGTCGCCTGACGCCTGTGTCACGAACGCGTCCGGTAATGAAGAATGATTTGCTTATGTTTGTCGAAAAACCTTCGACCAAGACACCACCGACGAATCCAGCCAAAACAATCTTTGAATTTCGATGAAACATCTTTATCCCGGGAATGAATGACTCGTAGTCAACCCAATCCGGCACCACACTTGCGCCTGCGAAAAAGTCCCCTATGACGGATGGTGCACCAACTAACTCATCTTCTCGTCGATCCATTGCCGCATTAATATATTGTGTTGATAAACTTCGATCGAGTGTCGATAGTTCCTCGATTAGGGCATCAGCTTCAGGATCTCCGATTGTTGTGTGCGTGATGTAATTGGAAGCGATGTCTGGATCGATTTCGGATGCTTTCCGAAACCCCTCGGCGTAACACGTTGGCATTTGCTTCGGCTCGGAAGGCAGGCTCATCTCAAACCTCTTCCTGAGCCCTGATGACCCGGTGCCGACGGGCGTGCCGAGATAGCGACGCCAACCGGCTGCCGCGCTGCCCTCCGATCCTTCCGGAATGCACTCCAGCCCAAGCTGTCGCCGGAAGACCTCGGCTCTCTCCGACGCGGCCCCGGGGGAAGCGCGCAAGGCCGAACGGAATCACGCTTCTGTGGCCTGCTACGCCAACCGAGGCGGCCCGGGCCGAGCAGCGCGGTCGACTCGATTTCCACATAGCGCCCCAATCCAGACTACTTTTCGGAAGCAGCCGGATCCGTACTTGAGGAGTGGTGTTCTCGCAACGTCTAGGCTTCACGGCGATGGCTCTTGCCGCTGTACTTCTGGGTGGGATCCACACATGTACGGCACGAGCGCGACATGAGATAAAACCCCGAACGGCATGATTCTATCACAACATTTTCCTTCCGGACTGTCATGGGCGTTTTGGCCTGCCCTGAGTTTGCCATTTTAGATTTTCGCGGACACATAAGTCACTATATAGCAATGACATAGCACTTTGCACACGTCCAGTATGTCACTACATTTTGTTTCAAAAGGCGGCCATTTCACTCAATCGGCGTGCGGCTCCGGACGCGGTGCAATTGCGGCTGAACGCCGGCCGCCCGGGCCAAGGCGGCCGCTTCCGAGTCCGGGCGGGAGTCTTGGCGGCACTCGATGCGCTCCCCTTCGGCGCTCACCAGCGTGGTCGTCAGGCGCATCCAGTTCGCCAGCTTGCGGCGGATCGTCTGCCAGCTGTCGTGGATGCCGTGCGCGCCCAGACGGCGCCGCAGCAGATGCACGCCGTGGTAGGCCAGCACGGCGATGAACAGGTGCGCCCGGATGCGGTCCTGCTTGGCGTGCCAGATCGGCCGCAAGCCGATCTCCGACTTCAGGCTGCGGAAGGTGGCCTCGATTTCGGTCAGTTGCCAGTAGGTGCGCGCCACGCGCTCCAAGTCCCAGTCCGTGTGGCTGGTGCGCAGCACGTACGTGCCGGCCCGGGCGTCTTTGCGCGCATGCTGGTCGTTGTGCTGCCAGCGCAGCGCCGCCGCCAGCGGCGGCTGGCTGGACTTCTTGCGGGGCTGCTGGCGGCCCTCCGCGCCCGCTGCCTCGGCCGGCTCGTGTTGTTTTTCACAATATTTCAGTGAAACAACGCGAGGATTTGTCGCATTAATTCGATTCCGGATTGCTGAAGAATCGGATTAATCCGGAGCGGCAGAGGGTTTGCTGAAGCGCTGTGTGGCCGCCGTGCGGGTGCGACAGGGGACCGGGCCGTTCGCGGCGCGGTTGCATGCGCGGAGGCGGCCCGGTTCAATAGGGTGGCCAGGTACATTTTTTTGTCGATACGTGACTCGTCTGATGGGATCGGATCGTTGCTCGTGCAACTAGGGCAGCCTGTCGCTGGAGTTGCAAGGGCCTGCTCGAAGGGCGCTGGGCCGCTCTTCGCAGCGCCCGCGAGGGGGCACTGGACAGTGTCGGCGCAGCGGGGGTGTGACGCCTCGCAAGGCGTTGCCGGGCAGGCTGGCGGGACGCTCGCATGGGCTAAGGCGAGGGCGCTTGCAGCAGCAAGTCGAGAGCCTCCTGCGGGCGTGCCGCGAAATGCCGGTTGGCCTCCGGCACGTAGCGGAATTGGGGCAGGCAGCGGATGATCGAAATGGCCGTGTTGGTCAGACAGGCCAGGTTGCGCGGCAGGTCGCGCACATACACGCGGCAGCGGTCTTCGTCGTAGGTGAAGTCACGCACATAGTGCAGGCGGTTCTCGATCTGCCAGTGGTTGCGCAGCAACTCCGCGAGTTGCTCGGGGGTGGCCCGTGCGGGGCCCAGCGAGGTGAGCGCATAGCTCACTTCGGTGCTGCTCTTGCCGCTCTTGACGTGCTGCCGCCGACGTTCGACGCGGATGGCCTGCTGGCGGCCGTGCAGGGCGGCATAGTCGTCCCATTCGGCGGCGCTGATGTCCTTGACCCAGTAGCGTC
This sequence comes from Bryobacterales bacterium, assembly GCA_965219585.1. Classification (GTDB taxonomy): domain Bacteria; phylum Acidobacteriota; class Terriglobia; order Bryobacterales; family UBA6623; genus VXMF01. The sequence continues at coordinate 338,767 of CBDCOA010000002.1, forward strand.
GGCGCTCGATGCGGCCATGCTGCTTGTCCAGCGTCTCCACCAGCGGGCAGGCACTGAAGTCCATCTCTTGCAGGTCCCGGAACAGCGTTGGCTGGTTGTTTTTCACCGCGGTGATCAGATAGTCTGCCTGGGATTCCTCGAGCAGGCAGCGGGCCGTCTCCTGCTGGGCGTGCAGCGCGTCGCCGGTGACCACCCGCCCGGCCAGGTCGAGTTGCCTGGCTAGTTCCCGGAAGGCCGGGATCTCGTTGGTCTTGGAGTCGATCTCCAACTGTCCCAGCACCACGCCGCTGCCCTGCTCCACCGCGGCCAGCAGCATGCGCCGACCGTGTGCGCTCTGCTTGGAGGCCCCGCGCACGTCCTTGCCGTCCAGGCTCACGCCCGGCAGCACTGCCGGGCCCTCGCTGGGTGCCTCGCTGGCGGCCTTGGACGAATCCGTAGCGTCTTGCTGTGACTGCACTTGCGCGCTTTGCTGGAGGGCCCACCCGCGCACCGCCTCCTCCAGCGTCTGCGGCTCTAGGGTCGCCAGAATGTTGTGGAACGTGGTGATCGACGGACTCGTGTAGCAGCCTTGGCTGGGGCTGTAGAAACACTCCACCGCCAGTCGCTGCGACTGGCTCAGCAGGGCCGCGAACTGGGCGAAGGCGGTCACCCCGCGGTAGCCGCACAGGCGCGCCGCCACCGCCAAGGCCAGCACGCTGCGCAAGCCGTAGCGCTTGCCGCGCGCATGGCGGTACTCGGGCAACTCGCCGAGGAACTCGAACAGACTGCGCAGCGTCTGCGCGTCGGGGGGCGCGCTGCGGGCCGGCCCGTCCCAGGCCGGATCATCCTCCGGCTGGGCCAGCTTGAGGGCCGCGCCGGGCTGCAATTCGTACACGAAAATCTCCTTCCGCTGGCCGTGCCGACGCCAGCGCGGCGTGGCACCCGGCAGCCGTGCGTAGCCGCCGCTGAAGCCCAGCGAGCGCCAGTTGGCGGCCCGGTAACAGGTGCCGGCGAAGCGTTCAGGGTCCACGAACGACTCCGCTAACAGGCTCGGAATGCCGTGCTCGGCCAACATGTCGTCCGAAAGCCGTCGCAAGCTCAGCCCGAGCACCCGCGAGGCCAGATTGGGCGCCCCCTGCCAAGCCGGCAGAATCACGAAGCGCGAGTTCTGCGTGAGCAGATGCAGGCGCCGCCGCTGCTGCTGCGGGCTCCAGCCGATCCAGCGGTCACGGGCCGCCAGCTTGAGCGCGGCGGCCTGCCAGCCCACCAGTGCGATCCAGTCCTGCCCCAGCGTCGCCACATGCCGCAGGGCCTTGCCGAACAACCCCTCGAACGCTAGGTAGTGGTGGCTGGCCACCAAGCGGTCCCAGCGCCGGTGCTCCTGCGCACCGTGCGTGGGGCGCACCTGCACGGAGCGCAAATCCAGATCCCGCAAGCCGCTTGGCGCTGCCACTAGAGCCTAGCCTGACAGACTGACAACAAAATGTCCAGTCCTCGCAGCAGACAGCGCTACCATGCCGAGCTCGCAAACTCTAGCAGGCAGCCACTGCCCCTCCGGCTACTGTCGTGCACTGCCTCGGACTCGGACAAAAAAATGGCCCTGATAGGGTGGCCCGCGCGATCTCAGCTCGCCGGGCCGTGGACGGCGCTTTCCAAGTTCGCTACAACACAGACCTCACCGTCGAGGAATACATTAGCCGCAAGGCGTGGCGCGATGCAAGCGTGCCGGCCTGCCCCTTCCACCAGCAGGGCGGTTGCCAGCTGCGGCCCCACGGCAGCTACGCCCGCAAGATCCCCGAGGGCGTGCGGGTGCGGCGGTTCCGATGCCCGCAGAGCGGGCAGACGGTGAGCCTGTTGCCAGACTGTCTGGCAGCGCACCTGCCCGGGACATTGGCCGAGGTCGAGCAGGTGGTCCGAGCGGCCGTCCAGCCCGGCTTTCCGCGCGGCGGGTGGAAGCGACTGCACTCGTCGCGTTACGTGGGGATGGCCGGGGCGCGGCGCTGGGTCGCCCGGCGCGTCGAGCGCGTGCGGCTGTGCCTGGCGCTGCTGACGACCCTGTTGCCGGAGAGTTGCGGGCGTGTGGAGCCGACCGTGGAGGCGTTCGGGAGCGCTCTGGGCACGGCTGCGGTGCTGGTCACGCTGCGGTCCGTCGCGGCCACAGAACTGGCGGTGCTGCCGGTCCCGGTCGGGTTTTCGCGACGGATTCCAGCGGTCAAACCGGCGTCTCAGCCCGTGCAACACGCGACGGGCCGCTCGCCGCCCGGCCGGCCTGCCTAGAGTCGGGAGAGCGGGCCGCCCGCACGGCTCGCCAGGACCCGCCAGCATGCCAGACAAGCTCCCAGACCTCCGGCGCGAGATCGCCCTGTTCCGCTACAGCGTGATTGCGGAGATCCTGTGCCTGCCGCCAGGATCGGCCCAGCGCTGGGCCCTGATCCGCGACAAGGCCGGGCGCGCGCACGCCATTCCCGGCAGCCGTCGCACGCGCGTCGCCATCACCACCATCCGCGACTGGCTGGGCTTGTACGAAGACGGCGGCTTCGACGCGCTGTACCCCAAGCGGCGCCAGGATCGCGGCCAGCCGCGCGGCCTGCCGCCAGCGGTCTGCGAGTTGCTGGTGCGCCTCAAGGAGGCCAACCGCCGGCTGTCGGTGCGCGCGCTGATCCGCCAGGCGCGGGCCAGCGGCAGCGTGCCCGCGACGACCGCCCTGGCCCCGGCCACGGTCTACCGCCTGCTGCGCCAAGAGGGCCTGACGGGGCCGGCCAAGGACCGTCCCGACGGCCGCGACCGGCGCCGCTTCAGCTACCCCGACGCGGGCGCGCTGTGGATGGCCGATTGCATGCATGGCCCCAAGGTCGGCAGCGATCCCGACGACCGGCGGCGGCGGCGCAAGGCCTACCTGCTGGCCGTCATTGACGATGCCACGCGCGTCATCCCGCACGCCGCCTTCGCCTTCTCCGAAAGCGCCGAGGCGTTCCTGCCCGTCTTGCGCCAGGCCCTGCTCAAACGCGGCGTCCCGCAGAGACTGTACTGCGACAACGGTGCCTCCTACCGCTCCCGCCACCTGTCCGTGATCTGCGCCAGCCTTGGCATCCATTTGATCCATGCGAGACCTTACGCGCCGCAGGGAAAGGGGAAAATCGAGCGTTTTTTCAGGACCTGCAGAGCCCAGTTCCTGCCGACCCTGGACGAGACCGCGAGCGCCAGCCTCGACGCCCTCAACCGCCGTCTCGGGGCCTGGATCGAAGGCGAGTACCACCGCACTCCCCACCGCGGCCTCGACCACCAGCGCACCCCGCTCGACCAATGGGCGCTGGCCGCCAGCCGCCTGCGCCCGGCCCCGCCCGACGACGAGCTCGACACGATCTTCCGCTTCCAGCACCGCCGCCGCGTCGCCAAGGACCGCACCGTCAGCTTCCAGGGCCGCCTCTACGAGGTGGGCGCCGAACTGGTCGGGCAGCGGATCGTCCTGCTGGTCGATCCCGCCGCACCGCCCGGACGGCCCGTCCCGGTCCTGCACCAGGGCCGCGCGGCCGGCTGCGCGACCTTGCTCGACGCACACGCCAACGCCCTCATCCGACGCACCCCCGACCCGCGCTCCGAGGATGCCGCTGACGCTGCCGACGACCGCAGCGCGGACGCCAGCGCCCCGGCCCCGCCGCTGCGCCTGAGCGCGCTCGAGCGCCCGGACACCTCCCAGGAGCCTCCCCGGCAATGACCTACCTACAGCATTTCGCCCTCACCCGCTACCCCTTCCAGACCCCCGCCGAAACCGACGAGCTGTTCCCCGCCCAGGCCGGCATCGAGACCCAGACCCGCCTGCAGCACCTGCTCGAACTGCGCGGCATCGGCCTGCTCACCGGCGAGGTCGGCTGCGGCAAGACCACCGCCTGCCGCCAGTTCGCCGCCAGCCTGCACCCCGGCCTCTTCCGCGTCGCCTACGTCGCGCTCACGACCGGCTCGGTGCTGGACATGTACCAGACCCTGGCCTGGGAACTCGGCCTGCAGCCGGAGCGCTCCCGCGCTCCCGCCTTCCGCGCCCTGCGCGAGGAAATCGCCCGCCTCGCCCGCGAGGCCCACCAGCTGCCCGTGCTGATCATCGACGAGGCCCACAACCTGCGCAACGACGTGCTCGAGGAGCTCCGCCTGCTCACCAACTTCCAGATGGATGCCGAGCGCTGCCTGTGCCTGCTGCTGTCCGGCCTGTCCTCCTTGCGCAAGCGCCTCGCCATGGCCGTGCACGAATCGCTCGGCCAGCGCATCGCCGTGCAGCACCAGCTCGCCGGCCTCGCCCGCGACGAACTCGAACCCTACCTCGCCCACCGCCTGCGCCTGGCCGGCTGCGACCTGCCGCTGTTCGAGCCCAATGCCCTCGAGGCCCTCTTCCAGGCCTCGCGCGGCCTGCCCCGCCAGGTCGACCGCATCGCCCACTTCGCCCTCGCCGCCGCAGCCTGCGCCCAGGCTCGCCAGGTCTCCGCCGAGCAACTCGAACAGGCCTGTGCCGAGGTGCGCCTGTGACCCCCTTCAACGACCCTTGGCGCGAACGCGCCGCGCAGGTGCGCGACGGCTCGCTCGAACCGCTCGCCGTCCAACTCGGCTACCGCAAGGATCCCGCCAACCCGGCCCGCTGGAAGCGGCCCGGCTCCGTGCTGAGCATCCGCGGCGCGCAGTTCTTCGACCACCGCCAGGGGCGCGGCGGCGGTGGTGCCATCGATCTCGTCATGCACGTGCGCGGCTGCCGCTTCCGCGCCGCCGTCGAGTTCCTCGAACGCCACGGCGGCCTCCCCCAGCCTGCGCCTGCCACCCCGCCCGCTCGCCGCCACGGCTTGCGCCTGCCACCCCCCGCAGACCGCCTCTGGGACCCCGTGCGTGACTTCCTGGCCACCGCCCGCGGGCTCGACCCCGCCCTGCTCGAGCGTTGCCGCCAAGAGGGCATCCTCTACGCCGATTCCCGCCGCAACGCCGTCTTCGTCTGTCGCGACCGCCACCAACATCCCGTCGGCGCCGAGCTCGTCGGCACCCGCCCGGCTCCCGACGGCCGCACCTTCAAGGGCATGGCGCCCGGCTCCCGCAAGGCCCGTGGCGGCTTATGGCTGCCGGCCAACATCGACGATCTCGATGCCATCCTGCTCGTCGAGAGTGCCCTCGACGCCCTCGCCGCGCTCCGCCTGCTGGCTCCCACTTTGCCACCCGATACCCTGCTCGCCTCCACCGCCGGCATCGCGACCTCTCTCCCGCCCTGGCTGCAAGCCTTCCGCGCACCGCGCATCCTGTGTGCCTACGACGCCGACCGCGCCGGCGACCAAGCCGCCGACTCCCTCCGCCGCCACACCCCCCATTGCAGCCGCCTCCGGCCGGTCGGCGCCAAGGACTGGAACGATCTGCTGCGCCGCTCCCAGCCACGCTAGCTGTCCCTATTCACCCCCATCGACTGCCCGATCGCACCCCCGCGACCCGGCTACAACACGCCGCCTATCTCTACTTCCGGAAAACCTCCGCCGTCGACTCCCTTCCCCGACCGCACCGCCGCTGATTGCCCTTAACTCCCTCCTGCAGTAGCGAATCTACTTGAAAAATTTCTCCACTACAGCAGGAAATAATCTGAAAAAGTCCGCACGAATCTATCTGAAATTCAACAGCTCGTCGCTGGTGGCTGGGGCGCGCTCCACGCGCAGCTCGTACTGCCCCGAAACCCGCTTGTAGCGTTCCTTGAGCCGGCCCAGCCGCTCGACCACCTTGTCGTAGCGCTTCGTGCAGCCCTTCTTCGTCAGACCCGCGTGCAGCGCCTGCAATTCGCCCTCAAAGCGTTCCCTCTGCTTGGCCAGAATCGCGTCGTCCTTGGCCTGGCGCTCCGCGCTCCACAGGCACAGCTCGCTCTCGCCGTCCTGGGTGCGCAGCCGCCATGCTTTGGCGGCCGTGCCGTGGCGGGTGCGGAAGCTCAGCTCGGGATCCTCGCCGGGCGGGTCCGCGCCACCGCGGCGCACCGTGATCCAGTCGTAGCCCTGCGCGCTAAGCCAGGCGATCGTCGCGGCGGTCGACAGCCCGGCGTCCATGACCACCGTCGGGCGCGGCCCGTCGCCGAGCAGCCGGCCCAGGCGGGTGATGGCCCGCTCCAGCGTGGCGGGTTCAGAGACGTTGCCGGGCAGGATCTCGCTGCGGCAGGGGAAGCCGGCCGCGTCGAGCGTGAGCCCGAGCGTGACCAAGGGGCAGTCGTCGCGTTTCTGCTTGGAGCGGCCGTGTTGCAGGTCGGCCCGCGGCCGGCCGTGATAGTGCACGTTCGTCAAATCGTAGAAGGCAATTGTGGGGGCCAGCTCGAGCAGGCTGCGCTCGCGCCGGAAGAGGGCGGTTTCGAGGGCCTCGCGGTGGTGGAAGAGCAGGTCGCCGATGCGGTACAGCTTGGCCAGCGACAGGGGGGCGCCGGAGTCGAGGCCGAGCAGTTCGAGGGCGGCGGAGTGCTGGCTGAGCCAGGCATGCGCCTCGCGTTCGGAAGAGGGGTGCAGCATGCGAGCCAGGACCAAGGCCGAAGCGATGCGGGCGTCGCGGGAGGAGACGCCGAGCTGGTGCAGGGCGTCGGCGAAGCGGAGTTCGCGCAGGGCATGCAGGGCAAGCCGTTCGGGGCCGACCGAGCGCACGAAGCGGTGTGTTGTTTTTCACAATATTTCAGTGAAACAACGCGAGGATTTGTCGCATTAATTCGATTCCGGATTGCTGAAGAATCGGATTAATCCGGAGCGGCAGAGGGTTTGCTGAAGCGCTGTGTGGCCGCCGTGCGGGTGCGACAGGGGACCGGGCCGTTCGCGGCGCGGTTGCATGCGCGGAGGCGGCCCGGTTCAATAGGGTGGCCCGCGCGATCTCAGCTCGCCGGGCCGTGGACGGCGCTTTCCAAGTTCGCTACAACACAGACCTCACCGTCGAGGAATACATTAGCCGCAAGGCGTGGCGCGATGCAAGCGTGCCGGCCTGCCCCTTCCACCAGCAGGGCGGTTGCCAGCTGCGGCCCCACGGCAGCTACGCCCGCAAGATCCCCGAGGGCGTGCGGGTGCGGCGGTTCCGATGCCCGCAGAGCGGGCAGACGGTGAGCCTGTTGCCAGACTGTCTGGCAGCGCACCTGCCCGGGACATTGGCCGAGGTCGAGCAGGTGGTCCGAGCGGCCGTCCAGCCCGGCTTTCCGCGCGGCGGGTGGAAGCGACTGCACTCGTCGCGTTACGTGGGGATGGCCGGGGCGCGGCGCTGGGTCGCCCGGCGCGTCGAGCGCGTGCGGCTGTGCCTGGCGCTGCTGACGACCCTGTTGCCGGAGAGTTGCGGGCGTGTGGAGCCGACCGTGGAGGCGTTCGGGAGCGCTCTGGGCACGGCTGCGGTGCTGGTCACGCTGCGGTCCGTCGCGGCCACAGAACTGGCGGTGCTGCCGGTCCCGGTCGGGTTTTCGCGACGGATTCCAGCGGTCAAACCGGCGTCTCAGCCCGTGCAACACGCGACGGGCCGCTCGCCGCCCGGCCGGCCTGCCTAGAGTCGGGAGAGCGGGCCGCCCGCACGGCTCGCCAGGACCCGCCAGCATGCCAGACAAGCTCCCAGACCTCCGGCGCGAGATCGCCCTGTTCCGCTACAGCGTGATTGCGGAGATCCTGTGCCTGCCGCCAGGATCGGCCCAGCGCTGGGCCCTGATCCGCGACAAGGCCGGGCGCGCGCACGCCATTCCCGGCAGCCGTCGCACGCGCGTCGCCATCACCACCATCCGCGACTGGCTGGGCTTGTACGAAGACGGCGGCTTCGACGCGCTGTACCCCAAGCGGCGCCAGGATCGCGGCCAGCCGCGCGGCCTGCCGCCAGCGGTCTGCGAGTTGCTGGTGCGCCTCAAGGAGGCCAACCGCCGGCTGTCGGTGCGCGCGCTGATCCGCCAGGCGCGGGCCAGCGGCAGCGTGCCCGCGACGACCGCCCTGGCCCCGGCCACGGTCTACCGCCTGCTGCGCCAAGAGGGCCTGACGGGGCCGGCCAAGGACCGTCCCGACGGCCGCGACCGGCGCCGCTTCAGCTACCCCGACGCGGGCGCGCTGTGGATGGCCGATTGCATGCATGGCCCCAAGGTCGGCAGCGATCCCGACGACCGGCGGCGGCGGCGCAAGGCCTACCTGCTGGCCGTCATTGACGATGCCACGCGCGTCATCCCGCACGCCGCCTTCGCCTTCTCCGAAAGCGCCGAGGCGTTCCTGCCCGTCTTGCGCCAGGCCCTGCTCAAACGCGGCGTCCCGCAGAGACTGTACTGCGACAACGGTGCCTCCTACCGCTCCCGCCACCTGTCCGTGATCTGCGCCAGCCTTGGCATCCATTTGATCCATGCGAGACCTTACGCGCCGCAGGGAAAGGGGAAAATCGAGCGTTTTTTCAGGACCTGCAGAGCCCAGTTCCTGCCGACCCTGGACGAGACCGCGAGCGCCAGCCTCGACGCCCTCAACCGCCGTCTCGGGGCCTGGATCGAAGGCGAGTACCACCGCACTCCCCACCGCGGCCTCGACCACCAGCGCACCCCGCTCGACCAATGGGCGCTGGCCGCCAGCCGCCTGCGCCCGGCCCCGCCCGACGACGAGCTCGACACGATCTTCCGCTTCCAGCACCGCCGCCGCGTCGCCAAGGACCGCACCGTCAGCTTCCAGGGCCGCCTCTACGAGGTGGGCGCCGAACTGGTGTTGTTTTTCAGATTGTTCCGCTAGCTGATTCTCAGATTATTCCTGCAAAGGAGCAGCGAGTTTTGCACGTAAATTCGCTCTTGCAGGAGGGAATAGAGAGGGAGTCGGGATGTGGGCCGGGGAGGGCTCGACGGCGAGTTTTGAAGTAGCAGCGCAGAGCTGAGTTGGACAGACGGCGGGGCTGGGGCCGCGGCTAGCGAGCAGTGGCAGAGAGCAGCAGGAGTTCGTTCCAGTCCTTGGCCCCGACCGGGCGCAGACGGCGGCAGTTGGGGAGCTGGCGGCGGAGGGCGGCCGCGGCGTGGTCGCCGGGCGGGTCGGCGTCGTAGGCGCACAGGATGGGGGCGGGCTGGAAGGCGTGCAGCCAAGCGGGCAGGGCCGGGGCCACGCCGGCCGTGGAGGCGACGAGCGTATCGGGCGGCACGGAGTTGGCCAGCAAACGGGCCGCGGAGAGGGCGTCGACGGCGCTTTCGACGAGCAGCAGGGCGTCGGGCGGGAGTTCGGCGGCAGGCAGCCAGAAACCGCCGTGGGCCTTGCGGGAGCCGGGGGCCATGCCCTTGAAGGTGCGGCCGTCAGCGGCGGGGCGAGTGCCGACGAGTTCGGCGCCGACGGGCTGGCCGCGGGGATCGCGGCAGACAAAGACGGCGTTGCGGCGGGCGTCGGCGTAGAGCAGGCCCTGCCGATGGCAGAGTTCGAGCAGCTCGGCTGCGAGGCCGCGCTGGCTGTGCAAGAAATCGCGCACGGGCGGCCAGAGGCGGTCGTGGGGTGGCGGCAGGCGGAGCTTGGCGGCGGTCGGCGGCGTGGCGGCGGGCCGGGTGTCTGGCGGCAGGTCGGCGGCGTGCTGTTCGAGGAATTCGACGGCCTCGCGGAAACGGCAGCCGCGGGCGTGCATGACCAAGTCGATGGCGCCGCCGCCGCCGCTTCCGCGGCGATGGTCGAAGAAGCGTGCGCCGTGGATGCTGAGGACCGAGCCGGGCAGTTTCCAGCGGGCGCGGTTGCGCGGGTCGCGGCGGTAGCCGAGTTGCCGCGCCAGCGGCAGCAGGGGGGCCTGGCGGACGGCGTCGGCGCGGGCGCTCCAAGGCCTGGCGCTGTTCACGGGGCGAGTTCCTGGCAACTGCGCTGGAGGTGCTCGGCCGAGACGGTGCGGGCTTGGTCGAGGGTGGCCGCGATGAGGGCGTAGTGGGCATAGCGGTTGACCTGCCGGGGCAGGCCGCGCGAGGCTTGGAAGAGGGCTTCGAGGGCGGGGGCCTCGAACAGCGGCAGCTGGCAGCCGGCCAGGGCCAGGCGGTGGGCGAGGTAGGCCTCGAGTTCGTCGCGGTCGAGGCCGGCCAGGTGCTGGCGCACGACCAGGCGCTGGGCGAGCGACTCGTGCACGGCCATCGACAGGCGGCGGCGCAGTTCGGTCAGCCCGACCAGCAGCAGGCACAGGCGCTGTTCGGCGTCCATCTCGAAATTCGTCAGCAGGCGCAAGTCCTCCAGCACGTCGTTGCGCAGGTGGTGGGCCTCGTCGATGACGAGCACGGGGAGTTGCTTGGCCTCGCGCACGAGGCGCGAGATCTCGGTGCGGATGGCGCGGTAGGCGGCGGCCCGGGTGCGCACGGTGGCGAGGCCGAGCTGCCAGGCGATGGCTTGGTAGGTGTCGAGCACCGAGCCGGTCGACAGGGCCACGTAATGGACGCGGTGGCAGCCGGGGTGCAAGGCGCTGGTGACGCGGCGGCAGAGGGTGGTCTTGCCGCAGCCGACCTCGCCGGTGAGCAGGCCGATGCCGCGCAGGTCGATCAAGTGCTGGAGGCGGGTTTCGGTCTCGCTGGCGGCCTTGGAGGCAAACAGCTGGTCATGCTGCAGGGAGGCTTCGAAGGGGAAGTGCGTGAGGGCGAAGTGTTGTAGGTACATCAGTCGTTCTCCGGTGGCTTGGGGGCGCGCAAGTCGCGCAGTTGCAGGGGGGATCTGGGCGGGTTCGGCGCGGGCTGGTCGGGCTCGGCCGGGCGGTCGCTGGCGCGGGTGCGCCGGACGCGCGTGTTGGCGTAAGCGTCGAGCAGGGTGGCCTGGCCGGCCGGGCGGCCGTTGTGCAGCACGGGGATGGGCCGCGCGCGGGGCAGGCTGGGATCGTGCAGCAGGGTGATGTTCTCGCCGACCAAGGCGGCCTCGACCTCGTACAGGGTGGCGTTGAGGCTGACGGTGCGGTCCTTGTTGACGCGCCGCTTGAGGCGGAAGCGGAAGAGGGTGTCGAGATCGGTTTGGGGGGCGATCTGGCGGATGTTGGCGGCGTCCCTGGCCCAGCGCTGGAGCGGGCTGTCGCCGTCCAGGCCGCGGTGCGGGCTGAGATGGTACTCGCCCTCGACCCAGGCGGCCAGGCGGGCGTTGAGCGCGTCCAGCGAAGCCGTGTCGGCGGCGCTGAGGGAAGGCAGCAGCTGGGCCCTGCAGGTCCTGAAGAATCTCTCGATCTTGCCCTTCCCCTGAGGCTGTCGAGGCCTCGCATGGATGAGTTGAATGCCGAGCGTGGCGCAGATCACGGCCAGGTGCTGGCAGCGGTAATTGCTGCCGTTGTCGACGTACAGGCGCGTGGGCAGGCCGCGCTTGCGCAGGGCCTGCTTGAAGACCGGCAGGAACGTGGCGGCATTCTCCGAGAGGGTGAAGGCGGCGTGGGGCACCAAGCGCGTGGCGTCGTCCAGGAAAGCGATCAAGTAGGACTTGGCGCGCCGCCGCCGGTCGCTGCCGTCGCAGCCGACCTTGGGGCCGTGCAGCACGTCGCTCATCCACATCTCGCCGCCGCGCTGGTAGCTGAAGCGGCGGCGGTCCTTGCCAGCGGCCGCTTCGGGCGCGCTCTGCAGCAGCCCCTCGCGGCGGAACAGGCGATAGATGCTGGCCGGCGCCAAGCTCACCTCGGGCGGGACCTGGGCGCGGGCTTGGCGGATGACCTCGCGCACCGACAGTTGCGGCGCGCGCTCTTTGATCTCCACCAGCAGCTCGGCCACCTGCGGCGGCAGTTGGCGCGCCCGGCCGCGGTCGGCGCGCAGTTTGGGATACAGCGCGTCGAAGCCGCCGCGCTCGTAGTGCGCGATCCAGTCGCGCATGGTCTCCAAGGCCACGCGCCGGCGGCGGCTGCCGGGGATCTCGTGCTCGCGCTCGGCCTTGGCCCGCAGCAGCCGCCGGCGCTCGGGCGAGCCGGGCGGCGCCGACAGCGCCTCCGCAATCACGCTGTAGCGGAACAGGGCCACTGCGCGGCGGTGGTCGTGGGTGGTGTCAGACATGGCGATTCCTCTCAGGGCGGGGCCGCCGGGCGGCCTTTTGCCCCACGCTAGGCGGTCTCCGGCGGCGGGTCTAGCCCCTGCGCGTGTGGGGCGTGGGCCGCTGCGCCCCGGCCCGCCGCATTCCACCGCCGCTGGAAGCCGACCGGGGCTGGCAGCGACCCCAGCGACGGCCCCGCCAGCACCCGCAGCTGCGCTAGCAGCGACTCGCCGCCGAAGCGGGCTCCGAACGCCTCCAGCGTCGGGTCCAGCTGCCCGCACTGCTGCGGACAGACCGTGCTCACGGCTGTCAAGAACGCCCGCACCGCCAGCACCCGCCGCCGCAGCCAGCGCATCGCCCCGATCAGACCGATGTAATCCGGGCGCAAGCGGTTGGCTGCCGCGGACTGGCTCCGCGCCCGGCCGGCCTCGCGCACCGCACCCTCGATCTCGGCCAGCGTCCCGCTCCAGTGCGCCGCCAGGCATTTCGGCAGCAGGCTGACCGTCTGGCCCGATTGCGGGCACAGGTAGCGCCGCACGCGCGCGCCAGCGGGGAACTTGCGCCCGTAGGTCCCGTGCGGCACCAAGCGACAGCCGCCCCGGGCGTGGTACGGACACGCAGGCGGACTTGCATCCCACCACGCTTTGCGCTTAACGTAGTCTGCGGCGGTGAGATCGGTATCGTAGAGGAACTGGATACGCCGTCCGGGCCCGGCGAGGTCTAGTCGTGCGGGCCACCTTATTCCACCCGACCAGCCCCGCGCAGCGCAATCCGCTGCGCCCGCCAGGCTGCTTGCACAGACCGCTCGGCGGCCCTCCCCAATCCCCTCGACCGCCCTTGCAGGCACCCATCGGCCGGGCCCTAATCCGGGCCGGGCCCGACCCCACCGCCGACACTCCCGCTCGTAATCGAGCCGGCCTTGCTACTGCCGGAATGAATCTAGGAAGTCACCCCATCCCCGCGCCACATTGCCTCGCTTTCTCACCCAATCCGTCTCGCGACAATGTGACACAAAACCCCGACGATTTATCGAATTAGTCTGAAAAACAACAACTGGTCGGGCAGCGGATCGTCCTGCTGGTCGATCCCGCCGCACCGCCCGGACGGCCCGTCCCGGTCCTGCACCAGGGCCGCGCGGCCGGCTGCGCGACCTTGCTCGACGCACACGCCAACGCCCTCATCCGACGCACCCCCGACCCGCGCTCCGAGGATGCCGCTGACGCTGCCGACGACCGCAGCGCGGACGCCAGCGCCCCGGCCCCGCCGCTGCGCCTGAGCGCGCTCGAGCGCCCGGACACCTCCCAGGAGCCTCCCCGGCAATGACCTACCTACAGCATTTCGCCCTCACCCGCTACCCCTTCCAGACCCCCGCCGAAACCGACGAGCTGTTCCCCGCCCAGGCCGGCATCGAGACCCAGACCCGCCTGCAGCACCTGCTCGAACTGCGCGGCATCGGCCTGCTCACCGGCGAGGTCGGCTGCGGCAAGACCACCGCCTGCCGCCAGTTCGCCGCCAGCCTGCACCCCGGCCTCTTCCGCGTCGCCTACGTCGCGCTCACGACCGGCTCGGTGCTGGACATGTACCAGACCCTGGCCTGGGAACTCGGCCTGCAGCCGGAGCGCTCCCGCGCTCCCGCCTTCCGCGCCCTGCGCGAGGAAATCGCCCGCCTCGCCCGCGAGGCCCACCAGCTGCCCGTGCTGATCATCGACGAGGCCCACAACCTGCGCAACGACGTGCTCGAGGAGCTCCGCCTGCTCACCAACTTCCAGATGGATGCCGAGCGCTGCCTGTGCCTGCTGCTGTCCGGCCTGTCCTCCTTGCGCAAGCGCCTCGCCATGGCCGTGCACGAATCGCTCGGCCAGCGCATCGCCGTGCAGCACCAGCTCGCCGGCCTCGCCCGCGACGAACTCGAACCCTACCTCGCCCACCGCCTGCGCCTGGCCGGCTGCGACCTGCCGCTGTTCGAGCCCAATGCCCTCGAGGCCCTCTTCCAGGCCTCGCGCGGCCTGCCCCGCCAGGTCGACCGCATCGCCCACTTCGCCCTCGCCGCCGCAGCCTGCGCCCAGGCTCGCCAGGTCTCCGCCGAGCAACTCGAACAGGCCTGTGCCGAGGTGCGCCTGTGACCCCCTTCAACGACCCTTGGCGCGAACGCGCCGCGCAGGTGCGCGACGGCTCGCTCGAACCGCTCGCCGTCCAACTCGGCTACCGCAAGGATCCCGCCAACCCGGCCCGCTGGAAGCGGCCCGGCTCCGTGCTGAGCATCCGCGGCGCGCAGTTCTTCGACCACCGCCAGGGGCGCGGCGGCGGTGGTGCCATCGATCTCGTCATGCACGTGCGCGGCTGCCGCTTCCGCGCCGCCGTCGAGTTCCTCGAACGCCACGGCGGCCTCCCCCAGCCTGCGCCTGCCACCCCGCCCGCTCGCCGCCACGGCTTGCGCCTGCCACCCCCCGCAGACCGCCTCTGGGACCCCGTGCGTGACTTCCTGGCCACCGCCCGCGGGCTCGACCCCGCCCTGCTCGAGCGTTGCCGCCAAGAGGGCATCCTCTACGCCGATTCCCGCCGCAACGCCGTCTTCGTCTGTCGCGACCGCCACCAACATCCCGTCGGCGCCGAGCTCGTCGGCACCCGCCCGGCTCCCGACGGCCGCACCTTCAAGGGCATGGCGCCCGGCTCCCGCAAGGCCCGTGGCGGCTTCTGGCTGCCGGCCAACATCGACGATCTCGATGCCATCCTGCTCGTCGAGAGTGCCCTCGACGCCCTCGCCGCGCTCCGCCTGCTGGCTCCCACTTTGCCACCCGATACCCTGCTCGCCTCCACCGCCGGCATCGCGACCTCTCTCCCGCCCTGGCTGCAAGCCTTCCGCGCACCGCGCATCCTGTGTGCCTACGACGCCGACCGCGCCGGCGACCAAGCCGCCGACTCCCTCCGCCGCCACACCCCCCATTGCAGCCGCCTCCGGCCGGTCGGCGCCAAGGACTGGAACGATCTGCTGCGCCGCTCCCAGCCACGCTAGCTGTCCCTATTCACCCCCATCGACTGCCCGATCGCACCCCCGCGACCCGGCTACAACACGCCGCCTATCTCTACTTCCGGAAAACCTCCGCCGTCGACTCCCTTCCCCGACCGCACCGCCGCTGATTGCCCTTAACTCCCTCCTGCAGTAGCGAATCTACTTGAAAAATTTCTCCACTACAGCAGGAAATAATCTGAAAAAGTCCGCACGAATCTATCTGAAATTCAACACGGTGGTCGAGAGAGTCGAGGTGGACGTGGGCGAGGTCATCGTCGGCGGAGTCGGGCAAGGCGGAGAGGCTGAGGCGATCGGCGATCTGCTGGGCGGTTTGGAGCAGTTCGGGGTCGGGCTCGATGAGCGGGGCATGGCCGGAGCGGATGGCAGCGACCAGCTCGCAGAGAGCGGGCCACTGAGGCTGAGGCACGGAGAAGTGAGCGCCGAGATTGAGCAGGGTGAGCTGGCGGACGGAGTTGCCGGAGCGGACGCTGCGGACGAGGCGGAAGGAGGCATAGGGTTGCGCGGAAGCGGTGCGGGGGCGGGTCTGGACACGGCGGATGAACACGCTGGTCCTAGCATGGCGCAGGCGTGGGCGAACACACAAGCAACAAAAAACCAACACAGTAATTTTATGTCACTACAAACGCCAAGAGCTCCCGCCGTAAAAATCTAACTCATTCAAAACAAACGGTTTATCTTTCCAAAGAGATCGGGGATGCGGTCAATTCGGCCAAAAAACGCTCGAAATTCGGTGATCTAAGCGGGATAGTGACAAACTTGGGCTGCGATGTCCGGGTCCGACCCGACCAGAATGGCTTGGTTTGACGGACACGCCAGCCGCGACCAGCGCTATCAGCATGGCGGCTCCCCGCTGCCCTCCAACAGCAAGCCCGCACATCAGTCTGCCAATTGCAGGCGAAAAGCGGGAATGGCGAGATTCTACTAAACGGCTGTCAGGGCTTCCGATGATATCTTCGGCGCGGAGAGGCACCGCCAGAAGCTGGCGGAAACCTACGCTCTCAAGCAGGTCTCGGCGGCGTGGGGCTTGGAGGCTTCAGCTCGGGATAGTCGCGAGAGCGGGATTCTCGAACGGTTTCCCCCGCGTGCGGGTATCGGGAAGGCCCGCGTCATTCCGGAACGCTGCGCGACGACCCGTTGTTCGGGTCCCTGTCGGCATTGCCGTACAAGCACCAGCGGACCGCAAGTCGGAAGTCGTCAAGGATCAGATAGAGAGCGGGCACCAGCAGCAACGTCACGAGTGTGGCGAAGAGCACTCCATAGGCGAGCGCGACTGCCATCGGAATCAGGAACTGCGCTTGCAGGTCGCTCTCAAACATCAACGGCGATACACCGGCAGTTGTGGTCAAAGAAGTCAGGATGATTGCTCTGAAGCGCGACTCGCCCGCTATGCGAACGGCCTCGAAGCGCGAAGCCGTTCGTCCGGCATGATCTTGGACGAAGCTCACCAGGACTAAGGAGTCATTCACAACCACTCCCGCCAGTGCCACCACACCGCACGTGGAAATGAACGTCAGCGGGATACCCATGATCACGTGGCCCCATATCGCTCCGACAGCGCCGAAGGGCACGGCAGAGAGGACGATGACGGGCGCGACATAGCTCTTCAGGGGGACCGCGAGAGTCACGAACATCACACAGAGAGCAATCGCCAGCGCGGCTGCCAGAGCCTCCGTGGCCTCGATCAACTCGGCCTGATCGCCAAGGAATGCGTATCGCACCGAATCGTGGTTTTCCAGCAATCCGGGAAGGAAGGCTGTTTCGAGGTCGGCGAGCACCTGCTGGCTGGTCGTCACCGACGAATCGACCGCCGCCAAGACATTGATCGACCGATTCCGGTCCACTCGAGTGATCGACGCCGGTCCGCGACCAAGCGTAGCTTCCGCCACCGTCGAGAAAGGGACATCGTCCCCTCCCGGAACACGGAATCGCATTCCTTCGAGGTCGCCGACGGAACGCCGCTCCGTCTCTGGGTAGCGCACCATAACGCGGACGTCCTCCCGGCCACGCTGGATTCGCTGGACTTCCTCCCCGAAGAATCCCTGTCTCACCTGGCGTCCGATTTCGATCAAGGAAAGGCCCATGGTCTCCCCCTCGGGAGCAAGGGAGAGCTGAATTTCGGGCTTCGCCCCACGCGATGTATCGGTGACGTCGAAGACTCCCGGATACTGCTCGAGCCGCTCCTTCGTCTTGTTCACCACCGCCTGCATCTCTTCCAGGTCCGCTCCATTGAACTGGATGTCGATCGCCTTCCCTCCTCCGAATAGCGCGTGGGTGATCGAGAGTTCGCTGGCCCCAGGAATCCGGCCGATCCGCTCTCGGAGCCGGCGAGCGATCTCCTCAGCTCGGACCGTCCGAGTTTCTGCTCGTTTCAGCTCGATGTTCACCTCCGCCAAATGCTCGCCCTTGGGCGGGTTGATGCGAGCAGTCGGACCGCCAAGTACCAGCTGGTACGGCTGTTCTCCGATCGAACTGAGGATGTGCCGGAACTGGTCGCTGCCTTCCTCCCGGGCGATCTCCTCGCGAAGTGCAAACGCGGCCTGCTCAACGCGTTCGACGGCGGCCCTCGTTGCTTGTACCGGGGCTTCCTGCGGCATCGTCACGAATGCGACGACCTTGTCGGACTCGTCGGTGGGCAGGAGGATGACCTTGATACGCCCGCTCGCAACGAAGGCACCGGTCACGGCCATACAGGTCAGGGCGATCGCGAGGGTCAAGTACCTCCAGTGGAGCGCGGCCCGCAGAACTGGCCTGTAGAGCTCCCTGGCGATCCATTCGAGCGAGGTCGAGAAGCGGTCGCTCAAGCGATCCCAAGCGCGGACCACCAGGCCGCGCGAGCCGTCATCGTCGGACGGGCGGTGAGCTAGGTGGCCGGGCAGGACGAAGATTGATTCAACGAGGGAGAAGAACAGGACCGGTATGACGATCAACGGGATCGCCACCATCAACTTCCCTTGTGTGCCCGGAACGAAGAACATGGGTGCAAAGGAGACCATCGTTGTCAGTACTCCGAACACCACGGGCACGCACACCTCCCTCGTCCCCTCGATGGCCCCCTTCACGCCATGCTTGAGCTTGGCTTGCTTGCTGTCGATGTTCTCCGCGACGACGATGGCATCGTCGACCACGATGCCCAGCACCAAGATGAATGCCAGCAGCGAGATCATGTTGATCGTCACGTCGAGCGCCGGCATCAGCGCGAAGGCCCCCATGAACGAAACCGGAATGCCGATCGCAACCCATAACGCGAGTCTCAGCCGCATGAACAAAGCCAAGACGACGAATACCAGCAGCAACCCTGACAAGGCGTTCTCGACGAGCAGGCGGGTCCGGCTCCGTAGGGTATAGGCCCAGTCTTGCCACGCAGCCATGTTGATGCCGTCCGGCAGACTGGCACTGGCGCCCTGCACGTACGCATACACTGCGTCCGCGATATCGGTTGCACTCTCGTTCCCGACCCGGTAGACATTGAGAACTACGGCTGGCGTTCCGTCGAGCGCGGTCGAACTCGCGATCTCTTCGAAGCCGTCTACCACCTGTGCCACGTCTCCCACGCGAATCATGGTGCCGTCGGGACGTCTGACGACGGGCAGCGCTTCGAACTGATCTCCGGTGTCGGCCCGTCCGCTCGTCCGGAGCATGATCTCGCCACCAGGGGTCTTGACAGATCCTCCCGGCAAATCGACCGAAGACCGACGGACGGCGGCCGCGACGTCGTCGAACGTCAAGTCCCAGCGCCGCATTGCCTGTTCCGAGACCTCGATCGAGATCTCGTATGGCGGTACGTTGGCCATCTCGACCTGGGAAATCTCGGGGAGAGCCTCGAGATCCCGCCGGGCCTGCTCTCCGATTCTCTTGAGCGTGGGCAAGTCCGCAGCCCCGTATAGGACCACGCCGATCACCTCAACGCGTAGCGGAATCGAGCGGACTACCGGTCTTCCAGCATCTTCCGGAAAGGCCTCGATGCCGTCGACCTTGGACTTGATTTCTTCGCGAATCTCATCGATGTCGTAGCCAGATCGAACCTCAACGACTGCGACGCCGACCCCCTCGTCAGCTGTCGACGTGATCTTGTTGACTCCCTCGATTCCCTGAAGCGCTTCCTCGACGAGAACGCACACGGATTCTTCCACATCCGGCGGGGAGGCGCCGCGATATGGAACCGATACCGTTACAACATCAAGAGTGAC
This sequence comes from Bryobacterales bacterium, assembly GCA_965219585.1. Taxonomy (GTDB): domain Bacteria; phylum Acidobacteriota; class Terriglobia; order Bryobacterales; family UBA6623; genus VXMF01. The sequence continues at coordinate 357,867 of CBDCOA010000002.1, forward strand.
GTCGGGGAACAGGGTCGAGTTGAGACCGGCGATCGAAAGTGCGCCTGCTGCAACGATGACAAATAGCAGCAGGTTGCCGACGACGCCGTTCCGCGCGCACCATGCGACAGGGCCGTTCACCGAGCTCCTCCGCTAGCTGCCGGCTCAAGCCTCATACGCTGCATGCCTCGGACACGGACTCACAGGCCCGGGCGCGGACAGAGCCTCTATCAAACGCAATCGAATGCGGCGAGGTCTCGTCCGTTCGTTCTGCGCTCGTCGCCACGGTTCGCAACCGAAGGCAGCGTTCTTGACGGCCGCGATTCCACTCGATCATCGCCGTTAGCCGAGAATATCACGGCGCACGTGGCAACTCGAAAAAGGGAACGCGGCCCAGCCGCGCGCCGACGATGACAGGCGGGCCGCATCCCGGCTCAACCGCGCCCTGCGAGAGCGCTCCCAAGGCGCCATGCGTTGGAGCGCGCGCCCCCTCGGCCTAGCCAGGGCCTCTTTGAGAGCGCCGCGAGCCGCTTGTATTCGCCCGAGCCGCGGTCAGGCAGGGTCCTGGCGCACTATGATTCCCTATCTCTTCCTGCCCTTCCCAGAGGTAGACGGCGGCCGCCTCAACACAATCCTGGCGATTCCCTCCAGCATGGCCCGGAAGTACGCCCGATGCCGCGTGTCGGCGGGCCACGAGTCCTCGAACGCCGCGCTGTCCGCCAACTCGTAGTCGAACGGAAACCGATTCGCCGTCAAGGCCGGCACGAAACTCCATCCTGCGGCCCCTTCCAAAAAGGCTTGCGCAATCGACGCTTCGCGTGCCAGCTCGGCATTGGTCGCGGCCGAGCCGCTGCTGTCACTCACCATCAACACCGGCCGCCCATATTGCTTGAACTGCTTGGAACGCGCCAGCTTCTCCGAAGGCGTGCGGCCGTCACCCTGCAGAAGGACCAGATCGCACAGGCGCGCGAGCGACATCGGGTAGAGCATCCCAGAACCGCTGGAAGCGCCGATCGGCAAGCTGAACGAGGCGTGCTGAAACTGCTCGCGGACGGCGCGGATCAAATACTCCACGTAGCGCGGGACGAAACGGCGATGGTCCCAGCGACCCTCGGGCTCGTCCCATGCGTCGGCGACATCGACGATGACGTTGCGAGCGTCGCGTTCGATCAGGTGGCGGGCGACGTTGCCAGCAGCGGCAACGATGGCCTCGGGAGACTCCAGAACCTCGTCTTGGTCTTGCTGAAACAGCACCAAGCACACGATCAGGCCACGTTGGTCGGCCGCCTTGAGCAGTCTGTCCAGCCGAGCCATCCACTCTGGCTTCAACGACCCGTCGGGATTGTAGGCGCTGACCAGGGCCCCGGCCTTCTCCCCCAGATCGGCGCTTACGCCCCTTTGAACGCCGTTGGACTCGCCCTCGTAGCGGGGATTTCCGCCTTGCAGGCCAACCACGATGCCGGCCACGCCGTGCTGCTTATAGACGTCGAGGCGCTCGATCACGCGATCAGTGTTCGCGCCAGGGTCAAACGGCCGCTCGCTGAGCCACTCGTCGTCGAAGATAGCCTGGGTCACGCGAACCAGTGCGAGGCTGCCCCTGACCTTGCCCCGAAAGCGACCGCCCGCATACGTCGGGCTCCAGTCTGCGGACGGGCCGCCGCGCACGTAGAAGCGATCCGCCCCATAGCGTGGCCCGAGCATAGACCCCGTTGCGATTTCGATCGCAGCTGCGGGCACAGCGAACAGCAAGAGCAATCCGGCCAGCACCGGACAGCTGAAGTACGACGTCAGCCTCATGCCGATTCGGGGGGACTAGAGACTTGGTGATAGTAGCACGGAGACAGCGCCCCGGCTGAGCGCGGCGGCAGCTGGGTCACAGCTGGGCACCGGCGGGCAAGCCGGGACAGCGGTTTGCTAAACTTCGATTTCTCGCGTTCCCATTCCAAGGAGACTCTTACACTTCATGGCTAGACCCGTCACCCTGTTCACCGGCCAATGGGCCGACCTCCCGCTCGAGGTGCTCGCGCCGAAGGCGAAGTCATGGGGCTACGATGGCCTCGAGCTCGCATGCTGGGGCGACCACATGGACGTCTCCAAGGCAGCTACGGACCTAGACTACTGCGCCAAGCAGAAGGCCATCCTCGAGGACAACGACCTGCAACTGTTCGCGATCTCGAACCACTTGGCGGGCCAGCTGGTGTGCGACCCCAACGACGACGCGCGCTCCGACCTGTTCGCTCCCGACGAAGTTGCGGGCGATCCAGAGGGCAAGCGCCAGTGGGCGGTGCAGGCAATGAAGGACACCGCCCGATCGGCCAGCAACCTAGGCCTCAAGGTCGCCAACGGCTTCACCGGTTCCTCGATCTGGCACATGCTGTACAGCTTCCCGCCCGTGTCCGACGAGATGATCGATGCCGGATTCGCCCACTTCGCCGAAATGTTCAATCCGATCCTCGATGTCTTCGACGAGGTCGGCGTCCGCTTCGGCTTGGAAGTGCATCCGACCGAGATCGCTTTCGACATCTACACGGCGCACCGCGCCTTGGAGGCGGTCGGCCATCGCGAGGCGTTCGGCTTCAATTTCGACCCCAGCCACCTGCACTGGCAGCAGGTGGATCCGGTGATCTTCATCCGCGAGTTCAAGGACCGGATCTACCACGTCCACATGAAGGACGCGGCGCTGCAACTCGACGGAAAGTCCGGCATCCTGGCGTCGCATTTGAATTTCGGTCACCAAGACCGCGGCTGGGACTTCCGATCGCTCGGCCGGGGCGGGGTTGACTTCGAGGAAATCATCCGCGCGCTGAACCACATCGGCTACGACGGGCCACTGTCCATCGAGTGGGAGGACAGCGGCATGGAGCGGGAAGCGGGCGCCGCCGAGGCCTGCGAGTTCACCAAGAGCGTCGACTTCCAGCCTTCCACGGTCGCTTTCGACGCCGCATTCGAAGAGTAGGCGGAGCCGCAGGCGGGACCGACAGCGCCAATGCCGAATAGCGAGACGGGCGGTCCTGATTCGAGGCCCGCTCGCAGAGAGGCCGTAGAAGCCGCGCTGCTTTGGGCGTCGGCCCTGGTCATGACCGTGGGGCTCTCGTCCTGGCTGGGATCCGCGGACCCCGGCTCGGTCGCGGGCGTGCCGCGCTGGGCAGCCTACGGCGTGTTCGGCCCTTGGCTGCTGTTCTTCTTTCTACACCTGCACTTCTGCCGCAGGCGCAGCTGAAGCGGAATCCGGGCGGGCCACCGATGTACGAGGCAGCGCCGTCAGCGCGGGTCGCCTTCGCAGTCTACATCGCGCTGACCTTCCTGCTGGCCTATCTTGCCCGCCGCCAGTCAAGCGGCAGCGGCTTCCTGCGCGAGTTCTTCGTCGGGGGCCGCACGATCGGGCCTTGGGTGCTGGGCCTGACGTGGATCGCTACGTCGGCCAGCGGCGGGACATTCATTGGGACCCCTTCTCTCGGCCACGCCTACGGCTGGTCGGTGATGCTGTGGATTTCCGGTTACATCGTGGTTGCCACGACCGGGTTCGGCTTGCTCGGCAGGCGCATTGCCGAACTGGGCGAGAGAACGGGAGCGCTGACCTTCCCGGACCTGTTACGCGACCGTTTCCGCAGCAAGGCGATCGGGGCGATCTCCGGTGTCGCCATGCTGATCCTGCACACGAGCTTCATCGTCGCTCAGTACATCGCCGGGGCCCGCGTTCTGGAAGCGGCCCTGGGCGTGCCTTACGCCTGGGGCGTGGCCAGCTTCGCAGTAGTCGTCGGTCTGTACACGGCATACGGCGGATTCCGGGCGGTAGCCTGGACAGACAGCTTTCAAGCCATCGTCATGCTTGTCGGAGTCCTGCTGACGGTCGGATTCGGGCTCTACAAGATCGGAGGCATGCAGGCCGTCTTCGATGGCCTGGCGGCACAGTCACCGGACTTGCTCACTCCGCAAGGACCCGATGCGTTCCTGCCCCTGTCTGCTGCGATTTCGTTCTTCTTCGTGTGGCCGCTGGCGGTGGCTGGCCAACCCTCGCTGATCACGCGATTCCTCGCGTGCAAGGACACAGCATCCCTTCGCAGGGCGTCGTTGCTGATTGGCTGCTACATCCTGCTGCTGTATCCAGCGGTGATCTTCGTGGGCATCCTGGGCCGCGTCCTTGTGCCGGAACTCGTGGCGAGCGACCACGCCATGCCTGCGACGATCGTCGCCGCAGTGCCATCGGCGCTCGCGGGCCTGGTGCTGGCCGCACCTCTGGCGGCGATCATGTCCACGATCAGTTCGTTCCTGCTCGTGGCTGCAGGAGCCGTGGCGCGTGACCTCTATCAGCGCAATGCGCGTAAACCAGTCAGCGAGGAACGCGCCAAGCGTGCCACGCACCTCTCCATCGCGCTCACAGGCGTCGTGGCGGGGGCGTTCGCGCTCCGTCCGCCCGACTACCTGCAGTACATCGTGGTCTTCTCCGGGACAGGGCTGGCGGCTACTTTCCTCTTCCCCACCCTGCTAGCGGTGTACTGGACGCGCATGAACCGCAAGGGCTGCATCGCCGGAATCTTGGCGGGCTTCCTCTCATTCCTGCTCCAATACGCGATGTTCGGCACACGGAGCTTCCTTGGACTGGATCCGTTTGTTTGGTCGTTGGCCGCCAGCGCTGCGGCGTGCGTCCTAGCGTCGAGGGCCGGTCAACATGAGCCACTCGCACTGTTGTCGAAGTACTTTTCCGACGAAGAACTCCGCGGATTGGAGACGTAGCAGCGGCTCGCCAGTCGACTTCGACGGCGCAAACGGGAAGCAATCCCCGTAGTTGAGCGCTGCTGGGCGGTTTCCCTTGCCAAAGCGCCGCCAAGCCTGCCGCGCTGCACTGGCGTGCGCCGACGTCACGGGCACGAACTGGACTCCCGCTCGCTCCAGCAACACATCAAGCTCGTGACGCGCTGCAGGTCCGCCTCTGCCTTCGACCAAGATCACCGCCTCGAGCAAGTTCGCCACGGACATGCGACGAGCCACGCATGTTTGATCGCGGCCGCGAAGCGAATCGAATCCGGCTCCCGCAGCAGAATAGCTAGGACAGCCGAAGTATCGATGATTACCTTGGCAGCCCCCGCTCGTCGTGGAGCACGTCGCCATGTTCCTCGGAGGAAGGCCCAGGCCCCACGAGGCTGGCACAGCGCTGTCCAATCGCGACCAGTTCGCGCGCCAACTCCTCGGCATCGCGTCTACGCCTTTCGCGTTCCAGGCGTTCGCGCAGCGCGACAGTGATCGCTCCAGTCATGGTCTCGCCCGTCAATCGCGCTAGTTCGCGGGCCAGCGTGCAGGTCTCGTCGTTCTTGATGTTGAGGCCCACTGTCGTCGGTCCCCGGGCAGAAACACCCACGGCGCTTCTACCATACTCGACGCCTTGATTGACCGCAGGGACTGGTCGGTCGGCTCATGGCCGATCAGTCCCGTAGCGGGCCTGCTAGAGTTCCAACTTCCAGGGCTCGCGATAGTCGCTTCGCAGATAGGTCTGGGCTTCCTTGTTCTCGGTCGTCTCGTTGACAGGGTCCCAGTCAACCCGCTGCCGGCTGCGCAATGAAACGTTGCCGAGCAACGCCATGGCGGTCGATTTATGCCCGATCTCGATGTCGCAGACGGGTCGATTGCGGTTGCGGACGGCGGCGATGAAGTCGCGCCAGTGGTCGTCGGTACTGTGGTTCGCCGACTCGCCACGCGCCGCCTCCATGCGCTGCTCCACCCGCGGCTCGGGCTCGCGGTAGCGGCGTACTTCAGGAGCGATCTCCCAATAGCCGCGATTGACATACATGGTGCCCTCGGTGCCGTGGAACTGGATGCCGTAGCCCGGCTGGCCGCCGCTGAACGCGTTCGCCACTCGGTTTTCGTACGTACAGACAAACGTCGGGAACTCGTAGGTGGCCTGAATCGTGTCGGGTGTCTCGCGGTTGTCGGTCAACGCGTACTTGCCGCCGTAGGTGCTAATCGACCGCGGGCCCGGCTCGGCCATGGCCCACAGCACGATGTCGAGCAGGTGGATGCCCCAGTCCGTCATCATGCCGCCGGCGTAGTCCCAGAACCAGCGGAAGTGGGCGTACTGGTAGGGGTTGACGCCGAACCGGTTCTTGTTGAAGGGGCGTTCCGGGGCGGGCCCGAGCCACATGTCCCAATCCAGGTCCGCGGGCGGATCGGTGTCGGGCGGCACGCCGATCCCCTCCGGGAAGAGATTGGAGTAGTTCCATGTGCGCACGAAGCTGATCGTGCCCAAGCGCCCGCTCTGCACGATGTCCTTGGCTTCCGCGAAGTGCTTGCCCGAGCGCTGCTGCGTGCCCACCTGCACGACCCGGTCGTACTTGCGGGCCGCCTTGACCATCATCTGGCCCTCGTGGACGGTCACCGAGACCGGCTTTTCGACGTAGACGTCCTTGCCCGCCTTGCACGCCTCCACGCTCATGTAGGCGTGCCAGTGGTCGGGCGTGGCGATCAGGACCGCATCAATGTCCTTGTCGGCGATCAGATCCCGGAAGTCCGGGTAGATCTTGGCGTCAGGCACCATCTTCAGGGTCTCTTCGAGGTTCGGCTTGAACACCTCGCTGAGGGCGACGACCTGGATGTCGTCCGCGAGCCTGAGCACGCTGCGCAAGTTGTTGCGGCCGCGGCGGCCACAGCCGATCACGCCCAGCCGGATCTTGTCACCGTGGTTGTCCCCGCGAGCGGCGCCGCTGGCGGCGAGTGCGGCCGAGGCCGCGACGAAAGTTCTGCGTTTCATGAGATTTCCTTGCGGTATCGCCGTGGCAAGTGCAGAGCCCCACGTCCCCGCCATGCCCGGTTTTCACTATCTTCGCACCGTTCGCACAGACACTGGCGCTGCCGTGCTCAGCCGGGTCGAGTCGCCCGGGATTGAGACTCCGCGGGTCGACTCGACCCCACGTAGGCGGAAGCGAACTGGATCCCGCGACGAGGCATCTGGATCGACTCGTACTAGCGAGACCTTGGGGGGTTGCGAGGGCCGCAACGAGGTCGGAGAGCCGGACAGTTTTCGCTCCGCGGCCTCTGCCTGACGCCTGCCGCCCCTCCTGAACTTCAGGGGTAGGTCCGCGAAACCCGTAGCGGCTCTCCCCCGGAATGTGCGCAATTTACACCTGCCAAAAGAGTGTGCTTGCCCATCTTCGGCATAGATTTGCCCATTTTCCGAATTAACAGCAGAAATCCGGCCCTCTCTGCGCCGGGAGCGTACTAGGATCAGGGCGACCCAAACTGCCCGGTTGCAACTGAGGGGTCGGCGGGCGTCGGCTGAGCGGTGCCCGCGAACGACCGGGATGCCAGAAGAGGGGGTATTTCGCATGGCACTATCCAGCTTTCGCACTGTCTCGGCCTTCTTGGCCGGACTCTTCCTTGTCGTGGCGATCACGTCTGCGCAGACCGACACCGCCACGATCACCGGTATCGTCACTGACAGCTCGGCGGCGGCTGTCCCCGGTGCGGCGGTCCAAGCGATCAACCAGGCTAATGGCCTTGAGTACACGGCCGAGAGCAACTCGACAGGCAACTACGTCATCACCGCGTTGCCCATCGGAACGTATGACTTGACTGCGACGAGCGAGGGGTTCCAGACCCTGTTCCGGCCGAACATCACGCTCAGTGCCGGCACGCGCGCTCGTGTGGACGTGGAACTCCAGGTTGGCTCCGTTACCGAGACCGTCGAGGTCACCGCGGAACTGCCGCTGCTGGAGTCGGAGACGTCCAGCTTGGGGCAGGCGATCGAGAACACCACGATCACGCAGATGCCGCTAAACGGCAGGAACTACCAGGAACTCGCGGTTCTGACGGCCGGAGTCCTCCCGAGCCGTCGGCAGAACTTCGTCGAGGACGCCTTCAGCGTTAACGGCGCAGGATTCGACCAGAACGTGTTCACACTCGACGGCGCGGACAACAACAACTACTTCAGCGGCGTCGTGGTGGCTTCCAACCAGGCGGTGAAGCCCTCGATCGACGCCATCCAGGAATTCAAGATGGAAACCCACAACTACGGCGCGGAGTTCGGCCGCGGAGGTGGTGCCATCGTCCAAGTGACGACGAAGTCCGGGACCAACGACATCCACGGGACGGCGTTCGAGTTTCTCCGCAACGAGGTACTCGATGCCAACAATTTCTTCAACAGCGGGCGCCCGAAACCCCCGTTCCGGCAGAACCAATACGGAGCGACCTTCGGCGGCCCGCTCGTCAAGGACCGGATGTTCTATTTCGGCAGCTACGAGGGCACGAGGATCCGGGAGAAGCTGACGCGGCTCAGCATCATCCCAACGCCCGAGCAGGTTGGTGGCGACTTCTCGGGAATAGCTGAGCTCTATGATCCAGCTTCGCAAGCAGACGACGGGACGCGGACTCGGTTCGAGAATGACGTCCTGCCTGCAAACCGCATTGACCCGGTGTCGGCGAGGATTGTCGGGCTGTATCCGGAGCCGAATCGGGGCGGCCGGCAGAACTACCTCTTTAACCCGTCGCGAAATCGGGACGACGACAAGATCGACAGTCGCTTCGACTGGCGTGCAGCCGAGAACCACACGATCTTTGTCCGCTTCAGCTACCTGAATTTCGACCGCCTCGAGCCAGGGAGCCTCCCGCTTCCGGCAAGCGGCGGCAATACCGCCACCCGCTTTTCTCGGGCCAGGACGGGGGTCGTGAACTGGACCGCAGCGCTGGGCGGCAGCATGGTCAACGAGCTCCGGGTGGCCTACAACCGGCTGGTCGGCGGCATCGACACTCCGACGCAGACGCAGCTTTGGAAAGAGTTTGGCTTCAAGGGACTGTTCGACCGGGAAGACATCAACGGCCTGCCGGACTTCCGGCCCTCCGGCTATCGAACCATCGGCGACCGCAACTTCGCCCCTGACCCCAGGAAGCAGGATGTGCGGCAGATTGTCGAGAGCTTCTCGATGACCAAGGGCAGCCACTCCCTCAAGATGGGCGTCAACGTCCGCAATTTCGTGCGCTGGTCGGGCATTACAAACTTCGCGAGGGGGCGGTTCTGGTTCAACAACCAGTTCACGCGCGCGGTCGCGGGAGTGCGAGGCGGGGGAGACGGCCTCGCTGACAGTCTGCTCGGCCTGACGAGCAACATGCGGTTCAGCACTCCGCTGAACGTAAGGCGCCACGCCTACGCCTACGAGACCTACTTTCAGGACAACTGGAAGGTGACGCCGAAGCTGAGCTTGAACCTCGGACTGAGGTACGAGTACCAGTCCCCGTACGTGGAGCAGAACGATCGCGCCATGAACTTCATCATCGATCCTGAAGATTCGCGTTTCGGGACATTGATCCCGACGGGGAGCGGCGTAGAGGGCAGGTCGTTCCGCATGCGCGACCTCAATGACTGGGGCCCGAGGGTGGGGCTGGCCTACCAGGTGACTCCGAAGACTGTCATCAGGGCGGGGTACGGCGTCTTTTACGTCGCGACGTTCAGGTTGCCCGTGCTGGCTGACCCCACAGCTAACCCTCCCTTCTATCTGCAGAACGACATCCCCACCCAAGCTGCGAGCTCGACTTCGCGAGTCGTCATCCAGGACGGCGTTCCGTCCGACGCGCTGGATCCGAATGTGATCGCCGGGCGTTCTCTCGTGGGAGTCTGGCCGTTCGCCTTCCCAAACGGCACGACGCATCAATGGAACATCAACATCCAGCAGTCCCTGCCCGGCAACTCGCTAGTCTCCTTCGCCTACGTGGGGTCCAACACCGTGCGCACCGAGAGTGGCGCGAACCTGAACCAGCCGGAGCCGGGGCCCGGACCGAACAACCCTCGGCGCTGGTTCCCTCAATTCGCGAACATCAACACGAACCCTGCGGTCGGCGGGGCAAACTACCAAGGACTTGAGGCAAAGTTCGAGCGGCGGTTCGGCGGAGGATTCTCCGTTCTGAGCGGCTTCACTTGGAGCAAGACTCTCGTCAAACAGCTCGGCCAGAGGACCAGCTACTACCATCTGGCCCCAGAGAAAACCATCTCGCGCCAGCACATGCCGCAGCGCTTCTTCTACGCCGGCGTATGGGATCTGCCGTTCGGAGGCGGCCGCAGGTTCGCCACGCAAGGTGCTCTCGCCAAGATCATCGGCGGATGGCAGATCTCTCCGATCTTCGAGGCGCAGCGCGGCCTGCCGCTCACCCCCGGAGTCGCTGGCAACCCGGCCAACACGACTGGGGGCCAGCGTCCGAACCGGATCAGGGACGGCAACCTGCCTCGTAGCGAGAGGACGCCTGAGCGGTGGTTCGATGTCGGGGCGTTTGAAGTACCCGACCGTTTCACGTTCGGAGACTCGGCGGCCTGGATCATCGAGGGTCCGGGCCTCGTCAACCTTGACGTGATGGTCTCGCGGACGTTCGATCTGAGCGAACGGTTCTCGCTCGACTTCCGGACCGAGTTCTTCAACCTGTTCAACGAGCCCCACTTCAACTTCCCGAATGGCACGATCAACCGGCCAGCCGGCGGGCGGATCTCGTCCACGATGGAGTGCTGCCCGGCCCGCCAGATCCAGTTCGGGATGAAGCTTATCTTCTAACCGGCGGCGGGACTCGGGTCCCGCCGTCTTCACCGGCGGCCGGGTCGCTGTCAGCGGCGACCGGCCGCTTCCACAGCTCGCAGGTCCTGCTCGAGGTTGCGAGCCAGGTCCGACTGGCCCATCTCGTTCGCGAGTTCGAGCGCGCGGCGGAGATACTCGGCGGACTTGCGCGGCTCGTCGATACGCAGATGTGCATCGGCCAAGCCGTACAGGTACGTCGGCGTCCGCTCGTCCACTGGCTCCAGCGTCCGCAGCAAGTGCTGTATCGCCTCCTCGACGCGGTTATTGCGAACCAGGTCCTTCGCAACTTCGAAATTCGCGGGACGATTGGCCGGATCGTATTGCACGGCGAGGCGGTAGTGCTCGAGCGCCTCCGTGTATTTCCCAGACTGCTGGAGGACCCACGCCAGGTCGGCATGGGATGCGCCAGCGTGAGGGTTGATCTCCAACGCCCGACGAAAACTGGCGTCTGCCTCATCGAGCCTGTCGTGCTGAGCCATCAGAGTGCCCCAGTTGACATGCAGTTCCTCGGAGTCGGGCGCCAGCGCCAGGGCGTGGTCGTAATGGCGGGAGGCGTCTTTGAGACGCTCTAGTTTCCCGTACGCGGCAACCAGGTTGATGTGCGGCTGGGCATAGCGGGGGTCAGCCTCCGCTGCCCGTCCATAAGCTCGCACTGCGTCCGCCATCCGGCCTTCGCTCTCCAATCGGAGCCCTTCTTGCAGGTACTGCTGCCTGTCCGTCCGCAGGTTGCGGAGCGCCGCCACGAGCGGATCGTTGATCGGCGGTTCCTGCCGGCTCCCGCCCGCAACCTCCAGTTGCCGTCTGGAATCGCTCGCCCGTCCCAGAGATTGGTAGAGCATCGCCAGCCTGTACCGGACCGCGCCGGCTTCCGGTGTCAGCTCGACCGCCCGCAGATAGGACCGCAGCGCTGCGTCCGAGTCTCCGGCAGAATCCCGCGCCCGTCCTAGGCCATAGTGCGCCGCGGCGCTGGCCGGGTCCAGTTCGATGGCCTGCTCATAGGCGCTCTGGCTTTCGGCCGGGCGGTCGTCGCTGAGGAGCGACTCGCCTTGCCGGATGCGTGCCGCCACAGAGTCCGGCTCGATTGCAGCCGCCCTGCCGAAGTGTTCCACTGCTTGCGAGTGCTGACCCAACTCCGCAAGGACCAGCCCGAGGTAATACTGCCACCGCGCTTCGTTCGGGGCCAACGTGGCTGCGCGGCGGTACGCTGCAGCGGCCGTCTCGCGGAGTTCGTAGGAGTGCAAGGCCATCGCCAACGCGCCGATTGCCTCGCTATCCCCCGGGTTCCTGATCGCACGATCCTGTGCAGGTCCCAGCGTCGCCCGCGCTCCGGGAGACATCGCCTCCAAGCGGACCGCGGACAGCGGAGAGAGAGCTTCGGTTGTGTCCGGAGTTCCTTGGCAGGACGCGAGCACCGCCGTCACTGCGGCCAGTGTCCGGAGCCGGCTCGTAAACCTCAGTGTCCCGATTGCAGTCCCCATGGGCACCTTGTGATTGTGCAGTTGCGTCTGACCACGACAGGCCAAGAGTCCAGCCGGACGCGGTGGAGCCGGTGCTCAGAATAGCAGCGAGAGGAGGGGGGCTCGGTGGAATTTGAGCCGCATCGACTGCCCTGACGCCATCGAGATCGCCGACATCTACCACGCCCGCTGGCATCCGTTATGCGCGCCGGCGCAAGAAGTAACTCGACGAGGGGCGTATCGAGCACTTGGTCCGGCCCCTGCGGGTCATCCGGGCCGAGACGCCCACACTGTGCGGGGCAGCCCACTTCGTAGCGCATGCGCTACGCCGAGATCCGCCGCCAAGATCTCTTCGTCGGTTCCGGTGTGATTGAAGCCGACTGCAGCGGCGTAGGTCTTACAGGATCGTCGCGCACCCTACTCAGCCGGCGCGTTCGTCCGACACCGGGAGCTCGTGCTGGTCGTCCAGCTCTTCTAGCAGGCGCAGCACCAGAGCCCGCTGGCCGTACTCAAAGTCACCCTCGGGGCTGGTTGGATCGTGAATCGCCACCCAGCGCCTGAGCAGGTCGATCACTGGCTCGACGATGGCCTCCTCCGCTCCGGGCTCGAAACGCAGGGGAATCTCGGCGTTGCGAACGGTATCGGTCAGCAGGTCGGAGAACTTCACCGCAGCACCTTCAGGCCTGGACGGCTACCGGCTGCGCTTCGCAGAGGGCCTTCAAAGCCGCGACGTATGGCGCTTGTGCTACGCCCTTCTCGGTGATGATGGCGGTCACGTAGCGATTGGGCGTCACATCAAAGGCTGGGTTGCACACTTGGGTGGCCACCGGTGCGATCTGGTGCCCCCGGATCTGCGTGACTTCGTCTGCGGAGCGCTCCTCGATTGGGATTTGCGTCCCTGACTCGAGCTGGAGGTCCACCGTGGTGGTTGGCGCGGCAACGTAGAAAGGGATCTCGTTTTCCCTGGCCAAGACCGCGAGGGAATAGGTGCCGATCTTGTTGGCCACGTCGCCGTTGGCGGCGATCCGGTCCGCGCCCACCACGATGGCCTGCACGCGGCCGCGCTGCATCAAGTGACCCGCCATGTTGTCGGTCAGCAGCGTCACCGGAATTCCGTCTTGCTGCAATTCCCACACGGTCAGCCGCGATCCTTGCATGAACGGCCTGGTCTCGTTGGCCAGCACGTCTAGGCTGTTGCCCGCCTCGACCGCCGCGCGGATCACGCCCAGCGCCGTGCCATACCCCCCGGTCGCCAACGCCCCGGCGTTGCAGTGCGTCATCACCGTGCCGCTGCCAGGCAGCAAGTCTGCGCCATGTCGTCCCAGAGCACGGTTGCTCTCGATGTCCTCTTGGAGGACGCGGCACGCCTCGTCCACCAGGGCTTGGCGAATCTCAGACAGGTCCGCTCCGCGGGCGCGCAGGCTCTTGTAGGCCCCCCGCATGCGGTCAATTGCCCAGAAGAGGTTGACCGCGGTGGGACGAGTCGCCGCGAGCGTGTCGCAAATCTCCTCGAAACTGGCGTCCAATTCGGAGTCGTCCGCCTTGAGCACGCCGATAGCCACGCCCATGGCCGCGGCGCAGCCGATCGCCGGTGCGCCCCGGATCACCATCCGGCGAATCGCGTCGGCGACTTCCACGTAGTCCCGGCAGACGAGAAACGTCTCCTCGGAGGGCAGCTTGGTCTGATCGATCATGACCACGCCCTCGGAAGTCCATTCGATTGTGTTGACCATACTTGCCTAGCACGGGGTCAACGTGTGCCTACCCGCGTAGATCCAAGTCTACCGGAGCCACCGACCCACCGCGATCAAGGCCAAAAAGAGCATGCCATTGTAGGCAGCATGCACGATGGTGCTGGCCATCGTGGAGCCGCTGCGGATGCGGACGACACCGAAGGCGCAGCCGACCAAGCCCAAGACGACGAGCTGCGGCCACTGCCAGCCGTACTGAGCCCCGTGCAGGGCCGCGAAGATCGCGCTGCTGCCCAGCAGCGCAATCGCAGTGCCGTGCATCCGTTCCAGGGAGCCGAACAGGAACCCGCGAAACACCAACTCTTCAAAGAACGGGGCCACGAAGACCCCGAAGACTCCGATCAGCCACATCGAGTCTGGATTGGACAGCAGCTCCGTCATCGGGTTGGAGCCAGTCCGGTCTCCGATGGCGATGCTCACCAGCGCGGAAGCAAACGCTAGCAGCGCACCCGTGCGGACGTAGCTCCTAGCGGAGCGCGGCGGCGATATCCAGGCCAGCCCCGTGCTCAGCCGCAGCCCATGACGCACCGTCACCGCGTACCAGATACAGGCCAGCACTGGCAGCCAGGTCAGCATCTGGAGCGGCACGACTATGTGGGGCGACACCCGCAGCAGTTCCATCGCCGCGTCCGGTTCCAAGGCCCGGATACGCCCCAACACGGAGACGGCCGCCAACGTGACCAGCAGCTGCGACAGCAGAGCCACGGCGACCAGCAACAGAATCTCTCGATAGCCCCACGGCGCGCCCAAGCGCTCCGGGCGTCCGTGCTCGGGCGCATGGCCCGTCTCCGATTCGATGCGGAACTGAAATTCGTCGCCCACTACAATCCGATCCCGCGCAATGCCTCGCCTGTGTGACTTTCCGCGACCTCCGCAATGGCGGATGGTGGTCCGCAGCAAACCACCTCACCACCCTCCTGCCCGCCCTCCGGGCCGAGGTCCACGACCCAGTCGGCGGAGCGGACCACGTCGAGCTGGTGTTCGATCACGATCACCGTATTGCCGTTCTCGACCAGCCGCCTTAGCACCAGCAGGAGTTTCCGCACGTCATCGAAATGCAGGCCGGTCGTGGGTTCGTCCAATACATACACCGTCTGCCCGGTCTTGCGCTTGCTGAGTTCGCGGGCCAGCTTCATGCGCTGGGCTTCGCCGCCCGAGATTGTCGTCGAGGACTGGCCGAGCTGGATGTACCCCAGTCCGACATCGACCAGCGTGGAGAGCTTTCTGCGAACCGCCGTCAAGTTGGTCATCACGCTCAAGACCTCGTCGACCGTCGCCGCCAGCAGGTCTGCGATCGAGTACCCCTTGTAGCGAACCTCCAGCGTCTCCTGGTTGTAGCGCAGGCCGTGACAGGTCTCGCATTCCACGAACACGTCGGGCAGGAAGTTCATCTCGATCCGCTTGAGCCCGTCTCCGGAGCAGTCGTCGCAGCGCCCGCCTGCCACGTTGAAGCTGAAGCGCCCGGGAGCGAAGCCGCGCGCGCGCGATTCCGGCAACATCGAGTAGAACTCGCGGATCGGCGTGAAAGCACCGGTGTAGGTGGCGGGATTGGAGCGGGGCGTGCGCCCGATAGGAGTCTGGTCGATGCGCACCACCTTGTCGATTAGATCGATGCCGTCGATTCGATCGTGGTCTCCTGCCTCGATGGCATTCAGGTCAGCTTGCTTGGCCAGGGCCGGGTAAAGGATCGAGTTGATCAGGGTGGACTTGCCACTACCCGACACCCCCGTCACTACGCACAAGTTGCCGAGCGGAAACTCCACATCGATGTTTTTGAGATTGTGCTGGCGGGCACCTCGTACGACTACCCTTCGCCCGTTCGGCGGCGCTCCCGCGTGGGGCACGTGCGCCACCTTGCGACCGGCCAAGTAGTCGCCGGTGAGCGATCCGGCACTGCTGCGGATTTGCGCTGGCGTGCCCACGGCCGTCACCTTGCCGCCGAGCCGGCCCGCCCCGGGACCGAGGTCGACAACGTGGTCAGCGCGCTCGATGGTGGCTTGATCGTGCTCGACAACGACGACCGTGTTGCCAAGGTCACGCAGGCTGGACAGCGTATCCAAGAGATGCCCGTGATCTCGTGAATGCAGCCCGATCGAAGGCTCGTCCAAGACGTACAGGACACCCTTCAGGCGGGTTCCGATCTGGGTCGCCAGGCGCACACGCTGGGCCTCGCCGCCCGACAGCGTCACGGCGGAGCGGTCCAGCGACAGGTAGCCCAGGCCGACATTGCAGAGGAACTCGAGCCGCTCGCGTATCTCTCCCAGGATACGTTCGGCCACCAGTTGCTTGCGGCTGTCGAGCTTTAGGTGCCGCATGTGATTGGACAGGTAGCTCAGTGGCCAGCCGGACATGTCCACGATGGAATCGCCTGCGATCCGCACGGCGACGGATTCCGGGCGCAACCGGTGCCCGGAGCAGTCGCGGCAAGGGATGTTGGACATGTACTGCTGGAGCGTCTGAGCCGGGTGGTAGCCCGGACCGATCCGGAGCCGCCTGTTCATATACGGGATCAGGCCCGCGAAGCGAACCTTGCGCAGACTGCTCTGCCGGCTCAACTTGCCCTCGTGGCCGTAGAGCAGCCACTCCCGCTGATCGGTGGTGAGATCCTGCCAGGGGGTGCTCAGCTTGATCTTTGCCCGCCGCGCAACGGACTTGGTCAAGGGAATGGGTTCTCGCCATTCGGTCGTCTCCGGCCAGTTGCCGCGAAACAGAGGTTTGCTGCCATCCGGAACAAGTCGCTTTGGATCGAGCTCCCACGACCGGCCGACCCCGCGACAGCCCTCGCACGCCCCGAAACGGCTGTTGAACGAGAATGAGCGCGGCTCTAAATCGGGTTGGCTGGCACCGCACTGAACGCACACCATGCGTTCGGAGAACAGCGTCTCGGTGCCATCGCTGGCGACGATCAAGACCAAGCCGTTCGCCAGGCTCGAGGCGGTGCGGATCGATTCCCGGATGCGGTTCTCGCTCTCGGGCTTGACCTCGACGCGGTCCACCACGACCTCGATGGTGTGCTCGACGTTGCGCCTGAGCTTGACAGCTAAGGGAAATTCGTCCAAGCGCTCCATCTCGCCATCAATGCGGGCCGTGACGAAGCCCTTGCGAGCGTAGCTTTGCAGCTCCCGGCTGTAGTGCCCCTTGCGGCCGCGGACGCAAGGGGCCAGGATCATGATGTTCTCGCCCCGGCTCTGTTCGAGGATCCGAGCCGCAACCTGTTCCGAGGGTTGCCTTTCGATCGGCAGGTCGCACTCCACGCAGTAAGGGGTGCCAATGGACGAGAACAGCAGCCGCAGATAGTCGTAGACCTCTGTGACTGTCCCGACCGTCGAACGGGGGTTGCGGCTCGAGGTCTTTTGTTCGATGGAGAGCGCGGGGCTCAGCCCGTCAATCGAATCGACGTCGGGCCGCTCGAGTTGCTCCAGAAATTGCCGGGCATACGGCGACAGGGTCTCGACATAGCGGCGCTGACCCTCGGCGTAGATGGTGTCGAATGCCAGCGATGACTTGCCCGAGCCGCTAAGGCCGGTGACTACGGTGAGCGAATTGCGCGGAATGCTCAGCGTGATGTCTTGCAAGTTGTGCTGGCGTGCGCCGCGAACTTCGATCGTGTCCATCATGCGAGCGAAGCCGCCTACTGCGTCCCCAGACGAAACTGCAGGTACCTGGTCTCGTCCTTGGCAACTTCGATGGACCGCTCGGCCGAGAGCCGACCCAGCACTATCCGGACAGCGTGTTTGCCCGGACTGACCGCCAATCGTGCGTTGGTCGTGCGTCCGGTATCGCGTCCATCGAGAATGATGCGGGCTTCCGGCGGCTCGCTGCTGACGAGCAGAACAGCGCCAGTCCGCTCCATCGGCAGATTCACGGTCAACGCTGACTCGGCAACCTCGATCGTCCGATGCAACTCGCGGTAGCCATCCCTGCGGGCGACCAGCCTGCGCCTTCCCAGCGGGAGGCCGCCAAGCCGACACGGGGTAATGCACTGCCAAGCCTGATTCCCGTCCAGCGTCACGACGACTCCAGCCACAGGGCTTCGAAAGGACACGACCCCGCCTTGCTCGGTCGTCGGAGGCCCACCCCGCAGGGAGGCCGCCGGCATGGCCGTGGACGGCGGAAAGAGAACGTCTTGGCCCGACGGTCCGCCGAGCGCGCGGTCGGTCATGCCTTGGCCGGCAGACAGCTGCTCGGGCCGATCGCTCAATGCCTGAGGCGCATCAGCCAACGCACCGGTCGCGCCGCTCGCCGGCTCCGCGAACTCTTCTGGCTGACTCTCGGCCTGTCCGGATATCTGCGCCTCTGGGACCACGGGAGCAATTGCGCTTGCGCTGGGCGCGTTTCCGGACGGCGGAGCGGTGCCTAGAATCGCGTCCAACAACGAGCGCGGGTCTTCGAGCAAGCCCGGGTAGCGCACCAGCAATAGCGCCAGTGCGCCGATAGCGAGGACGAGCAGGGCGAAGATCAGGCTCGGCCAGCGCGGCCTTGGCTCGGCCACCACCTCCTCGCCCCCGGCAGGGGGAGTTCCAACAGGCAGTATGGGCTCGCTTGGAACGGTACCCGGCCCCGCTAAGCCCCCACCCGTAGGCAGCGGCTGCCGCAGCGTTGCGTCCTCGTGAACTGGCAGCCTCCGGCCCGCTGGACTCGGCAAGCCCGCTTCACCGCCAGTCGGCTCGGCTGACCGGGGATCCGGATCTGAACCGCTGTCCGAGGCCCAGTCGAAGCCGGCCCGACCTTGGTCTCGGTCCGGCTTGATCGGAGGCGCTAGCCCCGAGAGCCCCCGCGCGGAATCCGCGAACGCCCGGGCGAACTCCTCACAGCTGCTGAACCGGTCTTGCGGGGACTTCTGCAGCGCCCTGAGAACGACCCGCTCCAATGACGCCGGCACGTCAGGCACGTGCGCTCGCAAGGGCTCCGGATCATCGTGAACAATCTTGAACAGCGTGGCCGGGACTGCCGGGGCCTCGAACGGCTTGACACCGCAGAGCACCTCGTACGCGATCACTGCCAGGGAGAACTGGTCGGCCCGCCCATCGACTTGCCGCCCTTGCACCTGCTCCGGAGACATGTAGTTTGGCGTGCCAAATACCGTGCCCGCCCGCGTCGCCTGCCCGGAGGCGATCCGCGCCACGCCGAAGTCCAGGAGCTTCACGCTCTGGCCAGAGACCATGATGTTGGCGGGCTTGACATCGCGATGCACGACGCCGTTGGCGCTGGCATAGTCGAGAGCCGAGCCCGCTTTGCCCAGCAACGCCACCAAGAACTCCAGCTTGCGGTCCGGCACGACCGGCCCGGCCAGTATGTCGGCGAGGCTGCGCCCTTCCACCAGCTCCATCGCGACATAGGCGAGCCCATCTTGCTCGCCAGCGTCGAAGATTGTGACGATCCCGGGGTGGGAGAGCCGACCCGCTAGCCGCGCCTCGCGAACGAGCCGATCGCGCATGCCCTCGATCTCGCTCGGGTCTGCGTGCGAGGCCAGCCGGATGGTCTTCAGCGCGACTTCGCGATCAATCTGGGGGTCGTGCGCTCGATATACGACGCCCATCGCCCCGCGGCCCAGCTCGGAGACAATCCTGTACCGTCCGATCTGTTTCATCCACGGGCTACGTATGCTGCCACTGTATCACGCTGGAGGCGCATCGGCACTGGGCGCATGCGCCCGCTTGGGCCCGCGCTATAGTGTGGGCATGTTGAGGTTCGTGCCGGTGTCGCTGGTCTTTCTGGCAGGTGTGCTGCCGGGCGCCGACTGGCCGCAGTTTCGCGGGCCGGAGGGCACCGGTATCGCACAAGGCGGGCCGCTGCCGACGCGCTTCGGGGAAGACACGAATCTGGTATGGAAGACGGCGATGCCGAGCGGCCATTCCTCGCCCGTGATTGCCGGAGACAAGATCTACCTGACGGCGTTCGAAGGCGAGAAGCTGCTCGTTCTGGCCGTCGCGCGGGACTCGGGCGAAATGCTGTGGATCCGCGAGGTGCCGCGGCCGCGCCACGAACCGTTCCAGCGCACCCACGGCCCGGCATCGCCGTCACCGGTGACCGACGGCGAGAACGTCTACGTGTTCTTCGGCGATTTCGGTGTGATCTCCTTCGACTCCGAGGGCAATGAGCGCTGGCGACACCCGCTCGGTCCGTTCATCAACCAGAACGGCCACGGCTCGTCGCCGATTCTGGCCGACGGGAAGCTGTTGATCGTCTGCGACCAGCAGGTGGGATCCTACCTGCTCGCTCTCGACGCCGAAACGGGCGAGACGGTCTGGAAGTCCGAGCGCCCTGCCAGCACGCGGGGCTACGGCACCGCGGGAGTGTTCCGGACGCCGGACGGCGAGCCGCAGGTGGTCGTGCCGGGCGCCTACCGGGTCTCGGCATACTCGCTGGAATCCGGCGAAGAGCTCTGGTGGGTGGACGGGTTCGCGTGGCAGCTCAAGTGCGTGCCCCTCTTTGACGGCGATACCGTCTACATCAACGGCTGGGAGATCGGCGGAGATCCCGGGCAACAGCGGGAGACGCCCTCGTTCGCCGACGTACTCACGAAGCACGACAAGGACGGTGACGGCGCGCTATCTCAGGCCGAAGCCCCGGAGGAACGGCTCAAGCAGGCCCACCCGTGGTCGGAAGCCGATCTAAGCGGCGATGGCAAGCTGGACGAGCGCGACTGGTACTTCTACGCCGCCCGCCGCGCCCCGGTGAACAATCTGGTGGCGATACGCCCCGGCTCCCTCCGGGGTGACATCACGCAATCCGGAGTGCTGTGGCGCTATATCAAGTCACTGCCGAACACTCCCTCTCCGCTGCTCTACGAAGGCACGATCTATCTCGTGAAGGACGGCGGGATCTTCAGCAGCGTCGACCGCGTCAAGGGCAGCGGGTACAAGGTCGATCGACTACGGGACGCGATCGATAAGTACTGGGCCTCGCCCGTGGCCGGCGACGGCAAGATCTACACCGTCAGCGAAGGCTGCATGATCAGTGCGATTGCGCCGGGAGCGGAGTGGAAAGTGCTCGCAACAAGCACGCTGGACGGCACGTGCTTCGCTACACCTGCGATCGTTGACGGACGGATCTACGTGCGCACCCTGCAAGCGATGTACAGCTTCGGCTTGCAATGAAGCTCGCCTCCCCGCCCGGCCGAAGTCGTCTGGCGCGATTGCTAGCGAGAACGGCGCTGTTCGGGGCCGCAGCCTCGCTTCCGGTCGCGGGCCACGTGCTCAGCGTCAGCCACGGGTCTCTGCTACAGGACGGCAGCGACTTGCTCTACGAGCTCCGCATGCCCTTGTCGGAGGCTCCCCAGGACGATGATCGAGCGCGGATCTTGCTAGGCGCCCTTCTCGTCTTCGATGGCGGCCAGCCCGGGGAACGAGTCGATGGGAAGTGCGATGAGGACGCGGGCCAAGGCCTCCTCCTCTGCACTGCAACCTACCGGTTCGCCGAGCCGCCCAAGGCGGTCACCGTGCAATGCGAGTTCCCTGCCGTGACGGTGCCTCAGCACGTGCATGTGCTGCGGTCTGGCGCAGGCGAGATGGTGCGCCAAACGGTGTTCGACATCACCTATTCGGAAGCGGAGATCCGATTCACTCCGCCGACGTGGCGGGAGACCGTGGCTACCGAGGGTGGAGCGGGATTTCGAAGAGCGCTGACCAGCCCGGAACTGCTGCTGTTCTTGCTGGCGCTCGCACTTGCCGGGCGCTCCAAGCGGGAGTTCGCGGCGTGCGCTGGCGGGTTCCTAGCGGCCCAAGCGCTCGTCGGCGTGGTCGGCGGCATGATCGGCCTGGCACCGCCTGTGCGATTCCTAGAAGCTGCGGCCGCTCTGACCGTGGCGTACCTAGCAGCAGAGATCCTGTTCCTGCCCGACGCGAGCATGCGGTGGCTGGCTTGCGGCGCGATGGGGACTTTCCACGGCCTATTCTTCGCGACGCTGTTGGGATCGGCTCAAATGAGCCCGGCCTACTTCCTGCCGGGAGCGCTTGCCGGCGAGGGCTTGGCGCTAGCCTTGCTGGGAAGCGTTCGTCTGCGCTACGTGGGTTCGCGCACCGAGCAGCTCGGCGCGATCCTGCTGCTCGTCGGCGGATTGGGCTGGTTTGGGCTCCGGGTGCTCGGATAGGCGGCAGGAGGCTGCAAGCTACTTGGCCCGCTCTCCCGAAAAGGTCATCCCGTACGCATCCCAGCTTCCCCGGCCCTTTAGCTGGCCGTTCTCTAGCTTCCCTTCGAGCTTCAACTCGGCGCTGTATCCAGCTTCTGAAGAATAGAGCTTGCCACTGAGTTCGAGGCGGCCGTCCTTGAAGGTGCCTGCGAGCTTCTGCCCATCCGTCGTCACTGAAACCGCGTCGCCGTCTTGCTCGACTTGCCACTCCGTGTGGCGGATGCCGCCTTCGGTATCCCAGACCAGCTTCCACTTCCCTGCGACGCTCTCCGCGAATGCACTCTGGGGGGCCAAGCAGACCAGCAACGCTAGCAACGTGAATAAGTACGATGTCAGACGCATTTCACTCAGATAGTACCGCAGTGCCTCCGCACAGTGGCCGAGCCGGCCTCTTGCTGCTAAGGGAGGAAGCTCGGTCCTGCCAGACGCGAACCGAACGCCCTGTCCACGAGCCCGCGGCATCATGCAACATTCGCTCTGATCCGCAAGTGGCCCCGAACCCGGCCTCGGAATCGTGCGCCGCCGCAAATCGCGGCACCCATTTGAGAATCACACGCCGGTCAGAGCAGCCGCAGGCGAGGCAGCCACACCGAGCTACCTGTCCCGCTCCCCCACGAAGGACAAGTTATACCCACCCCAGCTTCCCTTCCCTTTCAGCCGCCCGTTCACGAGTGTCCCTTCGGCTTTCATCTCTGCACTGTAGCCGGCTCTGGCGGCATGGAGCTTGCCGCTGAGTTCGAGACGCCCGTCTTTGAAAGTGCCCTCGATCTTCTGCCCGTCTGTCTCGACAGAGACCGTCTCGCCATCTTGGCTGATGTCCCAGACGGTGTGGCGGACGCCGCCTTGGGTGTCCCAGACCAAGTTCCACTTGCCTGCGATGCTCTCCGCCAGTGCGCACTGCGGAACCAAGCAGACCAGCAGCGCTAGGAAGGGGAGCAAGGTGGTTGTTCGACGCATTGCAACGATATGGTGCCACCACGGACCCACGCAATGCTCAAGCTGTGTCCAGCACTGAGATCTCGCAAGCCGCACATTGCGTCGGCCCACGGGACAGTTCGTCAGCAGACACCTCTGAGAAATCTGCCGTAGCCCCTGCATCAATCGCTGAACTCCAGGCCATCACGATCGTCGCCGTACTGTTCCCGCAACTCGTATAGCGTTTGCTTGAGCGCCTTGATGCGTCCCTGCTGGGACGGGTCGTCGTAGATGTTGCTCACCTCGAGCGGGTCGGACTCTAGGTCGTAGAACTCCCAGAAGGGATCCCGCACGTTCGGGCGCGCTCCCCTGACTACTGCCTCGCCATCCGGACCGACATCGTTGTCATAGAAATAGATCAGCTTGTAGCGCTGCGTCCGGACTCCCAAGTGCGCGGGGATGTTGAAGTGCGCGCGGTTCATCCAATAGCGGTAGTAAACGGCCTCGCGCCAGTCCGACGGGGCCGAGCCGCTGGCGATCCCGAGGAAGCTCCGCCCCTGCATGTCGGCGGGAACCGACAGGCCGGCCGCCTCCAGCAGAGTCGGTGCAAAATCGAGATTCTGGACCAGCTCGCCGGCGACGGTGCCGGCGGGGATCTTCTCCGGCCAGCGGATCAGCAGCGGGATCCGGAAAGCCGGCTCATACATGAAGCGCTTGTCGTACAGGCCGTGCTCGCCGAGGAAGAAGCCCTGGTCGGAGGTGTACACGACCAGCGTGTTCTCGGCCAGGCCGTTTCGGTCGAGATACTCAAGGAGCCTGCCCATGTTCTCGTCTATCGAGAACACGCACTGCAGGTAGCGTCGCATGTAGATCTGGTACTGCTCCTTGCGAAGCGCCGCGCCTCGGAGTCCGGCAAGGTCGCGAATCCATCGCTCCACATCTTCCGGCTCGTAGCGCACGCGCCTGAGAAACCATGTCCACTCGGGCGCGCCGTAAGAGGTGTGGCGCTGCCCGATTGTTTCGAGCGTCTCGCGTAGCGCGATTCGCTCGGACACGTCCTCGTTCAGCGTGGGCGGCTCGTGGATGGGATCCGCGAACATGTCCTCGTGCTCGCGCTTCGGCACGAATATGTCATGCGGGGCCTTGTGGTGGTACATCAGGAAAAACGGCTTGCCCTCCGGGCGCCCGTCCAGGAATTTCAGCGCCTCGTCGGTGATCACGTCCGTCACATAGCCTTCGCTCCGCTCTTGTTCGGGCCATTCGCCCGTCCGGCGGAGGAACGGATCGTAGTAGAGTCCCTGACCGGGCAGGACCGCGTATTCGTCAAAGCCGGTCGGTTCGCTCTTGAGATGCCACTTGCCCATCATGCCGGTGTAGTAGCCGGCTGACTGCAAGAGCTTGGCCAGCGTCTGCTGCGAACCATCGAAGGTATCCGACAGAGTCAGGACGCCGTTCTTATGGCTATGCTTGCCGGTCAAGATCACGGCCCGGCTGGGAGTGCAGATCGAGTTCGTCACGAACGCCGCATCGAAGCGCGCGCCCTCGTCGGCGATCCGGTCGAGATTCGGCGTCGAAATCAGCCTGCTGTCGTACGTGCTCAGGGCCGGGACGGCATGGTCGTCGCTCATCACGAAGATGATGTTGGGCGCTGCGAGCGCGAGCGCGGGAAGCAGGCCCAAGGCCAATGTGCGGATCAACGGCATCGGCTAGATTCTACCGATCCACAGCGCCCGCGGACGCCCCGACTGAGGGTTCCGTGGCAGGCGGCCCGACCGGCGCGGCCGGCAATCCCTTGCAAGTTAATATCGAGATATGGCCAAAGTCGTCACATTTGGCGAGATCATGCTGCGTCTCGCGCCGCCCTACCTAGAGCGCCCATTCCAGTCCCCCGGCTTCGTGGCGACGTTCGGAGGCGGCGAGGCAAACGTCGCGGTTTCGACCGCAAACTACGGGATTCCGAGCTCGTTCGTTACTGCGTTTCCAAACGACAACTTCCTCGTTGACAGCTGTATCGCGCAACTCCGGGGTCTCGGCGTCGAATGCGGCGACATCGTGCGCAAGCCGGGGCGTGTCGGCGTCTACTTTCTCGAGACCGGCGCGAACCAGCGTCCTTCAAAGGTGCTCTATGACCGTGCAGACAGTTCGATCGCGCTGTCGGGCCCCGGGGATTTCGACTGGGACGCAATCTTGGCTGGGGCCACTTGGTTCCACATCACCGGCATCACGCCAGCACTGAGCCAAGGCTGCGCCGACTTGTCGCTGGAGGCAGTGCGGGCGGCCAAGGACAAGGGCCTGACAGTCTCCTGCGATTACAACTTCCGCAAGAAGCTCTGGAAATACGGCAAGACCGCTCCCGAGGTCATGCAGGACCTCGTGCGCCACGTGGACGTCGGCATCGCCAACGAAGAGGACTGCCAGAAGTCGCTCGGCATCTCGGTGGAAGATGTCGATGTCGAGTCGGGCAGCTTGAACGTCGAGCGCTACGAGCAGCTGGCAAAGCTAATGCTCGAGCGTTTCCCCAACCTGAAGATGCAGGCCATCACGCTGAGGGAATCGGTGTCGGCCTCGCACAACGGCTGGTCGGCCTGCCTGTACGACGGGGACAGGTTCTATCTCAGCCGCAAGTACGAGATCACGCACATCGTGGATCGCGTCGGCGGCGGGGATTCGTTCTCTGGCGGACTGATCGGCGGGCTGCACCTGTTTCCCGACGACAAGGCACAGGCGCTGGAGTTTGCGGTCGCGGCCTCTTGCCTGAAGCACTCCGTACCCGGCGATTTCAACCGTTTCTCGGCCAAAGAGGTGCTGGCGCTGATGCAGGGCGGCGGCTCTGGCCGCGTCGAGCGCTAGCCCCGGCCTGCGTCACTTGTAGACGTAGGTGAAGACCTCCTTGAGGTCCTCGAACGCCTGGCGCTTGCCCTCAGGGTTGTACCCGCGCAACAGATAGGACGGGTGATAGGTCGGCATCACCCGGATTCCGCCCCACTCGGTCCAGTTGCCGCGCAGCTTCGTGATTCCGACCCCAGCCCTGAGGAGAGCTTTGGCGGCGGTCCCGCCCAAGACGCAAATCGCCTTGGGCTGGATGGCCTTGACTTGCCGGAACAGGAACTGCCCGCAGACTTCCATCTCGTCCAGCTCGGGCACGCGGTTGTCGGGCGGACGGCACTTGACAACGTTGCAGATGTAGACGTCGGGCCGCCGGATCGGCAGCCCGATTCGTTCGCACGTGCCGTCGATCATGCGCGTGAGCAGCTGCCCCGCCCTGCCCACGAACGGCAGCCCCTGCGCGTCCTCGTCCGCTCCGGGGCCTTCGCCGATAAACACCAGCTTGGCGTCGGGGTTGCCGCTGCCGAACACGATCGTCTTGCGGCCCTTGTGGAGGCGGCAGCGGGTGCAATCGCCGATGTCATCTTGGATGACCTGCAGAGGCGATGGCTGCTGCTCCGAACTTGCGTCCGAGGTTGGGGGCGCCGGAGCCGGGCGTTCGTCCGAAGATACCGCTACCGCTGGGGCGGGAGCCCGTTGTACCGGCACCTCTGCGCTAGCAGCGGCATCTGTCCCCGGATCCTCGGACCCACTCTTTTGTCCGGCTCCGGAAGGTCCGATGAATAGCTCTTCAAAGCCCAGGTCCCGGTAGAACTCCAAGTGCTTGCGCAGGGCGTGCTCGGACATCTCCCAGGCCGCTTCAGGCCGCCATGCGCTTGCGCAAGCGTATCGCCTCGTCGAGAATCCGCCCGGCCATCTCGGCCTTGGACATGGGAGCGAGCCGCTGGATCGACCCATCCGCCGCGAGCAGCATGCCTTGGTTGAGCTCTGAATCGAACCCAGTGGCTCCGCCGACGGGATTCGCCACCATGAGGTCGCAGCCTTTCGATTGGAGCTTGCGCCGACCGTTGGCCTCCAAGTCGTCGGTCTCGGCGGCGAAGCCGACCAGGACACGGTCGCCCTTGTGAGCGGCGGCGGATTGAAGGATATCCGGGGTCTCTTCGAGCGATAGCCGCGGCAAGCCATCTCGCTTCTTGAGCTTGCTGGCGGCTTGGTGCTCCGGCCGATAGTCCGCCACGGCAGCTGCCATGACCGCGAAGCTGGCCTCTCCCAAACGTTGCAGCACGGCCTGGTGCATTTCGGCAGCGCTTTCCACATCGATGCGCTCGCAGCCCGGCGGGGTCGGCTGGGCCACCGGCCCGGAAATCAAGATCACCCGCGCTCCGCGCTTGGCGGCCTCAGCTGCGAGCGCGAAGCCCATCCTCCCGCTGGAGCGATTCGAGATATAGCGAACCGGGTCCAGCGCTTCGCGCGTGGGTCCGGCAGTGACCAACACGCACTCGTCCTGAAGATCGCTCCCGGCACCCAACGCCGAGCGCACGGCGGCGACGATGTCGTCCAACTCGGCCAATCTGCCGGGTCCGACCGTGCCACAGGCGAGTTCTCCCACTGCAGGTTCCACGATGCGGGCGCCGCGCGTCCGGAGGGCGGCCAGGTTCTCGCGGGTCGCGGGATGTTCCCACATGTTCGTATTCATGGCCGGCGCCAGCACGAGCGGACCGCGAAAGGCAAGATGGGCCGTGCTGAGGAAATCATCGGCGAGCCCCAGCGCGAACTTGGCCAGCATGTCCGCGGTGGCGGGGGCGACCAGCAGGACGTCAGCGCCCTGAGCGACATCGATGTGGGCGATTGCGCTGTGCAGTGTCTCGTCAGGTGAACTGTCGTCGAACAGGTCCGTGATGACCTTGTTGCCGGTCAAGGAAGCAATGGTGAGAGGAGTGATGAACTTGGTGGCAGCCTTGGTGAGAACAGCCTGCACCGCGTGTCCATCGGACTGGAGAGCCCGCACCAACTCAGCAGACTTGTACGCGGCGATTCCGCCGGTAACGCCCAGCAACACTGTTCTCTGCTCGCCCATCGAGCTCACCTGCCCCTCTCAGTATATGTACGCGGCAGCCGGTTCAGCCGACCGCGGGCACCGTCGAGATATCCGGTTGATCGGCTCGCAGCGCTCGCACGCGGTCCCGCAGTTGGGCGGCCCGCTCGAATTCGAACTTCTGCGCGGCCTCCCGCATTTGACGTTCCAGCCGGGCGATCAGGGCTTCAAGGTCCTCGGGAGTGTCTGGCGCGTCCTCCGAGCTCGGCTCGATCGGCACATCGACATAATCCGCGTCGACGATCTTGGCAAGAGTCATCGAGATCGGCTTGACGATTGTCTCCGGGCTGATGCCGTTGGCCTCGTTGTACGCCCGCTGCAATTCCCGCCGCCGCGTGGTCTCGTCGATGGCCCGACTCATGCTGTCGGTCATGCGGTCGGCATACAGGATCGCCTTGCCATGCACGTTGCGGGCGGCGCGCCCCATGGTCTGTATCAGCGATCCTTCCGAGCGCAGGAACCCCTCCTTGTCCGCGTCTAGGATCGCGACAAGCGACACCTCCGGCAGGTCGAGCCCCTCGCGCAGCAGGTTGATGCCCACCAGCAGGTCGAACTCTCCCCGCCGCAGATCCCGCAGGGTCTTGACCCGCTCGAGGGTGTCCACTTCCGAGTGCAGGTAGCGGCAGCGCACGCCGGCCTCGGCGTAGTACTCGGCCAAGTCCTCGGCCATGCGCTTGGTCAGGGTCGTGACCAGCGCTCGCTCTCCAGCTTCGGCGCGCAAGCGGATTTCGCGCAGCAAATCGTCGACTTGCCCCTTCACAGGCCGCACCTCCACTTCAGGGTCGAGCAGCCCCGTCGGGCGAATGACCTGCTCGGCCACCACTCCCTCGGCTCGGTCGAGCTCGTACGGGCCGGGCGTGGCGGAGACGTAGACCAGCTGGAAGGTCCGGGCCTGGAACTCGTCGAAGGTCAGCGGCCGGTTGTCCAAGGCGCTCGGCAGACGGAACCCGTATTCGACCAGCCTCTCCTTGCGCGAGCGGTCGCCGTGGTACATGGCGCGAAGCTGCGGGATCGTCTGGTGGCTCTCGTCGACGAACATCAGCGTGTCCTTGGGGAGGTAGTCCAACAGTGTCGGAGGGGGCTCGCCGGGCTGACGGCCGGAAAAGTGGCGCGAGTAGTTCTCAATGCCGTGGCAATAGCCGATTTCCCGCATCATCTCCATGTCGAACTGGGTCCGCTGGCTGAGGCGCTGCGCCTCCAGAAGCTTGCCGCTGTCCTTGAGCTGGGCCGTGCGCCAATCGAGCTCCTCGGTGATGCGGTCCAGCGCCTGCAGCATGGTTTCGTTGGACATCACATAGTGGCTGGCTGGGTAGATCGGCAGCCGCTGGTACGTCTGCTTGACCTCTCCCAAGAGCGGGTCGAACTGCAGCAGGGCGTCCACCTCGTCGCCCCACAGCTCGATCCGGTACGCCAAGTCGTCATAAGGCGGAAAGACCTCGATGATGTCGCCGATCACGCGAAACGAGCCCCGCTCGAAGTCCCCGATGTCCTTGCGGCTGTACAGGATCTTGACGAGCTGGCGGGTGATCTCCTTGCGCGATATGCGCTGGCCCTGCTCGAGCATGAGAAGCATGTCGTAGTAAGCGTCGGGCGAGCCGAGACCATAGATGCAGCTGACGCTGGCCACGATCAGGCAGTCGCGGCGTTCGAACAGGGACTTGGTCGCCGCGAGGCGGAGTTTGTTGAGATCGTCGTTGATCGTGGACTCTTTCTCGATATAGGTGTCGCTGGCCGGCATGTACGCTTCGGGCTGGTAGTAGTCGTAGTAACTGACGAAGTACTCAACCGCGTTGTCGGGAAAGAATGACTTGAACTCGTGGTAGAGTTGCGCCCCGAGCGTCTTGTTGTGCGCCAGCACCAGCGTGGGACGCTGCAGCGCCTCGACCACCTTGGCGACGGTGTAGGTCTTGCCCGAGCCGGTGACGCCAAGCAGGACTTGATGGCAGTCTCCGTTCCTGGCGCCGGAGAGAAGCTGCTCGATCGCCGCGGATTGGTCGCCGCGAGGGCTGTAGTCAGAAGCCAGGCGGAAACCCATCTGGACTCAGTGTACTTAGGCGGGAAATCGGTTCAACGCCGCGTCGGCAAATCGCAGCGCGCACGCCGTTCCCTAGGCGAGGTGTACGGGTAACTCACGACGGACGTCCCGCCGACCGGCCCCTGTCACGGAAGCGGGCGGAAAGCCGGCTGACTCGCGAACAGATCCATGCCAATCTCAAGAACGCCGCCGGCCCTCGGCTCGAGGAGGACTTCGAATCGATCGCCCCCGACGCGCAGGGAAGCGTCTCCAGCGCGCACGTCGGTGAAGCGATGCTCGCCGTACGCCCCGGCCTGCACGATCACGCGACGCTCTTGGATCGTGTCTAGGTTGACCAGACGCACGCGAACGCTGGACGGCTCGATGGCATCGACGAGGGCGGCCACTTGCTCCGGCAAGCCGGCCCGCTTCCGAGCGGGATCGTAGTAGAACAATCGGGCATGCAGGATGTTGCCAGCCCGTCCAGGCGGGTTCGCGCCGAGGGCGAGTTCCACGAGCGAATTGGTGACGGCCGGATTGAACCGCTGCGTGTAGTCGGAGGGGCGCTCGTAGTCAATTGAATCGTCCTTCCGCATAGCATCTAGCCGCGCCTGGACCGTGCTCAGGTCAGCCTGCAGCGCTTGCATGGGATAGTTCGGGTTGTCGCCGTCGAGGTAGCGGATCCACGGATCGCGGGCCAGCCCCTCAAGGCCGGACCGATCGAACGTGAAAAGGTACACGTCGCGCTGGACATCTAGGTACTGGCTCGGCGTGTAGCCGTAGAAGCCGTCGTCGCCGTGCTTTCTGGGCAACAGCACGCGACCGCCCTGTGTCCTCTTTGCGGCGTACAGGTTGGCGACCTGACGTCGAAGCGGCTCTACGAAGCCAGAATCTCCCGTCAACATGACGCCGATGCCGAAGGCGATGCGAGGGCCGCGAATGAAATAGTTGCGTCCATCGGACTGGGGCCAGAAGTTCCATCCGAACACGCCGCCGTACCACTTGCCGCCCCACTCCCCGCCAATTGTTCCGTCCAAGCCGATGTTGGTGGGAATGTTCCCGCCGTTCTGCGCAACCCGGTCACGCCACGCAGAGGCATACTCCACAGCCCAGGCGCGATACCGCTGCTCTCCCGTGAGCGCGAAGGCGTTGAAGCCCAAGGCCGTGGCGCAGAGGTTCAGCGGGTGATCGCCTCGAATGTTCGACGCAGTGGAGTAGCGGCTCAGGCGCTCCGGAGCGCCATCTACGGGCAATCCACCCCAATCCATTTCGGTCGCCGGGGTCACTTTGGAACCCCTGCTGCCGTTATGGAGGCTCTTGATGATCCGTAGGTCCCGGTCGTAGTTGTCAGCGTCTGGGTCGTCCCCCGTATAGAAGCCGGCGAATCGCGTCGTCCTAGCCCGGTACAGCGGATCCTCCGGCGCGGCCAACCCGTACAGGTGGAATGCGGCCAGCGCCTCCCCCGTGTGCTCCCAGTCGAACGACGTGACAAACTCCCGCCAGTACATGCCGTGCTCGGCCATTTCGATGCCGGGGGCACGAGCCTGCGTGTACTGGCGGATATGACCCTCCCAAGCTCGCTTGTAAAGGTCGACTACGGCTTCCCGTCCCCCGAGGGCATACAGCAGCGTCCAGCCCCCGAAATTCTCCATCGCGTCATCGGCCCCGTCGTTTCCGCCCCAGCGCTCGACGCATTTCAAGTGGCCGCGGTCGTCCACGAAGCGGTCGAAGAAGGCCTGCACCCCATCGGACGCAGTCTCGAGGAGCAGGCGCTCGGCAAGAGCCCATGAAGGAGGTTCCGACGTTTGGTCGAGCACGAGCACGGGCTGAGCAGCCAGCGACGCCGCCATCCCGAGCAGGAGACAGCCAGCCCACAGGGAACAGACGCGCCAAACCGGAAGAGCACTCGGTGGAACGCGGTTGCGCACAAGCACCCACCGCAGGCTGGAGAGGCGCCGGTCTGAAATCCGCAATGTCACGGAGTTGCTGCCACCGAACATACAAGCAGCATATACGCTCGACCGTCGGCGTGAACACGCTGTAGCGCAACGTCAGGCACGCGATGGAACGGAACCGATCGCGCTTGCAAGCGGCGCTACCTCGCAGGATTCGCCTACTGCTTCAACCGGCGCTGCCAGCTGATTGACCTCGTGCCCCCGCCTCGCCAGTGCCGCCATGCGCACCCCTCCGCTGCCCGACCGCCTAGCTCTTGACGGAACTGTTAGGCAAGCAGTCAAGACTTAACCTAAGTCCTTACAAAAAAAACGTGTAATACGATGTGAGATTCCATGTATCGTCTACTGATCATACGGTTACTGCTATTCGCTCTTTGCTTGATAGCGAATCACAGCCGTGTCGTGGCCCAGCAACAAGTCGGCGGGCTGCGCGTCCTCGTCACCGACCAGACCGGCAGCGCGATTCCCGAAGCAGAAGTCGAGTTCAGCGGCCCGGCCTTGATCCGGCCGGCCCTCGCCATCACCGACGAGCAGGGCCTGGCGTTCAACGGCAACCTCCCACCGGGAAACTACAGAGTGAGGGTCCAGGCCGAAGACTTTCAAACCGCTGTGAACGAGGGCGTCGTGGTCCAAATCGGCCGCACCTTCTTGGTAGAAATGCCCCTTGAGGTCGGTCGAGTCGACAGCACCATCGTGGTCGAAGCTAGCACCGCAGTGATCGATACGTTCAAGAGCGAGCAATCGACGGTGTTCTCGGGCGATCGGCTGACCGATGCCGCCGGGGGGCGTGACTTCACTGACTACGCGCGCTACACCCCCAGCGTCAACATTGAGGCCTTGGCCGGCAATGTCACACACAAAGGGCGGAGGGTGCGCGGGATTTCGGTCGACGGCTCTTCAGGGGCGGAGAACGTCTTCTATGTCGATGGCATAGACACCACGAGCATGTATAACGGCCTCAACAACCAGAATCTGCGCGTCGAGACGGTGCAAGAGTTCCAGCTCAAGACTGCCGGATACGAGGCGGAATTCGGCGGGGCGATGGGTGGCGTGCTCAGTGTCCAGACCAAGAGCGGGTCCAACCGATTCCACGGGAGCCTGCTGTGGTACGGCAGCGGAAGCCCCTTGAGTGGGGCACCCAACAAGCGACTGCGCCTTGATCCGGCCCAAGACACTGACGTAGCGGAATACGTCTACGACCCGGAAGACGAGGTTGCCACCAACGAGTTCGGCTTCACCCTGGGCGGGCCCGTTTGGCGCGACCGGGCTTGGTTCTTCGGCGCGTTCTTGCCACAGGCGCGAAACCGGTCGCGAGCCGTGACGTTCACGTCTGGGGAGTCCGGCGTGTTCAAGCGCAACGACCGATTGCGCAGCGCGACTTCGAAGATTGACGCTCAGCCCGCGCGGAATGTCCGCCTGATGGCCTCGTGGTCCTCGGACTCCGCGAAATGGAAGGGCAGCTTGCCCAATCTGGACGGCACCTCCAACCCGGACTTCCAGTGGTCAGAAGAAGGCTACGAATACCCCGGCTACACCATTGCGGGCGCCGCGCTGTTCACCCCGACTCCGACTCTGGTGGTTGATGCACGGTGGGGCTTGAATACGATCCAGACCGAGCAACTCCTGGGACCGCAGCAAGTTCGTCACAGGTTCGTCGAATCGCCGGGACTGATCGGCATCGCGCCGGACAGTCCGCTGTACCGGCCACGGGGCTTCTACTCGATCGGTCACGGCGCCAGTTTCGAGACATCGCAGGACTTCCAAAAGAAGAGCACGGTATCGGTCACCGCCAGCTATCTGGCCAACGCTGCCGGCCAGCAGCACAATCTACGCTTTGGCTGGCAGTTGAGCGGGCTTGCGCATGACATCAACGATTCCTACAAGTACGACTATCTGCTGTACCGCTACACCCGCCCGTACACCATGGTGGACGGCACAGTCCGCACGAGCAGCTGCACCGGCCCGGACGGCGTTGTCCACGAGCCGTGCGGGTACTACGAGCAGCGCTCTCCCTTCGGAGTCGTGGCGAACGTAGTCACGAACAGGCACGCGCTGTTCGTGCAGGACTCGTGGAGCGTGAGCGGAGCTCTCACGCTCAATCTCGGCATACGGATGGAGCGGGAGCAAATCCCATCGTTCAGCGACCTGCCCGAATTCTCAGGAGCGGCCTTCAAGTGGAACTTCTTCGACAAGATCGCGCCCCGTCTCGGCTTCGCCTATGACGTGCTCGGCAACGCGAAGCTAAAGCTTGTCGGCAGCTGGGGACGGTTTTACGATGCCATGAAGCTGGAAATGGCCCAAGGATCGTTCGGGGGCTTCAAATGGCTGAGCCACTACTACCTGATGGACGACAGCACGCTGGACTGGAGCCAGATCGGAGGGCTGTCAGGGCAAGCGACCTACCCGGGAACATTTCTGGAGACCAGGAACTGGCGGATCCCCTCGTTTGAAGATCTCGATCCTGATCTCAAACCGATGCGCATGACGGGGACAGTGGTCGGACTGGAGTACGAGGTCGCGGCGAATTCCGTGTTGTCATTTCGATACACGCGCAAGAACCTTGACACAGCCATCGAGGACGTGGGCCGCCAGACTCCGGCGGGGGAGGCCTACTACATCACCAATCCGGGCCGAGGCCTCTCGGTCGACAGATTCACTGAGGTGGGCCTGCCCCCCACGCCAATGCCCAAGCGCACGTATGACGCCGCAGAGGTCCGCCTGCGGAAGGCCTTCCAAAACAAGTGGCTGGCGGACTTCGCCTATGTATATTCGCGGCTGCGCGGCTTGTACTCGGGCTTGGGCAGTTCCGATGAGAACGGACGCCTCGGCCCGAACGTGACGCGGGACTTCGACCTGTGGTTCCTGAACTATGACTCGCAGGGCAACTTCGTCGACGGGCCGCTGGGCACGGACAGGCCACACCAGTTCAAGGCCAACTGGGCCTACACCACGCCATGGAAGATGGAAATCGGAGGATTCTTCCGCGCCATGAGCGGCACTCCGATCAGCCGCACGGTCGATTTGGAGCATGTCGACGTCCTCGTGGACAACCGTGGCAGCGACGGCAGGAATCCGGCTTGGACGCAGACCGACCTCTCGGTGATCCAGCGCTTCTACCCGTTTTCTGGCGAGACCAGGTGGTTCGAGCTGAACTTCAACGTCATCAACGCCTTTAACCAGAAGACCGCCTTGCGGACATTCCGCAGCCTGTACCGCCAGACCCTGCCGCTATGGCAGCCCGGCGACCCTATCTCGCAAGTACTGAGCGGCTACGACTACCAGGCCATCGCCGCCTCGCAGGGCGCCCGTCAGGATCCCCGCTTCCTGATGAGGAACCGGTTCTTGGATCCGATCACGGCACGATTCGGGCTGCGCCTCGTGTTCTGAGGTGACTCTCGCCGAAATCTCCTCGGCTAGGTCGGAGCACCCGGTTCGCAGTTGGGGGCGCCGCTGTGGTATCGCCTACTACGACCCTGCTCGCACAATCCCTTTTTGACTCCTGTCTCGGCACGGAGGGGGGTAACGAGGGTCTGATGGCGCGACTCGGTCTTGAGAGCTTGCGCGGCTTCGATTCCCCCGCATGCAGCGTCGCATCCGCCGGCGCGGGCCAGCCCAGACCAGCGACGGTCCGGCTCAGGGCAATTCGAAGGCCACGTGAATCGTCATGGTGATCTCCACCGGGCGCCCGTTCAGAAGCGCCGGATCGTAGCGCCACTGCCTCACGGCTTTCACTGCTGCGTCCACCAAGCGACTGTCGACTATCGAATTGACGGTAGCAATGCTGGCCGGATTGCCGTCCATGCCGATAACAGCCTCCAGCACCACAGTTCCCGTGACACCCTCGCGCTCGGCGTCGGCCGGATAGGTCGCGGGCACGTGATGCATCAGCCGAGCCTCTCGTACGTTTCCACCAACGCGGATCCTCCGGCGACCGGACCGTGGTTGCGCCGGATCCCGGGCAGGTCGGGTACCGGAAACTACGATCGCCTCGACGACCCGCTTCATTCCTAGCGTGACGTCAAGCTGGGCGTCTTCGGTTAGGTCGAGCGCCTGACGGTGGGAAACGAATCCGACAGGCCCATGGACCTCGACCTGGTAGAACGCCGATGGTTCCAAGCCCTCGATTCTGAAGGATCCGTCGGCACCGGCGGTCGTGGCTTCGGACAGGCCCTTTTCGACTTCGGCAAGGACCACGGACGCCCACGGAACGCGTGCCCCGCTCGGGTCTTGCACCGACCCGTTCAGTGCGACGCCCCTGTCCTGAGCGAATGTGACCGTCACACAAGAGAGGGCTAGGGTTGCGACCAGCACCACCGCGACGACGCAACTGCCGACGGCTCTGGAAAGCAGGCCCGATTCTAGGTGGGTCTTCCCGAGGATTCTCTCGATGCGTCCGCCAAGCGATACGCCTCCCGCCATCGAAGTGATCGGTAATGTCCGGAATCCACGCCAGTCCCTGGCGATTTCCAGCAAAGCCTGTGCATAGCCCTCGCGATCCCCAGAGACCAAGACTGCGTGGTCATCGCAGGCGGCCTCCGCCAGCACCCTCAGGCGGCGCTTCAGCATGTAACTGAGCGGATGGAACCAGAACACCGAGGCGACAACCGCGGCGAGCGCTTCCACGATGCCATCGCGCCGGAAGACATGCGTCAGTTCGTGTAAGAGCACCACCTCGAGCTTTTTGGGACTCCAATTGGACCACTCGCCCGGCAACACGATTGCGGGCCTCAGTGCTCCGTAGGCAAACGGCCCTCCGGCACCTTGGATCGCGAGCAGCCGAGGTAGTTTCCTGCCCGGGGCCGCACGAAGAGACACCCTCGCTAGCGACTCCAGCGCGGGCCACTCCAGGGATTCGGCCTGGCGGAGCAAACGCCGAACGCGACGCCGAGCTATCAGGTGACGCGCGAGCAGGACCACCGTGCCGAACACGAACAGCAGCCCACAGATGCCTCGCCAGTTGCTCGTCGGCATCCCAGCCGATGAATGGGTCAAGCTCTCAGCTTGGGCAATGAGCGGTGTCTCAAACACGGGAATCGCGGACTCAAGAGCTACACCGGGAGAGAGTCCGGAACCGGAGCCTACGAGACCCGGCAAGGGCAGCAGCAGCATCCCTAGAAGAACGGCCGTCCACGCTCCATGCTGGACTGCCGGCCGCTGCGGGCCAACTGACCGCAGGACGAGCCACGTGGCTAGAGCCAGCACGATTGCTCGTACCGAAGACCCGAGTAACACGTCGAAGAGCCCACTTCCGAATTCAAGCGCAATGGTTGCAATCATGACTTCCTCCCTTTTGCCTCACGAGACGTCGCGATCCGCCTTGCCAACCTCTCGAGCTCGACGGAATCGATCACGTCGCCGTCAACCATTCCGATGAGCAGTTGTTCGACCGAACCGTCACAGAGTCTCTCGACGATCTTCCTTACCGCTCGGGCGGCGACGCTGCGGCCTGCATCTACCGGGCGGTACCGATAAGTCCTACCCTCGACGCAGTGCGTCACATAGCCCTTGTTTTCCAGCCGTCTCAACACCGTTCGCACGGTGGAGTCCTTCATTGGATGGCGGTCAATGAAGAACGTGCGCACGTCTTCGGCGGTTGCCGGCCCTTCGGACCAGAGGAATCCCATCACGAGCTCTTCGAGTCCGCTGAGGCGATTCCAACTGTTACTATCCATAACGTTACATATTATAACAGTTGGTCGTCGGTGAGTCAACCCCCTTTCGGCAAAATTCTCCAGCAGTTGAAATCAGGTGCTTTGGCGGGGGTGCTGACGCAAACGCCAACGACGCTCGTGCGGCCATCGTTCCGGCGACTCAGGAACTATAATGCGTAGTCTGGCGCTCGGTTCTTCCCAGACTCAGTACCGCACTGCGGCCGCAGTGACCGACCGCAACGCCTTGCGCTCGATCGCCCGCGCATTCCTACCGATCCTTGCTCTGGCGATTGCGCCGGCGCGTGCAGATGAAGCCTCGTTCGGAGAGGATATCCTGCCGATTCTGGAACGCAAGTGCGTGGTGTGCCACCACGGCGACGGGGCGCAGAACGGCTTGCGTCTCGGCAGCGCCGCGGGATTGCTGGCCGGCGGCGAGAGCGGCCCAGCCGTCATTCCGCGCGACCCCGAAAGCAGCCTGCTGCTGGCCAAGGTGGATGGCGAAAAGCCCGAGATGCCCCCGGCTGGCCAACCGCTCACCAGCGCTGAGATTGCGTTGATCCGGGACTGGATCTCCTCCGGAGCTCCCGATGATGCCAACGGACCCGCGGAGGATTCGGAGCGCACTTGGTGGTCATTGCGACCGTTCCGCCTCGAAGACGAGCCCGCGCCAGCGAGCCTCTGGGAACGGAACGCCATCGACGGCTTCCTGCTTCGTGCCATGCAATCGCGGGGTCTCGAACCGTCCGAACCGTCTGACAGGAAAACTCTAATAAGAAGGCTGAGCTTCGACCTGACCGGACTTCCTCCCGAACCGGCGGAAGTGGAGTCATTCGTCAACGACCCCGACCCCGAAGCCTATGCCAGGTTGGTTGACCGCCTGCTCGCATCGCCCGCCTACGGCGAGCGCTGGGGGCGGCACTGGTTGGATGTGGCGCGTTTCGGGGAGAGCAACGGCTACGAGCAGAACCATCTGCGCAACAATGCTTGGCCATACCGGGACTGGGTCATCCGCTCCTTCAACGAGGACAAGCCATTCAACCGCATGACCTTGGAGCAACTGGCGGGCGACCAGCTGGCCCCGGACGATCTCGACACTCAAGCGGGAACGGGATTCCTGGTGGCTGGCCCGCACGATACAGTCGGCATCAAGAACCCTGCCGGGGAAGCCCAGAAGCGCGCCAATCACCTCGACGACATGATCATGGGGACCGCGTCTGCGTTTCTCGGCCTGACCGTCCATTGCGCACGCTGCCACGACCACAAGTTCGATCCGATCAGCAACGAGGACTACTACCGCATGCAAGCGGTATTCGCGGGCGTGTCGCACGGTGATCGCACTTGGGACGATCCGGCAAGAGTGGCGGATTTCGCAGCTGCCAGCAAGCGCCTTAACGACCAGATCAACGACGCAAGCGCTGGACTCGAAGCCCTGCGCAAGGCTTTCGCGGAGCGCGTCGACGCCAGCCGCGAAACCATTCTTCGTCGATATCGGCCGCGAGTCGACCAATCCGGCACCGAAGAGACCTTCGACCCCGTTGCGGCGAAATTCGTGCGGATGCGGGTCGACCGCGCTACCGGCAACCGCAACCGCGTGGACCTGGATGAGTTCGCGATCTTCGCCGCGAACGACTCCGACCGCAATGTCGCGCTCGCCGGAAAGGCAACTGTGAGCGGGACGCGGGTCGATTCTGCCAGCCCCGACACCTACGCTCCAGCCAACCTCATCGACGGCAAGCACGACAGGCGCTGGATTTCGACCAACGCCATGCCGGCCTGGATTCAGATCGAACTGGCACAGACCGAACGGATCGACCGGATCGAGTGGTCCTCGGACCGCTTGGGCGGCTTTGGCGGGCGGTTCGGACCTCCGCAGCCGGAAGAGTACGAAATCTCGGTGTCATTGGACGGAGATTCGTGGAGTACAGTCGCTTCGTCCGAGGGCCGCCTGCCCTTTTCGGAGGCCGACCAAGAGCTCCTGCTGCTGCATGCCGTGTTCGACTCCGGAGAGAGGCTCCGCTGGGACCGGCTTGAAGCAGCACAAAGAGAGGCGAAGCGGGCCCTCGCAAGGCTCCCCAAGCCCCAGCAAGCGTTCTTGGGCCGGTTCCAGCAGCCGGAAGAGCCCTCCTTCTTGATGGTGCGCGGGGATCCCATGAACAAGGGTCCGGAAGTCGCACCTGGGAGCCTAAGCACGCTTTCGGGCCTGCTCGCGGAATTCGAACTGGACCCGGACGCGCCCGAGGCGGAGCGGCGCTTGGCGCTGGCCAAGTGGATCGCTTCAGACGACAACGCCCTCGCCGCGCGGGTCATCGTGAATCGAGTGTGGATGCACCACTTCGGGCAGCCGTTCCTGCGCAACCCCAGTGATTTCGGAGTGAACGGAGGCATGCCATCGCATCCCGAACTGCTGGACTGGCTGGCCCACCGCTTGATCCACGCCCACAACTGGCGGCTCAAGCCATTGCACCGAGAAATCGTTCTGTCGGCGGCCTACCGCCAGTCCAGCACGTTCCGCAACGATGCGGCCCAGGTAGACAGCGACGGAGTGTTTCTGTGGCGCTACCCGCCCAGGCGCCTAGGGGCCGAGGAACTGCGCGACGCGATCTTGCAGACGAGCGGGAATCTAGACCGGCACATGGGCGGCCCGGGGTTCCGGCTATATCGGTACACCGTCGACAACGTGGCGACCTACTACCCGCTCGGGGAGTTTTCTCGGGACACGTACCGGCGCGGGATCTACCACCAGCACGCGCGCTCAGTGAAGCCGGAATTGCTAGGTGAATTCGACTGCCCAGAGACGTCCCTTCCCGCTCCCAAGCGCATCACGACCACCTCTCCCCTACAGGCGTTGACCCTGTTCAACAGCGCCTTCGTGGTGGACCAAGCCTCATCCTTCGCGGCACTGGTCGAAGCCGAATCTGGCGACGACGAGGCTGGCTTTGTCGAATCCGCTTGGCGACGCGCGTATCTGCGAGAGCCAAGCGCTGCGGAGAGGCGCTCTGCGACTGAGTTTCTTGCACAGCACGGCCTGGAAGCGCTCAGCCGGGCGATTCTCAACTCCAACGAATTCTTGTACGTGTTCTGATGGCCGCGCCTCGACGTTTCGCTCCCGCCCAGACAACGCATCCCGACTCCTTGGGCGACGCGGGTCCGCTGTCCTCCCCTCCGCACACAGTGCGGGGAGGGCCCTCGATGGAATCCGCTCGCACCCGAAGGGACTTGCTGGGCGGCTTTGTCACGGGCCTGCAGGGCGTTGCGCTGGCAAGCATGCTGCCTCAGCGACACTCCCTAGCGGCACAGCCACCACACTTCGCGCCAAAGGCCAAGCGGGTGCTGCAGATCTTCTGTCCCGGCGCGGCATCGCACATCGACTTGTGGGACTACAAGCCGGAACTCCAGCGGCGTTCCGGCCAACAGGCCCCTGCCGAGTTGGACGCGGTGACCTTCCAAGGCAACAACGGAGCGCTGATGGGCTCGCCGTGGGGGTTCAAGCCGCGCGGCCAGAGCGGCAAGATGATCTCCGAACTACTGCCGGAGCTTGGCGGCCTGGCGGACGAAATCGCGTTTGTCCACTCGATGCAGTCCAAGACCAACACGCACGGGCCGGCATGCGTTCTGCTCAACACGGGCTTTGTCCTTGAAGGCTTTCCGTCGGCCGGATCGTGGCTGAGTTATGCCCTGGGCTCAGAGAACAACAACCTTCCCACGTATGTCGCAATCCCGGATATCCGCGGCATCCCACCCGCAGGCCCAGCCAATTGGGGCGCCGGCTTCCTGCCCGCAGAGCACCAAGCGATCGTGTTCAATGCACAGGAGCCGATTCGAAATCTCCAACGTCCCGCAAGCATCTCGCCTGAGCGCGACGCCGCGACGCGAGACTTCCTTGGGGATCTGAACCGGAATCACGCGGCGGCTCATCCGGGGGACGAGGAACTCAGGGCGCGCATCGCAGCGTACGAACTGGCCGCGCGCATGCAACTCTCCGCTCCCGAAGTCACCGACCTGTCCAAGGAAACCCAAGCAACACGGGACCTCTACGGCGCAAACGACCCCAACCCCCTCAAGGCCGCCTACGCGCGGAATTGCCTGCTGGCACGCCGACTGCTGGAGCGCGGCGTGCGCTTCGTGAACCTCTTCTGTGCTTCGCGGGCATCGGGAGTCGACGGTCTGCTGAACTGGGACGCACACAAGACGCTCAAAGCCGACTACGAGCGCCACTGCCCAATCTTGGACCAGCCAACGGCGGGGCTGCTCAAAGACATGCGCGCCAAGGGCCTGCTGGAGGACACCCTAGTAGTCTGGGCGACGGAATTCGGACGCATGCCCACCCATCAGGAGGGCACTGTCGGCCGTGACCACAACCCCCACGCATTCACGACCTGGTTTGCCGGTGCCGGCATACGCGGCGGAACGAGCTACGGCGCAACAGATGAGCTAGGAGGCCGGTCTGTGCAGGACATCGCAACGGTTCATGACTTCCACGCGACGATGCTGCACTTGCTCGGCCTGGACCATGAACGCGTGACTTGGTATCACAACGGGATCAATCGCCGCCTGACCGACGTGCACGGCCACGTGATCGGAGAGATCCTCGCCTAGCCGGCATCTAGTGTCTGCGGGGGTATAACGGTAGGATGCTCGAAGGAATCCGCGTCCTCGACCTGTCGCAGTATATTGCAGGGCCCCAAGCCACCCAGATGCTGGGCGACCTGGGCGCGGACGTGGTCAAGGTCGAGCCCCCGGGCGGAGACCCAGCGCGAAATTGGGGGCCGCCATTCTGGGATGGCG
Organism: Bryobacterales bacterium; assembly: GCA_965219585.1. Taxonomy (GTDB): domain Bacteria; phylum Acidobacteriota; class Terriglobia; order Bryobacterales; family UBA6623; genus VXMF01. Next base: position 399,970 of record CBDCOA010000002.1, read on the forward strand.
ACGCGCCCATCTTCCTAGCGTTCAACCGCAACAAGCGGAGCATCGTCGTAGACATGAAGGCCCCTGAGGGCCGTGAGGTCATCGACCGGCTGCTGGCCACTGCGGACGTGGTCGTGCAGGCGTTCCGCAAAGGCGTGATCGAGCGGATGGGGTTTGATTACGCAGCCGTCAAAGCAAAGCACCCCAGGATCGTCTACGCCTCTCTCACCGGCTACGGGTCGGAGGGCCCGTATGCGACCACGCCGGGGTATGACCCGCTGCTGCAGGCATACAGCGGGATCATGTCGATCACGGGCCTGCCGGACGGGCCTCCGGTACGGGTCGGCGGGTCAGTCGTGGACATCGGATCGGGATACTTGATCGCGCTGGGCGTGCTGGCTGCCCTGCGCAAGCGGGACGCCGAAGGTGTCGGCTCGCTGGTCGAATGCTCGCTCCTCGACACCTCGCTCGGCTGGATCGGGTACCACATGATGACCTATCTGGCGGGCGGAAACGTGCCGCAAAGGATGGGAACGGGGCTGAAGATGATCGCCCCGTACGAGTCGTTTCCAACCAAGGACGGGGACTTGATGATTTGTGGCGGCAACGACGGGATCTTCCGGCGGCTGTGCGAAGCGCTAGAGATCGCGGACGCGGCCGATGACCCCAGGTTCTTGGACAACCCGTTGCGTGTCAAGCATTACGCGGCCCTCCGGGAACTGCTCACGTCCCGCACTCGCAAGCTCACCACCGAGGAACTCGACAAGCTCCTGAAGGCCCACCGCGTACCGTGTTCCCCGATTCAGAGCATCGACCAAGTCGTCGATGACCCGCAGGTCAGGGCTAACCGGATCTTTGATCCAGTCCCTCACCCACGGGTGCCGGATTACCGGGACTTGAAGACACCCATACGCTTCGATGGCGAACGTCCCGCCCTGAGTCATCTTCCTCCCACGGTCGGTCAGCACACCGAAGAGATCCTGGCCGAACTCGGCTACGGCGGCGATGCGATCAGAAGCTACTCGGATTCCGTCGCCGTCAACGAGTGATTCCTGGTTCGAAACCATTCGAAGAGTTGCCGGAGTGCGACATGGGCCAGGCACACCTCAATATCTCGGGGGCCAAGGTGCCCCGGCGGCTGGAGTCATTCAGCAAGCCTTGGAAGGCCGCGATCAAGAATCCGTGCCATTCGAGCTGATCAGGCGCCTCGCATCCCGAGAACACCCCTGCTGACGTCAGCGATTACCGTGCATCTGGTGCTTCATTAAGTCGAGCCTCGAGTGCCTTCAGGAAAGCTGTTCGAATCTTGGATTTCTGCGACGGATTGAGATCGTTGCCGAGCACGCGGCGTGACATCGCTAGAAGCTTTGCGCCTATTTCTCGCGGCTGCTACAGCAAGATGGTCAAGCTCGATCTGTCTGCGCGTCAGTCTCGCACAGCAGAGCTCGACGGAACCCAGCGCACAGCGGTTGCCGGCATCGACGAAAATACAGCTACGCGATCCATCTAGAAGGTCCTACCGCAGATAAAAGGCTCCCGCGGGAGCCTTTTAATAGGGAATTATAACTCTTACTTGACATAGCTACGCGCAACCGAGGTAGGTCGGTATGTTAGTTTCAGGTTGTGGGAGAGGAGAGACGGCGCCGGTCGATATCAACTCAGCGCCGTTTCAAAGACCGTTCGCAGCGACACCATGACGCGAGTGATCCCGGCTCTCCCACAACCATTCCTACTGGCTTCCGGGGCACGGGCCGCTACCGCTTGAAACGGTCGTGACCACCGGCCGGTCCCCAATAGACGATCCTTGGCGGGGAGACCATTCGAGCGAACTTTCTGAGCACCGCTGATTCCTTTTCAGGATTGGGGGCTTTGACGCACACTGGGGGCCAAAAGGTGGTTTCCAGAGCGAGATGCTGAGCAAGATAGGGCGTCAGGCCCAGCATGGATGGAGGTTTGACGCCGCCGAACACAGTGCTGGGCGGTGCCGATCCACGGCCCGGACGCAATGCGGCCGCCACTAGGCCGCGCTAAGCCGAGCGAGGGCGCAGGAGACCCCGCCTAGGCGGGGTCTAGCAGCAGTTGCAGCGCTTCGTCGCGGTTTCCGGCGTAGTAGATTTGGGCCTCCGGCACCGTCTCGAACGGCCGCTGCGACAGCAGCAGCGCCAGCGCCAAGTTGTTCAGCGCCGCGGCGTTGGCCGGGCCGTGGCCCGTGCGCACGCGGCTGCTGTCCTCGGCGAAGGTCTTGTCCCGGCGATAGTGGTTGGCACTCTCGACCTGCCAGTGACCACGCTGCAAGTCCAGCAACTGTTGGGGCGTGGCCTGGCTCGCCGGCAGCGAGCTGAGGCCGTAGCTGTAGCTGCGCTTGACCGCTCCGCCGAGGCTCTGGCAGCTCTCGTGGGTGATCCGATAGGCCTGCCGGGCATGCGCGAAGGGCAGCAATTTCGGATGCGGCGTGAACACCTCGATCGAGCGCCGCTCCCAACTGCTGCGGTGGGTGCGCTGCCAGCGCCGCTCGCTCCAACTGCGCTCGCAGCCCAACTTCCAGTTCAACTCCTCCAGCGTCTGGTAGGTCTGCGGACAATTCCCCTTGATGCGCACCAAGATGTGCCCGCCGTGCTGCTCCACGATCGCCCGCTCGGTTTCCTTGCCCGCATGCCCGGCGTCCAGGGTCACCACTCGCCCGCGCAGATCCACCTCCTCCAGCAAGGCCCGCAACGCGGCCTGCTCGCCGCCTTCCTCGCGATAGCTGCGACTCGCCACCGGCATCCCCGTGGCGTGCTCCACCAGCGTGACCGTCTCCCAGTGCTGCCCCGGCGGCGTGAAGCGGTTCGCTCCGCGAATGCGCTTGCCGTCCCCCGCCAAGGCCTGCGACTGCGCCAAGCGCGGCTGCGTCCACTGCTGGATGATGCGCTCCAGCGAGGCCGGATCGGTCCGCTCCATGACCCGCTGGAAGGTCGTGTCCGAAGGTATCTCGTACTCTCCCGTGGCTGGCCCCCGGCGACACCCCAAGGCGCGTAACTCGTCTGGCTTCAACGTCTTCGAGTAGGCTTCCGCCGCCCGTCCGCCCATCTTGCCGGCCAGCCGTGCCAGCACCAGCAGCGCCAGCACCAGCCCCAGCGCATGCCGCTTGCCGTGGCGCCCCCGGCCGTCCTCCACCGCGTCCAACTGCGCTCGCAACGAGCGCAGATCCTGCGCCCCGTAGCGCACATCGACCGGCCCGCAGCGCCACTCCGGCTGGTCCTGCGGATCCGCCAGCCGTTGCCGCGCAGCCCGCCGCAACTCATACACCAGCATCACCTTCTTTTGCCCGTGCTTGGCCGTGTACTGCCCGTTCGAACGCGCATACCCCTTGCTCAATCCCAGTTTGATCCAGTTCGCCGCCAGATACGACGTGCCCCGATACTTGCGCGGGTCCACGAACGTTTCCGCCAGTTCCAACGCATGCCCCCAGTGCGCCTGCCAGTCCGCGCTCAGCCGCCGCAGGTTCTGCCCCAACACGCGCGAGGCCAGATTCTTCAGCCCCTGGCCCTCCGCTAACACCAAGAAGCGCGTGTTGTTGGCGCACAGGTGCAAGCGCCGGAACTGCACCGCCTTGTGCCAGCCCAGCCAGCGGTCGCGCGGGCGGCACTGGAACACCCCCGTCTGCCAGCCCACCAAGGCCAGCCACTTGCCCCGCCATTCGGCGACGTAGCGCAGTCCGCGCCCCGCGAACTGCTTGAATCCCAACTCGTGGTGGGTGTCCATCAACGTGTCCCAGCGCAGCCGCTCCTCCGGCCGCGCCAGCCGCACCACCACTTCGCTGACCACCGGAACCGGCTCCGCAGACTCTGCCGACGTTTGCACCGCCATACTCCCTGCATACACGATTCCGGCCAAAAAAGCCACCCCCCGCGCTAACTTCTTGCCCCAAAGGGTACAACCTCAGAAAACGAATCAGCCGTGACTTTCTGAGCAACCGCGCAAATCCGAGACGGTGGTTCGCTGTACAGTAAGGGTAGTGGGTCATAGCACCCTCCTTTGGACGTAAGTCCTTTGGCCCCGCATCCGTTTTGCTTGGTTCGCGTGGTGGATGCGGGGCGTTCTTGTCTGACCTCTCACCGTACCAGTTTTTCGCGTCGGAAGCTAGCTCGTGAGCGGACACGGGTGTACGACATGAGTGTGATGGCCGAGCGGTAGATTGGAGACCGCCATAGAATGCAAGGGTTATGCGCCACTGCTTCTTTCAGTATTTTATGCTGAAAGAAAGGAGGCCCTATGCCCGCTCCCCCCGACCCCGCTGCCCTGCAACAGCGCCTCGACCAGATCCAAGCCCAACTCGCCTCCATCGGCGAACTCCGCCCCGGCTCCCTCAACCGCCGCTTCCTGCGCTGCAACAAGCCCGGCTGCCGCTGCTCCGATCCCGCTCACCCCGGCCACGGCCCGTATTGGTCGCTGACCTTCAAGTCCGGCGGCAAGACCGTCACCCGTTCCATCCCGCCTGAGGCCCTCGAGCGCACCCGCCAACAGCTGGCCGAGTACCAGCGCTTCCGCTCGCTCACCGCCGAGTTCGTCGAACTCAGCGAGCAACTCTGCCACGCGCGCCTCGCCCAAAGCGCCTCCGCCGCAGCCGAGCAGGCGAAAAAAAAACGCTGAGCCAGCGCTTCGCTCCCGACATCGGCGCCGAGATCGACCGCTTCGTCGGCACCGAGCCCGGCGACCGGATCGACTTCGAGGCCGTCGAGACGGCCGTCCGCCGCAGCGCCCTGCAACTCGCCGCGCGCGCCGTCGAGCAGCGCCTCGACGCCGACCGCTCCGACCACTGCGGCCCCGTCCGTGCCTGCCCCGACTGCCAGCAGCCGGCACGCTACGCCGGCCGCCGTCCCAAGACCTTCGAAACCGTGCTCGGCTCGCTCACTCTGCAGCGCGCCTACTACCACTGTCCGGCCTGCGCCCACGGCTGCTGCCCGCGCGACGCCGCGCTCGGCCTTGACGGGGCTTCGCTCTCCCCCGGCGTGCTGCGCATGACCGGCTCGACCGCCGCCCTGGTCAGCTTTGCCGAGTCCTCCCAGCTGCTCGCCGAACTGGCTGGCGTGCGCGTGCCGGCCAAGCAGGTCGAGCGCTGCGCCGAGGCGCTCGGGCGCGAGATCGCCGCCGCCGAGCGTGACGGGGCCTTCCCCGCCGAAGGCCCGTCGGCCCCGACCATGTATCTGGGCTTGGACGGCACCGGCCTGCCGATGCGTGCCAGCGAGACCGCCGGGCGCGCCGGCAAGCAGCCCGACTGTTGTTTTTCACAATATTTCAGTGAAACAACGCGAGGATTTGTCGCATTAATTCGATTCCGGATTGCTGAAGAATCGGATTAATCCGGAGCGGCAGAGGGTTTGCTGAAGCGCTGTGTGGCCGCCGTGCGGGTGCGACAGGGGACCGGGCCGTTCGCGGCGCGGTTGCATGCGCGGAGGCGGCCCGGTTCAATAGGGTGGCCCGCGCGATCTCAGCTCGCCGGGCCGTGGACGGCGCTTTCCAAGTTCGCTACAACACAGACCTCACCGTCGAGGAATACATTAGCCGCAAGGCGTGGCGCGATGCAAGCGTGCCGGCCTGCCCCTTCCACCAGCAGGGCGGTTGCCAGCTGCGGCCCCACGGCAGCTACGCCCGCAAGATCCCCGAGGGCGTGCGGGTGCGGCGGTTCCGATGCCCGCAGAGCGGGCAGACGGTGAGCCTGTTGCCAGACTGTCTGGCAGCGCACCTGCCCGGGACATTGGCCGAGGTCGAGCAGGTGGTCCGAGCGGCCGTCCAGCCCGGCTTTCCGCGCGGCGGGTGGAAGCGACTGCACTCGTCGCGTTACGTGGGGATGGCCGGGGCGCGGCGCTGGGTCGCCCGGCGCGTCGAGCGCGTGCGGCTGTGCCTGGCGCTGCTGACGACCCTGTTGCCGGAGAGTTGCGGGCGTGTGGAGCCGACCGTGGAGGCGTTCGGGAGCGCTCTGGGCACGGCTGCGGTGCTGGTCACGCTGCGGTCCGTCGCGGCCACAGAACTGGCGGTGCTGCCGGTCCCGGTCGGGTTTTCGCGACGGATTCCAGCGGTCAAACCGGCGTCTCAGCCCGTGCAACACGCGACGGGCCGCTCGCCGCCCGGCCGGCCTGCCTAGAGTCGGGAGAGCGGGCCGCCCGCACGGCTCGCCAGGACCCGCCAGCATGCCAGACAAGCTCCCAGACCTCCGGCGCGAGATCGCCCTGTTCCGCTACAGCGTGATTGCGGAGATCCTGTGCCTGCCGCCAGGATCGGCCCAGCGCTGGGCCCTGATCCGCGACAAGGCCGGGCGCGCGCACGCCATTCCCGGCAGCCGTCGCACGCGCGTCGCCATCACCACCATCCGCGACTGGCTGGGCTTGTACGAAGACGGCGGCTTCGACGCGCTGTACCCCAAGCGGCGCCAGGATCGCGGCCAGCCGCGCGGCCTGCCGCCAGCGGTCTGCGAGTTGCTGGTGCGCCTCAAGGAGGCCAACCGCCGGCTGTCGGTGCGCGCGCTGATCCGCCAGGCGCGGGCCAGCGGCAGCGTGCCCGCGACGACCGCCCTGGCCCCGGCCACGGTCTACCGCCTGCTGCGCCAAGAGGGCCTGACGGGGCCGGCCAAGGACCGTCCCGACGGCCGCGACCGGCGCCGCTTCAGCTACCCCGACGCGGGCGCGCTGTGGATGGCCGATTGCATGCATGGCCCCAAGGTCGGCAGCGATCCCGACGACCGGCGGCGGCGGCGCAAGGCCTACCTGCTGGCCGTCATTGACGATGCCACGCGCGTCATCCCGCACGCCGCCTTCGCCTTCTCCGAAAGCGCCGAGGCGTTCCTGCCCGTCTTGCGCCAGGCCCTGCTCAAACGCGGCGTCCCGCAGAGACTGTACTGCGACAACGGTGCCTCCTACCGCTCCCGCCACCTGTCCGTGATCTGCGCCAGCCTTGGCATCCATTTGATCCATGCGAGACCTTACGCGCCGCAGGGAAAGGGGAAAATCGAGCGTTTTTTCAGGACCTGCAGAGCCCAGTTCCTGCCGACCCTGGACGAGACCGCGAGCGCCAGCCTCGACGCCCTCAACCGCCGTCTCGGGGCCTGGATCGAAGGCGAGTACCACCGCACTCCCCACCGCGGCCTCGACCACCAGCGCACCCCGCTCGACCAATGGGCGCTGGCCGCCAGCCGCCTGCGCCCGGCCCCGCCCGACGACGAGCTCGACACGATCTTCCGCTTCCAGCACCGCCGCCGCGTCGCCAAGGACCGCACCGTCAGCTTCCAGGGCCGCCTCTACGAGGTGGGCGCCGAACTGGTCGGGCAGCGGATCGTCCTGCTGGTCGATCCCGCCGCACCGCCCGGACGGCCCGTCCCGGTCCTGCACCAGGGCCGCGCGGCCGGCTGCGCGACCTTGCTCGACGCACACGCCAACGCCCTCATCCGACGCACCCCCGACCCGCGCTCCGAGGATGCCGCTGACGCTGCCGACGACCGCAGCGCGGACGCCAGCGCCCCGGCCCCGCCGCTGCGCCTGAGCGCGCTCGAGCGCCCGGACACCTCCCAGGAGCCTCCCCGGCAATGACCTACCTACAGCATTTCGCCCTCACCCGCTACCCCTTCCAGACCCCCGCCGAAACCGACGAGCTGTTCCCCGCCCAGGCCGGCATCGAGACCCAGACCCGCCTGCAGCACCTGCTCGAACTGCGCGGCATCGGCCTGCTCACCGGCGAGGTCGGCTGCGGCAAGACCACCGCCTGCCGCCAGTTCGCCGCCAGCCTGCACCCCGGCCTCTTCCGCGTCGCCTACGTCGCGCTCACGACCGGCTCGGTGCTGGACATGTACCAGACCCTGGCCTGGGAACTCGGCCTGCAGCCGGAGCGCTCCCGCGCTCCCGCCTTCCGCGCCCTGCGCGAGGAAATCGCCCGCCTCGCCCGCGAGGCCCACCAGCTGCCCGTGCTGATCATCGACGAGGCCCACAACCTGCGCAACGACGTGCTCGAGGAGCTCCGCCTGCTCACCAACTTCCAGATGGATGCCGAGCGCTGCCTGTGCCTGCTGCTGTCCGGCCTGTCCTCCTTGCGCAAGCGCCTCGCCATGGCCGTGCACGAATCGCTCGGCCAGCGCATCGCCGTGCAGCACCAGCTCGCCGGCCTCGCCCGCGACGAACTCGAACCCTACCTCGCCCACCGCCTGCGCCTGGCCGGCTGCGACCTGCCGCTGTTCGAGCCCAATGCCCTCGAGGCCCTCTTCCAGGCCTCGCGCGGCCTGCCCCGCCAGGTCGACCGCATCGCCCACTTCGCCCTCGCCGCCGCAGCCTGCGCCCAGGCTCGCCAGGTCTCCGCCGAGCAACTCGAACAGGCCTGTGCCGAGGTGCGCCTGTGACCCCCTTCAACGACCCTTGGCGCGAACGCGCCGCGCAGGTGCGCGACGGCTCGCTCGAACCGCTCGCCGTCCAACTCGGCTACCGCAAGGATCCCGCCAACCCGGCCCGCTGGAAGCGGCCCGGCTCCGTGCTGAGCATCCGCGGCGCGCAGTTCTTCGACCACCGCCAGGGGCGCGGCGGCGGTGGTGCCATCGATCTCGTCATGCACGTGCGCGGCTGCCGCTTCCGCGCCGCCGTCGAGTTCCTCGAACGCCACGGCGGCCTCCCCCAGCCTGCGCCTGCCACCCCGCCCGCTCGCCGCCACGGCTTGCGCCTGCCACCCCCCGCAGACCGCCTCTGGGACCCCGTGCGTGACTTCCTGGCCACCGCCCGCGGGCTCGACCCCGCCCTGCTCGAGCGTTGCCGCCAAGAGGGCATCCTCTACGCCGATTCCCGCCGCAACGCCGTCTTCGTCTGTCGCGACCGCCACCAACATCCCGTCGGCGCCGAGCTCGTCGGCACCCGCCCGGCTCCCGACGGCCGCACCTTCAAGGGCATGGCGCCCGGCTCCCGCAAGGCCCGTGGCGGCTTCTGGCTGCCGGCCAACATCGACGATCTCGATGCCATCCTGCTCGTCGAGAGTGCCCTCGACGCCCTCGCCGCGCTCCGCCTGCTGGCTCCCACTTTGCCACCCGATACCCTGCTCGCCTCCACCGCCGGCATCGCGACCTCTCTCCCGCCCTGGCTGCAAGCCTTCCGCGCACCGCGCATCCTGTGTGCCTACGACGCCGACCGCGCCGGCGACCAAGCCGCCGACTCCCTCCGCCGCCACACCCCCCATTGCAGCCGCCTCCGGCCGGTCGGCGCCAAGGACTGGAACGATCTGCTGCGCCGCTCCCAGCCACGCTAGCTGTCCCTATTCACCCCCATCGACTGCCCGATCGCACCCCCGCGACCCGGCTACAACACGCCGCCTATCTCTACTTCCGGAAAACCTCCGCCGTCGACTCCCTTCCCCGACCGCACCGCCGCTGATTGCCCTTAACTCCCTCCTGCAGTAGCGAATCTACTTGAAAAATTTCTCCACTACAGCAGGAAATAATCTGAAAAAGTCCGCACGAATCTATCTGAAATTCAACACCGACGGCTCGGCCAAGACCCGCGAGGCCAAGCTGCTGGTCGTGTGGACGGCCCAGTCGCGCCACCCCAAAACCGGTCGGCCGATGCGCGATCCGGGCTCGGCCAGCTACTGGGCCGCGATCGAGAGCGCCGCCAGCCGCGACACCGACCCGCTGCCCTCCCCCTTCGCCCGCCGCGTCCGGCGCGAGGCCGAGCGGCGCGGCTTCCCGCAAGCCCAGCGCCGCGTCGTGCTCGGCGACGGAGCCCCTTGGATTTGGAAAATTGCCGGGGAAGACTACCCGGGCGCGATCCAGATCGTAGATCTCTTCCACGCCAAAGAGCACCTGCACACGGTCTCCAAAGCGCTTTTCCCCGGCCAGCCCGAGCACGCCCGACTGTGGGCCGACGTGCGCTGCGACGAACTCGACGACGGTGGCCTCGACGAGGTGCTGGCCATCCTGCGCTCCCACGCCAACGACTGCACCGAAGCCGCCCAGTGCGCCGACTACATCGAGCACAACCGCGCCCGCATGCAATACGCCGACTTCCGCGCCCGCGGGCTGTGCGTTTCTTCGGGCATCGTAGAGTCTGGCTGCAAGTCCGTGCTCGGCACGCGCCTAAAGCGTTCCGGGATGCACTGGACCAAAGCAGGGGCCAATCAGATCGCCGCCTTGCGCTGCTGCATCCTCAGTGGACTCTACGAGGACTTCTGGGCCTACCGCACTGCTCGCCCCTAAGCTGCGCCCCGCTAGCTTGCGCACTCAACGACCGGCACCCCCACCTAAATCACTTTGATGTCGTACACCCAGCGGACACTGCGAGAACAGGAACGCCACGAAGAACACCAGCGGGATGAACCAGATCCACGCCGTGCATCCGAGGCAGCTAATCGTCTCCCACTTGCCGCGCTGCTTGGCCGTCTCTGGATCGGTCCCGCCACACTGTGGGCAGGTCAGGACTCCCTCGGCAATCGGATTGCCGCAATGGGTGCAAGGCTTCGTTGCCATTCTTCTACGGATGCCCGTTGTTCGACAGTGGACCGTCCTCCCTACCACCCCACCAAAGCGCGTCCAAGTGGACACGGGCGATACCGTCCTTGTCCGCGATTCTGGAAGCCACGTCCTGATACTGGCGGCTGCTGTCGCACCCAAGACGCTTGATGCTGGTCCAAGCAGGCAGTTCGGGTTCCAACTCTAGAAGCTGCTCGGCTACGATCCTGTCCAACGCGACCTCGAAAAACAGCTCAGAGCGGACCAAGTGGTACCACTCCCGGAGGTAGACGTTGTAAAGGCAGCGCCGCAGGAAGATGTTTAGGCCCTTGCGTGCGAAACCCCACTCGTTACCGGGAATCTCGGCTTGAAGTTCAATGGTCGTGCCGTTCAGCGATTGCAGGAATCTGTCCGCGTGCTCCGTGCCGAACGGCGCAAGATCGAGGGTCGTAAGGTACGCGCGGGCGCTAGGGATAGTCCCCTTCCGTGACCCGCGCATCGAGGACACATTGATCGCCCCACGAGCGACGTAGGACTGGACAGCCGCCAGGAGCTTCTTTTCCCGCTCGATCTGCGTTGCGACCAGCATGGTGCCGGGTCATGGCAACGCTCAGAGACGTATCTGGGAGTCCTGTCTATTCGCCGAGGGCTCGGGTAGCTACTCCCTCACCACGTCCCGGCTGTTGTATTCAACAGGCGACCCGACCTAGGGTGCCTCTGAACATTGCCAGACTCATTGCACCACAGACTGGAGGCGATGTCAAATGAGTTTCCACGAGGTCCGCCAACCCTGCGAGTGTCTCCGGATACAATAGTCCGGGGAACGAGAGGCGAATGAACGGCGTAACGGGCCAGATCGGGGCCGTCCGGTCCACCGAAAGCGGTTTGCAGTCTATGGGACGGTCCTGTAGACTGGAATCACACCGCGACTTTGTGGAGGAAGGCGTGAGTGGAACTCGAATCCACGATCAACCCCGGCGAGAGGACGGCCTTACCGCTGGCTGCCGGGACTCCCTCCGTTCGCACGGAGTAACGCGGTGAATCGACCTTGGAGCCACGGGCCGGAGTCGAACCGGCGATTCACCATTGCCGTGAGTGCGTCTTGCCGTTTGACCACCGTGGCTCCATCCCATCTTCGCATGGAGGTAGTGGGATGAAGCCGATGCTCGAACCCGAGCGCGATCTGAAGGGAGCGACGCCCGAAAAGCTGGCCCGCGCCCTGTTGCGACCGCTAGGACCGCGCCCCGGAGCTAAGGCCGTTGTCGGCCGTGAGCTCACGGTAAAGGAGACTCCGCCCGACCAGTCCGGCGACCGTGTCCCGCATCTGCGCAAGCGTTCCTAGCTCGCGGATGTTGTGCCGCCCGGCAAACTCCTTCACGTACCGATCAAGGTGCTTCGGGCTCATCTTGTGGAACGTTCCCGTGTGCGCCCGCTTGAGCATCGACCAAAATGACTCCAGCCCGTTTGTGGACGCCTTCCCTCGCACGAACTCACCGACCGAGTGCTTGACCGCCTCGTGTGTTCTCGGCAGTCCCCGGTAGGCCCTGGACTCGTCCGTGTAAACGGTCGCGTCCGGCGTCGTGTGGTCCGTAACGAACTCTTGAAGAACCTCGCCCGTGGCCTCTCGGACGACCTTGGCGGTCACCTTATTGGTGTCGCGATCTTTCAGACCGGCTACCGCGGTCTTGCCCGCCACACCCCGTCCGTCCAGTTGTTCGCGCTTCCACCTGTGCATGCTCTTGCGCTTGCCGCCGAAATACGTCTCGTCAGCCTCGACCGGGCCTTTGTACGGGCCGTCCGTCTCGGTGGCCCACGCCTCGCGGATTCGCATGAGCATGAACCACGCCGTTTTCTGTGACACCCCGATGTCCCGGTGCAGCTTCATGCTGGACACGCTCTTCAGGCCGGTCATGCAAAGGTAGATCGCCAGCGCCCACTTCCGCAGCGGGACATTCGACCGGGCCAGCGCCGTACCCGAGCGGACGCTGAAATACTTGCGGCACGTAGGGCACCAGTAGGGCATCGGCTTGCGCTTCGGCACCTCGCGGGTCTTCTCGTTACCGCAATAGCTGCAACGGCGACCGTCCGGCCAAATCGACTCCTCAAACCAGTGCTCCGCCGTCGCCTCGTCCGGGAACATGGCCAGGAGTTCGATTAGGTTGACCCCATCCCTGTAGTGCTTTCCTGGGGCCTTTGCTTCTACCTTCGTCATGCTTCCATTGTAGGGATTTTCGACCGCTATGTCAAGTAAGAGTTATAATTCCCTTTTAATAAGCCGCCCATTGATCTTTATATTAGGACGGGCGACTTCTAAGACCGTACCAACACGTGCTGGTCTTGTCGAGTGCCAGGCGCCGTCCCAGAGTCGACCTTCAAGCCGAAGCGCGGCCGCAGGACGGACTGCCGGATGGACACAGGGGCCAGCCTCCGAAGTGAAGGCAGGCAGTTCGGACTTACCTTCCGAATACGATCCGCTCGCGGCGGAACAAGTGACTTGTCAGCCACAAGCAAACGCCTGCGAATGCGGCCGTCGACAGCGCGGTGACAGCGAAGTCAACCAAGGCTACCCCCTCGCCTCCCATCGCGTCTTGAATCAACTGCTGCTGTCCCAACACGGGAACCATCAGCCTCCAGATTGCATCTTCAATTTCGGAATCCATGGTTAGTATTAGCGGCAGCATCGGCAGCAACATCAAGAACGACACATAAGACTGTGCTTCCTTGTAGGATCTCGCCATCGTGGCTACCACCATTTGCAACGCCGTCACTGAGAACGCCAATGGCAGGATCACGGCAACCGCGAGGGCCATCACGCCACCATCAAGTTCAATGCGCAAGCCCAAGCGCTGCAACGGGCTAAACTCGAGCCCTATCCCGACCATTGCTGCGGTTAGCAGTGCGCTCGCCAGCGAGAACGCGGTAGCGGCCAGCCATTTGCCGCCGATGATCGACAGCCGCGGCACTGGAATCACAAGCAGCGGCTCGAGGGAGCCCCGTTCCCTCTCCCCGGCTGTCGAATCGATCGCAACCTGCAAGCCGCCAACGAAAATGCCCATGCCAAGAGCAAGGGCATGAAGCCGATCAACCTCGCTGTGCGCTGTTGTTGGGTCGCTAGTTCGAGGGTCTCAACACGCACAGGCCGAGCAACCTCCGGGCTGACGCCGCGCACTATCAGCCGCTGGTCAGCGACAGCCCGGCCGTACCCGCGAATCAGATCACGTACGCGGCTTACGGAACGATCCAGACTGCGGTCCATGCCCTCCACGATGATCTCGACCTCGGCTGTCTCGGAACCGGCGAACCGCTCGGCGAAATCCTCAGGAATGACTAGCGCGAAATCGACGTCGCCGTTGCGTACCGCCTCTCGAGGCTGGTCCGGGCCCTGCTCGATCTCAATGCCTGCTTGCTGATCGAGCCAGCCGATCAATTCACGGGCGTGTTCCATGCCGACGACCGGAATCTTGATCTGCCGCGCCCGCTCGACCGACTCAGACGCTTGGTCCATCGCCACGTAAAACAAGAGCGGGAGAAGCGCAAGCGGTGCCAATACAGAAATCAGTGAGCGACGGTCCCGCAAGCCATCGACCAGTTCCTTCCGCAGAACCACCGCGAGAGCGCCCACCAAGCTCGTCATCCCCGTGCCCCGCTGTGGCCCGTGAGCGCGACGAAGACATCCTCAAGGTCGTCCAGACCGGTCGACTGCCTGAGTTCTGCAGGCGTGCCACTGGCAATGACCCTGCCTGCGGAAACCACGACGATCCGGTCACTTACAGCAGCTACTTCTTGCATGACGTGACTGGAGAACACGACGCACTTGCCGCGTCCCCGCAGTTGGATGATCAGGTTCCGCACGGCTCGGGTGCTCATCACGTCCAGCCCTGTGGTCGGCTCGTCCAGCAACATGTTTGCCGGATCATGCAGCAGGGCGCGCGCCAATGCGACCTTCGTGTTCTCGCCGTGCGACAGGCCTGCAGCCCGCCTGTCGGCGAAGTCTCCCATGCCGAGCAATTCAACCAAGTCCTCGCAGCGGGTCTCGGTCTCAGATCGTCCGAGCCCCTGCAGGTGGGCGAAGTAGCGCATGTGCTCGCGGGCTGTGAGGCGCGGATAAAGGCCCCTGGCCTCAGACAGCACACCTAGCCCCCTCCGAGCACTCTGGGGCTGTGCGATCCCATCCACGCCATCAACCCGCACTTCTCCGGCGTCGGGCTGGATCAGTCCGTAGATCGACCGCAGCGTGGTTGTCTTCCCGGCCCCGTTCTCTCCGAGCAGGGCGGTGACCTCCCCGTTTCGCGCCTCGAACGAGACATTGTCCACGGCGACTACATCTCCGAAGCACTTGCGGAGACCGCGCACCTCGATCATCGCTCGCGCTCCATCGAGGGGCCACCGGGTGTGACAAAGAAGCCCGGTCGCTTGAGTTCGTCCACGCACGAAGTGTCCAAGTCGTCGGCAGATCCGGCTTGCACGAACTCCGCCACCAGTTCGGACACGCAACCGCGGGCCGTCGCACCGTGGCCGGTCCCAGGCGCCACGACATGCAGCACTCTGGAGAAGCCCGCAGCCAGATCCCCTCCCCTGCGCGGGGGCGTGACGGGATCCAGATCTCCTGATAGGACCAACGCCGGAACATCCGACACGACCGGATCGTGATAGTCTGCCGCGATCTGGCCGCGCGGCCAAGCGCCGCAGATCTTGTCCCATGCCTCCAACGTCCCGTCGTTGCCGAACACGCCGGACGGCGCGGCGTTGCGGGTCGAGTCGTCAACCCATGGCAGGTCCTCGGCGCAGATCACCGAGAAGAACATCCCCCAATTGATCTTGGTCTCGCTCGGCGCACTCTCCGCTTCGACTGCCACCGCGAGCAGACCGGCGAAATCCCCGCCATGCATTTGCTCGACCAACATCGGCACCAAGGCCGCTGCATCCGCGCTGTACAACACGCTCCGCAAGGTGTCAGTGACGACTCTTGCACGCAGTGTGACCGCAACCTTCTCACCCGTCCGCGGGTGCCGCAGAAACGACTCCTTGCCCTCGCGGCCCAGCCTGGCCAAGACTTCCTCAAGCTTGCGGCGAAGGTCGGGAAAGCGCTCCCGGCAAGCCGCCCGGCCCTCGCAATCCTCGAGCAGCAGGTCGAGCGCTCGTTGCGAGTCCTGCTGAAACCCCTCGGGCAGGGTCATGGTCATCGGCACGGCACC
The DNA here is from genome assembly GCA_965219585.1 of Bryobacterales bacterium. Classification (GTDB taxonomy): domain Bacteria; phylum Acidobacteriota; class Terriglobia; order Bryobacterales; family UBA6623; genus VXMF01. The sequence goes on from CBDCOA010000002.1 coordinate 415,594, forward strand.
GTCGAAGACGATGCTGCGGACCCGCTCGCCGTGGCGCCGGAGATAGACCAGAGCGGCGCGCGTGCCGTAGGAGGCGCCCCAAAGGTTGATGCGTTCATAGCCGAGGCTGGCCCGGACCTCGTCGAGATCGTCCATGGCCACGGGTGTGGTGTAGAAGCGAAGGTCGGCCTCGTACTCCTCAAGGCAGTTCAACAATGTTTCGACAGCGAAGTCGTCGCTGAGGAACTCGCCCAAGTCGTCGGTGTCTCGGTCGCACGGCAGTCCGTTGGAGCGCCCCGTCCCGCGCTGGTCGACGAAGACGATGTCGCGCTCCCGGCGGACATCGCCAAACAGACCGACAAGCAGGGAGCTGAGCTGGGCGGCACCCTGTCCGGGGCCTCCGGCCAGGACGAAGAGGGGATCAGGCTGCGGATTCCGGCCGGTAGCTGGGTACACGACCACTCGAAGATCGATCTGGCCCCCGGACGCCGCGCTGCGGTCTTCATACACAGGTATCCAGCCGCACAGCGCGTTGCGCGGCCCATCGCCGGGCTCGCAGTCGGCGAGCGGGCTTGGATCGGCGGTTTGGCCTGCCTCCGATCCGCAGGCACACAGCAAGGCGAGTGCCGCTCCCACCAGCGCGACTCTCCTGAGCTCAAGCCCAAGGAGCGATCCGTTCCGGACAGAAAGCAGTCGGGCCAGCGCCTGAATCGGATTCATGGCTAGTACTTAGTGTTCGCAAGGGATCCGCTCGCAAGAGCGCGAGCCCATCACTGCGCTACGAGCACAGGCTCGATATGCACTAGGTTGGTCGGCAGATACTCCCGGGCCTCGATGTAGTCGTCGAACCAGTGGGCCTCAGGGTTTCGCCGGAACATCATGATCTTGCCAGTGAGGCGCGGATTCGCCGCACGGTGGTACTTGAACAGGACGTGTTCGTCGGTAAGCCCGAGGATCTCGATCTTGCCGGTCGAGTGGGACATCGCAAGCCGCGCCCGCTTGGCTAGCCCGGACATCCGCTCAAGCGACTTGGCGAATATGCGGTAAGCATTCTCGACAGATACCGAGTAGCTCTCGTTACCCTCGGTCGGGCGGCACTGGAACACGTAGTAGGGCGGCACTCCCAGATAGGAGAGTTCGTTCATCAGCTCGCTCAGCACGCCCGGGTCGTCGTTGATGCCGTGGATCATCGGTGTCTGATTGATCGTCACCGCCGAGTGGGCCTGCAGGCAATGCAATCCCTCCCGGGCCGCGGCCGTCAGCTCGACCGGATGGTTGAAGTGGCACATGACGTAGATGCGGCCTTGCTCCGGCGTCGAGTAGCGCTCGAACATCGCGTGCAGCTTCGGGTCATCCAAGATGCGGTACGGATTGAAGGCCGGCATCTTGCTGCCGAGCCGGATGATCTTCACGTGGGGAATCTCGCGCAATTGAGCGATGATCGGCTCAAGCTTCGAGGTGGACATGATCAGCGGGTCTCCGCCGGTGAGAAGCACATTGCTAATCTCCGGATGCTCCCGGATATAGGCGATACCAGCCGTCACATCGCGGACGACCTCGTCGTTGTCGTCCATGAACAGCCGCTTGCGGAAGCAGAACCTGCAGTAGGCGCCGCAGACGTCGTTGCACAGTAGCAGCGCGGTGTCCGAATACTTGTGCTCTAGGCCCGGGACCTTGGTGTAGAGTTCCTCGTACGAGGCGTCCAACCTCCCCCACTCGTTCAATTCGCGGGCGTCGGGTATGACCAGCCGTCGAATCGGGTCGTTCGGATCGTCCCAATCAATCAGCGATTGGTAGTACTCGTTGGTACGGAACACGTATCGCTCGCTGACCTTGGCTGCCGCCTCGCGCTCCTCGGGGCTCAGCCCTGAAATCTTGCTAACAGACGTAATGTACTTCGGCTTTGGCATGGGCGATTCCTCTGCGGCTAGCGTAGGAAGCCTTCGTTGAGAACAGCTCTGAACAGCAATACAGCTGGCCCGATCACTGTTTCACTGGCTACCTAGCGCGTCAAACGGGTATCTATTGAAACAAAACGAGTCGACTAGTGCAAGGATGGATGCTGTGGCGGGTGCGCGACTTCATTTTGATTTCTCGGACTTTTGGAGGTTCGAAGTGGGTCAGTATTGCGCGTGGCGATGTGCGGCGGTGCTACAAGTGCCGATGAGGTCGGGCATTGGGTGCGACTCCCCGTCTGGACCCGGGCAAGTGGTCTGAAGCTAGAGGAGGGGTGGCTCAGCGCTTGTCGGCAGGCGGTTTGCGGTCACGCGGCGGCCTGTAGCCGTGACTCGGTTCGCCAGGCCCAGAAATCCTCGTAGCGCCCGCCCAAGATGCAGGCGCGCAGGGCGAGGATCCCCTCGGCACCATCCTTGGTCCAGTACATGCCGGACTGCTTGAGGCGGCCCACGACGCTCTTGCAGCCCGCCTCGACCACGCCGGAGCCGATCTGCAAGCCTTGGGCGCGGAACTCGGCGTAGCGCATGCGTGCGCGGTTGGTGGTGATGTATGGCACGGCCTTGGCGGCTGGCTCGCAGTGGCCGGCATGCGCGCGCAGGGTCGCCAGCACACTGTCCAGAGCCCCGGCCTTGAGTTCCTCGCAGCGCGCTTCGGCCCAGACCTCGGCGCTATCCCGGTCGGCGGGGAAGAGGGCCCGGGCGACTTCCCACATCCTTTCCGAGACGTGGAAGAAGTCCACGATCTGAATCGCGCCGGGGAACATCTCCGTGGCCGCGGCCCAGATCCATTTCGCGCCGTCGCCGAGGATGACCCGGCGTGGTGCCTGCGGGAAGCCGCGCCGCTCGGCCTCGCGGCGCAGGCGTTGGGTGAAGGCGGCCGGGGCCGGATCGGTGTCGCGCGCGGCAGCGCTGTCAATCGCCGCCGAATAGGTGACCGAGCCCTCGTCGCAGACCGGCCGTCCGTCTTGGTCGAACTGATCTGCGGTCCAGATCACGACCAGCTTCGCCTCGCGCGTGGAGGCCGAGCCGTCGGGCTGCTTGCCGGGCCGGCCGACCAGCTCCGCCGGGCGCATCGGCACGCCGGTGCCGTCCACGCCCAGATACATGGTGGCAGCGGCGGGGGGTTCGGCGGCAAACACCGCCGCCCGCTCGGCGGCGGCCACCTCGCGCCCCAGCGCCTCGGCGACGCGCTCGACACGCTTGGCATTGACGCGCACGGCGGCCAACTCGTCCAGCAAGTCGCTGGCGGTCGCGAAGCTGGCCACTGCGGCAGCCGAGCCGGTCATGCGGGTGACGGCCGGGGACAGGCTGGTGGCGGCCATGCCCAGCGCTTGGTCGCGCGGGAACCAGCCCCGCCCGCAGGGACGGCAATGGTAGTAGGCGCGCTCGATGGTGACTGGCCCCAGAGCGGTCTCGAAGGTCTTGCGATGGCGGCCGGCGAAGCGCGCCGGGTGCCCGCAGGAGCAGGGCTGGGTGGGGGACTGGCCGTCGCAGTGGTCGGCGTTCAGACGCCGCTCGACCGCCCGTGCGGCCAACTGCAGGGCGCTGCGCCGCACACAGGTCTCGACCGCCTCGAAGTCGAGTTGGTCGACGGCCCCGGGCGCTACGAGGCGGGCGATCTCGGCTTCCAGTGCGGGGGCGAACTCGTGCTGGCAGGCTTTTTTTTAACCGCGCTGGTGCTGGGCTTGAGCTGGGCTTGGCAGAGCTCGTCGCTGACGGCGATCAGGTCCGCGATGAGGCGTCGCAGGCGCTGGCACTCAGCGATCTGGGCCTGGGTGGCGGCGACCTGCTCGGCGGGGATCGAGCGGCTGCGGGTCTTGCCGTTGACCGACCAGGTGAGCAGCCAGTAGGGGCCGTGGCCGCGGTGCTGCTTGTCGGCACAGAAGCACTCGGGTCGGCCGCAGCGGCGGTAGTTCTGCACCAGCGTGCAGATTCCGAAGGAAAGTGAACAGTCGTTCCGATTGAAAATGAACGCCGATTCCGATCGAAAGTGAACACCTGTTCCGATCGAAAGTGAACGCCGATCGTCTCCGCTAGGAGAGGGTCGGAGCGTCGCGACCGAGTGACGGGCGAACGAGCTCCTCCCCGAGGAGGAGTTTGCGCATGCCAAGAGCGCGGATAGCGATGCATACGATTCAAGAGATTCTGAGGTTGCGCCACGAGTGCGGCTGTTCCCAAAGGGAGATCGCGCGCTCGTGCGGGTTGGCCACGGGCACGGTCAACAGGCTGCTGCGGCAGGCTGAGCAGGCCGGGCTGGAGTGGCCCTTGCCGCCGGATTGGGACGAGGCGGAGTTGCACCAGCGGCTGTACGGACGGCCCGCGGGAGCGCGGCCGAGCGCCCGCCGCGAGGCGCTGGACTTCGCGGCGGTGCACAAGCAACTGTCGCGGCGCAAGCATCTGACGCTGCAGCTGGTGTGGCAGGAGTATCGCGAGCAGCATCCGGACGGGTACGGCTACAGCCAGTTCTGCGAGCTGTACCGGGACTGGAAAACGCGCCGGGACCCGGTGATGCTGCAGGAGCACAAGGCCGGGGACCGGATCTTCGTCGACTACGCCGGCGCTACGGTGCCGATCTACCTAGTGGAGAGCGCCGAGCCGCGCCCGGCGCACGTCTTCGTGGCGGTGCTGGGGGCGAGTTCGTACTTCTACACGGAGGCGAGCTGGGGCCAGGACGTCGAGTCTTGGATTAGCGCGCATGTGCACACCTTGGAGGACTTCGGCGGGGCGGCGAACACGTGGGTGCCGGACAACCTGAAGTCCGGCGTGACGCGCGCTTGCCGCTACGAGCCGGTCCTGAACCGCAGCTATCGGGACATGGCGCGCCACTACGGGATGGCGATCGTGCCCGCGAGGCCGTTTCGTCCCAAAGATAAAGCGAAGGTCGAGAAATGCGTCCAGCTGGTCGAGCAGGGCCTGCTCGAGCCGTTGCGGCACCAGCGTTTCACAAGCCTGGCTGAGCTCAACGAGGCGCTGCGCGAGCGGCGGGCGGAATTGAACGCGAAGCCGTTCCAGAAGCGGCCGGAGTCGCGCCGGGAGCTGTTCGAGCAACTGGACCGTCCGGCGCTGCGGCCGCTGCCGGCCCGGCGCTACGAGTACGCCGCCTGGAAGCTGGCGCGCGTGAACATCGACTACCACGTGGCCGTGGACGGGCATCGCTACTCGGTGCCGTGCGAGCTGGTGCGGGAGCAGGTGGAGGTGCGCCTGAGCGCGCAGTGCGTGGAAGTTCTGCACCAGGGCCGGCGGGTGGCCGCGCATGCGCGCAGCCGGACACAGGGCGGGTTCACCACCGAGCCGGGGCACCGTCCGAAATCCCATCGGGAGCACGGCGAGTGGCCGCCGGAGCGGATGCAGCAATGGGCCGCAACGGTGGGTCCGAGCACGGCGCGGGTGGTTGCGGAATTGCTGGAGCGCAGTCGCTTCCCGCAGGAGCGCTACGGCAGTTGCCTGGGCATCATCCGCCTGGCACGGCAATGCGGGGAGGAGCGGATGGAAGCGGCCGCGCGGCGGGCGCTGCACTACCGCACGGTGAGCTACGCCAGCCTCAAGGCGATCCTGGCGAGCCGGGCGGAGCGGCAGCCGCTGGAGGGCGAGCCGTCCAATGGCAGCAAGCCGGTCGAGCACGGCAACATCCGCGGTGGCGAGTATTACGGGGAGGGGGCCGCGAGCGGCCCTGGGGAGGAGCCAACATGTTGATGCAACCGACGTTAGAGCAGCTGTACGGGATGCGGCTGAACGGGATGGCGGAGGCGTTCCGGCGGCAGCTGGAGGATCCGGCGGCGAGCGAGCTGGCATTCGAGGAGCGCTTCGCGCTGCTGGTGGAGTCGCAGTGGACGTGGAAGGAAAGCCGGGCGCTGACGCGGCGGCTGGCGCTGGCGAAGCTGAAGCAGCAGGCCTGCCTGGAGGACATCGACTTCCGGCATCCGCGCGGGCTGGAACGGGCTCGCTGGATGAGCCTGGCGCACGAGTCGGCCTGGCTGCGTCGCAAGCAGAACGTCGTGCTGGTCGGCCCCAGCGGAATCGGCAAGAGCTTTCTGGCGTGTGCCTTGGCGCAGCGAGCCTGCCGGGACGGCTTCAGCGCCCTGTACACCCGAGCGCCGCAACTGTTCCGGGAACTGCACGGCGCGCGCGCCGAGGGCAGCCTGTCGCGCCTGCTGGCGAAACTGGCCAAGATCGACGCCCTGGTCGTCGATGACTTCGCCCTGGCACCGATGAGCGAGTTGGAGCGGCGCGACTTTCTCGACATCTGCGACGACCGCTACCGGCTGCGCTCGACGATCCTGACCTCGCAACTGCCGACCGACCGCTGGCACGGACCGATCGGCGACCCGACCGTGGCGGACTCGATTCTGGACCGCATGGTGCATCACGCGCACCGTTTCGAGTTGCAGGGAGAGTCGCTGCGCAAGGTCCGCGGCCGGGCCGAGATCACGGCCGGCGAAGAGGGGCCGGCATGAGCGCGGGCTACCGGCTCAAGCGCCGCGGCGGCTTCTTCGCCGCCGGGGCGGAATTCGAGCGAGCGCTGGGCGAACTCTCCGACGGTGCGTTCAAGCTCTACGCCCACGTCTGTTTGCAGGCCGAACGCGCCACGGGCCGGCTGGCCTTCGAGCGCGCCGCGCTGGCGCGCCGGCTGGGCAAGAGCCGCAGCGCCCTGGGACGCCATCTGCGCGAACTGGTCCGCGCCGGCGTGTGCGACCTGGAAACCGCTCCCAACCAGCACCGCCGCTCGGTGCTGGCCGTGCGCGACGCCTACTGGCCCTATCGCGCCGCGCAGGCCCCGCCGCCAGCCCGCCCGGAGGGCGCGGCCGGGACCTATGTCGAGGCCGTGCGAGAGGCCTTCCTCTCACCCGCTTGCGTGCAGGCAGGATTCGGCCCCGCCGACGAGCGTCGGGCCGCCGACTGGCACGCCTCGGGCGTGCCCTTGGAAACGGTCCGCCGGGCGATCCTGCTCGGCTGCGTGCGCAAGTCCATGGCCCTGATCGAGCGGCCCGCCGCGCCGCCGGTACGCAGCTTGGCCTACTTCGAACCGCTGCTCCGCGAAGTCGAGCGCGAGCGCTTCCCGGCGGCCTACTGGCAACACTTGGAATTCAACCTCGGGCGTTGCGAAGACTACTGGCAGCACAGGCCCGGCCACGCACCGGGCCGTGCCTGCCCGAATTTGGAACAGGCAGGGCGGCCGCCGCTAGGCGCATCCCCCTCGTCGTCCGCAGCGGACAGTAAGGAAGGAAAGACGAGATGATGATGACTGATTCTCCCCGTATGCACGGGGATCCACTTGACGGAGGTGCCTCCGGAAGCGCATTCTGAAACCGGCCGCGTCGCTTCGCTCCGAGGTGTTCACTTTCCTTCGGATTGAGTGTTCACTTTGAATCGGAACGAGCGTTCACTTTCCTTCGGATTGAGCGTTCATTTTCGCCGGAATCCGCACCAGCGAGCCGGGGCGCAAATCGCCGATGGCGGCCAGTTGGCGGCGGAGTTCGTCGCGGCGGGCGGAGAGGGCGGAGAGATCAGGCGGGCTGGGCATGGAGGGGCTCCCTTGTTGTTAGCGTAACAAACTAACAACAAAGAGATCCAGAATCCCCCGAACATCCGGCCAATTTCGGTCTCAGGGGCGCTTGGTCGTAGCTTGGACTGCTCAGGCTCACCGCGCTTGGATCGAACGCGTAACCTCAGCCTGCTTATTCCCGGGTGTGCAAAACGAAGTCGTACACCCTGCTGTGGCAGACCGGGCCGTAGCTAGAGTTTCACAGAATCGTCAAACTCTCTGCACGGCGCAAGGCGCTGGCCCTACGGACCCCATCGAAGCGCGCGGCCGCTCTTGGCGGCACGAATGCCCACATCTGGACGATCTGGTCGAATGCCCGCTGACAAGCGCGCCGAAGCAGCGAAAAACGTCACTTGCGGACTCGTAGAAGTGCTAGACTCTCCAAGACGTAGGAGGGAATCCAATGAAGCGAATCTTTGCGCTGCTACTCACGTTCGCCGCCCTGAGCTTTGCGGCCGACAAGAAAATCGTCGTTCGCGGATCGGGCTACGGCTTCGCCGACAGCGACGCCGCGATCAAGCTCTACCAAGAAGCGGCCGGCGCCAATGCCACCGTCGTCTCCGCTCGCTCTGCAGAGGAGTTCGCCAAGGAGATCGTCGATGCTCATGGCATCATCGGCGGGATTAGCAAAGAACAATTCCCAACGGCCAAGAATCTCGAATGGGTGCAGTCCGTTAGCGCGGGCGTGGAAGCCTATTCGTTCTGGCCTGAGTTCATGGCCAGCGACGTGATGCTGACCAACTGCAAGGTGGTCCAGGGCCCGACTATCGGCGACCATGCCTTCGCGCTGCTGCTTACGCTGACGCGCGGCCTGTACGACTACGCTCCTAATCGGCGGCAGTGGAAATCCCGCTCAGATGCTCCCGCTGGCATGACCGAACTGCCCGGCATGACAGCAGTCATCGTCGGAATGGGCGGGATCGGCACCCAGATCGCCCAGCGCGCTCACGCCTTCGGCATGGATGTCATCGGCGTTGACCCCAAGAACATACCTGTGAGCGTGTACGCGCCGACCATCGTGCCGCCGGACCGGCTCGATGAAGTCCTGCCTAAGGGAGACGTTGTGTTCATCGCGGCCCCGCTGACGCCGGAGAGCGAGCACATGATCGCAGCCAAGCAGTTCGACGCGATGAAGAGGGGAGCGTATTTCATCGCCGTGTCGCGCGGCCGCCTGTACGACAAAGGCGATCTGATCAAGGCCATCGACAGCCAGAAGCTGGCCGGCGCCGGCCTAGACGTCACCGACCCGGAACCGCTTCCGGCCGACGATCCGCTGTGGGATTTCGACAATATCGTGATCACGCCGCACGTGGCATCCCACGCCAAGGGCTCGGACGACCGCCGACTTGACCTGATCGTGGGTAACGTGGGCCGTTTCTCCAAGGGCGAGAAGCTGACGCACTTGGTGGACAAGTCGGTCGGCTACTAGCCCGCCGCGGCCGGAGCGGTTCACTCAAGGCTTACGCCAGAGTTGCGCCGCGATGGTGCCTGAGCGACGGCACCGTGCGCGACAAGGTGCCAGAACCGAGATGTGCGCCCGCTGGGCTCTGTATTCGCGACCGCTCGAATTCAGCGGACCCGTGACCTTGCGGGCCATGGCGATTCGCTACGGCTACGAAGAAAGTGACGAGACGTAGCAACAGCTTGCATAAGCAAGTGCCGCGCGGGAAGGGTCCACCCTGCCCAGCTCTCGGCTCACTGGGATTGCCGCGACTGTCTAACGATTCGTAGCGCTTGCTGGACCTCGGGATCGTCGGGCAATAACTCCAGTGCCTGCAGCAGCTCGCGCTCCGCCGCTTCAAGTTCTCCCGCATGCCCGTAGGTGAGTCCGAAGTTCTTGTGTATCTGTCCCCGGGCCGGGCACTGACCACATGCCGCAAGAGCCTGCTGGAAGAGGTCGAAGGCTTCCGACCAGCGCTGCTTCTGCGCCTCGGCCAAGGCAAAGTTCCATAGAGTTCCAGCCCGATCAGTATCTTGCTCTTCCGCCTTCAGAGCCGCGAAGCGCTCCCGATACTGCCGCGCCTTCTGTGGATCGGTCGCCTGCACTGCCTGGGCCAAGTTATACAGCGACTGCTTGTGACGCGGATCAAGCTCCAACGCTCGTTCAAAGTGCGGCACGGCCAGATCCGCGCTCCCAGACTGCGCAAGGGCCAATCCTAGGTCATAGTGCACCAGAGAATTCTCGGCGTCCGACTCAGCCGCCGACCGCAGCAGTTCGATCGCCCGCTCGTCGTTGCCCGCGGCCCGTTCGATCTGGCCCAACAGGTGCAGAGCGGGCGCGAAGGCGCCGTCCAGCGTCAGTGCTTGCTCGAGCGCCAGGCGGGCCTCTGTGGTACGCCCCATGTCGTGCAAGACGCGACCGACGTTGTAGTGCGGGCGCGAGTTCCGCGGGGCGAGCCGCACGGCTTCACGAAATGCTTCGAGCGCATCTGCAGGACGTCCGGCCTCGGCCATCGCGATGCCTAGGTTCAGACGCGCTCCGGAGGAGTCCGGATCGAGCCGCGCGACGGACTCGAAGTGCGGCACGGCATCCAGCGGGCGGTCCAGGCGGGTCAGGACCATGGCCAAGCCTTGGCGCGCCCTGAGATTGTCTGGAGCAAGCCGAAGAGCCTCCCTCATGCTTGCAAGCGCAGCCTCGAACCTGCCGCTTGCGGCCAACTTCAGGCCTAGGTTTAGGTGCGCGTCAGCGTGGTCTGGCTGCAACTCCAACACCTTGCGGAACATCGCTTCTGCCAGCGGCCCCCGTCCCAACTGCTCGTAGGCAAGGCCGAGATGCAGGTGTGCCGATACATTGTTGGCGTCTTGGCGGATCACCTGTTGGAAGAGTTCCTTGGCCTCATCCGCCCTCCCCAGGGACATGCTTCGCTCGGCGCGCTGCATCAGGATCGAGACCTGGTCAGCCTGCTGCTGGCCTGCTCGCAAGCGCTGGAACTCATCCAACTCGCGCTGAGCTCCCGCCCTATCGCCGGCTCTCCTTAGAGCTTGCGAGAGCTGGTAGCGAACATCCGCCCTGGAGGGGGCCAGCCCGGCGGACTTGCGGAGGTACGCCACTGCCTCGCCCGGCTCCCCTTGCTTCACCAGCACAGCGCCAAGGTTGAACAACGCGTCGGCGTGGCCCGGATCAACGTCCAGCGCCGCCCGCAACGCTGCCTCGGACTCTTCCATGCGATTCAAATGGCGCAGCGCCAACCCTCGCACGTAAAGCTCGTCAAAGCCCTTGGAGGCTGCCCCGGCCAGGTCGATGTACCTGTCGATTTCGGCTAAAGCCTGTCCGTATTGGTGGGAAGTGACGAGAACCTTCGCCAACGTCAGGCGTGCTTCGGCATGCGTCGCGTCGAATGAGAGCCCTCTGCGCAGGGCCGCGATCGCCTCTTCGTAGCGCTTATCGTCTGCCAGCGCAACGCCGCGGTTAAAGTGCAGGAGAGGATTCGCCGGGTAGCTTAGTAGCGCTTTGTCCAGGGAAGCTAGGGCGGCGGCTCGATTGCCGGCGGCACGCTGACGGGCCGCTTCCGCCAGCGCCTCGTCGGGCCCCTGAGCAAGAAGACCGCCAGAGCACAAAGCGATCTGGACCACGGCCAGCAGCCTGGATTTCACAGCGACACGTGGCATATGCCTGTACAGGACGGCCGTTGCAGGCCTAGGCGGACACCATCCAGTAGCTTACGGCCAAGCGCCGCATCGTGTCACCAGCTTCAATTGGATGAGCCCGCCGGACCCTGCCGGCGGGCTCATCGGTTTTCGGGCGTCGTCTGCCGCAGCCCCCTAGAAGTACACCTTGAGGCCCATCTGGATCTGGCGGGCCCGGTTGGCGGTGCCAAGCACGCGGCCGAAGTTCCCCCGGCTAATGTTCGCCGCGGGAGCTCGATACTGCGGTGTGTTGAAGCTGTTAAACAGTTCTACGCGGTACTCGATCCTCAGATCCTCGCTGAACGAGAAGATCTTGAAGAACGAGAAGTCGACGTTGTTGATGCCGTCTGCCCGCAAGGTGTTGCGACCAGCATTGCCAAAAGTGCCCGGCTGCGGCACCGCAAACGCGCTCTCGTTCAGCCATACTGCCGTCGTGGGATTGGCGGGATTGGGATTGCCCACGTAGTCTGGCCGATAGCGCCCATTGGGCAGGCCTGTACCAGCAATGTCGCCATTGACGTTTGGCGTGTAGGGCTGGCCTGACGTGAACATCGCCAAGCCATTGAACTTCCAGCCGCCCAGAATCGCGTTCAGCGCCGCGCTGGAGGAGCGGAACGGCAGCTCGACGACCCAGTTGAAGTTGAGGTTGTGGGTCAGGTCAATTCCGGAAACGCTACGGTCAAGGTTGAAGTTGTACGGGTCCTGGACCGAGCAATTCTCCACAAACCAGCCAGTGCAGCCGATGTCGATTGACTTCGACCACGTGTAATTGACCATGAACGAGAGGCCCTTCGAGAATCTTCGGTTGTACTGGGTCTGCAGCGCGTGGTAGTTGCTGCGTCCCCACGAGGTGAGGTAGTTGTTGGCCCGGAAGAGCGGGAAGGGTGCCCGCTGGCGCGCTTCAGAGCGCTTGCCGGGCGTTAGCGCCACGTTGTAGTACGTGCCGAGCGGCTGGCGCCGATTGCCCGATCCGACGTAGTTCACCTGCAGCATGGTCGCGTCGTCGAGTTGCCGCTGGATGCCAAAGTTCCACTGCATCGAGTAGGCGTTGTCCATTTGCGGATCGGAATACCACGCCCCTTGGTTGTACGGTGTCGCTGTGGGCAAAATACCGGTGGGAGCGGGGTTCTTCGCAGACACGTCAGGAATCGAATCGGGCGGGTTGGTGCCGTTCTGCAGCTTGCGTCCGACATCCGGCCACGTGTGGCCAAGGTTCTGGGTGTTTTGCGTAACTCCGGCGAAGTTGTCGAAGTAAATGCCCGACGAGGCGCGGATCGCTGTGCGGTCATTCAAGCGATAGGCGAAACCGAAGCGCGGCTGCCAGCTCATCGGCCAACCATCTTGCACGTAGCCGCCGGTCGCCACCCGCACTCGGTCCGGCAACGCCCCGTCAGGGTCTGGCAGGCACGGTGCCACGCCTTTGACTGCGCAGGTGGGCGGCGCTGCCGTGATCCAGTAGATGCCCTCGTTGTAGTCGATGTTGCCGAACTCGACCGTGTTCTCTGCAGCGTTGCCGAATTGCGGCAGCACAGTGCTGTCGACGCGCACGCCAAAGTTGATCGTCAGCTTGGACGTGGCCTTCCACGAGTCTTGGCCGAAGAAAGAGTACAGAGCCCCGCCCCGAGCGCGCTTGTGGAAGTCGCGCCTGGACCACGCATTCGGCACGTTCAGCAGGAACGACGCCAGCGGATGCCCGGTGCCGCCTGGATTGTCGGGGCTAGCCGTGCCGACGGTGCTGAAGTTGTTCGAATGGTCGTTTGTTGTGCCGAAATGGCCGATGATGTTGTATTCGCCACCGAACTTTAGCGTGTGGCTGCCTGCGATCTTGGTGTAGTCGCCCTTGTACTGCCAAGTGTCGCTCGTGCGCGTGAAACCGGTTCGCTCGCCGCCGCCGAAATACTGTGCAACACCGACGTTTGGGACGAAGGATGTTCCGCCGCGGAAGCCCCCAGCGAAATCGGGATTCCAGCCGACCGTGGAGATGAAATCCGCAGGGATGTTGAGGAACGAATTGCCTGTGTCGCGCTTGACGTCGGTCCTAGCGAAGGAGAACGTCATGATGCTGGTCGGGTCAAAGGTATGCACCCAGTTCGCGGCCACGTTCAGATTGTCAACATCCACGAAACTCGTAAAGTTCTGGCGCCCAGCCGATCGGATGTTGTCATTGTTCTGAGCGCTGTAGCGCACATAGGCGGTATCGGATTCGCTGAAGTGATGGTCGACACGTCCGGAAATCTCATATTGATCCAGAGCTGTGCCAGTGGTATCGCGCTGGTTGAGGTTGCCAAGGTCGGTGCCGAGGTCGATCGGCGCGGGCACCGTCTGGTCCAAGTAATAGAGGAACCCTTGGTCTAGCCGACTGGCGGGGATCATGTTGTCGGCAAACGCATCCCGGACGGCATTGCCATCGGGCCCGATCCGGGTTGAGTATGGATCGTAGATCTGCCGGGCCGAGTCGCTGAGGTCGCCAGCCTTATTCGCGGCCGTAGGCACCCGGTAGTTGCGGTTCGCCGGCCCGCGGTTGGTGAAGCCTTGGAAGGCACCGTAGAAGAATGTCTTGTTCCTGACGATCGGGCCGCCGACAGTCGCGCCGAACATGTTCTGCGCCAGGGCCGCCTTCTGCTCCAAGAACGTGTTGCGGGCGTCCAAGTTATCGTTGCGCATGAATTCCCAAAGACTGCCGTGGATTTCGTTGCTTCCCGACTTGGTGACAACGTTGATGACGCCACCGGTGACGCCGCCGAATTCGGCGAGATCGTTGTGCGACTGCACCTTGAACTCTTGGATGGCGTCCAAGATCGGCGGCACGGCGTAGGTGCTGGTCATCGTGCCCTGGTTATTCACGCCATCGGTGAGGAAGAGATTGCTGCGGTTGTTCTGGCCGTTGATCGACGGGAAGCTGAACGTACCCACCGAGGTGCTGCCAAACCCGCCCCTGTTCTGGGCCACGTTCACGGGCGATGCCCCCGGAGTGAGCATCAGCAACTGCGTGAAGTTGCGTCCGTTCAGCGGCAGGTCAACGACCTGCTGCTCGGTCATGGCAGTGCCCAACTCTGACGAGGACGCCTGCACCTGAGCACCGATCGCCTCGACGGTCACAGACTCGGTGACCGCACCAACCTCGAGGACGACGTCGAACGTCGCAGTCTGGTTGACAACCAGGGAGAACGGTTCGACCGACGATGTGCGGAAGCCCTCGGCCGTAGCCTCGATGGTGTAGTAGCCCGGAAGAACGCTGACGAAGCCGTAGCGGCCTACCGCGTTGGTCTCGGCGCGACGTTCGATGCCGGTCTCGACGCCGGTCAGGATCACTTCCGTCCCGGGCACGACTGCCCCCTGCTGGTCGGTGATCGTTCCGTTCACGGCGGAACTGGAAGCCTGGCCAAAGGCAAGGCCCGCGGAAACGGTCAGCGCGCAAGCCAGCAGGACCGCCGTCCTGAGGGCGCGCAAGCCGCGCGATTGATGAACGATTGACATGATGCCTCCTTAGTCCTTGCTGTCAAGATAGAAGGGGCGTATACCAAGAGCCCCCCCTCAACCCCACTCAATACGCCGCACATTATATACGGCATCACGGAAGGCGTCTATGCCCAAACCACATATTGGAGCGTGCTTGCTTGTAGCGGCGGTTGCGCTGGCCCTCGCACCCGGACGCGGCACCGCCCAGAGCATGGCCTCGGCCGAGCGGCAAGCGATACCGCCGCTCCCCCTGCCGGAAGGGGTGGTGCCTCCACGCGCCGACTTTGTCGACATAGCGGAGAGCGCAGGCTTGGCGCTCGGCCGGGCTCCGAGCGCGCCCGGAGAGATGACCTACCTGACCGAGACTACAGGAGGAGGGATCGCTCTCATTGACTACGACAACGACGGCCTGCTGGACATTTTTCTGGTCGGCTCGGCGGATTCGGATTCTACTGCCGAAAAGACAGCGCATCGGCTGTACCGCAACCAAGGAAATCTTCGCTTCGATGATGTCAGTGCCGAGGCAGGCTTGCAGAGGAAGGGTTGGGGACAGGGCGTTTGCGCCGGAGACTTCGACCAAGACGGCCATGTGGACCTGTTTGTCACGCACTGGGGCGCGGACTCACTGCTGCGCAACCTAGACGGCGCTGGGTTCGGGGACGAAGCCGAGCAACGCGGTGTTGCGGGCGGGCCGGATCGCTGGAGTACCGGCTGCAGCTTTCTGGACTTCGATCGCGACGGAGACCTCGACCTATTCGTGGCCCACTACGTCGAATTCGACGAAGCAACGACACCATTGCCGGGTGAAGCCCCTCAGTGCGCGTGGAAGGGAGCGCCGATTCCGTGCGGGCCGCGGGGGCTTGCTGCCGAGTCCATGTCTCTGTTCGCCAATGACGGAAACGGCTACTTCGAAGACGTCTCACAAAGCTCAGGCATCGCGACAGCCAAGCGCTATCACGGGCTGGGAGTGCTCAGCTCCGACTTCGACGGCGACGGCTGGCCTGAGGTATTCGTGGCCTGCGATTCCACCGCGAATCTGCTGTTTCGTAACGCCGGCGACGGGACTTTCGAAGAGATCGGCCTCGTTTCCGGCGCCGCCTACGACGAGGACGGCCATGAGCAAGCGGGCATGGGCGTGGCAGCGGCGGACTTCGACGGCGATGCGCGAACTGACCTGTTCGTAACCAACTTCGCGGCCGACACCAATACTCTCTATCGAAACGTGGCCAGCGGCCAGTTCCGTGACACGACGGTGATGGCAGGCCTCGCTTCAGTGACGGCATTTGTCGGCTGGGGGGCTGAGTCCCTTGACTTCGACCTAGACGGCTGGCCAGACATCTTCGTGGCCAACGGGCATGTTGCGCCAAGCGTCAACGACGCTGGCATCGGCGAAACCTTCGCCCAGCCTCGCCTTCTGTTTTGGAATCGAGGCGACGGCAAGTTTCATCCGGTCTCGGCTCAGTCCGGGAGCGCCTTCAGCGCGGCTCATCCGTCACGTGGAGCAGCGACGGCAGACCTAGACAACGACGGAGACGTCGAGATCGTGGTCGTCAATGTCGGCCAGTCCCCTTCCCTGCTGCAGGATCGCAGCGAGCGTTCGGCGAACTGGTTGGCAGTCCGGGCGCTGGCCAGGTCGGGCAGCGACGCCATCGGCGCGCGGGTGACCGTCCGGGCGGACGGGTTCCAGCGCACTTCGGAGGTCCGCAGCGGCGGCGGGTACCTGTCGCAGAGCGATCTGCGCGCGCACTTTGGCTTGGGAGACCTGAAGTCGGTGGAGATCGAGGTTCTGTGGCCCTCCGGCCTGACCAAAAGTGCTGGAACCTTCGCAGCCAACCAAATGGTGACTATCCGGGAGCCACGCCAATGACCGCCGGCAAGAACTCCACAACCCGGATCTCCTGAAGCGTCTTCGTGCGCAGGCCGGGCCAGTTGCAGTGCAATCCGCCCGCCGTCGGGCCTCCGTTGATCTGGAAAGCCCCCAGCGGAAGGCGATTCGTGCATTCAGAAGTGCGGACCCAAGTGTCCGGCAGCCCCCATTGCGTGGGGCATGGGAATCCCGTAAGGGCCTGCCAGTCCAATAGGGGCTGATCCCCGGTTGAGCTGGGGATGACCGAGGCTCTCCGGGCAACGCATCAACGTGCCGACTACTGGAGCCGGTCGGTTAGCATAGGGCGATGGCTGACCTTACGAGACGATCCTTCCTCGGCACCGTCGGCGGCGCACTGTGCGCCGACCACGCGCTTCACGCGCAAGCCTCCAAGCCCAACATAGTCATCATTTACACGGACGACCAAGGCACCTTGGATGCAGGGTGCTTTGGCTCTGGCGACATCCACACACCGAACATCGACGCCCTCGCGCGGCGCGGCGTGCGGTTCACGCAATCCTACGCCCACGCGGTCTGCTGCCCGTCGCGGTCGCAGCTGCTGACCGGGAGAGTCCCCCAACGAGGCGGCGTGACGAACTGGCTGTCGAACAACCCAGCCGACGAAAACGGCCGCAACATGTACACCAGCGAAATCACCCTGGCGGAGATCTTGCGCGACCACGGATACCGCACGGGGCTATCGGGCAAGTGGCATCTCGGCGCCAAGCCCGGCCACCAGCCGCTCGACCAAGGGTTCGACGAAGCCTACGGCCACCTAGGCGGATTCATCGACAACTTCGAGCACAAGTTCCTGCACTCGAATCCCCGGCGCCCGCCATTTCACGACCTCTACCGCAACGGCAAGGAAGTCGACGAGACCGGCCGCTACTTTCCCGATCTAGTGGTCCGAGAGGCCACGCGATTCATCGTCGAGAACAAGGACCGCCCCTTCTTCCTTTACTGCGCCTTCAATGTGCCGCACTATCCCGAGCAGTCCGACCCCAAGTTCGACAAGATGTACGACGGCATGGCCATGCCGCGCCGGTCCTACGCCTCGATGATCACAACGACTGATGACCGCATCGGACAAGTCCTGAACACGCTGGAGACATGGGGCCTGCGCGACAACACTCTCGTGATCTTCATGAGCGACAACGGGCACTCGACCGAGCAGTTCAACAACTGGGGCGTCAACTACGGCGCGAACGGCGGCGGCGGCAACACCGGCGACTGGCGGGGAGCCAAAGGCAGCCTCTTCGAGGGAGGAATTCGCGTGCCGTCCGTGATCAGCCTGCCCGGGCGCATCCCGCAGGGCGAAGTCCGGGACCAAGCGATCTCGAACATGGACTTCTTCCCCACGATCTTGGAACTGTGCGGCGTCGACCCGCCCGCCTACGAGGTGGACGGCAAGAGCCTCTGGCCGGTGCTCGAGTCGTCCGATGCGCCATCCCAGCACGAAGTGTTCCATTGGATGTGGCAAGACCAGTGGGCCATCCGCGAAGGGGACTGGAAGCTGATCGGCAACGGGCGGGATACGACAGGCCTCGAGTCTCGCCATGCACCGCGCAAGGACATGGGCGAGATCTATCTCGCAAACCTTGCTGACGCGCCCCCGGAATCGATCAACCACGCGGCCGACCAGCCGGACTTGGTCAAGCGCCTCCGCCGCATGCATGACGATTGGCTCAACGCGACCGAGCGCTAGCCGCCGCAGAATCATGAGAGTTTCCGCCTCCTATCTGGCGTTCACAGCGGCACTGCTAGCCACGCCCGGCCTAGCGCAGACACCACAGATCGGTGATGCGCCGCAGGTTGAATCGCCAGTCTCGATCCGGCTGATGTTCGGCACGGACCGGCACACGCCGCAACGCTGGGATGGGTCGGTGGCCGTCACCGGCGGCCGCGTGCTGGGCGTCAGCGGGGTTCACTTCGAAGGCCGGGATCGGATCGTCGGGCAGAGCGGATGGAAATTGACCAACCGGGTGACGCGCTATGCAGACTCCACCACCCAGCGGGGCTACGACCCGGTCCACACACGGCCGTTCGCGATGATCCCGAACGGCGTCGTGGTCTCTGTCGAGGCTGAAGAGACGTCCGAGCTCGAAGTCAAGACCGAGCAAGGTTCATTCTCCTTTTCGCTAGGCGACCTCCGGTTCGGCCGGACGCTTGAATTCCTTGACGGCACGGCATCAGCCCAGCGCGTTCCGACCACCACCGACGTCACGGCTGGCGAAACCGATAACGACTACCCCGCGCTGACCACGGATGCCGACGGCACCGTCTGGATCTCGTGGATCTCCTACAAAGAAGAACGCGACGCCGTCTGGCTCGCCCGTAGGGACGGAGCGGCCTGGAGCCGGCCGATGCAAGTCTCGCCGGACGGATACGCCGACAATTTCCGCACGGCAATCGCCGCGGATGCCGCCGGCGGCCTGGTTGTGGTCTGGTCGGGCAAATCGCCGGCCGGGTCGTGGGGCATCTTCTCGCGCAGGCTGAGCGATGGCCAACTCTCGGGGGTCGCCAGCCTCGCGAGCGAGGCGCCGAATCTCTACCTCCAGGCCGCGGCGGACAGCCAAGGCAACGTACACGTGGTGTGGCAGGGATTCCGCGATCGGGTCGCTCAGATTCTGCACGCGTGGTGGGACGGCTCAAGCTGGTCCCCAGAAGAGGCGATCTCTGACGCGAGCGCGGACAGTTGGGCGCCGGCCATCGCCGCCGACTCCGCAGGGGGCGTTTGGGCGGGCTGGGACGGCTACCACTCCGGCGACTTCAACGTCTACGTGCGCCGCCGCACTGCCGCCGGGACGTGGCAGCCACAACGGCAGGTGACCCATTCGCTCGGGTTCGACGCCAACGTCTCGCTGGCGTGCGACGCGGCAGACCGACTCTGGATTGCATGGGACCACGGCGAAGCGAACTGGGGCAAGGACTGGAGCAGCCAGCGCTTCCGACCCGGCGGCGGAGCGGGCCTCTACCGCGTGCGATCCGTGAAGGTCGCAGCGCTCGAAGGGGATCGGATCGCCGAGGCTGCCGGCTTCATGGACGCGGTTCCACCTGCTTCCAAGGACTACATGCAGCAAGCCCGCCTCGTCGTCGATGGCGGCGGACATGTTTGGGCCATGGCCCGCTCACTGACCAGCACTACCACGCGAGTCGACAACAACTGGGGAGCCGGCGGCATCTGGGAAATGCTGCTCGCCCGGCTGGACGAGAACGGCTGGTCGCCATTGACGAAGCTGCACGCCACCAATGGCAGAAACGACGTCTGGTCGGCGGCTACGGTCGATGGCACCGGCAAGCTATGGTTCGCGTGGTCCTACGATGCGCGGCCGTTCGGCTCGCCTCGGCGCTCTGTGAACCGGGCAACGCCGCAAGCTCAGACCACCCACGTCTCGCATAGCGTGATCGACCCCTCGCGGCCGGCGTGGCGCGGATCGGGCGAACCGAAGCGGTCGGAGTTCAGCGAGGCGGAATTGAGCGCCCCGCCAGTCCACGCCAACGAGGAGCAAGATACCGCTGCCATACGCGCCTACCGCTACGAAGCCGGCGGTAAGACCTACAGGATTCTCCGAGGCGACCTGCACCGGCATACCGACATCTCGGCCGACGGCATCGGCGAGGGCGGCCTGATCGACTTCTACCGCTACGCCTTCACCGCCGGCCAGTTCGACTTCATGATGGTGGGCGACCACCAATATGGCGGCGACACCGTTCCAGGAGTGGAATACAACTGGTGGAGGACCGAGAAGTCCGAGGACATCTTTCTGGTCGACGGGAGGTTCTGGCCGCTGTTTGGCACCGAGCGCAGCGTGACGTACCCCAATGGCCATCGCAACACGGTATTCGCCCAGCGCGGCGTCCGCTGGATGCCGATACACGCCGGCGAGCGAAACGGCTCGATCAACACCGGCGAGGTGCTGTTTCCCTACCTGCGACGCTACGGCGGCATCTCGACGCCGCACACTTCGGGTACTGAACAGGGCACGGATTGGCGAGAAAGCGACGAAGAAGTGGAGCCGATCGTGGAGATCTACCAAAGCTTGCACGCCTCGTACGAATACCCCGGCGCTCCGCGCGCCGAAACCCCCGACAAGCGCTACTACCACCACGGCGAACCGTGGCTGCCCAAGGGATTCGTCTGGAACGCGTGGGCCAAGGGGATCAAGATCGGCGTGCAGGCGAGTTCCGATCATGCGGGCACGCACGACGCGTACGCCTGCGTGCTAGTCCCGGGCGACAAAGACATCACCCGGCAGGATTTGATCGACGCAATGAAGCGGCGGCACACCTACGCGGCGACCGACAACATCATTCTGGACACGCGCATCGGCGACCACGTCATGGGCGACGCTTTCGCCATGTCGGAACAGCCAGTCGTCCGAGCCAAGGTCGTGGGAACCGGGCCGATTGAGCGGGTGGTCTTGATTAAGAACAACGAAATCGTCTACACCGACACCTCCGGAGCCAAGGAAATCGCTTTCGAATACCGCGACGATTCAGCGCAACCCGGCGAGAGCTACTACTACATACGAGCCGAACAGGCCGACGGATCGCTGGCTTGGGGCAGTCCGATCTGGGTATCGTACCGCTAGTGCGAGGCTCGGCAACCTCCCGAAAGAGCTGCTCACCAGAAGTACGGACCCTGCGGCGATGACGGAGAACGACTCTGCCCGTATCGATGTCGGGACCGCCAACGACGGCAGGCCAAGCGGAGACGAAGGTCGTATCTAAGAGCAAGCAGATCAACGCAGAGAGGCGGATCGAGGCAGGCCAAGAGATCGCGATCCTTGCGGAGCGAGAATTCTGGGATCTCCTAGGTCTGGCAACATAGGCCGATTAGGCCCCTGCGCGTTTATGATTAAGTTTATATTAAATATGAAGCGAATTGTGTCGCTAAACCGCACCGGTGCCCCATTCGCCTGCGGCATCTACTTGCTTGCGCGTGCCAGAATGTTCCGCAGTGCTAACGCCAACTCGTAGAGCCGTGCTCGCGCAGCTTGCCTGCTGCGGTTGTTCAGGACTCCTTGACCGCTCGACGACGGAACGGCCCACATCGTCCCCCTGGAAGCTGGCCATCGGCCTCAACGGTTTCGGATCTTCAGAGACCCATCACGGCAAGCGCTATGCCTACGAGGAAATCCTGCAGTTCGCCCAAGACGAGGGTTTCGAAGGAATCGAGCTTTGGCGCAGTTGGCGCGATGGCTACCCTGATCCCGAAGACGACGACGCGATCCAGGCGGCGCGGCAGCAGATTGAGTCCTACGATCTGCAGGTGTTCTCCATCCAAGCGGGTGTGAGGGGTGTCAATCCTGTCTCTGACGACCCGTCAGAGCGCACCGAATATACGGATCGGCTCAAGCAACAGGTCGATCTGGCAGTGAAGTTCGGATGTGACTGCATGGGACTGTGGTCCGCTGGTCGGCCGCCTGACGGGGCGAGCGAGGATGAAGTAATCGAACGGTTGGCTAGGGTCGTCAGGCCCGTCTGCGAGTACGCAGTTGACCGCGGGATCGTGCTGGCCATCGAAGGTGAACCCCCGTTAATCATCAACTCCGTGGAACGCTATCACAAGCTCTTCGCCGCCGTCGCGATGGACGAGTTCAAGGTCATCTTCGACCCGTCTCACTTCGATGTGCTGGGCGGCGCAATCGGACGGCCCGAAGACCTGCTGCTCGACCTTGGCGTTGACCGGGTCGGCTACATCCAGTTCTGCGACGGAGACTCCACGCTCCGCCCGTTTCCGAACGGCGGCTCGGGCACCTCGAAGCATCTACCGTGCGGCGAGGGCGTCTATGACATTCGCAAGCTTTGCTCGATCCTCTACGAGGGTGGCTTCCAAGGTTGGTTCCAGATGGATAGCTGGGGTACCGAGGACGCCTATTGGACCTCGAAGTCCTGCAAGGACTCGGTCGCGGACTACCTGCGTACTGCAGCTACAGGAATCTGACTGCGGCGATCTGACCTCTGCCGCAATGGTAGGCCCGAGCGGACTCGAACCGCTGACCTCTACCGTGTCAAGGTAGCGCTCTAACCAAAACTGAGCTACGGGCCTAAGCGGACCGGCTCGGCTTACACCGAACTTGTTGCAAGTCAAGGCTGAATACCCAGCCTCACTGCTAGCAGTCTGAATCGGATCATAGCACAGGGAGGATGTTGCGCCGCTCGCCCATTGCCGTCAATCAAAGGCACGGGCGGGGTGGATCATTCGATGGTCTCGAGCCACAAGGCAGGACGGATCTCGTAGCGTTTCGCCTACAGCCTCGCACTTGTTGTATGTTGTACGCGCTGTCCCGAAGGGACCTGGACGCGGTTTCTGGCCGGACAGCGACTGCGAACCATGAAACCACGATTCCTACTCCGCGCCTGTCTGGCATTCTGCTGGACCCTCGCCTTTCTTGTGGGGGGAGCGGCCAATGCCCAGACGACCGCCATTCCCGCTGATGCCGAATCCGCCCTCGATGCATTGAACAACTCGCCGCGCCATGGGGAATGGATCGACATCGGCGAGGGGCGGTCGAGCACGAACCGCTGGGGAGACACGATCCGCTCGTGGATCGTGTACCCCGAACGGGCGACCCGCGCACCCGTCGTGATAGTGATTCACGAGATCTTCGGCCTGACGGACTGGATCCGCGCCGTGGCAGATCAATTCGCCGCAGAGGGCTTCATCGCTATCGCACCGGACCTGCTGAGCGGCCATGGTGCAGACGGTGGCGGCACTCCGCCGGAGCGCCAAGAGGCGGTCGCTCTGGTTCGATCCCTGCGCGTCGAAGATACGACTCGGAGGCTGTCGGCGGTTGCCCGCTATGGGATTTCGCTGCCGGCCTCTAACGGTAGGTTCGGCGGCGTTGGGTTCTGCTGGGGCGGGAGCACGAGCTTCAACTTCGCGGCCAACGAAGAGAACTTGGGCGCGGCTGTCGTCTACTACGGCAGTTCTCCGAGCCGCACGATGCTGGGCCGAGTTGAAGCCCCCGTGCTCGGCTTGTACGGCGGCGACGACGCCCGTGTTAACGCCACCATACCGGACGCGATGCGCGAGATGCGACGTCTCGGGAAGTTCTATGAACCGCACCAGTTCGATGGGGCTGGACATGGCTTCCTGCGGCAGCAGTCGGCCCGCGACGGGGCGAACCTAAGCGCTGCCAAGGCAGCGTGGGCCAAGACCATAGAGTTCTTCCGCCAACACCTCGAGAAGTAGAGCTCAACCCATGCGCCGAACTCTCTCATCTCCTGCAAAGCTCGCAATCGGCCTAGCCGTGTTCTCGATGCCCGCGCTGTCGGCCACCAATGTGGTGTTCATGATGGCCGACGACCTTGGCTGGAATGACGTCGGCTACCACGGGAGCGAGATCCGCACGCCGAACATCGACTCTATCGCGCAGCGCGGCATCCAGCTCAACCGATACTACGCAACGCCTCTTTGCAGTCCGACGAGAGCTGCGTTGCTGACAGGCCGCATCCCGCTGCGGTATGGAGTCGATCGGCCGATCGAGACCATGGGCGGTCTTCCGGAGACAGAACGCCTATTGACGGATGTGCTCAAGACTGCCGGGTACGAATCCGCGATCGTCGGCAAGTGGCACTTGGGATTGGTGCACGTCAAGTACCACCCCTATAACCGCGGTTTTGACACGTCATACGGTCATCTGGGACCCGCGGTCGACTACTGGACGCATATCTGGGACGGCGGTCTCGACTGGCACCGCAATGGCAAAGTGCTGAACGAGGAAGGCTACACCACCGAGCTGATCGGCAAGGCAGCGGAGCGGGCGATCTCGGAGCGCGACACGGCAAAGCCGTTGTTCTTGTACGTCGCGTTCAACGCACCGCACGGTCCGCTGCAAGCTCCACCTGAATCCGTGTCTGCGTACGATTCCATCCAGAATCCGCGCCGCCGGACCTACGCAGCAATGGTGAGTGAGATGGATCGAGCAGTCGGCGGAATCCTGAAGGCGCTGGAAGAGCAAGGGCTGACTGACGACACATTGATCGTCTGGTGTAGCGACAACGGTGGCGCAATCCGCCTCGGAGCGGACAATTCTCCGCTCCGCGGAGGCAAGGGTGGAGCCTTCGAAGGTGGAATTCGAGTGCCCGCCGCCGTTTGGAAGCCCGGCAGCATCGAGGGCGGTCGGACACTGACGCAAATGATGACCGTGGCGGACTGGTTTCCTACCATTGCAGCTGCTGCGGGAATCGACCTAGATGCAGACAGTGAACTCGACGGGCTCAACATGTGGCCAGCCCTCACGAGCGGCGAAGTCGTGGGCCGTGCCAAGCCTTACGTGGCCGGCGTGTTCGACAGCGTGGCGCTAATTGATGGGTCCTGGAAGTATGTTGAGCCCCTTCCCAGAGGAGGAAGTGGCGTCGCACATCTCTTTCGTCTAGATAAAGATCCGGAAGAGCGCGAAGATCTGGCAGAAGTGGAGCCGGAGAGGTTTGAGGCAATGCGAGAGCAGCTGCGCAGTTTCCCTCGGACAGCCACGATCGCACCAGACGTGACTCCTCCTCCGGGCCCCAGGCGGGGTCGTCCGGGAGGCCCGCCGCCTCCTAATGCTGGTGGCGAAGGTGCCAGAAGGCCGCCGGGACGCGGCGGTGGAGCGGTCGATGGCTGGAAGGAAATCACCAAGCCCCCTTGGGTCGAAGCGGCTGACCGGTGACCCTAGCCCGGATATCTCACCAAGTTTGGGTAGTGTCGGGTCTTGGCGTCATTGGCCCGGAAAATGGGCTGTGGGGAGCGGGCCCGCAATCGGTTCCCCCGCTTGGTCATGCGGGAAGCGTCGCGTAGCCGCATCTTCGTCGAGTCCTGACCTGGTTCGAGCCACTCGTGCCGGCCCGTTCGGCAGATCAGCACATCGCAGACATACCTCCCCTTGGACCGCCGCAGGTGGCGACCCGACCACCGCTTTCGTTGACCCTCCAGCTAGCCCGACGCATCCTGCCGCAGCCGCGACAGGCTGTGCGCGAACAGCTCCTGGCGCGGAAACGCCGAGGACAACGACACCCAGATCCTGCGCACGCTCACCCGCACCACCGCGGCCACTTTCAGCAGCAAGGCGCGGAGCGTCCCGAACTGGGCCGTCGCCAGCTCCGTCCCCGCCAGCCCGATCTGCCGCAGCACCTCCAGCAGCGCCGACGCGCTTCCTGTTGCTCGGCAGCGCTCCCCCGCAGCTGGTTCGGGGAGCTTCTGAGACTCTGGCTGGCCGCGTCGGTCTCGTCGACCTCGCGGGCTTCGACCTCACCGAGGTCGGAGGTCGCGGGAAGGACCGCCGACTCGCTCCGTGGCGCACGCTCTGGTTGCGAGGAGGCTTTCCACGGAGCTTCCTGGCACCCGATGACCCGGCGTCCGACCTCTGGCGGGAGAGCTTCGTACGCACGTTTCTCGAACGGGATATCCCGCAGCTTGGAATCACGATTCCCGCGGAATCACTGCGGCGTTTCTGGACCATGGTCGCCAACTACCACGGCCCGGTGTGGAATGCTGCGGAGTTCGCCCGTGCGATCGGTACCGGGCAGGCAACGGCGCGGCGGTATCTCGACATCCTCAGCGACGCTAGGATGGTGCGGATCCTTCCGCCGTGGCACGAGAATCTGAAGAAACGGCAAGTCAAGTCTCCCAAGATTCATGTCCGGGATGCCGGAGTGCTGCATTCCCTCCTCGAACTGGAATCCTTCGGGGCGCTGGGCGGGCACCCGAAGGTTGGGGCGTCGTTCGAGGGCTTTGGCATCGAGCAGATCCTGTCCTGCCTGAGTCCTCGCGCCGCGCACTTCTGGTCCACGCACGCCGGGGCGGGACTGGACCTGCTTGTCACGTTTGGCGGCAAGCGATACGGATTTGAGATCAAGCACAGCGACGCACCGGGCACGACGCGATCCATGCGCGTCGCGATGCAGGACCTGAATCTCGAGCGGTTGTGGGTCGTCTATCCCGGGTCCGAACCGTACGCGTTGGACCAGGATATTTCCGCCTTGCCTGTCAGCGCCATTCCAACCGCCTTGATCGGGTTGGCGAATTGATCCGCTCCCGGGCTGGGAGGGCTCGGGAGTCCAATCCCCTTGCCGCTCGGAGTGTGAGACCGCGCTGAGCCTGAACGAGGTTGCGGGGCGTCTGGCCGGGAACTCTGTTGCGGACTCCCGGCGCCTCGCGGTCGCTCGGACCGGGCTGACCGCAGGACAGTGCTTGCCGAGGAGGTTTCGTATTGAGCGAAGCAGCACTATACTGGGGGCGCGATGACGCGTTTCGGAGTCGTCGAGGGTGCCGCGGAACGCACTTCAATCGAGCGTTCTGCAGCCTTTCCCGAGCACCACGTGCCGGAAAGCGGCAGCCATTGCAGCGCACCACGACCGGTCCTTCGCGGCCTCCGCAAGTCTCGGCGTCTCGTCTCGAACGTTCCTGTGATTTTCTGCATAGTCGGGGCTGCTGCGCTGGCACAGCAAGATCGCGACGACCACGCCGAGCGCATGGCCGAAGGCTTGGAAGTCTTCCGGGCCGAGGTCCAGCCACTGTTCGTCAGCAATTGCCTTCAGTGCCATGGGGATGAGCAGGTGATGGGCGGACTCGATCTGACATCCCGGGGTTCCTTGATGGCGAGCGGCAAGATCGGCGAGTCGGCTGAGTCGAGCGCACTTGTCGCCGTCTTGCGGCACGAGCGGGAGCCCTTCATGCCTTTCGGCCAAGACAAGCTTCCCGACGCCAAGGTAGGCGCAGTCGCGCGCTGGATCGATCTGGGTGCCCCGTACGATGAACCGCTTGTCAGTTCGGGCAAACAGGTGTCTGAGCCGGGCGTCGATACCCGGTTTTGGTCGTTCCGCCCCTTAGCGGCTACTGCGCCGCCGCCGGCTGCCGACAGCACGTGGCCAAGGACTCCGATAGACCGCTTCGTGCTGGCGAGACTTGAGGCCGCCGGAATCGAGCCGAATCCCGAGGCCGACCGGCGCACGCTGATCCGGCGTGCCTCGCTCGACTTGCTGGGACTGCCGCCGAGCCTCGAGCGTGTGGAGGAATTTGCGAAAGACCCGGCACCCGACGCTTACGAACGGCTCGTGGACGAGCTGCTCGAGTCGCCGCACTACGGAGAGAGGTGGGCGCGGCACTGGATGGATATCGCGCGATTTGCCGAGAGCTACGGCTTCGAGGAAGACTACGACCGGCCGTTCGCCTACCACTACAGGGACTTTCTGATCAAGGCATTCAACCGCGACATGCCTTACGACCGTTTCGTCAGGATGCAGATTGCTGGGGACGAGCTGGAGCCCGAGAATGCCCTCGCCCTGATGGCCACCGGGTTCATGGGAGGCGGTCCCTTCCCGACGCAAATCACGGACTCCGAGTTCGAGATTTCGCGTTATGACGAACTCGACGACATGATCGGCACCCTTGGCACAGCAATGCTCGGACTCACCGTAGGCTGCGCCCGCTGTCACGATCACAAGCATGATCCGATATCAGCTCGTGACTACTACCAGATGGCAGCGATCTTCGGCCGCACGACGCGAACCGAAATCGAGTACGATCCGAATCCCGGGAAATCCAGGACCGAAAGGGCCAATTGGGAAGTCCGGCTCAGGGAGCTCCGGAAGACACGGGAGGAAATCGAGCGCGAGCTGGGCGGCGAGGAATTCGAGCAATGGCTCCGGGCCGGGGCTCCCGGTTTCAACGCTAGCGAATGGCAGGTCCTCGACGTCGTCGACATCAACACCGCCAGCCAGGCCAAGGCGGACAAGCTCGAGGACGGGTCGATCCTGTTCAGCGGGGACAACGTCGACTTCGACACCTACACCTTCGTTGCCGACGTCTCAGCCGAGGATTTGCGAGCCCTCCGGGTCGAGGCCCTGACTCACCCGTCATTGCCGTTCAACGGCCCTGGCCGGTCGCATGACGGGGAGTTCCTCCTTGGCCGCGTGTCGATGGAGGTCCGGCCATTGTCGGAACCAGACGCCGAGCCCGTTAAGGTCAAGTTGCGGAATGCGCGGGCGACGGATCAGCTGGAAGTGGGCTACGCGTCCGCCTCCTTGGCTATCGAAGACAACAGCGACCGAAGCGGCTGGGCGCTCACGCCCGCGGGAATCGGCTCGGACCATGCGGCCATCTTTGATTTCGAAGAGCCCATGAATTGCGAGGGCGGCTTCCGGCTGGCGATCAAGCTGGTATTCGGCTACAACTCGCACTTCAGCCTCGGGCGCATTCGTCTGGCCGTGACAGACTCGCCCGAACCCGGCTTCGCCGTTGGGGAGGGCGTGTCGCAAGGCGTCGTCGAGGCCTCGGCGGCACTCCAGACGGGAGGGGCTGGGGCTCTGACCGACGAGCAGAAGGCTTTGCTGCTCAGGCCTTTCGCCCGAAAGCACCCGAGGTGGATGGAGGCAAGTGCAGCGATCCGCGACCACGAATCCCGCATACCAAAGTCTTCCTTCACGAAGATCCAGGCGACGGCCGAAGGATTCTCCAAAGTCCGCCACAATGCCAATGGGAGAGGCTATCCGCACTTCTACGAGCCAACGTTCGTTCTTCAGCGCGGCGATGTGAATCTGAAGCTGGAGCCAGCCGAACCGCATGTATTGCCGGTCCTTACCCGTCCGGGGGCGGAACCGGGGCACTGGTTCGAGAAGCCGCCCCCGGAATGGGAGCGAAGCGGATTTCATCGAGCTTCCCTAGCCAAGTGGCTGACCGATTCCGAATCCAGTGCGGGCGCGCTGCTGGCGCGCGTCATCGTCAATCGTGTTTGGCACCACCATTTCGGCACAGGAATCGTGGCCACTCCAAGCAATTTCGGGATGATGGGCGCGCGTCCAACCCACCCGGCACTGCTTGACTGGCTGGCGCGGGACCTGATTCAGAACGGCTGGCAGTTGAAGCGCCTGCACCGCATGATCATGGTCAGCAGCGCCTACAGGGTCGACGCGTCCGCCGAGAGCTCGAGGGCCGCCATTGATTCGTCGAACCGTCTCCGCTGGCGCTGGACGCCGAAGAGGCTCGAAGCCGAGGCCATTCGGGACTCGATGCTGGCGGTGTCCGGGACGCTCGACCCTACCCTGTACGGTCCCGGGGTACAGAACGAGAGCATGTCCCGACGCAGCGTCTACTTCTTTGTGAAGCGGAGCGAGCTGATCCCGTCGATGATGCTGTTTGACTGGCCGGAGCACCTAGTCGGTATCGGCCGCCGACCGTCCACCACGATCGCGCCGCAAGCGCTGCTCTTCCTCAACAGCCCCTTCACCCGCCGCTACGCAAACGGCTTCTCCGCCCGGTTGGCTGGTCTGGAACCGAAGGCGGCGGTCGACAAGGCCTATCGCACCGCATTCGCCCGCCCCGCTGGGCCGTCGGAAACCGCCCAGGGGGTGGCGTTCTTGGAGCGCCAGGAGGACCTCTACCGCAAGGATGGCAGGCCCGATCCGGATCGGCTCGCGCTGGTCGACTACTGCCAGTCCTTGATGAGCCTGAACGAATTCCTGTATATCCGGTGAGAAACATGAGAAACGCAGAAACCACCCAACTGCCGGCGCCATCGCGTCGCGAACTGCTGGAACGTTGCGGGATGGGCATCGGGATGCTCGGACTTGCCGGCATCCTCGCCGACGAGGGGCGCCTTCAGGCCGCTTCCGTTCCCGACCGGGCGCTCAATCCAATGGCGCCACGCCCGACGCACTTCGCCCCGAAGGCCAAGCGCGTTGTCTGGCTCTTCATCAACGGCGGACCGAGCCACGTGGACACATGGGACTACAAGCCTGAGCTCACTAAGCGCCACGGTCAGGAACTCGAGGGCTTCGACAAGTTCACGGGCTTCTTCTTCCGGGAGGTCGGTGCGCTACTGAAGTCTCCCTTCAAGTTCACGCCGAGGGGGCAGAGCGGCAAGCTTGTGTCCGAGATCTTCCCCCACTTGGGAGAACATGTCGACCGGATGGCATTCATCCATTCGGGCCTGCCGGGCTCAAATAACCATTCCCCGGCCCTGTTCATGATCAACAGCGGTCAGACCCGGATGGGCTTTCCGAGTCTGGGATCCTGGGTAACCTACGGACTGGGAAGCGAAAGCAGCGATCTGCCGGGGTTCGTGGTGATGTCGGATCCCAAGGACCGCGGCCTGCCGAAGGGCAGCGCTACCAACTGGAGCGCCGGCTTCCTGCCAGGGGCATACCAGGGCACCTGGCTGCGCCCGAAGGGCGTTCCCATACAGAACCTGACACCTCCTTCGGGGATGTCGGAGGCTCACCAGCGGTCGCAACTGGACCTGATCGCAAGCCTGAACTCCCGGGACCTGGAACGCAATCCTCTCGAGCGGGAACTCGCGGCACGGATCGAGAGCTTTGAACTCGCCTATCGGATGCAGTTGGCGGCACCGGAGGCCTTGGACATCGACAGCGAACCGGCGCACATCCAGGAACTATACGGCCTGCATAGCGAGCGCTGCGGGCATATGGCCCGCCAATGCATCATGGCGCGGCGGCTTCTGGAGCGGGGTGTCCGGTTCGTCCAGATCTACTCTGGCGGAACGGAAAACCAGCGCGCCTGGGACGGCCATATCGATATCCTCGGAAACCACTCGCAGTTCGCCGGCGAAACCGATCAGCCGTTCGCGGCACTTCTCACTGACCTGGAACAGCGCGGCATGCTGGACGACACGCTGGTGATTTGGGGCGGGGAGTTCGGGCGAAATCCGGTCGCCCAGATCGGCACTTCAAAGCCCGGACGCGATCACAATCCGCACTGCTTCACTGCCTGGATGGCTGGTGGCGGCATCAAGGGAGGGGTGTCTTACGGTGAGTCCGACGAACTCGGCTTCAAGGCGGCGGTCGACCCGGTTTCCGCGCACGACTTCCATGCCACGATCCTCCACTTGCTCGGCCTGGACCATGAGCGCCTCACCTACACCTACAACGGCCGGAGTTATCGCCTCACGGACGTAGAAGGAGAGGTGCTGCACAAGATTCTTGCTTGACCTTGTGCTCGGGGAGCGACGGCTTCCGGGTGTCCTTTGGCGCACAACGGTCGAGCCGGTCCAGACGGGTGCACTGTCATGTTGACTCCCGCGCCAGGGTGCCCCGCCGAACCGTCACGATCCTGGGGCCGACCCTGCGCATTGCGGAATCCTTCCACGGAGGCTTTGATGCGCGCCGGGTTCGGGCCGACGGCTCCGCGCGAGCCTGTCGGCACGATTCGATAGCGAGCAAGAGCAGCCAGACCTGCTACAGTGCGTGGCTCTCGATCACCAATTGGTGCATAGCCTCGGAACCGACGAAGCCTCGTCCGAGACCTCGGATTATGCGAAGACTGTACAACCACAGTAGTGAGATCACGATTCGTACCCAGTCGATCATGCTAAAGTAAGTAGGTCAGTCAGAATTGGAAGTGTGTGATGCCCGGGGAGGAACGCCTTCGCAACGTCGTGGAACGCGGGAAATACGCCCCGCTGTATCGAAGTCTCCGCATGCGGTCAGAACGGCGATGGCGGGTCTCGTTCAGAGATATCGAGGCTGTGCTTGGCTTCACACTTCCAGAATCAGCGCGGCTGCACCGACCATGGTGGTCGAATCAGCGGAACCGACGCGGCTATGGGCATTCGCTGGCTTGGCAGCTCGCCGGGTGGAGGACCGCTGCAGTAGATCTTGAGCACGAATCGCTGGTGTTCGAGCGTGAAGAGACCATCGGCGAAAAGGCTCACCCGCACGGTTCGCCAGCCCCTGCAGGCGGCAAAGCGATTGATCTTGACCGCGTGTTCCCGCCACACAACCCTGGCGATTGGCCAGCCGAATTGTCGTTGCGACGCGAAGATCTCTACGACGACCGAGGCCGTTGAACAGAGGATGTTCATTGACACTAACGTCCTAGTGCGGGCGCGCTTCACGGTCGCGCCCAGCCATGACTTAGCCCGTGCCCGACTGCGTGAAGCTCTTGGGAGGGAAGAGCGTCCCCGGATAAGTCGGCAGATCGTTCGCGAGTACCTTGCGGTTGTGACGCGCCCACAGATCTGGTCAGCGCCATTGCCAATGTCGGATGCACTTAGGGACGTTGACTGGTTTGTATCTGAGTTCGACGTTTTGGAAGACGGACCGGATGTCACCCACCAGCTGGCCGAGCTGTGTCGCGAGATTCCAGTTGGAGGACGCCAAGTCCATGACGCTAATATCGTGGCAACGATGCTCGCACATGCCGAGCAGCGCCTGCTCACTTTCGACCAAGACGACTTCCGACGTTACGGGAATCGGATCTCGCTAATCGATCCGGCAAGGAGCGATTGACCAGTCGCCTCGCAGCTAGGAACAGACCCTCTCGGAACCAATGTCCGGCAGGGAGAGCGGATGGTTGAAGGGCTCTAATGTTCCTTGACCGCGCTGCAAGGCCAATGCTTCTTCTTACAGCCTACGAAGTGGTCGTCGGCGAGACTCAGGGCCATGCCCAAGGAGGGAGGCGCGTGGCGTTGCCGTTCGGACGCCGTCGTCTGCTCGAGCCGCGAAGTCATGGGCTGGAATTGCCCTCCCTCGCCACCTGCAACTGCCCTAGATCCCGTGCGAGCGATTCCTTGCGCCGAAAGTCCGCCGATGTCTCCGCAGCGTTTCAATACCACGGGTGGTCGACGTGCTCCCGATGCATGATCCGCTCCATTTCGGCGACGACGTCCGGATATGCGTCAGCAAGGTCTCGCTCGCAGCGAACGTCTTCCTCGACCAGAAGCAGCTCCATAGGATCGTCGGGAGTTTGGCGGTAGGCCTTCCACGGACCCTTGCGGACCGCCTGCTCCCTCGCGTTCTCCCAATGGAGAGGCCGGTCTGAGACGAACCTCGCCGGATCGCCGCTCAATAGCGGGACGAGGCTCGAGCCGTCGCGTCGCTGGAAGGCGATTGAACGGTATCTGGAAGATGTGCTGATAGTGAGTGTTGCCATCTTGGAGTACGGCCGGAAAGAGGCCGAGCGGCATACTCAGGAGCGTGCTCGACTTGCGGCCATTGGCCGGACACCTCCGCTTGTTGACGGTCAGATTGCAGCGACTGCCCGTCAGCATGGTTTGATCCTCGTGACATCCAACACTCGTGACTCTCAACTGTTCGAGGGCCCGACACTGGAACTTGGATCTGAGGCATCAAGTCCTACGGCGCTTGTGCGGCCTCTACGCCTCACTATCGCGAATCGCCGACAACCTGATTCAGCGGCGTGTCCTATCAGTGTTGAGCTCCTGCTGAATGACCAGGTCGGTTTTGAACGCCGACTACAGCGAATCGGTCGTCCGACACGATCTTCACGCACAGGGACTGGCCGGGCAGTTCTACGTGCTACAGCGCGTTGATGTACTCGACATTCCTGCCATCAACACGCGGTCAGCCGACCATGGAGAACCCGACTGAAGCGAAGTGGTGATCGAACGAGAATGCCCGTGCAATGCCGTGATTCGACATTAGGACGAAGCTAGTTGCATCAACGGCTGAAAGCTTGTGTAGGTCGCGACGGGTGTAGTATCGCCACGCACCCTGCATGTCAGCTTCAGTGCAATCCAGCACGCGGAAGTTCTGAATCGAATCCAACGAGTCCTTCCACTTGAGGGCGACGTCCCGTGCCGCGTGCTGATCGAAGAACGTCATAGTCTCGAGAATCACGGCCACTGATGTAACGATACGAGCGTGACTCTGTACCATTTCCTCCCACGCCGTCACTGCTCTGGGATGTAGCGGATCCTGACTAAGCGCAAGGGCAATCCAGGCGCTGGTATCAACAAATACCGTCGAGCTCGCGCGCATTAGGACCTATCGTAGATCGCATCGTGCTCGGCGGACGTCTTCGTCGGCGTTCCATCCCATAGCGCGACCGGTCCACTCGCATCTGGCCGGAGCCACACACGACGAACCGCCTCGCGCACTAGGTCCGCTACGCTCCGGCCCGTTCGCTCCGCTATTGAACGAAGTTCCTCTAAGTCCTGTTCTGGAAGGTAGACTTGTGCCTTCGTCATATGTGTCAGTTTAGCCGCCAAAGCGACATACGGCAACTCTCCACTCATGTGAAATGGAAGCAACCGCTGGTGTAGCGCGACTTGCCGGGCTGACTGCGCGTGATCGACCGGAATGGGTTCCATTGGAAGCTGTTGGCAACCCCCAGCCCACGCCAACTGCCGGATGCCCAGCGGGCCCATCACCAGTGTCGGATGCACTCCGGGACGTTAACTGGTAAGTGGCCGAGTAGAGGGGGTCGTTACCGAGCCCCCTCCCTCACAGATCCAAGCGTGCGGGTTGCCGCACTTGGTTCCTCTGATGGCAGCTTCGCTCAGGATGCGTAGATCGTGCGCACGACCTTGGCGGGTGGCAGGGGATACCGTCGGAGCACTTCCGTCATGCGTTCCCAGTTGACGCGACTCTTGCGGCTGCGCCGCGAGAGCCACTTCTGCCAGAGACGCACCACTTGATAGCGGAATTGCCCTAGGCGCTTGCTGTTGCCCGTCAGACCGTAATAATTGCAGTGACCACGGATCACGCTGGCAAGTCGCTTCTGTTGCTCCGCTAGTGGCGCGTGGCGGTGCTTCTTGCACCACTCGTTGACCGCTTGCAGTCCGCGCGCTAAGCGCTGCTTGGCCGTGAGCTGGCGCACTACCCAGTAGCCCCTCCTTGAGCGGCCCCACACATGGGTGAAGCCGAGGAAGTCGAAGCTGGCGTGCGGCTCGTGGCCGCCTGCGTTCTGCGGCGGTCGGAAGTCCACATAGCGGGTCTTGGTCGCGTGGAGCGTTAGCCCGAAGCGGCCCAGACGCTTGCCCAGCACGGCCAGCACGCGCTGGCCGTCTCCGCCGTCGGCAAAGGTCAGCACGAAGTCGTCAGCAAAACGCACTAGCTGGCTGGCTCCTCGCAGCCGTGGTTGCACCGTCTCGGCAAACCAGCGGTCCAGCACGTGGTGCAGGAACAGGTTCGCGATCAACGGTGAAATCACACCGCCCTGAGGGGTGCCAGTTTCCGACTTATGGAGAGTGCCGGCTTCCAGCACCCCCGCCTTTAACCACCGGTCGATCATGCGCCTCACGACGCCATCCTTGATTCGCAGGTCGAGGACTGCCCGGATTTCGGAATGGGGGATGCTATCGAAGTAGCCCGCCACGTCGGCGTCGATCACCCATGTCTGCCCTTGCCTTCCGATGCTCTCGTACACTGTGTCGAGCGCATCGTGGGCCGACCGTCCGGGCCGGAACCCATACGAGCACGACAGGAAGTCGCTTTCGTAGATCGGTTCCAGCAGCATCACGATCGCCCGCTGCGCCACCTTGTCCTCCAAGGTCGGGATGCCCAGTGGCCGCAGCCTGCCGTCCGCTTTCGGGATGTACTGTCGGCGCACCGGCGGCGCGTGATAGCGGCCCGCCTTGATGCGTTCCAGCAGGCTCTTTAAGTTGGCCTCCAGATCGCGCTCATAGTCGGCTGCCTTCACGCCGTCGATCCCTGACGCTCCATCCTTGCGCGTGCGGCGGTACGCCTCCCGCATCCAGTCCTCGTCGATCAGGTGGTGCAGCGAGTTGAACACCCGTTCCGGGTGCGCCCTCGCCTGCTCGGCTATCCATGCTCGTTTCGTGGACGTGTTTGTGTAGCTCTGTGTCTGCTCCATCGTTTCCCTCGCATGGTTCTGCTCTTCAGATGCCTCGCTTCCCTCGGGCGGGTCCCGCTGAACACGGTTCCCCGCCGTCTGACGGTACTATCAAGGCACTACGACTCCCTGCCCTGCGTCCCTTCGGCTTATTGTTTCGCCAGCCGGTACCGCATGCCTTGCCTGTCGATTCGTGTCCGCCGCAGCGCTCCCCCGTGGCGCAGGCCAGCCGCGGGGGCCGGGGCCTTGTGGTAGTCGGGCATCCCATTGCGACTTCTGCACGTGGACAGGACAGGGCCTCCCAGGTTCCCTGACGAGCCATCCTGCGGCTTTGCCTTCGGTCTTAGACCCCGGCCGGTCCGTGACGCCTCGCCGCTGGCGGCGCTTCCGGTGCTGCCCCCAGGGTCTGAACGCTGAAGGCACCGACATT
Organism: Bryobacterales bacterium; assembly: GCA_965219585.1. GTDB lineage: Bacteria > Acidobacteriota > Terriglobia > Bryobacterales > UBA6623 > VXMF01. The sequence goes on from CBDCOA010000002.1 coordinate 451,990, forward strand.
GACGATCTCGGGGCTCGATAACGACGCTTCACCGCCCGCTGTGTACGCTTCAAGTCGTGCGTTGCCGCACGCCCTGCAACACTCGCTCCCGGCTGGTGGGCTGCACCTCTGCCGGGCGGGGGTTGAACCCGCTGGCTCGTTATGAAAGGTTTCAGCTCATGGCTTCCTCCTCTCCAGGGCTTGCCCTGGCGCAATCAGACTTCGACATATCGGAAGACGTACCGGATGTCACCCACCAATTGGCAGAGTTGTAACGGGAGGTTCGAGTCACGTCGAGGCGAGGAACCGCGCTTCGCGGAACCAACCTCCGACGGGCAAAGCGGGCGGCCGAACAGCTCTGAGATCTCTTGGGCGCGCTGCGAGACCGATGCCTCAGTCTGTGGCTCACGAAGTGGCCGGCGACGAGACTCAGCACCCTGCTCAGGGAGGGAGGCACGTGGCATTGCTGCTGGCGTACCGGCGTCTGCTCAAGCTACGAGGTCATGGGCTGGAATTGCCCTGCCTTGCCACCTGCAACTGACCGAGATCTCGCGCGAGCGATTCCTTGCGCCGAAAGTCCTCCGATGTTTCCGCCGGGTTCCAGTACCAAGGGTGGTCGACGTGCTCTCGCAGCATGATCCGCTCCATTTCGGCGACGACCTCGGGATAGTCATCCGAAAGGTCTCGCTCGCAGCTGACGTCTTCCTCTATCAGAAACAGCTCCATAGGGTCGTCAGGAGTTGGGCGGTAGGCCTTCCACGGACCCTTGCGGATCGCCTGTTCCCTCGCGTTCTCCCAATAGAGAGGCCTGTCTGAGACGAACGTCCTCGGATCGCCGCTCAACAGCGGGACGAGGCTAGACCCGTCATTCGATGGGACAGGGTTGGCCCCAGCCAACTCAGCGAATGTCGGAAGCAGGTCGACGAGCCATACGGGCACGCTGGACACGCCGGCCTTGATCGCGGCGGGCCAGTTTACGAAGAAGGGGATGCGGATGCCCCCTTCTAACAGGGAGAATTTCCCTCCCCGAAAGGGTCCCTTGTTTCGAAAGAACGGATCGTCCGGCCAGTTCGCGGATTGGTTCCCGCGCGCGAAATACCCGCACATCGAGTAGCCGTTGTCCGACGCGAAGACCACGAGAGTGCGGTCCCGCATCCCGAGGCTTCCGAGCAGGTCAACCAGTTCGCCCGCAAACGTGTCGACCCGCAGGACCATTGAAGCCCACTCCTTGTGTGCGGTCGAAGGAAAGTCCGCACGGTTCAGGAAAGGGCCGAGGGTGTCGGTTATGACCGGCCCGTGGGGCAGCTGGGTCGCAAAATAGAGGAAGAACGGTCGGTCCTGGTTGCGACGCACGAAGCCGATGGCCGCATCCTCGAGCACATCTTCGGAATAGACTGCCTGCGATCGGTCCGGGACGCCGGGCGGAATCAATCGGCCGTCGCTGTCGTAGCGGGACGAGGAGTTCCTAGACTCGGGTGGTGTCCCGTTGTCCTCGTACATGTGGGCCATGTCGAAACCGAAGTTCCCCGGATAGTCGACCTTGCGCCCGTTGCGGTAGAGGTAGTGGGGAAAAAACGTGTGGGCGCGGCGCTGATCGTAGAATCCGAATGCCTCGTCAAAGCCCTGCTTGTCTGGCGTCCCCGGAGTGTCGGGAAGGCCAATGCCCCATTTCCCGAAGAAGCCGGTCGCATACCCCGATCGTTTCAGCATCTCGGCAATGGTCACGTCCGAGTCCGCCAAGTGATCCTGCCCCCTTGCGCTGCGGTTATCGCGAACTGACGCGTGCCCGGTATGCAGTCCCGTCATGAGGGTCCCTCGGGAGGGAGCGCATTCCGGAGCGCCAGCGTAGGCTTGTGTGAAGCGGACGCCTTCCGCCGCGAGCCGATCTAGGTTTGGAGTCGAGAAACGGCTCTGTCCCCAAATACTGAGATCCCGGTAGCTGAGGTCGTCCGCCAGAATGAAGACGATGTTCGGCTTGGTTCCGGACGGTGTCCGCTGGGCTTGCAGGGCTCCCGGGATTAGCAAGAGACAGATAACCGCAAGACGCGTCACGGGGCCAAGAATAGCAGCCTAGGACGAGCGCACTTCTTGGACAGGACGCCCTACCACGATTGGCAGGCTCGGCTGTGGTCCCACTCAGCGCGCCGACCGCTCGCCACGCCTGCATTGCCGCTTCCCAGGACTGGTTGGACTGTTCCGCTCTACTCCGTAGCCCGCTCGTCTAGCGACCAATGCTTTCGAAGCCCGGTCGAATTTCACGAAGCCGCGTCGCTTCGATGTATGATGCGCACTGAGGATAGTCTCGATGATCAGAATTCCGTTTCTACTGTTCGCGTTGGCAAGCGTCAGCGCGGCACAGTCGGGGCCGTGCTTGGCCGACGCATTCCTTGATGTCTCCGAAGCACCTGGAGCCGGACCCGCCTATCCGCGACCTCACGTCGAAGCTACATGCGAGGGCGATGAGTTGGTGGTCCGTGCCAACGGAATCCCGCACTACGAGTTCGTCCAAGTCACCCCGAACCCGCTCTTGGAGCGGAACAACGAGTTCCGCCTGCCCGCCAAGCCCTCGCTGGCCGACAAGCCGGTGCCGATTCCGCTGCTTGGCGGCATTGGCGTTGCGGTCAATGGCATCGTGATTTTCGGGCCGAATGAGGGCCCAGTGCCAGCCGAGGAACAATTCGGCGATCCGGTGTTCAACGCCATCATGGACGCCTGCATGGGCCACACGGCGCAGGAGTACCACTACCACGCCATGGTGCAGCGCTGCCTCAGTCTTGGCGCGAAGGATGGCGATCCCTCGCCCATCCTGGGATTTGGCTACGACGGCATTCCGATCCGTGGACCGTGGGGTTGCGTCGATGCCGATTGCAACGAGGTGGTGCGCCACCGCAGTAGCTGGGAAGAGGTCCGCGAGCCACATCAAGACTCTTGGGACGCCTACGAATACGTCGAGAAGGACGGACCGGAGTACCTCGACGCCTGCAACGGACACGCCCATGATGACGGCGACTACCACTACCACGTGACCGAGACCTGGCCGTACATCCTTGGCTGCTATTCAGGCACTCCGACGGGTGGACCCGTTCGCGGCCGCCGTCCGCCTGAAGTCAGCCAAGCGCGTCCCGGAGGGCCGGGCGAACGCCCGGGCCCGGGCCCTGCGGGGAACCGACCTCCCAGGGCCGGACAGCGGGGCGGACCGCCACGCGACCAGCGCCCCCAGCCAGAAGAAGTGCAGGCCGTCGCGGCAGCCCTGAACAAGGATGTAGCCGAAGTTGCCAAGGCCCTGCGCGTGGAGCCCGGTGGCATCAAGCCGATCAACTTTGCCGCTTCCGCCCGGACGCTTGAGGTGGACACCGCCAAGCTGATCGAGTCTCTGGGAAGAACCCCGCCGCCGCCGCGCCAGCGACGGAACGTGGCCCCGCCCGGCGAGCCGGAATGCTTCTTCCGCTGCGGCCAGAGCGAAGAGGACGCTGTCGGCTGTACCCTGACGCCCGAACACAAGGTACTGTGCTTCAGGCCGTGCGACGACAACAAGTGCGGCTGATCCGCCCGGCGCTGATGGCCTTGGCCATCATTGCCGGGATCGCGGCTTGGCCGCAGGAGCTGTTCCTGCCGCCGGTCGACCACTCCCAGCACCCCTTGATCGAGGTTTACGAGGCCGAGCCGACACCGTCGATGCGCATCCACATGGACACCGACTCGATGGACGGATTCAACATCTTCTTGGAAACGCAGAACTTCCGCTTCACGCCGCAGAGCGTGGACACGCTGCCAGTCGCCAACGAAGGCCATGCGCACCTGTACTTGAACGGGGAGAAAGTGGCTCGCATGTACTCGCCCTGGCACCACCTTTCCCGCAAGCTGCTTCGCGACGGGATCAATCGCCTCGAGGTCGAGTTCAGCACCAACGACCATTCGGTCTGGGCTCTAGCCGGCGTGCCGATCGGCGCGGACGTGCTGATTGATTCAAGCGTCACCGCAGGTGATCCGATCCTTCGCGAGGACGTCAGCTACACGCTGGACTGGGATTGGGGTGCGGCGAAGCCACACCCGGACGGCGGCTGGACGGTTCGGACGGACCAGGGCTACTACGTGCAGGTTGAGAGCGGGCGGATCGTTACCCGCAATCTCGAACTGGTTCCCTGCCATATCGCTCCCCCGCCCGCACCGCTGGCATCGGTGCTGGGCTGGCTCGCGCCGCGCCGCGTGTTTGCCGGGCATAGCAGCTTGGTCCCCAACGAGTCGAAGATCACTGCTTCCTATGTCGAGGACCTGGCGGTGCCGCAAGAGACGTTCCTCGAAAGCCGGGTTGTAACGGATCCGGACTACTGCCAGGCGCATTACCTCGTGGCTAGGGAGCGAGGCTCCCCTCCGGGTGCGTTAACACTCGATGTTTCAGGAACTTGGAGTCGATCTTCTAAGAAGTCGCGCAAGCCGTTCCATATCAAGTCCGCTGCGGCTTACGGGGAGTTTAGGCCGTTGCAACTTTCTGACGGTGGCAAGCTGGGACGCCGCCTGATCGTGGGTGGGATCGACGCTAGAGTGCGTCGCTCTCTCGAAACGCTGTTCGACGGAATCGACTTCGCGGACGGCACATCGGACTCCGATGGCATGCAGGTCTTGCGAAACTTGGTGGCGGGCACGACAGTGCTAGTCAGCGAGGCCGAAATTCCCTAGTACCGCTGCGTCGTGGAGCAAGTCAACCATCGGTTCGGCAGTCCTCCGCCGTCGATCAATGAAGCCTTCGCGGGGTAGCTGCCGGCAAGGCGCCGGTGGGAGCGGGATCCGCCAAGTTCGCAGGCAGCAGTGAGTCGAGCGCGCTACCCTAGCGTGACACCGGAACTAGAACGACACGAGAATGGTAAAGAGCTTGCAATTGTCGCGGCCCGCCACCAATATTGGGTTGTGGCCTAGAAACGGTGGCGCAGTCCCCGTCGTCTTGCTGACTAGCTGGGTGGGAGCGTTCGATTGAGCGCTTTGCTCCGCCAGGCTTGGGAGGTTGAACAAGATGCCCACGAGACCCCTCGTCTTCGCTGCCGTCGGGCTGTTCGGCCTGTTGCTGGCGTTGCCCGTGCCCGCAGCGAACAACCCCTGTCCCAGCGATGCATTCATGGATGTGAGCGATTCGCCGGGAGCGGGCGAGGGTTATCCACGTCCGCGGCTAGAAGTCGAGTGCGACGGCGACGAACTCGTCGTGAGCAGCAACGCCATTCCGCACTACGAGTTTGTTCAGATCACGCCCAACCCGCTGGTGGAACTCAATCGCGACTACCGCATGCCGCTCAACCCGAAGCTGGCGGAGCGGCCGAGTCCGCTGCCGCTGCTTGGGCCTTCCGGCGTCGCGATCAACGGCATTCCGCTGTTCGGGCCGAACGAAGGCCCGGTACCCCCTCCGGGCTTCGGCGATCCAATCTACAACGCAATCATGGATTCGTGCATGGGACACACGGCGCGACAGTACCACTACCACGCGCTGATCGAAACCTGTTTCGACATCGCGCGGGAGGCGAACGAGCCATCGCCAATCCTCGCGTTCGGGTGGGATGGGTTCCCAGTCTACGGTCCGTTCGGCTGCCGCGATGAGGCGTGCTCGGAAATCGTCGAATTCAAGAGCAGTTGGGAGCGACTGCGCGCGCCGCGGATTGACGCATGGGACGCATATCGCTTCGTCCCGAAAGAGGGCGCCGAGTACTTGGACCGCTGCAACGGACACGCCCATGATGACGGCGACTACCACTACCACGCCACGGCGACATGGCCGTACATCATGGGATGCTTCTCGGGCACGCCTTCTGCAGATGCAGGCAGGGAATCAGATCGCCAACTTAGCCGTCGCGATGGCGGCCGCGGACGCCCGCCAGGGGACGACCCCCGACCGACCGTCGAGCAAGTGTCTCGTGCGGCGGCTGAGCTGGAAATTGACGAGGCCAAGCTCGCGGAAGCACTGCGCTTGACTGACGGTCGGGTCGCGCCGATGAACTACGTCGCAGCGGCGCGAGCTCTCGGTATTGAGGCACGCGATCTATATGAGGCGCTTGGGGTTACCGCACAGTTGCCTCCGCCCGGGGCTCGAGGCGGTCCGGGCGGGCGCAGGAGGGGCGCAGGGCCGCCGCGCCAAGGCGGGCGACCGAGGGGTCCGCGGCCACAGGGTCCCCGACCCAGACAGTGAAGCGACTCGCGGGAGGGTCTCTCCTGACAGGCAGTTGCCGCGATTGACTCGCGCTCATTTGAACTAGGCCTGCGACCGTCGAGCCACCGAGCACGATTCTTGTAGTACCGTAGGTTCGAGTCACCGATGGCTTTGGCTGGCCCGCCCGGACCGCGTTTCGGTTTGTGGACCGGCTGGCGGCCAGAACCCTCGGGGCCACATCGTTGATTCGCGCAATTGGCTGCCTTCGCTATACGGCAGTTGCCCACAGGAGAATGACATGCCCTCGATCCGCCTAATTCTGGCCACATGCCTAGTAATGGCAGTGTTTGCCGCATGCGGCGCAACCGATCAGTCCGCCGAGATGGGCAGCGACGACCCAGCTGTCCGCTCGCTCACCGCGGCCGAGTACTACGAGAAGATCCACGGTGCTTGGCTCGGCGAAGCAGTCGCGGGCGCGTTGGGCATGAGCGTTGAGGGCATGCACAAGAACGCGCTGGAGCCCTTCCTCACGGAGTTGGGACAGTGGCCGCTGACCGACTACATCAAGACACTGCCTCCCCAAAGGGACCCGAATCGCAAGCAATGGTACACCGCGGATAACTGGGGCCCGACCGGATTCGGACCAGACGACGACTCCCTGTACCAAATCGCGAACCTGATGCTGCTCGAGGAGAAGGGCCCTGACATCACAAGCCAAGATATCGCCGACAAATGGTTGGCGTCGTTCTCTGTGTTCGAGGCTCAGAACTGCGGACGGGCGGTCAGGGTCGCCGAGAAGCTCCTGAAGGAGGGCGTCAGGCCTCCCGAGTCGGGCAAGCACGACTTTGGCGAGTTCATGGGCGGGCAGATGAAGGGCGAGTTCTGGGGCTTCATGCTGCCCGGCAATCCCGCAGGGGCTGCGGAGTACGGGCGCATCGATGCCGAAGTCTCGTTCCATACCGATGGCGTCTATGGCGAGATGTTCATGGCTGCTCTCACCGCCGAGGCCTTCTTTGAGTCGGATCCCACGAAGCTGCTCGAGGCCGGTCTCGCAACCATCCCCGAGGATTGCGACTACGCCCGCTGCATCCGAGACGTGATGTCCTGGCACCAGCAGTGGCCCGATGATTGGGAAATGGCCCATGAGCAGATTGACGCCAAGTGGGCTCCTGAGGGAGATGAGAAGCAGCGCCGCGTGTTCCCCAACAACGCGGTCAACGCCCTAGCCCTGCTGTACGGCGAGGGTGACTTCGACAAGACGATCACGCTCGCTGTCATGGCCGGCTGGGACACTGACACGAACGCCGGCGACGTCGGGCCGGTCATGGGGATCATCCTAGGGCCCGGAGCGATCGCCGAGAAGTGGACCGCGCCCATCGCGAACATCCTTCGCTCCGATGTCAAGGGCGCGGAGGAGTGGAAGATCGATGAACTGGCGCGGCGGACAGCCGACATGGGCATGCGAATGACCGAGGCAAAATCTTCCGGGCTTGTTGAGATTGTGAGCGAGTAGAGATCCTGCTGCCTGCCCAGCTCTTGAGGCAAGGCGGGGCTTGCTTGCACGACCTGCGCCGTTTGCCCCGGAGCCGTTGGCTTGCGCAGTTCGGCTTGGCCCAGGAATCAACGTGAGATCCAACTGCGGCAGCTTGACAATGCGGCGTCGAGACCTTTTCTCGCTAGCGGCGACCGCAGCCTTCGCCGGTTGTGCATCAGCTCCGGAGGGCCGGTCTCGTCCTAATATCCTGTTCGCAATCTCCGACGACCAGTCCTTCGCTCATACCGGTGCATCCGGCGACCCGGTGGTCCGCACGCCTGCGTTTGACCACATTTCGGCCGAAGGTGTCCGGTTCGAACACGCATTCTGCAACTCGCCGTCATGCACTCCATCCAGGGGAGCCATCCTGACGGGCCAAGAGTGCTACCGCCTCGAAGAGGGCGTCAACTTGTGGAGTTCCCTGCCCGCCAAGTTCGTGACGTACCCCGACCTGCTCGAAGCGGCGGGGTACCACATCGGCTTCACCCGCAAAGGCTGGTCACCCGGGAGCTTGGAAGCCGGGGGTCGATCTCGCAATCCCGCAGGCCCGCGGTACGACGACTTCCAGACCTTCTACGAAGCCAACCCGCCCGGAGCTCCGTTCTGTTTTTGGTTCGGTAGCAGCGACCCGCATCGCGCCTACGAGAAGGGTTCGGGTATCGCCAGCGGGCTGCGCCCCGAGGATGTGGTGGTGCCTCCGTTTCTTCCCGACGACCCGGAGGTTCGCAGCGACATTCTCGACTACTACTTCGAGATCGAGCGCTTCGACCGGGAACTCGGCGAGATCTTCTCGTACTTGGAAGAGCAAGGCCAGCTGGAGAACACCATCGTCATCGTCACCAGCGACAACGGGATGCCGTTTCCGCGTGCCAAGGCGGATCTATACGACTACGGGGCGCGCGTGCCGCTTGCCGTGCGGTGGCCAGAGAGTGTCCCCGGGGGGCGAGTGGTTACCGACTTCGCCAGCTTGGTTGACATAGCCCCAACCATCCTTGATGCTGCGGGTGTCGAGATTCCGGAAGATATGACGGGGCGCAGCTTGCTGGACTTGCTGGAGTCTGGGGAAGACGGGCGCGTCGACTCCACTCGTGACCACGTGATCTTGGCCCGCGAGCGCCACACTCCGTGGCGTGAAGGAAGGGTCGGATACCCGATGCGGGCGATCCGGACGGATCAATACCTCTACATCCGGAACATCGAGCCCGACCGCTGGCCCGCGGGTGACCCTCCAATCCTGGGGGAAGTAGATCCATCGCCCACGAAGGACTTGATGCGGGCCCGCAAGGACGATCCTGAGTTCCGGCGCTACTACGAAGCGGCGTTCTCCAAGCGCCCCGGCGAAGAACTCTATGAGGTGGGCGTAGATCTTGGGCAGCTGAAGAACGTCGCCGACGAAGCCGCGCACGCGGAGATCAAGAGCGCCTTGGCAGCAAGGCTAGACCAACACCTCCTGGCAACGTCTGATCCCCGAGCCCTCGGACACCCGCCTACATGGGAATCGGATCCGCACCACGGCAGGCTGACTCTGGAACAGCGCCACTAAGACACCAAGCCCGAGTCTTGGAATGGCGGATCGTGGGTCGCCCAGCAGGCAAGCTCCTTGACCAAGCGCAAGCCGCGGCCGTGTTGCGTAGCGCTACGGGCTAATACTGCCATCGGCTACACTTGAACCGGCCATTTTCCTCATCTGGCAACTTGCTCTCGGGCTCGGTGGCTTGCTTCGCGACCGCCGCCACTGGCAGCTGGATTGCCGGTGCCGGGAGGACCGGCTGTATTCGGAGTTAAGCGATATGACCCGCCGCGTTGTCCACCTGGCCGCACTCGCCTGCGGCGTTTTCCTTGCCGTGTCGCCCCTATCGGCTCAAGGTGGAGGAGACAGAGCAGAACGGGTTAAACCCACCGTCGCTGACTTCTCGTATGGAGACCATGAGCGGCACGTGTTGGACTTCTACCAAGCTGAGTCGTCTGACCCCACACCGTTGGTGCTCCATATCCACGGCGGAGGCTTCACCCGAGGTAGCAAGGGTTCCGTAAACCAAGCAACCCTGAAGGCCCTGCTGGCTGCCGGGATCTCGGTCGCCGCGATCAACTATCGGCTCGCTGGCCAAGTGCCGCTGCCAGCAGCTCACGCAGACGCCCAACGAGCCGTGCAGACGCTGCGGGCGAAAGCCGCGGAATGGAATATCGACAAGGATCAAGTCGGTGCGTTCGGAGGATCAGCTGGGGCTCAGCTGTGCATGTGGCTGGCCTACAGCGACGACCATGCCGATCCATCGAGCAGTGATCCCATCGCGCGCGAGTCGACCCGGCTGGCATACGTTGCACCTCTCAACGGCCAGAGCACGAACGACTTCGACTGGTGGCTGGAGAACCTCCCGGGCTACGACGAGCTGCATCGCGACCCGGCGGAGATCTTCGGCACATCCGACAAGGGCAAACAGGCAGCTATCGCCGAGAAAATCTCCGCGATCGAGCTGGTGTCCGCCGACGATCCTCCGACATTCATGCGCTATGGGATGGCTCCTGGGGATCCAGTTCCCGAAGGAGATCGCGCTCAAGGATGGAAAGTCCACCACGTCAACTTCGGGCTAGCGCTGAAGGCAAGGCTCGATGCGCTCGGTGTCGAGAACTTCCTGCAGTACCCGGGGGCGGAATCGGCCTATGCAACCCCGGAAGACTTCTTCATCGGCAAGTTCGGCAAGTCGGAGATCCGGCACCTTACGCACGATGAGCTGTCCGACTATCACCTCGAGCTCGTGAAGCTGTTGGAGAAGAACCCGAACCAGACCGGCGAAGTCTACCGCCAGGGCGTCTCCGGAGGGGTCGGCGGCTGGACTCCCTTGCCAGAAGCGGCAGACCGCAATCACTATTTGTCGATCCTGCATCGCGGCGGCAACAGCTGGGCGGAGTCGCACGACCAGAAGGCCGACTTCTACATCATGCTCGAGGGATCCGGCACGCTGCTGCTGGGGGGCAAGATGGTGGACGCGATTCAAGCCGAGGGGCGCCCCGGCGAGTGGCGGGCACCGCGCCTCGAGAATCCGCGCCGCATCGAGGCTCGCAAGGGCGATCTCATCAACATCCCCGTGAAAACGCCCCATCAATGGGATCTCACGGAGGGCGAGTCCGTGACCTATGTGATCCTCAAGGTCGTCGAGCGTGGCGAGAACATTCGGGACGCTCCTCCGAATTGAGTGCTTGGTGCAATCGCATGAAGCAGTACTCGCAGGACGACGAGCGTCACGGGCGTGGCATGGCAGCGAAACATTGTCGGATTACGCGAATCCTTGCAGTGCTGGGCGTACTCACAATCGCTCTGATCGCGCCTGCGGAGTCCCGGGCCGAGTCCATGCGTGTGACGCTGCTGGGCACGGGCACGCCGAATCCGCATCCTGACCGGTTCGGGCCCGCAACGCTGGTAGAGGCCAGTTCGCAGCGGCTCCTGTTTGATGCCGGTAGGGGCGTCACGATTCGCCTGAACCAACTCGGCATTCCGATGCGCGAGGTGACCGCGGTCTTCATTACGCACTTCCACTCGGACCACTTGGTCGGCCTTGCAGACCTGTGGCTGATCGGATGGCTGCCGCCAAACTACGGTCGCCGCCGAGTGCCGCTGCGCATCTGGGGACCGGAGGGACTGGGAAAGATCACAGCGGGCATGGAACAGGCCTACGCTACCGACATCGCCATCCGGGTCAAGGACGAGGCGCTGCCACGTTCCGCTGCGAAGTTCGATGTGAACGAGTACAGCGAAGGCGGAGTTATCTATGAGCACGAGGGCGTAAAGGTGACCTCGTTTGAAGTCAACCACGGGGATCTGATCAAGCCGGCATTCGGCTATCGCGTCGATTACGCCGGACGATCTGTCGTGATCTCAGGGGATACGCGCTTCGACCAGAATGTGATCCAGGCGGCCAAGGGCGTAGATCTGCTCGTTCACGAAGTGGTCGCAATCCCCGAAGCGCTCTTCGCCGTCAACCCGGCGATGAAGCGGGTCGAGGCTCACCACACCACACCCGAGGAGGTTGGCACGGTAATGTCCGAGGCGCGACCAAGACTCGGAGTCCTGACACACTATGTGCTGACTGCTGGCCCGGGCATACCGCCGGAGACCAAGGACGAGGTCCTAGCTCGCCTGAAGACCCGCTACTCCGGCCCAGTCGTCGCGGGCCATGACTTGATGGCTATCGAAGTAGGCGAATCGGTCACGGTACTTCAGGACCAGTAACCGTACCCTGCGGCAGACGTTCAGGCCGGCATTCAATTCACAGTGAGCCGTCGCTGCGGGGAATTGGTCCCAGCGGAGCCACTTCGAGCCTCACCGTCGTGGTCACGGTCACGCTCGGAGGGCATTCGCGGACCTGGAGCCAGCGGCTCCGCATCAATTGTTCCTTCGCTACGCGTCTCGACTACGGGGCAGGCCGACCCGTCAATTGCTGAGAATGGGTGTAGATCAGCTGGCCTTGTGTTTCGCCATCAGCTCGCGAACTTCTGGAACGAGATCTATTGGCACTTCGACCGCCGTGTGAGTGGTGCTCTCATACGCAGCTTCGTCCTCGACCACGGCCTCGTCGTCGCTTTGCGCCTCGTAGTGATCGAGTACCTGCTGGATTCTACTTTCGTCCCAACCGGCTGGAAAGTACGTCTTCCTCATTGCGCCCTCCTGCGTCTACGGCGAAGTGCTCGCTTCGCCTTCGGTCCGAGTTCGTACGCGGTGATCACGAAGACCGAGTTCGGAACGGGGTCCGGGACATATACTACTCGCAAATAACGGCCTGCTTGCGTTTGCCCGAGCGCGATTCTCACGCCTCCCTCTCCGGGACGGTCTTCCATTGGACGATCCAAGACTGCCTCGACTTCGTCTTCGCCAACGTTATGGCCGTAGATGTGAGGCTGTCCACTCCTAGGATCATAATAGTAGCGAACCCGCACTGATCCATTCTCCTATGTCGCGAGCGAGGCTGCGGCGTGGCTCCTGCAGAGCCTCGGTCCGTTGTGTTTGGCGAGGTCCTAAGACCTGTTCCGAAGACCAGCCGCCTAGTCCCCGTCTGGATCGTGGAGTGTTCGTGAGAGCAGGACCACCCGCAGGTGGGAGACGATCCGGCGCAAGCTGGCGGGCTGGGTGCGGCTGACGACGTCGTTGCAGACGGCGCTCGGGGACTGGATCCACTGCCGCCAGAACGCGCGGCCAGAAGTGCAAGCGGCGAGTTGGCACGGGCTTTGGGCGTGATTCCGGGGCCGGACCGCCAGCGGACGACCCGAGCGGCTGCCGGCTCAACGTCGGCGTCAGCCGACGACTAATCGGGCCGCGTGCAAGTCTTGTGGTGCCATAGCGCCCGGAGTGCATCTGCAAGTCACTGCGGAACAACCACTTATCCTGAGCACCATTCGCAAAATGGCGAACTCGGGCTAGAATCTGCGGGAAAGAACCAAGCAGTCCGGCGCAGTCTCGCCTGCGAGAGCGGGCACTTGCCCGAATTTCAAAGTGATAATTCGAGGGATCACGAGATCCATGATTTCCATATAAATCTTATGTTATCAATTAGTTATGTGAAATTCATGGAGGCGCGGGTGGGAATTGAACCCGCGAATAGAGGTTTCGCACGGAGATCAGTATGCCGAGCCGCGGTGCGCCGCCGCGATCGTCGATCCGACGTGTTCCTGATCATCAATCTCGTAGAAGAATCGCCAAGACCCGATGTGGTATCTCCACATCTCCGACGCGTAGCCCTTCAGCTTGCGAATGCGCGGCCCGAAGTGCGGGTGCTCGCCAGCTGCGGGTAGACGGATCGCCGCAGCCTGCGGGCAATCTCCTCGTGACCAGCACGGGCGATCGATTGTAGGTCTTTGCGGAATTACTCGGTCTCGAAGATCCGGTAGTCATCCAACGAAGTCGCCCCTCCGCTGGTGAGCCTGTTGCGAACCGGCCTTCAGCCTACGGAGCAGCGCGTCGTTGCCCAAGATCTCGGCCATTTCCTCGTCATCGACGAACTTGCCCCTGATCTGTGCCAGAGCAGCGGTCGCAATGAAGGTCGCCAGCGGTCTCCGCTGGGCCGCTGCGGCCTCCTGCAACTCGTCGTATGCGTCCTTTTCCAACCACAAGGTCACCGTCTTGGCCATGTTCCCTCTCCTGCTGGTGAATTCCGTGCCTCGGTACAACGGCACAAGTATCAAGTCTGCCACCATCAGGTAATCTGACGGCCCGCGTAGTCAGGTCAGAACGCGGAGCGCAGTCTCCGGGGCCTTGTCGAGCACCCGCAACAGGGCACGCGCCGCGCCGGTCGGGGAGCGCTTCCCCTGTTCCCAGTTGCGGATCGTCTCGTGCGGCACGTCGATGCGCCGCGCCAGCTCCACCTGGCTGAGCCCCAGCCGCCGACGGATCCGGCGTGCATACCGCGCCATGTCCTGCATCGCCTCGGCGTCGTCTTCCTTCTGCTGCAGGGCGATCTCCGCCTCGGTCGTGGCGTCCACCACCGCAGGGTCGATCCGCCCCTCAGGGAAAGTCACCGGATCGTCGGGATCAATCCTGACGCGCGTTGTACTCATAGTCCGATACCTCCTTCCTGTTGGCCTTGCGGGCCGAAATAACGCGGATGGCCGAACCCCGCACCGTATAGGCGACGACATACGCCCGCCCGCGATCATGCCGATCAGCCGATAGCGATCCTCACCATAGTCCCGCCGACGATCCTGCACCACGATCCGGCGCGGATCGAAGAAGGCGCGAACGGCATAAGCAAAGTCGAAGCCGCGACGCGTGAAGCAGGCGCTGTTCTTGGCATCGTCCCATTCGAACTCCATCCTGATCATATAGGCCAATGGCCTACCCTTGTCAAGCCCCTCGACGATTGCAACTTGGCACTCTGCGGGATTCGCACGGAGGCGGGAGGCCCGCTCTCAGCTGATCCACGTCTCCTAACATCCTGCCATTTCGGAAGGCCCAATTGAGGGGCCGTGGCGGTGGCACCGCTGAATGATGTCTATCCGCTAGATCCGCAGGGTGTTTTCGGACTCATGCGGAATCTTCGGCACTGGCAGTTGCTCCAGAACTTGCTCCGGGGCGATTCCAAGACGGTTCCCGTTGACTCGAACCCTCCGAGGTGACCTCAAAGCCACCCTGCTCGTCTGGATTCACACGGACTGAAAACCCGGGCAGATTGACAAGTGTCTCGAGCATGTCCTTGACCATCGCGTACGCCTCGTCCTTCGATCTGCCTTGAGTCATCACCTCAAGAGCAGGAAGCTTGGCTACCCAGAACTTATCGCTCTTGTACACGCTGCCTGAGAGTCGGTTTCCGTTAGACGTCCCGCCAAGAATGACCGATCGCCATTGTTCCTCGCTTCGGGTCATTCGAAGGCGGGCTCGGTCACCCCGTACGTCTTCCGCAATCGTCCGAGTTCTTTCTTCAGTTCAGCAGTGACGCTTTCCATTCCTGCCTGGCCGTAGATGCTCTGCGTCTCTTCAGGATTCCGCTCCAAGTCGAATAGCTCCCACTCGTCGCTCTCGTAAAACCGGATCAGCTTGTATCGGTCGGTCCTGACGCCCTCATGGGCAGGAACGCCGTGCGCGACTTGACTCTCGTAGTAGTGGTAGTAGAACGAGTCGCGCCAATTCCTCGGGACATTGCCCTGCAGGAGCGGCACCAGGCTGCGACCCTGCATGTCCGGCGGCACGTCCACGCCGGCGATCTCCAAGAACGTCTCGGCATAGTCTAGGTTCGAGACCAGCTCGCGACTGGTCGAGCCGGGCTCGACGACGCCCGGCCAGCGCGCCACCAGAGGGGTTCGCAGCGACTCCCGGTACATCCAGCGCTTGTCGAACCAGCCATGCTCGCCCAGATAGAAGCCCTGGTCCGAGCTGTAGATGACCACCGTGTTCTCGGCCAAGCCGGTCTCGTCGAGGTAGCGCAGGATCCTGCCGATGTTGTCGTCCACAGAGGCAATGCAGCGTAGGTAGTCCTTGATATAGCGCTGGTACTTCCAGCGGATCAGGTCCTTGCCTTGGAGGTTTGCCTTCTGAAACGCCTCGTTCTTGGGACCGTAGACCGCATCCCACATCGCCTTCTGGGCAGGGTTCAGCCGCCCGTAGCTGTTCATCCACTGCCGCAGCACGCGGTCGTCCTCCGGAGTATCGGGCGGAGGATTGATCTTCAGGTCATGGGCGGAGACCATGTGCCGGCCAATCTCCATCCGGTTGGCTGCGGCTGGCGAGGCCCTTCCCGAGAAGTCGTCGAATAGCGTCGGCGGCTCCCAAATGTGCTGTCCGTCGTAGAGCGAGAGGTGTTCCGGGCCGGGCATCCAATTGCGATGGGGCGCCTTGTGCTGGCTCATCAGCATGAACGGCTTGTCTTGATCGCGCCGCTCCTTGAGCCATTCCAAGGAAAGGTCCGTGATGATGTCCGTCGTATACCCCTCGTGGCGCCGACGCGTGTCGTCCGGACCGACCCGCATATCAGGGTTGTAGTAGGCTCCCTGCCCCGGCAGGACCTCCCAGGCGTCAAATCCGGTGGGAGCCGTCTTGAGGTGCCACTTGCCGAAAATCGCGGTCTGGTAGCCAGCCGCCTGCAGAAGCTTCGGAAACGTCTGCTGCGATCCATCGAATCGCAAGCGGTTGTCCAGGACGCCATTGAGATGGCTGTACTTCCCCGTCAGAATCACTGCCCGGCTCGGCGCACAGATCGAGTTCGTGACCAAGGCCCGATCGAAGCGCATGCCCTCGCGGGCGATGCGGTCGATATTTGGGGTGTGGTTGATCATCGACCCATAGGCGCTGATCGCCTGATAGGCGTGATCGTCCGTGAAGATGAAGATGATGTTTGGCCTGTCCGTGGCGGCAGGCAGGAGCGAGGCGGACGCGAGGGCAATAGTGGCGAGGAGTCGCATATTGCTGTGCATTTTAGCGAATCGCATGTGTCCTGACTGCGCCGTGTCTGGCGGTGTCCGGCCAGTCCATTTCCAAGCGATGCGAGCAGGTAGAGCGGCTCACAGACCATAAGATTGAGTTCCGTCCAAAGCACGTCGACGTGCTGTCTCAATACAATGGGCAGAAGTGAGCGACGTGCTCATCGAAGTGCGGGACTTGTCATTCCGCTATCCCGACGGGTCCGAGGCCCTGCGTGAGGTGAGCTTCGTGTTGCGCAGGTCGGAGACCGTGGCCATCCTTGGTGCCAACGGATCTGGGAAGACAACCTTCCTGAACCACTTGGTCGGCCTCTTGCACGGCACTGGCTCGGTCCATGTCTGCGGCATGCCCGCGGAGGGCTCCAATCTCGCCGAGATCCGCCGGCGGGTCGGCATGCTGTTCCAAGACTCGGACGACCAGATCTTCATGCCGACGATCGAGGAGGACGTGGCCTTCGGCCCGCTCAACCTGGGACTGGACGAGGCGGCGGTGCGCGAGCGCGTCGATAGCTGCCTGCGGCAGGTCGGACTCAACGGCCAGCGCAAGCGGCCCCCGCATCACCTCAGCGCCGGAGAGCGCCGCCGCGCCGCGCTCGCTGGCGTGCTCGCGACCGAGCCCGAGATCCTACTGCTTGACGAGCCGGCGACGTTCCTGGACCCGCCCGGCAAGAGAAGCCTCGTGGAAACGCTGCGCTCGCTGCCCCAATCCAAGATTCTGGTCACCCACGAAATCGGCCTCGCGACCGCCCTAGCCGATCGCGCAGTGTTCTTCGAGGGCGGCAGCGTCGCCGCCGAAGGGAGCGTGGAAGAGCTCGCCGCACGCTTCGACTGGCGCTGAAGCCACGACTACGGGTCCGTCAGCCTTGGCGACGGATGCTGGGCACCGATCTGGTCCCACCATGCCTCGAGCCGCTCCGTCAAAGCCGTCGCAATCTCCGGCTTCTCGCCGGCGAGGTTGCGCCGCTCGCCGAGGTCGTCCTCCAGGTTGTAGAGTTCGGCGCGTGAGTCTTCGTAGTAGCGCAATAGCTTCCAGTTCCCGACCCGCAGCGCGCTGACCGGAGATGTCGTGGCGTAGTAGTGCGGATAGTGAAAGTACAGCGCCGCTCGGTCAGGGACGTGATCGGGATCCCTGAGCAGAGGCGTCAGGTCAATGCCGTCCACCGTTCGGTTGTACTCCCGGTCGCCAGGCAGGCCAGCCACCGACAGGATCGTGCGGTAGTAGTCGATGCTGCTGATCGGAACATCGCTCTCGGTGCCAGGCCGGGTGACGCCGGGCCAGCGGATGATGGCCGGCACGCGGATCCCGCCTTCGTAGAGCGAGCCCTTGCCCGAGCGCAGCGGGGTGTTGTCGGTGACCTGCATCTCATCGAACTTGTTGATGTATCCGCCATTGTCTGAGGTGAGTATCACCAAGGTGTTGTCGGCAACACCGAGATCGTCTAGCGTGTCGAGCACCCTGCCCACGTTCTCGTCGAGAGCATGGACCATCGCCGCGTATTGTGGGTTGCGGTGCAGCATGCCGTCGCGAATTCGTTGCCGGTAGCGGTCTACGACCGCGGGCTTGCCCTCGATCGGCGTGTGCACGGTGTGGAACGCCAAGTGCATGAAGAACGGCTTGCCGCGCTCGTTCCGCAGAATTCGAATGGCCTCGGACGTGAGCCGATCTGTCAGATACTCGCCCGTCTGGCCGCCGCCGAGGTGGGGCACGTAGCGCAGCCCCGAAAACGTCTGGGTTCCGCTGTACGGGTAGAAGAACGTCTGCGGGGCTCCCCACAAGGTGCCGCCGACGTTGTAGTCAAAACCCTGCGTCTGGGGGTAGTACTCAGCTGTTCCCAGATGCCACTTGCCTACGTGCGCAGTCATGTATCCGGCATCGTGCAGGACCTCTGCAATGGTGACTTCGTCGTGAGGCAAGCTGTCCAGCGTGATCGGCGGGACCAAGGGTCGGTTGAGGGGCGGACGCTTGGCGGCTTCCCGCCATATCGTCATGTGCAACTTGGCCGGGTGCTTGCCGGTCATAATGGACGCCCGCGTAGGACTGCACACGGGCGACGCCGAATACGCGCTGGTAAACCGCATCGCTTGGTCGGCCAGCGCATCGATGCGCGGCGTTTCGTGCAGGTCGGAACCGTATCCCTCCAGATCCGTCCACCCCATGTCATCGACCAAGATGAAGAGGACGTTGGGACGCTGCTGAGCGCCCGCCCACGACACCAACAGGAAAGCAGGCAGGACCCTGCGCAAGAAGCCTTTGAAAATGCTCATGAAGTCAGTTTGCATGGTTCAGGTTTGGAATCGGCCAGAGTTCCCGGTTGCTAGCTAGAATAGAGGGTTCGGCAGCGTCCCTCCTGGGCTCCGCGCTCAGAGCCCTATGCCACTGCCCCTCCCTAGATCCCGCAAAGCGCTTTGGCTGCTCGGCTTGGCGTTCGCCGCCCTGGCCTCGGCCGGAGTGTACCTCAACGCTCGGCCCGACATCCTGTTCCTCGGCTTCCCCAGCATGTACCGCTTCTTGCTGGCGGAGAGCGCCAGCCAAAGCGGCATGCGCTACCACTACTGGAGCCCGGAGAAGTTGGACAGCCCGACAGCGGGCCAGCCGGACTTCAGCCGCTACAAGGTGATCTACGTCAGCGGCCGGCGCTCCGATCCGCTGAGCCGCCCGGTGCGCCGTGCCCTGCAAGAGGCTGGAGAAGCCGGATCCAAGGTGATCGTGCTGCCAGCCCACGACACGGCTCGGCTGGGCGTGGGGAACGCGGACTTTGAGGAAGAAGACCGCTGGATCGACGACTACTGGCGGTTCGGCGGCGTGACCAACATGGCCCGCCTGCTGCAGACATCGGCCGCTCGCTACTCGGGCCAAGACGCCGAAATACTCCCTCCGGAGCCAACGCCGGACGATGGCTACTACCATCCCGCATCTCCGAGCCTCTTCACTACAACCGAAGACTACGAGGGCTGGTACGCCAGCTCCGGCCGCTTCCAGCAGGGCGGCCCAAAGGCCCTGATCGACTTTGCCGATGGCTGGCGGCTGGGCATGAATGAAGCAACCGATGCCATCGTGCGGGCCTTCGAAGACGGCGGCTTCAACACAGCCGCCATCTTCGGCACGGCCCAAGCCGCTCCCTTCGCGCTGGAGTACCGACCCGACATATTGATTTCGCGCAAGCACGGGCGCTGGTGGCTCGGAGAGCAAGGCGTCGAAGTCCTGGAAGAAAAACTCGACGTGCCGATCTTGCGAGGTCTCTCTCTGCTGTTCACGGGCGAGTCGTTCGGCGAGTACCAAGAGACCCGTGCTGGTATCCGCGACGCCGGCCTGATCATGGGCGCGATGGTGCCCGAGCTGGACGGAGCGATCCAGCCGACCCTGATTGAGGGCCTCGACTCGGCATGGTACGGCCGCCGCTTCGAAGCGTTCCAGGGCGAGCGCATCGACTTGCTCGTGCGGCGCGCCCAGCACTGGGTCCGCCTGCGCAAGCTTGCCAATGCGGAGAAGAAGGTCGCGATCTTCTACGTGTCGGGAATCGGCAAGGGGCGGATCACCGCGGCCAGCCTCAACGTGCCACGCAGCATGCTGCGCTTTCTGGCCGCCATGCGGCGAGACGGCTATGCCATCTCCGACACCCCCTCGGACGAGCAGGCATTGCTGGACGAGATGCTCGACAAGGGCCGCAACGTGAGTTCGGGACGGCCGCGCGACTTGGACCGGTTGGCCGAACGCGAGGGCGTGCTGCTGCTTCCGGTCGACGGCTACGTGGGTTGGTTTGAAGGACTGCCGGAGGCCATGCGGGCTGAAGTGATCGATTCCTTCGGGCCGCCGCCAGGCGATCTGATGACGGTCGAACGAGACGGCCGGCAGTATTTCGTAGTGCCCAAGCTTGATTACGGAAACGTGGTCGTGCTGCCCCAGCCTGTGCGCGGGGCTCAGATGGACGCCAGGCTCCAGCACAACGACAAAGTTCCGCCTCCCCATCAATACCTTGCGGTGTATTGGTGGCTACGCGATGTTTGGCAGGCCGACGCAATCCTCAACTACGGCACGCACGGCACGCACGAATTCCTGCCCGGACGGCCGCTAGGCCAATTGGCCGACGACTGGTCCGATCGCACCATCGGCCCTTTGCCCAACCTCTACGTCTACGTCATGGACAACGTAGGCGAGGCCCTGATCGCGAAGCGCCGGGGGGCTGCGGTGACGGTCAGCCACCAGATTCCGCCGGTGGAAGCCGCCGAAGTCACCAAGGGCGAGCCGGAGATCGCGGCTCTCTACCGCGCCGCCCGGCAGCTGCTGGACGCTGCGCCGGGCGCTCTCAAGGAACGTCTGCGAGAACAAGTACGCTCCATGGGCGCAGATCTCGAAATGGACGGGGATATCGAGGCCGACTGGGCAAGTGCGGCCCCTACCGACTTGGAGGTGGAGAGGCTCGCGAGCCACATCCACCTCATCAACGAAGACCGCATTCCGCTCGGGCTGCACGTGCACGGTCAGCCCAACACTCCGGACGAGCTCGCGCCGATGGTCACGGCTATGCTCGGCAAGGAAGCTCTTGAGGGTTCGCCATGTCGGTCCGAGACGGATGCAACCTGCCTCGCTCAAGCCCGCGAGCGAGCCGAGGCCACAGTCCGCCGCGCTCTGGCCGGCGATTCACCTGTGCCAGCCCTAGGAGCGCTCGGCCCCGAGGTCGAGCGGATCGGAGCGGCCCTTGCCCAGACTCCCGATGAGATCAGCCATACTCTAGGCGCTCTTGCCGGGGCCTACGTGCCGCCCGGCGGCGGCGGCGATCCGGTACGCAATCCGCAGGCTCTACCGACTGGCCGGAATCTGCATGGTATCAATCCCGCGGAAGTGCCGACCGAGGCCGCATGGGAGATTGGCGTCAACCTCGCAGACGCACAGCTCGAAGCTGAATTCGAGCGTCTTGGGCGCTGGCCCAGGAAGATCGGCTTCACTCTGTGGAACACCGAACTGATCCGCCAGCACGGCACGGACCTAGCGCATGTGATGCACCTGCTCGGGGTGCGCCCGATCTGGGACCACAACAACGTGGTGGAAGACGTGGAGCTGATACCCAGCGCCGATCTGGGGCGCCCGCGCGTGGATGTCGTGATCCAAGCGGCGTCGCTATTCCGAGACACCTTCCCAGATCGGATGAAGCTTCTCGACAAGGCTGTTCGGCTGGCTGCAAGCGCAACTGACGGGGAGAACTACATCGCCGAGCACGCCGAAGAGGCCGAGCGCGAACTCAAGCGGTCCGGCATGGCCGCCAAGGATGCCAAGACGCTGGCTGTGGCGCGCATCTTCAGCAACTCCGCGGGAGGGTACGGGACTGGCCTGGTCGCCGCTATCGAGCGCAGCGGCAGTTTCGAATCTTCGGAGGGACTCACGGAGGCGTATCTGGCCAGGACCGGAGCCGTCTACACGGAAGGCTTCGAATGGGGGCGGGTGGCGCCGGATGCGTACCGCACGCACCTGAAGCACACCGATGCGGTCACGCTGAGTCGCTCCACGAATGTGGTCGGCGCCCTGACACTGGATCATTACTTCGAGTACCTGGGGGGCATGACCATGGCGGTGCGCGACACGACCGGCAGCGCGCCCGAAACATACATGGCTGACGTGCGCGACGCCTACCAGCCACGCATGGAGACAGTGCGGGAAGCGCTGGTCCGCGGGCTGCGCGGCAAGTTCTGGAACCCCAAGTGGATCGAAGCGCTGCAAGCCGAGGGCTTTTCCGGCGCCGTGGAAATGGCTCAGACGACGACCAACCTGTTCGGCTGGCAGGTCACCAAGCCAGAGGCGGTCGGCAGCGAGGCCTGGCAGAAGGTTCACGAGATTTACGTGGACGACTCGCTGGGCTTGGAACTGCCGCAGTGGTTTGACGCGAACAATCCGTTCGCCTTCCAGGAAATGATGGCTGTCATGCTCGAGTCGGCGCGCAAGGGATACTGGAACGCCGGGCCCGAGACCCTCGACTCGCTGGCGCTGGACTACGCCCGCTCGCTGGAGCGCCACGGCGCGTCGGGCAGCTCGCGCACGACGGAAAACCGTCCGTTCGAAGAATTTGTCGAGGTGTTGGTCGCGGCGTCTGCCGAGCCGGAACTGATCTCGACGCTGCGCGAAGAACTCCGCGATGGCTCCAGCCCGCGCGTGGAGGGCCGCAGGCTGGTCGAACACGGGAGGCCGAGCACCTCTGAGACCCTAAGCGTCAGCGCGCAGAGCGCTCTGGCGGCAGTTTTCCTGCTGCTGGGAGTGTTCGCCCTCGGCTGGCGCCGCCTGCGCTAGCGCCCGGGCCGAGCGCCGCAGTGCGGTTGCTATACTGCGCTTAAGCCGCTCAAGCGCTGTCGCCCTGAGCCGCCAAGCCGATGGTTCGGTTTGGCTGGCGGTTGGAATCGTGCCGAAGACCTTCTACATCGAGACCTTTGGCTGCCAGATGAACGTGCACGACAGCGAAAAAGTGCGCGGCATGCTGGAAACGCGGGGCTATTCCCAGGTGCCGGCACCCGACGAGGCCGGGATGCTGCTCTACAACACCTGCAGCATTCGAGACAAGGCCGAGCAGAAGGTCTTCTCGCGTCTGGCGGGCCTCAAGCGCAAGGCTGGCGGCAAGACGATCGGCGTTCTGGGCTGCGTGGCGCAGCACAACGGCGAGGACATCTTCGACCACGCCCCGCATGTCGATTTCGTATGCGGCTCAGCCAGTTACAACTCCCTGCCCGCGATCTTGGACCGCGTCGAGGCGGGCGAATCGCGCGTCGCCGGGCTGGAGCTGGACACCGACGAGACCTTTGACGTCCCGTCTGTGGAGCGCGACCGCCCGTACAGCGCCTACATCACGATCATCGAAGGCTGCGACAAGGAATGCACCTACTGCGTCGTGCCCTTCACCCGCGGGCCAGAGCGAAGCCGTGCCAGCGAATCGGTGATGCGCGAAGCCAGAGACCTTGAAGCGCGCGGCTACACCGAAATCACGCTGCTCGGGCAGACCGTGAACAGCTACCGGGACCCCTCTCCGGCGGGCTGGAGCTTCGCGAGATTGCTGGACGAGATCGGCCGGCTGCCGCGCATCCGGCGGGTGCGGTTCACCACCTCGCACCCGGCCGATTTCACGCCCGACATCGTGCAGGCGATTGATCGCAACGAGTCGCTGTGCGACTGGGTCCACTTGCCGGTCCAGTCAGGATCCACCGACGTCTTGCGGGGCATGCAGCGAACCTACAACCGGGATGAGTACTTGCGCTGCATCGACATGCTCAAGGGCGCCGCTCGCACGATCGAGCTGAGCACGGACATCATCGTCGGATTTCCTGGCGAGACCGAGCAGGATTTCGAAGAGACCCTCTCCCTGCTTGACGAGGTCCAGTACGCCTCGGTCTTCTCGTTCAAGTACTCGCCGCGCCGGGGAACCGCCGCCGCAGAAATGCCGCAGGTTGCCGAAGAAGAGAAGAGCCGCCGCCTGCTGGTGCTCCAAGAGCGCCAGCGGCGCATCCAGCTCCGGCGCAACACCGCCCTCATCGGAGGGATGCAAGAAGCACTGGTCGAGGGTCGCAAGGAGCGTTTCGAGCAGTGGGTAGGCAGGACGACCCAGAACCGAGTGCTCAACTTTACGGATCCGTCCGGCTTGGCTGGCGAGCGCGACCTCCGCGGCAGCTACTGCCAAGTGCGCGTAACTGCCTCGGGGCCGAACTCGCTAGTGGGCGAGTTGGCAGATGCCGTGTCCCAGCCAGCGTTCCAAGGGCTCCACGTTCTGAACTAAAGGGGGAAGCGATGCGGGAAATCGAGATGCGAATCTGCGGCCTGATGATGGATCCCATCACCAACATGCCCATCGTGGTGCTCAAGGATCTCCAGAACGAGACCGTGCTGCCGATCTGGATCGGCGTCTACGAAGCCAACGCCATCGCCTTGGAGATCGAGAAGGTCGCCACCCCCCGGCCGATGACGCACGACTTGGTGCGCAACATCCTGCTCGGCTTCGACGCCCACTTGCGCAAGGTCGTGGTGACGGAATTGAAGGACGACACGTTCTTCGCCGTGCTGTGGGTCGAGCGCGAGGGACAGCTCTACGGAATCGACTCGCGCCCGAGCGACGCGCTGGCGCTGGCACTGCGGCTGGACTGCCCGATTTGGGTGACGGACGATGTGATCGCTTCGTCGAAGCTCTCGCCCACGCTCAACGAGAAGGCGAACAGCGAAGAACTCCGCAAGTGGCTCGAGAACCTCGGTGAAGAGGATCTCGGCGAGTACAAGATGTAGCCCGGCCACAGCTCGGCTTGCAATCGCAGAGGGATTCCTGATTAAGCAGCCGTCGCAGCCACAGTCAGGACGAAGTAGGGCCGTGGCGGAGTGGGCCCGGCGGCGTAGACCAGGCGGGGCAGCTGCCGTCGATCGCGTGCATGAGCTCCCCGGGCAGGGAGTTCGCCCAGCTAAGTTCCTGCGTCTCGCGACTGCCCTTGCCGTCCCCGGTGAAGTACCAGCGATTTGGCAGGGAGCGGGGAGTGCCTTGAGCGAGCACAGCAGCAGGGTGCGACGGTGACAACGGCAGCCAGCAGCGATACATCGAATGCGCCCGGCGGCAGGCTGGAGAATGGAGATAGACGTGACCGAGGAGTTCAGCAGCTGGGACGCCGCCGCGCACCTGCGGACACGCGAGGACACTCGCCGCTACTTGCAGGCATGCGCCGACGAGGATCCGGGCGACGGCAGCCTGATCCGCGCCGCTCTGAACGACTTGGCGCGCGCCGGGGACATGGCTGCGCTGGCGCGCGAGACAGGCATGAGCCGTGAGGGCCTCTACGAGGCGTTGTCGGCGGAAGGCAACCCGACTTTCGCTACTGTCATGCGGATCACCCGTGCGTTGGGCCTTCAGCTTCGCGTCGCGTGGCAGCAGTGACGAAGGCCCTTCAGGGGACGAGATAGGCCTTGCTGGTGTGGCCCGTCCAAGCAGCCCAGGGTGCCTTCCAAGAGTGGAATGCTCCGGCGTCAGAGTTGGTCTGGAGCACGCGTTTCCAACCACGCCCGCGTATCGCTGGACGTGATGGTCCGCATGTTCAATCCCGTCAACGTGACGGTGACGTCCTTGGTCAATTCAGGGCGAATCGAGCCTGAGTCGTTATACCTGAGTAGCCGGGGGGCGACTTCCTGGAAGCCCCCAAGCCCCCCTGCCCCGTTGTGAGGCAATGCCTCAGACCACAGGTCCGCGGTGTTCGCCGAGTTCGGCCGCCCTCCGCTTGCCTTCTGCCATGGCTTCGCTGAGTTCGGCCCCTTCGAGTGGCTTGAAGGCGTTGGCCGTCGCGACGGCCTTTTCGAGTTCGGCCACCGACTTCATGCCCATGATCGCCACCGACAGGCCGGGAATCCCAAGCGCGTAGCGGACGGAGCGTCCGTAGTGCGGCTCATCGGAAAGGATCGCCCCGTCTCCCAGTGTGCCGCCCAAGATCTTCATCGCTACGATCCCTACGCCTCGCTCGGCTGCCTCGGAGAAGACCGTGCCCTCGAAGTCGTAGATATGCCGATCGATGCAGTTGACTGCCGCCATGACGACTTCGACGCGACCCGACCGCAGTATCGGTAGGGCGCGGCGCGGCCGCAAGTGACACGTCATGCCGACGTGTTTGACCAAGCCCTGCCGCTTGAGATCTTCCAAGCCTGCCAAGGCGCCATCGTCGCCTAGCAGGATGTCCAAACTCGGAAACCTGTCGGTGCGTCCTACGTTGTGCACATGTACCAGGTCGAAGTACTCGGCTCGGGTCTTTTGCAGGCTCTCCTTGACCTGCCAGGTGGCATCCTGCTTGGATGTCGCTTCGACCTTCGTAACCAGCACGAACTTGTCGCGCTTGCCCTTCAGGGCCGGGCCGAGGCGACGTTCCGATTGGTTGTAGATGGGCGCGGTGTCAAGGTAGTTGACGCCGTAATCGGCCGCAGCCGCGATGACGTTGTTGACTTCGTCTTGGGACACGCCTTTCGCCCCGAGAGGTGACGTGCCGATGCCGAGAACGCCGACCTCTAGGCCCGTCTTTCCCAACTGGCGCTTGCCGACCTGAGCGGCTTGGGCTCCCACCCCTGTTGCGAGCGCTCCGGCGATTGCGGCGGTCTTGCCGAGGTCTCTGCGTGTGATCCGATCCATGAATGCCTCCGTCAACAGTGTAGCGATATCCTCCGGCGAAGCGGTAGCCCGGGAGGGGGCGCACAACATGCTGTTGAGACAGATTGGATCTTGTAGGTGTGAACTCAGACCTACTTCAGTCCGTCACCGGCCAAGGGCGCGCACAACGGCCTCGGGGTCATGCTCAATAACAGTCAACAGGACACGTGCCGCCCTATCTGGGACGCGCCGACCCTGTTCCCAATCCTGCACTGCACGGGCGTCGAGACCGAAGCGGTCGGCAAAGTTCTGACGGCTCAGTTTCATGCGTTTGCGCAGAGCCAAGATGTTCTCCGCGGCGGGGTCATCGACTATCCGGCAAGGAAGAGTGTCTTCACCGCGCACATGGGAAAGAACCTCACCCAACGCCGCTTCGACTTCAAGTCCCACCTGAGTTCTCTTGGGCATCATTTGTTTTCCTCCGCATTCTTGATTGCGGCGACCAGCCGCGAGAGCACTTTCCTATCTGCCGGACTCAGGTCTTCGCGGTCCGCCTTCGCACAAGCGGTCAGCAGGTAGATCCTCTAGGGGCCAGCTTGATAGAAGTAGATGGTGCGGATTCCGCCACGCTTGCCCCGTCCCGATCCAGCCCAGCGCAATTTGCGAATGCCTCCGGTCCCCTTGATCAAGGAGCCAGCACTCAGATCGGCGACGATACCTGCCTCCATGGATTCCCGGCCAGCTTCCGACAAGAGCTTGCGGACAGCCCGCTCGTAGGTCTTTGTGGCGAAGACCTGCAGCGACTAATTGTGCGGCAATGCCGCACGGATGTCAAACTCTAGATCACGCTCCGAAAGCATGGGACCGCGGATCGGGCGGCACCACCAACCGCAGCCCTGATTGGAGGCACGGCGATCGTCTACTCGACGCCAGATGACCACTGCATCCCGATGCGGAACGTCCGCCCGGGATCAGCGCGGTGGAAGGTTGGGTCGGGTCCTTGGAGACTGGAGTCGATCGAATCGAGGAGGTTGTTGCGTTCCGAAGGCACGCGGTGCATCAGCATGGACCGGATCGTCGCCCGTTCCGCCTCAGGAAGCATGCAGTCTTGCATCTCGACCTCAAGCCGGTCCAGCGTCCGAAACATACAGGTGCCGCGCATCACAGTCCCGTCGACGTGCACGTTCCATGTGCTGCGGAACGCCCACGAATCCACCCGAGGAATCCTCGCGGTTCTCGCGAGCCTATTGCAACAGCTCGCCAGCCGCACCCTGATCGGTCTCCACGCGGTTACCCGCATTCACCGATAGCAACGCCCAGAAGGCGACGACCATCGCCGCCGCCAGTGCGGCAATGCCCACCGCTCCGCGCACGCCGACATGTCGCGGCGAAGCCCTGACTTGTCCCAGTTGCCGCAAAACTCTTGCATTAGAAAGGGCTCTATGCGGGTCGCGAGGCCCTCGCGGCCCAGATCGGCCAAGAGCTCGGCTTCTCGCCTCGCTCGGCACCCCGGTATCTATGGCCGCGCATGGCTAGAATTGGAGGTAGGCGGGATGACGATCCCGGAACTCACATTCCTGTAGCCATGGATGTTGACTCGAACGAGCCGCCCGAGACTCCGCGGGTCTTGCCGCAGTGTCATCCGCCGCTGGGCATGAACCTGCGCGCGTGGTTCAGGGACATCCTGCTCTCGCTGCTGATCGCGACCGGGGTGGTCGTGTTCCTGTACCAGCCCGTCAAGGTCGAGGGCACTAGCATGCTCCCGCAACTGGTCGACGAGCAGCGAATCTTCGTCAACAAGTTCGTCTACCGCCTCGACAACATCGAGCGCGGCGACGTGGTCGTCTTCAAGCTGGCCGAGACTCCGGGGCGCTCCTACATCAAGCGCGTGGTCGGACTGCCGGGCGAAACCGTCGAGGTCCGTAAGGGAAGGGTCTACGTGGACAGCCGCGCGATCAACGAGGATCACGTCCCGCCGCGCTACCGCGACTACACCAGCCATCCAAGCTTGACGGTCCCTGCGGACGAATACTACGTGCTGGGCGACCACCGCAACACTTCCAAGGACAGCCGTTCCTGGGGCACCGTAGCGCGGTCGCAAATCACGGGCAAGGCGGTCTTCGCCTACTGGCCGATCGAAAGGTTTGGTGCGGTCCGCTAGGCCCGAGAAACGCGATCCATGAGCTTTCCAGCCACGCTCGCCCTGGAAGACGGGCGCTGTTTCCAGGGCCGCGGAGCAGGCGCTCGCGCCGAGGCGTCTGGCGAGGTGGTCTTCAACACCGGACTGACCGGCTACCAGGAGATCTTCACCGATCCGTCCTACAGCGGCCAGATCGTGGTGCTGACCTATCCGCACATCGGGAACTACGGCACTAACCCCGACGACAGTGAGTCCGAGCGACCCTATATCGAGGGCTTGGTGGCGCGAGAGTTCTCGGCGGTCACCAGCAACTGGCGCTCTTCGCAGTCAGCCCACGAATTCCTGGCCTCGCGGGGCATTCCGATCATCACCGAGATCGACACGCGCGCCTTGGTGCGCCATATCCGCAAGCACGGGGCGTTGCGCGGAGTGCTCTCCACGCAAGGTACCGCCAGCGAAGAGCTGGTAGCCAAGGCGCGGTCGATTCCCAGCATGGCCGGCCAAGACCTGGCCAGCGGGGTGTCCACGGCGGATCGCTACAGCTGGACTGCCGGCCCGCCGCACTGCTTGCCGTCCTCCCTACCGAAGTCCACTGCGCGGGGCGACTATCACGTGGTGGCGTACGATTTCGGGATCAAGCGCAACATCCTGAGGCAGCTGGCAGACATTGGCTCGCGCGTCACCGTGGTGCCTTGCGGGACGTCGGCCGAGGACGTGCTCGACATGAACCCCGACGGCGTGTTCGTCTCGAACGGCCCGGGGGATCCCGAGCCGCTGCACGGCCCGGCCGCCGAGATCCGCAAGCTGGTCGGCCGCGTGCCGATCTTCGGCATCTGCCTGGGCCTGCAGGTGCTTGGCCAGGCTCTGGGCGGCAAGACCTACAAGCTCAAGTTCGGGCACCACGGGTGCAACCATCCCGTGCTCAACCTGATCACCAACAAGGTCGAGATCACCTCCCAGAACCACGGCTTCGCGCTGGATCCGGACTCGCTCGCTGCGGACGCCATCGAACTCACCCACATCAATCTCAACGACCGGACGGTCGAGGGCTTCCGCAGCCGCAAGGACCCGCTGTTCTGCGTCCAGTACCACCCCGAAGCGGCGCCCGGGCCCCACGACTCCCAGTACTTGTTCGAGGACTTCCGCCAGTTGATGGACGCCGCGCGCTGACGCCTCGGATCTCGTGCATCTTCACTTCCCTGCCTTCCACAATGCCGAAACGCGCTGACATCGAGAAGATCATGATCGTGGGCTCGGGGCCCATTGTCATCGGGCAGGCGTGCGAGTTTGACTATTCCGGCACGCAGGCCTGCAAGGCGTTGCGGGACGAGGGTTACCAGACCGTGCTGGTCAACTCCAATCCGGCCACGATCATGACCGATCCGGAGCTGGCCGAGAAGACCTACATCGAGCCGCTGACCACGGAATACCTGCGCTCGATCATCGCCCGCGAGCGGCCGCAGGCCCTGTTGTCCACGGTCGGCGGCCAGACCGGCCTAAACGCCTCGGTGGCGCTTGCCGAGGCCGGCGTGCTGGACGAGTTCGGGGTCGAGCTGATCGGCGCGAACCTTGAGGCGATCCGCAAGGCCGAGGATCGCCAGGCGTTCAAGGCGGCGATGACCGAGATCGGGCTCGAAGTGCCGCGCTCGCGGCTGGTGTCCGATGTCGAAGACGGCCTTGATTTCGCGTCCGAGGTGGGCTATCCCGTCGTGCTGCGGCCGAGCTTCACCCTTGGCGGCACCGGTGGCGGCTTGGCTTACAACTCCGAGGAGATGCATTCCCTGCTGCGGCGGGGTCTCGAGCTCTCCCCCGTCCACGAGGTGCTGGTCGAGGAAAGCGTGCTCGGCTGGAAGGAATACGAGATGGAGGTGATGCGCGATCTGGCCGATAACGCGATCATCATCTGCTCCATCGAGAACTTCGACGCGATGGGCGTGCATACCGGCGATTCGATCACGGTGGCACCCGCCCAGACCTTGACGGATCGCGAGTACCAGCTCATGCGCGACGCCTCGCTCGCCTGCCTGCGCAAGATCGGCGTCGACACCGGCGGCTCCAACGTCCAGTTCTGCGTCGACCCCAAGACGGGCCGCATGCTGATCATCGAGATGAATCCGCGCGTCTCCCGCAGCTCAGCCCTGGCATCGAAGGCGACCGGCTTCCCGATCGCCAAGATCGCGGCCAAGCTGGCCGTCGGGCTCCGCCTGGACGAGATCCCCAACGACATCACGCAAAAGACGCCGGCCAGCTTCGAGCCGAGCATCGACTATGTCGTGGTCAAGGTGCCGAAGTGGCAGTTCGAGAAGTTTCCAGGCACCGAGCCCGTGCTCGGCGTGCAGATGAAGTCGATCGGCGAAGTCATGGCTATCGGCTCGACGTTCAAGCACTCCCTGTGGAAGGCCATCCGGTCCCTCGAGACCGGCCGCAAGTCGGGCAGCGATGTTTACAGCGCCGATTTGGTCCCGAAGCGTCTAATCACTCCCCACCCGGACCGGCTGAACTACATCCGCTTCGCGCTGGCTGAAGGCTACAGTGTCGAAGATATCTGCGAGATGACCGGCATCGACCCCTGGTTTGTCTCCCAACTCAAGTCCGTAGTCGACCTGCAGCAAGATCTGGCCCAGACCAGCCTCGACGAGGTGTCTCCCGCCCAATTGACCATGGCGAAACGCTCCGGCCTGTCCGACAACCGTCTGGCCCGCCTGTGGGACGAAACCGAGACTGCCGTGCGCAACCGGCGCAAGGAATGGGGGATTCGGGCCGTGTTCAAGCGCGTGGACACGTGCGCGGCCGAATTCGAGAGCTTCACGCCGTACCTCTACTCGGTCTACGAAGAAGAATCCGAGGCGGATCCGACGGACAGGCGCAAGATCATGATCCTGGGCTCTGGGCCCAACCGCATCGGGCAAGGCATCGAGTTCGACTACTGCTGCTGCCATGCCTCGTTCGCCCTGCAAGAGCTGGGCTACGAGTCGATCATGGTCAACTGCAATCCGGAGACCGTGTCGACCGACTACGACACCAGCGACCGGCTGTACTTCGAGCCCCTCACTCTCGAGAACGTGCTCAACATCTGCGACGAGGAGAAGCCCGACGGGCTGATCGTTCAGTTCGGAGGCCAGACTCCGCTGACCCTGGCATTGCCGCTGAAGGCGCACGGCATTCCCATCATCGGCACCGATCCGGAATCAATCGACCTCGCGGAGGACCGCGACCGCTTCGGGCGGCTGCTGGTCGAACTGGACATCCCCCAACCGGCCGGCAGCACGGCCACGACCCAAGAAGGCGCCTTGGAAGCAGCCAAGCAGATCGGGTATCCGGTGCTGGTGCGGCCCAGCTACGTCTTGGGCGGGCGTGCCATGGTGATCGCGTACGACGGCGCCACCGTCGAAAGCTACATGCGCGATGCGGTCGTGTACTCCCAAGATCGGCCGATCCTGATCGACAGGTTCCTTGAGAACGCCCTCGAAGTGGATGTGGACGCGCTCTGTGACGGGGATGAAGTCGTGATCGGCGGGATCATGGAGCACATCGAGGAAGCTGGCGTGCATTCTGGCGACAGCTCCTGCGTGCTGCCGGCGCAGACCATCCCCGACAACACGCTCGAGACCATCGCGGACTACACCGTGCGGCTGGCAAAGGCCCTCAACGTCATCGGGCTGGTGAACGTGCAATATGCGGTGCACGAAGGCAAGGTCTATGTGATCGAGGTCAACCCACGCGCCTCGCGAACCGTGCCCTACGTGAGCAAGGCCACCGGAGTGCCGCTGGCCAAGATCGCGGTGGGATTGATGACCGGGCGCAAGCTCTCCGACTACGGGCTCAGCCAAGGTGTCCTGGCGACGACGAAGGTGTGCGTCAAATCCCCGGTGTTCCCGTTCAACAAGTTCAGCGGCGTGGACCCCCTGCTCGGCCCGGAGATGCGCTCGACAGGCGAGGTCATGGGAATCGGGTCGTCCTTCGGGGAAGCCTTCGCGAAGGCCCAGCTCAGCGCGGGCCAAATGCTGCCGGACGGAGGATCCGTATTTCTGAGCGTGAATTCACGCCAGAAGGCGGAGGGCGTGGAAATGGGGAGAAAGTTCGCCGACCTCGGCTTCCAGATCTACGCGACGCGGGGCACTGCGAAGGCCCTGCGCAACGCGGGCTTGCGCTGCCGCACTGTTATGAAGGTCGCCGAGGGGCGTCCGAACGTGCTGGATCTCATCACCGACCGCAGAGTCGACCTGATCGTCAACACGCCGTCGGGCGCTCACGCGTTTGAAGACGAGAAGAGGATTCGTAGCGCGGCCATACAGCAGGGAATCCCCAGCATGACCACGCTGAACGCCGCCAAGGCCGCCGTGAACGGCATCGCTGCCCGGAAGCGCGGGCAGCCCGGGGTGCTGTCGCTTCAGGACCTGCACGCCCAGGGCGAACCGCTCCCAGCGTAGGGTCACCAGCAACCCTTCGCGGCCATTCTGACCGGGCCGGGGTGGCGATTTCGTGCGCCCTACAATGGTCCTTTATGGCGGCGATCCGGCGGGCCCTTCTCAGCGTTACAGACAAGCACGGCGTGGTCGAATTCGGCCGTCAACTAGCCGACCTCGGAGTGGAGTTGATCTCCACGGGCGGCACTGCCCGGGTGCTTCGTGAATCCGGCCTCGAGGTGCGCGACGTCTCGGAAGTGACCGGCTTTCCCGAGATGTTGGACGGACGCGTCAAGACGCTCCATCCGCGTGTTGCGGGCGGCATTCTGGCCATGCGATCGAATGCGGAGCACATGCAAGCCCTGCGGTCGCACGAGATCGAGACGATCGACATGGTCGTCGTCAATCTCTACGCATTCGAAGCGACAGCCGCCAAAGCGGGAGCGACCTTCGACGAGTTGATCGAGAACATCGACATCGGCGGCCCCTCCTTGATCCGGGCCGCCGCCAAGAACTTCCGCGACGTTGCGGTGGTCACCGACTCGTCCGACTACGAAGCTATCGGCGCCGAGCTCATCGCGTCTAGATCCCTGGCCGAGGAGACCCACTGGAAGCTCGCCCAGAAGGCATTCGAAGCCACGGCCAGTTACGACCGGGCGATTGCCGGAACGCTCGGCGCCCTGCAGGCCGGGGATGCCCCGGCAAGCATCGCCGCAGACCTAGCACCGCCGATCCTTGATCTCTGCGTGCCGCGCAAGCAGGTATTGCGCTACGGCGAGAACCCCCATCAGCAGGCGGCGCTGTACAGCGATGGCCGCTCAGGCATCGGAGGCGCCCGCCAGCTGCACGGCAAGGAGCTTTCCTACAACAACCTCGTCGACCTCGACGCGTCCTGGCAGCTGGCATGCGAGTTCGAACAGCCGGCCGTGGCGATCATCAAGCACACCAATCCGTGCGGCTGCGCCGAGGCCGATTCATTGGCAGAGGCCTACCGCAAGGCCCTGGCCTGCGATCCCGTGTCGGCCTTCGGGTCGGTGATCGCCGTGAGCCGGGCGGTAGACCGCGAAACGGCCGAGGAGATGTCGAAGCTGTTTGTCGAAGCCATTGCGGCGCCGGGCTTCGACCCGGACGCCTTGGAACTGCTGCAGGCCAAGAAGAACATCCGGCTGCTCGAGATCGGCTCCCCCGCCCCGGGCATCGTCGTGAAGAGCATTTCGGGCGGCTTCCTGATTCAGAGCGAGGACCGCCCCGAAACCAGTCCGGATCGGTTTGAATCCGTGAGCCAGCGGCCTCCGTCCGACGCCGAAGCTCAAGCGCTGCGCTTTGCGTGGAAGGTCGCCAAGCACGTGAAGTCCAACGCCATCCTCTATGCCCGCGACGGGCAGGCGCTCGGCGTGGGGGCCGGTCAGATGAGCCGCGTGGACGCGGCGCGCCTCGGTGCCATGAAGGCCGCGCTGCCTCTCGACGGATGCGTGGTGGCGTCGGACGCCTTCTTCCCCTTCGCGGATGGAGTGGAAGAGATAGCCAAGCACGGCGCCACGGCCGTGATCCAGCCCGGCGGCTCGCGGCGGGACGCCGAGGTGATCGAAGCGGCCGACCGTCTCGGCTTGGCCATGGTGTTCACGGGCGTGCGACACTTCCGCCACTGAATCGGTAACGGTCGTTATCCCTGCGAGTGACCGGGGCTACGAGATTTCCTTTGCATAGGTCATACCGATAGAGAGCCGGCGAAAGAATGCGCCTTGTAGAGTCTGCTTGCTGGAACTGATCCCTTCGAACAGGGATTGATTACAAATGCGCCCAACACCGACAGATCCGCGCCCTGCAGGAAGTGGCGATGGCGAGCCTCGGTCGTGGTACGGATTGGTCGCCGCTCACCAAGCGGCGACGCTCCCATCCTCGTGCCAGACGCGGCTCATGGGCTTGGTGCCCTTGAACGGCTGCCTAGCCAGCGCCTGTTCGTCGACCTCGAATCCGAGGCCGGGCTTGTCTGGCAGCGGGAAATACCCGTCCACCATTCGCATTGCCGGGAAGCCCAGCCAGTCCTGCCACAGCAGTTCCTTGAACGTCGGTTCCACGCCGGAGCAGATCTCTTGGACCATGAAGTTGGGCATCGCCGCGTCCACGTGCAGAGTGGCAATGCTCCCGATGGGTCCCTCGCAGGCATGCGGGGCCATGTAGCACCCCGACGCCTCGGCCATCGCGCCCACCTTCCAGAGGGCCGTGAGTCCTCCCACATGGTTGATGTCGCACTGGAGAATGTCCACAGTGCCGTCCTCCAGCAGCTGGTGGGTGGAGTAGTGGGCCACGAGGCGCTCGCCCGTGGCGATCGGGACCGTGGTTCTGCGCGCGATCCGAGCCATTGCCTTGTAGTTCTCCGGGGGGCACGGCTCCTCGACAAACATTAGGTGGAGCGGCTCGACCTCCTTGCAGATGATCGAGGCTACGGTCGGGCTGGTCTTGGCGTGGAAGTCGATGCCGATGTCGATCCCGTCACCGAGTCCTTCGCGGATCATCTGGATTCGCCGGACCGCGTCGTTGATCCGCTCGTTAGTCTCGATCCACTCGTAGTATCCGGGGATCCCGCTCTTGAACGCGGTGATCCCGAGATCCTCCGCGGACTCGCGCAGCGCGGCGAGTTCCTCAGGCGTGTTCGCCCGGGCGTGGTAGTAGCCGCGGACGCCGCGGGGATCGACGGGCCCTCCCAGCAGGCGGTACACCGGCTGGCCGAGCACCTTCCCGCGGATGTCCCACAGCGCCTGGTCGATGCCGGCAATCGCCGAGCCGAGGATGGGGCCAGCGCGGTAGAACGCATGGATATACATGCTCTGCCAGATGTGCTCGACACGCATCGGGTCCTGGCCGAGGTAGAACTCCTTGAGGTCGTCGACGGTCTGCAGGACGGCTCCAGCCTTGCCTTCGAGAGTGGCCTCGCCCCAACCGACGACGCCCTGATCCGTCTCCAGCTTGACGAACACGTACGGACGGTCGGAGTCGTCTTCCCACGTGACGCCAAACGTCTTCACGCCGGTGATACGAATCGGACCGGGCACTGCAGCGAGGGCCGCGGCGGCAACGGGTGCGCACCCGCACCCCGGGAGCGCCGCCCCATGTCGGGCCCGCCCGGCGATCGCGGGCGAAGCGCCCGCCATCAGGGCTCCTCCGAAGAACTGGCGTCGGTTCATGCGGCGTACTCCTGCAATGCGGCCTCGTCAATCTCGAGCCCAAGCCCCGGTCCCGTCGGGAGCGTGAAGAATCCGTCGACGACCTGCGGCACCGACTCGCTGGCGATTGCAGCGTGCATGCTCCGCTCGGCTTCGTCCGTCGAAAAGGCCACTTCCTGAACCACGAAGTTGGGGATCGACGCCGCGACCTGCAGCGCTGCGGCGGTGCCGATGGGCCCGCCTCGATGGAACGGCGCAACCGCCGTGTAATAGGCCTCCGCCAGCGAGGCCAGCTGGCGCACGCCGCTGATTCCATGAAGTCCCATGTCTGGCCTGAGCACGTCGATGACCTGCAGGCGCAGCAGATCCTGGAATCGACCGCTGGAAGTGAGGAACCTGCCCCATCCAACCGGCGTGACGGATTCGTGCGAGATTTTCTCCAGCGCGGCGTCGCTGATCGGGCTCGTCGGCTCATCCATCCACATCAGATGGAACGTCTCAAGGCGGGCGGCCAGTCCGGCCGCCTCGGCCGCGGTGGTGCGTCCGGCACAGTCGAGAACGAGGTCTGTTGCGCCAGCCTGGCGCAGCCGCTGGAGCATCGCTTCCGTGTCGGCGAAGAACTCCCTTCCCCGAGTGGGTGTCCCCTGGGGAAGCAGAGCAGGCACAGAGAATGCCCGGAAGCCATCATTCCGGGCAGCGGAGAGCTGCTGGCTCAGTTCCGCTTCGCTGCTCCCCTGCAGCGAGGCCATGGCCCGCGCCTTGTCGCGGGTCCGCCCCGCAAGCAGGTCATACACCGGGGCATCCGCAATCTTCCCCCGCACGTCCAAGAGAGCGATGTCGACCGCGCCGCGGACTTTCGGTGCGGCTGCAGACAGCGAGGCGCGAACGGCCACGCTTGCCATGGCATCCTTGCCAACCAACGCGTCAGCATGCCGCAACACCTCGGCGACTGACGAGGCGGGATCCGCACCGGCGCTGGTCTCTCCGTAGCCGGTCACGCCCGCATCGGTGCGCAGGGCGATGACCAGCCGCGGGACCGCCTCCGGACCCGAGCGGATCGCCCACGCATTCAGACCGCTGATGGCGATCTCAGGCGTCGGGCCCGTGGCGGCCGGGGTGCCTGCCGCCAGCGACGCCAATCCGAACAGCTTCTTGGACCGACCAGACGACATGGCTCACGCGTGGCTGGCATTGTACCGCCGAACGTCAGGCCTTGCGCGATGCTCGTCGCCTTGGGATCGGGGAATTTAGAGTCAATTCGGAGTCAGTGGCAGTCCACAGCGAGGCCGGGCGCCCGCTGCGAGTCCTCGCTCGGCTGGGTGCGCGTTGGAACACCGCTTCAGGCCAAGGGGAATCCATCGCCGCGCTCGCAACTGCCCCGTCGGCCGGGCCCCAACTCTCCTCATCCCGCTCGAAGTAGGCTTCCTGAGCGAGGACATCTGGCGCTGCTTGCTCCGCCGTCGTTGACACGGTCCGTCCAACTCTCCGGAACGAGTGGTTCTCGCGTACTTTGCGCTGAAAATTCCCGGGATCGAGCTTCGTGTTCCAAATCGTCTCGTAGACCTTGCGGAGTTCGCTGATGGTGAACTCCTGGGAGCAAAATCTCGCCGCGAGCGCGGTGTACTCCAGCTTGGCCCGGACGCGCTCCAAGGCATCGGAGACGATCACTTCGTGATCGAACGCCAGCTCGATCTCACCATCCTCGATATCTGACACGGGCACGAGTTCCGCCTGGGCGGCATCGCTACCGCCCATTGGCGACGGAAGTTCCGCACAAGCTCCCCAATAGGCGACGGTGATCACACGCATGCGCGGATCCCGTCCCGGCGAACCGTAGCTGCGCAGCTGTTCCAGGTAGACGGAGTCTTCAGCGACGCCCGTCTCCTCCTCAAGCTCGCGGGCTGCCGCGGCATTCAGGCCCTCGTCAGGTTGAACGAAACCTCCGGGCAAGGCCCAAGCTCCTACGAAAGGCTCGATTCCCCGCTGGATCAGCAGGACATGGAGCTCTTCTCGTCGAATCGCGAACAGCGCGACGTCGACGGTGACCGCGACTGGAGGGTAGTCGCCGGGGTTGTAGCCAAGACCGCCGTCGGAGCTCATCGGACATCTCCCACTTGAATATTGACACACCGAAACTTCCGCATACGACCTCGAGCGGACACCCGCAGACCAGCCGCGGAAATTTTTCCTCGTTACTTATTGACATCGTAACAATAATCTCGCATACTTATTGTCAGATTGATATTATCAGTCTCACAATAAGTCTTGGAGCGCATGCAAAGGAGGCAAGCCATGACCAACCACTCACATCTTCCGAACCTCGAGACCGCAGCCATCGGCAGTCCGATCACGCGCCTGGGAGTGTCGTTCTTCCCCATCTACTTGATGGATGCCGACCTTCCGGAAATCTCGACCGGGCAGGACTCGGGCCTCGTCATCAAGGAGCTTGAGACCCCAACCGTTCCGACCCTGCTGGCGCACAACCCCACTCGCAAGCCGATCTTGGTGGTCGAAGGCCAGCACTTCTTGGGCGGCAAGCAGAACCGGACGATCAACGGGACGGTGCTCGTTCCCGCCATGACCAAGCTAGAGATCCCGGTCTCCTGTCTTGAGCAGGGACGCTGGGGACGCGCGGAGGCGTACCGGCAAGCCGAGACCTTCGCTCCTCGCACGGTGCGCCTGCGGAAAGAGGAGTTTGTCAACCAGTCCATGCGCCACGGCGGGTCGCGACAGGGCGATCAGGGCGCCGTCTGGAACGAGGTCGCCGACGTGCTGGAGGCCGCTGAAGCTCACTCGGACACCTCGGCCGCGTCGGTCATCGACGATGTGTACCGCCGAGACAGCCGCCGGGGTGACGCCGTCGCGGAGCTCGTTGGCCTGGGGCCGCTTCCGCGCCAGAGCGGGATCGCGGTCACTCACGGGCGCTGGGTAGCGGCAATCGAGCTGTTCGGCTCGCCGGAACTGCTCAAGGCGCACTGGGAGGCCCTGATCCGGTCGTACCTGCTAGAGAGCGTCAGGGCACTGGGGCGCCCGTCTCCGACGAGAGTACTCCGCATTCTCAGGCGCTTCGGGTCGCTCAAGTCACAAAATGCGCAGGGGGTTGGGCTCGGAATGGACCAGCGGGTGGAGGACCGGAGGATCGTGGGGCAGGCGTTGACCCTGGACGGGGTGATCGTGCATGGTAGCGCGTTTGCTCGCACTTCGGAT
This sequence comes from Bryobacterales bacterium, assembly GCA_965219585.1. Lineage (GTDB taxonomy): Bacteria > Acidobacteriota > Terriglobia > Bryobacterales > UBA6623 > VXMF01. Next base: position 491,527 of record CBDCOA010000002.1, read on the forward strand.
GAGTCAGTACCGTCGCCGGAGCTAGTCGTCTACTAGTCCCGCGAACGCCCCTCAGTCGACAGGTGCATAGACAGTGCCGACTCCGGGATGCATGCGGCTTGATGCAGGGCGCGAGGGCATGCCCTCGCGCCTGTTGTAGTTCGCAATACATTCTGAAAACGGCAATCTGGAAACTGCTGCTCAGGAGGAAGGCATGATTGCTGATCGAGTTCGACTGGCCCGCCGCAAGTCCGGGCTCTCTCTCCGTGGCCTCTCAGCCGCCAGCAATGGCAGGGTGACGGCCCGAGCAATCGGCAAGTACGAGCGAGGAGAGAGCGTCCCTAACTCGGGCGATCTGGTCGCGTTGTCCAAGGCCTTGGGAGTGTCCGTGGGCTTTCTGATGGGTGCGCAGGACATCGAGATCCAGGGCGTCGCGTTTCGCACCAAGACGCGGGCGACTATTCGGGACCGGGCAAGGGTCGAGACGGAAGTGCTGGAGTGGATCGAACGCTATCTCCAGATTGAGTCCGTGCTGGAGCTTGACTGGGCCCACTCGCAATTTCCGATCAAGCCGCCGGGAGAGATAGCCCGAGTGAGCGACGCAGAGCAGCTGGCCGCAAATGTGCGCGGGGAATGGCGCCTAGGAATCGATCCGATTTCCAACATGGCCGAACTGCTGGAGGAAAAGGGACTGAGGGTCCTGACCGTCACGTTGCCCGACCGTGTCTCGGGACTGACGTGCCTCGTCAAGCGTCCGGGCGGAAGGGCGGACTCGCCGGTCGTTATCGCGAACGATCGATTCACTCTTGAACGGCGCCGATTCACGTTAGCCCGCGAGCTGGCCCGTCGACTGCTCGAGACCGCGACGATGTCAGCCCGGGACGAAGAGGACGCTGCCAACAGGTTTGCCGGCGCGTTCCTGATGCCACGGGAGCACCTGCTGCGCGAAGTCGGAAATCACCGAAACGCTATGGGCTACAAGGAATTGATTGCACTCAAGCACGTCTATCGGGTCAGTGGAGCGGCGCTGCTCGTTCGTTTGTGGCAGCTGAATGTCATCAGTCAGTCAACTCTCACCTATGCCTACCAGACGGTCGCTCGCGGATGGCGAACGAAAGAACCCGTAGAAATCGAACCCGTCGACCAGCGCGGGCAGCATGAACGCCCCACGCGGTTCGAGCGCCTGTGTTACCGCGCACTCGCGGAGGGCTTGATCTCGCTCGCGAAGGGCGCGGAACTGCTGAGGACTCCCCTGCCCCAAGTCGAGGCAGGCCTGAAGGGTCCGCACCAGGCCAATGCGCATCATAGTCAGTGACAGCAGTTGCCTTATTGATCTGCCGATCATGCCGGCACACCCAGCCCGCCCTTGACTTGTGCCGACCCAGACGACCGGTTCAGCGATAGCGCTCAAGGTATGCCCGCAGCCTCGCTGCCTCTCCGGCCGCTTGGGGATCGTCTTCCACTTGGTACAGGCGAGTACGAACTACGAACAGGTCCATGTCCTCCTCGCTCGGCGGCGTACCCCTCTCGATGATCTCCCGCACCTTCTGAGGGAAGAAGCTGCCCCAATCCGGCTGGCGGCCGTCCACGTCGGTAAAGCCGTACTCCTTCGCCAGCCCCCAGCTCGAGAACAGGCCACCACTTCTTGCCCGGACGTCCGGGTCGGCGGCCAGCGCCGCCACTGCCCGCCCGACGTAGCACGGCGTCTCGGACTCGGCGAAATATGGATCCTTCTCGATGGCGTCCCGCCAGTTCGCCTCGGTGACCCCGAAGTGGTCGAGCACTGCCTCGGATCGCATCATCCCGGGCGTGAGCGCCACTGCCGCCACCCGGTGCGCGTGCAGGTCGGCCGCCATCGCGTAGGCCAGCCGAATGACCGCGTTCTTGGCCAGGTCGTAGAAGAGATTGCCGCGATACCCGAGGGTGTCGCCATCTGTGACTTCGACCACGAGGCCCGCGTCACGCTCGACCATCGGCGGGACGCCATGCCGACTCGTGATGATGTGGCTATGGACGGCGCGCTCCAGCAGTGCGAGTCCCTGAGCGGTGGAGAGCTCCCAGAAGGGCGCCCCCCACTCGGTCAACGCGTCGCCGCCCCAGATGTCGTTGACGAGCAGGTCGAGCCGGCCCTGCTCCATACGGACGCGCGCAAATAGCTGCTCGACCTCCGCCTCGACGGTATGGTCAGTGCGGACGGCGATGCCGCGGCCTCCCGCCGCGGTCACCATCTCCGCCGTCTCTTCAATCGTCTCTGGCCGCCCGGCGGTGGCGGGGCGCCCGCTCACGCTGCGGCCGGTGCAATAGACGGTGGCGCCGGCCTCGCCTAGCATCCGGGCGATACCCCGTCCGGCGCCTCGGGTGGCGCCGGCGACGACGGACACCTGGTTTAGCAGAGGCTGGTCGGGCATCAGGTCGCTGGCAGGTTTGGCGTGCGGCCTCTGATCGGGGAGCAGTCGACCGGCGCGGTTGCGATGGTCACGGTTGAGGCTTCTCCTCCATGATCTGGATCAAGTTGCCGCACGTGTCGTCGAACACTGCGGTAATAACACCCCCGACGTCCGTTGGCGGCTGCACGAACCGAACGCCTCTTGCCACGAGACGCTCGTACTCGGCTCCGATATCGTTGACCGCGAACGAGGTACTGGGGATCCCGTCCTTCACAAGCGCATTGACGAATGGACGGACTGCGGGGTGGGCATCGGGCTCCAGCAGCAACTCCGTCCCGTCCGGATCTTCCTCGGATACGACTGTGATCCAGGCGTGTTCTCCCACAGGGATGTTGTGCTTTGGACGGAAACCAAGGGTCTCTGTGTAAAACCGAAGTGCCTTCTGTTGGTCGTCTACGAAGACACCGGATATGTAGATCCTCATTTCTAGATTCCCTCCTCTGTTGGGATCGAAGAGCGATCGACCTGACCGATCGACGAGCTCAACCGGCCCCGTCCACAATCAGCACTATGGTCTCAAGTGGACGGCACGAATTATGTCGCAGGCTGGTTCGCGTCTAGACTAGCACCAGCGGCGGCCGTCAACCGCGACGGGCTGTAGTCGGCACATGGGGCGCAGATCAGCGAGACGAAAGCGCGCAAGGGACGCCCGGCCTTCCCAAGAGCCGCCACGATCCCGACGATCGTACTTGGTACTGGCAGCCATCGGTCTCGCCATCATCGGCGGCGGCGGATTGACCTACTCTTGGCTAAGCCAACAGGACGCGACCCACCTGCAATCCACCGACTTCGCAGAGCCAGCCAAGTTCACCGATCCGCAGGCTTGCCAGCCGTGTCATTCGGACATTTGGGATTCGTATCAGCAGACCGGAATGGCGCGTTCGTTCTATAGACCGGGGCCCGACAACACAGTCGAGGACTACAACCACTCGGATGCCTTCCGCCATGCCGCTTCAGATCGCTACTACCGCATGGTCCTCCGCGATGGGCGCTACTTCCAGCGCCGCCACCAAATTGATGCTCGCGGCTCAGAGACCAACGTGTTGGAGCGCGAGATCCACTTCGTCTTGGGATCTGGCAATCATGCCCGCAGTTATCTCCACCTGGCGCCGAGCGGAAAGCTGACGCAGCTGCCGCTGGGCTGGTACGCCCAGGACGCTGGCAAGTGGGGCATGAGCCCCGGCTACGACCGGCCCAATCACGATGGCTTCCAGCGGGTCGTGGCTTACGACTGCATGTTTTGCCACAACGGCTACCCGCGTGTCGCGCCGGGATCGGACCGGCCAGGCCGGCTCCCGCGCTATACCGGAGAAATCCCCGAGGGCATCGACTGCCAGCGCTGCCACGGTCCGGGTTCAGACCATGTCGCCGCGGCCTCAGCGAGCGCCCCAGAAGCCGAGCGAATCAAGGCTTCCATCGTCAACCCGGCGAATCTCTCCCCGCAAGCGGCAATGGAGGTCTGCATGCAATGCCACCTCGAGCCGACCAGCCGTCCCCTGCCCAACATCGTGCACAAGTACGGGCGCGGGTACTTTTCGTATCGCGCCGGCGAACCGCTTGGCGCGTACGCGCTGTATTTCGACCACGCCGCCGGGACCGGCTGGGACGAGAAGTTCGAGATCAACCATTCCGCCTACCGGCTGCGCCAGTCTCACTGCTTCATAGAGAGCGGCGAATCGCTGTCGTGCATCGATTGTCACGACCCCCACAAGCCCTCTGGAGGCACCGAGGCGTCTGAACGCTACGACGCTGCCTGCCTGGAATGCCACCAGGCACGGATGCAGGTTCTATGGGCTGACGGCCAGCACTCGTCGAAGGCGAACTGCGCAACCTGCCACATGCCGAAGCGTCGCACAGACGATGTCGTTCACGCGGTCATGACGGACCACAGGATCCAAGCTCGTCCGGACCAAGGCTTGCTTCGACCCAAGGCCGAGCGAAGCACTCTCCGAGAAGTGTCCTACGAAGGCACGGTAGTGCCGTACTACCCAGCCACTGCAGACGCGCTCTATGCAGCTGTGGCACAGGTTGCCCAAGGCTCCAATCTTGCGACAGGCATCGAGCGACTCGAGTCCGCGATCACCGATCACAATCCGGACCATGCAGAGTTCTATTTCGACCTCGGCGCTGCGTATCAGGATGCGGGGGATCTCAGAAAGGCTGCCCACTGGTTTAGGCAAGCGGTAGCGCGCGAGGCGAGCTTCGTCTTGGCCCGTGTCCGCTTGGGATCGGTTCTCTCACAGGCCGGGGATTTCCAACAAGCGGAGCAAGTGCTTCGGGCAGCCGCCATTCTCGCCGCCGATGATCCGCGCGTCACCCGCGAACTCGGCTTGCACTATGCCCGGCAAGGCCTGTACGAACAAGCGGCTGAGGCCAGCCGCACCGGGATCGCCTTGGATCCCGATTTGCCCGAATTCCACAACAACCTAGGCGGTGCGCTGGGAGAGCTGGGACGTTTCGACGAGGCGGCCGCCGCGCTTCGGCAAGCGATTCTCCTGCAACCCGACCTTGCCGACGCGCAATTCAACCTAGGGAACATATTGGCCTCCCAAGGCCGCACGCAAGAGGGTGTAAACCACTGGCTGGCTGCGATCCGCAGTCAGCCGGACCATGCTGGCGCACGCTACAACTACGCGGTCGTCCTCGCTTCAAGCGGCGATTACGACGGGGCCTTGGAGCAGCTCGAAGCCGCCCTGCGCTCCCAACCAGACTTTGAACAGGCTCTCGATCTCAAGCGAACCCTCACCACCAACGCAGGGTCGAACTGAGGTGCTTGCGGCTTGTGCAACGGCCTTACACGGCATGTAAAGCTGGCATGCCGCCTTGGAATCTACAAGACAACGTCGCGCATAGCTGGCACAAGTTGCTTTCAATCAAGCGCTTTCGAGTTCGTAGTTCACGTAACTGTCGACGACGAGATCGCTTAATGCATAACTTGAGCGTTGGACTTGGCGCAGAAACTCTTCGCGATCCGCGCAGCCCGCCCAGTCTTGTGCGACTGTCTGACACGCCTGCTGGGCCAGCGTGACGATGCGTTCGCGTCGACCAGAAATGGGCGACTCGCCAATTCCTCCCAGCACTGCGGCCTGACGTTCCAACGAATGCACCAAAGACAGCGGTAGCAACTCGCTGTTGACGAGGACATCTTCAACTTTCCTCGGTTCGACCGCCACGCCGTGGCACTGGCTGTAGACCGGATAGCCGTGATATACGTCCAGCAAGCTAATCCAGTCAGAATCAATCGCGCCACCTGCCCTGCGGTCCCCCTCGGTTTGCGCAAGCAAGAGCGCGGCGAGGAGTTGAATCCGCTCGACGCACTGGCCAAGGTCGATGAACCGCTTGCCCTCGTCCCAATGCTTGGTGACTTCGGCAACACCTGTAAACGTATCGATGTCCCGCAGGGTTTCGATATAGAACGCGGGACGGGAGGTCTCCCAGAATTCTTCTATGTTTCGATCGCGGATGCGCAGGAAGGCCTCGTTGATGCACTGCCACATCTCACCGCTGATGTAGTTGCGGGTCTGGCGCGCATTCTCGCGCGCACACTGGAGACAGCTCCAGACCGAGTCGGGATTCAATGGTTCGAAAGTAAGGTCGCCCGCCAGGGTGTACGAATCGGCCAGCGTAAAGTCATCGTCAGAGTCGAACTCCAGGCCGCCGACCGGGGGCAGTCGGCCCAAGCAGAGATAGATCCGCACCCAGCCGTAGTGGATCTCGCGGACGGATCGGTCCGCGAGCGATTCGATTTGAAGCTGCAGCAGCCGGGAGAGATGTTGCGCCCGAGCAAGGTAGCGGGCCATCCAGTAGAGGTCGAGAGCGCAACGGGCAAGCATGCGAGATCTTTGAACGTGCTACTTCGGACCGTGGCTAGGCAGATCGGAGTGCCGACTTCGACGGGAGACGCCGGCAGACGCGACGTTGGCCAGGATCTGCATTTGAAGCACGCTCAGTTCCGCGACGGCTAGTTGACCCGACTGAATACCTGGACTCGCTTGCCGTTTACCTCCGTCACAAACAGCCGGCCGCTTCGATCGTGATCCATTAGGTGCGGCAGGAGCAGTGTCGCCGGCCCGCCCCATTGATGGGTCATCCGGCCATCGCTCAGGCTCAGGTGGCTGATGGTATGGGCATCGCCGTCCGTGACGATCAGCTCGTCACCGACAACCTGCACGCCGAACGGATTGCCGAATCCGCTCCACGCGGCCACAAAAGTTCCGTCCTTGGAAAAGACCTGGACACGGTCGTTGCCGCGGTCCGCGACGTAGATTCGATCCTCCGCATCAATACCGATGCCGTGGGCAGCGGCGAATTCACCCTGCCCGCTGCCCTTCCGGCCCCATTGAGCCTTGAAGGTGCCATCCGCGGCCAGACGCACGATGCGGCCGTTGCCCGCATCCGCTACGTAGATGTCGCCGTTCGAAGCGAAGGCTATGTCATCAGGTGACCGAAAGTGGGTCTCATCGTCCCCGCCAACACCCGCCTCGCCATAAGTGGCCAACACCTTGCCTTCCGGCGAGAACTTCCAGAGAACGTGGAGGTTGTTATCCGTTGCCCAGACGTTACCCTCGGCATCCACGCGTAGTCCGTGCGCGACACCGAACATTCCCCCGCCCCAGCCGTGAGAGAACTTCCCGGCCGCGTCATAGGCCAGCACGGGCGGCTCCCCGCGATGCAGCACGTAGAGTTGTCCAGCCGGCCCGACAGCTACCGCCGAAACCGCGTCCAATTCAACGTCGTCAGGGATCTTGACGAAACCCTCTGACCGGTACGGATCGGCCGACGCCATAGCCAGCACAGATCCAGCCGCAAGGACTGCAACTGCTCGGAGATAACTCAGGGGCAAGTCGTTCAAATGGAATCTCATTACTCCATTGTCTCTTCGTCCGCAGCCCCCATTTCCGGACCGACCACGGCCACGCCGATCAGGTCTCTGCCTTCGTTGTAAACCCCGAAAGCGAACGATGCGGATGGCACCTTGAGGTCCCACAGGAAAGGCGCCTGGGCTAGGCCGGGCCCCAACGGGCGGACCGTGAAATGCGCATCCTCCGGCAGAGCGACCACCGTGGCGTCGCCGGAGGCCACATCCCAGGTCACGATGCGCGTTGAGGGCGGCTGGCCGGGTCGCCTCGCGTTGGCGAACGCCCTTCCGATCAATGGTATGACGCCGAAGGGGCGACGGCCTTGCTGGGCAAGCTGGCCGGCTCCTGACCCCAGTTCCACTCGTTGGAATCCTTCCGGCAGGGCTAGGACAGTTGAGGTTCCAGCTTCCAGATCTACGCTCAAGAGTCCCTCGTTGCCCGGGAACGGCTGGACCTGAACCCCTTGGTTATTGGTCCGCGGCGGGCCGCTGGTCGCCAGCGCCACGATCAAGCTCTGGCCGTCTACGCTCTGTGTCAGCTGGTTGTTGTACGGGATGCCGATTGCGGCGGGAGGCTCGGCCGCATTGCTGGGGAATTCAATCTCCCGGAAGGTCTCGCTCGTGCCGTCAAAGACATGGATCTTCGTTGACGCCTGGTACGGCACCTCGCGAGCGCCGTCCCCGAAGTACAGGTAGCTATTGGAGGCGCCCTTCAGCCAGACGTCGAGCTTCTCCCCTTCGCCCACCATGACTTGGCGGACTTCTTGCGTTAGCGTGTCGAAGAGTACCAGCCGGTCGCCGGCACAGATCCCGCCATCGCGAGGCTCGCCGAATTCAGTCAGGGCTTCGCCAGAGCCTACGATCGCGATCGTGCGAGTCGCCGGAATCCGGAGCCACCGGACCTGCGTGACGCAGTTGGCCGCGTAGACCCCTGACCCGAATTCGATGGCAGCTAGCGTCATCGTCGCGGTTGGTTGGGACTCGCCGTCGCCGGCGGCCGCCGCGGTCGTATCGTCGGGATCAGGCAGGGTCAGTTGGACAGCCATGAGCCCGTCCTGGGTGCCATCCGTCTTGCGAATGCCCACGAATGAGGCGGGGACACCGGCGAAGCCCCCGGTGGCCGGAGCCAACGAAGGCCCGCCCTGGAACTCTCCTCGCGGATTCTGGCGGCGCGGCGGCGCAATCGGGTCCCACCCATCGGGGATTGCCACCTTGGTCACGACGTTCGCGTCGCCGTCGAACAGGATGGCATGCGGACGAAGGCCGTCGTCGGCCGAGGCTGGACCCAAGATCCGCACGCGGTACCCGCCGATGAAATTGGCGTTGCCCTGTGCCAAATTAACGCTCAGGCCGTCGACCTCGTCGGGCAACTCGGCGAACGCCGGGGCGTCGTCGACTACCGCGCCGGAAAGGTCGACCACGGCGTTCGCCGATACCACCGAATCGCTTTCGGGACGCTGCAGTCGCAGGGTGGCACTGTTCCCCAGGCCGATCTGGAGCCGGTCCGCGCCGTCCGCGATCGCGACCGTCTCTGTCGTGCCGGCCGCGCTGTCAACCAGCAGCAGCTGATCGCTCAAGCCCGCCGCAGGGGCGGTTTCCGGTGCGATCATCGATGCCAGCACGCCACTGTTCGTCGCCGCCTCGAACGGGCGGTATTGCGCCGGAATGGGATTGTTCGGGAACGAAGGGAAAACGCAATCGCTGATCGCGGTCGTCGTCTCACGGCGGAAATCGAGCACGTGCACGCCCGGATAGCAACCCTGATCCACGTCGAGGTCCCCGCTAAGGGCGACGTAGTACGGATTGAGGTCCGTCATCTGTATGACTTCCGCAGACGTGACTCCCTCCGGCACGGCCATATAGCGTGCAACGGGCGCTCCTACCGGCCCCATGACGCCCGACGCTCCTCCGCCGCCCGAAACCCAGCGGAACACCTCTGTGGACCCCGCCAGATCTGGGACCGTGAAGGTCATGTCGTACACTCCGACCAGTTCCGTCGACGGGCCGAAGGACGGCTCCACCACCGGAATCCCGCCAAGAAACGCGCGTTGCGCCTCGGCGAACTCGTACGTCGTGTCCTGCGCGCCTGCGGATCCGGACTCGAGCGCCGGCTCTGTATCGCCGATTCCGGCGGCGAACACCCGGAGAGCGCTACCCGCGCTGATGGTCGAACCCGGCTCGACCACCGTCCCCGTCGCGGCTGGCGGCTGCGCGGGGCCGCCCAGCCCGATCGGCGCCGAACTCGCGGCGGCGGGATCCGTCGCGGGGGCCCAGCTTTCCGCGATCGGCGCGCTGGTTCCGCTGTGCCGGAACAGGCTCACGTTGATGTTGGCCACGATAAAGTCGACGGCGGCGCTGTCGGTCTCGCCTTGCCGGACTACGATCTCCGCCCGCCCGGCCTCAGTCTCCCAGGGAATTTGCGCGTTGATCTGTGTTGGGGAGACGAAGAAGAGCGGCGCTGCTACGCCATTGATGAGAACCTGAACGGCCGGATCCCCGAGCGATGTCGGCAATGGCACGGTCTCTGCATCGACCTGCTCGGCGGCGAGGCCTTCGCCTATGACCGCCACTATGCCGCCTCGCGGCACTACCCCCGGGCCATCGCCGAACGTGACTCCGTTCACGATGCTCCGGGACGTGATGACCGGTTCGCCTGCTGCCGAACCGGCAGCCGCCAGGCAAGCCAGAAGGACTAGGAGTTGCCGTATGTGAAACATTCTTGGACCTCTGTGACCCGCGTTAGGATAGCCCCTTATCGCCAAGAATTCAAATCCGCCCGTGTCAATATCCCCCCAAACTCATAAGCTTCTGTGTGCACGATTCTGAATTTCACACCGTTTTCACGCTTCTGAAACGCTGGCTGCACACTGGCAACGGGTGAGGAAACATGACCCGCCACAGTGTCCCGTGTCGGAGGAGGGCGGATCGCCCGGGCCCGTCCTCAGCGGTCGACGAGGAGCTCTCTCAGGGTCGTGATCGCGCCCCTGGATCAGCTAGTGTCGATGCCTGCTGCACAGGACCACCATCAGGCAAGTACGTCACGGATCGCGTGGCCTTCGGTATCGGTCAGCCTGAATCGACGGCCTTGGAACCGGTACACGAGCTTCTCGTGGTCAATTCCTAGCAGATGCAGGATCGTCGCCTGCACGTCGTAGATCGAGACTGCGCCCTCAGCGATGTTGAAGCCGTAGTCGTCAGTGGAGCCGTGGACATGTCCCGGCCTGACGCCAGCACCCGCCATCCAGATCGAGAAGCACTTACCGTGATGGTCCCGCCCGTAATCATCGGGCTTGGGGTCACCCTGCGCGTAAGGCGTGCGGCCGAACTCGCCGGCCCAAACGACAAGCGTGTCGTCCAGCAAGCCCCTCTGCTTCAGGTCGTGCACCAGTGCCGCAGATGGCTGGTCCGTGTCGCGCGCCGAGACCGGGAGGCGCTTGGGCAACTCGCCATGGTGGTCCCAACCGCGGTGGTAGAGCTGGACAAATCGTACGTCGCGCTCCGCCAGCCGCCGGGCGAGCAGGCAATTCGCGGCAAACGTACCCGGCTTGCGCGAGTCGGGACCATAGAGCTTGTACGTTCCCTCAGTCTCGGCCGAGACGTCCATCAGCTCCGGCACGGACGCCTGCATCCGATAGGCCATCTCGTACTGCTCGGTCCGGGTCTCGATTTCCGGATCGCCTACCCGCTGGTACTGCAGCTTGTTCAGCCGGGCCGCGCCATCCAACATCAGGCGGCGCTGATGCCGGGTCATGCCGGGCGGGTCGTTCAGGTACAGCACCGGATCGCCGCTGGAGCGGAACTGCACCCCTTGGTGGCGGCTCGGAAGGAAGCCCGCGCCCCACAGACGCGCCAGCAAGCCCTGTCCTCCCGGTCCCTCGCTGGCTACCGAGTGCAACACCACGAAGGCTGGCAGGTCGCGATTCGAGCTGCCCAGACCGTAGTCCACCCACGCGCCCATGCTCGGGCGGCCCGGCAGCTGGCTGCCGGTCTGAAAGAACGTGATCGCCGGATCGTGGTTGATCGCCTCTGTGTGCACCGAGCGGATCAGGCAGATGTCGTCGACAATCGCCGCGGTATGCGGCACGAGTTCGCTCACAGAAATTCCGCTCTGCCCATGTCGCTGGAACGCGTACTTCGTGGGCATGGCCTGAAAGCGTGCCTGATGGGCGACCATTCCAGTCACGCGCTGCCCTTGGAACACCGACTCTGGAATGTCCTCGCCAAAGCGATCCTGCAGCAACGGCTTGTGGTCGAACAGGTCGAGATGCGACGGGCCGCCGGACTGGAACAGGAAGATGACCCTCTTCGCCTTGGGCGCGAAGTTCGGAAACGCCGGAGCGGCCGGACTCTCCGCAGCGCCGAGCACGTGCAGGCCGATCGCCCCCAAGCCGTAGCCGGAGCGAACCAGCAGATCCCTGCGGGAAAGAAGACCCGACTGTGAATTGGGTGTCATGACTTCGTAATCGCCTCGTCCGCACTCAGCAACATGCTTGCCACCATGGCATAGGCCGCCAGCTCCCGGACATCGAGACCAGCCGTGGGCGCGGATGCGCCAACCGCTAGAAAGCCGCTCGGATCGGCGCCTTCGGCGGACAGCGATGCGAGTATCTCTCCAAATGTTTCGTCCAGGACGCGCTGTTCGTCATCGGTTGGGCTGCGGCTCATGACGAGTTCGAACAAACGCGCGAGGCGCTCAGATTGGTTTGGGCCAGACTCTCGCAGGACGCGCTCGGCCAGCTTGCGTGACGCTTCCACGAACGTTGGATCGTTCATCAGGGTCAATGCCTGCAGCGGCGTGTTGGTGATCGACCTCTGCACCGTGCAGAACTCGCGGTCGGGCGCGTCGAAGACCGTCATCGTGGGATGCGGCAGGGTACGCTTCCAAAACGTGTACAGGCTTCGTCTGTACAGGCTTTCGCCTTCGTCCTGCTCCCACTTCGTGCCCGGATAGTCCGCTCCGACCACCACTCCGTCATACAGCCCCTCGGGCTGGTACGGACGCACGCTCGGCCCGCCGAGTCGCCCGCTCAGCAAGCCCGCAAGTTCCAATGCCTGATCCCGGATGCTCTCGGCCGGCAGGCGAAAGCGCGGACCCCGCGCCAATAGCCGATTCTCGGGATCCCTGTCGCGCAGCGACTGCTCCGCTGCCGAGTCTTGCCGGTAGGTGGCCGACAGCACGATGTTTCTCATCAGGCGCTTGACGTCCCAGCCGGAAGCCGCGAAATCTACCGCCAGCCAGTTCAGCAGCTCAGGATGGCTCGGTGTCTCTCCCTGCAAGCCGAAATCTCCGCTGGTCTTGACAAGGCCCAAGCCGAAGATCTGTTGCCAGAATCGATTGACCACCACCCGCGCGGTCGTGGGATGTCGGCCGGAGGTCAGCCACATCGCCAGACCGAGCCTGTTCTTCGGAGCCGCTTCAGGCCACTTGCCCAGCAATGTCTCGGGCACGGCCGGAGGCACCGGCTCGCCGGGGCTGTCGTAGCGCCCGCGCATGAGCACGTGGGTCTGCCGCCCGGAGCCCATGTCTTGCATGACCATCGTGGTCGGCAGAGCACGCTCCAAGGAGAACAGTTGCCGCCGCGAGTCGGCAAGTTCGGTCGAAGGATTCAGCTTCTGATAGAGCCAGCGGCGTTCAAGTCGCGAGCCAGAACGCGCCACGGCCCAAGGCAGCGCCGCTGCTTCAAAAACCTCAAGGACTTCGTCTTCGGTCAAGGCCCGCCGCCAGACAGCGACCTCGTCGAACGTCCCCGGAAACTCGCGCCTTGCGGGACTGTTGTCACGACCGAGCCGATACGGCGCCATGAACTTAGGAATCTCGCCTAAATAACCTCTTCGTTTGATGGCCGTGGTGCCAAGGTGTAGTTCCACTCTCCGTGGAACTCGGCGCGTTCAATCGAAAGCCGCTTCAGCTCCGCGTCCGTGACTTTCCGTCCCAGCTCATAGTGGTTCTCGTCCAGCTCGGATTCGATTCTCAGCCCCTCCTTGGTGCTCACCGCCCCAATCAGATTCACGATCACTTCGCGGCAGACTAACGGCCTGCCGCGCCAATTCTGCGTGATGTGGCAGAACATCCTATGTTCGATCTTGTTCCACTTGCTCGTTCCTGGCGGGAAATGACACACCGAGATCCGCAGCCCGCTCTCGTCCGCCAGCCCTTGCAATTCCAACTTCCACAATCGTCCGCGGCTGCTGTTGGAGCCGCCTCCGTCGCAGGTGATCAACAGCCGCTCGGCGCGCGGGTAGGCCGGCGCCCCCATCTGCCGCCACCAGCGCCGCAGCGTCTCCACCGCGAACTCCGACGTGTCATGGTCCACGCCCACGCTCACCCAGCCGCTGTTGGCCGCTAGGTCGTACACCCCGTACGGCAGCGCCTTGCCCAATTCCGCGTCCGGGAAATCATGCACCTGCACCTCCTCCGGCTGGCCCTCAGGACGCCACTCGCGCCCCCCGTTGCGGTAACGCCCCACTAACTCTTTCTTCTTCGAATCCACCGAAACTACCGGCTGTCCCGCACCTTGGAACTCCTGCACCCGGCGCTCGATGTACTGGAACTGCGCGTCCCGGTCGGGGTGTTGCCGTCCCTCCAGCGTCTTGCGATTCGCCTGCAAGCTGTAGCCCAGCTCGTGCAGCAGCCGGTTCACGCTGCGCTCGCTGACCGCGTGCCCCTCGGCCCGCAACGCCTGCGCCAGCCGCTCCGCGCTCAGGCACGTCCAGCGCAGCGGCCCCATCGGATCGCCGCGCGTGACCGGGTCCAGCTTGCGCTCCAGCGCCGCCCGCAGTTGCGGGTCGCGCGCGGTCAGCTTCTTGCGCCCCCCGCCCGGACGCCGCTGCCGCTCGCTGCCAGCGGCCGCGACGCCGACCTCGCCGGCCTGCACTTGGCGCAGGCCTTGGCGCACCGTCTCGCGCGCGATCCCGGTCGCTTCCGCCACCCGGGCGATGCCGCCGCGCCCGATCGCCCGAGCCTCGGCCCCGGCCCAGACTCGACGGCTTCTCTCGTCAAGCACAGGCCGCAAGGCTTCGTACCGGGCCCGGATGCTTTGCACCACATCACCCATGCCTCCCTAGGATACCAAAATACAAACACAAAACAATAAAATTGTTTTGGCGAGAGTCCTTAGCCGCCGATTGGGCGTCATCGTGCAAGACCTTGGCTCCGACCTCGCGACCGTCAACATACAGCCGGACCCAAGCGGCTTCGGCGCGCATCGAGCGCTTGCCCTCGGAGCCTTCGTAGACTGCCGCGACGTGATGCCACTGGTTAGGGCGCAGCAAAGCCCCGTCGCTGCGGACGGTGATCGAGTACGACGGGTAGCGTTTGCTCAGCCGCAATTCCAGCTCGCCGCCTGTCGACCGCAGCCCGATGCCTTGGCCGTACTGCGACGAAGCCGGGTCATCGGAGTAGTCGATTGCGGAGAACAGCGGAGCATCGGAATGCTCGGCATCGGCCCGGATCCACATGCTGAGCGTGAACGCCCCGTGCTTTTCCAGCTTGATCTCCGTTTCCGGATCGATCTCCCTCGCATCGCAGGCGCGCCCCGCGACGCCGGCCTCAGGGCCGTCCTCGCAGCCAACGAAGAAGTCGGCGTTATGCGGATACTCGGGGGCGGTCAACGCGGCCAGGGTGTCCGCGTCCGGCTCGAACCGTGCTGCGCTAACCTCGTCCGCTCGTTCCAACTCCTCGATACGGGAGCGCAGGTTGGCGATCTGGGCCCGCTGCCCGGCAGTCGGGGCCGGGATCATGGGCACCGCGTTCGCTACCCGGCCCGCCTCTCCCAGTTCCGGGACGTTGTCAAAGAACGCGAACAGCTTGTAATAGTCTGCCTGTAATATGGGGTCGAACTTGTGGTCGTGACAGCGGGCACACTCCACGGTCAGCCCGAGCCATGCCATGCCGAGCGTGCGGACACGGTCGGCCACGTACTCGACGCGGTATTCCTCCTCGATGATGCCGCCCTCGGAGTTGATGACGTGGTTGCGGTTGAAGCCCGTGGCGATGAGCTGGTCGATTGTCGGGCTGGGCAGCAGATCGCCAGCCAATTGCTCGGTAAGGAAGCGGTCATAGGGCAGGTTGCGATTGAACGCCTCGATGACCCAATCGCGCCAGCGCCACATCGAGCGCTCGGAGTCGTTGTTGAATCCATGCGTGTCGGCGTAGCGCGCCACATCCAGCCAATCCATCGTCATGCGCTCGCCGTAGCGCGGCGATGACAGGGCCTCATCGACCGCCTGGGCATAGGCGGCCTCGCCGTCACGCTTGACGGCACGCTCGAAAGCGCGGACCTGCGCGATCGACGGTGGCAGGCCGGTCAAGTCGAGCGTCATCCGGCGCAGCCACGCGCCCGGCGCCGCCTCCGGCGAAGGGGTTAGGCCCTCGTCTTCCAAGCGCACGAGCACGAATGAGTCGAGCGTCTGGCGCAGCCAGCCCGGTTGCGACACATCCGGCAATTCCGGGCGCTGAGGGGGAACGAAAGCCCAGTGGGTCGAATACTCGGCACCATCCTCGATCCACAGCCGCAGGATCTCGACCTCTTCAGCCTCCAAGGGCGCGTGACCCGAATACGACGGGGGCATCCGTCGCGCCGGATCGGTCGAAGCCACCCGCTGGATCAACTCGCTGGACGCAGGATCCCCCGGCTCGATTGGCACCCGGCCGGACATTCCCGGAACGACGGCGTGTTCGCGCAGGTCCAGCCTCAGTCCAGCCTGCCGCTGGGCCGCGTCGGGGCCGTGGCACGCGAAGCAGCGGTCCGAAAGCAACGGCTGCACGTCGCTGCCGAATTCCACCGAGGCGGCGATGCACAGACCAGGCATAGCCATGGCCAAGCCGAGCAGCCAGGCCATGCGTTGCTGGATCGGTCTATGCATTCCGGGCGAGACCAGCCTCCCGCTGATCATTATGCCGAATCGGCGTTGCGGCGAGTACAGTATTGGGGGCTTATATACGCAAGTGCCCATTCAGGCAACCCTCGCATACGGTTCTGGAGCAACGCACAGCCTAACGGCCCACGTTGACGCTCCGGCGGCAATAACCCCGGCCGCCAAGATGTTTGTCGCGGCATTCACGTCGCGATCCGCCACTAGGCCACAAGCCCTGCAGCGGTACGTCTCACTGCGGCCCGGATCGTTCCGCGCGCCGCACCGGCTGCAATCCTGTGACGTGTGCTTCGGGTCCACTTCCACATACTCCCGACCGGCCCACTCTGCCTTGTAGCGAAGCTGTGCTTTCAGAAGCGCCCAATTTTGTGCTACTGGGCTGGGTATTTTACTCCACACACCACTATATGTTGTGGTTGAGCATGGGTACTTTACTCCACAGCAGTTTTCCCCGTGGTCTGTCGGACTGGTTGGCCTCCAAGCATGGCCTTGCGCGGGACTGGTGCGGTAGCTACCGCCTGCTGGAGCAGTCTGTAGAACAACAGGCCGCGGGAGCGTGAGCTCCGGCGGTTGAAGCGGAAAGTGAATTCGTCCAAGTAGTAGTCCAAGTGTTGGTGCTCCACCGCGCCTTGGTGCGTCCCCAGCAGCCAGCGCTTGAGCAGGGCCGCGACACGATGCACTCTGGGAAACACCCGCTCGACCAGTTCCCGGTCCCCGCCCAAGACCGCTTGGTCGTGGCGGTAACCCAACTTCTGCAGCCGAGAGTAGCTGCTCCAACCGTCGGTACGGATCGTGCTGCCGGGCTCGACGGCCTCCTCCAGGAAATCCTCCAAACTCGCTGCCGCTGCATTGGGCACCCGCTTGAGCCGGACCCGCCCCATGCCGGCCCCGCGCTGCTCGACAGCGACTGCCACCACGGCCTTCTTGCCAAGCGATCGCCCGCGGGCTCCCACCTCCTTGCCGCCGACGTAGATTTCGTCCGCCTCTACCGTGCCCGTGAGCCGCTCGCGTCCCGGCTGCACCATCGCCCGCCGCAACTTGTGCATCCACGTCCAAGCTGTCCGGTATTGCCCCAACCCCAACACCCGCTGTAGCCCCAGAGCGCTGGCCCCGTGCTTCTGGGTTGTGACGTACCACATCGCTCGGAACCATAGCAGCAAGGGCTTGCGCGTCCCCTCGAAGATCGTCCCGACGGTCACCGATGCCTGATAGCGGCAGGAACGACAGATCAAGCGCTGTCGCGTGGCGCTGCGGGCCGATTTGGCTTGGCACCGCGGACAGACGAATCCGTCGGGCCAGCGCAACTGAGCGATGTACCCGCGACAAGCCTCCTCGGTTGCGAATCGCTGCTCAAACTCGACTTGTGTCTTCGGGTAATCTCGCTTCATGACCTAACCACAACATATAGTGGCGTGTGGAGTCAAGTACCTAGCCCAGTTGTGCTAATACCTCCCTGTTGAGTCCGGCCTTGGCCTTGACGTTCGAGCCGGGCCGATCCGCCGTTCCTCTGGCCGAGCGCGTCATGTTCGTGACCTTCAGAGCCTCGACCGCGATGAGTCCGTGCTGGCGGATGATCCCGGTTGTGGCCCTGTGACAGGCGTTCCGCTCGCGGATGTACTGCTTGCGATCGAAGCGCTGCAACGCAGCGACACGCTTGCGCCTCGTTGCCGAACCCTTCCGGCCGCGCGAGACCGAGCGCTGCAGCCTGCGCTTGCGTTTCCAGTCGCGCTGCGCTCGCGCCATAACCGTACCGTCGGAACAGGTCATGCGCTTGCGGACGCCCATGTCGATACCCACCGCCGCCACGGCCGGTGCCAGCGGCTGCTGCTCGACCGCATACACCAGCGACGCTTCCCAGCGGTGGCCGCGCTGAGTCAGGCGGACGGACTTCAGCGGCGCGTCCAGCGGCAAGGGCCGCGCACTGCGGACCCGCAGGCGCGGAAACCCCTTCAGCCGAATCAGGTAATCGCCGTGATGGCGGCTGACCATGCCGTTGTGCGGGCAGGCCACGTCGATGGTCCGGCAGCGGCTGATCGAACGGAATCTGGGGAAGCCCGGAGCCTTCCCTGCCCGCACGCGCCGAAAGAACGCCTGAAAAGCGAAGTCCAGGCGATTGAGCATGCCCCGGCTGGCCCCGATCGCGATCTCGCCCAGTTGATGCTCGTTGGCTTTCCGCAGCTGGGTCAGCCACTTGCACTGGTCGTAGAAACTGAGCGACTCCTTGCGTTGCTCGTAGGCAGTCTTGCGGTTCTCCAGTGCCTGGTTATAGAGCCAGTTTAGGCAACCGAGGATCGACTCCATCCGGCGGTACCCGGCGGGACATAACTTCAGCCGGACAACGTATGCGGCGTGAGATTTCATCTTCTCTTGTTCTTGTTTTATTCTATCACGTCTGGATACTTTCGCGCTAGATGAACGCAGCTTGACTGGACACTTTCGTAGTCGAGTAGGAGGGGGCGTTACCGCGCCCCTCCCCTCAGAGACCCGAGCGTGCGCGTCTAACGCACTCGGTTCCTCACATGGCAGGTTCGCTCAAGGGGAAGAGTGGAGCAGTGGCAGCGGCCGGATGCGGGGCTGCGGCAGAGGGTGCCTCTGTAGGAGTTCCCGCATTTTGTCCCAGTTCAGGCGCGCTTTAGCCGAGTAGAGGGGGTCGTTACCGAGCCCCCTCCCTCACAGATCCAAGCGTGCGGGTTGCCGCACTTGGTTCCTCTGATGGCAGCTTCGCTCAGGATGCGTAGATCGTGCGCACGACCTTGGCGGGTGGCAGGGGATACCGTCGGAGCACTTCCGTCATGCGTTCCCAGTTGACGCGACTCTTGCGGCTGCGCCGCGAGAGCCACTTCTGCCAGAGACGCACCACTTGATAGCGGAATTGCCCTAGGCGCTTGCTGTTGCCCGTCAGACCGTAATAATTGCAGTGACCACGGATCACGCTGGCAAGTCGCTTCTGTTGCTCCGCTAGTGGCGCGTGGCGGTGCTTCTTGCACCACTCGTTGACCGCTTGCAGTCCGCGCGCTAAGCGCTGCTTGGCCGTGAGCTGGCGCACTACCCAGTAGCCCCTCCTTGAGCGGCCCCACACATGGGTGAAGCCGAGGAAGTCGAAGCTGGCGTGCGGCTCGTGGCCGCCTGCGTTCTGCGGCGGTCGGAAGTCCACATAGCGGGTCTTGGTCGCGTGGAGCGTTAGCCCGAAGCGGCCCAGACGCTTGCCCAGCACGGCCAGCACGCGCTGGCCGTCTCCGCCGTCGGCAAAGGTCAGCACGAAGTCGTCAGCAAAACGCACTAGCTGGCTGGCTCCTCGCAGCCGTGGTTGCACCGTCTCGGCAAACCAGCGGTCCAGCACGTGGTGCAGGAACAGGTTCGCGATCAACGGTGAAATCACACCGCCCTGAGGGGTGCCAGTTTCCGACTTATGGAGAGTGCCGGCTTCCAGCACCCCCGCCTTTAACCACCGGTCGATCATGCGCCTCACGACGCCATCCTTGATTCGCAGGTCGAGGACTGCCCGGATTTCGGAATGGGGGATGCTATCGAAGTAGCCCGCCACGTCGGCGTCGATCACCCATGTCTGCCCTTGCCTTCCGATGCTCTCGTACACTGTGTCGAGCGCATCGTGGGCCGACCGTCCGGGCCGGAACCCATACGAGCACGACAGGAAGTCGCTTTCGTAGATCGGTTCCAGCAGCATCACGATCGCCCGCTGCGCCACCTTGTCCTCCAAGGTCGGGATGCCCAGTGGCCGCAGCCTGCCGTCCGCTTTCGGGATGTACTGTCGGCGCACCGGCGGCGCGTGATAGCGGCCCGCCTTGATGCGTTCCAGCAGGCTCTTTAAGTTGGCCTCCAGATCGCGCTCATAGTCGGCTGCCTTCACGCCGTCGATCCCTGACGCTCCATCCTTGCGCGTGCGGCGGTACGCCTCCCGCATCCAGTCCTCGTCGATCAGGTGGTGCAGCGAGTTGAACACCCGTTCCGGGTGCGCCCTCGCCTGCTCGGCTATCCATGCTCGTTTCGTGGACGTGTTTGTGTAGCTCTGTGTCTGCTCCATCGTTTCCCTCGCATGGTTCTGCTCTTCAGATGCCTCGCTTCCCTCGGGCGGGTCCCGCTGAACACGGTTCCCCGCCGTCTGACGGTACTATCAAGGCACTACGACTCCCTGCCCTGCGTCCCTTCGGCTTATTGTTTCGCCAGCCGGTACCGCATGCCTTGCCTGTCGATTCGTGTCCGCCGCAGCGCTCCCCCGTGGCGCAGGCCAGCCGCGGGGGCCGGGGCCTTGTGGTAGTCGGGCATCCCATTGCGACTTCTGCACGTGGACAGGACAGGGCCTCCCAGGTTCCCTGACGAGCCATCCTGCGGCTTTGCCTTCGGTCTTAGACCCCGGCCGGTCCGTGACGCCTCGCCGCTGGCGGCGCTTCCGGTGCTGCCCCCAGGGTCTGAACGCTGAAGGCACCGACATTGACGATCTCGGGGCTCGATAACGACGCTTCACCGCCCGCTGTGTACGCTTCAAGTCGTGCGTTGCCGCACGCCCTGCAACACTCGCTCCCGGCTGGTGGGCTGCACCTCTGCCGGGCGGGGGTTGAACCCGCTGGCTCGTTATGAAAGGTTTCAGCTCATGGCTTCCTCCTCTCCAGGGCTTGCCCTGGCGCAATCAGACTTCGTTACATCGTTCGATTAGAGTTGTCAGGAGTTTGGGCTGAGGCTGCGGATGGGAGGGGCTGCGAGGCCAGCCGCTGGCTGTCATCGCTAGACGGGAATTCGTAGACCAAGCGCAACTGGGTTCCGGGAAACACGGTGCGCGTTTGGTTCAACTCGGCCAGCAACGGGGCCAGCGCCGCGTCTTGGGCGCGGCTGGCTTGGTGTAGCAGGCGCACTGTCAGCGTGCCGGCCGCCCGGCAGCAAGCTGGCGTCGCTCTGGAAGAGCGCCTTGAGCAGGCTGCGAGCGGTCTCGGGATTGTCCAGCTCCGGGGCCAGCACCGCCGCCATGCAGGTCTCGGCGCGGTAGGCCAGCATGCGCAGCGTCTGCATCAGCTGGCGCATTGGCGCCGGCAGGGCTTGCAGCTTCTCCGGCTCCGACAATTCGCCCGCCAGCATGTGCTCGTCGGTCGCTTGGCGCGCCAGCTCAAAGCCCTGCACCAGCTCGTCGCAAGCCTCGATCTGCTCATCCAGCTGGCGTGCTCGGTCGGTCTTGGCGCTGGGCTCCGAGGCCCGCTTGCGGCGCAGCTGTCCGACTTTGTCACGAGCCTGCTTGAGCGCCTTGTTGATCGCACGCCAGGCCGGGTTGACCACCCAGGTGTCGTCCTGCACCGCCACCAGCGCGTGCTCGCACAGGCTGTCGAGGCCGAACTCGGCGCGCATGTACTTGAAATAGTTCTCTTGCGTCCAGCGTGAACGCAACAGGCCCGCCACCTGCTCGGCCGCCAGGCTGGGATGGGTGGTCACCAGCGCCGGCTGGCGCTGCGTGTCGCTGGGCGCGCCGGCCAACTGGCGCGGCTGGCGCGCTTGGCCGCCCTTGCCCGTGCCGCGCAGGCGGCGCTCGATCCAGAAGCGGATCTCGCGCGCTTGGCAGCCTGCCCCCAACTCGACCGCCCGCTCGGCCAGCCGGCCCTCTGCCACGGCCTCGCCCAGCGGCGTGCGCAGCGGGATCGCGGCCGCCCCGAACTCGCTCTGCGGCCAGCGCTGGGCCTGCGCCCCCTTGCGCCAAGTGACCACCGCGATGCCCACCTTGCGCAACTCCCGGAACAACTGCGGGCTCCAGCCTTCGCGGTCGAACACCAAGGTCAGGCGGGGCTCGCTGTCCGCTGCGGCCCGCTCTGGCAGTAGCCCCAACTGGCGCAACTGCGGCACGATGCCACTCCAGATCTCGCGCACCATGCCATCGTCTACCTGGCGGTGCAGGCACAGCAGCGGTGCCCCGCCCAAGGCCTGCACCCAGTAGCTGACCGCAGCCGGCAAGGCCAGCCGCTGGCGCGTCACGAAATGTTTCGCCAGCCGTCCCTGACCGCTGTAGACCTGCACATGGCCATCGACGAACAGCGTGGCCATGGCCTCCGGCTCGGCCGCGCTCCAATCGCGCGCCAGCGCCCCGATCCAGTCCCCCAGCCCCGCGCACTCCGCCAACTGGCGCGTGCGGCGGCGCAGCGTGCGCGGGCAGGGGCAGCGGTCCAAGCCCAGCAGCGCGCCCCACTCGCCGGGCTGCTGGTAGCGCAGCCCTTCGGCGTTGCGCACCCGGCCCAGCAGCAGCAAGGCCCACAGCAGCAGCAGCGAGGGCAGCGAGTAGAAGCCCTTCGGCAGCGCCAGCAAGCCGACGTGGCGCAACAGGCCTTGGCTTAACAGGGCCGGCAGGGCGGTCAGCACGCCGGCCCCGCTGACGGCCTCGGCCGCAGCGAACTCCGGGGCGCGCCCGTCGAGCACTCCCAGGCTGGCCGCCACCCGTCCCTCGCTGTCGTGGGCGGCCCGCCCCAGCACGGCCTGGGCGTCGCGCCGGTTGCGCTCTTCCTTGCCGGCCAGCACGACCTCCCCACGGGCCTCACACGCGTCTGCTGGTTCCGGCTGCGGCGCTGGTTCCGGCTCCGCTGCTGGTTCTGGCTCCGCTGCTGGCGCGGGCTCCGATACCGCTTCGCAAAGTCCCCCGGCCGGGCTCGGCGAGGCCTCTGCGGCGGCCTCTGCCGAGCGCCGCGGCGGGCACTGGCTGGCGGGCAGAACGCCTGCTTGGGTGTAGCTCCACAGCGTCGAGGAGCTCACCTGCAGTTGCTTGGCCACACGGTACAGGCTGTGCCCGGCCTGTAACAGTTCGGCGGCTTTGGCCAGCACTCCGGGATCCTCGATGCCGTGCCGCCGACGGGCTTTGCGCGGCACGAAGTTGCCTTCGCCACGCTTCCGCAGGCGTGCTTTGGCACGCGCCACCGTGCGCGGGTTGAGCGCGAAGGCCTGAGCTAGCACGGTGTGCGTGGCGAGGCCAAACAGGGCGCAGCGAGCCAGGCACAGATTGCGCCCGAGCTTGTCGTCGGCGGCATGCGAGGCGAACGGCAGGGTGAACACGAAGTAGACGAAGTCGTGGTCATCGCGGAACAGGCTCAAGGAGTTGCCCAGAGGCAAGGACTGGCCCGGCAGCAGGGCGAGGGCGGGTGCAAGGGGGGAGTCCTGAGGAGTGGCTTCGGCGACAGACACTAGACAAATTATATCGCAAGATACAAGGGCTTGTCAAGCCCGCCAATCTGAGCGGAAGCACCCCTAAGCCCTAACCCGTAGAGCAGTTACAGCGCAAACCCACATCACGCTAGCTCGCCCCATGTAACGAAGTCTGCTTTATGGCTGCGGCGTGATAACCACTTCCGCCATATGTGCGTGACTTGGTAGCGAAAACTCGACAGCCGCACGCTGTTGCCCTTGAGACCGTAGTAGTTCCCGTGCCCCCGCAGCACGCTCGCCAGATGCGCCCATTGCTTGGGCACCGCATCGTGCCGGTGTCTGCGACACCAGTCGTTGACGGCTCGCAGCGCGCGTGCGAACCGGCTCTTGGCCGTGGTCTGGCGGACGACGGGGCTTCCCTTCCGCGTCCGCGCCCAGTAGTGGGTGAAGCCGAGGAAGTCGAATGCCGCGCCCGTGCCGCGCCCGTGGGGCCGGTTCGGTCGGAAGTCCAGATACCGCGTCTTGTCCGGGTGAAGCCGCAGCCCGTGCCGTGCAAGTCGCTTGCCCAGTACAGCCAGCACTCGCTGGCCGTCCCGGTCGTTCTCGAAGAGCATCACGGCGTCGTCGGCGTATCGCACCAGCAGGCTGCTGCCCCGCAGGCGTGGTTGCACCGTTTCGACGAACCACTGGTCCAGCACGTGGTGCAGGAACGTGTTCGCGATGAGAGGTGAGACCACACCGCCTTGCGGAGTGCCCTTCCCGGTCCGTTGCAGGACGCCCTCTTCGAGCACCCCAGCCTTGAGCCATTTGTCCAGCATCTTGCGGACTACTCCGTCCTTGATCCGCAGGTCGAGGAACTCCCGCAAGTGCTTGTGCGAAATCGTGTCGAAGTAGTACTCCACACACTACCCATCTCGAAGAGCTTCCGGAGGCGGCTACAATCACGCGACCGTCCCATCCGCTGGCTGGCAGGACCTTGCCGGTCCTGCTTCAAGCGGTCCGGAACGATGAACTGACCCTGCTGCTGCTGTGCCCCAATGGGGACCGCCGCTTCGTGCCGGCGGCATGGACAGATGCTGTGCCGGCCGAGGATCGGGATCCCTCGTCAGGTCGCCATGCAAGCCTCGCTCGCCTCGGCGATTTGCTGCGGGCCCGCGCCATCATCGACGCTCTCTTGCAACGGCTCCAGGCCGCTCAGGAGACTCCCGATGAAAACCTTGCCCCCGCCGCCCCGGCGGCAGATGGCACTAGCCTTCCAGGACACGCCCGCCCCGACCGAGGCGATCTGGGAGACGCTCGATCCCGCCACCAAGAACGCCGCCTTGCAAGCCCTGGCCCGCATCCTGGCCCAGGCGATCCTGCCGCCTCGCGAACAGGAGCAGCGCGATGACTGAAACCAGCATCCTGCCTGCTCACCGCCAGCGCCAGGCCTTCGTCTACATCCGCCAGTCGAGCCCCTCGCAGGTCGAGCGCAACACTGAGTCCACGCGTCGCCAGTACGCCCTCGCCGCCCGTGCCGAAGCCCTGGGCTGGCACCCCGACCAGATCACCGTCGTCGACGAGGACCTCGGCCTCTCCGGCGAGTCCGCCGACAAGCGCGACGGCTTCAACAGCCTGGCCGCCGACGTCGCTCTCGGTCGCGCCGGACTCGTGCTCGGACTGGAGGTCTCCCGGCTGGCTCGCAACAACGCCGACTGGTACCGCCTGATCGACCTGTGCGCCCTGACCGACACCCTGATCGCCGACTTTGACGGCATCTACGACCCGGCTTGTTTCAATGACCGCCTGGTGCTCGGCATGAAAGGCACAATCAGCGAAGCCGAGCTGCACACGCTCAAGGTGCGCCTGCTGGAAGGCATCCGCAACAAGGCCGCCCGCGGCGAGTTCCGTTGCACCCTGCCGGTCGGCTTCGTCTGGGGCGAGCAGGACGGCGAGGTCCTCTTCCATCCCGACGAGGAAGTGGTGCGCGCGATCCGGAATGTCTTCGAGCGCTTCGCCAAGCTCGGCTCCATGCGCCGCGTCTGGCTGTGGTTCCGCGACGAGGGCCTGCAGTTCCCCGTCCGCCTGCGCAAAGGCGATGACGTGCGCTGGATCCCGCCCGCCTACAGCTCGATCGTCCAAGTGCTGCGCAATCCGGTCTACGCCGGGGCGTACGCCTTCGGCAAGTCCCGCCAGGAACGCTATCTCGACGGGCACGGCCGCATGCAAAAGCGCGTGCGCCAGTTGCCCCGGGCGGAATGGCGCGTGCTGCTGCCAGGCCATCACCGCGGCTATATAGACTGGGAGACGTTCGAGGCTAACCGGGCGCGCATCGGAGCCAACCGGCGGCCGCGCCCGCACAGTGCCGGGGGCAGCGTGAGAGAGGGACCCGCCTTGCTACAGGGACTCGCGATCTGCGGCAACTGCGGGCGAGCGCTGCGCACTTACTACCTCGGACGCAACTCCTCCCCCAACTACCACTGTCCCGGCCAGAACATCGTGGAAGGGCGTGCCACCTACTGCTTGCAGATCGGCGGGATGCAGGTCGACCAAGCCGTGGCTGTCAGCGTGCTGGAGGCTGTCCGGGCCGGCGGAGCCGCAGCCGCGCTGCGTGCGATCGAGCAGGTGCAGAGCGAACGCGACGCCGCCCTGGCGCAGCGGCGCCTGGCGGTGGAGCGGGCCGCCTACGAGGCGACCAGGGCCGAGCGCGCCTACCGCGCCGTGGATCCGGAGAACCGCCGCGTGGCCCGTGGTCTGGAGCGGGAGTGGGAACAGCGGCTGGAGGATCTGGAGCGGGAGCGGGCCGAGCTGGCGTTGCGCGAGCAGGAGCGTCCGCGGGAGCTGAGCGGGAACGAACGCGAGGCGCTGCTGGCGCTGGGCGAGGACCTGCCACGGGCCTGGGACGCCCCCACGACGACGGCACGCGACCGCAAGGAACTGCTGCGGGCGCTGCTGGAGGAGGTGGTCCTAGATGCCCCCCGCAACGAGCCTCGCGCCCGGATCCGTCTGGTGTGGCGGGGAGGACTGTCGACCGAACTCACCATCGAGCGTCCGCGCAAGCGTTCCGCACCCGTGCGTACGGACGAGGACACGATCGAGCTGCTGCGCCGACTCGCGGCGCATTACCCCGACTCGGTCATTGCCGGGATTCTCAACCAGCAAGGCCGCCGGACCGCGCATGGGCTGCGGTTCACCCAGTCCCGGGTTTCGAGCCTGCGCACGCACTGGAAAATCCCCTGCTTCAAGCCGTCAGAGTCGCCTCCGGACGGCGAGCTCGTCAACGTCCGGCAAGCCGCCAAGGCGCTGGGCGTGGCCCCATCCACGATCCACCGCATGCTGAATGACGGGTTCCTGGCCGGTGATCAGATCACGCCCGGAGCTCCCTGGCGCATCCGCCTCACCGAGGAACTGCGTCAACGCTTCGTGGCAGACGCTCCCGAGGGTTACGTAGCGATGCAAGTCGCGACAGCCCGGCTGGGAGTGTCTCGCCAGACCGTCCTAGACTGGATCAAGCGCGGCAAGCTGGATGCCGTCACGGTCCAAAGAGGACGCCGGGGCGGATTGCGGATCAAGCTCCCCGAGAACAACCATCCGAGCCTGTTCAAGGAGCCGACATGCACCGAAGAGGCGAGTTGCAGTGAGTCAAGTCGGCCGCAGCCGCAGTCGGCCGATTCCTTGAATCATTCCGCAAATAACTGAAAAGGAAGGAGTTATGCAGATATCGCGGCCCGTTCGGGCGATCCGCATCAGTGGGGTGGCAGTATGACGACAACTGCAAATATTTCGAGATGTCCGCGTCAATCACCCACCGCTTCCCTTCCATCACGCCCGCCCGCACTGCGTGCAGGGCGTCGTGGGCGGAGCGGCCCGGGCGGAACCCATGCGAGCAAGGCAGGAAGTCCGCCTCGTACACCGGTTCCAATAGCATCACGATCGCTCTCTGCGCCACCTTGTCCTCGAACGTTGGAATGCCAAGGGGCCGCATCGTGCCGTCTGCCTTCGGGATGTTGTGCCGCCGGACCGGCGGCGCGAGATAGCGTCCGGACTTGATCCGGCCCAGCAGGTCCAACAGGTTGGCCTCCAAGTCCTTCGCATAGTCCGTCGCCGTCACGCCGTCGATGCCTGCCGCGCCATCCTTGCGCGTCAGTCGATACGCCTCCTGCATCCATTCAAGGTCGATGAAGCGGTGCAGCGTCGTGAACACCCAATCGGGGTGCTTCCTCGCCTGTTCGGCTATCCACTGTCGTTTCGTGTTCGTGTTTGCGAAGCTCATAGTCTTCTCCAGCGTTTCCCTCCAGTGGTTCTGTCCATGTGGCACCCCCCTTCCCTCGGACGGGTCCCGGCGGTCCCGGTTCCCCGCCGTCACCAGTACTATGAGGGCGCTACGACTCCCCGCACTGCCTCCCTTCGGCTTATTGATTCACCAGCCGGTACCACGCTGTGCCTGCTTGTTCGCTCCCGATCCCCCGCAGGCAGGGGCGGGCCAGGACCCTTTGTTGCGGCCAGTGGTCCTCGTTCCGGCCTTCATGCGTGGACAGTACGGGGCCTCCCAGGTTCCCCGGCGAGCCATCCCGTGGCTATGCAAACGTTCTCTGACCCCGGACGACCCGTTGCGCCTCACCTGTCGCGGCGCTTCCGGTACAGCCCCCGCAATTACAAGAACGAAGGCGTCGACGTTGAGGATTTCGAGGCTCAATAGCGTCGCTTCACCACCTGCTGTGTAACGCTTCACGACGGGCGTCGCCGCACGCCATGCAACACTCGCTTCCGGCTGGCGGGCTGCGCCTCTGCCGGGCAGGAGTTGAACCCGCTGGCTCGCGGTGCAAGGTTTCAGCTCATTCGCATCCTCCCTGCCAGGGCTTTCCCTGGCGCACTATAATCCCCCAGTATTGCCATGGATTGCCGACGCCGAGACCTGCTAGCCGGCATACCGGCAGCCGCTGCCGCATGGCTGCCGGGAACGATTCTGGGAAGCCAGCAACGTGCAAGGGCCGCGACTCCGGGCCAGTCATCCAGCATCTCCACGAGCACTGCCATTCAAGGAGTCTGCGCATGGCCCAATCTCCAGATCCTGAACGACGGCACCATCCTTGCCCTGATCTTCAACCAGCCTTGCCACGGCCTGTGGGAAGGCGACTTGGACTGCTGGTCCAGCGAAGACGGCGGGCAAACATGGAGGTTTCGCGGCCGACCCGCCGAGCACGAGCCCGGTACGAATCGGATGAACTGCGCAGCTGGGATCGCCGCCAACGGCGATGTCGTCGTTCTGTGCAGCGGCTGGGCCGATCGCAACAGGCGCGGCGAGCCGATCAATCCCCATCTCCAGCCCTTGCGCCCGTGGGTGTGTCGATCATCGGACCAAGGCAGGACTTGGTCGGTGAGCACTCACTTCCCCGCCCCGCCACAGGACGGGGTCGGAGCAGGCAACGAGTTCATACCCTTCGGCAACATCCGCGCGGCGGATGACGGCTCGCTCTGCGTGGCGGCGTACTTGAGAAGAGAGCAGTCGCGCGCCTGTCACCTGATCAGGAGCCCGGATGACGGGCGGACTTGGGGAGAAGCCGTATCGCTCCATCCCGGCGGCAACGAAACCGATATCTTGCACTTGGGCGGCGGGCGCTGGCTGGCGGCCGCTCGCGAGTTCGGGGAGCGGCGCGACGTCCATCTCGAGCTGTTCTCGTCAGACGATGACGCCCGCACGTGGAAACGTCAGCAGCCCTTGACACTGCCGCTGCAGGTGACCGGCCACCTTACCCGGCTGGCCGACGGGAGAGTCCTGCTAAGCCACGGCAACCGCTGCTGGAACAACTACGGCGTGGATGTCAGGTTGAGCGACGATGCCGGAGCGTCCTGGAGCCCGCCGTTCAGGATCGCGGACTGTCCGCGGTCTGACTGCGGGTACCCCAGCACCGTGCAAACGGCGGACGGCACTGCCGTGACGGCATATTACACGCAGGTCTCGGATGACTACCACTACGAGATGCGGGTGGCGCACTGGAGCCCATCCGCTTTCACCGTCAGCGGAACGGTACAGGGGGACTAACGATGCCAAGCCAGATCGAGGGAGGATTCCTTAGGCGCTCTCTGTGGGCTTGGGGCGCAGCGCTGAGCGGTCTGGCACTCGTCGCCCGGCGCCGGGCCGCGGGCCAATCAGGGACGGTCAGCGGTTTCGACCACGTTGCCGCACCCATGCGAAACACCGAGGCGATGCTGCGCTTCTATCGCGATCTGGGCTTCCAGGTGCGGGAGGGCGAGCGGATCTGCTCCGTGCATTTCGGGGATCACAAGATCAACTTCCACCGGCCGGCTTTGTGGCAGAGCGGGCAGTTCACGCTGCGAGCGCCGGCCGCCGAGCCGCCTTGCGGCGACTTCTGCTTCGTGTGGGACGGCACCGAGTCCGCGCTGTCCGAAATGCTCGCCCGCGCTGGCGCAGAAATCGTCACAGGCCCGGTGCCTCGGACAGGCGGTCGCGACGGCGGCACCGCCGAAGGGACCAGCATCTATACGCGAGATCCCGACGGGAACCTGCTTGAGTTCATCGTCTACTAGTGCCGAGGTGCCTGGAAGGGCGCTATGGCAACCGCAAGCTGCCGTCGATCAGCAATAGCGAACCCTTTTCCACCAACACGTGAGCCTCGCGCTCGATACATGCCCTGAGCTGCGCGCTGGTGGACTTGAATCCGAGCATCCGAGCGACATCGCCCGCACACTCCCCGGGGCTGATCGCAATACTGGCCTCGACAGCACGCAGGATGGCCTGCCACAGTTCGGTCGGCGGAAGCATGTCAACCGCGCGGACGGATGAGCTTGCATCAGCCCGGTCTCGCACAACCGGGGATTCCGTGGTGCTGCAGCTCTCTAGGAAAAATGGCGGATCGGGCTGGCATAACCGAACCTTGCCCACTCGAATGGCTTGTTCAGCCGCCAGCTGGACGGCGTTGCTGATGCGCGCCCCCGTCCGCTTGTATCCCCAGAGCTGGCTCAGCCTTCGGCAGACCTCGTCCACATGAATCGGCCCTTCTGCCTCCACGATCTTGGCCACGTAGCCGGAGAGGACGCTCTCCGGCATTTCGTGCAGCTCGCCGAACCTGCTCTCTTCGATGGGAAACGATGCCTCGACGTACTTGATCTTTTTAGGCGGGGTGCGCTCAATCGGAGCCTCGCGGGCCACCACCGGGCCTTCCACCTTGGCGGTCGGGCGGATCTTTGGTCCGCCAACCGACCGAGCCCTGTCGATCGCGTCCAAGAGCTTGTGCATTTCTGCATCGCGGCTGTAGAACCAGTCCGTGCTCCAGATGCGATGGAAAATCCACCCCTTGCCTTCGAGCACGGTCTGGCGCAGGCGGTCGCGCTCGCGCGCCCAGCTCGAGCTGTGATAGCGAGCGCCATCGCACTCGATCGCCAGCAGGAAGCGACCGTCGTCATCGGGATCGTACACCGCCAGATCGATCTTGAACCCTGACGAGCCGACTTGCGCGGCCATCTTGTAGCCGTGGTCCTGCAGCGCCTTAGCCACGGCTTCCTCAAACGGACTGTCCATTTCGGCACCGGTCAGCACCGGGATGTCCAGCTCCCCCGTCTCGGCATACTTCAAGAACCGCTTCAACACGCGCGGGCCCGCTTGCTTCGTGACATCAATGCGGATGTCACCGTGGCGAATCGAAGCAAACACGTGGCAGCGTCGCTTCGCCCTCGTGAAGAGGACATTCAGGCGCCTCTCTCCGCCCTCGCTGGAGACCGGGCCGAAGTTCTGCGACATGTAGCCGCCGGCATCCTTGCCGTAGCCGACCGAGATGAAGATCACGTCCCGCTCGTCACCCTGCACGTTCTCGAGGTTCTTGACGAAGAACGGCTCTTCCTTGCCTTCCTTGCAGAAGGCCTCCAACTCTGGATTCTCGCCGCGCATCCACTCCAGCCTGTTGCGGATCGCGTCGCGCTGGGCCACCGACAGGGCGACCACGCCCAGCGTCTGCTCAGGGCGCTGACGGGAATGCTGGAGAACGGCCTCCACCACAGCCTCGGCCTCGATTGGATTGTTGCGTTTCCTGCCCCGGTCGTATTGGCCCTCCACATACGTAAACCGCAAGCCCGTCGTCTTGCCCGCTTGGTCCGGGCTTGGCGGACAGATCAATCCGTTGTCATAGAACTCGTGGTTCGAGACTTGAATCAGCGACGGGTGACGGGAGCGGTAGTGCCAGCGCAGCATGCCGCCGGGCATTGCTCGCGCTTCGCATAGCGACAGGATGCTCTCCATATCGCCGACTTGTGCGGCCTGGATGTCCGTCTCGTCCTCTTCGGCGCCGGCCTCGTCGCCAGCGGCGACTTGCCGGTCGAAGAACGACGTCGGCGGCATCTGCTTCTGGTCTCCCACCACCACGATCTGCTGGGTCCGCAGGACCGCGCCCATCGCGTCTGCCGGGCGCACCTGGCTGGCCTCGTCGATCAGCAGCATGTCGAAGACCAGCCCGTCCCGCTTCAGATACTGGGCCACGGACAGAGGGCTCATCAAGAACACCGGCTTGATGGTTGCCACGGCCTCTCCGGCCTTGTCCAGCAGCGTGCGCAAGCGCATGTGGCGGGTCTTCTTGCCGATCTCGCCGCGCACGATACCGATCTGGCCGGACGATCCGTGCGGAAGCGAATCGAAGTGCCGCATAGCGATCTCGTGCGAGGTGAGCGCCTGGAGTCGCAGGTCCAGATTCTTGAACCGCTCTACCTTGCTGGTGCGATCCGCGCCGTCCATTTCCTTGAGACGGGGTTCGTCCCGGCACATCCGGTTCCAGACCGCCTCGGCGCGGACAAATTCGAGAATCGGCCTGGCGCGTTCGGTGGGCAGCCTTCCATCGGCTACGCGCGCCCGGATCTCGTCGAGCCCGAGTTCTGACGCATGCCTGCATGCGGAGTTGAGGCGATGCCACCCTTCGATCGCCTCTGTATCGGCAATCCATTGCCGCAAGCGAGCTATCGCCGCCTCGAAATCCGAGTCGTCGATACGGGATTGGCCGAAGGCCTCCTTGACATCCAAGCCGACCGTGTCAACGACACTCTGCCATGCCGCGGCCCAAGACTCGCAGGCGTCCCGCAGGCCAGCCTCGATGCCGGGAAGGTCCCAATCGGCCTGGATCGCCGCACATTGGCTGCGCACCCCCTCGCCCGAACCCATGCGGGCGGCTTGCTCGGCGATCCAGCGCAGCGGAGGCAGCAGCGCGCCCACATCCGTGTCTTCCTCGCTCCACGCCATGCCAAGCGTCTGGCGGCCGAGTTCAGACTGCTTCGAAATCGCGCGTCGCTGCGCCCGCGATTCGAGCAGGCGATCCAAGATCGCGAGCCTACCGGCCACGTCTTTCGGGACCTCTGCACGGAACACCGACTTGAGCTGCGACACAGCATCCCGGTAGCTGCCGTTCAGCCAGCGGAACAGCGACTTGCCGCGAGCGGCGATTACGAGTCGCGCTTGGTCCCACTCGATCTCAAGAGCGCTCTCAATGACATCTGCCAGCAGGTCCGCCTTGCCCTGCTGCCAGGTCGCGATGTCCTCGCAAAGCTCCAATGCCGCTTGGGGCCGGTCCACGAGCGCTTGCGTGCGCAGCAAGGCGGGGACGGTTTGTGGCATCTTCTGTAGCGCGCCAAGCTGCTGCAGCGCAGTTTCGGCGTCGGCAATCCGCTTGCAACCTGCCCATGTTGCGGCTGCCGGGACTTGCTCAACGCGCGTTCGCAGTGCTTCCAAGCGCGCCAGCGCCTGCTGCAGGGCCCCCTCAAGGCGGCGACGCTCGATGGGATTGAGCCGCTTCGTCGCGCCCCGCCAGGGATGCCGGGCTTCGCTGCCGTGTTGGTCGGTCAGGGCGGCCAGCGCGGCAGTCGCCTCGAGCCGCTCGGCGCATTCCTGCCGACCCCAGGCATCGGCGTTCTGGATGGTAAAGTCCGGCGCCGGATACCCGCTCTCGTTGAGGTCGGCGATCATGCCGATGATCCCGTATGGTGTGTCCCCGCTGAGTTCGTCCGGCTTGTGCAGCAGGGCTGACATCTGATTCAGGTCGTCCCGCACGCGGCGCACCTGCTCATACGTCTCCGCGTCCGGGGCAGTGGGGCGCCCGAGCGCCAGAGTCTTGCCCAGTTCTTCGTAGACGTGCTTGCGGTTGGCTTTGTGGGAATGCAGCTCCAGACACAACGGGCCCAGCCCGCACTTCTCTAGCCGGTCGTGAACCACGTCAAGGGCGGCTCGCTTTTCCGCCACGAAGAGCACTCGCTTGCCATCGGCTGCGGCACAGCCGATGATGTTCGCGATCGTCTGCGACTTTCCCGTGCCGGGCGGCCCTTGCACGACAAGATTGCGACCCGACCGAGCGGCGGCAATGACTTGGGTCTGTGACGCGTCGGCATCGAGGATGTGCCCGAGTTCCTTTGGATCGGCGAAGCGCTGGTCGAGGTTCTCGTCAGGCGCGATGATGCTGGCGCCCGACTCGGCACCACCGACCAGCAAACGGTCGATGAGAGGATTGCCGTCATCGACAAGCCCTTCTTCGGGTGAGAGGTCGTTCCACATCAGGAACTTGGCGAACGAGAAGAACCGCAGTTCGATCACATTGGGCAGCACCTGCCAGCGAGACTTCAGCGAGACCGCCTCCTGGACCAGCCTGTGATATTCCGATGGCAACCAGTCGCCGCCGTCCGGCAGGTCTGGCAAGGTGAGTTGGAAGTCTGCCCCCAGCATTGACCGCAGCGAGAGGTTCGCTTCCATGTCCTGGTCGCGGTGGACGAGCTTGAACTGCCCGCGGCTGCTGTCCCGCTGCAAGTCCACGGGCAGCAGCACCAGCGGGGCGTAGCGCTTGATCTCGGAGGACTCGCTTTCGTACCACAGCAGAAAACCGAGCGCGAGGAAAAGCACGTTGACACCCTGCTCCTCCTCGATCTCCCGGGCGTCCCGGTAGATCGAGAGCAGCTTCGACTGGAGTCCCTGCTTGGTGAGAGTGGTTCGAAGCTTCGTGTCTGTATGGTGCTCGGACAGGGCGGCCGCCTGACCGTCTTCGTCCAGAGGCAGCGGTAGCGCTTCCCCAGCGTCATCTTCCGCAGCTGTCCGCTGGGACGGCTCAAACGCCATTCGCTTGCCCTGGCGGACGAGGATGTCGAAGATCTGATCGGAGCGCTCGTCCTCTAGCTGGACTTGCTTGCCGCGCCCTTTGCCCAGCGGGGCGTTGATCAGGGGGTTGCGCTTGCCGACATCGAGCAGGCCCGCGCGCAACGTGTCAAGCGCCTTGGCCAAGGCCGGAGCGGTCGTCCGCGCCTGACTATCCGAGCCTTCCACAGGATTGCTATCCATGAGCGTTGATGTAAGTCCCCGCGGATCGCCGGACGGGACCGCGGTACAGCCTACAGTCTGGGCACGACAGGATTCGTATCTGTTTCAGGCACACTTTCTGAGAGCATACAACTCACGGCAAAGGTGCCCCAACCCAAGGATCGGCCCAGAAGTCGGGCCAAGCCGCTCTTGTTCGTATCGCGAGGCGTGGCAGCAGCCGCCAGAAACCTCACCTCGGCAGAGCCTGTAACTCCGCTTGTTTGAGCACCCAGTTCCGCAACACGGCGTAGCCCGCATCCCCCGCCTCGTAGCGCACGCCTCCTTGATGCCCTTCTTCCTGCCCCGTCTGCACGTTCAGCGGCTTTCTCAGGACCAAGCTGCGCTCGGGATCGGCCAGATCCACTCTGGCCTGGAGCTTGCGATAGTTTTCCAGCAACTCGGCGGCGTCGATGTGCCCGGCGTCGTCAGGCGGGTTCAGGTACAGCGTGGGCACCCGTCCCGGAACACCGTGGCACGAGATGCAGGCGCGGTTGTCGCGCTCGCTGATCCGGTTCATTTCGGCGAAGGCATGGTCTCGGAAATGCAAGATGTCCTCGACAAACGTGTCCGACGCATCCAAGCGTCGCCCGCCGTCGAGATCCTGTGCCTCGATTAGCTTCTGCAATTCCTCGCCAAATCGCTCGTCGTCGCTGGCAAGCAGGTTCCGAAGCCGCGTGCGGATTGCGGCCACCGGCTCGTTCTCAACGTGCGCGGCGATCGCCTTGCGCACTTCGGGATTTCGGCGCAGCGCGGGCGAGGCCGCCAGCTTGGCGGCGAGTTCGCGAGTCTCTTCCGAGGATTCCGGCGAAAACCAGCGCACGAACATCTCGACTACCTGCCGCTTGGCTGCCGCGATCGGGTCGATGACTTCGGTCCCGCTGTCGTCCGTGGTGAACTGCGACTTCGCTCCCTCCCAAGGTGTGAGCTTGACGTAGTCCAAGCCGAACTTGAATTCCGGCTCGGCCTCCGGGTTGGTCCCCAGCATCGTCACCGTCAGGAGCGCGTGCTCGCCCGCGAGGTCAAAGACCCCCATCCGCATCGGCCCGGTGGAAGTGACTTCCTCGCGATAGTAGTCGGCTTCGTCCAACACGAGCTCGCCGTCAAACTCAATGCGGACAATGCCATGGGGCGCACCGTGCAGAATCGCCCCGAGCAATTCGTGCTTGCCCGGCTGCGGCACCGGCACCGAGAACGAGATGTGCGCCCCGACCTTGCCCTCTTCCCAGATCAGGGCATTGTTGTTGCTGGCGACACCGCCTGGGATAGCCAGGTCGGTGGTACGGCCGAACGTCAGCTCGGCCACTTCCAAGTCTTCGGCCTCGACTGCCCCCGCAACCGCCTCGGCCACTGTCTGGCCGCCCTCCCTGAACGCGAGCATCCACTCGGTGGAATCAAGCCAGAGCCGCGGATCGGCTGACAGGTGGCTGAACGCTTGCTTGCGATGCAGGCTGCGGTTCTCGCCCAGAATGCGCGCGACCAACGGGGCGTAGGGAGACTCTTCCAGAGTCAGCCCGTCAGTCGGGGCGGGCTTTCCCAGCAGGACGCTCGCCGGCGTTGCCGTAGCGGCCCGGGTTGGACTCAACTCCAGCAGCATGCGGTAGAACTCTGTCTCTTCGGCCTCGCTGAGACCGTCGAAGTCCCACTTCACCCTCGCCAGGAAGCCGGCCAAGGCATCTGCGTCGTCTTCTCGCTCGGTGTCCGCGTACAACCGCAGTACTTCTAACAGCGGTGCCAAGGCATCGCGGCGGGCCGGCAGTGAAAGCTCGCCAGGGTTAGCCAAGGCTCGCGCGGCGATCGCCACGATGCTTGGATCGGCGGTCTGCAGCAACGACATGATCGTGTCCTGCAAGGGCTTGTGGGTAACGCCGCGAGCCCCCTCAAGGGCAATCGAGCGCCACGGCGCGTCCGCCTGAACTTCGTCCTGATACACAGCCAGCACCGCCTTGCCGAAGAGCTCGGTCGCGCCGGGAGTGCTGTAAGCAAATTGGCCCGGGCTCTGCTGGTTGGCACGTTCCATGTAGTGGGACGCGGCCATGGCCGTGAGCCGTCGGTCCAGCAGCCGCTTGCGCTCCGGCGGAGCGGTCTCTCGCCACTCGAGCAATTCGCTGAAGAGCGACGCAAGTTCGGGATATTGCTGCGCCGCGAACTGCTCGCGAGTGATGTTGTTGACCTGCCCGTTGACGATGAACAGCGAGATCGTGGAGTAGCGCAGTGCCATGTCGACGTGCGCTTCGGGCTCCTCGCGCAGCAGCGCATCGATCCACGCTTGGTTGATCGGCTCGCGCATGGGCGGATTCCAGACCCACCAGTGCCACGCAGCCTTGAAGGCGTAAGCCCTCACGCCGGGATGGGGGTCCACCATGCCGGCGGTGAGGATGCCCGCCAGCTCGGACAGGTCCACTTCCACGCCACTGCCGGGCAGATGTGCTCGCGTAACCAACGCATGCATGACCGACTGGCGCGTCCGGTCGGTCCCCTTGCGGAAGGCCTCGAAAAGTTCACCCCAACCGCCACCGTCTAGAAGCAGTTGCCGCAGCGACCAGAACGCCGCTTCGCGGCAGCTCTTGACCGGATCGTCGAAATGCTCGATCAGCGTGGGCACGGCATCGTGCGCCATCGCGCCGCCGAGAGCTAAGAGTCCGTAGTATCTAACCTGTGGATAAGGACTGCTCGCAAACTCCTTGAACAATTCCGTGTGCTCGGGGATTGCCGCAGCCTGAGCGGCCCGTGCCTTGGCAAGTGACTCTAGGAAACCGTCCTCAGGAGCCAGTGCAAACTCGTGTTCGGCGTCAGCCTCTGGAGCTGGATGGAGCCGGCTCAGGGCTCTGATGACGTAGGCGCTGGTGACGAATCCCGTCGCAGCCGCGGCATTCCACAGGCCGTAGGGGTACTGGTTGTCTAAGAGCCACTGGACCCCCTTCTTGACCACAGGATCCTCTGCCGTATAGCCGGCCGCCTCAAGCGCTATCAAAGCCACCGCTGTGGCAGCGGGATAGCTGTGGTCGTCGGGACGCAGCCATTCGCCGTTCTCGCCAGCCTTGCCGGGCTCGAAGCCCCAGCCTCCGTCCTTCCGCTGGAGAGCGAGGATCCGGCTCAGATCGGTGGCTGCCATGGCTCGCAGGTCGGCATCCAACTTCTCCGCCTCCGCAATGCGACGCGGCGAGTTGGTCAGATTGCGCACCTGCTCGACATAGTCCGCGGGCCAGATGCGGTGCACGAACTCGACTCGGTGTCCGTAGTCGTCGGTGACCCGGATATCGTCCCCGGTGGCGAGAATCTTGCGCCCTTTCTCTTCGATTCCGAAGAAGTAGCGCGGCTCGCCGGTGTCGCGCCACGCACGCTCCAAGACCTCGGCGCCAAACTTGAAGACCACATTGGGCCCGAAGTTCGAGCCTCGCCCGGCTGCATTGATGCCCTTGGGGTCGGCGGTCTGGAGCACGTAGTTCGCTGTGCGCTGTTGCCACTGTGCGTGCACCTGCTTGGGGTTGTGGGTGCGCTCGTGCAAGACGATGTTGCGCCCGGCAACCCTCGTGCCGGCCGGCCCATCACCCAGATCGTTGGGCGCGACGCTGGTGTTGACCGCCGCGTCCTTGAGTTCGTTGGTCAGGCGGAGCGACTCATACATCGTGTTGACCAAGCGCCGGTAGTTTTGCTCGACCCCGTGCGGGCCGTACCCGTTGCGAAACGCATCCGCCACGCCCCAGACTCCGCTCTGGGTGTGGCAACTCATGCAGTTCTCGCCAAACAGAGCCGTCGCATCGCGCACTCGGCGGTGTAGCGCGATGTTGCGCGGGCGGTGGATGAGCCAAGCATCGATCTCGGCAATGTGGTAGTACACGCCCTGTCGCACGGCCTTGACAGGATCGGAATACGGCGCTGGGTCGAAAAGGCGCACCTGCAGCTCGTAGTGCGGCTGGTTTGCCTCCACGCGCAGGTAGTAGGTCTGTCCCGGCTCAAGCTGACGGGTCGCGAATGTCCGAAAAGAGCGATCTTGCTGGTGAGCCCGCTCGTTGATCGCTCGGCCCTCTTCGTACGTGTAGACCGGCACCGGGCCATCGATGACCGTGGCGGACGGGTGCACGTACGGAATGGGATTGAAGTTTGAGAAGTCGCGGCTGTTGGGCACGTCTCGCTCGCGCAGCTCCTCCGCGCTCGGACGGCCCTGCTTGTAGAAACGGATGCGAGCGCTGACTACGGGCTCGGCGATCTGGAGGTTCGCGCTGAGGTACTTGGGAGCGGTTCCGTCGTAGTCGATGCGGTACCAGTCGTCGGGGGTGTTGCCGGTGCGGGTATTGTTGTAGTACTCGACATCATCGGCACCGCCAACGACGTACAAAGTGCCAGTCTCGTCCGCCTCGCTGAGCCGAAGCAGCGTGGCTTGTTCGGGCGCGTTGTTCGGTTCCGCTTCCAAGATCAAGGAATCCGACGAGAGGCCGGAGATCGGCCGGATCGCGATCGCCAAAGCGACGCTGTCCGCGGCAGGAGTTACGGTCGGCAGCGGCGTCGCTAGCGGTGCCAGGCCCGTATCGTGCGGGATTGGCCCGAGTGGTTGCTCGCGATCCAGCACGGGCTCGATGCGGATCGAATATGTGCCCGAAACTGGGATGCGATAGACCAAATGCAGGTCGGGATCAAGGGCGTGCAGGACCTTGGACCAACTTGTCGTGGCGATAACGCTGGAATCGCCCCGATCGCCCGCGAATCCGGAATCTGGCAGATCCGGGCCGGACCAGTGGACTTCGATCCGAGCGTTCGGCGGCAGGGCGGAAGGCTCTACGAGTTGCAGGGACACGTCGAATGCCCTGCCCTCCTCTAGGGTCCACTCCTCGCTCCACTGTGCGCCGACGGAGACGGTCCGGGAATAGCCTGAGCCCTCTGTCAGGGATGACCCCGGAGTGGGGGTGAGCAACAGCGGGACCGCGCACGCCAATAGCGGCAGCCCCCAGCGGAGAATCGGCTTGAAGCGCATACTATCCACAAGCTTCCGCTTAAATACTATCCGAATCGAGCCGCGCTGAGCGCGAATCTGGTTGCATCTCCGGCGACGCAGCAATCTGTCCTGTCTGGGCAAGTCCCTTCGGTCAGGCTCACAGCCGCGGAAGACTCAAGACCGGCTAACCATGCGCAGGCCACTCCGTGATGAAGGCACGCGGAATCACAGGGCAGGTTCCAGGTCCGAGTTGACAAAGACCTTCCAGTCCTCGTCGCTAGGTGCTTGGGAATGGGAGGTGCCAGGAAGAAGAGGAACGGATCGTCGTGCTTCGGACTTGACGTAGCCTCTGA
Organism: Bryobacterales bacterium; assembly: GCA_965219585.1. Classification (GTDB taxonomy): domain Bacteria; phylum Acidobacteriota; class Terriglobia; order Bryobacterales; family UBA6623; genus VXMF01. Next base: position 531,407 of record CBDCOA010000002.1, read on the forward strand.
GGGTATCCGCTCGATTGCCGGAATCAACCAGCGAGAGCAGATACCCGAGCCGTTGCACCCACGGAATCGGCGCAGTGTGTGCGGCTGACACGAGTTTCTGAGGATCAATCTGGGCCGCGAGTTCGGCAAGCACGGCGGCAACTTGCTCGAGCCCGCCGACGCGTTGGCAGTAGCCAACCAGGTCAATGGCTGTTGCCTCCGGAGTTGAGACGCGGATCGTGCCGCACGGTGTGTCGAAGAACTGGGTGGGTACCATTCTGAGCTGCTCGCGAACGATGAAGACAGCATGGATTTGGCCGCACTCGATTGGGCGCATGGGATCTTGGACAAGTACTTGGAATTGCTGGGGGCTGTGATGGGCCACTCCGTGGTACTGCGCCGCAGATAGCAGGCCCGCATAGTAGGGTCGTGCGCGGAGACGCATGATGCCCGGGATGAATTGTTCTGCCGGCAGGCATCCCAACGAGCGGTAATCTGGCGGAACGATCACGTAGAAATCCCGCGCCGGCTGGGCGATCATGCCTTTCCGCGCCAGAAGGCTGAGGGCGAGCTTGGCGGCGGTAGCCGACACACCGAGGGCTTCGCGGGCGTCACTCAAAGTGAAGTGAGGTTGTCCGGCAGAGGCGAGTCCGTCGACGTAGTCGCGGGCGGCTGGCCCGCTAGGATTCCAAATCATTGTTCCGGCACATCACATTCTAAACGTTGTGCGAACAAGCTGTAAGCCGGTCTCTCTGGCACGAGACCGGTCTGGGGCCTTGCTCAACGCCCCTTACTTGCAGAAGCCGATAGTTTGGCATCTTCTTCGGACGCACCCGAGTACCAGATGAGCGCACGATTGCGTGAGGCCGACAGCTTGAGAACGACCTAGCGCGGATGTATCCTGCGAGCTTTCGAATTTCGCTCAAAGTTTCAATTGGCCGACCTCTAAACTTTCATTTGGACGCTCACTAAGGTTACAATTGGACGGTGCTTGACACGCGCTTCTATCGTCGATCGATCGAGCGTCGCCTCGGCGAAGCCTTGGAAGACTCGCCGGTAGTACTGATACACGGCCCGCGTCAGTGCGGCAAGACCACACTCGCGCAGTTCACGTGCGCGCCGAATTTCCTTTCCTGGCAGGGCAAGTCCTTGAACTTAGGTGACGAGCGGCCGACTCCCGGACGTTCCGTGCATCGGGACTACAAGTACGTGACCTTTGACGACCCGACCGCAAGGGCCAGTGCCCGAGACGACCCGATGGGATTCGTGGCTGCGCTGCCCGAACGTGTCATCTTGGACGAAGTCCAGCGCGTCCCGGACTTGTTCGAGGCCATCAAGATTGCGGTGGACCGCCAGCGCGTACCAGGGCGCTTCCTTCTGACGGGATCCTCGAATGTACTATTGGTTCCCCAATTATCCGAGTCGTTGGCGGGACGCCTACAGATCGTTCGATTGCATCCGTTGGCGCAGGTCGAGCTAGCTGGGCCACCTGACATTGCAGACCGACCGCTGGACTTCCTCGACGCTCTGTTCGGCGATGGGTTTCCCGTGTCGCAGTCCGACCGGCTGGGAGCCGAGCTCTTCGAAAGGATCGTCGCAGGAGGGTTTCCTCCGGCTCTGGCCGGGCCGACTGCGAGGCGTCAGGCCAACTGGTATCGCAGCTATATCGAAACGCTGATTCAGCGCGAAGTGCGAGACATCAGCCGGATTCGCTCGCTCGACGTGTTGCCCAAGCTTCTCAGCGCCGCCGCTTCGCAAACCGCTCAACTGTTCAATCTCAGCGATCTCGCTTCCAACTTCGAACTGACAAGACCGGCGATCAGCAACTACGTGGCGCTACTGGAGAGCGTCTTTGTATTGGAAAGACTACCGGCATGGCACAGCAATCGTCTCAAGCGGCTCGTGAAGCGACCGAAGTGCCATCTGATCGACACTGGGATTGCTGCTGCGCAGCTCGGCGCCAATGTCGGGATGCTGACCTCCGACAGACTCCTGCTTGGCAGGCTACTGGAAACCTTTGTGTTCCAGGAGCTGCGGCGACAAGCGACGTGGTTTGATCCGCCCACCGAATTCTCGCACCTCCGAACGAAGGACGGGGCCGAAGTCGACATAGTGATCGAGCAACCGAGCGGTGCCGTTGCCGGAGTGGAAATCAAGGCATCGGCAACCGTGAGGAGTCATGACTTCGTCGGCCTGCGAAGACTCGCGACGGCTGTCGGGAATCGATTCGTCCGCGGCGTGGTGCTCTATGACGGCGAGACCTGCGTGCCGTTCGGCGATCAATTTCAAGCTGTGCCGGTTCGTCGACTGTGGGAAGCTGCATGATCCACGCACGTCCCTGATCAGCGTAGGCGGCGCGGTCATCGCCGAAACATGTGTGCCTTAGACATGCGCCGCATACAGATCTATCTTCAAGAAGATCTGGACGACATACTTCAGATCGAGGCAGCGAAACTCAAGCTGTCCAAAGCATCGCTGATCCGAGAGTGCGTGGCAGCTCGCTACGGCGGGCATTCAAGAACCGATACTGATCCACTGACGGCCTTGATCGGGACCGTCGATCTTGAAGCCGTCGATGTCGACGAAGCGGCCTACGGAGAGTAAGAATCGTCGATACCAGCTTCCGGCTCGCGTCAGTTCATGCCGACCCGGACATTGAAGCCAAGACTCATCCCTGGTCGCGGAGGCATGATGAACACCCGCATTCGTTCGTTGACGCTGTCAGCTTCGAGGTCATGCGCCACCGGCGGGTCCTAGCAGCGCTAGACTCGTTGTCTCGGCGCCAGCTTTACGATGGAGACCAGTTTGATCGTGGCGAGCGATTCCCTGCCGTTTTGACGCCCGGCCCCGGCCGCCGGGGCCGAGGCAACCGGACCTGGCCAGCATGCCCGCACACGGCTGATTCGTTTTCTGAGGTTGTACCCTTTGGGGCAAGAAGTTAGCGCGGGGGGTGGCTTTTTTGGCCGGAATCGTGTATGCAGGGAGTATGGCGGTGCAAACGTCGGCAGAGTCTGCGGAGCCGGTTCCGGTGGTCAGCGAAGTGGTGGTGCGGCTGGCGCGGCCGGAGGAGCGGCTGCGCTGGGACACGTTGATGGACACCCACCACGAGTTGGGATTCAAGCAGTTCGCGGGGCGCGGACTGCGCTACGTCGCCGAATGGCGGGGCAAGTGGCTGGCCTTGGTGGGCTGGCAGACGGGGGTGTTCCAGTGCCGCCCGCGCGACCGCTGGCTGGGCTGGCACAAGGCGGTGCAGTTCCGGCGCTTGCACCTGTGCGCCAACAACACGCGCTTCTTGGTGTTAGCGGAGGGGCAGGGGCTGAAGAATCTGGCCTCGCGCGTGTTGGGGCAGAACCTGCGGCGGCTGAGCGCGGACTGGCAGGCGCACTGGGGGCATGCGTTGGAACTGGCGGAAACGTTCGTGGACCCGCGCAAGTATCGGGGCACGTCGTATCTGGCGGCGAACTGGATCAAACTGGGATTGAGCAAGGGGTATGCGCGTTCGAACGGGCAGTACACGGCCAAGCACGGGCAAAAGAAGGTGATGCTGGTGTATGAGTTGCGGCGGGCTGCGCGGCAACGGCTGGCGGATCCGCAGGACCAGCCGGAGTGGCGCTGCGGGCCGGTCGATGTGCGCTACGGGGCGCAGGATCTGCGCTCGTTGCGAGCGCAGTTGGACGCGGTGGAGGACGGCCGGGGGCGCCACGGCAAGCGGCATGCGCTGGGGCTGGTGCTGGCGCTGCTGGTGCTGGCACGGCTGGCCGGCAAGATGGGCGGACGGGCGGCGGAAGCCTACTCGAAGACGTTGAAGCCAGACGAGTTACGCGCCTTGGGGTGTCGCCGGGGGCCAGCCACGGGAGAGTACGAGATACCTTCGGACACGACCTTCCAGCGGGTCATGGAGCGGACCGATCCGGCCTCGCTGGAGCGCATCATCCAGCAGTGGACGCAGCCGCGCTTGGCGCAGTCGCAGGCCTTGGCGGGGGACGGCAAGCGCATTCGCGGAGCGAACCGCTTCACGCCGCCGGGGCAGCACTGGGAGACGGTCACGCTGGTGGAGCACGCCACGGGGATGCCGGTGGCGAGTCGCAGCTATCGCGAGGAAGGCGGCGAGCAGGCCGCGTTGCGGGCCTTGCTGGAGGAGGTGGATCTGCGCGGGCGAGTGGTGACCCTGGACGCCGGGCATGCGGGCAAGGAAACCGAGCGGGCGATCGTGGAGCAGCACGGCGGGCACATCTTGGTGCGCATCAAGGGGAATTGTCCGCAGACCTACCAGACGCTGGAGGAGTTGAACTGGAAGTTGGGCTGCGAGCGCAGTTGGAGCGAGCGGCGCTGGCAGCGCACCCACCGCAGCAGTTGGGAGCGGCGCTCGATCGAGGTGTTCACGCCGCATCCGAAATTGCTGCCCTTCGCGCATGCCCGACAGGCCTATCGGATCACCCACGAGAGCTGCCAGAGCCTCGGCGGAGCGGTCAAGCGCAGCTACAGCTACGGCCTCAGCTCGCTGCCGGCGAGCCAGGCCACGCCCCAACAGTTGCTGGACTTGCAGCGTGGTCACTGGCAGGTCGAGAGTGCCAACCACTATCGCCGGGACAAGACCTTCGCCGAGGACAGCAGCCGCGTGCGCACGGGCCACGGCCCGGCCAACGCCGCGGCGCTGAACAACTTGGCGCTGGCGCTGCTGCTGTCGCAGCGGCCGTTCGAGACGGTGCCGGAGGCCCAAATCTACTACGCCGGAAACCGCGACGAAGCGCTGCAACTGCTGCTAGACCCCGCCTAGGCGGGGTCTCCTGCGCCCTCGCTCGGCTTAGCGCGGCCTAGTGGCGGCCGCATTGCGTCCGGGCCGTGGATCGGCACCGCCCAGCACTGTGTTCGGCGGCGTCAAACCTCCATCCATGCTGGGCCTGACGCCCTATCTTGCTCAGCATCTCGCTCTGGAAACCACCTTTTGGCCCCCAGTGTGCGTCAAAGCCCCCAATCCTGAAAAGGAATCAGCGGTGCATGCCCGCACCGGCCGTGCCCCGGGCACAGTCCCGCCTGCTAACATGCAGCCATGGCTGCTCCCCGCGCACTCTTGGATGCCCTCACCGACCGGGCTGCGGGACAACCGGTGGAATACCCCTACTCCGACGGCAAGGTCCTGATGGAGACGGACCCTCATGCGCGGTCGATCATCGATATGCGCGACCAGCTGGATACACATTTCAAGGCCCGGCAAGACGCCTATGTGGCCGGCAGCATGGCGGTGTACTACCGACAAGGCGACCCCGCGGCCGTGGTGGTGCCGGACGTGTTCGTGGTGCTGGGCGCTTTGCACAAGCAGGCGCGCAAGTCGTATCTGCTCTGGGAGGAGGGCGGCGTGGTGCCGAGCTTCGCGCTGGAGGTGGCGTCGCCGTCCACGAGCCGTCGCGACGCGACGAGCAAGCGCGCGACGTACGAGCGGATGGGGGTGCACGAATACTGGCGCTTCGACCCGCTGGGCGAGCTGATCGCGGGGCGGCTGGAGGGCTGGCGGCTGGCCGGTGGTCGCTACGAGCGGGTGCGGGCTGTGCGAGCGGAAGGCTGGCACCGGAGCGAGGCGCTGGGGCTGGAGTTGCGGGCGGAGCGGTGGCTGCTGCGCTTCCATGATCCAAGGCTGGGGCGGGACATGCTCACGCACGCGGAAACCAGCGAGGCACTGCAAGCAACCGCGAGCCAGCGCGACGAAGTGGTGAGCAAACTCGACGGAACGGAGCGCCAACTCGACGGAGCAGTGCGCGAGCGCGACGAGGCACTCCTCAAACTCGACGGAGCGGAGCGCCAACTCGACGAGGCGAATCAACGGATCCGCGAGTTGGAAGCGCGACTGCGGTTGTCCGACAAGTCCGCCTAGGATTCCAGCGTTCGGAGAAGTCTCCGGCCAACCGCCAAGACAGCACCGCGCAGGACTCGCTGCTCCGAACTACAGATACGCTTCGCATTTAGACTGCGACGGTTTCAGGCCACGCTTCGCAGCGGTGGTTCGGTCTGCGGCGACGGAGGCCGCCCCGCTCGTTCCCCTTGTGCGCCTTCACCGGTCGGAGGCACAGCCTCGCTTGTATTCGATCGAGACTGTACGACGGTCGGATACGCCGAAGTGCGAAGCTGGTGAATCTGGCTGGTCCGGTACCCTGCAGACCCCGACATCGGCTCTTGCTTCCGAGACGTGGCTGTGGGGACTCGCACGATCACGCCTGTGAACCGATATGCCACACTAACCGTCATGGCTGATACTCGCAGGGCGTTTCTCCAGTCCAGTTTGGCCCTGGCGGGCGTGGCTGGAACGGCAGCTGGGTCGTCTGGGCCGAAGTACCGCATGGGAGTCGGCAGCTCCTCGTACTCGCAGCGTGGGCGGGCTGACCGGGAGCTCGAGCCCCAGCGGCGGTTTACGGAGACGTCGCGCTTTCTCGATCATTGCCACGCCATCGGTGCGGCGGGGATCCAAGCGTCGTTGACCGACCTGAGCGATGAGTACGCGAGGCAGGTCCGCGCGAAGGCCGAAGAGTACGGCATGTATGTAGAGGTCTCTGCCCGCTTGCCCAAGAACGACTCCGATGAGCTGGAAGTGTTCGAGCGCACCGTTCGGGCGACCAAGGCTGCGGGCGCGAGCGTGATTCGTACGGTGATGCTTGGCGGACGCCGCTACGAGACGTTCAAGACCTTGGACGACTGGAAAGAGTTCACACGTGTGAGCTGGCGGTCACTGAGACGCGCCGAGCCGATCCTGCGCCGCCACAAGGTGCGGCTGGCCCTGGAGAACCACAAGGACTGGCGAATTGACGAGATGCTGAAGATCCTCCAGCGCATCGAGAGCGAATGGGTGGGTGTGACCGTTGACACGGGCAACAACATGTCGTTGCTGGAGGACCCCCTCGAGACAGCCCGTGCGTTCGCTCCTTACGCGACGGCCGTGCACCTCAAGGACATGGGTGTCGAGGCATATGACGACGGATTCTTGCTCGCCGAGGTGCCGTTCGGCACCGGTTGCCTTGACATGGCTGCCATCGTCGAGACGATTCGCTCAGCCCGCCCGGAAGTCCGCTTTACGCTGGAAATGATCACACGCGACCCGCTAAAGATACCCTGCCTCCGCGAGCACTACTGGATCACGATGGGCCGGGTTCCCGGAGCAGATCTAGCGGCGTCGCTGTCCGCGGTCCAGAGCCACGGCAGATCCCTTCCCCTCGTCGAGCAACTCGAAGCGGAGGTACGCTTCAGGATCGAGGAAGACAACAACCTAGCGTGCCTGGAATACGCTAAGGCGAAGCTAGAGTTGTGAGCGGCGACCGACGTCGGTCCCGCGACCATTCCTTCCGGTAGCTAGCACTCGCAACGCTGCGAACCGGCAGGCCCGACTAGGTGGCGCAGCTAGATGCTAATGGCATCCCATGGCTTGCGCGCCTTGCGGCCCAGCATCTGCGACGCCTCCGCATCCCCCTCGAAGTCCTCGCGCTCGCTGTTCCACTTGAGCTTGCGTCCGGCGTGGTAGGCAATGTTTCCGAGGTGGGCCACAAGCGAAGAGCGGTGGCCGGTGACCGCCTCTGAGCGAGGGGGCTCTCCGTCGCGCACGCAGCGCACGAAGTGCTCGGCGTGGAGTTGGGACGGTTCGCTCCCGCTCTTGTGCATCCGCTTCAGTCTGCTCTTCGCGAAGGCGTCCTTGTCACTCAGGGACCCACCGTACGCGCCCGTCTCTGGGATGATCTCGTAGCCCAGCCGATCCACGATCAGAGTCCCGTTGCTGCCGTAGAACACCATTCCATTGGGCCGGTTCTCGGGGGCGCGCGCACCGTGAAGCGGCATGCCCGGGGTCAAGCGCCCCATGCTGCCGAACGAATTGATGTTGCACGTTTCATAGCTCACGACGAAGCCGGGATACTCCAGCGTCACCTGAAGCAGGTCAGGCTGGTCACCCATCCCGCCTACAGCGAAGCGGCCGCCCGCGGCCACGACGCTCTTTGGGCGCTCCTCGCCCATGATCTGGTGGACCGTGTCGAAACGGTGCGTGCCGAAATCGGTAATCCAGCCTCCCGCGTAGTCGAAAAACATCCGGTACGTGCGCAGGAAGCGCAACTCGTTGAACGGAACCCAGGGCGCGGGTCCGAGATAGAAGTCCCAGTCCAATCCGGGCGGAGGGTCGGAATCCGGCTTCTCGCCGGGCCCGACCGGCATCAGGTTGGCGTAGTTCCAGACGCGGACAAAGTGGACGTCCTGCAGAGTCCCGCCCTGGACGATCTCGGCGGCTTCTTGCAGGTGCGGCGCGGAGCGGTGCTGGGTGCCGGTCAGAAACACCGCCTTGGAGCGCGCCGCGGCAGCGACCATGGCCTTTCCTTCCAACACGTTGTGGCCCAGCGGCTTCTCCACGTAGACGTGCTTGCCGGCCTCGAGCGCTGCGACAGCAGGAAGCGCATGCCAGTGGTCGGGCGTCGCAACATGAACGGCATCGATGTCCTTGTCGTCCATCACCCGGCGAAAGTCCTTCCCGAGCTTGCCGACGCCGCCTGCGAGCTCTTCGCGCGCAGCTTCCGCCTGCTTGTCGTAAACGTCGCAAAAGTAGCCGTACTCGGCTCCTTCGACAGCCGCAGCTTTGGCCGCCACGCTCTTGCCGCGGCCGCCGCATCCGACCAGTGCGATGCGCAATCGTGAATTCGCTCCCGCCACCCTAGCCGCCGAGGCCGCGGTTGCTGCCGCACCGCCGGCAGCTCGAAGGAAGCGACGGCGCTGCATCCGGGCGTCGGGGAGGTTGGAGGGCTCGGCCTGCTGATCCAAGTGCTGCATGAGTCTGATCCTATGCGGTCGTTGACCGCCCGCCCCCGGTGTCGATCCTGATTCCGCGGGAGCTGTACCCACCTTAGCCGAAACAGGGTGGTCAGTGGACCCCTACTGTGCCTTGACGTTATAGGCGTAGAGCCGTTCTTGATCCCGCAGGTAGAGCGTGCCGTCGGATATTACCGGAAGCGTCCAAGTAGGGTAGTCCCTGGAGCCGATCTCTAAGCGCGACACTTCGCGGTACTCGGTCGGGTTGGGCTCCACGAGGCCGACCACGCCGTCGTCCGAAAGGATGTAGAACCGGCCGTCCGCATGGATCATCTGACCCTTGCCGACCGAACGGTCTCGCCACGCTAGCTCGCCGGTCTCGAACTCCATCGCGGTAAGGATCCGGCCAGAGAAGCCGTACAGGTGGTCATCGATAAGCACCGAACTGCTGTAGTGGTTCCTCATGTCTCGGTTGAAGTAGACCTCGGATGCGGTTGTCGAACCGCCTGTACTGTCCAGCCGGAGCAATGCGCATCCGGTGCCGTACGAGGACGAGAAGAAGACCAAGTTGTCTCGCACAATCGGGGTGGCGACATTCGCTGTCGAGTTGGAGACCGGCCTGTAGCGCCAGAGCAACTCGCCGTTGGTGGCCAACACCCCAACCGCTGCTTCGCCCGTGAAGAAGAGGTACTGGCGGACACCGTCGATCTCCACGGCCACGCCGGACGAATAGCCAGCCTCGTCACTCTGTGTTTTCCAGAGCTCCTTACCCGTCGTTTTGTCTAGCGCGACAATCGAGGCGCCGCGGCCTCCCGCGTTGACAATGATGCGGTTTCCGTCGATTAGAGGGGATTCGCTGATGCCCCAGCTAATGTTCCGCGCCCCATATGTCTTGAGCAGGTGCTTCTCCCAGATCTTGGCACCGGTCGCGGCATCGGCGCAGATCAAGTTACCGTCTCCGCCCAGCGCGTAGACTCGGCCATCGTCGATTGTCGGAGTCCCGCGAGGACCGCCGCCGCGTCGATTGGAGTACGGCCTTCCGTGCTCGGTTTCCCAGACGGTCTCGCCTGTCTCGGCATCTAGGGCGATCAAGAACTGCTTTCCGTTCTTGACGCCTTGAGTGAAGAGTTTGCCGCTGGCGACTGCGAGGGACGAATAGCCCGCCCCGAGCGATTCGACCTGCCAGACCTGCTTGGGACCGGATTCGGGCCAAACAGCAAGCAATCCAGTCTCAGGAGACTTGCCGTCACGATTGGGGCCGAGCCATTGATTCCACTCCGCCGAAGCGGGTGGCAGCAGCACGAAGGACAGGAAGACGCCAGCTATACACGTGGCGCCCCGGAGGGTTATAGGACTTTGCATGGAAGCGGTGCTCTCGCGATGGCGGCAGCTTTAGAACTCGGTTCTCATTATGGCAAGGCGCTGCCGAGCTTGGAGGTGGAAGGAGCGTCTGAGCGATTCGAGTCGCGGAAACCGCGTTGCTGTCGCGTCGCCGCGGGCAACGGTTGCAGCATGCCTACTTGGGATTTGTCCCCTCCCAGCGCTCTAGGTTGGACGTTCAGACTGGGGCATACCTGTGGCATGGCAGAATCTAGGTGGAGCGGAATCTTGGGCGGGAACCGGAGAATCGAGTCTTCTTGGCAGATCTAGACTCGCATCATGATGTAACCATGCGAACGACAGTCACATTAGTTCCGGAGGTTGAGGCCCTTCTCCGAAATGCGATGAAGCGCTCGGGCCAGTCCTTCGAGGAAGTCTTGAACCAAGCCATCCTCAGGGGCCTTGCGAATGAACACGTCGAGGCAGAGGAAGAGCCATTCGTCGTCGCAGCCCGCCCAATGGGGTTGCGCCTTGGCCGTGACGCAGGTGGGCTCAATTCCTTGGCCGATGACTTAGAGGCAGACGCGTTTCTGGCATTGACGAACGACCTCACGAGTCGAGCGAAAGGGAAATGAGAGTACCGGACGCAAATCTACTGCTATACGCGTACGATTTGGAGAGCCGCTTCTTGAATAGGCTCGGCATTGGTGGTCCGAGGGCCGCAATGGAACTGCGCCCATTGGACTGACGCACCCTATTGTCTACGCCTTCCCGAGAATCAGCGCGTTGGGCCGTGTCTTCCGGGATCCGCTCTCGTTGAATGAGGCCGCCGCCGAGATTACTGCTTGGCACGGCGGTCACTCCAATTGTCGTCGGCCAATCCCGACTGCCTCAAGACCGAGCGCACGCGCAGCAATAGCCTGGCTCCGATCATGCGTGCCGAACAGGATGTCCGCATCGATGTGCTCTGCGACGATCAGAGCACTAGCCAGATGGATCGCATCGAGCGTCTTGACGACGGTGGGCAGTGGCTGGCTTGCTCTGCGCAAGACTTCAGGGGTGATCTCGACTAGCCTGATGGCCCGTACCGCAGCCGAGAGCGCATGGTGTGCATCTGCCAGCCCCTCGTCATCGAGCGCACGCTCAAGGCGCAAGCGGTCGATCGTGCGCCGTGCCTCGACGGCCATCAGTGCGCTCGAATAGGCGCGATCCCACCGACCCCATTCCGGCAATGGGACTCCATCACCTATCAGAGCGCGAAGGACGGCGCTTGTGTCTAGGTAGATCTTCACCGATCGGCCCGATCAGCGCGTAAGAGCGCAACCACATCGATGTCTTTCTTGAGTTTGATGCAGCCTGGAAGAGGAAGGCCCTCCGGATCAATTGCCTCCCGTACTACAAGTCCCCCGGCTTGGTCACCGACCGGTACAAGACGAGCGATAGGTGTCTTGCGGTCACACACCGTAACGGTCCCTCCACTGCGCACCTGTGCAAGGTACCAGCTCAACCTCGCCTTCAGTTCCGACACTTTCACCGTCTGTTGCATGACCTAATTGGACCATATATGGTCTCAATTTGCAAGATTATCGTGAGCCCCGCAGCAATTCTCAAATCAGCGATTCTGGCTAGCTTCCACCAGCACCCCACGCTGAGCGGGCAAGGGCCGATCACAGTCACTTAGCCACCAGACAAGGACAGGCGTGTCGAGAAGTGCAGTCATGACCGAAGTCCGCCCCAATGTTCTGCCGGAACCGCCGGCTTGACAATATCGCCAACCTCGATGACGGTCCCCTTGAGTTCGAATTGTGCATATTCGGCGCAGGTTTGGCTTGCAGGCAGAAGCTCCGCTACGGGACGGCCGCGTTTCAAGATGACTACTCCCTCTCCGGTGGCCTGCACACGGTCGAGAATCGCGAAGCATCGAGCCTTGAAATCGGATGCGTTGATGGCCTCCACATGACTAGCATTGGAGACTCGGCAAGCCATGTCAATCAAAAGTGTGTGCAAATAGGATCGAGACTGGCCTAGAGGCGAACTGATTGTCGGCACGTCAAGCGAATGGCCACCAGCTGCGTGAAGCTGCGCTCGCGTTGGGAGCCACCCCGTGCTGATTACAATGGTCTGCGGAAGTCCCGCAAGCGGATCTTCCCCGGTTGCAGCCACACACACAGGCAGCAAGTTGTTTGATCCACGCAAGCTAGCGACCGCATTCTTCACCTACCCAGAACAGTGACACTACCACCAGAGCTTAGAAGCAGGTACGGCATTGAGAAATGGGCTAATCGGTATTTGGAAACGTATTGTGAAGCTGATCGAGCTATTCAGACTATGGTGCGGTCTGCCCTGAAGCGAGGGACCAGGGGCCATGGAATTGGTCACTTGACAAGGGACGAATTGCTGAAGATCTGTGAGTGGAAGAGTGGACGAAGAACCATTCATCACTTGATGTCCAATCGAAAAATCGATGTCATCGAGGCGTCACATGAGGCCTTCGTCTCAGAAAACCACGAGCCTTTGGAGCGCCTGAAAGGTGTGAGCCTACCAACCGCGTCAACGATCATGCATTTCGCATTCCCTGACAAGTATCCGATTATTGATGTCCGCGCCTTGAGCACGCTAGGGATCAAGGCCTCAGCCGTTAGTCGCAATCTCTGGGATATGTACCAGAGGAACTGTCGTGCTTGGGCGAAGGAGTATGAGGTCAGCCTCCGTACCTTGGACAGGGCGCTGTGGCAATACGACAAAGGGTAGTGGGATAGTTGCCGCGCACTCAATCCACGAATAAGAACTCGTTCGAGCTGATCAACATGTGTGCGAGGCTCTCGACAGACTTTGAAAGTGCCTCGTCCTTCGGGACATTCGCACGGGCATATAGCTGCTGCTGTTCCTGCAGATGATCCCGGGCCAAGGCGATCTCGTCGCCACTGGGCTCCCTGACCAGAATTGAACGGTAGGCCGCACGAGCGAGCGTCTCGAGACCTGTAGGGCGTCCGACGTGAGAGTCCATGATCTGCGTCGCCACCGCCGCGGCGTTTTCCATAACAAAGTTACTATTTAACATAGTCAGCGATTGCAGCGGTGTAGCCGACGGCGCGCGCCGGGTGCAAGTGGTGTCGATATTTGGAAAGTCGAACGTACGCATGAACGTCGACGACCATGTGCGGCGAGCCGTTAAGTAGACGCTGCGCCGAAGCGCCCCTTCTGCCGCAGCAAGCTGCAAGCCGTCAGGGTGATGGTCCAACTGGACGGGCGGTCCCCCTAGGGAAGCGTCAAGCTTGCCGCTCACGGCGAGGATCGAGTCGCGGAGAGCCTCGGCTTCCAGCCTTCGCAACGGCATCCTCCAAAGCAACCGATTGTCGGGATCTTCGATGGCGGCCCGCTCGCCAGCTGAGTTGGCGCCGCGGCTCGATGACTGCCGATAGGCGGTCGAGAGCATGATCAACTTGTGCAGGCGCTTGATCTTCCAGCCGTGCTTGACGAAATCGACAGCCAGCCAGTCAAGCAGTTCTGGATGGGAGGGTGGCGATCCGTTGGAGCCGAAGTTGTCCGGTGTCGCCACGATGCCAGTGCCGAAGTGATGCTGCCAGATTCGGTTCACAATGACCCTGGCCGTGAGAGGATGCTTGGGATCAGTCAACCACTCGGCCAGCGCCAGGCGGTATCCGGTGGTCTCCCCTGCCCGGTTCGGCGACGGCGTTGCGAGACAGGTCTCATCATCACTGCACAAGACCGCTAGAAAGCCCGGTTTGACGGCCGGTCCGGGAGACTCGAGGCTGCCGCGCTGGAGGAGCCGGATGGTGGGAAGCGACTCTCCGTCCCAAAGCGCTTGTATGGATTCCAGCTCGGTCCGGTTGCTGGTCCATTCCGCGATTTCCTGACGAAGCCGTCCCAAGCGCTCCTTGTCCTCCGGGGATGCCTCGCCCAGGATCTCCTCGTCGCTGATCTCGACCGTCGAGCCGAACTTCTTGACAAGGTCCGTCTGGACCTCGTCGCGATCTTTCGCATCAGCGGCGAACGCGATTCGGAAGTTGTGCCTAACCTCGCTCGGCACTTCCTGAATCTTGGACTCAAACAGCGCGTCTCGATACGGCCGGCTGATTTCGTCAACCTTCTCCGTCAGGCCTTTGACCTTGGCATCGATGGCGCTGTTGTGTTCGTCGATGTGCTCCTTCTCGGCCGGGGAAACCGTGTACCGCAGGCGGTTCTTGGGCTGAATCCAATCCGACGGGTTATAGGCCGCTGAGAGCAGGGCCAAAAAGCGGTAGTAGTCCCGCTGGGGGATCGGATCGTACTTGTGACTATGGCAGCGGGCGCACGAGAGCGTCAGTCCAACCGCGCTGCGAGACACTTTGTCGATGAGCGCGAACAGGGTGTCGTAGCGGTCGGCAGGCCGGTCCGAGATGTCCTCGTCGGTCGCGTCGAGAACCGTTCGCAGGTAGCCGGTCGCGATCAGTGTCTCGAGCATTTCAGGCGAGAATTGCTCGGCATTGCGCCAGTCGTGGAGTTCGTCTCCAGCTAGCTGCTCGATGAGAAAGCGGTCCCAAGGCTTGTCCGCGTTGAACGAGTCAATGACATAGTCCCGGTACCGCCATATCCCGGGTGACAAGCTGGTCAGGTGAGCCTGGAAGTCCTTGCCCTTGGTATCGACGTACCCGGCCGCGTCAAGCCAGAAACGCCCCCAGCGCTGGCCGTAGAGGGGAGACTCCAGCAATCGGTCGAGTAGTCTCGCGTAGGCGTCGGGTCGCTCGTCCGCAAGAAACTCTGCCGCCTGCTCGGGAGTGGGGGGCAGGCCCCAGAGATCAAAGTAGGCTCGTCGCAGAAGTGTCTGTCGCGGGGCCTCAGTCGAGTACGTGAGGCCGTGCTGCTCGAGTTCTGCGAGCAGGAAGGCATCGATGGGCGTTTGGACTGCACTGGCCCCCTCGACTGTTGGCGGGTCCGATGCGCGCGGTGCTTGAAAGGCCCAGAACTGGCGGTCGGATGCGGTCACGGGTGGCGCTTCCGATTCGGTGAAGGCACGGTCGAGCGGGTTTCCGAGATCGACGTAGTCGGCGAACTGGCCTTCGTCGATCCAATCTCGAATGAGCTCGATCTCGGCGTCTTTCAAGGGCACGCCCACCCCTTCGGGAGGCATCACTCCATTCACCAATTGGCGGACGAGGATGCTCTTCTCTGAGAAGCCCTCCTGCACAACCGGGCCGTTCTGGCCGCCGCGCAGGGTCGAGGCCAAGGAATGCAGGTCCAGACCAGATTGAGGGGAGTCGCCACCGTGGCAGGAGACGCAACGCTCGTTTAGCAGCGGTTGGATTTCCCGCTCGAATCGAGCGATTTGGAGTCGCGCCTGCTCGGGCGGGCCATCGCCCTGCTCTGTGCGAGCCCCTGCTTCGATCCAGCGTCGGATCGTTTCAACGTCAGCCTCCGGAACCTGGCTCTTGAAAGCCTTCGGAGGCATCTTGCCTTGCGAGAGCTTCTGGTAGAGCAGGCTTTCGTCGGGAGAGCCTTTCGTGACTACCGGGCCATTGAATCCTCCGCGCAAGACGGTTCGAGCGGTCCGAAGATCGACGCCTTGTTCGGGGGAACTCTTGCCATGACACGTCAGGCAGTAGGTCGACAGGATCGGTTGGACGTCTTTCTCGAAGATCGGAACATCTTCGGCTGTGGCTGCGCCGCTTGTGGCGACCGCGGCCAGAAGGCCGACAAGCAAACGAGCGTTCATGCCGTATGAACCTCGTTGTCCACCAAGTCCCCTACGACTCGGGCTCCTGTGACCGTGACGTCAGCAGGAGTTTCCAGCCGCCCTGCGTTCGGGTAGGTAGTCCTGCGGTGGTCGAGGCCGAGTTGGTGCAACACCGTCGCGTGCATCTCGGGGACGCTAACGCGATCAACGACAGAGCGATAGCCGAAGTCGTCCGTCTGGCCATAGATCCAACCGGGCTTGAAGCCGCCGCCGGCAAACCAGATGGTGAACGCGTTGCGGTTGTGGTCACGACCATCGTTGCGCTGCGTCGTCGGCAAGCGGCCGAACTCCCCAGCCCACATCACGATGGTTTCGTCGAGCATGCCCCTTGCGTCCAGATCCTTTACGAGCGCAGCGGCCCCCTGATCGGTCTCGGCTGCGATCTTGGGCAATCGCTCCCCGAGCTTGTCGTGGTGGTCCCAAGGCTGGCCCGGGCTGGTCGTCACTTGAACGAACCGCACGCCGGCCTCGACCAGTCTCCTCGCCATAAGGCAACGCAGCCCGTATGGACCGCTAACCTCATCGTCTACCCCATACAACTTCTTGGTTTCGGGCGACTCGCTTGCTATGTCAAGGACATCCATGGCCTCGACCTGCATGCGGGCTGCCAGCTCGAAATTGCGGATGCGAGACTCAAGTTCGGTCTCGCCGGGCCGAGCGTCGAGGTGAAGCTTGTTGATGCGGGCCAAGTATTCCAAGCCCTGTTTCTGCACGCCTGGCGGCTGCTGTTCGGCTGGCTTGAGGTGGTGAACGGGCGAGCCGCTCATGTTGAACTCGACGCCTTGGTAGAGCGCTGGCAAGAAACCGTTGGCCCAAAGCAGCCTGCCCCCGATCGTGTACCCCTTCGGGTCGCGCAAGACCACGTATGCGGGAAGGTTCTGGTTTTCTGTGCCAAGTGCGTAACTGACCCAAGCGCCCATGGCCGGCCGACCCGCGAAAATCTTGCAGGTCAGCAGCATGTTCAAGCCCTCGGAGTGGTTGTTGTGCTCGGTATGCATCGAGCGGATGAAGCAGAGCTTGTCAACGATCTCGGCTTGGTGCGGCAAGGCTTCGGAAATGTCCATCCCGCACTCCCCCCGCTGCTTGAATTCGAAGGGCGTGGGCAGCAGTGTGTTTGTGTTGCCGGGCTGGTGAATCTCTACGCCGTCTGGATGGGGTTGGCCGGCGTACTTGGCGAGCATGGGTTTCGGATCGAACAGATCCATCTGGCTGGGCCCACCGTTCTGGACCAGTTGGATGACGGATTTCGCCCGTGCGGGAAAGTGCCCCGGCCGAGCGCGCAGGTCGTTGTAGATCGGTGTTGGCGCGGCTTCGGAAGTGCCTGCCAGTAGGTGCGCGAGCGCGATCTGACCGAAGCCCAGCGAACTCATTCCCAAGAGTTCGCGCCGCGTCATAGGTAGGCCGGCCGCATTGAACATGGGTCGTCCGTTAGGTTAGGCGAAATGAGACGAGTGCGCAATCGGTGACTGGGCACCGGCTTCTGTGATAATGTGTCTCGCAACCCCGTAATTGCTTCATTGCGAAGAGCGCTTTGAACCGTTCAGAACAGGAAGGTGGCTTGTTGTTTGCATCCAGGGATCAGGAGGATTCCGGAAGAAAGAAGCTCGATGCGCAGGATTGGAAGCCGATTCAGTGGAGTGAGAAGTGCCGATAGCGGCAATCAGGTGGGAGGGGGCAAGCCCGTGCCGGTAGCCGGTGAACAAGAGATTCGCCAAGCGCTTCTACGGAGGCGCCTTTCGGCGCTTGGTCGACGCCCGGACACGTTAATCGTGAACGAGCTAGGGCTGGCGCATGCAAGAAGTCGGATCGATATTGCTGTGATCAACGGCGAGATACACGGCTTTGAGATCAAGAGCTCGCAGGACAGTCTTGGCCGCCTGTCAGATCAACTCGCGGTCTATGGTCAGTCGCTCCAGAAACTGACGTTGGTTGTCGCACCTAGGCACGTTGATCGAATCATGGAAATGGTGCCGCAATGGTGTGGTGTCTTGAAGATTCTAGTCGGCCGGCGTCGAGGCCTAACTTTCGAGTCAATCCGAAGACCCTCAAGAAACCCTGAGCTTGACCGGTTCGTCTTGTCACATTTGTTGTGGCGCGAAGAGGTTCAGGGGATCCTCGCCGACAGAGGGCTTCGGGGCTCAGCTCTGCGCGCCCCGCGTAAGGATCTCTATAGAAGACTGGTCGATCTCGTATCCGAGCCCGAGCTTATCGCGTTGATCAAGGCCGCGATGATGCAACGCCGAACTTGGCGAGAGCATCCACGACTACAGTGATGTGGTGATTGATTGCCACTTCTTTCCATCGCGAGAGATTGCTAGGAGTCTCCTGACGGACCGCACATCTGGCGATGTACCTGTCCCCGGAGGAAAAACTGGCACCTCGGAATTGAAATTCTGTCTCAGTGACGATGGCGTTGCAATGCGTGTGCATTTGTTCCCGGTCGTCTCGGAACGCCCCACCCTTTCGGGTCGCCCAAGTCTCGGCTGTCGTATAAATGACCTTACCCGCGGCCTTGATTTTGCGCATATCAAGCGCCACAAAGTCCGGGTGGACAATCGTGTAGTCGCCGTAAGTCGGTCGCCGCATATCGATTGGCAGAGCTCTCAGGAGAGCCTGATAGAAAAGCCAGTCATGGCGCGGGATCTCATCCGAACCCTTGGCGACTTCCTTGAAACTGTCGGGGATTGCCGTGGAGGCAAGGACAAGATTACGGTACACGGTCAAATCGCCGACACGGCGTAGTGCGATAATCATCGCTGTCGCAAACGTGTTGTAAGGAAGAAAGTTCGGTGCACGAAGATCAATAATCAAATCCGTTTCCTGCAACGAGACGCTAAGTGTCCTGCAGAGATTCACGATCTTCGCGCGAATGTTACGCTTCATCAGATCTTCCAGACGGACCAAGACTCCGACGCCTCTACCATCTCGGGCGATCGCCCTAGCCGCAGAGGCGAGAGTATCCGAATCGCTGGCGAGGGACAACGCTGGCACAGCGCAGGTCCCTAGAGGCCGGATACCGTCGAAAATGAAGTCGAAGACGTGGCGACCATCGTCCATCCTACCCACAGCGATGTCCTTGTTCAGCGAGATCCACGCCGGGCGAATACCCCATTTCTCTCGATATCGCCTCAAGAAGGGTTCGACGTGCTCTTGGACCGTCTTCTTGGGTTGATAGGATTCGAAATCAAACTCAACCTCGGGAATACAGATCAGTGGAATAATGCGGTCTTTTATATCCGGTTCTAAGCGTAAAATAGCCTGATACTCGCCGAGTCTCCAGCGCAGGACTGGTACGTACATGTCTTTACTCAAGATCATTTCTGGCCTCCATAAACTGCGTACGAACAAGCTCATGGCCAACCAGATTTGAGAGAATAAGGTAGTTGCTTTGTTCCTTACGGATGCGGCCCGCAATTATGCTCACATCGATGCTGAGCATTTCAGCGTCAAGACGGACTGCTTCCTCGGATAGAGCAAAACGCGATAGGCATTGGTCCCAATCAGAATCAGGGATTAGGCTAGCGAGCGCAAATCGATCCGCTTCACGCTCAACCCGATCCCCAGTATTGCTTTCTTCTTCATCGAAGAAGTCATAACGAACTCCTTCGAACAGATGGAGGAATATATGGCCAAGTTCGTGGAACAACACGAACCAGAAATTATCTAGACGATCATAGCGCAACGTCATGCCTATTACGGGATGATCGCTGTCAATCAGCATGGCAGCACCATCGAGAAACGTTCCTGGCAGGTGCTCCTCGGTGACCAAGACAATACCCTTCTTAGCGAGCAGACTGCGCGCCCGCCTTGGGCCATTCTTGTGGCGGGTCAATGCGACAAGCTCAGGCAACCACCTATCTTCGAGTGAGAAGGTAGGCAGGCCCTCCTCGGTGATCCGCACCCGCGCCCGTTCAAGTACACGGGCCTGCCAGGCAAGGAGAGCGTACTCGTTGGGCTGCGCCGAGCCTCGAATCTTCTTGCGATGAAGGGCAGTCGCGAATTGTGGTCCCGCAGCTTCGAGAAAATAGGTCTTCGCGCACTCAACAAGATCGGCACCGCGGGGCACGTCGAACCATCGCCGCCTCGCCATCTCCTTGACCGGAAACTGCTGCCACACCAGATCATCAGACTTCTCCCACGAGAAAACCTCCCCCTCCTGTGGGGCTCGGGCTTCGAAGAGGCCCGCGGTGTGAACATTCAGGATCCTCGACACCTCGATCAGCCGCGTGAGGCTTGCGCCCAGATAGCCGGAAGCTTCGTATCGTTGCACCTGTTGCGGCTTAACGCCTAGGGCAGCGGCCAGTTCAGTCTGGCTCATGCCCGTAGCGATACGAGCCTGAATCAGGATTGCTGGCAAGGTTTCCAAAGAGAAGGATTTCGCAACGCGGATCTCACCGGCCTTTAACAGGTCGTAATGGGCAATATCAGCCTCGAGTTCCTCAATTTGGCTCTTCAGCGCATCGATTTCAAGACCCCGTACCCATTCATCGTCGACATCTTGTGCCTCGACAGCCACCAGTGCGTCTGTGAGCTTCGCCAGCTCGCGGGTTGAGATGCCATATTGTTTTTCGCTGTAGATCATGGTGCCCCCCTTGGACAGAGCATCGGATCATTGGTCAGATCGATTAGTACGATCCCTTTCGGCAGACCGGAGAACTTCTCGATCTGGAAGAAATCGACAAACGGTCGACCCGCCGCATCGGCGCGGTTAGTGGAAGGAAAGAACTCACCACTGAACTTAGCCTTCTGCGCAGCCCGCCTGTCGGCAAAATTCGAGAAAACTGGGTCCATCAGCTGACGGTCAACTCCACATGGGTCCCAGCATACGTCGTAGTCGTCAGGCCAGGGTTTGTCGGTGACGAAGCTTCCATGTAACTACTCACGCCTCGGTTGGAGTCGAGGCGTGAGTTGGTGTCGGGCCATAGTGTTGTTCGAGCGTGGCGACAGCGTTGCCGGCGAGCGCGATTTGAATGGCGACGAGAGGGTTGTAGCCGAGCGCGGCCATGGACTGCAGGTAGCTTGAGATGCGGGCGTAGGCCTCGCCATAGACTTGCGTGCGAAAGCAGCCCGACACTTTCATCTTCACCTTGGACATTCTCAGCCCGCGCTCTCCTGCATTGTTCGTAAAGCTGACGTCGGGGTCGCTCAGGAAGCGCAGCACGGACTCTTCGTGCTTGATGAGCCGCTCGTGCAGGTTGTGGGCATCGGATTTGGCGATCCGGCCGCGTTTCTTCTTGGAGCGGGGCGGGATCTGGGGCAATTCCTTGCGGCCCTGGGTCAGGATGGTGCGGTAGCGCTTGCGCAGGGCCTTGCAGGCGGCTGCGCTCAAGGCCTTCACCTGGCTGGCATTGACCTGCCGGCAGGCCTCTTGCAGCAGGGCTTTCATCAGCCGCGCCCAGCGGTAGTTGTTGGACTCGACGATGAAGGTCAGCTCCCGAATTAGATGCGCGCCGCAGAGCTGGTGCTGGCACTGCTTGTAGCTGAGGTAGGAGGCCCAGCAGTCGTGCACCAGCGTGCCGGCGAAGCGGGGGATCAGGCCGATCGCCTCGATGGCTGCCTTGCCGCGCTTGGGGTGCAGGAACTTCAGCGTTAGCGCGCCATCGGTGAGGATATGCAGCCAATGGTTCTTGCCATCGACCCGCAGGCCGGTTTCATCGGCATACAGGGCCGGAGCGGCCAGCAGGTGGGCGCTGGCGGCCTTTTCCCACGCTTGCAGGGCCTGCTGCAGGCGGCGGATGTAGCCCAGGCAAGTGGCCTCGGACAAGCGCAGGCCGGAGATCGCCCGGACCAGCTGCACGACCCGCCGCAAGGAGAGCATATGGGCCACCAGCAGGTCGATGATGAAAGCCTGCAGCCCCGTGCCGTACTGCACCGGCCCGGGCATGCTGGCGGGGAAGGCTGGCTTGCAGCGGGCCTGGCAGTCGGGGCATTGCTTGACCTCGGCGGTGACACGCTGCTCGACCACTTGGAACACGATGTCGTACAGGACCCGGCGTTCGCAGTCGATCGGATCGACCTGCGACAGATCGCTGCCACAGCTATCACAGGCCGTGACGGTGAGCGTTTCCTCGTGGGTGACTTTCTGCAGATTGGAGACGCTGCCGTCTTTGGCCGCAGTGGCCGGGCGATCCGGCTGGGAACTCCGCGCGGTGTCGTCCGCGCCCATCTGCGAGGGCGGAATGCTGGAGTTGCGGGTGGTCTTGCGGGTGGTCTTTTCCAGCAAGACCGCCAGCAGCAGTGTCAGCATGGTCAGCAGCGCCTTGAACACGGCGTCGGTTTCCGGCGGCACCTTGCCGAGCTTGCGCAGCGCCTCGAGCTGCTCCTTGGCACTCTGTAGTTCCTCGCGCAGGGACTTTTCGTTGACCGTCGGCATCACTCGGCCTCCACCGCCATCAGCGCGGCCAGCACCGCCAGCCGCTCGCCCGGCGGCATGGCCGCGTAGCGCTTGGCCCAGTTGGCGGCCTTGCGCTTGATGCACTGCCGCTGCACGAAGTCCTGGCCCGCGTAGCTGTGCCAGTGCGGGCGCCCCGGCGCGAAGTTGCACCAGACCTTCTCGGTCACCACCCCGGCCTGGTTCATCACCTGTAGCGACAGGCTGTGCCAGCCCGCCAGCGTCCGCTCGTACAACTGGGAGGGATAGCCGGACAGCATCACCGCACAGGGCAGGCCTGTGAGCAATGCCAGCAGTTGCTCGTGATCGGCCTGCGTGTAGTCATAGCGGTAGCGGCGCTGCGACTTGCGCGCCGCCTGCAGATAGGGCGGGTCGGCGTAGACCAGCTCGTCGCCCGCAAACGGGAACTGGGCCAGAAAGCGGTGGCAGCAGCCGTGCACCAGTTCCACCTCGTAGTCGCAGCGGAACGCTCGGATCGAGCGGACATTGCGGTCGATGCCGATGTTGCGCAGGGCCGGCGGCTTGCGCTGCATGATCGCGCCGCCGCCGAGATGGGTCTCAATATAGGTGGCATGCGGCGGCATGGCCGCGATCAGTGGCTGGCACAGACCCGAGGTCGCCTTCGATCCGTACCAAGCTCCCATCGCCGTGTCGTCTCCCGCAGGAGTGCTTAACCCGCAGCATAGGCGGTCCCAGTGCGGTTGTCAAGCGAACCGCTTGCGAGCTTGCGAGCCATCCGCCGGATACGCAAGGCCGCCGCTGGCCAGTCCGGGCGGGTCCCACTCCGCGTTGGATTCCTGCCAAGAACAACCGTTTGATCTCAGGCGAAAAAGTACATAGTCAAGACAGGGCCCGAGTAGTTACGCTTCCATCAAGGAACAGGCGCTTACAGCCCGCCTCCGCTAGATCTCGTGCGGCCCGCACTAACCCGCTGAACAGGCGTCGTCGACGAGCGTTTGAAGCGAAGCGAGCAGCAACGACGGACAGGCTGGCATGAATCCCTTCAGGCAGGACAGGCCACGGTGCTCCCGGCAAGTCGGTGAATTCGGGTATCATGTGTACAACATTATTGTTGTAGCATAGATGTGCCGATTGGTGTTCGAAGTGTCTACAGTCAGATCGGTGGCCGCCCCGCCACACTAGGTGAGGCCCAGCGTCGTCTGCTGGCTGCCGTGATCGGCTCCGGTTGGTCCGACTGCTGGAGACCGTGGAGATTGTCGGCCTCGAACAACTTCGTGAGCCGCATGTCGGGCACTTGGTGGGCAAGCTTTGGGAGTTGCGAGCAAAGTCGAAGGACGGGATCGCTCGGGACAATTTTTGTTACTCCGACGGTGCGGCGGGTCGTGGTGTTGCACGTATTCGCCAAGACATCGCGAAGGACGCCACGCCAAGCGTTAGCGACGGCCAAGGAACGGATGAAACAGGTGAAACTATGGCTGAGTTGAAGGACCTGAAGTGGCATTTCATAAAGGCCCCGGCATTCGGCGAGGAGTATGTGTGAGCAGACGAAGAGTATTCATTGGCGGAGGCCCTGGTGCGTGCCCGGACGGCAGCGAACCTGACGGGATGCTCGGGGCATCGATGCTGGCTTGACATCGGGATGGCCCGCGACGTGGCTCCTCCACTTGGGCGCTGTCGAGACCTCGCTGCTCGCGGGTACGGCGGGCGTTCAGCAGGGAGTCCTGTCGTCAGCTGGGGAAGATCTCCCTCATGCGCTGAATCGCGGCCTCCTCGTCGCCGGCTTCGTTCATGAACACGGCAAACTGCAACCCTCCTGCGCTGGATCGGGTGACGGCGATACGGGGCTCCCCTTCCATGAGTTCCTGCTCGACCTGGCGCGCCGTGACTCCGATTCGGTTCTCGTCCCAGGCTACGTTTACCCGATGCACTCTTCGCATCCTTTCGAACGGGCCGCGGGAGGTGCGGATGCCCGGGATCCTGCCGAGCCCTCGGGCGAGATTGCGGGCCTGCATCGCACTCTCCCTGTCGATCCGCTCAAAGTCCAGTGACGCGTATTTCTCGCACGCCAGGTAGAGGGCCACCATCTCCTCGCGGCCGACCTTCATCGGCCTGCCGTTCGAGTCCGAGTGCGGGTTGGAGTTCAGCCAAGCCGCTCGAACGAGGTCCTCTCGGCCCGCGAGGATGCCGGAACATTGGGGGCCGCGCATGTGCTTGCCGCCGGAAATTGCGATCAGGTCGACGCCCGACTTGGCGAGCTTAGGGATGTTGTCCCACGGCGGAAGGATGTTCGCGCAATCCGCCAGGACGGGAACGCCGGCGGGCTTGGTCCGCTTGAGGGTGTCCTCAAGCCGGATCCAGTCCTTCCCCCACTCACGGTCGTTGGTGTTCCCCGGGAGGAAGTACATCATCGCCGTTCTGGGGCCGATGGCGCGTTCAAGCTGCTCCGGCGTCTCGACTTCCACGATCTTGGTGCCGGCGCCGCGCACCGCATGGTCGTACGAGATCCGGTGCACCCTCTGGATGATCACTTCGTCCTTCATGCCAGTCAGGTCCGGCAGGCGCTTGATTCTGTCCGGGTCCTCACCCGCGATGCACGCGTAGGTTCCGATGGCGATCGATCCCGCAGCTCCGGTCGATACCATCGCGGCCTCGGTCCCCGCCAGTTCGGCCAGCCGCCGGCCGATGGCATCCTGGAGTTCTTCGAGGACGACGTAGTCTCGCGCGGCCTCGGCCTGAGCCTCGAACAGTTCCGGCCACTGCTTCGAGGCGCCGATCGTGGTGTACGTGCCACGGAAGTTGATCACTGGCCTCACGCCCAATCGCTCGTAGACGGTCCGGCGCGGCGATGTTGGCTCCGCTGCCGGAAGAGCCTGGGTCAGCGACCCGAGCCCGACTCCCTTCAGCCAGTGGCGGCGGGAATTGCGCAAAGAGGTGCTCATGCCCAGAGATTGTAGCTTCCGTGCTTCTTGTCAAGCGGCGCATTTTGCACCGGCCCCGACTCTGCTGTGTACACTGTGTCCGTCCGGCTCCGGCAGGCTGCATTGCTTGCGTTGATGGGCGACGGATGTTCGGGAAATTCGGGACGGACCGCATTGGCGGTGCTGCGGAGAAAGCTCGGGCGCCCGTGCCCGTCTCTGTGAATGGCGGAGCGAACGCACGCCGTGGGCAACGACTGTTTCGGAGGTTCCGGGCCTGTGGCGCCGGTCGGTGCCACGCGACCGAGGAGGACTGCCATGACGGACCGAAATCTGGAACCTGGCGGCTTGAGCCGTCGCCAATGGTTGGGGACCAGTTCCCTGGTTGCCGCTCTGATGGCGGAGGCTTCGGGGGTCCCGGCCTCTGCCGCCAACCTACCGGCGGAACCGTACTCAGCGATCGGTGCCAAGCCGTTCATCAATTGCACCGCCACCGTCACGATCAACGGCGGCTCACGCCTGATGCCTCAAGTCATCGAAGCGGTCGAGCAGGCGTCGCATTACCACGTCAATCTCGACCAGCTGATGGAGGCAGCGGGCAAGCGCATCGCCACGCTGCTCGACGTCCCCTGGGCGATGGTCTCGTCCGGCGCTGCTGGTGCCCTCACCCACGCCGCGGCTGCGTGTGTCGCCGGGACAGATCCTGAGCGAATGCAGCAACTGCCGGATCTCTCTGGCCTCAAGGACGAAGTGATCATTCCGAAGTCCTCGCGGAACGCGTACGACCACGCGGTCCGCATGGTGGGGCTAAAGACGGTAGAAGTCGATTCGGTCGACGAAATGGAAGCCAGGATCGGTTCCAGCACCGCGCTTGTCATGGTGCTTGGGAATCGCTTCGACAAGGTCCGGGTCAGCCTGGAGGATGTAGTGCCGGTGGCGAAGCAGCACAGAGTTCCGGTACTCGTTGACGCTGCCGCCGACATTCTGGTCAGTCCTGACCCCTACTTGGCGGCCGGAGCAGACTTGGTCGCCTACAGCGGCGGGAAGATCCTGCGGGGACCGCAGACTGCCGGCCTCCTGCTGGGAAGGGAGGATCTCGTCCGGGCTGCCTTCGCCAACAGCGCCCCGCACCACGCTTTCGGCCGCCCGATGAAGGTCAGCAAGGAAGAAGTCCTCGGCATGACGGTGGCTGTCGACGCGTGGGTCCGCCAACGCGATATCGAAGCCGAGTATCGCGAGTGGGAAGCGTGGTACGCCCACATCTCCGATCGCATCACGGAGGTGCCGGGCGTGTCGGCGAGAGTTGACGGGCCGACAAGGGGCGGTCCCTTCCCGACCATGACCATTGCGTGGGACCCGCAGCGCATCGGTCTGACTGCCGGCGCTCTACACGACCTGCTGCTCTCCGGGGACCCGGCCATCCAGACGCACGCTGCCGGGGACGGGCACGAATTCCGCTTGCGTCCCGTGGCCCTCAAACCCGGCGAGTACAGGATCGTGGCCGACCGCCTGCGGGAGGTCCTCCGGACCGCGCCCAGGCCGACCGAACGGGTCTGGAAGGCCCCAGTCGCGGACCTGTCCGGGCGCTGGGACGTCACGGTTAGCTTCCTTGTCGGGGAAGCGCAGCACGTGCTCTTCCTGGAGGCCAGCGGGAATCGGCTGCAAGGAACGCACGTCGGCAGCGTGGCCAGCGGTCCGCTGGAGGGCACTGTGGATGGTGACGTTGTGACTTTAACCAGCGTCCTCCCGGTCGAGGGCTCGAAACTCAGGTACCGGTTCCAAGGCCGAGTCAACGACGGGCGGCTCCAAGGCAACCTGGATCTCGGAGAGTATCCCAAAGGGACCTGGGCGGCCACGAAGCACTCTTACGGGGGAACGATGCCGACGGACCCAGCCACGTCCGGCAAGATCGCAGCAGGGACAAGAAATGATGCATGACCGAAGCACCCTCTCACGTCGCCAAGCGGCCGTCGCCGCCACGCTGGGCCTCGCGGCAGTTCCCGTTGCGGAGGCACAGGACTGGGGTCCCGGAAAGGAGCGTGTGGGCGGTTTGGTCCGATCTGGCCCCCTGCTGTTCATGGGAGGAATTGGAGGCTGGTACCCGAACCGGCGTCCCGACGGCCCGGGGGATGTGCGTCAGCAGACTGCGGACGCGCTCACGATCATGATGGAGAGCCTTGAGGAGGCGGGCAGTTCGATGGCCAATGTCCTCAAGGTTCAGGTTGCGCTCGTGGACCCCGAGAGGAACTGGCCCGGGATGAACGAGGTGTACAACGAGTTCTTTCCTGAGCCGCGGCCCGTGCGCTCGTACTTCGGGGCCACCGGGTTCCGGCGGCCGGGCCAACTGCTCCAGATCGACTGCATCGCGTACAAGGAATGAGGTCATTTGCAGAATGAGACGCCGTCGGTTCATTGAAGGATCCCTTGCCGGAGGAGCCATGGCCGGGGCCGGCATCGCCATGCCCGCCGAGCATATCGGCCGCGATCCGGAAGTCGTTGTAGAGAGGAGTCTCCCCGGGAGGCCCCACGAGGGAAAGATGCTCGCGGCGATCCAGCCGCACTGCGACGACGTTCCCATCTTCGCGGGTGGAACGGTCCTGAAGCTGATGGCGGAAGGCTATCGGGGCATTCTCATCCGCACCAGCAACGACGAGATGGCCGGTCGCGGAGCGACGTTTGGCGAGGTCGTGTTGAACAACGAGCGCGACACCATTGAGGTCGGCCGGCTGATGGGCTTGGAGAAGTTCTACGACCTCGGCTACCGCAATCACCTCATGGACGGCATCGAGCGGCTCGAACTCCGTGCCCGCCTGATCTTCCTGTTTCGGCTCATGAAGGTCGATACCGTGATCTGCTACGACCCGTGGGGCCATTACGAGGAAAACCCTGACCACTATGTGACCGCGAGCTGCGTCGAGGCGGCGTGCTGGATGGCCGGCTCCCAGTGGGACTATCGGGAGCACTTCGATGCCGGGCTCGAGCCGCACTCCGTGAAGGAGAAGTACTACTTCGCACGGGGACCCCAGCTAGTCACTCGAGTGGTCGATATCTCGTCGCATGTCGAAGGCAAGATCGACGTGAACCGAGCGAACGTTACGCAAGGACCCGCTGGCGATAACGGCGCGAGACTGCGCCAGCGCCTCGCTGCGGAAGGCAAGCGGCTTCCGTTGCTTGGCAGTGATGACGAGACCGCCAACCGGAACTACATTCGGGAGTTCGTCTTGGAGCCCAACCGGGAGTGGGGACGGCGATACGGCGTCGAGTATGCGGAGCCGTTCCACTACATCGGTCCGTCGCATGACCGGGTCAGCGAATACGTAGACGCCAACGCCGTCCCCTTGTAGGCGGGTGTTCCGCAGCCTCAACGCCGGTTATGGAAATGACTAGGCCGGGCTATTGGGGAACGGTACGGTTACGCCCCTCTGCATGGTCTGGCGGACAGGCTGTGGGAGCGGCCGTCCCGCGTTCGCCCTAGCGGTGCTTTACGGACGGGCGAAGAGACACAATCATGACGTCTTTGTTTAGTGCAAGAGACTCCTTGATTTGACGGCAGCGAACCTGACTCAATCGCAACTGGCTGAGCGTATCGGAACAACACAATCGGCAATTGCTCGGCTGGAGGGAGGCAGGCTATCGCCGTCGGTCAGGACCCTGCGCCGCCATGCCAAAGCAACCGGCATTCGGCTGACGTTGGGTTTTGAACGGGCTGACTGTTGAGGGCTCCTTCTCAAGTGCGCCCGACATAGTCTCTTGGGCGGTCAGGAGCAACCATCGAGCCATCGCCAAACTTGGCGAATCAATGAGCGACGAGCCGCCGGCCACCACGCAGCTTGCCGACCCGCTTGTCTTTCAATCGAATCTTGGCTTCGTGCATCGTGATCCCTTCGTCAACGTTGCGAGGGTAGTAGCCCACCAGATACTCGGTCTGCGCCAACTTCGAGACTGACTCTGTGATGCGGGACAAAGACATCCAGTCCATCAGGTCGATTACGTACTTACTTCCGCCAGTCCTCTGGCCGAGACTGTGAAACTTGCCGGTGTGGGCGCGATAGTCGCCTGACCTTAGAGCTGCCCGGCGCTTGGAGATACTCAGATCAATCGCCTTGGGTCCTGTTCTCGCGGGTGGCCCAGAAGTGGCAAGCGGTTCTCGAGGGGCAACTAAGACAGGACTGATGGAAATCCCCAATGCGTTGGCAGCTTCCACGACCCTAGACGGATTGAACCTAGTCGTGTCCATGCCGTCTGAAAAAACTAGCAGCCTCCTCCGAGCATTTCCTCCTCTCTGTTCGGCATGGCTAAGCGTGCTGAAGATCGAGTTGTAAACGAGGCTCCGCCCTTCCCTAGCCACCGCCAGTTGGTGCAGGGCACGTACCAACTCGTCGGGGTCGCGAGTTGGCCCGGCGTAGTGCCTGAGCCGGCTTCCGAAGCCGTAAATCGAAACCAGGAAGTCCTCGGTCAAGGCGTCGAGGATACCCTTGCGGAGCGTTTCGTCATCCAGCAGCCTCCATCTCGACACGCTGAGGCTTACGTCAATCAGAAAGATGATCTCCTTCGGCACCCTGCGGCGGGCCACGGTGCTCTCGCCTTGGGCGGCCGGGCCCTCAACGAAGGCAACTTCCTGGACGACTCCGTCTTCGAACACTGAGGTGGTCCGATGTGTTTAGACCACTGGTCGGTGAATTTAAGGTGGACTCCGCTACTACTCTGGACTACCGACCGCAGTGATTGTACCTCAAGACACGGTCATCATCATCCCGTCTCCTTTCCTGCCTCCGCGGTTGCAGGTGCAGGACTCTGGACCTCTCCGAACGGGTCTGCCTGTGCCAAATTTGGACGGGCAGGCTCCTCGGCCTGGCGGCCCTGCTGGATCCGCTCGCAACGGCGCAGGCTGAACTCCAAATGCGGCCAGTACGAGTCCGGGAACGACTCCGTCCGCACCTCCTCCACCAAGCTGGCGAAGTAGCGCAGGCTGCGGACCGGCTCGCCGCGCGGCCGATCGAGCAGGCTCATCGACTTGCGCACGCTGCCCAGCAGAATCGCCCGTCGCACCGTTTCCAGCGACACCCCCGCGCGGTGCCAGTCTGCCGCCAAGCGTTCGTCGGCCGGTCCGAACCGACCCTGCACGCAGGCCGGCTGACAGAATATCCGGCGCACCTCCGTGACATACGTGCCGACGTCTGCGACCGTCTGCTCGGACGGCTCGGCTTCCGGCTGCCTCGCCACTTCATACGGCCAGTACTGCGGGCACACCTTCAGCCGCGAGCGGCGATGCTGGTTGGGCGCAGCTTGCAGCGCGCAGATCCCCTTGGCCTCCAATTCGCGCAGGCAGCGTCCCAGCGTCGAGCGGCTCTTGCCCAGCTGCCGGGCCAGCCCGTCCCGCTCGAACTCCAGACAGCCGTCGGCCCGCCTGGCCCTCAGGCATACGTGTGCGAACACCTTGAAGGCCGTGTCACTGAGCTCGTCCAGCGCTCGCTCGAAGCCCGCACCGGCCGCGAACCAACCGCGCTGGCCGCGCTTCAGTCGTACTCTCGGCTTCATCTTGCACCTCCTTGCTGCTGCAGTGCCTGCCACGGCGTCCGCCCCCCCAGCGCCGAGTGCGGCCGCAGGTGGTTATAGAACGCCAGCCATTCCGAGATCACCTCCCGCGCCGCGAATCCGTCCACAAGCTCCTGCAAATACACCGCTTCGTACTTCAGAGAGCGCCACAGCCGCTCGATGAACACGTTGTCCAGCCAGCGGCCCCGGCCGTCCATCGAAACCCGCACGCCGGCCTGCTGCAGACAGCCCGTGAAGGCCTGCGAGGTGAACTGGCTGCCTTGGTCGGTGTTGAAGATGCCCGGTGCACCGAACTGCTCCAGCGCCGCCTCCAGCGCCAGCAGGCAGAACTCCGTGTCCAGCGTGTTCGACAGCTCCCAGCTCAGCACCGCGCGGCTCAACCAGTCCATCACGACTACCAGGTACAAGAAGCCCCGCTGTAGCGGGATGTAGGTGATGTCCGCGCACCACGCCTGGTGCGGCCGCTCGATCAGCACGTCCCGCAGCAGGTACGGATACACCCGGTGCCCCGGCTCCGGCCGACTCGTGCGCGGCTTGCAGTAGACCGCCTCCAAGCCCATCGTGCGCATCAACCGCCGCACCTTGTCCCGGCCGACCGGGTAGTTTTCTCGCTGCAGATGCCGGCTCATCTGCCGACTGCCGTAAAACGGGTGCGCCAGCGACAACTCGTCGATCCGCCGCATCAGCGCCAGCTGCTCCGGATCTGCCTCCCGCGGCTGGTAGTACAGCCCGGAACGACACACCCCCAGCAAGCGGCATTGCAGGCGCAGGCTGGCCTGCGGGTGGTCGCGCTGCACCAAGTTCTTCCGCGTGGTCCGGCTCAGCGTTCCCACGCGGACTTCAAAAAATCCCGCTCGACCACCAGCTGCCCGATCTTCTCGTGCAGCTTGCGGATCTCCGCCTCCCGCTCATCCTGGCCGGGCCCAGCACCCCGCTCGAACAGTTCCGCCAGCCGCTCGCTGGCGGTGCGCTTCCACTGGCTCACTTGGTTCGGATGCAGTTGGTGCCGCGCCGCGATCTGCTGCACGGTGCGGTCCCCACGCAAGGCTTCCATCGCCACCCGCGACTTGAACGCTGCCGTGAACGTCCGTCTTTTTGGCATCGTTGACTCCTTTCAACCCAGGCGGAGTCCACCTTAGCGTATGGTCTAAAATCCCCGGACCACCTCTCACCTCGAACTCTTCCGGCCCGAGCCCGGTCACGGCAGCCCCTTTCTTCGAAACATGGAGAGGCACAAGAACCAAGTTCGATTCGACCCTGATCGTCAGGCCCGGGTCTGTGTCAGGCGGCTCGGGGAGTTGGGCGGCACCCATTGCCGTGACAATCGAAACCGCCGCTGCGAGTCTCGCCAGCATGGAAGGCTAATGGTAGCAGCGAGGCGACTGCGCTGACTCAGGGGCGAGCGCCCGCACTCGCAGGCATCCGAGCAACAAAGGTCATTCGAGACAGTGCGTCGACACGTCCCGATCTCTGCACGCTTGAGATCGAGTCGCTTCCGGTTCGTTCACGCGGACTCCCACGGAACCTGTGTCAACTGGGAGCTAGAATGCCTCGGCTGTGTCCTATGAAGATGGACATCGGCCTAGCTAGATCCACTGCCCCCTATCTCATGGCGAGCGGCCGTCGCGATGAAGGCCGAGCGGGTGATGCCGCGCTGCCTAGCTTCGTCGTCGATCGCTTCGAGCAGCCCGCGGTCGAGGGAGATGTTGACCCGCCGCGAAAATCCCCGGTCGAGCAGGAGCGGAATCAGCACGACGTCTGCGCCATGGCCCCAGTCAACTAGTCCCGCGTCGCCCTTAATGGCGTCGATTGAGCGTGGTGGCGGAATGGAATCCCCGTCCTCCGAGAGGCCCTCGACGTGGAACGCCAAGGCCTCGGACCCGTGACGCACAGCTGCCTCGATGGTCTCGCCGACGGCCACGCAGCCGGGAAAGTCGGGGAAGCTGACGCCATAGCCAGCATCGTCCCGGTGGATGAAGAATACGTAGCGCATCGGTTTACGCTCCTCTGGCTTTCCAGCCCGCCTGCCGGTAGATCGAAGCTACTGTGCCGCGCAGGATGTCCTTGTTCGGGCGCAGCACGGTCAGATAGTCGGAATATAGTTCTAACCCGTTTTCCCACCCTAGAATTGGGCGATTTCGCTCATGGCCGGCGAGTCCTTACGATGTGCGTCATCCGGTCGACTGCACCAACCAACGTTGGCAGGTCTTGCTCCACGACGCCCCAGACCGCCTCGAGGTCGATCTCGAAGTAGTCATGCACAAGCACGTTGCGAAAGCCAGCGATAGCACGCCAAGGCACTTCGGGCTCGGTTCCCTTGAGGCCGTCACTGAGCCGCTGCGTAGATTCCGCGATGGTCTGCAAATTGCGTACTACAGCGTCCTGCACTAACCGCGAGTCGTAGAACCTTGATCGTTCCCCGCCGGTGTACTCTTCGATGCGGGCGATACGCTCACGGATGTGCCCTAGGAGCACCAAGTCCCGTTCAGGATCCATCCTCAAAGGATCTGTGCCTCTCGCAGCACCCGGTTTCGAAAGGCTGGATGCAGGCAATTCTCAGTCACCACATCGACCCGTCGCCCCAGCAAATCTTGGACGTCCATCAGTAATGCGCCCAGCGCTAAGCCTGTCTTGCCAGCCGGTAACGTCACCAGCAGATCGACGTCGCTCTGTTCATCCACATCGCCACGCACCATGGAGCCGAACACGCGCACATCGTGGAGGCCGTGGCGCTCGGCCAAAGCACGGATTTCGGAACGGTGAGATTCGATTAGGGGGTGCATACACCGCTCATTAGCCTGTGCCGCTCTCACGGCCATCGGACCGCAGCGCGGTTTCCGCGCTTGCCCATCCGTGATGATAGCAACGGATCCTCGTAGCCACACGGCCAGCTTCGTACGAGTGGGGTGTCCACCACGGGGCTCGATGGAGATGAGTGCGCTCGAACTGGAGTGCGCAATTGTTGCCATTGACAAATGGCGTCACGGAGTTGGTGATAGCACGCACTCCGCCAGTCGCCGCCAACCGGTGGCCAGTCATGGCAGACATCGGTCAATAGACGAATCCCCCGGGGCCCGTACACAACACCGAGGTCTTGGTAGTGCAGTCATAGCTATCGGCGCGGTAAGTGTCCGTGGCCCTGTAGATCTCCTCTCCACCGAGGGGATTGCGGATGTGTAGGATGATCCTCCTTGTCGCCCCCCGCTCAGCATAGGTCGGTTCCCAAATCGTCGGCACGGGACCGTGCCACGTCCAGTCGCCAACCGGCGCGTCGCCGTTCAACTCTTCCTCGTCATCCTGCACATCCGAGGCATCGGCTTGCCGTGGAAACTCGGACAGAATTGTCTGAGGGGTCCAATCGCAGCCATGCCAGCGGGCTCCGAATTCCGCCGCCTCGCGGCGGAGGATCGATGCGGACAGGAAGGACCAAGGACTCCGGTCGCCCTCAATCGCTTGCATCAGCGGGACGGCCCCCGGTGGCTTTGGAGGGTACGACAAACTGCCGTGCAGCCAAGTACCGTTGTCCGGAGGGAGTTCCGGGGCGTCGGCCGGCACAGCCCAGATGATCCCGGTCCCATCCGGGCCTTCCCTGAATTCGTAGGCACGCAGGGCGAATCCCGGCTTGAGCCGGAGCGTGTCGAAGACGGAGATCAGCTCGTTGGCGTCGTAGGTACTGGCAAACCAGCCCTCCTGCGAGGGGCCGCTACGTTCGTAAGGGATCTCTCTGGCCTTTGCTGCAGCGCGCCGTAGGCAATTGACCCTTGTGATGGAAAACGAGGTGGATTTCATCGCTTCTCCTAGTCGTGCCGATCCTCGTCCAAGTGATCCACTAAGTACCTGACTGTTATCAGACCATTTCTCAGACCCTTGAGAAGGAAGCGCAGGGAATACACCTCTCGCCGTCTCAGAACTCTGGCGGAGGACCCAGTCGCAACTCGGATGAGGCCAACATTGAAGCCCGTGGTCACAGATTAGACGAGGGGAGCGGCAGAAGGCTGCTCTCAGTCAAGAACTTGCTCGCCCGCGAGTTCTACGAGTCATCTTGGTGCAACGCCCACAGTCCCCGAATGGTGTTGCCCTCTGAGGTAAGCAGACGACCCTCGACCCGGGACTGCCATAAAATATCTTGTAGGCACACGCATCGATACTTGGTGTTCGTCCTAGCGAAATGGGGTTTCAAAGGAATATAGCTACTGGCGGATCCAATTGCTCCCACCACGCTCACCCACCGAGTGACGACGCTGTTAGGACTCTCGGTCTACAGCGACCCAGATAGTCGTCGCGGCACAACGAAGATCTTCCCGTGGGACTGACACCGGTCGACCTTGTAGAGGCACACCCGTGGCAGCGCGTCGTGTTCACTACCTACGCTCTGAGCCTTTCCTTCTTCGAGGCCGTCATCCTTGATGCGCTCGTGCGCGGGGGCGGGGCCTCGCAAGCCTTAGTCCTCGCTGACGTCGATGGGGTGCGCGCAAGCATCAGCGAGCAGGGTGCACACCGCGTGGGAAAGGAATATGAGGTTGAGCCGATTGCGGTGACCAGTGGCGTGTTCCACCCGAAGGTGTCAGTCTTCATCTCCACGGATGAATGCCATGTGCTTGTTGGCTCGGGAAACCTGACCTTTGGTGGGTGGGGTAGTAACTGTGAAGTGCTGGAGCACCTGCACGCCGGCTTTGCGGTTGACGCGATCCGCGACACGGCGGACTTCTTCGACCGGATCTCTCGGAACACCCGCATTCGCCACGGTGCGGCAGAACACTGCGGCCCTATCGCGGCTGACTTGCGCCGGTCTGTGCGGGGTCGCACCGGGAATGGCGGTATTCGCCTGCTCCACAATCTCGATCGCTCAATCGCCGAACAGGTAGCTGCAGCCGCAGCCGACCTTGGTGGCGTGGAGCGCCTAGTCGCTGCAGCTCCTTTCTGGGACGGTGGTGGTGCCGTCGACCGCCTCTGCGACTCTCTGGACATCCACGAGATATTCGT
This sequence comes from Bryobacterales bacterium, assembly GCA_965219585.1. Classification (GTDB taxonomy): domain Bacteria; phylum Acidobacteriota; class Terriglobia; order Bryobacterales; family UBA6623; genus VXMF01. The sequence continues at coordinate 567,015 of CBDCOA010000002.1, forward strand.
TCATTCCCATCGTCACGGTTGCGTCACGGGCCCGACCGGCGATAACTGGCCGCGCGGTGCGAAAACGTCGGTACATCCGGTGCGTGTGGGCATCCTGGACACGACCGATGAGGCCGGACGCTTGCTCCATGCCAAGGCGTTCGAGGTTCGTTGCAAACGCGGGCGCCTTCTAGTCTCTGGCAGCGCAAACGGAACCGCCGCCGCACTGGATGCGAACCACAACATTGAAGCCTGCATTGTCCGAATTCAGCGCGAGCAGAGCATCGGCTGGACCTACGTCGAGGCCGAACCACCCGATCCGCCTGTCGAAGTCGACACTGAATTGGAGTGTGAGGAAACGCATTCCGGCGTACTCCGCGCGATCCTCGATGCCGACAAGGTCACAGGTCAGGTCCTGACACCGAAGATAAGCGGCACCGTATCCGTCTACCACCTCGAAAGCACGGGTCCCGCCCCTCTCGCGACCGCTCAGCTGGCAACAGACGGCGAGTTCACTATCTCCGCACCTGACCTCGAGGCGTGGGCGATGAGGGGCGGGCGGGTGGTCATCCGAGTGCAAGACCACAGAGGACGAACTGCTGAAGGATTCGTTTCCATCGCGAGCTTCGCTGATATTACGCGCCGCGCTGGCCTTGTCGGCAGGCGGCTCTTTGCGCTCATAGCCGGCAACGAGACACCCAGTGACGTAGCCGCGATCCTGAGTTGGTTTCACGAGGATCCGCGCCGGCTCACCCCATCCAACCGCAACGATACTCAAAGTGGTGACAGTGGCGAGAAGAACGACGACTCTGAGAGGCTCGTTTCGGTAGCCGCGCTAGACGGTGACTACGCAGCGGTCTTTGCTGCCGCCAAGACTGAGAGCCCCACCACGCACCGCAACTGGTCGCGTTTCATCGAGCAGATACTCGCGGCTTTTCGCGAGCCGCGCGGTCCCCTCGACAACAAGGACGCAGGTCGGGCCGTCGACGATGACGACGAACCCCGCAAGGCCATCACCACGCCGCCAGGAGAAGACAAGGCAATCGCAAGATCACTCGCCTTCTTCAAGAAGCTTTTCGATCTTCTCACTAAGGACGATGCCCCGGTGCGCAACGTGCTTACGGCTTTCGATCTTACGCAATACGTATGCGACCGATTGCGACCAGAGCCAGCACAGGCAAAGCGGTGGCTCGAGCGCCTGATCCGTGTTCTCGCAAAGCCAGAGGTGCCCCTCGATCGGCGCGACGACATCGCCGCCGCGGTGCTCGTGGCGCTTGGCACCGCGAGTGATGTCGACGGGTGCCGGTGGGCGCGCAGCCGTCTGCTGCGCCTCGGCGTGGACTTTGCGAACGAGCCGCCTGCAGCCGATGGCGTTCGCGGATACCAGGCAGTCTTGCCGCAGCAGGCTACATTCACGGAGTTGTGGGCACGGCTAGCGGCCGTGCGCACGTTCTCCGAGCAAGTGGCCGCGTATCGGCAGGCGCTCCGAGAGGGCACACCGTCCGACGGATACCCCGATCTGCCGAGAGAGGCGCGGAAGGAATGGCCGCAGTTGGAAGCTGCTCTCACCTCTCCACAGGCGCTTAGCGGGATTCTTTTCTCCAGCGACTCCAAGGGCTCTCGAGACTCTCGAGCCCCTTGCGAATTCTGCCCGCGCTGCCACATCAAGCTGCCCAGCGGCGAGATCTCCAAATTGAAAACAGCAGGCATCGCCACCGCGAAGAACTGCTGCCGCAGCGTCGTCATCTGGCAGGGAGAGTGAAGAATGGCGACTCTCGCAGAACTCACAGCTGCGGCAACGGAGGCGCAAGAACCTCAATTCACCACGCCTGGACGGACGAACTTCGGAGGGGTCGATCCGCTTGGCCTAAGGCAGATCAATTTCGATCTGATGGACGAAGTTCTCCCAGTAAACAACGTCGCACGCCATGTCAGGCCCTTTGTCGTTGTGACGTGGGCGTGGCGCCGAGCCCACTTACAGGCAAAGGCACTCGGGAAGACGACGATCAGGAAGGGCGACCTGCAAGATTTCGTAGATCGGATTGAAGTGCTCTACGCCCTTTCGCAGTTTCTGCGTGACGAGAAGACCGACCTGCCTGGCTCACAATACCTCGCGCCTTGGCTCAGAGACGCGCAGCTCAACTTCGAGGGGACTAGGTGGCAACAGCGGCGTAAGGAGCGCCGCTACTCTACCGCGCTCTCCGCGCCGATCAACTACGGGCCGGGCCTAAAGATGCTGGGCTGGGTGAGGCCTCATCCCGAGTACCCTGGCGTGATGATGCCAAACCCGGCTGCCGCCCCGGCTCTCGACGCTCTTGAGGCGGAGATCACTGCTGTGCTCGGCCACGAGGCCTTCAACAAATTCGGTCCAGTTGCCGTTGCAAGAGACGACGCGCGTCAGTGGGGTGATCTGTGGGCGCTCGACAAGGTCACAGATGCGGAAGCCGACGTGATGGCAAAGTTCCTGATCGGTGCTTCCGCTCCGGTAAACCGGCGCCTCGGCGGGAACCTCATGCTCGCCGCTGCACACTACCTCGGAACCGCAGATAGCGGACGCATTCGCGCTGTCATGACGGGACCACCTTCTGAATTCGATCCACCCGACGGACTGCTCGATGTCAGGTACAGGTGGCGACGCTTACAGGTGCGCCAGCTGTTCCGGCTCTCTCTGGAGGCGTTCTTCTATTGGACGATGCGTGAACTCGACGGACCAAAGCGATCTATTGAATCGCTCGTGGATGCATTCCTCCAGCGGGTCCCGAGCCCACAAGATGCTGTGAACGCCGGCGAGTGGATCCGGTCTCTGACCTTGCCCTCGGACGGGCCGACCAAACTTATGAATCTCATCGAGCGGGCGCTTGACTATCCAGAACTAGACCAATTGCCGCGCTGCATTGCTCAGGGCTTGGCTTTTTCGTTGACAGAGCAGTTGACAGAGAAAACGCCAGATCTCAAGCAGCAATCCGAACGATTACCGCTCTGGCGGGCACAAGAAGAGGCGACGGCTCGCTCAAGTTCTCCGGTCCGTGATTTCGTGCGCCACGCGCTGGAATCTTGGGTGCTGGCACAGCACACGTATTGGTCAGTCGGCCGCGGGCTCGCGGATGCCCGCACACGCAACCGCATGCTGTTGCGCTTACGTGTCATCCTCGACGAGGGCGGCTGGACGCTCACGCCTGGCTCGCGGGTGGGGTTACGCCCCCGTCCGACAGCCGACCGGCTGCAGACCGCGCTCAGCCTCGCCCACGAGTGTGGCCTACTGCAGTCTCAACTTCCGACCGCTCCTTAGGGCCCCAGCCCCGGTGCGGTGGCACGCTGGCACCCCGGGCTCTCCCAGACCACAGAGCGGAGTGCATGAACGAATTCCGCAGGTACTCGCTCAGGGCACCTTCGCCGTCGAGCTGCTGGTCGCCGACGTGTCGATCACCGACGTCAGCGTGCTGCTGGGCCCCAGCAGTGTGCAAACCACGGAACGCTACTACGCTCCGCGAAACCGGTCCCGGCGCGACGGCCAAGCACGGGTCGTGGGGGCGTCGACCGGCGGGGCACTTGTTCAGCGAAGCTGTACGGAGATCCCGCTCACGTGCCGGGCCAGGGCTGCAACGGCAGTCCAAGCCCGTCGGCCGGACCGGGTGTCAATGGGCATCGCATAGATCGCGCACTTCTTGGACTGTGCAGTGTTACATGCCCGCCAACACCCAGCACCTGTTGCTAGGAATGGCCTTGTCACAGGGCTGACAACTGGCGAAATTGTGTGAAGTCTCGGTGGAGAAAGCGACACAACACTTCAATGCGTCGTCGTGGCTGAGTGGGGCTGCATCGATCAATCAGGGAGCGCTGAGTCCTGCGATTCTGGCATCGTAACTTGCCGCCCGCAAGAAGGCAGCACCTCGACCGCATCCGCCACCTTTGGGTCGGGGAGAGCTGGACCAACCCTTGGGCGCGCAGACGCGCCCGGAGGTGCACATCCAGACTTGGGACGCTCAGTTCAGTCTGGGGAGTCGGGTAAACCCTCATCCATAGCAGTGGCAGGAAGGGAGAAGATGGGGTAATGTCGACCTGCTGCTGAGGTATAATCACCCCGGTCGGTCGTTCAGGGAAGTAATCGCGGCCACTCTGGATCAGCCGAATAGCCACCGAAATAGGCCGCACTGCCTCATCAAACCCGTCTCTGATCGTTCATGCAATACCGATCCCGTGCTTTCGATCCTCGTAGGAGTAGTCGAGAGGCCGACGTACGTACTCCACACTAGGAGAGTGCACGCGCCGCACAAGGTGAACAGCGGGGGTAGCAGAGTAGAGCGGATGCGTGGCAAGAGAAACATAATCCTGGGCAGGGGATTGATCCCAATCCCGGAACGTCTCCTGCTTGCTCATTCCCGGGGTGAAGTATTGTTCATAGCTGGTGCTGGCATCTCTCAAGAATCTGGGTTGCCCAGTTTTAAGGGTCTCGTCCAAGACGTCTACAAGACACTCGACCCCGGAGTCTATTCTGAGTTGACAAAGAGCAGCACTTCAACGCGGACGACTAGCAGCTCTCGGATCCACCGGCTAACCCCGAAGCAATCCGCTGAGATAGGTAGATTCAAGAACGAACACTACGATACAGTACTTGGAATGCTCGAGAGACGATTGGCTGTACCGGGCAGAGCTATAAGGGAGAGCCCCGTAAGGCGCGCGATTCGAAACCGGCTAAATCAAGCGCGGGTCACACCATCACCAATTCACAGAAGTCTCGTCCGTCTTTCGGACCGTGGGGCCACAACGACAATTATCACAACGAATTTTGATCGCCTACTAGAAGACTCCGCTAAGAGAGCAAAGTTACGTATACAGTCATATGCACTTGGGGAGATCCCGAGACCTACGAGTAGTCGTAACTACTCACCCCTCGGTTGGTGTCGAGGCGTGAGTTGGTGTCGGGCCATAGTCTTGTTCGAGCGTGGCGACAGCGTTGCCGGCGAGCGCGATTTGAATGGCGACCAGAGGATTGTAGCCGTGCGCTTCCATGGACTGCAGGTAGCCGGAGATGCGGGCATAGGCCTCGCCGTAGGCTAGCGTGCGAAAGCAGCCCGAGACTTTCATCTTGACTTTGGACATGCGCAGTCCGCGCTCGCCGGCGTTGTTCGTAAAGCTGACGTCGGGGTCGCTCAGGAAGCGCAGCACGGACTCTTCGTGCTGGGCGAGCCGCTCGTGCAGGTTGTGGGCATCGGATTTGGCGATTGGTCCGCGTTGGCCCTGTTTGCGGGGCGGCAGCGCGGGCAATTCCTTGCGGCCCTGGGTCAGGATGGTGCGGTAGCGCTTGCGCAGGGCCTTGCAGGCGGCTGCGCTGAGGGCCTTGCTCGGGCTGGCATTGACCAGGTGACAGGCCTGTTGCAGCAGGGCTTTCATCAGCCGCGCCCAGCGGTAGCCGTTGGACTCGACAATGAAGGTCAGTTCACGGATTAAGTGCGCCCCGCAGAGCTGGTGCCGGCAGTCGGCGTAGCTGAGGTAGGAGGCCCAGCAGTCGTGCACCAGCGTGCCGTGATAGCTGGGGATCAGGCCGATCGCCTCAATGGCGGCCTTGCCGCGCTTGGGATGCAGGAACTTCAGCGTCAGCGAGCCATCGGTGAGGATGTGCAGCCAATGGTTCTTGCGGTCCACGCGCAGGCCGGTTTCGTCGGCATGCAAGGCCGGAGCTGCCAGCAGGTGGGCGCTGGCGGCCTCTTCCCAAGCTTGCAAGGCCTGCTGCAGGCGGCGGATGTAGCCCAGGCAGGTGGCCTCGGACAAGCGCAGGCCGGAGATCGCCCGGACCAGTTCCACGACGCGCCGCAGGGAGAGCATATGGGCCACCAGCAGGTTGATGATGAACGCCTGCAGGCCGCTGCCATACTGGCGCGGGCCGGGCATGCTGGCGGGGAAGGCTGGCTTGCAGCGGGCCTGGCAGTCGGGGCATTGCTTGACCTCGGCGGTGACGCGCTGCTCGACCACCTGAAACACGATGTCGTACAGCACGCGGCGTTCGCGCTCGGTCGGAGCGACATCCGACAGATCGGCGCCACAGCTGTCACAGGCCGCCACGGTGAGCGTTTCCTCGGTGGTGACTCGCTGCAGGGTGGAGCAGCTGCGGTCTTCGGCCGGATTTGGCTTGCGGCCCGACTTGGCGCGCCGCGCGGTTTCGTCCTCGGCCTCCATCTGCGAGGGCGGGATGGAGGAGTTGCGGCTGGTTTTGCGGGTGGTCTTTTCCAGCAAGACCGTCAGCAGCAGTGTCAGCAAGGGCATCAGCGCCTGTAGCAGGGTGTCCAGCTCTGGCGGCACTTTGCCAGCCTTGCGGAGGGCCTCGAGCTTGTCTTGGAAGGCCTGCAGTTCGGCGCGCAGGGACTTGTCGTGGACCGTCGGCATCACTCGGCCTCGACCGCCATCAGGGCGGCCAGCACCGCCAGCCGCTCGCCCGGCTCCATGGCTGCGTAGCGCCTGCCCCAGTTGGCGGCCTTGCGCTTGATGCACTGCCGCTGCGTGCAGTTCTGGCCCGCGTAGGTGTGCCAGTGCGGGCGCCCCGGGGCGAAGTTGCACCACAGCTTCTCGGTCACCACCCCGGCCTGGTTCATCACCTGCAGCGACAGGCTGTGCCAGCCTGCCAGCGCTCGCTCGTACAGTGGCGAGGGATAGCCGGAGATCATCACCTGGCAGGGCAGGCCCTTGAGCAACGCCAGCAGTTGCTCGTGATCGGCCGGCGTGTAGTCATAGCGGTAGCGGCGCTGCGACTTGCGGGTGCTGTGCAGATAGGGCGGGTCGCAGTAGACCAGCTCGTCGCCCGCAAACGGGAACTGGGCCAGGAAGCGGTGGCAGCAGCCGTGCACCAGTTCCACTTCGTACGCACAGCGGAACGCACGGAGCGAGCGGGCGTTGCGATCAATGCCGATGTTGCGCAGCGCCGGCGGCTTGCGCTGCATGAGCGCGCCGCCGCCGAGATGGGTCTCGATATAGGTGGCATGCGGCGGCATGGCCGCGATCAGCGGCTGGCACAGACCCGAGGTCGCCTTCGATCCGTACCAAGCTCCCATCGCCGCGTGCGCTGCCGAAGGCTCCCTTAACCAGCAGCATAGGCGGCCACAACCAGATTGTCAAGCGCGCCAGCGGCTGGGCCCGCAAGCGAGCCGCTGGCCGCTCACAACGGTTCCCGCTCAGAGCCAGGACCCCGCCACGAGCAACCGTTCGAAACCGACCCGGCCCCAACCAGCGCAAGCATTGCTGCGCGTGAGCTCAGGCGACAAGACACATAGTCAAAAAAGGGCCTGAGTAGTTACGAGTAGTCAAGAGTTTTCTGGAATCTTACATATCCACGGTACGGTCTCAGCGATCAGAAATCAACATACTGACATCGTCATATCAGACCAAGACTTTGGTGAGTTCTATATGCGAAGACGGATCATTCCTGACCTTATCTACGATGCAGCACGTTTATTTCACCTCGTGCTGATAGGATATAGTGCCAGCGATCCACCAATGAGATACTTGTTGGATGCGGTCGCCGCGGATGTAAATCGTTTCACAGACATTAAGGAACGCTTTGCATTTGTGCCGATGGGAGCCGCTATCGATTCCGTTACGGTCGAAGACTGGCAAGCTCGTGGCATTACTCCGATACCATACCTGACTCCGGCTAATGACCACTCCTGCCTCCATGAGACTATCAAGACCTGGTCACGTCTGTTCGCTCTCAACTCAAGCCAAGTCCACTTAAGGAGACGCCTAAGCCGAATCGTAAAGAATACCATTAGTAATGCTCCTAGAGACGATCTATATCTATTCGAGCACATCTTTCGTCGCTGTGCGTCCAACGAGCGACAAAACCTCACCAAGTATGTTTCAAGTAGACTTGCAGTGACCGGATGGCTCGACAGGATCCAAGACGTTATAAGGAGTGAATGAGCCCTAATGAATATGAGTGTGAACACCGATCTTCATCGGCCGCGTCACGAAAAGGAGATTTTTCTCAGCACCATTTCATTTTTCAAAGGGCGACTGGAAGATGTTCAATCCGTTGAATTGGCGCTCAATTTAGATGCCAAGGACGACATAAATAGAGCCGCTCTGACTCATCTTGTGGGTGATGAAAATGATTCGCTCAGCGAACCATGGAATACAGCGTGGCACCTAATTGTGCAGAGCTTTTCGGAGTCACCAGTCATGGACACCGCCGCGAAACTCGAAACGGTAAAGAAAATTTCTCGTCGCATTGAGGCGGCCGACCACCTTTTGTCAGTTGTGTCGGATGTTCTCGATCTTGTGGGGCCTCGCTTGGAGATTAGACTCCCAGGCATTCGTTCCAAGCGCAGGATGCGTCTACCGCAGCCTAGGTCGCTTCAAGATCTAGTATCCGCGAGACTTACTAGCGTTCGAGACGTTAATCCAAGGGAACTTGGGATTTACAAGATGGACACACCTTCCCATCTTGGGCCTTTGCTCGTCTTAGCACAGGAACTACTCGAGAACATTGAGCACTCTCTAGCACTTGGTCGAGAAGTGGGTTGGTCCGGAGACTACCGGCTTACTCACATTGGAAATCTCTACCGAGTGGATTACGTAAGGTCAGAAGACCTACGAGGCCCCCAGCTAGAACCTGACACCTACCATCGCGGAATCTCCCCTTCTGTGAAACTACTCCACGCTGTAGTTGAGCAATTGGCCGTGTTGCAACATCCAATGGCGAAAGACCTTATCCGCTCATGGAAGGAATCTCGCTCTCCAATCTATCTTAGGCTTTGGGCTGCGCTGTCGTTACGCGAAGATGTTTCAACGCCCGACGACGTCGGAGACCGTCTCCTCCGACTAAGCGACAGGGAATTCTGGGATATGAACCACTATCCTGAGATCGCAGTCCTTCGTGCTAAGCGCTTTCCCTCATTGAGATTACCCCTTCAATTGAAAACTATTCAGCGAATTCGATCTCTCCCTCCTAGAGATTTTTGGCCTCCAGTGTGGAACGTCGATCCGAGCGATATTAGACAGTTCCGATTAAATTGGGCTGTGCAAGAGCTGCGTCGAATTGAGATCGGTGGTACAGAACTGCCTCCGAAAGACCAAGCATGGTTAGAGTCTCGTCTTGAAGGATGCCCATCATTCCTTCACATGCGTAGTGTGACTGATGGCTTACTAGAAACCCATAAACCACAATGGATTCCTCCGAATCCTGACTCTTCCTTGGATTTGGTTGACGGTCGTGAAAGGCTAAGAAGGCTTCAAAGTGCGCTATCGTCGCCAAAGACCTTCGTGTCCACCAACGAATCAGCCCACGTAGCGTTTGATTGGTTGAATCAAGAGCAACGTGTTAATTTGGTACTGGCCGATCTTCAGACTGTGGGGGATGACGCCGAAGATTATCCACACGTGTGGAACATGACACTGTCATTACATGGAGCATCAGCGTTCGCCGATTTCACAAAATATGATCGAGAAATTCAAGATCACATCGACCGTATTCTGGTCATGATCATCGCCTTAAATCGTGACACCGTGCGGATCGCGATTCAAGGGATAAGTCAGTGGGTATTTCGCTGGAAGAGATTTATCGTTATGAACCCTACAGTGCGGGATCTGTGGAGTAAATTATGGCCGGCAGTAGTTTCAACAACTGAACATATGGAACATAGTAAGGCTTCGACGGCGCAAGATCTCATCACACCACCGAAGTTTTTCAATCTTGACCTACCCTTTGAAGATCAGGTTTCTGATACGCCGATACGTTATCTAGTGGAATCATTTATCCCCAGAATTTCTGATTCGTCAGAAGATTTCGGAAGCGCGTGGAAATCAGATATTCTTGCCGAGATTTATGTTAACATAATGCAAACTCGCGGACCAACTGGGTTGATTGCCAAGGCCATTTTGGTGCGTCATATTCGGGAATTCGTAGCATGCGGATTTGATGAAGTAATTGAACAAATTCGATCAGAATTGCTGAGTTTTGGTTCGGAATCTGTATTCCTTTGGGAGCAGAATGCACAACATTTATTGTTCGATGATTTTGACGGACGGATCCCGAGCGACCTGTTGCCACTGTTTGGTGATGAGTTGCTGAGTTGGTCTATAGATGAGCGCCTGAATAGCAAAACGCAGCGGCTTATCGCGCTGAGTTTGGTTTGCAATTTCCTCCATTCGTACTATCTAGCACGTAGTCCTGTTGTGAATGTTCCGCAGATGCAATCTATCCTCAGATCTCTGGACGCTGATGGTCTCAGCCAGTGTTCGCATTCGCTGTTTCACTTTGTTCAGTATTCGACGGTTTCTGAAGTTGACGGCTCCAGTTCTTCAGCTCGGAGGTTTCGACTGGGGGTTTCACGGTTTCTAAAAGATGTTTGGCCACATGATCAAGACTTGGCGACCTCTGATGTGAGACGATGGATCTTGAAGATTCCAGCGGCATCGAGAGAGGCGTTTGCTGAAGCGGTGAATTCGATTGATCGTTTTCTCGTCCCATCTGAGGTGTCTTCCTTAGGGTTCTTTTTTTTAGAAAAGGAATCTGTTTGGATGGTTCCACTCGAGATCGTTAATGATGAGGTTCGAGCGCGCGCGCTACTGCAGCTCCTCGATAAGTCAATTGGTTCTTCTGAGAATTCAGTGATTCCGTTCGACCTTAGCGACGCACTCGATCAGGTCATATTCGTATCCGAAAAATTTGGATTCGTTCGGGAGTACCGGCGGTTGATTACATTAGCCCGTCGAGCCTGAGTATTGATTGAGACACCTGCGTAGTGGGTGTTCGTACCGCTTCCGTGAATGGTTGTTGGGCGATGATTCGCGTCCCAGTCGAAGCCGGGCCTCGCATTGCATGTAGCCTTCAATCGTATGGCCCAATGGGCCGCCCTGCCACGCAGACCTAACGGAACAAATTGCGCACTCCGGAAGACGTGCAGATTTGTATTGCCGACATGCACCTCTAATCCGGGCGCAGCTCGGAGCGTCGGTCGCATTGGTTCGCGCTCTGCCGTCGGCTGTTGCGGATTCCGGTGCGTGCGAACACCTCGGGGCGAAGCAACGCTGGTCGGGCCTAAGCACTCGTCAACTCAGGGAAGATGGTCCCGATCACAGCCTCCGGGCATTCCTGAAAGGGCCGGTTATCGCGCATGCTGAGCAATTCCCGGAGATTCAGCGCACCTTCTGATCGTGGAGAAGGCGACCTTCTTCGATGGTGGCTGCACGATTGCTTCTGTGATCGAGCCAAGCGCGAGAGTAGATCCTCCGCTTGGACATAGGGGGTTCCGTGCCCGTAGTCCGCGATCTTGATAGCCGCGAGTCCGTCCAATTCGTCGTTAACCAAGGCTAGGTCGACACGCAGCGTGTCCGTGTAGACCGCATTATAGATCAAGCTCGGGAACCGCCAAGATCTGCTTCCGAGTCCGCGATGTTCGTGCGAGATGACCATCCTGAACCTATATTTCAGCCGCCTTGGCTGTCATGCGGCCCACCTTGCCGAGAGCACCTCGGCCTGTTGTAGAACAGTCCGCACAGCGGCGTCCTGAAGGTCGGGCGGATAGCCGTGTTTTCGCAAGATGCGTTTAACTAGGACACGCATTCGCGCCCGCGCCGACTCCCGGCGTTGCCAGTCCACGGACACATTGCTTCTCAAGCTGTTCAACAGCTCGTGGGCAATGACACGGAGGTGATCGTTACCCATGACCTCGACAGCGCTCTCGTTCTGGGCAAGCGCATCGTAGAATGAGATCTCTTCCTGGCTCAGTCCTTCCTCCTCGCCGCGTTGGTGTGCGGCGCGAATATCCTTGGCGAGCTCGATCAGCTCCTGGAGAACCTCCGCCGTCGTGATGGCGTTTGTGTGGTAGCGTGCGATCGCGTCCTCCAAGCGGTCGGAGAAGGAGCGACTCTGCACAACGTTGACGCGACTCCGGGAGTGTATTTCTCCGTTTAGGAGCTTGCGCAACGCCTCCAAGGCGAGATTCTTCTTCTCCATCGCCTGAACCTCGGCGAGGAATTCGTCGGAGAGGATGGAGATGTCTGGCGTCTCCAAGCCAGAGGCCTGAAGAATATCGACGATTTCGGTTGAGACCACGGCGCGGCTGACGATCTGCTGCACGGCGAGATCGCGTTCGGCAGAAGACTTGCCCGCGCCGGGTGTGCTTTTGGCAAGGGCTGCTCGGACGGTTTGAAAGAATCCCACCTCATCGCGTATTTCGTGTGCCTTGTCGCTCGCCGCCGCAAGGGCAAACGCCTTCGAGAGTGCCAGCATGGCATTGCTGAAGCGGCGCTGCGCCCGCTTCTTGCCTTCCTCGGCCGACTCCTTGGCCGCTTCGCGCTGCTGCATATCGAGAACCCACTCGATCGCACCAGCAAGTGCCACGAGGCGTTTCTGCGGGGACCCGGTTAGCCCCGTCCGGAAGTCGAAACCGTGAAACATGTTGCTCACGACTTCGTACTTCTCCAACATCACCGCGACGGCCTCGGACTCGTCGATGCCGGCGTACTTCTGGTCCTCCCGCGAATACTGGCCGAGCGCCGATTTCAGGTTCTGGGCGATGCCTATGTAGTCCACGATCAGCCCGGCGGGCTTGTCGCAAAATACCCGGTTGACTCGTGCGATCGCCTGCATGAGCCCGTGCCCCCGCATGGGCTTGTCGATGTACATCGTGTGCATGCTCGGCGCATCGAAGCCGGTCAGCCACATGTCCCGCACGATCACGAGCTTCAGCGGGTCGCCGGGATCCCTTGCCCGCTTGGCGAGCAGTTCCCGGCGCGCCTTGCCGCCGATATGCTGTTGCCATTCTTTCGGGTCCGAGGCCGCGCCCGTCATGACGATCTTGATGACGCCGCTCGCGTCGTCGTCACTCCGCCAATGCGGGCGCAGCTTGACGATCTCGTCGTATAGCGCTACGCAAATCCGGCGGCTCATGCCGACCACCATGGCCTTGCCGTCCATGCCGACGACCCGGTTCTCGAAATGCTCAACGATGTCCGCGGCGACCAGACCAAGGCGCTTCTTTGTTCCGACGACGGCCTCCACGTTTGCCCATTTGCGCTTGAGCCTTTCCTGCTCGCCCTCTGCCTCGTCTTCAGTCAACCCCGCGATCTCCTCGTCGAGCTTCGGCTTCTCGTTCTCATCGAGTTCGATACGGGCGACGCGGCTCTCGTAATAGATGGGAACCGTCGCGCCGTCCTCGACGCCCCGGTTGATGTCATAAACGTCGATATATTCGCCGAACACGGCAGGCGTATTAACGTCATCCTTCTCGACCGGCGTGCCGGTGAATCCGATAAAGGAGGCGTTGGGCAGGCCGTCGCGAAGGTACTTGGCGAAGCCGTAGGTAATCCCACCGGTCTTGCGCTCCACCTTGGCCCGGAAGCCGTACTGGCTGCGATGCGCCTCGTCGGCGATCACGACGACGTTCCGCCGATCGGTCAGCACAGGATAGTCGGTCTCTCCACGCTCGGGCGAGAACTTCTGGATAGTCGTGAACACCACGCCACCAGACGGGCGGGTCAGTGCCTTCTGCAAATCCTCGCGGCTGTCGGCCTGCTGCGGGGTCTGGCGGAGCAGATCCCGGCACATGGCGAAGGTGCCGAATAGCTGATCGTCGAGGTCGTTGCGGTCGGTGACAACGACGACGGTCGGGTTCTCCATGGCCGGATGGGTGATAATCTGTCCGGCGTAGAAGGCCATCAGTAGGCTCTTGCCGGAGCCTTGGGTGTGCCATATGACACCGATGCGGCGATCGCCTTCGGGGCTCGCGGCGGCAACTGTGCTCTGGACCGCGTGGCGCACGGCGTGGAACTGGTGGTAGCCGGCCACAATCTTGACGAGGCCGGAGCCCGTGTCGCCGAATACGGTGAAATCCCGTATGAGGGTCAGAAACCGGGTCTTTTCGAATATGCCCTCAATGAGGGTACCGAGTTCCGGTGCACCCTTCGGCGCGACGGCGGACCCGTCCACTGTGCGCCAGGGCATGAACCGTTCAAGGTTGGCGGTGAGCGAGCCGAGGCGCGCTTGGAGCCCGTCCGAGGTCACGAGCGCAGCGTTCGTGCGGAACAGGGACGGGACTTGATCCTTGTAGGTCTGGAGCTGGTTGAAGGCGCCGTCGAGGGTGGCATTCACGTCGCCGGGATTCTTTAGTTCGACTACGACTAGAGGAAGGCCGTTGACGAACAGCACGACGTCGGGGCGCCGGTTGTGACCGTGCTCGATCACCGTGAACTGGTTAACTGCAAGCCAGTCGTTGGCGTCTGGGTCTTCGAAATCGATCAGCCGAGCGACATCTCCTCCGACGCTCCCATCCTCACGGACGACCTCGACCGGTACGCCCTCGATCAGATATCGGTGCAGACGGCGGTTCTCCTCGACGAGCGACGGAGTCTCGGTCTGCTGCACCTTGCGCAGCACCTCCTCCAAGGTCTCGACTGGCAGCTGTGGGTTGAGGCGTTCGAGCGCTTCGCGGAGGCGCTTGGTCAGGAACACCTGGTCGTAACTGATGCGCTCGGGCGTGGGACCCTCCGGAGAAATGTCCAGGCCGTGCAACACTGCATAGCCGAGTCCGGCAAGCCATGATAGAGCGGCGTCTTCGACGTGACGCTCCGAGAACGTCATCCTACGGCCTCGCCATCGTCATCGGCATTTGATGCCTCGGACGATGCCTTGGCCGCCTGTTCGGACTGCCAATCCCCGTAGGTGACGGTCGAACCGTCGACTTTCCAAGAAACCCTGCCGTTGTCCGGCCTTCCGAGAATCACGGCCGACGCAGCACTGGGACTCCGAAATGCAACATCGTCAGCGAAACGCCGACGACCCTTGTCTCCGGGCACGAGTTTCCCTGACTTGATCAACTGAGCGTGCCGTCTTGAATAGCTGTGGTTAGATTTGCTTGTCCAATCCTTCGCAGCATCGGACCCAACTAGGACAACAAACTCGCCATCGATCTCACGTGCTTGGGCTTCAAGGCCCTGTTTCTTGCTTGCCAGCCAGAAAAGAGGCGCGACATCGGCAGTCCTTTCCAATCCACAGATGAGCATGAGGAGGGGCGGAGGAGAGGAGCTGGGGAGAAGGCGATTATAGCGGCAGGGGGGAAGGGGTCGCAGGGGAAGGGGAACCCCTTCCCCCGTGCTAGGGGCACAGGGTTGGCAGGGCCGCGGGTGGCGGAGGGGGGCCGGTGGGCTAGCCCACCGGCCAGTTTCTGTGCCCATACAGTTAGCCCCCTGGAATTCCCGGTTTCCAATCCGAAATGAGCATGAACGGCCTGGCCCTCAGGCCGCGCTAGCGGCCTCCCCCCGGATCACTCGGAAGAGCTCGTCGCGGGCCTCGTTGAGCCGCCGGGCCGCCTCGTTGTCGCTGTACTGGTAGGCCTGCTTGTCCAACTGGGCGAAGTCGATCCCGTCGCGCAGGAAGCGCTCCGCGTCCGGCAGCGATTTCAGTTTCTCGTACGGCGTCATGATGTCCTGCCGGCGGTAGCGCTTGCGCAGCTTGCCCTTGGCATCCACCTGCTCGCAGGGGAAGTAGCACGGGCGGTGGTAGTTCAGGTACGGCGTGAGCACGTCCCGGTTGAACGCGTTGAGCCGCTCGGCGTACCGCCCGGCGATGTGCCCGTAGCCGAGTTGCTTGCGGATCACGGTGCCGTTCTTCGACTCCGCCAGCGCGTTGTCGTTGCAGTGCCGCGGGCGCGACTTGGTGAACTCCTCCACGCGCAGCTTCTCCAGCAGGCGCGCCACTTGGTGGTTGATGTACTCGGAGCCGTTATCGGCATGCACGCCCAGAATCTCGAACGGGAAGGCCTCCAGCATGCTCTCCAGCAGCGGCAGCAAGTAGCTCTCCGCGATCCGCTCGGTGCTGCCCACGCCTTCGAACTGCGTCACTTCGTCCACCGCATTGATGTGATAGACCCCCTTGACTTTGTCCAGGTCGCCTTGGTGCACCGAATCAATCCGCAGGTAGCCCGGCCGCCCCTCCGGCCGCGGCCGCCGGCGCTCGCCGATGGCCACCTGCGTGGGCCGCGTGGGCTGCTGCGCGCCCAGCCTTTGCACATACCTGCGGCTGTGCCGCAGGTTGTACAGGTGCCCGTTCGACAGCCCCGCCAAGCGCTCGAAGCGCGCGTCGCCGAACAGCTCCCAAGCACGCTTGAACAGCGCCAGCGTGGCGGGTCCGGACAGCCTCCCGTGCAACTCGTCGGTCTCGGCCAGCAGCTCGACGTCCGCCGCCGTGTACTTGCGTCGGAACGGCTTGGCCGCGCCTCGGCGCCGGTCCGCCAGTTGGCCCTCGGCCAGGTAGCGCCGGATCAGGCGCGTCAGCTGCGACTGCGACAGCCCCGTGGTGCGCTCCAGATAGCTGCGTAGCAGGCCCCTGTCCGCCTTACCCAGCTTCCAGTACGCGAAGCGCCGCAGCACCCGTGAGAGATGCTCGTAGGCCTGCTTGCGCTCCAGTGCCAGGGTGGCCCCCGGCGGGGTGCTGGCGAGGAACTGGCGCACATCGTCCAAGCTCTTGTGAGTTTCCAAATCGAGCTGCAAGATCACCCTCCGATGATCCCCACACCCCTTCTAGGGCCCCCTTCATGCTCATTTCACGTTGGAAACAAGCCCTCCGTTCATGCTCATCTCTCATTGGAAGAGACTTCGGCTTGTCCGGGCTTTTCGGTAGTATCTACCATTGGCGGTGTTGTGACCTTGTGTTGGCGCATGAAGTCGAAACCGAGGACGGGAAGGATCAGCCGAACCTGATCGACAAAGAACTCCATATCCGATGCATCGGCCTCGGGTAGAGCGACAAGGGGCGGGGCTGTCCCGTTGACGACAGTGGCTATGCCAACGGAATTCGCCATGGCAATCAGCCGGGACTCAAGATAGCGTGCGTGCGTCTTGGTGATGTTCTGGTCCTTGCTAGTCACAACGCAGGTGCGTTCCCAGAAGTCTTTGTTCTCATCGTTGCTGTGCTGGACGAGGCGTTTGCGCACGTTGTCGCTTTCGCCGATGTAGAGTTGCAGGGTGTCCGGATCCGCGGGATCTGGTCCCGTGAGGAAATAGATGCCAGTTCGGTCAAGTTCCTGGCGTTTGAGGAAGGCGGGCAGGCCACTGCGCGATCCGGTCAGCACATGCCCTGTCCAGTTCATGATCTCGGCTGTGACGAGGCCAGTAGCGGTCCCATCCACCAAGAAAAGACGAACGGATCTTCCTAACTGCGAACTCATGCGACTGCCTCCAGCCCCTTCTCGGCATCAGCAAGTCGGATCTCACCGGACATGAGTCTTGGAAGGAGTAGGTCTCGCATCTTGGCGAGGGTCCGCGACTGTTGCGCGTTCGAGACAGTCGCATCGACTAGAGGCTCCGCTACTTTCGCAAAGGCTTCGAGCAACCGTTCACCGGGACAAATCAAGTTGAACGTATCGATGTCAGACTTCCCTAGGTGGATCACCGTTGTGCCGACTTTGCCGCGCTCAAAAAATGCCAGAGGCTCCTTGAGAGCTTCGGCAAGGTACGCCTTCGGTACCCCAACCTTGGGTTCGAAATGACAAACCCGTTGGTTCAGCCACGCACTCGGCCCCTTCCAAATCTGCAAACGAAACTCGCCGTCCATTCCGACAATGATGTCCCCCGCTTCGATCATGTGCCCCTTCTTGTGAACTTGTACGGTGGAAACTCCTGGCTCATGCGATACCAGGTCTCTGATTCTGATCAACGGTACTCCTTCGTCTTCGGTATTGAACTGCTTTGAGGAAAACGGGGCACCATATATTACGTCAGCAAACTCGTAGACTGATCGATTGCTCCACCCGATCGGCTTGTCCTGATCATCGAAAGCGTCGGGGAACAAGCCCCAGAGTTCGGGGGCTAGGTGGCGTGCGCGACCTTCCGCCTTGGCGCGGGTGGGGCCGAAATCGACAAACCAGTCCTTGAATATCGCCCGAACCATCGCCTCCAGCGTCTCGTTCATCCGCCGGTTCAGCTCGATCTTTTCGTCGAGGGAGGAGAGTAAGGATGTGATCGCTCTAGCTAGACCCTTATCCTTGGGATACTTGATCGGAAATCTGCGAAGATCCGCTAGGGAGATGTACGCTTGAGTTGTGCCACGCTTATGGGATTCGATACGAGCATTGCAGAAGGGTGACTTCAAGAAGTAGTAAAGCCACTTTCCGTTCTCCTCGCCCTTGGTCTTGAAGAGACCTATGTTCTTTATTGCAAAATTTGGGAGCTCGCGAACAAGGCACACATCTCCAACAGTACCGATCATAGTGATTAGTACATCCCACCTATCGACCTTACTTCTTCGATTGAGGTGGTCCGATGTGTTTAGACCACTGGTCGGTGAATTTAAGGTGGACTCCGCTACTACTCTGGACTACCGACCGCAGTGATTGTACCTCAAGACACGGTCATCATCATCCCGTCTCCTTTCCTGCCTCCGCGGTTGCAGGTGCAGGACTCTGGACCTCTCCGAACGGGTCTGCCTGTGCCAAATTTGGACGGGCAGGCTCCTCGGCCTGGCGGCCCTGCTGGATCCGCTCGCAACGGCGCAGGCTGAACTCCAAATGCGGCCAGTACGAGTCCGGGAACGACTCCGTCCGCACCTCCTCCACCAAGCTGGCGAAGTAGCGCAGGCTGCGGACCGGCTCGCCGCGCGGCCGATCGAGCAGGCTCATCGACTTGCGCACGCTGCCCAGCAGAATCGCCCGTCGCACCGTTTCCAGCGACACCCCCGCGCGGTGCCAGTCTGCCGCCAAGCGTTCGTCGGCCGGTCCGAACCGACCCTGCACGCAGGCCGGCTGACAGAATATCCGGCGCACCTCCGTGACATACGTGCCGACGTCTGCGACCGTCTGCTCGGACGGCTCGGCTTCCGGCTGCCTCGCCACTTCATACGGCCAGTACTGCGGGCACACCTTCAGCCGCGAGCGGCGATGCTGGTTGGGCGCAGCTTGCAGCGCGCAGATCCCCTTGGCCTCCAATTCGCGCAGGCAGCGTCCCAGCGTCGAGCGGCTCTTGCCCAGCTGCCGGGCCAGCCCGTCCCGCTCGAACTCCAGACAGCCGTCGGCCCGCCTGGCCCTCAGGCATACGTGTGCGAACACCTTGAAGGCCGTGTCACTGAGCTCGTCCAGCGCTCGCTCGAAGCCCGCACCGGCCGCGAACCAACCGCGCTGGCCGCGCTTCAGTCGTACTCTCGGCTTCATCTTGCACCTCCTTGCTGCTGCAGTGCCTGCCACGGCGTCCGCCCCCCCAGCGCCGAGTGCGGCCGCAGGTGGTTATAGAACGCCAGCCATTCCGAGATCACCTCCCGCGCCGCGAATCCGTCCACAAGCTCCTGCAAATACACCGCTTCGTACTTCAGAGAGCGCCACAGCCGCTCGATGAACACGTTGTCCAGCCAGCGGCCCCGGCCGTCCATCGAAACCCGCACGCCGGCCTGCTGCAGACAGCCCGTGAAGGCCTGCGAGGTGAACTGGCTGCCTTGGTCGGTGTTGAAGATGCCCGGTGCACCGAACTGCTCCAGCGCCGCCTCCAGCGCCAGCAGGCAGAACTCCGTGTCCAGCGTGTTCGACAGCTCCCAGCTCAGCACCGCGCGGCTCAACCAGTCCATCACGACTACCAGGTACAAGAAGCCCCGCTGTAGCGGGATGTAGGTGATGTCCGCGCACCACGCCTGGTGCGGCCGCTCGATCAGCACGTCCCGCAGCAGGTACGGATACACCCGGTGCCCCGGCTCCGGCCGACTCGTGCGCGGCTTGCAGTAGACCGCCTCCAAGCCCATCGTGCGCATCAACCGCCGCACCTTGTCCCGGCCGACCGGGTAGTTTTCTCGCTGCAGATGCCGGCTCATCTGCCGACTGCCGTAAAACGGGTGCGCCAGCGACAACTCGTCGATCCGCCGCATCAGCGCCAGCTGCTCCGGATCTGCCTCCCGCGGCTGGTAGTACAGCCCGGAACGACACACCCCCAGCAAGCGGCATTGCAGGCGCAGGCTGGCCTGCGGGTGGTCGCGCTGCACCAAGTTCTTCCGCGTGGTCCGGCTCAGCGTTCCCACGCGGACTTCAAAAAATCCCGCTCGACCACCAGCTGCCCGATCTTCTCGTGCAGCTTGCGGATCTCCGCCTCCCGCTCATCCTGGCCGGGCCCAGCACCCCGCTCGAACAGTTCCGCCAGCCGCTCGCTGGCGGTGCGCTTCCACTGGCTCACTTGGTTCGGATGCAGTTGGTGCCGCGCCGCGATCTGCTGCACGGTGCGGTCCCCACGCAAGGCTTCCATCGCCACCCGCGACTTGAACGCTGCCGTGAACGTCCGTCTTTTTGGCATCGTTGACTCCTTTCAACCCAGGCGGAGTCCACCTTAGCGTATGGTCTAAAATCCCCGGACCACCTCTGATTAACATCATCAAAGTCCCCTTGAGATATCCGGTAGGCATTTGAGAGATCTATGCGGTCTCCGATAATGTGGCGAGAAGTGATTAGGTAGCGGCCATCTTCGACACGTTTAGGGGAGTCGTGGGTCCCATCTCGAACGCTTTCGCAGAACTCCTCCGCCGGGGCTTCCAACCAATCACTCACGCGGCGAAACTCCCTTCAGTTTCAATTCGATCAAGCTTCTCAACCCTTCCGCCTCAACGAATTGTTCAGCCAAAGTCTCTCTCAGCTCCGCGAACCGGTCCTCGAACGGTACTTCATCGGCCTCCACCGCCGCAGCGCCGACGTACCGGCCTGGCGTGAGAACGTGGTTGTTCCCCCTGACTTCCCCCAGAGTCGCAGACTTGCAGAAGCCCGCTTCGTCCTCATAGTCATCCTTGCCGGGTTCTCCCCGCCAGGCGTGGTAGGTCCGGGAGATTCTGGCGATGTCCTGGTCGGAGAACTCCTTGCGGGTCCGATCGACCATATGCCCGAGCTTGCGCGCGTCGATCAATAGAACCTCGCCGCGCCGGTCGCGCCGGCGGTTGCCGGAGTTCTTGTTGCGAGCGACGAACCACAGGCAGGCGGGGATCTGGGTCGAATAGAAGAGTTGACCTGGCAGTGCGATCATACAATCCAAGGCGTCGCCCTCGACCATGTTGCGGCGGATGTCTCCCTCGCCGGACTGTGCCGATGACATGGATCCGTTGGCGAGCACCACGCCCGCCGCACCGTTCGGAGCGAGGTGGTAATGGATGTGCTCGAGCCAGGCGAAGTTGGCATTGCCAACCGGGGGTACGCCGAACTTCCAGCGAGCGTCCTCGCGCAGCCGATCGCCGCCCCAATCAGAGATGTTGAACGGAGGATTAGCAAGAATGAAGTCGGCCTTGAGGTCCGGCAGCTCGTCCTTGTGGAAGCTACCCTCGTTGTTCCAGCGGATGTCGGCGTCGATGCCACGCACCGCAAGGTTCATCTTGGCAAGCCGCCACGTCGTGTAGTTGCTCTCCTGGCCGTAGATGGCAATGTCGCCGATGCGCCCGCCGTGCTCCTCGACGAACTTCTCGGACTGGACGAACATACCTCCAGAGCCGCAGCAGGGGTCATAGACCCGGCCCTTGTAGGGCTCCAGCATCTCGACCAGCAGCCGGACGACAGAGCGCGGTGTGTAGAACTCCCCGCCGCGCTTACCCTCGGCCCCTGCAAAACCGCCAAGAAAATACTCATACACCCGTCCGAGGATGTCTCTGGAGCGATCAGCCTCCTCGGCCATGCCGATGCCGCTGACGAGGTCGATCAGCTCGCCGAGCATGACCTTATTGAGTGCCGGGCGGGCGTAGTCCTTGGGCAGGACACCCTTGAGCGAGGCATTGCTAGCCTCGATCACCAGCATGGCGTCGTCAATGTCCTTACCGATCGAAGGCTGTTTCGCCTGGGCCCGTAGACGTGACCACCTGGCTGTTTTCGGGACCCAGAAGACGTTTTCGGCGAGGTACTCCTCCGGATCCTCCGCGTCGGCCAACTTCTCCTTGAGCAGCTCGGCCCGCTTCGCCTCGAAGGCATCCGAGATGTACTTGAGGAAGATCAGACCGAGCGCGACATGCTTGTAGTCAGAGGGCTCCATGTTGCCGCGCAGCTTGTCCGCCGCCGCCCAGAGCTGCGCCTCGAAACCAAGGCTGGCACCACTGTTGTTTGCCCGTTTCGCCATCCGATCACCACCCGTTGCTTGCAATGGGAGATCCGAATTATCCGTCGACTATTCCTTATCCTCGACCGGCTTCGCCGAGATGGCGGGCCAGCCGCGCTGGTCCTGCGACCACCTGCGCCGGGTACGGCGCGCGCGAATGCGTTCGAGCGGTCCGTCGCACGCTCGTCATCGGGTCCCCAGAACAACCCGGAATCGTCAGGTTCCCGTATCTCATAGACGGCCGCGATTCGTCAGCTATCCCAGATGTAGCAGAAATGCCGCCCTTGCCGGGCGTTCGAGTGAGGGAGTGGACGGAGGACGGCGGTGCATTCGCCCCCGATCCGGCGGACGCTGTCCGAGGCGAAGCCGTTGGATCCAGACTGGCCCAGCGTTCTCCCCGAATGCTGACTCGCCGTGTAGTTGTCAGCCTGATAGGCACACGATCGCTCTAGACAGAGTTCGTCAATGTCGCCAGCGCAAATGGACTCGCATCAAGGGCTACGTCAATCTAGCCAGCAATCTTCGCACTTGGCACGGCGCTGTTGCGGGGCGGAGTTTCTGGGAAACATGCCGGCGCTACGGTCGTTGCCCGATGCGTCGGAACCTCGGCAGGACTGGCACCCGAGCATCATTGTGGGACGCAACAAGGGGTAGATTGCTAGTCTACTCCTCTAATATGTTGAAAATCAAGCAGTTAAATCGAGAACCTGCCGTCCCTAGCAGAACCTGTAGGCCACCTCCGATTCGCAACTTTGCGAGAGCGGCAGTCGCTCATGCCGCACAGTGTGGGTCATGCAGAGCGGTTCCGGGGTGAGAGACTCAGCAACAAGTGAGCCCGGCACTGACCCGAATCCTTCGCTGCGGACGCTTCCGAACGAGCAGAACTACGTGAGGAGAGAACAGTCAGCTGATTGCCGGAGATGCGCCAAGAGCATCCGCCACGGTCCGGCATACCGGCTTTCCGCTGTAACCTGCCTATGGTTTCCGCGGGGTGGATGCCCAAGCGGTTTCGCAATTGCCAGGGAGGTTGCACGTGGAAGTCAGGATCCTTTGCCGCCGAGAGGTCGAGCGGCTGACTCGATTGAGCAAGGCGAGCATCTATCGCAAGATGCGGTCCGGCACGTTCCCGTTGCCGCTCAAGCTTGGCGAGAGGGCGGTCGCTCGGCGTGCCGACGAAATCCACACTGGATCGCGACTCGTCCCCGCTCGCTAGGCTGGACTGGCGAGGACTAGCCGGAGGGTTTCCGCCATTGCCGCCACCGGACGGAAGCCGCGACTCGAAGACCGGCTAGAGTGGCGGGGTTCGGCCCAATCCCGAGACCTCAAGCACGTGCCCCGTACCCAGCAGCCGGGAGCGGGGTATCCCGGTGGAATCGGCGAAGAGGAATGGCCGTGAGTCACGAACACACCTTGCCTGTCCGAAGCGGCCGCAAGGGGATCCAAGGTTCATCCGGTGGGAGGATAACGCCGAATCCATTCCCAGCAGTGCTGATCTGCCTTTCAGGTAGAGCCTGGCGCTGTGGGACGGGCTCGCCGCAGCATCAAGTTTCGGGACGGCCAATCGGCTTTCCGGAGCCCGTCTCCCGGTCTTTCTCGGCCCGTGCCGAGTCTAGGCCGGCGGTATCGGTTCAGAAGGTCGGAAGACCTGCGCTGACACGCAGGTTCAAGGCTTCTATAGCACCAACTACCGAAACCACCCACTTGGCACGGCAGCTAACAATGGCAGGTCCTTCGTCAGAACTCCAGCAGGTGCGCCGTCCTCGTTTATCGGGATCTCTCACTTTTCTTCTCCTCAGTTCACGGGTCCGCGGTCTCGTACCTAGACGAATCCAGAGGCGTCCAGAGTCTCAATAGCAGCACGGGCATTTGCGGGCTTCGGTAGCGTGTCAAGCTCCCCTACGGTGACTTTGGTTCCAAGGCCACCACAAGTCGCTTGAATTGCCGCCCGCCCTTGTCGTCTTGGACTAGCGGCGAATCGCCCAAGACTACCAGTGCCTCGCGAAGAGTTCGGTTGCACTGTTCTAGGGCCTCTACCCGTTTGTGTAGCTGTGCGATGAGTTCAGTCAGCTGTCCGAACGTGATTTTGCCTGGGTCAATCGGCATGAGTCTTCACCCAAAACAATAGCATCCGGTGCTCGATCGAAAGATGCAGCTAGCGCCCGGTCATGGGAACGGATTGCCCATCTCGACGTATCGCTAGGGATGGTTGAGACCTACAGGTGAGGAACAATGGAACTCTCATTGAAGATCGTCCTAGTCTAAGTGCCATCTGTTTCTGCTGCCCTCAACGCAGGAAGGTTTTGGATCGTGGTGTCTGAGCACACCTCCACAACACGAGCCCCGTCGCCGAGCTTCTCTGATATGCCGAGGGTCGCATCAAATCGGCCGTTCGAACTACGACGAAAGCTCCGGATTACAACAACTCCGCTCCTCGTCAGTGCGTGACCGCTCATGTGGGTTTCAATTCGTTCGCGTCCCCACCTATGATTAGCCTCCACAATCTTCTGAAGTTGATGAACGTAGTCGCTCAGGCGCATCCGCAAGCTATTCTCCAAGTCAACCGGTGCCTTAGAAGGTAACTTGCTGACAATCCTATACAAGTCTCCGTACCGACCTAGCAGTTCCCTCTCCCTCTCAAGATCGTTCGACTGGCGGATACTTTGCAACTCCTTGATCTCGGAAACGATGGCGTTCCGTTTCGCTTCTGGCTTCGGATCCAATAGGTCGCCTGCAAAATACGGCAAGTACCTTTCGATTGTCCCACCTGGTAGGACGTGTATATTCTTATCAGCAAGGATTTCTAGAATCCGCTTCCAGCGTCCCTCGATGTCTTCGATGATGTGTTTTTGAACTTTCGAAACAATATCATCTCGGTTTTGGCCTAGCGCGACCATCATCGCCACTCGGGCTTTCTTGAGTCGATCCTTCCCCCACTGTGTCCTGTCAACACCCAACTCGATGAGGAATTGATTCAACGGCTTGAGTTGCCCCCCTAGGTCCACGTCGAGCAGGAGGTCAATAAGGCCCGTAAGCCTCTGTTCTAGTTCACCAACATACTTCACAAAGTCGGAACCGATGCCGGCAGACGCCAAGACGCTTCTTACCGATTCGTCATCACCAATACACGAGCGAAGCTGGCCTTTGAAGACGCTATCCAAGTCATAGATGAAGTGCGCCTCCTTCCCTAAGGTCTGACACAAATTGAGGTAGTGATTCACTTCCTCCAAGCCCCCGCAGTCGATGATGCAACTCCCAGCCGCGGCCACCGAGAGGCCTCGCGCCTCCAACAATGCCCCGACCATCAGTGCATCGTGGTGGCCTTCAACAAACACCGGGTTGTCCGCAAAGAAGAGTTGTTTGTAGTGCGCGTTTAATCGCACTGTTGGGAATATTGCAGAGGAGTTGTGCGACGAGGCACTTGCGACCTGTCTAGGGACTGAGTAGTCGAGGTCGAATGAAATCACGGACTTAACATTGTCCTCCGACCGAAGGTCGAGTATGAACGGCGAATGCGTGATCAGAAAGAGGATTTTCTTGCCCGACGAATCATTCGGGTTACCAGCGACCTTATGGACCTCTTCCATAAAAAACGCCTGATACTGCGGATGGAGGTTCAGTTCGGGTTCGTCAATTATCAGGTAACTGTGCCCGAAATCATACAAGTGTGTCAGGAGAACTAGGAGTTCCTTGATGCCGTGACACTCCTCGCGATCGAGTCTGTAGGAGTCGCCAGTCTCTCGTCGCACTGCCTTGGGTATCAGGTGGCCAGAATCCCATTCCAAGCTCACATCAACCGCAAAGAGATGGCTTAAGGTCGCTTCTATTCGAATGCAAAGGTCGACTCTTTCTTCTAGCAACAAGACCGTGTCAATTCCCGATCCTTCCTCGCCCGCCCTCCGAAGCTGAGAGAAAGAAGTCTTTGCGTATCCTGCGCTGAGGTGATCGCCCCAATAGTTCCCGAGCGATCCTGGGTTCGCCATCTCCCTCAGACGATCCGTACCGAGTAGACGAGCTCCGTTCTGTCGGCTCTTCAACTGCTGCAACAGAGCAACGGCGAAACGTGACTTGCCGCTTCCGTTTGGCCCAACGAGGTAGTTGATTGGGCCTATGACCTCGGTGTCGAACTGGTCATTAGACCAGGGGACTGGCAACTTGATCGTTATGTGGTCTTCAATCATTCCTCGAGGCATACGGCATGCAGTTGTTGTGGCTCATTGTACAGGCGGTGCGCGGCCTGCCCCTTGCTGTTCCGTGATCGGCCACGCAAGCCCCTTCTTACGGCAGTGCACGGCAGCGCCAAAGTGATTAGAATCAAAAAAAGTTGGTGCCGAGCCGAATCGAACGGACGGGGAGGCGAGAACGGCTTTGTTTACGACTCTTCCGCATGCGCATTCACGAACTGTCACGGTATCAGCGGCAATCGCGCATGAAGTCGCGGCAGAGTGCGTAGTCGGCCTTCACGGCGTCTAGGGTTGCAGATCAGCTTTTACAGATTCGCCATTCTGAGCCGGCGTACTGACGGTTATGAACCGGACCCTGGTCCTAGGTCGAAGAGGGCCGTATTGGGGTGGTTGAGTCTACAGAGGGAAAGGCAGCCTCCGACAGTTTGTTGTGAATTCCGAAATGAGAATCTCAAGGATCAGAATCGTCAATTTTGCCAATTTCGAGGAACTCGACCTCGAGACCGGTGAGGACATTGTTGTCGTTGGCGAGAACAAGGTTGGAAAGAGTAACTTCATCCGCGCACTCCAACTCGTTCTGGACCCAGCCATGTCGGAACGTGACCGGCACTTGGGTCTCGAGGATTTCTGGGACGGTTTGGGCGAACACAAGATTGGCTCCACGGTAGAGGTCTTCGTAGAACTGACCAATTTCACGGATGACGAGCGCTTGATGGCACACCTATGCGACTGCGTGGTTGACCCGGGGCCACCGATGGTTGCGCGGCTGAACTATCGCTTTCAACCAAAGGCCGGTCTCGAGTGTGATCCCCAGAGCCTCGCGGACTACGAGTACGTAATTTTCGGTGGCGACGATTCTGACATGGCCGTGAGCGGCGGAACGCGAAGAATGCTCCCACTGGACATCCAAGGCGCGCTTAGGGATGCCGAAAAGGACTTGGCGAGCTGGCGGCGGTCGCCGCTCCGCCCGCTGATTCAGCAGTTGATGACCACCGTAGACGACGACACGAGAGAGGAGATCCAGAAAGTTGTCAACGCAGCGGGGGAGGAACTTGAACGGCTCGACTTGATCGTCGAGATGGCGAGACGCATCGGCGAACGGCTCGTGGACATCGCGGGCCCGCAACACGCCGTCCCGATTAGCCTCGGTGTCGCCCCGACGCAGGTCGACGCGCTCATGCGGGGTCTGCGCATCCTGATCGACCAAGGCACTCGAGGGATCAGCGAGGCGAGCCTCGGTACAGCGAATCTTGTCTTCCTCACACTGAAGTGCCTCGAACTCGACCGGTTGGTCGCCGAGGGTGAAAGGGACCACACGTTCTTTGCGGTCGAAGAACCGGAGGCTCATCTGCACCCGCATGTTCAGCGTCTGGTCTATCGGTACTTTCTGGAAGCTGGCACAGGACCGAACGAGGAAGCTGATGGCCGAACTAGCCGGACGACCATTCTGACGACGCATTCCCCTCATGTGGCGAGTGTGTCTCCGATTCGCTCGATCATCCTTCTCCGTGGTGGAGCAGAGGGTGGGGCGACCGTCGGCAAATCGGCTGCGAAGTTGCCGCTCAAGAAAACCGAGGTGACTGATCTCCAGCGCTATATCGATGTGAGCCGGGGAGAGCTGTTCTTCGCCCGAGGCGTGATCCTTGTCGAGGGAGAAGCTGAGCGGTTTGTGCTCCCCGCTTTTGCTACGGCCCTGAAAATGCCGCTGGACATCTTGGGCATCAGTGTCTGTTCTGTTGGCGGCACGAATTTTCGGCCCTACGTCAGGCTGCTGGGATCAGACGGTCTGGACATACCGCACGTAGTTCTTACCGATTTCGACCCAAGAGATGGCAAGCCCCCGTTAGCGCGTCGGCGAATTATCAAGCTCCTGAGGATTGTTGCTGGTGGCAATGGATTCAAGGAAATGGATAACGACGAGTTATTTCACCAGGCAGCACAGCATGGATATTTCGTCAACGGGAGCACACTCGAACTCGAACTGTTCGACGCGGGCATGGGCGAGGCAATGATGAGCGTGTTCAAGAGGGAATCGAAGCCCTCGAGAACGGTATGCCGAACAATGCAGGAGTGGATCGAGGATCCGGATACCGTGGACACAGATAGGTTGCTGAGCTGGATCGAGCGAGTAGGAAAGGGCCGCTTCGGACAGTCACTCAGCGGTCACGTTTCGGGCGATGTGTGCCCCGAGTATATTCGAAGGGCTCTGGAGCACATTCGCAATGCCGTATCGTAGCGTCAGTGCAGCTTATCTCCAGCAGGCTGAGGACATTCGGGGAAACCAGGGGCAGTTGGACGCCTACAACTCGGAGGGTCATTGCGTTGTCCTTGCTGGACCCGGAAGCGGAAAAACCAAGACCTTGATCCTGAAGCTCGCACGCATCCTGGCCGAGGACGTGCGGGCACCGCGAGGAGTGGCTTGTATCACATACAGCCACGAATGCGCCAGGGAACTAAAGCGGCGGTTGGAGCGGTTGAAGCTGCGCGAGGCACCCAGTCTATTTGTCGGCACGGTTCACGGCTTTTGCCTTCGGCATCTCTTGATGCCCTATGGGCGTCTGGCCGGGCTGCCAGTGCCATATCCAGTCCGAGTGGCGTCCGTTCGGGAATGTAAAGAGGTGTACCAGCGTGTCGGTGATCGATTGTTCGGTGTCGGACATCCATTCAAGCTGAACGATATGGGTCGACACCGCCGGGTCCATCTAGATCGCAGTGGCCAGGGATGGCAGTCGGATGGTGCCTTGGCGTCTCTGGCGGAAGCCTACGAGCGTGACCTTCGCCGAAGAGGCTTGGTCGACTTCGACGACCTGGTAATCTTTGGCGAGACACTGGTAACGCGCTACGACTGGGTATTGCCACTGGTTAAGGCGAAGTTCCCCGTGGTCGTAGTAGATGAATACCAGGATCTTGGCGTGGCCCTTCACAGAATCGTGAAACGTCTCGCATTTGACAGCGGCGTTCGGTTGTTCGCGGTTGGGGATCCAGACCAATCGATCTACGGCTTTACAGGCGCCGACGGCGGTCTGCTGATGGAGTTGTCGAAACGCCCTGAGGTTAAGGCGATAAGGCTCGAGGTCAACTATAGGTCCGCCGGTGGGATCATCCAAGCCTCGGAAATGGCACTGGGAGAGGAGCGCGGCTATAAGCCGCGGGATCCTGGTCGCGCGTCGACGATCGATTTTGTTGAATGCGCGAACGGTCTTTCCGAACAAGCCGAAATCGCGCTGTCGGGAATTATTCCAGCTGCGCTCGACGCGAAGGCGGGACGCTGTCTTGGCGATATCGCGATTCTGTATCGGGATTACCGAGTCGGGAACGTTGTCGCAGACGCGGCAACGGAGCAGGGCATTGAATTCATTAGGGTTGACAGCGCCGCCCCTTACCGGAAGTGTCCGCTAACGAGCTGGATCGAGGATTGCGCGGCTTGGAGTGCAGGAGGCTGGCGTGAGGGCAATCCGCAGTTGAGGGGGCTTCTCGATCGCTGGCATGCCTTCCGTCCAGGACGTGCGCCGGACGGCACCACCCGGCTGAGAAACCAACAGGTGACGAGGTTCTTGTGGAATAGGCGGAAAGACCGTAGTCCTGCTGCGGCCTTCGTGAAGGCCATCCGATCAGAGTTGGTCGACGAGCTCATGGGTGTGGAGCCTAGTCTTGCCGATCAGCGGGAGCAAGTTGAGAAAATGACGGACGCCTTGGAGCCCGGAGGTACATTGGCAGGCCTTGACCTTGCTGGCTTAGGTCGCAAGGACGGTTCGCCTGAACAACTCAACCTCCTGACTCTGCATTCGGCTAAGGGTAGCGAATTCGACGTAGTGATCATGTTGGGACTAGATTTGGGGAGTTTTCCGTGGCAAAACGAGCGGCCGCGAGCGCTCCGGGAGAGCCGCAGGCTGTTCTATGTTGGGATGACACGGGCACGGGACGAAGTTTATATGCTCTACTCCGGTTGGGTGGAAATACGAGGGAGGCACAAGCATTTGGGTCGTTCGCCGTTTCTGGATGAGTTGGAAGAGCGGATGAGGTGCGCGGAAGCGATGAGTTGACGCGTCGGTTCAAGTAAACCGGTCGCCGAGATAACGTGCCGTATCAGGCGGAGGGAAGTGTCAAGTTGGCTAGTTGCTGCGATAGAACACTATCAATCGAAGGATGTAGGCGCAGATAAACTGCCCACGTGGTCCTCTCGCCGCCCGACTAGATCGCAGCTAGCAACCCAAACGCGGTTGCGCGCAGCGTTCTGAAGCTGAGGGCGGGCTCGTGAGGGGAGGATCCGTGCCAATCTGGGACCAGGTCACTCTGGGTCGAGGCTATCGGCTTGAGCCGTGATGCCGGGGCTGGGCACGAGGGACGGAGAACGGGCTGGCTATCGCGCAGATAGTGGGCACATTCGCCACCAAGGGCGCCAAAACCAAGCGGTGCAAGTGCAAGGGTCACTGATCCGGGACTGGTCCCTTGAAGCGACCGGGAGGCCGTCCGGCCGTGCCTGGCGGACGGTGCACTCCGCCAACGATGACCCCGCAGTGTGGCTCTCAGGAACGCCGTGCAGTACCTGGGTGGTGGCGACACGTGGATGACAGGCACGTCCACGGATGGTCCCAGAATTCCTGTGACCAAGGTCTCTCGGCAGCTCCAGACCATGGTGACGGCCAACTTGTCATGCTTCCCGAGCAAGGCCGAACGAATCCAGCCAACAGCAAGGCTCTTCAGAGGCACGAAAGCGAGCAACTAGTCCCCTCCGTATAGACTCTCTCGAGATGCGGAAACGTGCCTTGTCCGTCGACCATGAACGTTGGCTCTATCACCTTCAACTCACGTTCTACGGTGAAAGACAATGCTTTCACCTTCAGTCGGAATGAAGCCAACTACTTTCGTCGCTTTGGCTCCTTAGTCGTCACCTTATTGAGCTCGTCCTTCCCGCCAACAATGAAAAGGCTTAGGATATCATTATCGGTTATACCCTTGTTACTCTCCCCAAGATCAGACCTCATTTCTCGGAGGAGTTTATCGCATAATACAATTAACTTTTGGGGATCTTCGGTTGCTTGTCTCCACTCTCCGAACGTCGTCACTACTTTGGGACCGCCATATATCATAATCGTAGAAGTCAGTTCCAGAAACGTATCGGCAAGCCCCTTTGATAATGCTCCGGACTGCCTACTCTTGTTCTTTACATTCCCTATTGATTGAACCAAGATCTTCAAGAATCCATTATATGCTTCGGCCTTTTTGGCTCTATTTGCTTCACGTGCAGTAAGTTCATTCGCCTTTCTTGCATTATATGTTGAAGCATATATAGAGACAATTATAGTTGCAGATGCAGCGACAATAGCTGCAACAATTGTAGGATCGATCTCGTCAGATGATCGAGACAACCATCCGATTAGCAGGTGAATATTATAGACTAGAACGATTGCTATCCCAACAATCATTACCCTAAAGAATAGAATGATCATTTTCTTGAATCACAACCCTTCGAATGAGTGCTACAAAGACTCTCCTCCATTCGTCCGAAAGGACTGTTGAACATTGTCCAGACGATTCAAGTTCGAAAGAGACTTGCGCAACGGATCAGAGCCAACTCCACGAGCGTCGCTTTTTCTCAGAATGCCATCGAACGGCAAGGGTGTCAACTCTTAGTCTCTTCCAATGAGAGATGAGCATGAACGGAGGGCTTGTTTCCAACGTGAAATGAGCATGAAGGGGGCCCTAGAAGGGGTGTGGGGATCATCGGAGGGTGATCTTGCAGCTCGATTTGGAAACTCACAAGAGCTTGGACGATGTGCGCCAGTTCCTCGCCAGCACCCCGCCGGGGGCCACCCTGGCACTGGAGCGCAAGCAGGCCTACGAGCATCTCTCACGGGTGCTGCGGCGCTTCGCGTACTGGAAGCTGGGTAAGGCGGACAGGGGCCTGCTACGCAGCTATCTGGAGCGCACCACGGGGCTGTCGCAGTCGCAGCTGACGCGCCTGATCCGGCGCTACCTGGCCGAGGGCCAACTGGCGGACCGGCGCCGAGGCGCGGCCAAGCCGTTCCGACGCAAGTACACGGCGGCGGACGTCGAGCTGCTGGCCGAGACCGACGAGTTGCACGGGAGGCTGTCCGGACCCGCCACGCTGGCGCTGTTCAAGCGTGCTTGGGAGCTGTTCGGCGACGCGCGCTTCGAGCGCTTGGCGGGGCTGTCGAACGGGCACCTGTACAACCTGCGGCACAGCCGCAGGTATGTGCAAAGGCTGGGCGCGCAGCAGCCCACGCGGCCCACGCAGGTGGCCATCGGCGAGCGCCGGCGGCCGCGGCCGGAGGGGCGGCCGGGCTACCTGCGGATTGATTCGGTGCACCAAGGCGACCTGGACAAAGTCAAGGGGGTCTATCACATCAATGCGGTGGACGAAGTGACGCAGTTCGAAGGCGTGGGCAGCACCGAGCGGATCGCGGAGAGCTACTTGCTGCCGCTGCTGGAGAGCATGCTGGAGGCCTTCCCGTTCGAGATTCTGGGCGTGCATGCCGATAACGGCTCCGAGTACATCAACCACCAAGTGGCGCGCCTGCTGGAGAAGCTGCGCGTGGAGGAGTTCACCAAGTCGCGCCCGCGGCACTGCAACGACAACGCGCTGGCGGAGTCGAAGAACGGCACCGTGATCCGCAAGCAACTCGGCTACGGGCACATCGCCGGGCGGTACGCCGAGCGGCTCAACGCGTTCAACCGGGACGTGCTCACGCCGTACCTGAACTACCACCGCCCGTGCTACTTCCCCTGCGAGCAGGTGGATGCCAAGGGCAAGCTGCGCAAGCGCTACCGCCGGCAGGACATCATGACGCCGTACGAGAAACTGAAATCGCTGCCGGACGCGGAGCGCTTCCTGCGCGACGGGATCGACTTCGCCCAGTTGGACAAGCAGGCCTACCAGTACAGCGACAACGAGGCGGCCCGGCGGCTCAACGAGGCCCGCGACGAGCTCTTCCGAGTGATCCGGGGGGAGGCCGCTAGCGCGGCCTGAGGGCCAGGCCGTTCATGCTCATTTCGGATTGGAAACCGGGAATTCCAGGGGGCTAACTGTATGGGCACAGAAACTGGCCGGTGGGCTAGCCCACCGGCCCCCCTCCGCCACCCGCGGCCCTGCCAACCCTGTGCCCCTAGCACGGGGGAAGGGGTTCCCCTTCCCCTGCGACCCCTTCCCCCCTGCCGCTATAATCGCCTTCTCCCCAGCTCCTCTCCTCCGCCCCTCCTCATGCTCATCTGTGGATTGGAAAGGACTCTCTTGGCAGCCTTGGAGCCTTTGAATGAGCGCGACATTCTTGTGACGATGAGGGCAATCTGGTAGGAAAGCGTCGCTAGTCTGTATTTTCGAGATAAGTACGAACAAAGGGGGGCCATGCCCGATTCCCTCACTGCCTTGGAAGACTGCCGCTCCCGGCTCTTGCTCGAACTCGCCCAGCTCGGTGACTTCCGCCGCGATTCCATCGAGTCCCTCTGCCGGCGTTGCAGCAAGCCCAACTGTGGCTGCGCCTAGGCTGGCCATCCCATCCCGGCCACGCCCCTTTGACGCGACTGGCTTACAGGGTCCGCGCTAAGTCCAACGCCGGACACGCGCGGCAGCTCCGCGCGGGAACACTAGGACAAGGTATGCGCCGCGACGGTTGGGGCGGGACTCCGCGATCCCACTACCTAATTTCGATTGAGGGACATTTCGTGGGATAGAAGCAAGTGGAATTAACACAACTCGTTCACTATTAGATATCTACAGAATCATTGTGGCGGAGAGGGAGGGATTCGAACCCTCGGTAGAGCTCTTGAACCCTACGACGGTTTAGCAAACCGCTGCCTTCAGCCGCTCGGCCACCTCTCCGCGATTCGCTGTAACGCGCTTATGATAGCAGGCCCGTCAAAACACCCGCTATAAGAAGCTCGCGCGATTGATCGGCCAAACGTTTGCTTGCGACCGGCGGCGGAATGCAGCTGTGGCCCCGCTACGGATCGGTGCGCAGGTGGCAGAGCACTAGGAAATGCCGGGGCGAACCTGCGTCTCGTTTGGCACAGGTCTGACTCAAGGCAAGAACGCCATGCAAGCGCGGTTCGCCCAACAAGATGGCCAACACCGGGGTGGGTGCTTCGTCATACGTGGAGCGACTAGGCAACGGCCATGAGCAGTGGCTTTACTGGGGTACCATGGATGGCGGTAGTTCGGCGCAGCAGACCCTTCCCGCACTGCCGTCAGCGCGCTACTGCTAGAAGAGGCCCTGATTTGGCCATTTGCATTGGCCGCATCGAGCTTCGCAATTCCGGAGAACGGACCAAACTCACGGATTTCAGTCGACCTCACCGCAGGCTCGCGTGGCCTGAAATCCAGCGCCGAAGAAACGAGCAGAGAACTAGGAGCAGGAGACTCTCGCATGCAATCCAGATCATCGCTTCGCCTCCATCGCTATGGCATCCCCGCACTTGTGCTGGCAGCTGCCGCGCTAATCGCGCTGACGGGCTGCGGCGGCTCGGGAGATCCAGCCCAAGCCCGCCCGAACGTCATCGTCATCCTCACCGATGACCAGGGATACGGGGATCTCTCGGCCCACGGCAATCCCATCTTGAAGACCCCAAGTCTCGACAAGCTCCATAACGAGAGCGTGCGCTTCGGCGACTTCCACGTGGCATCGGTTTGCACCCCGACCCGCGGCGAGCTCATGACCGGTCTCTACTCCTTGCGCAACAAGGCCGGCATGGTCCCCGCAGGCCGCAACCTCATGCGCCGCGACGTTTCAACGATGCCCGAAGCGTTCGCCGCCAACGGCTATACGACAGGCCTGTTCGGAAAATGGCACCTCGGCGATACCTACCCGCACCGCCCGCTCGACCGCGGCTTCCAGCGCGCCGTGTGGCACAAGGGTTGGGGGCTGGCCTCAGAGATCGAGTACGACAACGACTACTACTACACCCGCTACCTCGACCAGACCGAGGAGCGCTATTCGGACCGCTTCTGCACCAACCTGTGGTTCGACCAGGCCATGGAGTGGATGGGCGAGCAGGCCGGGATGGGGCAACCCTTCTTCGCCTACATCGCCCTGAACACGCCTCACTACCCATTCCACGCCTTGGGCAAGGATTTCGCGCCGTATGGGGACAAGGTCGATGACCCCCTCTTAGCGCACTTCTTCGGGCTGATCCAAAACATCGACGAGAACTTCGCTCGGCTCGACGCCTGGCTCGCCGAAACCGGCATTCGGGACAACACCCTGATCGTCTTCATGAACGACAACGGCACGGCCAAGGGAGAGACGGTATTCAACGCCGGCATGCGCGGAAAGAAGGGCAGCCCCTACGAGGGCGGACATCGCGCGATCTGCTTCGTCCGCTGGCCAGATGGCGGCCTCGGAGAGCCCCGCACCATCGGCTACCCGGCCCAAGTAACCGACATCTTCCCCACCCTAGCCGACTTGGCCGGCATCGACTTGCCGGAGTCAAGCTCCCTCGATGGGGACAGTCTTGCTCCGCTAATTGCGGGCGAAGTGGACAACGGCCCGGACCGCAAGTTCATCGTGCAGTATGGCGGTCGGCACCGACCGACGAAGTATGGCGAGAGCACGATTGTCTGGAACCAGTGGCGGCTCGTGGAAGGCGAAGAGTTGTACGACCTCAGCTCTGACCCGGGCCAGGAATCGGACATCGCTGCCGAGCACCCCGAAATCGTCCAGCAAATGCAGGCCCACTACGACGAGTATTGGGCTGAGATCGAGGCTTCTGTCGAAGTAGTCGAGCCGCTGTTCATACGAGCCGAGCAAGGCACGTTCACCGACCTGACCTCCAACAGCTGGATCGAGGTCGATTGCGACAATCGCGAGCGCACGGCCAACGCCTGCGGACCGCCCCGTGGCGGCGTGTGGCAGATCGAAACCGAACAGTCCGGCCAGTACTCTGTCGAATTGAGCCGTTGGCCATTCCACCTAGATCGCGGCATGACCGTGGTCGGCCCCGGTGCCACCATCGGCGGCATGCTGATCGAGCGGGGTGTCGCGCTGCCGATCGCTTCGGCCAGCCTGAGCTTGAACGGTAGCCGGCACGTCACGGTGCAGTCCGAGGAAGGGACGTCATCAGTTCGTTTCGAACTGGCTTTGGAAAAGGGCCGCAACACCCTCCAGGGCTGGTTCAGCGACGCAGCTGGAAGAGACCTCGCGGGCGCGTACTACGGCCGGATCAGCGCCATGTAGGCCGCACGCCAAGCGCGCCGCTAGTTCTGCGGCCGAATCGCCGGACTGTATTGACGAATACGAGCGATCCGTCGTACAGTGCGATTGACCAAGCTTGGCCAGCGCTCATTGGGAGGTTGGCTCCTCCAAGAGCGCACGCATGTGGTGCGTGGCTAGATCACGCCGACCGCTGCAGGTCGCCGACACACATGTCTCAGGCTGTCGCACGATGAGTCTCTCCACTTCAGCGCCCGACTCAAAGCTACTGCGCTGTGCATCCATCGCAGCGGCACTCGCACTGACGATCTCGGGCGTGGCTGGCGCATCCCCGGACTTCCAGACGGAAGTCCGCCCCATCCTGCAGAAGTGCCTGCCCTGCCACGGCCCGGACGAGCACAGCCGCATGGCGAATCTCCGGCTGGACTCGCATGAGGCCGCGACTGGCCAAAACGGCGGGCACGCGGGTTTGGTCCCCGGCGACAGCAGCGCCAGCCGAATGCTAGCCAGGGTAACTGCGGAAACCAATCGCATGCCGCCCACGGGAGACCGCCTGTCCCCAGCGGAAGTCGAGACCCTCAGGCAATGGATCGACGCCGGAGCCGAGTACGAGCGTCACTGGGCCTTTGATCGCCCGGTAACCCCGCAACTTCCGGAAGTCACCGACGAAGCCTGGCCCCAAAACCCCATTGACTACTTTGTGCTGGCGAAGTTGGAGGCCGCTAATCTGGCACCCTCCGGCGAGGCAGATCGCCACACGCTAGCGAGAAGGCTGTCCCTCGATTTGACAGGCCTGCCTCCCAAGCCGGAATCGGTCGAGGAATTCGTCTCGGACCGATCCGCGGATGCATACGAGAGATTCGTCGCGGGGCTGCTGGACTCGAGCGCATATGGAGAGCGCTGGGCCAGCATCTGGCTGGACTTGGCTCGATACGCCGATTCGATGGGCTACGAGAAAGACACCCTACGCACGATCTGGCCATACCGCGACTGGGTCGTCCGATCGCTCAACGGAAACATGCCCTTCGATGAGTTCACCGTCCAGCAACTGGCCGGCGACCTGCTGCCCGAGCCGACCGACGACCACTTCATCGCAACCGGCTTCCACCGCAACACGATGAACAACACCGAGGGCGGCACTGACGACGAGGAGTTCCGCGATGAGGCCGTCAAAGACAGGATCGCTACGACCGGCCAAGTGTGGATGGGACTGACTGTGGGCTGCGCCCAATGCCACTCCCACAAGTACGATCCGATCTCGCACGAGGAGTACTACTCGCTATACGCCTTCTTCAACCAGACCGAGGACGCTGACACGAACGACGACAGCCCGAAACTCACAGTCTCGGAGGGAGTGACCACGCCGATCCTGCGAGAATTGCCTGCCGAGGACCAGCGCGAGACCTTTATTCACAAGAGCGGGAACTTCAGAAACCTAGGCCAGCGCGTCACAGCCGGAGTACCGGCCGCATTTCACTCCTTGCCGGAAGGAGCGCCCACCAACCGACTGGGCTTGGCACGCTGGATCACCTCTGACGAAAACCCACTGACAGCGCGCGTGACCGTGAACCGCCTTTGGGCCAGACTCTTCGGCAAGGGTATCGTCACAACAGAAGAAGACTTCGGGACCCAAGGCGAGCCGCCTACCCACCCGCAACTCCTCGACTGGCTCGCCACCGAGTTCGTGCGCAGCGGCTGGGATGTCAAAGCCATGCTCACGACCATGGTCACTTCCTCTACCTACCGGCAGACGTCAAACGTCACGCCCGACAGGCTCGAAGCGGATCCCGACAATACCCTGCTCTCCCGAGGCCCGCGCTTCCGCCTGTCTGCCGAAATGCTCCGTGACCAAGCTCTAGCCGCCAGCGGCTTGCTGTCCGCCAAGATCGGAGGACCTCCCGTGATGCCGTGGCAGCCGGAAGGCATCTGGCAGGTGGTCTACAGCAGCAAGCAGTGGGAAACCAGCCCCGGCGAGGATCGCTACCGCCGGGCGCTTTATACGCTCTGGCGGCGCACATCCCCCTACCCGGCGATGACGACCTTTGACGCTCCTTCGGGCGAGACCTGCACGATCCGCCGGATCCGGACCAACACTCCCCTGCAGGCGCTGGTCACGCTTAACGATCCCACCCTGATGGAGGCCGCGCAGCACCTGGCCAAGCGCTCAGCAGATCAGGGCGAATCCAGTGCCGAGGAGCGCTTGGACCATATATTCCGGCATGTCTTGGCCCGACCACCTTCAGACCAAGAAAGCAAGCGCCTGCTCGAATTGCGCGACACAGCTGCCGGAGAACTGCGCCAAGACCGCGATAACGCACTCAAATTGGCGCACTACGACGATGTCCTGTATGCAGGAGAGCGTCGCGTAGCTCTCGTGGGCGATACGCGCGGAGACGCTCCGATCTGGCGCTATACGACCGACCAGCCGAGCGAGCAGTGGGCGGCCCCAGAGTTCGACGACGCTAGCTGGCGCACCGGGCCGTCAGCGTTCGGATTCGCGTCGAAGGACAGTGCCGATGACAGCGATCCCTATGCGTCGAGCATCGGCACGCACTGGGATACATCAGATCTTTGGACCCGGCTCGAGTTTGAGCTTACCGATGCGGAGGTCGAGGACTTTCGCTTCGAAGTACGGAATTCCGCTGCCTTCCACGCATACATCAACGGAGTCTTCGCCGCCCAGGATTTGGACGGTTCCGGCTCCTACGCACCATACGGCCTGACACCCGAGGCACTCCGCTCTCTGCGACCGGGCCGCAACGTATTGGCGGTACATGCGGTCCACACCGGTCTCAGCGACGCCCCGAGGCATATCGACCTCGGGTTAACGATGCTGCAACGCCCAGACTTGCCTGACAGCACCTCGACGCCTGACGAGGCCGCGTGGGTGGCTGTCGCAAACGTGGTCCTGAACCTCGACGAGGCCCTCACGAAACGGTAAACGCAATGTCCATCCGCAACGAATTCGCCCAGCACCAGACCCGCAGGCACTTCTTGCAAGGCTGCCAACTGGGACTCGCATCGATGTACCTTGGCTCGCTGCGTGCGGCCTCATCCGACCACTCGCTGGCGCGCAAGCAGCCGCACTACCCATCCAAGGCCAAGTCTGTCATCTACCTGCACATGGCTGGGGGCCCTTCGCAGCTGGAGTTATTCGATCCCAAGCCCGAACTCCAGAAGCACAACGGTGCAGACTGCCCGCAGCACCTGTTGGAGGGCAAGCGCTTCGCCTTCATCAAAGGCGTCCCCCAGATGCTGGGCACGCCATACGAGTTCCAGAGGGTAGGACAGTCCGGCACCTGGGTGAGCGAACTCCTGCCTCACTTCACGAAGGTGGCCGACGAAACGGCCATCATCCGGTCGATGACCACCGAGGAGTTCAATCACGCCCCGGCGCAACTTCTGCTGCAGACTGGCAGCGCCCGCCTCGGAGGCGCATCGATGGGGGCGTGGGCGACCTACGGCTTGGGGACGGAAAACCAAGACCTGCCCGGCTTCGTGGTGCTGGTGAGCGGCAACAAGACTCCCAGCGCGGGCAAGAGCCTTTGGGGCAGCGGCTTCCTCCCGTCTGTCTACCAAGGAGTCCAGTGCCGCACGCAGGGAGACCCGGTGTTGTTCCTGAGCAATCCCGAAGGCATGAGCCGCTCGCTGCGGCGGTCGACCCTGGATGCGCTCGGCGATCTCAACCGAATGCAGCAAGAGCGCTCGGGGGACCCCGACACGCTATCGCGGATCGAACAGTACGAGCTCGCCTACCGCATGCAGACTTCCGTACCGGAAGTGATGGACATCTCCAAGGAACCGGACTCGATTCATACGCTCTACGGCACCGAACCGGGCAAGCTCTCGTTTGCCAACAACTGCCTGCTGGCTCGGCGCTTGGTCGAAAGCGGTGTGCGCTTTGTACAGCTGTACGACTGGGGCTGGGATCATCACGGCAACGCTCGACGGACAGACATCCGCTACGACCTGCCAGACCGGGCTCGCGACATCGACCGTCCCACGGCAGCCCTCATCGCAGATCTCAAGCAGCGCGGCCTGCTCGATCAGACCCTGATCATCTGGGGCGGCGAATTCGGCCGCACTCCCATGCGCGAGAACAGACAGGGCGATAAGACCGAGTACTACGGGCGCGACCACCATCCGTTCGCGTTCACGATGTGGATGGCAGGCGGAGGCACCAAGGCCGGCGTCAATCTCGGCTCCACCGACGACATCGGCTACTACGTGGACAAAGACCCGGTAACGCCCCGCGACTTGCAAGCCACGATCCTGCACCTGTTGGGACTCGACCCATTCGAGTTCCACTACCCGCACCAAGGGCTCAAGGAGCGGCTGATCGGCCC
Organism: Bryobacterales bacterium; assembly: GCA_965219585.1. Taxonomy (GTDB): domain Bacteria; phylum Acidobacteriota; class Terriglobia; order Bryobacterales; family UBA6623; genus VXMF01. The sequence goes on from CBDCOA010000002.1 coordinate 607,710, forward strand.
GACGAACGAAGGGCGAATCGTTCAGCAAGTGCTGGTCTAGCCTCAACTTTGGCTGACGGTGGGGAGGTCTGTCGCTAGACCCCTTGTCTCGGCGCAAGCGCGACGATTCAGTCAAGCTCGATCGCGGGGCCCATTCTCCGCCGCCGGACGCGCGGTCCCGGCAGCCTTCGCCCAGCAGCCCAGCCCCCCTTGCCGGGCCGATTCCGGCCTCTATCCCGCCTGCTATCCTACGGCCATGGCCGCTCCTGGCTCGCTCCTAGAGCCCGTCGCCCGCCCCTCCGCTGAGCTGCCGGAGGAGAAGTACCCCTATTCCGACGGCAAGATCCTGATGGAGACCGACCCGCATGCCGACTCCATCGTCGACATGCGCATCCAACTCAAGGCCCATTTCGAGGCCCGGGCGGACGCCTACGTGGCCGGCAGCATGGCCGTGTACTATCGCCAGGGCGACCGCAAGGCGGTGGTGGCCCCGGACGTGTTCGTCGTGCTGGGCGTGCAGAAGAAGGAGCGCAGGTCGTATCTGATCTGGGAGGAAGGCGGGGTGGTGCCGGCCTTCGTGGTGGAGGTGGCCTCGGACTCGACCGACCGCCGGGACGCGACCAGCAAGCGCGCCACGTACGAGCAAATGGGAGTGGGCGAATACTGGCGGTTCGACCCGCTGGGGGTGCTGATCCGGGAAGGCTTGCAGGGTTGGCGGCTGAAGAGCGGCCGCTACGAGCGGGTGCGTGCAGGGAGAGCCGATGGCTGGCACCGGAGCGAGGCGCTGGGGCTGGCGTTGCGGGCGGAGGGGAGGCTGCTGCGCTTCTGGGACCCGCGTCTGGGACGAGACTTGATGACCCACGCGGAGACACGCCGGGCGTTGCAGGCATCGGAACGGGCGCTGGAGGCATCGGAGCAAGAGCGCAACCAAGCCGAGCGCGAGCTCGACCAAGCGAATCAACGGATCCGCGAACTGGAGGCTCAGCTTCGGTTGTCCGGCAAGTCTGGCTAGTTCTTAACCTTTCGGAGCGATCTCCGTCCAAAGGGCAAGGCAGCATTGCGCAAGACCTGCCGATACGGGGCATGGGCCGAATTCCGATTCAGACGGCGAGGTTTTTTGTCCGACGCTTCGCAGCGGGAGTCCTGTCTGTGGGATGGCAGGCAGCCGCTCACGAGATTGCCTCTCGCTACGCACGGCCGACGGACGAGTAGAACTCGGATGTCAGCTCGCCCCACGCTGGCGAACTCTGGTCGGTCTGAGGCACAGCCTCGCTAGCACCGTACTGGGATATCCACTTGACTGCGGTGGATCGGGTCTCCTGTTCTCCGTAGGAGGCTTGCTTGCAACCGCGGACCGCGACACCGACGTGACCAGCCAGTGTCCTTACCATCTCTCAGGCTTTCGGATTTTGGTGCCGGGAATCGGGTCTGGAAGTTGTGCGTGCCGCAAGCCGTCGTTCTGGACATGGCGCTCGAAGTCCGCGTGCCTCTTTGGCTGCTGCGAAGGTCTTCTGGACCCCGAAGTCATCAGCCCAATCCGCTCTTCGAGTTGCTCACGCACACGACGCAAGGCTTCGGCAATGTCGCAGTCGTTGCTCACTGCCACCGCGCAGTCATGAGCATCGAGCCAGCCATCATTCGGCAGATGTACGGCGAGATTGACCTCCGATCCTTTCTCCTCCGTCCTAATCGCCTCCGCCGCGTGTGGTGGGCCCTCCAACGGCTGCGTACGCGGCGCTGGCACCTTGTGCCGGAAAAAGTGCCCAAAGTGAACTTCCACTTCCGGTCGGAAATGCTCCAGGGCGCGGAGATTAACATCCTGCCGCTGAGGCTTGGACGGATCCGGCGGGGTGCCGGAGACTCTCGCAGCAAAGTACTTGACCTTGAGGAGGTCGTGATGCAGCTGCAGAACCGTTTTGAACAGAGCGACTAGGTCCAGCCACTTCCAAGAGGGCCCCTTCAAGATACGGCCCGGCGATTGCTACACCTATCCCCAGTCGCTGTCCAAGCACAAGGTGTAGTTCCAAGAAGGACTCAGCCGCCTCCATCGTCGCCGACTACGGCAGATCAGACCTCTGGGCGCAGGCCCTCTGCCGCGCCCGTTGAGCCCCAAGCCCGGCCTGCCCGCGCTGTGCTGCGACAGCAAGTTCTCCCTCCAGAGAGCGCACCGCGCCAGCCTCGGCCAAGAGTGTATGCTACGAGCAAGCCTGTTCGTGCGCGTGCGGGTTCGCCATGTCGTTCACTCCCACCACAGAAGCGGATGCCCCCGCCCTGACCTCGCCAGCCGCGGCCACGGCGCTGCCGGAACCCGACGATGTCGAGTACCCGGAAGGGCAGTGGGTCGCACAGAGCCTCTGGCACGGGGATGCCGTGCAGCAGGCGGCAACGGCTTTGAACCACCACTTCCGGCAGTGCCAAGACACACTCGTGGGCATGGAAGTGAGGGTGTACTACGAGAGGGGCAACGACAAGGTTTGGTTGCAGCCGGACGTGCAGGTCGTGTTCGGCGTCAAGCGCGGGAACCGCAGTTCGTTCAAGGTCTGGGAGGAAGGCAAAGCGCCGGACTTCGTCCTGGAATTGGCATCACCTTCGACGGCGGAGAATGACGCCGAGCACAAGGCCCGGGAATACGCCAGCATCGGGGTTCGCGAGTATTGGCGGCTCGATCCGACGGGGAGTTTGATGAGCAGCCCGCTGGAGGGCTATGTCGTGTGCGCGGGCAGCTACGACGCGGTGGAGCCGGTGGCGGACGCGGGACCGTGGCTGCGGAGCGAGGTGCTGGGGTTGGAATTGCGCAGCGAGAGGCAGGCGGGGGCAACGGTGGTGGTGTTCCGCGACCCGGAGACGGGGGAGGAGTTCGACGGCTCGCTGGCAGCGGTCGAGCAGCGGCGGCGGGCCGCAGAAGATCGCGCCAGTGCCGAGGCGGAGCGCAGACGGGCAGCAGAGGTTCGCGCCAGTGCAGCGGAGGAGAGAGTGCGCGTATTGGAGAAGCAACTCCGCAACCGCGCTGCCCATAGCCCTCCGCCGGAAGGCGAGTCCAGCCTACGGTAGAAGTCCTGCGTGGTGGGCAGAGCGGTTCAGAGCCGCGCCACGCTCAGCTGCGAACGGCTGTTCTGACCTCAGCAGATCGATTCGGCTGAACCCAACCAGCGGTCACCTTCCGCATCTGAAGACCGCACGACCATCGCCTCTTGCCCCAGCCGACTAAGGCGAATCCATCGCTCTTGCGGGCCGCAACTAAGGATGCAGCAGATACGGGATCAGGATAAAGATTGAACCCGTCCACATGTGCGAACGTACAGGGAAGCTACTTGATTGGCTCGGACGCCGCTGCCAAGAGGTCGAAATCCGAATCCGAGGATTCGAGAGCGGCACCGAAGCGAATGGCGCACGCCGCGATGATCAAGTCCGTTGCGGGCACTGTAACGCCCCTCGCCCTCGCGCGCCGGGCAAGGTCGTATGCTGTTCTCCACACATCTTCGTCGATCGCGAGCTCTGGGATAGCAGCCGCGAGCTTGCGCAGGACTGCCCGCTCCTTTTGCCCGCGTGCGCCGTTCCAGAGTTCAAGCTGCACAGGCGGGCACCAGCGGGCCTGGCCGGACGTCAGCGCGGCTTCGACACGGGAGCGAATAGTTGGATCGCCACTTGGGCGAAGCATATGTATCCAAGACGAAGTATCGATAAGGATCACAGAATTATCCTTATCATCCTTGCCGACGAACGGCCTGAAGTTCTTCTGGCGAGATCATGTCGGGACAGCTGCCGGAGTACCGGATGAGTTCCGCCATGCGCATGCGACGGTTGAAGTCGGCGATAGCACCAACTATGGCTTCGCGTTTCGTCTTGGCCTTGGTGAACTTGATTGCATCCTCGAGCTCTCGGTCGGGAATATCAACAGTGGTCTTCACATGTCAATTATAGATAATCTTGGAATCCTATAGCATCAATTTCATATTCTTGCAATCCGTATCATTGCATTCAGTGGAGCGCATGCCTGAAGCGCGATCTCGTGCCTTCAGGAAACTCATCTGATCTCGGCTCACAACGGGACCATCAAGCCCTTGCAGCGCGAGGCCGGTCGATTCTATTCCCTGATCCACCCAGAGGTGTCGGCGAGGATCATCGGCCGCGTCAGTCCAAGCTACTGGCTGGAATCCCTGCGCATCTCGGACAGATCGCCATGCCATTCGACTTTGCCGACGTAATCCGCAAGGCCTTGATTCCGCCTCATGCGCAAAGCCTCTTTCAACGCGAGATTAACCGTCGCGGAGTAAGCCTTGACACCAAACATTCGAACCGCTTCCTCCAACAGTTCCTCGTCAAGCACAAGACTCGTGCGCTTCATGTGTCTAAAGCAGCAATGACGATACGGGCCTAGCTCAACCACTCGCACATCCGTTTCTATCGGCCTAGGCGTGTCCCACGTGAAGTCATCGAAGCCGCGCTGGTCCACATGATTCAGAACAAGGTCGAGGCACCTACACGCGGTCGGAGCTCTGCGAGCGGCGGCGGCTCATGGACGAATGGGCAGCCCATTTGGGCGGGCTACTTCGATATCGTCGACAACTCCCCCACCCGTCCGCACACCGGTCGGGCAGCCTCTCCTCCACGCGCACGATTTCCAGCGCCGAGCGCCTGCGGCGCTCGCCCAGCGGACCCAGTTCCTCGGCCAGCCTCGGGAACAGCCCGTACTGGAATGCCAGCGAATACTGTGATACCGTTGCTCGGAGGAATAAGTTCGCTATCCATTGCCCAAGGGGATTGTTTGGGAAACGCCAGCGCTCAACAGAGGGCGAGATTCTTTCCAGCCGGCCAGCGCCCCGACCCCCTCGATCCCAAGAACCCGATATCTCGCTAAATTCGCAAAAGGCTCGAATGGTAGAAGTTGCAGCTCATCGGTGGGCGGCCGCTCAGGCTGGAACGACAGCAAAGAGCACCGTGAACCGGTGGCTGGTGAAAGCGATGCTGGCGGAGCAAACCGACGAGTGGGGATCCTGCGGGACAAGTGCATGACACCGCGAACTCCTGGCTGGCCAGCGGCGATAACGAGCTCTCCAGACTGCCGAACGTGGCAACTCGAGAAACGCGGCCGACCCCGGCCGGGTCCAACACGGAAGCCAACTTCCAGGGACATGACGGCGAACGAGAAAGAAAGCAACGTGCTGCCGTCATACCTGCATGCGGAGAGCCAGTTCCCGCGATCGAGCCCAAGCCATCCGGCAATGGTCGGCTGCGAAAGCCGGCTTCGGGCTCAGTGTCCATCGGTGCCGAGACGATTCCAGGGTCAACAAACAAGCGGTTCGGCGGGGTTCCATCGGTGGGCCGTGCATCACTTGCGGCCGTTGGCCTTGACCCTAGGCGTAGCGGCATTCGTTACTGGACTCCTCACTCCGTCCATACTCCTAGCCGCCGACCGCGCGGTCGCATCGGAACTACCACCGAATGGCTCTATAGGGGTAGCCATTTACGGCGGCGAGGCGCTGCACTACGAGGTCATCGACGGCCTCGCAATTCACGGCGGAGACATGGTCCTGGGCAGGGTCGAGGAGGTCGTCGAAGCCACTCGCAGATGGCGGTCCGGAGACCCGTCCCCTGGCCAGTGGCCCGAGAGGAGGGACCTCTCGGCCCTGGGCGGGGATTACCTCTGGCCGGATGGAATCATCCCCTATGAGATCGAACCGGGCTTCACGGCGAGAGCACTGCAAGACATCGAACAAGCAATCCACGAATGGAATTCCAGAACAGTCCTCACGTTCGTGGCACGGACAACCGAGTCGTCGTTCGTCCAGTTCCGACCCAGATCGTCAACCCCGTCTCGTCCCGGCTGCAGCGCACTTGTAGGCTACCGGGCCGGCGGAGCGCGCGCAGTGTCGCTTCGGAGCCCCCAAGGCTGTGGGATAACGGCCACGGTCCACGAAATCGGGCACGCGATAGGTCTGCGCCATGAACACCAACGCAAGGATCGGGACCGACACATTCAGCTTTCCGATGCGCTGCTCACGGGGCCGAGCAGGTATTCGTATTCCAACATCCGCCCGATGGGCGGACGGTACGACCACGCCTCGGTGATGCACTACTCCGGAGGAATCGACTCGATTCCTCCCGGCATGCCGATCAGGTCGTCGACATGGTTGTCGGCGGGGGATATAGACGGAGTGGCCCGACTGTATGGAATGCCGCCGACCTCGACAACGATCTCAACGAATCCACCGGGGCTGGAGATTGTCGTTGACGGGGACCGCGTTGTCACCCCCGCCACGTTCGAATGGGCTGCCGGTAGCGAACACGTGCTGCAAGCCCCTTCCCCTCAAACGTTTGGAACCCAGCGGTACGTCTTCGGGCGTTGGAACGACGGAGGCGGCTCCGAGCGGACGATCACGTCCGACCCGGATATCACTTGGTACGACGCCAGCTTCGCCGTCCAGAAGCAGTTCATCGCTTGCGCCACACCGGCGGCTGCGGGTCATGTGGCAGTGAGTCCGGCATCGAGCGACGGCTTCCATACCCTGGGCTCGCCGATCGAGTTTGAAGCGGTCTCGGAGCCGGACAGCGGCCTCCAGTTCGCGGACTGGGACTGGAACAATTCCACGACGCGGCACGGGGAGTCCACGAATCCTGCTTCCGTCGAGAGCGTCAGTCGCCTAAGCGGCTGGACGACCTACGAAGCCCGTTTCATGGCCGGTCCGTTCTTCGTGATCGACACTGACGTCGACAAGGCGCGGATCGAAATCAACGGCAGGTCCCGGAACTTGCCGTTCGCGGTCCACGCCCCCGAGCATCAAGAAGGCATCCGCGTCGATGCGCCCGAGACGATTCCCGTGAGCCCCGGATTCCGGTACCGCTTCAAGGGGTGGAGTGACGGAGGGGAGCGCGCGCACAAGGTCGATGTGCCGGTGACGGGCGGATCCCTGCGACTGGATCTCGTCCGTGAGTACCTCGTAACCGGTCGTCCGCTCGGCAGAAGCGACAGGGATGCCGCGCTCCAGATCACGCCGGAGTCCGAAGACGGTTACTACGAGGAAGGAACGCAGGTGACGATGACGGCCGTTCCGATGGCCGATCGGCATTTCGCCGGATGGGTCGGCGCCGTATCCGGTTCCGAGTTGGTCCAGACCGTCGAGGCGGACGCTCCGAAGGGCCTTTGGCCGGTCTTTACCGAAAGCCAGCCAGTGGCCCCGGGCGAATCGATCGACGTAACGCTTGCGGCTACCGATCAGCTCGAACTCCACAACCGTTCGGACGGCTACAACGTCCTTGTACCGAGCGACGCGAACACGTTGACCGTCACCTTCCAGTCGACCACGCCCGGAGCCGAGGTCGATCTGTACATATCTCTCGGTAGGGAAGTCGCCGAGCGGCAAGGCGGCGACGGTGAGGCTGCAACGATCATTGCGGACTTCGAGTCGAAAACGGCGGGCTCCAGCGAGAGCATCACGATCAACCGGAGTTCAGTTCCGCCGTTGATCAACGAGATCTACTCCATCGGCTTGGCGGTCCATCCGACACAGACCCAAGTCCAGGGCACGCTGTCGGTGGAGATCCAACGGAGCGGGATCACCGGAGCAAGTCCGACGGCGCTGACGTTCATCAGCACCACTACGAGCGATCCCGCTCCGCAGACGATCCGACTCAGCCACGCAATGGCCGGCCCGGTCCGGTACCGGATCGATTCCAGCCTCGCATCGGTAACGGCCTCCCCGCGGGAGTGGACTCAAACGGACTCAGAAATGACCGACATTGCGGTCTCTGTAAACAGCGCGGGTCAGGAGCTGGGATCCCACCACGGCACGCTGACAGTTGTCCGGGTCAGCGAAGACGAAGCGCTTCCCACGGGGATCGAGATTCCGGTCCTAGTGGGAATCATTGACGGCAGTTCCGGCACCACCGGCGCTCCGAGAATCAGCCGTGTCCGTCTCGCCAGCCGCCCAAGTAGAGGGAACACCTACGTCGAGACCGAGCAGATCGGGGTCGAGGTGCACTTCGGGCAACCCGTCAGGGTCACCGGGACACCGCGCATGGCTATCGCAGTGGGCGATGAGATTCGGCAACTGGATGGCGCCGGGAGCAGCACCAATCAATGCGGGGGGCACAGACGAGTCCTGTTCCGCTACGAAGTTCAGGCCGAGGACATCGACGCGGACGGCATCGGGATCTCAGCCGATGCCCTGACGCTCAACGGAGGTGCCATTCGGAGCCTGGCCGGGACGGACGCGAATCTCGATCTCGGCGATCATGCTATCACCGCCGCGCGAGGCCACAACGTCGACGGCAGCTTGGTGCTCCCGCCCTGGGTGTCGAATGCGGGGATTGCGACCGAGCCGCAAGACGGGACGGCATACGGTGCGGGCGAATGGATCCGGGCTTGGGTGCGTTTCGACAGAGACATCGAAGTCTCCGGCACCACACAACTGGGGATGACCATCGGTGACCAGACAAGGCAAGCCGACCACTACGCCACCGTCAGGACCACCTTGTGGTTTCGCTATGCCGTGCAGTCCGATGACTCGGACAGCGACGGCATCGGGGTTGCCGCCGACGCCCTAACGCTGAATGGCGGCACGGTCCGAGGCCGCACCGGTGCGGACGCGGAACTTGACCTCGGGCCGCGGGCCATTGCCAACGCGGAAAGACATGCCGTGGACGGCAGCACGCCAGCCACCGTGGTCGTCCGCAGACTGCGAATCCATACCGAACCTCAGGACGGCGAGGCATACCGGAGAGGCGAAGAGATTGGCGTGCGGGTGGAATTCACCGGACCGATCGAGGCGTCGCGCGCTGTGCAACTGGAGTTGAACGTCGGCGGCCACAGGCGCCCCGCTGTTCTCGACGGAACGGGTGCATCCACGTTGGGCTTCACATACCAAGTCCAATGGGCAGAGCGGGATGACGACGGTATCAGCATCCCGGCGGACGCGCTGGAACTGGGCGGAGGGTCCGTTTGGAGCCCTGCCGGTGCCATCGTGGACGTTGGTCTCGGCGACCACGCCATCGACAATGCGGCCGAGCACAAGGTGGATGGCGGCGGGTAATGTCGGGGGACGCCGCGAGGGGCGGATCCCGACAGAGACACTGCCCGCGACGGGCTGGCAACGCCCCGATCCGTCACATAGATTCCGCAGCTGAGTCGCGGCCTCAGCCCTCGCGCTGGCTTGAATTTGCCACATGACTGCGACACCCTCGCCGAGCCGGCCCTGGCTGAGGCCGGCAGCAGCCCAGACGGCGGGTCCGGCACCTGTCCCCGGAAATGCTTCGGCAGCGCGTACCCGATAGTCCGGTACCAGCGTCCGACCTGCGTCAACTGAGGCGCATGTTGCAAACAGTCCGGCTCCACCGTAAAAGTGAGTTTGGATTACTCTCTTGACTAAATTTAGTTATTGTACTAAATTTATCTCAGTGGATCATTGGAGATAATTTTCAAGATGGCCGAGTTTTCCAACCCATTTCGTCCTGGAGCGGGCCATACGCCACCCTACCTGGCTGGAAGGCAGACGGAACGCGAAGAATTTCTAAGACTACTCGATCAGAGCACAGTGCTGGAAAACATGATCCTGACTGGGCTCCGCGGAGTCGGCAAGACGGTTCTGCTCGATTCGCTCAAGCCCTTGGCAACTAGTCGAGGCTGGATTTGGGTCGGGGCCGACCTTTCAGAATCCGCTAGCTTAAGCGAGGACAACCTAGCAATTCGCCTCTTCGCGGACCTATCCCCAGTTACTTCCAACGTCGTCGTGAGCACGGAAGAGGTGAGAGCGGCAGGATTCACCGCCGAGACACACGAGATCGAGCGCACACTCGGCTTCCAATGCTTGATCGATACCTACTCGAGCATTCCTGGCCTGTCTCTCGACAAGATCAAAGGAGTCCTGGAAATTGCGTGGGATGCGCTGTCAAGAATCCAAGACGTGCGAGGAGTCATCTTCGCCTACGATGAGGCGCAGAATCTCTCAGACAGGGCTGCCAAAGAGCAGTATCCCTTGTCCCTGTTGCTGGATTCCTTTCAGTCGCTGCAGCGAAAGGGGTTTCCTATGATGCTCGTCCTGAGTGGTCTTCCGACTCTATTCCCAAAGCTGGTCGAGGCAAGGACATTTTCTGAGAGAATGTTCAGAGTCATCTTCCTCAACCGTCTATCTGAAAGTGAAAGCGAGGAAGCTGTCCGTAGACCCATAGACGACGCCGAGTGCCCGCTAAAGCTTGACAACCGCTCCGTGAGAACCATTGTCAAGATGTCCGGCGGTTATCCGTACTTCATTCAATTCATCTGCCGCGAGGTCTACGATTCGTTCATTCAGCGACACGACCGAGGGGAAGCGGCGTCTGTTCCCATCGCGGAGATTCAACAGAAACTTGACGTAGACTTTTTTTCTGGACGATGGGCAAGAGCAACCGATCGACAACGAGCACTGTTGGCTGTGATTTCTCGCCTTGAGAACTGTGAAGAAGAGTTCACAGTCCAAAAGGTGGTCGAGGAATCCAAACGATTTCTGGACAGACCGTTCAGCGCTAGTCATGTCAACCAGATGTTCGTTGCGCTGATGTCCCAAGGATTGATTTACAAGAATCGGCACGGGAAGTACTCATTCTCAGTGCCCCTCTTGGGGGAATTCATACAAAGACAGATCCAGGAATAGGGAGAGTCTGTCGGCAGTACGACCGCTGCAACAGGTGCTTACGATGACTGGAGGGAGGCTTCAAGCGGGACACACCAAGGTCTGGCTTCGCACACCGTGTCTACGGAGTCGACGCGGCAACCGATAGTCTTCGAGCGACAGTATCCGCCCCGACTTTTTTCTGGACGAGCCGAATCAGCAGATTCGCCAGATACGACAAACCAAGCGCAATGGCACGAAAGGAATTTGCCCCTGCGGGCTGTTGTTCGACTTAGGTTCCACCCGGCCGGTTCCAATCTGTCAGCGCTCGCCACCACACGTTGAGCACCGCAACCGGTCCTGTCAGGACAGGACCGCTGCCGTGGTACATTCAAGGCCAATCGGTTCGACGGGGGTCCGGGGCGAGCGGACATTTCGTTCGATCCGGGCGGCAATCTGGAGCCGTGCTGTCAGAGTCCTATCCGATAGCGGAAGCTACCGGCCCTCCTAGTACAGACCGCAGCCGATGGGGCGACCCGTAAGTGCGCCTTCGCCCGAGTTCCCGATGATCCGGTTTGCAGTAAACAACCCATACGCGGTGGGCGTGGCTGCCTTGGTCACCGTCGTGTTGGGCATCACTTCGTACCAGCGCCTGCCGGCCGATCTGCTGCCCATCTTCAGGACACCCGCCGTCCAAATCGTGACCTTCTACCCCGGCATGCCGCCGGAGGTGATGGAACGCGACATCATGAGCCGCCTCGAGCGCTGGACCGGCCAGTCGGTCGGCATCGAGCACCAAGAGGCCAAGGCCATGCTGGGGGTCTGCGTGGTCAAGGACTTCTTCCGCGAAGGGATCAGCCTCGAGACGGCCATGAGCCAAGTGACCTCCTACGCGGTCAGCGACATGTTCTATCTGCCGCCGGGCACCATCCCGCCGATGGTCATGCCGTTCGACCCGACAGCCTCCGTTCCGCTCTGCCTGGTGAGCGTGTCCAGTCCGAGCATGGACGAGAAGGAGCTCTACGACATCGCCTACTTCGAACTGCGCAACCGCTTGCAGTCCATCCAAGGCGTGATCGCGCCGGCGGTCTATGGCGGCAAGCTGCGACGCATTCTTGCCTACGTCGACCGCATGCGACTGGAGGCGCGCGGGCTGGCCCCCATGGATGTGGTTGACGCGCTCAAGCGGCAGAGCGTGTTCATACCGGCCGGCAACCTCAAGGCCGGCAATCTGGACTACCAGATCTTCGCCAACTCGATGCCGGCGGCTGTCGAAGACCTCAACGACATGCCGATCGAAGTGCGGGACGGCGCTCCCATCCTCATCGGCGATGTCGCCGACGTGCGGGATTCCAGCCAGATCCAGAGCAATGTGGTCCGCCTCAACGGCAGGCGGCAGGTCTACATCCCCATTTACCGCCAGCCCGGTGCCAACACGATAGAGATCGTCAGTTCGATTCGCCAGAACTTGGAACGCATCCTACAGCGCCTCAAGGAGATGGATGCTTCGGCACGGGACCTTTCGATCGAAGTTGTCCTGGACCAGTCGGTCTACGTGCGCGGGGCGCTTCGTGCCCTGCAATGGGAAGGGCTGCTCGGAGCCGGGTTCGCAGCGCTGATCGTGCTGCTTTTCCTCCGTCGCCTGCGCTCGACGGTGTTGATCTTGCTGAGCCTGCCGTTGGCGATCCTGGCGGCGCTGACCGGCCTCTATTTCAGCGGAGCGACGCTCAACGCCATGACTATCGGCGGCCTGGCCTTGGTGATCGGCATCTTGATCGATCAGGCCATTGTGGTGGTCGAATCCATCGTGCGTCACGTCGAGCAAGGCCAGCCCCCCTTCGAGGCGGCCCTGAAGGGCACCTCGGAAGTTGCGGTGCCTGTGCTGGTTTCGACTGTCACTTTTTGCATCGTGTTCTTCCCCGTGGCCTTCCTGACCGGGATGGCCAGCTATCTGTTCAGCCCGGTTGCCCTTGCGGCGACCTTTGCCATGGGCGCCTCGTTCCTCTTCTCCATCACGTTGGTGCCCGCGTTCTGCGCACGGATCCTGAAGGGCGGCGCCGGCGACCCTGCGAACCTGCAAGGCTCCTTGCTAGCGAGTGCATACGAGGGACTAGTCGCGAAGCTGATACCTCTGCGTTGGACGGTCGTCGGTGGTTCCGCACTGCTGCTGGTCGCTTCGCTCTACCTTCTGCGCTCCACGGGCACGGAGTTGTTCCCGGCCGTGGATGCAGGTCAGTTTCAGATCACCGTCCGGCTGCCGTCCGGAACACGCATCGAAAACACGGAGGCGAAACTGGCCGAGATCGAACAGGTTCTGATCGATGAGATCGGCCAGCCCGACCCGTCGGACGAGGAGCGCTTCCCGGAGTCGAACCTGCGGATGCTGATCAGCAACATCGGGGTGCTGATGGACTGGCCCGCGGCCTACACGCCGAACACCGGTCCGATGGACGCGTTCATGTTGGTCCAGCTGAAGAACAAGCCGGGCTACCCCGGATCCTTCGAGTACGTCGAACGGCTTCGCTCCAGGCTGAACCAGCAGTTCCCCAGCGTAGAGTTCTCATTCGACACCGGCGGGTTGCTCACGGCCGCCTTGAATCAAGGCGAGCCAGCGCCGATCCATATTCAGGTGTCCGGCAGCAATCTGGAGACCTCGCACCGCATCGGCTCGATGATTGCCGAGCGAGCCCGCCAAGTGGACGGGATCACCGATGTCCGGATCGCGCAGAGGATGGACTACCCGATCCTCGACGTGGAGATCGACCGCGTCAAGGCGGCCATGGCCGGAGTAGACGTTGACGACGTGATGAAGAACCTGGTGACCGCCACGAACTCCAGCATCGGTTTCGACCCGGCGTTCTGGATCGACGAAAGGAACGGGAACCACTATTTCATCGGCGCACAGTACGGGGAGGAGGACTTGGTCTCGGTGGAGACGCTGCGCGACATCCCGATTAGCGGATCGCGAGCGGAGAAGCCGGTTTCCCTGCGAACTGTCGTCAATCTGAGCCGCAAGACAGGGCCGGCCGCCATCAGCCATCGCAACATCACACGGGTGATCGACGTCTATGCCACGGTCTTGCCCGGCCACGATATCGGTTCGGTCGTGGCCGAGGTCGAGCGCCTGCTGGGCGCGTCGCCAGAACTCGGACCTGTCCTGCGGCAGTCCGACCGGGGACCCTACTTCGATGTCACCGGGCCGGAGTTCGCCGAGGCTGGCTACAGCTACCGGCTCACCGGAGAGGTCGCCACCATGCGCGATGCGCTGGACCAGTTCCTGCAGGGGTTCTTGCTGGCAGTGGTCCTGGTGTACCTCGTGCTGGTCCTTCAGTTCCGGTCATTCCGTGACCCGTTCATCGTGATGCTGGCCGTTCCGCTCGGCCTGATTGGAGTCAGCTGGCTGCTGTTTTTGGGCGGCAACCCGCTAAGCATGATGTCCGCAATGGGCATCATCATGATGGTCGGGCTGGTGGTAGCCTACAGTATCCTGCTGGTGGACTTTGCGGACCGCCGCCTGTCCGCCGGCGCGACGCTGCGGGACGCGATTACCGAGGCGGCTCGCGTGCGGCTCCGCCCCATCCTGATGACCTCGCTCACAACGGTGCTGGCGTTGACTCCAATGGCACTGGGCGGAACGGGAGCAGAAGCCAACGTGCCGCTGGCGCGCGCCATCATCGGCGGCGTGATCAGTGCAGCGGCGCTGACACTGGTGGTCGTCCCGTGTCTCTATGTCATCCTCAAGCGACCCACCCATGGCCGGCAGGAGAGACTCGCATGACCACGTTGCGGGTGCCGGTCCTTGCAAACGCAATTTCGAGGCTGCGGAATGCCAGTCTGTTCTGTTGCATCGCTCTCGCGGGGGCTTCGATCTGGCTAGGCTGTGCCGGTAGCCCCGGACAAACGGACACAAGCGAGGACCCGCAGCAAGGGACCGAAGTCGTCAACGTAGAGGTCGTATCGCCGGCGCGCGACGACATCGTGCGTACTATCTCGCTGCCGACCAGCGTGGAGGCCGACCAACAAGCAACGCTCTACAGCAAGGTCAGCGGCTATCTGGAGAGCATCTCAGTGGACATCGGAGATCGCGTGCGCGGTGGCCAGCTACTGGCCAAGATCGATGTACCCGAAATCGTCAATCAGCACAGCGAAGCCAAAGCTGGACTGGCCGTCGCCGAGGCCGACCGCAGCCGCACCAAGGCAGAACTAGACAGCGCCGCCGCACAATCCAAGCTGCAGGAACTCACCTATGACCGCCTTAAGGCCGTCAGAACTGCCCAGCCGGATGTGCTGTCGCAGCAAGCGGTCGACGAGGCCATGACCGAATCTGAAGTCGCGGCCGCGAATGTGAACGAAATCGTTGGCCGCATCCTCCAAATCGACAGCAAGATCAACCAGTTGCAAGCTGCCGTGCAGCGGCTCGAGACGATGCTTGGGTTCGCAGAGATCCGCTCGCCGTTCGATGGAGTCGTGACGGAGCGCTTCGTCGACCCGGGTGCGCTCCTGCAAGCAGCGACATCCAGCGATTCGGCCCAGCCGATCATTACCGTCGCCAAGGTGGACAAGGTGCGCCTCGCGATTGACGTGCCAGAGTCCGAAGCGCCACACGTGGAGTTGAGCAGCAGCGCCACGATCACGATCGACGCAATGCCGGGCAAGCACTTCGAAGGCTCGGTGAGCCGGTTCTCGCGTTCGCTCAATCCCGCCACTCGCACCATGCGGGCAGAGATCGACCTCGCCAACGCCGAGGGATTGCTGCTGCCGGGGATGTTCGGACGCGCCACGCTGACGCTGGAAATCCGAGCTGGCGCTGTCACCGTCCCCGCCGAGGCGCTACACGCCGAAGGCGATCGCTCGTTCGTGTACCAGGCCGTCGGCGGGCGGGCCCGGCGTCTCGATGTCGAGACTGTGCCCGGGGACGGCATCGATATCGAAGTCATCGCTGGACTCAATGGCGGCGAGCGCATCATCGTGGCCGCTAGGGAGCCTTTATCGGACGGTGCCACCGTGAACGCTGTCGAAATCAATCCGGAGCCCCAGCCGTGACCGTTGATATTCGGTCTTGGATTCTCGGCGCTGCGCTGCTGTGCGCGGTGTGTCCAGCCGCAGCGCAGACCAGTGGCGAACCGCGCAGCCTCACGCTGAACCAAGCGATCGAGACTGCTCTGTCAAACAATCCCAGACTCCGCCAGTCTGCAATCGAGATCAGCGCGGCCGAAACGCGAGTCAAGCAGGCTCGCGCGGACTTTCTGCCGCAAGTCGACGCCGGAGGACTGGCCAACAGGGGCCTGACGGGGTCCGCCAACCTCTTCGACTTGCATGGCTTGGCATCCTCTCCCGAGCCACGGAATGGCGCGTTTTCAGTCAACTTGCTCCAAGACCTGCTGGATTTCAAGCGAACCAAGTTCGAGAGCAGAGCGAGAAGGGCGGAAGTGGAGTACTTCGAGCAAACACTCCGCGCCGACCAAGACAGGCTGGTGCTGGAGGTGCAACGCGCCTACTTCACTGGCCTCAAAGAGAGCAAACGCCTCGCACTGGCGGCAGAACGCGTCAAGCGGAGGGAACTGGAACAGGCCCGCGCCGATGCGCTGCTGGAGGCAGAGCTCGGCGCCAAGGTCGAGGTCGACCAAGCCCGAGCCAACCTGTCCAAGGCGCAGTCCGGCTTCACATCTGCCACCGAAGCCCGGAAGCGAGCATTATCTGGCCTCGGCACAGTCATGGGGGAGGAGGCCCCCGTTCTCTACCAGCTGCACGAGCCTGAGATTGCGGAGCGGAGTCCGGGCCCGCTCGGGCCGCTCGTAGCCAATTCACTGGAAGCCCGCGCGGAGCTGGCCGCTGTCGATGCCAGAATCCAAGCCGCCGAGGAGTGGGTGCGGCGCGCCAGGCGCGAGAAGTACCCGCGACTGATGATCATGTTCAGCGGCGGCTGGACGCGCTTCGCCGAACTCACCCTGGGCCGGCTCTTGTTCGGCGCGTTCGGACTCCAAATGCCGGTCTTCACCGGCGGGCGGCTGGAAGCGAGCATCGAGGAAACCGAGCTGGTCGTGGACAAGACCAAGGCAATGCGCGACGAGCTGCGACAAGCGATCCAGCTTGAGGTTGCCACCGCACACAGCCAAGCAGTCGCGACTCTGGAAGCCGTGCAGGCGGCCCGGCTAGACCTGGAGCAAGCCCAATCGATGGCGACTCTGGCCGACGCCCGCCACCAGCAAGGCCTGTCTTCCCGACTCGATGTAGTAATTGCTAGAACGGCACTGGCCGCGGCCGAGAACGGCCGGCACCAAGCTCGCTACGACTATGGGATCGCGACGGCGCAGCTTGACTTCGCCAGCGGTTCGGCATCTCCCTGAGCGGCGACCTGCGGCAGCGCGCCGTCGCACCGGCCCGCCTTCGTGATACCTTCATGCCAATGACTCGTCTCCTGACCGCGCTCCTGCTTGCCTCGCTGCCCTCTGCCTTCGCCGCGGACCGGCCCAACATCCTCGTCGTTCTGCTCGACGACCTGGGCTATTCCGACCTCGGATGCTACGGCGGAGAGATGGACACGCCCAATATCGACGCCCTAGCTGAAGGCGGCGTCCGCCTCGAGTCCTTCTACAACTCAGCGCGCTGCTGCCCGAGCCGCGCCTCGCTCATGACCGGCCTGTACCCGCCGCAGACCGGCATCGCCAGTTTCACCACCCGCGAGCCTCACCCGACTCGCGGCCCGGCCTATTTGGGGCGCCTCAACGATCGCTGCGTCACGCTGGGCGAGACGCTCGGGAAAGCGGGCTACAGCTGCTACTACGTGGGCAAGTGGCACCTGCACAACGAGACCGGCCCGACCAAGCGCGGTTTCGAAGAGTTCTTCGGCTACGCCTTCGACCACTCGCACGACCAATGGGATGCCGACTACTACGTGCGCATGCCCGAAGGGCGCAAGAAAGAGATCGACCGGCCACAAGGGGAGTTCTACGCGACCGACGTATTCAGCGACTACGCCTTGGAGTTCATCAAGCAAGGCCAGCAGCGCGACCAGCCGTGGTTCGTTTTCCTAGGCCACTCCTCCCCGCACTTCCCTGTCCAGGCGCCCCCCGAGAGCGCCGACAAGTACTTCGACACATACCTGCGCGGCTGGGACGTGTTGCGCGAGGAACGCTACGCTCGCATGCAGCGAATCGGGTTGGTTGACGGCAAGCGCTGGACTCTCACGGAAAGATCGCTGGTGCCGGTCGATCGCGATGACATCGCCAACGGATTCCCCGGGCAGCCGAATCCTGCCTGGGCGTCCATCGAGGAGCCGCGCAGGAAGGATCTCGCGCGCCGCATGGCCCTGTTCGCCGCGATGGTGGAACACGTGGATCAAGGCCTTGGCAAGATCGTCGAACACCTGCGCGACAGCGGCGACTTTGACAACACGCTGATCATGCTGCTGAGCGACAACGGTGCCTGCTATGAATGGGGACCTTACGGTTTCGACGAACGCAGCCGCCAAGGGGTGACCATCCTGCACACGGGCGACGCCCTGCGCAAGATGGGAGGGCCCGGCACCTACCACTCCTACGGCAGCGGCTGGGCAAACCTCGGCAACACTCCCTTCCGGTTATACAAGCACTTCACGCACGAGGGCGGCACGGCGACTCCGTTCATCGCCCACTGGCCGGAGGGTATACGCAAGGCCGGAACCTGGGTGCGCGAGCGCGGCCACATCATCGACGTGATGCCTACGCTGCGGGCGGCGGCTGACGCCGAATACCCGCTAGACTTCGCAGGGCGCGATGTCCTGCCCGAGGAAGGCGTCAACCTCTTGCCCGTGTTCAACGGCGAGAGCCTGTCCGAACGGCCGCTGTACTTCGAGCACCAAGAGGCGCGCGGCTTGATCCGCGGAGACTGGAAAGCCGTCTGGGGCAAGCGCATGCCCCAAGAAATCGACTGGGAGCTGTACAACCTCAAGGACGACCGTAGCGAGACCACCAACCTGGCCGAACGCTATCCGGATCGCATCAAGAGCATGGCAGAGGACTGGGAGCGCTACGCAGAACGGACAGGCGTGGCCTGGGAGGAATAGCCTTCCGAGCCCGCCGAGTCGGGCGCTGTCAGGGCTTGCCGAGCGTGCGCTCGAAGAAAGCGACCACCATCGCCATCAGGCTTTGCGGCGTGTCGCCCTGCATTTCGCGAAAGCCGTGGTCGGCGTTGCGGACCATGTAGAGCGTGGTGTCAAGGCCCGCGCTTTGCAGCGCCGCGTGCAGCAATTCGCTCTGGTTGTACGGCACGGACTGGTCCTTCTCGCCGTGCATGTGCAGCATCGGCGGGTCGTCCGCCGTGACGTAGCTGATGGGATTGGCCCGCTGCGTCTTGGCAGGGTGGTCCTGGATCGGCGCTCCGATGAATCGCGACTCCGGCGAATCGGCGGCGTCGTGGTCGATCCGGCCCGGGAAGTCGTTCATGCGCAAGAAGTCGGTGGGCCCGAACCAGTTGCAAACAGCATCGGGCCGCGAGGACACGCCGGCGTTCTCTTCGTGCAGGCTGTCCCATTCCTCCACCTCGTGGGCCGTGCCAAGCAGCGCGACCAAGTGCCCGCCGGCCGACGAGCCCCAAGCGCCGATCCGCTCGCCGTCGAAGCCGTAGCGCTCCGCGTTCGCCCGCACCCAGCGGAAAGCGGCCTTCACATCGGCGATGGCCGCCGGGAAGATCGCTTCGCCACTCAACCGATAGCCCACCGAGACGAATCCATAACCGTGGTCCAAGATCGGCATGGAACGGTTGATGCGATCCTTCGAGCCGCCCCGCCAGCCGCCCCCGTGGACCCACACGACCACCGGCACGGATCTCTCCGGTCGCGGTTCCCGAGCGTAGACATCGAGCAGCAATTCCCGCCCGTCGACCTCTGCGTAGGTGACATCGGCGTGCTTGACGATCCCTGGAGGCAGCTGTGGATCGGACCTGCGATCCTGCGCGGCAGCAGGCCAGGCGGCACCGACAATACCCGCAACGATCAACAGGACGCGAGCGAAGTAGTACATAGCAGTGCATCCAGTGTAAGCCGCCGCATCGTTCCGGATAGCGGCGAGATCAGGAGCTGAACGGCCAGTCGTCATGCCCTCAGGGGCAACGGAAGTTCTCGCGATGGCGGACACTCCCCGCCGAGGACTGAATCTCAAGCTTCTGGATTCCCTCGCACGCTGCATCGATGGTAACGACCGAATGCTCGGCAATCTCATCAAGCAACTGCTCCACTACCGCGGGGACCTCCTGCACGCCCCTAACGAACACGGCCCGCCCGCCGGTCGTCTGGGAGAATTCGCTGATGCCGTTCTGGTAGACCTCGTTCAGCGAGTCATACTGCCTTGCCAGGTGCAGGAAGAAGAGCGGCGCCTGCGCCCCCTCCAAGCGGTCCACGATCGATCGGATGCGCTCGAGAATCAGCTGGCCGCGAAATCGCCGGCTCAGATCACTGCTATCGCTCGGGTTGACGACCGGGATCGTGTAATCGCCACGGTAATCCTCGATTTCGCCGTCAGTAACGAACAAGACCGCCACGCGCACCTCGGCCGAAGCCAAGGTCTGGTCTGCTATTTCTGAGACCTGTTCGACAACATCCATCAGCCCGGGCACTCCGCGAACGTCCAGCGACTGCAACTTCTCCGAGAGTTTGCCCCGACCCCTGACCGGGTCCAGAACCACTCGGAGGCCGTCTTGCGCGGACATGATGCCGGCGAAGTATTTCGGGCCGAGGCTGGTGAGCTTGGCCACTAGTGCGTCGCGAACGGCATCGACACGGTCGGGAAACTTCACCGTGTCCATCACCAGCAGCAGGATGAGGTGATCCTCCCCAGTCTGCACGGAACGCACGGCCGCGACTTCGCCACCGAGGGATACCGCCATCTCCTGAGCGGGACCCTCGTGCCAAACGGCCGTCTTGAACACCTCGGAGGAGCCCTGCGAGGCGAGCAGTGCCGCCAGCGCCACGAGCCGACGAACGTGCATGACTAGAAGTTGTAACGCAACCCGAGCTGGAGCACTCGTCCTCCGCGCGAACCGATGATCCGCCCGGCATTCACATTGCGGGCATTGGCCGGGCCGATCTCGTTATCGGGGTCCATCCAGTTGCCCTGATTGAGGAAATTGAAACTCTGCACGAGCAGCTCGACGCTCTGCTCCTGGCTAAGCACGACCCGCTTGGTGATCGAAATATCGTGGTTGCGGTACTCAGGGTTCCGCAGCGTGGGGTGAGTGCGCCCCACATTGCCTAGCGCGAAGTCCGGCGGATCGACGAAAGCATGCGGGTTGAACCAGCCGTTCGGCCCCGGATCGCTCACGTGCGGATTGATGCCGGGCACAGCGTCCACCTGCAAGAACCGCACGATACCGCCGGTGTTGTTGAACATCGGCTCCAGTACGATTGGATCTCCGCCGTACCACCTGGTGTACCCGCTCACGGTCCAGTCAGAGACCAGCTTGGCGAGGGGGCCGTGCCGGCCAAGCAAGGGCATGCCAGGCCCCATGGGCAGTTCGTACGTGTAGCTCAGCGAGAGCCTCTGCGGACGGAAACCGGCGCTATGTGCCCAAGCGCTCTTGCGGTCGTGAGGATTCTGCACCCCACGCCCCGAAAAATCGTCCTTCCGCCTGCGGTAGGCGTAGTCAAAGTCGAAACTCAGCCCGTCTCCAGTGCGCTTCCGCAAGGTGATTTGCCCCTCGTCATAGTGAAGCCTGCCTGACGGGTACTGGTAGTTGGCGCGGATTTGCTGGAAGTGGGGAAAGGGCCGCAGCGAGCGCCGAAACGCCTCATTGTTGAGACGGTCGCGGTAGGCCAGTGCGCTGAGAGGGACTTGATTCAGCGAGACGATGTGCCCGCCGACCAATAGGTCGCGTCCGCGGGTGGCGCGGCCCCGCGCTCGTAGCATGAGCCCCTTGGGCAGCTTGCGCTCGACTTCGAGAGACAAGTGGTTGAAGTTCGGCTGTGCGGCCGTCGCGGGAATCATGTCGACATCGGATTCGTTGGCGAAGTCGTTGCGCAAGTCGGGCAGGGGGTTGGCCAAGGCCGGAAAACCCGCGGCCAGCGTCACGGCCGGCACCAGTTGACGGTTCTGCGACACGGGGAAGCGCCGGCCCGAAAAGCCCTGGGTCGCGAACGGCCCCGAGCGGAGCGTGACGGTGCTGTACGAGCGCAGCAGAGATCCGCGCACAACCGTGCTGCGACCTGCGGTGGGGCTCCAAGAAATGCCGATCCGGGGTTCGGCACGGACTCTGTAAGGCTGGAACGCGCGGCCTTGGCCGTTGCGGCCAGCGAAAACCAGGGCTCCCGGGGTTCGGGTGGAGTCGTTGATGGCCGACAGGTCGAATGACGACTGCCGATCGTATTTCTCAGTGCGGGGCGAACTGGCGTCGAGGTTGATCCGCAGTGCCAGGGTCAGGTTCGGGCGCACCTGCCACTGGTCGCCGACGGTGTTCTGGAAGGACTTCCGGTGCAGGTATGCAGGCTGGGGCTGATCGGTCGCCTCGGCCCGCCACGCCTGCCCGAGCAAGAACGTCGCGAACCCGTCCCCGGTGTTGTTGATCCCGGGCAGGCCAGTGAGCCGGTCGCTGAAGGAGAACGCTCCGGAGGGCGCGTCGAGTTCGAGGGTGCCCCAATTGACCAAGTTGGTGGTACTGGTGATCGTCCAAGTGTGCTTCCCCGAACGCAAGATCAGCTCGTTATCGAAGTTGTACACTGCCAGCGCGTTACGCAGGTAGGAGCGCTGCGACGGCCCCATCCCGGTGTAGCCGCGGAAGCGCAATGCGGGGAAGACCCTGCCGTTAACCCCTTGCAGGCCCAAGTCCCGCGGCAGGTCTTGATCGCCCAGCAAGGAGTTGGTGTCGACAATCTCGGAGCGCGCCTTGACCGACGTCCGGTAGGTGAGGTTCGCCGTCAGATTGACCGTGTCTGACAAGCTCGCGCTGCGGTTGACGAACTCGCGGTCCGGGCGGGCGTAGTTTGCGGCAGTCGGATAGATGTCCAAGCCATCGTGAAATCCATCGGAGGAGTTGATGTTGAGCGTGACCTTTTGCGAGTCGCCGACGTTGTGATCAACGCGGGCAATGAAGCCGTCGGGCGTATTGTGCTCAGACGGGTTCGACCAGTAGTTGTTGCGATAGAACGGGCCGACCGCGGTGTTGGGCTGTGGGTACTCGCGGTTCGCCTGCATGGCGACGCTGTCAAGGCGCTGGGACGGGATGCGGTTGTTTGGAAACGGATCCCGCACGTGCTCCAAGTTCGAGCGGCTGACCCGGCGCGAAGCATCGTAGAGTGGGTTGGCGCGCGTGGATGCTGGATCGTAGATCGTCAGCGCCTTTCCAGCCTTGTTCACGAGGTCGGAAAAGTCCCCGAGGCGCTGCTGGGCTGTGGCCAGGGTCCGCAGGTACGAGCGCCCCACGCGCTCTCGAGTGCCCTCGTACGAGAGCGTGAAGAAGGTGCGGCCGCGCCCGTCGTACAGTTTTGGCACTACCAAGGGGCCGTTCAGCGTGAAACCGAACTGGTTGCGGCGGCGCAAGTTGCGGTCGCCGCCGCGCTGGACGACTTCGTGGGGCACCGCGTCGAGCGCATCGTTGCGAAGGTACTCGAATACACGTCCGTGCCATGAACTGCTCCGCCCGCCGGCAGCCACTGTCCGTTGCGGGTCGCTGGCAGCTCCTGGGCGGAGTCCCGCAGTAGCGGTGATCACGCGAAACGTTTGAACAGCCTGTCGGACCTGAACCATCTCGGGCCGGTCCTTGCGGCGAATGCGGTCCTCATCGGCACTGGCGGCCTCAGTCGTTGCCAGCGATTGGGGCACGGCGGCGGTCTCCGCCACAGCAGCTTGCACGATCACGCCCAGCAGGGCGGATGCCATAGCGAGCAGCTTCATCGCAGCAGACCAGCTCAGATCTTGAGTTTACAACGTTTGGACCTGAGGTTGTTACACATCTTTACACGTCTCCCGCTGAAGCGAGATCCCTCCGAATCAAGACCGTCCTGCTCCAAACGTGCGGTCGAAATCGAGGAACGATGGCTCTCCAGTGCGTGTTGGGCGTTGGTTCGGTTGTTCAACAGGGGCGGGTCGGTGTGGTAATGCGAACGTGAAAGCGCCTCGCCTAGAAGACAGTCTTTAGCAAGGCCTGATGCGGCCAGACTGTAAGCGTGAGCCCGGAACTGATCGCCATCACTTCGGTTGGCGTCGGCCCGTTCGCTGCCTTGGGCGGGTTGATTGTGACAGCCGCACTGTGGCTTGGCGGATGGCTACGAGGCGTCGACCTGCGATTGGCGCGTCTCGAAGAGCTGATAGTTGGCGCGGGCCTGTTTCGGCTTCCCGCCGAAACGCCTGAAGCGGCGGGCGATTCCTGGTTGACGGCTTCGGAGCGCAGCTTCGAGTTCTGGGATAACGAGGAGGACGCCGTCTACGATAGCCAATAGGTAGGGCGGCATCGTTCTCGTCTCCCTTCCGTTCACCGAATCTCACGCCATCCATGAGACACCCCGCGCTGGTCCATTCCCCGGATTCCTTCAACGCCGCCTGAGGGGATTTCGTGTTGGTAGCCATGAGGTACGCATACCCGTGTCAAATCACCCTCCACGGGGGGAACGAGTTCGTGGTGTCCTTCCCGGACGTGGCGGGGGCGCTCACCGGCGCAAACGACGGCGACGAGGCGCTGGAGCTGGCCCGGGACGCCCTAGCGGGAGCTCTCGCCGGGCACGTGGAGCACCTCCAGGCCATCCCAGTCCCGAGCCCGGTGCTGGAAGGGCAGGAAGTCGTGGCGGTCGACCCGGTGACGGCGGCCAAGCTGGAGCTGTATACCGCCATGCGAGACCAAGGGATCACCAAGCGGGCGCTCGCGGAACGGCTCGGGCTGTCCGATACCACCGTCGGCCGCCTGACCGATCCAGATCGCCGTTCCCGCATCGACCATGTCGCCAGAGCGCTCCGGGCGGTCGGGCGGGACCTCGAGGGTCGCGCCATGCCGGCCCGCGGGTAGGGGCTGGCAGCTTCTCCTCGCTCCCATACAATTCGGCGCTCACTGTAACCGTTGCGACTCCCCGCGCGACCAGAAGACCTGCGAGGACCAGGCCTGAGGACCGTGGCCCTAGCGAGTGCTGGTAACGCCAACCGGAATCTTTATCAAGGAACGGACGTCGTTTACGCTGATCTCACCGCCAATGGCCGGGGTGGGCACTTCGGGCGACCTCCTGCTGTGTAGTGCAGGAATCGCTCCCGTTACCTGCCGCACAAATGCCGTCTTGGACCTAAGCTGCCGATGCCGTTGGAGGAGATATTCGCGGGATCCGCGTGGTTGATGAATTACTCAAGATGGAATTAGGGGACCACTCCAGATCGGGTTGTGGATATACTTGCTGTATTCTGGAAGTTTGAAATGTCTACTAAGGAAAAAAAGTCTAATAAGCTGGATAAGTCTGTACTGTTGCTAAAGCCTCGTGGCTTTTGCGCGGGAGTTGTCCGGGCGATCGATATCGTTGAGTTGGCCCTCCAAGCCTACGGGCCACCGATCTACGTCCGCAAGGAAATCGTTCACAACCGCTTTGTCGTGCGCGACCTCGCTTCGCGAGGGGCCGTGTTCGTGGACTCTGTGGACGATGTTCCGGCCGGAGCTCGCCTGGTCTACAGCGCCCACGGCGTCGCGCCGTCGGTGCGGCAGAGCTCGGAAGAGCGCAATCTCCGGGTAATAGACGCCACGTGCCCGCTGGTCACGAAGGTGCATCTGGAAGCGATCAGATTTGCCAAGTCACACAGCACGATCGTGCTGGTCGGGCACCGCGACCACGACGAAGTGATCGGAACGGTTGGCGAAGCCCCCGACCAGACGATTGTGGTGTCTACGCCGGATGAAGCCGAAACAGTGCAGGTTCCCGACGGCGATGTCGCCTACCTCACCCAGACCACTCTCAGCCTTGACGAAGCGCAATCGATCATCGACGTGTTGAAACGCCGGTTCCCGCAGATCCAGGGCCCCCCTGCCAAAGACATCTGCTACGCGACCGAGAACCGCCAGATCGCGATCAAGCATATTGCGTCCAAGGCGGATGTCTTGCTGGTCGTCGGGTCGCAGAACAGCTCCAACTCAGCGCGCATGGTTGAAGTCGGCGCCCAACGCGGCCTGCCCAGCTACTTGATCGACGATGAGAAAGACATCGAACACGCTTGGATCGAGACTGCGCGAACCGTGGCTGTCAGCGCCGGCGCGTCGGCACCCGAGTCGCTGGTGAAGGGCGTGCTGGAGCGCCTGCAAAGCAAGGGGTTTCGTGACGTGATCGAGGTCGAGGCAGTCGAGGAGGATGTCCATTTCCCGCTCCCGCCGGAATTGCGACAGGCGCAACTCGCTACGCTACACGGCGCATCCTAGGAACTCGTCCTCGCTGAGGGCGAGGCCAAGAGCACTGCCCACGCGGGGACGGCAGGACTACGGAGGCGAGAGCGGCACTTCTCGCGAGGGCGCTTACGGCCTGCGAGCCACGCGCTTCTCGCTCGGTCAGGTCGCTACTGGATTTCATTTCGGATCGAACTCGCAAGTGGGATCGGGCTTACGCAAGGCTGTCCGCCGTCAGCCGCCCGAGTCCATGCCACGATCTTCGCGTCAGCGCGCTCCTGCGTTATGCTGTCTATGTTGCGTCCCAGATGGCCAACCAGGAAACGAAGGATTCGAGCATGCAAACGAAGTTGTTCAGCACAGGATTCGGCGGCGCACTGCTGGCGGCAGGCATCGCGGCTCATGCGCTAATGCCCACGCTGGCACAAAGCCAGACCGAGACGAGCACGACCGCGACGCACCTTTTCGTCAAGCGCGACAAGGCCGAGAAACTGGAACCAAGCGCGACTTCCGTCAGCCGAGTCATGCTGACAGCGAACCAGACCAATGGTCGCTACAGCATCATTGACGAGACCTTCAAACCCGGGATGAAGTCCCGGCCGCACAAGCACGGCTATCATTCTGAGACGTTCATCGTGCTCGCAGGCACGATGCGGTGGACCGTCGGCGGCGAGACGGACGAAATCGGCCCGGGCGATCTTGTCTACATTCCCCCGGACACCTCGCACGCGGCCGAGGTAGTCGGCGACGAGCCAGTCCACGCGATCATGCTCTACGAGCCGGGCGGGTACGAGATCGGACTGCGACAACGCGCTGCGGCGCGCCGCGAGGGCGAATCGGCGGGACCCGCTGGGGCGCGTACGCAGCCACGCCGGACGCCGAATCCGTACGCCGACTTCATCCCGGACGCAAGGCCCGGGCAGTAGCTCCTGGCACGCTAGTCCACGAGCGCTTCGTTCCAGAAGCGTCACTGCAAAGACCTCCTCAAGGGCACTCGCGCCTCTGCCCCGTCTCCCCGTCTGGCACCGGCGCGGAAGAAGCGAGGTTCCTGACCGAGCAGGGTGCATCTGCGATGGGCGTGGGTGTCGACAAGCGCTTCGACAACATTGATGAGTTTTACCTCGCCGACCTGTCCGACAAGAACACCGTGCGAATTGCACCCGCCGAGAGGGTCGATCGGAGCCGGAAGGACAACCCATCAGGGATCGGCGCGCTTCTCGGGGAAGACGAGGACGCCATCTACCAAGCTGGCTATGGCTGTCGGACGAGCGCCAGCACGACGGGGGCGTGGAGTTGCGAGCTAGACTCAGAAATGCCGTCGTTGCTGACTACCGGACAGCTCCCTCTGCACGCGAATGAGACGTCGCGGAGGAGCCAGCTGGCCCCGAGTCGATGAGTACCCGTCCCAGACGAGAAGAGAAGACTGATGGAATCCCGCACAGAACGAATGAAGAACGACGCCATGGCCTTCTACGACCTGATGTTCAACCACTGCCGGCCGCGCGAAGCCATTGAACGGTATGTCGGCGCGAGCTATACCCAGCACAATCCGGGTGTCGGCGATGGCAAGCAACCGTTCATCGACTACTTCGAGCGGATGGCAGAGGAGTACCCGGGCAAGCGAGTGGAGTTCAAGCGCGCGATCGCCGAAGGCGACTTCGTTGTCTTGCACTGCTACCAGCATTGGCCCGGCGACCACGACTACGCGGGGATAGACATTTTCCGCTTCGACAGCGCTGGCAAGGTCGTGGAGCATTGGGACGTGCTGCAGATCATTCCCGACAAGGCAGAAAACGATAACGGGATGTTCTGACCCGCCGGAATCCGGGGGCCGCCTGCGCCGGCCACAGCGTGGAGCGGGCCGGGCCCCACACGGCACCTTGGCCTCGCGCGGATGCTTGCCGGAGGCGAACCGTTCCGACCTTCAGTTCCTGCCTTGACGCGGAAAACGCAGGATCATTTCACGGTTCTGGCACCCTGCCCGTAACCCGCGTATCTCCGCTGCGGCTGTGGCCTCGGACCGCCTCACGCGTCGACAAACAGTTTCGACAGCCGTTCGACCTCCCCAGGCCTGCTATCGGCGATGTTGTCGGTTTCGAACGGATCGGCCTCGCGGTCATACAACTCCCGGCGCTCGGCGAAGCCCTCCACGAGCTTGTAGCGATGATCCTGCACCATGCGAAACCTGCCGGCGTGCGCCTGGCCCGACTTCAGTGCCGACCTGGCATAGTCCCTGTGGTCGCCCCGGCCTTGGTCCAGCAATTGACACAGAGAACGGCTCTCCATTTCCTGAGGCACGGCGAGATCGGCCAAGTCGACGAAGGTGGCGGCCAGATCCATTAGGCTCACGAGTGCGTTGCTTGAATGCCCCTCTGCAATGCCCGGACCGGCCATCACCAACGGAACGCCCGCCGAAGCTTGGAACGGCACGCTCTTGCCCCAGCGTGACTTGTCGCCCAGCATTTCCCCGTGGTCGCTGGAATACACGACCACGGTGTTGTCGAGATCGCCTCGCTCGCGCAAGCGTTCCTGAGCGGTCCCGAGCAAGCCATCAATGTTCTCGATCATGGCGGAGTAGTTCTGGCGGATGCGGACGTGCTGCTCTGCTGGAAACGGGCCGGAATACTCTCGCGGCTGCGGGAAGCCATCGATCACGCGATCCGGCCCGCGGTACCGCCGCTCCATGCTGGCAGTGATATCCATCGGCGGATGCGGGCCGTTGAAGTTCATGACCAGGAACCAAGGCGCGTCGTCCGGAGCCTGCTCCAGCAGCCTGAGACCCTCTCTGGCCGTGAAGTTGTCAAGGTAGTGCTCGTCGTCGAGGGGGCACGCCTCGGTCATGCCCCACCAATTCTCTTCGCGAGGCTCGGCGCGGCGCTGGATGTCGTCGGCACAGATGCGGTCGAGGGGAGGATCCAGTTCGGCTAGGTAGGCGTAGTAGGGCTCCTTCGGCCCTGGCGTCCCTCCAAGGTAGCCCCCGCCCTTCCCCGCCGTGATCTGCATATCCGAGAAGCCCCACTCGTCCATGTGCTTCCTGCCATCGAGCGTGCGCCCCAGCGCACCCTTGTGCAGGTCGATCTTGCCGGTTGCCATCGTGTGATAGCCGCTGTCGCGCAAGTGCTTGTAGAACGTGGTGATCGCGGGATCGTAGGGGTCCCGATTAACCTCCACGCCGCAGTTCTCGTACTCCATGCCCGACGCGAGGCACGAGCGCGAAGGGCCGCACACCGGCGAAGCCACGATGGCTTGGGTGAAGTCAACGCCGCGAGCGGCGAGGCTATCGATGTTCGGGGTAGGTATGGGGATATCCGGATTTCGCCCGAGCCAGTCCGACCGGTGCTGGTCCGACAGCAGGAACAGGAAGTTTGGGCGCTTCGCGGCGCGCGGCCCGGGGAGCGAGTCGGCACACGCACCCAGAGAAGCGGCTGCGCCGACCGTGCCCGCAAGCACCTCTCTTCTCGAGATCAACAAATTGCCCGACACCAGCCACCTCCTCCGGCTCACGGATAGGTCCGCGAGCCCGGTAGCGAAAATTGTACGGCAGAGAACCGTTGCACGGAGCCACCAAATGCCTCGCGACCAGGCTCCGCTGGAAGCCCGAGACAGTGAAAAGCCGCTAGGGCCAGCCCACTCGAGGCCGGCTGTGCCGCGTCATCCGCGCACACTCAGAGCGCGGCGAGGATCGCGCCCGAGCCTACGCTTGAAAGGGCTCGAGCGGAACCGCGCGGCCCATCGACATGCAGCCGTACCTGCGAGCGGAGACTTGCGAGACTTGCCGAAGCGGGATAGAATCCTCCCGAGAGGACGAGTCCTCGAATTCCCCAGGAGCCCGCCATGCGAATCTTACTGCTTGTTCTAACAGCCATCGGACTGTGCGTCGCCTGGCAATGCACTGCCCCGCCCGCGGTCGAGACCGTAACTGAGACAGCAACGCTCAAGCTAGTCAAGGAGGGCATCTGGTTCCGCATGGGCGAGCGAGATCAAGGGCACTGCAACAACGTAGTGATCGACATCGGCGACGGCCTGCTGGTCGTAGACGCGAACTTTCCCAGCGGTGCCGAAGCGCTCATGAAGGACATCGAGCAGGTCAGCGCGAAGCCGGTCCGCTACGTGTTCGACACCCACCACCACGGTGACCATGCGTATGCCAACGCTGTGTGGACGCGGCAGGGAGCGACGACTCTGGCATACATCGGCGTCGCCGAGGAGATGAAGCGCTACGAGCCTGCCGGCTGGCAAGCCGCCGCCAAGGCACGGCCCGACGTCGCGGCGGTCGGCGCGGATACGGTCGAACCCCCGATGGAAACCTTCGAGGTCGTGCCACATACGCTCGAGGGAGCCAGCCGCAATGTCGAGTTCCACCACTTCGGATGGGCTCACACACGGGGAGACGGAATGGTCTTCCTGCCGGACGACGGCATCCTGTGCACAGGCGACGCGATCGTCAACGGCCCGTTCAACTTCACCGGGCACTCCAACACAGGCAACTGGCCCAACGTGGTCAAGCAGGCCGAGGCGCTCCAGCCCACCACCATCCTTCCCGGGCACGGCCCCAGCGGCGGACCCGAGATCGCTGCCGGCCAGCGGCAGTTCTTCGAGGAACTCAATGCGGCGGTCGAAGCCGCCTTCGCTGACGGAAAATCCCTCGAGGATGTTGTCACGGTCGAGGACGGTGCGGGAGTCGACACCGTCATCGAACTCTCCGACGGGGTCAGCAACTGGGTTGCCGCCCGCTTCGCCGAACAGGTCCGCGTACGCTATGCCGAGCTGGCCGAAGGCAAGCCACACGGCGAGATCGTGGGCGGGCCGTAGCGAGCCGGCCTGATAGCGCTCTCGCAGCCAAGCATCATCGATCCAATCATGGCCTCCCAAAAACTCGGCACGCTTGGTCTGCTCTCTGTCCTGTGTGCGGTCCTTGCCTGGACCGCCGCCTGCGGCGAAGACATGGGGCGAGCGCGGCCGCCGAACGTCATCTTTATCCTCGCTGACGACCTAGGCTGGGCGGACACCGGTGTCTACGGCAGCCAATTCTTCGAGACTCCCCACATCGACGCGCTCGCCCAGCGCGGCATGACGTTCACCAATGCGTACGCGGCAGCGGCGATTTGTTCGCCGACACGAGCCAGCATCCTCACCGGCCTGCACCCAGCCCGCATCGGCATCACTTCCGCTGCGGGCCATCTCGAGCGTGAAGTCCTTGAGAAGAGTCTCCGCTCTCGCGCTCCGGAAATCCAGCCGGCTCTCTCGGCCAACAGCTTGACTCGACTGCGACTCGACTACTTCACGCTGGCGGAAGCACTCGGCGCTGCCGGCTATCGCACGGCACACTTCGGCAAGTGGCACCTCGGCCGGGAGCCCTTTGACGCCTTGAACCAGGGTTTCGAGATCGACCTGCCCCACACCCCTGGGCCCGGGCCATCCGGCGGCTATCTCGGGCCTTGGAGGTTTTGGCCGGGCGAGGGAGCTGAGGGCGAGCACATTGAAGACCGGATGGCGACCGAGGCTGCGGAATTCATCCGCCAGAACAGTGAGGGGCCGTTTTTCCTCAACTACTGGTGCTTCTCCGTGCATGCTCCGATCCAGGGCAAGCCAGACCTAGTGGAGAAGTACCGCGCCAAGGCCGACCCGGAAATGGCTCAACGCAACCCGATCATGGGCGCGATGGTGGAAAGCCTGGATGATGCCGTGGGAACGCTGCTTTCGGTGATCGACGAGGTGGGCATCGCTGACGAGACGATCATCGTGTTCTTCTCGGACAACGGCGGCATGGTCCACCGCTTGAATGCCGGAGTGCCGGTGACCAGCAACGCACCCCTGCGCAGCGGCAAGTCGTCGATCTATGAGGGCGGCGTCCGCGAGCCCATGATCGTCTCCTGGCCTCCGCTGGTCGAGGCAGGCTCGCGCAGCGACGAGATCGTGCAAAGCATCGACTTCTACCCGACACTGCTGGAGTTGACGGGCGTGCCTGCCCGCGAGGGGCAGCCGTTCGACGGCGTGAGCATCGTGCCGGCGCTCCGCGGCGAGCCGCTCGAGCGCGACGCGGTTTTCGTGCACATCCCACAGTACACGCCGGCCACGCTGCACAGGCCTGGCACCTCAGTGCGCCAGGGAGATTGGAAGTTGATTCGCTTTTACTGCGATGGCCCGGATCAACAAGACCGCCACGAGCTCTACAACCTCGCTGAGGACATCGGCGAGACCACTGACTTGGCCGGACAGGAGCCGGATATCGTCAGCCAGCTGAGCGCACTCCTTGACCGCTTCCTCTCCGACACCGAAGCGGTCGTGCCCCGACCAAACCCGCAATATCGTCCCGGAGCCGACCCCTTTCCCAACGGCCCTGCCCTGCGGGACGAGGGCCCGGCATAGCAGCGCGCTACGCACTGGGTCTTGGCAGTCCTGCCTCTTCGAACGCCGCGGCCATGCGCTCGTAACACAGGCTCGCAGCCGCAATCGGCTGATAGTCATCAAGGCGATGGATCTGAGCGCTGACCTCGACGGTCGCGTACCCCTCGTACCCCAATTGGCCCAACTGCCGGAACATCTCGACGTAGTCGGTCTGGCCATCCCCGGGCAGCAGGAACTCGTGCTTGGCCGGCGTCCTCCTCGCATCCTTGAGATGGATGTAGGGGCTGACGGGGATCAGCGCCTCCAGCGATGGCACCAGCTCGTGCCCTGCAAGCCAGAGGTGGCTGTAGTCGTACGTGCAGCGAAAGTGCCGGCTGCCAACTTGCTCGACCAACCACAGGCTACGCTCGACATTGTTCACTGCATCGCCCACATGCGGCTTGAAACAGATCACCGTGTCGCCGTCCGCAGCCTCGCGGGCCAGCTCGCCGATCTCATCGACCATCTGCCCCTTGACAGTGTCCCATTCGTCCGGCGCGCGCCCCAAGACGGTCTCGAAGATGGGAGGCTTTCCCGGCACAACATCGTTTCCGAGATCGATCGCGCGGCGCAAGCGTTCGACGTTTTCGGCATGGGTCTGCACCGGGTCCACGAGTTGCAGGTTGTCGAGGAGCGCCGGCAGGGCAAGGCCGAGATCGCGGAGCATGCCGCGCAGCCGGAGACGATCGCCTCTCGAGAGCTGTTTGGGCGTCGTCGACCACTCCGGCATCAAGGCGAGTTCGACCCCGTCATAGCCGGTGCGGGCAATCAGCTCCAGCGAGTCCTCCCACCTGAGCATCCACAGCGCATAGGTGCCGAAGCTCAGCCCGACAGGCTTGGGTGCCGCCCCAGCGCCCGCAACGCTGGCGACGCCTGCGATGAATGTGCGTCGAGTCAGGTCCGGGCCTCGGACTGCGGCGTACCTCATGGTCGGGCCGCTCAAGACTAATCCGCCGCGCTCATACGGACCCGCTCGCCCGTGCTAGGACTCAGCCGCCGACGTAGGTCGGGCGGGCGGAGGCTTGGCTCATGTCGCGCTTCCAGTCTTCCAAACCGGCTCCCGCGATCCCCTGGGCGCGCTCCCTGATCGCGGCCATCTGCTTGCCGTCATACTGCGCAAACTCGCGGGCTATCCGCACGTCGTCCTCGATTTGTCCGAGGGTCGTGCAGCCCACCGCCAAGCAGTGGATGGGCAGGCTCAGAACGTATTGAATGCACTGGCGGACGCTGAGCGACTGCAGCAATTTGGCATTGGCCAGGCCCTTCATCCCCTGAATGCCCAGGCCCCGCTTGCGCGCCTCGGGCAACACGATCTGTTCAAAGCTCAGGTAGGACGGGTCCGCCGGATGCAGGGGCATCAGGATCGTGTCGTAGTCGTCGTACCGCTCCAACATCGCCATGTGCACGTGGGGGTCGCGATGGCCGGTGAAACCCATGAACCGGCACTTGCCCGCCCGCTTGGCCGCCTCGAAGGCCTCGATGGCGCCGCCGGGGCCGAAGATCCGGTCAACTTCCTCCATCTCCCCGACAGCGTGGATCTGCCACAGGTCCACGTAGTCCGTCTTGAGGCGCTTGAGGGAAAGATCCAGTTCCTTCGCGGCTCCCTTGCGCGTGCGATCCGCGCTCTTCGTCGTAATGAAGACATCCTTGCGTACGGCGGGCAGCACCTCCCCGAAGACCTCTTCGGAGCGCCCGTTCCA
Source organism: Bryobacterales bacterium (assembly GCA_965219585.1). Taxonomy (GTDB): domain Bacteria; phylum Acidobacteriota; class Terriglobia; order Bryobacterales; family UBA6623; genus VXMF01. The sequence goes on from CBDCOA010000002.1 coordinate 641,671, forward strand.
ATAGCTGTGGGCGTTGTCGAAATAGTTGATGCCCAGATCGTAGGCGCGGCGGACGATGGCCTTAGCCTCGTCAAACGTACACAGCGGAAAGCGTCCTCCGGCCTGCCCGATCACGGTCAGGCTCTCCCCGGTGCGACCGAATACGCGCGTTGGCACGTCTCCGCGCTGGCCGGCCGACGCGGTCGCCGCGATGGCGGCCACGGATGTGCCTGCTAGAAATGTCCGTCGATCCATGGCTGTCTCTCCCGGCCTGATGATACCACCCTGGCCAGCCGCTCGGTGCCGTCCTGCGACATTCAGGACGGCGATGCAAGCGCACCATCCCGCTGCTGAAATCGGGCGGGTGCTGCGGAAGCTGGTCAGTCTTCCAGTGCGGCGCTCGGCTCCGGCAGCCAGAAGCTCGCGATAAGGCCGATGACGTGCACGGCAGTGCCAACCACACCGGCGGCGAACGCGAGTTTGACGAATTCGCTGTCGCCCGGAGCGACTGTCGCGAGTTGGGTCGTCACCAAGGCCGCGAACGTGCCCAACATGCGCCCGCCAATGTTCGCCGCGAAGGACTCACCGGTCCCACGCAACCTCGTTGGATAGACCCGTGGCAGGTAATTCCCCCAGAAGCTGAACTGCGCGATGGTCACCAAGCCGGCCACGAACATCCCGACCTGCAACATGACCAGATCATTCGTGGCGGCATAGAAGAACACCATCGGGAAGGCGATCAGGCCGCAGAGCTGGAATGCCCGCAACATGTTCACGCGCGAGAGGATCAATACCACCAAGATCGCCAGCAGCACGCGCCCGGAGACGCCGCCGATCTCCTGGACGAACTGCACCTGGCTGACCGTCTGCTCCTGGACCACGCGCTCCGCGCCCTGAATCAGGCCGGGGACGATGCGCGGCACGTGCTGGATCGCTCCGAAAGCGGCACCGTAGCTGCACGCCACGAGGATGGCCGTCACGACGGTCGTCCGGAAGTATTGCGGCTGGAAAATCTCTGTGATGCGAGGACGGCTGAGCTTCCCCTCGGCGCGCTTCTTCTCCCACATGGGTGATTCGGGCAGGAACGGACGGATGATCATCAGCGGAATCGCGGGGATCAAGCCCGAGATCAGGGTGTAGCGCCATGCCTCGTGGCCGCCGTAGATCGCCGGAAACGAGTCTCCGTAGGTGACCGACAGGTAGTAAGCCGCAGTCACGAGAATTCCGCCGACGGAACTGAACGCCTGCGTCCAGCCAAGCACGGCCTCTCGCTGCTTCTGGTCAGAGAAAAGTTCGGCCAGCCACGCGATGGCCGCCACGAATTCGACCGAGACACCGATGAACGTCGTGCAGCGGAAGAAGAGCAGCATCTCAGGGGTGGTCGAGAAGCCTGCAGCGGCCGCCGAGAAGCCGTACAGCAAGATGCTCCAAACCAGCACCGAGCGGCGCCCCAGCTTGTCAGTCAGCCAGCCCCCGAGCAGCCCGAAGACGCCGCCGCAGACGGCCGGGGCGTAGAACAGCAGGCCGACCCAGTGGTTGAATGCCGCCGAGCCAGGCGGCGCGGCAGCCAGCTCTAGCAACGCCGGCCGCACGATGAGCGGCAGCATCAGCAGCTCGTAGATGTCGAATGCGAATCCCAGAGCAGCGACGAAACAGATCAGCCACTGCGTCCGGGTCAGGCTCGGGAGGTTCATTGCGGTATAGCCTACACCCTACTCCCCGCAGCGTGTCCGGCCGGCTACAGGACCAAGTTGTCGGGGCGCATGCCGCCGCAGCCGCCCTGCTTGAACGGCCGAGGACACTGGCCGGTATAGCAGCCCGAGCCGCTGAATCCGTCCGGAGGCTTGGGGCCAATGAACGCGATCCACTCCTGTACCTTGGAGCGCACTTGATCGGCCGACGCATTCTGCTTCGCGATCATGTATTGGCTCAAGCCCCAGATCGTGCGGGAGATGTTGCACGGGCAGCAGCAGGTGTAGGCACTGTTGTCGGAGCAGCATGGGGCGGGGATATTGCCCAGCGCCGCTTTCTTGACAGCCTCTTGAGAGTCGGTGAGGCGGATCTCCTCATACCAGCGCATGAATTGCCGGGACTGGGCCTCGACGTCGCGGAACTCGATCTCGTCGGCCCACAGCGTGTCGCCGGCGGCAGCAACAAGGCCCGCCCCAGCAACCAGCCAGAAGTCTCTCCTGCGCAGTGTCACTGAGATCATCGTAACGCACCAGACGGCCATCGGCCGACTGTGGCGGGAAGGCAGGCATCCACAACACCGCCGTCAGCCCGGCGGCCGACAGGTGACCTGCTTCGCTGCCCGATCCCCGGACAGGTATCCTCGTGGCTGGTACTACCGATGACAACCAATGCAGCATCTCAACCACGCGTCGCCGTGGTAACCGGCGCAGGTAGCGGCGTGGGCCGACACAGCGCCCTGGCACTGCTCGGAGACGGGTATCGCGTCGCGCTGCTCGGTCGACGCCACGCCGCGCTTGACGAGACCGCCGCACTCTCCGGGGATAGCAGCCACTCTCTGACCATACCGACCGACGTCGCAAGCGAGGCCTCGGTCCAGTCCGCTTTCGAGCAGATTATGGACCGGTTCGGGCGCGTCGACGTGCTCTTCAACAACGCAGGAGGCAATGCCCCGCCCGTACCGTTGGAGGATCTCACGCTGGAGCAATGGGAGGGAGTCGTGGGCGTCAATCTCACCGGCATGTTCCTGTGCACCCGCGAGGCCATGCGCATCATGAAGGCACAGACACCTCGGGGCGGTCGCATCATCAACAACGGCTCGGTGTCCGCCCAGACGCCCCGCCCTCACTCGGCGGCGTACACCGCGACCAAGCACTCTGTCACGGGGTTCACGAAATCCGTCGCCTTGGACGGCCGCGCGTTCGACATCGCCTGCGGGCAGATCGACATCGGAAACGCCGCCACTCCGATGACCGCAAGGATGTCTCAGGGAGTCCTGCAAGCCAACTTCGAGCTTGCGCGCGAACCGACAATCGACGTCGATCACGTGGCGCGCGCCGTGCTGTACATGGCCAACCTGCCCCTCGACGCCAACGTGCTCACGATGACTGTGATGGCGACTCAGATGCCGCTGGTGGGAAGAGGCTAGCGAGGCTTCGCCGACCGACCAGAGTTCGCAAGCGTGGGGCGAGATGACGTCCGAGTGCTACTCGTGAGTCGGCCGTGCGTAGCGAGAGGCAATCTCGTTAGCGGCTGCCTGCCATCTCACGGACCGGACGGCCGCTGCGAGGCATCGGCTGAAACCGTCGCCCTGGGAATCAGAACGTTATAGGTGGCTTCGAACAGCAGATCCTAGGCCGTGCTGTATTGCCGGTTGGCCGGAGTCCGTTCCGGGCAGTAGAAAGCTATCCCGACTTGTCGGACAACCGCAATCGGGCCTCAAGTTCGCGGATCCGCTGATTTGCCGCGTCGCGCTCCCGCTTCGTCGCGTCAAGCTCCTGTGTCGTCGCGTCAAGCTTCCGTGTCGTCGCGTCAAGCTCGCGCCCTGCCCGGGCGCGCTCCCGCTCCAATGCCCGCGACGCCCGCTGGGACTCCGAATGGGTCACCAAGGCCCGCCCAGTCTGCGGGTCCCAGAAGCGCAGCAGCCGCCCTTCCGCCCGCAACTCCAGCCCCAGCGCCTCACTCCGGTGCCAGCCATCGGCTCTCTCAGCCCGCACCCGCTCGTAGCGGCCGCCCTCCAGCCGCCAGCCCTGCAAGCCTTCCCGGATCAGCACCCCTAGCGGGTCGAACCGCCAGTATTCGCTCACTCCCATCTGCTCGTAGGTGGCGCGTTTGCTGGTCGCGTCCCGGCGGTCGGTCGAGTCCGAGGCCACCTCCACCGCGAAGGCCGGCACTACCCCGCCTTCCTCCCAGATCAGATACGACCTGCGCTCCTTCTTCTCCGCGCCCAGCACAACGAACACGTCCGGGGCCACCACCGCCTTGGGGTCGCCCTGGCGATAGTACACGGCCATGCTGCCGGCCACGTAGGCGTACGCCCGGGCCTCGAAATGCGTATCCAACTGGTCGCGCATGGCGACGATCGACCGCGCATGCGGGTCGGTCTCCATCAGGATCTTGCCGTCGGAATAGGGGTATTTCTGCTCCGGCAGCTCAGCGGAGGGGCGTGTGGCGGGCTCTACGAGCGAGGCAGGAGCGGCCATGGCCGTAGGATAGCAGGCGTTATTGTGGCCGGAACCGGCCCGGCAAGGGAGGCTGGGCTTCGTGCCGAAGGCTGCCGGGGCTGCGCGTCCGGCGGCTGGGCATGGGTCCTATGATCGAACTTGACTCAATCGTCGCGCTTGCGCCGAGACGAGGGGTCTAGAGAACCGATCATCAGTAGTCGCCTCCGGCAAGGCTGCGTTCGACCGAGCGCTGCCACTCCTCCATGGCGGCTAGCATCTCGCTGGCGCGGCCGGGCTGCTCGGAAGCGAGATCGCGGCGCTCGCGGGGATCGGCCAGCAAGTCGTACAACTCCGGGACATCGGAACGGAACCGGACCAGCTTGTAGCGGTTGTCCATCCAAGCAGCGACTCCTCCGAAATCCTTGGTCTTGGCCACCGGATGCCTGAAGTTGACGAAGTCGATGCCGGGATTTCGCACCGTCGGCGTGGTCCCCTTGGTCAGCTCGGGAGCCATCCAGCGCGGGTTGTCCGCCTCTGCGCGCCGGTCGTACGCCCAAAAGCCAATGGGCGCCGCGCGCTCGGGCATCGCATCGCGCAAGATCAGCGGGGTCAGATCTATACCGTCCAGCGGCCGGTTTGGATCGGGGTGCCTGAGATCGAGCAGCGCGAGCAGGGAGACGAAGATGTCTGTCGTCACCGCCGGCGTTTGGGTGCTCCTTGGATGCGGGATCTTCGCGGGCCATTCGATGATCGCAGGCACGCGCAGCCCTCCCTCATATAGACGGCCCTTGTGCCCGCGCCAGCCGCCGTTGAAGAGATCTCCCCGCTGTTCCTCTGGGATGCCCTCCACGGTGATGCCGTTATCAGAGGTGTACCAGAGCAGCGTGTCCTCGGATAGGCCCCGCTGCTCCAGCTCGCCTCGAAACCGGCCCAGCGCTCTGTCCAGCGCGGTGATCTCCGCAAACCGGGCTGCCAGCTCGTCTCCGGGAACGTCGGCGTACAGCGCGAGATCCTCGTCCGTGGCGCGATACGGACTGTGCGGCGAACCGAACCAGAGCGTGATGAAGAACGGCGCATCTCCGGCGGACTGGACAGTCTCGATGAACTCAAGCGCCGCGTCGACGCAAATCTCCGAACTCTCGCCTTGCACGATCGTCGGCGCCGCCCCGTTGCGGCTCAGCGGGGGGTGCATTTCGAAGAAGTTGTCGTGCGCGAGGTACTCGTCGTAGCCCATCCTGGCCGGATTGGTGGCAGATGCGGCCTTGACGGCCCCGACGTGCCACTTGCCGAAGTGACCCGTGCGGTAGCCGGCAGACTTCAGGATCTGGGCGATCGTGATCTCCTCCGGCCGCGTGGTGTGATTCGGCGAAAACACGCCAGAACGGTTCGGATGGCGGCCGGTAAGGATTGACGTGCGGGTGGGGGAGCAGTTCGGCGCCGCAGCGTAGAAGCGGTCGAAGCGCAGGCCTGACGAGGCCATCTCGTCCAGAGTGGGAGTGAGCAGATAGGGATGCCGCTTGTACCCGACCTCCCCCCAGCCTTGGTCGTCTGCCATCGCCAAGACGATATTGGGCAGGTCTGCTGCCGCGACGGACACAGCCGACGTCAAGACAAGCAAGATCGGAATCAGGTGCATGACAACTAGTTTCGCGAAACTGTCGGCTCAAGCGGAGGCTTGGCGGACCGCACGACAAGCTTGGTCCTAGCCATTGGCCTCGTGGCGCGGGGCGTCACCGGTCCCATGAGGCCATCCCTCTAGAGCGCAGGCTCCCCGAGGTTCCGTGCCGGCGGCCGCGCTGGATTGGGAAGCGCAAGCGCTGTCATGGGAGTCCCAGATACATTTTTTTGTCGATACGTGACTCGTCTGATGGGATCGGATCGTTGCTCGTGCAACTAGGGCAGCCTGTCGCTGGAGTTGCAAGGGCCTGCTCGAAGGGCGCTGGGCCGCTCTTCGCAGCGCCCGCGAGGGGGCACTGGACAGTGTCGGCGCAGCGGGGGTGTGACGCCTCGCAAGGCGTTGCCGGGCAGGCTGGCGGGACGCTCGCATGGGCTAAGGCGAGGGCGCTTGCAGCAGCAAGTCGAGAGCCTCCTGCGGGCGTGCCGCGAAATGCCGGTTGGCCTCCGGCACGTAGCGGAATTGGGGCAGGCAGCGGATGATCGAAATGGCCGTGTTGGTCAGACAGGCCAGGTTGCGCGGCAGGTCGCGCACATACACGCGGCAGCGGTCTTCGTCGTAGGTGAAGTCACGCACATAGTGCAGGCGGTTCTCGATCTGCCAGTGGTTGCGCAGCAACTCCGCGAGTTGCTCGGGGGTGGCCCGTGCGGGGCCCAGCGAGGTGAGCGCATAGCTCACTTCGGTGCTGCTCTTGCCGCTCTTGACGTGCTGCCGCCGACGTTCGACGCGGATGGCCTGCTGGCGGCCGTGCAGGGCGGCATAGTCGTCCCATTCGGCGGCGCTGATGTCCTTGACCCAGTAGCGTCGGCGCTCGATGCGGCCATGCTGCTTGTCCAGCGTCTCCACCAGCGGGCAGGCACTGAAGTCCATCTCTTGCAGGTCCCGGAACAGCGTTGGCTGGTTGTTTTTCACCGCGGTGATCAGATAGTCTGCCTGGGATTCCTCGAGCAGGCAGCGGGCCGTCTCCTGCTGGGCGTGCAGCGCGTCGCCGGTGACCACCCGCCCGGCCAGGTCGAGTTGCCTGGCTAGTTCCCGGAAGGCCGGGATCTCGTTGGTCTTGGAGTCGATCTCCAACTGTCCCAGCACCACGCCGCTGCCCTGCTCCACCGCGGCCAGCAGCATGCGCCGACCGTGTGCGCTCTGCTTGGAGGCCCCGCGCACGTCCTTGCCGTCCAGGCTCACGCCCGGCAGCACTGCCGGGCCCTCGCTGGGTGCCTCGCTGGCGGCCTTGGACGAATCCGTAGCGTCTTGCTGTGACTGCACTTGCGCGCTTTGCTGGAGGGCCCACCCGCGCACCGCCTCCTCCAGCGTCTGCGGCTCTAGGGTCGCCAGAATGTTGTGGAACGTGGTGATCGACGGACTCGTGTAGCAGCCTTTGCTGGGGCTGTAGAAACACTCCACCGCCAGTCGCTGCGACTGGCTCAGCAGGGCCGCGAACTGGGCGAAGGCGGTCACCCCGCGGTAGCCGCACAGGCGCGCCGCCACCGCCAAGGCCAGCACGCTGCGCAAGCCGTAGCGCTTGCCGCGCGCATGGCGGTACTCGGGCAACTCGCCGAGGAACTCGAACAGACTGCGCAGCGTCTGCGCGTCGGGGGGCGCGCTGCGGGCCGGCCCGTCCCAGGCCGGATCATCCTCCGGCTGGGCCAGCTTGAGGGCCGCGCCGGGCTGCAATTCGTACACGAAAATCTCCTTCCGCTGGCCGTGCCGACGCCAGCGCGGCGTGGCACCCGGCAGCCGTGCGTAGCCGCCGCTGAAGCCCAGCGAGCGCCAGTTGGCGGCCCGGTAACAGGTGCCGGCGAAGCGTTCAGGGTCCACGAACGACTCCGCTAACAGGCTCGGAATGCCGTGCTCGGCCAACATGTCGTCCGAAAGCCGTCGCAAGCTCAGCCCGAGCACCCGCGAGGCCAGATTGGGCGCCCCCTGCCAAGCCGGCAGAATCACGAAGCGCGAGTTCTGCGTGAGCAGATGCAGGCGCCGCCGCTGCTGCTGCGGGCTCCAGCCGATCCAGCGGTCACGGGCCGCCAGCTTGAGCGCGGCGGCCTGCCAGCCCACCAGTGCGATCCAGTCCTGCCCCAGCGTCGCCACATGCCGCAGGGCCTTGCCGAACAACCCCTCGAACGCTAGGTAGTGGTGGCTGGCCACCAAGCGGTCCCAGCGCCGGTGCTCCTGCGCACCGTGCGTGGGGCGCACGTGCACGGAGCGCAAATCCAGATCCCGCAAGCCGCTTGGCGCTGCCACTAGAGCCTAGCCTGACAGACTGACAACAAAATGTCCAGTCCTCGCAGCAGACAGCGCTACCATGCCGAGCTCGCAAACTCTAGCAGGCAGCCACTGCCCCTCCGGCTACTGTCGTGCACTGCCTCGGACTCGGACAAAAAAATGGCCCTGATGGGAGTCCCGAAGACGTCATGCACGGCCCGAAGACCGCTGCAACGGCGCTCAAGCTAGGCCTGCCGCAGGGCCTTGGTTCCAGGCCACAAATTCATAGGAAACGACGACGAGGCTAGTGGGTCGTGCGGTGGCTGACGCCGTGAACGCAAGCGGAGTCGCGACGGTCGGGACTCCGCTTCGGTTCATCGGGCCCCGGGGTGCGTTCACAGTTCGTAGATCTCGGCCAGCGGAATTCGAGCGACTTCGATATCTTCCTTGTTCACCGAGTAGATCACCCACAGATGCTCGCCGACGACGACCGAATGGGGGTACTGATATCCCATCGACTTGAATTTTCCTTGGTATCGCTGCGGCCGGCTCACGAAGCGAATCACGGCTGAGCGGTCGAACTTCAAGCCGTCTCGGGACAACGAGATCGCCAGCATCGAGCGACCTCCCGGCCTGGGGGCCATGGGGAGAATGTTGTTGATCACGTAGACTTGGCCGTCCGGCAACTTTCCGGCATTGGAGCGCGCACAGGAGTCGGGAAAATTCGTCCGCGTCGCTGGGGTCCAGGTCTTGCCATTGTCGAACGAGAAAGTTGCGTAGTTACGGCGGCTTCGGGTGGCATCGACCTCGGCGCGGCTCGCGGCGCGAATGTCTCCCTCGTCGCGGTAGAGTCGCACCCAAGTTCCATCGTCGAGCCGCCAGGCGGGAGTCGGCTCGTTCATGCGATGGCCGTCTGCGGAGTCCGGGTGCACCCGCGGCCGGAACATGAGCTGCGGCAAATGGCCGGGCTGTAGGAAGTGGGCCTTGAGCTTCGCAACGAGCAATGGGTCTCCCGGAAGGTACGCGGGGAAGCCGGGCTCCGGCTCGGGGACCGATTCAGACAGCCAGAAGATCTCCCCGAGCGATCCGTCGACACCGACCGAACGCGCAAGCAGTCCGATTTGGACCCGGGAGACTTCGTTGAAGCGGTAGACCTTTTTCTCGAGAGCCCTGTCGATGTTGGTCACGGCGAAGAGTTGGCCGTCGATCTCGACAAATCCTTGGGAGACCTGGAAGGGATTGTTCGGATCAGTCTCCGACGCCGGAAGATTGTCAGCCATCGGCGGGAACAACGGCTTGGCATCCGACCACGTCTCTCCTTCGTCAGTCGAATGGCGGAAGACGCCGTGCTGGCCAGAGGTGTTCTCGTCACGCGCCTGGCTGTCCCAGCTGGCGAACAACACGCTCTGGTGGTACGCAAGGAAGCCGTGGTGGCTGAAGGTTCCGGTCTCCGGCGTCGCGTGCAGAAGCTCGGTGGTCTCAATCCGTTCGAGGAACCGGTAGCGGAAGTCCGGCGCGTCGCCGACCGTCCACTCGACAACGGGCGTCTTGGCGGGCTGCTCCGCCCACATCAATGCGCCGGGCAGGAGAACCAAGATCAGCGGTATCGAGCACCTCGTAGTCCTCATCGGGAAGAGGATATCAGTCCGCGGAAACGAGAGTGCGCTCAAATCGCGACCGCGCTAGCAGGCTCGAACCGAAGTGGCTGATCCGGCGGCGGTTGTTGAAGTGACCGGCTAGCCATCCAGCGGCGACTGATCGGTTACGATCGGAACTCGCGAACACAGCCATACAAACAACATGGCCGAAGTCTCACTCAAGGATCTATCGAAAGTCTACGCGGGATCCGGCAAGAGTCCGCCATTTAGGGCGGTCCAAGGAATCAATCTGGAAGTCCGCGACAAGGAGTTCATGGTTCTGGTGGGTCCTTCCGGCTGCGGCAAGTCGACGACCCTGCGGATGATCGCGGGGCTCGAGGAGATCACCTCGGGCGAGATCGCCATCGAGGGCCGGCGGGTCAACGACCTAGAACCGAAGGACAGGGACATCGCCATGGTGTTCCAGAGCTACGCGCTCTACCCCCACATGTCGGTCTTCGACAACATGGCCTTCGGGTTGAAGCTCAAGAGAGTTCCCAAGGCCGAGATCCACAAGCGGGTCATGATCGCCGCGGAGATCCTGGGCATCGAGTCCTTGCTCGACCGCAAGCCCAAGGCGCTATCGGGAGGGCAGCGCCAGCGCGTCGCCGTGGGACGCGCCATCGTCCGCGATCCCACGGTGTTCCTTTTTGACGAGCCGCTCTCTAACCTCGACGCGAAGATGCGCGTCTCCATGCGCACGGAGCTCTCGAAGCTCCACTCACGGCTGGGTGTGACGATGATCTATGTCACGCACGACCAAGTCGAGGCCATGACCATGGGAGATCGCATCTGCGTGATGAACGACGGCCGCATCCTGCAGGTGGCCGAGCCGCTCGATCTCTACAACTCCCCCGAGAGTATCTTCGTGGCCGGCTTCATCGGCAGCCCGCCGATGAATTTCTTCCGCGGGCGCTTGATCGAAGACCAGCGCGGAACGTGCTTCGCGGAGCGCAACCAGGACGGCCCAAGCGTCCGCCTCGCGCTCAGCTCGAGGCTCGCTGACCTAGCCGATTCCTACCTTGGCAAGGAGATCGTTCTCGGGATCCGGCCCGAGGACATTGCTGACGCCGACTCCCTCTCAGGCGGTTCCGGCCAATCTTGCGGAACGGCGCGGGTGGAAGTTTGCGAGCCGATGGGAGCCGAGACCTTCCTCTATCTCAATAGCGGCGGGCACGACTTCATCGCAAAGGTACAGTCGGGCGAGCGCTACGCCGTCGGACAACATGTCAAGCTGTCGTTCGATGTCGACAAGACTCACCTGTTTGATCCCGAGACCGAGCGGGCGTTGACCTAGATCTGGACTGTATCCGAGTCACCCTTTGACTCCGCCGGCGCCGAGGCCTGCCACGATGTAGCGCTGAAAGATGGCCGCGAAAACAACGGCTGGAATGATTGCCAGGACCCCGGCCGCCGAGAACAAGGGCCACGACGTGACCTGCTCGCCGATGAAGTCCTTCAATGCCACGGTCAGGGGTTCGGCGGCCAGGTTTGAGGTAAGCGCCCAGGCAAAGAGGAACTCGTTCCACGTAAAGACGAAGACGAGAATCATCGTCGCCGCCAATCCCGGCAGGGCGACGGGGAGAACCACCCTCCACAACGCTGCGAGGTGAGAGCATCCGTCGATGCGCGCGGCCTCGTCAAGCTCGGTCGGGATACTGTCAAAGAATCCCTTCATCATCCAAATCACGAACGGCAAGTTGAGCGCCGTGTTGGCGATGACCAAGATCATCTTGCTGTTGAAGAGTTCGAGATCGCGCGCAAGGACCAAGAAAGGAATGACCATTGCGATTGGCGCCACCATGCGCGTGGCGATTACCAGGACGATCAGAAACTGCCGACCCGGAAAAGCGAACCTGCTGAAGCCGTAAGCCGCGACGACGCCTAGTAACGCGCAGCACAGGGTTGTGCCTCCAGTGATGATCAGACTATTGCGGATGTTCGCCAGAATCTGAAACTGGTTGAGCGCCAGGTCGAATGCGCTCAAAGTCAGCTGGGCGGGAAAGACGACTGGCGGGAACGCAACCGCGTCGGCGTCAGTCTTGATCGACGTATCGATCAACCATCCCACCGGAATGAGGTTGATGAGCAAATAGCCCAGCAAGAACAGCCAGGCGACCGTCCTCCAGACCAGATTCTGCGACCGGCCGCTCATGTCTTGCTGGGGAGCATCTTGATCGAAAAGAAGCTGACGATGAACGTCAGGACCAGGACGACGACGGCCATCGCTGCGGACTCGGCGAACTTCAGATGCTCGATCGCCCGCTGCCAAATCAACAGTCCGAAGACCTGAGTCGTTCCCGCAGGGGCGCCGGCGGCTGAGCCAAACTTTGAGCCGGCTAGCATGACCACGATGTCGAACACCCGCAGCGCGAAAATCACCCGAATCAGCAACACGACCAACAGGTAGGGCCGAAGCAACGGCAAGGTCACGTGCCAGAACGCGCGAAGCGATGAGCCGCCGTCAACACGCACGGCCTCATACAACTCGTTGGGTATGGTCTGCAGCCCCGCCAGCAGGATGATCGCAACGAACGGAATGTGGATCCACACATCGACCCAGATCACACTGGGCATCGCTGTTGCGACATCGGCCAGCCAAGGCTGCCGATTCTGCAGGAGGCCGACATTCATGAGCATCCAGTTCACAAGACCGAACTGATCGTGGAACATCCAGCGCCAGATCAGGCCGGAAACGACCGGCGGCAGCAGCCAGGGCAGGAGAACGGCAAGCCGGACGAGCGTCACGCCCTTGCGGACTTCGTTGACGGCCAGTGCGACGCCCAGTCCGGCGATCAAGCTAAGGAATACGGATGAAACCGTGAAGATGCCGGTGCGATACGCGGAGTTCAGAAAAGCGCCGTCCGAAGTGAGATCGCTGAAGTGGTTGAGGCCGCTGAACGTCGTCGCCATCCGCCCTTGCACGAATGACACTTCGCTCACGGACAGCTGAAGCAGGAAGAAGACCGGGTAGACGACGATGGCCAGTACGACGAACAGCGCCGGCGATATCAGGGAATAAGCGTAGAGCCGGTCTCGAGCCATCGCGTCACAGGAGCTGATTCACGCGCGCTTCGGCGTCGGCGAGCGCCTGTTCAACCGACTTGGTCATGGCCATCGCGGCATGGACCTCTTCCACCAGGATCGTGACGACCTGCCCGGACTTTGGATGGTACTCGGCGCGGGACGCTTCGATCATTGTGCCGATCTCGCTGGCGAAGGGGACCCTCCCCCGCACTTCAGGCAGGGCGAAGATGTCGGGAGGAACGACGGCGTTTCCTGGTTCGTCGATCAGCATCCGCTTCTGCGATTCGGCGTTCGTCATGAAGTCAATGAACGCCTTGGCTGTCGCCGGATTCCTGGTCGAGGACGTGGCGACAAGCGGGAACATCACGAGATAGCCGGAGACTTCGCCGCTGGGGCCGACAGGCAGCAGTGCGACGCCGAGGTCGTCCTTGACGACGGACTCTTCCCGGTTCAGAGCACGATCGATCGTGTAGCCCCAGTTCTGGACCATGGCGGCATTGCCGCGGATGAACAAGTCCTGAACCGCGTCGCCGTCATACGTGGTGATCCCTGCGGGCGCGATCTTGTGGGTGTTGAGCACATCGACCATGAACTGCAGGGCCTGCCTGCCCGCATCGTTGTTGAAGGCCGCACTGTAGTCTTGGCGAAATAGCGTCGCTCCTGCCTGGTACAGGTAGGACGCGAAGATATGGTAAGTGTCGCGATTCGGCGCGAGTCCGAATGCGTAGCCCCATTGATCTTTCTCGGGATGGGTTAGAGCTTTGCCGTAAGCGATGATCTCTTCCCAGGTCGCGGGGGGACGGTCAAAGCCGGCCTCAGCCAGGAGCCTCTTGTTGTAGAGCAGGACTTGCGGCAGCACATAGTGAGGCTTGCCGTAGATGTGTCCGTCGCGGCCGGTGATCGCATCGAGCGTCCCATTCGGATAGCGGGCCATTTCCTCTGGAGGGAACAGATCGTCCAGCGGCATCAGCGCTCCGATGTCGATGAACTGCGGGACGTTGACCGCAGATGGCTCCGCTACGTCGAAGTCCTCGCCTCCCCCCGCAACCATGGTGGCGAGCCTCGCCAGGATGTCATTGTCCTCGACGCGACTCACCGACACTTCCGGATGGGCCGCGTCGAAGCGGTCCATGTTGATCACAGTCGCGGGGTCGTAGGCAAACGGACCGTTGTTGAGAAACGTGATCGAGCCTCCCACTTCACCGTCGGCTGTTCCTTCAGGCAGAGCTTGCTGGCCGAGATCCCCTCCGCAACTGCACAGCATGCAGACCAACGCGGGGGCGAACAGGATCCGTGTCATGCTCTCGTCCCCATGGCCGTCAGCGTCTTTCCAACTCAGCGTCCGCGTGGTCAATTGCTGCGCAGATCCGCTTGACCTGCTCGGCCGGAATCGTGTGAAACGGAGCCCGCGCCTTGCCAACCCCTCGGCGGTGGTTGATGGCCGCCTTCACGCCGGCGGGCCAATTCACCCGGGAGATCGCGTTGGACACGCCCAGCACGAGGACGTTCATTCTTTGGGCGGTCTCAAAGTCCCCGTCCTGAATGGCGTTCCAGATCCCCAAGCACTGGCGGGGCAGGATCGCGCCAGCCGCGGAAATCGAGCCCGTTGCTCCTAGGGCGAGCCCTGGATAGAGCGTCCAATCCGTGGCCCAAGTCACGGAGATCTGGTCTGCGACGGTTTCGAGAAGCTCAGTAAGCCACTCGAGCGAGCCGCCAATGCTTTCCTTGGTCGCGAAGAGGCCGGTCTCGGACTGGTTGGCCGCCATGCGGCGCATCAGGTCGGGCTTGACCGGAACGTTGACGTTGACGTTGTAGACCATCGTCGGCAAGCCCGTCTCCTGGTGAATGGTCGCGTAGAAGTCGTACAGGCCGTCGTCGGACGCGATCTGATAAGCCGGCGGCGTAATCATCAAGCCCATCGCTCCGGCTTCGGCGGCGCGTTTGCCCTTCTCGACGGCATCCCGCGTAGTCATCGTGATGATCCCGGCCAGCAGGGGAACGCTGCCGCCGATCTGCTCGTTCGCAGCCTTCGTAATCTGACCGAGCTCCAGCGGACTGAGAGCGTGTCCTTCACCCGTGCTGCCGCCGACGCAGATTCCGGTTGTCTCGAGCGTCAGGTAGTAGTCGACCTCGCGGCGCAAAGCGTCGAGGTTGATCTCCTCGTTGTCGTGAAAAGGGGTTACGACCGGCGGGAAAATGCCGACCATGTCGTCTTTGGTCATCAATCTAGGCACGGTATACCTCAGCCTTTCTCGTCTTGCTCCAGGCACTGGTCCTGACCCGCTAGCGTGCCGTTTCGAGCCTAGACGGCGGCGGTGTGTGTAGCTTGAGAGACGATCTCGGATGGTATCGCAAAACGGAGCGCGCTTGCGAGCCACGCTGACGGGTCGCCGTGCGCGTTTCGAGCGGACCGGAGGCTACGGATAGAATCGAGAGCTGATGCAAGCGCTGCAACCAGTCGCTCCTCGTCGATTGGAGGTCCGCGAAATGCCGGATCCGCCGGATCCGGGGCCGGGCGAAGTCACGGTTCGGATTCGCGCCGTCGGTGTGTGCGGGTCGGACATGCACTTCTATCTCGAAGACGGCTGCGCGGGGACTCCAGCGGCATATCCGCAAGTCTTGGGGCACGAACCCGCGGGCGAGATCGCGGCCGTTGGTGCGGGCGTTGCAGATCTCAAGCCGGGTGACCGCGTGGCGGTGGAGCCAGCCGTTTCGTGCGGCCGCTGCGAGCCGTGCCGGACTGGCCGCCGAAATTTGTGCAGTCGCGCACAGTTCATGGGTGGCATTCAGCTTCCAAGCTTGTTGCGGGAGTATGCGGTAATGCCGCGAGAGAATGCTCTCAAGGTTCCCCCGCACATGTCGTTCGCCGCAGCGGCGACGATTGAGCCGATAGCGGTGCTGCTGCACTCGATGGAACTCGCCGGCTTACAGCTTGGTGAGACCGTGGCGGTGCTGGGCGCCGGGCCGATCGGGCTCCTCGCACTGCAGATGGCCAAGTTGGCGGGCGCTTCAGTTGTTGTAGTCGGCGACAAGGTGCCGCACCGGCTGGCACGAGCGAAGGAGCTGGGAGCCGACCAAGTCGTCGACGTGTCGAAGGAGTCGATCAGCGACGCTGCCCACGACCTGACGGCAGGTCGCGGAGTACACGTCGTTTTTGACGCGGCAGCCAAGCAAGAGTCAATCAATGCGTCGATTCGGTCGGTACGCGCAGGGGGGCGTATCGTGCTGATTGGCATTCCGTCGAAGGAGACGATTGCTTTGGAGCTGTGGCTGGCGCTCCAGTCGGAAGCAACGCTTGTCGTGCAGCACCGCAGCAACGGCAGCGATCACGCCGCTCTAGAACTGCTTGAAGACGGCAGGATCGATCCAGCGTCGATCCTGTCTCACCGCTATCCGCTATCCGAAGGACACCGGGCGTTCACGACGATGGGCGAGTACGCCGACGGCGTGATCAAGCCGTGGATCGAGTTGTAAGTATCCGGACCGGACGTAGAAGCGATGATCACGAGCTGAGCGGTCCGGACGCGGTGTCGGAGCTGTCCTCGTCTTTGTCGCACCGCATCCGTCCGCGGACCAAGCGCAAGAGCGCCTGCGCTACAGGTGCGACATGCCCGATAGCTCCCGGTCTTGTTGAGCACCTAGCCGATGACCGGGTTACTGAGTCTCCATCAAGGGGACCAACCGGGCTCTCGATGGAGACCTGGGCAATCAGGCTTGCCCTTCGGCGTGCCGAATCCCGAAACATGAAGCTCAAGGCGGATCTCCCCAAGCAGGGCATTCGGGAAGCGCCCCTCATCCTCAATGCTGGCACGGTCACAGCCATTCTCTACGGAGACTTTCTGGCCGAGAAGGGCATAGGGCCGATGATCCGCAGATCGGGGAATGGGGGCGCCGCATCGACCGTTCGATCGGCGCCGCCGAGGAAGGAGATGTCCGAACCTTCAAGTTGAGCGGCCCAAGGGACTTTGATCTTCTCGGCGATCTCCTCTAGGGACACCCTCGTCGTCGTCCCTCGTGGCTACTCCGATCGCTTGTCCGAGACGGACGTCTCGAGCCACCCGAGCGACACGAAAAACTCGTCCATGCGGCGGACCGTGTCGGTATAGGCCGTGCCGTCGCCGCGACCGTAGTTAAAGAACCCGTGGTTTGCGCCATCGTAGCCGACCAACTCGCATCGGCTGCCGACTGACTGGACTCTCTCGGTGAAAACCTCGACCGTCTTATACGGCACGGTCGTATCAGCCTTCCCGTGAAAGATGATTGCCGGCGGGAAGCCGGACATGACGTGATGGTATGGGGAGATCGACTTCGGTTCGGCGCCCGCCCGTTCGGCTAGTAAGGCGGTTTGTTTCTTGTCGAATTCGATTCTTCCCGGCACGCTGGCAAGCACGGTTCCGGGATTGAAAAGCGCCAGCGCGTTGGGCTTCGAACTGATCGATTTGTCGCCGGCCGGATCATCGTGGCCCGGCAGGGTAGCCGTCGATGCGGCCAAGTGCCCGCCGGCCGAGCCCCCGCCGGCGGCGATGCGCTTCGGATCGATGCCGAGCCGCTTCGCGTTGGCGCGAACCCACCGGATCGCGGACTTCGCGTCCTGCACGCATTTGTGGCCTGTCACGCCTTGGCGATTGAGCACGCGATAATCCGCCGACATCGCCACCATGCCCCGGGCTGCGAGGTGCATGGCTTGCTGGTGAAACTGTCCCGGCGTGCCGTTGCGCCAGCCGCCGCCGAAGAAGAACACGATCGCCGGGCGGCTGTCAGACGCCTTGTGCCCTTGCGGTTCAAAGATCCAAACCTTGAGGTCGGTTCCTTCGACGGACTTGTACGTCTCGATCCGGGCCTCGGGCATATTCGGGGGGTAGTTCGATTGCTGTTGCGCAACAGCGATCGAACAAAGGACTGTCGCGGCGAGCAGGGTGCGGAGCAGCATGGGAGCCTCCTTAGGCGAGGTAGCGCTTCAAGCGCCGTGTGGATTGTACATTAGAGCGCTGGCATGATGCCCCAGTAGCCAGCATTCCGCCCGCCCACGCTGTAGAGGAAGTGGCGAAACTGGGCCGCCTTCACGGTGCAGACGAAGGCGCTGCTCGACATACCGAACTCGCCGGGCACCCTTGCTGCCAGGACCCGTTTCGAGATGCGATCGAAGTAGCGGATCGGCGGCGGAAACAGCATCTCGTCCCCAGGCTAATCCTGCATCCGAGTGGGCTCTGATATGGCAATCTCGTGATACTATCGCAAGCAAGTTCGTGCGTCCGCTGCCGTTCCGACTGACCGCCCGCCGTTGACATCCGATCTTGAACAGCAAGAGGCCGACCTCGACCGTTCCGGTGACTGCTGCATCGAGAACGCGTTGCCGCCGGATCAGCTCGGGGCGACGCACAGTCGCCTCGCAGAGCGAGCCGCCGCCGGACTCGACCTCGGTCACGCCGACGAGGATGCGGGCGAAGGCGGGACCATGGCATGGTGCGTGGGACAAGACCGTAGAGCTGGCCTAGCCGACTCTCCGAAACGGACTAGCCATCGGAAGCCTTTCCGAAGCATGGCCCCTTCCAGCCGGATCCGGGGTGTTTCGAAGGCGCCCGTGTTCCTAGGCTTATCCCTGATCTTGTGTCTAGCCGCACCCCGCGGGGCCGGGGCCGAAACCGGCGGCGCTGACTATGCAGAGCTAAGGGCCGATGCCGAAGCGTTCTTCAGCGATCGCGTAACGCCGTTCATCGAGACCTATTGCATCTCTTGCCACCAGAACAGGCGGCCCACGCAGGCGGGGGTCAATTTCTCGCCGGCGCTCAAGGACCCAAGTCACGCCGCCTTTCACGATCAGTGGAAGCGAGGGGTCGCTAAGGTGAATGCGCATGACATGCCGCCGCAAGGCGCGCCCCAGCCAAGCGATGCGGATCGGGAGACGTTCGCCGATTGGATTGCAAAGCTGAAGTACCTCAGCGAGAAGGATCCCGGGCGTTTCGTCATCCGGCGGCTTACCAAGACCGAATACGGCAACACCCTCCGCGATCTCTTCGGCGTCGAGCCGTCGATAGCCGACGGACTGCCGGATGAAGTCAGCGGCGAGGGGTATCTCAATTCGCTCTCGCCTCTCCAGCTCGAGCACTATCTGACGATCGCCGATCGGGTATTGGACCGGATTGTGGCGCCACCAGACGCCGCGCCCACCGAAGTCCACAAGCGGCTGTTCGGCGAGCGTGCCGCGCCGGAGTCAGGCTCCCGAGAAGCAGCGCGAGAAGTCGCCCGGTCCCTTGCAAGAAAGGCCTATCGCCGGCCTCCAACCGAGTCGGAACTGGATGTCTTGGCGGAAGCGTTCGAGCTGGGAAGGCAGAACGGACTCGGTTACGAGCAGTCGCTTCACTTGATGCTCAAGGGCATCCTCGTTTCTCCCCAGTTCCTCTTCATTACTCCGGCTGGAGAACTCGACTCGAGCACGGGCATCGTTCCGCTGGACGACTACCAACTCGCCTCGCGTTTGTCTTATTTGCTGTGGGCCACCATGCCCGACGACGAACTGATGGCCCTCGCTGATAACGGGACGCTGCATGCGCCAGAGATTCTCGAAGCGCAGGTCAAGCGATTGCTTATGGATCGTCGCTCCCGCGCTCTGTTTGATGGGTTTGGCGCGCAGTGGCTTGGCGTCGGACGCCTGGAAAGCCAGGTCTTCGATCCCGCGGTGTTTCCGCAGATGACCGCCGAAATGCGCGAGGCGATGTATGACGAAGCCCGCCTGTTCTTCGAAAGCATCGTCCGTGAGAACAGGAGCGCCATCAATTTCGTCGATGGCGATTACACCTTTCTCAACGAGACACTGGCCTCGATCTACGGCCTGGAAGAGACTGTCACGGGACCCGAGATGCGGAGGGTCCAGCTGCGCGATGGCAATCGCGGGGGAGTCTTGGGAATGCCCGGAGTTCTCGCGGCGACATCCTTCCCCAACCGCACCAGCGCGGTCAAGCGCGGCGTGTGGGTGCTGGAACAGGTGCTCGGAGACCATGTGCCGTCCGCCCCTCCGAACGTCCCGGCACTGGAGGAACAGGACCAGGGGACGGTCGCGAACCTGTCCTTGCGCGAGCGCACCGAGCTGCACCGCACGAACACCGTCTGCGCCAACTGTCACCAATTGCTCGACCCGATTGGGTTCGGCTTGGAGAACTTCGACGCCATCGGCCGTTGGCGCGACCGGGACGACAATGGCGAGGCGATTGATGCAGCGGGCGAGCTTCCGGGTGGAGAACGTTTCTCGGGCCCCAAAGATCTGAAGGCCATCATCGCCGGACGAAGCGATGATTTGGCCCGCAACCTAGTGGAGAAACTGCTAGCCTACGCCTTGGGCCGAAGGCTGGAAGGCTACGACGAAATCGTGGTGGACGAGTTGATGCAGGAAATCGCCGGCGACGGCTACCGCATGCAGACGCTCGTCAACGCGGTCGTCACCAGTTATCCCTTCACGCATCGTCGCATCGAAGACGAGAGGAGTTCCGATGAGAAAGAGCGCTCTGATTGACCGACGAGCCTGCCTGAAAGGGTTGGGCGTCTCGCTTGCCCTGCCACTGATGGACTCGATGGGTTGGGCCGACACCGCGAAGGGCCGGGCGTACAAACCGCCTGTGCGGCTTGGATTCATGTACATGCCTCATGGGGTGATCATGGATCAGTTCTGGCCTGCCGACGCGGAGAGCTTTCTTTCGTCCCCGCTGCCCGCATTTGAATCCTTGCGCCCGGTGCTCGATCAATGCCTGGTGATGAAGGGGATTTCCGGCGTCCCCATCGCTCCCTTCAACGGGGCGCCGCACGCGCTCGAGCTGTCCACTTGGCTCACTGCGACGTTGCCGGCCGCAGACAAGCGGAGCGAGATCCACATCTCGATCTCCGCGGACCAGATTGCCGCGAATCACGTGGGAGCCTTCACCGCGCTGCCGTCGCTAGAACTGGCCACGATGCCTCAGAACTGGAAGGAAAACCAGGAGGGGCTCAACGAAGGGTACTATTCGCACTGCAGCTATCGTTCCCCGACCCAGGTGGTCCCTGCCGAGATCAATCCGCGGAACGTGTTCAATCGCCTGTTCCGTGAACCGGAGCGCAACGGCGATGGGCGCGAGTCGACGCAGATGAACGCTCTGGATCGGAGCCTCTTGGATATCGTGCTGGGCGGCGCGAGGGATTTGCGGCGCACCTTGCCAGGATCCGACCAGCGGAAACTGGACGAATACCTGGACAGCGTTCGCTCCGTCGAACGGCGCATCGCCGCCATCGAGTATCGCCAGAAAGAGGCGGCACTGGAAAAGGCCGGCGTCCGAGCGAGCAAGCGCCACGCCACCGATTCGCCGCCGATCGAGATCAAAATCCCGGAGGGAGACAAGCGGAGCGAGTACATGCAAGTGATGTGCGATCTGAACGTGCTGGCTTTCCAGACCGACACGACTCGCGTCTCCACCTACATCGGATCGAGACCGAACGGCGCCTCTTACCCGGAACTCGGGTTTAGCGATCAGCATCACTCGCAAACCCATCACCAGAACCGTCCGGGAATGGTCGCCAAGGTCGCCAAGATCACCGAGTTCAATATCGCGCAGTTCGCCTACATGGTGAAGAAGATGCACGGCCTCCGGGAAGCCGACGGGACCTTGCTCGACAACTGCATCATGATGTGGGGGTCCGGCCTCGAAGACGGCAACGAGCATACGCGCGAGAACCTCCCCTTCGTGGTTGCAGGCTCAGGGGGCGGCGCCATCAAGACGGGACGCTACCTGCCCGACACCAAAGGGAATCAGGGAGATCTGCTGACCACGTTGCTCGCTTGCGCCGGCATTCCGCTGGACCGCCCCGTTGGGATCGCGACGAAACAGTTCGAAGAGATCAAGGCCTGAGTGTCTCGAGGATGCCGCTCGACGACTGCCGGCATGACACTTAGCCGACGGCAACTCCTTCGCAACGCGCTAGCTCTTGGCGCAAGCGGTGGAATGACAGCCGCGGCTACAACACAGCTGGAAGCCGAAGGCTTCTTCACACTCGGCGAGCGCGACGGCCATTTGTGGTTGATCACGCCGGACGGAGCGCCGTTCTTCACCATTGGTCTGAACCACATCGATGCGGCGACCCTGCGCTACCCGGAGAACGTCCGGATCTGGCGGGAGAAGTACGGCGGCAGCATGCTGCGCTGGATCGCAGAATCCGTCGCGCCGAACCTAAGGCGATGGGGCTTCAATTCCGTCGGCTGGGTCCAGGAAGTGACGGTTCGCAACTGGGCCCACTCGCGCTCGTTCACCCTGGACGAGTACAGGGCGCTGGGCATGCCCTACTGCCACCTCCTGCCGTTCACCGAATCTCACCAGTGGGAGCAACACACCCGGCACTTTGACTTCCAAAGCTCGGGCTGGGAGCAGTGGTGCGACTACGTCGCTCGGGCGCACTGCGCGGATCTGAGCGAGGAGCGCGAGCTGATCGGCTACTTCTACAGTGACTGCCCGACTTGGGTCCACGACCGGCCCGGGAACGAGTGGCGCGGCCCCGTATTCGATCCCGATCGACTGAAGACCGAAGCCGGGCGGAAGGAGCTGACCGCGCTGGCGCGCCAATACTACAAGACGACGCACGACGCGATCCGCCGCTACGACAAGCGTCATCTGATTCTTGGTGATCGCTACGAGGCCAACCAGCCCATCGCGGACGAAGTCGTCGATGCGGCTCTGCCGTACGTTGACGTGCTTTCGTTCCAAGATTTCCGCAAGCCGCTGACGCAGCTGGACGACTGGCACAAGAAGACCGGCAAGCCGGTTCTGCTCGCCGACGCGGCAAGGATGAAGTGGGACACCAAGCCCGGGGAGTTCACTCGCAACGAGGGCGGGTGGTACGCGGACACGCTCGCAGGGCTCTACAGCAATCCGGGCTGTATCGGTTTCCACCTTTGCGGGGCTTACCAGAGGAACCGGGCCCGCCGCTACGGCCTGTTGGACGAGCAGGAGAATCCAGATGCGGAGAACGTGGCCCTGATCCAGGCCGCGAACGAGAAGGTCGCCCGAAGCATGGCTGCGCGCTTCTGAGAAGCACGAGCAGTCCTTCGTCCGCACGCTGAAGATCGCCGACCAGCAGCTTGCCCGGGAGTCGATTTCCTCTCGCGGCTCGTTTCTCTCAAGCACGGCCGGGGGCGCGCTCAAGGGAGCGGGCGCGCCTCTTGGCCGGCCGCAAAGCGACACGCGATGCCGCCTCGATCGAGCATCTTGAAACCAGCCCCGGGAGTCTCGATGGCCGCCAGGGCATTCGCTACGCCAGCTTGCCGGCTTTGACTACTCCGCCCTGGATCACGGCTAGGAAGTTCGAGCGATCCTCCAGCAGCCGGATGTTGCCGAGGACGTCGCCGTCAACCACGAGCAGGTCCGCCAATTTGCCTTCCTCGAGCGTGCCGATTTCATCGCCGCGGCCCATGATCTCGGCCCCCGTCTTGGTGGCGCACTTGAGCGCCTCGAGCGGGGTGAAGCCGACATAGTTCACGAAGAACGAAATCTCCTTGGCGTAAGTGCCGTGAGGCGTCCAGGCAAACCCGAAATCGCCGCCGAGCCCGATGCGTCCGCCCGCTTTGAGGATTCGTCTGGCGCTCTCGGCGCCGGCTTCGAGCGTCTCCTGGTGGCCATCGATGACTGCTTGCGACATTTCGAACTTCTTGCCGTTGTTGACCGAAGACTGCTCGAACCAGAGCGCCGGCACGACCGGGGTGTCGCTGGAGATGATCATCTCGATCGCCTCGTCGTCGACAAACGTCCCGTGCTCGAGCGTGTCGTAGCCGGCCCGCAGCGCGTTCTTCACGCCTTCGAGCGCGCGGCAATGCCCGGTGACTTTCAGGCCGTGGTTGTGCGCCGTGCCAACGACGGCGTGCATCTCTTCGAATGTCATCGAGAGCGTGTGGTGGTCGTTAACGTCGGGCGCGGCGGCGTCTCCGGTCGGGTAAGTCTTTACCCACTCGATGCCGTCCTTGACGAGCTTGCGAACCGCGGCGCGCGCCTCCTCCGCCCCGTTGACGATCAGCACCAGGCCTTCCATGCCGATCTTGCGGTATTCCGGATTCCAGTCCATAATTCCGCCCGCGCCGCAAATCTCCCGCCCCGAAGCCGCTAGGCGCGGACCGGTAATCATGTCTTCTTCGAGCGCCTGCTTGAGCCAAACGTCGATGTTGAACAAGCTTCCGCCGCTACGCGCCGCCGTATAGCCGGCCTCGAGCGCGGTCTGTACGTTCTTGACCGCTCGTATGGTCACGTACTCGACCGGATACCGGATGTCGAGGTCCTGTAGCTCTCGAACATTGAAGTACGTGGGGTGGAAGTGGGCCTCGACAAGCCCGGGCATGATCGTTCCGCCTGCGGCATCGATGGTTCGGGTGTCGGGCGGCGTTTCCGGCGCACCCGCTTCCGGCCCGGCGTAGGCGACCTTGCCGTCTTGAACCACAACGGCGCCGTTAAGTGTCGCGGGCGCCCCGCTTCCGTCGACGAGCTGACCGTTCCGGACGACCATGCAGCCGTGAGCTAGCTTCATTGCGAACAGCATCATAACAACGGCGGCCCAAGTCGGTGCCGAGCGGTTGTCAACTGCAAAATCGCCGTTGCCGGGCGCATGACGACGTTTGCCGGGACCGGTCAGACCGGCTATCCCGGGTACGTCGGGAGACCGACCGGCTCGGTGCGAATCGTTCGCGCGCTAGACCGCGCCGTTCGCTATCCTCCTAGGCGAGATGAGACTCTCGTGCGCCGCTGTTGTCCCCCTGCTCGCGCTGTGGTCGATCGGGTGCTCGACTCCGCCGGAGACCGCGGCGCCAGCCGACCCGCTCAATATCCTCCTGATCACCTCCGACGACCTAGGACTGCAACTAGGTTGCTAC
The DNA here is from genome assembly GCA_965219585.1 of Bryobacterales bacterium. Taxonomy (GTDB): domain Bacteria; phylum Acidobacteriota; class Terriglobia; order Bryobacterales; family UBA6623; genus VXMF01. Next base: position 666,190 of record CBDCOA010000002.1, read on the forward strand.
GGCGAGACGCGCATCGAGACGCCGCACCTCGACGGCCTAGCTTCCGAAGGTGTCCGATTCGAGACGGCGTACGTCGCACAGGCGTCTTGCAGCCCCTCGCGCAGCGCCATGTTTACCGGCCTCTATGTCCACGCGACGGGCCAGTACGGATTGGCGAATCGCGGCTTCCAGATGCATCCCGAGATGTTCGACCGCACGCTGCCAAACTTGCTGAAGCCCCAGGGCTACCGCACCGGCATCATCGGCAAGCTGCACGTCAACCCCGAGGAGACGTTTGAGTTCGACAGTCGCGAGACGAACTACAACGAGGCTCGCAGAGTGGGCTTGGTCGCAGATCGGGCGAGCCAGTTCTTTGCCGATCCGGCAGGCGCCCCCTTCTTCCTGATGGTCAACTACACTGACTCGCATGTCGGGCGCCGGGAGGATGGCAGCCGCCATTTCCCGCCACAAGTCGACGGCTTCCCGGAGAATCCGGTCGAGCCGAGCGAGCAGACGCTACTCAACTTCCAGCGCGTTGACACGCCCGAACAGCGCAAACGAACGGCCGACTACTTGAGCGCGGTCAGGCGTCTAGACGATGGCGTCGGGCTGCTGCTGGCGGCGCTTGGAGAAACTGGGCGCAACGACGACACGCTGGTCGTGTTCGTCTCCGATCACGGCCCGCCTTTTGCGCGAGGGAAGACGACGGCTTACGAGGCAGGCTTGCGCATCCCCTATATCGTCCGCTGGCCAGGCCTCGGCTTCCGCGGGGACAGCCCGGCCATGGTCTCCACGGTCGACTTGGTTCCGACCATCCTCGAAGCCGCGCAAGCGCCGATCCCGGAGGATCTCCACGGCCGTTCGCTGCGGCCGTTGCTTGGCGGCGACCCGAGCGTGGATTGGCGCCAGTACCTGGTCGGCGAGTTCCACTACCACGGCTCGCAGCCCTTCTATCCCCGCCGGGCGATCCGAGACGAGCGGTATCAACTGATTCACAATTTGCGAGCAGGGGAGGCCGAGCCGTCCAGCAGCATCGACGGCGACCCGGCATATTCTCTGTCCCAGCAGGATCGCTTTGCCGGGACGGACGTACGCCGCGCGTTCGATACGTTCGCGGATCCTCCCGAATACGAGCTGTATGATCTCGACGTCGATCCGGGTCAGTTCAACAATCTCGCCGGGGAGCCCGGTCTGGACGAAGAGCAGCGGCGGTTGACGGTCGCGCTGCGGGCTTGGCAGGCCGAGACCGAAGATCCGTTCCGCGATCCCGAGTTCGTTCAACATGTTCTCGAGACCGCGGGTCCGGAGGCCGACGCCCGCATGCGCTGATTCGAAACCTCGACCGTTCCCCAGGGACTCTCGTTCAGGGCTGTTGGCGCCGAGACGCCCCAGCATTTGTCACGAGGCCCGCCCTACTCCATTGGCCGAGAATCGAAAAGCGACCAATAGGCCGGCCCGGCACGCTTCAATGCGCGCCGCGTCGTAACAGCGGCCGGTATACTCTCGGCATGCGATGCGTTGCCGCTGCTCTCCTCGTCCTTGCAGGTTGCGCCTCCAATCCTCCAGAACCGGAGCTATCCCTGCCCGATCCGCTGGCAGACGCGGGCGTCTTCTCGAGATCGAACTTGGTCGCGTGGTGCATCGTGCCGTTCGACGCGGCGAAGCGCGGTCCTGCCGAGCGCGCCGCGATGCTCGGACGCCTGAGGTTGCAGGCAGTCGCCTACGACTATCGAGACGAGCACATCCCAAGCTTCGACGACGAGATCGCAGCATTGCGCGAAAGCGACATTGAGCTCTCGGCGTGGTGGTGCGGTGGAGTCGACCCGCACGATCCACTGGGCGGGTCGGTCGGTCTCGCGCTCGAGACCCTTCGGCGCAATCAAGCGTCCAGCGACCTTTGGGTTCTAATGCGCGAGCAGGCGTTCGAAGGATTGTCTCAGCCCGAGAGGCTGTCCCTGGCCGCCGAAGCGGTCGATGCGATCGCGGCGGAAGCGGCCAAGCTCAATGGCCGCGTCGGCCTTTACAACCACGGCGGTTGGTACGGAGAGCCGGAAAACCAGATGGCCGTCTTGGACAAGGCCCAGGCGGACAACGTAGGGCTGGTCTACAACTTTCATCACGGCCATGAACAGCTCGATCGCCTAGGCGAGCTGTTTCCGCTGATGGCGCCGCACCTGCTGTGCGTGAACTTGAACGGCATGACGCCTGGCGGCGCAAAGATCGTGCCGCTCGGCGCGGGCGCTCGCGACCGCGAGATGATCGCTCTGATACGGGAGTCCGGCTACGAAGGGCCCATCGGCGTCCTAGACCACCGCGACGAGCTAGACGCGGAGCAATCGCTACGCGAGAACCTGGAAGGGCTTGCCAAGCTGATCGCAGCGTCCCCGGCCGACGACTAGCGGGCTTCCCGTGGTCAATCGACGCCGGTTTGTCGGCACCAGTTCCATGGGAGCGGCGTTGCGAGCCCACCCTGAGCAGTCGCCCTATCTCGTCTTCGTGGCGGGCATCTACTCGACCACCGAGGCCACACTGATGGAACCTCGCGCTTGCACGCCACACTCGCGGCAGCACTTGCTTGGTGGTCGATGGGCCTGATCCCACGTTGAGTTGCGGCGATCGCCACATTCGTTTCGGTGGACGCACCGAGTCCGGCGATGGGACGATGCCGGCGAGGGAACTGACTCGTATAATCGCGGGATGCTCCTTGGCGTCTTCATAGCCTCGATTGCTGCAATCGTATCCGGGGCTTGCGCCGGACCGGCGCTAATCGACTCCACCGTCGCAGACTTCGAGTCTGGGTCAGACCTCGCACCGCACGAGGTCAGCGCGCTTGAAGACCAACTTGAGCTAGACCCTCGGGACGTGCCCGTCCGCGCTCGGCTGCTTGGCTACTATTCTGATCTCGCCAGGTATTACGATCAGTCAGCTCGGCAACGAAGGCGAGAGCACATTCTCTGGCTGATTGAGCACGCTCCGGAATCCGAGATTCTGGGTGCTGGCGAACTTGGAGTTGGAACTGTCGAAAGCCCCGAATACTACGTGGAAGGCAAGCGCACGTGGCTCAGGCATATCGAGAGGGATCCTGGAAACCTCAAGCTGTTGGCCCACGCAGCGAGTTTCCTATGGCTCCAGGACAGGGATCGCGCGCGCGAGCTGCTGCAACGGGCGCAGTCCCAGGACAGCTCCAACCCGGAGTGGGCTTCCAAGCTTGGAAACATGTACTTGCTTGATGCGAGAGACAGGGACGGACGTGCGAACGTCGAAATGGCCAGCAAAGCGCTCGTCCAACTGGAGCGCGCGTACGAGTTGTCCGACGAAATGGACCGCGAATTTCTTCTTGAGGGCCTCGCCGAGGCGGCGTTGGCGGCCGGGGAGCACCACAAGGCCCGCGAATTCGCCGAGATCATGCTTCGCAATCCCGAAGCCGGCTGGGATCACGGAAACCGAATTCACCACGGGAATCTGACGCTTGGCCAGATCGCGCTGGCGGATGGCGACCTAGTGGGAGCGAAGGAACGTCTCATCATGGCTGCGATGACCCCGGGGTCACCGCAACTAGACTCGTTCGGCCCCAACATGTTGCTGGCGAAGGAACTGCTGGAACGAGGAGAAACCGCTGTCGTGCTACGGTACTTCGAACTCTGTTCGAAATTCTGGGATTCCGAGGATGCCCGAGCCCAGCTGGCTTCATGGTCTGCGCTGGTTGAGCAGAGAATAATACCGGACTTCGGCGGCAATCTCGTGTACTGATTTCGGCATGTGCCCCCATGACTCGAGGTGCTGACCCGCGCGCAGGCGCGAGCGGGCGAAACCGAAGATGGCGTGGCAAGACGGTGCCTGACTGATTGCACACCCCCAGCGGGTGCGGCCATGCTACCGCTCTATCCGTCAGGCGGTCCCGCAGGTCGTTACAGTCTCCGTGCTCGAGGCAGAACTCGCTTGAAGGTCGACGGTTCCAACGTCACTCTGGGCGGCGGAGGACGCCTAATCCGGGCCGCGGGACATATGGGGTCCGGGACGGCGTCTGCGGATGGAGCGGGAGACGGGGATCGAACCCGCGACATTCAGCTTGGGAAGCTGACGTTCTACCACTGAACTACTCCCGCTCGACGATTTGATGCTAGCACAAGGGGTTCCGACAGCAAGCGGATTAGCCGGGAGGTTTCACCACAGCTAGGTACCGAGAATGTGTCGAGAGCGCACTGGCCTGCCAGCCGGCCAATGCGACTCAAGCCGAGCCTATTGGGGATCGTCTTGGGGACACCTAGTGGCTTGGGAGTCTGCGGATGGCTGTTGAGATATCCGACTTGTCTGAATGATCGAAGGGCACGAGGCTGTTGCGCCGTTCGATGGTACGATTGCAGCGTTCCGGTCGATCGGGGTACCAGTCAGTGGGAAGACTGAGGCTTGATCGCCGACTTAGGAGGATTCAATGAAACACTTGATCGTCACGGCAGCCGCCCTGCTCGTTCTGGCGCCGTCCGGCTGGGCGAACGGCGCCCTGCAGACCGTAGAACCCGAGCAAGTCGGCCTTTCGGCCGAGCGACTGGCTCGCATAGACCAAGCGATGGAGGGTCATGTCGATGAGGGCCATTTTTCCGGAGCTATCGGCATGATCGTTCGCCGCGGCAAGATCGGGTACTTCAAGACCTGGGGCGCTATGGACAAGGAATCCGGCACAAAAATGCCCGAGGACGCCATCTTCCGGATGTATTCGATGACCAAGGCGGTTACAGGCGTCGCGGCGATGGTTCTCTATGAGCACGGCCACTTCGCACTGACCGACCCAATCTCGAACTATCTGCCCGAGTTCAAGACCATGCGCGTAGCGATCGACGAAACCGGCCCGGTGGCCGGCCGCCGAAAAGCCTACACGGTGCCCGCCGACCGCCAGATCACGGTTCGCGACCTGTTTATGCACACGGCCGGGCTGAGCTACGCAGGGGCCAAGGCACCGGATGGGGAGGCGTATTTTGTCAAGACCGGCGTGAGCAAGGCCACGACGCTCGAAGAGATGGTCAAGCGCATCGCGAAGGCTCCCCTGGTCCAGCAGCCGGGAACGACCTGGCAATACGGTTACTCGACCGATGTTCTGGCAAGGTACGTCGAAGCGGTCTCTGGGATGCCGATCGATGAGTTCTTTCGCAAGAACATTTTCGAGCCGCTCGGGATGAACGACACCGGCTACTACGTCCCCGAAAAGAAGTGGGATCGCTTCACGGTGCTTTACTCTCTCAACGACGGCAAGAAGACGGTGCGCCGGTCCACCGCTGCGGCTCAGGACAGCTACAAGCAACCCACGACGAAGCTTGGCGGTGGCTCAGGCCTCGTTTCGACCACGATGGATTACGCCCGCTTCTGCCAGATGCTGGCGAACGACGGCGAGTTGAACGGCGTCAGGATCCTGAGCCGAAAGTCGGTGGAGCTGATGCGTGCCGACCACATGCCAGCCGACATGCCGCGCGCGGGAGGGGCTTCACAGCCCGGTTGGGGCTTCGGCCTGACGTTTGCCGTGAATCGGGGGCCCGGAATGACCGGCATAATCGGCACCAAAGGTGAGTATCGCTGGGGAGGGGCCGCGGGAACGCGCTTCTGGATCGACCCACGGGAAGAGATGGTCACGATCTTCATGGTGCAGATTCTTCCGTACCGCGGATTGTCATATGGGCAGGAGTTCAAGCGGCTCGCCTATCAGGCGATCGTGGACTAGCTGGCATCCGCTGCCGAGCGGGAGGTTCAACAACTCGGGGACGGTAGGGATGTCGCTCGCCATACAAGTGGCGACGGCGAGCTACGTTGCCGCCGCACTGCGGACGGTGCACAACTTGTAGGGAAGCGACCTGCAGTCAGCACCCGCTAGCGGTCCGACTCCTTGATGCGCGTTAGGAGTTTGCGTCCCGCCGGCGTGAGTCGATAGCGCTGATTCCGGCTGCGCGGCTTGTCTGGGACAGTCATCTCGATCAAGCCCGCCCGCAGGGCTGGCAGAAGGAAGGCCCTGCGGAAATGGCGCCGATGCTTCAGCCCCACCGCTTCCTGAAGTTGCTCCCTGCTCATCTCCCTAGCCACGACTCTCAGGAGCCGAACTTGGTCGGTGACTTGGTCGGTGACTTCCCCGGTGACTTCCCCGGTGACCGGCGTGGTCGTCGGTGCTCCAGCTGCTTGCCGCACTTCAGCGGCAGGCCAAGATCTCGCCGTGAAGAATCCATTGGCCTCGAATTCAGGATCCCGGCATCGCGGCATCGACCGGCACTACACGATGGGAGCTAACGAGGATTGCGTTTTCGTCCCCTTCGCGGCAGACTAAGCCCCGGACCAACACACTGGGCTCGTAGTGCTGCGCGATAGGTACCGGACGGTTCGCTCGCGGTGGCTGATTCCGGGTGGGACTCCCATCGATCGTCGTAGGCTTGGAGAGTAACGCGATGTACCGCTGGATCAAGAAGCTGCACATCTACTCCGGTCTGCTGAGCTACGTCGGATTCACCGTCTGGGGGATCGTCGGAATCTGGGCGAGTTTCGCGCCGGCACCTGCCGAGCGGCCCCGTCGGGAACCGGAGGTTCGCACCGTTGCGTTTCAAGTGGACGGCAGGGCCACAGATCAGGAAATCACCGATGCCATGATCGTCGCTTCGGGGTTGCCGTTCATTCAGCCCGGACGAAAGCCGCAGCGCGACGAGGAGGGCAGGCTCCAAGTGCGCTACCTCACCCCCAATGGCACCCGCCGGATCTTGTTGCTCGAACGGGAGAACTTGCTGCGAATCGAGCGGACGCCCAGCCCTCTGGGCGGGTTCTTGAACCTGATGCACATGCAGACGTTCCGGATCCACAATCCCGGTTGGGAGGTACATCTGTGGGGGGCGTACAACCAGTTTTCGCTGTGGGCAGTGATCTTCATGACGCTTTCAGGTCTCTATATGTGGCTCGCGACGCGCCCCCGGATGGCTTGGGCCCTGTGGACGCTAGGAATGAGCGCGGTCTTGACCGTCGCCCTGTACGCAGCTTTGCGGTGACCCCATGTATCGCCTGATCCGGAACATTCACTTGACGCTTGGGCTGGCGTTCGCACTAGCGCTCGGAATCTACCTGCTCAGTTCCGTGAGGCTCGCCCACCGCTCGTGGTTCCAGCCGCAACCGACCGTCTCGGAGAAGACTGTCGCCATCGACCCGCGCGACGCGGCCACTCCTCGAGCTTTGGGGCTGCACTTGATCGAGGAGCACGGACTTCGCGGAGAGATCGCTCGGGTCCAGCCCTCGGACGACGGCAGCTTTGCTTTCACCCTCCGTCGGCTCGGGACAGCCTGCCAAGTTCGATATCAGCCCGGCGCTCGGGAAGTGCACGTCAAGACGACACGACTGGCCTTTATCGGCATGTTGCAGAGCATGCACTTCGCGCACGGCTTCTGGCACGAGATGGAGCTGATCAACATCTGGGGCGCCGTGCTTCTGTTGACCTCGATTGGCTTGCTGTTGATGGGTGCCAGCGGGATCTACCTTTGGTTCGAGACCCATGACGAGCGCAAGATCGGCTCGGTGTTGCTCACCTCGGCCCTGGTGTTCGGTTTGGGCCTGCTGGTGCTCGTTCGCATTCAAGGTTAGAGCGCAGCACGAAACGTGCTAGCGAGAGACCGCGAACTCGGCTGAAAGCCGCAGGTACATGACCTCCTTGCCGCGCCCTTGGCGCTATGCTAAGCGCCATATGCGCCTGCTAACGACCATTGCTCTTCTGCTTGCTCTCGCCGGCTGTGGCAGTACTCCGGAGCAGGCGCAAGCGCTTCGGGACGAGGCTGTTGACCGGCTGGCTCAGATCGAGGGCACTATCTCGATTGGCGGTCTCGAGCAACCGGTGGAGATCCTGCGGGACCACTGGGGCGTGGCCCACATCTACGCAGAGACTGTTCACGACCTATTCTTCGCGCAAGGCTTCGCCGCGGCCCAAGACCGGCTATACCAGATCGAGATCTGGCGGAGAACCGGGGCAGGCGAGCTCGCCGAGATCCTGGGCCCGGACTACATCTCGCGGGATCGGATCGCCCGCCTTGTGCGCTATCGCGGCGACATGGAGGCCGAATGGGCCAGCTACTCGCCTCGATCCAAGGAGATTGCCGAGGCCTTCACCTCCGGCATCAACGCCTACGTCGAGCGCAATCGCGACAACCTCCCAATCGAATTCGAGCTTCTGGACTTCGAGCCCGGTGTCTGGAAGCCGGAGCATGTGCTGCTGCGGGTCGCAGGGCTGCTCATGGTGAGGAATGTCAGCCAAGAGATTGCGCGGGCGCAAATGATCGCTCAACTCGGAGTCGACGAGACACGGCGCTGGTATCCGACCGACCCCGAACGAGAACTGCGGCCCGATCCCAATCTAGACCTGGCCGGAATCGACGACCGCGTCACAAGCGAGTATCGCCGGGCGGTTTCGATTCCCGTGCTGCACGAGCAGGAGGGCTCGAACAACTGGGTCGTCAACGCGGAACTGAGCGCCTCGGGCGCACCCCTGTTGGCGAGTGACCCGCACAGACCGGTGATTCTGCCCTCGTTGAGATACTTGGTCCACCTCAATGCGCCGGGATGGAATGTGATCGGGTCCGGCGAGCCGGCCTTGCCCGGTGTCGCGATCGGCCACAACGAGCGCGTCGGCTGGGGATTCACGATCGTCCAGTACGACCTGGCGGACCTGTTCGTCGAAACCACGAACCCCGAGAACCCGCGGCAGTACCTGCATCGTGGGGAATGGCTCGATATGGAGATCGAGCGCCAAGAAGTGCGGGTCAAGGGAAGGAACGAGCCGGAGCAGGTCGAGCTCGCATTCACACGCAACGGCCCGGTCATCTGGTCAGATCCCGAGAACCATCGGGTCGTCGCCTTGCGCTGGGCCGGGCAGGAACCGGGCACCGCCGGCTACCTCGGCAGCCTGGCTCTCGACCAAGTCCGGGACTGGGATGGATTCGTCGAAGCGATGCGTGCTTGGAAGGTTCCCGCAGAGAATATCGTCTACGCCGACGTGGACGGCAATATCGGCTGGGTAGCCGCCGGACTCATGCCCGTGAGGGAGGGCTGGTCCGGCTTGCTTCCGGTCCCGGGCCATACCGGTCAATACCGGTGGCGCGAATTCCTCGATGTCGAGGATCTCCCGCAATTGCTCAACCCCGCGAGCGGCTACATCGCGACCGCCAACCACAACATCCTTCCCGATGGCTACGCGCGAGACCTGGGGTTTGATTGGTCGGCCCCGTACCGTTTCGAGCGGGTCGACGAGGTTCTGGCGCGAGGCGGCAAGTTCAGCATCGAAGACTTCCAGGCGTTGCAGCTGGATGAGACGTCCCTGCCGGCCCGCCAGCTTGTGGCGATGCTGAGGGAGTCCTTGGATAGCCCATCAGCGGCTTCGGCAACCTTCGATGGCTGGGACTTCGTCCTGAGCGCGGAATCCAATCAAGCCGCCCTGTTCGAAGCTTGGATGAAGCGCCTTCCGGTCAAGTACGTCGAGGCCAACGCCCCGCCGGCCTCGCGCGGACTGATCGGTCGCTACTTGCAATTGCCCACCTTGATCGAAGGGTTGCGCACGACTCCGAAGGAGCAACGAATTCGGATCATGTCCGAGTCCCTCGACGAGGCTTTCGCCGAACTGGCTTCGCGACTTGGCTCGGACTCAGCAGGCTGGCGATGGGGTGACCTGCACCAAATCAATTTCCGGCACCCGCTATCGAACACGCCCGAGAGGAGGGAGGTGCTGGATCTGGGCTCAGTACGGCGCGGCGGTGACGGGTTCACACCCAACGCTACTCGTGGACCGGGTTACGCTCAATCGAGCGGAGCTTCCTACCGCCACATCCTGGACGTGGCCGACTGGGATCGGTCCGTCTTCACCAGCACGCCGGGGCAATCCGGTCAACCGGGCAGCCCGCACTACGGCGACCTGCTGCCGATGTGGGCGGAGGGGCGTTACGCCCCGCTCGTGTACAGTCGGTCGGCCGTAGAGGCAAACACCGCCCATCGGCTCTTGCTGCAGCCGGAGTAGCGGGACGTCTGCCGCTAGGCTTGCGAATTACCGCAGAGACGAACCGCGGCGAGCGGCTGTTCGGCGATGCCGAATTTGCGAAGCAGAATACTTGACCTCGGGGCGGTGTGGCCGTATGTTCTGGCGTGCCGTACAGGTTGGTCCGGCCAGAGTGTTGGATGACCGCAGTCAGCGGCTTCAACCTCGTCTGCGTTCACGCCCGATTCGGTAGGCCATACCCGCACTTGTCGTAAGGCTGAACACCCGAAGCAGGTCATCAGTCCGTTCTCGGAAACCAGAGCCGCAGAGTTTCCTTGAGTTCATTGAAGGCGGGATCCCGGCAACGGCGTAACGTGACGGATTCGGCCAATTCACCGAACAATCTCGAGGAGACACTCCGTTGTCCCTTCCGCAACGCAGCTCGCATGGCCTTCTTCGGCTCCTCAGGCTTGGCCGAGTCCGCGGCCCATAAGCCTTCGGCAGCAAGCCATGCTTTCATCCCTGCGTAACCACCATCCCCCCAGCCGAGTATCTCGGAAACGCGACTCGAGGAATTCCATACCCAAGTTTCAAGTTCCGGATCGATCACAACAACCTTCGAGCGATCTCGCCAGCCGTTTTCTACCAATGCTTGCTCGACCTCGCGTTGAATATCCTCGCGAGATGCTTCGTCACCACAGCCTTTCCTGTCGAACATCACCAATGCATAGCGGTAATCGAGAATGTGACCTCGAAGATAAGCGGAAGCGCTCGATCGACATCCGGGATCGCGGTGGATGTGCTTGGCAACGGCATACTCAATGGAACGTATTCCGAGACTCGGGCCCCGGCTCAGGAGTTTCTACATGGTTTGGAGCATGTCTTGGTCCGCGACGAGCACGTAGAGGTCTTTCTGTCCGTTCACCACTGCTATCCGAAGACCTCGGAAGCAAAGAGCAGGTTGATATCAGCGGAACTCTTCCAATCCTGCAATCGTGGATGCAGGTTACCGGGAATTATGTGCGTGGCTCCCCTGTCGTCCTTGGCGAAGCACAAGATTTCTTCCGGTTGGGCACAGCTAAGGAAGACCGGGGAATGAGTCGCGACAAGCACTTGAGAGTCGTATACAGAGGATAGCGACTGGTAGACAGTCTCAATGGCCATGGGGTGAATGCCGTTTTCTGGTTCTTCCATCAGGTAGATCTTTTCCATGTCGGGCAGATAGGCAGCAAGCGTGAGCGCCAACAGTCTTAGCGTGCCGTCGGAAACTGTCCAAGAGGGGACTTCCACTCCTGTCGCATAACGAATCATCAGGTAGGCGTGCCGGTCATCGTCCCGCTCGACGATTCGAACGTCCTCGATTTCGCGAAGCGACGTACGAACATGGTCCAGCCAGTCCCTGAATCGGTGGCTATCGGTTTCGCGAAGGCGTTGAATCGCCCAAGGGAGATTGGATCCATCCGGAGCGAGACCCTTGCGACGTTTGTTGGGCGAACTGGCCTGCCGTAGTCGCCTGCTTTCGAGAAACAACTTCTGAACTCCCGCTTCGAGGATCCGCTTCGAATATGTGGCGGTCGGAAATTGTTCGGGATCTTCAGGCAGATTCTTGAGCGTGGAGCGTCGCGGTCCGAACGCGATGCTTAGCCCAGGCCCCGAAAAAGACGGGTCAGCCGATACAGTCTCTATCTTGAAGGTGTCCGTGCCTTCTACGGACTTTTGCAATACTTGGCGATACTCAAGACCATCTGGAGTCGTAAGGATTGTATCGGGTATCGGTCTGGTTGATGGGAGGTTCGTCGTTGACATAAACGCTACACGACTCTCTTCGAAGGATTCTCTTCGATCGTGTTGCATTGCCCATTTGCTCTTGAGAAATCCCCCTTCAGAAGCGATGCAGGGTCCGTCTTTCTCCGACCGAATGGCAACCTCGTACCGGAAGAACCGGTAAGACCGGTACTCCCGGTCTTCTTCCGCGAGTTTGAGCAGGGGCGCCTCGGGGATCTCGAACTCCACAGCCAACTCGAATCCCGGATTCTCTCGATCGCGATCCCAAACCAGGTCTTGGAAGTTTCTCGTGCGCCGCTCAATGGCTGTGTCGAGGCCATCGGAAATCAGATCGCCCAGAAAACTGATCGCGTCGAGCAGGGTGCTCTTCCCGCTCGCGTTGGGACCGACCAAGATGTGGAACGAGCCCTCGAGCTGAACATCCACATAGCGAAGGCAGCGGTAGTTTAGGGCCTGGATGCGGCGAACCACGAAGATAGTCTACAAGAAGGCTATCGGGGCCCCTTTTGAGAAGCGCCAAATGCCTGCAGGCCCTTGGTGCCGATGCGGTTCAACGATTCTTCTGGCGGGACCCTGGCACCGAAGACTGATGCCTAGGAGCTTAATGTCACGGAATGGCAGTGAAGGCCCCACGAACTCGACCGTTACCAAGCAATGGTGTCGAATCGTTGGATCGCAATATATCGTGACCAGTATTGCGATTTGGCCGTATGGTAGCGCATCCAGAGCGAGGCAGGGCAGGTTTTCTAAATCCCTTATGCAGTAGGGACTTCCGATGCGGAACTCTAGCAGAACACTTAGGCAGAGCACCGGTGCGGCAGGGCTAACTCTCGACTTCGCGACAGAAGATACTTGCAATAGATTGGCTGAATATACTTGCTCTCATTCATCATTATATACTTGTAACCATACGACGGCCGGAGAACGGTGATGCCGACGCCGAATGAGAAACTCGCCGCCTCCCTAGCCTTTCTCAAGGACCTTCAAAGCGGGGGACGGCGTGTCTTCCAGTCCAGCGAGTTCAGTCGACTTCACCGCGAGCGACTTCTGCGGAACGGCTTCCTGGCGCAGGTCATGAAGGGCTGGGTGATTTCTTCTGGGCCCGGGGCCCGCCCCGGCGACAGCACGACGTGGTACGCCTCCTTCTGGGAGTTCTGCGCCCGCTACTGCGAGGCGCGATTTGATGCCAGCTGGCATCTCTCGCCGGAGCAGTCCCTCTTGCTGCACGCCGACAAGACGGTCATCCCCGCGCAGGTGATCGTTAGCAGCCCGACAGGCTCGAACAACAAGATCGACCTGCCGTTCGGGACCTCTATCTATGACCTGAAGGAGGAGAGCGCGCCATTGGCCTCAGACCTGGCTGTTCTGAACGGGTTGCGCCTGTACTCGGCGCCAGCGGCCCTAGTGCGGGTTCCAGAGAGTTTCGCGCGACGCCACCCGTTGGAACTGCGGGTCGTGCTCGCCAGCGTGTCCGATGTCTCCGAGATCCTGCGGCCGCTGCTGGAAGGTGGTCGTTCCGTCGTAGCCGGGCGACTCGTCGGCGCACTGCGGAGGATCGGACGTCAAGACGACGCGGACGAAATTCTGGACACAATGAAAGCGGCTGGATACGACGTTCGCGAAAAGGATCCGTTCGAATCGGGCCAAGCGACGGGTCCGCTGCTGGCAACGGCCCCACCGATCGTCCGCCGGCTGCGGGCGATGTGGGAAGCAAGCCGGGAGAGCGTGCTCGAGTTCTTCCCGGAGCCGCCCGGGCTTCCCAATGACGCAAACTCCTACCTTGAGTTCGTAGCTGCAATATATCGGAGCGACGCTTACCACTCGCTCTCGATCGAGGGGTACCGCGTATCAACGGACCTACTGGCTCGCGTTGCTTCCGGCGACTGGAATCCAGACAAGAGCCGGCAAGATCGAGAGAGCCGCGATGCCCTAGCGGCGCGAGGCTACTGGCAGGCGTTTCAACTTGTCAAGCGCGACATTGCCGGGATCATCAGCGGAACAGAGGCAGCGGATCTCGTACGTCGAAGTCATCGCGAATGGTACCGGGAACTATTCCGTCCGTGCGTAGAGGCTGGCTTGATCAGAACGTCGGCGCTCGCAGGTTATCGCGCTGACGCGGTCTATCTGCGCACGTCGCGGTACATACCGCCCCGGTGGCAGGCGGTCAGCGATGCCATGGCAGAGTTCTTCGATCTCCTGCGGGGCGAGCGGGAGCCCAGCGTGAGGGCCGTCCTTGGGCATTGGCTTTTTGGGTATATCCATCCGTGCGCAGACGGGAACGGACGCATGGCGCGGTTCCTGATGAACGCTATGCTGGCATCGGGCGGATACCCTTGGACCGTCATTCGCACGGGAGACCGAAGCCGGTATCTGGCCGCACTCGACAGCGCCAGTATCGATCACGACGTTGCCCCCTTTGTCCGGCTTGTAGCTGAGCATGTCCAATGGTCGATTGGACAGAATTCGGCTTGGACCCAGACCATGGATGACGACGCCACAGGGGCAAGCACCTGAGCAAAACGCCTTCAACTGCTTCCCAACTTGCGCACCCAGCATCCGCACGGTATTGCTGCGTTCCGCTATGTGATCATTCACAAACGCCGCGGGCCTGACAGTCGGGCAACACGGGTACAATCCTCTGCATGCTGTCCGTGTTCTGCTCCCCGTCGCGCTACACCCAAGGTCCTGATGCCACGCTTTCCTTGGGGGCCGAGATGAAGCGCATGGGGCTGCAGGGTCCGGCGCTGGTGCTCGCGAGCAAGAGTCCGGCGAAGCGTCTCTCCGAGACTTGGGAACAGGCCTTCAGTGACGCCGACATAGCCCACAAGGTGCACCCGTTCGGCGGAGAATGCAGCCACAAGGAAATCGAGAACGTCAAGCAAGTCGCTAAAGAGGCGGGAGCCGAAGTTATCGTCGGCGCCGGAGGCGGTAAGGTGCTCGACACCGCTCGTGCCGTTGCCGCCGAGTTGGATCTAGCCGTCGTGAACTGCCCGACGGTGGCTTCTAGCGACGCCCCGTGCTCCGCCCTGTCCGTGCTGTATGACGAGGAGGGGAGGGTCGTTGACTACCGCGTCTACGGCCGCAACCCAGACCTTGTCCTGGTCGACACCACGGTAATCGCTTGTGCACCGCCCCGGCTGTTGGCGGCGGGCATGGGAGACGCACTTGCCACCATGTTCGAAGCCCGAACCTGCGTCGAGGGGCACGTCCGCAACATGCGCGGAGGCGCTTCCACCCGCGCTGCCATAGCCATGGCGGAGCTGTGCTACCAGACCTTGATCGAAGACGGCCGCGATGCCTTCGCCGCCGCTCAGCAGCAGGCTGTGACGCCCGCACTGGAGCGGGTCGTCGAGGCCAATACGCTGCTCTCCGGACTTGGCTTCGAATCCTCGGGGCTCGCTGCCGCGCACTCCGTTCACAACGGACTCACCGTCGCTCACGGCACCCATGCGTTCTTCCACGGCGAGAAGGTGGCCTTTGGCACGCTGGTCCAGCTCGTGCTGGAGGGCAAGGCCAACGCCGTGCTCGGCGAGGTCATGGCGTTTTGCCGGTCCGTCGGCCTGCCAATCACTTTGGCCGATATCGGCCTGGGAGACTGCGACCGCGACGAGCTCGGCCGAGTGGCCAAGCGCACGGTAGCCGAGGGCGAGACGATCCATAACGAGCCGTTCGAGGTCAACCCAGGCATGGTCGCAGACGCCATACTCGCCGCCGACGCGATCGGGCGAGGGTGGGATAGCGACCACGCCGGCTAGCGCAGCCCGGCTGGCACCGCACGAAGTGCGCGCATGTGCCCCTCAGCGCTCGATCTGCGCGGTTTCCTTGACCCATCCGCCGATCGCGGCGTGGCTTTCCTTGACCCGGATGACGTCCCCGTCCAGGAACGTCACAAATACGATCTCGCCGGGGGGCTCGCCGTAGATCCAGTCCTCAGTCTCGATGCCTTCTTTGAAGTCACGGATCTTCTTCGTTGGCCTGCCCTTCGAGAGCAGCACCATCTCCTTGTCCATGCCTTCGATGACCTCGTTCCGTTCGATCGCCTCGCGGTACTTCACATCGATCTTGTCTAGATAGAGCTCGGTCGCCGAACGCTGGTTGAAGTCCAACACCGGCTCGAGCATCTTCTTGATCTCGTCGGCCGTCTTGACGGGCACGCTCTGAGGGAAGACCAATGCCAGCTTGGTCCCGCCCGGCGCATGAGTGTTCTGCGACGCGCCCAGCGTCGTTCCCCGGCCCGCTGCCCCGGCCACTTGGATGCGGTGCCACCAGCGCCGCCCGCCAGCGATGCCGTGATTGATCTCGAAGACTACCTTCTTGCCGAGGAACTGCACGTTGGTGATCTGGACCAAGTCGCCCAGCCTCGCCGCGGGCCCGAATTTGATCATCGCGTCTGCCCACTGCTTGCGATCGTATTGGCCGGTGGGCTTAAACACCAAGGGCTTCTTGGACCTAGGGATCTGGAGCTTGGCCGTGCCGTATTCAGCGTTCAAGTCGCGAATCAGCTGGGCCCGCTGCCCCGGCGTCAGCTTCTCCGTCTTCGCGCTCGCCAGCGGGGCCGTCAGGCTCACCGCCAGCAGCGCGATCAATCCCGCCAAGACCGGTTGCCAAGGCGCTGCGATCTTCACGCGGGGCATCCCAAAGCATCGGCTCCGATGCAGCTGGTGCCGGGAGCCGCCAAACGATCGCCAGCAGGGCCAATGCCATGCCGGTTGCAAGCAGTCCGCCTTCGAATCCATAGTCGCCACCGGTCACCCACTCCGGCTGTCCGAGCCTGAGGTTCAAATCACTCAGCCTTATTGTAATGCCGGAGATATTCACGCCGAGCGACGTTTGCGTGACGTTCCAGCCGAAATGTAGGCCAGTAGCCAGCCACAGAGACCGCTGACGAACAACCGCCACACCGAAGACGGCACCGAACAGCGCAGTGTTGCATGTCGCCAAATACGTAATGCCGGGATTCGCTCCGTGCAGCGCGGCAAATCCGGCAGAAGTCAGGACGACGGCCCCAACAGGCCCCAGTGCCCGAGCCAGACACTGCAGCAGCAGGCCCCGCGCGAACAACTCTTCGGCGCTCGCGCTAACCGCCAGCAGCGCGAGCCCCAGCGCGGGCGTCGCCCGCAGGTCGAATCGAAGTGCTTCAGCCTCGATCGGCACCGGCCGCGCCCAGCCGAGCGACAACGCCACAAGCACCAAGGTGCCGCAGCTGACAAGCCCCATGACCAGCCCTAGCAGCACGCCTCGGCCCGCGCCACCCCCCAGCCCGACCCGCCGCCAGCTGGCGCGAGGCAGCAGGAGTACGATCAGGGCCGTGACGATCGTGGTGCCACACAGCAACGGCACGGTGGCGCGCACCAACTGGTGGTCAGACAGGTGCGCCAGCGCCATCGCCGCAAGGCTCGCGCAGAAATAGGTGGCCAACAACGTCAGGACCGCCAGGCCGAGATAGCTCAGCCGTTCCTTTAGCGCTATTGGTGCGTCGGGCATCGGCGGTTTCGTTCCACGGTACAGTCCGGCTCGACTCGATGGCAACCACCCCCTGCATCGGCCTCTCAAGGCACTCGCGCTACTGCAACTCCAACCGCGCGCCTGCCTGGCGGCCGTGATTGACAGGCGGACTTTTGACCGCCTATGCTCGAAAGAGAAGACGCATGGCCAACCACAAGTCCGCAATCAAGCGTATCCGGCAGACGGCGCGCCGTACCGCCCGCAACCGGGCGGCCAAGAGCCAGCTTCGCACCAAGCTGAAGAAGTTTCGCGCCGCCGTAGATAGCCAGGGCGACGCTCCTGCCGCAGATCTGCTCGACTCGACAGTGGGCTTGATCGACCGTTCCGTCCGCAAGGGCGTGTTGCATCGCAACAAGGCCAACCGCCTGAAGTCTTCCGTCGCGCGGGCCGCCAACAAGGCTGCCCAGGCCGCGTCGTCATAGCCCGCACAACCGGCTCCGGCTGTAATGCGGCCGCGCCGAGCGAGAAGAGGCGCGCTTAGCGGGTCAGCTTCATCACCAGCGTTTCCATCAGCACGCGGTCGTCCGGCCGCGCGCTGCGCAGGCCGCGGTCCGCTTCGAACAGTTCGATCAAGGCTGCCCGCAACTCGTCTGCGCGATAGCGCGAGACGATCCCCTCGAGCTGCCTCGCCCGCATCGGCCACACCTTGATGCCCAGCCCGCCTAGGTCCCGGCGAATCTCACGGGAGCCGGCAGCGCCTACCTCCTTGGCCGCCAGAGCCTGCCGGAACAGGGTGGCAAGAGCGCTCACTTGCAGCCCCCAATACATCCCTGCCTTGGCCATCGTGTCAAGGACCTCTAGCGCCCGCGCGCGGTCGCGGTCGGCGATGGCGTCCGAGAATTCGTACATCCCGCGCTGTCTCGCTTCGGGCACCAACAAGGCCAGATCCTCCGAAGTGACCTCGCGTGCGCCGTCGACGTAGAGCCTTAGCTTTGCCAACTCGCTCTCGAGGCGAAACACATCCGCTCCGAGCATCTCGATCAACTCAGCCAGCACCGCCTGCGGAACGCTCAGAGCCATCCGCTTGGCCAACACTTGCCCTACGTAGAGGGCGTCGGATTCGCTCAAGGGCTTGAAATCGACCCGCTCAGGCACGGACGAATAGAACTTCGCCAGCCGCTCCAGCTTGGCACTGTCGTCACGGTCGTCCCAGCGGTGCCTGGTCGCCTCGACCAGCACGACCACGTCGGGAAGCGGGTCCTTGAAGTATGCCTCCAGCCCGGCCTTCTCCCGCTTGCCCTCGCTGGTCGCGATCTTGGGCAAGACCTGGTCGGCGTTGCGCGCCACCACCAGACGGGCGCCGCCGAACAAGGAAGGCGTCTGTATCTCGTCGATGAGGTCGCTGACACGGTCATCTTTCAGGTCGACCTCGACGACGGAACCGTCGTCAGGTTCCGGCCCCAGCAGGGCGCTGCGAAGGAATTCGGCGCACCGCGCGCGGTAGAATGGCTCGGCACCCAAGAACAGATAGCCCGGGGCGGGCGTGGCCCCCTTCTTGAGCCGGCCGCTCAGTTCCTTCGGGCTCAAGTAGACACCGTACCACCTCGCCCCAAGGCACCCCGGAGGAGCTTTCGATGCGCACCACCAAGTTCTTCGCCGTCGCGATACTGCTCTCAACCCCGTTGCTCGCAGGAGATTCCGCCGAGTTCGCGGCGTGGGTCTCGAGCCAGTACCGCGTCAGCCCCAACATCACATACAAGACGGCCAGCAACGCCGAGCAGAAGCTCGACGTGTACTGGCACCGCGGCGAGCCGACGCCTCGGCCGACCGTGATCTACATCCACGGCGGCGGCTGGGTAGGCGGATCGAAGGAAAGCAGCGCGCTGGCCCTTGCGCCGTATCTTGAGATGGGCTTCAACGCAGTGAACGTGGAGTACCGCCTCGGCCGAGTGGCCCTGGCCCCTGCGGCTGTCGAAGACTGCCGCTGCGCGTTGCGCTGGGTCATTCGCAACGCCGAGACATACGGCTTCGACACGAGCAAGCTGGTGGTAACGGGGCGCTCGGCGGGCGGACACCTCTCGCTGACGACCGGAATGCTGCGCACGGCAGCCGGCTTCGACGCCGAGTGCATCTCAAACAGCGAGCCGCAGGTCGCGGCCATCGTCAACTACTACGGCATCACGGACGTGGCCGACCTGATGGCCGGCCGGCCGAACGAGAAGAGCTATGCCGTCAGGTGGCTCGGCAGCATGATCGACCGCAAGAAGATCGCCGACGCGGTCTCGCCGATCCACCACGTCCGGAACGACCTGCCGCCGATTCTCACCATCCACGGAGACGCCGACAAGGTCGTGCCCTACTCCCACGCGCTAGAGCTGCATCGACGCCTGGAGGCCGCTGGAATCAAGCACCGCCTGCACACCGTCAAGGGGGGCGGGCACGGCGGGTTCTCCAGCGGCCAGGTCGCGGCGATCGACAAGGCGATCCGCAACTTCCTAGCCGAGCAGGATCTGATGCCCTAGCGGCCGAGGATCACTGCACGGCTTTCAAGTACTGGTCGATATATTCGCGCAAACGCAAGCGCAAGCAGTGCATTACGGGCCAATCTGTGCTCTTTAGGGATTGGTCGCCGATGCGAGTGACGGGCATGAGTTCCCGCGTGGACGAGGTGATGAACACCTCGTCGGCAGCATAGAGATCGTCGGGATACAACACCCGCTCCTCGACCGGCTCGCCCAACTCTTCCAGCATCACCGCGCGGGTGACGCCGGGCAGCGACCCGCTCGCGAGCGGAGGCGTGAGAGTCACGCCGTCCGTCACGGCGAAGACGTTGGCCGACGTACATTCAGACACCTCGCCGCGCTCGTTGAGCAGCAGGGCATCGGCGAAGCCGGCTCGCTGGGCATTCTCGAACAGCGTCAAGTTGTGCGCCCAAGACAACGTCTTGGTGCCCGCGAACTTGGACTTGGAATCGCGGCCGTGGGGTTGCAGCGCGAGCGCAACGCTGCCGGGATCAGGGTTCAGGTCGGCAGTGAATGCGACCACGTCTGACGCCCGGCCCGAGCCGGGACCCTCGAACAGCCCGCCTTGGCTGCGCATCACGTTGACGCGCATCTTTGCCTCGGGACAGCCGTTCCGGACCACCAACTCGATCAGCTTCGACCGCAACTCATCTCGACTCGGCGGCATCTCCACATGCAGCAGGGCAGCATCGCGAGCCAAGCGCTCCCAGTGGCGCTCGAACGCGAACGGGATGCCCCGGTAGATGCGCAGCGTGGAGAAAACGCCCCAGCCGCTAAACAGGCCCACCTGTCCCGGGCGCAGGACAGCCTCGTCGCTCGGGACGATCGCATCGTTGTGGAGAACGAAGCGGTGAATCACACTCTCATTATGAGCACGGCCGCGGAACGGCCGAGGCTAGCCCATGTGGAACAGGCTCAGGCGCGGCAGGCCCAGCAGCTCGAAGGTCTTGCGCCGAACATAGGTCTGCTTCAGCGAGCCCAGCTGCTCCGCCGTCATCCTGCGGCGGTAAGGCTTGAGCTCGGCATCGAGCTCGCGGCCCAATTGCAACAGCTGGTCCTCGCTCAGCGCGACGGTGGCTGCCGCGAATAGCCGGTCGTCGAGAACAGTCAGCTTGCGCTCGAGATCCTCCAAGTCTCCCAGTTCCCCGCCCCCGGCCTGCTCAGCCAAGTGTTCCAGGGTGTCGGCCATGCCGCCAAGGAGGTCTTCCGGCACGCCCCCCGGGAGCGCCGCTTGGCGCAACTGCCCCGCGCGTTCCGCGAAGAACGTCGCCAAGGCGGCCGGCTCGAAGCCCGCACTCGCGGACTGCTCGATGACAGCGTCCCCGTGCGCCATCTCGCGGGCCGCGCCGAGCACCTCTTGGGAGCAGTAAGCCACCGAGTTGACAGTCGAGAAACGGCGCCGCTTGGCGGAGTGATACTTCTCGAACGACCTGTCGATGCCCTTCAAGACCGCGCCGAGCGGAATGCCGGCATCCTTCCATGACTCGACCAGCACCCAGTCCAGCGGCGACATCATGAACATCCCGCTATTGCGGGCGCGCTGGAAATGCTCTTCCACCTCGGTGAAGTAGTTGAAGTAGTTCACGGATCGGGAGCGACGCTGGGCGGATCAGAGGTACAGGCCGTTGAAAACCATCTTGAACGTGGCGTTGGACTGGCCCCGGTACTGCGGGCGGATGCCGAAGAGAATCACCCGGCCATTGCCGAACGGCACGTCAAGCACTGCGGCCCGGTTCGCCAGGTGGCCTTCTCCAAGCAGCCACCCGGACGCCAGCACGTTGCGCCCTGGAAAGCGCAGCACCTGCCGCAGGTCGGCCGCGTACCGGCGGCGCACGCGGAATACGGGACCGGACTGTAACCACACGGCCTCCCGCTCTCGCATGCCGACGCACAGCGGATGGGACAGGTCCGCTTCCACGTTCACCAAGGTGCCCGGAGCGAAGAAGCGCTGCCTGGGGAGCCCCTCGATGGCATTCTCCACCGGCAGGCCCAATCGCTCGGCGGCGTAGGATGCCGCGCGGCTGAACGCCATGACGGTGCCTCCGGCCCGGGCAAAATCGACCAGTGCCGCCGCTCCGGCCTCCCCCAATCCGCCGCGATACTCCGGCGGCACGATCGAGTCGCCCTCTCCGTACTGGTGATCATGTCCCAGGTCCAGCACTTCCGGCGTCGTGTCGGCCAGGATCACAACGTCATACTTGCCGACCAAGCCGTCCGAAATCTGGGCGTTTCCCACGGTCTCGTAGGGCATCTCGTAGCGGTCGAACAGCCAGCGTGTCCAGCCTTCGTCCATGATCGGCACGTGTCCCGCGTAGATCGCCACCCGCGGGAGAGCCAGCGGCGGGTGCCCGGCAGCCAGCGTGTCGCTGGGGACGGATTCGACACCCCACTCGTTCGCCAGCTCCTCCAGCACCGGGACTACGTCGGGGCCGGAGCGCAGCAGGAATGCTCCGTCAGACTGGCGCCGATGCACGGCTACCCCTGTGGCCAGCAAGCGATTCACTGCGACCCAGCTAGAGCCGAGCTTAGGCGACAGCATCAACTCGTCCGCCTCTGCCACTCCCCCGCTCAGGTGAGGGACTCGCTCCACCACTTCGGTCAACAGATCGAGCTCGCCCGAGACCGGAAACGCTTCCACGCCCATCAACAGTGGCAGCGTGTGCGCGGTCGCGTCGTACGGCATCAGCGGGGGCCCGCCAGGGTACTGGCGCAAATCGGGATAGTCCTGGCGGGACAGCAA
This sequence comes from Bryobacterales bacterium, assembly GCA_965219585.1. GTDB lineage: Bacteria > Acidobacteriota > Terriglobia > Bryobacterales > UBA6623 > VXMF01. The sequence goes on from CBDCOA010000002.1 coordinate 688,631, forward strand.
GGTGTTCGCAAACGCACCATAGGGCTGCGCGAGCTGCACGACAAAGTCGCCCTCGCGCACGCTGCGATCCTCCGCCGGGGCATCCTCCAAGGCCCGTACGATCTCGACATCGCCGAATTCCAGCGTGCGCAGCAGGCGCGTGGCAGCAGCTAGGTCGTGCTGCTCGCGGGGCACGACGAAAGCGCGCCCGTGCCCTCGATCGATGATCCTCTGGCCAATGCGGTAGAAGTTCCGGAGCAGGTCCTGTCGCCGCAGCGCGGCGCTGTACAGCACGGATTCGAACGTGATGAGCTGGTTGTCGACGATGTCGCGCAAGCGCCACTCCCCGCCCTGCCATGGCTCCAAGAAGTTCCAGCTGCTCGTGCTCGGTTCGTAGCCCCGACGCTCGGTCTTGAGCTGGTCCGGGACGACCGTGATCGGCGTGGCGAAGCGCGCGCTGGCGCTCTCGCTCAACAGTCGCAAGGCACCGTGATAGCTCTGGTAGTGGCGCGCTGGCGAGTAATAGTCGTAAATCCCGTTCACGAGCACGCCCGTCTTTCCCGCCGCCGTCAGGTCCATGGCCATCGCGGTTCCGAAAGCGTTGACCTGCTGCGTGATCAGGGCGTCAATGTTCGGGTCGATCGGATCGATCCACGGCGGCACGAAGATGCGCGCCCCGTTGGAGCCCATCTGATGCACGTCGTAGACGATCTGAGGGCGCCACCTGTTATGCACCTTCTCGACAATGAGCCGGGTCTCTTCCTGGGTGAATATGTACCAATCCCGGTTATTGTCGTGACCCAGGTACTTGTGATAGAGGGAGATGAGCGGAGCTCCCTCGTAAGGCCCTCCGACCCAACGCCGGTACCATTCCCTGACTTTGTCGATCCCGTCGGGGTTCAGCGAGGGCACCAAGAGCAAGATAGTGTTCGCCAGGATTGCGCGGTAACGGTCGCTGTCCTGCGTCACCAGGTCGTGGGCAAACTGCACCGCCGTCATCGTGGAAGCCACTTCGTTGGAGTGGATCGAGCAGGTGATCACGATGGCAGGCTTCCCCTCTTCCGCCAGATCGAAAGCCTCTTCCTGCGTAGTCGCTCGCGGGTCCGCGAGCTTGGTCAAGATCTCCCTGTAGCCCTCGATCTGCTCGAGCGTCTCGGGGGCGGCAATCGTCGCGAGGATCAGGGGCCTGCCCTCGGTCGACCGGCCGAGTTCTTCGACCCGCACCGAATCGCTGGCAGCGTCGAGGATGCGAAAGTACTCCACCACCTCGGACCATCCGACCAGGGCCCGGTCTTCGCCCATGGAGTGGCCGAAGTGCTCTTCAGGCGTCGGCAGGGCGGCGAGCGCAGGCAGGGCGCTCAGCAGCAGGGTCAGCAGCCGCATGAGTGCCTCAATGGTACGAAGTCCGGAGACAAGCGCCTAGCAGCTGGGCGGACGGCGACATCGCTTCCATCAGTCAGGCTGCGATGGCGGGCACTGAGTCCAGAGAGCGACGCTCGTGCTCAAGCAAGAAGCGCTTCGCGTTCAGGCCGCCGGCGTAGCCCGTCAGATTGCCGTCAGCTCCAACGACGCGATGGCAAGGCACGAGAATCGACAGTGGGTTGCGTCCGATCGCCGCGGCCACCGCGCGCACCGCCCGAGGTCTTCCCAATCGTGACGCCAGCTCGCCGTAGCTGAGGGTGTCCGCCGGCGGGATCTCGCGCAGAGCGGTCCAGACATCGACTTGGAATGGCGTGCCGCGCATATCGAGCGGGATATCGGGCGAGTACCCCAAATCCGAATCAAAGTAACAGGCAAGGAATGCCTCCGCCCGCAGCAAGAAGATGTTTCCGTGCCCCGGACGAACTCCGGCGGGAGCTAGGCGGGCTTCGAGCCTGGGAGCTTGTACCGGGAAGTAGATCGCCGCCAAGCCGGCGTCGCTGGCCAGCATGCGGATCTCACCCAATGGGCTGAAGAACTTGGATCGTTGCATTTCGAGGCCTTGTTCGCGCTAAAGATAGCACGGCCGCCGGGAGTCTTCCTCGCACGGCGCGGATGCCTGGCGCGCGAGGCTCCGGAAGGCGAGTTGGCGGCTGACCGGTCTTGGGGTGGCTATCTCCGAGGGACGCCTAAACCCTTGATAGACTGAAGCCAAGGGCGCTGGAGCACCATGGTCGAGGTTTCCCCGTCAATCTTGGCGGCCGATTTCGCCGCATTGGGCGAGCAGATCCGACAGGCAGAATCGGGCGGCGCTCGGATGCTCCATGTGGACGTCATGGACGGCCACTTCGTCCCGAACATCTCCATCGGGATCCCGGTGGTCGAATCCTTGGCTAGGACCACGGACCTGATACTGGACTGCCACTTGATGGTGGACAATCCGGAAGATTACGCGAAGGCGTTTATCGACGCGGGAGCCAAGATGGTCACTGTGCACCAAGAGGCCTGTCCGCATCTCGGCAGATTGCTCGGGCAGATCCGCGACAACGGAGCGGCGGCGGGGGTGGCGCTGAACCCGGCCACCCCGCTGAGCACTCTCGACGAGGTCCTGGCGCAGGTGGACCTCGTGCTGATCATGAGCGTGCATCCGGGCTTCGGCGGGCAGTCGTTTCTGCCCGCCAGCCTCGACAAGGTCAGGCGCCTCAGCGCGCTTCGCCGCCACGCCGGTCACCAGTTCCGGATTCAGGTCGACGGCGGGGTGAACCTCGACAACGCTGGACCGCTGGCCGAAGCCGGCTGTGACATCTTGGTGGCCGGCTCCAGCGTGTTCGGGGCGGACGACATCGCCGAAGCGGTGCGCGCGCTGACCGCGCGGGCCAACTTGCCAGCGCTAGCAAGCGCATGAGCCCTGCGTTGCAGCGCGGTCAGGCCTAGCACTTGCAGCACTGCGCTGCCTCTGCCTCAGCGCCAGCCAACCCTGCAGGCGCGTCGATGGCCTTCGCCTGGCCCGAAGCTGCGAGCCGACCATCGCAGGAGACGATGCCGCCGGTCGGCCATGGGCCCTGCGCGACAGCAGTCTGCTTGGCGCGAGGCCCGTGCTCGATCAGCATGTTTGCTGAACTCTTTCGCCGATTCGGCGTATTATGAAGGCGATGTCTCGCTTTCCTCTCGCATCTTTGACAGGTCTTGCCGTGCTTGTGATGCTGCTGGCCAGCGGCTGCGGCAAGAGCCCGTACGACAATCCGATCGCAAACAACTCCCAGCAGCCGGACAAGATCCTGTTCGACAAGGCAGTGGAGAACATCGAGCGCCATCGGTACGAGCTCGCCCGCATCACGCTCCAGACGCTGATCAACACCTATCCCGACAGCGAGTACATCGCCAAGGCCAAGCTGGCCATCGCGGACAGCTGGTATCGCGAGGGCACATCCGAGGGGCTGGCCCAAGCCGAGGCCGAGTACAAGGACTTCATCACCTTCTTCCCCAACATGGAGGAGGCAGCCGAGTCCCAGCTCAAGATCTGCGAGATCCACTACAACCAGCTGCAAAAGCCGGACCGCGATCCGATCCACGCGGTGCGGGCCGACCAAGAGTGCCGCCAGCTGCTGCTGCGCTACCCGAACACGGTATTCCTGGACGAGACGCAGCAGCTCCTCCGGAACGTCCAAGAAGTCATCGCCGAGGGCGAGTACCGGGTGGGCATGTTCTATGTCAAGAAGGGCAGCTTCCGGGCGGGCGTGAATCGCCTGCAGAGCGTGACGGACCACTACCCTCTGTTCAGCAAGGCGGACGAATCCCTGTGGCTCCTGGGCGAGAACTACGAAAAGCTCGGCGACAACTTCGAGGACCAACAAGTCGCTGCGTACCAGAAGATTGTGTCGGACTACCCCATGAGCCCATACGTGGACGGCGCCAAGGAGAAGCTCAGCGCGCTGCAGCGCGAAACGCCTGAGACCGATCCCGAGCGCTTCGATCTGCACAAGTACAACGTGGAACATCGCACGGAGCCGGGCCGCATGAGCACGTTCTGGGGCATCTTTCGCGGCAAGCCGGACCTAGGCATGGCCGCTAAGGCCGGCGATCCCGCCATGACCACGCTGATGCCCTCCACCCCTCCGGGGATCCAAGCCTCTGCGGCGGCGGCAGTAGAGCCCACCGCCGACGTCACGGTCGAGACCATCTCCGGCCCCAGCGCATTGGATTCCGAGCCTGACGCGCGCCTGAACCAACCCCAGACCGAGTCCAGCGAGACCCCAGCCGAACAAGACGAGCAGAACTGAGCCCCGTGGCCACCATCTTCGTCGCAGACGACAATCCGCACGTGCACAGCATGGTGGAGAAGTCTCTCGGCGCCGAAGGGCACGAGATCGCGGGCACGATGGTCGGCTCGGAGGCTCTGGAATCGATCGCGCAGAGCAAGCCGGACATCGTGCTGCTAGACAGCACCCTCGGAGAGCTCAACGCCTTTGACACTTGCCGCGAAGTGCTTTCCTTGCCGGGAATGGAAAAGCTGCGCGTAGTCCTGCTGGCCGGACCGCTGGAGACCGTAGATAGTACCGAGGCCCTGCAGGCAGGCGTTTCGAGCGTGTTGCAGAAGCCGCTCGATCCCGAGACCCTCAGTGCGCTGGTCGGAAACGGCGGTGACGGCGCCGCCGCGAACGGACCAAAGTCCAAGCCCGCGGCGATAGACCTGCTCGTTCACCAAGCTCTCGGGGACGAGAGCGCGGAGCAATTGCGGAGCGCGATCCACAAGCAAGTCGAGGCAGTCGTGACCGCCTCCATACCCTCGCTGGTCGACCACATCACGGATCGGCTCGCAGAGAAGCTGAAGCCTAGATAGGCTCGGCCGAAGACTATTCGGCGGCTCGACGCAGCGGCTGTTTTGCGGCTGGAGCGGGGCAACGCACAGCCTGCCGAGCCAGTCCGGCTGGTCTACGATGAGAGTGCTGCGGGCGCGTAGCTCAGCTGGATAGAGCATCTGCCTTCTAAGCAGAGGGTCCCAGGTTCGAGTCCTGGCGCGCCTGCCACCGCAATGACGGTCCGGCCCTGCGAAATGGAGATCGTGGATGATCATTGAGGAGGCTGAGTCATGAATGCGGTTAACGGCATGAGACCAGTGCATCCGGGCGAGATATTGCGGGACGAACTCGATGCACTCGGCCTGTCGGCCACCGCGCTGGCGAAGGAGCTGGACCTGCCGGTAAGCCGCATCGCGGCAATCCTGCACGGCCGGCGTGGAGTGACGGCCAACACAGCGTTGCGCCTAGCGCGCTATTTCGGGACGACACCGCAGGTCTGGCTGAACTTGCAAGAGACCTACGAGCTTCGTCGGGCCGAGATCGAGTCGGGCCGCGAGATCTCAGAGCGCGTTTAGCCCCGTCGAACGGCTGCCTAGATCGAACCGGAAATTTCCCGGCCAGAACCCCATGCGAATTGGCATTGAGACCAGACCTACTGACCGTTGGACTGCACCGTCAGCGACGCTGCTTCCCTCGCACCCCGAGAGGATCAGCGGTTTCCGGCAGCCGATCTCGGCGCTGCATCCCAACCCGATGCGAGCCTTGTCCGCGGCCAACTCGGCGACTACAGTAGTGGCTGCCGCCGCCGGGGGTCTTGCAGCCATCGTTCCGACTGCCTGCAGAATGTTCGAGGGGAGAGCGACATGCTTACAAGACCGCAACTTATTCCTGGATTGGTTGCCTGTTTGCTGGCGGCAGGGACCGCGCACGCTGCGCAGATCATCCGGGAAGCTCTGCCGACGAGTCTGGTGAGCGCAGGTGCAGTCGAGTACGCGATTCTGCTCCCTGACGGCTATTCACCCGATGGCGAGCGATTTCCCCTCGTGCTGCTGCTCCACGGCGCTGGCGGCGACCGGGAGAAAATCGCGCGGATTGAGCCGGAGATCGCCGAGCTGCGGGCTTCGAACGACATTCCCGGTTTGGTAGTGGTGACTCCGTCGGTGGCGACCGGCTCGATCTACATGGACAGCTATGACGGCAAGGAGCGTTGGGAATCGTTCCTCATGGACGAGTTCCTGCCGCACTTGCGGGCACGATATCACGTCAGCCGCGAACGCGAGACAACGATGGTGACCGGGGGGTCGATGGGCGGGTTGGGCAGCTTGCGACTCGGTTTCAAGTATCCAGAGACCTTCGGGGCCGTAGCGGCGATCCATCCCGCCGCGTGGCCCGGCCTGACTTGGGACGAGGTGCCGGATCGCAACAAGATCCGACCTGCGGAGCGGATCGCCAATCTGTTTGGAGACCCGTTCGACCACCAGCGATTTCAGCGGGAGAACCCCGCGTCGATTGTCGAGAGCGACCCATCGAGACTTCGAGACTCGGCGATCTACATCGAGGTCGGCGAGCACGACGGCTTCGGATTCGTCGAGGGCACGGACTTCGTGCATCGCCTGCTGTGGCGCCATCGCATCCCGCACGAATACCGTCTCGTTCGCTGGGCGGACCACGTTGGCAGCACGGTCGCGGAGCGCTCCCGAGACCGTTTCCGCTTCTTGGGTCGCTACCTGGAACAACCGACCGCTCCCGAGCCAGCAGTCCAGAGGTTCCGCGAGCGCATGGCAGACCGCCATCGAGCAAGAGGGCTGGAGCCGTTCGGATTCTGGCCGAACTCGACGCTGCGTTCCTATGGCCCAGCAGACGGCCTTGAGAGCGAGAGGGCAGTTCGGGATTCCGAGGAGGTTCGCAAGGAGCGCGGGGTCGTCCGCATCGCCGATGTCCCTTACGCGGCAACTCCCGGAACCGATCCGCTGCGACAAAGCATGGACCTCTACCTTCGGGATGGGCTGGCCGACGCACACGTCGTCTTGTACGTGCATGGCGGCGGGTGGATCCGCGGCGACAAGACAAGAGCCTTGTTCAAGCCCGCTTATCTGGTTCCGGAAGGGTATCTGTTCGCGTCAATGAACTACCGGTTCCATCCCGAAGCGAGCCTGGCACAAATGGCGGCCGACGTCGCCTCGGCCGCGGTGTGGCTCAAGCAGCACGCGCCGAAGTACGGTGGGGACGGCACGCGGATCGTGCTGATGGGACACTCGGCCGGAGGACACCTAGTTGCCCTGGTGGGCGCGAATCAGAGCTTCATGGAAGACGCCGGAGGATCGTTGAGCGACCTCGCCGGCGTGGTTGTGATCGACTCTGCCATGCTCAACGTGCCAGCGCGCATGGAAACGGCGAGGGAGTCCCAAATCCGCGTGTTCGGCGGCGCACCGGAGGGATGGATCCCTGTGTCACCCTGGCACCACGTCAAATCAGGAAAGGGCATACCGCCGTATCTTCTGTTCACTTCAGACGGCCGCAGCGTCTCGCTCGAGCAGGCGGCAATGTTGACCGCCAAATTCGAGCAACATGGCATCGAAGCGTCGTCCCACGAGGGCAAGGGGCGGGCGCATACCCCCCTAGACACCTATCTGGGCGTCGAGGGGGACGCGAGCACCGGCATCCTTCTGGACTTCCTTCGCCGCCATTCGGAAGCGCACTAGCGGTCCGCGACCTGCAATTCTCTGGATCGCGCGCTGCTGGAAGCCCATTGCGTCGGACCGGCCGGTACTGTTCGGGCAGTGGTGCGACCTCAGGAACGACCTAGGCGAACCGCGGAATCTGAAGGCCGAGAAATCGGATCGTGTCGCGCCGCAGATGCAACTCCCGCACACGCTATTGACATCCTCCGGCGGCGGCTTGCGACCGACATTACACAGACTTTGCAAGCCGGAAAAATCCAGCAAAGCAAAGGGCTTAGAATCGCTGGCACTCCAGATGCACGGTGTCAGCGCCCTGTCCGCTGCTCCATCAGTAACGCATGGCCTTGCCTAGCGCCCCTTAGTCAGGCAAGGCGGCACGCCGGCAACGGACAGTCATTGGCCCACGGAGCAGCCCTTTCAACCGGGAGGCAAGCATGCACGAACGATTCCAGTCTTCGACTTCACGACGCGCGTTCGCTAGGACGGTGGCGGCGGCCTCGGCGTTCTACACGGTCCCCGGGCTCTTCGCAGAGCAACTCGCGCTGACCCCCACGGTGACGGAAGGCCCGTACTATCCGGACGAAATGCCGCTGGACACCGACAACGACCTGCTGATCATCAACGACGCCGCGACACCTTCGTTGGGCCAGGTCGCGCATGTGGCCGGGAAGGTGATGACAGCGGCCGGCGAGCCCGTGCGGAACGCGACGGTGGAAATCTGGCAGGTGGACGCGAACGGCGTGTACATCCACAGCGCCGCGCCGGGCAAGGATCGTCGCGATTCGAATTTCCAAGGCTTCGGACGCTTTGAAACCGGCTCCTCCGGGGAATACAGGTTCCGGACGATCAAGCCCGTACCCTACAGCATCGGCGCGGGACGGGTCCCGCACATCCACTACGCCGTCAACCTGAGCGGCCGCCGAGTCCTGACCACGCAACTCTTCCTCAACGGCCATGACGGCAACGAGACCGACCGCGTGATCCGGCAGGCAGCACGCTCGGGGGAACCCTCCTCGCTGTTCGTGGATTTCGATCCTGTGCCGGGTTCCAAGATTGGGGAGGTCGCCACGACGTTCGACCTCGTCATCGACCCGGATGCGGGGTCGGGCTCCCGCAGGCGATTCGGCCGGGGCCGGTTCGGCAGGCGCGGCTAGCAGTCCCTTCCGGCAACTTCGGCGCAGCGGGCACGAGTTTCCAGCGAGCGCTTGCGCCGGCTCCCCGGCCGTCAACGAAGATCCTGTCCGTCTTCCATCTGCCCCTCGAGACGGTGCCCATACGTGCCATCGAAGCCGCTCCGACGGCAGTTCTGACTGACTCGCTGGGGTACGCTTAGGGAGGCAAACCCCATGCGAATTGCTCCCGCCCTGCTCGCCCTAGCCGCGTGGTCGACTGCCCACGCCACGCCCAATCTGGTCGTGTTCCTGACCGACGATCTCGGTGGCAGGGACACGAGCGTGTACGGCTCTGTTGACGTGCGCACGCCCAACATAGAGCGGCTCGCGGCCATGGGAATGACGTTCGAGAACGCCTTCATCGCGTCGCCAGCGTGTGCGCCGAGCCGCGCTGCCCTGCTGACAGGCCTGATGCCCGCACGCAACGGCGCAGAAGCGAACCACACCTACCCCCATCCCGGCACGGCCTACCTCACCGAATCGCTCCACGGGCTGGGCTATGAGATCGCAGCCTTCGGCAAAGTGGCGCACGGCACCGACAAGCCTGAGTATGGATTCGACTTCTACTCCAGGCCACGCGTCGGACTGGCAAACAACGTCGCGGAGTATTTCAAGGAGCGCTCCTCAGACAGCCCGCTCTGCCTTCTGGTCGGCGACAGGCGCCCTCACGTACCTTGGACCGAGGACAACATCTACAAGCCGGAGGATGCCAGCCTGCCGCCATACTTCGTGGACACGCCCGAGACCCGAGAGCACCGCGCGCGGTACTACTCCGACATCACGGGGCTGGACAGCGAATTCGGACGGGTGATGCAATTGGCCGCAGAGGAGCTTGGCGACGACATCATCTTCGTGTTCACCAGCGACCATGGCGGACAGTGGCCGTTCGGCAAGTGGAACCTCTACGACCACGGCATTCGGGTTCCGCTGATCGTGGCTTGGAACGGCCGGATCGAGGCGGGAACGCGAACCGACGCGATGGTGAGCTGGATCGACCTCTTGCCGACCCTTATCGATCTGGCGGGCGGCGAAGTGCCGGCCGGTATTGACGGGCGCTCGTTCGCCGCCGTGCTCAAAGGCCAATCCGGAGAGCACCGGCAAGCGATCTTCACCACCCATAGCGGCGATGGCGTCTACAACGTCTATCCGATCCGGAGCATCCGCACGAAGCGCTACAAGTACATCCTTAACCTGCTGCCCGACCACATCCACACCAATCACTCCGACATCCTGCGCAAGGACGGAGCGGGCGCCTACTGGCATTCTTGGGACCGCGCCGCCGCAAGCGACGCCGAGGCTGCGGCGATCGTACAGCGGTACTTTCAGCGCCCGCTGCAAGAGCTGTACGACCTCGAGGCCGACCCCCTGGAACAGAACAACCTAGCGGAACGTGCCGAGAGTCGTTCCCGGGTGGCCGGGCTCCGGGAACGGCTTGAGAAATGGATGGAGGAGCAGGGTGACAAGAAGACCGTGTTCAATACTCCGTATCCCGCGTCTGGGCCCAGGCCAAACGCGGAGACCGTGCAGCGCAACTAGGATTGGCCACCTTGGCCCGCAGTTCGTCCGCGCTCCGCGGGCCTAGGTGCCCTCCCTCCGATACTGTTTCTAGGACGTGTCGGACCTCGCTACGGGAAGATCGTACGCCGCCGCAAACAGTTCGGTGTCGAGCGCGCAGATTCGACCCAGTGCCAAGCCTGCCCGAACTCGATCGAGGGGTAAGGCAGAGCACCTCGCCTGCTGGCTCTGCGTGTGGCGATTCAGCAAAAAAGGCTCGCCGGATTTTGCGTGATGTGCTCCAATCTGATAGGTCCCATGCAACGCTTCCGAATCCCCGCCGTCTTCTGCGCTCTGCTGGCCATCACGTACATTCAGTGCGGCCCAAGAGAAACCGCCGGTCCGCGATTGGTAGCCGACACGTTGACAAGTGCCCAAGCAGCCGACGGCAAGTTCATCTCTTGGCGCGAACACGTGATCGACGACCTGGCGACGGGCGGCGTAGCCATCGCGGGCAGCGATGGGCTGGAGATGGCCGATCTGGACAAGGACGGGTACGAGGATGTCGTGTCGGTGCATGAGTCCGACACGGAGTACGGCGTGGTCGACGGGCACATCCGTCTAGCATTCGGATCCGAAGATCCGGACAAGTGGACGCTGGTAACGCTGGCTGAAGGCGAGGAAGCCGGCGCCGCCGAGGATGTCTCGATCGCCGATCTCAATGGCGATGGCTTCCCCGACGTGATCGCGTCCTGCGAGTTCGCGCACCTGATCTATTTCCAGAATCCCGGGAAGGATGCGCGCAGCGCCCGCTGGGAGCGCATCATCCCCTCGGTTGCCAGCGACAGGGGCTCGTATATCCGGGTGTTCTTTGCAGACTTCAACGCAGACGGAAGACCTGAGGTGGTCGCACCGAACAAGGGCAGTCAGTCAGGCCCGGCCAGCGACGCTACCCCGCGAGCGATCAGCTGGTACGAGGTGACAGGTGACCCGCTCGACGACGACTCTTGGAAAGAGCACGTCTTGGCAAAGGTGGCCGTGCCGATCAACTCGCGTCCGGTTGATCTGGACTCCGACGGCGACCTCGACATATTGGCGGGGTCCCGAGGGGAAGCCCGCATCTTTTGGTTCGAGAACCTTGGCAAGCCGGAGATCGAGTTCGAAGAACACTCCATCGAGATCGCGGCGCCCGACGGGTACGGGACTCCGGCTATGACCGGCTTTATGTTCGCCTTTCTCGACCTCAACAAAGACTCGCGGCTCGACGTGCTGCTCAGCGAAGGCGGAAACAACGTGGTCTGGCTCGAGCAACCCAAGTCGCACAAAGAGCCGTGGGCATTGCACCGGATCGGCAGCATGAAGCCCGACTCGTCCACGGGAATTACCCTGGCTGACATTGATGGCGATGGCGACCAAGACATCTACTCCGGCAGCTACAGCCGGGGGCCTCGTGACAGGGACGGCGAGGGCGTCACCGTGAATGACCGGCTGGGTCGTCTGGCTTGGTTCGAGAATCCAGGCGAAGGCACCGGCGAGTGGACGAGACACGACATTTCGCGCCGCAAGCGCGGCATGTTTGATATGGCCATGGCGCGAGATCTTGACGGGGACGGCGACATGGACTTCGTTGGCACTCGCGGCAACAGCCTTCCTTACGACGGCGTGTACTGGCTGGAACAAATCCGCACGGAATCCCCGGCGGCGTCCTTCGTCCCCGCTCGGGACACAGACAGCCAGGAGATGCCCCTTCCATAGCTATTGACTTAGTCCCAGGGCTTCGAACGCGAGTTTCGGCGGCTGGGAATCTATTTGCCAAGATCAATAGCGATGTCTGAATTCGTTTTGGCCCTAGACGAGGGCACGAGCAGCGCCCGCGCTATCGCGTTCGACCGGGAGGCGCGCGCCAGAGCGGTGGCGCAGCACCCGTTCGAAAGCCGGTTTCCACATAGCGGCTGGGTAGAGCAGGATGCAGCGGCAATCTGGCGGGTCCAATTGCAGGCCGCCGGCGAGGCGGCAGAACAATGCGGTGGCTGGGGGCAGATGTCTGCCATCGGCATCACCAATCAGCGCGAGACCACGATCGTCTGGGATCGCACGACAGGCGAGCCCGTCGGTCCCGCCATCGTATGGCAGTGCAGGCGGACTTCGTCCGCTTGCAGCGAACTAGCAAACGCAGGCCACGAGCAGACCGTTGTCCAGCGCACCGGGCTGGTACTGGACCCGTACTTCTCCGGCACCAAGATCGCGTGGCTCTTGGACAACGTGCCGGATGCAAGGCGAAGGGCCGAGAACGGCGAGCTGGCATTCGGAACGGTTGACTCGTGGCTGGTCTACCAGCTGACCAACGGCGCGACGCATGTCATCGATCGCACGAACGCTTCCCGAACGCTGCTGATGAACCTGAGTTCCGGAAACTGGGATCCGGAAATGCTCTCGTTGCTGGGCGTGCCAGCTGCCATGCTCCCCACCATCGTCCCCTCGTGCGGCACGATGGCGACCACGTCCGCCGAAGTGCTCGGCGCCGAGATTCCCATTTCAGGCATCGCCGGCGACCAGCAGGCGGCTCTATTCGGTCAGGCCTGCTTTCGCCCCGGCCTAGTCAAGAACACGTACGGCACGGGCTGCTTCGCCCTGATGCACACCGGCGCGGAGCCGTCCGAATCGCGGCACAAACTGCTGTCCACGACTGCCGCTTCGGGTCCCGGCCGCAACGATTTCGCTCTCGAAGGCGCCATTTTCGTGGCAGGCGCTGTCGTGCAATGGCTGCGCGATGAACTAGCGCTGATTGATACCGCAGCTGACTCCCAAGCAGCAGCGCAAGCGGTTCCCGACACGGCCGGTGTATACATGGTGCCCGCTTTCACGGGCCTAGGGGCTCCCTACTGGAACGCCGAAGCGCGCGGAATCTTGACGGGGCTGACCCGCGGCGCGACACGCGAGCACGTCGTGCGTGCCGCGCTGGAGTCGATCGCGTATCAGACGCGCGACTTGGTGGAGGCGATGGAATCGGATTGCGGTTCGAAGCTCGCGGAGATCCGAGTGGACGGGGGCGCCACCGAAAACGACTTCCTGATGCAGTTTCAAGCCGACATCTTGGGAGTGCCCGTTGTGCGACCTGCGTACCTGGAGACGACTGCGCTAGGTGCCGCCTTCCTCGCGGGGCTGGCGACTGGGTTCTGGAGTGACACCGACGAGCTGGAGCACTTCTGGAGCGTTGACCGGACGTTCGAACCGTCCATGTCGGAATCGCGGCGCGCAGACCTATACGCCGGCTGGAAGTCCGCCGTCAGCCGGGCGCTCTAGCCGAGAAAATCTGAAGGCACTCAACCCGCCAAGTAGGGCTCGAACGCCTCGGGCCGGATCCTTACCCCAAGGCCGGGAGAGTCGGGCAAGTACCAGCGGCCGTTCTCCAGCCGCATCGGCTGTTCAATGATGTCCTCCCGATATGGGTTCTCAGTGCGGTCACATTCGATCAGCTTTGACTCGGGCACGAGCGTGGACGGATGCCTGGGCCGCGCAGCATAGAAGTGAAGCGCGGCCGCCTGGCCGATCGCGGTCCCCCACGCATGCGGCGTGACGTGCACGCCGGTCAACGAGCCCAGCGTCGCAATCTTGATGCCTTCGGTAATGCCACCGCAGGCGCACAGGTCCGGCTGGGCATAGTCAAGGGCCCGCAGCCGGAACCAGCGCTCGAATCCGAAGCGGGTTGCCTCGCATTCCCCGCCAGCGATAGGGATCGACGTCTGGCTCTTCACCTGAAGGTAGGCTTCCGGATCAAGCGGAGATACGGGCTCTTCGAACCAATGGATGCCCAGGCCCTCGACCCGCCTTGCCAGTTCGATCGCGTCCGTAGGCATGTAGGCGTGGTTGGCATCGATGGAGAGCTTGACTTCTGAGCCGAGGAAGCCCCTGACTGCCGCCACCAGTTCCGCATCGCGCGCCACGCCGAGGCCAACCTTCATCTTGGCGGCCTGGAACCCTTGCTCCAAGCAGTCGCGGGCCTCGCGCTCCCAGCGCCGCTCCAAGGGTTCGTCTCCACCAAAGTAGAAGCCCGTCCAATAGCACTGAATGGACTCCACCGGCGGGGCACCCAACAGTCGATAGAGAGGTGTGCCGGCATCCTGCGCTTTGAGATCCCAGCACGCGATGTCCAGCGCGGAGATCGCGGCCAGCATCACGCCCTTCTGTCCGTAGTCCAGCGACCGGGCGTAGAGCATTTCCCAGTTCGATTCGACGGCTCGCGGATCTCGCCCGATTAACAGGGGCCCCAAGAAGTCGCCAACGATAGCAGCGGTGACGACGGCTGGGCCATACGCCTCGCCCCAGCCTACGCGGCCGTCTTCGGTCGTGACCCGCACAAGCATGGCCTCACGCACGTCGTAGGAGAACTGCGAAAAACTGAACGGCTGGCTGAGCTGCCCGCGCAGGGCACATGCGTCGACCTTGCGTACACGCATCGAATTGCTAGAATACCGCTTCGCCATGAAAGCAATCCGCATCCACAAAACCGGAGGCCCAGAGGTCCTCTCTTACGAGGACGTTGCCACACCCGAGCCGGGACCCAACGAGGCTGTCATCAAGATCGAGGCGGCAGGAGTCAACTTCATCGACATCTACTTCCGCACCGGGCTGTACCCTGCAGAGCTTCCGATTACCAACGGCCAGGAGGGAGCAGGCACCGTCAGCGCTGTCGGTGCAGACGTTTCGACCCTGCAGGCGGGAGACCGAGTGGCCTACACGGGCGTGCACGGCTCGTACGCCGAATACGCCACAGTTGCCGCTGACCGACTGGTGAAGATCCCGGACTCGATCGCGACCAAGACCGCCGCCGCGGCAATGCTCCAAGGCATGACGGCCCATTACTTGACGCGGTCCACGTTTACGCTGGGTCCGGGCCATACCACCCTTATTCACGCTTGTGCTGGAGGTGTCGGGCTGCTGCTGATCGAGATGGCGAAGAAGTTCGGCGCACGTGTCATCGGCACATGTTCGACCTCGGAGAAGGCAGCCAAGGCCAAGGCGGCCGGGGCGGACGAGGTGATCCTGTACACCGAGCAGGACTTCCAGAAGGAATGCCGCCGCCTCACCGATGGCCAGGGTGTCGACGTGGTCTACGATTCGGTCGGGCAATCGACGTGGAACGGGAGCCTCGACAGCCTCAAGCCGCGGGGAATGATGGTGACTTTTGGCAATGCCAGCGGACCAGTGCCGCCGCTCGCGCCGCTGGAGCTTACCAAGCGCGGCTCGCTGTTCCTAACGCGCCCATCTCTGTTCGCATATATCTCCAACCGAGAAGACCTCATGTGGCGCGCATCAGAGATCTTCAACTGGATCGAGGACGGCGACTTGAACATCCATGTCGGTGGCGAGTTCGCGCTCAGCGATGCTGGCGAAGCTCAATCGCAGCTAGCCGGCCGGAAGACGATGGGCAAGCTGCTGCTCATCCCGTAAGCTGAAGCTCTCCGGACGTCTACGCTCATTCTTCGCGCGTCCCAGCGTCCGACTTGCCAAGGGTGAGCATGTGTGTGTGCCGTTCGTTCTATGCTGGCAGCTGCGGTAGCATCTGGGGAGGACCAAGGAGAGCAGCATGCCTCAGGTAAACTTCCACATGTCTAACGAGCTCCTAGCACGTATCGACCGTGCGGCGGCGATCCGCGGCGTGTCCCGAAGCGAATTCGTGCTCCGAGCAAGCGAGGCGGCAGCGATCGCGACACTTAACGAAAGTCCTGTCGTTTCGCTTGACGATGAAGCATGGGACGACTTCGTCGCCGCGCTCGATGCACCAGTAGATATGGCCCCCTCCGTAAAGGAGCGTTTCGCGCGCCAGCCACAGTGGGATCGCTAGCACCACCGGGACCGGTCGCCCACTGGCACGCCGTTTCGCGATTCTTGTCGGCATCCCCGTGTTCGACACCTAGCTGCGGGGCAAGCTGCTGCTCATCCCCCAGGGCCCTGCTTGTCCCGCCGAAGGCAGGTGCCAGCCGGGGAACAGCCCGTGGTATCGTGATCGGCTATGAAGCGAAGACTTGCACTGTTGCCGATGCTGGCGGCGCTCTGCGCGGGGCTGCCCGAAATAGGGCACGCACGACCGAACATCGTCTTCGCAATCGCTGACGACTGGGGCTGGCCGCATGCGTCGGCATACGGAGACGAGGGCGTCAAGACACCTACTTTCGACCGCCTGGCGCGCGATGGCGTGCTCGTGGAAAACGCCTATATCTCGTCTCCCTCATGCACGCCCAGCCGAGGAGCGATCATCACCGGCCAGCAATTCTGGCGCTTGGGCCCCGCAGGCAACCTCTGGAGCGTCTGGCCGTCGACCGAGCCCGAGTATCCCAAGCTGTTGGCCGCCGAGGGATACTTCGTGGGAAGCTACCGCAAAGGCTGGGGGCCAGGCACGTATCCCGATACCGCCGTCAGTCCGGCGGGCGAGATTTACGACAGCGTGGAGGGGTTCTTCGAGGCGCGTCCGAAGAACATGCCGTTTTGCTTCTGGTTCGGGGCCAGCGACCCCCACCGTCCCTACACCGCAGGTACGGGAGTAGAGAGCGGCGTCAAGCTTGAAGACGTGCATCTCTTCGAGCACTTCCCCGATGCCGAGGTGGTGCGGAGCGATGTGGCCGACTACTACTTCGAGGTCCAGCGCTTCGACCGCGATGTCGGCGAGCTGGTGGACCTGCTGGAAGAGATGGGCGAGCTCGAGAACACCCTGATCGTAATGACCGGCGACCACGGAATGCCCTTCCCAAGGGCCAAGGGGAACCTGTACGATTCCGGCGCGCGCGTTCCGATGGCGATCATGTGGCCCGGCACCATTCCCGGAGGCCGGACCGTCACCGACTTTGTCTCGACCACCGACGTAGCCCCGACGTTCCTCGACGCCGCGGGGCTCGAGGCTCCGAAAGAGATGACGGGTCGCTCCTTGCTTTCGATCCTCAAGTCCGACCAATCCGGGCGTGTGTCGGCGGACCGCGACCACATCATCTTCGGGCGCGAGCGTCATGTCGTAGCCCAAGCAGCTCCCGAGCTCGGAGGCTACCCGGCTCGTGCGATCCGCACAGACGAATTGCTCTATATCCGCAACTACGAGCCGGACCGCTGGCCGGCTGGAACCCCTGACTACGAGCACGCGCAAGTGCCGAACGCTTGGCTGGCCGACTGCGACAACAGCCCGACGAAGTGGTTCCTGTGGCAAAACCGCAACGATCCGGAGCTGAAGCGGTACTACGACCTTTCCTTCGCCAAACGCCCGGCCGAGGAACTGTACGACCTGAAGAAAGACCCCGGACAGGTGGTCAACGTGGCGGATGACCCGCAGTACCTTACGACCCGCAAGCAATTGGCGGTGCGCCTGGCGCAGGCGCTGATCAGAATGGAAGATCCGAGACTCGATGGTCGCGGGTCGCTCTTTGACTCGCAACCCTACCTAGGCGGCTCGCCAGGGTTTCCGCAGCAGTGATACGCCGTCTCGTCGCGACGCAAGGCTAGGGCCGACCCCTAGCGAGCACACATCCGCCCGCTTGGCGCGCAACGCCGCGATGCGGCCCCCGCTGAGCTTTGAGTCCCGGCGCAGCTCTCTCGGCATGACTGCCCTAACCCTGGATACTGTGGCTGCCTTGGTGTCCAGACGTTCTTGCAGTATGATTCTCTGTCTATGCCGTCCGATTCCTCGTCGAACCACCCACGGATTCAGGCTAATCCAGGATCGAGCCTGCGGCTGCCGTACAGAGAGCGCGCCACTTGGGTCTTGGCCGTCTGGAGTGCGTGCCTTGTCTACGCGATCATTCGCTACAACGTCTTCAAGGGTGTTGAGTGGACACATCTGCCCCTTTACATCGTCAATAAGTCTGCCGCGTTTGGCGGAGTCGTTTTCATCGCGCTGGCCTACATAGTCGGCAAGGCCTTTGGGGGCCCGGCCGGTTCTGAACCGGTGCGGGCCAAGGCCAAGTTTTTCGGCTTGACGGGCTTCGGGATGATCTCGATGCACATTCTGATGTCAATGGTCTTGCTGTCGCCCGCAAACTATGAAAAGTTCTTCGCAGCGTCCGGCAAGCTCAATCTGACGGGCGAAGTTACATTTCTTTGCGGCGTACTCGCCTACGGCTGCCTACTGTTCCCGGCGATCACCACCCTGCCCTACATGTACGACGCGTTCGGCATGGAACGCTGGCTGCGGGCGCAGCACCTGGGCTACGCCACTCTGGCACTGGCCTGCGGTCACACATTCGCGATGGGATTCAAGGGGTGGATTGACCTGTCGACTTGGCCAGGGTCGATGCCGCCGATCACCATGCTGGGCTTCTTGGCCGCGCTCATAGCGCTGATTGTGAAGTGCCTGCGAGTAATGGCACGGCGCTAGCCGGCTTAGCGAGTGCAGTCACGCAGAGCCCCGAGAAGCCGGCCTTGACCGCTGTGAGCCCAAGACGTTCAGATCCAGCCCGCAACGAACGAGACATCCACCCTCCATCCGAACCTCCGTAGATGCAACTACAGCGCCATCACTACGTATGGAACGGATTCTGATCGGGTACGGCGATGTCTCGCGGTTGAATCCGGAATCTCTTTCTGAACAATTCCTCAGTCATACATTCCGGGTCGAAGCGATGCAAGTAGTCTTCAAGTGGTTAGCATCGAGCCTATTTCGTGGACCGCCGACAACGCCAGCTACGCCACCAAGCAAAGCAGAAGAACTCGCACACGCGCACTGCTCGGGGAATCAGGGCCTTTCGCCCGGTCCACTCGAAGCCCTGACCTACTCCGTACTGGACTTCTCGACATCCAACACCACGATCGATATCTTCATCCGTTCTTCGTCGCCCAATCCATCCCGAAGCATCCCTCGCAGCTCGCAAGCGCTCCGGGGGCAGGTTCCCCTCGAAGGCATCGGCACCTTTTCCTGCACGCCGAACCAAAGCACCACGTACACCCCGTAGCCATGCGCCGCCGGGTCCCGGGTGTACTTCGGGACCAGCTGTTTCGAGACAGCCGTCCAAAGTTCACGATGCATGCTCTTCTTGATCTCGACAGGGACGTTGAATCCCCCGAACGAAACTCTTATGTCCGCTCGCTTGTCATCGGCATAGCGGCCTTCCGGTTGCCACTCCAAGCCAAGCCCCGCCGGGCTGCCAGCCTTCAGCAGCCCGAGCAATTGATCCCGACAGCGATCCTCATGTCTCGGAGTCATTGGTGCTTCGCCTTTCTGCTCGTTCCAGAACTCCTGCCAGAGTGACGCATTTCCGTCCCGCATCTCCCGTGCTAGCCTTTCGAGCCGGTCGGTCACCAAGGCTGAGAGATCTGCAGCGTTCGCGGGTCGTTTGTTTGCAAGCGTCTGACGGATCGCCTTGACGGACGGGTACGCAAAAGACGTATTTCGGCGCACCTCCGCTTGACGTCGCCGGAAGTGCTGAAGTGGCGCGCGCCAGGCCTCAAGTTCCGGCATCCCCAATAGCCTCTCGAGAGCCTCTGTCGCCTCTGCACTCGGGTCATTACCGAGCCGGTCGACGAGGACTTGGACGAATTCCGATTCCCTGATAGCTTGGGTATCTACGCTGAGCGGTCTGTGGAGCCGACCGACGCGTGCGATGATTGCCTCACGCGACCGTAGGTCAAGCGACTCGACAGGAAGCCGCTGATCTGAATCGAACAACTCTCCCGCCACGAACTTCCCGAGATGCTCGATCCGCTCCTCGTCAAAGCAGACATAGTCCTCGAGGCGCTTCCGGTACTTGGTTGGGGCAAGGAAGAGACCGGCCGCCAGCCAATACACTCGTTGCCCGACAGTCATGCTCTCCCTGGCAAGCTTCTCCTCAATCAGAGCCTCCAGTTCCGTCTTCTCGCAGTGGCGCAACGCCGCCTTCAGAACCAGTTCAAGTCCGTCGAGCTGCGCTGCCGTGCACCGGACGGGAATCAACTTCAGCAGGGGCAGTGAGGCTCTGCGTGCGATGCTCGAATAGCGTTCTTCCCGCAAGAGGTTGCAAAGCTCGCTGTACAACACCAAGCCCTTCCGGACCTCCGCCCGTACGGTTCGAACCAGTACATCCGCAACTAAGTCCGGGGCGGAGTCGAGCAGTGCCTTGTACCACCGCGGCACCTCGCCCTCCCCGTTGTCTCCTGCTTGCGGCTCGTACGGGGCCGGGTGCTGTCGCCATTTCGTGTAGTGAAACGCAAGCGCGAGACGGAGCCGCGACTTGCCGAGGGTATTGACGGCACTGCCAGACGACTGATCGATCTCCTCCATCCCAGCCAAGAAGGGCAAGGCTAGACGGTGCCATTGGTCTTGGCCATGAAGCTTCAGCACCTCCTTGTCTGTGGGCGTGTCGTCGCGATTGACTGTGCCTTTCAAGCCCGCAACCGCCGCCTCAACCAGAGCCTCGTGTTTCAGTCGGTAGAGCAGCCTTTTCTTGGGACTCGTTCCCTCCGCGAAGTAGTCGTTGCCGAAATACACTTCGGCCATCCACTCTAGGAATGCTGGCTGGCTCCGATTCTCAGCGATGAGTCGGAAATTCTCTCGCGTCTGCGCTCGCCATTCCTGCTCTACGATCTTGTCTGGATCGGCCGAGCCGTTAAGAAACAGTTGCTTCAGCCACTCGACCGGACCGTCACCGGCAACAAGCTCTTCGAGCGTTAGATTGGGGCCACTGTCCTGTTCGGACTCTCGCTCAGCCCTCACTCCCGGAACTGGGCCCCAACTGCGCCTCTGATGTAACGTGTCGGCGGTCTGTCTGAACACCTCCGACACGTGCGAATCGGATACCAGCTTGCTCTGGTCTAGGCACCACCGTTCAAGATCTGGCGGAAACTCCGAGTCGAGCAGGAGGTTCCGCGCACGATCGACAACCTGCCTGAACCTTCCTTCGGCCGCACTGCTCTCTGCTGCGATACGAATGAGGGATTTCACACTGTCCGGGTGGTCCTCGAGCCATTTCTGCACGGTTTGGCGCTCATCCGACAAAAACCGATAGAAACCCTTATCAGATACCATCTCCAGCCAGCCATACAGGCGAGGCAGTTCGACCCAGCTGTCGAAACACTCTAGGTAGCGGACTATGAGTGTCGCAGGCAAGTGTCGAATCGTGCCGAACACCGGCCCGTATCGCTCGAATCCGAATCCTTCGAATTCGCGCCGTATGCTCTCTGTGCTGTCTGCAAAGGCATCTAGCAGTTGCTCGATCCGTCGCCGGTCAGTCTCTTCGGCAACCGCCAGACTCCAGAATCGCCAGTATTTCCTGCCGAGCCTGTGGTTCTTGGGCGATCTCAGATACGAAACAGCTCGCGCAGCGCTCAGGGCCTTGGGGTACAGGTTCATCAGGAGTTCCCCGAGAAGTTCGTCTTCTGGGTCGGAAATCCTCTCATGCCAAACGTCCGTCAATAGCTCAGCCAACGCGCTCGAATAGTCCTCGGCTCCTTTTCCTTGCCGGATGTATGCATCCAAGGCTTCGCTCCTCACGTCATGGTGACAGCCCTGCTCTCTCACGAGCTGCAACGCGTCATCGGCGAGCCCGGGTACTACCGGGCCTGCCTGAAGTGCTCTCAGGACGAGGAACTTTGCCCGAAGGCTTGTGCTGTCCTCTTCCGATCCGCCGAGCACCCCTCGGAACGGTTCGGCCATATCGGACGTAGCGAGATCTGCGAGACGCGGATTCCGCCTGCGGAATATCTTCCGCGGTCCCGAATGTCGCTCCAGATGCCGGGCTACGGTCTTCACGAGCAGCATCTTCTCCTCGGGCGCGAATCTGGAGATGTCTCCGTAGAGGAGAGTCCCGACGGGATCTCGCTCGATCACCAATGCCCTGCCCTCTTTGCAATGAGCTGCAAACCACGCCGTTGTCCCTTGCAGTTCGGACACGACATGGCCGTCATGGCCGGTGACGAGGGCAAGAAGCCGGCTAAGTGGAGTGCCCTCGCCGACCTTACCTGCCAAGCAGCGTCCTGCGAGAAACTCCGCGACATGCCTATGGACCGGCGTCAGGCCATCCGCCGCGGAGAACAGGCGCGAGCGCAACGCTTGGCGCGCCGGGTAGCGAGCGGCCAGTTCAATCTCCTGTAGCGAAATAAAATGCCCCCCCTCCTCTTCAGGCCCCTGGGAGTATCCGTCTTTGCCGGACAGCAGCTGAATCGCACAAAGTTCACTGGCCGCCTCCACCAGTTCTGCACTAGGCAGTCGATTGGGATTCGCCGCGAGGTGTGCATTGTTTAGCTCTTTCGCCAGCACCGAGCATGCACGCTCGTACGTCTCCATTCTGGTTGCGGGCCACCCAAAGGATTCAGAGGCCTTCACGAGCAACTCCAGCGTCAGGGGGTTCTCAAGCAGATACTCGATCTCCCGGTCACGTGCTTCCTCCAGATACTCCTCGGGGGTTCCGGTTGGGAGGATGTCGGCAAGGACTTCCAAGATGCCGCCTTCATCCAATGGATCCAAGCGGAACACCCGCACGCCACCGTCTGGCGAAACCCGTTTCAGGGCATCCCGATCGCTGCTTCCAAGCCAGTCGGCATCGCGGCACGAGATGCGAAACTTGGGCCGTTCGGGCCGTCTTAGACCATCAAGCTTGGAACGGATGCAGTCCAGCGGGTGCGTGAAGCTGGGTGACTCGCTCCGCCTCTCGTCCAGGGCATCGATGAACAACGTTTTTCCATGCCATTCCGGACGATCAACCAACGTGGCGAAGTCGCGGGCCGACTCGAAGACGCCACCCGTCCTTTCGGCTTCCCGTCTGAACAGCGTTGTCTTCCCAGAGCCCGGCTCTCCTAGCAAGACAAAGGCCCCGATATCTTGCAACTCGTCTAGGCTGAACGCTTTACCGGTACCTGCAACATCATCCGAGCTCAGCTCCCTGCAAGTTCGTGCGACGAATCTCATCAGGTGTCCCCGAACCAGTGCCTGGCCGGCACCGAGAGGAAATCGGACAGCGGAATCCCGTCAGCTCCGACAACGAGACACTTGAGTGGCGAATACCTGTTCGCAAAATCCTTCATGCCGCGGGCGCTGCGTAAGCGAGTCCCGCTCTTGACCTCGATCGCTACTAGCCTCGGTCCGCTACGGAGCACGAAGTCGACCTCCGAGTTCCCTTGTCGCCAGTAGTAGACTCGCGTGCTGCCCGTACTCGAATTGAGTAGATGGGCTCCGACGGCGCTTTCGACCAGTCGGCCCCAAAAGACGCGATCGGCCTTCGCATCGGCAAAGCTGTAATTCGAAAACGCGGACAGGTAGGCAGTGTTGTACACGTTGAGCTTTGGGCTGGAAGCCTTGATTGATATCCGGCTTCCAGCGTATTTCTCGATGCCGGACAGCAGGCCGGCTGTTGACAGCAGATCGATATAGCGCGCCAGTGTCGTCGTATTGCCCGCATCCTGCATCTGTCCTAGCAACTTGTTGAATGAGACTGTCTGACCGGACAGTTCGCATCCCAGCTCGAGCAGTTGCTTGAAAAGAGCGGGTTTTCGGACTCGTGTCATTGCAAGGATGTCTCGCTCGATGGCTGCCTCCACAAGAGAGCTCAGCACGTACCGGCGCCAGCGTTCTTCGTCGTGGACCAATTTCGCTGCCCCGGGACTGCCTCCGAAGTACACATAGGAATCTGTGTCAAAGCCGAATGCCTCAGACATTTCGGCAAGAGACCAGTGGGTGAAACGCAGCGGCTCGAAGCGACCCGCTAGGCTCTCGCGAAGGCTGGATTGCAGCCGTAGGTGAGCCGAGCCCAGTATCACGACCCTCAGGGGCAAGTCCTCGAATCGGTCTGCGTCCCAAAGCCCTTTTACCGTCGACGACCAGTCCGGAGTATTCTGGATCTCATCCAGCACTAGCACGAAGCCTCGTTCCGACCTTCTTGCGTCGATACGGCTGCGATGCCAGTTCTGGACGATCCAAGAGCCATCCCTTATCGACGAGGATGCGATTCCCGCGTCCCGACTTGGCGGCATTCCGAGAAATGCAACTTCTTCGCCTGCATCTGCGGAGCAGTACCTGTACGGTATGTCGACCTTGGCCAGCGCTTGGCGAGTGGCGGTCGTCTTGCCAGTCTGCCGAGGCCCGGAGACGTAGATGATCGATCTCGGGACTTCTCGCATTCGCTTCACAAGTTCCGAGACAAGTGGTCGAGCGAACATATCAGCAGCTTCAATTATTATATCGATTAAATTTACTCAGTTCAATAATCAACTCTTGCAACTCCTTCTCAGAACAGAACATGCCACGCTGGCCAAGCCTTGTCGGCGTCAGGCAGCCGTGATGTTGCTCAAGCAAAGTCTGAGACAACACCGCGCGACTGCCCGACTCTCAAGCCGATCACTGTGCTCGATTCAGCCGCGATCCTCCCGAAGGTGATCCAGATCGATCGAGAATTCCACCTTGCCACGGAGTGCTCTAAGCCTTTGGTACGCAGTCCGGGTTGCCACCATGCGCAACCCCTCGCGCACGGTTGCCGTGACGCCCTGGCCCGTTGCCGCTTGGGCCTTTGCCAAGAGGTCGGCCGGCACATGAACGGTGATCTTCTGTCGCGCTTCCACGGCCGCCCTCGCACCGTAGCATAGGCCGTGGACCGATCCGGAAACTCAATCCTGCTGGTCTTGCCGACACAGCGTGCCAGCTTGGTGGCTAGCGCCTTGGCCGATGCACGTCGCCGCCCGGACAGCGATACGGCTGCTGGCCGCCGGCCTCGCGGTCGAACGCCAACTCAGAGGGTCTGAACCAGACTCGCAATCAACGCAGCCCGGTCGGCTATGCGGTCTACCAAGATGCTCTCGTGAAGTGCGTGGGCACCTTCTCCCACAGCTCCGATCCCATCGAGCGTCGGTATGCCCATCGCAGCGGTCGTGTTGCCGTCGGAGCCGCCGCCAACCGATGCTTCGCCCAGGCCGACGCCCAACTGAGAGGAAATCGCCTTGGCGCACTCGTAGAGCCGCACGACATCCGCCGTCCGCTCCAGCGGCGGCTTCCTGACACCGCCCGAGACATTGACGGTGCAGCGATGGTCTACGGGAGCGAGCGATGCAAACCGCTCTTCGATGCGAGCACCCTGCTCGCGCGTGGAAAACCGCACATCGAATTCCGCCCAAGCGTGTTCGGCCACCACGTTCGACGCCGATCCTCCGCGCGCCAGTCCCGGGTTGACTGTCACGCCCTGCTCGAGGTCTGTCCATGACGACGCTACCTGAATCTGCCGCGTGAGCTCTAGAATCGCGTTGGCCCCAGCGGCGAAGTCTAATCCGGCGTGAGTGGCCACGCCCTCGACCGACACCTCGAACGTTGCCCCGCCCTTGCGTGACGTCTTCAGGTTGCCTTCCAGACCGGCACTCGGCTCGGCCACGAGCACGGCTGCGCTTTGTGCAGCCTCCTTGCGTGTCTGCGCGGTGGAGGACGGGCTTCCAATCTCCTCGTCGGAGTTCAGCTGCACCACGAAGCGCCGACGGGCCTGCAAGCCAAGCTCGCGGAGTGCGCGCGCCGCGAAGATCAAGTACGCCACGCCCGCTTTCATGTCGAACACGCCCGGGCCCCACAGACGCCCGTCGGCCTGCTTCCAAGGCATGCGCTGAAGTGTCCCGAGGTTCCACACCGTGTCGATATGTCCCAAGCCGAGCACTTGGCCGTCTGCCTGGGTGGGAATGTCAAAATCGATCCGCAGGTGGTCTCCGTGCTCGTGCTGTGGCAGTCGGGTGACTCTCGCAATGTCTTCGACCGCATCCGACACGGCAGCGCCCATTCGGTCGACGGCCGCCTTGTCGGAGGTCGGGGATTCGGTCTCGACGAAGGTCCGCACCAAGGCGATGATCTCGCCCTCGCGCTCACGCATGTAGCTGAGGATCCTTCGGCTATCCACTGTTTGCTCCGCCTTCTCGGGAGGCTATTCCACAATGGCGACGGCTCGGCCCGGCTCCAAGCGCAGCCCGCTGAGACCCATCCTCACTTCGGCCTCTTCTCCCGTCAAGTAGGGCCGAAACTCCGGCGGCGCGTACGCCTCAATGAACCATTCCATGACCGACTCTGGTATTTCGACGCCTTCAACCTGCACTGAGACTATCTCCAGAGCCCCCTGCCCGTCCTCGATCGCTAGATCGCCGTCCACCAGAATCGAGCGCTCCCCCTTTAGCAGCAGCCGCATCAAGACGGGCAGGTTCTCTATCGCCTTGCCAGCCGCTTCTAGGTCGATCCTCGCTCCGAGGACCGCTCCCCCTTGGCGCAGCGACACTTCGACGTGTTCGACGCCGTCTGGCAGCGCCAGCGCTCCATGGATCTTGAGAAATGCGTTCAGCTCGTCCTCCGAGATTTCCACCGTCGTTCCGCTGGGCAGCGAGCGTTCCGCGATCTGTTGGAACTTCCGAGCGGCCGACAGCGAAGCCGCCTCGTCAACTGCCGCCGTCGCCACCTGTAGCGCCAGGCAGAGCAACAGAGCAACCACGCGCACCGCTTTCAATCTCCCGACGAGGCCGCCACGCCCGCTCTGGACGTGGATTCCGACGCTTCCGATTCGATCAACACCCGCAAGAGTTGCGCGGCCGCCTCCCGCTCGGCAGCCCGCTTTCTGGGACCGGCGCCTGTCCCCACGAGTTCGCCGCTGCGAGCCTCAACGAAGAACGTCGGTCGATTATCCGACCCTTCGGTGCGGATTACGGAATACCGCGGAAGTTCCCGCTGGCGTGCCTGCAGCCACTCCTGCAGTGCCGACTTGTGGTTTTCCTCGTCCGGCGGCCGGTCCAAGGTGTCCGGCGGTCCGTCGGAGAGCATGCACTGTGCAACCACCCGCTTCGCCGCGGCGACGCCGCCGTCCAGGTACACCGCACCCAGCACGGCCTCGAACGCGTTCGCCAACAGCCGCTGCTCGGTCCGATCGCCGACGAGAGAGTGACCCCCTCCGACTTGCAGGTATTTCGCCAGCTCTAGCCTGTCGGCGACGCGGGCCAAGCTTTCGTTGCTCACGTGCAGCGCTTTCAACTTGGTCAATTCGCCCGAACCGGCATCTGGGAAACGCTCAAGCAGGACCTCGCTCAGGCACAGGTCTAGCACCGTGTCGCCGAGAAACTCCAGCCGTTCGTTCGAGCCGTCTGCGCCAAGAACAGCCGAGCGATGCGTTAACGCTAGGCGCAGCCGGCCAAGCTCGTGAAAGCAATAGCCGAGCCGGTCAGCGAGGCACCGCAGCTCTGTTTCGCCGGGCACCATCGCCCAAACTCAACCGCCTAGAGACCCTGCCTGAGCTCTGCGCAAAGATCGTTTCCGCCGCCGCCTTGGTATCCCCCAGCATCGGAGCACCGTTGAGCCTCGGCGGCCGCCTCCTCGTTCTTGCCCTGCTTGGACAGAACCAAGGCCAGATTGTACATAGTGAACGGCAGAGGCTGTGCCGAGAGTTCCAGTGACTGGCGGAACGAGGCTTCGGAAGCGGCGAAGTCTTCCCGCTTCAATGCAACGCTACCCAAGGCTTCGTGGCACTGCGACATGAATTCCTTGCGAGTGGCCAACCACTCGTCGTCCGACATGTTGGGGTCCATCTTGGCCAGCGTGGGAATCAGCCCCATCGCCCTCTTGGCATAGTCCTCGGCCTTGGCGAGCTTCTCTTCCTTGTCCAGATCGAATTCACGGGTGCGCGTTGGGATCGCGCCTGCGAGCGAGATCAGGGTGCCCGCCATGACGCCCGGCGCGGGATTGTTTTCCAGCACCATGTCGCCATACAGCAGCATGTTTTCGAAGTCGTTCAGCTGCTGGTAGGACAGCATCGTCATGTATGCGGCCAGCCCGATCGCTTCGCTGTCCGGGTAGCTCGACATAAACGCGACACCAGCGGCGGCGCGATCCTCCACGGTGGCGGCGCCCTGGACGGCGATGAAGGCGTCGATCTCCTCTTGGGACTTCCAATTCAGCTGCTGGGCCAGCAGGCCCGCCGCGCACAGACACGCAGCCAGAGCCAGCGTCAAGAATCGTTTCATCGGACACATCCTCCCGGCGGCCCTAAGGCTTCCCCAGCACCGCTAGCTTCCAGTGTACCGCCACCGACCTTCGTTCTGAAGGCCGCCGCCGGCACGCGACCCGCTCTGCGCGCCAACCGAGGCAGTGCCTGGGCAGGCGCGCCCAGTCTGGGAGATATAATGAGGTCGCTGCGTCCAGTCGCGGCACCCCTCCCCGGCGTTTGGGTCCGACCAGCGGTGCCACAGGAATACCTCGAAATTCGCGGCGCACGGGTTCACAACCTCAAGAACATCAGCCTGCGGCTGCCCCACAACCAGCTCATCGTCGTAACGGGAGTTTCGGGCTCGGGCAAGTCCTCGCTGGTGTTTGACATCGTCTACGCCGAGGGTCGGCGACGCTACGTCGAGTCCCTCTCCTCGTACGCCCGGCAGTTCCTCGAGCGCATGGAACGGCCCGATGCCGACGAAGTGCTTGGCATCGCGCCGACTGTCGCGATCCGCCAGAAAAACACGGCCCGAAACCCCCGCTCGACCGTGGCGACGACCACGGAAATCGCTGACTTCCTGCGATTGCTGTTTGCGCGCGCCGGCCGGACGTACTGCACGGAGTGCGGGGACAGGGTCTCTCGGGACGGCGTCGATTCGGTCACCCAACACGTGCTGTCGCTGGAGCCGGACAGCCGCTGGTACGCGCTGTTTCCGATCGCGCTGGACAAGACGTACGAGGAATTCGACAGCGAGGGCGCGGAATCCGAGTCACCTCTCGCGGGACGGCTGGCGCAGCTGCGCGGGCGCGGGTTCAATCGCTTGTTCCAGGGCGGCCAGGTCTTCGAATTCTCCAGACCGGAGTCCCTGTTGGATATCGATTTCGAAGAGCCGGTGTACGTCTTGGTCGACAGGCTTGCGGTCACGCCCGACAGCGGCGAGCGCGTCGCGGACGCCGTCGAGATCGCCTACCGCGAGTGCGGAGAAGTCCGTTTCGAGAGGGCCGGGCAGCCCGATCGCCACCTCCGGTTCAGCAGCGCCTTCGAGTGCCGCAGTTGTGGTTTGGAACACCAGCAGCTCCGCCCGCAGATGTTCAGCCTGCACTCGCCCGAAGGGCGCTGCGCGTCCTGCCAGGGCAGCGGGCTCGCCGAAGGCTATTCCATGGAACTGGTCCTCGACGCGCCCGAGCGCAGCTTGACGCAAGGTCCGTTTCTGTCACGCAGGAAGATGCTGGCGCCGTACCTGAAGCGTCTGCTCAGGGCAGCGGCCAAGGCGAACATAACGATCGACGTCCCGTACCAAGACCTGACGCCCGATGAACGCAAGTTTCTGGAACACGGCGGCCCGGGATTCGGCGGGCTGCAGGGAATGCTTGGGGAGTTGGAGCGGAAACGCTACAAGCCTCATGTGGCCGCAGCGCTGGCGAGCTGGCGAGCGCAAGTGCAGTGCGATACCTGCGACGGCAGGCGCTTCGGGCCGGCGGTCTTGAACGTGCGGGTCGGTGGCATGGCGATCGACCAACTCTTGAAACTGTCACTCGAGGATGCGCTCGAGTGCTTTCAGAACTTGGAACTGGACCCGGCCGAGGCCAAGGTGGCCGATCGGCTGCTGACCGAGATCCTGAACCGGCTCCGCTTTCTCACGGATGTCGGCCTGGGCTACCTGTCGCTGGATCGAAGATCCAACACGCTATCGGGAGGAGAGGCCCAGAGGATCCAGCTGGCGAGCTCGCTGGGATCGCGCCTAGTCGGTGTCTGCTATGTGCTGGACGAGCCCTCGATCGGACTGCACAGCCGCGATACAGCCCGGCTCATCCGGGTCATACAGGAATTGCGCGACCTGGGCAACACGATTTTCGTGGTCGAACACGATCGCGAGGTCATGCGCAGCGCAGATCGCTTGGTCGACCTCGGACCGGTCGGCGGCGAACACGGCGGGCGCCTGCTGTTCAATGGATCCTACAAGTCAATCTTGGCCGCCAAGAACGGTTCAATCACCGCTCGATATCTCAGCGGCCGCGCCCAAATACCGGTCCCCAAGCGGCGCAGGCCGCGCGGCGGCAGGTCTGCCCTCAGATTTCTCGGCGCCCAAGAGCACAATCTCAAGACCATCGATGTCGAGATCCCGCTGGGAATGATGACTGTGGTGACCGGGGTCTCCGGTTCCGGCAAGTCGACACTGCTGCACAAGGTGGTTTACGACCACCTGAACTGGCACTGCACCTATCGCGACAGAATGTGGTCTGCACCTCAATCGGACATTGAAGGAGCAAGAGTTCGAAAGATCGATGGTGCCAAGCGAATCGAGCAAGTGGTGTTGGTCGACCAGTCAGCGAACGACCGCGGGAGCCGTTCGGTGCCCGCCACTTACATGGGGGTCTTCGACGACATCAGGAACCTGTTCGCTCGGACATCGATGGCCATCAATCGAGGCTACACGCCGAGCTACTTCTCGTTCAACGTGGACGGGGCCTCCCACTACTACCAGAGCGTGGTCGGCCGCTGCCCGACTTGCCGCGGTACCGGCCTGCAGACGATTGACATGCAATTCCTCGCCGATGTCGAACTGACCTGCGAGGAGTGCCAAGGACGTCGCTTCCAGGCCCAGATTCTCGAGGTCGAATACCGCGGCAAGAGCATCTGGGACGTGCTGCAAATGACGGTTGACGAGGCGCTGCAGTTCTTTTCCGAGACTCGGTCGATCTCGAACAGGCTGCAAGTACTGTCGGACGTGGGCTTGGGCTACATCCGCCTGGGCCAGCCCGCCGGGCAGCTTTCCGGCGGCGAGGCGCAGCGCATGAAGCTGGCCATGTACCTCGCCGACCGGCGCTACAAGAACACGCTGTACCTGTTCGACGAGCCCACCACAGGGTTACACTTCGAAGACATCAAGAACCTGCTGGCGGCATTTGACCGCCTAATCGAGAACGGAGCGAGCGTGATGGTCGTGGAGCACAATCTGGATGTGATCAAGTGCGCCGATTGGATCATCGACCTCGGCCCGGAGGGCGGAGAAGCGGGCGGAGAGATCGTTGCGTGCGGTCCGCCGGAGACCATCGCCCAGTGCGAGCGCTCCCACACGGGACGCTTCTTGCGGGCTGCGCTGGCATGAGGTGGCTGGCACTAGTGGCACTGGCCGCGCCGCTCGCAGCGCAGGACTGGGCGTTCCCGCACCGCCCGCATCTAGCCATGGGCCTTGATTGCGGCACCTGCCACAGTGCGGCGAAAGACAGTTCAGAGGCGAGTGATGGCCTGCTGCCCGACGGGGCGCTTTGCGAGGCCTGCCACAACGGGCAGACGGCACCCGACATCGATATCGCTCCGCTGACCGGGCGCGCTGATGTGGTCCGCAGCTTCCGCTTCGACCACTCTTTCCATCTCGGCCTGGGGGAGATTGCACCGTTGATCGCGGCCGCTATTGACAGCGGGAACTACTTCGGCAAGCCCGGCGATGCGCGGCGCTTTCTCGACAGTGCCAACGAGTGCAGCGCCTGTCACCGGGGTCTGGAGGAAAGCACCCGAGTCATGCCCGGAGCACACATGCCGCAGATGGCCGACTGCATCGTGTGCCACACCAAGATCGACAACCCGTTCAGCTGTCCGGAGTGTCACGTCGAAGGGGCGGACCTGCGGCCCGCCGACCACACGCGTGAGTTCATCGACACCCACTCGACCGGCAAGGCAGGGCTGGACAAGATCTCGTGCCAGCCGTGCCACGGACGCGAGTTCGGCTGTATGGGCTGCCACTGAACCAACGACTTGCGGCCGGCGCTCCGCGAGGAGCGCCGGCCGCGCAGTGTCCGATGAACCGGGTTCGAGAGCCTAGACCTTGTCGGGCGCGGGCACCTCGAAGCCCTTGCGATACGACTTGGACAGCATCGCGTTGGCCTGCTCGTCGTTCTTGAAGCGCATGGCGGAGCGGTCGAACTCCAGCTTCGCGTTACGCTCGAACGCGATATTGCCCAAGTGCGCCAGTGCCGCCGAGTGGTGCGCGGACTCGACCGGGCCGTGCTGGTCCTCGGTCTTGCGGCTGCGCACCGCCTTGATGAAGTTCTCGTAGTGCTTGGTCGGGGACTCGCCGCTCTCGACGAGTTCCGGCTTGCGGCCTCGGTACAGTTCCCACTTGGTGTAGCCGGAGATGACCATGTAGCCCTCCGAACCGTAGAAGAGGTTGCCGTTGGCCGACTGCGTCTCGTGGTTGGAGTGCCAGAACCGGACGGCCACCTCGGCCATCTTGCGCTCCTGCTTGAATTGCAGCAGCGTGGTCAGCATCTCGGGCGTCTCGCGGTGGTCGTCCCAGATGTAGCGGCCGCCGGAAGACATCACCTCGTCGGGCAGCGTCACGTCCAGGCCCCACTGCAGCATGTCCAGCTCGTGAATGCCCTGATTGCCGATTTCGCCGTTGCCAAAGTCCCAGGTCCAGTGCCAGTTGTAGTGCACGTGGCGCTTGGAATAAGGGCGCCACTTGCCAGGCCCGACCCACAAGTCGTAGTCCAAGGTGGACGGAGCCTTCTCGTCGGGCTGGGCTTCCAGCGGCGGGCGCCACTTGAAGATCGTCGCCCGTCCCATATAGACGTCGCCGATGGCTCCGTCGCGCATCTTCTGAACGGCCTCGCGCACAGCCTCGGAACTGCGCAACTGGACGCCGTGCTGGACGATCCGGTTGTACTTCTTGGCGGCCGCGATCAGGCTCAGGCCCTCGTTGAAGGTATGCGTGGCGGGCTTCTCCACGTAGACGTCCTTGCCAGCCTGGCAGGCCCAGATCGCCGCCAGCGTGTGCCAGTGGTTGGGCGTTGCGATGGTGATGACGTCGATGTCCTTGTCTTCGATGACCTTGCGCAGGTCTTGCACCACGTTGGGGCGATGGCCGTGCTTCTTCTCGAATTCGCCGGCGCGCTTGCGCGCGATCTCCAGATCGGGATCGACGAATGTCGTGACGTCGACGTTGTTGATCGGCTGCAGCCCGTACATGTGGCTCTGGCCGCGGCCATTGACGCCCAAGACCGCCGCGCGGATCCGGTCGTTGGCCCCGATGACGCCGCTGCCGGCGGCGAACGCGGCGGCGGGCGCTGCGGCCGCTGCGGCCTTAACGAAGGTTCTTCGTTGAAGTGTGGTGCTTGGCTTCATGGCGTATATGCTCCGCAAATCATCCTACCGCATCGAGCGGTGCGCGGCAATCCGCTTCCTAGCGATCCGTCACAGTTGACGCAGGTGCCAAGGGTAGAGTGAACCGGCATTCCGCATCCCCACGCAGAGGCGGTCAAGGCCCCCGCAGAGTTTGCATCCCGAGCACCATCGTTTGCAGGCGCACGTAGGCCCGCCAGAGCACCTCGTTGCCCGGATAGGGCTGCCGCTTGCTGGGCCGCCAGCCCACCATGCGAGCCAACAACACCACCCAACTGCGGATGTCCGTCCCGAACGGTTTGCCGCGCTCGGCCGGCGGCCGCAACTGACGGCGCTCGACGAACGCCCCGATCATCTCCCGCTCGTCCCCGCTGAGCAAGTCCTGCGCCGGCGTCTCCGGCGCGTCCCGCGCATAGCGCGCCAGGCTGAACACCTGCCACGCCGTGATCGCGTCGAACGCCAGGCACTTCACCAGCGCGTCCGCCTCGCGCAGCCGCCGGTCCTCAATCCGCGTGCCGCTCTTCAGCAGCCGGAAATACTCCTCGATCCCCCAGCGCTTCTCGTACCAGCCCACGATCCGCTCGGCCCATTCCGCCGTCGGACCGCCCTCGCTCGACACCAGCAACCACTCCAGCGCCTCCTGCCCCGCCGGCGGTTCCGGCTCCAGCACCCGCACCAGCCACACCGGCAACGGCTCTGTCCCCTGGTGCTCCTCCGGTGGCAGCAACTCCACCTGCGCGATCCGCACCTCCGTGCTGGCCGTCCGCTGCGGCCGCGCCCGCTTGCCCCCCTGCGAGTCGATCACCACGGCGCGGTCTCGCACCACCGGCTCGACGAAATCCAGGTGCGCCTCCACCGCCCGCACCCGCGTGTCCCCCAGCAGCGGACACTCCGCCCGCACCTGGCGTTGCCGGGCCGCGCTGGCCCGCACCAGCAACGCCGCCTCCCCCGCGTGCTCGGCCTGCTCCCGGAACAGCGCGTAGATGTCGCTCTCCCGGTCGCCCACCACCACCGTCCGCGTCTGCGGGCTCAGCCGCCCCAGCTGCCGGCCTTGCTCCCAGCCCCGGAACCAGCGCTGGCTCTCCTTCTCCCGCTCCGTCTGCGGCTCGGCCGCCGGCCGCGCCCACGTCTCCAGCCCGCTCACCCCCAGCGGCCGGCCGCCTTCGGTGAATCCCACCGTCGCGTGCACGAACAGCCCGCGCGCGCTGCTGGAGCGCTCCTTGAGTGGCCCCAGCCCCGCCGTGCTGCCCCCCAGGCCGGTATAGTTCAGCGTCGTCGTGTCCTGCACCAGCAGCACCGTCTCGTGCAGCCGGCAGCGCTCCAACAACGCTTCCCGATGCGGTTGCAGGATGTCCTCCCCGGCCACCTTGCCATTGTGGAGGAAACGGTAGGCCGCCTGCTGCTCGGCCCGGCCCGGGAAGATCGCCGGCAACGGCTGGCCCGGACACTGCTCCCAGGCCGCCCCCATGCGCGCCAGCCGCTCCCGCAGCCGCCCGTCGGGCAGGTCCGAGCGAGTGAACTCGCGGGCCGACCAGCCCGCCTGCGCGTCCAGTTCCAAGGCTGGGAACGAGCCCGGCTGGCGCGCCGGCACCGTCCCCAGACGCTCCCTCCAGTCGTCCCGCAACCCCCGCAGCCAGACCGACTTGCGGCCCACCTGCCGGCCCGCTCCCGGCGGCCGTCCGTCCGTCTGCCCCACGCATTGCCAGCCCGCCGCCCGGTAGCTTGTGCCCGGCCGGCTGGCCTCCACGCAGGTCTCCATCAGAACCGGCCGAACCCCGTGCTCGCGCTCCCAGTCCGGCCCCAGTTGCCGCCGTGCCTGGGCCAGCACGTGGCTCGCCAGTTGGGGCACCCGCACCCCCTCCAGGATCAGGAACCGGTCGTTGTTCACCAGCGCCCCGATGTGCGCCCCGCGCGTGCGCCCATCCCAGCCCAGATGCCGGTCCCGCGGCCCCAGCCGCAACGGCGCCGCCACGAAACTGAGCACCCCCACCGGCCCCAGCCGACTGCTCAGCAAATACTGCACCCGACAGCCCGGCGCCCGCCCCGCACCCCGCGGATGCCCGGCCCACAGCAGCTCCGCGCACAGCCGCCGCTGCGACGGCGTCCGGGCCCGTTCCAGCCGCACCGGCCCCAGTTGCCGCAGGCTGCCGGCAAACTGCACCAGAGACGGCTCCGGCGCCTCCCGCCGGCGGCAGGCCGGAACTCCCGCCTGGGCCGGCGGCAATGCCAGCCCCAACTGCTCCGCCAACCGCGGCAGGGCCTTGCGCGCCGAGGCTGCACACAGCTTCCCGCGGGCGTTGCGCCACCCGTCCCTCTCACACAACTCGCGGGCCAAACCCGCGCGCGAGAACCCGCCCTGCCGCAACGCCTGTTGCAGCCACTGCACCGTCCCCGGCTTCAGCATGCGGAGCCCAACCCGCACTCTTCCTTCTTACAGGAACCGGACCCCCTGTGTCAACTGTGTGCAATCGCTAGATCCGCTTCAGGCCATTCCGCACCGTCCGGGCGGCCCGGCGCGAGCTCCCTGCCGGGGAGCGCGGGCCCCTAGGCTCTGGTCGCGAACAACGTGGCCTGAGACGCCGGCAGCACCCGCACTTGCGCCTCCAGAGAGCTGAACCGCAGCAACCGGCCCAGATCCCTGAACCGATCCAAGGCAGGGCCCCCTAAATCGGCCGCGAACACATCGGCGCTGTCGGAGTACGAGTACCGCTCGCAGCGGGGCGACTGCTCGGCGAGCAGCGCGAGCGCAGGGTCCCAGAAGCTCTGCCGTCGCAGGAAGCGCCTCTGCCGGCCAACTTCGCGGGTAATCTCAAAGTCCCCGCGCATGCCGCGCAGCAGCATTCTGTCGCATCTCTCAATGTCGAACTCGCGGTCGGGGTCATGATCAGGGAAACGGCCGAGAAGCGCGGCCATCTGGTCTGAAGCTAGCGAGAACGGGCTCCAGCGAAAGCGTGAATCGCCGCTGACTAGAGATCCCCGCAAGAAGATCCGCGCGATGCGCTCGGAGTCCTTGCCGCAGACTCCCAAGACTTTCGACGTGAGCTCGTCAAGCGGCAAGTCGACCCTTGCCACCGCCGCCATGTTCACGTACCCGGCCGATTCCGAACTCACCTTGCAAGTGATGGTTTCCGGCAGCGCCAAACAGCCATGATAGTTGGGCGCGGACCCGCGCGCGGGTTGCAGCGAGGTCGCTCATGTGGCGCGGCATCGCCGCGCCTCCGAGAGGGCTGGCGTCAGCCTAGTCACTCGATGAAGGCATGCCTTCGCAGTGTCTCGCTCAAGTCAGGCTCTTCCCAGAACACGAGCCGTTCCAGGACCGATCCGTCTTCAAGCACTGCGCCGTAAGGAACGTCTTCGAACACGAACGTCTCCCGCAAGCGCTCCACGTCGGGCGATAGCTTCACGCCGGTCAACCCGGCATCCTGCAAGAAGCCCGGCCCCCAGTCCGGATCCTGGGTAGGGACGCCGATGAAGTCCACAAGCCACTCGTACTTGGCCATGGTCTGCCCGGCGTGCAGGCAGTGCAGGCACGAGGGGTTGAAGAAGAACAGGAACACCTTGCCTTCCCGCACGTCATACTCGCTGCCGTCCGCGCTAATCGGCTCGATGCCGGCCAGCTCGGGAGGCGGCTGCAGGCGGTCCACGCCAAGCATTCCCACCGCGAATGCCGCCACGGCCAACACGGCGATTCCGGCGCGACGCGCATCCTCGGATGGCCGGGAGAAGCGCACGGCCAGGAGCGCGACGGCTGCCATGGCCGCGTCGCTCCAGAAGAACGCCGGGCCCACGGCCCGCTCGAGCCACGGGAAGCAGGAGCAATCTTCGCCCTGCAAGGTCTGGTAGTTCACCGCCATGTAGGCCATGAACCCTGCCAGCAAGGCCACCGACAGCCCGCCGCCCCAGCGTCGCCACGCCGGGCGCAACAGCAAGACGCCCGCCACGACTTCGGCCACGCCCACGGCCAGCGTGCCCACAAGGCTCAACTGCACCGGCACGAGCAGCTGCGTCAGCTTGAGCTGCCAGCCCGAGATGTCGGTGAGCTTCCACAGGCCCGCGCTAAACCATAGCGCAGCCATTACGATCGCAGCAGCCCAGCCCAGCCAATCAGCCCATTTCGTTCGCGCAGCAATCGCAGTCGACATGTGTTTCAAGCGCCGGATCTGGAGGCCAGCGCAAGGCCTCTCTTCGAGTATATGGTCGCCGCCCCGCCGACACGGGCCCGCGGCATGGTTCTGCGACAATCGGGATGCGATGCAAAAGTCGGATGGCATGAACTACGCGCCGCAGGGCAAGGCCCGGCCGGTGGTCGAGCCCGGCACCTTCGCCGTCGGGGCGATAGCGCTCGATCATGGGCACATATACGGGATGTGCAACGGTCTCACGGAGGCCGGCGCGGACCTGAAGTGGGTCTATGACCCGGATCCGGCGCGGGTCGAGCAGTTCCTGAAATCGTTCCCGCAGGCCAAGGCCGCCCGCAGCGCGGACGAGGTCCTGCAAGACAAGGACGTGCGCCTGGTCGCGTCGGCCGCGGTTCCGAACCTGCGCTGCCAGCTTGGCTGCGAAGTCATGCAGCACGGCAAGGACTACTTCACCGACAAGGCCCCCATGACCACGCTGGAGCAGCTGGCCCAGGCGAAGCGGCAAGCTGCGGCCACGGGCAGGAAGTATGCGGTCTATTACAGCGAGCGTCTCCACACAGAGTGTTCGATCTACGCCGGAAACCTGATCGATAGCGGTGCCATCGGACGCGTCCTGCAGGTCATCGGCATGGGACCGCACAGACTGAACGCCCCGTCGCGGCCGGACTGGTTCTTCGACTTCGAGCAGTACGGCGGGATCCTATGCGACATCGGCAGCCACCAGATCGAGCAGTTCCTGCACTTCAGCGGGGCTGGGGACGCCACGGTGACGTCCAGTCGCGTTGCCAACTACAACAATCCCGACCACCCCGAACTAGAAGACTTCGGAGACGCGGCTCTCGTGGCAGACAACGGCGCGACAAACTATTTTCGCGTCGACTGGTTTACGCCGGACGGTCTCGGCGCCTGGGGTGACGGCAGGACCTTCATACTCGGCACACAGGGCTACATCGAACTGCGCAAGTACCTCGATGTCGGCCGCGATACGGAGTCGGACCAGCTCTATCTGGTCGATGGCAAAGGCGAGCAGCATATCCGCACGCACGACACTGTAGGCTTCCCTTTCTTCGGGCAGCTGATCCTAGACAGCCTCGAACGCACCGAACGCGCGATGACTCAGGAGCACACCTTCAAAGCGGCGGAGCTTTGCCTGATCGCCCAGCGGGACGCCCGGCGCGTGGCCTAGCGCACAGTGGTGTTCGTCACGGCGGTCGGCCTGCTGGCAGCCGCCTCCTGCGCGTACTACATAGCCGCTGTCCTGGTCCTGTGGCGACACAGCCGCGACCGGCCGGGTGCCCAGACAGAACCCGGATCCCAACCGGGGATCACGGTCCTCAAGCCAGCGGGTGGCGCCGGAGCAGAATTCGTCGACCTGCTCAGCTCGCACGCCTCTCAGGACTACCCTGATTTCGAGATCTTGGTCGGGGTTAGCGGCCATGACAGCGCGGCTCGTGCAGCGGTCCTCAGGGTGCAAGCCGATTTCCCCAGCACCCGCATCCGGCTCGTCGACTGCCCCAAGCCCGCACCGGGATGCAACGGAAAAGTCGAAGCCCTGCGGGAATTGGCTCGGCACGCGTCCAAGCCGGTCTGGGTGCTGAGCGACGCAGATATCGAAGTGCCCGCCGGATACCTCGCGAGCCTGAGCGCGGAGCTGCAGGCACCCAACACCGGCATGGTGACGTGCCTGTACCGGGCGGAGCCTGACGCTTCCCTGCTAACTCGCCTGGAGGCCTGTCGCATCAACACCGAGTTCCCGGCCCAAGTGCTCTTGGCGGAGAGCCTGCAAGGGCTTCGCTTCGGCCTTGGCTCGTCCATGGCGCTGCGCGCCGAGACGCTAGCCAGCGTGGGCGGCTTCCCGGCATTGCGCAACGTGATCGGGGACGACTACCACCTAGGGGCCAGGGTCGCGGCCGAGGGGCTGTCCGTGAGGCTTTCGGCCACGCCGGTGAGCACCCGCTTGTTTCGGGGCAAGACTTGGAAGCAATCTTGGAGGCGCCAGCTGCGCTGGTCGAGAACCATCCGCAAGCAGCGCCCGTTGGGCCACTTCTCCCTCGCACTCACCTTCGCGGTTCCATGGTCGGTGCTGGCGCTTCTAACGGAAGCGGGCACGCTATGGCCGCTGGCAGCTGCCGCGGTCAGCCTGCGGCTCCTAGCCGGCAAGTCAGCCGCGCGGTTGGTCCGAGCCGAGGGCAGTGCGCGTTCGCTATGGCTCGTCCCTGCAGCGGACCTGTGCGCCGCCGCGGTCTGGCTCGGCAGCCTGTTCGGCAACGATGTCTGGTGGAATGGCCGACGCCTGAGGCTCGGCCCACACGGGCGAATCGTCAGCTGATCCCGCCGCGGGAGGCGCTCACGCCGCAGCGGCGGGCTCTTCCAGCCAATCCGCTTCTGCCCCCGGCTCCGGCAGGATTCGCCCGGCCTCCATGGTCCACGAGGCGGGCGCCTCCGTGATGCGCCCGCTGACCATTTCGGCCGGGACGCCGGCAATCTCCGAGAACTTCTCGATCAAGCCGCTCAAAATCAGGCGCTTCGTTTCCTCCGAGCGGCCCGCCCGGTTGCCGCCGGCGATGAAGTACGGCGTGTCGTAGCGCAGCACGCCGCTTCCGTGGGAGTCCGCCACCTCGCCGGAGCCATCCGTCTCAAGAAACGCGACCTGCACGAATCGCCGCGGCGCGGTTGAAAGCCCGCAATGCACGTCGGTGAACGCTACCGCGATCTCCTCGCGCTGCTCGTAGGTGAGCGAGTCCTTTGGAATCAAGCAACGATAGAATGGCATGCGCTCTACTCCTTGTCTCTGAGACGTTCAGCCCGTCCAGCTCCAATCGCGGGCGGACACGATGACCTCGTCCTCAGTTGCACCCGTCAGGTTACACCACGCGTCTGCGATCGACCGCAGGAACCGAGCCCGCACGTCGGACCCGTGCCCGTCCGGTATGCGGCTGCGGACCAGGGAGGTGGTTGACGGCTCCCCGCCTCGAAAACCGAATCCCTTGCTGATCACCGTCCACGAGACCGAAACAGGTCCCGCCTCCGCACCTAGCACTTCGGCGCAAACCGCCTCGATGTCGGCCACGATCCGAGCCCGGCTCTCATCAGGGACACAGCCCTCTTGCACGAAGAACTCGAACGTGACCATTGAGGGGGATTATATCCAACCCCGGCAGGCCAGATGCACAGCGATCCATTGCAGCTCTAGGGGCAGCGGATCCGCCGCCAAGGTGCCAGATATCGTCTCGGTAGTTCGCATGGCGAGGGGATCCTCCTTAACGACCGCCAGCCGGGACTCCGGCAGAGACTGCGCGCTCCGCAAGTAGACCGACGTGACGGCAATGCGCCGGCTATGCCGTATTGGCGCGCTCGACCTGTCAAGCATGGCCACCCGAGTCGTGTGGC
The DNA here is from genome assembly GCA_965219585.1 of Bryobacterales bacterium. Classification (GTDB taxonomy): domain Bacteria; phylum Acidobacteriota; class Terriglobia; order Bryobacterales; family UBA6623; genus VXMF01. The sequence goes on from CBDCOA010000002.1 coordinate 729,204, forward strand.
AGGAACGCACGGCACTGACCGCCAAAGCCGATGGGCAGTTACGCGTGACGGTAGGAGTGAGACGAGCAGCACTCCAGCTAGCAATTGGCGGAGCTACACCTGCGTCAACTGTGTCCGATCGTAGACCCGGCAATATCTGGTATGACATGTCGTATTGGGATCTGCCATGCCTAACAAGAGCGTGTATTTTCCGCAATCCGTGCTCGCCGGACTGGACCGGATCGCAAAGGAGCGTGGAATAAGCCGGAACCGGCTGATCGTGGAGTCGTGTCGACGTGTCGTGGAAGAGGGGACACGCTGGCCTGCGGACCTGTTTTCGAACGATCACTTGAGCGAGCGAGACTTGCAACTCCTCCGCGAGGGCGAAGATGCCTTCCTAGACGACGCTGCCGGTGCCCGCAGGAGTCGAGCGCGCTCCCCGTTCTGATGTTGTTTCTCGGCGTTGGCGCCTCCTCGGCGCTCGTACACCGATGTCCCGGCGCGTTGCGCCGGCTGCGTGGAGCACCGTGGCCTGGGTAGTTCGCATGGTTAGGCGATGTGCCTACGACCACACGCGGCCGCTTGATCCATGGCCGTGGCATGGCCAAACTGGAGGAGTGGCCATGCCGAAGATCAAGGTGACATACTCCCTCGACATCGACTCGGTGCGGGCGCTGGAGGAGTTGGCGCGACAGTGGGGAGTCTCGAAGTCCGAAGCGCTGCGTCGGGCCATCCACCGAGAGTGGCGCCGACAGCCCAAACGAGTCGACAAAGCGTTACGCGCGCTCGATGAGCTCCAAGCATCGGTCCGCTCCAAGCGGATCGACATCGCAAGGTGGGAGCAAGACGTGAGACTTGAGCGACAGTCCACTGGAAAGCGGCTCGGCTCATCGTCGCGATGATCCATCTCGATACCAGGTTTCTGGTCCGCGCCCAGCTGTGGAGCCACTGGAGAACCACAAGCGACCGACCCGGGTAGCGGCGCGAGACACTATTCCCCAGCACACTCGCTGATTGCATGATCGCGGCGGTCGCTCTGTGGGATGACGCAACAATTGCCACCGCCAACGTAGCCGAATTCGAACCATTCGCCGCGGTCGGCCTCAAAGTAGCGCAAGGTCAAGGCGTTTGCACGAGCGGCTCCTAGCTGCAGATCCGTCCGATTCTCGGGGGCGCAACGCGGGGAGTTCTGGGAGGATTCCTGCCTAGGGCGAACCGTGACCGCCAAGAATCGATTGGCTATAATTGGCACTTCCCGCTGGGGCCACAATGCCCGCTCTAGACGCACCGCCTAGTCTTTCGTCGCGCGCTCGCCAAGTCTGCACAGGTACGGTGTGCGCGGCCGAAATCGTCGAAGTTGCCGTCCGAATGGACGGAACGCAGCGCTTTTCGGCCAATGAGGAAGACGACACTTCGCCGGCACGGATTCACGGTCCCCTCGCCGTGGTCCCCGCCTCGGCCGCAGCAGTTCGTGGACCGATTGCCCGGGATCTCCATCACCGTTCGCAGCCGTCTAGCTTGGGGCATTCGCAAGAGGCAGAAACCATTACCGAGAACGTTCACTTCCCGCTCACGCCTAGCCTGGGGCAGGGTCAGCTGCCTAGGCTCTCCGCCCTTCGATGAAGTTAGGCGCTGGCCGAGACAGTGGCGCCGCGACCGCGCTGCCGCTCGCTGAAGATCTTGTCGTCCAAGCGGAGCAAGCAGTAGACGCGGCGTGCGATTACCTGCTCAATCGGCAGACATCCGAGGGCTACTGGGTAGGCGAAGCCGAAGGCGATACGACGCTTGAGTCGGACTACGTGTTGCTGCAACTCTGGCTGCACCAGCCCGACAGCGACGGAACATGGACTCCGCCAACCCGCGCGCTGGTGGATGCGGCATGCCGCAATATCGCCGACAAGCAACTCGAAGACGGCGGCTGGAACATTTACCCCCATGGTCCGGCCAATATCAACGCGTCTGTGAAGGCCTACTGCGCCCTCAAGCTGGGCGGTCACGACCAGCACGGCGAACGCCTGCGCCGGGCTGCAGCCCGCATCTTGGACCTGGGCGGCGTGGAGGCAGCCAACAGCTACACCAAGCTCTATCTGAGCTATTTCGGGCTTTACCGCCGCTCGGACGTGCCCTCCATTCCGCCGGAGATCTTCCTGCTCCCGGCCGATCATCAGTTCAGCATCTATTCGATCTCGTCATGGAGCCGGGCCATGCTGGCGCCGCTCTCGATTCTCGGCGCGACTCGGGCTCGCCGACAGGTGCCGGCAGGCTTCTCGCTCGAAGAGCTATTCTCTGGCCGCGCCGCGCCTCCGCCAGCACTCCTAAGCTGGAAGCGCTTCTTCCTGCTGCTCGACAAGGCGATCAAGTTTCTCGAGTCCACCGAGGCCGGACGCCACCGCGAGAAGGGCATCGAAGCAGCGCGCGACTGGATGGTCGCCCGACTCGAGCGATCTGACGGCCTAGGCGCGATCTTTCCGGCGATGGTGAATTCGATCATGGCCCTGACGCAACTGGGCTATGGCACGGATCATCCTCTGTTGCAGGCGCAGCTGGCTCACTTCGACGATTTGATCCTGCACGACGAGCGCGGATTCCGCGTGCAACCGTGCCATTCGCCGGTGTGGGACACGGCCTTGACAGCCCACTCGATCGGCGCGGCCAAGGCCCGGCTTGGCGATCCGGCCCGCTGGGCATTGGGCCGCGCAGCCGACTGGCTGCTTGCCAAGCAGGCGCGCAAACCGGGCGACTGGGCTGTGCGCAATCCGCGCGCCGCACCGGGCGGGTGGTTCTTCGAGTACCGCAACGATCACTACCCCGACACCGACGACACCGCAGAGGTGTTGCTCGCGCTGGAATACATCTCTGCCGCGGATGCCCAGCGACAGGTCCGCGCCGAGGAGCGGGCGCTGGAGTGGCTCGCAGCCATGCAGTCGTCCGACGGCGGCTGGGCGGCCTTCGACGTTGACAGTTGTGGGGCGATCCTCAACCACGTGCCGTTCGCCGACCACAACGCGATGCTGGATCCGAGCTGCGTCGATATCACCGGGCGGGCTCTGGAAACCCTGTGCCGGCGGGCTCCGGGACGCTACCGGGATCGGGTCCGGCGCGGCGAGGAGTTCATCCGCCGCATGCAGCACGAGGACGGCTGCTGGTACGGGCGCTGGGGCGTGAACTATATCTACGGGACCTGCTTCGCGCTGCGCGGGCTGCGGGCTGCGGGCGTTCCGGCGCGGGACAGCGCGGTGATCCGGGCCGGAGAGTGGGTGCGCTCGCTCCAAAACGCCGATGGCGGGTGGGGCGAATCGCCCGCCAGTTACGACGATCCAGCGCTCCGAGCCCGCGGCCAATCGACGCCATCGCAGACTGCTTGGGCGCTGATGGCACTGCTGGCGAGCGACGACTGCGACAGCGGCTCGGTCACGGACGCCGTGCGCTACCTGCTCGAGCGCCAGACTCCGCAGGGCACTTGGGTCGAGCGGGCCCATACGGGAACTGGCTTTCCGAGCGTGTTCTACTTGCGCTATCACATGTACCCGCAGTACTTTCCCTTGATGGCGCTTGCCGAATACACCCGCAGCAAGGGAGTGGCGCAGGCATGAGACTCCCTCTGTCCAGCACGCTGCGCATGGGAGCGTACGTCGCCAAGAATGCGCTCTTTCCAAGACCGGAATGGCAGCGCGACCCCGCCCCCGGCAACAACCCGTTCCCGATCCTGCCCGAGGGCCCGCAGCATGCCGCCGGCTCGCAGCCACACCCCATGCTGCGCAAGCGCTTTCCTCTGGTATTGATGCTGGAACCGCTCCACGCTTGCAATCTCACCTGCACTGGCTGCGGGCGAATCCGGGAGTACGAGGACACGATCACCACGAAGCTGGAGCTCGAGCAGTGCTTGGCCGCGATCGACGAATGCCGCGCGCCGGTCGTGTCGATCTGCGGCGGCGAGCCGCTGATGTACAAGCCGATCGGGAAACTGGTCGAAGGCGCCGTCGGGCGCAAGCGGCACATCTATCTCTGCACGAACGGCATGTTCATCGAGGCGCGGCTGCAGGAGTTCCGCCCGCACAAGCGGTTCTTCTTCAACGTCCATCTCGACGGCCTGCGCGAGACGCACGATCTAGCGGTCGAGCGTGACGGCGTATTCGACGAAGCCGTCGCGGGCATCCGCGCCGCCAAGGCGGCCGGCCACATGGTTTGCACCAACACAACGGTCTACCGCGAGACCGACATGCGCGAAGTCGAGGCGCTGTTCGAATACCTGCAGCAGTTCGACGTCGATGGCCACATGCTCTCCCCGGCCTACGGGTACTCTGCCGTGAAGAGCCGAGAGATCTTTCTAACGCGGGAAGACATCCAGGAGAAGTTCAAGGATGTGGACTCGTTGTTCCGGCGCTTCCGCATGAACACTACACCCATCTACGCGGAGTTCCTCAAGGGAGAGAGGGACATGCCCTGCACCGCTTGGGGCAACCCGACCTACAACACCCGAGGCTGGAAGGGGCCGTGCTACCTGATCACCGACGCGCACTGGGACAGCTTTGAGGAACTGATGAGCGAAACTCCGTGGGATCGCTACGGGCGCGGGAACGACGATCGCTGCGAGCATTGCATGGTGCACTGCGGCTATGAGCCGTCGGCCGCGCTCGGCGTGAACAGCCGGCTGGCGGACAGCCTGCGCATGGTGCGCTGGGCGCTGAGCTGACCGGGGGCGCATAACGTCCCTCGTCTGGGCGACACTGGATCAAGATGAAGGCACTGGTCTTGAACGAGTACAGGCGGCTCGACCTAGAAGAGGTGCCGGAGCCGCAGATCGAACCGGACGAAGTCTTGATCCGGGTGCGCTCGTGCGGCATCTGCGGCAGCGACGTCCATGGCTACGATGGCAGCAGCGGGCGCCGCATACCGCCGCTGATTATGGGCCACGAGGCCGCCGGCGAAATCTCGAAAGTCGGCACCGCGGTGCAGTCCTTCGAGCCGGGCGACCGCGTTACGTTCGACTCGATGATCTGCTGCCGCAACTGCGCCTTTTGTCGCGTGGGGCGTCCCAATCTGTGCGAGAGCCGCCGCGTGCTGGGAGTGTCCTGCGAAGACTATCGCCGCCACGGCGCTTTCGCAGAGTACGTCGCCGTTCCGCAGCACATCGTATTCCGCATACCGGAAGGAGTCGGCTTTGACGAAGCGGCGATGGTCGAGCCGGTCTCAGTAGCAGTTCATGCGGTTGGCCGCACTCAACCCGCCCTGGGCGATACGGCTCTCGTAGTAGGGGCCGGGATGATCGGGCTGCTGACCCTGCAGGCCTTGCGCAGCGCCGGCTGTGGCCGCATCGTGGTGGCCGACCTTGCGGCGGATCGCTTGGAACTGGCCAAGCGCCTAGGTGCCGACCACACCATCCAGGCTGGTGAAGCTACCGACGTGCCGGCAGTGATCCGCGAGATGACCGGCGGCATGGGGGCGGATGTGGTGCTGGAAGCCGTCGGCGCGGATGCGACAGTCGAGATGTCGCTGCGCAGCGTCCGCAAGGGCGGCAAGGTGACGCTGATCGGCAATGTGACACCGACGGTCTCATTCGCATTGCAGGACGTGGTGACGCGAGAAATCGACGTACTGGGCTCGTGCGCCTCGTCGAACGACTATCCGGCCTGCCTCGAATTGATGCAGCGCGGAGCCATCCAGGTCCGACCGGTCTTGAGCGCGTCCGTGCCACTTGAACGAGGGCCGGAGATGTTCGACCGGCTGTACGCCCGCGAGCCGGGCCTGACAAAGGTCGTGCTACAGCCTTGACCGGCGGCCAGTCCCCAGCTCCGACCACCACCCTGGGGCTGGTGCAAATGGCGAGCGGTCCCGACCCCGCGGCGAATCTCGACAAGGCCCTGCTGGCGATCGACGAAGCCTCGCGGCGGGGCGCGCAGGTGGTCTGCCTGCCCGAGCTGTTCCTGACCCAGTATTTCTGCCAAGAGCAGAACCCGGATAACTTCGAGTTGGCGGAAGCGGTGCCGGGGCCTACCACCGAGGCGCTTGCGGCGGCGGCTCGCAGCCATGGCATTGTGATCGTGGGCTCGGTGTTCGAGCGCCGTGCGGCCGGAATCTACCACAACTCGGCCGTGGTCATCGATGCCGACGGATGCCTGCTGGGAACGTATCGGAAGATGCACATCCCCGACGATCCGCTGTACTACGAGAAGTACTACTTCACCCCGGGCGATCTGGGATTCAGAGTCTTCTCGACCAAGTTCGGTCGAATCGCGCCGCTAATCTGCTGGGACCAGTGGTTCCCCGAAGCAGCGCGCCTGGCAGCGCTCGCCGGTGCGGAGTTCCTAATATTCCCGACGGCCATCGGCTGGCACCCGCGCGAAAAGGACAAATGGGGCGAACGCCAATGGGAAGCTTGGAGCATCGCCCAGCGCGCCCACGGGATCGCGAACGGCGCATTCGTCGCGGCGGTCAACCGCACCGGAACGGAACGTATCCTCGATAGCTCGCCGTCGCGGCCGCCCGGCTATGCCGGCTTGGAGTTCTGGGGCAGGTCGTTCGTGTCGGACCCGTTCGGCTCGATCGTCGCGAAGGCTGGCAGCGCGGACCAAGTATTGCTCGCACGATGCGACCGGGCAGAAATCGAACAGACTCGGCGCGACTGGCCCTTCCTGCGGGACCGGAGGATCGACGCTTACGGCCAGTTGACTCGGAGATCCAGCGAGTGAGCGAGGCTGCAGGCAGTGCCACTCGCATGCCGGCAGAGTGGGAACCGCACGAAGCCACGTGGCTGGCTTATCCGCACTCGCGGAGCGACTGGCCGGGAAAGCTGTCGGCGGTGCGCTGGGCATTCGCCGAATTCGTGCGTCTGCTGAGCGGCCGCGAACGCGTATGTCTGCTCGTCCGCGACGCGCGAGAAGCCGAGCGGGCGCGGAGCGTGCTCAGGCGCAGCGGCGCGGATCCAGACCATGTCGAGCTGCACCTGGTATCGACCGACCGATCCTGGCTGCGCGACTCAGGCCCGACCTTCGTATTGCGGGACGGCCGGCTCCATGCCGTGTGCTGGGCGTTCAATGCCTGGGGCCGCTACGACAATTGGCAAGCCGACCGCAGGGTCGGCCGCTACATCGCGAACTCGTCCGCTGCCGGCGTCCTAGAACCCACGGCGAACGGCCGAACTGTCGTAATGGAAGGCGGCGCTATCGAGAGTAACGGCCAAGGCACGATACTGACCACGGAGCAGTGCCTGTTAGGGGACCGTCCCCGCGCCCGCAATCCCGGGCTGTCCCGGAACGCCATCGAGCGCGTGCTGCGAGACTGCCTCGGAGCTACGAACGTGCTCTGGCTTGGCAGCGGCATCGCAGGCGACGATACCGGCGGGCATGTCGACACGTTGGCCCGCTTCGTCGGCCGGAACCGGGTAGCGGCAATCGTCGAGACAGATCGTCGAGACGAGAACTACGCGGCCTTGCAAGACAATCTACGCAGACTGCGGGAGATGCGGGACGAGCGCGGCCGGACACTCGAGATCGTCGATCTGCCGATGCCGCGACCCCTGTGGTTTGACGGCTGCAGGCTTCCGGCCAGCTATGCGAATTTCTACGTCGCCAACGGTACGGTGCTGGTACCGACCTTCAACGACAGTAACGACGCGGCGGCCCTCCGCATCCTGCGGGAGTGCTTTCCGGATCGCGAAGTGCGTGGCGTGCATTGCGTCGACATCGCGCTCGGGCTCGGTACTCTGCACTGCCTAGCGCAGCAACTGCCGCGCGCCACAGCGTAACCGCGACAGGTGACGCGGCAGGTCCAGGATCCAGACCCGCCGGATCGTCGAGCGAGCGGCTGTACCGGTTTCGTCACGCAGGAGCCGGTCATCAGGAGCGCACCACCTGCAAGCCTGCGATGCGCTTGGGTGATAATGTTGATGGCGCGAGGCACAACCTTTGGGCTGGCTGGCGCGTCTAAACGAACATGAGAAGTCTGGTCGAACGCCTCCAACACTCTGGGTTGCTTCCGATTGCACTGATTTTCGGCACTCTCACGGCCGGGATCCTGATCGGCACGATCATCTCTGGATCGGTCGACGCCGCGCCGGAGGCCAAGGAGCCTGTCTCCGATGCCACGCCGCTCGAAGTGCCTGCGGCCGAGCCGGTCGCGAACCAGTTCTCCGAGCTCGCCCAGATAGTGCGCCCGTCGGTGGTCAGCATCTACATCCCGGCCAGCCGCACCGAGGAAGAGGACGATAGCGCGGGTCCGTTCAATTCTCCCGAGGACATGTTTCGCAGGTTCTTCGGAATCCCAGAGGGGCGCATGCCCTCCCCGCCCCGCCGCGGCTCCGGCCAAGGCTCTGGGGTGATCGTCGACCCGAAGGGATACATCATCACCAACCACCACGTCGTGGCCGACGCGGACCGCATCCGCGTGTCATTCGTCGATGACGACGAGCGCTATGACGCGACCTTGATCGGGGCCGATGCAGAGACGGACCTGGCCGTCATCCATGTCAAAGGCAAGACAGGCCTGCAGGCGGCCAAGATCGGAAACTCCGATGCGGCCAACGTCGGCGACTGGGCCATTGCCATCGGATCCCCGTTCGGATATCGCGAGACGGTCACGGTGGGAATCATCAGCGCCTTGTCCCGCGAAATGAACGCCGCGCGGGGAGGTCGGCCCTTCCAGAAGTTCTTGCAGACTGACGCGGCGATCAACCCCGGAAATAGCGGCGGACCTCTGCTCAACATCCGCGGCGAGGTCATCGGGATCAACACCGCGATCATCTCCCGCACCGGTGGCTACGACGGCATCGGCTTTGCCCTCGCATCCAATATCGCCGTGAAGACCTATAACCAGATCGTTCGCTTCGGGCGCGTCTCGCGCGGCTCGATCGGCGTGGAGTTCAGCGGCGACCAGAGCCCGTCGCTGAGCCGGAGCTACGGAGCGGACGGTGGCGTGTTCGTACTCCGCGTGGTCGAGGACGGCCCGGCGGAGCGCGCCGGCATGCGCGCCGAGGACATCATCGTGTCGGTGGACGGGGCCAAGATCGACACAGGCGAGAAACTCATCGAAGTGGTCGCGGCGATCTCCGTGGGCGAGACCGTGCCGATCGAGGTCGTTCGGGATGGCAAGACTCTGACGCTGGACGTCGAGATCCAGGATCGCGCCAAGCTGTACGCGGAACAGAGCGAAGTCGAGGCTGACCCGTCGGAGGCCGAAGAGGCAGCCGTCCGCTTCGGGCTGACCGTCCAAGAGATGGACCCCGAGCGCCGCGACGAGATGCGTCTCAGAGAGCGCGGCGGCGTCTTGATCACCCAGATAGAAGCGCATTCTTTCGCGGAGGACATCGGCCTGCAGCAGAGGGACGTCGTACTTGAAGTCAACCGTGAGCCGATCGATTCGATCCGGGACCTGCGCGACGTTCAGAGGAGCCTAAAGCCGGGCAGCGACGTTGCTTTCAAGCTGCTGCGCTGGGACGGCCGTGCGTGGCGCACGGTGTACGAGGCGGGCCTGATTCCCGAGTAGTCCTCCGCATCGGCGCCTCCCGCATCCCCACCGCGCGGGAGGCGCGCCTGCGGTGTCGGTCGCGCCGGTCTTGCCGGACCGCGCGGCGGGGTCCGGCGATATAATTGTCGGCGAGCCCCTCCGATGCGCACAATCTCGTTCTTCGGCACCCTCGTCGCGTTCCTGGGCATCGCTAGCGGTGCCGACTTCGCCGCCGACATCGAGCCGATCTTTCGGGACAAATGCTACGGCTGCCACGGCGGGGAGCAGCAATTCGGCCAGCTGCGGCTCGATTCTCGCAGCGTGGCTACCAGCACCGGCCCGAGCGGGCCGCGGATCATTCCGCACGATCCGCAGGCGAGCTCCGTCTACCAGCGCGTCGCCGGCCTCGGCGAAGGCAACCGCATGCCGATGGGCGGCCAGCTCAGCGACGCGGAGGTCGCGCTGATCAAGTCCTGGATCGAGGCAGGGGCGGTCTGGCCGGAAGGCACAGGGGCCGACGCCGCCCTGAACCAGCACTGGGCGTTCGTTCGGCCTGAGAGGCCAGAAGAGCCGCAGTTGAGGAACGGAAAGAGAGCCGCGAACTCAATTGACAGCTTCGTGCTGGCCCGACTGGAAGCGGAAGGCCTGGAACCGTCTCCCCGTGCCAGCAAGGAAACTCTGATCCGCCGCCTCAGCCTAGACCTGACCGGGCTGCCCCCCTCGCTCGAAGATACCCAGCGTTACCTGAGCGACACGTCTCCGGGCGCCTATGGACGCTTGGTGGATCGCCTGCTCGGATCGCCGCACTACGGCGAGCGCTGGGGGCGCATCTGGCTAGACGCCGCCCGCTATGCCGATTCTGACGGCTTTGAGAAGGACAAGCCGCGCCAAGTCTGGTTCTATCGGGACTGGGTCGTCGACGCCCTCAACGCGGACATGCCATACGACCGCTTTGTCATCGAGCAGGTCGCCGGCGACCTACTGCCTGGTGCCGCCCAGCAGCAGCGAGTCGCGACCGGCTTTCTGCGCAATTCGATGATCAACGCCGAGGGCGGGGCCAATCCAGAGCAATTCCGCATGGAGGCCATGTTTGACCGCATGGACGCCATCGGCAAGGCCGTGCTGGGCCTGACGGTGCAATGCGCCCAGTGCCACGACCACAAGTTCGACCCGATCAGCCAGCGCGACTACTACCGGATGTTCGCGTACGTCAACAACTCGCACGAATCCACGCAGGCGGTCTACACCGCGGACGAAGACAGACTGCGCAGCGAGATCTTCGCGGAGATGCGAGAGATCGAGGCCGGACTGCGCGAGCTGAGCCCTGACTGGCGCGGACGGATGGCCGAATGGGCACGGTCCGAGGCCACCAGCCAGCCGCCATGGACCGTGCTGGACACGCACATCAAGTTGGGCAGCGGCGAGAAGTACGAGGTGCTGCCCGACAAGTCCATCCTGGCGCAAGGCTACGCCCCGACACGCAGCGTGGTCACGCCGGAAGGCCAACTGGAGCCGGGCACGATCCGGGCGTTCCAGCTCGAGCTGCTGCCCGATCCCCGGCTGCCGCTGGGAGGTCCGGGCCGCTCTTTCCGGGGCACCGCCGCACTGACGGAATTCGAAGTCGAGGTGGCGCCAGCGAGCGATCCAGAGAAGTGGAAGGCGCTCAAGATCGCGCGCGCCAGCGCCGACGTCAACCCGGAGATGTCGATACTCGACCCATTCCTGTTCCCGGACAAGGACAACAAGCGCAGGATTCTAGGGGACGTCGGGTTCGCCATCGATGGCTTCGCGATGAGCGCGTGGAGCACCGATGCCGGCCCGGGCCGTCGCAACACGCCGCGCAAGGCAGTGTTCGAACTCGCCGAACCGCTCGAGATCGAAGAGCCCACGCTGGTCAAGTTCAACCTTTCGATGAATCACGGTGGCTACAACTCGGACGACAACCAGTCCCTGAACCTAGGCAGGTACCGGCTTTCGTCCACGGATGCGGAGAACGCCGAGGCCGATCCCCTGCCGAGACACATACGGGAGCTCGTCTCCCGCGGCGGCCAGCGCACACCGGAGCAGGACGAGGCGCTCTTCGGCTACTGGCGCACCACGGTCGCCGAGTGGGCAGAGGCCAATCGCAAGATCGAGGACCTGTGGGACAAATACCCGGAGGGAAGTTCCCAGCTCGTTCTGGACGAGCGCCCGACGCCGCGCATGACCAGTGTCCTCCAGCGCGGCGATTTCCTGCGCCCGACCGAGCGGGTGCAAGCCGGCGTTCCGGGCTTTCTGCACCCGATGCCCGGGCGCGACGAGTTGCCGGATCGCCTAGCGTTCGCCGAATGGCTGGTCGACCGCGACTCGCCCACCACCGCGCGGGCCATCGTGAATCGCCTCTGGCAGGGCCATTTCGGCAGCGGAATCGTCGAGACGTCCGAAGATCTCGGTCGGCAGGCGGCCGATCCGTCGCATCCGGAACTGCTGGACTGGCTGGCGGTGGAACTGATGGAAAACGGCTGGAGCCTCAAGCACATCCACCGGCTGATCGTGTCCTCGGAGACTTACCGCCAATCGTCCCGCGTCACGCCGAGACTGCTCGAGCTGGACCCGAACAACCGCCTACTGGCCCGGAGCGCGCGGTTCCGCGTCGACGGCGAGCTGGTACGCGATATCGCGCTGGCCTCGAGCGGCTTGCTCACCGCACAGATCGGGGGCGCGCCCGTATACCCTCCGGCTCCAGAATTCCTGTTCCAGCCGCCCGTAAGCTACGGCCCCAAGCGCTGGTACACGGCGAACGGAGCGCAGCGCTACCGCCGCTCGCTGTACGCCTTCCGGTACCGCTCGGTACCCTACCCCGTACTTGACACCTTCGACACCCCCACCGGGAATTTCGCATGCGTGAAGCGTGACCGCTCCAACACTCCGCTACAGGCCTTGGTGACGCTCAACGAGCCTGTGTTTATGGAAGCTGCCCGAGAGCTGGGCCGCAGAACGCTGGACGAAGGTGGCGCCGACGACCCGGGACGGATCGACTACGCGTTCAGGCGCGTGCTGGCGCGCGCGCCCAGCGATTCGGAGCGATCCGAACTGGTCGCCCTGCTAGGTAGCCAGCGGGAACGCCTGCAGGCCGGCGGGCTCGACGCAGCCCAGCTGGCCTTCGGGGAACCACCATCGGAGCCGGCGCCGGCAGCCGGCAAGACGGCCGAGCTGGCCGCTTGGACAGCCGTTTCTCGCGTGCTGTTGAACTTGGACGAAGCGATTACGAGGGAATGACAGATGTTGCGCTCACACGCCACCTCTAGCCCGCTGGCGAGGCGTTGGTTCCTGCAGCAGTGCGGCGTCGGGCTGGGCGCCGTCGCGTTGCGCGACATGCTGCAGGCCGCGGACCCGCTGGCACCGAAGCAGCCACACCACGCCCCGACCGCCAAGAACGTGATCTTCCTGTTCATGGGGGGCGGCCCGAGCCACCTCGAACTGTTCGACAACAAGCCGGAACTGGCCAAGCACGAGGGCACGCTGCCGCCGGCGAACCTGCTGGAGGGCTACCGCGCGGCCTTTATCGACCCGAACTCGACGCTGCTCGGGCCGAAGTTCAAGTTTGCCCGGCACGGCGAGAGCGGGGCAGAGCTGTCCGAACTGATCCCGCATACCGCCGCAATCGCCGACGACATCGCCATCGTGAAGTCCTTGGTGACCGATGCGTTCAACCACGCCCCTGCCCAAGTGATGATGAGCACCGGAACGCAACAGTTCGGGCGGCCGTCAATGGGGGCGTGGACGCTGTACGGGCTGGGCAGCGAATCCCGCGACCTGCCGGGATTCGTGGTCTTCAGTTCGGGCCAGAAAGGCCCCAGCGGCGGCAACTCCAACTGGGGCAGCGGCTTCTTGCCGTCCATGTACCAAGGAGTGCAGTTCCGCACCAGCGGCGATCCGGTGTTGTATCTGTCCAATCCGTCCGGCGTCGACCGCCGGCTCCAGCGCGACTCGTTGGATGCGTTGGGACGTCTGAACGGCATGCGCCTGCAAGAGGTCGGCGATCCTGAGATCGAGACCCGGATCAGTTCCTTCGAGATGGCCTACCGCATGCAGGCGAGCACCCCGGAGCTGATGGACATCTCCCAGGAGCCACAGCACGTGCTCGACATGTACGGGGCCGAGCCGGGACGTCCATCGTTCGCCAACAACTGCGTCCTGGCGCGCAGGCTGGTCGAGCGCGGCGTGCGCTTCGTGGAATTGTTCCACGAGTCGTGGGACCAGCACGGGTCCCTCATCTCTGGCCTGAAGAAGAACTGCCGGGACACCGACAGGGCCAGCGCCGCCCTGGTAAGCGACCTCAAGCAGCGCGGCCTGCTGGAAGACACGCTTGTGTTATGGGGCGGCGAGTTCGGGCGCACACCAATGGTGCAGGGCGGCACCGACGATGGCCGCGACCACCACCCGAACGCCTTCACGATGTGGATGGCCGGGGGCGGCATCAGACCCGGCACCACGATCGGCAAGAGTGACGAACTGGGCTTTAACGTGGTGGAGGACAGGGTACATGTCCATGACCTGCACGCCACCATCCTGCACCTGCTGGGATTCGACCACACGCGGCTGACCTACCGCTTCCAAGGGCGGGACTTCCGCCTCACGGACGTGGCCGGCGATGTGGCGAAGAAGCTTCTCGCATAGGCGCTAGCCAGCCGCGGCAGCTCGTCCATCCGGCCACAGCGGAGCCAGGACCTCGCTATTGCTGGCGGCTCAGGCGCGCCTTGACCCGCTTGACCAGCTTCAGGATCTCCTCGGCCTTGCGGACGCTGCCCAGGTCGACCGTGTGGAATTCGTTCTTCTCGATCTCTTGCTGGAGCTCGGTCGCCAGATCCACGACTCGAGCCATGTCCGCTCTGGACTTGTCGGCATCGTTCTTGAGCGTGATCAGCGTGCGCGAGCGGCCGTCCGGCAAGGTCTCGCGGATCTTGCCGGGATCCCGGCCGAAACCACCGTCCCTGCGTTGCGCGACAGCGGGCGCGACCAACGCCAGCAAGGTGATCCAACGGCGTGTCATGGACACGCTTCATGATACTCTCAAGGAAGGGCGGTCTGGTGCTTCAGCATGTGGATGTCGTTGTGCTAGACTCGTTCGTTGCAGCCGAGGCGGCCGATCTCAGGCGGCAGCGGCTGTCGAGTCCGCAGGTAGTTGGAGTCTGTAGGGGAGAGGGGTAAACAATGGCCTATATCATCGCGGAACCGTGCATCGGTACCAAGGACACTGCGTGCGTAGACGCGTGTCCTGTCGACTGCATCCACCCGAAGGCGGATGAAGACGATTTCGACACGGAAGAGATGCTCTACATCGATCCGGAGGAGTGCATCGACTGCGGCGCGTGCGTGCCGGTCTGCCCTGTCTCGGCGATCTTTGCGGAAGAGGATCTTCCCGAAGAGTGGATCGATTTCACCGAGCGCAACGCCGCCTACTACGAGTAGCCGGCTCGCCAGAACCGGCCTAGCGCCGGGGTCGGGTATGTGGGGCGGGCGAATTCGCGCCTGCCGTCACGGTCGCCCGCCGGAAATTACTCTTTGTCCTTCTTATGGACGTCGTGGCAAGTCTTGCAGCCAGCTGACATCGCCTTGACGCCCTTGTTCAAGCCATCGGCGTCCATGCGATACGCACCCATCATGGCGCCTTGGGCAGCCTCGAGGACTTGCTTGGCGCCATTGCTCCACGCCTCATCCTTGATGCGACCGTCCATCAATACCAGCTGATTAGCCTCTGCCACCATGGTGATGGCGCCATACGCCGCCTGCCATTGCTCCTTGTCGGCTGGTCCGCCGGCTTCGCGGTACTCCTTGATCTTGGCCATGGCCGGCTTGACCATGTACTCCATCAACTGTTGGACGGCTGCGGTTTTCTTGTATGCATGTCCTTCGTTGTCGTTGGCGTAGCTAATTCCGGCCATCGCGCAAGCGACGATTGCTACGGTCCAGATCTTCCTCATTCGTTGCCTCCCCAGTCTTGAATGATTTGAGCAGGCACGCTCGGCGCCCATCTGCTCTCGTAGGATTATATCGAACCAACCGATAACTGACGCCGCGGCAATCTAGGCGGGCTCGATCGGTCATTCCGCGCAGACCGGCAAGACCACGCCCGCCAAGTTTGCGATGGCCGCCCATGCCATGCCCGGCGCCTGACGGATGAACCCATTGCCAGAGTCGAAGCTGGTCAAGAGCCTGTTGCTGTAACCCGCAAGCCCACCCACGAAATATTGGCACCTACGATACCTTGGGGCTTCGAAATCGCTAGCGTTCTTGCCCAGACGGCAACTCTGCGGCGTGCGAATTTGCTCAAGATGCCAAAGACCGGTAAGTGAAAATACCAATAAAAATAGATTATATATAATTGAAATAATAAACAGCAAACAATAATAAAGCCTGCGGTAGTTTTGCCGACCAGGAATGTAAGAGATATATACTATTTTCATGATTACCAAACACTCCGGTTCTCGTTCCCTCACGGATCTCGCCCCGGATGCAGTGAAGCCTGCGGTGGATCAATACTCCGCGCTACAAGGTGCTGGCTTGGAAGACAGGAAAGAGCACTATCAGTTGATGGTCACTCGCTATTTCGACTTGGTGACCGACTTTTACGAGTTCGGCTGGGGGCAGTCCTTTCACTTCGCCCCCCGACGGCGAGGCGAGAGCTTTGAGGCATCATTGCTCAGGCATCAGCTTTATCTCTCCGATCGACTGTCCCTGAGACCGGGGCTAAGAGTCCTTGACGTGGGCTGCGGGGTAGGCGGGCCAATGGGCAATGTAGCCCGACATTCGGGGGCTAGCATTGTTGGCATCAACTCTAGTGCCTACCAGATCAAGCGGGCGAAAATACACACCCGAGATGTCCAGTCGCTGTGCAGTTTCATCCACGGCGACTACATGCGGATTCCCGATGGTGACCACCACTACGATGCCGCATTCACCATCGAGGCCGCGTGCCACGCCCCGGACAAGACTGAGGCTTTTCGCGAGATATTCCGCGTTCTACGCCCAGGGGCTTTTTTTGCGGGCTATGATTGGTGTCTCACCGAGGTCTTTGACCCGTCGAACGCAGGGCACTTGCGGATCAAGAAGGATATCGGGACAGGGACGGGGCTACCGGATCTCCCCTTGGCGCCGGAAATCTGCCAAGCTCTGCGCATGGCCGGATTCGAAATCTTGGAAGCCCGCGACCTCGCACCCGAATCGCATCCGAAGACACCTTGGTACCGTGCCTTGCAGGGTCGCGACCTCAGCTCCAAGAGTATCGCGCGCACACCCATTGGCCGCGCCTTGACCAATTTGGTTCTACGGGCCGGGGAGCGGTTGCGGATGGTTCCGGAGGGCACCGCCGCAGTCAGCACGCTCTTGAACGTGGGGGCGGACGCACTGGTCGAAGGTGGCGCAACGGGTGTCTTTACTCCGATGTTTTTCTTCCTAGTCCGCAAGCCCGGGTGATCGGGACGTTGCATGAAGTACGTTTTTGACATTGAGGTCCTTCAGGAGATCGCGCGCTCACATCTCGATCTGCCGCTGGAGGACATGCTTCCCGCCATTGCTAATGACCTCGCCGAAAGGTATCCCGGTCTGATCGAGACCAAACCGGATTGGTTCTTCTCCAATGCCGGCGGCGCCATGGGACAGCTCACCATCCTGCATGCCTCGCTTCGGGAGTACGTGATCTTCTTTGGCAGCCCCATCGGCAGTGAGGGCCACACCGGTCGATATCGGTTTGTCGACGATCGTGCGATCGTTCTGGACGGGGAACTCTGGTATTACGGCGAAGGCGACACCCAACGGCAGGTGTACGTCCCCGGCGATGTCGTCCATTTGCCGAAAGGTGAAGCGAAGGGCTATCGCATGGTTGACCGCGGCTGGATCCTCGAATATGCACGTGGACCCATTCCCACCATGTTGCCGTTCGGGGTCGCCGACACCCTGTTCAGCACCCTCGACCTCACCAGTTTCTTCCGTACGTTTCGGGTCTACTTCCGGCACGTGCTACGTTCTGCTCGAAATGGGAAAGACCAATAAGGAAGCAGCGGCGACTGAATTAGGTGCACAATAGGACCTGCGGTATGATCGAAACGGTCAACAGAAAGCAATAGAAAATCCTGCCCTCGTTTCCCCGCCTAGATGTCTAAAGAAATCGACACTATTTAAATGCCCGATAAACACTCCAATTCTCGCTCCCTCACGGATCTCGCGCCGGATGCAGTGAAGCCTGCGGTGGATCAATATGCTGTGCTGCAAGATGCCGGCCTGGAAGACAGGAAAGAGCACTATCAGTTGATGGTCACTCGCTATTACGACTTGGTGACCGACTTCTACGAGTTCGGCTGGGGGCAGTCCTGGCACTTCGCCCCCCGACGGCGAGGCGAGAGCTTCGAGGCGTCGTTGCTCAGGCATCAGCTTTTTCTCTCCGATCGACTATCCCTGAGACCGGGGCTAAACGTGCTCGACGTGGGATGCGGGGTAGGCGGGCCAATGGGCAATCTAGCCCGCCATTCTGGGGCCAGCATTGTTGGCATCAACTCTAGTGCCTACCAGATCAAGCGCGCGAAAATGCACACCCGAGATGTCCAGTCGCTGTGCAGTTTCATCCATGGCGACTACATGCGGATCCCCGCTAGTGACCACCACTACGATGCCGCGTTCACCATCGAGGCCACGCCCCACGCCCCGGACAAGAGGGAGGCCTTCCAAGAGATATTCCGCGTCCTACGCCCAGGGGCTTGTTTCGCGGGCTATGATTGGTGTCTGACTGAGGCCTTTGACCCGTCGAGCGCAGGGCACTTGCGGATCAAGAAAGATATCGTGACAGGGACGGGGCTACCGGATCTCCCCCTGAGGTCGGAAATTCGCCACGCTCTGCGTATGGCCGGATTCGAAATCTTGGAAGCCCGCGACCTCGCACCCGAATCGCATCCGAAGACACCTTGGTACCGTGCTTTGCAGGGCCGCGACCTCAGCTTTAAGAGTATTCCGCGCACACCGATTGGCCGCGCCTTGACCAACTTGTTTCTACGGGCCGGGGAGCGGTTGCGGATGGTTCCGGAGGGCACCGCCGCAGTCAGCACGCTCTTGAACGTGGGGGCGGACGCACTGGTCGAGGGTGGCGCAACCGGTGTCTTTACTCCGATGTTCTTCTTCCTAGTCCGCAAACCCGGGTGATCGGGACGTTGCATGAAGTACGTTTTTGACATTGAGGTCCTCAAGGAGATCGCGTGCTCACATCTCGATCTGCCGCTGGAGGACATGCTTGCCGCCATCGCCAAAGACCTCGCAGAAAGGTACCCGGGCCTGATCGAGACCAAACCGGACTGGTTCTTCTCCAATGCCGGCGGCAGCATGGGACAGGTCACCATCCTGTATGCCTCGCTTCGGGAGTACGTGATCTTCTTCGGCAGTCCTATCGGCAGCGAGGGCCACACCGGTCGATATCGGTTCGTCGACGATAATGCGATCGTTCTGGACGGGGAACTCTGGTATTACGGCGAAGGCGACACCCAACGGCAGGTGTACCTCCCCGGCGATGTCGTACATTTGCCAAAAGGTGAAGCGAAGGGCTATCGCATGGTTGACCGCGGCTGGATCCTCGAATATGCGCGTGGACCTATCCCCAGCATGTTGCCGTTCGGGGTCGCCGACGCCCTGTTCAGCACCCTCGACCTCACCAGTTTCTTCCGCACGTTTCGGATCTACTTCCGGCACGTGCTGCGTTCTGCTCGAAGGCGATCAAGCGCTCGAGCGCGGGTTTGACCCGGATAGCGCGGCTCTCGCTTTCGGACCACGACAAAGGCGCACGCTCGCTTTCGAGGAAGCGTCCTGCTTCAAGCGGCCGCGTCGGCACTACGGAGGACGGGACTGGTCAGATCCATCCGGGCCTGGCGTCGCTGCTCGTCGAGGCCGAGCGCGCGAAGGGGGAAATACTGTCGGTCACATTGGGCGAAGCGCAAGGCGCCGAACCTGCGACAGCCTGCGGCTTGATCGACGTTAGTGCGACGCGCCTCTGCACCAAAGAAACAGCCCAGCGGAACAGCGCGACGCAAGTGGTCTGCACTTTGAGCGTTGAATCAGTCTGCTGTGCACTAAACAGCCACGCGACGTTTGAGATCACTGCCACGAGCGCTCACGCGCCGCCAGAAACTCGTCCCCTTGCCTCCAAGTCGGAAGGTTAGACTGGTCGGCCACGATCCTGCCCAGCTCGAATCCGAAGCGCGCCAAATCTGCGATCCCGGCGAAGTCCCAATCTTCCTGAAACTCGTCCGAAGGCTGGTGATAGTGGCTCTGGCGATACTGAGCGACCTTCTCATCGCCCCACCCGCCGGGCCGGCCCGGATACTTGGAACCGCTCTTGATCGAGAATGCGGGCACGCCGTGCTTGGCCAAGCTGAACTGGTCCGAGCGGTAGTAGTAGCCCTGTTCGGGGTGCGCGTCGGGCGTCAGGGTGAGCCCGAACTCAGCCGCTAGAGCCTCCACTGTCGGGCTGAGACTCGTGCGTTCATATCCGGGCAGCGACAAGTCGCTAGTCTTGCCGAAAGGATACAGGCCGTCGTAGTTGAGGTTGACGGCAGTCTTGCCCATCGCCACCGCCGGGTTGGCGGCATAGTACGCCGATCCCAGCAATCCGCTCTCCTCTGCTCCGACGAATGCGAACAAGACACTGCGAGCCGGCGCGGACGCCAGCTCCCCGAACGCTTGCGCGATGCCGAGCAAGGCCGCGCAACCGGTAGCGTTGTCCACCGCCCCGTTGTAGATGCGGTCGTCCCCTTCCCCGTGCACGCCCATGTGATCCCAGTGCGCCGTGTAGAGCACGGCCTCGTCGGCCAGGGTCGGATCGCTCCCCGGGAAGCTCGCCAAGACGTTGCGGGTCTGAATCGGCACGACGGAGCTGCGCAGATCGACCTGGCTCCGCACTCCCAGTTCGATGGGCGTGAAGTCCTCGCGGTTGGCGGCATCGAGCAACCCGCCCAGCGTCATCTCGCGGGTGGCCGGAGATGACTGGAAGAGCCTTTCAGCCGCATCTGATGTGATCCAACCCGCCAGCGCCAGCCTAGACTCGCCCGGCTTGACCTCGACATAGGGCTGGGCTCCGCTCCACGAATTTCGCACGACCCCCCAGGGATAGCCCGCGGTCTCGTCGGTGTGGACTATGAGCACCCCCGCAGCCCCGCGCCGGGCAGCCTCCTCGAACTTGAAGGTCCAACGCCCGTAGTATGTGAGCGCCTTGCCGCCGAAGAAGGCATCGTCATCGGACGGCGGCTCGTTCGTGAAGAGAACCAGCAGCTTGCCGCCGACATCGACTCCCTTGAAGTCGTCCCACTCGAATTCCGGCGCTACGATGCCGTGCCCGACGAAGACCACGTCGGCGTCGAACACTTCCCTGCCGGTCTGCCGCTCGTTGTTGCCTACGTACTCGGTCAAGGGCTCTAGCTCGCGCCCGGCCAAGCGCACGCTGGAGCTGCTCTGGGTCTTGATCTCAACCAGTGGCACGGTCTGGAAGTAGGTGCCGCTCTCGCCGGCGGGTTGCGCGCCGGCCAGCTCCAACTGGGCAGCCAGATACTCTATGGTCAATTCCTCGCCGCGCCCACCCACTCCGCGCCCTTCCAGCAGGTCATGGGACAGGAACCGCACATGCGGCGCAATGTCACCGCCCGCGATCGAGCCTGCGTTGGGCGCTTCGCTGACACACCCGGTGCCGAGCAAGACAAGAGCGACTAGCCAGCGCATGACAGGCAGATGCTAGCAAACGCGAGCGTGCGGCGCAGGACTGACGCGAGCGCTACCAGACAACCGCCTTGTGCGGGGCGGCCGGCGGCCTGATCTCCAAGCAGCCCTTGCCCGTTGGCAAGATCTTGCCCGGGTTCAGGCGGCCATCGGGATTGAAGATGCGCATCAGCCGCTCCATCTGGTCCAAGCTGTCCTCGGCGAAGAGCAGCGGCATCAGTTCGTTCTTCTCCATGCCCACGCCATGCTCCCCCGTGATCGCCCCGCCCACTTCGATGCAGTACTTGAGGATGTCCTCTCCGGCCGCGCGGGTGCGCTTGGTCTCGTCCTCGCTGCGGGGGTCGAACAGGATGATGGGATGCATGTTGCCATCCCCGGCGTGGAAGATATTGCTGATCGTCAGGCCGTACTTCTCCGAAACGCGGTGGATGTGCCGCAGAGTGTCGGCGATCCGCGTGCGGGGAACGACCCCGTCCTGCACGTAATAGGTCGGGCTCACCCTCCCGACCGCTCCGAACGCGTTCTTGCGACCCTTCCACAGCAAGGCCCGCTCCTCGGCAGTCTTTGCCACGCGCACCTCGCGGGCACCGGTCTCCGAGCAGACCGAGTTGACCAGCTCCAGCTGTTCGGCGACGCCCTCGCGCACCCCCTCCAGCTCGATCAGCAGCACCGCTTCGGCATCCATCGGAAACCCGGCGTGAGTCGCTTCCTCAACCATGCGGAGCATGACGCCGTCCAGCATTTCCACCGCCGCCGGAGTGACAGCTCGAGCCGTGAGCTCGGCCACCGTATCGGCAGCGTCGTCCGCTCGGTCGTATATCGACAGCAGCGTCTCCACCGCCTCGCTGGCTCGCATCAGCCTGACAATCACCTTGGTCACCAAGGCCATCGTTCCCTCGGAACCGGTCAGCAACCCGGTGATGTCATAGCCTGGCAGGTCCTGCTCCTTGCCACCGACTTGCAGCACGGCGCCATCAGGCAGAACGGCCTCTATGCCCAACACGTGATTCGTGGTCACGCCGTAGATCAACGTGTGCGGGCCGCCAGCGTTCTCGGCAACGTTGCCACCGATGGTGCAGGCCTTTTGCGACGAAGGATCGGGCGCGTAGTAGTACCCGTGGCCTTGCACGGCGCGCGTGATGTCCAAGTTCACGACGCCGGGCTGGACCACGGCGCACTCGTTCTCAATATCGACATCGAGAATCTTGTTCATGCGGGCAAAGCCGATCATGATCCCGCCCCGGGTCGGGATCACGCCCCCGCTCAGTCCGGTGCCGGCTCCCCGCCCCACGATGGGGAGGTCATAGTCGGCCGCGATGCGCACGATCTCAACGACGTCTTCGGTGCGCCGGGGAAAGACCACGCATTCCGGGCGGCCCTTGTCGATGCTGCCGTCGTACTCGTACAGCAGCAGGTCTTGGTCCCGGTGCAGTACGGCGCGCTTGCCGACGGCTAGCTCCAAGGCGCTCAGCGCTGATTCCGGAAGCACGATCCTATGGTAGTCGAAGCCTCAAGCCGCCGCCCGGCTTTCCGCCTGCATGGTCGCCGCAGCGAAACTCAACAGGTCGCGGCGAGTGCGCGCCACCTCGGCCAGCCGCTTGTAGTCCCGCGCCATCTGGCACAACTGCAGGGCGTTGGGGCAGGTCAGGAACTGCGGATCGGCCTCGGAGAGGTGTTCGAGCGCGACATCGGCGGCCTCTCCGGGACGGCCCAAGCGCACCAGCAGGTTCACCAGCACTTGCGCGGGCGTCGTGCCGGCGACGTTGGGGTCGCAAGTCTCGATCTTGCGCCGGAAGTGCTCCAGCCCGGCCTCGATATCGCGTCCCAAGACCGTGCTGATATAAGCGCGGTAGTCTTCAAAGACATTCTCGAACGGCGGATTGCCCGGGAACTGGTACATCTCGCTGAGCTGGCTTCCGTAGCGCGCCATGCCCAGCAGCAGTTCCAGCGTGCGCTCGCGGTCAATCGCAGGCGCCATCTGCACTAGGGACGAGACATGCGAGGTGTCCAGATAGTACGCATTGCCCTCGAAGAGCCAGCCGCGTTCCTCCACGATGGCACCAAGGTCGTCGCCTTCCGGGGCCTGCCCCTCTTTCTGCTCCACGGCGTACTTGATGTTCGCCAGCAGTTCGGAGTGTACGTTCTCGGCCAGCAGTTCCGCGCAGTCTGCCCTGCCCTCCTCGACGGGATACTGCGAGAAGTTGGTGATGGCGCGGCAGGTGCCGTAGTGCTTGAGGATCAGCTCGAAGCCCTTCTTCGGATTGACCTGCTCGTGATAGGCGACCTCGATGATGCCGTCCAAGGCCTCGCCTGTCGCGGCATCGTCACACTGCTCGATGGCCTGGCGAACCAGATCCTTCTCCCCGATGGCGCGGAAGTACGGCCAAGCCCGCCCGATCTCGCCATCGTTGAGGAAGAGCGTGCCCACCTCGCGGGCGGCCTCGACCGTGGCGCTCTCGTAGGCGGCCTGGCAGTCCTTGCCGAGATTGTTCCAAGGCTCGGTTTGAATCAGCGGCATTCCCAGCGCGTGCCGCTTCTGCATCAAGCGCGCTTCGAAGATCATCGGGTACGACCGCTCGTTGCGGAAGCGGTCGATCGCTAGCTCGAACCCGGCCTCGACGTCTCCGGACGCGAGTGCGTCCCTGACTTGGTCGAACACATCCATCGCACACTACCTTCCGCCATTATGCGGCAACCGCCGGCCCGGTGGCAGCATTCCGCATGCTCGCCAGCGCGAGACTGCCGCGAGCACAGCGCCCGGCAGGCCGCCTAGTACGACGGGCGCTTCCGCGGCGGCGCCTTGAAGCGCACCCAACTGGCGCAAAGCAGCACGAACGAGCCCAGCAGCATCCAGCCATGAGCCTTGAAGCTCTCTATGCCATCAAAGCGATAGTCGCCCCGGAAAACCGCCGCCGTCAATCCCAAGAACAGCGCTGCGGCCCAGACCAGCAGGGGGATGCGTTTGAGCCTACCGTCGGAAATGGCAAGCACCGCGGCGACAACAGCGAACGAGCCGAGCACAAGCAGCGCCGCGGCCGCGTCCTCGGGCGAAACCGGCACCAGGGGAAAGTACATATCGCCGCCGACGACCAAGCCTAAGGTGCCGAGGGCGCACAAGTAGAGACCCAAGAACAGGTTAGCGATAGCTCCAATTCCACCGAACGCGCTCCGAATGAAGCTCGGCCGACCGGACTTGATCTTGAACTTACGTTGCAAGAATTCATACTATCACTCCCCGAATCAAGCAGATCCGCCCACCGCACGCAGCTGCCGGCCTCATGCCGACCCACCGCTCCATCGCAGTGGCGGGCCATAATGAGACTCCATGTCGAGCAGACCCGCGGCAGGTGCGGTTGCCGGAGCCGAGACCGTGCGCGGTATCCATCCCGGAACCGGCGAGACGCTAGCCATTAGCGCGAGCGGCGGCAGGATTTCCGCGGTCGAGGCTACCGCCGGCGCGGCCGAGCCTTTCGTTTCCCCGGGATGGGTGGACCTGCAGGTGAACGGCTTCGCCGGCGTGGATTACAACGACCCGAACACGCCTGCCGATGACATCGCCCGCTCCATCGAAGTGCAGCGTTCGACCGGCGTGGCGCGCTTCTACCCCACCGTGATCACCGGATCCGGAGAGGACATGCGAGGCTCGCTCCGGAATCTAGCCATCGCCCGGCGCACCGTCTCCACCGGCTCGGCGATGCTCGGCTTTCACGTCGAAGGGCCGTGGATCTCACCAGATGACGGGCCTCGCGGGGCGCACCCGCAGCGACACGTGCGGCCGCCCAGCATTGAAGAGTTCGCGCGCTTTCAAGACGCAGCAGAAGGGGGCATCCGGATCGTCACGCTCAGCCCCGAACACAACGAGGCGCCACACGTGATCGAGCACATGGCAGCCAACGGCGTGGTTGTCTCGATCGGACATACCAACGCCACGTCAGCACAGATCGCCGACGCCGTCCGCGCCGGTGCGACGATGAGCACTCACTTGGGCAACGGCGCGCATGCGAGGGTCCCGAGGCACGACAACTACATCGTCCACCAGATGGCTGACGACCGCCTCTACGCAGGCCTGATCATCGACGGGATCCACCTGCCGCCCGCGTTCGCCAAGGTCGCGCTGCGGGCCAAGGGGCCGCGCCGATCGATTCTCGTCACCGATGCGGTCGCGCCGGCCCATTGCGAGCCAGGCATATACCAGCTCGGCGAGCAGCAAGTCGAACTGTTGCCCAGCCGCCGGGTCGAACTCACCAGCAGCCGGCGACTGGCGGGATCTGCCCTGAGCATGGACCGCGGCGTCGAGAACGCCATGCGATTCGCGGGTATGACGCTGCACGAAGCGACTCGACTGGCCTGCTCGAATCCGGGAGCGGCAATGGGCTTGACGCAACGCACGGAATACCTCACTCCCGGACAAGCCGCCGACTTCACACTATTCCGCCTGGAGGACGGCAATCTAGAGGTGATCCGGACCGTCGCCGGCGCGGGCTGACGGACCGGATGGCCGGGGATATAATCGCAACTTGCCGAGGGGGGGCTTCTTTGTCAGCGTCGAGGGAATCGATGGCTGCGGCAAGACAACCCAGATCCAGTTCCTCGTCGAACGGCTGACCGCATTGGGCCTGCCGACTCTGCTTGCGCAAGAACCCGGCGGAACAGCGATCGGACGGCGGATTCGAAGCGTTCTGCTCGATGCTAGAAACCGCGGGATCGAGCCGATGACCGAGCTGCTGCTGTTCTTCGCGTCGCGGGCGCAGAACTTGGCAGAAGTCATTCGCCCGGCCCTGGATGCCGGTCAAGTCGTAGTTTGCGATCGCTTCACAGATGCGAGCGTTGCCTACCAAGGCTACGGTAGAGGACTGGGCTCCGCCGCGGTGCAACAGCTGAGCGAAGTCGCCTGCGGTGATTTGCAACCCGACCTGACGCTGTGGCTGGACATCGAGCCGGCGGCCGCCTTGGCGAGGGTGGGCGAACGAGAGTCCGGCCGGAGCGCCAGCCGAGACCGCATGGAGTCAGAGGCTCTGGAATTCTTCCTGCGCGTTCGGGAGGGATACGCGCAGTTGCACGCCAGCCAGCCGCAACGGATTCGACGTATCGCGGCCGAGGGCTCGGTCTCGCAGGTCCTTGAGCGAGTAATGGCCGCCGTGCTTCCGGCACTCTCAGAGCGCGGCTTGGTGGCGCGGAGCGACTGATGCCAGCACCTCGGTTCTTCGGCCACCAACGCATCGCCGCATCGCTCTGGCGAATGGTGTCTGAGGATCGCCTGCCGCAGACGCTGCTGTTCGCCGGAAAGCGAGGCGTCGGGAAGGCTACGTTGGCCCGCCATTTGGCAGCCGGAATGAATTGCGCGTCCGGGCCAGGCAAGCCGTGCACCGAATGCTCGGCCTGCATCAGGATCCTCGAAGGCGACCCTTCGTCGGAGCACTTCCGCGAGCGAATCGAGGCACGGCGCAAGCTGTCGGCGGAAAAGCGCAAGGGCGCTCCGCTCGTGGTCGCGACGCACCCGGATGTACTCATTTTTCCCCCGGACGGGCCGATGCAGCTGCTATCGATTGACCAAGCTCGCATGCTGCGCGAGTCGGCTCGCCTCGCTCCAGCAGAGGGGCGTCGCAGGATCTTCGTGCTCGAACACGCGGACCGCGCCACGGACGAGGCTTCGAACGCGCTGTTGAAGACATTGGAGGAGCCGGCTGCCAGCCTGACGATCATCCTGACGTCCGAGAACCCGTTCGCCCTCCTGCCGACCATACGGTCCCGTGCCATCCCGTTCTACTTTTCCCCCTTGGCAAGGAGCGAGATGGACGAGTTCATGCAATCGCGGGACGAGGTTGCCGAGGAAGACCGAGCTCTGGTCAGCGCGTGGGCGGAAGGCAGTCCCGGTGCTGCGATCACGCTGGACATGGAAGAGTTCGCACGTCGCCGTCACGCGATGCTGACCCTGCTCCGAGCCGCGCTCAAGCGCGGCGAATTCGCCAAGCTGTCGGTTGAGATCGCATCGCTGGGCAGAGGCGAATCGGGGCAGATCGACCGGCTGGCCGCGATGCTGCACTCGCTCTTGCGGGATCTGCTGCTGATGCGCGTCAAAGCCCCCGCTGACCTCGTGCATCACGACATTGCCGCCGAGCTGGAACCGCTCGCGCGCCGGGTAAGCTTCCCCTGGCTCGAGCGGGCGGTGGCGGCGCTTCAAGAGCTGGAGCAGCTCCAGCGCCTGAACGTGCAGAAACAGATCGCATTCGAAGCCTATGCCCTGAAACTGCAACGCTAGCCGGGCCGAAGCAGTTCTGCTCGCCGGGGTCTAGACTAAAGCCTGCGAGGAATCCGATGTCTGCAACAGCCCTAGTCGATGCTCCGGCCGTGCAAGCTCCCGTCGGTGGCCACTTTTTGGTCGGGGCCTGCGACTCCGGCGCTGTCTTCACTCCAGAGGACTTCACCGAGGCGCAGCGCCAAGCTCTGGCCACGACCAAACGCTTTGTGGAAGAGGAGGTTGTGCCGCAAATCGCGGAGTTCGAACGCAAAGAGCCGGGCTTGGCCCGACAGTTGATCGAGCAGTCTGCCGAGCTAGGGCTGCTCGGCATCCTCGTGCCGGAGCGGCATGACGGGCTCGAGCTGGACATCACCACGCAGATGCTGGTCGCCGAGGCGATGGGCGGCTACGCGTCGTTTTCGACCACCTACGGAGCCCACGCTGGCATTGGCACCTTGCCCTTGGTTTTCTTCGGAACCGAGGAACAGCGGCAGCGATACCTGCCTCGCATGGTCACGGGTGAGTTGCTGGCGGCCTACTGCCTGAGCGAGCCGCAAGCTGGCAGCGACTCGCAGAACTCGCTCACGCGCGCCGAACTCTCTCCGGACGGCAAGCACTACGTGCTCAACGGCCAGAAGATGTGGATCTCGAACGGGGGCTGGGCGGACCTGTACACGGTATTCGCGAAGGTCGACGGCGAACAGTTCACGGCGTTCTTGGTCGAGCGCGCGTTCGCCGGCGTCAACCCGGGAGCTGAAGAGCACAAGATGGGACTGCGCGGCAGCTCGACAACGGCGCTGTACCTAGACAATGTCCACGTGCCGGTCGAGAACGTGCTCGGCGAGGTCGGCCGCGGGCACGTGATCGCGTTCAATGTCCTCAACATGGGACGCTTGGAGCTGGCAGCCGCATGCGTGGGCGGGGCCAAGGACTCCATCTCGGATTCGGCCTCGTACGCGCTGCAGCGCAAGGCATTCGGGCAGCCGATCGCCAACTTCGGGGCCATCCGCCAGAAGCTGGCGGACATGGCGGTGCGGGTATTCGCGAGCGAGTCGATGGTGTACCGCACGTCGGGGATGATCGACGCCAGGCTGGCAGATGTGTCCTGGGACAGTCCCGAGGCGGCGCGACAGACGCTCAAATCTGTAGAGGAGTATGCCATCGAGTGCTCTATCGCCAAGGTCTACGTGTCGGAAGTGCTCGACTTCACGACAGACGAGGCCGTGCAGATCCACGGCGGCTACGGCTACCACGAAGACTACGCAGTCGAACGCAACTATCGAGACTCCCGCATTAACCGCATCTTTGAGGGCACGAACGAGATCAACCGCCTGCTGACGACCGGCATGCTGCTCAAGCGCGCAGGACAGGGGCGCCTGGACTTGCTGAAAGCGGTCGCGCAAGCGGCGGCGAACCCGGCAGACGCTGCCCCGGCCACTGACGACTCCGCTGGCTTGGCCACCCAGCACGACATCCTGGACCGCATGAGAAAGGCTACGTTGCGCATGGCAGGCCTTGCCTACCGGAGATTCGGCGATTCGCTCGACCGGCAGCAAGAGGTCGCCGCTGCCGTGGGCGACATGGCAGCGGCGGTCTACGCCTGTGACTCGGCGCTCTTGCGAACCGCGAAACTCGCATCTCGCGGCCCCGGCAGCAGTGCTCGCGACATGCTCACCGTGCTGCTCCAGCAATCTCTGGGCACGGTCCGGGAGCTCGGCGGACTCGTGATCGGCGCCTGTAGCGAGGATGCTGAAGTGGAGAACACGTGGAGCGCGTTCCAGCGGCTGACCGGCCCCGCTCCTTCAGACCTCCCGGCGGCGCGGGATCGGATCGCCGCGCGGATCCTCGAGTCGGGCGGCTACTCGCTCTAGCACTGAGCCGCTCGGAATTCGGGCGACGGTCGCGGCCGACCGTCTCGAGTGCCGCGGTCCGCGCAGGTGGGAGTGGTGAACGTACTCAGGGTTCGGGCGACCACTGCCCGCGCTAGCGCGCGCATCGCACCACGCCACCGGCAGATGAACGCCCGGCCGGCAAGGGGGGCGGAGGCCGCCCCCCGGGCGCAGCGCCTTGGGAGCGGCCTTGGCTGGAGGCCGGCTAGAAGGTGATCCGCATGCCGAACTCCATCACTCGGCGCCCGCCGTAGGTGCCTGTGATGAGGCCGAAGTTGCCGGCGCCGACCGAAGTGTTCGGCAGCGCGAAATGCGGGGTGTTGGTCATGCTGAAGACTTCGGCGCGGAATTGCGCGCGCCACCTCTCGCCCCAGTAGAAGTTCTTCGCCAGCAGCATGTCCAGGTCAAACAACCACGGCCCGCGAATGCCCGGCAGGTTGCGGGCAGCGTCGCCGAGGGTGAATCGATCCGGAACCGCAAACGCGTCCGGGTTCAACCAGTCGATCGCGCCGTTGAAGTTCGGCGTGGGCGCGCTCTGCGTCGGGTGCTCGAACGGAGCGCCAGTCAGGTTGGGCCGCAGCACGTGACCGAACGAGAAATCGCCCTTGATGTTCTGGCCGCCCTGCACGATCGTTCCGATATACCCCCCGCTCTGCATCATGTTGATGGCGGACACCTGCCAGCCGCCCGCGATCGCATTGAGGAGCTTGGGCCACTGCTTGCCCCAGCGTCGGTTGTGGCCGAAAGGCAGGTCGTACATCGGCGCGGAAACCACTCGGTGCGGCAGCCGGCTTGCCGAGCTGGCCCGCTCGTTCCTCAAGTCGTACACCGACTGCGGGTAGTAGTTGGTCCCGAAGGTGTCCGCGTTCCCGATGAACCGGATGTTGTCGATCCACTGCGTATGCGTGTACGAGATCGTCCAACCGACCCCGTTCCTCATGCGCCGTTCGGTCTTGAACGTGGCAGCGTAGTAATTCGAGATCCCCCAGTTCGGCGACATCAGCTGAATCTGGTCGGCGCGGCCAGCCCACGCCGTCCAGGGCAGGAAGAGTTCCTTCTGGGCGGCAGTGACTCCAGGAGCGTTGGCCGCCGCCAGGTCATCGGGGTGAATCTGATTGATGTTGATGTTGTTGTAGGCTTGGTGCCTGGCTAGGGCCCCGAGCAGACCGAACTCCCAGAGCGTGTTCTTCCACCGAGTCTGGAGCGTGAGGTTGAAGTTCTGCGAATAGGGCAGAACTCGATCTTCGTTCCAGTACTGGATCGTGGAAGTCGGGAAGCGGGTCCCAATGGCACCGAACCCTCCGTTCAGTTCCTCCTCGGGGATGTCGTCAAGGGCTCCCGCTGGCAGGCCATCGCGAAGGTAGCTGTTGAGGCCATTGCGCCGACGGAAGATGTTGTCGAACCCTGCACGGCCGGGCTGAATCGAGTTGCGGTCGTATGGATTGCCGAAGAAGATCCCGAACCCACCTCGGAGCACCATGGATGAGTCCGCCTTGAGGCGGTATGCGAAGCCGAAACGCGGTGCGATGTTGTTCTTGTCCCATTGCCACAGGTACTTGCCCGTGCCGTCCCTATTCGGGAAGAGCACCTTGCCGATCGCTCCTTCGGGTATCCCGTTCTGGCCGGCCAGCGGGTGCGGGCAGAACTCGCAGAAGCCGTTCATGCGCCCGCCAACCTCATAGATGGGCGTCTCGGTTTCGTAGCGCACGCCGAGATTCAGCGTGAGCCTTGGCGTGACCCTCCAATCGTCTTGGAAGTATCCCGACCAGTACTTGATCCGTTTGCCGATCGGCGCGGCGACGCGCGCGTCCAGATTCCAGACCTGACCTAGCAGGAAGTCAGCGAGTCCGACGCCGGTGTTGACATCCCCGCCACCCCTCTCTGGCCATTTCCTTGTGTACTCGCCCCTAGAGTTCCAGTTGCCAGAAGGCTGCGGTCTGGCGAGTTCATTGCCTTGGAAGGATGTGTACTTGCCCCCGTACTTCAGGGTGTGATCGCCATGAATGCGGGTGAAGTTGGCCTCGTAGTCGAAATTCGTGAAGGCAGCCACCCGCTTCGCATAGCCGGCTCCGATGCCGGTCATAGGAATGCGGCTGTTGAAGTTGAATCGCGGGAACGCTTCCCCGCCCTTCTCAAACCCGGGCATTCCGAACAGCTCGGCGTAGTCCGTGTCGCAGCAATCACCAGAGAAGCGGTCGATGTAGACACGGTTGAAGCCGACCAACACGGCCACGAAATTCGTGGGACTGAACATGTAGGTGTTGTTCAACCCCCAGTTCTGGCGGAGTTGCTCGTTGTTGATCGCGTTCGGGTCGGCCACGCCGTAGCCGTCTGAATACGCATCGACGACCGCGTTCTTGCTGATGATCGTCCTCAGGAACGTGCTCCACTTCGCGGTGTAGTTGTGGTTGATCTTGATCGTGTTGTACGTCCGCGTCACGTTCCGCGGAATCTGCTCGACCCAATTCCCGGATTGGTTGGCTGGGTTGCGCGGTTCCCAGCCGGGCGTTGGCTGGGGCAGGTAGCTCAGCGCCTTGACAGCGACCGGGTCGAACCGACCGGCCGGAATCTGTTGGTTCGGAAACGGATCCGACAGGCGCGGCCTGGTGAACGAGCCCGCTTTGCGAGTGTCCGGGTCATGGATCGGCACGAGGACGGGATTGCCGCGCCGGTTCTGGAAAGCTCGCGAGAAATCGCCGGTTCGGAATTCCGGGCGACCGACGCTGCGAATCCGATCCCGCGTGAACGGATTCAGGAACAGGTCGGAGTTGACGAAGAAGAACGTCTTGTTCTTCTTGATCGGTCCGCCAATCGAGACCCCGCCTTGGTTGCGCCGCAGCGTGGGCTTGCTCACTTGGTTCCAGCCGATCGCGTCAAAAACATCGTTGCGCACGAAGTGGTAGAGGCTGCCGTGGTACTCGTTGGTCCCGCTTCTGGTGG
Organism: Bryobacterales bacterium; assembly: GCA_965219585.1. Taxonomy (GTDB): domain Bacteria; phylum Acidobacteriota; class Terriglobia; order Bryobacterales; family UBA6623; genus VXMF01. Next base: position 761,418 of record CBDCOA010000002.1, read on the forward strand.
CCGCCTGGACGGCACCAGCCGAGCTGCGCCCATACTCGGCACCCATCGAGTTCACCTCGACCTTGAACTCCTGCATGGAATCAATCGGCGGGACCATCTCGATGTTCTGGACGCCGAGGCCGCCGCGCGTGTTGTTGATTCCGTCGATGTAGGAACCCGCGGACCTAGTGCGCCCGCCGCCAATGGAGATGTTTCCGTTACGCGACCGGTATGCGCCCGGAACAAGGTTGACCAAATTGAAGATGTTGCGTCCGGCAAGGGGCAGCTCCATCATCTGCTCGATTTGCACCGCCGAGCCCACGGCGCCGGACGTGGTCTGGACCTGCACCTGGGCGGCGCTGACCTCGACTGTCTCGGTCACGGCGCCGATCTCAAGTGCGAATGACTGTTGGATTTCGGAACCGACGTTGAGCCGGAGTCCCAGCACTTCCGCGCGCTTGAACCCGTCGGATTCGGCAGCGATGTTGTACTCGCCGAAGAGCATGTTCGGCATGTAATACACGCCGTTGATGCCCGTCTCCGTCGTCGTGACGACACCCGTTTTCGCGTTGGTGATCTCCACCTTCGCCCCGGGTATCACCGCTCCCGTTTCATCAGTGACGGTTCCATTGATCGTTCCGCGGTCGCCCTGACCCCACAAGGCCGCCGGGATCAGCACAGCCATCACCAAGAGGCTGTGCCGACTGAATGCTCTGCGCATGTTCATACGTTTTCCTCCATCGGAAGCTTCGCGACACGCGCCTCGTCTTGGCTGGCTGACGAAGACAGCACCGCGCAGCAAACCGACGCGGCGCGGTAGCCAAGAAACCCAGTGGAACCCGTTCTTGCTTTGCTCGCGATCAACTCCCGGCGGCGATAGTATCACTAATTGGCCTGCTGCCACGATAGTTTTGTGAAGAGCGAGGCCCCCCAATTCACCCGCCTGTGGAAGCCAGCCCCGAGGGTCTGCGTCTGAAGGAACCGACGCGCCTGCGAGTATCTCCGCCTCTGGAAGAAGGCACAGATGGCAGCGGTGGGTCCATGAGGCCGCTCGGCGGATCGAATTCGCGCGGCGATGTGCGGCCACGGAGGAGCGCGCCGCGCCCCAGCACGCGATTCAGAGCAGCCTGCCCGGGCAGGCGCAACCTTGACGCTGGCATCAAACAGGGATGACGCGAGACCGCCAAACCCGTGAAACGGCTCATTCGCGCCGTCCAATGTCGGCGGCCGGAGACGGTGCTTGGCTTTCTTGACGAGCGCCCAGATCAATCTGACGTGGGCAGCTTCCAGTCCGAGCGCGACTCCTCGACCGATTCACACGACTCCAACGTCAAATCACGCCGGAGATGGCTCGGACCGCCGGTAGGCTGTCCGCTCCCCTCGGCTACGGCCAAACATACGCTCCCGGATGCCAATCGAATCTTCCCACCGCTAGCGAACGTGAAGCGCTGGAGTGGAGAGGAGCCGCACGGTTTCAAGAAGAGCTCGGCCCCCGCTTGGTCGGATTCCGCGGTTGCGCAGCGGTCATAGGCTCGCATGTAGAGTTGGCCCGCCGCCGGTTGGTTGATGGTGAACAACTCATCCGCCGCGCCAGGCTTGCACGTGTGCGCCATGAGCGCTGCGTTGAGATTGAGGCGACTTCCCCAACCTGGGACATCGACGCAGTAGCGCTCAGGCTCGTCGAGCGGGTCGACGAGTTCAATCAGGCCCTCTGCTTGGCCAAGCACCGGCAACGCCAACGCCGCGACCAGCGTGACTCTTAGAAGCATCGGGGACATTCTAGCGCCCTCAGCAGGGGATCGCTGGCCAAGAGCTGGCACCGGCCACACGCTTGATACCATGTTTGGCATGCAACGGCTGCTGATAGGTCTCGTGGCCATCGCCGGGCTGGCTGTCGCCAACGACAGTTGGCCGCAGTGGCGCGGCCCCAGTCTCAACGGGACAAGCACTTCGACCGGACTGCCCATTCGCTGGAGTACCTCCGAGAACGTCGCCTGGCGCACCAAGCTGCCAAGTTGGGCGGCCGCGACGCCGATCATTTGGGGCGATACCGTCTTCGTGACGTCCGCGGAAAAAGGCTCTAGCCTGAACCGGCCCAACTCCCGCCTGTTCGAAGGCGGCGACGAGGATCGGGACCAGCTTTACCTGATCGCTGTCAACCGCCAGACCGGCAAGGTCCGCTGGCAGCAGTCCATCGGCCGCGGAAACCGCATCGGCAACAAGCAGAACATGGCCTCGCCATCGCCCGTCACGGATGGCGAGCACGTGTGGGTGGCCAACGGCAACGGCGAACTGCGCTGCTTCGACTTTGCAGGCCGCCAGGTCTGGATACGCGACTTGCAGGCCGACTACGGCGAGTTCGGTGTCCAATTCGGCTACGCGTCGTCTCCCCTGCTGCACGAAGGCGTGCTGTACCTGCAGAACTTGCAAGGCATGTACACGGACGATCCGTCGTATGTATTGGCGATCGACGCCAAGTCTGGAAAAACGCTCTGGAAGGTGGACCGGCCTACCGATGGCCTGCACGAGACGCCCGATTCGTACTCGACGGCAACCTTGGCCAAGGTGGGCGAGAAGTTCATCCTGATCGTTTCCGGCGGGGGCTATGTCACCGGGCACGAGCTGGAGACCGGCAGCGAGATGTGGCGGGGCGGCGGCCTGAACCCGGACAACGCTCGGAACTATCGCACTATCGCTTCGTCGCTGGTGGTCGGCGACATCGTGCTGGTTCCCTCCCGGAGGAGGCCGTTCATCGCGTTCCGCACCGACGGGAGCGGCGACGTGACCGAGTCCAAGAAGCTCTGGTCGACAGACTACGGTCCGGACGTGCCGACGCCGACAAGCGATGGAGAGCGGCTCTACATCATCGACGACAGGGGCATTTCTCTCAACCTCAGGGTGAGCGACGGCAGCACGATCTGGGATCGCACCCGAATCGAGCCCGGCACATACTCGGCGTCGCCCCTGCTGGCGGACGGCAAGATCTACGCCATCAGCGAGGAAGGGACAACCACCGTCCTCAAAGCTGGCGACGAGTTCGAGATCTTGGCCGTGAATCGCCTTGACGACTACACCCTGGCATCACCCGCGGCAGCGGGGAATCAGATCTTCATCCGCACTGCCGAGTACCTATACTGCATCGGCAAGCCGTAGCTAGCCGACTGCTAGCGTCCGGCAGGCAGACGCCGCGAACCGGCCTCCGCGGACCGGCACTGGCCGCGGACCGGGGCCGATCAGTCGCCGCTCTCGTCCGACGCGGTTTCTTGGAGCAGCCGGAACAGCCCCGCCGTTTGCCGCATCTGGAACTCGTCCAGCAGACCCTCCGGCATGATCGAAACGTCCGACTCGCGCAGGTCGACGATGTCTTCGCGCTGAATCGAGACCGGCCTTTCCAGGTCCGGGATCAGGATCGTGACGCTGGCCTCGTCCTCTTCCAAGATCAGCGCCGAATAGACATCGTCCTTGGTCTCGATGCGCCAAGAACCGTATTGGTCCGAGATTTCCCGCGAAGGCCACAGCACGGCCTCGAGCATGTCGCGCCGCGAAAAGCGGTTGGCAATCGTGGTCAGGTCGGGACCGTAGTCCTCGCCGAGCTCGCCCAGGCGGTGGCACTTCGCACACGCCTCCTCGTACACTTCCACGCCTTGCTCCCGGGTTGCCAGCGTGGTCATCGGGTCGTACATCATGTACTCGAAGATTTCCTGCTCGCTGTACAGGTTGGTGCCAGACTTGCGCGCAAACACGTTGGGCTGGACATGGCCATCTCGCCTGCGCAGGCTGGCCAGCAGGGCCTCGTCGTCGACCGGGGCGTACTCGGGAATGGCAGCGTATGCCGCTTGGCGCTCCTGCGCGTCAAAGAACTCCAGCGATGACTCGAAGAGCCGGTTGATGAAGCCCGGAAAGCTGGCCCCGCCGCGCCAGTCCTTCGCCTTTCGAAACCACGCCAGGAGCGCTTGCTTTTGCTCCGGCGACCATCCGCTCTTGATCTCTCGGAGACAGTAGACGTAGTGAATCTGCAACTGCTGGTTGTCATTGCCGACCGGAATCTGGGCCAAGATGGGGCCAATCGCCTCGGGTCGGCTGGCGTAGGCCATCGTGCGGGCGTATTCCCGGTTCAAGGCCTCGTCGGCCGCGGGAAAGCGCCCGAAGACGATGTCGTAGATCTGGTCACGCAGACTCTTGCGGCAGCCGCCGTCGATCTCAAGGCAAGCAAGGTGAAACACTCTCAGCAGCCCTAGCTCCGCTTCAGCGTCCAATGCATCGGACTTGAGCATCGACAGGGTCTTTTCGAACACCGCTTCCAACTCGATCTGGTTCTGAGCGGTGCGCACCAGCGCCAGCATGCCGCTGGCGGCGGCTGTCGGGTTGGATTCCTCCACAACGAAGTCCTTCCAAGAGTCGCGTGGCGTGGCCTCGGTCGCCACGCGCCCGGACCAGCGCACGAAACGGTCCGGATCGCCAACAAGGGAATAGAGGAGCGAGGCATCGGCAAAGGCCGGGTCACCCATGCGCAGCAGGGCCTCGACTGCCCGCCGGCGCACGAGAGCGTCGCCGTCCGCCAGACCTTCCGCCGCGAGGGTCTTGGCGCGGTCGCTGCCGTGCTGGCCGACCACGTACATGGCAGCGGCTCGTAGCGACGGGTGTTCGGTCTCGAACGCACTCCGAATCAGCAGAGCATCCGGTTTGGGCCCGTAGCGCTGCAATAGATGCAGCGCTTGCGCCCGGTCGCGATCCGTAGCGGTATCATCTCGCACCAACGCTTGCAGGGCTGCGGCCCATGCGTCGCCCATCGCGTTCTTCTGCTGCTGAAAATACGCGTGGCTGAAGGACGACAGAGGCTGCGGCTGGCGAACTACGGACAAGATCCCCGAAGCGGGTCGGTAGCCATCGTTGGCACGGTGCCCCTTGTATGCCACACGGAAGAAGCCGCCCTGGGTCATCCGTCCGCCCATGGTGAAATAGACTAGGCCGTCCGGACCGACAGCCACGTCGGTTACGTTCAGAGGCTCGCCATAGATGAAGTCCGTCGCCGGCTCAGCCAGTTCATACGTCGCGCCGCTGCGCTTGAACTTGGACAGCACGACCCGGCCCCGTGACCAGTCGCCCTGCAGGAAGGCATCGAAGTACTCAGGCGGGTAGGCGTGGCTGTGGTAGAACTCTACGCCGACCGGCGAGCCGCGTCCCAAGTCGTCAACGGGCGGCAACGAATCGAGGTAATAGGGCGGGAACTTGCCGGACCCAGTGCGCCAGCCATAGTCTGCCGCTGGGATGCCGTGCACGGATCGGACTTCGCGATACCAGGGTAGGTTGATGTCCCACTCCATGTCGGAGTCGAACGTGAAGGTCTCGCCGGCGAAATTGTAGGCGTGATTGTAGGGGTTGCGGAATCCGCCGAATTGCAGCGAGTACGACTCGCCGTCGTCTTCGATCCGGAACAGCGCGCCCCCGGGAGCCATGCGGCCGGCGGCGTGCCCGCGAGAGTCCATGTAGCGGTTGAGAAGCTGCGACTCCTTGTAGCCTCGCAACGGCGAGTCAGCAGCGATGCGATCCGCGGGCACGAAGGTATGGTTGCCCAGCAGGACGGAAATCGATCCGTCCGGAGCCCGCCGGATGTCGTGAGGGCCGTGCTCGCCGATCCGGCCGGTGTACCCCACGAGGATTTCCCGCGAGTCCGCGACGCCGTCGCCGTCAGTGTCCGGCAGCCGGAACAGGTAGGCTTCGCCATCCTCAGGGTTTGTGCAGTTGGCGTAGAGCGTGGGGCCGTCGAACCAAATACCCTGGCAGTTCTCGACCTGATCGCTGATGACCTGCTGCGTCTCGAGCGTGCCGTCAGCATCGTTGTCTAGCAGCCGCACCGGATGGCTGCGCTCCTTGGAGACGACAGGCAGTCCCTGGGCATCGAACGTGACTTGGATCAGGGAGCCTATCTGGGCGTCGTCGGCCAGCGTCTCGACCACGAATCCGGGCGGTACTTGGTACGGCCCCTCCAGAATGGGCTCGGACACTTGGCAGCTCCAGACGGCCAGAGCGAATAGAAGACAAACCAGCTTGCGCATCCTACAAACCAGTGTAGCGACGGCCGATCGCTGGCCTTGGATCCTCGCGACGCTTCTGCGCGGGAGAGCGGTGCGGCGAGGATGAACGATATCGCCCGGAGCGCGATAAGGCGACCGCTGCGGGCCGAACTGCGGGATCCGACGATCAGCTGGCAGCTCGCGCGCCGGCCCCAAGAGGAGAGTGGCGGTACATCGCTTCGACGATCTCGCCAGCGCGAGTCTCGTCCGCGAGAGCAGTCGCGAGTTGATCGGTGGACAGCTGCGTCAGGAAGGCACAAGCGGTGGGCGGCGCGACCGAAGATCGAGCGACGCACAGGCCAAGATCAGCGCGACCCACAAGGCCTGCGCAGCCAGCAGGTGAATGATTTGCAACCACCCGGGCGCGGACAGGCCGATGTTGAAGAATCCCACCGCCACCTCGGCTGCAACCAGATACATAGCGGCGCGGGCCCAGCGATTCGTCTCAGATTCACCGTTCAGCAGCCAGATCAAGTACGCCGCCGCGATGACCGCGACGACCGGGTGCAGAAGCCGCAGCCGCACTAGGAAGTGACTGCTGGCCGCCAGGTCGTCGCGGATCTCTGCCAGCAATCCCTCTCCCACCGTCACCTCGCGCGGGAACAGCGTGTCTCCAAGTGCCGTGACAGCTCCGCTCATCGCCGCCAGAACCACCAGGACCAGCGCCGCCGCAAACGCGAGCCTGCGCCGGCCCATGAACGATGGCTGCCTATCCTGCCCCGAGCGCCATGCTGCGAGCGACGCGAACGCGGTCAACGCAAGCGTGTTGGTCAGATGGAGGGCGATGACGACCGCTCGGGCGGCCGAGTCGTCGTCCGCGACGAGTTCTGCAAGCACCAAGCCCGCCCCGATCGCGCCTTCGAAGACAACGAACAACAGCGTCAACGCGACAGCCTGGGTAACCGGGCCCCAGCGGAAGCGCGCCCAAGCCCAAGCCAGCAAGGCGAGTCCGAAGACGCCGCACAATCCACTGGTGAGGCGGTGCGTGAATTCGATCAGCGTGGCTGCAGTGGGGTCGGTCGGGACGACCTCTCCGTGACACGTGGGCCAGTTACTGCCGCAGCCGTCGCCGGAGTGGCTGATCCGCACCCATGCGCCGAACAGGATGACGGCGACCAAATAGCCGAGGAAGAGCCACGCGGCGAGAGTGAAGCGCCCGTCGCGCCGCTGCACCGGCTCAAGACCTCAGCACGAGCAGCAGGTCCTTGGACTGCACCTGGCTACCAGCCGTGACCGCGATCTCCTTGACCGTGCCCGCTGTGGGCGAGTAGATGGTGCTCTGCATCTTCATTGCCTCGAGCGTGAGCAGCTTGGAGTTGGCCTCGACCTCGTCGCCGACCTCTACGAACAGCCCCGTGACCAGACCTGGAGTCGGAGCCCCCACATGGTCGGGATTGCCGCTGGCTGCCTTGCGCGCCGCCGGGCGGTCGGCTTGCAGCGAGTGGTCGCGCACGCGCACCTCGCGCGGCTGGCCATTGAGTTCGAAGAACACCCTGCGCGTGCCGTCCGGCCGCGGTGCGCCACAAGTGAGGAACTTGACGATGAGCCGCTTGCCCGGCTCGATGTCGAACACGCACTCTTCGGCTGAGTCCAGGCCGTAGAAGAACACCGGCGTGGGCAGGACGCCTACCTCGGCAAACTTGCGCCGAGTCTCGGCGAACTTGGCGAACACATCCGGGTAGAGCAGCAAGCTCAGCGCATCGGTCTTCTTGGCCTTGCGGCCGAGCAACCTCCCGGCCTCGGCCGTGGCGGCGTCGATGTCGGCGGCAGGCAGCTTCTCGCCCGCCCTTCCCTCGATCGGCTGCTTGCGACACAGCAGGATCTCGCGGACGTCCGGCGGCCATCCTCCCGGAGGCTCGCCCAGCGAGCCGCGCATCATGTCGATCACGGAGTCAGGGAAGCCGACATTGTGCTTTCGAGGCAGTCTGCGGACTTCGTCGCAGGTCATCCCCTTGGCCAGCAGGAATAGTGCCAGATCGCCGACGACCTTGCTGGAAGGAGTCACTTTGACGATGTCGCCAAGCAGCTGGTTGACGTCGGCATACATCTGCTCCACATCGCGCCAGCGCTGCGCCAGCCCCATGGCCGAGGCCTGCTGTTGCAGATTGGTGAACTGCCCGCCGGGAATCTCGTGCGTATACAGCCGCGCGCTGCCCGATTTCGGCGCGTTGTCGAACGGCAGGTAGTACGTGCGCACCGTCTCCCAGTACAGCGAGCAGTCGCCCAGCGCCTGCATGTCGAGGCCAGTGTCTCGGGGCGTTCCCTTCAGCGTCCCGACCAAGGTGTTCAGATTCGGCTGGCTCGTCGATCCGGACAGAGCCGCGACCGCCGCGTCCACCACGTCGACTCCCGCTTCGGACGCCTTCAACAAGGTCGCGGCATTCAGGCCGCTCGAGTCGTGCGTGTGGAAGTGGACCGGCAGGCCCAGCTCGCCGCGCAACACCTTGACGAGCTCGTAGGCTGCGTACGGCCGGCAGAGGCCGGCCATATCCTTGATGCCAAGCATGTGCGCGCCCATCTCCTTGAGCTGCTTGGCGAGGTCCAGATAGTAGTTCAGGCTGTACTTGGGCCGCTGAGGATCGAGGATGTCGCCGGTGTAGCAAATCGCCGGCTCGCAGATCGCGCCGGTACCCTGCACGGCGTCCATGGCGACGCGCATGTTCCCGACATCGTTCAGAGAATCGAAGATGCGGAACACGTCAATGCCCTCGCGCGCGGCCTCGATCGTGAACTCGCGCACGACGTTGTCGGGGTAGCTCGTATAGCCCACCGCGTTTGACGCGCGCAGCAGCATCTGGAAGCAAATGTTGGGCACGGCCCGGCGCAGCGCGCGCAACCGCTCCCAAGGATCCTCGTAGAGGAATCGCAGCGACGAGTCGAAGGTCGCCCCGCCCCACATCTCCAGGCTGAATAGATCGGGCAGCCGCTTGGCTACTGCGGGAGCGGTGGCCATCAAGTCGTGCGTCCGCACGCGGGTCGCGAGCAACGACTGGTGCGCATCGCGAAACGTCGTGTCGGTGATCAGCAGGCGCTTCTGCGCGTGAACCCACTCGCAGAATTTCTCCGGCCCGAGTTCCAGCAGCCTTTGGCGCGTGCCGGGCTCGATTTCCAAGCCAGGATCGACAGGCACCTCCGGAGGCGGCTCGAACCGCTCGGGACGCTCCTTGCCCGCTACGGTGGGATTGCCGTTGACGATCGTGTCGCCGATATAGCTGAGCAGGCGATTCGCGCGGTCGCGCGCCGGACGGAAGCGGAACAGTTCCGGGGTTTCCTCCAAGAACCCGGTGGTGACCTCGCCAGCCTGGAAGCTGGCATGGTTGACGACATTCTGCAGGAACTGGATGTTCGTCTTCACCCCCCGGATCCGGAACTCCCGCAATGCCCGGTCGGCCCGGGCACAAGCTCCGGGCAGTGTCGAGTCCCACGCGGTGAGCTTGACCAACAGCGAGTCGTAAAACGGGCTCAGGACGGCGCCGGGATAGGCGGTGCCGTCCAAGCGGATTCCCAGGCCGGCAGCTGTGCGATAAGCTTGCAACCGCCCGTAATCGGGCGAGAACCCGTCGGAAGGATCCTCGGTCGTAATCCGGCACTGAATGGCGAAACCGCGCCGCTGGATCTCGTCTTGGCGCGGGACGTTGAGCGGGCTCTCGTGCAGACGGCATCCCTGCGCGATCAGGATCTGGGAGCGCACGATGTCAATGCCCGTGATGGTCTCGGTGACGGTGTGCTCCACTTGGACGCGCGGATTGACCTCGATGAAGTACCAGTCCCCTGAGTCGGCGTCCACCAAGAACTCCACCGTGCCTGCGTTGCGGTAGTTCACCGCCCCGGCTACTAGGATCGCCGCGGCGCAAATCTCGTCGCGCAGCCCGTCGGACAGATTGGCGGCGGGTGCGAGTTCGACCACCTTTTGATGCCGCCGCTGGACAGAGCAATCGCGCTCCCAGAGGTGGACGACCGATCCGTGCGTGTCGGCAAGGATCTGCACTTCGATGTGCCGCGCCCGAGAAATGTACTTCTCTAGGAACACGGAACCGTCGCCAAACGTTCGTTGGGCCTCAGTTCGGGCCTCTTCCAGCCGTTCGGCAAGCTCCTCCGGGCCCTCCACGACACGCATTCCGCGCCCGCCACCGCCAAAGGAGGCCTTCACGATGAGCGGATAGCCAATTGCTTCTGCCGCCCGTTGCGCCTCTTGCGGGTCGTCCGGCGCCAAGCCGGTGCCGGGAATAATCGGCACGCCCGCTTGCTCCGCGATCTTGCGCGCCTCGGTCTTGTCTCCCAGCCTGTCCAGCAGTTCAGGCGGCGGCCCTACGAACGTGATGCCCGCCTCGGCGCAGGCCCGGGCGAAGTCGCTGTTCTCGGAGAGGAAGCCGTACCCAGGATGAATTGCGTCAACGCCGCGATCCTTCGCCAGGGAGACGATTCCCTCGATGTCGAGATAGGCTGCGACCGGACCCTTGTCGCCACCTACCTCATAGGCTTCGTCCGCCTTGAAGCGGTGCAAGCTGAGACGATCCTCGTTGGAATAGATGGTGGCGGTGCGCAGTCCGAGTTCGGTCGCCGCGCGCATGATGCGGGTCGCGATCTCGCCGCGGTTGGCCGCTAGCAGCTTCTGCATCGGTCTCAAGTCCTAGGCTAGCAATGATGACGCGGGCGCTCGCCGCCCTCCCGGCTGCACTCCAAAGCCATTGCGATCCACCACCCGCAGATTGTCGGGAACGGTCGACCCTTCGACTTTCGGCAGCTCAAGCCGGGACCTTCACATGGACGGTCAGGATATCGATGTCGTGGTATTGCTGGTGGCGAACAGACGACGCCAGGTGTCGAAGCAGCCGGAGCGAGATTTCGCGCTCTACCGACGCGTCATCGCCGATATCTCCGAGCACGGCCAGCTGGTCCTGAATATTGTCGTCCCCGCGCGCTGCAACAAGTTCTAGGACGGCACCGGCACTTTCCGTGTGGGCGAATAGCCGTAGGCGACGACGCGCGACTTTCGCCCCGTCATCCTCCGGTTGGACAAGAATCTCCAAGCACTCTTCACCGATAGCCTCCAGACGATCCGCCATGTCGGCGCCCCATCCCGCGGTAGCCGCGAAGGAGCGGAGAAACTCCCTGATCTTTGGCAGAGCCGACGGTTCGAGCGTCACGTCCAACCGGCTGCGCCGAGATTTTGTCAACTCTACGAACAGGGCCATCAGGATGGCTGCCAGCCCACCCGTCGTCATCGCGTTGGAGAATAGGCCGCCGGCGAACGCGGCAGCCTGTTCCGGGAAGATCATCTCGCTTTCGAAACCGAGACCGATCCAGAACGCAACGCCGACGATCAGTCCCTTGCGGTATTCGAGGCCGTCTTGGATTAGCACCTTGATGCCCACGAGGAAAAGCATCGCCATCAGTACCCCGAGGTACCCGCCGACGACCGGTCCGGGTATCGCCAGCACAGCGGCGAGCGCTTTGGGAAGGAACGCCAGAAGGACGAAGATCGCCCCGGTAGCGACTCCCACGCTGCGCGCCGCAACCCCAGTGAGCTCGGCCAGAGCAGCGCTTATCGAGAGGCCCGAGTTGGGCACGGTGCCTGCGAGGCCGCATAGCAGGTTAGTAATCCCATCGACGTTTACCGCTCCCTGGACCGCGCGAAAGTCCACCGCTCGTTTCTGTCGCCACGACACGCTCTGCACGGCCACGCTACTGCTGATCGAACGAAGGGTCGTGATCAGCATCACCAGCAGGAATGGCGGAACAAGCGACCAGAAGGCCGGGCCGAAGTCCAGATCGATGCCGGGCCACGCCACCGAGGGGAGCCCTAGCCAGCGGGCGTCGGCGATGCGTCCGAAGTCGTAGAGCCCGAAGAGACCGCCTACGACGGAGCCCGCGACCACGCCGATGACGGGTGCCCACAGGCGGACCACACCTTGGCCCTTCAGCGCTATCACAACGATGACTAGCACGGTTACGATCGCGCACAAGGGTGCGACGTGCGCAGGACTCCCGCCGGGAACCTGGTCCAGCATTCCGAACACCGACGGCATGGCGGTGACCGGAACCAGCATGAGAACCGCTCCCGACACGGTGGGCGTTAGGATCCGCCGGAATAGCGCGAGCCGGGCGGAAAGCAGAAACTGGAAAAGCGAGGCAACAACGACCAGAGTCACAAGCAACGCGACCCCGCCACTCTTGATCGCGTCGATGGAGGGTCCGATGAACGCCGCGGAGCTGCACATGATGATGACGTAGCCTGCGCCGATTCGCCCAACGCGGACTGCTTGCAACAGCGTGGCGGCCCCGCAGATCGCGACCGCCGCGGTAACCGCCCATGACAAATGGGCTTCGCTGGCGCCGCCCGCGCGCATTACGACCGTCGGGATCAGGATAGGTACGGAAACAATGAGGGCCGTGAGCTGCAGCCCGAGCCCGAGCGCGAGCGGCAGCGGAATCTTGTCTTCGGCCTGGTAGCGGAGCCCCGGTTCGGGCGTCGGATCCTTCCTGGTCATATCGGGACGATCCCCATCAGGCTCCATCGATGCGGGCTGCAGCGAGAGACTTCCTATTGTCTACTCACCGGACTTCCGTGCTAGGGGACGCTGCTCATGCGCCTCTTCTATCCTCCTGAGCGGCGGGGAAAAGCGAACGGCGCATCGTTGCAGCAGGCCAGCGAGACACGATGTGCATGCACGGATCGCGGGCTTACGATCACGGGTAGAATCGTAGAATCGCGCCGGTGTCTCCGCCGATTGGCGCGAGCGGACATCCCTATGCGTTTATGGGCGCTTTCTGACTTGCATGTGTCCCATCCGGAAAACCGGGCAGCCCTTGAGGGTTTTCCAGCCTTTCCCGACGACTGGCTGATCTTGGGAGGGGATGTTACCACCGGCACGCAACGACTTGACTGGTGTTTTCGGTGCCTGACAGCGAAGTTCCGCCGGGTCGTCTGGGTTCCCGGAAACCACGAACTCTGGACGAGTCCCGATGCGGCTTCCGGGCTTGGCGGCGTCGCGCTCTACGAGCGGCTCGTTGAGATCGCTCGACTCCACGGCGTGCTCACCCCAGAGGATCCTTACCCGGTGGTTCAACATCGCAGCGGCCCGGTTCTGATCGTGCCGCTGTTCCTGCTCTACGACTACAGTTTTCGGCCCCGGCACGTCCGGCGTGACGAGGTAGTTCGGTGGGCCCGGGAAACCGGCTCCGTATGCTCCGACGAACTAGTTCTGCAGCCTGACCCGTTCCCGGACAGGGAATCGTGGTGCGCCGCCCGCTGCAAGGACGCCGCCGCTAGGCTCGCGTCCTATCCGGCGGATCTTCCTAAGGTCCTGATCAATCACTTTCCGCTGGAAGAACAGCACGCCGTGCTGCCACGTATCCCCCGCTTCACACCATGGTGCGGGACCCGCCGCACGCATGGCTGGCACCGCCACTTCAACGCGTGTGCGGTGGTGTACGGCCACCTGCACATCCGGGGCACGCAATGGCTCGACGGTGTGCCCTTTCAGGAAGTCTCCCTAGGATATCCGCACCAGTGGGACCGCCGACAAGGGGTCGGAGCGTACCTGCGGGAAGTGGCCATGGCGCCCCGGGGCGTAACCAGCCGATGACCACCCCTAACGCTTGGTGGAGTCCCTGGCGGGAGTCCGAGAGCTTGCTCATCCTGCATGTCGACCTAAGGCCAAGCCCCGACCGCGAAGAGCAGGCTCTTGCCCTGCTCGACGAACAAGAGCAGGAGCGTTGGAAACAGTTCGCGAGCAACGACGCTCGGCGTCGGTACACGCTTTGCCGCGGTGCGCTTCGGGCCAACCTCTGCGATCGGCTGGGGTGTTCGAACCGGGAACTGTCCTTCGGCTATCTCGAGCACGGCAAGCCGTTTGCGAAGGTTAACGGAGCACCGTCAGGCGAGAGCTTCAATTTGAGCCACAGCGGCCAGCACGGACTGATCGGATTCTCGAGTCGGGACGGGCTTGGCGTAGATCTGGAGGTGCGCGCTCCCGGCAGGGATTTCGACGGTATCGCGAGCAGCGTTTACGGTCCGCGGGAACAGCGCGCGCTGTCCGCAGCCGCGAGAGACGAGAAGGCGGATGTCTTCTACCGGCTCTGGAGCCTGAAAGAGGCGCTCATAAAGGCCTTGGGTACTGGATTCTCCCTGAATCCATCCCGCTTCGAGGTACCGGAGCCGATGATCGAAGGCGAGCGCTCCGGTGTGTTTCGCTTCCCGCACCTGCCGTCGGAGCCGTTTTGGCTGGAGGATCTGGGAGAGCCCCGGTTCGCTGCCGCGAGCGCATACCGTCTGAACGTGGGAGACGCTGGCCCGAGCCGAGGACTCCGCTAGCAGCCAGCGGAAGAACCCGTCGCGGCGTTCGAGAGCCAATGCATCCGCCGAGTCGGCATCGCGCAAATGCGGCAGCCGCCCGCCCTGCCGACAGAGCACTGCCATTGCCTGCTGCTTCCGAGGGTAACCCCCTGGGGTGGCGGATCCCAATACAATGACGACTGTGGTTGCAAGGCTGTTAGTTATCGCTGCGACCCTAGGCTTCCAAGCGGTTGCTGCCGACTTCGACGACCATGTGCAGCCCCTGCTCTCGAAGCACTGCATCGCCTGCCACGGGCAGCAGATGCAGATGGCAGAACTACGCTTGGACCAATTCCAGAGCGAGCCCGACGCGCTGCGCTATCCCGGCATCTGGGATGACGTGCTGCGCATGACCACGCTCGGCAAGATGCCGCCTCCCGGGAGCCTCGCGCCAACGCAATCGGAACTGGACTCGTTGGCTCGGTGGATCGAGGGCAACCGCACCGCCATGGAGCTTCACCGCAGCACGCAGGCGCGGCGCGTCACAGCACGCCGCTTGAACCGGGCGGAATACAACAACACCGTGCGAGATTTGCTGGGAATCGACGTCCGGCCGGCGGACGCATTCCCGGTTGACGACTCCGGCTACGGATTCGACAACATCGCCGACGTGCTCTCTATTTCCCCGCTGTTGATGGAGAAGTACATCGCAGCGGCAGGCAAGTTGGCGCGCGCTGCCGTGTGGGACAGGCCTCGCACGGCCGAGCCGACGAGGTTCCGCATCCAAGCCGCGCGGGACGAGTCGAACGCGGCCGCTATCGGCCGAATCTCGCCTTTCACGGCGGACGGGTCCATCCAGCTCGGCTTCGAATTCCCCGCCTCGGGCTTCTACGAGTTCGCCTTCGGCGCGACCGACCGGCGCCAACGATCGGAGAAAGACGGTCGCTACCTGCCTGACATGGAACCCCCGCCCCCCAGGCTAATGACGATGCGCCTGGATGGCTCGCGGATGGCGACCAAAGCCGTCGAGGCGGCCCAGTACTTCGACCGCAGCGAGCGCGTCACGCACCGGATCGAGCCCGGGACCATGGACATTTGGGTGGGATTCATCGATCAAGCTGGCAATCCAATGGACCCGAATACGGAGTACTCGCAGCGCAAGCTGTGGGTGGATTACCTGGAGATCAACGGTCCTTTCGACGCCGAGCCGCTTCCCCTGCCGGCCAGCCATCGCCGCCTGCTGGCATGCCGGCCGGATGGCGAAGAACCGTGGGAGCCCTGTGCGCGGCGGATCATCGAGCGCTTGACCCTGAGATCGTACCGGCGTCCGCCCACACAGCCGGAGCTGCAGAGTCTGATGAGCCTGGCCGAGCGTTCCATGCGCGACGGCGAGAGCTTCGAGGGAATGATTCAGACCGTCCTGCAAACAGTGTTGGTGTCCCCGCAGTTCCTGTTCCGCATTGAGCGCAGCCCGGAACAGGGCTCGGACCAACCGGCGCGGGAGCTGGACGACTTCGAGCTGGCCTCGCGCCTGTCGTACTTCCTCTGGAGCAGCATGCCGGACGATGCTCTCTTCGAGGCCGCGGCCGTCGGCAGCCTTCGGTCCGCCGAAGCACTGCGACGCCAGGCGCGGCGAATGCTGGCCGACCCGCGCTCGTCGGCGCTGGTCGAGAACTTCGGCGGCCAGTGGCTGCAGTTGCGCAACTTGATGCAGGCCCAGCCAGACGCCGAACGCTTTCCCGAGTTCGACGACGAGCTGCGCGCATCCATGCTCAGGGAGTCGGAACTGTTCTTCGACAGCATCGTGCGCGAAGATCGCAGCATCCTCGACTTTCTGGACAGCGACTTCACGTTTGTCGACGAATCCCTAGCCCGACACTATGGAATAGGCGATGTCTCCGGAGCCGAATTCCGCCGCATAGAGCTCCCCAACGAGCAACGAGGCGGGCTGCTCGGGCAGGCGAGCTTGCTGACGCTTTCTTCCTACCCAACCCGCACCTCGCCAGTGTTGCGCGGGCTGTGGGTGCTAGAAAACCTCCTCGGGCAGAGTCCGCCGCCGCCACCTCCAGACGTACCCGAACTCGAAGTCCAAGAGGGTCCGTTGGTCGGCACGCTGCGCGAGCAACTCGAGGCGCACCGGTCTAACGCGGGTTGCATGTCGTGCCACCGCGTCATGGACGCGATCGGCTTCGGCTTGGAAAACTACGACGCAACGGGCAGGTGGAGGGAACAGGAAGGAGACCTGCCGCTCGACACGTCTGGCACCCTGCCCGGGGATCACTCCTTTCAATCACCCGCGGAACTGCGAAAGATCTTGGTCAGGACCGAAGCGCAGTCATTCAGCCGCACACTAGCCAAGAAGCTCCTCACGTACGCCTTGGGGAGGGGTGTCGACCGGCACGACAATCCAGCGGTTGACGAGATCCAGCGACAGGTTCTAGATGCCGACTACCGGTTTTTCGCCCTCGTCGAAGCCATCGTGAGCTCGGAGCCCTTCCGTCTAACAGCGCCTGACCAAACGGTCTCGGGCGAAGACCTTTGAGAATCGGACTGCGAGCCGATCATGCCTTCCGGGCTCATTCGAACGCTTGGCGGATTGCTGTCACGGGAGCGCCAAGTCACTGCCGAACCAGCCCGGTCGCTATCTCGCGGATCCGGTGCCCAGCAGCCACCAAGCCGCGACGCCCACGGTCATCGCGGCCGCCAATAGCGCGACTCGCCTAGCGAGCCGATAGTCGGCTGATGCACCAGCCGGCGGGTCTGCAGGATCGCCCAGCCAAGTCTCTGTCACCAGATCCCCGGCCAGCCAGATCGGCCCGGCGAGCCGGCGCTGGATCGCACCTGCGATCGCACCCTCGCTCCAGCCTGGATTCGGACCGGGAACGACGCCGTGCTGGCTCCAAGCGATGCGAAGCGCCTTCGCACCCGACGCCCGCGGAACGAGCAGCGCCGCTAGCCCGATCAGCAGCCAAGCCAGCCGCGCAGGTACGAATACCAGCAGATCGTCGGAACGCGCTGCACACCAACCGAAGAGTCGGTAACGGTCGCTCTTGTATCCAACCATCGAATCCATGGTGCTGACCGCCTTAAACAGCGCAAGCCCCGGCAAGCCGGCAACCGCGTACCAGAAGACCGGAGCGATGAAGCCGTCGACGAGGTTCTCCGCCAGGCTTTCCACCGCAGCCCGCCGGCATGATCCGACGTCCATGCGGGCCGTGTCGCGGCCGACAAGCTTGGCAACGGCCCGGCGAGCGGCTGCGAGATCACCACCGGACGAGTCAACCTCGTCGCAGTGACGGAGAAGGTCTCCCAGGGCGAGGAAAGCATAGACGCAAAGGAAGTGGAACGCCATTCCGGCAATCGGAAGTCCTGCTTCCAGCGCGACGAGCAGCGCCCAGACTCCCCCGGTCCACAGGCATCCGACCAATGCAACCAAGGCGCATCCGCCGACCCGGCCGTCGGCGCCCAGCCTGCGCAGGCAGCTCTCAACCGCAGAGACCGAGCGTCCCATGAGCCGCACTGGATGCCCGCGCCACACTGGATCCCCGACAACGAAGTCCAAGGCTGCGGCAGCAACCAGCAGGCCGCCGACCGGAGGCGGCACGGTCAAGCCCACTTCGCCTTCCAGCCCAGAGCCACCGCGCGGAGAATGAGTTCCAGCGTGTCCTCATCCCGGCAGTCCAATGCCGTGTAGATGGCGGGCCAGTTCTGCGGCCGCGCGGCCACGGAACATGCTAGGCCGGCCGCCTGCTGTCGCACGGCCTCTCCGACGGCGGCTTCCGGCAGTGTGCCGCATCTGACGCGGTCCAGCACTGCCGCCAGCGCGTGAGCGGACGCACCGACCCCCGGTTCATAAAAGACGGCCTGCTGGTTGTCGGCGAGGAGCGCATACTCGCGCTCGGAGAGATCGTCTCGCAGATACTCCAGCACGCGCTCCTGGGTCAGGCCAAAGCGGCCCAGCGCGTGGAAGAACCCGCGGGTGTAAGACGGCTCGAGCCCGTTTTGCCAGCGCAGCGCCTCTCTGACGGCCTCCTTGACAGCGACACCGATGATCTCTCCGGCCTTCACGTGGGAACTGGTCGACTCCTTAGGCCTTCCTCGGGACTTGAGAGGATGGGCCAGGCAGAACTGATCCGTGCCGGTGCCGGTCGCGATAGAGGAGGACGCAAGGCTTGGCACGGCGAGCTCGGCCAGTGCGGCCGATTTGGCTTCCGTCATGGTTACGACGGCGCTGGCCAGGGCCGAAGGGGAAAGAGAGAAGCCTAGAACGAGGATTATGTTGATCGTCCCTTCGTACCGCGACGCTTCGGCCCAGCCATCCTCTGTTTCGACCCACCGAGCTGGATCCCCGGCCGTCGTCGCGTTTCCCTTGACGCCTGCCGACACGAAGGCATCCGCCCGCAGGTCCCCGAACTCGCGGTGGCGATGGGTAACGCACGCCATGCTCGCCGCGGTTCCCATCAAGGCTGTCTGATCCGGGTCGATCCCTAGCTCGGCACAGACCTCGCGGTTGTAGCGAGCAAGGCCCATTTCAGCGATCAGCGCTTGCCTCTCGGTGTCGCCACGCCCCTCGCAGCTTTGGTGGTTGGCGAGAAACCGGACGCCCTCCTGTTCGCCCCCGCAGTGTGCCGAGGTGCTCAGAACTCGGTGAGGCGATTTCAACTCGACAAGGAAATAGCGGCCAAGCCGGCGAGCCGAGAACTGGTCGCTGTCCCACAGTGTCTCGGCTAGCTGGGAGAATTCGGAGACGGGCATGAGTCGCGCGTCCCGATTATCGCCAACACCGGAGCGAGGGTCCGCCGCTAGGAACCGGGCCGGCTAGTCCGAAGTTCCGGGCGATTTTGTCGCTTGATCTCGCGCTAACTCGTTGATTCCAAAGGGCCTAGATTGCTTTCCAAGCGCTTGCGGAGTGTCTATTGTTCCCATGTAATGGACTTTTGTGGTGATTGTTTGATGTTTTTATTGCTTGATTTTATGCCGTAATCTGTGATATAGTATTCCCATGTATGTGGAAGTCGTCCCCAACCGCTCCTCACCCCCAGCCATCCTCCTCCGCGAAGGCTGGCGCGAAGGCTCTAAGGTCCGTAAGCGCACCCTTGCCAATCTCTCCAGCTGGCCCCCCGCCAAGATCAACGCCCTCCGCAAGCTGCTCAAGAACCAGCCCCTCGTCAGCCTCGACCAAGCCTTCACCATCGTCAGCTCCCGCCCCCACGGCCATGTCGAACTCGTGCTGGAGGCCTGCCGCCGCCTCGGCCTGCCCAAATTGCTCGATCGTGCTTCCTCCCCCCAGCGCTCCGCCGTGCTGGCCATGATTGCCCAGCGCCTGCTCCACCCGGCCTCCAAGCTCGCCACCACCCGCCTCTGGCACGCCACCACTCTGGCCGAGGAACTCGACTTGCAGGACGCCGACGAAGACGCCCTCTACCAGGCCATGGATTGGCTGCTGCAGCGCCAGGACCGCATCGAGCAACGCCTCGCCAAGCGCCACCTGCAAGACGATGCCCAGGTGCTGTACGACGTCTCCAGCAGCTACTACGAAGGCCACAGCTGCCCCTTGATGCGCTACGGCTACAGCCGCGACGGCAAGCGCGGCCGACCGATCGTGGTCTACGGCGTGCTGGCCGACCGGCAGGGTCGCCCGCTGGCCGTGCGGGCCTATCCCGGCAACACCGCCGATCCGGCCACGGTGCCGGACCAGGTCCAGGCCCTGCGCCAGCATTTCGGCCTCCAGCGGCTGGTGCTGGTGGGCGACCGCGGCATGCTCACCGACACCCAGATCCAGACCCTGCGCGACTACCCCGGCCTGGGCTGGATCTCGGCCCTGCGCCACCACGACATCCGCCGCCTGGCCGAGCAAGGCAGCGTCCAGATGTCGCTCTTCGACGAGCGCAACCTAGCCGAGATCCACTCCCCGCTGTACCCCGACGAGCGCCTCATCGTGTGCTGCAACCCGGCCTTGGCCGAGCGCCGCCGGCACAAGCGCGAAGCGCTGCTGGAGGCCGCCGAGCAAGACCTGGCGCGCATCCAGCGCGAAGTGGCGCGGCGCACCAAGAAGCCGCTGCTGGAGGCCGCCATCGCCGAGAAGGTGGGGCGCGCCAAGCAGCGTTCCAAGGTCGCCAAGCACTTCCAGACCCAGATCGCAGACGGCAGCTTGCAGTTCTGCCGGGACGCGCACTCGATCGAGCGCGAGGCGGCCTTGGACGGCCTGTACGTGATCCGTGCCAGCCAGAGCGATCTGGCAGCGGAAGATGTGGTGCGCAGCTACAAGCAGCTAACGCGCGTCGAGAGCGCCTTCCGCTGCCTCAAGACCGTGGACTTGCAGGTGCGCCCGATCCGCCATCGCAGCGAGCAGCGCGTGCGGGCCCACCTGCTGCTGTGCCTGCTGGCGTACTACGTGGAGTGGCACCTGCGGCAAGCCTTGGCCGAGCTGCTGTTCGAAGACGAGGACTTGGCGGGCTGGCAGGCGCGGCGGGATCCGGTCGCGGCGGCGAAGCCGCGCCAGGAAGTGCAAGCGAAAAAGAACCGTCGCAAGACGGCGCAGGGCTTGGAACTGCACAGCTTCTCGACGTTATTGCAGGTGCTGGGCACGCGCTGTCGCCATCAATGCCGCCTGCAGGACGACGCCAACGGGCCCACCGTGGAGCGGCTGACGGAACCGAGCGCTTTGCAGAAGCGTGCGCTTGAACTGGTCCGAACGTTCCCAGTGCAGGACAACTCCAAATCCCGATAAGGCAATGCATTACAAGGAGTTCCCTTCGCTTCTGGCCCGGAACTTCGGGCTAGTCGGCCGGGATTCCGCTGGACTGGGAGATCTTGCCCAGCACGACTGGCCTGTCCGCCCCTGTGGCAGATGGCAGGTTGGCGGGCCGTCCGTGGTAGGACTCGTAGGCAAGCACGGCGAACGCGATCGCTTCCTTAGCGCCTGCGGGAACGCCGAGATCATCGGTGGGTCCGACACGCGTGTCCGCTAGGCCGTCCCTGAGCGGCGCCATGACGGCAGGGTTGCGCCATCCCCCGCCTGAGACAAGCAGTTGCTCCACCGGCATGACAGGTCGCACCCAGCGCTCCAAGCCGAGCAGGATGCTGCGCGCGGTCAAGTCCGCTGCGGTGGCCATGGCGTCTGCAGGGGCAAGACCGCGGTCCAAGATGCGCTTGGCGAAGCGCTTCCCGTAGTGCTCCCGGCCGGTGCTCTTCGGGGCCGGCAGCGCATACCACGGATCGGCGAGCAGCTCGTCGACAAAGGCCTCGTCGGCCTGGCCGCTCAGGGCCATCCTTCCATCGCAGTCGTAGCGCTGCTCTCCGTCCGTGAAGTGCGCGATCAATTGATCCATGACCATGTTTCCCGGACCGGTATCGAACGCGACAACTGCCCGGGCATCCTGGCCGGCTGGCAGTGCGGAAAGGTTCGCGATGCCACCGATGTTCAGCACGACGCGACTGGTCACATCGCTCCTGAAGAGCAAGTAGTCGACATAGGGCACCAACGGGGCGCCGATTCCGCCCGCGGCGATATCGGCGGGCCTGAAATCAGACACCACGGGCACGCCACAGGCTCGGGCGATGCAAGCGGCCTCGCCGAGCTGGAACGTGCTCGCGACTTCGAAACCGTGCCAGAGCTCCCGCTCGCCTTGGTGATAGATGGTCTGGCCGTGCGATCCCACTAGGCCCAAGCGGCTCACCGCCACTCCAGAGCCGTCGCAGGCCTCGATCACGGCTTGTCCGAACAGTTGTCCCAGCAAGAAATCGAGCTGGCTGATCCGCGAAGTCGCGACGACGGCATCCGACACAGCCAGCACCTCGTTCCGGACCGCGTCGGGGAACGGAACCTCGTGATATGCGACCAAGCGGCAGCGTAGCGATGCAGCCCCTCCGCTGAGATCGACCAAGGCGACGTCGATGCCGTCCACGGACGTCCCGCTCATGATTCCCGCAACAAGCATCGAACTTCGTGTCAGCGATTCGAGGTCGAGGGCCCGCCAATATCCGCTTCAGGGCGTCAGCCGCCTACGTCAACGTTCGCCAAGGCATCAAGCAATTGATCATCGTCAGAGACTTCGCGCAGGACATCGGCTATCACATGGGGCTCGAACCCCGCCCTCGCCAGCGCGCCGTATAGGCGATTCAGATCCCGCCGTCCATTGATCTTGACGCCTGCGAGGTCCTGCCCCAGCTTGCGGCGCAGAAAGTTTCGCGCGAGCTCTGCCTCATCCGCATCTTCATACGCTTCCTCGACGACCCGCTCGGCTGTGGACGCATCCACGCCACGCCGGCGCAGTTCGTCCAGCACCCGCTTGTGGCCGACTAGAGCGTAGTCCCTGCGGAACTCGGAATGGGACTCGGCCACCAGCTCGTCATCCACGTAGCCGTTGTCCCGGAGTCTGGAAATCACGGCTTCAACGACATCCTCCTCGGTGGACCGCCGGGCCAGCTTGGCGCGCAGCTCGGCCGAGGTATGCGGACGCCTCCCGAGCGCTCTCAGCGCGTACTCGTAGAGGTTATCGGGGGCCAACTCGCTGGATGCTCGGGACACGCCAACCACCGGTATCCCCTAGCTTAAGCGCAGCCCCGGGACAAGTGCCCGCCACGGGCATCCTCTTGGCCGTTGCACTCTCGCCGCGGAGCAGTCATGCCCCCGTGCAGGCCGCCCCCTACAATAGGGCGATGCTCAGCGGCATGGGAACGCGCCTCGGCGCGATGATGTTCCTCCAGTTCTTCGTGTGGGGGGCTTGGTACGTCGGGGCGCCCCTATACCTCGTCAAGATCGGATTCAGCGGCGACGATCTCGGTTGGACATACGCCGTCGGGCCGCTGGCGTGCATCATCTCGCCGTTCTTCGTAGGAATGGTCGCCGATCGCTTCTTCGCGACGGAGAAGATCCTGTGCGCCCTGCACATACTCGGCGGTGGCTGCATGTTCCTGGCAGCCGCGCTGATGGACCCGGCGGCACCGGCGTTGCCTTCCACGATCAACGTCGTGTTTCTGGCGCATACGCTGTGCTACTTCCCTACCCTCGCCCTGACGAACTCCCTCGCCCTGCACCACGTCACTGACTCGCAGACGCAATTCCCGCGCATCCGCGTCTTCGGCACCATCGGCTGGATCGCCGCCGGGTTCGCGCTGGCGTGGATCGGCTGGGGCGATCAGCTCCAGATGTTCCAGTTGACCGGAGCCGCTGGCGTGCTCATGGGCCTGTATAGCCTCACGCTCCCGCACACCCCTCCGCCCTCGGCGGGCAAGGCCACGTCACTGCGGGAGTTGGCGGGCGCGGATGCATTCGAACTGTTCCGCAGGCCGTCGTTCGCCATCTTCATGCTCAGCACCTTCCTGATTTGCATCCCGCTGGCCTTCTATTTCCAGCTGGCTGCCAAGGCCGTCCAACTGGCCGGAATCTCGGATGTCACGCAAGCCATGAGCTACGGGCAGATCTCGGAGATTGTGTTCATGCTGCTGATGCCGCTGTTTTTCCGGCGGCTGGGCGTGAAGTGGATGCTGGCCATCGGAATGCTGGCCTGGCTGCTGCGGTACGCACTGTTCGCTCTCGGCACGGCGGATGCCGTCGTGTGGATGATGTACGGCGGGATCATTCTCCACGGCATCTGTTACGACTTCCTGTTCGTGACCGGCCAGATCTATACCGACATGGCAGCACGCAAGGAGATCCGGGCCCAAGCGCAGGGCATGCTGGTGCTGTTCACGCTAGGTTTGGGGATGCTCATCGGCGCCCGGGTGGCGGGCGTCTGGGAAGAGCGCAACACACCCCAGGAATCGCGCACTTTGAGCGCGGAAGTGCAGGAATTGGGCACCGAACTGGCGCGTCTGCAGGCGTCCGGTGCACCTGAAGCCGAAGTCCAGGCCTTGCAGGCTGAGCAGCGTTCCAAGCTTGACGAGGCGCAGGGCTTGATCGACTGGCAGGCGATTTGGGCCCTGCCAGCTGGGCTGTCAGCATTGGTACTGGCACTCTTCGTGGCGATCTTTCGAGATCGCGAAACCTCGGCGCAGCCTAGCGGCTGACCGACGAGGTCTCAGCGTTGACAGGCCGACCGACGAAGCCCCAGCTTGAACGACCAGAGAAATCTAGGTGTGCTGTCGCCTGGCCGGGTCGACGGAGGTCGAGCCGAGCCGAGCGGAACCCAGCTGGGTTGCTGGGAGCCTGTCCGCCAAGGCACGCGCAGCGTCACTCGCCAAGCGTGCGACATGTTTGGACTCGTTCGGCAGGCCGCCCAGCGCCGCCTCGACCTTGCCGGCGTCGATCTTGTATAGGTCTGCACCCGACGCTCCCGAGATCAGGTCCGTCAGCACGGAACCGGCGGCGATCGACGCAGTGCAGCCACGCACCTTGAAGCGCACCTCACGCACGACGCCGTCCCGTACTTCCGCCGAGAGCGTCAGGATGTCGCCGCAGATCGGATTCTCCACACGCACAGTAATGGCGGGCGGATCCAGCGAACCAATGCGACGGGGATTCCTGAAGTGATCTAGCAAGGTCTCGCTAAACACAGACACCTCGCCTACTCAGCAGCAAGGCGGATCTCCGTCTTACGGCTCTTGGTATCGACAGTTCGAAACACAAGCTCCTGGCGCACGTCCAGTTTGTGCTTGGGGATCTCGAACCGAGCGGCGGTCAGGCCGCGAAACAACTCTCCGGGCGCGATATAGCGGTCATCCAGCAGCGGCTCGTCCTTCATTCCGCCCAGTGCCGGGTAGTACTTGAAGAGCTGCTCGACATCGAACACGCTCAGGATCCGGCCCTGCCTGATGTTGCCCGCCTCGTCCACCACCTCGATCTCGCGGTAGTTGATCGCAATGTCGTAATTCGACGTGTTCGTAGCTTCGAAGTTGACGATGGCGACGGAGCTCTTGGCGTCCATGCCCAACGTCCTCACCTCCGTGATCCGACCGTCTAAACGCGGTGTCGCCCCCCAGTTGTAGGCGATGATGGCGCCGGCTACTAGCAACGCTCCCAGCAGTCCGCCGCCTGCGGTCGTGCGCGTCCACTGCATGCGTCACATCCGAGCGCAGGGCCCACGGCCGCACTCTTCGTCTATGGTTGCACACAGTATTGTTCGGCCAGTCGTGTCGGCCAGATTTGACTCGTGCGATCGCGATTGTTCCGCCGATGCTTGACTCCGAGGATGAGCGCAAACGGCCGTCAAGACCGCCCCCTGGCTGGCCGGCAGAAGCTTCGGCGACCTCTTGCGACCACCTGCTTCGGGCGCTAAGCTTGCCTGTAACGGAGACGGCGGGCGCCGGCTACGGATGGCAGGCGCCAGTTTGAGAAGCGACTCTTTCGTGTTCCGAGCCCTGTTCATCGCAACGCTCCTCCCTAGTGCGGCCCTCTACGCGGCGCCGGACCGACCAGAGCAACACTCGACCGAGATCTTGGAGCGGCGCTGCATCCAGTGCCACGGCCCGAGCACCCAACAAGGCCAGTTGGATCTTTCCACCCGCGCCGGTGCGCTCCAAGGTGGCACGAGGGGACCGGCCCTCGCGCCGGGCGATCCCGCCAAGAGCCTGCTGATCGCTCGAATTCTGGCCGACGAGATGCCCCCCGGGTCTCCGCTCCCAGCTGACGAAAGACGGGAGTTGCGCGAATGGGTCGCAGCGGGGGCGGGATGGCCGGAACTGATCGCGGAGCGCCGCGCCGGACTGGACTGGTGGTCGCTGCAGCCGCTCAGCGAACCAGCGCCTTCGACCCCGGTAGCCGCGCCGCCCGACTGGCGGGCCAGCGCGATCGACCGGTGGGTTTTCTCCAAGCTTGCCACCGAAGGCCTGCGCCCGGCACCGCCAGCCGGGCGCAGGGACCTGATTCGCCGGGTTTCCTATACGCTGATCGGCCTGCCGCCCGAACCTGCCCAGATCGAGGCGTTTCTGCATGATGCGTCACCCGACGCTTACGAGAAGCTCGTGGATCGCTTGCTGGCGTCGCCGCACTACGGCGAGCGCTGGGCGCGGCACTGGCTGGACTTGGTCCGGTTCGCCGAGAGCGAGGGATTCGAGCGGGACCTCCCGCGCGAGCACGCCTGGCCGTATCGAGACTACCTGATCCGCAGTTTCAACGACGACAAGCCCTACCGCCAGTTCGCGATCGAGCAGCTGGCGGGCGACGTGGCCGAACCTGTCAGCCACGACTCGATCGTGGCGACCACGATGCTCACTCTGGGCCCGGTCGATGCGGTGGGCCTGACTTCCGCCATCGCGGACGAGAGAGCCCTGATCCGAGAAGACTTGCTCGAGGACATGCTGGGCACGATCACCCAGACTTTCTTGGGCCTCACCGTAAACTGCGCCCGCTGTCACGATCACAAGTTCGACCCGATTACACAGCAAGAGTACTACCAGATGAAATCGGCTTTCCAAGCTGTCTGGCCCCCGACCCAGCCAGTGCCTGAAGCCGGCCTGGACATCTTCCTGCCTCACGGCAGGCCACTGTTGACAACGCTGGAGAAGCAGGACTGGGACCAGCGTATAGCCGGGATCGAGCGCCGCCTTGAGCAGATCGACTCCGAGCTCGGCGGCCTGTACCGCAGCGCGCGGCCAGCAGATCTCGCCAGCGGCGCTCCCATCCCCCTGGCGCGTTGGACGTTTGACGTCGACGGCCGCTCGGACTTCGCGCCGTTGCACTTGCGCTTTGTGGGTGGTGCAGAGGCGCACTCTGGCACGTTTCGCAAGGCCGTCGGCCGCGACGAGTCCTCAGATCTGCCGCAAGGGGACCAGGACGATCCGGGAATCGTTCCCAACTTCGGCGTTAGCGCGCTGATTGAACGCGAGATTGCGGAGAAGACTCTTGAGACTTGGCTCGAGGTCGACAGCATTCCCGAAAAGGCCCAAACGGTCATGGAGATTCGCAGTCTCAGCGGCTATCGCGGAGCCTCGGTCGATGGAATCCGCTTCGTGCCCGGTGACACCCCTCGCTGGGAGAATTACTCGATTGGCCGCTTCCGATCGCAGGATTCCGGCGGGCCGGACGAGGCGCTCGAGCCCGGTGCGCGCGTCCATGTTGCGATCTCCTATCGTCAAGACGGCACCATTACGGTGTTCCGAGATGGCGAGCTGCACGGGAACCCGTACTTGCCGGATACCTCTGTGCCGGCCGGCCGCCTACAGATCTACCGCAGCGGCGACGCCTTGCTGCGATTCGAGGCGAACCAGCACTTTCGGATCTCGGAGGCGCGCCTGTACGACGAGGCACTGTCTGTTGACCAGGTCGCGGCTTCTTACACAGCCGGCATCGAGAACTTTGACGCCGCGCAATTGCGGGACAGACTGCCGCAGTCAGAGCGCGAGCAGATCGCGACGCTCGAAGGCGAGCGCGAACGGTTGGCGACCGAGCTGGAGGGCCTTTCGAAACCCAAGCTGGCCTATGCCGCAGCAATCCGGCCGAGCGAGCCGACGCACGTTCTCCTTCAAGGCAAGGTTGACCAAGTTGGCAGGCAGGTCGGCCCGGCAGGGCTATCGTGCGTCCAAGGCTTGCAGGCAGGCCTCGACCTGGCCCCGCGGGCCGACGAAGGGGAACGGCGCCTGGCAATGGCGGAATGGATTGCGCATCCGTCCAACCCGCTCTTCGCCCGCGCCATCGTCAACCGGGTCTGGCAGCAGCACTTCGGACACGGCTTCGTGTCCAACCCCAGCGACCTGGGCTTCAATGGCGGCCAGCCCACCCATCCGGAACTGCTGGACTGGCTCGCCTCCGACCTCGTTCGGCAGGGATGGAGCCTGAAGGCTCTCCACAAGCGCATCCTGATGTCGCAGGCATTCCGGCAATCCTCGCGATTCGACCCAAGCGCCGCTGCCCAAGATGCCGACAACCGCCTGTTTTGGAGGTTCCTCCCGCGCCGCCTGGATGCGGAATCCGTGCGCGACAGCATGCTGGCGGTCAGCGGCGACCTAAATCCCGCATTCAACGGACCGAGCTTCCGCCCCTTCGAGTACGGCGATGCGCGCGGCTCTCTCAGGCGCTACCTGCTCACGCCCGCCGACACGCCGGACCACCGCCGCCGCACCGTGTACCGGATGAATATCATTACGGCGGGGGATCCCATGCTCGAGGCGCTGGACTGCCCGCTGCCTGCGGTCAAGACGCCGCAAAGACGCTCCACAACTACGGCCCTGCAAGCGCTGAGCCTGATGAACAACGCTTTCGTCCAGCAGCGCGTGGAGGGCTTTAGTGCGCGGCTTCGGCGAGAAGCGCCGCAACTGGACGGGCGCATCCGGCGCGCGTTCGCCCTGGCATACGGGCGTTCCCCGAACGGGCGCGAGATGGCAGCCAGCAGGCGGCTTGTCGAAGATCACGGCTTGGAGTCCCTGTGCTGGGGGCTCCTAAACTCCAGCGAGTTCTTGTATGTTCGCTAGGCCCTCTCGCAGGCAGCTGCTGCTGGACGCCGCAGGCGGTTTCGGCTGGCTCGCGCTGGCGTCCATGCTGCCGTCTCAGGCCCTGAAGCCTGCTGCGGCGTCTCCGGCCTCGAGCAATCTGCCGCATTTCAGGCCCCGCGCCAAGCGAGTGATCCAGATTTTCGCCGTCGGCGGGATGAGCCACTTGGACACTTTCGACTTCAAGCCGGAATTGCACAAGCGCGACGGCAAGCCCTACGCGATGCCAACGTTCTTCGGCCAAGGCGGAAGTCTCAGGGCCTGCCCGTGGGAGTTCCGCAGGCACGGCCAGAGCGGCCTGTGGGTCAGCAGCCTGCTGCCGCACCTTGCCGAGCAAGCCGATCGCCTCACGCTGCTGCGCAGCATGGTCGCCAAGAGCGCCAACCACATGCCCGCCGTGGCGCAAATGAACACCGGCTTCATCCTGACCGGCTTTCCGGCGATGGGCGCTTGGGTGACGTATGGACTCGGCACGGAAAACCAAGACCTGCCAGCCTTTGTGGTGCTGCCTGACCCGAATAGCCACCCCTGGGGCGGGTCTGCGCAGTGGACCAACGGATTCCTCCCCGCGACCGTGCAGGGCACGGCGTTGCGCACCCATGGCAATGGGGATCCGGTGCCCGATCTGACTACGCCGGACGGTGTCTCCGCAACAGCTCGCAAGGGAGCGGCTGCGTGGCTGAGGGAGATGAACCGCAGCTACGCCGACGCACACCCCGGCGACTCGAGCCTCCAAGCGAGGATCCGCAGCTACGAAGTTGCCGCGAAGATGCAGCTCAGCGTGCCGGAGATTGCCGATCTCAACCAGGAATCGGAAGCCACGCGCCGCCTCTACGGGCACGGCGAGGAAGCGACGCAGAGTCTGGCCAAGAACTGCCTCTTGGCGCGTCGCTTGGTGGAGCGCGGCGTGCGATTCGTGCAGATTTACCATGGCGGCTCAGGAAAGAGCTGGGACGCCCACTCCAACTTGGTCAAGAATCACGAAAAGATGGCACGCGAGTACGACCGGCCGGTCGCGGGCCTTCTGGCGGATCTACAGGGCCGGGGCCTTCTTGAGGACACCCTCGTTCTTGGCGTCACGGAATTCGGCCGAACACCGGTATCGCAAGGGACGGGTGACGGTGCAGGCCGCGACCACCACCCCAGCTGCTTCACGTGTTGGATGGCCGGCGGCGGCCTGTCCGCCGGACGGGCCTACGGTGCCTCCGACGAACTGGGCTACAAGCCGGCCTCGGATCCGGTGACGATTTACGACTTACACGCGACGGCGCTGCACCTGCTGGGCTTGGATCACGAACGGCTGACGTTCTATCACAACGGCATCAATCGCCGCCTTACCGACGTGCACGGTCACGTGGTCCAGGGACTGATCGGCTGACCGCTGGCCGGCTTTGCGCCAGCATCTGTCCGGAGGACGCCCCGTGCGGCGAGGCTACGGCTCGGCATCGAGGTTTGCGAATACGGCCGTCTTCCAGCCCGTATGCACGGTGAAGCCGCATCCTTCGAAGAAGCCCGGCTCGCTCGTCACGGCGAAGAGCTGCCTCACCCTGCGCTCGATTCCGCGCTGTCGGCAGGCATCTACCAGCTGCACGGCAAGGCCCTTGCCGCGAAAATCCGGGTGGATCGCCAAGCTCCGCACCTCGGCTAACCGGCGCGAATACACCTGTAGCGCGCAGCAGCCAATGATTGAGCCATCGCTCTCGGCCACGAAAAAAGACGAGATCCGAGGGAGCTCGTCTTGGACCAGCTCGTCGGGATACAACCCTATCAGTCGCCGAATGTCCGGCAGTTCGCCCGCCTTGGCCGGGCGAACTACGACCTGCCCTTCGCTGTGTCCCGGCGCAGCCGTGTCTCTGCCGCCGCCGGCACCGGGCCGATCCGAATTCGGCTCTCGCTGTGTCAAGCTCGCTCCGCTGAGGCCGCTAAGATGCCGCGAACAGTTCGTCCGGCTCGAAGACCGGGCGTTCGCAAACGTAGTCGCGGCAGACATAGGCGGTTGGCCGGCCGTCGATCATCCCGCGTCCCGCAAGCAGGGGGATCCTCTCGGTGCCGGGAATCCCCTCCCCTTCCGACACGACGATGACCATGTTGGGCCGAAACTCGGCGCGGGCCCTGGCCAGCAGAGCTCGCGTACGCTCGTCCTGCCGTGGCCCGATAATAGCCACCTCGTCCCAGCCTTGGTGCCACGCGTCCAACGCGCCTAACAATCGCTCTTGCTGGAACACCGCGCGCAGCGACGAATCGACGAACAAGCGCAAGATAGCGCCAGCCTTCTCGCGGTAGTCAGTGCGTCCGATCAGAATGGCCAGCTTCTGCAGGGACAGGGCCATCACCGAATTCGACGACGGCGTGGCGCCGTCCTGTAGCGTCTTGCTGCGCAAGAGCAGATCCTCGTGGTCTTCGGCTGTGAGGAAGAAGCCGTCATCGGCGCTGTCCCAATAGTGGTCGACCAGCGTGTCGGTCAAGCGCTCGGCCTCAAGCAGGTAGCGTGGGTCGCCGTTCCATTCGTACACCGCCAGCAGCCCCTCGATCAAGAAGGCATAGTCGGTGCTGTAGGCTCGCAGCCGCGCATGCCCCTTGCCGTAGGTTGCCAGCAACCGGTCGCCGCTGCGGACGCGCACCAGTGCGAAGTCCGCCGCTCGCGCCGCAGCCTCGCCGTAGCGGGGCTGGTCCAAGACAGCCGCGACCCGTGCCAAGGCGGTGATCATCAGCCCGTTCCAGCCGGTTAAGACCTTGTCGTCGAGACCGGGTCTCACCCGCTGTTCCCGCAGCTTGAACAACGACTGCCGAGACCGTGCCAAGCTCGCCTCGACGTCGGCAACCGGAACCGAATCCAAGCGGGCCAAGACATCGGCGGAGCGCACCACCTGAAGCACGTTCTTCGGCCCGCCTGGCACGTGCGCGTCGCCAGGATGCATCCAGTTGCCGTGCTCCGAGACGTCATAGTGGGAAGCGAATAGCCGGGCATCGGCCTCTGGGAGCGCGCTGCCGATCTGATCTCGGGTCCAGATGTAGAACTTGCCTTCCTGCCCTTCGCTGTCAGCGTCCTCGCTGGAATAGAAGGCGCCCTCGGGACCGCACAGCTCGCGCAGCACGTAGTCGCAGATCCCGCGCGCGCGGCTGGCGAAGAGGTCTTTCTTGCCCGGATCTTGCGATGCCTGCCAGGCGTCCACCAGCACGGCGGCCACCAGCGCCTGGTCGTAGAGCATCTTCTCGAAGTGCGGCACGAGCCAGCCGGGATCGGTGGCGTAGCGGTGCAGGCCGCCGCCGAGATGGTCGTAGATTCCTCCTAGGCAGATGCGCTCCAATGTCAGTTCGACCACGTCGCGATACTGCACTTGCCCTGCCGACCGGAACGCTCGCAGCAGCAATTCCAGAGACAGGCTCTGGGGAAACTTGTTCGTTCCGCTGGCGATACCGCCGCGGCTGTGGTCGAAAGCGCGGTAGACCGCCGCCCCGGCTCGCTCGACCGTGTCGGCGCCGGGGAACTGGCCATCCCCAGATCGCTCGCCCAGCATCTGACTCAGAGCGTCGGTTACCCTGCCAGCGTCGTGAACCAGCGTGGCCTGCTCGGCCTGCCATTTTTGCTGCAGGAAGCGCAGCACGGTCTGGAAACCGGGCCGGCCGTGGGCATCGTGCTTGGGAAAGTACGTGCCCGCAAAAACGGGCTTCTGGTCCGGCGCGAGAAACACGCTCATGGGCCAGCCTCCGTGCCCGCCCGAGAACAGCATCGTGGCTGCCATGTAGATCTCGTCCAAATCGGGACGCTCCTCCCGATCCACCTTGATCGAGACGTAATCCCGGTTGAGGATCGCCGCGACAGACTCGTCCTCGAAGGACTCGTGCTCCATCACGTGGCACCAATGGCAGGCGGCGTAGCCGATGCTGAGGAAGATCAGCTTGTTCTCGCGCCGCGCCTTCTCTAGCGCCTCTTCGCCCCACGGGTACCAGTCGACCGGATTGCCGGCGTGCTGCAGAAGGTACGGGCTAGTCTCGCCAGCGAGTCGGTTGGGCATCGTCTTCCAAGCGTACCTGTGACGAGCGTCCGCCGGACAGTGCCGCTTCAGATCTCCGCCGGGAGCTAGAAGGACAGCCCCAGGACAATCTCGACGTGGTTGCGCAGGGTATTGGCCAGTCCGATTTCGAAGGTCTTTTGCTGCCAGCGCATGTAGCGCCCCTCGACGCTCAGCTTGAGGTTGACGTCGTCAATCAGCTCGAAGCCGATTCCGCCGATCAGCGCCATCGTGCTGTCCGCCACCACGTCGGGGGTGACGGTTACGAACTCGCTCTCCCCGCCATCGATGTCGGCGATCTCACGCGTGGCCTTGGCATTGCGCACCATGCGCAGGCCGACTCCGCCCGAAAAAAACGGGCGCACACGCTGGCGCGGACCGTTGAGGTAGTAGCGGGCCAGAACCGGGATATCCCAGTGATTGCCCTCATTCACGATGAATTCGTTCGACAGAAGCTGCCGCCCGCGCGTGGGCGTCTCCCGGCGCTCGACCCGCGTGCCGGTCTTGAAGCGCACGCTGTGCGCGATCAGGTCAACCGTCAGGCCCCAGCGCGGCAACAGGTTGAATTGCGCTCCCGCACCAACGCCCCAAGCATCCTGCTGCGGCTCGGAAGTGGTCTTGAACAGCGTCGGGGGATTGGTGGTCGTGCTGGTGAAGTCGTGGGTGCCCTCGGTGATCTGGGCGGTGATGTGGTAGCCCAAGCGGACCCCGAAGGAGAACCGCTCGAACTCGGTGCGGGGATTGCGCCGCTGTTGGGACTGGTCCTGCTGGCCGAGCAGGCCGAGAGGGCACAAGCCCAGCGCCGCCACCGCCAGCAAGGCGCGAATGCATCTGCTGCTACGCATCATTCGTTGAAAAGACCCCTCTAGTCAGATTCGCACAGAAGCCCGCAGTTCAATTCAGGTCCGCGATCACGGGAGCATGGTCGGAGGCTGTCAGGCCGTCCACCTTCTTGCGATAGTCGCGATCGACGCGCGCTGCTGCGAGTCGATCGGCGATGGCCCTTGTGCCGAGCAGGAAGTCGATCCTCAATCCGTGGTTGCGGTAGAACGAACCGGCGCGATAGTCCCACCAAGAGAACATTTTCTCGCCGGGATGATGGTGGCGAAACAAGTCGATCAGCCCCCATTCTAGCAAGTACGCAAAACGCCCTCGCTCGGATTCGGTGTGGAAGATGCTGCCGGCCAGTTGCTCCTCGTCCCACGAGTCGAGCGCTTCGGGCACGACGTTGAAGTCGCCGCACAGGACGGCCTGCCCGCGGGGCGAGTGGCCCGCGGCGAAGTGCTGCGCGAGCGCGTCCAGCCAAGCCAGCTTGCGCTCGAAGTCGGGGTGTTCGAGGCTCTTGCCGTTGGGCACGTATACGGTCGTGAAGCGAAGTCCCGCCACGTCCACCGTGAGCAGGCGCGAGCCGAAGTCTTCCTGGCCCGGCAAACCGACTTGCCGCACCTGCGCCTCCTGACGGCTCAAGATCGCCACTCCGTTCCAAGCCTTCTGGCCGTGCGTGACGCAGTGGTAGCCGGCCGCCTCGAACTCGGCCGCCGGGAACTGCTCGTCGAGCATCTTGAGTTCTTGCAGCCCGACGACGTCAGGCTGCCTGGCGCGCAGCCAGTGCAGGACGTATTCAAGCCGGGCACGAAGGCCGTTGATATTCCAAGTGGCGATGCGCAATTTCTTATTCCAGCACGGCCTGGCGCCCGTCGAAGCCCGGCGCCGCGCGCCTAGCCGACGCTCTCCCAGCGCCGGCTCGCGAACGCCTTGGCCGCTGCGTCCAAGACCTCTTGGTTGCGCACGCCGTCGCCGAAGTCGGGATGTGTCGGCTCGCCCGCCGCGACCGCCTGGATCCAGTCGTAGATCGTATGCGTGAAGCTGTGCTCGTAGCCGATCAGGTGCCCGTCGAACCACCAGTTGTCGGCATACGGGTGCTTGCCCAGCGAACAAGCGATGATCTCGTGGAAACCCTGCACATCCCCGGCATCTTCCACAGAGTAGAAGCGCAGGTTGTTGAGGTTCTCTAGATCGAAGCTGAGCGAACCCCTGCTGCCGTTGATCTCGAAGGTGTTGTGGTTCTTCCTGCCAGGCGCGAAGCGCGACGCCTCGATGGTGCCGATCGCGCCGTTCTCGAACCGCACGCACAGCGCGGCTGCGTCGTCGACCGTGACGTCGGCCATCTCCTGGGAGCCGGCCGCGGCGGGGCGCTGCTTGATGAACGTCTCTTCCGTGCCGGCCAGTTCGGCAATCTCGCCGCACAGGTAGCGCCCCAGGTCAATCACGTGCGCACCCAGATCGCCGAGCGCGCCGCTGCCGGCCTGCTTGGCATCGAAGCGCCACACGAGCTCCAGGCCAGGGGTCGTGGCCCAGTCCTGCAGGTAGCGAGCCCGGAAATGGTAGATATCGCCGATGCGGCCGTCTTCCACCATCCGCTTGGCCAGCGCCACTGCCGGAACGCGCCTGTAGTTGTGCATGACGAGGTGGCGCACGCCCGCACTCTCCACGGCGGCCAGCATCTGCTTGGCTTCGTCCAGGGTGTTGGCCAGCGGCTTC
Source organism: Bryobacterales bacterium (assembly GCA_965219585.1). Lineage (GTDB taxonomy): Bacteria > Acidobacteriota > Terriglobia > Bryobacterales > UBA6623 > VXMF01. The sequence continues at coordinate 796,670 of CBDCOA010000002.1, forward strand.
TCGCAGATAACGTGCTTGCCTGCCTGAGCGGCGGCCACGGCCATGGCGCAGTGCATGTGGCCGGGCGTGACCACGTCAATGATGTCAATGTCGTCGCGCGCCACGACCGCTTGCCAGTCAGTGGAGGCCTCCTGCCAGCCGAAGGCGTCGCGCGCCTGCTCGGTCTCGTCGGGATTGCGCCCGCAGATCACGGCCTGCTCGAGCCGGGGAGCGTCCGCGAAGTACATGTTGACGTTGCGGTAGCCCTGGCTGTGGGCCTTGCCCATGAACTTGGTGCCTAGCAGCGCCACGCGGTAGCTGGGACGGGATGTGGATGTCTGTTCCTTGGGTTTCAAACCACTCTCTCCGATTGCTGATGATGACTGGCTTGCGGCCTAGAGGAACATTTCCTCGTCGGCGGAGATTCGCGCCGGGTCGCGCTGGCGGCCGCTGGCGAGGTTGCGCATCGCAGCAGACAGTCCCGCCCCGATGGCGCGCAACTGGGTGGCTGGCACGCGCACGGCCTGGTTGAACGACTCCGTGGCGGCGTTGAAGCGCTCCAGTGTGGCCTGCACGGTGGCGTCGACGCTCTCCGCGTTGCGATGCGCGATATCAGCCAAGCTGGCGAGCGAGGCTTCGACTTGCATGGATTGCTTTTGCAAGTTCGCCGTCAGGCTGTTCAGGCGCGAGAGAAGTTCGCCGGACTGCTCGGCGAAGTTCCGCACGGTCTCCTGGGCCTCGGCGGCTACCGGCTGCCACTCGTCGAAGAATTCTGCGGAGCGAGCCTCGGCCCGACTAATGGCCTTCCAAGCGCCGTAAGCACAGCAGGCCATGGCCACCATGGCGATCGCGACAACGCCGGCGAATGCCGCGATGGCCAGCACCAGCGGCTGAGCGTCTCCTAGCCCCTGCATCAATGGCCCCGTCTAAAGCGCAAGTCTGCCAGCCACTTAGCCCAGATCGCCCACTACGCGGCGGTACGCCGACACGCCCGCATCTACGGCCGATTCGATGTGCTCGCGCTGAGACTCGACCAGCTCCCGTCCTTTTTCCACCGCCGTGTCGGCGGTGTCGCGCAGGGCCTCGCGGGTCTCTTCGCCCCGCTTCGGGGCCACTACCAAGCCGACGATGGCGCCTAGGCCAAGGCCGATGACGAAGCATGGAAGTCGATTGCTCATTATGGGATCACCTCGCGGCAACCGGCCAGATAAGGCTAGTATACCGTCACTTACTCAGACGCACGGAACGCCCGATCCGGTTCAATTCTGGCCGGGATGGTTGAGTGAATCCCGGGAATCGCACTACAATGTTGCCGGTGCGATCCGCTATCCGAATTCTTGGCCCAATCCTCGCGGCAGCCACCAGTCTGTCGGCTCTGGGCGCGGCCGAGCCTGCCAGCTATTACGACGAGGTCCGCCCGCTGCTGCAGGTGCATTGCTCTGGATGCCACCAGCCGGCCAACAAGCTCAGCGGCCTGGACATCACGACCTACGAGGGCATTCTCAAGGGCGGCTCCAAGCACGGCAGTTCGCTCGTGAAGGGCTCGCCCGACAGCAGCCCGCTGGTCAGCTTGGTGACCGGAAAGCTGGAGCCCCGGATGCCGATGGGGGGTGCGCAACTGGCTCCCGAGGCGGTCGATCTGCTGACCCGCTGGGTGCGCGAGGGGGCCGAGGACGACACGCCCGCCGAGGCCAAGGCGCCCCAAGCGCCCACGGAGCCGCCGGAGTATGCCCAGGCTCCCACCATCACGGGCATGGCGTTCTCGCCCGACGGCGGAACGCTGGCCGTGGGCGGCTTCAAAGAGATCCTGCTGCACGAGGTCGATGGCTCGGGCATCGAGGCGCGCCTGCTGGGCCGCTCGGACAAGATTCATTCCATTCACTTCTCGGCCGATGGCAAGCGCTTGGTAGCGATCGGCGGCACGCCGGCGCGGTTCGGCGAGCTGCAGGTCTGGGACCTGGAATCGCGGGAACTGGTCCGGTCGGTGACTTCCACGGCCGACACGCTGTTCGCGGGCGACCTTTCGCCGGATGGCAAGCACGCGGTCTTCGGCGCCGCCGACAAGAATGTCCGGATGGTTGCCGTGGAGACCGGCGAGGAGATCTACAAGGCCGGCCACCACGAGGACTGGGTGCTGCAGGTGGTCTTCGGGATTGATGGCAAGCGAATCGTGTCAGTCGGCCGCGACCGCGCCGCCAAGCTGGCCGATGCCGCCACCGGTGCGTTCCAAGAGAACGTCAACTTCTTGCGGGACAAGCTGTACGCGGTGGCCCGGCATCCGCGCAGGGACTATGTGCTGGTGGGCGGCGAGGACAGGGTTCCGTACCTGTATACGATGGACCGGCCGCGCGCCCTCAAGATCGCCGACGACTCTACCTTGGTGCGCAAGTATGAAGAGCAGGCCGGCAAGATCTTCGCGCTTGCGTTCAGCCCGGACGGCTCGCTGGCGGCGGTCGGCGGTGTCGCGGGCGAGGTGCCCGTGTACGACACCGAGACGGGACAGCGCGTCTCCTCCTGCACGGGACATGACGGCGGGATTTTCGTGATTGCGTTCCACCCGGACGGCAAGCGGCTGGCCACAGGCGGATTCGACGGGGTGGTGCGAATCTTCGAAGCCGGCAGCGGCGAGGAAGTGCGATCGTTCGTACCGGTCCCTCTCCAGCAGGCCGAGAGCGCCAGCGACGGCCAAGACGCGGGATGATCCGATAATGCCTGCACACCTCAGAGGCGGAGCAGCGGCGGCGCTGCTCGCGCTCTCGCTCCAGGCAAGCCCCACCCTCAGCAGCGTGACCCCGCCAGGCGCTCAGCGTGGCGCTGCCGTACGCCTGGTCCTGAAGGGCAACGGCCTGGGCGAGAAGATCAAGATCCACTCCGAAATCCCCGGATCGCTCACCGAGCTCAGCGCCGAGGGCCCGGGCAGGCAGTTTCTGTTGGAGATCGATTCTGACGCGTCGCCCGGAGCGTACCCGCTGGCCGTGGAAACCGCCAGCGGTCGCACCAACACGTGGTTGTTCAGCGTCTCAAGATTCCCGGAGTTTGCCGAAACCGAGTCCACGCGTCCGCGCGCGCCGCGCAACGACGATGCTGCCCGCGCTCAGCGAGTGGCGACGCCCGCGGTGGTCAACGGCACTTTGAGCGAAGCCGACCGTGATCTCTACAAGGTCGCTCTCGAGGCTGGCGAGAGGCTGGGGCTCGAAGTCGAAGCCCGGCGGCTCGGGTCCGCCATCGACCCCGTGCTGTCCGTCCGCTCAGAGGCCGGGCGCCCGGTTGCGCGCGCCAATGACTCGCCCGGCGCTGGCGGCGATGCCCGCCTTACATTTGCCGCTCCAGAGACGGGAACTTACGTTGTCGAGGTGCGCGACGCCCGCTTCAGCAAGCAACGCCTCAACTTCTACCGCCTGCTGGCGGGCCAGCTGGAGTTCGCCGATACCATCTTCCCTTTGGGCTGGCAGGCCGGCGAGAAGGTAGAGGTCGAACTTTCCGGCGGCACACTTTCCGCGCCCGAGACTGTCAGCGTCGATGGCGACCATGCCGCTCTGCCGGATCAAAGGGGCGGATTGCCGCTGCCGTTCCTGCGGGGCGACCGTCCCGAGACGCTCGAGCCGAGGGGCAAGAAGCGCCGCCGGCTCACCGAGGGCACGGTGGTCAACGGCCGCGTGAGCCGCCCGGGCGAGATCGACAGCTACAGGCTCCCGGTCCGCCCGGGCGAGGAGTGGATGATCGAGACGCAGGCGGCCATCCTCGGCACTTCGCAGCTCTACACGCTGCTGGCCCTCTATGACCAAGACGGCGAGAAGATCGCCTCCGCCGGCGATCAGCCGCCGGAGGAGCTGCTGTCAAACATTTCGACCAGGGCCGAGACGCTGGGAGATCCGGCAATCGGCCTGCGGATACCCGATGGCGTCACCGAACTGCGGGTCACAGTCGAAGACTTGCTGGGCCGCGGCGGCCCCGGCTATGGCTATCGGCTGGCCGCCCAGCGCCAGCCGGCGGACTTCATGGTCCGCCTAGACGACACCCAGATCAATGTCCCGCGGGGCGGCACGACCAGCGTCTCTCTGACGATGGATCGCCGCGGCTACGACGGCGCCGTAGAGATCATCGCTGCAGGGCTGCCACCCGGCGTTGTCGTCGAAGGCGGCAACATACCCGCCGAGTTCGGCGGCATGACCACGCAACGGCAGTCCCTGCGAGGCAGCCTCATGCTATCGGCCGCCGAGGACGCGGAGCCCGGTCCCATCGCCCTTTCGTTGCACGCGGAAGGCCGCACGGAAGACGGCCGAGTGATCCGGCGCCCGGTTCGCACCTCGACGGTGGTCACGCCGGTGGCTGGGACAAAGCAGCGCCCCGTTCGGATTCCGGGCCGCTCCGGTGCGATCGACGTCTTGGTGGCCGACCCGGGTCCCGCCACCATCGAGCTCCTGTCAGAGCGCTCGTTGCGCCTGATCCAAGGGATTCGCCACGATATCCGCTGGACCTACCAGACGCACGCGCCCGGCGTGAGCGCCGTCACGGCAGTCCGTGTGACCAATGCCCCGTCCGTCGCGAACTTGAGAATCCTCGGCGGAGCGCTGATCAAGCCCGGGGACAAGCAGGGCTCGTTCGAGATGAACACGACGATGGGCACGCCCGAGATGCGCTTCGACCTGGTCCTCCAAGCGCGGGTACGGCACGCTGGAGCGGAAATGGCGATCTACTCCAAGGCAATCACCGTTGATGTTGTGAAGGGCTACGATGTCCGGTTGCCGGAGGTGCCCGTGGCGGTCTCCCCGGGCGGGGACTTCGAAATCTCGGGAACCTTCTCGCGCGAGCCGGAATTCGACTCGGAGGTCGAACTCGAGATGGTCAATCTGCCGGTCGGCGTCGCCTGCGCAACGAGCAAGATCACGGGCAGTCCAGAGACCTTCTCACTGGCCTGCAAGGCAGCCGCTGAGGTCGAACCGGGAGAGTACTTGGTGGAGCTAGCGCCCAAGTCCGTGATGGCAAGCCGCGACAAGGAAGCCGTGCCTTACAACATTCCGCCCGTCGAAGCGGTGCTCGTCGTGGAGGAAAACAATACTACAATTGCAGGTGCAGGCTAAGCGCCGGGAGTTGATCACAATGACGAGAGCCTACGCATTGATCGCCGTACCGGCCCTGCTTGCCGCCTCAGCCGCGCCCATTCCGGCGGCGACTGCGGACGAGCGTCGGGTCACCTTCCTGCGGGACGTGATGCCGGTGCTCAACTACACCGGCTGCACGGCCGGAGCCTGCCACGGCTCGGCCAAGGGCAAGAACGGCTTCAAGCTGTCGCTACGCGGCTACGATGCCGAGTTCGATTACCGGGCCCTCTTGTTCGAGGTCTCGGGCCGACGCTTCAACCGGGCGGTTCCGGCCGCCAGCCTGATGTTGGCCAAGCCAACCATGCGCGTGCCGCACGAGGGCGGCTTGCGCTTTGAGGAAGGCTCGGATCCCTTCGAGACCATCGTCGAGTGGATATCGCAGGGGGCGCCGTTCGGCGACCCGCAAGTCGACGCGGTGGCCAAGCTGGACGTGCAGCCGACGGAGATCTTCCTCGAAGAGCCGGGCGAGTCCCAAGCGCTCACGGTGTTGGCCCACTACGGTGACGGCTCCTCGCGCGACGTCTCGAAGCTCGCCGTGCTCCAAAGCAATTCGACCAGCACCGCCAAGATCGACGAATCCGGAGCGGTGCTCGGCGAGCGCATCGGCGAAGCGGCGATTATGGTGCGCTACGAGGGTAAGTTCGTCACAGTGCCGTTAACGGTGCTCAACCCGGCCCCGGGGTTCACGTGGAATGATCCGCCCGTCAACAACTACATCGACGAACACATCGACGCCAAGCTCAAGCGGCTGCACATCCAGCCTTCCGAGCTGTCTAGCGACGCAGCGTTCGCGCGGCGCGTCTACTTGGACCTGACGGGCATTCCTCCGACGCCCGAACAGGCGCGCGCCTTCATCGAAGATCCAGACTCGACCCGTGCCAAGCGCCGGCGGCTGATCGACGACTTGGTGGGCAGCCCTGCCTACGTGGATCACTGGTCCCTGAAGTGGGGCGACCTGCTGCAATCCAACCGCAAGCACCTGGGCGAGAAGGGCATGTGGGCGTTCCGCCAGTGGATCCGCGACGCCATAGCGTACAACCAGCCCTACGACGAGTTCGTGCGCGAGCTGCTCACGTCGGTGGGCAGCACCTACCAGTCTCCGGCCTCGAACTTCTATCGGGTCAACGACGATCCGAAACTGGCGATGGAGACGACGACTCAGCTGTTCCTCGGCGTCCGCATGGTCTGCGCCCAGTGCCACGACCATCCGTTCGAACGCTGGACGCAGAACCAGTACTTCCAGCTGGCGGCATTCTTCGCGGCAGTGGGCATGAAGCCCGGCTTCGACAGCGACGAGCAGATCGTCTATCTCAAGCGGGACAACAACGAGTTCCTACATCCCAAGACGAACAAGGCCGTCGAGCCCGAATACCTGCTGGCTTCGGCAGGCACGCCGGAAATCGGCTCCTTCGGCGACAGCCGCGAGGCTCTGGCTCTCTGGCTGACCTCGGACAAGAATCCGTATTTCGCCAAGGCGATCGTAAACCGCGTGTGGAGCTATTTCTTCGGGCGGGGCATCATCGAGCCGGTGGATGACATCCGAGGTTCCAACCCGCCGATCAATCCCGCCCTGCTCGATGCGCTCGAGGCGGACTTCGTCGCCAGCGGTTTCGACTTGCGGCACCTGATCAGGACCATCGTCAGCTCGCGCACCTACCAGGCGGCGATGGAGACCAACGAGTGGAATGAAACCGACGAGATCAACTTCTCGCACTTCCAACCCCGCCGGCTCACGGCCGAGTCCCTGCTGGATGCGATGACGATCGCGACCGGCTCCCGCCCGGACTTCCCGGAAGTGCCGGAGGATTTCAGCGCCCAGCAGCTGCCCGACCCCCACGTGGACACGGGAGGCTTCCTGAACATGTTCGGCCGGCCCGAGCGGGAGTCGCCCTGCGAGTGCGAGCGCCGCAACGACCTCAGCCTGCCGCTGGCGATGAGCCTGGTCAACGGCCCGACGCTGGCGGACGCCATCGCCAATCCCGAGGGACGCATCGCCAAGGGGATCCTTGCGGGTCGCGGCGACCGCGAATTGATCGAAGAGTTGTACCTTGCGTCGCTCGGACGGATGCCGACGCCGACCGAAATGGACGCGGCCGTGACCTACTTGGGTAGCTCGCCCGGGCGCGCGGCGAAAGCCCAAGACCTGCTTTGGGCGCTAGTGAACTCGAACGCATTCCTGTTCAACCGCTAGCATCGCGTCGCATACCGGAATTCCGGGTAGACGAGCGCCCGACCCTGCTGATGGGGCTCGTATGCGAAAGTGCTCAGGCACGCTAACGCCCGCATTCTTCGGGGCGAACGGGATTGTTAGAGTGAACCAATGCCCGGCCTGACGATTCGCCAGCTCACAGCCAATGACGAGCCAGAGTGGCGGCGTCTGTGGTCGCTATACCTTGATTTCTATGAGACATCCGTGCCAGAAATCGTCTACCGAACCACGTTCGCACGCTTGCTTTCGGGCGAGCCGAACGAGTTTCGGGGCCTGATCGCGACGCGTGGCGACCGGTCAGTGGGAATCGCGCACTACCTCTTCCACCGGCACTGCTGGCGAGTGGAAGACGTTTGCTATCTGCAAGACCTGTACGTGGATGCCAGTGATCGAGGAACCGGTGTGGGGAGGGCACTGATCGAGGGTGTCTACGCTGCGGCCGATGCGGCCGGTTCCCCGGCGGTTTACTGGACGACGCAGCACTTCAACTCGGCAGGCCGTCGCCTATATGACCGCATCGGAGAGCTTACACCCTTCATAAAATACGCCCGGCGGGCTTCCTGACCCGAGGGTTGGCGGATCAATCCGCCTACTGGCAAGAGCGCCCAGGGTTTCGGCGTCAGGACTCGCCGAACGTGCGGACTAGTTTGCATGGTGTCGGAGCGAATCCGCGGCATGGCCTCGGGGAATCCCCAAATCAATGGCCTCGCCACCACTTGGCAGGCGGCGCGTCGAGTGGCTGGCCACTCCAAGCGCCGTCAGCTGCCATGACGCTGCCTGGATGCAGCGACTCCAGCGCCGAGACCGGCCAGTGGACACTCCAGTGGTGCGCGTTCTACGACACAACCACGGCTGGACTCAATCCAGTCTCTTCACCTCAAGGTTTCGATAGAAGACAGGCCAACCCTCGGACTGCAGGCAAATGTTGCCTTCGACTGGCTCGATGTCGTGCCCCTCGTTCATCTTCTTGCCGTTGAGCTTTACAGTCACGATCCCGTCGAGGGACTGGATCTCGATGCTCTCCCACTCGCCGAATGGCCTGCGATTCTCGAAGACCGGCCCGCGGTGTGCACCACTGACGCTGCCGCCTCGGACACCGAACAGGCTGCCTGCTTCACCGTAGTGGCCTTGCACTTCTAACGATTTCGGCCAAACATCCTGAACCGCCCCTGCGTGAATGAAATAGCCGGCGTTGGGGTACCTCGGAGCCTGCTGGGTCCAGCCTTCCTTTTGGAACCTCCACTCGGACCGGAAGATAAAGTCGCGGTAGGTCTCCTTACTGCGCAAGAATCCGTTCGGCTCGCCGGTACAAACGATGACTCTGTCCTTGACTGACCACGTATCACGAGCTGAGCCCTCCACCGTCCAGTGCTCGCTCAGATCGACTACGGGCGACAGCGATACGAACCCCTCTGGCTGTGCCGCGGCCGTAACAGCCGCGACCAGCACCAAGGGAATCCATGCAAACCGTATGACCCGCCTCGCCTGCATGAATCCCCTCCGACCTCGGATAGTACACCCTTCTGGTATCCGGGTGCGCGTACGAGAAGCCCGCGGCTGGACCCCGACATGGTACGCTGACCACCGCCCGAAACAGGACGATTCGTCGACCGAAGGGAGAGCTCAATGAGTACTAGCACGTTGGTTCGCCGTCGTTTACTGCAGGGAGCGGCCGTAGCGGCGGCAGCAAGCGTCGTGCGCGCCCAAGGCGACCCGTTGCGCTTCGGAATGATCGGCGTTGGCAAGCGGGGCAACGCCCACTTGACCCGCTTGGTCGAAAGGTCCGACGTCACGGTCGGGGCCGTTTGCGACACCGATCCCTCCGCCAGAGATGCCGCGCAGAGCGCCGCTCAGGCCGACGATCCTCGTTCCTACGCCGACTACGGGGAGTTGCTCCGCCAAGAGGATATCGACGCCGTTCTCATCGCCACGCCTTGCTACCTCCACGCGGAGATGTCCGCTGCGGCACTCGAGGCTGGCAAGCATGTCTTTTGCGAAAAGCCGCTCGCGATCTCGGCGGACCAAGTCAAACTCGTACTGGACGCCGCCCGCAAGTCCAACGCGGTGTTTCAGATCGGGCAACAGTCCCGCAGCTCGCCCCACATGCAGGGCGTAGTGCGCGAGATCCACGAAGCCGGCCTCATCGGAACCCCGCTCGTGATCAAGGCCCAGCGCCACAGCACCCCCTCGAGACCGGGCACTCGGCGCGAGGGCGGCAGCGGCCAGCAACGGCGCTTCCCCGGCTGGTACAACGACGTAAAACTTTCCGGCGACCTGATCGTCGAAAACGCCATTCACAACCTCGACGTTTGCAACTGGCTGGCTGGCAGCCGTCCAGTCAGCGTCTACGGTCACGGCAAGCGCTACCTCCCCGAGCCGATGCCCGCCGGCACGGTGATGATGGACGGTTTCAGCGTCGAGTACATCTACAACAACGACATGCACCTCGACTACAGCCAGCTCTACCTTCACCCTCGTGCGCTCAAGATACTCCCGAGCGGAATGTGGTTCGTGATCTACGGCGAGAAGGGCACGATCGAGCTGGACTACAGTTCCTGGACCTTCTACGACATCTACGGGGACTCCGAGCCCGTCGAGCACAAGGGCGTCGAGGGCCTCGACCTCACCGAAGAGGCTCATAACGACTTCGTGCGGGCAGTCCGCGAGAACCGCCGGCCGATCGCCGACATCAAAGTCGCCGCAACCGCGGCCCTCACCAGCATCATGGGAAGGGAGGCCATCTACCAGCGACGCATGGTCACCTGGGGCGAGATGGGCGTCGCGCTCTGATTGTCCGCCGGCCCGCCTGGGTCCCCCGGATCACAGCCTTCAGGCATTCCCGGGCTCTGCGCGCGAGCGGGTCCACGCCTCCAGCGGCCGAACGCCGGAGAGGCAGGGGCTCGGAAACGTCGGAGCTGCTATGGGCAGGTGGATGGGCAGCTGTTGCGGCTGGCCTCGTCGCGCTAGGGACGGCCGAGCTTCCCGCGTCGACTCAAATGCCAGCCGAAACCATTCCAACAGCCTATATCGAGCGGAATCTCTGACTGAGGGATGTCCTTGTGGGGGTCTTCGGAGAGCCTCTTCGGCCGCCTAGGCTAAGTTAGGGTTGCATATGGGCTCACGAAGCGGTGGCAGGCCCCGGTTCGGGCGTCGGTGCAGCCGTCGGCAATGCTTCCGCGACCAATTCGGCCACGTCAACAACACGAACGTCCTCCGCGCCGGCCTGTCCTGCGGCGTCCTTGAGCATGATCGGGCAATAAGGGCATGCGACTGCGATCGTGTCTGCACCAGTCTGCTGCGCCTCCTCAAAGCGCTTGTAGTTGACCCGGCCGCCCGGCAATTCGACACTGTCGTCGGCAATGTAGAGTTGAGCGCCGCCCGCCCCGCAGCAGAACGTTTGGGCGGCATGGTGACGCATCTCAACGACCTCCGCACCGGCGGCTTGCAGAACCTCACGAGGCTCATCCACCACTCCCCGTCCACGCGCCAGGTAGCAGGGATCATGAAAGGTGACCTTGCTAGCGGATGGCTCCATTGGCAAGGATTCGACCAATTTCGCGAGCAGCTCGGAGTGATGCACCACTTCGATGCCAAGTTGCTCGAAATCCTCCGACTGGCGGTAGTCCACGTCGAACATGCGAGCGCAGTGCGGGTCACAGGTCACCAACTTGCGCACGCCCTTGGAGCGGAACTCAGAGATCAGTCGCTCGGAGAGTTCCATGTACAGGTACTCGTTGCCGGCGCGGCGGGCCGGCTCGCCACAGCAAGTCTCGGAAGCGAGCACGCCCCACGAGACTCCTGCGCTGTCGAGGATCCGCTGCATCGCCTTGACGACTTGCTGGCCGTGGGGGTCGTAACTGCAGCCGCAGCCCAGCCACAACAGCCACTCGGTTTGCGCTTCGTGGATCGGCAGGCCGGCCGACTCCAAGAGCTTGCGGCGCACCTGTTGCGAGGCACCCCAGGCGTTGTGCGGGGAGCGCTCCATTGTTGTGAACATGTCCGACAGCTTGTCGTTGGAGGTTCGCCCCTCGCTCACCAATCCGCGTCGCAAGTCTAGGATCTTCAAGCCGACGTGCTCGATGCCCACCGGGCAGGCTTGCTCGCAGGCACCGCACGTGAAGCACTGGTAGAGGTCCTCCTCGCTGATCCAGGCCTCGCCGCTGGCCACCGCCTCAGCGTCCGCGGCAATGACTTCCCCGCCCGCCATTAACCCGCGCTGAAGCTGGAGCACGATCTGCTTCGGATCGAGGGTGCCGCCGATCAGGTTGGCCGGACAGCTGTCCGTGCAGCGCCCGCACTCCACGCAAGAATTGACGTCTAGGACATCCTTCTGGGATAGGTCCGCGAACGCCAGCATGCCGAAGTCATCGTCATCCTCGTCTCGCAGCGCGCGCATGGGACTGGTGACCTCGCCGCGGAAGAAGATCGCCACCGGCCCCAGCACAAGATGCAGGTGCTTGGAATTCGGTATCAGCCAGAGCATGCCGAGCAGAGCCGCCGTGTGCAGCCACCAGTTCGCCTTCCAAGCGTCCGAGCCGGCCTCGAGCAGGCGCCAATCCGCCAGATACGTCACCATCAGCCCGACGATCAACAAGGCAACCAAGGCCGAAGTGACCGACAGGTGCCCGCCCAGTGCCTTCGGACGCAGGACGAAGCGGCGGAAGCTCAAACCCACGATGCCTGCCAGCACTGCCACGGCCCACGCGCCGGCGAAGGCTGAATACCACGAATGCCCTGAACGCGTCGGCTCGAAGCCGCCCAAGCCAGTGGCAAAGTGCTCGAGGCTGACCCACGCGAAGGCGAAGAACCCCCACATCACCAACGCGTGCAGCACGCCAGCCACGGGCCGCTCCCGGATCACCCGAGTTTGCAGCATGACCTCCGCAAACACGGTCCAAAGCCGCGCCGGCAGACGGTCGAAGGCCAGGTTTCGCTCCTTGGCGCGAAGCATCGGAGCCAAGCGTTTGGCAACTGTCCAGCAGAAATAGCCGAGGCTCGCCAGCGTGGCGAGGACAAGGACTGAGACTTCGATCACAGCATTGGATCATAGCGCGTCACCTTTCGTATCGTTTGTCCACGTCGGGAGCGCAGTCTTGGCGGGCCGGGCACAGCTCGACCCCTGAGACGGGACGGCTGGCCTCGGCCGCGATCCTTGATCTGGAGTCTTCAAGACTGGCAGCCCTCGGCCCTGTGCAATCGCCTAGAATAAACGGGCTCTCCGATCCGCTGAAAAGCGGAACTAGCGAGGCTGTTGTATCCCACACAGGAGGAAGGACCAGACTATGATTCACAGAAAGCGGTTCATGATTGCAGCGTTCGCGCTGCTGGTGATGTCCGTGACCGCCTACGGGCAGGCCAACCAGAAGGCCCAGCAGCGGCGCGAGGCTATCATCGAGGCAGTCAAGGCGATCGGTCTGGACCAGGATCAGGTCGCCAAGATCCGAGAGATTCGCAGGGAGAGGCCTCCAGAAGGCACCCAAGGGCGGGCCCGCAGGGATTGGCGCGCGGGGATCGCCGCGAAGCTTATGGCAGTGCTGAACGCCGAGCAGAAGACCAAACTCGAAGAGGTCAAGGCGGCAGGGGCCGACTCGAAGGCTTTCGAGGGAGCAGTACTGCTGGGCCTGGCCCAGAGGCCGCGGCAGAATTAGCAGGAGGGTTCGCAGGGAAGGGTCCCGGTTCGTTCCGGCCCGGAACGAGTCGAGCTGAGTCCCCCAGCATCCGTTGCTGGGCTGTTCCTGTAAGAGAGCGCTCCGAACGCGACCGCCACTGATCCGGGATCTCGGGGATCAGGGAACGCGGCCGCCCTACCTCCCCCGAGCGCTGCCTCGTGCGGAGTGGGGCACAGTCCGGCGGCCGCCTCAATCGTTCCTCTGCCGGAGGAAGGGCCAGAGTCGAGAAACTCGCGAAGCGTTCTCCGACGCCTGCCGGGGTTGCGCCCGAAGGCTCGCGCAGGTTATAGATCCGGCATTCGCGTAGGCGGCACGGCACGCCGGCGGGCGTATACTGGCAGCGCTATGCAACCCACCCGTCGAGCCTTCCTAGCCGGGGCCAGCGGGCTATCCGCGCTGGCAGGGTGCCAGACACAGCCCGGCCCGCGCAACGCAACCCGCCCCAACGTCCTGTTCTTCTTCCCGGACCAGCACCGCTCTGACTGGGTGCAGTGGAACAGCGCCGTGCCCGTCCCTACACCCAATCTCGAAGGCCTGTTCCGGCGCGGACTGTCGTTCCCCAACGCCGTGGTCGATTCCCCGGTCTGCGGGCCGTCGCGAGCCTGCCTGGCTTCGGGCAGCGTATACGAGCGGTGCGGCGTCAAGGACAACAGCCAGAACTTCCCAGTGACCCGCAGGACCTATTACAAGGCATTGCGTGACAGCGGATATCACGTGATGGGCTGCGGCAAATTGGACCTTCACAAGGGGGATTATTCGTGGGGTCTTGACGGCAGGGGCAGCATGGAAGCGTGGGGCTTCTCGGACATGATCGACAACGGCGGCAAGGGCGGCGCGGCAACCGCCTATCGCCGGGAACCGGTCGGCCCGAAGGACCCGTACTATGCCTACCTCGACTCCCTCGAACCGCCACTCGGCGGAACATGGGCGAATGAGCTGGAACGCTTGGGACGGGTCAAGTGGAACCAGATCGACAAGAGCGAGCCCGGCCCGGAGCTCGACGACCTGTTGAGCCGCGAGACCTGGTGGGGCGAGACAGATCCGGTCGCGATCCCCGACGATGCCTACTGCGACAATTGGATCGCCCGGAATGGCTTGAAGCTCTTGGACCGAGCACCCGACGGCAAGCCGTGGCACCTGGTGCTGAACTTCGTAGGCCCACATCCGCCCATGGACATCACGCACAGCATGGCGAACAAGTACCGCGGCCCGGACCGCGTGGTCGACGGCTTCGAGCAGCCGCACAACTACCCCGGTCCGATCCCCCCGGAGCAGCACATCCGCATCCGGCAGAACTACGCAGCCATGATCGAGAACATCGACCGCTGGCTGGGGGTGTTCGTCGACACGCTCAAGCAGCGCGGAGACTTCGAGAACACTCTGATCGTCTACTCCAGCGACCATGGAGAGATGCTTGGGGACCACGGACTGTGGGGCAAGGGCTACCCACACCAGCCATCGGCGGGCGTGCCCCTGTGCATCGCCGGGCCGGGCGTGCGCCAAGGGAGCGAGAGCGATGCGATGGCGAGCCTGATCGACGTGACCGCCACGTTCATGGACTACGCCGAGGCGGCGACGCTGGAATACCAGGACGGGCAATCGTTGCGCCCGCTGCTGGAGAGCGCAACAGAAGCCCACCGGGACTACTCGCGGTCGGCGCTGACCATCAGGGACGGACCGTGGCGATTCGCGCAAGACCAGCGCTACAAGCTGGTCGAGGGATTCGGCTCGGAACCGCGGCAACTGTTCGACCGCGAAGCCGACCCGAACGAAGACGAGAACATCGCCGGAGCCAAGCCGGCGGAGGTCGAGCGCCTCTCCAAGCTATTCGTGGAAGCCTGAAGTCATCGAGCCTACCCGACAGCCCCGGAGGCGAGTGGTTTCGATGGGCCTGCCGCGCGACTCCTGTCCCGCAGGACCGCCTAGCCGAATCCGATCCAACCAGCTCCGATGGCAATCGTCAGCAGAATCCCCGCCGGCGATACGACGGTGAGAATCATCCCGCAGACCCAAAGCCAGGCCGTCGTAGGCCCGCTGGGAATGATGCGTGCGTCGACTTTGCGGTAGCGCAGATAAAGGGTTCCCAAGCCGAGCACGGGATACATCACGGCGGCAATCAGGCTACTTGTCACGAGTAACATCTGGGGCGGGTTCTCGAAGAGCCAATAGGCAGTGCAATACAACAGCATTGCCACCACTACGAAGATGCGAATGTACCGAAGCCGAACAGAATAGTCGGATGCATCGATCAACCCGATCAAGCCCATTACGTCGGCGAGCATGCGGCTGGTGCCTGCAGCGCCAGACAGCACGGTGCTCACCAACACGAAGAAGGCCCCAACCATGAACAGCGCGGCGGCCTCAGGCCCGAGACCATCGGTGAAAATCGAACTCAGCACGGAGAGCGTCTCGCGACCGTCTGGATCCAATCCCTGCGCATTCAGGATCGCTGCGCCCAAGATATAGAAGCAAATCGTGCTGGCGGTGTAGACAACCATAGTCACGGCCGCATCGGTGTACATCACGCGAATCCAGCCCCGCGCACGACGCGCCCAGGCCGAGCCGGGCTCAGGTTCGCCGGCCGAGCGGGCGTAGCCTTTCTCCACGCACCAATAGGTGTAATTCCACATCTCGCCGAACGCCACGCCCGTGCCCGAGTACATGGCCAAGGCAGTCAGAACAAGGGTCGTCGTCATTTCCGCTGGCAGGCCGAGCGACAGCCCGCCCCCCAAGTCCGACCACGCGACAGCGAAATCTGTCCGGTGCAACATGCCCGTGCAGACAACGGTGACAAGAGTGAACGACGAGACCAAGATCACCAAGAGCTTCTCCAGCGAGGAGTACGTGCCGACTATTAGCAGCGCACCGCACACCAAAGCGAGCAAGATAGACCAGTATCGAGCTCCTCCCTCGCCAAGCAGCCCGGGAAACACCATCTCAAGCACCTGCCCAGTGCCACCGAGAATGGCGGCAGAATTCACAAAGACCAGAGGATTCGTTCCCAGCCAGAGCCAAGTGAACCAATTCATGGTCGGCCGATTCTGACTCTCAGGCCTGGGTCTGGGCCGACGTTGGCGACGGGCCCTAGCGAGGGAAGCGCCCGCGAAGCTGACCGCAATCACCCCAGCTCCGAGACCGCACGCCGCACCTGTCGTGCGCGCTTCTGCGTCTAGGTTCAAGAACGTCGCCAGGGCAACGACGCAAGCGGCCATGAACAACCCCATCCAAGGAAGCGTCAGCCACGCCGGGCGCCTCCCTCGCGGCCCGGGCAGATCATTGAAGGTCCGCAAGAAGGTCTGTCCGCTGGCGATTGTGTAGCGTGCCAGCTCGGCCTGCACGACCATCTTGACCAAGCAGGACACCAAGACGAACCACAACAATGCGAAGCCGGCGACTGCTCCGAGCTTGGTCGTGATTATCAGTTCGCCAGAACCGACCACCGACCCTGCGAGGATCATGCCGGGGCCAAGGTGACGCAGAGTCTTGCGAAAGCCGCGCGGCGGCTCCTTGAATTCGCTTGCGCTCCGAGAATAGGGATCGGCGATCGCCATGAGCAGCTCTGAGCAGGCTCAAGCCTAGCGCAGGCCTCAGTGCCGAGTCCGCTCCGGCTTCGAGGGGTCGCGACGGTAGATTTCGACACTGATGGGGAAGTCGTCCGGCATTTCGTCCAGAGGAAACATGGGGCGGGGACATTTCGCATGCCCGAGGGAGCGCAAGTTGGCACTGGTGGCGCCGGGAGCATCAACGCTGACCAGCAGCGAGCACCACTGCTGATACATATGCGGCTCGCAGTGCGGCGACTTCACGACGACGAGGTCGAAGGCGCGAGGGTCCTGCCCGTGCGCCAAGAACAGAGCCCGGTCATAGAGGTTGACAGCCCGGCTGGTGACGACGAAGACACGGCGACCGCTCTCCAGCACGGCCGTCGGGCCGGCGTGGCATTCGCTGTGGAACGATTCGCTCCGGAACCTGCCGTCCGACAAGAGCTTGACACGCCCCTCGACTGGAAGAGGACGGAACCGAGACCGATCGAGCGCGCCTCCGAGCGTGGTTCGCACCGTCCCGCCGACCCCTGCCGCAAACGCGTTCTCCACGGCAGGCGCATCCACGATCGGAGCAAGCAGACGCCCAGAGAAGCCCGCCTGCTCGGCCGCTCGGATGACCGAATTGCCATCGCCTGACGCACCCGAGCTGGTTGCGTCGGCAGCGTCCATCAGCACGGCGGTACCCGCGGTCTGGGCCGCCAGGGCCACGGCCTCGTCCAAGCCGGTCAACTTCGCCTGCATGCCGTCGCGACGGACCCACATTTGGCGGGCCAGACTGATGGCCCGGTCAACGGCAAGCTGAGGGTCACCGTTCGCCACCGCGAAGCTGTTCGACCGCAGATCGGGCACATCGGTGAACGGATTGCCGATGATCACGCCCGCCGAGAGCCCGGCAGGCAGCCTCTCGAACTCCTCGGCCTCTCGTATGACCTGGCCGAAGGTCCCGGTTTTCGTGATCAACTCGTCGCCCCGCACGAGCATCGGAATCCGTACGCGCGCCGTTACGGGACGGACCGTCCCCGAAAGGATTGCCAAGAGCAGCCTCGCGGCCCGCGCCCCGGTCTGCTTGAAGTCCACGTGCGGGTACGTGTGGTAGGCGACGATTGCGTCGCAGCACTCCAGCATGCGATCCGTCAAGATTGCGTGCAGATCCAGCGAGACGACGATCGGAACGTCGTCCCCGAGAATCTTGCGGCTCTCGCTGAGCAGAAAGCCCTCGGGGTCGTCTTCGCCCTCGGCAGCCATCGCGCCGTGCAGCGAGAAGTAGGCCCCATCCAATTGACCGGCGTCGGCCAAGGCCTCTAGGAACTCGCTGGCGATCCGGGAAAAATCGGGCGCAGCGAGCAATCCTCCGGACGCGATTGCCTTGGCGCTATAGGTTGGGGCTGGCACACACTGCTCGCGGTCACGGAGCACCTCGAGCGCGCCACCCACTTCTTCCTGCGCCGAGCAGTGGTAGTCCAGCAGTTCGGCGCCGCTCCGGATCACGAAATCCGCGTAGCTGCTCTTAGCGGCTGCGAACGTCGCGACCTCTTGCTTACATTCGGCAATTGCCACTCTCGGCACGAGTCGATTATGGCCGAACTCACGACGCTCGGCTTGGCTTGGAAAGCTCTGCTGAGTGGCTGTCGACTGCGAACGACCGAAGAGATCGCAGCCAGCGGTGCGAGCAGGCTGATGGCAGTCGGCCGTCGGCCCCCGCCAGAACGGGTTGCGAGAGCCCACGGCTCCCGCCCCGGCCTAACGTCAGCCGAGGCCCGTCGGGTCCGTCCAAGACCTTGAAAATTCGGTGGTTACGACGACCAACTCGTCGCGGCTTACAATCAGGTCAAGAGTGAGCCCTGAGGCCAGCGCGCAGGATCAAATCGAGCGGCGCCGACGGTGGCTTGGAGCGGCTGTGCTCGGCAGTCTCGCCGCGACCTTCGGCACGCTGACCGGGTTTGCCGTAGCATTCCTGCTCCCGGCGAGGCGCGGGACCCGGACGCAGCGGGTATTCCTAGGGTTTGCCTCTGCGTTCGCTCCGGGGCTCAGCCGCGTCTTCGAATTGCCGTCAGGCGATCATCTCGTCGTCACCTGCGGCCGCAGCGAGGAGACGCCGAGCGGATTGGCGTTTCGGGGCTACTCGGACCGCTGCCCGCATCTTGGCTGCCGGGTACATTACGACGACGGCGCAGATCAGTACATCTGCCCGTGCCACGCGGGCATCTTCAGTGCAGATGGCGAGGGGATTTCCGGCCCTCCCGCCCAAGCCGGCCAGCGGCTGCAAGCTTATCACCTGGAAGTCGACGGAAACTCGCTTTATGCGGTCGTGAACGCGGGATGAGGCACTTGCGGAGTGATCCTGCGCAGTGGCTGCGGTCACGGTTGCCCGTGGATCAGGAAGCCCTCAGGGCGATCGGCAGCGAGCCCATTCCCGGACACCTCAGGCGTTGGTGGTGGTGCATCGGCGGAACCCCCGCGTACCTGTTCCTCGTTCAGATCGCGAGCGGCATCCTCCTGACCTTCTACTACGTTCCCAGCCCGGAATTCGCGTACGACAGCGTCGCGGCAATCAGCGACGAGGTTCGGTTCGGAAGCTACCTGCGCAGTATCCATAAGTGGTCTTCGCACCTGATGATCATCGCGATGCTGCTCCATATGCTGCGGGTGTTCTTCACGGGAGCGTACCGGCCCCCGCGCGAACTGAACTGGATGGTCGGTTGCAGCTTGCTGCTGCTGGCTCTCGGCGCCGGCTTCACGGGGTACTCCTTGGTGTGGGAGCAGCTCTCCTACTGGGGTGCCACGGTGGCCGCGAACATCCTATCGGCTGTTCCGATCATTGGCGATCAGCTGGCGGCTTTCTTGCGCGGCGGCGATACCGTCGGCCAAAACATGCTCACGCGGCTCTTCGTGCTCCATATCGGGGCGATTCCCACGCTGATGATCGGCTGCCTCGCGATCCACATTTACCTGGTGCGCGCCCACGGCGTCTCGGAGCTGGGCTCGCCAAACAGCTCCGATTCCGAGCCGTTCCCATTCTTTCCCAACCACTTCCTCACGGAAGTCGCCTTGGCGTTGTTCTTGATGTTCTTCCTGACATGCCTGGCGCTGATCTTCCCGGCGGAGCTCGGCGAGAGAGCCAACCCGCTGGAGACGCCGGAGCATATCAAGCCCGAGTGGTACTTCTTCTGGGCGTTTCGCTGGCTCAAACTGATGCCGGACCAAGTGGCAGTAGTCACGCAGGGGCTGTTCCTGCTGCTGATCGTGCTATGGCCCGTGATCGATGGCCGAATCCGCAAGCGCCATCCGGAGAGCGAGATCAGCATGGCGGTCGGCGGGGCGGCGGTAGTGCTGCTGCTGGCGCTGACGGTGTGGGAAGCCTTGTATTTGATGACGTAGGAGGATCGAAACCACCGTGACCTTGGAACGAAAGCAGACGCTGATCATCGGCCTCGCGGCTCTGTTCATGATCTCCCTTCTGATCGTGGCTTGGGTGGAAGGAGGCCGCAGGCGGATCGTACGGGCACCCGACGCCGTGGTAACCAGCGAAAACGCCGACTGCGTCGCTTGCCATCGCGTCAAGTCCCCCGGCATCGTCGGCCAGTGGGAGATCAGCGAGCACGCCAAATCGGGTATCGGCTGCTTGCAATGTCACCAAGCCCAGCCCGGCGACATCGATGGCTACGAGCACGAAGGCTCGCTGGTCTCGACCATCGTCACGCCGCCCGATTGCGCCGAGTGCCACGCCCAGGAGACAGCCGAATTCGATGCCAGCCACCACTCCCGCGGCGGCGAAATCCTAGGCAGCCTTGACAACGTCCTAGCCGAGGTGGTCGAGGGGTTCGTGCGCTTTGACGACGCCGGCAACAAGATTGATACTTCGGCCGCGGCGGTGAGCGGCTGCCTGCAGTGCCACGGCCTGCCCATGCCCCACATCTCCACACTTGACAACGCTACGGTCGTTGTGGCATGTCTGAAACATGCTCGACCAGCATTGCATTGCCAAGACTCTCTCCACCGCACAGGCCGTGGCGACCCTGCAGGTGCTGCTGGCACAGATCGGCAGCGCCAGCCGGAGCGCATTCGCCCGCCACGTCTGCCGCGAATTCGGCTTCCTCGACAGTCTCGGCCAGCCGCAGGCGGCCAGTTGCCACAAAGCCTTGCGCCACCTGCATCGGCAGGGTCGCATCGAGTTGCCGCCGCCGCGCCATGGCGGCCGCGGCGGCCACTGCCGCCCGCGCCGGCTGCACCAGCCGCTGCCCGCCCCGCAGGCCGTCCCCGCTAGCGCCGGGGACTTGGCCGGACTCCAGCTGACCCTGGTCACCACGCCCGCACAGCGCCAAGTTTGGAATGAGCTGGTCGCCAGCGAGCACCCGCAGGGTGCCGTCATTCACGTCGGCCCGCAGTTGCGCTACCTGATTGAGTCCGAGCACGGCCTGCTCGGGGCGCTCGGCTTCGCCGCCTCGGCCCTGGCGGTCGCGGCCCGCGACGAGTGGGTCGGCTGGTCGGCCGCGCTGCGCCGCAAGCGCCTGCACCGCGTGCTGGCCCTGAGCCGTTTCCTGATCCGGCCCTCGGTGCGTTGCCACTTGCTGGCCTCCAAGGTGCTGGGCCAAGTCCTGCGGCGGCTGCCGCAAGACTTCTGCCAGCGCTACGGCTACCGCCCCGCCTTGCTGGAAACCTTCTGCGACCCGCAACAGCACGCCGGCACCTGCTTCCGCGCCGCCAATTGGATCTGCGTGGGCCACACCGCCGGGCGCGGTCGTTTCGCCGGGCGCGCCCAGCGCGTGCCGGTCAAAACCATCTTTGTGTACCCGCTGCAGGCGGACTTCCGGGACGTGCTCGGGGCCGCCCAGCCACCCGCCTGCGAGCCGCTGGCAGCGGCCGCGGGCCTCGCCTTGGACACGTTCGCCGAGCACGAACTGGGACGCGCCCCGCTGGGTGATTTACGCTTGTCCAAGCGGCTGGTGCAGACCGCCCGCATGCAAGCCGGAGCTCCCATGGCATCGATTCCAGCCGCCGCGCAGGGCCTGCGCTCGGCCGTCAAGGGCCACTACCGCCTGATCGACCAGCCGGACGAGTCGGCGGTGACCCCGGAGAACATCCTGGCCCCGCACCGCCAGCGCACGCTGCAGCGCATGCAGGCCGAGCGCACGGTGCTGTGCGTGCAGGACGGCACGGACCTGAACTTCGCCGAGCATCCGGGCTGCGCGGGGCTGGGCTTGATCGGCAAGAACCGCGGCTCGCAGGGCACGCTGGGGCTGCACCTGCACTCGACGCTGGCGCTGAGCCCGGAAGGCATCCCGCTGGGATTGCTCAAGCTGCAGTACGAAGCGCCGGACGGGCAGGCGCAGCGCGGGCGACCGCTGGAGGAGCGCAAGAGCTTCCGCTGGATCCGCGGGTTGCGGGACTGCGCGGAGGCGGCGGGCCGCTTGACGGACACGCGTGTGGTGGCGGTGATGGACCGCGAGGCCGACGTGCTGGCGTTGTTCAGCGAGCAGCGGCGGCTGGCGGGCGTGGAACTGCTGGTGCGGGCCAAGCACAACCGTGCGCTGGGGGCGGGTCAGCCGAAGCTGTTCGAGCAGATCCGGGAGCAGGCGGCGCAAGGCCGGTTGCAGATCGAAGTGGAGCGCAGTTCGGCGCGGCGGGGCAGCGCTCGCCAGAAGGCCAAGCCGTTGCGCGCGGCGCGCACGGCGCAGGCGGAATTGCGCTGGCAGACGGTGGAGTTGGCGGCCGGGACACAGCGGGCGGGGCCGCTGCGGCTGCAGTTGGTGCACGTGTGGGAGCGGACGGCGCCGGAGGGGGTGGAAGCGTTGGAGTGGTTTCTGCTCACGACGCTGCCGGTGCAGTCGCAGGCGCAGGCGGAGCAGGTGCTGCAGTGGTACCGGCTGAGGTGGCGCATCGAGGACTGGCACCGGATTCTCAAGTCGGGCTGCAAGGTGGAGTACCTGGGGCACCGGACCGGGGAGCGGATCGAGCGGGCGGTGACGATCAAGGCGGTGATTGCGTGGCGGCTGGCAGCGCTGACGCTGCTGGGGCGGGAGACGCCGGAATTGCCGGCCACGGTGTTTTTCACGCAGATCCAGTTGCGGGTGCTGCGGCACTTCACGAGCAAGCGCAGGTTGTCCGAGCCGGACAACCTGGGCTCGGCGGTGCTGGCGATGGCGATTCTGGGTGGCTACCTGAAGAACCCGAAAGCGCCGCCGGGACACCAGAAGATCTGGGAAGGCTGGACCCGCTTGACCATCATGAGCGAGGCGTATGAGCTGCGCGACTACTTCGAGCCGCCTGCCAGCGCCTCTCAGGAGAAGCCCGGTTCATGACTTGTGGGGTAACGGCAGGCCACGGCTCAGAGGTGAAGGTCTTGGCGGACGGCAAGCTGGATCCAGCAACATGGCCGAACACGGGCATCGGGCGCATCAATCCGGACGGCTCGCGCGGCTCGTGCACGGCTTGCCACCTGCGCCACGACTTTTCGCGGGCGCAGGCCCGGGCGCCGGAGAACTGCGGACGCTGCCACCTTGGCCCGGACCACCCGCAGCTTGAGGTCTACCAAGCCTCCAAGCACGGAATCGCATTCGAGGCGAACCGAGACCGCTTCGAGCCAATGATGGAGGAAAAGGAGTGGATTCCCGGCCACCACTTCGAGCAAGGCCCGACCTGCACGAGCTGCCACATGAGCGCGACGCGGGATCTGCCCCTGACGCACGATGTCGGAGAGCGGATTTCTTGGACACTGCGACCTCCGGTATCGGAAAAGATCGACGCCGCCGCGATCCAACAAGGCGAGCAGGTCAAGAGTTGGGAGGACCGCAGGCGCGACATGCGCAACGTCTGCGAAAGCTGCCACGGCCCGGAATGGGTCGGCAACTGGTACAAGCAGTACGACGACCTAGTCGAGCTCTACAACGAAAAGTTCGGTCGACCATCGACCGAGCTCTTCCGGATGGCCCGTTCGAGCGGACTGCTCACCAGCGTTGAGTTCGACGAAGAGTTGGAGTTCACCTACTTCTTCCTGTGGCACCACGAGGGGCGCCGGGCCAGGCACGGAGCGGCAATGATGGCCCCTGACTACACGCAGTGGCACGGCATGTACGAAGTGGCTCACCGCTTCTACATGGAACTCGTGCCCCAGTTGCGCGAACTGATCGAGCACAATCGGACAGGCCCAAAGGCCGCGGCGGCGAGGCGACTCGAAGCCAAGCTGAACTCGATTCTGGAATCGGAGATGCATCGCTGGTTCTTGGGCCAGACAAGCGATGCCGAGAAAGCGGCGCGAGAGGCCGCCAGGGAAGCGTTTAGCCAAAGATACTCCCGCTGATCGTTCAGCCCCGCAGGAGCGACCAGCTCGCGCGGGACTCCGTTCGCGCTATGACGGCCAGTCGTCGCCTGCTCGAAAAGCCCGGTCAGCACAATCCCGGATCGGATCGCAGCCCCCAGCCGCCAAGCTGCCATCCGGCCCGTTGCACGCACTTCGCTAGAAACGCAGGCGGCGCAAGCCGGCCCCGGTCGGAGTCGTTATACTCCTTGGATCGGCCAAGATCATGCCGACCGGTCATCGGAGTACCGCCGGGCACTCGCTTCCGGGGTCCGATCGTTCCGATAGCATGCAATCTCGCACTTTCGTCTGGGAGAACGTATGATCGACCTCGACCAGCTTCCGATGCGCGTCGGCCTGGGCCAGTTTCAGGAAATCACGCCGACACGTCTGCAGTTCATTAAGCAGTGCGGCTGCGACGACTTTCAGCTCAACACTCCCACGCTGCCAGGACGAGAGCGCTGGGAGTATGAGGATCTCGCCCGCTTGGCGGAGCAAGCGAAGGACGCACAGCTGCGCCTGATCGCCATCGAGAACGTGCCTCGTGAGTTCTACGACCGCATCATGCTCGGCCAGCCGGGTCGCGAGGCGCAGCTTGAGAACATGGCCTGCACGGTCCGCAACGTCGCCCGAGCCGGCATCCCGATCCTCGGCTATGCCTTTATGCCGGCCGGAGTGTGGCGAACCGCTCGCACCACGCCGGTGCGTGGCGGAGCTGAGGCGACGTCGTTCAAGCTCGAGATCGCAAAGGCAGTCAGGCCGGGAGATGGCCAGAGCCACTCGATCTGGCTAGGGTCGCCCGCCGAGCGCGAATATCCCGAAGAGGAGATCTGGGAAAACTACCGCTGGTTCATGGAGCGCATCCTGCCGGTCTGCGAAGAGGTCGGGCTACGGCTGGCGTTGCATCCAGACGATCCGCCGGTGCCGGCGCTCGGAGGGGTGGGAAGAATCTTTAGGAACTTCGAGAACTTTCGCCGCGCCATGGACGAGTTTGACAGTCCCATGCACGGACTAGATTTCTGCCATGGGTGCTGGTCCGAGATGCGAGCGGGCGAGGGAGTGCTGGACGCGATCCGCTACTTCGGCGAGCGGGGGAAGATCTTCTATGTCCACTTCCGAGACGTGCAGGGTCCGGTCGAGGACTTCACCGAGTGCTTCTTGGGCGACGGCAACTGCAATCCGGTCGAAACGATGCGGGCGCTGAAACAGGTCGGCTTTCGCGGGTTTATCCTGCCGGACCATGTGCCGCGGATGGTGGGCGATGATGATTGGTGCCATCGCGGCCGGGCTTGGACGGTGGGCTACATTCAAGCGCTGATTGCATCGGTGAAGGTTTGATCCCATACGGCAGGCACACTGCCATCGGTTCGAACTCGCAGGAGCCCGGTTCGTTTGAGACACTGGCCGAGGTCTGCTGATCGTATGAAACTCCTGAGATACGCGCTGCCAATCCTTTGGCTTGGCCCCGCGCTTTGCCAGAGCGACAAGCCAAACTTGGTAATCGTGTTCGCCGACGACCTGGGCTACGGCGACCCCCAGGTCTACAACCCGAACTCCAAGGTCCCGACACCGCACGTCGATGCCTTGGCGGAGCGCGGCATGCGCTTCACAGACGCTCACACGGCCTCGTCGGTGTGCACGCCGTCCCGCTACGGCCTGCTCACGGGCCGGTACCCCTGGCGATCCCGCCTGCCCACCGGAATCGTCAACAGCTGGGGCGGAGCGGTCATCGACAAGGATCGCCTGACTCTGGGCAAGGCACTCCAAGCGCTCGGGTACAAGACCGCGTGCATTGGCAAGTGGCACCTCGGCTGGGATTGGCCGCGCATCGAAGGCGGCTATCTGTCCGACGAAGTGGAGGGCGTGAATGTGGGCCGCGACTACGAACCGTACGGACGGCGGGTAGATTTCTCGAGACCGGTGCTGGAAGGCCCCATCACGCGCGGCTTCGACTACTACTTCGGCGACGACGTGCCGAACTTCCCGCCGTATGCCTTCATCGAGAACGATCGCGTCATAGGCGAGCCCACGGATCGCATGCCCGCCCAGAAGGGCCAGCGCAGCGGCCCGATGCTGCCGGGCTGGGATCTCTGGGCCGCACAGCCGACCATTACAGCGCGGGCGCTGCAATGGCTCGAAGAGCGGGCGGCGGACTCGAAGACGCCCTTCTTCCTCTACATGCCGCTGCTCGGGCCGCACACTCCTATCGTGCCCAACGCCGCGAATCACGGCTCCAGCGAGGCGGGGCCGTACGGCGACTGGGTGCATCAGATGGATTCCATACTGGGCAAGGTCGTCGACGTTCTCGAGCGCACGGGTGCGATCCGGAACACCATCGTGCTGTTCACATCTGACAACGGATCTCCGGCTCGCAGCGGAATCGGAGCCTTTGGCGCCACCTCGACCGTGACCGAGCTGTACTCCCATGTCCCGAACGCGCCGTGGCGAGGCCTCAAGGCCGACGCTTGGGAAGCCGGCCACCGCGTTCCGTTCGTGATGCGCTGGGACGGCCAGATCCAAGCCGGCAGCGTCTCTGATCGCACTGTCTGCCTGACCGATGTCTTCGCCACCATCAGCGAGGTCGCGGGCTTTGAGATGCCCCAGGACTCTGGCGAGGACAGCTTCAGCCTGGCACCGCTGCTGTTCGGCAAAGGAGCGTACCTGCGCAAACAGACGGTGCACCACAGCCTGCGCGGCGTGTTCGCGATCCGCAAGGGGAACTGGAAGCTAATCCTGGGGGATGGCAGTGGAGGCTTTTCCGCACCAGCCGGAAGGGTGCTACAGCCAGACGCCGACAATGGGATGCAACTCTACCTGTTGAGCGAGGACCCGAACGAGCGAAGAAACCTCGCGACAGCCCGTCCGAACGTCAAGGCGGACCTGCTCTCCGAACTGGCCCGCATCCAAGAAGCGGGGCGCTCCAGATAGGTAGAGACCGCATCCATCGGGACTCCACGCTTGGCAGGCGAGCCCGGTTGATTGGCTACACTGGGCCTCTTATGGACCCGCAGATGCTGGCCCTTGGGGGCCTGTGGTACGTAGCGTTCCTGCTGTCGCTCACGTGCCACGAAGCCGCCCATGCGCTGGCCGCATTGTGGGGCGGCGATGACACGGCTGCCGCCGGCGGCCAAGTCACGCTGAACCCCATCCCGCACGTCCGCAGGGAGCCGGTCGGCACCATTGCGGCCCCCCTGATCACGTTCGCCCTCAGCAACTGGATGCTCGGCTGGGCTTCAGCGCCATACAGCCCGGTGTGGGAGCACCGCTACCCGCGCAGAGCTGGCTGGATGGCACTGGCCGGGCCCGGCGCGAACCTCTTACTTACCCTGCTGGCAGCAATCTTGATCAACCTGGGTATCGCAGCGGGAGTGTTCAACATCCCGGCTTCGATCACGTTCTTCGCCGTAGTTGAAGGCAGCGGGGACTACGCGCCTATCGCTCAGTTCCTCAGCATCTTGTTCACTCAAAACCTGCTTCTAATGACGTTCAACCTGCTGCCAGTCCACCCGCTCGACGGGAACACGGTGATTGCACTGTTCGTTCCCGAGAACTCGGCGCGACGATGGTTCGACCTCACAAGGGACCACACGTTCGGATTCTTGGGCCTAGTGTTGGCGTGGTATGTGTTCGGAGAGATATTCTGGCCCGTCCTGAGGGTTGCGATCCGGCTGCTGTATTGGGTCTAGATTTGCCCGGCTGTAATCTGCGGCTCTTGGAAGCAGTGCGAATGCTGATCCGTCGGAGAGATAAACGGACACTAAGGGACGGCGTTAGATCTCAGGCTCGATTCTCGCGAACCCAGCCAAGCATGAGCATACTGCCGGGAACGGCTTCTGCAGGTTCGAGTCTGGCGTTCAACCTAGGTCTTACTGCACAGCCTCTCGCTTGGTGAACCCCTCAAACAGGCCTTCGAGTCGAGCCATGCGCTCGCGCAAGTCTGCAATATCGCGATGGACATCGCGCCTAAGTGCCCTCTGCTCGGAGATCACCCATCCGAGCATCGCGAACAGACCTCCTGCAAGAAGCGCTTGAATTGCGCTTGCCGTCATCTCGATTCCCGTACTCAGAGTACCTCGTGTCGGCACCGATTCTCGCTTGGTGGCGCTGACCAATGCGATATCAGTCTGGACGACAGGGCGTCATGAGCCAATGATGAACGCCAGTATGCCGCATGTCAGGCGGCTGAATGTTCCGGGGCCAGAACAACGGAATGCAGCCGCTGGACGATCTCATGCCACCGTCGAGGCTAGGATCAAGGGTGCGGATCGTCGACGCTGGACGCGGATCCGAATCTTAGCGAATCACGCGTGACGCCATGCCTCGCTGCTACAAGTTCACCGCGCATCAGGCCAATGAACCCATCGGGCGAACCTGACCAATCGGAGATCAATCTGTTAGCGCGGCAGCGAACATAGTCGTCACAAAGAGACTAGGGCCTAGAACCAGTCGAAGCGCTAGTAGTCCGGCCCGGCATCGGGCGGCTTCGGAAACTGCCGGATCGGAGAGTACCGGACGTACTCGTCCCAAATCTCTCCGCTGCCCGTGGCGCGCGCGTCCCCGGTCTTGACCAAGTATGCGTCAAGCTCGTCGCGCAAGGCCTCGAGCAGATCAGCGTGCTCGGGCGCTTCGGCGAGGTTGTCCAAGCAACCGGGATCGGCGGCAAGGTCGAACAGCTCCTCTGCGGGACGCTTTCCCACCGCCAGCTCCAGATAGCGCCCCACGCCTTCCTCGTCCCTGCCCTCGATCAGACGTGTCAGCGTCGGCGAGGCATCTATGTCGTGATACGCCTGGTGCATCTCTTCCAAGCCGCGCCCGTCGGCACGGTAATTCTGCGGAGCGCCGGCCGGCCAGCGCAGCGGCTTGAAGTTGCGGATGTACAGGTGCTGCGGAGTCCGCATCGATCGCTGCGGATAAGTCAGATTGTTCCAGCGTGACGACGAGTGGCGCTCGCGCCCGGAATACGCGCGCGTGCGGCTCGAGTCCACCGTGCCGTCCTCTTGCGACTCCAAGATGTCACGAATGCTCCGCCCTGCCAGGGCGCTCGCTCCCCCCGGGTGGGCCACTCCGGCAACGTCAAGGATCGTCGCCGTGAGGTCCACGAACTGCACTAGGTCGTCGATGGCCCGGCCGTCGCGGCCCGGCCCGGCCCATCGCACGGCCAGCGGCATGTGGATGCCGTAGTCGTACAGGTTCGCCTTGGCTCGCGGGAACGCCATCCCATTGTCCGCGGTAAAGATCACCAGCGTGTTGTCGAGTTCTCCCTGTTCGGCGAGGAAGTCCAAGATCCGGCCCACGTGCGAGTCGAACCATTCGATCTCGACAGCGTAGTCCAGCAGGTCCTCGCGAATTTCGGGCGTGTCCGGCAGGAACGGCGGCACCTCCGCGTCTTCGAGCCGTTTCCCTGCAGCCTTCCACGAGCCCTGCTCGAAGCGGCGGTGCGCCTCGCTGCCGCCGACCCAAAAGCTGAACGGCTGGCCGGGATCCTTGGACTCGAAGAACGCCTCGAAGTTGCCGGCATAGTCCCAGTCCCTGATTCCTTCAAAAGGTGGGTCCAGCGTCCGGTCCGTGAACGGGGGGCCTGCCGGATTGCGCGTCCTCCCCGACTTCTCCCAGCGGCCGGGACCCCACGGCTTGCCGGTGTAGCCGATTGCGTAGCCAGCTTCTTCCAGCAGGTCCTGATACGAGACGTAAGTGGTCGGGAACGAGCTCGCGTGCGTGCCGGCCTGCTCGATCATCCAGATGTGCCGCCCGGTCAGGAACGCCGCGCGGGTCGGGCTGCAGCCCGGTGCCGGAGCGTAGGCGTTGCGGAACAGCGCGCCTTCCGCCGCCACGCGATCGAAAGCTGGCGTGTTCACCATCTCGGAGCCCGCCGCAGAGACGTGCGGGTAGGAGACGTCGTCCCAGATCGCGAACAGGATGTTCGGCGGGCTGGACGAAGACTGGCTGGAACAGCCAGCAGCCGTCAAGCAGGCGACCACCCACACCAAAGCGCGTAGAGTCATGGAATGCAGTTTAGCCGAACGCTCGCACTGCCGGAGCGCCCCCTCAGCGGCCCCAAGAAACCCTATAGTGGAATTCAGTGGTATCGATTCGTCTGGGACTGGCCGCTGCGACACTCACGCTGGGTGCGTTCGCTGGCAGCGCGCAGGATGACGGGCCTCCGGCGGAAGAGCTGGTCCGGCGAGGGTTGATGGCGCTGCAGGCGCGGGATCTGCCGACCGCCCAAGAGTACCTGGAACGGGCCGTTGAGAGAGACGCGGGCGAGCCGCGCGGCTGGATCGGGCTCGCGCAGACCTATTCGATGCTCAACCTGCACACGCAGGCATCCAGGCATGCCGCCGAGGCGGCCCGCCTTGGGGGCGAGGATCCTCTCATCCAGCACGCGCTGTCCATGTTTCACACCAACTATGGCAACTGGGCGGAAGCGGCGGCCTGGGAAGAGAAGTTCGCGCGCCAGTCGAAACAGAACCTCGACGCCTACCTGCGGACCGTTTCGCTCTACTTGCAGGCGGAAATGCCGAAGCGCGCGGCCGAGGTCGGCGAGGCCGCCCTCCAACACGGGGAGTCGGCCTCGCTGCACAACGCCCTCGGCAAGGCCTACACGGTGTCGGGCGACCTCGAGCAAGGGCTGAGTCACCTGCAGTTGGCGGTCGAACAGGAGCCGTACGAAGAATCGCTGCACTACGATCTAGGCTATTTTCACCTGCGGCAGCAAGACTTCGCGGCCGCCGGTGCCGCGTTTCAAGCAGGTCGCAAGTACTTCGACAAGAGCGCGGCCCTGGAAATCGGCCTCGGCATCGCCGCCTACGGCCGGCGCAGCTTCAAGGACTCAGTGGACCACTTCCTGCGCGCCGCCGCGCTTGCACCCGGCCTCGAGCAGCCGCACGCCTTCCTCGGACGCTTGCTACAGCACGCCTCGGCTCGCATGGACGAAGTCGTGGAGCGGATGAAGCTCTTCCACAGCGACCACTCCAAGAACCATCTCGGGCCGTTCTTGTACGGACAGGCCCTGCTGGCCAAGTTGGGAGCGAGCAAGGATCAGACCGCCATGGCCGAAATCGAGTCCCTGCTGCGCGAGTCGCTCGAGCGCAACGGGGAGTACTGGGAATCGCACTATGAGCTGGGCGTGTTGCTTGAGAAGAAGCGTGACTTTCCAGAGGCCGAGAAGCATCTCAAGCGGGCAGTCACGCTCAACCCCGGCTCGTCCAAGCCTCACTACCGCCTGGCCCGCGTATACCAGCGCTTGGGCAAGGCTAGGGAAGCCAAGCGCGAACGCGAATTGCATAAGCAGATCGCCGAGCGGGAGCGGCAAGCAATGCAGGCCGGAGGCCTGCCCGAAGGGTTCGCCGGTGCCGGCGTGACGCCCTAGGCCTTGGCTGGGATGCGCGCGGAGGCAGGGCGGATCGGCAGCTGTTCGACGATCTGGATCCCGAAGCCCTCCAGCCCGGCCACGCGGCGTGGCCGGTTGGTGAGCAGGCGGATGCGCCGTAAGCCGAGCTCCTTGAGGATCTGAGCCCCGAGCCCGACACGGTACTGCGAACGCGAGCCGCGGCCTGCGGTGGCATCGGGAGCGAGTTGGGGATGAGGCCGGATCTCGCCGCCGCCGGAAACCTCCTCCAAGCCGAAACCGAGCGCCCGGTGGTGCAGGTAAACCAATGCGCCGCAACCTTCTTCGGAAATCATCCTCAGCGAGTCATGGACCTGCCGGTAGCCGGGATTGGCCTTCGAACCGAACACGTCGCCGAAGAGGTCATGGGAGTGCATCCGCACCAACGCAGATTCGGCAGCTTTGATGTCGCCCAGGACCAGCGCCAGATGCACCTCGTCATCGAGGTCGGTGCCGTAGGCGAAGACCCGGAACTCGCCAAATTCGGTGTCGACGACGCCGCGACCGACCCGATGCACGCACGTCTCGTGCTCGAGCCGGTAGCGGATCAGGCTCGCCACTGTCAGCATTTTCAGACCGTGGGTCTTGCAAAACTCGAGCAAGTCGGGCACCCGGGCCATGGTCCCGTCGTCCTTCATGATTTCGCAAATCACGCCAGCCGGGATCAGACCGGCCAGGCGGGCCAAGTCCACGGCAGCCTCCGTCTGGCCGGCCCTGACCAAGACGCCACCGCGCCGGGCGCGCAATGTCTGGACGTGCCCGGGGCGGGCTAGGTCGATCGCTCGCGTGGCGGGATCGATGGCCACCCGAATGGTGTGAGCCCGGTCCGCCGCCGAGATGCCGGTGGTCACCCCTTCGGCGGCATCGATCGGCTCGCTGAAAGCAGTGCCGAACATCGAAGTGTTGCGCTGCGAAACGAGAGGGATCGCGAGGTGGTCGAGACGCTGCTCGGTCAGGGCCAGGCAGATCAGGCCCCGGCCGTGCGTGGCCATGAAGTTGATCGCCTCCGGCGTCGCGTGCTCGGCGCAGAGAGTAAGATCTCCCTCGTTCTCGCGGTCGGAATCGTCGACGACCACTATCAGCCGTCCTTGGCGCAGCTCCTCCAGAGCCTCTTCGACAGATACGAAGGCCACGGTTCGATCTTATCAGGGGAAGGTTTCCGGGGAATCCGCGAGGCGGCGGCCAGCCCGCCGCGGCAATGGCGCGGACGATTCTGAAGAAACGGCGCTCATCGCGGACCGGAAGCTGCGCCCCGAGCGCTCGCAACTCCAGCAGCGGCCGCACGCGCCCCGAGTTCGGAGGGCTGGAAATGCCACGGTCCGGAGCCGCCAGCTAGGACCGGATCCCAGTTGCGCTCCGGGGGAGCGGAACGAGCACTCGGAGCGACCGGGCCGGGGGCGTCGGGAGCACGCGGCCGCGAGGCTGAGGGCGGCGCTGACAGCGTGCTACGCTTGGAATTCGAGGTGCTGGACGAAGCCGTCCGGAGCCCCCCTCGCCTAGCCCTGCCTAGGCTCTGCTGCTTTCCACGCGAGGAAGATCAATGTCAGCCATCACCAACCTGAGGGCCTTGGAAATCTTGGACTCCCGGGGCAACCCCACGCTTCAGGTCGCCGCCGAGCTAGCGTCCGGCGCCAAGGGCTCGGCGCGAGTTCCTTCGGGCGCATCCACGGGCATCAACGAAGCGGTCGAATTGCGGGATGGAGACATGGGCCGCTACGCAGGCAAGGGAGTCCTCAACGCCCGGAACAATGTCAACGGCGAGATCCTAGCCGCGCTGCGGGACTGCGAGGCCGCGGACCAGCGAGCGGTCGACGCGCAGCTGGTCGCCCTGGACGGCACAGGCAACAAGGGCCGCTTGGGCGCCAACGCGATTCTGGGCGTGTCGATGGCCGTGGCCCATGCCATGTCCGCCGAGCAGGGCCGGCCGTTGTACCAAAGGCTCGCCGAACGCGACCGCTACACGCTCCCAGTGCCGATGTTCAACATCCTGAACGGCGGCCAGCACGCCGACAACAACGTCGACATCCAAGAGTTCATGATCCTGCCGGTCGGGCTCGGCACCTTCTCAGAGGCATTGCGGGCCGCGACCGAGACCTTCCACGCCCTGAAGGGCATCCTCAAGTCCAAGGGCTACGGCACGGCGGTGGGCGACGAAGGCGGGTTCGCTCCGGAACTGAAATCCAACGAAGAACCCATGGAGCTGTTGGTGGACGCCATTTCCGAGGCAGGCTACAAGCCGGGAGAGGAGATGTTCATCGGCCTTGACGCCGCCGCGAGCGAGTTCTGCACGGACGGAGACTATGTCTTCGACCAATCCGACGGCAGCCGCCGCAACGCGGGCGAAATGGCCTCGATGTGGTCCGACTGGTCCGCCAAGTATCCGTTGATCTCGCTAGAGGACGGTTTCTCGGAGGTCGATCACGATGGCTGGAGAGTCGGCACGGAGCGGCTGGCCAGCCAGCTGCAGCTCGTCGGCGACGACCTCTTCGTAACCAATCCGGAGATCTTCCAATCCGGGATCTCTGACGGCCTGGGCAACTCGATTTTGATCAAGCTCAATCAGATCGGCACTGTCACCGAGACGCTAGATTGCATCCAACTTGCACGCGACAACAACTACACCTTCATCATTTCGCACCGATCCGGCGAGACATCGGACACGACCATCGCAGACCTGGCGGTGGCCTGCGGCGGGGGCCAGATCAAGACCGGGTCCACCTGTCGCAGCGACCGCGTCGCGAAGTACAACCGTCTGCTGGAGATCGAGTCCGAACTAGGATCGCGTGCCACCTATGCTGGCAGGGCGGCGTTCGAGTCCTGGCTCTGAGTCAGCACGCACCGCGAGATCATGCGAATTCGAAAGGCGCCGCCGGAGGCCTAGCGGCCGCTCCGACCGGACGGAGGTGGCAGCGCGCGCGGCGCGGGCGCCGACGATGCCCACCCTGGATTGTGAAACAATGAAAGTTCTTGGAGAAGCGAGTGAATTCGGATGTCCCAGAGTTGCCTAGCAACTCCGCCGAAGATAGTCCCGCGCCGGCGTTGCCAGAGCCACCAAGCGGCGGCACCACTGCGGAAGTGAGGCCGGCTGCTGCCGACCAGAGCGCGGCCCCGGCCGATCCGCCGCCGGAGGGTCAAGAAGAGAGTGCGGCCAGCCCGCAGCCTCCAAGCACGCCAGCCATGCCGGCGATGCCCGGCGAGCCGGCGGACGACGACTTCTTGGACGATGATGACGAGATCGAAATCCCCGAGGATGTCGGTTACGACCAAATTGTCAAGACTTCGGACGCCGAGCCGGCCGCGCCCCCAGAGACCGCCAAGGAACTGCTCCGCGGCACGGTCGTGAGCAAGCGCCACGACGGTGTCTTCGTCGATATCGGCCAGAAGGCCGAGGCATTCCTCCCATTCGAGCCCAGCAAGCAGTCGGGCGAACAGCCCGAAATCGGCGAATCGATCGAAGTCGTCGTCACCGGCCAGTCGCATCAAGGCTACCTGCAGCTGAGCAGCTTGCAGACCCAGCGGCCGAGCAGCTGGTTTCAACTCGAGGCCGCTTTCAATTCCGGCAGCGCGGTGCTCGGCAAGGTCATCGGCACCACCAAGGGCGGGCTTTCCGTGGACGTGGGCGTGCGCGCGTTCATGCCCGCGTCACGCTCGGGCGAGAGAAGCGACGAAGGCCTGCAGGCGCTCGTGGGCCAAGAAATCCGCGCGCGCATCGTCCAGTTCGACGAGGCCGACCGCAACGTCGTGCTCGACCGGCGGGCGGTGCTGAACGAGGAGCGCCACCGCTCACGCGAAGAGGCCATCGCCAATCTCAGTGTCGGCGAGACGGTGCCCGGCACAGTCCGCAGCATCCGCGACTTCGGAGCCTTCGTGGACATCGGAGGCATTGATGGCCTGTTGCACATCAGCGACATCGCGTGGCGCCACATCAAGACTCCGGCCGACGAACTTCACGTGGGCCAGAAGATCCAAGTCAAGATCCTCAAGATCGACCGCGCCTCGCAAAAGATCGGTGTCGGACTGAAGCAGACGCTGCCAGAGCCGTGGAGCGAGGTCGCCGACCGCATCTTCGTCGACGAGACCATCGAGGGCACGGTGACCAAGCTCAAGGAATTCGGGGCATTCGTCGAAGTGCTCCCCGGGGTGGAGGGCTTGGTGCGGATCTCGGACATGTCGTACACCCAGCGGGTCAGGCATCCCAGCGAGCTAGTCCGGGCCGGCGATGTCGTCAAGGTGCTCGTCAAGAACGTAGACGTCAAGCGCAAGCGAATCGGCCTGAGCCTCAAGGAGGCGCTCGGCGACCCTTGGAAGAAACTGCCCGAAGAACACCCGGTGAACAGCGTCACGACCGGCAAGGTGCGCAAGATCATGCACTTCGGCGCGTTCGTGAACATCGCCGAAGGTGTGGACGCCCTGCTGCACATTTCGGACATCACCTCCGACCGGCGGCTGAACAGCCCCGCGGAAATGCTTCGGGAGGGGCAGGATGTCCGGGTAAAGATATTGGAAATCAATCTCGAGGACCGCAAGCTCAGGGTCGGGATGAAACAACTTGAACCGACCGAGGTCGAATCGGCCATGGATCAGATGGCAGTCGGGGAGATCCTGACGGGACGGATCGCCAAGGTCGAGGCTGGCAAGGCAACGGTGGAGATAGGCGACGGCGTGACGGGTGTCTGCTCGATCAAGCCCAAGAGCGCTACCAAAAAGAGCGTCGCTCTCGGACAGACTTCAGACTTGGGCTCTCTGAAGAGCATGCTGGAATCAGCCTGGAAGGGATCGGACGACGGCGAACAGGATCCCGCACTGTCGGAGTCGAGCGCAGACGAGGAACCGCTGACATCCGGCTCGATTCACACGTTCAGGGTGGAAAGGCTCGACAAGGCCAACGGCGTGATCGAACTGACCAGGGTCTAGGGAGCCCGCGCCTGTTGAACGGGCGGCGAGTCGCTAAAGCTGCCTCCCAGGGCGAGGTGCAGGTCGACTCGATTGTCAATCCTGGCCCGCTGGAGGGCGAGCACTGCGCTCTGGGTCTCAAGAACGGATCTTTGCAGGGCAAGGATTGAAAAGATGTCGCCCATGCCCGCCGCGTAGCGCTGCTCCGCCAGGTCGATCGCCGCGCGGGTGGTGGTCTGGGAATCTTGCAGCGAGCGCTGCTGGTTCTGCAGCGTCTCCTCCGCCGCGAGCGCGGACTCCACTTCCAGATACGCCTTCCACATGAGGCTCTCGTAATTGGCGGCCGCCTCGCGGGAACGCGCCTCCGTCGCCTGCACGTTGGCCTTCAGGCGCCCGCGATTGAAGAGCGGCTGCGCAATCCCGAGCGCGTAGCTCCATGCGTTCAGGCCGGGGTTGACCAAGTCGAGCAAGCGATTGCTGGCCGTGCCAGCCGTCGTCGTGAGCGCGAAGCCCGGGCGCAGCGCCGCCCGCGCCTCCACGATCCGGGCGTCCGCTCCCAGCAGCGCTTGGTTGGCAGCAATCAGGTCGGGTCTGCGCTGGACCAGTTCAGACGGCAGACCCGCTGGAACCTGAGATGGAAGGCTGGGCAACTCGGCCGCCAGCGCCCGCTCGCCAGCGGGATACTCGCAGGCCAGCACCTCGACTTGGCGCACGAATCTGTCACGCGCCCGCTCATGCTCCCGCACTCTCGCGCTGGCCCTTTCAATGTCGCTCTCGGCGACCCGCACGTCGGAGGGCGATCGCGACCCGTACAAGTAGCTCTCCCGCGTCCAGCCCGCTACCGCTTCCAAGTGTTCCACCACCGCCTGCGCGGCCTCGACTTGGCTGTGAGCCTCGACGGCAGCGAACCATGCCTTGGCAACTTGCCCGCTCAGGGACAGGCGCACAGCAAGCCGGTCGGCCTCTTGGGCAACGATGCCGGCATCTGCGGCCAGCTTCTGCGAGCTGAGCCGGTTCCAGAGGTCAGCCTCCCATCCAATATTGAACGTCAGGCCCGCGTTCGAGTACGTGCTCGTCAGGACTTGGTCGGAAAGGCCCGGAAACGGCAGCCCT
Source organism: Bryobacterales bacterium (assembly GCA_965219585.1). Classification (GTDB taxonomy): domain Bacteria; phylum Acidobacteriota; class Terriglobia; order Bryobacterales; family UBA6623; genus VXMF01. Next base: position 833,861 of record CBDCOA010000002.1, read on the forward strand.
ACGAAATTCTGACGCTGTCGGATCCGGCTGGCGCCGATATTTATCTCCGGCCAGTCCGAGGCGCCGACGATGAGCCGCTCTTGGACCGCGATCTCGATCCTGGCAGTAGCCGCCTGCAGGCTCTGGCTGCAATCCAACGCCTTCCGAATCGCGGCGTCGAGTCCCGGGGCGTCCAAATAGGCCCACCAGTCCGAGCCGGCAGCCAGCGGCTCGGTCGCTGCCGCCTGCCAGCCCTCCGGGGCCGGGACATTGAACTGGTGCACGGGCAGATCCAGCTGCTTCGAGCAGGCCGCGACCAACAGGGCCGGCACTGCGATTGCCAATCGAAGCTTCATCTCTATGCTGCTTGCGTCGCCTTCCGGATGCGTACGAATAGCTTAGCGCCCTCGGTCGTGGCGTGAAAGCCTACGGCACAGCGGCCCCATGAACGCTGTCCGCGAACGGCTGGATCCCGAAGCATGCGTCCGAGACCAGAGCGGCTGGCGAGCGGGCAGCCGCGGTTCGAACAACGCAATTCCGACCGTCGGGTCGAAACCGCTACTTCTGGGCGCTTCGCCGGTCGCGCCGCCCTGGGCCAGCATTTTGCTGGTCGGGGTAGAACTGCGCACAATAGCGTCGATACACCCCGATCTCGCCATCGGCTCGGCAAAGTCGCGGCCGGGACTCGTGCTGTTTCCCTGCCCATATCACCACGTCCTGCATGACGTCCCGCTCTTGCGCGGACATGACGACCTTGTTCATGATCGGAGCGCGAAGGCTCAGCGGAAGGAATCTCAGGCCTACGATAGGTCGCTTCGGCCGGCGCATCTCGCGCACCTGGCCGACGAGCACAATCTCGACAAGCCTGCCGTCGACCGGAGCGGCGAGCACCCATAGCCGCGTATCCATCCCGATGGAGCGCTCGCGGACTTCGACGTACGAATAGCCGAGGCCGAAAATACGGGTTACGGCTGCGACGTCGAAGACGACCTTGACGATGCCCGCGACCCGCCGCGTGCGCCTGAAGTCGAAGCAGGTCTCGAGCACTGCACCGTCGACCGACGTTTGACCGACCTGCTTCACGTTGTCGTAGCCATGCACGTACCGAAGGTGGGCGAGGTCCACCGCATTCTCGGCGATGTCCTGAGGGTGGCCCGGAAACCGAACGGTCCGGAATTCCAAGCCGCTCCAATCGGGTCCAGACGGCGGGTCCGCGGGCAGTCTCCACTGCGGCGGCCGCCCATCGATCCCCCACCATGCGAAGACCATCCCAAGGAGTTCCTGCGTCTCGAACACCCTGAGCCGCGCGGACTTTGGCGGCGAAGCGAAAGGGGTGGCGACGCATCGGCCCGACACGTCATACTCGAAGCCGTGAAACGGACAGACGAGACAGCCGTCGCGCACCTGCCCGCCCGCGGCCTGCCGTTACCCCACAAGTCATGAACCGGGCTTCTCCTGAGAGGCGCTGGCAGGCGGCTCGAAGTAGTCGCGCAGCTCATACGCCTCGCTCATGATGGTCAAGCGGGTCCAGCCTTCCCAGATCTTCTGGTGTCCCGGCGGCGCTTTCGGGTTCTTCAGGTAGCCACCCAGAATCGCCATCGCCAGCACCGCCGAGCCCAGGTTGTCCGGCTCGGACAACCTGCGCTTGCTCGTGAAGTGCCGCAGCACCCGCAACTGGATCTGCGTGAAAAACACCGTGGCCGGCAATTCCGGCGTCTCCCGCCCCAGCAGCGTCAGCGCTGCCAGCCGCCACGCAATCACCGCCTTGATCGTCACCGCCCGCTCGATCCGCTCCCCGCTCCGGTGCCCCAGGTACTCCACCTTGCAGCCCGACTTGAGAATCCGGTGCCAGTCCTCGATGCGCCACCTCAGCCGGTACCACTGCAGCACCTGCTCCGCCTGCGCCTGCGACTGCACCGGCAGCGTCGTGAGCAGAAACCACTCCAACGCTTCCACCCCCTCCGGCGCCGTCCGCTCCCACACGTGCACCAACTGCAGCCGCAGCGGCCCCGCCCGCTGTGTCCCGGCCGCCAACTCCACCGTCTGCCAGCGCAATTCCGCCTGCGCCGTGCGCGCCGCGCGCAACGGCTTGGCCTTCTGGCGAGCGCTGCCCCGCCGCGCCGAACTGCGCTCCACTTCGATCTGCAACCGGCCTTGCGCCGCCTGCTCCCGGATCTGCTCGAACAGCTTCGGCTGACCCGCCCCCAGCGCACGGTTGTGCTTGGCCCGCACCAGCAGTTCCACGCCCGCCAGCCGCCGCTGCTCGCTGAACAACGCCAGCACGTCGGCCTCGCGGTCCATCACCGCCACCACACGCGTGTCCGTCAAGCGGCCCGCCGCCTCCGCGCAGTCCCGCAACCCGCGGATCCAGCGGAAGCTCTTGCGCTCCTCCAGCGGTCGCCCGCGCTGCGCCTGCCCGTCCGGCGCTTCGTACTGCAGCTTGAGCAATCCCAGCGGGATGCCTTCCGGGCTCAGCGCCAGCGTCGAGTGCAGGTGCAGCCCCAGCGTGCCCTGCGAGCCGCGGTTCTTGCCGATCAAGCCCAGCCCCGCGCAGCCCGGATGCTCGGCGAAGTTCAGGTCCGTGCCGTCCTGCACGCACAGCACCGTGCGCTCGGCCTGCATGCGCTGCAGCGTGCGCTGGCGGTGCGGGGCCAGGATGTTCTCCGGGGTCACCGCCGACTCGTCCGGCTGGTCGATCAGGCGGTAGTGGCCCTTGACGGCCGAGCGCAGGCCCTGCGCGGCGGCTGGAATCGATGCCATGGGAGCTCCGGCTTGCATGCGGGCGGTCTGCACCAGCCGCTTGGACAAGCGTAAATCACCCAGCGGGGCGCGTCCCAGTTCGTGCTCGGCGAACGTGTCCAAGGCGAGGCCCGCGGCCGCTGCCAGCGGCTCGCAGGCGGGTGGCTGGGCGGCCCCGAGCACGTCCCGGAAGTCCGCCTGCAGCGGGTACACAAAGATGGTCTTGACCGGCACGCGCTGGGCGCGCCCGGCGAAACGACCGCGCCCGGCGGTGTGGCCCACGCAGATCCAATTGGCGGCGCGGAAGCAGGTGCCGGCGTGCTGTTGCGGGTCGCAGAAGGTTTCCAGCAAGGCGGGGCGGTAGCCGTAGCGCTGGCAGAAGTCTTGCGGCAGCCGCCGCAGGACTTGGCCCAGCACCTTGGAGGCCAGCAAGTGGCAACGCACCGAGGGCCGGATCAGGAAACGGCTCAGGGCCAGCACGCGGTGCAGGCGCTTGCGGCGCAGCGCGGCCGACCAGCCGACCCACTCGTCGCGGGCCGCGACCGCCAGGGCCGAGGCGGCGAAGCCGAGCGCCCCGAGCAGGCCGTGCTCGGACTCAATCAGGTAGCGCAACTGCGGGCCGACGTGAATGACGGCACCCTGCGGGTGCTCGCTGGCGACCAGCTCATTCCAAACTTGGCGCTGTGCGGGCGTGGTGACCAGGGTCAGCTGGAGTCCGGCCAAGTCCCCGGCGCTAGCGGGGACGGCCTGCGGGGCGGGCAGCGGCTGGTGCAGCCGGCGCGGGCGGCAGTGGCCGCCGCGGCCGCCATGGCGCGGCGGCGGCAACTCGATGCGACCCTGCCGATGCAGGTGGCGCAAGGCTTTGTGGCAACTGGCCGCCTGCGGCTGGCCGAGACTGTCGAGGAAGCCGAATTCGCGGCAGACGTGGCGGGCGAATGCGCTCCGGCTGGCGCTGCCGATCTGTGCCAGCAGCACCTGCAGGGTCGCCACGGCCTGTGCGGTGGAGAGAGTCTTGGCAATGCAATGCTGGTCGAGCATGTTTCAGACATGCCACAACGACCGTAGCGTTGTCAAGTGTAGAGATGTGGGGCATGGGCAGAGCGCGGCTGCCGCTGGGAGGCGTCGCTGGTGTATGCGGTCGACAAGCAGCCGCTGGCACCGTCGGTGGCGGCGGTGGGTATCGATATGGGCGTCCGCAAGCGCATGACCTGTTCCGACGGCACGGTGGTGGCGCGAGCGCAGCGCGACTGGAAGCGCAAGCGCAGGCTGCAGCGCTCGGTCTCGCGCGGCCGGAAGGGTTCGGCAACGAGGCGCAAGCGTGTCGCAGCGTTGCAACGGTTCGACCGCAAGCAGTACATCCGCGAGCGGAACGCATGTCACAGGGCCACGACCGGGATCATCCGCCGGCACGGGCTCATCGCGGTCGAGGCTCTGAAGGTCACCAACATGACGCGCTCGGCCAAGGGAAGGGCGGACAAGCCAGGCTCGAACGTCAAGGCCAAGGCGGGACTCAACAGGGAGGTGTTAGCACAAAACTGGTCGCTTCTACAGTCACAGCTTCGCTACAAGGCCGCATGGGGCGGTCGGGAGTATGTGGAGGTGGACCCGAAACACACGTCACAGGACTGCAGCCGGTGCGGCACCCGGAACGATCCGGGCCACAGTGAAACGTACCGCTGCGGGGCTTGTGGCCTAGTGGCAGATCGCGACGTGAATGCCGCGGCAAACATCTTGGCGGCCGGGATTCTCGCCGCCGGAGCGTCAACGTGGGCCGTCAGGCCGTGCGTTGCTCCAGAACCGTATGCGAGGGTTGCCTGAATGGGCACTTTCGTATATAAGCCCCCAATCGAACGCAGTTTGGTTCCGATCATTTCGACCGTGGCTGCACGCTCGCGTCTCCGGATGCGCAGGAGCATCGCGCTACTAGCGCTCCCGTGCATGAGTCCCGCACGTCCGCTAGGATTCGGATGGGCAGGTGCCAAAGATGGGTGCCCAGCAGCAGCGTGCGGCGCGGTCTTCGCAGTTCCCCACCGCCCCAGCGCCCCGGGGTCTCTCAACCGTAGAATCCGCTACTTCGGGAATTTTGCAAAGCTAGCTTGCTGTGCCTATAATTGTCTCCAGAATCCTCTAGATCTGTTAACGAAGAGGATAGTTGGTTAATTAGTGAGTCACGAAACAGCAGATCAACTGAGCCCAGAGGTGCCCGCGCTGAGTCTGCCGGAAGAGCTGCTGCTGGCACTGCTGGACGAAGAAAGCGGTTATTTCCGTCAGGTGCCCGGGTGGAACCTGAACTGCGCCGTGGCCGGCGCGGTGCTGGGCGAACTGTCGCTGCTCGGTTGCATCGACACCGACCTGGAGTCGCTGACTCTGTTGGATGCGACCGACACCGGTCGTCCGCTGCTCGATCCGATCTTGCGGGAGATCGCGACCGAAACGGAATCACACGATGCACGCTACTGGGTTGAGCGGCTTGCTCCGCATTCCGAGTCGGTGATCCCCCAAGCGCTGGACGGGCTCGTTCGGCGACAGATTCTCGACCTCCACCCGGGCGAATTCTATACCTTCACCAAGCGCCAGCGGCCGGGCGAAACACAGCTAGGAGAAGACCACCTGGCGGGCGAGTTCGTCAAGGCCCGGCTGACTAGGATCATCTTCGCAGACGAGATTCCGGGGCCGCGCGACGTGATTCTCACCGGCCTCGTCAACGCCTGCCACGTGTTCCATTTGATGTTTCAGATCGACGAGGAGGCGGAAAAACGGATTGAATTCGTCAACAACATGGACCTGATCGGCCAAGCGATCGCGTCAGCGGTGGGCCAGAGCATCGTCGCGCCCGCGCTTCGCCGGCCCTCGCTGACCAAGCCGATTCCAGCCGTGGCCCTGCGCGATCTGGTGTTCAACCGCGAGCTGCGAGAGGGCAGGCTGCCAGCCGGGTTTGCCATTTTGGCCGAAAAGTACGGTCCAGTGTTCGAGCTTCGGCTCCCGTTCCGCCAGAACATGATCGTCCTAGCAGGGTTGAAGACGAATGAATGGGCCCATCGCATGGGGCGGGTGTTCTTGCGGTCGAAGGAGTACTTCGAGGGAGTCGACAAGGCGTATGGCGTGTCGCGCTCGATGCACTCGACTGACGGTGCCGATCACTTTCGCTTTCGCAAGTCGTTGCAGTCCGTCTACTCTCGCAAGACCTTGACCAGGCGTCTGGACGATGTCTATGACCTGGCCCGCGCGCACATGGCGAGTTGGGACGTCGGCGCCACGATGCCGGTGCAGTCGATGCTGCGACCATTGCTGAACGCGCAGTCATCGCCGCTGCTGGCCAGCATAGACACCCAAGCCGAGATTGCCGACGCGCTCGACTACAAGGTACGGGTGCTCAATGTGGGCATCGTCAAGACGTTTCCGCGTTTCATGCTCAAGACCCCGTCGATGCGCCGCCGGGCGAAGGTCACGCAAAAGATCATAGACCGTATGCAAAAGACCCATACGGCCGCGCAGCGGGTCGGGATGCCCGAGGACGTGGTGGACGCATATCTGGCACTGCATGCGTCCGATCCCCAATTCCTGCCCGAATCGGACCTGGCGCTGCCGCTCGGGGCGATCTTGATGACGGCCATGTACATGGGCGATCAGATTGGTTTCGCCCTCTACTGGTTGGTGCAGAATCCCGAGTTGTACGAGCGAGTCACGGCCGAAGCGGACGCGTTGTGGGCCGAGGGCGATCCCAGCGAGGATGACTTCAGTCTGGACCGGATCGACGTGACCCACCGAGTCCTGATGGAGGCTCTGCGGATGTCGCCGATCACGGTCATGTCGATGCGCACGGTGATGAATACCTGCACGGTGGAGGGTTTCGAACTGCCGGTGGGGTCGCAGCTCTTGATCGCTCAGACGGCCACGCACTACTCGGACGAGGTGTTCCCCGATCCGTGGACGTTCGACATCGACCGCTACCTGGCCCCGCGAAACGAGCACTTCAGCAGGGGCTACGCGCCTTTCGGGCTGGGCACGCACTCATGTCTCGGCAGCCGCTGGGCCGACCTGCACATGGCGATCAACCTGCTGATGCTGACGCATCACTTCAAGATCGAGCTGGCCCGCCCCTACAAGCGCTTACCGATGGATCCATTGCCCTCGCAGTCGCCCAGCAACAAGCTTAAGTTCAGGCTCGCCGAGCAGCGGCACGAAATCCGAGTCTGAGTTCGCGACGGCCGCTCCCGCAGCGCTTGGCCTGGTCTACGATTCGCGAATTGAGCCTTTCGCAATGAGATCATCTGGCGGCGGACGACCTGGCAGCGCGCGGGTGATCACCGGGGCGAGCGGGCAGATCGGCGGGGTGTTGGCGCGGGCCCTTGCCGACAAGTACGGGCCCCGCCAGGTTCGCGCGATCTATCGGAAACGTCGAGGGACGGCGGCGGATCTTGACATCGCGTGGGTCAATGGCGACATTCTCGACAAGGAATCGCTGATCGCCGCCTTCGCGGGCGCGGAAACCGTGTTCCATTTGGCCGCGTTGGTCTCGATCGGTGCCGTCAGGGCGCAGGAATTCCATCGCACGAATGTCTTGGGCACCCGCAATGTCGTGGAAGCTGCCCTCGAATGTGGGGTGAGACGCTTGGTTCATGTTTCCTCGATCCACGCTTACGACCAGCACCCGCTGGACGAAGTGCTTGACGAGAGCCGCCGTCCTGCGGACAGTCCGCGCGACTTGCCGTACGACCGTTCGAAGGCCGCCGGGGAAGCGGAAGTTCGCCGCGGCATCGACCGCGGCCTGGACGCCGTGATCCTGAATCCGACCAGCGTGATCGGACCCTATGACGGAGCGCCGTCGCCCATGGGGCAGGTATTTCTCGACCTCCACCGCAGGCGACTGCCCGCGCTGATCGCAGGTGGCTACGACTGGGTCGATGTGCGCGATGTCGTGGCGGCCACGATGGCCGCCGAGTCACAGGCGAGATGTGGCGAGAACTACCTCGTCTCAGGTCACTGGCACACCGTGCGCGAACTGGCGGAGCTTTCCCAGAAGGCGACCGGGGTAGCCGCACCCCGCCTCCAGTTCCCGATGTTCGCCGCCCGGTTCTGGGCACCCTGCCAAGTCGTCCTAGATCGGTGCCGCGGACGCCGCCCGCTCTACACTCCGGTGTCCGTCCGCGTCATGGCCCATGGCAATCGGCGGATATCCAGCGCCAAGGCGCAGGCGGAACTCGGATTCCACCCGCGCTCGCTCGCAGAATCGGTCAGGGACACGTACCGCTGGTTCGACGAACACGGCATGCTGGGTGGAGGGGCGTGAATTGAGCGAAGAGCGCCTGCACGGGATGCTGATATGGGCTGTCCTCGCGATGGCGGCCGCGACGTTCGTGTACCTGCTCCGCAGGCCCGCGCCCTACGGGCGCCACTACGCGGGTGCGGGCTGGGGGCCACACGTTTCCGCCAGGCTCGCATGGATCATCATGGAGTTGCCGGCGCCTGCGCTCTTCCTGCTCGTGTATCTCAACGGCAAGGGCGCGTTCCAGATCGTGCCGCTGCTGTTCCTGACGATGTGGCAGGGCCACTATCTCAACCGGACGTTCGTCTATCCGTTTCGTGTCCGGGCAAGCGGCCGGAAGACGCCCGTTATGGTGGTCGGGTCTGGCTTTCTCTTCAATGCGATCAACGCGTACATCAACGCCCGCTTCATTTCGGAATTCGGCGAGTACGCCACTGCATGGCTCGCCGACCCCCGCTTCCTGATCGGCGTCGGGATATTCGTAGCCGGGATCGCGCTCAACCTCCACTCTGACAACACCCTCATGCGCCTGCGCCGGCCCGGCGAGACAGGCTATGCGATACCGCAGGGCGGCGGGTTTCGCTTCGTCTCGTGTCCGAACTACTTGGGGGAAATCCTCGAATGGGCAGGCTGGGCGGTCGCGACGTGGTCGTCGTGCGGCCTGGCGTTCATGCTGTTCACGGTCGCCAATCTCGTCCCGAGGGCGCGGAGCAACCACCGCTGGTATCGGGAAACGTTCAGCGATTATCCGGCCCATCGCCGGGCTCTGATACCGGGCATCTGCTGACGCCCGAGCGATCGCGCGCGCTTGCCTGTCAACGACGACTGGCCCGTCGACTCCTGACCGGCCGCGCGGCCCCGCTCCGTCGGAAGGGGCTAGAGAGATGGAGTGGCGCGCGTTGCGACGCGACGTGAGTTGGCGCGCAGATAGACAGCCATCAGCGCCGGCACCAGCAACATCACGATCCCGGTCGTGACCATGATGCCGACCCCCAGCGATGCGGCGAACGGGACTAGGAACTGCGCTTGGATCGACCGTTCGAGAATGAGCGGAGTGAAGCCGAGGAAGGTAGTCACCGATGTCAGCAGGATGGGACGGAAACGCCCCTTGGCGCCATCGATGATGGCCTGCTTCGGAGCGGCCCCCTCGCTGAGGCGCTGGTCGATGAAGTCGAGCATGACCAGCGAATCGTTGACGACCACCCCGCTGAGCCCGAAGAATCCCAGAAACGATGCAGCGCTGACTGCGATTCCCAGCACATAATGGCCGAGCACGACCCCGATCAGACCGAACGGAATGATAGCCATCACGATGAACGGCTTGACGTAAGAACCCAAGGGAATGGCTAGCAGCGCGAAAATCACGAGCATGGCGAGCACGAAGCCGCGATATAGAGCGTCCAGCGACTCTAGCTGTTGCTGCTGCTCGCCTCCGAAGGAGTAGGTCAGATCGGGGGCTGAGGCGGTTAGTTGCGCGAGGATCGTGTTCTCGAGGATGTCATTCGCTTCGCCGCCCGAAATCACGTTCTCGTTCACATCCGCTGTCACCGTGATTACGCGCTGACCGTCTTGCCGGCGGATCGAAGGCGGCGACCTGCCCATAGTCAGAGATGCCGCGTGACTGAGCGGCACGTCCCCTCCCGACTGAGTGCGGACCAGGTAGCCCTCGACATCCGTGATTGCATCGCGCTCATCTTCGGGCAGGCGCGCGTAGACCCGGACCTCTTCCCGGTTGCGCTGCACTCTCAGCACTTCGACCCCAAAGAACGCCGCCCGCGCCTGCCTTGCCATCTCCTCGACCGTCAGGCCAAGCGTTCGCGCTTCCGGCCGCAACTCCAGCTGAATCTCTCCGACGCCGGGCGTATGATCGGACCGGACGTCAAAGACACCTGCCACGCTGCGCAGGCTGCGGACTACCGAGTCCGCGATTTCCGACAACCTGGCCGGGTCCGGATGTGAGAGCACAGCCTCCACGGGACTGCCGAGATCGATGATCTCGCCGCTGAATCCGATTCCCCGAACATGCGGGAGGAACCCAACCTCTTCCCGCCAATGCTGCATGATCGCGATAGCGGACTGCTCCCGTTGCTGGGCGCTGACGAGCTTGAACTCGACAGTGGCGATGTTCGGCTCCGGATTCAGGTTAGGCCTCGGGTCAAGCCCTCCCCCCTCCACCCGAGCTCTCTGGCCGACCGTTACGCTCACTCCCGACAGCAGCGAAGGCGAGCCCTGGGGTCGATCCCGATCAAGACGTTCCAGAACCCGCCGTCCCGCCTGCTCCAGTTCCGTTGCTACCTCGTAGGTCCGCTCGGCCGGGGTTCCGTCGGGCATTTCGAGGGTCGCGGTGACGAAGTCGCCCTCCACTACGGGAGCGAAAGTCGCCGGGACGATGCCCGCTGGCAGCAGGGACAGGCTGACAATGAGGAGGCCGACGATTCCCGCCACGACGATAGCGGGTTGATCGGTCGCGAGTCGGAGCGCTCGATCTAGGGGAAAGTTCACGAGTACGTTGAGCCCTCGGTCCACGTAGTCCCGGGTGCGCCAGAAGAATCGATCCACGATGTTGGTCGGTGTCCACTCCGGCCCGCGCATGTGGGATAGGTGTCTCGGCAGTATCAGGAGCGCTTCAGCCAGAGAGATCAGCAGCATGCCGATGATGATCACCGGCAACGCGCCCCACACTTCGCCGATGCCCCCAGGGATGAAGAGCAGGGGCGTGAATGCCGCCACAGAGGTCAGAACCGCAAAGACCAGCGCACTCTTGATCCGGCGCGCCCCCCGTATCGCCGCGACGACTCCCGACACTCCCTTGCTGTGCTCGTAGTGGATGTGCTCGCCCACGACAATTGCATCGTCGACGATGATGCCGATAGCCAGGACGAACGCGAACAGCGAAATGGTATTGATCGCGAGGTCGAACACCAGCATCACGGCCAACGTCCCGATCCCGGAGGTGACCAGGCCGACGACAACCCACAGTGCGAGCCGTATCTCGAGAAACAGGGCCAGCGCGACGAACACCAGAATTAGCCCGAGAATGCCGTTCTTGCGGAGGATCTCGGCCCGTTCCGAGTAGGTCTGGGAGTCGTCGTTCCAGATGGTGATCCCTACCCCGTCGGGCAGGGACGGGACGATCGTGTTCGCGGTGTGCTCGTGTACGGCCTCGGCGACATCCATCACCTGCTCGCCCTCGGCTAGGTAGACCTCGACAAAGGCCGCCAGCTGCCCTTGGTGCCGGACCATCAGGGCGGTGTCCTGAAAGGCATCGCGCACGTCGGCAAGATCGCCGAGCCGTATTGCCGTGCCGTCGTTCCGGGCGAGAACGACGATCTCTTCGAAGTCGAGCTGATCGTACCTTTGGCCGATGGTGCGGACTCGCACCTCGGCTTCCCGGGTGTCGATGCTGCCGGCTGATAGATCGAGGGAACTCCGACGGACCGCGTCCGCGATATCGTCGAGCGTCAGGCCGTAGGCACGGAGGCGGGCCAGCGGCACTTCGATCGATATCTCGTAGTTTCTTGTCCCGGAAGTCTCGACGTGCGATACGCTCGGCAGCGTGCTCAAACCGTCTTCGACCTGGTGGGCCAGCTCCTTGATCGACCGCTCGGGGATGTCACCGTGCACGATCAGGCGGATCATGCTGTTGCGGTTGTCCATCTCCCTGAATTCGGGGCGCTCGGCTGCGCCGGGAAACGTCTGAATGAGGCCGACCGCGGACTCGATTTCGTCCATGGCCTCGCTGATGTCCGTGTCGGTCTTGAGTTCGACCCTCACGGACGCCATTCCCGGGGCCGCTATGGACTTGACCGACTTGACGTCCTGCAATGCCTCGACCTGCTCCTCGATCTTGACGACGATCGACTCCTCCACCTCCTCGGGAGTCGCGCCGGGATAGGCCACAGACACTTCGATGGTGTTGAAGGGAACGGTCGGCCATGCCTCCCGCTCCAGGCCTCCCAGCGACACGAGGCCGGCCGCCAAGATGCCGAACATCAGCAAGTTGGCAGCGACGCGGTTGGTCGCCATGAAGGCGATCGGCCCGCCCGGTTCCGGCGGCCGCTGATCGTCTTGGCTCATTGCGTCAAGTCGGCCCGCGTCTGCACGAGCATGCCGTCGGTGACGAACTGAACGCCGCCAGTGATGACGAGCTGGCCATCTTCGAGGGCTGCCACGACAACGGCTTCGTCGTTGGCACGCTGGAGCACGCGTACGGGGACAATCCGGACCCTCTGGCCGTCACCCACGACCCAGACCTCGTTTCCCGGTCGCAGGGCCGGCCGCGGCACCCGGAAGTAGCTGTCCGGAGCAACTCCTTGAATTTCCACGTCCACGAACTTGCTCACCAACAGCGGCGGAGCGCCGCCGGGGCCGCTCGTGCCGTCCACGCGGGAGCCCGAGGCGAAGGGGTCGGGCACTCGCACAATCGCGTCGATCGTCCGCGTCTGTTCGTCGAGTGAGACCTCGGCACGGTCCACATAGCCATTCCAGGAGTAGCTTGCATCGCCGTACGTAGCCACCACGCGGGCCGCCACCCGTCGGTCGGAGTCGCCGGCGCGAAGCTTCCACAGCCTGGGAATCAACGCCGCCTTGGCGTCCGAGAGCGGCACTACCACCTCGACGAAATCGGCGGCGAAGATCCGTCCAACCGCCTGGCCGGCGGTTACAAGCTGGCCCGTTTCCAGAGACTCGGTCAGCACATAACCGGCGAAGGGCGCGCGCACTTCGGTGCGGGAGAGCGCCAGCTTGGCATCGGCAAGCCGGACTTGCTCCCGGTCGATCGCGGCCTGGGCCGCCCTCAACTGGGGCTCGCGCAGGGCAAGAGGGCCCGCCTCGCCGATCGCGGAGCCGGCCTCGCGCTGGAGGCGGGAGTACTTTTCGAACTCAGCCTTGGCGAAGGCCGCCTCCTCTTGGATCACGGCGAGTTCTGCCTGCCTGGCCTCGATGTCCACTTCCACTCCCCGCACTCGGTTCAAGAAGTCGGAATCATCAATGCGAAAGATCGTCTGGCCCGCCTCGACGCGGCCGCCGCTCTGGAAGCCAGGATCCATCCAAGTCACGCGGCCGCCGACCTGAGGAGTGATTTCGATTTCCGCGCTAGTCCGCACGGTCCCAGAGCCGCGCACCGCAATCGCACCGGTTCCGCCCGCCACTTTCCCAGTCTGGGCGAACGGAATCTGTGGCGGCGGTTCCTGCCGCTCCGGTTCGGGTGCCAGCGACACCAAGTAAGCCGCCAATCCGAACGAGCCGGCCACGATCGCGACCGCAATCACATAACCGATTACTCTGCTCATGCTCGTCTACCCGGTCGCTTCTTGCACGGCTGGCGGTACCGCTGAGCGGGGGCATCGTCAGTCGCGAAGCGGTAGGACCGGCGAATGCGTGCCGAATCGGTAGAAATAATCCCCGTTGATCCCAACTGGCCGACGCTCCATTGAAGAAGTGCTCGCCCGTGATCCTCGCGACTCCAGCCAGCTGAACGACTGTGACCTAGAAGCGCCAAGACTGCGTGAGCATTATACCGTCAAGACCCGCCGTATCTTGGCCAGCTGCAGGCTCTGGTTCATCTGCCCATCGCAAAGCCGGGATAGCGCAAGACGCTCCTGCATTCTTCGTACGCACCCGCCAGCTGGCCCGCACCACGCTTCGGCATGGCAAGAAGCGCCAGACTGGAAGTCCACCGTCGGACGCTTTGCTCCGGCGCAGGTCTGGGACGAGGCCCCGACTCCGGAGCGCTTCGCTCATTCAAACGTCGAACTCTGCGCTCGAAGATCGATGGGGCGACGTCGGCCGGGCTCGGGCGTATCTTCCACTCCCTGAGTCACAGGAGTGGCAGTCTCGCACGGTTGCAACAGAACCTCCGTGCTCATGCCGTCCCGGCACTGCAATTGGAGCACGGTCTCGCCGGAGCGGTGGATGGACTCTGTTCCGAGGGGCGAGCCAGCCGCGTCCGGGCACCATGTCCCGCGCAGCGCCAGCGTCAGCGTGTGCTCTTTGGCAACTTGGAACGCGAACTGCTTGGAAGCGTAGTTCAGGCCGCGCGAGACGATGTCATCCTCGAAAGTCCATCCAATATCGGGAACGCTCGCCGCGAGTTGTACGGGGCCCGCTTGTGCCACCGCCTGACCCAGCGGGCCTGATCCCTCCAGCTCTTGGACGATCACCGCCGCCGACTGGCTGACCGTTCGGATCAGCTCGCCTTCGGGCGTCTCCACGACTTCGTAGAACGCATAGGCCGTCAGACGCTGCTGAGGAAATCTGACCAAGTGCATTCCGCTCGTATCGAGTATCTGGTAGAAGCTTGACGGATCGGACGCCAACTCGCCCAGCTCCGTAGCATCGGTGTCAGCCGGGATTACCACATACTGGTAGCTGTCGCCATCGGGCTTGATGCCGTGATTGAGATAGGCTTGCGCATACGCGCCTTCGGTCTCCTCGTGGTCTTGCGTCAGGCTCTGTTGGAGACTGCGGGACACCACCAACGGCGCCGTGCTTCCCGCCAAGAAGTAGCTGTTCCCCACGCTGTCGGTCATCCTCGCCTGGGTGCCCGCAGGGTGCTCGATCAAGCTCTCGAGCCCGGTAAGCTGCTCGTCGTTGACTTGCGTGGCGGCACTCGCGTCCTCCAAGAACGTCTGGAAGAGGGTCGTGTGCGTTTCGTCCTCTTGCGTGCCTCCTTGGATGTGCGTCCCTAGAGCCAAGACTTTGTCGCCGACAAAGAAGTAGCTCTTCCGCGCGCGCAAGTCTGTCGGAGCGGTGAACGGAACCGCCTCCAAGTCTTGGACGAAGAAGCCGTGTTCTCCTAGGCTTACACCGCCCACAAAGGTCTTCGTGTTGTAGTTTCGGTGCGTGTCGCGCTGCTTGATTCCCTGCTCCCTGCGAGACGCGCGCACTTCTGACTCTCTCCGCGGCTCAATGGGATAGTGACTCGCGGTCGTCCCCGGCACGTGGTACCAGTCCCAGCCGGAGAAGAGGACTTGCCCGGACCCTCGCTCGCTGACGGGGTCGCCCGCGCTGAAGACCGCCAGCGAACCGTGCGCCCAGTTCTGGCCGAAGTTGTTCTGGCGCGCATCCAGCGGTCCCTCGTAGTCCCAGAAATACTGGCTGAAGCCCTTCGCGGTCACCAGCCAGTCATCGTTACGGAAGAAGCCCGCGGCGGCGTAGGGCTTGATCCAAGCCCCTGACGGAGGCTCGGCGGCGGCGATGTTTTGGGCCTGCAGTTCCGCGACCAGGCGATAGATCCCTAGGCCCCGGAAGGGCATTCCGCGCTGTCCTTCGTAGTACTGGCTCTGCCGGTCCGCGGAGAAGAAGTAGCCAGCGTCGAAGAACTCCCCGAAGCGAGCCTTCATCTCCAGATCATCCATTCCGTCCGGATGAGCCATGAATGCCATGGCCTTTGAGATCGCGGCCGATCTGCCTTCCCCGCTCCCGGCTATGAGGCGTCCTCGGAGCGCAGCGGACGGATCGTATCTCTGGACCATCACACGATAGCTGTCCAGCGCCAGCTTGAGGGCTTCGACGCTCTCGGTGCGGTAGAACGTCGTTCCCTTGAGGAGGTAGAGCAAGCGGGCGAAGGCTTCAAAGGCGAATGGGCTGTACGCTCCGACATACGCCGTAGCATGGTGAAAGCCGGTGCCGTCGGGCTTGATCGTCCCGTATACCCCCGGCTTGATTGCAATGTTCGTCTCGATGACTTTGCCCAAGACGGTAGCCGCGCTGGTCCGCTCGATGCCATTGTCGATCAGCAGGTAGTACGGCCAGAAATAGTCCGCAAAGAGGCGCACGCCATCCGCGTTGAGATGGTACTGGCGCTCGACTGGCAACGGGGCGGTGTAGCTGACCCCGGCTTCCGGCCGGGCGACTTGGAAGAATGCACCGTACATCGTCCCGTGGTTTACCGCCAGATTGCGGACGACCGCTCGGTACTTCGCCAGCAACCCGGCCTCGGCTAGAGCCTCCCGCATGAGGAAAACGCTCTGGATGTATCCTCCCAGCCGCAGGGAGATCTCGGAAAAATCACCGGCTGTTCGGACCAAGCCTTGCGCAAGTGCATCCCCGCTCGCGTTGCCTGCGTGATCGGGGAGCCAGGCGTCTTCGGTGAGGCCCCGGCTGTAGCTGTAATCGAGTATCGCGAGGCAAAGCTGCAAGACAGATGCGTTCTGGTAGTAAGGGTTCCGCCTGTCGGAAGTACCGGGCGTGTGGTACGCGAGCGCCAGTGTCGGGAGGACTTGGTTGAACAGGTTGTGAAACTCGCCGTTGGCTGCCTCGCGCGCCCTTCGTTCCGCGTCCGTCTCATTGGCGCCGCCCAAGTCCGAGAGGAAGTAAGCGATTTCTCCGCGGCGCTTGTACGAGAACGATCCGGCTGAGCGAACGGCCCTCCGGAAACGCCCCCGAAGACCGTTCTCGAAGGCTGCCTTGGCAGCCTCGGAAATCTCATAGTCGTCAGGGCTGAATAGCAGCAGGCTCTCGTACCTCGCGACCAGTTCCTCTTGGCTTCCCGAATTCGCATGCAGAGGCCCTGCTAGCCAGAGACAGAGGCAGGCCAAGAGCGCGCAGAACCTCGATCCCTGCAGTGCCGTGCAAGGCCGAGACGGGCTGCTGCCGTGCAGTACGCGAAAGGGCTCGGATGGCATGGGCAGGACCCTAGATTCATTCTAACCGTAAAGGAGCGCGTCGAAATGTAAGAAGGGTGTGAAGTGTGTCGAAGTCAAGCGAGCACAGAGTTCACTACGAGAGACCACAGATCGCAAGGCACGAGCCGACATGTGAGCGTCATCCGTCGTTGCTACGATCTCGGGGTGCTGCGTGAGGCCATTCTGTCCACCTCTCTCGTCGGCGGCTGCGCCCTTAGCTTGCCCGCGAGCACGGAGATCGACCGCTTTGTGCGGGCCGAACTGGCGCTGAACAGTGTTCCCGGCCTCGCGCTCGCGGTCGTGGAGCGCGGCGAGATCGGGCTAGTAAGGGCCTACGGCGTCCAAAGTGTCGAATCCGAGCGACCATTGACGGTGAACACCCCAGTGGGGCTGGCCTCTCTCAGCAAAGCTCTGACTGCCTTGGCCATCCTGCGGCTGGAACACGGAGGGCGGATCGATCGAGGCGCCGGCGTCGCCGAGATCTTGCCGAGACTCACCAGCGCCGAGTGGGCGGGCGTGACCCTGAACCACCTGCTCCAGCACCGCAGCGGCCTGCGCCGCGGCCACGACTTCCTGCTGCCCTGCTGCGGGTCGCCGGACGAGCTGGACTTGGAAGTGGCCGTCGAACAGCTGAACAGTGCGCGGCTCGAGGGCCTGCCCGGCGAGTCGGTGTCATATGCCAACAGCAATTACGTCCTGCTGGCAGCGATCATCGAGCGTGTCTCTGGAGTTCGGTTCAGTGACTATATGCGGCAGAGAGTGTTCAGGCCGCTGGGCATGTGGCAGGCAAGCGTTGCGGGCACTCCTCCTTCGACCGACGCGGGGGCCCTGCCCCATGAATGGCAGTGGGGGAGCGTGAAGGTCAGCCCGTCGCGCTTTCTCGGCTGGAGCGGCAGTTCGCTGGTGAGGGCCAGCGCTGCGGGCATGGCCGCATACCTGGAGGCGCTGCTAGACCAGAAGCCTGGCGACTTCGAGTTCCTCCACGTTGACGGCCCTTGGTGGGGCCGCCTCGATCCGCCCTACGACCTAGGCTGGACCGTGCAGGAAAGCCCCGGGTGGTTCGGCGACGGGCTGGTGCTCGAGCACACTGGCAAGACCTGGGGTGGCCGCACGGCGGCGGTCCTGGCACCACAGACCCGCTCCGCAGTTGCCGTCCTAGGCAATCTTGGCACGACGCGGTCGCAGGCGATCGCACGTGCTGTCTTGCGCAGTCTGGGCGGTAGGGACCTTCCTGCGGCACAGAGGGCGAGCCGGGCCGAAATCCCCGACACATGGGCGATGGTCCTGCTCACGGCCGCGACCGGTCTCAGCGCGCTGGCCGGTTGGTTCGGTTGGCGGACGCACCACCAGCTGCGGAGCGGACAGCGGATCTGGCGGCTGACTGGCGGGAGGTTGGGGCGGTCGGCGGTCCTAGGCTGCCTCGCCGCGATCCTGTTCTACCGCTACCACTTTGCGGGCCCACCACACGCGGCGTTCCCGACGACGATCCAAGTGGCGCTCCCGACGCTGGTCACCAGCGTGTTCGCACTGCTGCTTGTTTCGGCGGTCCGAGGCTTGACGGCAGCGCCCGCCAGGGCGCGCGGCCACGCTAGCCCTTGATGCGGCCGCCGGAGCCCTGCCACTCCCTGTCTCGCAGGACAAACTTCTGGATCTTGCCTGTCGCGGTCTTCGGCAGGTCCCCAAATTCCACCTGCTTTGGGCACTTGAAGTGTGACAAGCGCTCGCGGGTGAACTCGATGACGGCGGCAGCCGAGACCGGGGACCCCGGTCGGCGCACGACGAATGCCTTCGGCACCTCGCCCCACTGGTCGTCCGGGACCCCAACGACGCACACCTCCAGCACGTCGGGGTGCTCCATGACGACCTTTTCCACCTCTTGGCTGGAAATGTTCTCACCGCCGGAGATGATGATGTCCTTCGAGCGATCTTTCAGCTCGACGTAGCCGTCGGAGTGCCACACCGCCAAGTCGCCGGAGTGGAACCAGCCGCCTCGAAACGCGGCAGTGGTGGCCTCAGCGTCGTTGTAATATCCGGTCATGACCATGTTCCCGCGCATCACGACCTCGCCCATGGTCTGGCCATCGCGGGGGACATCCTGCATTTCCTCGTCGACCACGCGCAAGCCGTCACCCGCAACGCCATACGGCACGCCCTGGCGAGCCTTAACCAGTGCCCGCTGCTCGGGATCGAGATCGCGCCAGCCAGGCTGATCGGCGCAGACTGTATACGGGCCGTATGTCTCGGTCAGGCCGTACAGGTGCTGGACCTGCGCGCCCATCCGCTCCATCGTGCGAATGACCTGTGGCGCTGGCGGCGCGCCAGCCGTAGCGACGGTGACGCCGCTGAGGTCTTGGCCCGCCGCTTCAGGACTAGAGTAGAGAGCGGTCAGGACTGTCGGCGCGCAGCACATGTGCGTGACGCCCCAGCGATTGACGAGTCGGTAGACTTCCGCGGGTACGACCTTGCGTAAGCAGACGCTCGTGGCACCGATGGCCACGATGCCCCACGGGAAGCACCAGCCGTTGCAGTGGAACAAGGGCAGGGTCCACAAATAGACCGAGCGCCAGTTCATGCCCGTCTCGATCACCTCGCCGACCGCGTTGATCCACGCGCCGCGCGCGTGGAAGACGACACCCTTCGGAAATCCCGTCGTGCCGGACGTGTAGTTGATGCAGATCGCGTCGTTCTCGTCGATTTCCGCCGCCGGCCCCGGCTCTGACGGGACCGCGTCAAGGAATTCCTCGTATTCCGGCGCGGGAATGTCGTCGGCCTTGGGGGCGGCATCCACGATCTGCACGTACGACATGGCGGAAGAAACGTGCTGCCTGAGTTCGCGCACCGTGTCGGCGAACTCCGAATCGAAGATCAAGACCTTGGCGCCGGAATGGTTCAGGATGTAAGCGATCTCGCGCGCAGACAGCCGGATGTTGAGGGGCACGAGGATCGCGCCGATGCGCATCGGGCCGAACTTCGCGTCGAGCATCGGAGGGATGTTCGGCGCCAGGATCGCAACCCGATCGCCACGGCCAACTCCGAGAGCTCTCAGTGCCTCGCCGAGGCGGCAGATGCGATCACCGTACTGCGCGTAGGTATAGACACTCTCACCGTAAACGACCGCGGGTTTGTGCGGATACACGAGAAGGCTGCGCTCCAAGAATGTCAGCGGCGAAAGCGGCGCATAGTTGACAGATGGGCTCGTCATTGGCATTCAAGCGTAATCGATTGGCACCCGTTTTGCCCACAAGCCAGGCCCTGACATACCACTACTGCGCGCGGGAGGCCGGCGCGCGGAGGGCGGCAGTGTGCGGAGCACGGTAGCGTGCGCCTCGGATTCAAAGACTTGGTCGGGTAGGCTTGCTTGACAAGTCGCTCCGGCTAAGGCTCACGGCCGTTCGGCGTTCCGGCCTACGACTGCCTCCAACGTGTGGACTTCCTGCCAGCTGGCACAAGGACGCTGCTTGATGGAGAGGGTACCGGAATCGGACGCGCTCACGCATCCGTTGGGATGGCCCGAACCCGTGCGCCAGACCGGGCAGCACCCCGTCTAGAGGCGCGCGACTGCGCGAACAGGAAGAGCGCTACAGGGCCAGTTCGCCTTTGTAGACCATGTCTTTGAGGCGGAACTTGCGCTTGATCTCTTTGCCAAAGATAGCCATAGCCATCCCGGCGCCGCGACCGGCTCCCCCGGCCCGCTGGCCGCCACCACCTTGGCCTTGGCCGCCACCACCTTGGCCTTGGCCGCCACCTCTCTGCTGGCGCTGGCCGCCCTGGCCAGCCTGACCGCGCTGGCCACGACCTTGGGGCCCGCCGCCGGCACCCGGACGCATGCCCGCCATCATCTCCCGCTCGAACTTCATGAAGAATTCGACTTCTTTGTCCTCAAGCACGATCGGGTCGTTCTGGGGGAAAAAGTACTTCAGCGTCGCGCGCTGGTTCGCCTGGACCTCTACCTTGGCCGGGTAAATGTCGTCTTTCTTCTTGCGCCGCAGGCGGGCCGTGGTCGCGAGCTTCTCCGGCTCCTCCTCGAAGCGAGCCAAGAGTGCGGGAAGGCCCTCGACGACCACGATGTAGTACGGCTCTTGGTTTTCCAGGTACATCTGCATCTGCGGGGTAAGCTCCGTGCCCTCGCCGAGATTGAACTTGACCTTGGCGTGCTTCACCGGAGCAGCCTCGTCGAACCGAACCATCAGGTTCAGCGAGGGAGCCTGCTGAGGCATCTGCCCGGCACCGCCGCCGCCGCGACCGCCGCCACCACCGCCACGGCCGCCGCCACCACCGCCGCCGCCCGGAGCGCCACCGCCGCCGCCACGGCGTCCGGCCCCGCCCCCACTGGCGTCGCCAAAGGCGGCCATCGGCGCGCCCATCGGGATGCTCACGCGCTTGGCCCACGGAGAGTCCATGTAGATCTTCTCCACTTCCTTGGGGGACCACTGCATGAAGTCCTTCTTGTCCCAGAATCCGGCACCGTACAATGCCGTGGTCAGGACCACCAAGCCGAGCAGGAGCGGCAGCAAGGCTCTTGAACGTGACGAGTTTAGGCGCGACATGACTTTACCCTACCCGATTATGGCGCAGGCAGGCGGGCGCTAGGTTACGAATTCCTAGGAGAATTTCGTCGGAATGCCTTGTGGATACTAGGGGGCTCATCGCGAGTTCAGACTGTGGACGCTCGCGGTGAGCAGCGGGCTTGGTGGCAGGCAGCAAGCGCATGATATGGTTGGAGTTACAATCCCATGAGCATCAAGCCAAGGCTGTCGCGCGGCCTCCGCGACCTGTTGCCGGACAAGATGCTGGCGCGCCAGCGGCTGATCGACACGGTTCGCAACGTCTACGAGACTTACGGTTTCGCGCCGCTCGACACTCCTGCGATCGAGTATCTCGACGTGCTCTCGGGATCGGCCGGAGAGGAAGCGCAGCAGTCGATTTTCCGAGTCTCGAACCCGGAAGAGGAGGAACTCGGCCTGCGCTTCGACCTGACGGTGCCGCTGTCTCGGGTGGTCAGCCAGTACCCGGAGGTGACGCTGCCCTTCAGACGCTATCAAGTCTCCCAAGTGTGGCGTGCTGACAAGCCGCATCCGGGACGCTTCCGGCAGTTTACGCAATTCGACCTGGATGCCGTCGGCGCACCCTGTGGCACGGCCGACACCGAGATCCTCGCCGCCATCTGCGACTCGCTCAGCGCCATCGATGTCGGGCCGTACCAAGTGCGCTTTTCCAGCCGGGAAATCCTGAACCTGTTGCTGCAACACGCGTCGATCAGCGCAGATCGCGCAGAGGAAGTTTTCCGCGTTCTCGACAAGCTGGAGAAGATCGGAATCGAGAAGGTCAAGCTAGAGCTGACGCACGGCTATCGGGACGAGTCCGGGGACACGATCCGCGGGGTGGGACTCGCAGATGACCAAGTCTCCGCCATCGAGGGGTTCCTGTCGATCCAGCGCACCGACCGCGGGGATGTCCTGCAACAACTGCGCTCGCTGTTCGCGGACATCGAGACCAGCACCGAACAGTTGGATGTGATCGAGGGCATCTCATCCGACCTCGACACGCTAGGGTACGGCAGTGATCGCGTGGCCCTGGACGTGAGCATCGCGCGCGGGTTGGCGTACTACACCGGCCCGGTCTTCGAGGCCGTATTGCTGGACGCTCCCGAATACGGGTCGGTCTTCGGCGGAGGGCGCTACGACAACTTGGTCGCTCGCTTCGGAGGCCCGCCGATTCCCGCGACCGGGGCTTCGTTAGGCGTGGATCGCATTTTGGCGGCGATGGAGCATCTCGGCAAGGTCCAGCCGGGCAAGACCCCCGCCGAGGTGTTGGTGACGGTGATGGACGGCGGGCTTCGGCAAGAGTGCCTGCAGCTCGCCTTCGAACTGCGGCGAGCCGGGATTCGCACTGAGATCCATGTGGGCTCAGGCAGGCTCGGAAAGCAGCTCAAGCGGGCCGACAGACTCGGCATCCCCTACGCGATCCTGATGGGCACCAACGAAGCCGAGCAGGGGGTGGTAACCCTCAAGCAGATGGAGGTCGCCCACCAAGCGGGGGGCGCGATCGCTCAACACGAGGACTGGAAAGCAGCCCGCTTCGGCCAGCGCGAAGTGTCCCGGGCGGACATCGTCCAGACGCTCGCCTCCCTCCTGGGCCGCGACTAGACCACGCGCGCGGCCCGCAAGCGCCCCACTTCGTCCGGCGTGTAGCCAAGTTCCCCCAAGATCTCGTCGGTGTGCTCGCCGAGTTGCGGGGCACGTCGGCGAATCCCCCCAGGAGTGTCGGCGAGCCGTACCGGTGTCGGCACGAGCGGCGCCGGGGCAGGGGCACCAGGATAGGCGAACTCCTCAAGAAATCCGCTCTCCCTTACCTGGGGATCGTCCAGCGCTTCCTGGGGCGTGTAGACGGGTCCGGCCGGCACTCGCGCTGCCTCTAATGCCGCGAGCGCTTGCTCGGTAGTCCTGCAAGCGCACCACTCCGCCATCCGCACACTGAAGATCTCCCCATGCTCCCCCCTGGCATCGTCCGTCTGGAAGCGCTCGTCCTCGAGCCAGTGCGGCTCGCCCAGAAACTTCGCCCAGCGGGCGTACATGGGCGTTCCAGTAACCAAGATCATGATGCGGCCATCCTGCGTTTTGAACACGTCGGACGGAGCATTGAGCTGGCCGCGGTTGCCAGTCGCCACCCGATCAGGCTTGTTGACAGCTTGTTCGATCAGGGCCGGGCTGGCGGTGGTCAGCGCTGTCAATAGCAGCGCACCTTGCACTTCCTGCCCGCGGCCGGTCTGCTGGCGCGCCATCAGGGCAACGACAGTGCCGAGGGCACACAGCGCGGCGGTGCCGAAGTCGACCCACGGTGCATAGGACTTCATCGGCTCCTCAGGCGTGCCGGTCAGGTGCATGTTCCCGCACATTGCCTGAGCCAGCCCGTCAAAGCCCAGCTTGGCTGCGTACGGCCCGGCATTCCCGAAACAGGTGTTGGATACGAGGATCACATCGGGACGGATGGCGCTTAGCGCGGCGTAGTCAAGTCCGAGCTTCTCAAGAGCGCGCTGCGGCATGTTAGCGACCACGATGTCGGCGGTGGCTACCAGCCGACGCTGCACTTCCCTGCCCGCCTCGGTGGTGGGATCGAGAGTGAGGCAGCGCTTGTTGCGGTTGACTTGGAGGTACATCGCACCGCTGCAATCCTCGCGGCTGATCTGGCTGATGAAGCGGTCCTCTCCGCCATCGACCTTCTCGACCCGAATCACGTCCGCCCCAAAGTCACCGAGAAGCGCAGCGCACCACGGACCGGCGATATAGCGCCCGAAGTCGACAACCCGCACTCCTTCAAGGACACCCGCCATCAATCCCGAATCCTCCTTCTATCTGCGGACAACGCCCCGACCGCCGCAAGCCCGAAGGGGAATTATAGATGGCGCATGAAATCCGGACCGCGACCGAACTCCGATCCTCGCCATCCAGTCGAGCATGTGACTGCCACGCCCCGGGCTCACCCTGGTGGAGTTCGATGACCAACCTCGGCTCCGCCGGGTCCGGCCACCCAGCACGCGTTTCCCCCGTTCAGTCCCTGGCCAAGTCGAGGACCTCGAGCAAGTCCTCTCCCACTCTAGTCATCAGGCGCCCTCCCGCCTGAGTGAGTGGCCCGCGAACCAGTCCGCGGTTGTCGATGGCACGCAGTTGATCGATCAGGATGTCCGAGTCCCGGCGCAGATCTCCCGCAGCCGCAATCCTGACCCGGAGCGGCTCGGCTTCATCCACCAAGCGAGTCGTGAGCGGAGCCACGAGGGTCGACGGATGCGCGGCGTCGAATAGCGCCTGAGCCTGCGCGATCAACACGGTGCGGACTTTGCCGGGTCCAGTCCCACTTCGCGGATTCAGGTCCGCGATCCACACCTCACCGCGCTCAGGCTTCGACGTCCGATTCGATGGCGTCGAACTCGGCGTTGATGCGCATGTGGGCCCGCGTGTGGCGGTTCATGCGCTCCAGCGCTTGACGAGTGTACTCGGCACGCGACAACCGAAGGGCTGTGGCACACTCGTCGGAAGTAGCGAGCAATCGTTCCGAGAGCCTCAGGGAGATCGCCAGCATAACTACTCAATACAGGTGCGGAGCACCGGCCGACATGTGAACCGGAATCCAAGGGATCCACGATTTCGTGTCGCCGAGCCGGGCTTACGCCGGCACAGTTGGGCTACGATTGAGCTGGTAGAAGTCCCTGTCACGGGCTAGGTTTGGCACGCATGCAGAGCAGCGAAAGGTACTGGCGCGCCTGCGCACCGATAATTCGGGCGAGCTTGGCAGGAACTCTGTTGTGGATTCCTGCATCGGCAGGGTCAGAGAACTTGCCAGCGACCAGCTGGGTCGACGACCTGACTGCGATCACCGAAGCTGACTGGGGCTACGATTTGGCGGGCCACTTGCTGGAGCGAGCGGGCTTCGGCGGCACCCCGCAAGAAATCCAGGCGCTCGCCGACACGTCAGTGGCCGAAGCGATAGACCATGTCGTCAACTACGAGGCCATCGACGCCTCGGTGCTGGAGGACTTCGACGAGTCGAGCGTCTGGGATCCCGGGATGGATCCGTTCCCGCCGAGCCGAGCGGAAGCGGTGCGGACCGCGCGGGCCGACGGTCGTGCCTTGGGCATGGATGTGCTGCCGCCGGGATCGACCCGCCGGCTGCAGCCCGTGGTGGACAAGTTCTTCTACGGCTTGCGCGCCAACGCTCTAGAAACGCGTCGCGTGGCGCTGTGGTGGGCGGACCGCATGGTGGCAACGCCACGCCCGCTGGAAGAGAAGATGACTCTGTTCTGGCACGGGCACTTCGCCACCTCGGAAACCAAGGTGCGCGACTATCGCAAGCTGCTGCTGCAGAACCGGACGCTGCGAGCGCACGCCACCGGGAATTTCCGCGAACTGTTATTGGCGGTGATGCGCGATCCAGCAATGCTGGTGTACCTGGACAACGGGCAAAACATCAAGGACCACCCCAACGAGAACTTTGGAAGGGAGTTGCTGGAACTCTTCACCATGGGCGTCGGAAACTACACCGAGGGCGACATCCGCGAAGCGTCCCGCGCGTTCACCGGCTGGACGAATGACGCGCTCGAATTCCGATTCGACCGGGACAAGCATGACGACGGGCCAAAGGAATTCTTAGGGCAGCGCGGCGCCTTCGACGGGGATGACATCGTCGAAATCATCTTGGCCCAGCCCGTGACGGCGGAATTCGTAGCGTCGAAGGTCTACCGCTTCTTCGTGCGGGAAGACCCGTCCGCAACGACCATCACCGGTCTGGCGAGCGTCTTCCGCGAGGCGGACTACGAGCTCAAGCCGCTGCTCCGGGCAATCTTCCTGTCCCGGGACTTCTATAGCGCCCCGTCGGTGGCCACCCAGATCAAGAGCCCGGTCCAGCTCCTCGTTTCCACCTACCGCAAGCTGGGACTGTCCCGGGCTCCGACGATTCCGGACTTCAACGCGCAGACGCGACGCTTAGGCCAGGCCCTGCTCTATCCACCCAATGTGGCCGGCTGGTCCGGGGGCCGCACATGGATCACGCCCGCGACCCTGCTAGAGCGCGGCAACTCGATGCGGGAGGTGCTGTTCCCGCAGGATCAGGAATCATTCGGGCACCCCGATCGACGCCTGCCTGGCATCTACGCGCGCGTAGCCGAGCGCCTGGCGCAGGGCATGAACATCACCAATGCCACGCGCTCGGGGGATTCGGGCTCGAGCATGCTGGCCGACGCTGACGAGGAGTACAACACGCGCTACGGGGGCTACCGGGGCTACGCGCTGGCGTACGAGCGGGTCAAGCTCGTACCGCGTCACTCGGCCGGCTTCGAGCTCGCGGCAATCGTGCGAGGGTCCGGCGCGGCGACCGCGAGCGAGGCAGTCGACCATCTGGTGAGGCGCTTCTTGCGCGCGCCACTGGCTGCCGCCGACAGACAGGAGCTGGTCGACCTGCTGACAGACCAGATCGGGTCGCGGGAGCTAGGAGACGATCGGGCCGAGCTGGAAACGGCGCTTCGAAGCGTGCTGTACGTCGTGCTGTGCTCTCCGGAATACCAAGTGGGGTAATACCATGAACCTGCGTCACTTATCCAAGGAGCCGCGGCGGCGCGATTTCTTGCGACAGGGCCTGAACGGGCTTGGCGTCGGCCTCGGCCTGCCCGCCTTGCTCCGCTCGACGTCAGATGCCCTCGCTGCGGACGCGCTGGATGGCAAGCCGGGCTCGAATCCGGAACGGATTCTCGTCGTGGTGGAACTGACCGGCGGCAACGACGGGCTCAACACTGTCGTTCCATATCGCGACGACGAGTACTACCGAGTGCGCCCGCGCATCGGGATTCGCAAGAGTGATGCCATTGAGATCAGCGACGAGGCGGGGTTCCACCCGTCTTTGGTGGGCTTCGAGAGGCTGTACAAGGACGGCAAGCTGGCCGTGGTCGAAGGATGCGGCTATCCCGATCCGAGCCTGTCCCACTTCTCGTCCATGAGCTTCTGGCACACTGGCGTGCCGAACGGCGGCGAGACCCTAGGGTGGGTCGGGAGATTCGCGGACGCCTACTCGGCCCCCGGAACACGCAACGCGATCGTGAATATCGGAAGTTCGCAATCGCTGGCGGTGCGAGGCAAGCTGCACCCCCCGCTGGTCTTTGCCGAGCCCTCGCAGCTGCGGCGAATCGGATCGGAAACGGAAAAGCGCTCGATCGCAGCCTTCGATCTCAATGCTGAATCGCAGAATCCGACACTGGCATTCCTGCGCTCCGTCGCACGCAACGCAGCGGACAGCGGGGCACTGGTGCGCGACGCCTGGAGTTCGTACCGCTCGCCGGTCGACTATGGCATCGCCGGGGGGCTTTCGAGCGATCTGCGCAAGGTGGCGGCTCTGATCTCTGCCGGACTGCCGACACAGGTGTATTACGTGGCTTACCGCGGAAACTCCTTTGACACGCACGTGCATCAGGCCGACCTGCACAGCCGGCTACTGATGTACACGGCCGACGCGATCCGGGGATTCATGCTGGATATGGGCCGCATCGGGCGCTCGACCGATGTCTCAATGATGGTCTTCACCGAGTTTGGCCGGCGCATCGAGGAAAACGCCAGCGCGGGCACGGACCATGGCACGGCCGGGCCTATGTTCTTGGTCGGCGAGAACGTTAAGGGCGGGTTTTACGGCGCCACGCCGAGCCTGACCAACACCGATGCCGGCAATCTGAAAATGACCACGGACTTCCGGCGGGTCTACGCATCGATGATCGGCGAGTGGATGGGGCACGCGGACACGCGCTCGATCCTGAAGGGGGAGTTCGAGCCGCTGGGCGCGTTCGCCTAGTCCCGGGTGGGCCGCTCGGCCCAGTCTGCTCCCGGGCCTGCCTGCGGATGGACGGTCACTCGCATCCTGTGTTTGGCGGCTCCGTATCGAACCGAGGGAAGCCGAGCTAGCAACATGGGTGTTCGCTAAGATGTCACTAGCCGCCCGGGACGGGCTCTTGTAGTTGCATGTCGTCCTTGGGTGGTTTCCCTGCAATGCAAATCGAGAAGTATACCTTTGGAGTCGGCGACCGATTCGCTCACCAAGCGGGACCGCAGCTGCGGGCCTGCATGCTGGCCGCGGAGCAAGGCGTCGAGGTGATCCCGACCTGGAACAAGTCCCACCGCGAGCACCTCACGGTCGGTACCGAGCCCCCCAGCGTGCGGGCCGCGGCGGACGAGGCCGTCCGCGAACTGGGCTGGAACAAGGCCTACTACGTCGATGCCGACCATATCAACCTCGACACGGTCGATGGCTACGTTGACACGAGCGACTTCTTCACGCTCGACGTTGCGTATGCCATTGGCAAGCCCGCCGGCGCGGCGGCAGTTGATGCCTTGATCGGCGCCCACCCCGAATTGGTCGGGAAGATCGAAATCGAGGGCATCGACGAGGCCTTCGAAACGACCCGGGAAAGCGTCGAGCGCACTGCCGCCCAGTTCTTGTTCGCCGTGCAAGAAGCGGGTCGAATCTACAGGCACATCGAGTCCGCCAAGGGCAGCGGGAACTTCATCACCGAGGTCTCGATGGACGAGACCGACAATCCGCAGACTCCCGCCGAACTGCTGGTCATCCTCGCGGCCATCGCCGACGAGGGCATCCCGATTCAGACCATCGCGCCGAAATTCACGGGCCGCTTCAACAAGGGCGTGGACTATGTCGGCGACACGGACCAGTTCAACAAGGAGTTCTCCGACGACGTGGCGGTCATCCGCCACGCGGTGCGAGAGTACGGCCTGCCCGCAGGCCTGAAGCTCAGCGTCCACTCCGGCTCGGACAAGTTCTCGATCTATGGCGCCATTCGCAACGGCACCCGCAAGTTCGGGGCGGGCGTCCACGTCAAGACCGCGGGCACCAACTGGCTGGAAGAACTGATCGGCCTTGCCGAGGCCGACGGCGAGGGCTTGGCGCTGGCCAAGGACGTTTATTCGGCGGCATTCGCGGCGCGCGAGGCGCTGTGCGCCCCGTATGCGGCTGTCATCGATATCGACGCGGGCAGACTTCCGGCACCGGAGGAGGTCGCCGACTGGGATGCAGCCCAGTACACTTCGGCGCTGCGGCACGACCAGAATTGCCCGCAATTCAACCTGCACGTGCGACAGCTCCTTCACGTGGGCTACAAGATCGCGGCCAAGATGGGGGATCGTTATCTCGGCATGCTCGGTGAGTGCGAAGAGACGATCTCCAAGAACGTGACCGAGAATCTCTACGACAGGCACATCAAGCCGCTGTTCCTCGCGCCCTGACCGCTCGAAGCCAAGATTCCGCACCGACCGGGAGATCCCAGTGCCGACAGACGCGATCGGAACGAACGAGCAGTTCCAAAACACCAGCCCGCTGCTCGCACCGCACGAGCCGCGGCCCTATCGGATTGCGAACGCCAACGGGCGGGCACCGCTGCTCTTCACCTGCGACCACGCGTCGTGCGCTGTGCCGCAGAGCCTCGACAGCCTAGGCTTGCAAGCAAGCGACCTGCAGCGCCACATCGGCTGGGACCGCGGCGCGGCCGAGGCAACCGTCCGGCTTTCGAAGCGCTTCGACGCGCCGGCGATCATGACGCGCTATTCGAGACTCGTGATCGATTGCAACCGCGCACCGCGCACCGCGGCCTCGATCCCTGAGACGAGCGACGGCACGACGATCCCAGGCAACCAAGGCCTGTCGCAGTCGGAGGCGGCAAGGCGCGAAGACGCACTGTTCAAGCCTTATCACGCCGCGATCGCCGAGCTGCTGCAAAAGATGCGCGAGGGCGGAGCGACGCCGATCTACATCGCCATGCATACGTTCACTCCGCGGATGAACGGCTTCAAGCGCCCGTGGCACTTCGGCGTCCTGTGGGACCGAGACACCGCTCTGGCCAGACAGCTGATTGCCGAGCTGGAGCACAATCCGGGCATGGTGGTTGGTAACAACGAGCCCTATTCGGCCAAGGGAAAGTTCGACTTCTCCCGGATGCACCACGCCTCAACTGCCGGACTGCCTTACGCCTTGGTCGAGATCCGCGAGGACTTGCTAGCCAGTCCACGCAGGATCACATATTTTTCGAACATGCTGGGCGATGCCCTAGAGCGGGCCCTTGACGCTGCCCAGTGCCATTGGCGGGTGCCCTAGTGCCGCTGCCCGAACCGAGCTTCAGTATCGGAATCGAAGAGGAGTACCTGCTCGTCAACCGCGAGTCCCGCGATCTGGTCGACGAGCCGCCGCCCGCGCTGGTCGAGGCATTCGAGACACACCTGAAGGGCCACTTCAGCACGGAGATGCTGCGCACGCAGGTGGAGGTGGGCACCTCGATCTGCCAGACGATCGCGGAGGTCCGCGACGAGGTCACGCGCCTGCGGCGCACGGTGGCAGACCTGTCCGCGGAGCACGGCCTGGCCCCAATCGCCGCATCCACCCATCCGTTTGCCCGCTGGAAGGACCAAAAACGCACGGACAAGGAACGTTACCACGTGCTCCAGCAGGACATGCAGCTGGTCGCTGACAGGCTGCTGATCTGCGGCATGCACGTGCACGTCGGCATTGAGGACAACAATCTCCGCATAGACACGCTCAACCAGATCGCCTACTTCCTGCCACACCTGCTGGCTCTGAGCACATCGTCGCCGTTTTGGGAGGGCACGGACACCGGACTGCGCGCCTACCGCCTGTGCGTGTTCGACGAGCTTCCGCGCACCGGACTGCCCGAACGGTTCGAGAGCTACGGGGAGTACCGCCGGGCGGTCGATCTGATGATTTCGGCGGGCTTGCTGGAAGACGCAACCAAGATCTGGTGGGACGTAAGGCCGAGCGCACGATTCCCCACCTTGGAAATGCGCGTCACAGATGTGTGCACGCGGGTCGAAGACGCGATCTGCTGCGCGGCATACTACCGCTGCCTGTGCCGCATGCTGTATCGCTTGCGGCGCGACAACCAGCGCTGGCGGGTCTACGCGCGCATGCTGGTCGACGAGAACCGCTGGCGCGCGCAGCGCTACGGAGTGGATCGGGGCATGGTCGACTTCGGCCGCGGCGAGATCGCGCCCTTCGCGGACCTGATGGAAGAGCTGATCGGAATCCTGCGCGACGATTCCGACTACTTCGACTGTGTCCGGGAGATCGAGCATGCCCGCACGATCATTTCGAGAGGCACCAGCTCGCACCAACAACTCGAGACCTACCGACAGGCGGTCGACTCCGGCGCCACCCACGAAGAGGCACTCGCACGGGTAGTGGACTGGCTGATCGACGCCACCGTGGAGGGCCTCTAAGGCGAGTCCCGGGGCACCGAGCCTACTGTTCAGTTCCCGCTGGCACACGATTGACCGGCTCTGTACGAGCGGCCGAACGATTCAGGATTTACGAGTTGCTGTTAACCCATCGGGGGGAAGCGCTGTTCTTATGAGTGAGGAGCGCACCAAGCCACCGTTGGCCTCAGCCAGCGTTCCCAAGGAGACTCGAAAGCTATGCCGATCGGATCGATCTTGACCTCAATTGCCTTTTTCGCCATGATCGTCGCGATCGTTTGGCTAGGCACTGTCACACGGAGGCGGGACACTGACCGCAGAGCCGAACTGATTCGGCAGCTCATCGACAAGTTCTCGACTGGGGAAGCATTCGCCGAAGCCATGCAAAGCCCGGAAGGCTCAAAGCTTGCAGACGCTCTGTCACTGTCACGAGAGCAGCCCAGGCGGGCGTGGGTAGGCCTGTTCGTGCCCGGATCGATTCTGACCGCCCTCGGGCTCGGATTCGTCGTGCTGTCGCTGACTATGGGTGACGTCTATAGAATCCCAGCGGTGGTTATCGGTTCGGTAGGCATTGCCCTGCTGGTGTCCAGCTATGTGGCTTGGCGCGCCGACCGCGACGATTCAGACCAGAGTGCCAACGAGAACGAAGATGCCGCTCCACCTCGATCCACTGTCTCTGGCCCGGATGCCCTATAGCCTGAAGCTGGCCACGGGACACGGGTTCAATGCCGCGCGAGGAGTCCGATGTCGCGGCTTTTGAGCAGTTCTATGCGGCCACTGCCCCCTCGATCCGGGCCTACTTGCTGCGGCACTGTGGAGACCGCAGTTCGATCGACGACCTGTTCCAGACAACCTACAGCAAGTTCTTGGGAAGTCGCATGGCCAAGACCCCGCACGCGGTTGAAGCAAAGGCGTACCTTTACCGGATCGCATCAAACGTCATCGCCGACCACGGCCGGGCATTGCAACGGGCGGCGCGGTTCGAATCGTCCGTCGCGGAACCCATCGTGCGAACGCCAAGTCCGACAGCGTTGGAGAACATCGAGCTACGTGAGGCACTCGCCAATCTCTCTAGACGCGAACAACAACTGCTCTGGCTCATCTACGCGGAGGGCTTCTCGCACAGGGAAGTTGCCAGTATCATGAAGCTCAGCCAAGCCAGCGTGCGAGTGCTCGCCTTTCGCGCCCGCAAGAAGCTTGCGCGTATTCTGAACCCAAGCGAGGCCACCAACTCATGAGAGGCGCTGGCAGCAAGAGCACTCCGCACGTAGCTTCTCGGGACGCTGTGCGCGATGCGCTCCACCAAGGGTTCTCACGGGAGGTCCAGGCGCAGAGAGATCAAGTCCCGAGTGCCCGATCGGTCCTGCTGGTGGCTCGGTTCGAAGCGCAGGTCCGGCGGCAAACGCGGGCAGACGCGCTCTTGGCTTGGATGCGTCCCCTGCTGCTCAGCGCACTCGCCGGATTACTGGCCATCTGGTGGGATCGCATAGCGACTGCACCACTAGACGTCGCCCTAGCAACCGAGCCATTGGTGCAAGCCATCGGACTGGCTGCGCTCTTGTTTGCGATGGCGCTCGGCTGGACTCGAATACTGTTGCGGGCGGGTTGACCAGTCGCGCAGCCTCGGCTGCACTACGAGCTCTCTGCTCTGTATTGCAACGCCCAGACCAGCATTCATGCCTTGCCCTCGTAGCTATTGGCTCGCGCCTCTATATCGGCACACCGGCCCATGATGTCATCAAACGGCTCCTCGTCGCCGAGGAGCATGCCGTCGCGGAGCATCCTGAGATAGTCGTCAGCAAGCACGTCGAGCGCCGCGCCAGTCGGAATGAGCTGCAACCCGCCAATCACTGCCTGTTGGTAATTGATCCAGCTTCCACGCGCATCCTTCTCTCTGAAGAAGACCGATTTGTGCAGGGCGACGGAGCGTGCGAGCTTGCGGTCGGCCAGCGCGGTTTCGGCGTAACCGGCAGCGTCCAATCGAACCAAGTCGTGCCAGTGCCTAGAAAGCCGGTCGCCGCGACCGCGTTCCCGCTTACAGAACACATGCATGGCGGTAGCCTTCTCCCAAAACGTACGCTCGGCCAGCATGACAGATGGCGACGCTGTGGGAAACGCGAGGTCAGGCAGGTGCAGGGACGCATCGCAGACCACGGGACGTCGCTTCCGTGGCTCGCCGGTCGAACGTGCTCCGAACTCGAGCTTCACTTCCGGCTTGATGGATCCATAGCCATCGAAGAGCGGTGCATAGCCAATGTAGATCTGGTCAGCGTCCACACGCACTTCGGCAGCGCAACCCTTCCCTGTCAAACCGTCTTGGATCACCGGCAACGCATATTCCCTTGTCCACTCCGCCAATCCGGCCCGGATCGCCCGCGTCCAGCGTTTCTCCTGACTGCGCGTAGGGGGTAGTGGTTCTTCGTCGTCGCTAGTGAACTCAGGTGCGAAGGCCCGAATATCGTAGGTGATGTCAATGTCCTCGGAGAAGCGCCGGATTATGTCGTAGGCCTTCGAGAGCGACGTGCCTCCCTTGAACACCAGATCGTTGGCGAATGGTGCCGAGAACAGAATGCTCAAGACCTGCACGACCCAGATGTCCTTTTCGAGCAAGTACGGTCTCGTCCGGATCTGCGCGGCAGCGAAACCGAGTGCATCGCGACGGTCGTCGGCAGACAGAGCTGAAAACCAAGGCTTAGGCATGAGCCACCAACCGGCTGATCGGCTCTGCGAGCCACGCGGGCAGCACCGCACGGGCACTAGCGAGTTCCGCAAGATCCTCAGCCGAAATCCGAGGCATCAGTCGCTCTAGTCCGTCCTTAGCCTCTAGGGGCCCAAGCCAAGCGAGGGCACGCACGATCTTTCCGGCAAGCCGATTCGGCGCGACCAGTTGCCAGCGCGGAGAATGCCGCAAGACCACCGGCTGGCCGTCAATCCAGAGCTTACGACTAGGCCCGGAAGTCAGGAAGACCAACTGCACCGGCACCTGCGTCGTGAGGCCGAGCACATTGGCAGCTGAGCCACCGCAAGGGACGATGACCTCGCACCACAACTCTGAAAGAGATGGGATCACTTTCTCGATGGCCGGGGAGCGCATGCCAAACCGTGTCTCAATTGGTCGCATGTAGACACCCTGGCAGATGCGTATGAGCCGACCTCGGCGAGCGAGACGGGACAACGCCTGGTCGACCGCCGCACGGTTGCCTAGATGCAGCAATGCGCTTGGGCACAGGGGTGTGCCCTCGGGCAAAGTCGCCGCGTAGTCTTCAATCTGACGAGGTAGGCTGGGCATGATGATCTGCGCCTTTTTCTGTCAGAATTATGATAGCAAAACTGACGAAACCTTAGGAGTTTGAGGAATCTCCCACGAAATCGCGCCTGACGAGATGGCGAACATCGCCGAACGGCGCTTGGTCTCCGCCATTGCTATCCATCCATGCGTGCCCGAAGTGGATGCTGATGGACGGAATCTGACGGAAATGCCCCGGATTGCTCTTGCCGTCCCGGCGGGTAGCCTTGTGCTTATGATGGGAATTGCACCGGAGCAGCCGGATGTCCTTTATCCACGAAGATTTCTTACTCCAGACCGAGCACGCCAAGCGGCTCTACCACGGCTATGCCAAGGACGAGCCCATCATCGATTATCACTGCCACCTGCCGCCCGAGGACATCGCGTCGAACCGGCAGTTCCAAAACCTATTCGAGATCTGGCTCGAAGGCGACCACTACAAATGGCGCGCCATGCGCGCTAACGGCGTGGGAGAGGCCTATTGCACCGGAGAGGCCGACCCGCACGACAAGTTCCTGGCGTGGGCCAAGACCATGCCGCATACCTTGCGCAACCCGCTCTACCATTGGAGCCACCTTGAGCTGAAGCGCTATTTCGGTTTCGACGGCCTGCTCGACGAATCCAATGCGGAAGAAGTCTGGCAGCTTTGCAATGACAAGCTGGCCACCGATGAACTCAGGGTGTTCGGCATTCTTCGCAGGTTCGATGTCCGGGCGCTGTGCACTACCGACGATCCGACGGATGATCTCTCGCACCACCGGGCGATCGCCGAATCGGACCTTGAGACCAAGGTCTATCCAGCCTTCCGCCCGGACAAGGCGTTGACGGTGAACCAACCGGACGCGTTTAACGCCTGGCTAGGGAAGCTCGAGCAGGCTGCCAACCGCCAGATCCACTCCTTCAAGGACTTCTTGGCCGCGCTGGAACAGCGGCACGACTTCTTCGACGAAATGGGCTGTCGCCTCTCAGACCACGGCCTGGACCACGCTTTCCGCGACTTCCCCGCTCAATCGACTGCCGGCAAGATCTTCGACGAAGCGCGCAGCGGGCTCCGTGCCTCGGCAGAAGAGCACGGCCGGTTCGCCGCGTTCATGATGCTGTATTTCGGCCAGCTCGATTCCGCCAAGGGCTGGACCAAGCAGATGCATCTGGGCGCCCGGCGCAACAACAACACGAGGGGCTTCCGCAGCGCTGGCGCGGACACGGGCTTCGATTCAATCGGAGACTGGCCCCAGGTCGACGCCCTAGGGCGGTACCTGGATCGCCTCGACCACGAGGACGCGCTGCCGCGCCTGATCTTGTACAACAACAACCCGAACGACAACTACACCTTCGCGACCATGCTGGGCAACTTCCAGGACGGGAAGATCCCGGGAAAGATGCAATTCGGCTCGGGCTGGTGGTACCTCGACCAGAAGGAGGCGATGGAGTGGCAGTTGAACTGCCTGTCCAACGTCGGCCTGCTGTCCCGCTTCGTGGGCATGCTGACGGATTCGCGGTCATTCATGTCGTATCCGCGCCACGAGTACTTTCGCCGCGTGCTGTGCAACCTGCTCGGCGATGACATGGCCAAGGGTGAGATTCCCAACGACGAGGCGCTCGTGGGCGATCTGGTTCGGCGGCTAAGCTTCGCCAACGTTCGCGACTACCTCGCGCTCTCTGGTGTCTAGGAGCCGTAGGACAGCGATGGCTGCGGCTTGGTCGCGATCCGGCACAAGATGATCACGCGACGGGCGTTCGCAAGTTCCCTGCTGGCAGGAGCCTCCGGTGCGGGGCTCGGCTGCCGTCAGGAACCGCGGCTCTCAGGAAACGGCCGCCGGGTGGTCGTGCTCGGACTGGACGGCCTGGACCCCAAGATCATCCAAGCCCTGATGGACCAAGGGCGGGCTCCGAACTTTAGAAAGCTAGCAGCGATGGGCTCGTTTCACGAGCTCGGCACGACCATGCCGGCGCTGAGCCCCGTGGCTTGGAGCACTTTCATCACCGGAACGGATCCGGGCAGTCACACGATCGCGGACTTCATCATGCGCGATCCGCTGACCTACGAACCGTACTTCTCGATTTGGGAGTCGAGCCCGCCCGCTCGCACGTTCAGCCTGGGCGACTACGAGCTCGCCATGGGCGGCCCGGGCATCGTCAACAAGCGCGTGGGGGTGCCGTTCTGGACCTACCTCACCGATGCCGGGATTCCCTCCACGGTGATCAAGATCCCGACGAATTTTCCGATTGACGACACCGCGACCCGGGCCCTGAGCGGCATGGGCACGCCGGACTTGGCAGACTCCTTCGGTCGCTTCAACTACTTCACGACGGACAGGCAAGAGCTCTATCCCGGCTTGACCGGCGGGGTCGTGCACCATGTCGCGCTCAGCGAGGGCCGCGTCACGGCAGAACTCGCCGGCCCCGAGGATTCCCTTCACAAGGACAAGCCCGCCACCTCGATCCCCTTCACCATAGATGTCGATCCAGTCAACGGAGCCGTGTTGGTATCCATCCAAGGCCAGCGGCACCTGCTCCAGGAGGGCGAGTACAGCGACTGGACGAAAGTGCGGTTCGGAATGGCGTCGGGCTTGGTGGGTGTCGCGGGCATCTGCCGCTTCTACCTCAAGCAGGCGCACCCGCACTTGCAGCTGTATGTCACTCCCATCAACATCGACCCTGCAGCGCAGGCAATGCCTGTCTCCCATCCCGAGGAAGTCGGCGGTGAGATTGCCAGCGCGATTGGACCGTTCTGGACCAAGGGGCTGCCGTCGGACACCAAGGCCCTCGACTACCGCATCCTTGACGACGAGGGCTATGTCAAGCAGGCCGAGCTGATCCTCGAGGACCGCATACGCCTTTTCGAGCACGAATGGGAGCGCTTTCGCGAGGGCCTGTTCTTTTTCTACGTCTCCAGCACTGACCAAGACACGCACATGCTCTGGCGCAACATGGACGAGACCCATCCGATGCATGCTGCCAGCGATGTCCGCTACTCGGGGTATATCCACCACCTTTACGAAGAAATGGACAAGCTGCTCGGCCGCGTGCTGCCCGCAGCGGACGATGATACGCTGCTGCTGGTGTGCTCGGACCACGGGTTCGCGCCGTTCGGCCGCCAGTTCCACCTGAATTCGTGGCTCCGTCAGCAAGGCTACCTGGCGATCAAGGACAAAGCAGCGAGCAAGGACAAGGCGAGCGTCCTCGATATCGACTGGTCAGCCACGGCGGCCTATGGCATCGGGTTCAACGGCCTGTATATCAACCGTCTGGGCCGCGAGGGCCAAGGCATCTTGGGCGATGACGAGGCCGGCCGGCTGGCAGAGCGCATCGCAGGGGAACTCGAAGCGATCCAGGACCCGGACACCGGCGAGCGCCCAGTACACCGCGCGTATCGCAAAAGAGAAGTCTACAGCGGCGAGTTCTCCCGCGACATGCCCGAGCTGCTGGTCGGGTACACTCCCGGGTACCGCTCGTCTTCCGAGTCGGTGATGGGCGAGAGCAGCAGCGAGATCCTGAACCTCAACCCGTGGGCGTGGGCAGGAGATCACTCCATGGCGAGGGACCTTGTGCCGGGGTGCCTGTTCAGCAGCCACGCCGTCAACATCGAACATCCCCACATCATGGATCTGCCGACCACCATCCTCGACTTCTTCGGCATGCCCAAGCCTTTCGGCTTGAAGGGCCGGATCCTGCTCTGACGCCTAGTCAGTCTTGGGCAAGCTCTTCCGAGCGTTCGCTGGCGGCCTCCACCGCAGCCAGCAAGGCACCGCGCACGGCGTGTGACTCTAATTCCTGCAGCCCTGCGATGGTCGTCCCGGCCGGAGTCGAGACCTGATCCTTCAACACAGCCGGATGGAGCCCCTTCTCAAGCAGCAGCTTGGCGGAGCCAAATAGCAGCTGGCACGCGAGTTCCTGAGCTAGCGCAGGCTGGAGTCCCTTCTTTACCGCTCCGGCGACCAAGCCCTCCACGATCAAGCTCACGTAAGCGGGACCGCTACCCGTCAAGCCCGTGACAGCATGCATCTGGTGCTCTTCCACGCGCGCCACCCTACCTACGGCACGGAAGATCGATTCGACCTGCGACACCTGCTCTGAGGTCGCGAATCGGTTCGCGCAGATCGCTGTCGCGCTTTCGCCCACTAGCATGGCGAGGTTGGGCATGGCCCGCACGACCGGCCACTCGTCAGGGAGTTCCCCCTCAATGCGGACGATCTGGACGCCAGCCGCCACCGATACAACCGGACAGCCCGGCGACAACGCAGGCCGAGCTTCTGCCAGCGCCGTCGGAAGGATGTGGGGCTTGACCGCGAACACAAGCACGTCAGCCTGCCCGGCGACCTCAGCAACACCCGCCGGAACGAACGACCGGCCGATGCGACCGGCAAGTTCCCGGAGCCTTCCCTCGGCGACGTCGAACGCAGCGACGCGCGCCACCGCACCTGCCTCGAGCGCACCCTCGGCCAACGCGCCGCCCAGATTTCCAACGCCGATAACGCCGAGCGTTACGCCACTGCTCATGACCTCAAGTGTACGACGCAGGGTGCGAGCTCAAACGAGATCCCGCACCGGCGTGCGGCCTCAACCCATCGAGTCCAGAAACTCGAACTCCCAGCCCGCGTGGTCGTACTGGCTGCGAATGCGCCACGTAAGCAGCGCATCGAGCAGTTCGCGCTTCTTGGACTGGCTGCCGTGATCGTTCCACAGATTGCGGACTTCATCGGGATCATTGGCCAAGTCGAACAGCTGGCCGTCCTCGGCGTCCAGGAAGTGGACCAGCTTCCAGTCGCGCGTTCGGATCATGGTCTGGAAGTCATTGGTGGTGAAGTTCACGTCCCGAGCCGACTCGCAGAAGACCTGCTCCCGACCTTCCC
Organism: Bryobacterales bacterium; assembly: GCA_965219585.1. Lineage (GTDB taxonomy): Bacteria > Acidobacteriota > Terriglobia > Bryobacterales > UBA6623 > VXMF01. The sequence goes on from CBDCOA010000002.1 coordinate 873,358, forward strand.
ACGGCTCGCTCTGCAGCGCGCCTAGCAGCGACTCGGCCTCCATCTTGCGCGGCGGTTCCAGCCCGGCCATCTCAAGAATCGTGGGCCCCAGATCTAGCAGCGAGCACAGCCCGTCCAGCCTGCGCCCCCCGCTAAAGCGTTTCGGAGACCACACGATCAGGGGCATTCTCGTGACGGTGTCATACATCGTCCATTTCTGACTGTGCCCGTGGTCAGTCAGGCAGTCACCGTGATCCGACGTGAAGATCACGATCGAGTTTTCGAGGTATCCGGATGTCTCGAGCGTCTCCATGATCCTGCCAACTTGCTCGTCGATCAGGGTCACGTTGCCGCAATAGTAGGCGCGCTGGCGGTGCCGCGCCTCGCGCGACGGATGCCATTGATGCACGACCGAGTCGTGATCCACTTCGCAGTTGTGCTGGATCATGCCGCGATATGGCTCGGGCTGGCCGTCCAGTTCCTCTTGCGTGACCTCCAGCAACGGCAGGTCCTTATCCATGTACGGGTCGGAATAGCGCGTGGGAGGATCATACGGCGGGTGCGGCCCCGGAAACCCGATTTCCAAGAACAACGGCTCCGTCCTGGGGTAGTTTTCAAGCCACCAAGTGGCCGTCTCGCCCACGAAGGTGTCCGGATGCATGTCCTCGTCGATGGGCCACTCGAAGGCTCCGAGCCGCTCGCGGTAATCGGGCATGCTGCGATAGGAAAGGCGCCCGGGCTTCTTGAGCCCGCGCGCTTTCAAGGCCTTGTCCCACTCGTCGAAGAAGTAGCGGCCTTCCAAGTGCCTGTCTTTGTTTTCCACCGTGTAGCGCTGCCGGAACCCGAACAGCTCGTTGTAGGGGAAGGTGTGCATCTTGCCGATGTTGATCGTGTTGTAGCCGGAGCGCTTGAGGTTCTCGACCCAGCTATGCCTCCAGCGATCGCCGTTGCGCAACACGCCGTGAGAATGCGGGTACTGACCGGTAAAGAGGCTCGCGCGGCACGGCGCGCAAGATGCCGCAGGTATGTAGCAATTGGTGAAAGTCACCCCCTCGCGCACGAGCCGGTCCAGATTGGGCGTGTCCATGTGGCCGAAGCCCAATTCGCGAATCGTGTCGAAGCGCTGTTGGTCGGTGATGATGAAAATGATGTTCGGCCGCGAGTCAGACATAAGCCTCGTATTCTAGCCAGCGGTCACTTTGCCAGTCCTGGATGGCAAGTAGGAGGGCAATAGCTCGCCGTCGCACACGCGCGCCGTCCGGCCATTCAGGCGAGTTCTGATTCGAAGTTGGTCAGGTTGCGAGCCTCTTGGCTGAATTCCACTGCTACCAGGAATATGGGCTCGCCTAGGTGGCGGTACTTGTCAGCGTATCCTCGCGCCTTCAGCTGTGCCATCGCCGCCCCAGATTCTGCCCGTTCCACCACTTTGAATTCGAACAAGTACACTTTGCCACCTGACCGCACTGCCATGTCCAGCCGCCCCGTGCTACTGCTGTCCTCTACCGTGACCTGGAGGCCCAAGCCGGCGAAGTACGAATAAACCACGCTCGCGTAGTACCCCTCGTAACGCGCGATCTCATTGCGGGTGTGCCACTCGTACGGAATGCCCGCAAATATTGAGCGCAAGAGCCGCTCGAGTCCTGCAAGGTCGGCACCTCGCAGAATCTCACCCAGACCGCGGCTGTGTGTTTCTCGGTTGGGGTCACTCCCGGTCAGGTAGTTCCGCAAGCTGAGATTGAGGCTCTGCCGGACTTCCCGGTTCGGATAGCCTAGGCGGCGATACTGCTGGCCATCGCGCCACAGTTCGTCGACCAACGTCAGATAGCCGGTCTGGAACAGCAGCGCTTCGGGAGCCACGTCGTCGATATCAAACCGACCCAGAGCCTCGTCGGTCGCGAGCTTGCCATCGAGCTCTGCGGCGGGGACGCCTCGCCTCACCAGCGTCTCGACCAAGAAAGATGGCGTGCCTGTCTCAAACCACCATGCTTTGAAGACTCGCCTGCGGAATAGGAGCAATACGTCGAACGGGTTGTAAACCCTATCCTGCCCTCCCCAACCATAGCCGTTGTACCACTCTCGGATGCTCCCTCTGTCAAGCCCCTGCAGCTCTTGACCGAACACCGTATCCAAATCGTCCTCGGTGTATCCGCACAGCGACGAGTACGTCGGGTCCAGCGTGATGTCGAGGAGGTTATTGAGGCCCGAGAACAGACTGACCTGGGAAAACTTGCTCACTCCGGTGAGGAAACAGAACTGCACGTGGGCGTCACAGTCCTTTACCACCGTGTAGAGTCCTCGCAGGTAATCGCGGTTTGCACGAGCGATATCTGGTCGCTCCAGCGCGTCTAGGATCGGCTTGTCGTACTCGTCCACCAGTACCACCACTCGCCGGTCGGTCTTGGAATGCAGCGACTTGATCACGTGGGCGAATCTCTCCGGCGCCGTGTCATAGCGCGATTCCAAGTCGGCGGATTCCTCAATGGCGTCCAACTGCGCCATCAGGTTGGTGTCTAGGTAGCCGGACTGCTTGAAATTACCCTTACCAAAGCTTAGATTCAACACAGGATAGCGTGTCGACCAGTCCCACTCCTCGTGTGCCTGCAACCCGACGAACAGTTCCCTGCTGCCCTCGAACAATTCCTTGAGCGTGTCCAAGAACAGGCTCTTGCCGAAACGGCGCGGGCGCGATAGAAAGAAATGGCTGCCCTCTTGCACCAAGCGCAACGCGTACCCGGTCTTGTCCACGTAGTAGCAGTCGCTCTCGCGCATCTTGCGAAAGCTCTGGATTCCAATCGGCAGCCGACGCTTGGCCATGACTCTGCTTATACCGTAGCCTTCCCGCAAGTGAATGGCGAGGTCCTGACACCCTGAGCCTGGATCACAAGAATCGGCCTTGGACCGCGATGCGACGATTGGCGCAGCGAATCTGTCAATTCCCTGCTCTGCCAACGAACAGAGCGAACTATCGCCACAGTTTCCGCGCCGGGAGCAGATCCAACTAAATCCATTAGGATGTGTCGCTTCCCCGCTCCGAAGTCGACGGGCAAGGAGGCGCGTGCCGCTTGTTGAGCGGTCCGCTACGCGAGTCCCTCGAGCGGTTCCGTGCTATCCCCGAACGAACGGGCGTCATGCAGGCCCATACGGTGCATCAAGGCCAGATAGAGGTTGCACAAGGGCGTGTCTTCCTTCGCGACCACCCTGCGCCCCGGACGCAGCGAGCCTTTGCCCCGCCCTGCCAAGACGAGCGGGAGGTTCGATGGATCGTGGGCGTTGCCGTCGCGTAGCGAGGATCCGAACATCACCATGGAATTGTCCAGCAGCGAGGAGCCGCCCTCGTCCAGATTGCTCATGCGCGTCAGGAAGTAGGCTGTCTGGCGCATATGCCAGTTGATGATGGTCTCGTACTCCGCCAGTCTGTCGGGTTCGTTGCGATGGTGCGAGATTCCGTGGAAGGTCGAGTTCACGCCGTCCAAGAAGGAGAAGTTGCGGCCGGTCTGAGCGTCGCCGTACATGAATGTCGCGACTCGCGTGGTGTCAGTCCAGAACGCCAGCAGAAGGATGTCCAGCATCAGCCGCACATGCTCCTCGTGGCTGTCGGGAATCCCCTTGGCCGGTCGTTCCACTCCTAGATCGCCCTCGTTGATCCAGCGCGGCTGGGGCCTCATTGACGCTTGGATGCGAGCCTCCACCGAGCGGACAGACTCCATGTACTCGTCAAGCTTGAGCTGGTCGCGGCGACTGCCGCGCCGCCGCACGGCCTTGGCCTCGCCGAGCACCACGTCCAAGATGCTGGCTTCGTCGCGCTGGACAGGCGAAGACGCCCCGTTCGTCCCCGGGGCACCGTTGCGGAAAAGCCTGTCAAACGCAAGCGCCGGGACGATTTCCTTGGCCGCGGGCGTGTGCGGATCGCGCCAAGAAATGTACGAGCCTACGATCCGTGCGAATCCGCCGCCGATATTGTCCACGCCAGTCCTTGGCTCGTCCACTCCGAAGTGAACAGACGGCAGGGGCGTTCGCGTCCCGATGCGACTGGAGACGACCTGGTCTATCGATGTGCCCCCGGTATTGATGTCCCTGCCCGTAGAACGCTCGACATATCCGCCGGAGAGCCAAGCGGGAACCTTCGCCCAGTGGCCGTTGCGCCCCACCGCATTAGAGTTCCAGAGGTTCTCAAGCAGCAAGATTTCGTTCTTCAGCGGTGCGAAAGGCTCGAGGTGCTCCTTGATCTCGTAGTCTTCCGCAGTCCCCTGTGGGAACCACTTGTCGGGGTTCACGCCGCACGGCATGAACAGGAACGCGAGACGCAGCGGGGGTTCTGCCAGCTTGCTCGGCCCGACCGCCGCGGCAGGCACCAAGGCCTCGAGCCATGGCAGCGCAAGACTCACCCCCGCACCACGAAGAATCGTCCGCCGAGAGATCGCTGGTCGCATAGCTCTACCTCGCTTCCGCCCCAATCGTATCACGCGAGGCCAGCTGGTAGGCCTCCGAATTCTGCGTGTAGCGAAACGGCACGCTGAGCGCGATCTCGCGCACTAGGGAGCGCGTGCCGTACCCAGAGTCCTTCAAGTTGTCAAGGATGGTCTCGACCGCACATTCGTCGCGATCGAGCAGGCTCCTGCCGAGCGCATAGCCGAGAACTTTGCGAGTGACCTGCCGCAGGAATTGATCCTGCTTGGCCAACAGCACTCCCCGCAATCCCGCCGGGCCGTCAAACGATTCGCCCGAAGGCAGCGTGCCGGTCGCGTCGACGGGTTTCCCGCCCTCGTCAACGTCCCGCCAGCGACCTAACCAGTCGTAGTTCTCGAGTCCGAACCCGATCGGATCGATCAAGTCGTGGCAAGCCGCGCACGAGGGGTCGGCGCGATGCCGGTTCAGAACCTCGCGCATTGTCTTGCCATGGGCCTCGCCATCTTCATCTTCGAGTGTCGGGATGTCCGGCGGGGGCGTGGGAATCTTGGTGCCGAGTAGCGTTTCGAGCACCCATACCCCCCGCAGCACGGGACTGGTCCGCTTATACCCGGCGTTCATCGCCTGCACAGCCCCGAGGCCCAGCAGCCCGCCCCGCCGGCCATCGAGCGTGCTCGCCAGCTGGAAATCGTTGCCCTGAACCGCACCCGGCATGCCGTAGAACTGCGCCAGGCGTTCGGTGAGATAGGTGTAGTCGGCTGAGACGAAGTCGAGCAGGCTCCGATCTTCCGCCAGCATCCTGCGGAACAGCAGAACGGGCTCTTCGCGCATGTCCGCGGCGATGCGCGGCGTGTAGAAGTGCTGGATCTCGTTCAGCGTCGGCGCGACGCGACCACCGACGTCCTTGGTGCCCAGCCACTGGCCGATGAACGTGCGCGCGAAGAAGCGCGAGCGTGGGTGGTCGATCAGCCGATCAACCTGTGCCGCGAGCACTTCGTCGTCCTGCAAGCTCCCTTCGTTCGCTAGGTGCATCAGCTCCGAATCCGGAGTTGTGCCCCATAGGAAGTATGACAAGCGAGTCGCCAACTCTTGGCCGGACAGCGGCTTGATGCCGGGCCCCGAGGCCGCTTCCTCGATGCGATAGAGAAAAGCAGGCGAGACGAGTACTGCCTTGAGAGCCAGCCGGACGGCTTCCTCGAACGGATCTCCCCGCGCTGCAGAGCGATCAAACAAGGCGAGATAGGGCTCCTCTTCCGCAGGCTCGAGGGGTCGGCGAAACGCCTGCGTCATGAATCGACGCAGCAAGCGTGCGGCCTCGGCGCGCGGCGAGATGACGGTCTCCCCCGGCTCGCTGCCAAACAGCCGCAGGTGCGCTGCAAGCTTGGCGGGCTGAGGATCCTGGCTCTTGTGTGAGATGTCCACGGTGATCAGCCGCAGTGTTGGGCCTTGCTCGGCCACCGCAAGCTCGACCGTATGCTCGCCCCGAGTTACGGGGATCGCGGTGGTTCTGGTGGTAGCCTCCGCTGCGGACCATGCGAAACGCAGCTTTCCGGCGGGGCGCCCGTCCACCAGCACGTCCATCAGCGGAGTCTCATCCGTCGGCGGAGAACTGATCCAGACCGTGAGCGAGTACTCGCCATCCTGAAAGAAGGAGAGCCTGCGACTCACCGAATCGCCCGGCGCCATCGCCACCGAATCTTGCTCGTCCACTTCTCGGCCTGGCAGGAGATCCTTTGCCACGAACGACCTAGTCAAAGCCGGCGTAACCACCACGTGGTCCAGCACCAGGTCTGCCACTTCCAGATAGCGTTCGGCCAGCAACGGCGATAGGAAAAGCGTCTCGCCGTTGTTGTCGAAGCCCTCCCCGCCGGAGCCGTCGACCGGGAAGAGTTCCGCGACATCGATGGGGATCCCGGTCAGGTCGCGAACGGTGTTCTGATACTCGGTGCGGTTGAGCCTCCGGACAGTCACAGGGCCGGCATAGACTCCGAGGTCGCATGCGCCGGAGCGTAGCGTGCGGTCGATCCAGTCAGCGATTTGCATCCGGTCGCGTTCGGACGGCTGCGGCCCGGCCGGCGGCATCGTGCGGTTGCGCAACTGCATCGCGACATTGCGCCACAGGCCCGGCTCAGCCGCCACCGAGTCTGCCGACAGCGCTTCCAAGAAGCGAATCCGGTTGTCGGCACCGCCGGAGTGGCACGCGCCGCAATACTCCACCAAGACAGGGCGGATGCTGGTTTCGTACTCAGTGGCAACCAGCAGCGCGACGCTTGCCGCGCCGCAGAGCACCATCCTCAGGCAGGCTTGCATTGGCAGCGCCGAACCGGCACCACTCAACAGTCTGCGCTTGTTGGCGCTCAAATTCAAGTCGCTCCCCGCAGCCCGCGCTACCTCGGGCCCGGCGCACGCCCGAGAGACGGAGCCGTTGCTGCCGCGCTGGCGGAATTTGACACCCCTCCGCGCGGCTGATAAGTTACGCTTCTATCCTTGGCCTGCCCTCAATTCCGGCGGGCCGCCCACATGGCAACAGCTGAGAGCCAATCCGCCCTAAAGCGGACGCCACTGCACGGCGTCCACTGCGAAGCCAAGGCCCGCATGGTGGACTTCGGCGGCTGGCACATGCCAGTGGAGTACGACGGGATCGTTGCCGAGCACAATGCCGTGCGCTCGGGCGTCGGCCTGTTCGACGTCAGCCACATGGGGGAGATCGTGATCCGCGGCCCCCAAAGCGTGGACCTGATCGACTCGCTGTGTTCCAACCGCGCCGCGGATCTCCAAGACGGACAGGCCCAGTACTCCGGGCTGCTCAATCCCCAAGGCGGATTCGTGGACGACCTGCTGGTCCACCGGATCGCATCGGACCACTACTTCCTGTGCGTCAACGCTGCCAACCAAGAGGGAGATTTCGCCTGGATCCGCGACCACAACTCGTTCGACGCGAAGGTCACGTTTGCTAGCGCCGACTACGCCCAGCTCGCGATCCAAGGGCCTCGGGCGCTGGTGACGGCGTCGCAGCTGACGGGACTCGACCTAGCCGCAATGCGATACTACTGGTTTGAGTCGGGCAAGTTCGCCGGGGCGCCTGCCTTGGTTGCCCGCACCGGGTATACCGGCGAGGACGGATTCGAAGTCTACGTGGCTCCGGGGGAGGCTGTTGCCGTGTGGCGGGCGATCTTGGACGCGGGCGCTGAGTACTCGATCCGCCCCTGCGGGCTCGGAGCGCGGAACACCCTCCGACTCGAGGCTGCGATGTCCCTCTACGGGCACGAAATCGATGCCACCGTCACGCCGTACGAGGCGGGCCTGGGCTGGATCGTCAAGCTCGACAAACCCGCTTTTTGCGGGCGCGACGTGCTGGCCGAGCAGAAGCAGCGAGGCGTGAGCCGCAAGCTTGTCGGCTTCGAGATGACAGGGCGCGGGATCGCCCGGGACGGCTACGGCGTGCTGGTGGAAGGGGCCGAGCTAGGCCACGTTACGAGCGCTTCTCCAGCGCCGTGGCTCGGCAAGAACATCGGCCTGTGCATGCTGCCAGTGGAGCATGCGCGGCCCGGCCGCGAGATCGATATCGCAATCCGTGGCCGGGCAGTCGGCGCCAAGACCGTCCGCATACCGTTTTACAAGCGCACGAGGCAATGAGTTTCATGAAATATCCGGCGGAATATCGCTACTCCCGCGAGCACGAGTGGGTGCAGGTCAACGGCAGCACGGCAACCGTTGGCATCACGCACCATGCGCAAGACCAGCTCGGCGACGTGGTCTTTGTCGAACTGCCGTCCGTCGGCGCCAGGCTGCAGGCGGGCGGTGCGTTCGGCGCGGTCGAGTCCGTCAAGGCCGTCTCCGACATCTACGCCCCGATCAGCGGTGACGTTACCGAAGTGAACGATTCACTGATCGACGCTCCCGAGAAGATCAACGAGGACCCCCACGGCGAGGGCTGGCTGGTGCGGCTGACCGTAGCCGACAGCAATGAACTGCCGCTGCTGCTAAGCGCGGAGCAATACGCCGAATACGTCGCGGCCGAAATCGACGGGTAGGCCAGGGTCCACTCCGTGCGCTACCTGCCCAAGTCCCCTGCCGAGCGCGAGGCGATGTTCGCCGAGCTGGGGCTGGCCTCCGAAGAAGACCTGTTCGAGAGCATCCCCGCAGACCTGCGCCAGCAAGCCCCGCTGTCGATTCCGCCGGGGCAGTCCGAGTACGAGATCAAGGACTACTTCGAGGCCCGGGCGCGAGACGCCGCTCGCGGCTACGCGTGCTTCCTCGGCGCCGGCGCCTACCACCACTACAGACCGGTGGTGATCGACTCGGTCGCTACGCGGGGCGAATTCCTCACCGCTTACACGCCGTACCAAGCCGAGATTTCCCAAGGCGTGCTGACGACGATCTTCGAATTCCAAACGATGGTGGCCCAACTCACCGGGATGGATGTCGCAAACGCCTCGATGTACGACGGGTCCACGGCCGTGCCCGAGGCCGGGATGATGGCTGCTCGCATCACGCGGCGCAACCGCCTGCTGGTAGCGCGCTCGCTCCATCCGGAGTACCGCCAGGTGATGGACACGTACGACCGCTACCAAGGACTGCCCTCGGAGACCGTGGCGTACGACCCGCAGACCGGCCAGTTGGATTTGGAGGATCTCGAGGCCAGGCTGTCTTCCGATGTGGCGGCAGTCTTGGTACAGTCGCCCAACTTCTTCGGCGTTGTCGAACCGGTCCGCGAAGCGGCCGAACTCGCCCACAAGCACGGGGCGCTGCTCGTGGTGATCTTCTCCGAGGCGGCTTCGCTCGGAGTGCTTCAGCCGCCCGCGGAGGCTGATATCGTGGCCGGCGAGTTCCAGTCGTTCGCCCATCCGCCCAGCTTCGGAGGGCCGTACGTAGGGATCCTCGCAACTAAGTCCAAGTACCTCCGCCAGATGCCGGGCCGACTGGTCGGCGAGACGCTGGATGCCGATGGCAGGCGCGCATTCTGCCTGACCCTGTCGACGCGCGAGCAGCACATCCGGCGGGCCAAGGCAACTTCCAACATCTGCACGAACCAAGCTCTGGTCGCCCTGATGGCGACCGTCTACATGGCCCTGCTAGGCAAGCGCGGCCTGCGCGAGCTGGCCGAGCAAAACCTCTCCAAGGCGCATTTCCTGGCCGACGCTCTGCGCTCGGCGGGAGCGGAGTTGCCGTTTTCCGGGCCGTTCTTCAATGAGTTCGCTGTCCGTCCCGGCGGACGCTCCGCCAGCGCGGTCAACGATCTCGCCCTACAGCGGAAGATCATCGGCGGCCTGGATCTTGGCCGCTTCTACCCCGAGCTGGCAGGCGCGCTGCTGGTCTGCGCGACAGAGACCGCCAAGCGCGAGCAGATGGAAGGCTACGCCGACTGCTTCCGGGAGGCGGCCGATGGGTAGGGTCCGCCAGCACCAGGCCTTGGAAGAACGGCTCCTGTTCGAGCGTTCCTCGCCGGGCAAGGTCGGCTACCAATTGCCCGCCCTGGACGTACCCCAGGTCGATCCGGAGGAGGCCCTAGGTTCCGCACACGTCCGCGATGAGATCCCAGGATTTCCAGAGGTCAGCGAGGTTGAAGTGATCCGCCACTTCACCCGGCTGTCGAGCTGGAACTATGCCATCGACTCCGGGATGTATCCCCTCGGCTCGTGCACGATGAAGTACAATCCCCGCCTCAACGAGGCGGTGGCTCGCATCGACGGCATCATCGACGCGCACCCATACCAGCCCGAGTGCCTGGCTCAAGGCATGTTGGAGATCCAGCGCACGCTGGAAGCGTACCTGGCGGAAATCTGCGGCATGGATGCGGTGACCCTCCAGCCAGCCGCAGGGGCTCACGGCGAGTTGACGGGCCTGCTGCTGATCCGGGCGTATCTCGAATCGCAGGGGGATGCCCGTCGCGTGGTCTTGATCCCGGACTCGGCTCACGGGACCAATCCCGCAACGGCCAGCATCGCGGGCTACGAAGTCGTCGAGATCCCCTCGAACCGCCTGGGCATGATCGACCTGGCCACGCTGCGGGACGCTGTCGATGATTCGGTCGCGGCCCTGATGGTGACCAATCCGAACACGGTCGGCATCTTCGAACAGGACATCGCGGCAGTGGCGGCAGCGCTGCACGAGCGCGGTGCCCAGCTCTACATGGACGGCGCCAACATGAACGCTCTGGTTGGCATCGCCCGGCCCGGCGACTTCGGCGTCGACGTGATGCACCTAAACTTGCACAAGACCTTTTCCACCCCTCACGGAGGAGGAGGCCCCGGTGCGGGCCCGGTAGCGGTCAAGCGCCACCTCGAGCCGCATCTGCCTCTGCCGCGCGTCCAGGCGACAGAATCTGGCTTGAGTTTCGACTGGGATCGCCCCGCTTCGATCGGACGGGTGCGCGCCTTTTACGGCAACTTCGGGGTGCTCGTCCGCGCCTTGGCATACATCCTGGCCCACGGCGGGGACGGCCTGCGCAACGCGACGGTGGATGCGGTCTTAAACGCGAACTATATCCGCAAGGGGCTCGAGGGCCACTACGAGCTTCCCTACCAAGCTGCGTCGATGCACGAGTGCATCTTCAGCGATAGCCGCCAAGCCAAGCACGGCGTGAAGACAGGCGACATCGCCAAGAGGCTGATTGACTACGGCTTCCATCCCTATACCGTCAGCTTCCCGCTCATTGTGCGCGGAGCCCTGATGATCGAGCCGACCGAGACCGAGGGCAAGCACGAGCTCGATGAATTCATCGCGGCGATGCAGTCCATTGCCGAAGAAGCCGAACGGGATCCAGAGCTGATCCACCGTTCCCCGGTCACGACCCGCACGAGCCGCGTGGACGAGACCAGGGCGGCCCGCAAGCCGATCCTCAAGTGGCAGGGCGCGGGCTAGGAAAAGCCGGAGACGCAAGCACGCGAAGGTTGACCAAGACGCCGCAACCCGATCCTTGCCAAGTTGGTGAGACATGCGGGCTTGAAGGTGTATCGCCCGAAGACGAGGTCCAGGTCTCCTACTTCGTCGTTGTTGTCCTTGGCGTTGCCGTAGACCGGAATCAATGTGCGGTCGAAGCGAAGGCCCCAATTGAACGTGAGCTTGTCCGAGACCCTCCATGTGTCCTGGATGGTGCGGTTAATGGCGGATGTGGATGTCCGCGCGAGACCCGCAACAGGCGAGAGCAACCCGAGGCCTCCCACTGCAATGCGTGCAGCAATGGCCATGAGATGAGTCATCTCACTCCTCCCGGGAGTGGAATTTGATCGCTTTTGGGAATCGACCGTACCCCGAAAACTCAATGTCATCAGGGGAACTTTAGGGGAAATCGCGGGAAAAACCCGAAGGCGCCCGAAATCCCCTCGCGTCAGGTCACGCCACCTACGACGAGGCGGAACGGTGCCCTCCGAAGCTGACCCGTCCTAGCGGCCCTGGAGCCGCTGAAAGGTCTCAAGCTCCTTTCGAGCCTCCTCCGCGTTGCCCAGGCGGCGGTGAACCATCGACATTCGATAGTGAGGGGTCGGGTCATCCGGCGACAGTTGCGCGGCGATCCTCAGCTCCTCAAGCGCCTTGTCGAAACGTCCTTCGGCGAAATAGATGCGCTCAATCGCAAGATGGGCCTCGAAGAGGTCCTCCTTCAAGCGCAGGGCTTCGAGAAGATGCGTCTTCGCTTCGCTCTTGCGCCCGTCGACCTGCAGGATGTCCCCCAGCACATAGTGCGCTTCGGCATGGTTCGGGTTGATCCGCAATTCGGCTTCCAACTCGCGTTTCGCCTCCTCAAGCCGCGACGCGGCCCAGAGCATGGTCCCGATTGCGAAATGGACGTTTTGCAGCTCTGGCATGATCCTAAGAGCCGCATGATATTCCCGCATTGCATCATCGACTTCACCCTTCGCTTCATGCAGCTGCGCTCTGAGCTGGTGAGCCCGGTAGGAACCGGGATCGTTCTTGCTGATCCAGCGCGCCGCCAAATAGGAGACGATCTGGTAGTCCTCCGCGATCCGGTAGATCTCCCGCTCCGTGCCGTCGAGCTTAGGCGCGCGCTGCAACCGGTCCGCGTACTCGCCCAAAAGGGTGTGGATCGCTTGGTCGGGTGGCGGCCGGTACAGCATGGACAGCATCGTCGGCTCCGCGTCGGGAAGCGGCGGCGGGGCACCCGCCGGACGGTCGGAATCCACGTGGAGGCTGACCCATCGGCGTCGCTCCTCCACGCCCGCGGCTCCCGGGTTGATCTCAAGGGCCTTGCGGTACGCATCCTCTGCCTCTTGCCAGTTCTTCCGCCCTTCCTCGAAATAGCCCCGAGCGAGTTGAATATAAAAGGAGCGACGATACTTCGCACCCAGCGTTTCCATCGCTTGCCTGGATAACGTTCCGTAAGACTTGCTCAAGTAGTAGTAGGAATCGGCGCGGAATTCAGGCTGGGCGGTTGCCTTCCGAAAAGGCCCGATTGCGTCCGAGTAACGGCCGGTCGCAAAGTAAGCTTCCCCGAGATAGTAGGAAACAACCAGATTGGAGGGATCGATTCCCTGCGCGGTAACCAGGTGACGAATCGATTGCTCGTGCTGTTGGTGCCGAGCGGCGATGACTCCCAGGAAAAAATGGGGCCCGGCACCTAATCGCGGATTCAGTTCGAGCGCCCTCTCAAGGGCCGCCTTGGCCTTTGCGTCCTCTCGCATCTGGTAGTAGATCGAGCCGAGATTGGCGTGCGCTTCGGCAAGATCCGGTACGAGGCCCAGGAGTTCTTCGTAGTGGTTGGCCGCGGACCGGAAGTCGCCGGCCTGCTGAGCCGCCTGGGCTCCTTCGTAGAGCTCGCGCAGCCGGGCTTCCTGCGCAAGTGCGGTGCCCGGACACAGCCAGAGCCCCGCAAGCATGACGACTAAGGCCCGAAGAGGCTTGGAACGGATTCGGAAATCTGGGCGCGAAAACCCCTGGGGCGGGCGATCAGCACCCTTGGGGCGATCCGCAGTTGGACGCCATTGGGCCCACACGTCCCGCATCGCGGTATCGATGGTAGCACTGGCTCGAAATCCGAGAGAACGCCCTTGGAAGCAACCAAGCCTTCGTCCGCGCCAGGTGTCCGCGGAACTCAAGTAAGATGGAGCCGGACGCCCGGCAGTATCGATGAATCACGGATCTGGAAGCCTGCGAGGCGCGGCATCGGTGCTTGTCGCAGTGATCCTCCACGTAGGCGTCGCGACAGGCCAGCTTGCTCAGCGGGAGTCCCTCGGGATTGCGGCGGAACTCGTCCGCCAAGAGCGTTTTGCGGAGGCAAGGAAGATCCTGGAAACCTTGGTGCAGGACTCGTCGAACGTCCCCGCCGAAGCCTACTACCACCTTGCTGTCTGCGATGCACGACAAGGCCTGAGACATGCTGCCGATACGAATCTGGATCTCGCCCTCGCCCGGGATTCCGGCTACCTGCCTGCGGTCCACCTCAAGGCCTATTTCGAGTTCTCAGCAGGGCGCTACAGCGAAGCCTTGGGCTGGACTGGACACTATCTGGAGCAGCGCCCGGATGGGGGCGAGACTCGGAAGATCTCTGGATTGGCCCGGTTCATGCTCGGTGACCGGCCCGGCGCCGAGCTCGACCTGAAGCGGGCAGCTAGGCTGCTGCCACAGGACTTCGATGCGCATTACTACCTCGGCCGCGTTTACTTCGAGGGCTCCAAGCTCACACTTGCGCTGAGTGCATTTCGAAAAGCCATCGAGCTGGATCCTCGGAGTGCGAAAGCTCGCAACCACCTAGGGCAGACGCTGGAAGGGCTGACGCGATTCGAGGAGGCCGAAGATGCCTACCGGGACGCGATCCACGTCGAAAAGGAGGGTGCGGAACGGTCCGAATGGCCGCACTACAACCTAGGCTCCCTATTGCTCGCCGAAGGGGACACCGAGAAAGCAGTCATTCTCCTCGAGGAGGCTCTCGCCCGCAACCCGTCCTCGTTGCAGACCCGAACTAGGCTTGGCGCCGCCTACAGCGCTGCGTCCCGCCTGGCGGATGCGGAAAAGCAGCTCCGCGCGGTTGTTCTGGAGGAGCCCACCAATGCGGATGCCCACTACCAGCTGGGGCGGGTCCTGATGAAGCTCGGCCTGAAGGACGAAGGACGGAAGCACCTCGCGCTGTTCGAAAGGTTCCGCGAGCCGTGAGGATATCGTCCTCGCTGGCCGAAAAATGTGCCGCCCTGACCTCTCTGGCCCTGCTTGCATTGGGCGCGCCTCATGCTTATTCAGGAGCCGCGGGCGCCCCCCTGCGGTTCGTCAATGTCGCTGGGGAGGTCGGGCTGACTCCCCAGGTCGCTCACGGCGGGCCCCAAAAGAACTGGATCGCAGAAGCCAATGGGAGCGGCGCGGCGGTTCTCGACTATGACAACGACGGCTGGATGGACATCCTTATCGTGAGCGGAGCGACGATGAGCGACCTTCGCGAGATCGTTGCCGGACGCACCCCCCGCCGGTCCGCCCGCCGCGTGTATTTGTACCGAAATCTCGAGGGCCGCGAATTCGAAGACGTCACTGAGGAGTCAGGGCTAGCCTGCCAATACTGGAGCACCGGTGCCAACGCCGCAGACTATGACAATGACGGCGACGTGGACGTCCTGATCACGACAATCGGAAGGGACCTGCTGTATCGGAACGATGGAGACGGCAGATTCACTGAGACCGGTGTAGCGTCGGGCTTGCTCGATAGCCACGCGTGGCACACCGGGAGCAGCTTCGGCGACATCGACGCAGATGGCGACCTCGATCTCTACGTGGCCGCCTACCTGAGGCTGGACACGCTTCCAGTCGAGGGAGAGCCACCAGTGTGCGACTACCGGGGTCTGAACGTGTTCTGCGGGCCAATGCAGCTCGAGCCTGGGGTGGATGTCTTGTATCGAAACAACGGAGATGGAACATTCTCCGACATCACGGACGAGTCCGGCGTCCTGGCGGAAACGCCGGGCTACGGATTCACGCCCTTGATCAGCGATTTCAATGGAGACTGGCTGCCTGACATCTTCGTGTCAAACGACTCGTCGGCGAATTTCCTGTTTGTCAACCAGGGAGGGAGCAGCTTCCTGAACGACGCGCTAGCCGCGGGGCTCGCCTACAACGCCGATGGCGAGACCCAGGCTGACATGGGAGTCTGCGTGGGCGACTACGACGGAGACGGCGACCCGGATCTTCTCACCACGACCTTTTCCGAGGACCACTTCCCGCTCTTCCAGCAGCAGGAGCCCGGGCTTTTCGAGGACGTGTCTTTCCGCGTCGGGCTACGGAACGCCACCGTGCCGTATCTCGGATGGGGATGTGGGTTCTCGGACCTGGACAACGACGGGGATGGCGACCTCTGGGTCGCCAATGGCCACGTCTACCCTACGGCAGGGGAGTTGGCGACAACCTCCTACCACCAGCGCATCGGCATCTTGGAGAACATAGAGGGCCGGTTCGGCGTCTCTGAAGGTGCGGTTGAGCAAACAGAACCCGGCTCCTACCGGGGAGCCGCAAGCGTTGACTTCGATAACGACGGCAGGATCGATCTGCTCATGCTTCCAATCGACGGAATTCCCGCTGTGCTGAGGAATCGCTCCACTGCTCCGAACTCCTGGCTAGGCGTAAGGCTGCAGGGAACTCGCGTAAACCGGGAAGGAATAGGCGCGCTGGTGGAGGTCGAATTCTGCGGAAAGGTGCAAGTCGTTGCGGTTCGTAACGGGGGCAGCTACGCGTCAAGAAGCGATCCGCGAGTGCATGTTGGCATTGGCAACTGCGATGTCCCGGGGCGCGTGACAGTCGAATGGGCGCGGGGCAGGCACCAGGTACTTGAAAACGTCCGTGCGAATCAGTGGGTCACCCTTGAGGAGCGGGGGACTCCCGAGTGATCGAAACATGGCCTTGGCTGGCGCTATCTCGTAGAACCCGTCAAGGTGCGGAAGGCCATCGCCAGTAGACGATTCATCAGCTCCGGCAAGGGTACCGCGGCAGTCGATCGGGAACTCTTCCTCTCCCGCGTAGACGACGGACCGCTCCGAGGATTAGGGCTCAGCTCCGGCAATTCGGAATCCCTTGCTCAGCTTGGGTGCCGATTTGCGCTTGACCCCGATCTCCCAGTGACGCCGGTCCGGCAGGCGTAGCAACAGGTCAATTCCCGCTCCGGCCCGCGTCCTGTAACGGAATGCGTCGGTTTGCGGGGGAGCGGCGGAGATCAGCTTCTCCATGACGAAGCCCTCCCAGCTCGGGCCAGCGACCGGATGAGGAATGACGTCGTCGAGCACCCGAAACGGGATCTGATTGATCAGCAATGATTATGGAGAATTCTTGACCAAACTCTATTGCTGGCTCCTGACCTCGCGATGCATGACAGCAACGGTTCGCGACGCGTTGCAGGGGCGGCGGGTGGCTGGTACTACACGCCGAAATATCGGGCGAAGGCTCAGATGAAAACGGCTGCAGCCGCGAAGCCTTCATTGCAGGACACTGCAACAATTGGTACGGTAACTTTTCGCTTAGACGGTTCCGCTTAGGCACGGACCGTAGCAACGCGCGACATGCGTCGTCTCCAGCCGGTACTGCTAGGCCTATTCCTGGTTACCGGCTTCACCGGGCTAGTGTACGAGCTGCTGTGGGCTCGCATGTTCACCGTGGTCTTCGGTGCCACCGTCCTGGCGGTCAGCACGGTGCTGGCTGCTTATTTTGCCGGCTTGGCCTTGGGCAGCTGGGTGTTCGGAAGGATCGTCGACCAGTTCGGGAGGCCCCTACTTCTCTATGGCCTGCTCGAACTGGGGATCGGCGGATACGCCGCCTTGCTGCCGTCACTGATTCCGCACGCCCAAGGCATCGCAGCCGATCTCAGCCACCTCGCGCCGGACTCGTTCCTGGGTGTTTCGCTCGCGCGCTTTCTCGCCAGTCTCTTGGTGATGCTGCTGCCAACCACGCTCATGGGCGCCTCGCTGCCGGTCCTTGGCAGATTTATTGTCGAGGCCCGTGACCGTATCGGCAGGGGCCTGGGCTACCTGTACGCGGTGAACACTATCGGGGCCGCGCTGGGTTGCGTGGTGACAGGTTTCCTGCTGATCGAGACCTTGGGTGTCTCGGCCTCCCATACCTTGGCGATCGTGCTGAACCTCGCCGTTGGCTGCTTCGCACTGGTCCTGCACCGCACCGCTGCCCCGGCAGTCGCGGAGGCCCGGACGCCCAAAGGTTCGCCGCTTCGCGTCAAGTCGTCACGCGACAGCCGTGAACGGCCCCTTGGACGGGGCTCGCAGCGCGCGGCGCGTTCCGGATCGAAACAAGGCTCGGCCGCCGAAGTGTACTCGCCAAAACTCGTCCTGTTGGTTCTTGGCGCGTTCGGGATCTCCGGTGCGGCAGCTCTCGGGTACGAAGTCCTCTGGACTCGTAACCTCGGCGTCACCTTGCATTCGACGACCTACAGCTTCACCTTGATCCTGGCAGCGTTCCTGTGCGGAATTGGCATAGGGAGCTTCCTCTACGGAAAGTACTGGCAGCGGTCTCGGCGACCGGTCTTCTTGTTCGGAACCATCCAGGCTGCAGTTGGCCTCTACGCATTGGCACTGATTCACTTCTTTCGCGTGATGCCCAACTTGGCTTCGGGAATCATCCAACCCGCGGAGGCCGATTGGGGAATCATGATCGCCCTCCAACTGCTGCTGTGCTTTGTGGTCATGCTAATCCCGACCTTGCTGCTGGGCTGCACGTTTCCGCTTGTGAGCCGAATCTGCGTAACCGGGATGGAAGGATTAGGCAGGACGGTCGGCGGCGTCTACGCGGTGAACTGTATCGGCGCAATTGCCGGCTCCTTCCTGGCCGGATTCGTGATCATCCCGACGATCGGGGTGAAGTACGGAATGATGCTCGTGTCAGCCGTCAGTATCGCGGTGGCGCTGGTCTTGCTGGCGCTGGAGTCTGGTGCCGGCCGGGCGGCGAAGCGATCCGTGATGGCCGCGACAGTGGCTCTGGCAGCCATCGGTCTCGCAGCGGGGCACGCGACTGACCTGTACGTTGGCATTGGCGCGTCTGCCGACGCGAGGAAACTCCTCTTTTACAAGGACGGATTGGTAGCCAACGTGCGAGTCGAGCAGACAGAGGACAACGTGCTGCTGATGATCGACAACAAGGTCCAGGCAGGCAGGCTCGGGGCGCGCCCGTCCCAGGGGCTGGGGCACATTCCGATGCTGTTGCACCCCGACCCCCGTAAGGTATTGACGATCGGGATGGGCGCAGGGATGACTGCCGGAGCTGTCGCCAGGCATCCCGTCGAAACGATTTGGATCGTTGACCTGGTCGAGAGTCTTGCGGAAACAGCACCGTACTTCTCCGGGCAGAACCACGACATCCTGAAGGACGAGCGAACGCGTTTCGTGGTCGGGGACGGACGCAATTTCTTGCTGACGACCAGCGAGCGATTCGACGTGATCGTGGCCGACATCTTCTTTCCGGCCAACGCCGGCACAGGAAGCCTGTATTCCCTCGGGCACTACGAGGTCGCCAAGTCTCGGCTCGCCGACCGAGGCGTCGTGGTCCAGTGGGTTCCGCTCTATCAGCTGACCGAGGCGGAGTTCCGAACCATAGCCGCCACGTTCCTAGAAGTGTTCCCCGAGGCGGAACTCTGGCTGGGGGATCCGGACATGATGTACCCGGTGGTCGGCTTGGTCGGCAGGAACGGCTCATCCTTGCTCGAGGTCGCTCGCCTGCGCCAACGCCTGCTGGACCGGGCAGTTTCCGACGGGCTCGTCTTCGGAAACGATGAAACCAGCCTGCTCTGCGCGTTCCTGATGCGCGGGCGGGAACTCGCGGAATTCGTGGCCGGTGCACCGTTGAACACCGACGACCGGCCGAGGATCGAGTTCTCGGCTCCACGCAACGACTACACCAACAGGCGGTACGGCTGGGAGACGATCCAGAAGCTGGCCCGCTTGAAGACGAGCGTCGTGCCCCTGCTCAACGTGGAATCCCTCGGTGCCGATGTCAACGACAGCATCCGGCGGATCGAGCGCCGCGAAACCGCTATGCGGCACTTGTACCGTGGCACGTTCGCCCTCGGTAACGGCCAGGCCGAAGACGGCTTTCAGGCGTTCCGCGAAGCTCGCTCGCTTGCTCCGGAAGACGCATTCATCGACTTCCATGCATCTGAGAGCATTGGCCGCCTGCATGCAGCCGTGGGAGATCGGGACCGGGCCGCAACGCTGCTCGAGATGGCTGTGAGGCTCCGTCCGGATGAGCCAAGTCCCCGTCTGCTTCTGGCCGACCTATACGCCGAGGACGGTCGCTGGGAACTGGTGGAGGGGCATCTGGTGCAGGTGGTGGAACAGCATTCGGAACACGCTGTGGCACTTGGCCGCCTAGGTGAAGTCTATGCCCTGCAAGGACGATGGGAGGACGCAATTCTCGTCTTGGTGCGGGCGCTGGAAATCCTACCCGTCCCCTCGCCGAGGATCCAGCAATTATATGATCAGGCGCTAGCCCATGCAGGGAGTCGGCCTTGAATACGTGGCTACAGGCTATCAGGAGGCGGGACACTTTGAACTACCCTGCGCGAGCCACAGACCGAAGGGTGGGGTTATGGCCGCGAGGGTAGACGGCCCACGAGGCCTGAGTCCGCACCGAAACGAAGTTGCGGCTCTCGCGTCGCTCGCGTCTCCCGGCTTACCCTCGGTCTCCCACACCATGCTGGGCGGGGAGAGGACAATGCATCAGCACCAGCGTTGGCTATCCGCGTCCGCGTTCACCGACAACGCTCGGTACGCCGACCACAAGAGTCAGCGCATGGACTGTTGGGGGCGACCGGACGTTCGATGGCGATTCGCCGCCCCGTGCACGCGCCGGTCAAGAGTGTATTCCACCGGGCTCGCCTCGGCAAGGCGAAGCCGTCTAAAGCCCCGGCATGGATTTCACGACTTAGCCAAGACCAGGATCCGCACGTTGGGATTCGCGTTGGCCGCCATGCTGACCGTTCTGAGTGGTTCCGGCATAGCTGACGACTCGCCATGCACTGCTTGTCACGCCAAGCAGGTTGAAGCGTACCTGGAAACCGGCATGGGGCGCTCGTTGAGCCGCTCACACCACCGGCTGGACGCCTCGTTTAGTCACGAATTCTCCGGATCCCGGTTCGTTGTCGAGTCGACAGCAAAAGGAATGCTTCAACGGGTGGAGCGAGACGGTTGGGACTCAGAGAATCGAGTCGAGTTTGTGATCGGATCGGGAAACCATGCCTTCGGTTACTTGGTAGCGCGCGGCAGGCACCTGTTCCAGTCCCCCATTTCCTACTACACGAGACGCGGCCTTTGGGATGTCGCTCCGGGATACGAAGACAACGCCCACCCTGAATTCGAACGCCCGGTGACAGCGGAGTGCGTGTGGTGCCACGCTGGGCGGCCCCGGCCGATTCGAGGGACGCTCAACCAGTACGGGAATCCGTCGTTTGACGCGGAAGCAATCTCCTGCGACAGGTGCCACGGGCCGACACGAGAGCATCTTGCCAATCCGTCAGCCGATACGATCCTCAGCCCCTCCAAGCTCCCAGCCCGCGCCAGGGACAGCATTTGTGAGCAGTGCCACCTGAGCGGCGAGGCGCGCATACTGAACCCCAATCGAACGTTCGGGGACTTCCGGCCCGGCATGGAACTCGAAGAGGTGTTCTCGGTCTATCTCTACGAGCAACCCAGCCCGAGTTCGGGCGTACCGGAATTCAAAGTAGTCAGCCATGTCGAGCAACTCGCAGCGAGTCGTTGCGCTCAGGCCAGCGGAGATTCCCTATGGTGTGGCACCTGTCACGACCCACATGGAAAGCCAGATGACGGGTCGGACCACTACCGGCGGAAATGCCAAGGATGCCACTCTCCGACAGCCCTCGCACGACATCCCGAACCCCTGCAAGACTGCGTCGGCTGCCACATGCCTTCCCGGCGGGCCTACGACAGCGGCCATAGCGCCTTCACCGACCACAGCATCGCTCGCAAGCGAGAAGAACCTTCGCGTGGTGAGACCTTATGGAAACTGAAGGCGTGGCGCGAGCCGCAGGGCTCTCTGGCGCAGAGGAATCTCGGCCTGGCCTATGCTCGCTTGGCAGAACGGAGCCACTCTCCGCAGCAGGAAAGCGAGGCGGCGCTTCGGAATCTCGTTCCGGCGATGAGGGACTTCCCAGAAACCGACGTGGCCATTCCTCATGCCCTGGGCCGCATGTTCCTGCTGCGCGGGAGAACCGAACTCGCGACCGAACTGTTCGAACATGTTGTCAAAGTGGAGCCGAGGAACCCGATCTGGCTTCAGAGCCTAGCCGACGGCCTGCATGCCAGCGGCAACTTCAACGGGGCCGTCCAGGCCCTTGAGCGAGCAATCGAGTCAGATCCCTTGGTCGAGTCAAGTTACCGGGTACTGGCGCAGATCTACGCGAGCGTCGATGAGCCGGGATTGGCGGCGCAAACCTGGGAGCGATACCTAGAACACGTCCCCGACAGCATCTATGCAAGACAGGCCAAGCAAGCCTTGGAATCCGATGAACCCCTGACAGCGCCGACCAATCGCAGACCGGGTGCACCCTAGCAGTCGTTGCAACGCAAAGGGCGAGGGACGGGGCTTAGCAAGGGAAGCCAGATCCCGGCCCGCAGTGTCGGGAACCGGATTCAGAGATTCCGCTGCCTCAGGGCGCGGAACCGGAAGCCGCGCTGTCCGCTCGAGGCGACTTCCGGCATCGCTGATCCTGCTTCCCTCGCTAGAAGTTGATCTTCAGGGCGACCTGGCCGCTCCGAGGTGCGTTGCCTTGCCCGCCGACGCTTCCGAAACCGGCCGGATTACTGACATTTCCGGCGGCACCTCCGAAGACGACGCGGTTGAACGCATTGAAGACCTCGAATCGGAACTCGACGTTGAAGTCCTCCGTTGCATAGACCCGTTTCATCAGGCCGAAGTCCTCGTTCAGAATCGGGAAGTTGCGCGAGTTGCCCAGAAAGATCGTGCCATTGCCGAAGTCGAACGGACCCACCTCCTCGAATGCGCCGATGTTCATCGCCCTGTCGGTCGCCGGGTCGAAGCTCCCGCCGCGCATGTCGATATTGCTCGAGAGAATGTTCGGGACTTGCCTGCTCGCGAAGAGCGGCGAGTTGTTGGCCTGCCCGATCTCCGAAGGCGTACCGCTCTGGTAGGAGACGATCGCGTTGAACTGCCATCCCCCGATGATCGCGTTGACGACACCTCCGGCGTTCGCACCGAGTGCCTTCCCCTTTCCGAACGGGAGTTCGAAATTCAACGCCGTCACGAACCGGTGGGGGACGTCGAAGCGCGCCAGAGCCTTTTCGAGACCGCGGTTGTAGTGGTCGCGCGCGGTGCTCCCGAAGAATGCGCCGAGGGAGGAAGACGCGTCGGTCAGGGTCTTCTGCCACGTATATGAGGCCAGGAGCCACAGCCCTTCGTCGAATTCCTTCTCCACCTTCACCTGCAGCGCGTGGTAGGAGGAGTTCCCAACGTTTTCGGACCGCGTGAAATTCAGGCTGGTGAATTGGGGATAGAGCCTCAAGGACTGGTTGAGAGTGCCCTCGAAACTCGGGTAGGGCCGGCCGAATCCCGCTGCGGCGACTTCCGGATGGTCGATCGGCAGGGTCAGGAGATTCCCCACTCTCAGGTGTTGCGGGTCCACCTGCATTGGGTTGAAGACTCCGGTCGGAAGACGCGTCGATTTGTTGCCGACCCACGCGATATCCAAGAGCCAGGTAGGCGCCAACTGGTACTGGAAGCCCGCGTTGAAGCTCTGGGTGTACATCGGCTGGTTCGCGCCGGTGTTCCAAAGGTCGGCCCTCTGGCCATTGGCGAAAGCGGGGTCCCTGAGCGGGGGACGCTTGAAGTCCTGCGGAAAGCCATCCTCCCAGTTGAAGCCGGGCGTCACCCCGAGGTCAGAGGAAAAGAATCGGCCGCTCGATGAGAAGCCGGTCGACGGGGCCTTGGCATTGCTGCCGCCCAATCCGCCGGTCGGGAAGTAGCTGACCGCATACGCTGTACGGAAGACCAGCTTGTCCTTCAGCTTCCAGGCTACGCCCAAGCGAGGGCCTAAGCTGTTGAAGTCGGTCGTGTTGTTGCCGACCAATCGCTCCGCCCCCGTACAGACGTCGCAATCCCCGGCAAATACCAACGCGCCGGGAAAGCCGTCCGCACCGGGATTCGGCAAGTTGGGATCCATCACCGAGTACTGGTCGTTGACCTCCGTTAGCGGAGTGAAGATGTCCCAGCGCACACCCAGATTCAGGGTTACGTTGGGCAGGACTTTGTAGTCGTCTTGCACGTAAAGAGCCGTGTAGGAATGCCGAGTGCCCGTCCGTGCCCGGATGTTGAAGGAGCCGCTATCCACATCGCCCAGAAGGAAACTGGCCAGGACGTTGCCGGTGCCCGTAACACCCGGCAACGCGGTTTCATTGCGGTTGAACGTGAAGTTGCCGGTATGCGGCGAAAGCGCAAAATTGTTTTGCAGCTTGCGAATCTCGGCTCCGAACTTGACATTGTGCTTGCCCTTGGTCCAGGACAGGCTGGGACTGTACAGGAAGGTCGTGGCAATCGTGGACAGCCCCCGCTGGTGACGGGCGTAGCTGCTCCAGGGGTCGATTATGATCTCGGGGAACGGGCCGTTATCCGTGCCCCGAATCCCGAGCTGGTCGTTCCACCCCATTCCCTCGGTCTCCTCGTTGACGAGGAGCTGATCCTGGCGACTGATTCCTGCGCCCATGTGGAACAGAACCGTGGGGCTGACAATCCAGTCGTAGTTGATCCGCCCGTTGTTGGCTACCGGGCCGCGCACTCCCTGCCTCGCGTCCGAAACTGGCTGCGGAAGCACCGCAAAGGGTCCGTTGTCAGTGTTCTTTCCGAAGGTGTACATGATGCTGAGACGGTGGGCATCGGCGAGGCTGTGGTCCAGCTTGATCGTGTTGTTGCGGTTGTCGTTGCGCGAGTTCCCCTGGGCGAATACGTTGTTGAATAAGCCGGGCCCGTCGGGATCCGGGACCAAGGCCCAGATCTTGTTGGAGATCGAGCTGTGCAGGCTGGAAGGTATCTCGTTGCGGGGAAACGGATCGCGCTCGAATCCTGTTCCAACTGGCCGGGTCGTTCCCGGATCGTAGATGACTCCTTCCCCTGCTGGAATCAATTCGCTGAAATCACCCCGCTTCATCATTGGCGTCGGAACAGACCCGGATTGGTTGAGCGCTCCTGACCGGTACTTGTACCAATGCCAGTTCATGAAGAAGAAGCTGCGATTCCTGACAATGGGGCCGCCGAAGCTGGCGCCGAACTCGTTCCTGCGCTGAATTGATCGCTTGGGCGCGAAAAAGCCACTCGCGTCCAGTTTGTCGTTGCGCAGGAACTCATACGCGTTCCCGTGGAATTCGTTTGTGCCGGACCGCACCACGAGTCGCTCAATGCCGCCACCGCTATTGCCGTATTCGGCAGGGTAGTTGTTGGTCAGCAGCGAAAACTCCTGTACTGCCTCGGGCGGCAAGAGAATCACCCGTGGATCGCCGCCCACCTCGGCGGTCGTCATGCTCATCCCGTCCATCTGGATCTCTTTGCTCAGGGTCTGGCTGCCGTTGATGTGGGCATCGAACGTGTCTCCGCTCGTCCCGGGGGCGAGGAAGATGAAGGATTCCACGGCTCTTCCGCTACCGCCAACCACCTGCAAGGGCAACTCCACGAAGGACTTCGGATTCACTTCGGTGCTGACTTCGGTGCTTTCGGTCTTCAGGGTTATGGCCGCAGCCGAAACCGTGACGCTCTCGGTCACGTCACCGACCTCCATCTGCAGGTCGAGGGGCACAATCGCTCCCGCCGCGACGCGGATGTTCTCGCGGACGAACGTCTTGAACCCGCTAAACTCGGCCTGGACCGTATAGGTTCCTGGCCGGATCTGCGGGATCTGGTAAATGCCCGCAGCTGTTGATACTGTTTCCGACACCACTCCGGTGTCTTGGTTGGTCGCCGTCACGGTGACGTCACCGATGGTGGCGCCCGTCGTGTCCGAGACGGTGCCGCGGACCGTTCCGCGTTCGGTTTGTGCGAACGCAACCATTGCCAAGACAAGTAAAGCCGCCCCCCATCGGGCGGCCGAGATTGCTGAATGGACCATGGTTACCTCCGTGTACGGTGACCCCTCGTCGTTCATGCTGACCCCCTAAAGATCAGCAACGCCAATTTACTACCAGTGTGCGCTGGTGTCAATGCATGATTGACAGCTGGGTGCACGTCAGCGGGCCGGGCCACTTGTTCGAAGGCAACGGCTTAGGTACTGTAGAAGCGTCCACGGCTCACTGCCCAGACGAATTGAGTGCCTAGATTTCGTCGATTGCTAACGCGCTCCCCGAGCTGGCGAGCCCCTGCTTGCCTGCTTACTGCACTGTCGTGCGCGCCGCTGGCAGGCGCCGCGGAATGGTCAGACCTGGATCTCGAGTTCTTCGAACGCAAAATCCGGCCCGTCCTGGCGACGCAGTGCTCTTCGTGCCACAGCGAATCGAACGCGATGTCGGGCCTGAAGCTGGACTCGCGAGAAGCGGTGCTTGAGGGCGGGAATCGGGGTCCTGCAGTCTCAACGGGGCACCCGGACGACAGCCTCCTGATCCAAGCAGTTAGGCACGAGTCGATTCGCATGCCCCTGGGCGGGAAGCTCTCCGACGCGAACATCGCGTCACTTGAAGAGTGGGTTCGCCGAGGCCTTCCCTGGACGCCGGAAAGGCCGCGAGGCGCCGCGTCCGACGTCTCCCGGCACTACGAGGCGATGCGACGCGAGCACTGGGCATTTCAGCCGGTGGAGGATCCACCCCTTCCAAGCGTGAGCCGGAAGAACTGGAGCGACCACCCTATCGACCGGTTCATTCAAGCCCGCCTCGACGAAGCATCATTGAGCCCGAACGGTCAGGCCGGCCCGGCCGCTCTCATCCGTCGCCTGAGCTTTGTCCTGACCGGCCTGCCCCCGAGTCCGCGCCAGGTCCAGGAATTCCTGAACGACGGCTCGGCGAACGCCTATGGCAAGGCCGTGGACAGCCTCCTCGAGTCGCCGCACTTTGGAGAGCACTGGGCACGGCGCTGGATGGACGTGGTGAGATTCGGTGAAACGCTTGGAAACGACTGGAACTACGAGAACAACGGAGCTTGGCTGTACCGGGACTACATGATTCGAGCGTTGAACGCGGACGTCCCTTACGATCAGCTGGTTCGCGAGCACATCGCCGGGGATCTGCTGGACGAACCCCGGGTCGACGAAGGGGGCTGGGTCAATGAATCCCTGATCGGGACATTCTTCTTCCGGCTGGGCGAGCAGGGCCACGACGACTGCACGATGTTCCGGGAAGTCCGGACCGATGTGGTGGATGACCAGATCGACGCGCTCGGCAAGGCCTTCCAAGGGCTCACGATCTCGTGCGCCCGCTGCCACGACCACAAGCTGGACCCGATCCCGACGGCTGACTACTACGGTCTCTACGGGGTGCTGGACAGTTCGCGCCTGGTGACCCGGACGGTTGACACGCACGATGCCAACAAGGACCTGAAGAACCGGATGCGGAAGATCAAGGAGACCGTCCGCAGGGAGCTGGCCAGCGCCTGGCTGGGCGAAGCGGAGGAACTCGCAAGCCACCTGCTTGCATCGCTTGGTCATTCGGCCGAAACCGGGGCCGAGGGCGAATCCGGCCCGATCCTCGACCCGGAGCGCGGCGAGCGTATTCGAGAACTCGTGGAGAGTCCGGAACTGGGGTTCGACAATCCGCTGCTTCCCTGGTCGGAAGTTGCCCGCGCAAGCGCCGAACGCCCAGGTTCTTCGGTGACGGAATTATGGGAGGGAGTTGCGGAGCGGTACGCCCGCCAGCGACGCTCGCATGCCGACTTCAATGCAGAGAACTTCGACACTGTTGCCGATTTCGGGGACGGGATGATGCCGGGCTGGACTGCCGAGGGCCGAGCCTTCGAACCGCTCAGGGCCCGCGGCGGCGCGTTCTCGATTGCCGCAACCGGTTCCGAAGTCGTGTCGGGGATCTTTCCTGCCGGCATGTTCACGCACTTGCTGTCAGAGAAGCTCAACGGGGCAATTCGCTCCCCGTATCTCCCGAGGGATAGGAAGTTCCTGAGTCTGCGTGTTGTCGGTGGGAACCTAGCGGCCTGGCGCACGGTCCTAGACAACTGCATGCTCAGCGAGCACTACCAAGTCCTCGACCAAGACCGGCTCGGCTGGATCAAGATCCCGCTACGCGACAAGCACGACGAATACCGGATCTACGCGGAGCTCGTGACAAAGCATGACAACCCGCGCCTCCCCGACCGCCCGGATCGGATGAAGGAGATTAGCGATGAGCAGGTGGCAGATCCGCGTTCATTCTTCGGCGTCACGCAGGCCGTTCTTCATGACTGCGACGAGCTGCCGAAGGACGAGCTCTCCCATCTGGAACGCCTCTTCGAACGGGGGCCCCCCGCCGACCTGGAGGACATGGCCGCTCGATATGCTGCGGTCGCGCGCGAGGCGGTCGAATCGTGGGGAAACGGTGACGCAAGCGACGACCAAGCGCGCTGGCTCCAGTGGCTGCTCGAGACCGGATTACTGGCGAACTCCAAGTACCTGACACCGAGACTCCGCGAGTCTGTCGATCTGTACCGAGCCCTTGAGCGGAAACTGCCCCTCCCTCGGGTCATCCAAGGGATGTCCGACATGGAAAAGGGGCAGGACACCTCCATCTTCCGGTCGGGCAACCCCAAAGACCTCGGAGAGACCGTTCCGCGTGGGTTCCTCTCACTGCTCGACGACCTGAGCAATCCCGCTCGGCCCGAAGGAAGCGGTCGGCGCGAAATGGCAGAGGTGATCGCAAGCCCTCGCAATCCCCTCACCGCCCGGGTGATGGTGAACCGGATCTGGCACCACCTCTTCGGCCGCGGCTTGGTCACCACAGTCGACAACCTCGGACGATTCGGGGAGCGCCCAACGCATCCCGATCTGCTCGATTACCTCGCTAGCCGGTTCGTTGAGGAGGGCTGGTCGATCAAGAAGACCATCCGGCGGATCGTGCTGTCGCGTGCCTTCCAGCAGGCCAGCCTTGCCCGGGCGGCGGCAAGTGACGCGGATCCAAGCAATGAGCTCTTCCATCGATACCCCGGCCGTCGGCTCGAGGCGGAGTCGATCCGCGATGCCATCCTCGCGGTTTCGGGCAAGCTCGACAGGACTATGTTTGGGCCCAGCATCCATCCCTACCGCGCGAAGCCGAAAGCCTACAGAAAACTCCTGTCTGGCCCCCTCGACGGACGCGGTCGGCGGAGCATTTACCTGAAGGTGACTCGTCACGAAGGAGCGGCATTTCTCGAAGCCCTGGACTTCCCTCCACCGGCGATGGCGAGGGGACGGAGGGATGTCACGAACGTCCCACGCCAAGCGCTCACGATGATGAACGACGACTTTGTACTCGCGGAGGCGGAATTCTGGGCGGAAGCGCTGATCGCCGAATCCAGCGAGTCGGTTGAAGCCAGGCTCAGAACGATGTACCGATCTGCGCTGGGACGGCTGCCTACGAATCGCGAACTCAAGCGGATGCAGGCTCTCGTCTCGCGCTTTGGCACGTTGCACGAGGAAGGCCAAGAAGACATGCTGGCCAGCGTCCAGGTCTGGCGCGATGTCGCTCACACCATTTTCAATCTGAAGGAATTCATCTACATTCAATAGCGGAGGCGGAATGAGACCCCAAGGAGCGAATCCGCAGCAGCGACCGTCGGGTACCAGATTGCCCGGCAGACGGACGATTCACGGGCTGTCTCGCCGCGAATTGCTGTCCACAATGTCCACCGGTTTTGGCATGACGGCCCTTTCGGCCTTGATGGCTGATCCGGCGTACGCCGGCTTGGCCGCGACTCCCGGTCCGCACCACGCCCCGACAGCCAAGAACGTGGTGTTCCTGTTCATGTCGGGCGGCGTCTCGCACATGGACACGTTCGACCCAAAGCCGAAGCTTGCGGAACTAGACGGCACCAAGGCAACGCTCGACAACTACACGGCAGGTCCCAACCGAAAGTGGCTGGGAAGTCCGTGGAAGTTCAAGCAGCACGGCCAGAGCGGGGCTGCGGTTAGCGAACTCTTCCCTCACGTCGCAGCCTGCGTAGACGATCTAGCAATCGTGCGATCGATGAAATCTGACTTTCCGCTGCACCCTCGAAGCAACATCAAATTGCACACAGGCCGCAACGTCGGCGGCTATCCCAGCCTAGGATCATGGATCACCTATGGCCTCGGCACAGAAAACCGGGATCTCCCCGGCTACGTGCTGCTTGATGGCGGAGCTGTCCCGCCAGGTGGGGTCGAGAATTTCTCAAGCGGCTTCCTGCCAGCGAGCCATCAGGCCACTTCGGTCGCCGCTGACGGCGTTCCCATCCACAACCTGGCTCCCGCCGACATGGATCTGGTCCAGCGGGCCAAGCTCGACGCGATCATCGAGCAGGATCGCCTGCTCGCGAGGTCGCAGGGAGGCGACGACGCGATCGAGTCGGCGATCCGGAACTACGAGCTCGCATACCGCATGCAATCACTGCTTCCCGACGTGCTGGACCTCAGCCGCGAGAATGCCGAGACCAAGCGGAACTACGGACTTGAGGCCGAAGAAAGGGAGGCAAGGCTCTACGGAACGCAGTGCCTGAGGGCGCGTCGACTGATCGAGGCGGGAGTTCGATTCGTCGAAATCACTTGCGCCGAGGTCTACGGCGGAAACAACGGCACCTGGGACCAGCACACTGACCTAAAGAAGGGGCACGAGGGGAACGCGAGAATTACCGACCGGCCTGTCGCAGCTCTGCTCAGCGACCTGAAGGCCAGAGGGATGCTCGACGAGACGCTGGTGGTCTGGGCCACGGAATTCGGCCGCACGCCGGATACAGGCAACGGGGACGGCCGGGACCATCACGAAACAGGGTTCACTATCTGGATGGCCGGCGGGGGGACCCGGAACGGGCTGGTTTACGGCAACACTGACGAGCTGGGTGTGCACGCAGTCGAGGACGTGATGACCGTGCACGATCTTCACGCAACAATTCTGCATTTGGCAGGGCTAGACCACGAGCGGCTGACCTACCGGTTCGGCGGACGGGACATTTCACTGACGGATGTCCACGGGCGCGTGGTGCACGATCTCATCGGATAGTGCCCCGCCGCGCGTACCAATTGGCACCAGGAATGCGTGGAGGCCAATCAAGACTTCGCCCAAGTCGACTCTGCCAACCGCAAGGGAATCGCATTCGATCACAGGTTCCGAGGGCGTGGCGGAAGAATCTCCAGGCGATCCGGGAATGGATGCCGCTCGCAGTCCAGCAAGGACCGGGACCCGGGGAAAGCCGGCCCTGTACGCTTCGATGGGGGTCACGGAGTAGTGGCGATTCACGCCCACCCACTCCTCGCCGCACCGCGGTGGTTCCAGCTGCAAGTTCAGGGATGCGGCAGGAACGCATCGTACACGTATAATCTGATCGGAGGCTGAGTGGCGCTACGGGCGTTCAAACGCGATTTGCGGCTCTTTCGCATCGCGGGCCTGTCTTGGTGCGGTCTGCTGGGGTTTCTGCCGGCCACCGCTTCGAAGCCCCCGTCGGCCGACGTGGCGATCAATCGGCCGGACGTGGCGCTTGCGTTTCCGCTGAGCGTTCGTGCCGGCCATGCTGCTGACGTCACCTTCCGAGGGAACTACTTGGACGAAGTGCAGGGCATTCGCTGCGACTGCGCGGATCTGAAAGCCACCATCCTGTCTGGCAACCCGCTGGAGATCAAGGCGAGGATCGAATCCGGCGCCTCCGCTACTCCCGGTCCTCGGTTCCTGGTCGTGGAGACCCCTAAGGGGCCCTCGAACCGGATCCTGTTCCGCGTGACGGACTGGCCCAGCGTCCTGGAGAGCGAGCCGAACGACAGCTACGCAGAGGCCCAGTCGGTTCCGACACCGGTAATGGTCGAAGGCAAGATCGAGACCGTCCACGACTCAGATATGTTCCGGTTTCGTGCAAGCGCGGGGGAGCGGCTCGCGTTCAACGTTCTCACGGGGCGCAGCAAGGTGCGCGGCCACGTGGTCGCGATCCTGATGACAGCCTCCGGCCGCGTCCTGTCCCGAAATCTCTCCTACTTCGGCACAGACCCCTACCTGGACTACACCTTCGCGGAGGACGGAGACTACATCCTTACCGTCATTCCCAGACGCTTCTCGGACTTCTACACGATCCTCTTCGACGACACCAAGATCAATTGGCAATACGAGCTCGCGATCGGGCGCAGCCCAATCCTGTGGTCCGTGTTCCCCATGGGCGGCAAGCGTGGGGCCACGGTCGAAGTCGAACTCCGGGCCGACTTTCTTCCCCCCGAAGCGGAACCCCAATTCAGCACCAGCAAGTTGAGCGCCTCCATGGAGCCGCTTCCCGATCCCTGCGCCTGCCGTTACAAACTCGCTGTCAACATCGCCGAAGACACTCCGCTGGGGACCCACTACCTGAGCTTCCCAGACCCGTCTGGGACCTTGATGCCAATGGCATTCTCGGTCGGGGACACGCCGGAGTCAGTCGAGCAGGAACCGAACGACGGCCTCCACGAAGGCCAGCGGATCTCCTTGCCTCTCGTCCTGAACGGACGGATCGACCGCCCAGGCGATATCGACGGTATTCTCTTCACGGTGAATCAGTACGACGAACTGGCATTCGAAGTGGACGCCAAGGGCCTCGGCTCGCACATTACGGACCCGAACTTGACCTTGGTCCGTCCTGACGGCGAGCTGATCGATCGCGGCGACGACCGCTGCAAGGACTGCGGCCAGTACTTCAATGCCGTGCGCAGGAAAGAGAAGCTGGATTCGAAGTTCTGGCACTATTTCCAGACCGGGAATCCGAACGACGCCGACGCGGCAGGGGACTATGTCCTGCAGCTCCGGGACAATTCCACACGTGGTGGCCCGGACCACGCCTATCGCCTGAAGGTGCGCAAGAAGGTGCCGGGATTCCGCATCGGAGTAGTCCAGGAAAGCGTCCGGGGACCGTTGGGAGGCGTAGCAAGGATTCCGGTCACACTACGCTCCCAGGAAGGGTTCAAGGGCATGGTCGATGTCCGCGCGGACGGCTTGCCGACCGGGCTGGTCGCCGAAGCGCTCCAATTGAGGACGGACGACCCGTCGGGCATTCTCGAGATTCGGCACGACGCGGATACGTCACGCCCAGACGGGGCTACAGGATGGGTCCAGGCGCGCGTACGGGTCTTCGGGACGGCGAAGATCGGCGACCGGGAAGTGACGCGTCCCGCCGAATTGCCGTCCTTCTACACCGAAGACGGTGCCGGTTACAACGAGGTCCCGCGAGGCGACGTGCTAGTCTCGTTCGTCCAGCCAGCAAGCTTCGCGCTGAACATCGAGGAGCCTTTCCGGGGCTTCCGGATGGATCTCGCCAAGGGAGGAAGAGTTCAGATCCCTGTCTCCGTGGCCCGGGCCGAAGGGTTCGAGGAGGTCCTAGAATTTCAGGCTGTGGAGTTTCCGCCCGGACTGCGGCTCGAAGCTGGTCCGGAAGACCACGGCCAGGTGAGCGTGGCCTTGATCGGAGACCGCTCGATTCTCAGGTCTCGGGCCCACCGAATCGCGCTGCGGGCGACCGCGACCGGAGGCGAGACCGCTGTGACCGAAGTGACACGCGGGTTCACCGTGCAGGTCAACTAGGGTGTCAGGCAAGGTAGAGGCGACGATGCATTTTGCTGCAATGCGTTCGCGCCGCTGCTACGGAGGCGAATCGCTGCCTTCGTTCAAGCGCAGCATGGCGATTGTCCTGGGCATGGTAGCCGCCGCGATCCTCCTGCAGGCATCGAGTCCGAATGCGTTCAAACCCGAGCGACTGATCATCGAGCCGGAGGTGGCGTTCATTCGCGGAGTCGGAGGCACCCACACGTTACTGTTCACCGCGATCGACTCGGAGGGCTCGCGACGCGACGTAGCTCCCGCTATCCAAGTGACTGTCGATGTACCCGATGTGGTTCGAGAAATCTCCCCGGGGACGTTCGAAGCGCGGAAGTTCGGCTTCGCCAAGCTGCGCGCCGTCTATCAGGGCCTGCGGGCCGAGGCGGTCGTCATCGTCCAGCCGAGACGGACGTCGCGGGTTGACTTCGCCACGGAGGTGGCGCCGATATTCTCCCAGCGCGGCTGCAACAACGCGAACTGCCACGGGGCGCTCAATGGCCAGAGCGGATTCAAGCTCTCGCTCTTCGGCTACGACCCGGACGCCGACTTCGAGGCGGTCGTGCACCACTCCGACGGACGCCGGATCGACCGGGACCGGCCCGACAAGAGCCTGCTGCTGATGAAGCCTACGTTCGAGATCTCTCACGGAGGCGGACACCTGATCCAGCGTGAGAGCTTCGCCTACCAAACGTTGGTCGATTGGATCCGCGACGGTGCCCCGAAGCATACGGGAAACGTGGCCCGCCTCCAGCGGATCGACGTGTATCCGACCGAATTCACGGTCCTGGAGGGCCCAGGCGCCACCCAGCAGATCGTCGTCGTCGGCCACTACACCGACGGCAGCCAACAAGATCTGACGCAAAGGGTTCGCTACTCGACGGAGAAGAATGAAGTTCTTGAGGTCTCCCTGGAGGGACAGGTCACCGCCAAGTCGGCAGGGGAAGGGACTGTGCTGGTGCGCACGCTGGGGCATGTCCAAGCGCTGCGGATGGGCGTGGCTGCAGCGGGACCGTCGGACAGCCAGCCCATTGAGCCGGCGAATTTCATCGATGAGCTGGTATTCGACAAGCTCGGCCAGCTCAATGTCCCGCACTCGCAGCTGTCGACGGATGCGGAATTCATCCGACGCGTCTACCTGGACACGATCGGCATCGTGCCCACGGCGGCGGAAACGCGCCGCTTCTTGGCCGATCCCTCCGATGATCGCCGGGCAAGGCTGGTGGACGAAGTGCTTCGGCGGCCGGAATACGCGGAATTCTGGGCAGTCAAGTGGGGGGACTTGTTCGCCAACTCGGTTCTCACTTCGAGTGACGGCACGGCATACCTGCAGGACTGGCTTCGCCGGGCCTTCGAAGAAAACACGCCGTACGACGAATTCGTCACGCGGATCCTGACTTCGACTGGAAGCACTTGGGAGGTGGGTGCCGTCAATTTCTTCTCGCGCTCGATCGAAGATGTCACGACACTGGCTTCCCAGGCATTCCTCGGCCTCGGCATCGAGTGCGCCCGCTGCCACGACCACCCGTCCGCGAGATGGACGCGCGAGGACTTTCTGTCGATGGCGGCGTTCTTCTCTCAGCTGGCAGGAAAGGGCCGCCGGCCGCCGCCGGTCGAATCAATTCGATACATCGAGTACGACAAGGAATTCCGCCACCCGGAAACCAAGCAGGTCGTGCGCCCGCGGTTCCTGGACGGCTCGGAGCCGCTGATCCGGCCGCTGGAAGACCGGCGGGCCGTGCTGGCCCGATGGATGACGTCCAACGACAATCCGTGGTTCGCGCACGCCACAGTTAACCGCTTTTGGAACCAGTTCATGGGACGTCCTCTGGTCGATCCGGTGGACGACTTCCGAGCAAGCAACCCGGCGACGAACGAAGCGTTGCTTGACCGGCTGGCCGAAGACTTCGTCGAGCACGGGTACGATCTTCACCACTTGATTCGGATGATCGCTAATTCGAAGACCTACCAGCTCTCTTCCGCCCCCGAACCGGGCAACCGGGACGACGAAGTCAATTACTCGCGTTACTACCTAAAGCGGCTCACTGCGGAGCAGTTGATCGATTCGATCGTCCAGATCACCGGCGTTCCGCAGGACTACCTCGGATACTATCCGGGGGTCCGTGCGGTGAACCTAGCCGACCCGGGAGTGCCCTCGGCGTTTCTGGATATGTTCGACCGGCCCAAGAGAGATGCCGCGAAATGCGAGAGGAACGAGAGCGTTTCATTGCGCCAAGCAATGCATCTGCTGGTCGGGGACACCGTGAACGAGAAAATCCGAACGAGCGCGGAGAAAGGGGAGCTGGCGAGCTTGCTTCGAGACGGCAAGTCCGACAACGAGATTGTCGAACACCTCTACTTGGCTGCGCTGTCCCGCCTCCCTGAGCCCAACGAGCGGGACGACTGCCAGACCGTGATCTCTCGTGCCAAGGACCGGTCGACCGGGTTGCAGAACGTCCTGTGGGCACTAGTGAGCACGAATGAGTTCCTATACAATCACTAGCGGTCAGGAGGAACGCTTGCGGTCGACCGGGATGCCCGATCCAGCAAATCCCGTGCCGCGATGATCCACCGAACCACCATGCGAGGACGAGGCTACTACGGCGTCACGCCCCCAGGCATTTGGGGGCGCCGGGAGTTCTTGCGCATGGGTTCGCTGAGCGCGCTCGGCCTCGGGCTTGGCGACTACCTCCGTCTTGGCGCGTCGCAGGCCGAGCGCGTGCTCGACCGGGCATGCATCATGATCGTCCTGGATGGGGGCCCGCCGCAGCACGAGACATTCGACATGAAGCCGGAGGCTCCCTCGGACGTTGCAGGCTCGTTCAAGCCGATCCCCACGAATGTTCCTGGAATCCAGATCTGCGAGCACTTGCCGCAGATCGCCCGCCAAGCCGACAAGTTCGCCATCCTACGCTCCGTCTACGGCGACACGGCGATCCACTTCACCGGCGTCTACTACCTGATGACGGGCTTCATGCCGCTCCAGTCGGTGGACTTTCCGAGCCGCGGGGCGGTCGTCGCCAACGAACTGGGACCCCGCAACGGCTTGCCGCCATACGTGCTCAACGCCACCTTGGATCACGCGGCAGGACCGGGGTTCCTTGGCAGTGCGTATTCTCCGTTCTGGGTGCGGAGCGACCCAAGCTCCCCGGACTTTCGAATCGATGATGTCGAGATCCCGTTGGACATGGACTGGAGCGAGATCTCGGACCGCCGGTGGCTGGTTAAGAGGCTCGATGCGAGATTCAAGGAGCGCGACACCAAGGGGCTGTTCGCGGACCGGGAGCGGTTCTTCCAGGAAGCCGAGAGCATCATCCGCTCGCCCGCTGTCAAGCACGCGTTTGACATCGCCAGCGAGCCCGAGCCATTGCGCAACCGCTATGGCCGAACGCCGATCGGGCAGGGATGCTTGCTGGCTCGCCGGCTGGTCGAGGGTGGTGTCCGGTTTGTGACCATCAACGCGGCCAGGGCAATCTGGGATACGCACTCCGATAACTTCAATCGCTGCGAAAAGGTCCTTCTGCCCGAGTTTGACGCAGCATTTGCGACCCTAATGGACGACCTGCACCAGCGGGGATTGCTGAAATCGACGCTCGTCGTCGTTTCTGGCGAGTTCGGGCGGACCCCGAAGGTCAATCCAAATGCGGGGCGCGATCACTGGCCGCAGGTGTTCTCGGTGGTACTTGCAGGCGCGGGAATCCAGGGGGGACAGGTCTACGGCTCGTCAGACGCTGTAGGCGGAGAGCCCAAAGACGATCCCGTTTCGATGGAAGACCTGACAGCAACGATCTACGACCGCCTCGGCATCGACCCCGACAAGGAGTACCACACTCCGACGAACCGACCTGTCCGACTGGCGAATCGAGGCAAGCCCATCCGGGCACCGCTTGTGTAAGCGCCAAATACGGCTCTCGAGTCGGGAATGCCCGGTTCGGGATTCGGCGGGTTTGCCAGCAAGAAGCGCGAGACGCACCCGGAAATGACCGCCGGCTCAAGTGTTCCGAACGCATCACGGCACGGCGGGGGGACGCTCTGAAATGAAACTCAGGAGCCTTGTGCAGGGCACGGTTTGGGAAGTGGACTCGTTGGGGACGATGTATCCGATGGCCGTGGGCCGGCCGTTGGAGCCAAACATCGAACAGCGGCAGAAGCCACCGACCGTTTCGTGAACACATCGAGCGCTCTGCTACCGTATCTGCAATTCTGACTCGCGCGAGCGCAACTGCGAAAGCGATCAAGCCGCGGTCGTCCAACATCGTGTTCATCCCTGCAGAGGCCCGAGGCCGGAGCAATCTGGGTTGTTGTGCGCCAAGGGTCAAGAGACCGCAATATGGCCAAGCTCGCCATCCAGGCATGCGTTCGGTTGGAACTGTTGCGGCTCCGCCTGACTGTCTCGTCTCGCTTGTGAGGGGCTGCCAGAATCCGTTGACAGGGGGGGACCGATGAAGCCCCAAGTGCTGCTGGATGGCGGCGCATTCTTGGAAGGCCCGCGCTGGCGGGACGACAGGCTGTGGTTCTCCGACATGCACAGCGGCCAGATCATGACCGTGGACATGGACGGCAATGCTAAAGGGTTCGCCAGCGTGCCCCAGCGGCCGTCCGGCCTGGGCTGGCTGCCCGACGGCCGCATGCTGGCCGTGTCGATGAGCGATCGCAAGGTGCTGCGCATGGAGCCGAGCGGGTTTGTGGAGCATGCGAACCTGAGCGGATTGGCACCGTTCGAATGCAACGACATGGTGGTCGACCGCCAAGGGCGCGCCTACGTCGGGCACTTCGGTTTCGACCACTTCTCCCACGCTGACTTCCGGCCCGCAAGCCTGATCGCCGTCGAGACCGACGGATCTGCACGGGTAGTTGCCGACGATCTCAAGTTTCCGAACGGCACCGTCATTTCCGGCGACGGCCGCACGCTCATCGTGGGCGAAAGCTATGGCCGTCGCTTGACGGCTTTCGACGTCGAGCGCGACGGCTCCCTCTCGAATCGACGCGTCTGGGCCGATATCGGCATGGCTCCCGACGGCATCTGCCTAGATGCGGAAGGGTGCGTCTGGGTCGCCTCGCCGACCGAACGGGCTCTGGTCCGCGTGCGCCAAGGCGGGGTCATCGCCAGCCGCGTCGAAGTCGGCCGCAAGGCGATCGCCTGCATGCTCGGCGGTCCCGACCGCCGGACCCTGTTCGCGCTCACATCCGAAACGACCCAACCCGTCCGGGCCCTAGAACTGCGCAGCGCCCGTGTCGAAACCGTTGCCGTCGATGTTCCCGGAGCGGGCCTGCCTTGACCGAAACGTTGCGACGGGTGGAACGAAACGACCGATGCCGGTGAGCCTTGCGGGAGCCTACCGGCTCGTGGCATGCGAGCTCCTATGGGCAGACGGACGGGTGGAACTCCCGTATGGCGCAGAGCCAGAGGGTCTTCTGGTCTACACCTCGGGTGGGTACGTCACGGGGCACCTGATGCGCCGCGACGTGACCAAGTTCCGCACCGGCGCGCGCCAAGCGTCCCCCGTGCAGGCCAAGGAAGCCTTCTTGGGATACCTCGGCTACTACGGAACCTATTCGGTGGACGAGGAAGGCGGCACGGTGACGCACCGCGTTCTCGGGAGCTGGCATCCGAACTGGGTTGGCACCGACCAGATCCGGAATTTCCGCCTAGAAGGAGAAACGCTGGTGATCGAGACGCCGCCGATCGCGTCCGCAAGCTCCTCGTACCGCACGCGCCTCGTTTGGAGACGCTCAGAACCCACGTAGGAAGCTGCGCCGGGCTGGTGTCTATACTGGTCTTGGCCTTGACGGCTCCGACGGCTTGCGGCTTCGGCGGCCTAGCCGCGCAAGGCATCACAGATAGCAATGAAGATCACGTCTTTTCACACCCAAGCGGCCTGCCCGTCGGCGAGCGCCGACCCGGCCATCGAGCCCACCGCCGCGCAAATGGCGAACTTCGTAACGCTCGAGCTGAGGACCGACGACGGCTTGACCGGAATCGGCTATTGCGGCTTCGTCCGGGTTGAGATGCTCAAAGCTCTCCAAGCGACCCTTGACGCGCTGGCGGGCTGGACGCTGGGTGCGGATCCGTCCGCGGTGGAAGCCATCAGCTCGAAACTGTTGATGATGGGCGGCCTTGGCGCACCGGCCGGGATGGTGACCTCTGCTGCCGCCGCGATCGATGTGGCGCTATGGGACATTAAGGGCAAGGCTGCGGGCCAGCCGTTGTTCCGCCTTCTGGGCGGGGAGTCCAACCGAGTCCCCACTTACGCCAGCGGCTACCTGTGGCGCAACTACAGCGGCGATCAGCTGGCCGATACGGCGGCCGAACTCATCGAGAAGGGCTTCAGAGGGATGAAATTCCGGATGGGAGACGAGCCAAGCCTAGAGAACGAAATCGGCCGAATGGATGCGCTGATGTCGGCGGTCAACGACGACACCGACGTGATGGTGGACATCAACCAAGGCTGGACTGTGGACCAAGCGCTTGCAGCAGGCAGGGCGATGGAGGCCTACGAGCTGACTTGGCTCGAGGATCCGATTCACCATCAGGACTACAGCGGTCTGGCACAGCTAGCAGACAAGCTTGATATCCCCATCGCGACGGGCGAATACCACTATGGGGTTATTCCATTCGGCGAAATGCTGGAACGCCGGGCAGTCGACATCGTGATGGTCGACCTGCTTCGCGCAGGGGGTATCACGCACTGGATGAAGGCGGCACACCTCGCCGAGGCATTCAACAAGCCGGTGGTGAGCCATCTGGCGCCGGAAATCCTAGGCCACTGCATCGAGGCCGCTCCCAACGGCACGATTGCCGAACACATGCCCTGGGCGTTCCCCCTGTTCCAAGAGGTGCCTCAA
This sequence comes from Bryobacterales bacterium, assembly GCA_965219585.1. Taxonomy (GTDB): domain Bacteria; phylum Acidobacteriota; class Terriglobia; order Bryobacterales; family UBA6623; genus VXMF01. The sequence goes on from CBDCOA010000002.1 coordinate 913,218, forward strand.
GTCTCCGCCAGCGACGGGGCCCTCGTCTTGTCGGAAGAGCCCGGACTGGGACTGCGGTTCGATCAAGACGCCATTGACCGGATGCAGCCCGAATGACGGATGGTCGGCCCGCACCCGGCAGGCGACAATCTCGGGCGGCAGGCGCCTGGCTGAGAGCGATCTCCGCAGCCTTGGTCTTCGCCGTGGCCATCGCGGCTCAAGAGCCGGCGGAAGAGGTCGAATCGGAATCCGACACCGATTCAGGTGCCGAAGAGTCAGGGGCAGCCGCGGGCCGCACGGCACTGAACCTGCTGGGCGAAGTGGATGCCGGCGGAGGCGAAGGACGGCGGAACGAGAACGTCCGCATCACTTTGATCGATAACAACGTCCTCCGCGAGCTGACCACTCGGATGGGCACCACTGCCATCGTCCCAGTCGATGTGCGCATCGATCAGCGCTACTTCGCCGCCGAGTTCGGCCAGCCGCCGAGGCGGCTGCGGCAGGCGGTGCTGGCACCGGTTGCGCGGGCCCATGGCACCCTTCGCTGGATGCATCAGAACAGCGTCACGAGCGCGCGCTCTTTCTTCCAAGCGGGCGGCGTTCGACCGGCCCACGACAATTCGTACGGGTTCACGGTCGGCCTGCCGGCCTGGCGCGGCGCGTCCCTCATGCTTGACGGCAGCCAGGTGCGCTCCCGCGGCAACGTAAACGGCAACGTGCTCGTGCCCGCGCCTGACGAGCGCACGCCGCTGGCGACGGACCCGGCGCGCCGCGCGTATGTCCAGCGCCTGCTGGACGCCTACCCCAACGAACTGCCGAATCGAACCGACATCAACCCGCGCGCGCTGAACACCAACGACATACAAGCCATCAACAACGACCGGGGCTCGGTGCGATTGCGGCAAGCTATCCGCGAAGACGACGAGTTGGTCCTGAACTACAGCCATACCGGGCAGAAGGTTGACGCATTCCAACTGGTCGGCGGCCAGAACCCCGACACCACCACCAAGAACCATGTCGCCGTGGCGACATGGAACCGAACTTGGTCGCCAGCGACGACCACCAGCCTAACGGCGGCCTTCGAGCGGGTCGGCAGTCTGCTCGTTCCCGAAGAATCGTCCGTGGGGCCGCTGGTGCTGACCGGCTTCGTGGTCGAGTTCCTCGGCCCCAGCTCGAACATACCCATCGACCGGGCCCTGAACCGCTTCACCTACGCCGCGAGGGCCGAGCATCTTGCCGGAAGTCACAAGTGGACCGCCGGAGCAGAGCTGACCCGCAGGCAAGTCAATGGATCGGAAGCTGAGAGCCACCGCGGGCTGTTCTTCTTCCGCAACGACTTCGGGCGCGACGCAATTACCAACATCCGCCTAGGCACGCCCAGCGTGTACCGTGTTGCCATCGGCAGCATCCATCGCGGATTCCGCAACTGGGCCATGCAGTACTACGTCGGCGACGAGTGGAAAGCTGCCAAGGCGCTGACGTTCAACATCGGGCTGCGCTTCGAACCAATCACCGCGCCGACAGAGGTGCAAGGCCTGACTGAGATCCCGTACGACTGCGACTGCAACAACTTCGCGCCGAGGTTCGGCTTCGCCTACGATCTGGGCCGCAGCGCCGGGGTGTTGCGGGGGTCCTACGGGATCCACTACGGCCAGATCTTCGACGTCACGTACGGGCAGTCGCGCTTCAGTCCGCCGCAGAACCTCAATATCGCGGTGCAGGTCCCGGACCTAGTGGAACCCCTGAATCGACTCGAGCCCGGCGATCTCAACCCCAACGCGCGGTCAACCGTCTTCCGGATGGATCCTGAACTGGCCACCCCGTACTCGCACCAATACGGACTGGACTGGCAAATTCCGCTCGGCGGGGACTGGACCCTGAGCCTAGGGTACGTGGGCAGCCGGACACACAAGCTGCTGACGCTGTGGTACACCAATCGCGCCCAGCCAGTGCCCGGCATTCCCCAGACCACGCGCACCGTCAACCGACGGCGGCCCGACCCGCGTTTTTTCGACAACCGATTGGGCCTGAACGGTTCGAGAGCCTACTTCGACGCGGGAAAAGCCACGCTGCGCATCCCCTCTTGGAGAGGACTCGCCCTAGACGCCTCGTATTGGTGGAGCAAGGCGATCGATCTCGGGAACGACTTCTCCAATACCGCGTCAGGGCGCTCCGGAAGGCTGGGCCGCAGCCAGTCGGAATTCAATTCGCACGGCGAACTGCGGGCCGTGAGCTCGTTTGATCAGCCCCACGCCATGCTGATCCGGTCGCAGTGGCGCGCACCTGCCCTGCCAGGTCCGCTGCAAGCCGTGCTTGGCGGCTGGCAGCTGAGCGCGGTGGTGCTGGCCAAGTCAGGCACCCCTTTCGACGTCATCTCCGGCTCTGACGGAGAGGGTTTCGGGAATGTCGATGGCTCGCCCAGCGACCGTCCGAACCTACTGGACCCAGCTGTCCTAGGTCGCTCGGCGGACGATCCAGACACATCCGCCGGTCGATTGCCAAAATCGGCGTTCGAATTCATCCAGCCGTTCGACACGGCCGGCAACCTAGGGCGCAACGTCTTCCGGAAGGACGGAATCTTCAACACCAACCTTGCCGCATCCAAGGAATGGGCCCTCCCTGGCGACACTAGCCTTCTATTTCGGGCCGAGAGCCTGAACCTGTTCAACCACCCGCAATTCGCCGAGCCTGGAAGGGAGCTGACATCGCCAAACTTCGGCCAGATCACCAATACGCTCAACGACGGCAGGGCCTTCAAGTTCGGCTTGGAACTGTCCTTCTGAAGGGCGATCGGGCAGGTATTCCGGCCAAAGTGGGGTGGCGGGCCCCGCGATACGATGGGGAGGGCTATGCGACTCTGCACGTTTGAATACGCTGGAGCGACCGAGGCGGGCATTCTCAAGGACGGCAAGATCTTGCCGGTCAGCCAACTCAACACCAAACGAGGGGCAAACTTCCCACGATCGCTGCTCTCATTGATCGAGTCCGACGCGGCACCAGCCCTGAGAGCGCTGGCACAAGGCGTGGAAGCGGAGATCCCGCTGCAGGACGTTCGCCTGCGCATCCCGTACGCAAATCCCGGAAAGGTATGGTGCATCGGCCTCAACTACCGCTCGCACGCCGAGGACCTGAGCGAGGTCCAGCCGGACGAGCCCGGCAGTTTCATGAAGCCGTCCTCCTCGTTCTTCGAGCCTGGCGGCGCGATCGAGCTGCCGCCCGAAGATCTGACGTCCGACGTCGACGCCGAGGGGGAGTTGGCGTTGGTGTTCGGCAAGCGCTGCCGGGACCTGCCCCTCGAAGAGGTGCCAGGCGTGCTCTTCGGCTATACCACCACGCTCGACATGACTGCGCTGGACATCTTGGCCCGCAACACCCGCTATCTGCAACGCTCCAAGAGCTTCGACACGTTCTTTTCCTTCGGACCGGTCATCGTCACCGCAGACGAGATCGACGACGTCAACGCGCTCGAGGTTCAGACCATCCACAATTCGGCGGTGTTTTCGCGAGACTTTGTCTCGAACATGCGGCACCGGCCGTTCAATCTAGCGGCCTTCCACTCCCGGGTGATGACCTTCGAGCCGGGAGACATCCTCTCCACGGGATGCCCGAAGGGCGCGCGTATCAAGCCCGGCGACACTGTGGAGGCCCGCATCGAGGGCGTGGGGCAACTGCGCGCGAGAGTCACACGGCGCCAGACGGCGGGCTAGCCAGCGCCGGACGCGGCGTCAGTCCGAAAGAGGCCGAACGCTGACCTCGCGGAAGCGCACGACCGACTTCTCGTCGTGGTTCTGCAGGCCGATGTAGCCCGAGTCCGGGCGCGGGCCCCGCTGGGGCTCGAACCATCTCTTGCGCTCCGGCACTTCCTGGGCGCCATCAAACTCGTTGACCACCCGGCCGTTGACCGAGATCCGCGTAACCTGGCCGTCAAGTGCGATCTCCATCGTGTTCCAGCCGTCCTCGCTGGCTGGAAACTCAGCCGCCGGAGAGAGTGAGTAAATGGAGCCGGTGCGGTGAAACTCGTCGGCGGGGTCTTCGATTTGCACTTCGTAGCCCTTATGCACGGCGAACCACGGGTCATGGGGTTTCTCTGGCGCTCGAATGAACACTCCGGCATTCGACTCGGGAGTATCCGGCTTATAGACGACGCGCAGCACGGCGTTGCCGATCTCTTTGCCGTCGTAGACCAGCAGTCCCATGCCCCCGGAGGTCTTTAGCGCGCCGTCTTCGACGACGAACTCCCCCCGTCCGACGTGACGCCAACCGGTGAGGTCGGCGCCGTTGAATAGCTGCTCGGCCGGCGGTTCCGGCGTGCCGCATGCAATCAGCGAGGCCAGGGCAAGCGTTGCGAAAGTCGGTCTCAGCATGGTCACTAGGATAGCGATGCCGGTCACAAATGACCTCATCGATTTTCCTGGCGCATAGACCAGGCTTGGGAGCGGCCGCACGAGGCGCCTCAACTGCTGGGATCGTCGCTATCGGGCAAGTACAGCATGCCTCAGTACAGCGTGTCGGCGCCGGTCAGGAGGCCATCGGATCGCGTTGCTAGCCTGTGAGTGTATGTCCGAACTCACCACCCTCGCAGCAACTCGGCTTGCGCAACTCGTCCGCAACAGAGAGGTAACCGCTACCGAGGTGGTCGAAGCTCACCTGAAAAAGACAGACGAGCTGAATCCAAAGATCAACGCCATCACTGACCTTCAGGCGGAAAGCGCCTTGGAACGGGCCGCTCAAACCGACGCCTATCTAAGTGGGAAACGGGGGCCGCTGGGCGGGCTCACGGGAGTTCCTATCACCATCAAGAGTTCGATCGCCGCCGAAGGTTTCCGCCAAGAATGCGGAACCAGGCTGCGCCTCGGTGAAGTGGCGCAAGCGGATGCGCCGCTTGTCTCGGTCTTGAAGAACGCGGGAGCGATTGTCATCGGCACCACGAATGTGCCCGAGTTCTTGATGGCCTACGAAACCGACAATGCCATTTACGGCAGGACTCGCTCCCCGCTAAACCTGGATTTCACCCCAGGAGGTTCCAGCGGCGGCTGCTCTGCTGCGGTGGCGGGGCAGCTCTCAGCGGGCAGCTTTGGCAGCGACGCCGGCGGGTCAGTGCGCGTTCCGGCACATTTCTGCGGACTATACGGATTCAAGGCAACGCCGGGCGTGATTCCCCGCACGGGTCACTGGCCGTCCGTCGCCGGACCTTCCGTGACACTGGCCGCTGTGGGGCCGCTGACGCGGACAGCCGAGGACCTCAGATTCTTCGCGACGATCACATTCGCCCGGCACTCGGACGATATCTCCTGCGTACCGGAATTCGTGCCAATGTGGCATCCCGAAGAAGTCATTCGGCAGTGCCGAGTTGGTTGGTTCGACCATGCTTGGAACACCCCTGTGACTGCGGAGACCCGAGCTGCAATCCAGACCACGGTAACGGCAATGCAGGAACGGGGATTCGAGATGGAGCGCATCGAGCCTGCCGGATTGGAACGCGCGCCCAGCATCTGGTGGCTCATGTTCGGAAAGTGCCTCAGGACGCTCATCGAAGGATCGGTGCCGGAGGGCTATCGCCTTCATCCGCTGTCGTACGAGGCGATGGCGACGGACCTCGAAGCCGCGGCGACTACCTACGAAGATCTGCTTTTGGGCTGGGTTGCCCAGGACCAGTTGCGCAGCAAGTTCCGGGAGTTGATGAATAGGTACACGTTCCTGCTCTGCCCTGTGGCTGCCATACCGGCCTTCCGCCACGGAGAACGGCAGTGGAAGATCGAGGGCAAACAAGTCACCTATCCCAACGCCTTCGTCTACAGCCAAGTTGTCAACGTGCTCGGTGCTCCGGCAGCCACGATCCCAGTCGGCACGTCAAGCAATGGCCTACCGATCGGAGTGCAGTTGATCGGCCGCCCACACGACGACTGGACGGTCGTGACCGGCGTCAAGGAAGTGGCGGCGGCACTGGGGCAGGATTGACCGACCGCAGGTTAGTCTTCAAGCCCGCCCCAAGTAGCTGCCGTCCGCCGTGTTGACGCGGATCGACTCGCCTTCCTTGATGAATTGCGGCACCTGCACCACCAGTCCCGTCTCGGTCTTGGCTGGCTTGGTGACATTGGTGACGGTAGCGCTCTTGATGGCGGGCTCGGTCTCGACGACTTCCAAGTCGACGGCCGCAGGCAAGTCTAGGTTGAACGGCACGCCGTCCATGAACTGCACCCTTACCACCGTGTCAGGGATCATGTAGTTCACCTGGTTGCCGAGTTGCTCCGCCGAGAGTTCGATCTGCTCGTAGTTCTCGGTGTTCATCAGGTGGTAGTTGCCGCCATCGGAATAGAGGTACTGCATCTCCTGCGACACGAGCATGACCTTCGGCACGAAATCTTCCGAGGAGAACTTCAACTCCACCATCGCTCCCGAGCGATGGTTGCGCATCTTTGCCTGAACAAAGCCCCGCTTGTTGCCCGGGGTCCTGTGCTCGGTCTTGTGAATGGTGCAGATATCGCCGTTATGGCGAATCACCATGCCCGGCCGCAGCTGCGTGGCTTGAACGTTCAAGTCGTGTCCCCCTTCCGGCCGTCCCGGCAACGCTCCGGCACCGTGCCACTGGTGCCATTGTATCGTCGCGCCTGGCAGGCTTCGGGCACCGTTCCCGGACCGAGGGTCTAGTGCACTGAGATCTCGAACGGCGCCATGTACATGGCACCGTCGCCCAGCCTAGTGGCGATGCGTTCCAACTCGCTGACAGCACGCTTGGCTGCACCCAGCTCTCGGGGCACGAGCAAGCGAGCTGCCGCGGCCGAGAGGTCGCCGGACATCAGCGACTCCAGCATGGAGCGCCGCTCGGGGTAGGTGACGATTCTGACCGTCTCGTCGGGATCGATCTCGGCGATCTCCTTGACTCGCTCCACCGCGTCCAAGTAGCCGCCCAGCGAGTCCACGAGCCCGTTCCTCTCCGCTTGCGAGCCGATCCAGACCCGGCCTTCGGCCAGCTCGGCGATGGACTCGGCATCGTCTCCGCGGCCCTCGGCGACCCGGTTGACAAAAGTCTCGTAGATCGAGTCGACGTATCCGCGCAACTTCGCCCGCTCGGCACTGGTCATGGGACCGTAGTCCGATTCGATCGCGGTGAACTGCCCCCGGCTGAGGATCTCCTTGGTTATGCCGAGCTTGTTGTACAGGTCGCGCAGATTCAGCCGGATCGTGAAGACGCCGATCGACCCGGTATAGGTGCCCGGATAGGCCAAGATCGGCACATCGGGCACAGCGGCGATGTAGTAGCCGCCTGAAGCGGCCACGTTCGCCATGGAAACCACCACTGGCTTCTCCTGGCCCAACCGGCGCACCGCGTGCAGCATTTGCTCGGATGCGATCGCGTCGCCGCCGGGCGAGTCGATGCGCAGAATCACCCCATCGATGCTCTCGTCCTCGCGAATGGAATCGATCTGCGCGATGAAGTCGCCGGATGCGAGAGTACCGGACGGCCCCCCGAACGGCGTCGGATCGGAGTAGCCGCTATAGATCGTCCCCGACGCGTGCACCATAGCGATTTTCGGGCCGCGAGAACGGCCGGCGGCCGACTCTCTGGCGTAGGTTGACATCGCGACGCGGTCGATTTCCTCAACTTCGACGGCCTCGCTGAGTTCCTCGTAGAACTCGTCCTTGTAGAGCACCGCATCGCTGAGGCCGTGCTCGCGAGCCTCGGCCGCCGTGAACGGCCCTTCGTCCACCACGGCCTGCCAGTGCGCCGCATCCTGGCCCCGCCCGGCGGCGATGCCATCGAGCAGCTGGCCGTAGAACTCGTCCAGCATCTCGTCCAGCACCTGGCGCCACTCCGGCGACATCTCTTCGCGCGAGTACGGCTCGCCAGCGCTCTTGTAGCGGCCGGTGCGGATCAACTCCGCTTCCACTCCCAGCTTGTCCAGCGCTCCCTTGAAGAACATGATTTCCAAGCGCAGTCCGCTCAGCGAGAGGTAGCTCTCGGGCTGGATCACGATTCGATCGGCGAGCGCAGCGATGTAGTAGTCCTCGCGGCCCGCCAATTCCAGGAACGCCCAGACCGGCTTGCCAGACTCCTTGAAAGCTTCGATCGCCCAACGCAGCTCCTGCGCCTTGGCCCAGCCCGCGCGCGATCCATCGCACTGTAGGACCAAGGCCTTGATGCGATCGTCTTCCGCAGCCCGGCGAATCGCTCGAACCTGATCGAAGAGAGTGGCTTTCCCCGCTTTGTCGAAGCTCAGGTAGTCGGGCAGACTCCAGTCGACGTACTCAGGAATGTCCCCGCTGAGCGATAGCACGACGGCCGATTCCGGCCCGATCTCGGTGGAGTCGCTCTGGGAGATCACCAGAGCCAGCAGGACGACAAAGCTCAGACCCGCCGCGATTGCGAGCGCGATGCCGACCAGCATGCCCTTGACGAATTGACTCATTGCCGCCTCCGCATGGCTCATTGTACAAGCGGCCTGTCCGGGGATTCCGGGGCCGCGCTCGCCTCGGTGCGCCCGCTACCACTCGTTGTAGGGAGTGCCCGCTAGCGACGTCTTGTCCGAGCCGCTGCGCACGTCGAACAGGCCGGACTCGCCGGTCGGGCCGGTCTCGTTGATCAGCTCCCAGGTGTCGCGAGAATTGGTGATGGGATCGATCGGGATCTCGCGCAGGTAGCCCTCGTCAACCAAGTCCGCGAGTGACTGGGGCGGCATTTCCTTGTCATAGGTGTACTGGTCAATCACCGACCGGATAGTGAGCAGGTTCGAGCGGAGCACGCTTTCCCGCGCCCTGACGATTGCCGAGGAGTAGAACGGAACGGCGATCGACACGATCGTGACGATGATCGTCAGCACGACCATCATCTCCAGAAGCGTGAAGCCCGCACGAGCCTCGGAGGGACGAGCCAGTGCGCGGCCTACCATTCGCTGTACCTCGTGCCGTCGAGCGAGATGCCCTGGCTCAGCGAGTAGACGTCAAACACGTTGCGGCCGCTCCAACTCCTCGCTAGCGGATCGTCCGATACCGAGAGCAGCCCCCACTCGCTCCTCCCAGTCATCGGGTCCACCGGAATCGAGCGCAAGAAACGGATGGCCTGCGGCTCGTCGTCGTCCCGTGCCAGCGGATCCTCGGACATGCCGCCAAATTCGCCCTGTTGGGAACGATCGCTGCCAAACGCCCCGCCACTGCCGAACGCCCCGCCACCGATCTGGGATCCGGTCGGGCCCCGCGATCCGATTCCGCCCATTGGATTTGGACGGCTCCCTAGTGAACGCGAGGGTTCCAATCCGATGCCGGGCATTCCCGAACCCATGCCCCCTGTCGGCAGTCCGCCGGACAACGGACCGACTTCGACGCCTTCGACGAGTTCTTCCAAGCTTGTGGGATAGCCATGGTTGTTGGGGTCTAGCTGGCCCAGCCTGCCTTTGTCGGCCATGTCCTTGTAGCGGTCGATGGCTACTCGGATTTCGGTCAGCGCCGAGCGCAGGCGGCGCTCCTTTTCCCTCTGGACCTTGACCCGCGCCACGGGCACGGCCATGGTGGATAGGATCAGCATCAGGCTGAACGCCACGATCAGTTCGATCAAGGTCAAGCCGGCCTCGCCCGCGCCAGGCGCAAGCTGGCGCGCCACTCGTCGCGTCCAGCGCCCGGTCCTTCGCTGCGCGCGCATAAGCTCCTACTCGACCGAGATCTCAGCTTCCAGCGGCTGCACATCCAAGGTACGGTTGGATGCGTCGCGCGGCGCGTTCGCAGTCACCCGGAGCTGTGCCGTGCCGGCTGCGAGCCCTTCGAACGTCAGCGTGACGAGCACCCCGTCGCCATCGGCGCCGCCCGCCCCGGGAAAGCGCGAGATATTGACAGCCGCCAGCCCGTTGGCGTGCCGGATGCTGCGCGAGAAAATGATGTCGCTGGCGTCATCGCCGGCAAGGAACGGTCCTCGTTCGATCCCGACCAAGCGCAACTTCTCCCGATCGTATTGGATGCGCAGGGGCATGCTGGCCAGTTCGACGGCATCGCCGACTACCAAGGAAAGGGTGGCCCGCTGGTCGACCGGAATCACTGCCGTTTCCGGCTCCAAGCTCAGCTGCGGCCCCTGGGGAGACGGCGGCTCGGCGGTGTCGGGATCATCGGCGCGATCAGGCTGGGGCGTATCGGCAGTGGGGGTGGGCTGGTCGGTGTCCTCACTTGGCTGCGGCTCCGCCGGCTCTGGTTCAGGTTGGGGTGTAGCAGCAGGGGCGGGTGCCGGCGTCTGCTCGGGGCGAACAGCGGCAGGGTCCCCGGGTTCGACCCCCAGCGCAGGCTGGCCATTGCCCTCCTGCTCGTAGCGCAACTCGAACTTTTGGTCCGTGCCGGATGCAATCGTCCGCAGGTTGCTCGGCTCGATTCCCGGCATCCGCACGATATGGGGAATCAGAACCAGCAGGATCTCGCTCTCGGAACGCTGCACGTCCTGATCGCTGAAGAGCTTGCCGATCACGGGAATCTCGCTCAAGAACGGCACGCCGGCCCTGGTAGTGAAGATCTGCGACTGGTTCAGGCCGCCGATGACGCTGGCCTCGCCTTCCTGCACGCGGATGTCGTGCTGGATCGTGCGCTGGCCGATGACAGGCTGCGAGATCCCGCCGATGTCGACGAAATCGCGCACGTTGGAAATCTCGACTTCGACATGCATCGAGACTTCGCGGTTCGCATGGATCTTGGGAGTCAACGAAACGTTCACGCCTACATCCGTGTAGGTGAACTGGGTGTTCACCAACGGATTGATGCCCACGCCGCCGACTCCTGGCTGGAAGCTGCCGGTGGCGATCGGGATCCGGTCGCCGATGCGCAGGTCCGCCTGGTGGTTGTCGGCGGTGCGCACTCTTGGGGACTGCAACAACTCCGTTTGCGAATTGCTGAACAACGCCGTGAGCTGGAAGCCGGGCAATACGGTCGACCAGCTACCCACGCCGACATCGCCGAAGCGATTCAGCGCGATCCCGCCAGCCTCGGCGCCCGTGTAGCCGATCGGGAACTGCAGGCCCTTGCCGCCGGGCGAGGTCGGCGCGAGGCCGAGCGTGCGCTTCGTGGACTTGCTGGTCTCCAAAACCAGCACGTCAACAACCACCTCCGGCTTGGGCTTGTCCATGTCGTGGACGATCTTCTCGGCAATGGCGACCTTGGACCTGCTGCCGCGGATCACCAATGCGTTCATGGAGGCCACAGTGAAGAGCCGGCGCAGATCCGTCACTCCGCGGATCGCGGTCGACACCTCGGCAAGGTCCTGCTGAGTCGAGAGGTTTGTCAGGTAGACCGTCTTGATCACCTCGTCTTCAAATTCCCGGCGCTTGTTGGGATTGTCGTTGGCCACCATCACCGTGTTGTGCGTCACGGGCTTCCAGAACGCCTTCGCGAGCAGTCCGACATAGTCCAAGGCTTCCGGCAGGGTTGCATTGCGGATCTCGATCTCCACCTCGGTGTCGGAGAAGTCGGGGTCGAACAGCACGTTGATCCCGGCGAGCTTGCCGATAGTCTCGAAGACGACTTTCGATTGCTCCTTCAGCATCAGGTTGATCGGCTCGGTTGAAAGCGGCACGAGATCGGCGGGCTCGGTGATCGAACCCACCATTTGCGCCCGTTCGAACCGGGCCTCTTCAAGCGCACTCTGCTGCACTGCTGGAGGCGCCTCCCCCATTCCGGCAAGCGCATCCCGCTGCTCGATCAGCTCGATGGTCCGACGCCGCTCTTGCGCGGCGACGCTGGACGCAGGGTCGATGGCGAAGGCCTGTTCGAACTCTGTCAGCGCCTCTTCGAGCAATCCCTGCTGGCGCAGGTCCAGACCGACGCTCACGTGAGCCTGTCCGGCCACGAAGCGCATCCGTCGCTCGGCCAGCGTAAAGCGGCTATCGCGCGGCGACTCCTGGCTGGCCAAGCTGTACATTTCCAGCGCCTTGTCGAAATCGCCCGCCGCCTCCGCCGCGACGCCCCGGCTGTACAGGCCCCTTGCCTTGCGGGAGGCTGCCGCAGCCGCGTCGACCGCCACGAGCGAGACGAGCAGCAGCGCTGCCGCGCCCAAGCGCCCAAGACGCATTGGTGGCATGCTGGAGTATAGGGTCCGGGTGCGCATCGTCAGGCCGCTCTGAAGTTATGACGCTGCGACGGGACGTAACGTGGAATGTCCAAGCCGAAGCGATCCGGGAGCAACGTGTTCGCGGACAACCGCCGGGCGCGCCGGCTATTCACGCTCCAAGAGACCTTCGAGAGCGGCATGGTGCTTACCGGCGCCGAGGTCAAGTCGTGCCGTGCCGGCAAGATCCAGCTCTCCGACGCGTACGCGACCGTGCGCAACGGCGAGATCTGGCTGCATAACGCCCATATCAGCGCGTACACTCACGCCACGGTCGGCAACGCCGAGCCCGTGCGCATGCGCAAGCTGCTGCTGCACCGCAAGGAGATCGACCGGCTGGCGGCCAAGGTCCAACAGAAGGGGCTAACGCTGATCCCGACCAAGGTGTACGCGTCGAACGGGCGCATCAAGTGCGAGATTGCCCTCGCCAAGAGCAAGCAGCTCTACGACAAGCGCGACGAGAAGCGCAAGGCGATCGAAAAGGACGAGGCGAGAGAAGCTGTCCTCAACCGCAGGCGTCGCGCGTAAGCCGGAAGCGGCGGCGCTCAGCCGCCGAACGGCTCGGCGAAGACGTAAAACTTGAATCTCGCAACCTGCGAGCCCACGCCCCAGCGCGCCACCTTGTAGTCGACCCTGAGGAAGCGCACGTCCGGGTTGGCGTCCAAGTCGAAGAGCAACTGCCAGACGCCGGCGTAGAACTTCTGGGGGAACGCGCGCAACGGCTCCTCGATCCACTCCTCGCCATCGACGGAACCCCGCACGCACACGTCGAGGCTCTGCTGCTCGACGATTTCGGTGATACCCAGCGAAAGCAGCGCCCGACCGCCGCCCGAAGCGATCTCGACCGGCTCTCCAGAGCCGCTCTCTTGCACGGTGGTTTCAGAAAACAGGAAGCCAGGAAGCATAACGGCCCGCTCGCGGCGAATGGCCATTCTAGCACTTGCGCGGGGTCGGTCCCAGCGGGAGCGGCCAGCCGCGATTGGCGCCGGATCCCCGAGCCGCGCAAGCCGGCCGACAGCGGCAGAAGTCACTCATCACCGACTTCCACGATGGTCGCCCCGGCTCCCCCCTCGTGCTGCTCGGCCTGGTAGTACTTGGTGACGTGCACGTGCCGCGCAAACATCTTCCACAGTTCGCGTCGCAGGACGTCCTTGCCAAAGCCGTGCACCACGCGCAGCTTCGATCGATTGGCCAACACGGCCCGATCCAAGTACTTGTCCACGTCGGAGAGGGCCTCTTCCGCGGTCTTGCCGATCACGTTGATTTCCGCCGGCAAGCTACCGTCGTGCGCTACGGTCTTGAGGCTGACGCCGTCGGGCAGCCTGGAAGGCCGTTCAATCTCCTCGTCTAGCGGGACGACGTCCTCGCCCGCAACGTGCAGTCGCAACGCACCCGCGAGCACTTCCCAGCGCCCGGTCTCCAAGCGCCGCACGATTTCGCCTGTCGTGCCCATCGATACCAGGCGCACCTTGGCACCAGGCTCAAACTCCTGCTCGCCATCTCCGAGAGCTGCGGCAGCCTTGCTGCCCAGCGCGGCCGCCACCTCGGCGCTGACGGCGCGGCGAAAGGCTGCGACGTCTTGCGTGGCCCGCCTGGCCTGAGCGCGCTCCCCCTTCCTCGGCACTGACGGATGCACCCGCGCGATGGCGGCGTCCAGCGCCCCGCGGAAGCGCTTCTCCAGCTTGGCCACCAGCTTCTCGATGCGGGCCTCTGCTTCAGCCTTGAGCTCGCTTTCGCGAGCTGCTGCCTCCTGCTCGAGCTGCCTCTTGCGCTGGTTCAACTCTCTGGATCGCTCGCGCGTCTGCTGCACTAGCTGGTCGTACTCCTCGGCTTGCTTGCGCAGTTCGGCAAGGTACTTGGCGGACTGCTCGTGGGCACGGCCCTTGAGCGCCAGCGCCCTCTGAACGACTTGCTTCGGCAGGCCAAAACGAGAGGCCATCTCGATCCCGGCAGACTGTCCGGGGATTCCGCTCTGCAGGCGATACGTGACCCGCTGTCGGGCATCGTCGAATCCCATGGCGGCTGTGACGACGCCCGGGGCGCTGGTGCCGAACATCTTCAGTTCGGGGAGGTGTGTCGAGATCGCGACGAAACCGCGGGATTCGAGGAGTCTCTCCATGACCGCGACTGCCAGTGCCCCGCCATCCTCGGGGTCTGTCGCGGTGCCGAGCTCGTCCAGCACAACCAGGGTCTGTGGAGATGCGCTATCGAGGATTCCGGTCAGCTTCGACACGTGGGCGGAGAACGTGCTGAGGCTTTCGGCGATCGACTGTGCATCGCCGATGTCCGCCAGAATCTGGTCGAACCACGGAAACTCGGCCTCGTCGGCCGGTATCGGAACGCCGGCCTGCGCCATGGCAGAAAGCACTCCCAGTGTCTTGAGCACGACGGTCTTGCCGCCCGCATTGGGACCGCTGACGATCAAGGCACGGCGCTTGCCGTCCAATCGGAGGCTCATCGGCACTGGACGGCGGTGGTCTTGCGCAAACAGATCCTGCAGCAAGGGATGCCGCGCCTCGGTGAGGACGATCCGCGCTTCCGAGGAATCGCTGAACTTCGGCAGGCAGCAGGCGAACTCCTGAGCGAATCGCCCCCGCACAAACACGTAGTCGAGCTCGCCGAGCGCTGCCAGCGTCGCGACGATGGCCGCGCGCTCTGACCGCAGCGCTCCGCTCATTTCGCGCAAGATGCGCAGTATCTCGCGCTGTTCGTCCTCGCGCAGGCGCACCAGGCGGTTGTTCTGAACGATGGTGTCCAGCGGCTCCACGAACGCGGTCTGGCCGGAGCCGCTGGCGCCGTGGACGATGCCGTCGACCTGCCCCTTCCACTCGGCCTTTACGGGCACCACGGTGCGGCCGTTGCGCATCGTGACGTATCGCTCTTGGAGCACGCCCGAGGACGAGTGCTTGCGCACGAAGCGGTCCAGTGAAGTCTCGACCAGCTGCCGCTGCCGCTCGATATGACGGCGGAGCTTGGACAGTGCCGTGCTGGCGAGACTAGAGATCTCGTCGTTGGGCAGGATCTTGCCGGACTGCTGGGCAACCAACGGTCTTAGGTCGGGTATTCCCTCCCCTGCTGCCCGCAGGCGCGGTCTCTCCTCCCCGGCCGCCAGCAATGCGAGCCGAATCCGCTGAGCCGCATCGAGCACCGACAGAATGGCGCGGATCTCGGAGGCATCAAGGGAAACACCATCGGCCGAGAGTCGCCCGACCGCATCGCCTACATCCTCGATGCCGCTGAAGCGCGGCAGCGGAGGGACGCCGCGTTGGTTCGCCACGCCAGCCGAGCGGAGCCATTCCGCCGCCTCGCCGACGATCTCGAGGTCTTGCTCGGCGGATTCGGCCGATTCCATCCTCGGCTCAGCGAGTAGACGCTCCAGCCTGGCGGTCCCCAGCGGGCTGGCGGCATAGCGGCCGAGCAGTTCGACTACCTTGGTGAACTCGAGCGCTTCGTAGGGGTTTGGGAGCATGGCACCTACGTGGAGGGTCGGGAACCGGTCACTAGGCCGCGTCCATTGCGAATCACCGCAGCCGCTCCGGGCGTGAGATGGAGCTTTGCAAGATCGGAAATCGGGAACCAGCGCGCTTCGTCCGCATCGTCTCCTGCACGCAGCAGACCGCCGGTGGCCGTGCAGATATAGTCCAGCACGACGTAGTGCGCGTCGTCACCAGCCGCTCCGGGTCGCGGCAGGCGCTCGTAAACGGCCACCAATTGGCCCACCTCGACGATAAGGCCGGTCTCTTCCAGCAGCTCCCGCGCAACGCCGTCGGCGATGGATTCCCCGAGACGCAGCTTGCCACCGGGAATCGACCAAGCGCCCTTGGCCGGATGCGCGCCGCGCCGCACTAGCAAGATCTGGTCTTGGTCGAAGACCAAGCCGCCAACCCCTAGGATCGGCCGCATCGCGGCGGTCTGCTCTGGACGGGCATCCATGCCGAATTCGAGTCGTCCGGGACCGGGTGGGCTAGCGGACGTAGAGGAATTCCTTGAGGTTGAAGATCGAGTGCGCTAGATCGGCCCACTCGGCCGCGCCCGGGCGGTCGCCCAGATAGCCGAGGCTGCGATCCAGCTCCAGCGGCGCGGGCGGGCGCCCCAGCGCGCTGAGGAACATGCCCTTGACTCTGGCCGAGAGAGGCTCGCCGGTCTCCGCCAGCTTCTCGCCCCACAGCTGCGCTTGGGAAATCACCAGCGGGCTGTTGAGCATCGTCAGCGACTGGGCGGGCACGTTGGTGACGTCCCGCGTGCCGCGCGTGGAGGATGGCTTGGGCTGGTCGAACACTTCCAAGAAGGGATTGTGCGCATTGCGGCGGATCTCTTGGTAGACGCTACGACGGCCCTGCCCGTCGAGCGGACCTTTCTCGCGATCGCCCTTTGTCTTGCCTTTCGCGAATGCGTAGTAGACATTGATCGACGGCCCGGGCCCGCCAGGCTCCAAACGCCCTGATATCGCCAAGAGGCTGTCACGGATCGCTTCGCCTTCGAGGCGGCGCACCGGCATGTGCTGCCATAGCGTGTTTCCCGGATCCGCACTGGCCGCTGCTTGCGATGGCGCACTGTCGGCTTGGTAAGTCGAGGTCAGCACCAAGCGGCGGATCAGCTGCTTGATAGACCAGCCATCCTTTACGAAGCGGTCAGCCAGGTAGTCGAGAAGTTCGGGGTGCGAGGGGGCGCTGCCGACACGCCCGAAATTGTCGACCGTGGACACTAGGCCGTGCCCGAATAGGTGCGCCCAGACCCGGTTTACCATGACCCGCGCGGTCAGCGGATTCCGCGCATCCGCAATCTCGTCCGCCAGCCGCAAGCGGGCGGTGGCCGGGTCGCCGTATGGCTCGCTGCCAAGCGCCTCCAAGTATCTCCGCGGCACCGGATCGCCGAGGTCCTTGTGGCTGCCGCGAACCAGCAAGCGCTGGTCCGGCCCCCCCTCGTCCAGCACGCTCGGCGCCCGCCGATAGATGGGAACTTCGTCATCTAGCCGCCGGTACTCATGCACTAACGCATCGAGGCGCTCGGAACGACCCAGTGAGGCGGGCAGCAGGTCCGTGCGGACAAAAGCGTCCAGATAAGCGACTTGCGGCGGCGTGATGGAACCGTCGCGCCATGCTTGAATCGCCTCGCGCAGCCGACTGGCGTAGAGCCCGGCCAACTCCTCGGGCGACCCGGGCGCGGCCCCTTCCAGCAGGTAGTTGATGGGCACATCAACCGTCCTCGGCTTTGTCTCGTCGTTATGGAAGGCAACGGCCAGGGCGCCGAAATGGGAGCGGCCGTCGCCTAGCGGTTTCGGCCTCGGGTTCTTCCTAGCATCCTCGCGATCGAGCGCGAAGTTGGTGGAGTCCTGCATCGTGGCGAACTCCAGATAGGCGCTGAAGCCCTTCCAGTACTTCGTGCTCCACCCTTCCCAGACCGGCTCGTCCCGCTTGGGAGAGTAGCGCTGCCAGTAGATGCCGCCGCGCGGTACTGCGTAGTTTTCGACGATCAGCCTTACGACGCTGAAGCCCGAGCCTTGGACGAGAAAACTGATGAAGTCGGTATCGATCTTGAAACGGGGCGTCTGCAACACGCCGTTGTGGCGCCGCGACAAGAGTCCCGAATAGACCCCTGGGGCGTAGACGCCCTCGACGATCCTGTCCCCTTGCGGCACGATGGAGAACTCACCGGCCGCGCTGGAGCCGCCCGCCAGTCCGGTGCCGATGCGCTCCCAGCCCCCAAGTTCCCGGCCCGGCCGCCAAATGGCCTGGAAGTTCTCCCGGTTGAAGCGCCGGCGCGACTCGCTCAGGCGGGATTGCTCTTGCGCCATCCGCCGCCAAGCATCCCGGAACTCCGCGCCGCTGCGACCCGCCAGCTGCAGCCAGGCGTAGAGGGGGCTGTCTGGCTCGCAAGCCGCGGCTTCAAGGACGGCCTGGAATGCCTGGTCCGCGCCCTGGAGCCGTGCAGGCAGGCGATCGGCCGCATCCAGCCACAGCGCGGCCAGAGCATCCTTGACCTCCGCCTTGCTCTCGCGCAGCGCGTCCATATTCGTGCGCAGCACGTCCTGCGTGTCCACGGCTCGCTGTACGGGCCGCGCGCTGGCCAAGACGCCGAACAAGGCGTAGTAGTCCCGCTGGCTGATCGCGTCGAACTTGTGGTCGTGGCATCGCGCGCACGACACCGTCAGCCCTTGGAACGCCTTGGAAACCACATCGATCTGATTGTCGGTCCACTTCACCCGGTCCTCCCAAGGGTCCACCGGCTGGAATCCGTGCTCGATCATGCGATAGTTGGCCGTGCCGATCAGTGATTCGTTCAAGCCTCGCTCGGAATTCAGGCGGGGCTGCGGCAACAGGTCGCCGGCGAGATGCTCCCGGACGAGCTGGTCGTACGGGACATCGTCGTTGAGCGCACGGATCAGGTAGTCCCGGTACCGCCAAGCGTCCGGCAGGTCGGGGTCTCCCTCGCTGCCGTGGGATTCCGTGTAACGGAAGAGATCCATCCAATGCCGGGCCCACCGTTCGCCGAAATGCGGCGATGCCAGCAGCCTTTCCACGACCGTGCGAACTGCCCGGGGCGAGTCGTCGGCCAGGAATGCAGCGATTTCCGCGGAGGTGGGCGGCAGGCCGGTCAGCGCAAACGAAAGGCGCCGCAACAGGGTGTAGCGATCGGCAGCCGGGGCGGGGTCCAGACCCGCACTCTCCAGCTTGGCCAGGACAAACCGGTCCACGGCGGACTTCGGCCAGTCCGTGTCCGAAACTGCGGGAGGCGGCTGTGCCCTGACGGGTCGCCACGCCCAGTGCTCCTCCCTCCGCCGCTCTAGATCGAAGGCTTCGCTAGGGTCGGGCAGGCCCGGAGCCTGCTCATCGGGCCACGGCGCCCCCGCGTCGACCCATGTTGCGAGGTCTGCGATCTTGTCGTCGCTCAGTTGTCCCGTCGGAGGCATCAAGGCCTTGGCCTGACCTCGAACGGCGCGCAACAGCAGGCTGCCGGATGAGTCGCCCGGCACCACGGCCGAACCCGAGTCGCCCCCGCGCAACAGGCCTGCCCGGCTGTCCAGCCGCAAGTTGGCGAACACGCTTGGTGCCTTGGCGCTGTGGCAGCTGTAGCAGTTCTCCGCTAGCAGCGGCCGGACCCGTTTCTCGAAGTGCTCGATCCCGCTATCGTCCGCTGCACCTCGCACCACGGCCGGGCCGAGAAGCGCCAGCCCCAAGAAAAGCGCCGGGACAGCCCTTGCGACACCTACGGTCCGATCAGCCGTCACGTCAATATTGTAGTTGGAACCGGGAGCGGCCGAGTAGCCGATCAGGCGAGGTTTGGCCGCTATGTCTGGCCAGCGCGGCCAAACAGCCAGCGACGACAGGATGGTCGCTGCTGGGAATCATCGGTCACAAAGTGGAGAGACGGCTCCCTAGGGTTCCAATAGCCCCGCTAGGCTGGCAGCATACGCCGCACCCTCGCTGCAGCCGCGACAGTCCCGCCGAGCGCTTCCGGCTCTTCGACGCGTGTCGGCCTACGGCGCTTACAAACACGGACCCAGGCGAGGATCCTGCGCATATCGGCCCCGCTCAGCGGTCCAAGAGGTCCTGTCCCCGACCGCTTCGAAGGAAGCACTCGATAGACTCGACCAGCTTGGGGAATTCGATCTCGATAGCAGCCCAGACAATGTCCCTGCTCATCTCGTGATAGGCATGAACCAAGCGATTCCGCGTCGCGGAAACAGCGGCCCAAGGTACTCCCGGCATCAATCTGCGGGTGTTCGGGGTGAGGCGGCTCGCGGCCTCGCCAACAACCTCTACGCGCTTGACTTGGGCCAAGAAGAAATTCTCATCCGAGTCAAAATCCGCGCGAGTGCGCCCGGCAGCCTCCAGCATGGCCCGCCGGGCCCAGTCAAGGATGTCCAGCAATCGCGCCCTGTCCTTCGACATACTGCACCTCGGCCGTGTTCAGCACCGCTTGCCGAAAATGGCGGCTCAGCTCCTCAGCCACCTTGAGATCCACCTTGCGTCCGCCGAACAGGGGCGGCAGGCTCAACTCCATGTCAGCGTAAGCGAACAGGCCCGGGGTACGGTCGGGAGAAAACTCCACCAACACGTCAATGTCGCTGTCGGGCCGGAAGTCGTCCCGCAGCGCCGAGCCGAAGACGGACAGCTTGACAATCCCGTTGGCCCGACAGAACGCTGCCAGCTTCTCGCGATCGACAGAAACTTGAGCATTCATCGCAGTGTCACCATTTTATGATGGCACCGTCCGTGCTCCTGCTCATTCAAGCGCGCCATGATCGCCGTCCGCATTAGGCCCTCCGTCACGAACCCGCCTAAGCCCAACTGTTTCTTCAACTCGTCCGACGCGTTCTCCGCGTCCCCGCGCCCGGTACAACTGCGGCTGGGTCATGCCTCTAGGTCGCATGGCGGGCTAGCGGCCGTCAAAGCAGCGCCAGCTTCCAGGCAATGAAGTGCTTCGGCGCGCTTCTGTGCAAGTGCAAGGCATGGCGGGCTTCTGGCAGGCCACGCGTGCTCCCTGACGATTCCAGCGTCAAGTGTGACGTAGCGCCACCAAGCCCGCGATCCCTGCTCTGAGAGAATGGGAAGGCGATCCGCCCGCCGTGCGAAGGCCCGTTCTGAGTGTCAACACTCGGACTCGATATGGAAGCCCTTCTAGAGCAATTCTTTTCCCAAGTCCATTGGTCGATCCTGCTCGCGAGTATCGCTGCGAGCCTGTTGGTGCTGGGAAAAGCGGCCGACATCTTGGTGGATCAAGCGGTCGAGCTGTCCGACAGCCTGCACATTCCGCCGATGGTCGTCGGGGCCACCATCGTCAGCCTCGGCACAACCGCGCCGGAGGCGGCAGTCTCGGTGTTGGCGGCGATCGAAGGCGCACCCGGACTGGCCCTTGGAAACTCCGTCGGGTCGGTGATCGCCGACACCGGCTTGATACTCGGCCTGGCCTGCCTGATCGCTCCACTGAAGCTCGACCCGCGGATCGTTAACCGCCAAGGCTGGATTCAAATCGGGTCCGGCGTCCTGCTCGTACTTCTGAGCGCTCCGTGGACGCGGTTGGACCAAATGTTCGTTAGCGGTGGCCGCCTGTACCAGGAGGCCGGCTTCTTGCTGCTCGTCTTGCTCGCAGCCTACCTGTACTTTTCGATACGCTGGGCCGGTCAGCGCCGGGCCGAGCACGAGCACCACGTCGAACATGGGCATTCCAAGGCTTGGCTGACCGTCCTCAAGCTCGTCGTTGCCATCGCCGGCGTCGTTGTGTCGGCCCAAGTTGTCATCCCCGGAGCGACAGAGGCGGCCGCGCGCATGTCCGTGCCTGAGAGCGTGATTGCCGCCACGTTGGTCGCCTTCGGCACGTCCCTGCCAGAGCTGGTCACGGCCGTGACTGCGGCGCGCCGAGGCCAGGGTGAACTGGCAGTCGGCAACGTGATCGGCGCCGATATCCTCAACGTTCTATTCGTGGCCGGGGCGGCTGCGGCCGTAACGCGTCAAGGCCTGGACGCAGGTCCCAACTTCTTTACGCTGCTGTACCCGTCGATGCTATTCATACTGATCGTGTTCCGGGTGGGCGTGCTCGCATCGAAGGACGTCCTGCGCCGCGGTTTCGGACTCGTGCTGCTCGGGGCGTATCTCGCCTACCTCGTCGCCGGGTATTACTTCCTGCCCGGGGGCGTTCCCGGACACTAGAGAGCTGCCCAACCAGCCAGCTACGGCTTTAGGAGTCCGGCCCCGATCAGGTACTGCCAGACGCTTTCGGTCGATTCATCCGCCGTCTGCCGGCTCGAATCAAGCCGAACCTCCGGAGACTCGGGTGGTTCGTAGGGATCGGAGACTCCCGTGAAATTCTTGATCTCGCCCGCAAGCGCCTTCTTGTACAGGCCCTTGGCGTCGCGCTCTACCAGCGTGTCAAGGGGACAGTCGGCGAAGACTTCCACGAATTCTCCGGCCGCGGCCCTGACCTCGTCTCGGACCGCCCGGTAAGGGGAAATGGCCGCCGCAATCGCGAAGACACCGTTGCGCGACAGAAGGTTGCACACGAACCCGATGCGGCGGATGTTGGTGTCGCGGTCTTCCTTGCTGAAACCCAAGCCCTTAGAGAGATTGGTCCGGACCACATCGCCGTCCAAGATCTCTACCCGCGCACCGACGGCGCGGAGGCGCTTGGCCAGCATATTCGCGACGGTCGACTTGCCCGAACCGGACAAGCCGGTCATCCAAATGGTTGCCCCTTTATAATCCATTTCTCATCATACTCCGAGCGGGTCCCCGCCCTTACTTGACGGCAAACGGCCTGCGGGCCGGCAGAACTTCATCCAGCAGCACGTCCACCTCCCGCCGCATTTGGCCGCGCATGCCCAAGTGCATTCCACACTCCTTGTCGACGTCTTTCTCCCACCACCAACGCCCCGCGCGGGAGTCTTCGCCGGCCTCGACCTTGCGGGTGCAGGGCTGGCATCCAATGCTCGGGTAGCCTTGGGCGTACAGCGGGTGCAGTGGCACATCGTGCTCCCGCGCGTAGGCGAAGACCTGCTCGTTCGACCAACCGGCCAACGGGGCAAGCTTCACAATGCCGCCGTGCTCTTCGTCGATCGCCACCGGCTCGGTTCGCTCGCGGCCGCCATCTTGGTCGCGCCGCAGCCCCGTGACCCAGGCATCGAGCGTCGCCAGGCGGCGCTGTAGCGGCCTCACCTTGCGAATCTCGCAGCACAACTTGCGCTTGGCGGGGCTCTCGTAGAAAAGGTTCGGCCCGTGCAGCGTAAGCATCGAGCCCAGCTCGTCGGCATCCGGCGGAACCATCTCGATCACGATCCCGTAGCGCCGGCGGATCCGTGAGATCAGCTGGTAGGTCTCCTCGTGCAACCGACCGGTATCGATGCTAAAGACGTTGATCTCGCCGCCGACCAAGCGCGCCGCCACGTCGAGGATCACGGACCCGGAGGCTTGGAAGCTGGTGCAGATCGCCAGTCCCGAGCCGAACTCATCGATCGCCCAACCCAAGATCTCCTGGGCAGAGGCGTCGCTCCGCGGCCACGTGAATTTCGGCTGTGGGAGTGTCACGCGGCTTCTCGCGCCGCAGCGATCAAGATCTCAGCGACCTCCGGGCGTGTGAACTCGGGCGGGGGCATCCTGCCCTCGCGCAACATCTGGCGGACCTCGCGGCCGGCGAGATGCACGTGAGACTCCGGCGGGCACGGGCAGGTCTTCTTCGAAGCCATGCCTCCGCAGGTCCTGCAGTAGTGGACGAAATCGAAGAAGATTGGTTCAACGCCGAGTTCCCCGGGCTGGAACTCGGAAAAGATCCTCTGGGCGTCGAACGGGCCGTAGTAGTCGCCCACGCCAGCGTGGTCCCGCCCGACGATGAAGTGCGTAATGCCGTAGTTCTTGCGCACCTGCGCGTGGAAAATCGCCTCGCGCGGGCCGGCGTAGCGCATCCACGCCGGAAAACCGGCCAGCATCGCGTGCTCGGCCGGGTAGTAGTTGCGCAGCAGCACGTCGTAGCAAGCCAAGCGCACCTCGGCGGGCGTGTCGTCAGCCTTGGTCTCGCCCAACAGGGGGTGGATCACCAGCCCGTCGGCGGTCTCGAGCGCAATCTTGGTGCAAAACTCGTGCGCTCGGTGGATCGGATTGCGCGTCTGGAATCCCACCACCGACCGCCAGCCCTTGGCCCGCACCAGAGCCGCCGTCTCGCGCGGCGAGATAGGAAGCGAGCCGGGAACTTCGAGCTTCCAGTCCGAGCAGATCTCGGCCGTAGCCGCAATCGAATACTCCCCCGCCCCGCGCAGCCACTGAACGCCGGGATGCGCCTCGTCCTGCGTACGGAAGATGCTCTCGGCGTAGAGTTCCTTCTCGATCGAAAAGATCTCCTCCACGTGCAGCAGACCCGCCGGGGCGTCCCCGTCCATGAGGACCAAGCGCTCCGCCCCGACGATTCGCTCCTTGGTGGCGGCATTGATCGGGAACACGACCGGAATGCTCCAGGGCTCCCCGGTCGTGAGGTGCATGGTGCGGCAGACCGAGCGGGTCTGGGCGCTGTTCAAGAACCCCTGGATCGGCTCGTATCCGCCTTCGGCCAGCAGATACAGGTCGCTCAGTTGGCGGAACGTCGCGGCAAGGCTCGGCACGCCGGAGGAAACCAGCGCGTTCAGGTCCGGGGAAGCAATAGACATTTCTTCCACTATACACGGCTCCCAGCTATATTCTACTATTCCTATCGACATAGTGGGGATTAAGGGCTGAGCACGGAACGGGAGGGGCTGGGCCGAGCCGCCTGTGCGGACCCGAGGCTCTGGCCGGGCCGGAAATCAGCGCCGTGCCGGGCGCTCTCGCTTGCGCAATGTCAGATACTCCGCGATCGCAGCGTCAAGGCTGGGCATCTTGGCGATTCCGGCCGCTTCGACCCTCGCGTTCGAGAGCGCCGCGCACCGCGGCCGGTGCGCCTGCGCTTGGTAACGAGTCCGGTCAATCGGTTCCAGCTCGGCAGCGCAGCACTCCAAGCGCACGATCTTGCGGGCGAACTCGCACCACGACACCGGCTCGCCGCCGGCCAAGTGATACAAGCCGAACGGGATCTTGCGCTCGATCACATCCAGCGTGCGGGCAGCCAACGCCGGGCCGAACGTCGGCGTGGCGAACTGGTCGTCCACGATGCGCAGGGGCGCTCCTTCGGCGCACTCGCGCAGCACGAACTCGGCGAAGTTGCCGCGTCTGGTGTGCCGCCCCGGCGGGCCGAAGACACCCGCAACCCTCAGCACGTAGTGAGAAGCGCAATGGGCCTGTGCAAACGTCTCCCCGGCAAGCTTGGAGACTCCGTAGACCGACCGCGGGGCTGGGGCGTCTGTCTCCGTATACGGGGAGCCCTTTTCTCCGCTAAAGACGTAGTCCGTCGAATAGTGCACCAGCACCGCGCCCACCTCGGCACAGGCGAAGGCCATGTTACGCACGGCCAGTGCATTGACGCGCATGGCCGTCTCGGCGTCGCTCTCGGCCTGGTCGACCTGGTTGTAGGCCGCGGCATTGATCACGCAGTCCGGTTTGTAGCGCGCGATCCGCTGGCGAGTCGCCGACTCGTCGGTGATATCGAGCTGGCTCCGGCGCAGGGCCAGCAATCCGTGACCGCGCTTGCGACACAGGCGCGCCAAGTCTATGCCGAGTTGACCGCCCGCGCCGAACAGGACCGTACG
This sequence comes from Bryobacterales bacterium, assembly GCA_965219585.1. GTDB lineage: Bacteria > Acidobacteriota > Terriglobia > Bryobacterales > UBA6623 > VXMF01. Next base: position 938,411 of record CBDCOA010000002.1, read on the forward strand.
CAAGGCCGCAGTCTAGCAGCCTGCCGGTCAGTCCGCCAGCTTCAGGCCCCTCAGCGCGGCCGCAAGCTCAGCCCTCGCTTGCAGGGCTTCCTCGGAGGCGCCGCTGATCGTCAGCGGGGCGACCTCCTCCCGGCCCGCGCTCATGTCGTAGAGCCGTCCGTCGTCATAGAGTTTCCATCGTTGCGTGCGCACCCAGCGCGCCGAGCTGCCCGCCGCAAAGGCCCATGCGCGCGGAGAAGCGGCGCCTCCGCGGAGGCGATCAGCCAAGCTCACCCCGTCTAGCCCTGCCGGCACCGTCCCGCCTGCCAGGTCGACAAATGTCGGAAACCAGTCGCTGAAGTCGACCAAGTCGTCAACGACCTGCCCCGGCGCTAGCTTTCCCGGCCAGTTCGCGACCAAGGGCACTCGGGTGCCGCCATCGGTGAGCTCGCCCTTGCCGCCCTTGACCCGCTGCCCGTTCCAGACCAGTTCAATGGGCTGCTTGAACATCTTCCCGCCCTCGGCGGTGAAGTAGTACGACTTGGGGGTGCCGTTGTCCGCCGTGAATAGGAACAGCGTGCGCTCCCGAATGCCGAGTTCGTCGACCGCATCGACGAGCCTCCCGACGCGCTCATCCATGTTTTCGACCATGAGCTTGTAGCTGTCGTAGTGCCCTTGCGGGCCGAGCGGCGGCGGCGTACCGACGTCGTCTGTGACGTCATGGGCCAATGCCATCGAGTAGAACGCGAAGAATGGCTTGTCGCGATTCTCGCGCATGAAGTCGACGAGCAGCTCGACGTAGACGTCCGGCCCGTACCTGTCGTTGACATCGGAGCGGACCTTGCCATCCTCGTAGATCAGCGGCCGGTAATACCGCGGGCCCTCGTGCCAGCCGAACAATGACCAGCGGTCGAAGCCGAGGCGGCCAGGATGGTCGGGCTCGTCGCGCAGCAGCGTCAGCTGCCACTTGCCGGCGATGGCGGTCGCATACCCGGACTTGCGCATCGCGTTGCCGATGGTCGCGCTCTCAAGATTGCGCGGGAATGTCCCCCACTGCGGCCGCCCTCCGCGGAAGGGGTACCGCCCTGTCATGATGGCGATGCGCGAAGGGTGACAAACCGGCATGGAATAGCAATGGCGGAAGCGGACGCCCGCCTGGGCCAAGGCATCGATCCGGGGCGTCTGGTACGAAGTTCCGCCGTAGCAGCCCAGCGCTTGGTCCGCAACGTCGTCTGCAAGGATGAACACGATGTTCGGTTTGTCAGCCGGGAAGGCGCGTGCGGCTAGGACCAAGGCGAGCACCGCGAGGGCACACTTGAATCTCGTCATCGGCGCCCATCGTACAGCACTGCGGATCAAGGGTGAGGGGCCTGCCGCGTCGGCGTCTAGAATCAAACTGTGGCGGAACCCTTGCACTGTGTAGTTAGCGGAGCGACAGGATTCGTGGGCCGGCGGCTCTGCAAGCTGCTGACAAGACCGCGGATCCTCACCCGCGCCCCGGAACATGCCCCTCCGGATTTCGCTCAGAGCGCGTGCTTCCGCTGGGATCCGGCCCGCGAACTTCCGCCGGCAGAAGCCTTCGATGGGTGTGAGGCCGTGTTTCACCTGGCGGGCGAGCCGGTTGCGGAGGGCCGCTGGACGAGGGCCAAGAAGGCGAGAATCCGAGACAGCCGCGTCGAGGGGACCAAGCACTTGGTCGAAGCCATGCGCGACCTCGAGCGCCGGCCGGAAGTCTTGGTTGCGGCTTCCGCGGTCGGGATCTACGGCAGTCGCGGCAACGAAGTCCTGGCTGAGTCTGCGGCGGCGGCAGAAGGATTTCTTGCCGATGTGTGTCGCGCATGGGAAGCGGAGGCACGCGCTGCCGAGGACCTGGGCATGCGAGTCGTCACGATCCGGATCGGTCTCGTGCTCGGGGCGCAAGGCGGGGCGCTGGCCCGAATGCTCCCCCTGTTTAAGCTGTGCGCCGGAGGCAGGCTCGGTCACGGGCAGCAGTGGATGCCCTGGATCCACGTGGACGATCTGGCTTCCCTGTTCCTGTTTTGCGCCCAATCCAAGACGTTGGCGGGAGCAGTCAACGGCTGCGCGCCGAATCCGGTCACCAACCGACAGTTCACCAAGGCGCTCGCCAGCGCAGTCGGCAGGCCAGCGCCCTTCCCGGCCCCGGCATTCGCCCTGCGCCTCGGATTGGGTGAATTCGCCCAGGTGCTGCTAGCGTCGCAGCGCGCGGTGCCGGACAAGGCCCAAGGCGCGGGATTCCAGTTCGAGTTCCCGACCATCGAGGCGGCCCTGCAAGGGATCTGATCGGCCGTCTGGCGGGCCGCCGTCTCGAGCGGAGGACCTGGCGCGGCCCTGATAGACTGCGGGCGAGGCTCTATGGAACTTTCGGGCAAGACGGCGCTGGTCACCGGCGCCAGCAAGGGGATCGGCCGCGGGATATGCCTCAAGCTTGCCGCGCTGGGCTGCGATGTCGCGGTGAACTACAACAGCGATCCCGCCGGCGCCGAGCAAGTCGTTGAGGCTGTCCGGCAGATCGGGAGAAAAGCGTTTTCCGTGCAGGCTTCCGTAGCAGAGTCGCCCCAAGTTCGGGCCATGTTCGACAAGGTGCTGTCCGAGTTCGCCGGGCTCGACATTCTCGTCAACAACGCCGGGACACAGGTATGGGCTCCCTTGCTCGAGTTATCCGAACAGGACTGGGACCGAGTGATCGACACGAACCTCAAGGGGTGCTTCCTCTGTACTCAGCTAGCGGCGCGCGCCATGAAGGAGCGCGGTAAAGGGCGCATCGTCAATATTGGATCGGGCTGCAACAAGGTTGCCTTTCCCAACCTTGTCAGCTACACGGCCAGCAAGGGCGGCATGGAGCAGCTCACCAAGGTGGCTGCGGTCGAACTGGGCGACCTCGGTATCACCGTCAACTGCGTGGCGCCCGGAGCCATCCTGATCGAGCGAACCGAGCGCGAGGCGGCAGACTACGCCGGACAGTGGTCGAAGCTGACTCCGGTGGGGCGAGTCGGCCATCCGCCCGACGTCGCCGAAGCGGTGGCATTCCTCTGCCGCGACGAGAGCGAGTTCATCACGGGCCAAACGCTAATGGTCGACGGCGGGCTGTTCACCCGAGGGCCCTGGGCCTATTGAGCCCGCTATTGCGAATAGTCGCCACCCGACAGGCTATGCAGCACTGACTCTTGCCAGTCGCGCAGGTGCGCCTCCAAGCGCGCGACTTCTTCGGGGTGGCTGTCCGCAAGGTCGTTGCTCTCGGCCGAATCGGCGCGGATGTCAAACAGCTCCCTCGTCCCGGCACCGCCGCCGTCCACCACCAGCTTGTAACGGTGATCGAGAACCGCCCGCGGGCCGCTGAAGTCGGCCTCTTCGACGCTTGGGTGATGGAAGTTGCGGAAATTCCGCGTCAGCCGGCCATCCATGTACTTGACGAGCGGAGTGGTTCCCTCCTGCAGGGCCGGGTCAATGTACGGCTCGCCGGTGCCTTCCCGGTCGGAGTCGAACCCCCAGAAGCAGATCGGCTCCGGCCGCTCCTGCATGGCCCCATCAATGACGGGAACCAGGCTGAGGCCGTCCAGCGGGTGGCCCGGCAGCGGCTGGCCCGTGAGTTCGCAAAGCGTGGGCAGGATGTCGCTGGTCACGGAGTTGACGGGGCTGCGCATCGGTTCCGGGATTCGTGCGGGCCATTCGATCACGGACGGAACCCGCACACCGCCTTCGTACACGCGGCCCTTGTTCGCCCGCAGGGGGGACGAAAAGCGGGCCTCCGATGGCGCTCCGTTGTCGCTGCAGTACCACAGCAGTGTGTCGGACCGTTGGGCGGTCTCCCGCAGGTGGTCTCTGAGATCCCCGATGGCTCGGTCCATCGCCGTGATCTCGGCGAAGCGGGCTTGCAGCACCTTGTCCAAGCGCACCTGCGTGCGCAAGCCCGTCTCCATCGAGGTGATTCCGGCCGAGTCCTCTTTCAGGCTCTCGGGAAGATCTGCATACGCTTGGAGGTCGTCGTCCAAGCCGCTGTAAGGCTCGTGGGGAGAGCCGAACCAGATGACCGTGAAGGAAGGCCGCCCCTCACTCTTCGCCTGGTCGATGAATTGCTTGGCAGCGTCGATCACGATCTGGGAGCTCTCCCCCTCGTGCGTCTCTGGAGCGGCGCCGTTTCGCGACAGAACCGGGTTCATCTCGAAGAAGTTGTCGTGAGAGAGCCACTCGTCGAATCCGAAGGCACCGGGATTCGTCGGCGAATCGGCCTTGACGGGGCCGAGGTGCCACTTGCCAAAGTGGCCGCAGGCATAGCCAGCTTGGCTCAGGATCTGGGCGATGCCGATTTCCTCGGGCCGGATCGACCAGTTCGCGCTGAAAGTGCCGTAACGGTTGGGATGCCGCCCCGTCATCACGCTGCCGCGGGTCGGCGAGCACACCGGCGCGGCCGAGTAGAACCGATCAAGGCGCAATCCGGACGCGGCCATTTCGTCCAGGACTGGCGTCTTGACGTGGGAATGACCGTTGTAGCCGGTTTCGTGCCAGCCGTGGTCGTCTCCCATGAGCAGCACGATGTTGGGCCGGGCCGGGCCCTCCGTCTGCTCAGGGCCGCTAGAACTGCACGCGGACGACGCAGACAAGGCGGTTGCGGTGGCAAGGAAGTTGCGGCGAGTGAGGGAGTGCGACATGGTCTTGAGGCGCCCTATGATCTCACATGGGTGCGCCCTTAGGACTGCTGAAGCGTGCTCCCGGTCCAACTGCGTCGCATCCGGCTGATCCCTCCCCGACTGGTCGCGGCGGCTGCTCGGGATCGAACCTCTGGCAACACCGGCATCACTCCACGTACGATGCCAGCATCAACCGCACGCCGTGCCGCAAATCCACCTGCGGCTCCCAACCGAGCAGGCGTCTCGCCTTGGCAATGTCAGGCTGGCGCCGGTTCGGGTCATCCTGGGGCAATTCGAGGTGGGTGACGCCACAGTCGACGCCTGCAACGGACTGCACAACCTTGGCCAGTTTCAGCACAGTGATCTCGTCCGGGCCTCCGAGGTTTACCGGCGTCGCTTCGTCGCTGGCAGCCAATCGGACGATGCCCTCGACAATGTCGGACACATAGCAAAAGCTTCGCGTCTGCGAACCGTCACCGAAGACCGTCAGGGGAACGGCTCGCAACGCTTGGTCCAAGAAAGCAGGCAGGACGCGCCCGTCGCCACGCTTCATGCGGGGACCGTACACATTGAACAGACGGGCGATGCGAGTGTCTGCGCCGCGCTCGCGGTGGTACGCCATCGTGAGGGCCTCCGCGTAGCGCTTGCCCTCGTCGTATACCGAGCGCGGGCCGATCGGATTGACGTTGCCCCAATACGTCTCAGGCTGCGGCTGCACGAGAGCGTCGCCATAGGCCTCCGAAGTCGAGGCCTGCAAGAACGTGGCGCGATGGCGAAGAGCTAGGTCTAGCATGTTGCGGGTGCCTTCCGAGCAGGCCGCAAGCGTTTCGAGCGGGGCCGCCAAATAGTCGCGCGGGCTGGCCGGGCAGGCGAGGTTGTAAACCACGTCGATCCGGCCATCTGCCTGAAACGGCTCACAGATGTCATGCCGGAAGAAGCGGAACTCTGCTCGCCCTTGCAGATGGCGCACGTTCTCGGCCCGGCCGGTACTGAGGTTGTCCAGCCCGATCACCTCGTGCCCGTCCGCCAGCAGGCGGTCGCAAACGTGCGAACCGATGAAGCCGGCTGCTCCAGATACAACGACTCGCAAGTTCGGCCGGCCCCCGCCTTCATCGTATGCGGGCAGACCCCTGCGGGCGAGAGAGCACGGAGCATGGCATATCCGACCGGGATAGGAAGAATCGGGGGATCAACGATCAGAGGATCAATGGCGATGGTGCCCGAGGGTGTCCCTTGCGACCTCCGCTCCGAACGGCACAGCGGACGCATGATCGACTGCCAAGTTCCGACGCGGCCGTGGGCCGACTACGGCCGCGACCGTTCCCTGAACGGGATGAACCTACTGCCGAGCCTTGGTCGAAAGCGGATCACGTCCTGGGTCGAAAAGCAGCCGGAGCCGGCCGAGTTCTGATTCGGGGTGGAGCCCGGCTAGAAACCGACCCCGCCGCCGCCGAAGGCGAAGCTGACTCCGAAGCCTATGATCCGCGAAACAGCTGTGTTCCGGCCCGCCACGACCTGCCCGAAGAAGCCGCTTACGCTGACAGCTGCAGTGACGTTGGCGATCGCCCGGCCGCCTACGATGTGCACGTCCTCCTGCAGTGCCGGAAAACGGCTCGGCGAGAAGCCTGTTCCGCCGATGTCGATGCCGGACAGGGCATTGACCATCCGATAGTCGGCCCCGATCGTAAACCTGTCGCCGGCCGGGACGAAAAGAGCGAGGTTGAGAAAAACGTCCGAAGGGATGTCAACCTTCTCACCGCCCGCCGCGCCCCCCACCGCGTTCCGGTTGACCTCGGTGCTGGTGCGGTTTCTGTAGCCGATCTCCGCGGAAGCGCCCGCCGCGCTGCCAAACTTGCCAACGATCAGCGACGTCTCGACCCCGTTGCCGCCATCTCCGAGCGAGTTGATGTATCCGGTGTCGTAACCGCCGGCCACGATCGCGCCCACCCGCACCGCGACGCTCGGCGCGTTGCTGACCAGTTCGTCGACGATCCGCCACGTGACCGCGAAGTTGGAATCGAACAATCCGCTGTAGCTCTCCTGGCCTCCGGACGGACCAACCCCGCCCGCCACAAGGCTCCGCGCCCAGCCGGACTGTACGTCGAGGGCCACCGCGTCGTTGATGGCGTAGTTGACACCAAACCACGTCGTGTTCTGCGCCAAGTTCGCCCCAGTTGCCTCCAGAGGCCCCTTCACTTTGGTGGTCTGGCGGAAGAACTCGGTGGCGTTCTGATTGACGTACGAAACGTTGACGGTGCCCGTTCCCGGCTCGGCGAGCCACGGCGTGCCCTGCGCCAGTGCAGGAGGAACGGAAGCGCAAAGCGCGAATAGCAAGCCGAGGAGAAGAGTTCTGGAGGCTCTATCATTGCCTAACATCTGTCGCATATCTCCTTTGCGATTGCGCCGATTGAATTCCCAAAGACGGACCTAGAGCTTGAAGCGCCGGCTCAGGTAGTAGTGGACCAGTTCCATCTTCAGGTTGCAGTCCTCGCTCCGCACGGCCCCGTCACTACACAGCGCCGTAACCGCCTTGTCGTCCGCCGATCCTGTCTCGTTGCCTTCGTAAACGGCCACTAGACTGGCGGTGAGGCTCCGCGCCCTGTCACGATCGAGTTCGCCCCTCGATAGCGGGCAGGAATCGCAGACCAGAAGATCGAACGTCAGAGCCTTGCCCTGCGAGTACGCCGCGCGCGGGCTCACCTTGCCGGCTCCCGGTCCCACAGAACCGGACGCCATGAGCGATATCTGGAACAGCCCTGCGCCGACGGCGACGAGCACGCCCACAACTACGAATCGCTTCATGTCTTTCTCCCCTTCCAACGTGGCACCGAGTTCATGCGGACGGCGCCTCTCGCCGACGCGTCTGGCTCACGCTCATCACTGTAGCGGCTGGTTCAGGTTCCAGTCGTAGTCGTACTCAATCGCACCCTCGAACGCTGCGAGGAAATCCGCCAGTTCGCCGTCGGCGTAGTGAATGAGATGCTCGATCACCGACTCCTCTGTGCCGCCGAAGTCGTTCGCATACCAGTCGTAGATGCTCGAGATGACTACAAAGTCATCGTCAACTATGTCGACACCCCGCGGACTGTTCACGAAGGCTCGCGCGCCTGCCTCGAGCAATGATTCGGTATTGGCGGCGGTGAAGGCCGTCTCGATCAGATGCGGACAGCCGTAGGCGGCGCAGTTGACTGCGTAGTGAATCCGCTTGTCCTGCCAGATTGGGCGCAGAATGCCGTGCTCGATCTGGTCGAGGGTCAGGTCTTGGCCGGCCACGTTGGCGTGCACGTCGTTCCACGGACCGGTTAGAGGGACGACGCCTTCGTGGATGTGCTTGATCGATTCCACAGGATAAGCGCCCAGAACGACCTTCACGGTAACCGCGTTGTAGAGGTTGATCCAGTATGCCATTTGCTCCGCGCGGGAGTGATCCCGGGGGTCGATCCCTTGCAAGTACTCGACGTATCCGGCCAGCTTCGTCGCATCTGCGCGATTTCCTGCCAGCGCGGCATAGTTGACGACATTGACACCAGACGGATCGCCGTCGACGTATTCGTCCAAGATCTCCTGCCACGGGCCGTGCTCGATGCGCTCGACGTTGGACTCGTCGCTCGCATCCCAAACGGAGATCCGCTCCGCCTGCGGCGGACCGCAGGCCACGACCAGAATCGCGGCTCCGACCGAGCTGGCGATCACATCGCGCCGGAGCCTGGCGCGCGCGTGTGCCGTCTCGATTCGGTTTCTTTCGTTACCGCTCATGCTCGTGTCGCCCGCTGCGGTCCCCACATGGATCGTAATGACTTCGCACCTGGGATGCGGTCAGCTCCTAAGCCCACTCGCCGGGCCGCTGCGGCTGCGCTCCAGGCGCCGGATCAGGTCGCAGCCGAACCCGCACAGAATCAGCCCAGACTCCAGCCAGCGCGCCCACAACGGCTGCGCATAAGGGTGCATCGCGTAGTCCTGCAGGTTTAGCCCCGTGACGTAGCCGAGCAACACGGCCAAGGAGGCCGTCCACACCCAGACACTCGGAAAAACCGCCGCGAACGGCAACAACCAAAGCAAGTACCAAGGATTGAGAACCGGGGACGCCGCCAGCAGCGCGCCGAAGATCCAGTCACCACGCGGGACACCCCGTTTAGAGGTCCGCGAGTAACGGACATAGTACCACCCCCAGAATGCCGCAAATGCAAGCCCTAGAGCGAGCCTGGCTTCGAATGGCGGTAGGGCGGTCTTCAAGAGCCCAAACAGCAGCGGGTTAAACTCCCACTCCCGTGCGAATTCCTGCAGCGAGGCCAAGCCGCCGTCGCCGCGCAATGCGAACGGCGCATATACTGCCGCGAGCGTGGCAGCAAACACCAACCAGTGCCGGACACGGGCACCGGCCAGCACCAAGGGCGCCATCACCAAGCCGAACACCTTGGCACCTGTTGCGAGGCCCAGCGTGACGGCAGCGAACGACCACCGACGGTTCCGTGCCAGCACGACCGCTGCTAGCAGCAGGCAGACACCCAAGCCGTCCGGGTGCGCAGTGAAAGCGATCTCCTTGATCACCAGCGGACACCATGCATAAAGCAGCACGTTCCGCGCCGGTGCCAGACGCAGCAGCAGCGCCACGGCAGCCAGGTCCAACACGATCAGGATGGCCTGCAGCGTCGCGACGCTGCCGGGCTGTATCCAATAGCCGAGGAGGAAGATGGACTGTGTCACCGGGGCATATATGGTTGGCAGTTCGGGATAGTTGATACGGTCGAGGATGGACTGCATAGCTGGCACCACACCGGGGTCCAGGAAGAACTCTTCCGGTGCCGCATCGTAAGGACTCCCGGTGGTAGCGAACCGGTAACCGTCCCATAGGTACCGATAGAAGTCATCCTCGTAGAAGGGGCCGCCAGCCAATCCGCAGATGCGGAATGCGATCGTCCAGAAGATCAGGCGGCTCAGCGGAAACGGTTGCTCTCGCCGACGGAAGTGCAGGTAGAGGCCGATCGGTGGCAGGCCAGTCGAAACGATTAGGAGAAAAAACGCCGTCAGCGGCGGCTCTCCCGGCTGCCTTGAGAGCAAAGCCAGCGCAGCGTACCCCAATGCACACCACAAGCCGACCGCATCGACATACCATTGCGGCGCTAAGCGTCCACGCAGGAACCGCGCCGCTACCGGCTCGTCTCCGACGGAAGTTGATCCAGTCATGGCAATTTCCGTGTCACTGAACCAACTGTCACCGGCCCTGTCTGTCCCGCCTCCTGCACAAGCGTACATCGCCCGGCCTCAAGCACCAGACAGCAACCCTGATGAAGCCGCGCTGCCCGTCTGATCACGCAGTCCCCTCACCATGGCGCAAGCCTTCGGATGCCGGTGCCTAGGCTCAGGTCAGGCAGTTGAGCGTGCTGTGCGCCGTTGGCCCGGACGTGGCGCGCGAAGTCTGCGCGCTTCCCTTCGTCAGCAAGGCTGATGCTATCAATTTCTCTGATTCCAGAATTTTCACCTTGTATTGAAAAATGGATTCTTGATGAAATGCTTGACTTTTTTCACCATAAATGCTATTTTCAGAGTTTGATGAAACATGCACAACAAGTGATGGGATTGGAAATTCGAGCCGTGGACGCTGTCCAGGAACTGCTTGGTAATGTGCCCAGCGTTCACGTCGAGTCCGTGAATTATCAGCACAGAATCGCGAACAACCTTCGAATCGATGGAAGGATCGGATTCAACCATGCCGGCACGAGCTATCAACTGCTCGTCGAGGTCAAGTCCGACGGGGCGCCCCGCCATGTTCGTTCCGGGGTCTTTCAACTCAAGGGCTATGTGGCCCACATAGATCAACTCGGTCAGGCTGAGACGGGCGAGCGTTGGATTCCGCTGCTTGCCAGCCCATACCTGTCTCCGCAGTCGCGGGTGATCTGCGCGGACCATGATGTGGCGTATCTCGATCTTCTAGGGAACACGCATCTCGCCTTCGGCGATGTCTATATCGATCGAGCCGTGGCAGACCAACCCAAGTCCGAGACTCGGGCGCTTCGGTCGATCTTCACCCCGAAGGCTGCCGCCATATTGCGCGTGATGCTGCGTGACCCAGACCGGGCCTGGCGCGTCGTCGAGCTTGCCGAGAAGGCCCGGGCGAGCCTTGGCCACGTTAGCAACGTGCGCAAAGCCCTGCTCTCCTGGGAGTTGATTGAAAAGAGGGAAGAAGGGGTCGTGCTGATCAACCCGGATGGGCTGCTGAAGATGTGGCGTGGGAATTATCGGCAGCCGCGAGGGCGTCGCATCAAGGAATACACGCGCTTTCACGGAAGGCAACTCGACGAGCGGTTGCGAGGAAAGCTCAATCCATATCCACACGCTCCGCGAGCAATTTACTCGTCCAATTCGGCCGCTGGGTGGCTAGCGCCGTTTGCTCGGGATGGCATGCATTCCCTCTACGCAGATGAACAGGGAGTGCAACTGTTGCGGGATGTGTTGGAGTTGACGCCCGCAGCAATCGGGCCGAATGTCGCGTTGTGCGAAGCGTTTGATGACAGTCTGTTTGATGATGCGGTCGAGCCTAGTCCAAGTATCTTCTGTACCAGTCCGGTCACTACGTATCTCGATCTGTGGAACGGCAACGAGCGGCAGCGTGAAGCCGCGTCACATTTGGCCGAGGAGTTCTTTCCATGGCTCCGATAGAACCCCAACATGCTGCCGGCTACGATGACCGGACCACGGAAGCGGTTAGATCTGTGCTGCTTGAGATTGGCCAGATTCTGGGCAGCCATCACGGAAAGTTTGCGGTGATCGGCGGGGCCGTCCCGTGGCTTCTGCTGCAGGAGGCCGAAATGCCCCATGTCGGCACTGCGGACGTGGATCTCAGCCTCGACGCCGAAGCGCTTGGTGATGGCGAGTATGCCCAACACGTCGAGTCTCTTCTGAGGCATGGCTACCGCCAGCGGGGAAGCCTGCGCCGCTTTCAGCTCGTGCGCACAGTCAGCGCGCGTGACGGAGGCCCCGACATTGATGTCGTCGTCGACTTCCTTATGCCACGCGAAGCCAAGGTAGTAAGAAACGCCACGCCTCTTGTCAGCGACTTTGCCGTGCAGCGCGCCGATGGTGCGGATCTTGCGCTCAGGTTCGGCGAGGTGATTCATATCGAAGGAGCGATGCCGGACGGCGTCGGCAACCGTGTGAGGATCGTGGTCGCATCAATTCCCGCTCTGTTGGCCATGAAGGGCTACGCGGTGAGCAAGCGCCTGAAACATAAGGATGCCTACGACATCTACTACTGCGTCCGCAACTTTCCGGGCGGTCTAGACGCCCTCGTCGCGGCGACGTCTCCGCTTCTGGACGTTGCAACAGCCAAGAACGGCTACCTCGGGATTTCGGAGAAATTCCGTCACGTAGACGACTTCGGCCCGACCAGCGTGAGGCGGTTCGTCGAGAGTTCCGAATTGCTCGGCGAGCGTACCGCCGATCAATGGCAGCAGGACGCATTCGGCCAAGTCAAGGCTTGGCTGACAGCACTGGGGTTGATGTGAACAATAGCCCCGAGGATGGGGCCGTTCCCCGGGGCCAGCCACCCTGCGGACTGCAGGTGCAACTACAAGGCGACCTTGCCCACAATCACCACGACGCCTGTATTATTGCCCTCCAACAATTGGGCCGCCTTACAATGGGCGCCATGCAACGCAGGAACGCTCTGAAATGGCTGGCAGGTGCGGGGTTCGCCGCGCTTCCAGCAGCCGTGCCCTCCGCTTCAGCCCAGCAGCAGCCCTCACGGGGCTTGCCCGATCTGGAGATTACCGACGTCAAGGCGATTCTCACGGCGCCCCCGGGGCTGCCCCGCACGGTAATCGTCAAGGTGGAGACGAGCGAGCCCGGCCTCTACGGGTACGGCTGCGCGACGTTCACTCAGCGCGCCAAGGCGGTTGTCACGGCCGTCGACGAGTTCCTCCGCCCGTTCCTGAAGGGCAAGAACCCGGACCACATCGAGGACATCTGGCAAACGATGTACGTCAGCTCATACTGGCGCAACGGGCCGGTGCTGTACAACGCCATGAGCGGCGTCGATCAGGCGCTGTGGGACATCAAGGGCAAGCGGGCCAACATGCCGGTCTACGCACTGCTCGGCGGCAAGGCCCGCAACGGCGCCGACGTGTACCGCCATGCATCGGGCGCCAGCATGCAGGAAGTCGAAGACGCCGCCCGCGCCTATATCGAACAGGGCGTGCGTCATATCCGCATCCAAGTCGGGATCGCAGGCAACGCCAACTACGGCGCGCGCGGCGCGGGGGGCAGCCCGGAAGGCTTCCTAGGCGCACCTTCCGGCGGCCCGCACGCCGAGCGGATGTACGAGCCAACGCCCTACTTGCTGAGCGTGCCCAAGCTGTTCGAGCACATGCGCATCAACATCGGGGAGGAGATCGAACTGCTGCACGACGTCCACGAACGCATCAGCAATGCCCAGGCGATGTGGCTGCTGAAGCGGGTCGAGGAGTATCGGCCCTTCTTCATCGAGGATCCGGTTTCGCCCGAGCAAATCGGCTATTTCAGGCACATGCGCTCCAAACCACCACGGCCATCGCCATGGGAGAGCTGTTCAATTCCCCGCACGAGTTCACCGGACTGATCGCGGAGCGCTTGATCGACTTCATCCGGGTGCATATCTCGCAGATCGGCGGCCTGACGCCAGCGCGCAAGCTAGCGGCGCTGTGCGAGTGGTTCGGCGTGCGCACGGCATGGCACGGCCCGGGCGACACGTCCCCGGTCGGCCACCTGGCCAACATCGCGCTCGACGTGAGTTGCTACAACTTCGGGATCCAAGAGGCCCGGACCTGGCCCGAGTCGGTGCATGAGGTCTTCCAAGGGTGCCCGCGCCTCGAGAACGGCTTCTTCTTCCCGAACGAGTCCCCCGGTTGGGGCATGGAGATCAACGAGGAGCTGGCGGCCAAGTACAGCGTCGAATCACGCTATGACACGCCCTTCGATTACTCCTGGGGCACCACGCGCCGCCGCGATGGTTCGATCATCCGCCCGTAGGCGCCGCCTCGCGCGCCGCGCGGCCAAGCGCGGCGGTAATCGCCTCCACGTCGTACACGCAGCCTTTCCAAGTCCCTCCGCTACAAGCCTGTAGCGCGGCCCAAAGCCGCGTGTCGTCCGGCATGTCGGGATGCGGCGCGAGATCGTCTCGAGATTCCCGTTCGGAGAGGACTCTCGCGCCCTCGACCGCCCCGAAGTCGCGCCCGTCGTGTCCGACGAGGTCTACGCTTCCGCGTAGCCGACGGCAGTCGATCTCGATGCGCACGATATCGCCCGCGACCAGCTTCCCCAAGGGCCCTCCGGCCAGGGCTTCCGGTCCGACGTGCCCGATGCAGGCACCGGTTGAGACGCCGGAAAACCGCGCGTCCGTGATGACAGCGATTTCCTTTCCGTACGAGAGGTGCTTGAGAGCCGACGTGATCTGGTAGATCTCTTCCATGCCGGAACCGAGCGGGCCACAGCAGGCCAGCACCATGACGTCGCCGGGCTGGACAGTTCCGTCCTTGATCGCCTTGGTCGCATCGGCCTCGCGAAGGAACACCTTGGCCGGGCCCTGCTTCCGGTAGACACCGTCGCTGCCGATCACGGCCGGGTCGATCGCGGTGCTCTTGACGACCGATCCCTCGGGAGCGAGATTCCCCCGGCAGAACGTGATCGTGCTTGTAAGGCCGCGCCGGGCGGCGGCGTCCGGCGAGAAGATCACTTCGTCCGGGTCGACGCCGTCCAGTTCTCTCAGGCGGGCGCGGAAGATCTCGCGGCGCTCGCTGCGCTGCCACTGGTCGAGAACCGCTCCGAGGCGCGCGCCGGTGGCCGTCAGCACGGACAGATCGAGCAGGCCCAGGGCCCGCAGGTGCAGCATCACTTCCGGCACTCCGCCTGCTAGAAAGACGCGCACGGTCGGATGTCCGACCGGGCCGTTGGGCAGCACGTCGACCAGACGCACGACCTGCCTGTTGATCTCCGCCCAGTCGTCCACGCTGGGCCGCTTGAGCCCGGCGCAATAGGCGACGGCGGGAAGGTGCAGCAGCAAGTTTGTCGATCCTCCGAAAGCCGCATGCACCACCATCGCGTTGCGCAGGGCACCGTCGGTGAGGATATCGCCCGCCGTGATTCCGGCCTCCCGCTGTGCCATCACGGCCTCGGCGGACTGCCTGGCCGCATGCTTCCAAACCGCTTGTCCAGATGGCGCCAGAGCCGTGTGGGGCAGCGCAAGTCCGAGCGCCTCGGCCACCACTTGAGCGGTAGCGGCGGTGCCAAGGAACTGGCATCCCCCGCCTGGCGTGCCACACGCCTTGCACCCGAATTCCTGGGCCAGTTCGAGACTCAGCTCCCCGTGTGCGAAGCGAGCTCCGATCGTCTGCACCCGGCCAGCATCCTCGGCCCCGCGCGTCGGCAGGGTCACGCCTCCCGGCACCAGCACGCAGGGAAGACCGTGCATCGAAGCCAGTGCCATCGTCATTGCGGGCAGGCCCTTGTCGCACGTCGCCACTCCGATAACGCCGCTGCGCGTGGGGAGCGACCGAATCAGGCGCCGAAGCACCTGGGCGGCGTCATTGCGGTAGGGCAGCGAGTCCATCATTCCGGGCGTGCCCTGCGTGCGACCGTCACATGGATCGCTGCAGAAGCCGGCGAACGGGATTGCCCCGCGCTGGCGAAGCTTGACGGCCGCCTCGTGCATGAGGAGCCCGACCTCATAGTGACCGGTGTGGTAGCCCAGCGCGACGGGAGAGCCGTCTTGGGCGCGAATCCCGCCTTGGGTGCTCAGGATCAAGTACTCGTCCCGCCCGAGGTGGGCCGGGTTCCACCCCATCCCGGCGTCCTGCGTCCAGCCGAAGATATCGCCGCTCGGCAGCGTGCGCAGCATCTCCGGCGTGAGCGGCAACTGTCCCGCGGGACCCTCGGAATCGGTCCGTATCTCGAAGATCGAAGCATCATCCGCCGCGAAGAGTCCGTGCATCCCCTACCAGTGTGGCTGATTCGGGGGAATCGGCACGGGAAACCCGCTCGCCAACCACGGCACGCCGCATCGGGGGCACCGCACCTCCTCGCCTCGGATCTCACAAGGAGGGCTCATTTCTATCCGACGGCAAAAAAGGCTCGCTTCTATGCGTCTACGGGATTGGAAAAAGGAGACTTCTTCTGGGCAACAGGATTCCTGTATCTGATACGATGCTAGGCGATTTTCTGCCTGTTTCGCCCACCTGCCGGTCGGTGCCGGAATGGCCGGATCAGTGCTCGGACCGGTCAGCCCGGCCGGCGGACCACTTTTCTGGCCCGACCTAGTGCGGATCACGCGCCGCCGATCCTGAGACGCTCCGCCACAGGGGCAACTGGAATGACGTATAGACACCCATCGCTGTTTGCTCTCATCCTCGTTCTCGGGATCGGGCCGCTGGCCGCCCAGGTCAACGAAGAGGCCGCCGATCCCGACAGGCTCCAGTACCTGGATGTCTTCGAACTGGAGGTTGCCGACGATCCCCGCATATCGCCCGACGGCGGCCGGGTCGCGTACGTCCGGCGCGGCTTCGACATCATGACGGACAAGGGGCGCTCCGCACTGTGGGTGGTCGACGCGGACGGCTCGAATCACCGCGCGCTCACGGACGGAAGCGACACGGTGAGCTCACCCCGCTGGTCCCCCGAGGGAAACCGCCTTCTGTACGTGGCGTCGGATGGTGGCAAGAGACAGCTGTTCGTGCGCTGGATGGACACCGGCCAGACGGCGGAACTCACCAATGTGACCGAGTCTCCCGGAAACATCGCCTGGTCACCCGACGGAAACTGGATCGCGCTGACGATGTTCGTGCCGGGGGAGGCTCCCGCCTTTGCGAAGCTGCCGACCAAGCCCGAGGGCGCCGAGTGGACGACGCCGACGCGGGTGATCTCCAAGCTCCGCTACCGGGCGGACGGACGCGGCTACCTGCCGGACGGGCACACGCACATCTTCGTGCTTCCCGCGGACGGGGGAACGCCGCGCCAGCTGACGAGCGGTTCGTACAACCACGGCGGCGGACTGTCCTGGTCGCCCGACTCCCGCTCGATCATCTTCAGCGCCAACCGGGACAACCCTGATTTCGATGTCCGCAACAGCGAAGTTTTCGAGATATCGGTCGAGACGGGGGAACTTCGGCAGCTTACCGACCGCTTCGGCCCCGATGTCAGCCCGGCCGTATCGCCAGACGGTTCCCGGATCGCATACACGGGCTTCGACGATCGCCACCAGGGCTACCAGATCTCCCGCCTGTACGTCATGGATCGGGACGGCGGCGGCGTCCGCCGCGTGGGCGGCCTCGACCGTGATGTCGGCAACCTCAATTGGGCCGCGGATGGTCGTTCTCTCTTCATTCAGTACGACGACCAGGGCACGACCAAGGTCGCGAACATCACCATCGAAGGCGATGTCGCCGACCTTGCCGCCGATGTCGGCGGTGTCGACCTCGGGCGGCCCTATGGCAGCGGCTCCTACACCGTGGCCCGTGACGGGAGCTTCGCCTTCACCGCCAATTCGCCGACGCGCCCGGCCGATGTCGCGATCGGCCGGGCGGGGACCGAACCGCGCCGGATTACCGGCCTCAACGAGGATCTTCTTGCTCACAAGAAGCTCGCTGCGGTCGAGGAGATCTGGTGGAAATCCTCGCACGACGAGCGATCCGTGCAGGGCTGGATCGCCAAGCCCCCGGACTTCGATCCCGCTCGCAAGTACCCGCTCGTGCTCGAGATCCACGGCGGGCCGTTTGCGAACTACGGCCCGCGCTTCGCGGCCGAGCTCCAGTTCTATGCGGCGGCGGGCTACGTTGTCTTCTACACCAACCCGCGCGGAAGCACGAGCTACGGCGAAGAGTTCGGCAACCTGATCCACCACGCCTATCCCGGCCACGACTACGACGACCTGATGTCGGGCGTCGACGCCATGATCGAGCGAGGCTACATCGACGAGGACAACCTGATGGTCACCGGCGGCAGCGGCGGCGGAGTGCTGACGGCGTGGATCGTCGGGAAGACCGACCGCTTTCGCGCGGCGGTGTCACAGAAGCCGGTCATCGACTGGATCAGCTTCTCGCTCACGTCGGACGGGTACGCCAGCTACTACCAGTACTGGTTCCCCGGCCCGGTCTGGGAGGAAGGCATGCTGGAGCACTACTGGGCCCGCTCGCCGCTCTCGCTGGTCGGCAACGTCACGACCCCGACGATGCTGATCACCGGGGAACGCGACCTGCGGACGCCGATGGGAGAAACCGAGCAGTTCTACCAAGCGCTGCAGATCCGGAAGGTGCCGACGCAGATGGTGCGGATACAGGACGCCTATCACGGCATCGCGAGCAGCAGTCCGTCCAACCTGATTGCCAAGGTCGCGAACATTCTGGAGTGGTTCGAGCGCTACCGGACTGGGAGCTCCGAGAGCAACTGAGGAGGGCGTTTCAACGGCGCCCCCGCAATCCCCAGCACTTCGGCCTGCCGGCGGATGCCGCCCGGGGCTGAGGCGGGTTACTCTGGAGATCATCGCTATGCCACTCGTGCTCTGCCTCGCAATCTTGCTGCTTGCCGTTCCCCTATGGGCGGCACCGCCCAACCTCGTTTTCATCATGGTGGACGACCTCGGGCCGGAATGGATCTCCAGCTACGGCGGCGAAGGCATCGAGACACCGAATATCGACAAGCTCGCGCAGGGTGGAATGAGCTTCAGCAACGCCTACTCGATGCCGCAGTGCACGCCGACGCGAGTCACGCTGCTGACCGGCCAGTACCCGTTCCGCCACGGATGGACGAACCACTGGGACGTGCCGCGGTGGGGGGCGGGCTGCCACTTCGACCCTGAGCACAACATCTCGGTAGCTCGCCTGCTCCGCGAGGCCGGCTATGCGACCGCAATCGCGGGCAAGTGGCAGATCAACGATTTCCGCGTGCAGCCCGACATTCTCGACCGGCACGGATTCGACGAGTGGTCCGTCTGGACGGGAGGCGAGGGCGGCAACTCCGTTAGCAACGAACGCTACTGGGACCCGTACGTCTACACCAGCAAGTCGGGCAGCCGGACTTACGCGGGGGAGTTTGGCCCCGATATCTTCAACGACTTCTTGACGGACTTCATCGAGCGCCACCGCGACCGCCCCATGTTCCTCTACTACCCGATGGCCCTGACCCACGGTCCGCTTGTGTCGACACCTCACGAGCCGTTCGCCGAGAGCAGGCTCGAGAAGCACAAGGCGATGGTGCGCTATACCGACTACCTGGTCGGCCGGCTGGTAAAGGCGCTCGATGACTCCGGCGTCCGCTCCAACACGATCGTGATCTTCACTACCGATAACGGAACGGCCGGCGGGATCCATGGCAGCTTGAACGGCCGCCCCGTGCGGGGCGGCAAGGGCAAGCTGACCGAGAACGGTCCCAAGCAGCCCTTCATCGTGAACGGTCCCGGCATGGTGCCGGCCGGGGCCCTGACTGATGAACTGACCGACTTCTCGGACTTGCTGCCCACCTTCTGCGAATTAGCGGGAGCTCCCCTGCCCCAAGGCGTGCAGCTCGACGGCAAGTCGATCGCCGACGTCATTCTGGGCAAGCGGCGCGCCGGCCCGCGAGACTGGATCCTAGCGATGGGATTCGGCCCGGCGATTCTGGACGAACGAGGCGTGCGGGGCCTGTTGGACTACGCTCCGAGAGTGATCCGGGACAAGCGCTACAAGATCCACGTCTACGAGGCGGAAGTCCGGGAACTGTATGACCTGCATGCCGACCCCGGCGAAGAGAGCAACCTGCTCGCTAGCGCCAAGCCCGAACACCGCGAGGCTCTCGCCAAGCTGAGCACCGTGGTTCGATCCATGCCGGCCGAGGACTCGAGGCCCAGGTACGACCCGCTGCCGCCGCAACCGTGGGACAAGACCATCGCAGACATGCGCCGCTAGAGCCGCAGGAACGACCTGGCGGGCCCGGCCCGCCTTACACTGGATTACTGGGCCTATGCGGGTGATGGCGCTGGACTGGGGCAAGCGGCGCATCGGGATCGCCGTCAGCGACGGCCTCGGAATCGCCGCGCACGGCCTCCGCACGCTGGTCCGCACCACCAACCGACAGGATTTCGAGGCCTTGATCGGCCTGATTCGAGAACGCGATATCGAAACGGTCATCGTCGGCGATCCGCTGCATCTCGACGGCACCAAGAGCGGTTCATCAAACCGGGCGGAACGGTTTGCCTTCCAGCTGGCGAGGCACTCCGGGGTCCCGGTCGAGATGTGGGACGAACGGCTGACTAGCTGGGAGGCTGAGAGTATCCTCGGGCCACAACCGAAAGACCCTGGCGAGATCGACCGCATGGCTGCCGTGCTTCTTCTGGAGAGCTACCTTGCCGCGAGACAGTCGTAGCGCCGCCGCGGTGCTGCTGGCCGCGGTGCTCACCGCCAGCTGCGGAGGCGCCGGCCACGAAGTCTCTGCCGATGCATTCGAAGAGCCCGTCGTGGTCGAGATCGGGCGCGGCCTTACGTCGATGGAAATCGCCGAGAAGCTCGAAGCGGCTGGTGTCATCGAGTCCAAATGGGGCTTCCTGTGGGAGCGCCTGTGGGATCGATCCGCAACGCTGATGGCCGGGGAGTACGAGTTCGAGGGGCCGGTATCTGCCGCCGAAGCGTTCGAGAAACTTGCTTCAGGCAGGGTGATCCTCTACCCGCTCACGATTCCGGAAGGCCTGAACCGCTTTGAAATCGCCGAGATCGTGGCCGCCGAGGGCTGGAGCACCAAGGAAGAGTTCATTGCCCTGACGGAGGATCCGGGCCTCGCCAAGGACATCCTCCCCGAAGCGACGACGTTGGAGGGGCTGCTGTTTCCAGAGACCTACAACCTGGCCAAGACATCCACCGTGCATGACCTGCTCGAGGCCATGCTTGCCGGATTTCGCGACGCGCTGGCGGCGGCGCGCAGCCAGCGCACGGCGGAGATTTCGGACTGGGACGCGCTGGTGCTGGCTTCAATGATCGAGAAGGAGACCGAGCAGCCCGACGAGCGCGGCCTGGTGTCCTCGGTGTTTCACAATCGCTTGCAGCGCGGAATGCTGATGCAATGCGATCCCACCATCATCTACGGCCTCGTGCTCGAAGGTCGCTATCGCGGCAAGATCTACCTATCCGACCTGTCCGATCCGCACGCCTACAACACGTATATTCATGACGGATTGCCGCCGGGGCCGATCGCGAATCCGGGCCTGATGTCGCTCAATTCCGCATTCGCTCCCGACGAGAGCGACTATCTGTTTTTCTGCGCCAAACCCGGCCACGGACAAGGGCATACCTTTTCGACGCGCTTGCGTGACCACAACCTCGCCGTCCAAGCGTTGCGCCGGCATGAGCGGTCCAGACGCTGAGGCGACGACCTCGCCCAAACGCGAGTCGGTACGCGGCGCAGTGCTGGAGTATCTCGCCCTGCGCAAGCCCGCAGTAGTCGGCCGCCGCGAGCTGCTCGAGATTCGGCGGCACGTACTCTCCCACGTGAAACGGCCCAAGGCGCCGGCTGACAGCTACCTGCTCTCGATCCTGCTCGAGACGAGCGTGGAGGTGGACCGCGCGATCGGCGGCTTGCCTGTGGACCTGCGGACGAAGATCCCGGTCGGCGATCTCGCCGCCTGCAAGCGATCACTGTCCGAACTCGCTCGCCAGTACTGCAGCGCCGCCGATCCGTCCCGGGCGAGCGATGTCCGCCGGGCGGTGCGGCGCACCAAGGACCACCTCGGTCTAGCGCTGAGACGGTCCAATTCCCTGCATAAGCTCAGCGCGCAGCGGGAGGCATTCCGATGGCTGACGGCGTGGCTGGAAAATCCCACCGTGTTCGAGGCTTGGGTGGAGGTGCGCGAGCAGTCCCGCGCCCGGCAATCCGCATCGACGGACGACGCGCCTGACCCGCCTACAGGAAGTTAAGCGGATCCACATCGACGGTGAGCGCCGTCGCCGGCCATTGCCGCTCCAGCGCGTACGCGCGGGCGCTCGCCAGCAAGCGGGCTAGGCCTTTGCGACTGGCGGACTTGACCACGAACTGGAATCGGTACTCGGTGCGCAACTTGGCGACAGGGGCCGACGCAGGTCCAAGCAGCCTCAGGCCCTCCGGGACGGGCTGGAGGTGCCGACCCAGATCACGGCTCATTTCCAAGGCGTCCTGGAGCTTGGGGCTGCGGATCAGCATCAGCGCGATCGACGTGAAGGGCGGGTACCACAGGTCCCGACGAAAGGCCGACTCGCGCGCATAGAACCCGTCATAGTCCTGCCCTGCAGCCAGCTCGACCGCATAGTGCTCTGGATTCACCGTCTGAATCAATACCTCGCCGGGCTTTTCGCCGCGACCGGCGCGGCCAGCGACTTGCGTGAGCAGCTGAAACGTGCGCTCCGCCGCGCGGAAATCCGGCAGGCCGAGACCGACGTCGGCGTTGACGACGCAGACCAGCGTGACATTGGGGATGTCATGGCCCTTGGCGATCATCTGGGTGCCCACCAGGAGATTGCAGTCGCCATCCTTGAACGAGCCTAGGATCCGCTCGAACGAATTCCGGCCTCGCACCGTGTCGCGGTCCAAGCGAGCGATGCGAGCCTGCGGGAACGCCTGACGCAGAGCGTCTTCGACTTGCTCCGAACCGCTGCCCTGAAAATCCAAGTACTCGCTGCCGCAGTCCCCACATACGGACGGCACTGGTTCGCCGTGATCGCAGAAGTGGCACAACAGCTGGCGGTCCCGCTTGTGATAGGTCAGCGTGACCGAGCAGTTGGGACACTCGACCCGCGCACCGCACGAGCGACACAGCACATAAGTCGAATAGCCGCGCCGATTGAGGAAGATCATGGCCTGCTCGTCGCGCTCCAAGCACGCCCGAACCACCGCTTGAAGCTCTCGCGAGAACAACTGTGCCCGTCCCGTCTCCGCAAACTCGCGCCGCATGTCCACCATGCGGACAGCGGGCAGCGGCCGCTTCAAGATCCGCTCCGGCATGGACAGCTGCCGGTACTTGCCCAGTTCGGCGTTCCTGCG
Source organism: Bryobacterales bacterium (assembly GCA_965219585.1). Lineage (GTDB taxonomy): Bacteria > Acidobacteriota > Terriglobia > Bryobacterales > UBA6623 > VXMF01. The sequence goes on from CBDCOA010000002.1 coordinate 961,036, forward strand.
CGTCTCCAAGCCTGGCGTGGCTGAGCCGAGCACTACGACCGCCTTCGCCGACCGCGCTCTGACGATGGCGACATCGCGAGCGTTGTAGCGCGGAGGGGCCTCGCCCTGCTTGTAGCTGCCATCATGCTCCTCGTCCACCACCACCAAGCCGAGATCGCGCAACGGAGCAAAGACGGCGCTCCGAGTGCCCAGCACCACGCGCCCCTTCCCGGACTGGATGCGCCGCCACTGGTCGGCTCGCTGAAGATCGCTCAGGCCGCTGTGCAGCACTGCCACCCGGTCGCCGAAACGGCCGAAGAAGTTCGAGGCAACCGCGGGAGTCAGCCCGATTTCGGGCACCAGCAGCAATGCGGAGCGACCTCGGTCGAGCACCTCCTCGATGGCCCTGAGGTAGACCTCCGTCTTGCCCGAGCCGGTCACTCCGTGGAGCAGGAACGTTTCGAACCGCCCTGCGCTGACCGCCGACCGGATCTCAGCCAAGGCATTCGCCTGAGCCGGATTCAGCTCCAGCGCGGCCGCTGGCTGGCCGGTGTGGGTTGGCGTATGGACGACCTCTAGTCGCACCGACCCGGACTTCGAGAGCCTGCGCGCAGTCGGAACCGCGTCGGAGCGCTCGATAGCCAGCGCCCGGATATCATGGCGGCCCGGATTGCGCCGCAAGTAGTCCAGAAGCCATCGCTCGGCCGCCTTCGGCCTGGCCGGTGCCGCAGATGCGTCCCCCATTTCGACCAACAGAGCGGCCCCGCGCGCCATCGTGGGGTCACGCTCCTGAACAACTTCCTCGACCGTGACTAAGCCACGGTTGCGGAGGCGCCACACCGCATCGGCTCCGCCGGCGATCTTCTTGGACAGGCCTTGGAGCGTGAGCGGCTTGCGCAGCAGCGCCGCCAGCACCTCTTCATCGGCCGTGCTAGGCAAGAGCCGGGTGCCCACCTCGGCCTCGCCCTCGGCGGTGATCGAGACTATCTTCTTCGAGTGCGTCTCTCCCCCAAGGGGAAGCATGCCCTTGAAGACTTCGCCGACCGGAGTGCAGTAGTATTCGGCCACCCACATCGCCAGTTCGCGCAACTCGGGACTCAGCACCGGGCTGTCATCTAGCAGCCTGGCTAGGGGTCGGACTTCAAAGTCCGGGGCGACGCGGTCGACAGACAGCACGACACCGACATGCCTGCGCCGCCCAAAGGGGACCAGTGCCCGGCACCCGACCAATTCCCGGTCGCGCAGCCCCTCGGGCACCAGATAGGTGAATGTCCGGTCCAGCGGGACTGGAAGGGCGATCTGGCAATACTCGACCGAGTTGTCGCTCGAGGCCGACGAGCGCATCAATCCAAGTGCGGTGCGATCAGTTCCGCCCAGATGGCGTAGCCGGCATCGTTGAGGTGGAGCTCGTCGTCCACAAAGAGGTCGGCGCGAGGCTCGCCGTCGCCCCCCAGCAGCGGACTGCCCGCATCAACGTACTCGAGCAGGTCATTCTCTTTGCAGACGGCGCGGACGCGGGCATTGGCGGCACGGGCCACATCGATCAGGTGCCAGCGACGGATGCTGGGCTTGATGCTGACAAACACGATCTTGGTCTTCGGCAAGGCCTCGTGGACGATCGCCACCAACTGGCGAAACTCCCGCTCGACCGTCGCGGGCGTCTTGCCGCTGCCAGTGTCGTTATCGCCCTCGTACAGGAATATCGTCCGCGGCTTGAGCGGCAGCACGATGCGATCCAGGTAGCGTATGGCATCGACCATCTGCGAGCCGCCGAAGCCGCGGTTGATCAAGCCTTGGCCCGGAAACGACTTGTCCAGATCCCAGCGCCGAAAGCTCGAGCTTCCGAGGAAGACGATGCCACCCTCCGGGGGAGGATTCTTGCGATCGCTCTCTTCGAACGATCGGATAGTAGCTTCCCAGCGGTCGGCGTCCGCCTGCTGCGTCGCGGGGGCCTCAGGAGTGCGATTCTCGCCTACTTGTGATATGCCAGGGGCCGCGAGCACGAGGGCAACCAAGGCCCAAGCAACCGCGAAGTGTAGGGTTCTGAGTTTCATGGTTCTGTGGTTGCGCTGCCAAGCGCAAGGCGCGCGCCCAATCTAGGGTACGCCATCGAGACGAAGCACTTCAGAACGCTTCCAGTGCCGGGGCGCTGCAAAAATCCGGCACCGTCGTGGTGTATGATTGGTGTATGGCACGCACTAACGTGGACGTCGACGACGAAGCTTGTGCAGCGGTCATGAGGCAATACTGCTTCGCGACCAAGCGGGAAGCGATAAATTTCGCCTTGCGCTCGCTTGCATCGGAGCCATTCAGCCTCGATGAAGCCCGCCAAATGCGCGGAGCCGGCTGGGACGGCGATCTCGACAAAATGCGCGGGCGCGTAGATGGTCCTCGTTGACACTTCCGCCTGGGTGGAGTATCTCCGCGACACCCGATCGCCGACATGTATTCGGGTCGGAGAGTTGCTCGACTCTGACATCGCGACATGCGATGTCGTTCGAATGGAACTCCTAGCTGGAGCCCGTGACGAGCGACACCGGCGCGATCTCCGACGACTCATCGCGCGCGCCGCACTCGTTCCGATGCAGCCCGGAGACTATGACCAGGCGGCCGCGATCTACGGGCTGTGCCGCAGTCGCGGCGAGACCGTTCGCGTTCTAATCGATTGCCTTATTGGCGCGCTAGCCATCCGAGCCGACCTGCCAGTGCTGCACTGCGATACCGACTTTGACGCGCTTGCGCGGCACACGCCATTGCGCGTCGAGCGGGTCCCGTTTACGGTTGACTGAGGCTTAGGTCGCGCGCTAGGACAGACGCCGCGGCTCGACAAAGGCACGGCTGTTCGGCGACTCCCGCTGTCATAGACTGAAGTGCTGGGGGTAATAGCGCTGCTGTGCAATCCGGTCAGGCAGGCAAGATCTGGCTCGCCCTAGGCGCATCGCTGGCAATCTCGGGGGGCTTTGCCATCGTGATGTCCCTGCCCGAAGGCGGTGAGGTCCTGTGGCTGGGAGTCGGCCTGATCGCAGCCGGCTCGCTTGCACTGCGCCGGGGCCTGGCAGGTTCCGATCAGGGGGCCCGATCGACCACCCGGCACGAAGCGGCCCCCAGCGCGAGTGCCGACGATTCCAATATCGAGCCGGAATTGCGGGCTCCCGGCCCTCGCAACGTGACGCTGACGACCCGAGGCAAGCTGGTGCTAGCCGTGTGGGTCGCGGTGCTGGCAGTGTTCGCCTTGCTCTCGCACCAACATTTCGGGTACCTGCCCGCACCGCCTTCGAAGAAGCTGCTCGACCAAGAAGGCGTCTCAGCGTCTGCCACGGTCCACTCGCGCGACGCGCGCAGCCTCGAAGACGGCCGGACGCTGCACTTTCTCGGCTACAGCTTTAGCGCCGACGCCGGAACGCCGATGCGCGTGAACCAGAGCGTCCCGCAGCGGGTGTACGCCCGTGTCAGCGAGGGCGACACCACAGAGGTCGTGTACATGCCATTGAATCCGGAGCAGCACTACCTGCCAAAACTCACCTCGCCGGTCACCACGGCCATGGTTGTGTTCATCGCCGCCGTGCTCCTGCTCGCGGCCGGATTCGCCGAAGCCCAGCGCAGGCTCCACCGCAGGCTGGCAGCGTCAGGCAAGGCGGTGTCCGGGTTCACCGCGGACGTTCGCCGCAGAGGCGGCGTCCGGTCTTTCTTGGTGAACTACGACGCGAGCGGCAAGCGGCAGACGCTCAGGGCCCGGGAGCGCAACCCTGAATTGCGCAACGGCCAGACCGTGACGGTGCTCTACGACCCGGCGATTCCGAGCCGAGCGGTGGTCTACCGACACGGCATGTACAAGGCCCGCGCATGAGCGCTTCGGTCCGGCCGCAACGCGCCCGCTAGCGACTCTCCTCGGCGAGTCCGGAAAAGACCAGCGTCACGTCGACCCGTCCTGCAGCCTCGTCGATATCGACGCTCCACGAGGTTCGCTTGAGACCCTCAAACATCGCGTCCGCCTTGACGCGGTCCAAGAAGTAGGCGGGATAGCGCACGTCAAAGGGCTGGTCCCGCTGCATGCCCCAGCGCTTGCGCACGGCCGGCTCGGAGAGTATGTCCAGCCCCTTCACGATCAGCCGCGAGAACAGATACTGCTGGCCGGGACTGATTTCGATGTCCAGATGCACCAAGCGTTCGTCATGATCGGTCCGCTCGTCGAAGCGCGCGTGGGCCTTCATGTAACCCTGGCGCTTCATGCCCTCTCCGATGGCTGCCATCGTGTCGTAGGCCGCCCGAATGTTGGCGACCTGGCCCGGGCCGATCTGGTTCACCCTCGCCAAGCTCTCTGGATCGATCGGCAGAGGCTCGGGCCACGCCAAGTCACCGAACAGGTAGACCTCGCCCTGTTGCACCTCGACCTCGACTAGCAGGCCGGCCGTGTCGGGGTCGGGACTGACATCGCACGGGCAGAACTCTACGTTCATGTAACCGCGCTCGGTATACAGCGGACGAGCGTTGTGATAGAGCAGCTCGAGCAGCCGGGGCTCGGAGTACGGCTCGCCGATCGCGGCTTGGTTGAAGGTCCGCTGCAACTCAAGCGGATCCACGTCGCCGGTGTTGCGAAACGTGGTAAAGGCGATGTTGCTTGTCTCGCGCTCAGGCCCGACCAGCATCTCGAACCCGCCCCCCGTGGTCGGGACGAGATCGGCGACGATCTCCGCTTCGCCGCCCTGCCCTTCCCACCAGGTTTGCAGCGCGTTGACCATCATCCGCACCATGGGCCCGCCGGCAGGGACCAAGCCGACGTACAGCGGCAACCTCTCGCGCAGCAGCTCCGCGGGATCTTCCGCGGGGTCATCGAAACCTTGGAAGCGGACCCCGTACAGTTCCGCGAGCTCCTGCACCGTTATGGTCAGCCGGTATCCCCCGCCGAGCGGCTCGTAGCGATAGCGCAGCGACTCGAACAGCCCGGTCTCGTTCAGCTTGCGCAGCGCCCGGTCGAAATCGGGCTTGCGCACAGGCTGCCCGATCTCCAAGCCGGTGACCGCAGCCAAGTCCTCGCTGGGGAAGTTGGCGTTGCCCTCGAACTCGACGGCGCGCAGCGGAAACGCGGTCTGGCCGGCAAGGCCGGCCGCAGCCAAGACGCACAGCGCGGCCAGCCCGCCAAGGCGGGCGTTGCCGGATCTGAGATGCATCCTGCCCATCGCTCAGTTAGACAGGGCCTGCCAACGAGGCGTTACGAGTAGATCGCGTCGATCTGGCTGGCGTACTTTTCGTAAACTACGCCCCGTCGCACCTTCATGGTCGGCGTGAGTTCCCCGCCTCCGATGGTGAAATCACTCGGAATCAGCGCGATCTTCTTGATCTGCTCGTAGCCGGCCATGTCGCTGCACAGCGCTGCCACCTCGGACATGACGTGCTCTTGCACGGCCGCATTCGCGCAGAGTTCCTCATTGTCGGCAGCCTCGATGCCGTTGGCCCCCGCCCAAGCCTGCAGGGCCTCGAACGCCGGCACCACCAAGGCGCTGGGGAAGTTGCGCCGCTCGGCCACAACCACCGCGAGCTCGATCAGCGGGCTGCTCTTGAGGCGGCCTTCGATCGGCGAGGGCGCGATGTATTTGCCTCCAGAGGTCTTGAACAGGTCCTTCTTGCGGTCGGTGATGGAAAGGTACCCGTCCTCGTCCAAGTGGCCAATGTCCCCGGTGTGGAACCAGTCCCCTTCCATGACCTCGGCGGTCTGCTCCTCCATCTTGAAGTAGCCCTGCATGATGTTCGGGCCGCGGACGAGGATTTCGCCATCCTCGGCAATGCGCACCTCAACGTTCGGAATGATCGTGCCGACCGTGCCGAATCTGAGTGCGTCGATCGGGTTGATGGAGACCAATGGGGACGTTTCGGTCAGGCCATAGGCCTCACGGATCGGCAGTCCCAGTGCGTAGAAGAACTCGGCCAAGTGTTTCGCCAACGGGGCGGCCCCGGACACAAAGAAGCGGATCCTGCCGCCCAGCCGGCCACGCAGCTTGGTGAAGACGAGCTTGTCGGCCATGCTGTGCTTGATGCCAAGCAACCCCGGCAGCGGCTTGCCCTGCAAGCGGTACGGCGTCGCGGCCTTGCCCACGCCAACCGCCCAGTGAAACAGGTTGCGTCGGATGGCAGGGGCGGCGGCCATCGCCGCCATCACGCGGTCGTGGACCTTTTCGAAGAATCTCGGAACGCCGACCGCCATGGTGGGCCTGACCTCGCCCATGTTGGCGGCCACGGTGTCCATCGACTCCGCGTACGCCACCGTGACGCCGCCGGCGAAATAGACATAGTCGGCCAGGCGCTCAGCGATATGGCACAGCGGCAGGAACGACAGGGCCACATCGTCCGCTTCTGTGTCGATCTTCGAGTCGCGAATGTTGGTGCAGATGTTGGAATGCGACAGCATCACTCCCTTGGGAATGCCCGTCGTGCCCGACGTGTAGATGATGCTCGCCAATTCGCCGGGATCGACCGCCTCCAACGCTGCGTCGAAGCGCTGCCGGGCGGCGGCGTCGGGGCTGGCCTCGCCGATGAGATCGGCCAAGTTCGCCACTCCCTCCTGATCGGTCCTGTCAAAACCGATCACAAGAGTGAGGTTGGGCAATTGGTCGCGAACGGAGAGAATCTTCTCCAGCTGGCCCTCGGTCGAGCAAAAGATCGCCCTGGACTCGGAGTGTTCGAGCAGGTAGCGCACCTGGTCGGCCAGCAGGGTCGGATAGATCGGGACGCTGATGATGCCCGCCGTCATCATCGCGAAGTCGGCCACGGCCCACTCCCAGCGGTTCTCGGAGATCAGGGCGCACTTGTCGCCCTTCCGCAGGCCCGCCTCGGCCAAGGCGGAGTGCAGTTGGATGCAACGCCGCTCCAGCTCAGCTGACGAAATGGGCTCGTAGGTGCCGGAATCCTTGGTGAGAATCGCGTCTGCCTTGCCATACGCGATCACGTCTTGAAATAGCCTTGCAATGGTTTCAGCCATGCCGTCGGTCCTCGTTCGGACGATGTTAGCACGGCACCGGCGGTCGATCCGTCGGCCGAACGGGCGCATAATGGACCCACCGGGACAAGTCCCGCGATTCTGATGAGCGACCCCGTTCCAAGTTCATCCAAGAGAGATGGCGCCACTGGCGAGCCAGTCCCGGCCGACGAGGCAGCGCAGGCCGCACAAGTCTTGGATCAGTTGCTCGCTGCGTGTCGCGAGGCGTGGGACCGCGACCTTGACGAGGAGCAGCCGGTCGGCACCTTCCGTGTCGAGGACGAGTGATCGCGGATCCGGCCAAGGACAGGCGGCGAGCCGAGCCCCAGTCAGGGGCTGACCGCGAATCCGAGCTCAATCTCGGAAGGCCCGGCCTCATCGGTGCGCAGCGGCACGACCCGCGTCGAGCTGTGGCAATAGCAAGCGCCACTTCGTCCGGTGCTGCAGTAATAGATGACCGCCTCGACATGGAGCATCTCGTCTTGGCTGATCTCAAGGGACGTCTGCGCGATTCCGTCCCGAAAGACTGCCGGAAAAACGCGCTCTCCGACGCGAACAGTCACCCCTGACGATGCCTCACGAGCGAGAACTCGGTCCGCGGGCAATTCAGCGTCAACCCTAACGGTTACGATCCCGGGCCTGACCGAGCGTTCGGGCAGCGTTCGCAGTGCCCGTCGCGGAGGCACTAGGCGGGCCGCCTCGCGCAGAGGCCACGCTGAGACAGCTCCGGTCTGGAGATCGACCTTGCGTATGGCGTGATTGTTCGTGTCGGCGACGTACAGGCTGCCATCCGCATGGCTCAGGCCGCCCGGCTGGTTGAAGCGCGCCTCGCTGGCGGCCCCGTCCCGGCAGCCGGCCTCTCCGCTGCCGGCCACTGTCTGCGCGTGGAGCACCGGCAGCGCGATGGACTTGATCTTGTTGTTGTAGGTGTCGGCGACGAATAGGTTGCCGTCTGCATGCGCAACTCCGAGCGGGTGCTGGAGGCGCACTTCCTGCCCCACGCCATCGACATCTCCGAAGTCGAACAGTCCCTTCCCTACGACCGTGCGCACGTGCCCTCCCCTCGGGTCGAGCGAAACGGCCCGGATCGAGCTGACTTCGCTATCGGCGACGAACAGGCTCTCCCCGTCCGAGGTCAAGCCGCTGGGCTGCGCCAGAGCCGCGGCCATCAAAGGGCCGTCAACGTGGTCCTCGCGACCGCTTCCTGCGTGGCTCGCGATATACCCTCCATCCAGGTCAATGCCAAAGATCTGGTGGTTCCCGGCCATGGCGACGAACAGCACGCCGTGCGCGAGATGCAGGTCCCAAGGCGAGTTCAACCTCCGGCCTTCCAGCGATCCGGGCCGACTGTTCCACTCGGTGTCTTGCTGGCCGTCCCCCGCGAGAGTGGACACGGCTGGCCCGTCCAAATCGACCACGCGGATCGCGTGATTGCCGGTATCGGCAACGTACAGCCTTTCTGCGCTCAGAGCCATCCCTTGCGGCTGGCAGAAGCGCGCCGCCTCGGCTGTACCGTCCGCGAATCCCGGCTCGCAGCCGCCGATGACTTGACAAACCGTGCCATCCGTCAGCGAGGCCACCACGATCCGATGGTGGTTCGAGTCGGCGATGAACAGCCTGCCGCCAGCCGCGTCGGCGAGGACCTTGCCGGGGAACGACAGCAGCGAATCCGGAACGCGGCTGGCCTCGGAGACATTCTGCAACGGGCCCCGGCGCAATGCACCGCCAGCGTCGTAGTGCTGGACCATCTGCGAGATAACCTTGTCGAAGAGGTCGAAAACCTGTTCTCCGGAATGGCTCCCGAAGACCTTGCCCAGGGGGTCGACCAGCATGAACGTGGGCCACGCCCGCACTGCATATTCCTGCCACACGCGCATTTCGGCGTCGTTCACCACCGGATGGTCGATGCTGTAGCGCAGGATCGCGTCGCGAATCCTGTCAGTGTGCTTCTCGGCGTCGAACTTGGCCGAATGGACGCCGATAACGACGAGCTCGTCGCGGTACTTGCTCTCCAGGCGCTTGAGGTCCTCGAGCGCGTGCATGCAGTTGATGCAGCAATAGGTCCAGAAGTCCAGCAGCACGATCTTGCCGCGCAGGTCCTTGATGGACAGCGCCATGTCCGTGTTGAGCCATTCCAGCCCGGGCGGAAACTCCGGAGCGTTCACGGTTCCCGGCTCAATCACCTGGGCGCCGCGGCCGACAGCGTCTGCCATGAATCCATCATGGCAGAGCATTGCGGCAAGGTTGCTCGAGCAGCTTCGGACCCGCTCGCCTTCGCACGGGGCGCACCCGCCCGGCGAGGCGCATGCCAAAATGGACGACGAGCCAACGGCGAGTTCCGCCCCCAATTGTTCGGCACGCCCGCGCCAACGGCCGGCGTCGACGGGGCCGAGCGGCCTCGGCAGCGAATACCCTGCTCATGACTGATTCAACGAAACGGATCTGTCTATGGTCCGGACCGCGCAACGTGTCCACGGCCCTGATGTACTCGTTCTCCCAGCGCAGCGACACCACGGTCGTCGACGAGCCCCTATACGCTCACTTCCTGCGAGTCAGCGGCGCCCAGCACCCGCTGCGCGAGGCCTGTCTGGCCGCCCAAGACTCCGATGGCGATCGCGTGGCCCGCGAATCAATCCTCGGACCGTGGGCCAGCCCGGTGGTGTTCTTCAAACAGATGGCTCACCACCTGGTCGACCTGAACCTAGACTTCATGCGGAGCACGCGCAACGTGTTCCTCACGCGAGACCCGGAACAGGTCCTGACTTCACTGCTGCTGCGCATCGGGCAGCCGCGAATGCGCGACGCGGGCTTCGCACGACAGTGTGAGCTCGTCGAAATGCTGGAGGATTGGGGCCAAACTCCTGCCGTGCTGGATGCCCGGGACCTGCTGACGGACCCGCCGGGAGCTCTGGCGGCGCTGTGCGCGCACCTCGAAATACCGTTTGAAGAGGCGATGCTTCATTGGCCGGACGGGCCCAAGGCGTTCGATGGAATATGGGCGTCAGAATGGTACGAGAGCGCTCACCAAAGCACCGGATTCCGGCCGTACCGGCCGAAACCCGGACCGTTCCCGCCCGAGCTCGGCCCGCTGCTGGAGGAGTGCCGTCCGTATTACGCGAAGCTGCAAGAGCGAGCCCTTCGCGCCTGATCCCCGTGCCGTCCCTCAGCCTCGTGATCCCGGCATTCAACGAAGCGCGCCGCCTGCCGACGACGCTACGCAACGTGTCGCGCTATCTGCCGGGCTCTCGGTTTGACGAGGCCGAGGTCATCGTAGTCGACGACGGATCCCGCGACGGCACGTCGGAGACCGCGCGGTCGGAACAGCCGGCGCTGGCGGCCAGCGGCGTCGCGCTGCGCGTGTTTCGCAACGATGCCAACCGGGGCAAGGGCTACAGCGTGCGCCGCGGCATGCGCGAGGCGAACCACGAATGGGTGCTGTCTTGCGATGCCGACGAGTCCGCCCCAATCGCGGAAGTGGAAAAGCTCGTCCACGCTGCGGAGGCGGGCGGCCACGCAGTCGCGATCGGCTCGCGGGCGTTGGACCGCTCGCTGATCGGGATCCACCAGCCCAAGTACCGCGAGTTCGTAGGCCGCCTTTTCAACCTCAACGTGAGGCTGGCAACGGGACTGCGCGTCGCAGACACGCAGTGCGGCTTCAAGCTGTTCATCCGGCAAGCGGCCCAGCGAATCGCGGCCAAGCAGCGGATCGAACGTTTCGGCTTCGACGTGGAACAGCTCTACCTCGCGCGCAAGCTTGGCTTCTCAATCGCCGAAGTTCCAGTGCGCTGGAACAACCAGCCTGACTCTTCCGTCGGGCCCTTTGACGGCCTGGCGGCCTTCGCCGACGTGTGGAGAGTCAGATGGAACGACCTGAAGGGAGCATACTCCTGACACGCTGCGTCAGACCAGCTCGCCGCTGGGGTCGATGCGCTCGGCGCTCAAGTAGCTGCGCAGCGCCTCGGGCATGACCACGCTGCCATCGGCCTGCTGATAGTTCTCCAAGATTGCCAGCCAAGTGCGCCCTATGGCCAGGCCGCTCCCGTTGAGCGTGTGCACGAATTCCGGCTTGTGGCGACCGCCTTCGGCGCTCCTGAAGCGAACCCTTGCGCGACGGGCTTGGAAGGCTTCGAAGTTGCTGCAGGACGAGATTTCCTTGTACTCTCCGAGCCCGGGCAGCCAGACTTCCAGATCGTAGGTCTTGGCCGCGCTGAAGCCCATGTCCCCGCTCGAAAGCAAGACTTTGCGATACGGCAGTCCCAGGCGCTGCAAGATGTCTTCGGCATCCGAGGTCAGGCGCTCGAGTTCGCCGTAGCTGGTTTCCGGGCTGGCAAACTTGACAAGTTCGACCTTTTGGAACTGGTGCTGGCGGATGACGCCACGCACGTCCCGGCCGTAGGAACCCGCCTCGCTCCGAAAGCACGGCGTGAATGCCGTGAGAGATATCGGCAGGTCGTCATAGGCAAGCGTCTCGCCTGCGTACAGGTTCGTCAGGGGCACTTCGGCAGTGGGCACCAGCCAGTAGTCGGTGCGCTCGAGCTTGAACAGGTCGTGCGAGAACTTCGGCAGCTGGCCTGTGCCGAACAGGCTGCGGGAATTCGCGATGAAGGGCGGCAATATCTCGCGGTAGCCATGCTCGCCAGTGTGCACGTCGAGCATGAAATTCATCAGCGCCCGCTCGAGCTTGGCGCCAGCGTCGCAATAGACCGCGAAGCGCGAGCCCACTAGCTTGGCCGCCCGCTCGAAATCGACAATCCCCAGCTGCACGCCGAGATCCCAATGCGGCTTGGGTTGAAACGAGAACTCGGTCGGCTCGCCCCAGCGGCTGACCTCGCGGTTGGCGGACTCGTCAGCCCCCGCCGGCACGCTCTCGTGGGGAACGTTGGGAATCTGGCTCAAGACCGAGTTCAGAGACTCGTCCAGCTCATGCACCGACGCCTCGTACTTGCCGATCTGCGCATGCACATCGCGAGACTGCGCGACCATTGCGGAGGCATCTTCGCCGGCGCGCTTTGCCGTGGCCACGCTGGCGCTGAGTTCGTTGCGCTGCCCCTGTAATGCTTGCATCTCGGTGACCGCGGCGCGCCGTCTGGCATCGGTCTCGGCAAACTGCTCGAGCACGTCCAACTCGACTCGATCTGCCAAGCGGGCCTTGGCTTCATCGAAGTGTTGTCGCAGGTAGGCGCGATCAAGCATGAGATAAAGGGCAAGCCGCGGCCAGCGGGACGCAGCGACCAGAGTGAACGGCGGGCCTGAGCGGCGCCCGCGCCCCTTTCAGAGCCCTAGTATGACACGCCCGCAAATCTTCCCACCGCGGGCCGCCTAGACGATCGATCCCCCCACACGGCACGTGCGAGCTACGATGCCGGCGCGGGTTGGAACAGGCGGGCCATGCCCGTCCGTCGGCGCTGCCGCGGAGGTCGGAACACCGTTGGCAGTGGCGGCGCTGCGGTCGTTTCACGCCTCGGCTCCCGCGCGACTCAGGCATGCCTTTGCTTGATACGATGAGCCTGTGCAGACCTCGACCCACACCGGACTTCGCGGTGCCACGCTCGCAGTCCTCGCCCTCGCGTCTGCGGGCGTGCTTACGCAAGTGCCCACCGCGACGCCGGCGGAATGGAAAGGCTCACAGATCCTCGACACAACGATCAGCCAGGCGATCGCGGACGGGATCACGCCGGGGGCAGTGGCGTGGATTGAGTCCCGCGGGCAGCTTCTGCACTTCGCCAGCTACGGTGCCAAGAGCGTGGCACCGCGGCGCGAGCCGATGGAAGTCGACACCATCTTCGATTGCGCATCCCTCACCAAGGTAATGGTCACAGCCCCGGCGATCATGATGCTGGCGGAAGAGGGTAAAGTCCGTCTCAACGACAGGATTCAGGTATATCTGCCTGATTTTCGAGACCGCTCGCGCATCACAGTCCTACAGTTACTGACCCATTTTTCGGGCCTGCGCCCCACGCTGCCGCTCGAATCCACGTGGCGAGGCTATCAAGCAGGCGTCGATCTCGCCCTGCAGGAGAGCCCGACAATCGCGCCCGATACGAAGTTCGTCTACAGCGATGTGAACTACATTCTCCTGGCGGAAATCGTCCGCAGAATCAGCGGAACGACTCTGGACAAGTTTGCGGAAGAACGCATCTTCGAACCGCTCGGAATGCACGATACGTCCTTCCGCCCCGAGGCCGAATTGCGCTCGCGCGTCGCGCCGACCGTGCAGCTGGCAGATGGCAGCTTCCTACGGGGCATTGTTCACGATCCCACAACACGCAGGATGGCAGGCGTCTCCGGGCAGGCCGGGGTATTCTCTACCGCCAAAGACGTCGCCACCTTCGCGCGCATGATGCTGAGCGGCGGCGAACTTGACGGGACGCGGATCTTGAGCCCGTTGAGCGTGCTGCGCATGCGCACCTCGCAGAGCCCTGACGGCAAGGTCGCCCGCGGGATCGGGTGGGATATCGATACGCCCTATTCCTCGCCTCGCGGTGACCTGTTCAGCACCGCATCGTTCGGACACACCGGCTATACGGGGCCGTCGGTGTGGATCGACCCGGTCAGCCATTCGTTTGTCGTGCTGATGACCAATCGCGTCCATCCCACGGTGAAGACATCCGTGGTCCGACTGCGAAGCCTTGTCGCAACCATCGTCGCTGCGAACTTGAACGTGAGCCGCACCGACCGATCGGATCGAGCCGATCACACTCGCGACAGAGCTGTTTTTTCGCCTGTAAAGAGCGGGCTGGATGTGCTTGCTTCCGAGGGCTTCGCTCGTCTGCGCGGCAAGAAAATCGGGCTCTTGACCAACCACACGGGCATCGATCGTCTGCGCCGGCGCAACATCGACCTGCTGGCCGCGGCGCCAGATGTCAGCCTCGAATTGATCTTCACGCCCGAGCACGGACTGGGCGGAGAATTGGATCAGCCGGACATCGCAGACGGCGTCGACCAGCGCACTGGTATCGCCGTCCACAGCCTCTATCGCAGCGACCGCAAGCGGCCAACGGCTGAACAGTTGCGGGGCCTCGACGCGCTCGTGTTCGATATCCAAGACATCGGCGCGCGCTTCTACACCTACATCACGACCATGGGATACGCCTTGGAGGCGGCAGCCGAAGCGGGCATCGAATTCTACGTGCTGGACCGGCCCAACCCGATTAACGGGGTGGACGTCGAGGGGCCGCCCAGGGATGACGAGCTGGAGTCCTTCGTGGCCTACCACAACATCCCGGTGCGCCACGGCATGACGGTGGGAGAGCTGGCCGGAATGTTCGACGCGGAGAGAAAGATCGGTGCCAAGCTCGAGGTTGTCCGCATGCAGGGCTGGGAGCGCAGCCTGTGGTTTGACGAAACCGGCCTGCCGTGGGTCAACCCCTCGCCGAACATCAGGACACTCGACCAGGCCATCTTGTACCCCGGCATCGCCATGTTAGAGCAGCTGCCGAATTACTCGGTAGGCCGGGGAACAGACACTCCGTTCCAATTCGTCGGCGCAGACTGGATTGACGGCGTTGCGTTGGCAGACGCTATTCGCGAAACCTCTCTGCCGGGTGTCAGAGTGTACGCCCGCCAACAGAGGCCCACCGCCTCGGTGTTCAGCGGCACGGCAATCGATGGCGTGCAGTTTTCCATCACAGATAGGAACGCTCTTCAGCCAACGCGCCTGGGACTGGTGGTTGCCAGCGCGCTGGCCAAGACTCACGCCAACAAAGTAGACTTTGAACCGGCCAAGAATTTGGTAGGCAATTCGGAAGCTGTAGAGGCCCTGAATAACGGCCAAGACACAGCAGCGATTTGGAGCCGTATCGACGAATCAATCAGCGACTTTCGGACAAGGCGGCGAGAGTTTCTGCTGTACTAAGCCCACCTGTCGGCAAACCCGGCGCACTGTCAATGGCGCAGCCCGAAAGCTCGCGGCTGCTTGGGTTGGACGCCCTAGCTGGCGCCTCTGGATCCCATAACTTCCTCGATCCAAGCTGGACGGCGTCCGCGGCGCTTCCCACGGCTGCGCTCAAGGTTCGCGAGGGCGACGACCGCGTCTTCAACCAACGCGCGATTACTTTCTAGGTAATCGAGAACCTTCTTGGTCTCGCGACTCATTGGCAGGCCGCTCAGAGCCGCGATGGCGGTGCTGTTTTGGTCCAGCTCGGTCTTCAACTCATTGAGGATTTTGTTGATGTCCATTGTGAGATTGTTGCTCCTTCTAGAGTGGGATCCATCCAATCACTCAGATTGACTTGATCAATGCAATTCTTGGAGTGGATTCCGGTGTTTCAAACGTTGGGCCAAGTGGACCCTCAGGCGTGTGCTAGTCCCACGAATAACAGGAAATCCAGTGAGTTGTCAAGCAATGATTTGCTACTGGGTGCACGACATGGTCGTGATTTCCCGCTGAACTGAGACGAAGTCTCATATTGGGCATAGGGTTGCATTTCGGATTCCTCCAGTACTATATACTGGAGGATAGGAGGCCCTTGTGCTCACTCTCTCCCTCTCCGCTCTCCAAGACCGCAAGCTGTGCATCTTGCGGCTGCTCGCCGAACTCGGCGACATGCGCCCCGGCTCCCTCTCGTCTCGCTCCCGCCCCTGTGGCAAGCCCGGCTGCCAATGCCGCTCGCCCGGAGGCAAGCTGCACGGCCCCTACTGGTCGCTCACCTTCAAGACCGACGGCAAGACCGTCACCCGCTCACTGCGCCCCGACCAAGTCGACACCGCCCGCCAGCAGATTGCCAACTACCGCCGCTTCCAGGCCCTGTCCGCGGAACTGGTCCAGATCAGCGAGCAAATCTGCCGGGCCCGCATGGCCCAAACTGCTGACGCCGCCGAACAGGCGAAAAAAAAACGCTGAGCCAGAGCTTCGCACCCGACATCCGCGCCGAGATCGACCGCTTCGTCGGCACCCGCCCGGACGATCCCATCGACTTCGAGGCCGTCGAGACCGCTGTCCGCCGCAGCGCCCTGCAACTCGCCGCGCGCGCCGTCGAGCAGCGCCTCGACGCCGACCGCTCCGACCACTGCGGCCCGCTGCGAGACTGCCCCGACTGTGGTCGGCCGGCCCGCTACGCCGGCCGCCGCCCCAAGACCTTCGAGAGCGTGCTGGGCCCGCTCACCCTCCAGCGCGCCTATTACCATTGCCCGGCCTGCGGCCACGGCTGCTGCCCGCGCGACCACAGCCTGGGCTTGCACGGCTGCTCGCTCTCGCCCGGCGTGCTGCGCATGACCGGCGCGAGCGCCGCTCTGGTCAGCTTCGCCGAGTCCTCCGAGCTGCTCGCCGAACTGGCCGGCGTGCGCGTGGAAGCCAAGCAGGTCGAGCGCTGCGCCGAGGCGCTCGGCAGCGAGATCGCCGCCGCCGAGCAAGCCGGGGCCTTCCCTGCCGAGGGCCCATCGGCCCCGACCATGTATCTCGGCCTGGACGGCACCGGCTTGCCGATGCGCTCCAGCGAGACGGCCGGGCGCGCCGGCAAGCAGCCCGACGGCTCGGCCAAGACCCGCGAGGCCAAGCTGTTGGTAGTCTGGACGGCCCAGTCGCGCCACCCCAAGACCGGCCGCCCGATGCGCGACCCCGGCTCGGCCAGCTACTGGGCCGCGATCGAGAGCGCGGCCAGCCGCGACACCGACCCACAGCCCTCCCCGTTCGCCCAGCGCGTGCGGCGTGAGGCCGAGCGGCGCGGCTTCCCGCAAGCCCAGCGCCGCGTGATCCTCGGTGACGGAGCTGCCTGGATTTGGAAGATCGCCGGGGAAGACTACCCCGGCGCGATCCAGATTGTGGATCTGTTCCACGCCAAAGAGCACTTGCACACGGTCTCGAAAGCGCTCTTCCCCGACCAGCCCGAGCACGCCCGGCTGTGGGCCGACGTGCGCTGCGACGAACTTGACGACGGCTGCCTCGACGACGTGCTGGCCATCCTGCGCTCCCACGCCGACTGCAGCGCGGCCACCCAGTGCGCCGACTACATCGAAAACAACCGCGCGCGCATGCAATACGCCGACTTCCGCGCACGCGGGCTGTGCGTTTCTTCCGGCATCGTAGAGTCTGCCTGCAAGGCCGTGCTCGGCACGCGCCTGAAGCGTTCCGGGATGCACTGGACCAAAGCAGGTGCCAATGCGATCGCCGCCTTGCGCTGCTGCAAGCTCAGTGGACTCTACGAGGACTTCTGGGCCTACCGCACTACCCGCCCCTGATGCCGGCCCCACTGGCTCGGGCCTTCAACCGCCCGGAACCCCTGCTATATCACTTTGAAGTCGTACACCCTTTGCTACTTGTAGACACGGGCTCAAACTTGCACGCGAGATAGGGTCAAGGTTACAACGATCAAACGCCCCGTGGGACCGGGCTGCGCTCAGTGCCAGCTAGCCGAATAGCGACCGCCCGCCGTGCCAGTGTGATGGCTGCGAGCGATCGGCGCCTGAGACCGCCAGAACCGCTCCCAGTCTTAGCCGAACAGCGGGCAAGATCGCATTTCGGCTGTCCGGGGCCCCAAGCGCTCGGGGTTCCTAGCAGCGGTTCGCACCTTGGCGGTAAGGATTCGGTGTGCGGACCTGCGCGCTTGCTGGGGGAGAGTCGCAGTGCGCAGCAGACCCGCCCGGCCCCGGAACATGGCCGGTTGCCGCGTTGCGCGCATTCACTTGCACGCCGCGGCCCTGGGCGGCTATACTTTCTCAAAGATGAGTAAGAGCTCGTTTACCGCTTGATCGGAGCCGTTGCGCCACCTGCGGAAGTGTGCCATCATTTTCTCTATGCCGTCAGACGATGGCTTCGGAGTTCAGGGAATGATCTTGAAGAAAGCTGCGCACTACGCGCTCACAACGTGTCTCCTTCTGATGGTGGCCGCTGTCGCCATTCCGAATCCTCAGGAGAAGAACTACAAGGACCGGGCTGAGTACGATGTGATCACAAAGGTCTACGGCGAGGCAGACCCGGCCGCGAAGCTCTTGGTACTCGACGAGTGGACCGAGAAGTACCCCGAGACGGACTACCACGTGGAGCGCGCGCGCTTCTACCTCGACAGCTACCAAAAGACCGGCCAGACAGCGGAAGCGGTAGAAGCCGCGAAGACGCTCCTCACTAAGGTGCCGGATGACTTCACCGCGCACTACGTCATCACGCTTTCGAGCCCGTATCTGGGCAAAGCCGACGAGCAGACGGTGAGCGACGGCATCGATGCCGCCAATGCCGTGCTGAAGCTCGTCGGCCAGCAGTTCGCGAACAAGCCCGACACGGTCGCCCAAGAGGCGTGGGACAACGCCAAGGCGCAAGCCGTGGCATCGTCGCACCTGACCATCGGCTGGGGGCGGATGCAGCAGAAAGACCACACAGCCGCAGAGGACGCTTTCCGCGAAGTGCTCACTATCGATCCGTCTCGCGGCCAAGTCTCCTACTGGCTCGGCCAGGAGGTGCTGGCACAGCAGGATGCAGCGAAGTACGACCTCGCATTCATCTCGTTCGCGCGGGCCGCGCTGTATGACGGCCCGAACTCGATGGCCCCTGAGGGCCGAACGCAAGTCTTGGATTACGTGCAGAACCTGCTGAAGAGCAACTACGGCGACCAAGCCTTCGACCTCTACTGGCCCAAGATCGAGGAAATGGCCAAGGCAGGGGCTCTGCCGACCGGCCGCATCGAGCTGAAGTCTTCCGAGGAGCTGCAATTCGAAGCCGACCAGAAGTCCCGCAAAGAGAACCCGGAGCTGTGGGTCTTCAAGGATCTCAAGACGCGTCTGCTTGAGCCCACAGGGGATTCCATTTGGGCTGACCTCAACGGCAAGCTGACCCCGAAGATGGGCCTCTATGTAGTCTCGGCAAGTCCGCCCGAGAGACCGGCGACTGTCAACCTGACCAGCGAGCCCGGTGGCAGCACGGAGGTCGTGCTGAACCTTGAGAACCGCCGCCGCTCGGGGTTGCGAACCGGATCCATGCTGACCATCGATGGCGTTGCCAGCGGTCTCTCGAAGAGCCCGTTCCGTCTCACTCTGACCGACGGGCACATTTTCTAGCCACTGGGTGAAATCCGGTGGCGGGCCGCGGGCCGCTGCCGCTACAAAGCCCCACGCGGGCGTGCCGAGCCGCGCCCGGTCCCGTCCTAGCCAGGCGATAGAGTAGAGCTAGGATCGATGAGGCTAGCGCTCGCGCAACTCAACTTCACCGTTGGGGACCTAGAGGCCAACACTGATCGCATCCTGCGGTGCGCCCGCGAGGCGAACGACCAGGGCGCGGACCTTACTGTTTTTCCGGAGCTGTCGATCTGCGGATATCCGCCGCTCGACCTCGTCACCACGGCAGGTTTCCGCGACGCGAACGAGGCCCAGTTGCAGAGGCTGGCGCGAGAGTCTGCCCACCTGAACACAGCTCTGGTCGTGGGCTACTGCGGCGAAGCCGGCGAGCCAGGAAAAGCGGCAAACTGCCTGGCCTGCCTCGACCAAGGCGGTGTCGTCTTCCGCCAGAGCAAGCTACTGCTACCGACGTACGACGTCTTCGACGAGGCGCGTTACTTCCGAGCCGGAGAGCGGGCGGCGGTTTGGGAGTTCCGGGGTTGGCGGATCGGCCTGACGGTCTGCGAGGACGCTTGGAACGACAAGCAGTTCTGGGAGCGCTCGCGGTATTCGACGGATCCGGTCGAGGAGTTGGCCCGGCAAGGAATCGACCTGCTCGTCAACATTTCCGCCTCGCCGTACCACGTCGGCAGGCGCGGATTCCGGCTGGCCATGTTCAAGGCCATGGCAGCGCGCCACCACGTGCCCGTAGCCCTCGTGAACCAAGTCGGCGGCAACGACCAGCTGATTTTCGACGGGTCGAGCTTCGCCGTTGACGGATCCGGGACTCTCCGGGCGCGGGCGCAGTCCTTTGCGGAGGATGTGGTTTGCTGGGAGCCGGGATCTGCCCGCGAGGCGCCGCAAGACACGTGGTCGGAGGAGAGCGGTGCTGGCGATACCGATGCCGTGTACGACGCCCTCGTGCTGGGCACTCGCGATTACGTCAGGAAGTGCGGGTTCAGCAAGGCGCTCGTTGGCATGAGCGGCGGGATCGACTCGGCCCTCACGACCGTGATCGCGACCGAGGCGCTGGGCCCGGGCAATGTTACAGGCGTGGCCATGCCCGGACCATACTCCTCCGAAGGCAGCCTGATCGACGCGCGGGGTACGGCAGAGGCCATGGGGATCCGATTCCTGACGATCGGCATCAATTCGGCATACCGAGCGTTCGAGGCCCAACTGGCGCCCGCCTTCAAGGGCCTGGCCCCGAATATCGCCGAGGAAAACCTCCAGGCACGCCTGCGCGGAACGACCCTGATGGCGTTGTCCAACAAGTTCCAAAGCCTAGTGCTCACCACCGGAAACAAGAGCGAACTGGCCGTTGGCTACTGCACGATCTACGGTGACATGTGCGGGGGCTTGGCGGTCATCAGCGACGTGCCGAAGACACTGGCCTACAAGCTGGCGCGAGTGGCCAACCAGCGCCATCCCGGCGGCATCCCCCAATCGGTGCTGGACAAGCCTCCGTCGGCGGAGCTGAGGCCCGATCAAAAGGATTCCGATTCCCTGCCGCCCTACGAGGTGCTCGATCCAATCCTGCGGCTATACGTCGAAGAGTGCCTGTCCGCGCCGGAAATCGCCGAGCGCCTGGGCCATCCGCTCGAAATGGTGCGGGAAATCGCCCGCATGGTGGACCGCAACGAATACAAGCGCCAGCAAGCCGCACCGGGCCTGCGCGTGACATCGAAGGCATTCGGGATGGGCCGCCGATTCCCGATCGCGCAGCGCCATGTCCGCTAGGCTAAGAGCAGCGATCTTCGCGGTCGCGGGTGAGGGAGATCGATGCCATTGCTTGCCAAGAGGCTAATTCGTACTGCCCTGTACGTTCTCGGAGCGGTCTGCGCCGCGGCCGCGGCGGGCGGGCTGTACGTGCACTGGTCGGGAGCGACGATCGGTCTTTCCGGTTCTGGCCGGGGCTTGGTGGTCGAGCACGTCGACTCCGAGTCGCGCATGGAGGATCTGGAAGCAGACCGGCGCCTGGACACTGTTTCATTGGCCCGAGCGGAGGGAGACGCGTCCCAGGCAGCGGCCCCTGTCATGGCGAGGCCTGCCGGCGCAAGCCCCCCCGACGACGCTTCTGCGACGGCAAACTACTGGACCGAGTACCGCGGCCCAGGACGCGCCGGGATCTATGATCAATCGCCCATCAGAACCGACTGGCCTCCCGACGGCCCGCAGGAACTCTGGCGCGAGCAGATCGGCGGCGGCTATGCCTCGATGGTCGTGGCCGACGGGTTGCTGTTCACGATCGAGCAGCGGCGCGATCGCGAAGTCGTGGCAGCTTACAGGATTGAGGACGGCCGCCAAGCTTGGGAGCACTCGTGGAGATCTCGGTTCAGAGAATCGATGGGAGGCGACGGGCCTCGCGCCACGCCAACCTGGTCGGACGGCAAGATCTACGCGCAGGGCGCGAACGGCGACCTGCTGTGCCTGGCTGCCGGCAGTGGGGAGGTGCTCTGGCAGCGAAACATCCTCAGGGACGCCAACGCCTCCAACCTGACCTGGGGCATGGCGGCGGCCCCTCTGGTGGTTGATGACATGGTCATCGCACTGCCCGGCGGGAGGGGCGGAAAGTCGATCTTCGCCTACGACAAGCTTACCGGCGACGTTCTCTGGTCGAACCTCGACGACAAGGCCGGATACGTCTCCCCGCAGGTGGCGACGCTCGCCGGGCAGCGGCAACTGCTGATCGTGAGCGGAACGCGGGTGCTCGGCGCGTCATTGGACGACGGCTCCGAGCTCTGGAGCCACCCCTGGAAGACGAGCTACGACGCCAATTGCGCCCAGCCTCTGGTCGTGGATGCCAACCATGTATTCGTCTCGTCCGGCTACGGCCACGGGGCGACCCTGCTGCAGATCTCTCGGGCCGATAGCGGCTTCTCTGTCGAAGAGGTCTGGTTCAACCTCAACATGAAGAACAAGTTCAATCCTTCGGTGCTGGTTGACGAGGTTGTCTACGGACTGGACGAGGGGATCCTTGCAGCGGTTGACGTGCGCACCGGCGAGCGTCTCTGGAAGAAAGGCCGCTACCGCTACGGACAACTCCTGTATGCGTCCGGTCACTTGGTGATCATAAGCGAGGACGGAGAGCTGGCCTTGGTGGAAGCCACGCCTACCGAGTACCGGGAGCTCGTTCGCTTCGATTCCATCCCGGGCAAGACCTGGAACGTCCCGGCCATGGCGGACGGCCTGTTGTTCGTCCGCAACCAAACGGAGCTGGTGGCCTACGACCTGCGCTAGCCGGATCGGATCGGCCTAGGCAGACGGAACGCAAGTGAGCGCGGGCGAACCAATCCCGGTTGCCGTCGTTGGCGCCGGCAACTTCGGGCGACAGCACGCCCGCGTCTACGCCGCCCTGCCCGAGGCGAACCTCCTCGCCGTGGTCGATCGCGACATGGCGCGCGCCCGACAGGTCGCCGACGAGTACGGCGGCGAGGCCCTGCCGGACCCAGCGGCCCTGCCCCGCGGAGTGCGGGCCGCGAGCCTCGCGGTGCCGACGCAGCACCATGCCCGCGTCGGGCTGGCGCTGCTGGCGCAGGGCGTGGACTTGCTGGTCGAGAAGCCCATCGCCGCGGATGTCGAGTCGGCGAGAGATCTGGTGACGGCAGCTCGAGAGGCCGGCCGTGTCCTGCAGGTCGGGCACCTCGAGCGATTCAACCCGGCCGTCGAGCAAGCGGCGGACGCGGCCACGCTGCCCCTGTTTTTCGAGATCCACCGGATGAGCCCGTTCAGCCCGCGAAGCCTGGATATAGACGTCGTGCTCGATCTGATGATCCACGACCTTGATATCGTGCTGAAGCTCGTCGATTCGCCGGTGCGCGACTTGTCTGCCAGCGGCCTTTCCGTGATATCCAGTACGACCGACATCGCGAACGTGCGCATCCAGTTCGAGAACGGCTGCGTTGCAAACCTCACAGCCAGCAGGGTTTCCACCGAGAAGATTCGCAAGCTGCGCTTCTTCCAGCCGCGCGAATACATCTCGCTGGACTACATCAAGCGCGAGGGGGTCCGCATTGGACTGGATAGCTCGGCAGGTTTGCGCATCCTACCTCTGGCCTCGGACGACGTCGAACCGCTGCGACGGCAGCTGGAATCCTTCTTGCGCTGCGTGCGGGATCGCTCGCAGCCCCGCGTAACGGGGCAAGACGCCCTCGGAGCGCTACAACTCGCACTTAGAATAAGAGAGGCGATCGAAGAGCATTCGCACTTGGTCACAAGGACCTTGGCCGCCCACAGATAATTGCCGGGCCCGGACAAATTCCGACTTCACTTCCTGCTCGAAGACTATTCCGAGAGCTTGGCCGCCCGGGCCTCGGTTGCGCACGGGGCGGCGCTGCAGCCCAGCGACCATCCGCTGCACCTGCAGGTCGCCGAATTCGAACGGCGGCTCGCCTGGCAGCAGGCGCACGGTGCAGCGAATCCGCATCGGCTACGCCCAGATGGCCCGGCCCCGGAGTTCCAAGCGGAACGCTTCGATCCCCGGCGTCGCTATGACAACGCCGATGGAACCGGCGTGTGGCCGCCCGACCCTGGGACCGACCTCGATCTGGAGGTTGTATGGGAGCGGCGGGGGCTGCAATCGCGCGCCACTGTGACGAAAGCGGCCGCGGTGGTGCTCCATGCGGTCGGCTTGATGATCTTGGTCATACCGGGAACGATGCAACTGGAGCTCAACGAGCCGGCGGATTGGAACACAGTTCAGATCACTCTGATGACCCCGTCGCTGGATGACCTGCCGCCGCTCGAGAGACAAGTTGACATCGCAGGCGAGGGCCAAGACGGGTTCCGCGGCCTGCCCGCGCCCGCGCCGGATCCGGGTACCGGACCCGAGCCCGAGCCCGAGCCCACCCCCGAGCCGGAACCCGAGGAGGTCGCCGAGGTACCCCAGCCGGTCGAGGTCGAGGAACCCGAACCTGAACCCGAGAATCCGGCACTCGAGGAAAAGGAGGACCCCCCAGAAGCAGAGCCGCCGCCGGCGCAAAGCCCCGATCCGGGAGAGTTTCGCAAGGGCCTTGAACTCGCGCAGGCCCGCGACCCAAGGCTGTTGCCCATGCCCGCGGCACCCACTCGCAAGCGGGCCGTGCTGAAGCTGGAAAATCCCCCGGCGCGCATGCCCAGCCGCCAGGGCAGCGCCCAGTTGGGAACGCTGCAACTGACTCCCAGACCCGGAGAGGTCATCTCCGGTGCGATCGAACAGATGAAGCGCAGCGGGCCTCCGAGGCAAGCGGTCGGCGATAGCATCGGCGGCTCCAATTCCAGGGTGACGCTGCCCAACAGCCCGGCCGAATCAGGCAGCCTCGTAGAACTGCTGAGCGACCCGCGCGGTGTCGACTTCAGGCCCTATCTGACCCAGGTGCTGGCAGCGGTGAGGCGGAACTGGTTCGCCGTGATCCCCGAGAGCGCGCGACTCGGCATGAGTCGCGGGCGCACGCTGATCCAGTTCTCCGTCGCGCGCAACGGCAGCGTGCCCAAGCTGGTGATCGCCAAGAGTTCCGGGGCGCCGCCGCTGGATCGCGCGGCCGTTGCCGGCGTGAGTGCTTCGAATCCCTTCCCTCCCCTGCCGAAGGAATACCTCGGCGGGGACATTCGCTTGCAGTTCACGTTCCTGTACAATATCCGAAATCGTTGAGGCGCAGGCCCGGATTTCCGGCCGTGCAGCCAGCATCCCGCTCGGCCGCCCCAACGTGCGGTCCCCAGAGGCAACCATGAGCACGACACGCAGGCAGTTCCTCGGCGGCATGACCGCCGCGGGCGCAATCGGATGCGGGGTTTCGTCGCCGGAACCGTGGAACATCGTCTGGATCATCGCCGACGACCTATCGCCGGATCTATCGTGCTATGGCAGCACCGAGGTCAGCACGCCCAACATCGACCGCCTCGCCGCTGAGGGCGCCCGTTTCACCAATGCCTACGTCACGTGCCCGGTTTGCTCGCCGTCCCGGTCCGCGCTCATCACCGCCATGTACCAGACGAGCATCGGCGCGCACGCGCACCGGAGCCATCGCAACGATGGCTACGCCCTGCCGGAGCCTGTGCGACTGATTACGGACTACTTCCGCGAAGCAGGCTACTACACCGTCAACGACCACCAGAGCGGCCTCGGCGGGCGCAACAAGACCGACTTCAATTTCCAGTACAAGAAGCCGTTCGACGGCAACAACTGGCGTGAGCGCGCAGCAGGGCAGCCGTTCTACGCCCAAGTCAACATCTTCGAACCGCACCGGGGCGAGGCGACTGAGCCATGGGGGTTCGCCGCCAACATCGACTCGCCGACAGACCCATCGGCCGTAGCGCCCCCGGCGTACTATCCGCAGGACGAAGTCGCCAAGAAAGACTGGGCGGGGTACCTGGACGCCGTGCGCATGCTCGACGAGAAGGTCGGCCGCGTGCTCGACCGTCTGGAGGAGGACGGCATCGCGGATCGGACGGTCGTGATGTTCTTCGGAGACCACGGTCGGCCGATGCCCCGCGACAAGCAATTCCTCTACGACGGCGGCATTCGCGTGCCCCTGGTGATCCGCTGGCCGGGGCAACTCGAGCCGGGCAGCGTGCGCGACGAACTGGTGAGCAGCATCGACCTGTCAGCGACGTCGCTGGCGATCGCCGGCATCGACGTGCCCTCCCACTTGGAGGGGCGAGTCCTCCTCGGCGAGCACAAGACGGCTTCGCGGGAATACGTGTTCGCAGCGCGCGATCGCTGCGACGAGACAGTCGACCGCATTCGCGCGGTCCGCGACAAGCGCTACAAGTACATCCGCAACTACTACCCCGATCGGCCCTACATGCAGCTGAACCGGTACAAGGAAACCTCCTATCCCATCTGGCGCCAGATGCTCAGGCTGGAGAAGGAGGGGCAGCTCAGCGCCAGCGAGAATCCGTTTCTCGCCCGCAGCCGTCCCGAAGAAGAGCTCTACGACACCGAGACTGATCCGGACGAACTGCACAACCTTGCAGAGTCGCCGGAACACCAGCAGATCCTCACGCGCATGGCATCCGCGCTCGACCTGTGGGTGCAACACACGGGCGACATGGGCGAGCAGCAAGAGGATCCGTCTATCGCGGCGGCGTGGGACGAGCGCATGGCGGAGGTATACACCGAGGCATATTCGATCCTGGAGGACCGAGAGTCCCCTTGGAAGTGAATAACTCCCCGCTGGCGGCTCTGGCCGCCGTCTTTTGCTTGATCGCGCTGGCCGGCGGATTCGCCGGGAACGCGGCGCTGCTCGGCATGGCCTCGGTGGCGCTAATCGTGGTGCTGTGCCTGATCGGCCTGCGCTCGCCCGGGCGGCCGTCTAGGCTCAGCGTTGCGGCCGTGCTGGCGTTCGGGATCGGATTCTGCTGCCTGCTGGCGCTTCAGTTCCACCTGCACGATCCGGCCGGGCCGCTCAGGACCATCGGCGGGTTCCCTGCCGGAACGGCTCTGCTCGTGTACGGCATCGCTCCGCTGGGATTGATGCTCGGCGTGCTCTACGGCCTGATCTTCGATCGCGAAGTCCTTCCGCCTGACCGGCAGCGCGCGTTCATTGAGCGGCATTCCTCCAAGCCGTAGGCACCCGAGCGACTCATGCCGACCGCCGATTCGAAACTCATCATCACCTGTGTAGTCGTCTATCTGGCGAGTTGCGCGGTGATCGGCGTGTGGGCGATGCGCCGCACCTCTTCGGCGGCCGACTTCTTCCTCGCCGGCAAGTCCTTGGGACCGGTCGTCGTGGTCATGGCCACGATCTCGAGCGTGATGAGCGGGTTCGGCTTCGTCGGCGGCCCCGGCCTAGTCTACGAATCCGGCTCGAGCTCGCTGTGGATGGTGTTCGTATCGGCCTTCAGCCTGCCGGTGGTTTTCCTGCTGACAGGCAAGCGCTTGCGCCTGCTCGTCGAAGTGCGCGACGTCCTTACGTTGCCGGGAGCAATCGCGGCTCGCTACGGGGGCATGTGGCCGGCGCTGGCGATGAGCGCCGCTATATTTCTGGGCGTCATCGGATACCTCGGCACGCAAATCCTTGCCATCGGCACGGTGCTGCAGGCCGTCTTGGGCATCGATCTGCTGGTGGCCCTGAGCATCGGGCTGGGGGTGCTTGCCTTCTATTCCATCGCGGGCGGGATCGTAGCAGGCGTCTATACGGATCTGTTCCAAGGCCTGCTGATGCTGGGCGCGGCCATCGCGGTGCTGCTGCAGTGCCTCAAGGTGGGCGGGGGCATGCAGTCCATCAGCCAGACGCTGTGGGCCATGGAACCGGACTACTTCGGGCCGTGGGGCTCGCGGGGCGACATGGCCGCCCTGAGTTGGATGCTGCTGTTCGGGATCGGGGCATCCGGACAGCCTCACGCTGTCACCAAACTGATGATGCTCAAGGATATCCGGCAGCTGAAGTGGAGCGCCCTCGCGACCGGCGCGAGCTACCTCGTGCTGGCCATGCTGTGGATGGGGATCGGGCTCGCCATGCGCACGCTGGTTGCCAGAGGCGACCACCCGGAGCTGGAGAATCCCGACCTAGCAGCGCCCACGTTCCTGCTCCAGTACACCCCGGAACTGCTGGCAGGCATCGTCTTTGCGGGCCTGCTCGCAGCGATCATGTCGACGGCGGACTCGTTCCTCAACCTAGGCGCGGCCGCGGTCGTGCGCGACATACCCATCGCGCTCCGGGGCAGGCCATTGGAGCGCGAGCTGCTGTGGTCCAGGATCGTGACAGGGGCGCTGCTGGTCGTGTCGGCAGTGTTTGCGCTCTACATGGAAAGTCTGATCGCCCTGCTCGGAACGTTCGGCTGGGGAACGTTCGCGGCCGCGATCGTTCCCAGCATATGCATCGGCATGAACTGGAAGCGAGCCACAGGACAAGCTTGCGTGGCCTCGATCAGCACCAGCATCGCGCTGAATTTCATCTTGGAGATGTCGGCGCGCCACGGCTACGCGCTTCTGCCACCCGGACTGGCGGTCGGCGCGGTCGCTCTGCTGGCATCGACCGTCGTATTCGTCCTGGTCTCGCTGGCCACTCCGCGGCCCCGGCTCAGCCGCGAGATCGATGCGCTACTTGACGTATAGGGGACTCACCACAGATCTAGAAGTGGCTGAATCCCCGCGGGGCAAGCCGTTGCCGGCCTTGATCGGTCTGAAGCCAAACGCCCGACCCGCTTTCCACCGTGCCGATCGGAGTCACATCCAGCCCGCTCAACCCAGCGGATCCGGCTGCACACGTAAACAGCAATTCGTACTCTTCGCCCGAGACCAGCGCATCGGCTAGCTCCGAACCGGGAAATAGAGGTACGCGGGACGCTTCGATCACGAGCGCCACGCGGCTGGCGTCGGCCAGGCGGTTGGCATCGATCGCGAGCCCGTCGCTGAGGTCCAACGCCGCCGTTGCGGGAAGCTCCCGCAGCGAACATCCCAAAGGTAGCCGTGGACTTGGCGCACAGTGCCGCCGAACGGCAGGATGGTCGAACGGAGGGGGCGTTTCGCCGAGGAGCAGTCTCAGGCCCTGCCCGGATCCGCCCAAGCTGCCCGAGACGCAGAGCCGGTCGCCCGGGCGGGCGCCGCTGCGCAACATGGCGGTTCCCGCGGCGACCTGCCCGATCGCCGTCACCGTCGCGACGAACACATCACCGGCAGCGACATCCCCTCCCAGCAGCGCTAGGTCGGGGAGACCGAGATCGTCGGCTGCTGCCCGCATGCCCTGCTGAAATTCCTCGTGCCACTCCGAACTAGCCGCCCAGTCGGGCAGGCAGACGGTTTGCAAGAAGCACAGCGGCCTGCCCCCCATCGCGGCTATGTCGCTGAGTGATCGGACAAGCGCCTTGCGGCCCAGATCCCGCGGCGGATGCCTGTCCCGGACGAAATGGCGGTCTTGGATCAGTTGGTCCGAAGTTACCAGCCAATCAAGTGCGTCGCCGGACACGCGCAGCACGCCGCAGTCGTCCCCTCCGCCGACGGCAATGCGGGAGTTGCCCTGGCCGGCCCAGAGGGCCTGAATCGCCCGGATGACCTGATCTTCCATGGCATGGCGCGAATCGATTCGAGCTAAATCGCGCATCGCCAGGGCTGTGTTGACCGAGTTGTCACTTGACAATGCTGTCCATCCTCGTGTAATTTGGGGCTTTGGGGCCCAAATCGCGCAATGCCGCTCGTGCGCATCGGTCAGTTCACTGAGCCAGCACTAGGTTCCGCATGCGAGACAAACGATTCCTAGTCATTATTGCCCACCCTAGGCTGGGCCGTCTTGGGCGCTTTGAGGTCTCGCACCTAGGATTGCAGGCCGCCGCTAGCTTTGTAGCGGTCGCGCTGCTGGCAACCATCGGCCTGGCGGCCGGATACTTCAAGAAGTCGCAAGAGGCAGAGCGGCTGCTTTCCCAGAGCGAGGCGCTGCGCGAGGAGTACGAGAGCCTCGTGCTGACCTCGCAAGAGCGCGAGGAACATCTGGCTTCGCTGCGTGGCTTGGCGTACCAAGTCTCGATCGCCTACGGCATTCAACGCGACGGACTTGGGGCAGAAGATGCCTTCGGTTCGGACCTAGCCCCGGCCTACTACGCGTCGCTGAACCAATATGACCGCCTTCAGGGCGCGCTGGTCCGCACCTCGGCGGGCGGCTCGGCTCTGCTGGCGAACAGCACTCCGTCGATCTGGCCAGTGAAGGGCCACATCACGAGCACCTACGGAAGGCGCCTAGACCCATTCCACGGCAAGGGCACCTTTCACCGCGGGATCGACATTAGCGCGCCATATGGCTCCGCGGTCCTAGCGACGGCGGACGGATTCGTCTCGATGACGGGCTGGGATGCCGGACTTGGAAACTGCGTGAAGATAGTTCACGGCAGGAATGGCTTCAGCACGACCTACGGACATCTCAAGGAATACCTTGTCCGGCCAGGCCAGCCGGTACAGCGTGGCGAGCTGATCGGTTTAGTGGGATCGACAGGGCGCACGACGGGCGCTCATGTCCACTACGAGGTGACTTCCAGAGGTCTGACCGTCAATCCTTACCGCTATCTCAAGAGCAAGCCAAGCACATACCCCGTTCTTCGCGCCGACTAGACTTAGAACGAAATCCGGCGCAGCAACCCGGCCAATCTTGTAGCGTCGTCCGAAGCACTACTTTCGGCACTGATGAGAACCACCCCAACGGGCGTATTCTCCGGGCGCTCCCCGGCCACCGCATCGCGGAGCTGAGACCGAGATCGGAACTAACGCAGCAGGATCGGCCCAGTGCAGCGCGCCAGCCGGCTCCGAATGTCGAGATTTCAACCAGTCGGCTACAATCCGAGATATCAAGGACGCTCTCGTGCAATGACATCCACTGGACGGCAGGCCTGCCTTCGCCGAGATGGCTGGCCACAGATGCCCCGCCCTAGCAGTTTGCAGCGGACGGCCGATTGCTCGCCGCCCCTCGATCCCGGCAGTGGCCAGTCCTGCCAGCGCGCAATCCGACAATCTTCGTCGATCTAGAGCGGACTGCTTCCTATGGCTTCTTTCAACACTGACATCGAAATAGCGCGCGCGGCAAGACTTAGGCCAATACACGAGGTTGGGGCCAAGCTTGGAATCCCAAGCGAGCATGTCCTCGCGTTCGGTCGCGACAAGGCGAAACTGTCCCGGCAGTTCACGGACTCGCTGGGAGGGCGACCGGACGGAAAGCTGATCTTGGTCACCGGGGTGAACCCGACTCCTCCCGGCGAGGGCAAGACCACGACCACAGTCGGCCTAGGCGACGCCCTGAGCCAGCTAGGCAATACGACTGCGATCTGCTTGCGCGAACCTTCGCTAGGCCCGTGTTTCGGGATGAAGGGAGGGGCCACCGGCGGCGGGCGTGCTCAAGTCGTGCCGATGGAGGACATAAACCTCCACTTCACCGGAGACTTTCACGCGATCGCCGCCGCTCACAACTTGCTCGCCGCAATGGTTGACAACAGCATCCACTGGCATGGCAAGGCAGGTATCGACACCCGGCGTGTGGTCTGGCGGCGTGTTCTCGACACGAACGACCGCGCATTGCGCCAGATCGTCAGCTCGCTGGGAGGCGTCCGCAACGGGTTCCCCCGCGAGACCGGCTTCGATATCACGGCCGCCTCCGAGATCATGGCCATCTTGTGCCTGGCAAGCGACATGCGCGACCTGAGGCGAAGGCTTGGCGAGATCATCGTCGGCTACCGCCGCGACCGCTCCCCGGTGCACTGCCGCGACCTTCGCGCGGATGGCGCCATGAGCGTGCTCTTGCAGGACGCGATGCAGCCGAATCTCGTGCAGACCATCGAGAACACCCCAGCGTTCATCCATGGCGGCCCGTTCGCAAACATCGCCCACGGCTGCAATTCCGTCATCGCAACCAAGACCGCGCTGAAGCTCGCGGACTACGTCGTCACCGAGGCCGGGTTCGGCGCGGACCTGGGAGCCGAGAAGTTCTTCGACATCAAGTGCCGCAGCGCTGGGCTGAATCCCGAGGCAGCGGTAATTGTCGCCACGGTGCGCGCCCTGAAGTGGAACGGCGGAGTCGACAAGAACGACCTCGCAACCGAGAACGCCGCCGCAGTCGAGAAGGGCTGCGCCAACCTAGGGCGCCACATCGACAACCTCCGGCAGTTCGGCGTGCCAACCGCCGTGGCGATCAACCGTTTCCCTACGGACACTGATGACGAGGTTGCCGCCATCCAGTCCTACGTGAGCGCCCGCGGCATCGAAGCGATACCTTGCACTCACTGGGCAGACGGTTCGGCGGGAGCGGAGGCGCTTGCTCGTCACGTCATCGCAATGCTGCAGAAGCGCAACAGCCGATTCGCACCGCTATATCCGGACGAAATGCCCCTGCTAGAGAAAATGCAAGCCGTGGCGAGGCGGATTTACCATGCTGAAGGCGTTGAGGCGGGCAAGAAGGTTCGCGGCCAGCTGAGTCGCTGGGACGAGGCCGGCTACGGCAAGCTTCCGGTATGCATGGCCAAGACACAGTACAGCTTCTCTGCCGATCCCAAGCTGCTAGGTTCGCCGAGCGGACATTCCGTGCCTGTTCGGGAGGTTCGCTTGGCCTCTGGTGCCGGTTTCGTCGTGGCGATCTGCGGCGAGATCATGACCATGCCCGGGCTCCCTAGGGTGCCCGCCGCGGAATCCATCCGCGTCACGGACGACGGCTTGGTGGAAGGCCTGGGCTAGTTCTGCGGCGAGTCCGGCCGGACGGGCACGGGACGCAGCGGCGGCTAGGAAAGGGTCTCGGCTCAGAGCTGGAAGCGCTACTCTCCCTAGCCAGAACGGAGGCGCGCGAGCACCACGCGCGCTCCCGCCCGCGCTTGCAGCGAAGCAGCCGCGCTGCCCCGGTTCAACGAAATCTCCACATATCCAGAACTACCCGAAATCAGGAACGGCTCGCGTTCGGGAGCATCGGCATACGAATCGGCTCGCAAGCCAACGACCCTTCCGCCGACCTCGAGCCCTGAACCGTCTGCCAGGTCCTCCGGACGAAAGCTGGTCACGACGTTCCCGAACCGGTCCACGTGGAGCACGGCCCCGATCCCGGCGGCGACACCGACCGGGGAAAGCCGAACCGGTTCGGCCATGCTAGGGCCGACGTCCTCGAACTTCAGGCCGGCTGCCAACCTAGCCGCAACCGGGGCAAACAGGTCGCGCCCGTGAAACGTGCGGCTGATCTCCGCCAGCCCGTGCCGGGTTTCGACCCGTCGGACGCTGGACGTCGCGACCGACTCCAACACCTGCGACAGCACTCCGTTGTCCGGCGCGACGAAAAAGTGCCGGCCCGCCGCGGCTGCTATGGGCGCCCGCGACGAGCCGACCCCGGGGTCCACGACCACCACGTGCACAGTGCCGTCGGGATAGCTCCGCCACGCCTGCGCGATCGCGAACGCGCCCTCGGCAACGTCGAAGCTCGGCACGTCGTGGGTGATGTCGAAGACCTGAACGCCGGGAGCGAGACTGGCCACGACGCCCTTCATCGCCCCCACATAGTGGTCGCGGTAGCCAAAGTCGGTTGTGAGCGTCAGCACACCGGGCAACCCTTGGGACATACTCGCTCTCCCTGCCCGCCGATCAGACGGTCCGTCCCCATTGCGCAGCCGCGGAGCGGCGAGCCGCTCGCGCCGCAAGCGCCCGGTGCGCCAGCATCAAAGACCCGGGAAGCAGGATAGAAGCCGCAAACGCCATCAAGAATGTGTTGACGTCGCGGACGTATGCTCCCACACCCGCATAGACCGCCGCAATCGCGAGATTGGACATGCCGACACAGCCGAAGAAACGCAGCAGCGGCATGCTTGCCACCCCGGCGATCACAACCGAACCCTCGGCCAGAACCGGCACGGCCCGTGACGCAATCAGGAAAAGACCGCCCCAACGGGCATAAGCGCGGGCGCCGCGCTGAAGCTCGGATTCGCCCACTATGCGGGCCGCAACCCGCCTGCCGGCCCAGCGGCCGACGCCGTAACCGGCGAGCGCCCCGGATTGCATCCCGACCCAAGTGGCGGCCATGCCCGGCACTAGGCCCAACAATAGCCCCGAAGCTGTCGCCACTAAACTCGACGGGACGGGCGCGACCAGGTCGGAGGCCAGCAGCAACACGACGGCCACGCCAACCGACACCCCGCCCGAGGAGCCTTGCAGCAACGATTCCGAGAGACGCGCGATGCTCTCCTCGAAGAGCCAGAACGGCACTAGGACCAGCGCGAGGACGATACTTGTGAAGAGGCTCCAGCGAAGCACCGCGCCCAGCATCCTAAGAGTCTAGCGACATGGCGTTTCGTCCTATTCTGACTCGAACGCGACCGAATTGCTCTCGTGCCCACCCACCGCGATCTTGACCGTGTGATCGCCTGGTTCGAGATCTGCCGGCAGGTCTAGCGTGACCACGTAGACGCCTGCTTCGAACGATGCCAGAGCGCTCATGGTGACCTCGACGGGCTGCTCGTCCACCCACGCTTCCGTATCTGCAACTACGTTCTGCCTCGGCATGGAGAGTCCGGGCCGCCCGGTGCGCCCAGGGGGGCTGACCGCTCCGAATCCGGTGCCATAAATTTCCAGCAAGCCCCCCGCGCGCGGCAGCACGCCGCCTCCCGGATTGTTCGGATCTTCCACAGCAGCACGCGCCCCGGCGCTCACGCGATCCGGGAAGATACCCGGCTGTGCGGGCCCCATGGGGATCGACACGGGATCTGTCCGCCCAAACGCGGACGACACCACGATATCCGCCGCATCTGCGGGGATCTGGAATGGCAACTGAAAGGTAATCTCTGTCTCGGACACCTTCACCAACGGAACCGCCACTCCAGCGACATGCACGCTGGTCAGGCCCAGATGCACGGGAAGAGCCGGATTGTCGAAGGTCAGGATCGTGTCGGCTTCGAACGGTTCGGTCGCCAAGGCACTTCCGTAGATCGTCACCAAGCTCCCGCGGGCGAAGCCCCGGCCCGCATCCGCGGTCTCGCCACTGGCGGCATTGGCCGTGAGAGCGGCCATCACCGCGGGTGGATTCTCCGACACGACCGCTTGGGTCTCCACGGCGCTATCGGGTACGCCGCTGATGGTTGCCGTCAGTGTCTGGCTGCCCGCTGAAGACGCCAATGGCCACTCGGTCTCGGCTCGTCCGAACGCGTCGGTCTGACTGGCCTGGAGTTCGGCGGCATCCGCGCCGGTCACTGTAAACGTAAGCTCGACACCGCTGTAGGGCACCAAGTTCTCATCGCGAACGCGGTAGTCCAGCGGCTCGCTCAGCGTCGACCCCGCAATGCCGTACCGCTCCGGAAAGTGCAGCTGCTCCAAGCTGAGCTCCGTGGCGTCAGCACGCACCACTAAACGGGTCTCCAAGCGGTCGTATCCAGCCTCGGCCGCTTCGGCAGTCAGGGTCGCCGTACCAGATTCCAGTCCGCGAGCGTCGAACTCGACCAATACTTCTCCCGCGGGGATCGTCACCGTGGCAGGGACTTCCGCAATGGCACTATCAAGCCGGAGGTTCACGACGAGGTCCGTGTCGCGGGACTCGGCAATCATGACCTGTGCCGAGCCGGTACAGCCGATCAGCAGCCCACCTGCGGGCCACGTTGACAAATGGAGCATTCGCGCGAGGTCGGCCGAGCTTGAAGCCCTGGATTCGGAATGCAAGTCGAAGAAGGAGAGCCACCACCTCCTGAGTTGTCTCAACGTGCGCAGCGATTCCGGCTTGGGCTGGGCGCCCTCGTCCACCAACAGGATGAACGCCTGGCGGAACTGTCTCTGAGACACGGAAGTGTCCGGCCGGCGGGGACCCACTGCCTCGATGATGTCCTCGACGCGGATCTCCTTGCGGACCCCGTCGAACTCCACGCCGACTTCCGGCGTGCGCGACGCATTGCCGAGCGACCCGGTCGTCGACGTGGGATTCGTGACCAAGAATGTAGGCGGCACCTCCGACGGGTCCAGCAGTCCCATCAAGTACTGGTCCAGGAGACTGTAGGTCTGCGTGGCAGCA
The DNA here is from genome assembly GCA_965219585.1 of Bryobacterales bacterium. Taxonomy (GTDB): domain Bacteria; phylum Acidobacteriota; class Terriglobia; order Bryobacterales; family UBA6623; genus VXMF01. The sequence continues at coordinate 996,427 of CBDCOA010000002.1, forward strand.
GTGGTCTCGAAACGGGGACTGGCGCCGTCGCCGTTGTCCCGGATGGCATTGCCCTCGAGCACGGAAGCGCTAGAGTTCAAGAAAAAGCTCCAGTGGGCGAACTGGCGCCCGAGCAGTGCATCGGACAGCTCGCCGGTCTCCGGATCCTTGAACGGCGTGTAAGCCAGGAACCGATGTCCGATCTCGTGCGCCAGGATCGTCAGCATCGAAGAATGCGGCAGCCCCCGGATTGGCGCGGCCGGGCTGGTAGGGTAGCCGGACAGCGCTCCCATGTTGACGAAGGACGAGAGCCGCCGCGGAGAGCCGAACACGCGGCCGCTATCGTAGATGAACTCGCCGATTCCGCGTATCTCGTTCCGCACGGTGTAAGCGTGGGCGAGCGAAAAGTCGCTGGCATCCATGTCGAGATCGTTGAAAACGATCACCGTGTCGTAAGCATCCTCGTGGTTGCGATAAAACGAATGCACCACGGCAAACTCGTCGATCTCAGGATCGCTCACGAAAACCTCGGCAAGAATGCTGTCCGCATCGAAAAGCTCGGACTCGACCGAGCTCCAATCGACCGCTGCGACACCGCTCAAGGCCTCGCCGCTAAACAAGCCGACCACTGCATCGAGGAGGGTTAGGTCCCCGTAGCGGAACTCGATGCCGCCATCTCGATGGATTGTCACCTGAAAGGTCTGCGGGTCTCCCACGGGGCCCTCGGTAAACAGCGGCACGGCGTGCCATGCCACGGTCAGCGCTTCGGATGTCGCCGCGACCCGGACGCTTCCTCCGCGGCTCGGATCTAGATCGCGAAACAGGGGGGCGATCCGCGCGGGGCCGTAGGCAGCCCGCGAGTAGTTTCTAGGCCGAGAACTGGCCTCTGGGTACACGAAGGTGAGATTGCCGTCGGAATTGACGAAGAGACTGTCATGGGAAGAGCCGTAGTAGGGAAACTCAAACGGCAACTCGACGAGCTTGAAGTCGTCGTCCTCCAGATCCAAAGGCGTACCCTCTTCCGGCAGCGGCGCGCCTTCCGGAAACGTAGAAACTGCGACTCGGAAACTGTCCTGCTCGGGCGTGATCGTGATCGAGGAGTTGGCCAGGTCGAACGGGTGTGGCGGCGAGAGCACTTCATGCGTGGCTTCGACGATCGCGATGCCGTCCACGCTGGTCGGCACCGACGGTCCGGTCTGGGCACGAGCGCTGAAGCGCTCCTTTCCCTCGGACAGCCCCCGCTGCTGCGCCAAGAAAATAGCTTCCTGGGCAGAGCGCGGATTCCCGCAGGCGACCTTGTCGAAGTGAGCGGGTGCCGCGAAGGCCGGGCCGGCAGCGACGGGCGCTAAAGCAAGAGCGCCAACGGCTGCGAAGATGCCCACCCCTCTCATCGCGCCAGTTCTTGATTCTTGCACAGGCCCCAAAAATTGGACGCTCGCGTTCTGACTCCCGTTTCTCGACAGCCAACGGAACGGCAATCAGCCCTTCGTCGCTAGCGCATACCCGTGGCCGTGGACGGCCTCCAAGCAGCTGATCAAGACATCTCGCGTGGCCCCGGGGCGGATGATGGCATCTACGTGCCCGTTGGACGCGCACCATTTGGCGTCAAGCGTCCGGTCATAGCGCTCGCGAGTGAGCTCGATTTCGCGCAGCAAGTCTTCCGGCGGGCCGGACTCATCGCCCTCCAGAGCTCGCAGCTCGCTGGCGAACATTGCCTGGACGGCCGATTCGCCTTCCATGACGCCGACCCGGGCCGTTGGCCAGCCGAAAATGAACTCCGGATCGAACCCCTGGCCAGCCATCGCGTAGTACCCCGCCCCGCTAGCGTGCCGCACGGTCACCACGATCTTGGGCACCCGCGTCGTCGCCATCGATTCGACCATCTCGGCACCGGCGCGAATGATTCCGCTCCGCTCGGCCTCGGGCCCGACCATGAATCCGGTGACGTCTTGGAAGTAAACCAGCGCGTGGCCCTGGCGGTCGCACTTCTGTACGAACTCAGCGGCCTTGCGGGCTGTTTCGGCGTAGATGATGGCTCCGATGCGGGTGCTCCCCCCATCGCGGAACAAGCCCCGCCGGTTAGCCATCAAGCCAACGGGCCACCCCCCGATCTGGACATTCGCGCACAGCAGCTCCGGAGCGCGCTCGGCCATGAATTCCAAGCACCCGTCCCGATCCACGACGCGGCGGACGACCGCATGCATGTCGTAGGGCAGGCGGCGGTCGCTCGGCAGGATCTCGTCAACCCCTCCGCTGGCCTCGGGTTCCGAGCGGCGCAGCGGTGCGGAGGGAGAGCGCGGAAGCCCGAGCAATAGCGTCCGGATGTGGGCGATGCACTCCTCGTCGTCAGCCACGCGGTAATGCGCGACACCGCTTTGCTCGGTATGCATGGAGGCTCCGCCGAGGGCCTCCGCCTCGACCTGTTGGCCAATCGCGCCTTGGACCAGGTTCGGCCCTCCCAGGCCCATGAAGCTCGTGCCCTCCACCATGAGGATCACATCGCTCAACGCGGGCAGGTACGCGCCGCCGGCGATGCACTGCCCCATCACGGCGGAAATCTGCGGAATCCTCAATTGGCGGCGCATGCGGGCACAATTGTGGAAGATCCGCGCACCGCCATACTTGCCCGGAAACGTTCCGTGCTGCTCGGGCAGGAACACTCCCGCGGAGTCGACCAGGTACACGATCGGGATACCGCAGCGCATCGCCGCCTCTTGGATGCGCAGCACCTTCGAGACGGTCTCGGGGAACCAACTGCCCGCCTTCACGGTGGCATCGTTGGCCATCACGGCGACCTGCCGGCCGCCCACGCGGCCGATCCCGGTCACGACGCCGGCCGCCGGAGCGATGCCGCCGTGGGTGTCGTGGGCCATGAGCAGGCCCAGTTCCAACAGTTCCTCGCCTTCGTCGAGCAGGGCCGCGATGCGCTCCCGCGCCAGCAGCTTCCCCGCCTTGCGCTGCCGCTCGATCCGCTCGGGGCCGCCGCCCAGCCGGACTGCGTCCTCCAGTTCCCGCAATTCGGCGATCAGCGCATGCATGTAAGCGCGCCTCGCACCCCGCTCTTTGGCATCCGGAGCCGTCAGGCCGGACTGCGGGCCAAGAGGAAACGCCATCGCCCTACCCTACCAATCGGCCATCGACGCACCGCTCAGTTCGAATCCGGGGCGGCGCCGTCCGGTTGCGGCCGCCATGCATCCCAGACGCCCAGAAAGCGCAAGTGCCGGATCAGTCCTTGGCCCCGAAGCCAGCTCGAAACTTCGGACGCCGACCACCTCTCAGCGACGCGCTCGCTCTCTTGCGCGATCCCGACCAGCGTCCGTGCGGCGACCACCGCCGAACTCCTCACGCTGTCGATATCGACCTTGTCGAACGTGTCGGCCTCGGAGTGGTAGGAGGAGTAGTAATCAGAAGTCTCCTGCACCGCGAACAGGGACGGCACGCCCTGCAGCATGAACGTGAAGTTGTCGCTCATGAAGTAAGCCTTGGCGGTATGGCGGAAGCGCCCGGGTTCTTCCGCGCCGCCGAGCAGCCGCTCGACCTGGCGCAACAGATCCTGGCGGCCCCCTGTCGAGTAGCCGCTCAACGGTCCGCCTCCCATGTCGTGCACGATAGTCGCCACGTGGCGGTCGAGCTCCGCGCGATGGGAATCGACATACGCCAGCGATCCGAACAGGCCGAATTCCTCGCCGCCGAAGAGCACGAAACGCAACGTGCGCTGCGGACGAGCTCCCGTTGCGGCGATCGCGCGCGCGACATGCAGGACCAAGGCGACGTTCACGGCATTGTCCAAGCAGCCAGTGCCCATGTCCCATGAATCGAGGTGCGCTCCCAGCAGCACGATCTCGTCCGGCAGGCCATCGCCGGGAATCTCTGCCACGACGTTGGCCGTCTCGAACGATGGTCCGATCTGATCGGGCATTTCCAGCCGGACCCGCACGCGCTCGCCCTGTTCAAGCAGCCGCGCGATTCGCAGGCCGTCCTCGCGAGCTACCAGCGCCGATGGAATCGGATCCAATTCTGCAGAGAGGTTGTTGACGTGCCGGTAGAGGAGTTGCCGCGGGCGGGTCGAAACGATCAGCACGGCGAGCGCGCCAACCTCGGCGGCCTCGCGGACGGCCACCATCGAATCGCGCTGGGACAGCCCCAGGCTGTCCAGCGAGGTGGCCTCTTGCAGTTCCACAAGGACGATCTTGCCGCGCAAGCTCTCGCCTGCCTGGAGAACCGTCCCGCGCTGGCCGCCCCCTGCTAGCGCCAATTCCCCCTCTATCGATTCGCGGACACTGGGGGAGAACGCCGAAGCGGCGGCACGCAACCGAAAGGGGCGCGGCTGTGTCACCTCGACTCTGGTCTCCCCCTCGCGCCACGCCAGCGGGATCGGAACCGGCTCCAGCCTCGCGTTCTGCAAGCCAGCTTCTCGAAACGACCGCAGGCCCCACTGCAGGGCGTCCCGCATGGCCGCGGTGCCGGCCATGCGCGGGCCGATCGAGTCGCACAGGGTCCGCAAGTCGGCCTCAAGGCCACGCGACGTGCGCACGGATGTCTCGACCTGTCCGACGACCGCCGGGACGGCCAGCTCGGCTGCCAAGCTCGCCAGCAACAAGGCGCGGATGGGAGGACGGAAGGGCAACAAGCAAGTGAAGGTACCACAGGCCGGGCCTTAAAGTCCCTGTAGTACGCTGTACGCCATGAGCCAAGCCACTCGACGGACGTTCCTCAGCGGGGCCGGAGCGGTTGCGGCGAGCCGTGCGTTTCCGGTGCTTGGAGCCAACGACACCGTGAACTTGGCGGTCATCGGCACCGGCGGGCGCGGGCGCGGCCATCTCGGATACTTCTCCGAAGTGCCCGGGGCCAGAATCGCCGCGGTCTGCGACGTCAACCAAGCCGCGCGCGAGCGCGCATCGGCCATGGTCCGCAAGCTTCAAGACAGCGCTCCCAAGGAATACGGGGACATGCGCAAGCTGTTCGAGGACAGGGATATCGACGCCGTGTCGGTGGCAACGCCCAATCACTGGCACGCTCTGACGACCATCTGGGCCTGCCAGGCTGGCAAGGACGTGTATGTGGAAAAACCGGCCAGCCACAACGCATTCGAGGGCGAGCAGATGGTCAAGGCCGCCCGCAAGTACAAGCGCATGGTGCAGGTCGGCTCCCAGAGCCGCTCGATCGGTCACAAGCGCAAGGCGATCGCCATGCTCCGCGAGGGCGCGATTGGCGAGGTGTACATGGCTCGCGGACTGTGCTTCCGCCGCAGGAAGTCGATCGGTCACACGCCCGAGGAACCGGTTCCTGCCGGCCTAGACTGGGATCTGTTCCTAGGGCCCGCTCCCATGCGGCCCTACAGCAAGAACCGCTTCGCTTACAACTGGCACTGGTTCTGGGACACCGGCAACGGCGATATCGGCAACCAAGGCGTGCATGAGATAGACATTTGCCGCTGGGCACTGGCCGAGTACGGCAGGCCCAGGGCGATCTCCTCGAGCGGCGGCAAGTTCGTCTGGAAGGACGACCAAGAGACGCCCAACACGCAGCAGGCGCACTTTCGCTTCGACAAGTCCGAGATCGTCTTCGACGTGCGCAACCTGCCCAGCCCCAACGAGGGCGGCGCGCCCTTGCGCGGCAGCAACTACGTGGGCAACATCTTCTTCGGCGACCAAGGCTACATGGTCTTGGATCCCTACGGATTTCGCGTCTTCATGGGGGACGAGCGGCAGAAGACCCACGAGGAAGAGCCTCACGAAGACAAGATCTGGGACCCCCGCCCGCACATGGCCAACTTCGTGGAGGCGGTGCGCTCTCGGAATCACTACGCGCTGAACGCCGACGTGCAGATCGGAGCGGCCGCAGCCGAACTGTGCCACCTTGCGAATATCAGCTACCGTTGCGGGCAGCAGTTGCACACAGACCGGGAGACCGGACAATTTGTCGGCAACGGAATGGCCAACGAGATGCTCTCGCGCCGCTACCGACTCCCTTACGTGGTGCCCGAAACGGTCTGAGCCGGGCCCGCACAGAGCGGCTGCACAGCGCCCTCACCGCCAATACTGCGTGCCAAGGCCGGCGAGCAGGCCGCCAATCGCGCCGACAGCGGGAAACGCCATGAATGTCGCGATTGCCCGGACCACCCCGAACCTGCCCGGCCAAAGCGTCAAGGCGCACTGCGAGACAACGATGGCACCAAATGACAGCTGGCCGAGCAACCCCTCGTCCAAGCACCACGGGCAGTGGGGCGGCGCGGCATTGTGAATGTTGCAATGCTGTGCCGCTCCCGCCCAGAGAGCTTCGCAGCCGCAGCGGTACAACAGATCGCAGAACTGAATGAAGAACACGTGCGCGACGCCAGCTGCCGCGCCGAGCACGGCGAGTCTCACCAGCAGCTTTCGGGACATCATTCCGCCACCGCCTCGCGGATGTACGCGGGCCGGTCTGTCGTGATGCCGGCCACGCCCAGATCCCGCAGCCCGCGCGCCTGTTCCGCATCATTGACGGTGTAGACATAGAGCGCCTTACCCAGCTTGCGCAACGCATCCGCCAGGTCGGCCGTCCACTCGCCGCTGTGCCTGACGTCGAGTCCGTCGAGCGAGGCCTGCTCAACCCGCTGCAGCAGGTCGGCCTGCGACCGCACGCGATAGGCTTCCGCCTCTCGCCCCGAGAATCCGTACAGCCAATAACAGCGCCGATCCGGCATGCGTCGCTTCGCCTCGCTGATCGTGTCGTAGTCGAACGCGATCAGCATGACTCGCTCCCGCTTTCCGGATGCATCCAGCACCCTTTCCAGCTCCGGCAGAACGTCTCTGGAGCACTTGATCTCTACTACGAGGGTCTTGCCGGACGGGACCGTCTCGAGTACTTGCTCCAATGTCGGGATCCGGGTGCCCGACCACTGCGCCCCCTTCCACGCTCCGGCGTCCAATAGCAGCAACTGGTCCAACCGCATGTCAGCCACAACGCCCTGCTGGCCGGTCACCCGCTTGGTGTCGCTGTCGTGGATGGCGACGATCTTACCGTCGCTTGTCTGGTGGATATCGACCTCCACCGCGTCCGCGCCTCGCTGCCAGCCCAGTTCTACCGCCGGCAGGGTGTTCTCGGGAGCGTCGTAGGAGGCACCGCGATGGGCCACGATCTCAACCGCGGCCGCGCTCAGGGGCAGCCACAGAAGCGCCCCGGCCAGCACGGCCGGCCGACCCGGACGCCCAGCCTGCGCAGCGAGCGAACGCTTCATCAGCGGCTATACTACCAGTCTGTCAGAGGGTGGAAATGAAGTACTGCACGCAGTGTGGCGCCGAACTGGCCGGCACCCGCTACTGCGGGCAGTGCGGAGCTCGCACCGACCACGGGAGCGGTAGCGCCTGGAACGAGGCTGGAACGGACGCGGGATCGGACCTGGACGGCTTTGACGAGAGGCAGATCGGGCTGCTGGCTTACTTCACGCCGGTCCCGGCACTGGCGCTGCTCATCATCGAGCCATACAGCCGCAACAGGTTCGTACGGTTCCACAGCTACCAATGCTTGCTGCTGACGCTGTCATCCATCGTTCTGGCGGGCCTGACTTGGACGCTGTCCTTCATCTTCCTCGAGGGCTTGCTGTCGAATCTGATGCACCTCGTGCTGGCGGCAGGCTGGGTGTGGGCAGCCTACATGGCGTGGCAAGGACAGGAGTGGAAAGTGCCGATCATCGGCGAGTTGGCGCGCCGCAAGGCGAACCGGTTCGACTAGCTGCAGGGCCCGCCAGATCCAGCTGCCGCACTCGACAGCGCTGCGGACAACGCGATCTACAGTCGCTTGATGCGGATATTTCGGAATCTCGCTTCCAGCGGCGGCCCGGAGTGCACTTGCAGTCCGATAAGCCCTGTTTGCTCAATGCTCTCGTCTTCCTCGGTGTAGTCCACCGTGACCACCCCGTTCAGCTTGAGCACAATGTGCCTGCCGCTCGCCTGCACCTCGTAGTCATTCCAGTCTGTCGGCTTGAGCGCCTTCTTGATCGTGGCCTCGGACGGAGCCGCCAAGGTGACCCTGCGCCGCGACTCGTCGTACAAGCTGCCCCACCAGCTCGGGCCAACGTCGACTTGATAGCCGATCATCTCCATCGAGCCCGAGACCCGGCGGCTGCGGATCTGCACGCCGCTATTGCCGACATTGTCCACGAGTTGGATTTGGAACCGCAGGATGAAATCCGAGTACTCCTCGACAGTAGTGAGGAAGTCGTTGTAGGAAATGCCCGGGGAGCGACCAACCACCATGCCGTCCTCGACTTTCCACAAGAACGGATCCCCCTCCCAGCCGGTGAGATCCTTGCCGTTGAACAGCGGCTCGAACCCCTCCTCGGCGCCGCTGGCGGCGGGAACCGCCAGGCCCGCGGCGACAGCGGCTAAGAATCCGCGACGATCAATTGCATCGGGCCTTGGTTGCATCGCTCTAACCTCTCGACGGCAGAGTGGGCCAGACTCATCACTGGCGTGCCGCATGCCGCGCTCCACAATGGTACTCCAACAGGCCGAGCCCGCTGAGGCCTACAGGTCGGGCGGCGCCGTGGCGTCCGCAACACGCAGCTTGAGGAGCTTCTTCAGCCGCGACACGGTTTCCTGCTCGCTAGGCGCGCGGGCAAGGTTCACGTACTCCTTCGGATCGTTCCAGTGGTCGTACAACTCAACCCCCTCTGCGCCGTCCGGACCCCACTCGGTGTAGCGCCAGCGATCCGTGCGCACGGTATAGCCAATGGCTCGGGGACGCAACGGCCGCCGAGGATTCACTCGATCGTGCGTGTCGAACGTGGTGAGAGCGGATTCGCGGACGGACCGCGTGGGATCTTCAAGAATCGGCACCAAGCTCTCTCCGACCAAGTGCTTGGGAGGGTCAAGGCCGCACAGGTCGGCCAAGGTGGGGTAGACATCCACCAGCTCGGCCAGCGAGCGCGTGCTCAGGCCGGCAGTCTTGCGGTGCGCGGGCGATGCGATGAAGAACGGCACGCGCGCCGAATTCTCAAACAAGGTCGTCTTCTGCCAGAGCTTGTGCTCGCCCATGTGGTAGCCGTGATCGGACCAGAACACGATCAGCGTTTCATCCATCATGTCGAGCCGTTCCAAGGCATCGAGCAGCCGGCCGAGCTGGGTGTCGACGAAGCTGATCGAGGCATAGTAGGCCTGAATGGCCTCCCGCTGCTTCTGCCTCGGAAGGTTGAGCTGGAAAGGGCGATCCACCCACGCTGCCGGAGGAACGTCGACGAGGTCGTCAAGGGGCTCGGCGGGCAGGCGCACCAAGTGCAGGGGATATTGAAAGAAGTACTTCTTCGGCGCAACGTACGGCGTGTGCGGGCGGTAGAAGCCCATCGCCAGGAAGATTGGCCGGTCGCGTTCCCGCTCCAGCATTTTGATCGCCGCGGTCGTGCCGATCCCGTCGGTCTGCTCTTCGTCAGTGCCGTCCTGGGCCATCCAGCTCAGGGTGCCACCCATGTTTCCGGTCACAGGATCGATCGAATAGATCTGATCCTCTTCCCACTTGTCGCGGCCGCGGGGGTTGACCCGTTCCTCCCAAGACGCCGGGTCGTCCAGGCCGTTCTCGCCGATCTGCGTGGGGACGCCGTAGTGATAGATCTTGCCCACGCGAGCAACGAAGTAGCCGTTTTCGCGGAACATCTGCGGCAGCGTCTTGACGCTCGGGATCGTGTTCCGGAAATAGACCGCGTTGTTGCGGACCTTGGTTTGGTCCGGGTACAGGCCCGTCATCAGCGACGCCCGGCTCGGATTGCACACCGGGTAGTTGCAGTAGGCCTGGTCGAAGCGGATGCCGAGTCGGGCGAGCCGGTCGAAGTTCGGAGTTTTGACCACGGGGTGCCCGTAGGTCCCCAAGTCGTTGTTCATGTCATCGGTGGCGATGAACAAGACGTTGAGCTTGTCCTGGGCCGAAGCCGAGGCCCAGACTAGCAACAACGCCGCGATCCAGCGGTAAAGCATGCAAAAACGGTAGCAAAGCCGCCGGCGCCGTACCGTGCGGCCTTATCCGCTCGTCCGGCCCTGGTTGCGGGGCGGCCGCCGCGGCGGCTCCTCGAAGTTCTTGCCGGAACCCTCGTAGCCCGGCCGCGGCCCCGCGAACGGAAGCACTCGCTGGCCGTGCGGATCGAAGGCCATCATGCGACCGCTGCGATAGGAGTCCACGCCGAGCCGAATCGCCGTCATCGCCTGATAGCCGAACTGCGCATCGAAGGCGGGCTTGGAACGGTCGCGCATGCAATCGAGGAAGTTGCCGATGTGAGCGTTGCTGACGTCCGTCTGCTCGACTTCGATGTGCAGGATATCTTGACCGGTGGATTCGCGGAATTTCGAGGCGAACTGGTATTCGGGCCTAACTTCGATCGCATTCGGCAGAAATGTGATCGCTCCCTCGTGCCCGTACACCACGGTGGGCATGCCGGCATTGCCCGCCGAGGACGCCATCGAGGCAGACAGGTTGACGTAGTGGCTCCCATACTCGATGACAGTGGCGTAGGTGTCAGGGACCTCGCGCTCGCGATGCACATAGATCCCGCCGTGGCCGCTCACGCGGCTGGGGAATTTCTTGCCCATCATCAACATCAGAGGAGCGAGGCGGTGGTAGAAGAGGTCGGTCGCGATCCCGCCAGAGTAGTCCCAGTACTTGCGCCAGCGGAAGAATCGCTCGGGGCTGAACGGCCGTGCCGGCGCGCTGCCCAGGAATTTATCCCAGTCGATATTCTCGGGCGTGCCTTCAGGATCGACCGTGTAGTTCCACTCGCCATACAGCGAGTTTCGACAGTACGTGTTCTGCGCCCAGAGCACCGGCCCGATCCAGCCCTCATCAACGACCTTGCGGGCTTCGTGATAGCGCAGGTCCGAAACATGCTGGCTGCCCACCTGAAGGACCCGTCCAGTGCTCTCGACCACCTCGGCAATTCGGCGCGCCTCCTCGATGGTGTAAGTCATCGGCTTTTCCAAGTAGACATCCTTGCCGGCCGCGAGAGCGTCCAAGGCCATCGTGGCGTGCCAGTGGTCGGGGGTCGAAATCCAAACCGCATCGATGTCCGGCTGAGCGAGCACCTCCCGATAGTCGACGTAGCCTCGCTTTCCGCCGAGTTGCGCGAGATCCAGCGCCTCCTCACGCCGCTTGCGGTAAATGTCGCTGATCGCGGTTACGCGGACGTCGTCCTGATCGCTGGCCCGAGCCATTAGCCTGCGGAGATGTGAGCGGCCCTTCGAGCCGGTGCCGATCATGCCGATGTTGATGCGGTCATTGGCCCCAAGCACACGCGAAGCCGCAGGCGCAGCGGCGACGGCCGGAGCGGCAGCGGCATGCGCTAGAAACGAACGTCTAGAAGCGGTCTTGGTGTCCATAGCGGTACTCCTTGCGAAGAGGGCTCGGCCCGATGCCGAAACCCCGTCGACACATTGCACTATACATGTAGCTGGCTTCCCAAGACTGTCGATGGCAGCATCGACCTCACGCTCTGCCACCAATCCACACGCATTTTGGAGGCCGGTTTCGGAAGCAGATGCGATGCTAGGGGGGCTTCGAACGATGGGTACGTTTGCGCTCGTCTCGGCCCGCCCTCACAGCCTGGCTACGAAGGGGGCGACCGTTGCGCGGCCGCCTCCCTCCGCTCCGGCAACGGGCTCGGTCGACGCGATCAGAACACGAACCTCAATCCGAACTGCAAGAGGCGCTGCGTGCGTTGGAACCGGTTCTCGCTGCCCGCCCTGGTGATCCGCCCCACGGCAGGCGATCTGATGTTCGAAGCCGGGTTGTTAAAGTGCGGTGTGTTCGTCACGTTGAAGAACTCCGCCCGGAACTGGAGTCGTTTCCCCTCGCCGACGCTGAAGTTCTTGTGGACCGACACGTTCGCCAGCTTCGTTCCCGGGCCATGGAGCACGTTGCGTCCCGAGTTGCCCCACTGCCGGAAGCCCGGTGCCACGAACGCATCGGTGTCGAACCAGCGCTGAATCGTCTGCTGGCTGTCAGGCAGATTTCCGTCAGCAATCCGGTCCGGCCTGGTTCCTTCGCCGATGTTCAGCGTATTCGGCCCGGCTGGGCTGAACCAATAGCCGTCCGTGAGAGTCATCACCCCGTTGATCTTCCATCCGCCGACAATCTGGTCGAGAACGCCGGATGCGTCGCCGAGCAGCGCCTTGCCGCTGCCGATCGGCAGATCATATCCAACGGTCGCGTTGACCGAATGGCGAAGGTCTAGGCCGCTGTTGGCCCGATTCCCGGAGAAGTCCGTGATCGGCAGGCCACCGGTTGATTCGTCGATGTTGTGCGCCCACGTGTGGTTGAGTTGGTACTGCAAGCCTCTGGAAAAGTGCTTGCGGAGGGTGGTTTGGAGGCTGTGATAGTTGGAATTTCCCCGGGTCTGCACGATGAGGACATTCGCGTGACTCGGCCAGCGTCGGCGGCTGGCAACGGGCCCGGCTCCCGGCACGGCCTGGTTGAAGTTGATCCCCTGGCGCAGCGCAGTTGCCTTCGATCCAACGTAAGCAACGGTCAGCTGCTGCTGGGCCGGAAGCTGCTGCTGGATCGCAATGTTCCATTGCTGCATGTACGGAATGGCGTAGCTGTTGGGATCGTAGCCCCGCCGACTCTGCCCCGGAGAAAGGAGTTCCCTGGTCCGTAGGGGACCGTCGGCCAAGCTTCGGGCACCCTCGAAATCGCCTTGGGAGTTGACCACTCGCGTGTTCGTGAAGAAGGGTGCTTGCGAGAGTAGGCCCGCATTGAGGTGAATCGGCTGGCCGTTGTAGTAGATGCCGTACGCGGCGCGAATGACTGTGCTGTTCCCGATGCGGTAGGCCATCCCTACGCGGGGCGCCCAGTTATTCAAATCATTCGCAATGCCACTCCTCCACGGGAACGGGCCTTCGTTGACCGGAGCAGGATTCCCGGACTCTATATCGAACTGAATCAGCCGGTCGCCAACTTCGGTTTGCGGGTAGTCCGCCAGAAGCTCCCAGCGGAGCCCGATGTTGAGCGTGAATCGCTGAGTAACTTTCCAGTCATCCTGGAAGTAGCTCGCGTAGTCGGTCCTACGCATTCCGCGAGTGCCTTGCATGTACACGAGCAGGACCGTCGCGGGTTTCCCTAGCAGCAGCTCAGCAGGGCCGAATCCCGTGTTCCTTGCGTTGGCCGGATTGTTCGTGTATCTGAGAGAGAATCCGAAGTCTCCTCGAGGCCTAGAAGTCTGGAAGCCGTTGGTGTGGCGACGCACCGCATCGAACCCGAACCGGAAGCTGTGGTTGCCGCGCGTCATCTCGAAGTTGTCGCTGAACTGAATGTTGTTCATTGGCAGGATTGCCGGGTTCCAAAAGTTGTCTCCCAGACGTGGGTACCCGGCGGCGGTAATGCCGGACAGCCCGGTCGTGTACTCGTCCACGTTTACGTTTGGAATCCCAAACTCCTCTGCAGTATTGCGGTCGCCGTTCAGAGAAGTGCCTCTCAAGTCCTCGCGCGTGAATCCGACGCGGACTTGATTGATGGTTCTGGGGCTTATGATCTGCGTGTGGCTGACCACGATCTGTGTCGCGGGTGCCTGGACTTGGACAAAAGGCGTTGCTACGGGGCCCAGGATATTTGCGAACCCATTGACGAAATCGGCCCGGCCTCTCGTAAGGCGGAAGAATCCGCGCGATCCTCCGCTGAAGTCCCGATCGATCTTGACCGTGCCTTGGTCGGTATCTTGGGTGTTGCGGGCCGCCGTGGTGAAGTTGGCTGCCAGGCCAGGATCCGTCGGATCTGGAAAGTGCCGCAGGACCGCCAGCCCCTGTTGGCTGAAGCGTGCATCCGGAATCGAATTGTTCGCGAACGGCTCGCGGACGAGCCTGTTCGCCTCGTTCCGAGTCGATGTGAGCGGATCAAATATGCGGTTCCTGCCGGTCACCTCGCTGAAGTCTCCAGTCCTCATCAGCTCCGTTGGGACGCTTGCGATGTTCGTAGTGCTCTGACGTGTTCGCGTCCCCTCGTACGAGAGGAAGAAGAATGTCGAGCTGTCCTTGCGACCGAGTGGCCCGCCGACCGTGCCACCCACCATGTTCCTCTGCAGCGGGGTCTTATCGCCGGTATTGAAGAAATTCCTCGCGTCAAGGGCATCGTTGCGCAGGAACCAAAAGGCCGATCCGTGGAATTCGTTGGTGCCGGACTTGTAGCCCATGTTCAGCGTCCCGCCCGTTCGCCCATAGCGTGCGTCGGGCGCGGAAGTCTCCACGCGGTATTGCTCGAGTGCTTCGATCTCGGGGAAGACCATCACGCCTTGGCCCTGATGGTTGCTGTTGTTCTGAAGGCCGTCGATCATGAAGTTGTTGTCCGTCATGTGTCCGCCGTTCACAGACGACACCGTGCTACCGCGAATCTGAGACAGCGGCAGGCCGGAGTTGTGAGGTTGGGCCAAGACGACTCCTGCGCTGTAGCGCATTAGGTCCACGAAGTTCCGGGAGATGTTCGGGAGTTCCTTGACCTCCTCCTCGGAGCGCAACGTGCTCAGTGTGGCGGTCTCGGTCTGTAGGACCGCGCCGATGGCTTCCACGTCGACCGACTCGGCCACGGCACCGATTTCGAGTTCGAAGTCGACCGCGATTCTCTCCGAAAGGTTCAGCGCGACTTCTTTCGCCACTGTCCGAAAGCCCTCGCTGGAAATCGTGATTCGGTAGGGTCCTGGTGGCAACGGAGGGGAAACGTACAATCCGGAAGCATTCGTCTCCCGCGTCAACAGGTAGTTCGTGGCGGTGTTGAGGACCTCCACGCTCGCACCCGGAATGACCGCTCCCGAGGCGTCGGAAACAGTTCCGCTCAGCACCCCCGTGTCGACTTGTGCAGTTAGCGTTGCTCCGCAAACGAACAACGCAGCTAGGATTGCGTACAGTCTTGCCTTACGTTGCATTTCGTTCCCCCTGCCTAGTTCCGTGGCCGATTGGGTGACCGCTGCGGTCTGAGGTTGATGCAACCAAGAGCTCCGCGTGGTGATCGTGTAGGCCGGTACCCCTTTCGCCGATTCGGCACTCAGCCCGTTCGGCCGAGCGCAGTATAGGCCCGACAGGCCTTCCGATCAACGCAAATCTTGCAAATCTTGCAAGTTCTCTGACCAATTATGTAGATGAGCAGTAAGAACTCCGATCTGGGAGATCCGCCGCGTATTTCGCGGACTCTCCTCTTCGTTGCGACGGGACCCGAGCCGGCCGGCAAACGGAGCGGGACGACCGGAGTGCAGGCAGTTCTCGCTCTGCCAGTGGTCGCGGATCAGCGCCGCCTAGAAACACAGCGGCAGCTCTTCGGTGTTGTTGAACGGGAACCGCAGACTGTCCGCAGTGTCCCCGACACCCAAGTACTTCCGCAGGGCCTTGTGGATATGCTTGGGATGGATCCGCGTCTCGGCCGCTTCGTTCCGCTGCAGGGTCACCGGATCGACCTGGTAGGCAAAGTGCCGCTCGTCCGTCTCTCCGACCACGCGGTTCGTCCAGCTCTGGTTCTTCTCCATGATGATGAAGCTGCCGATCGGCCAGTGATCCTTCCCCAGGTCGGAGTTGTACTTGTTGGTCCGGCCGAAGTCCGATCCCATCACCACCACCATGCGATCCGCCCTTCCGTGGAGTTCTGCATAGTCCCACAGGTAGTCGATCGAGTCGGTGAGATTTCCCAGCAGCCAGTTCTGGTCCGGGTCGCCTGCCGTTGGGGTCGGCTGGCAGCCTCGAGCGGAACAATGTCGGGACCATCGTCCTGCACCGACTCAAGGGAGTTGAGGGACACACGGTGAGCTTGACGTCACTGAAGGCGCCACGCGACGCGACGAAGGCCTACGACGAGGGAGCCCGCATGCTTCGGAGGATGTCTCCGAACTACCAGAAGAGTGCCGCCCATCTCGAGGCTGCCGTCGAGGCCTATCCCGAGTACGCGGAAGCGTGGGCAGCCTTGTGCGAGGCCCGGCTGGGCCTGGAAAATCTCCCCGGCGCAAAGGATGCCCTGACTGCGTCGATCGATGCCAACCCCAAATACCTTGGGCCCTACGAGCCGCTCATGCAAATAGCCTGCTTGCATGGAGAGTGGGGTGTCTTGAACGCACTTTCTGAACGCTACTTAAAGCTCGCTCCCAGTTCCGTCTACGCTCAGTACCTGGCCGCTACATCGGCCGCCCAGACGGGGAATCTGGATCGCGCCGAATCACTCGTGCTGAAGATGAGAGACCACGGAGAGGCCGATCAATGGCCTCTGACTCGAGTCGTCATGGCAATGGTCCACGAGGGGCGGGCGCAGTTCGAGCAGGCGGCAACGGAATACGAGTCATTCCTGGAGGTCGCTTCGGACCCGGCGCGCGCGGCCAAGGTCACGAGGCTGCTGTTAGAGTGGCAGGCCCTGCAGGTCATAAGGCCCAGGAACGAGGTGCCCGCCGGATCCCCTTAGAGCCCGGCGTTTCGGGCACAAAGGGGTACCGGGTGCCCCCGTCCAAATATGGGAGTCGGGCGAGCTTCGCCCCTTCTCCGAACGGCGAGCGCAACCGGCGACACGACTGCCGGGCTTCGTCCTGCCTCGATTCTTCAGATGACGATCAAACCATTCCACGGACGCCGCCACGAAGTCGGGCGCGTTGCTCGCCTTGCCAAGCCAACGCCGCGACAAGTAGAAGGAGCCGGGCTATCATCATGCGAGCGAGTCTAGCGCACGCCGCCTGTTCTTTCTTCTGGTCCGGTTCCTCCGGCCAGCGCGGGATTCCGTCCCGTAGCGGTCCTTGTGGCCGAGGGTAGGGAACCGGACTTGGCTTGCCGTCCCTTGGGCCAGATACACGGCCTTCATTCTTCAAGCGATTTGTCGGCCATGAACTCCCCAATCGAGCGCCCTAACGTTCTTGTCGTGGTTCTGGACGACGTCCGGTTTGATGACCTCGGGTTCTCTGGGCATCCCTTCGTTCAAACGCCGAACTTCGATCGTGTAGCGAACGAGGGAATGCGGTTTGCGAATGCGTTCGCACCGATCCCCCTCTGTTCCCCGAACCGCGCCTGCATCCTGACAGGCCAGTACGCTCATTCGCACGGTATCGTCGACAACTCGGACCGGGGACCGCGGTCGCATCAGCTCGTCACGTTCCCGACGGCGCTCCAAAGGGCCGGTTACGAGACCGCATTCGTCGGCAAGTGGCATATGGGCCTGGACGACTCCCCGCGGCCGGGCTTCGACGAATGGCTCAGCTTCCGCGGCCAGGGCGATTATTTCGATCCGGAAGTCAACGACAACGGGAAGCCGCGCCAGTTGACCGGGTACGCCACGGATCTATTTTCCGAGCGCATCGCCGAATTCATCCGCCGGAGACGCGATCAGCCGTTTCTCGCTTGCCTCTCTCACAAGGCGGTCCACCCGAATCTGGTCCAAGATGCCGACGGCAGCATTCGTCAGATTCCGGAGGACGGCGGATTCACGCCGCCACCCCGGCTTTCCCGCCTGTACGAGCGGGAACGCATCCCAAGGCGCCCGAACGCGAGGTCGTACGGCAATGGAAAGCGAGCCTTGGAACGTCGAATCGAGGGCGTTCCTCCGCTGGGCCCCACTACCGGCACGCCCGATCACGTTGTAAGAAACCGCCTCCGAATCCTGACCGCGGCCGACCAGTCGTTTGCAAGTGTCTTGGGAGCAGTCGAGGAAGCCGGACAGGCGGAGAACACGGTG
The DNA here is from genome assembly GCA_965219585.1 of Bryobacterales bacterium. Classification (GTDB taxonomy): domain Bacteria; phylum Acidobacteriota; class Terriglobia; order Bryobacterales; family UBA6623; genus VXMF01. The sequence goes on from CBDCOA010000002.1 coordinate 1,014,046, forward strand.
ATCGTCCTGACCAGCGATCACGGATACTTCTACGGAGAGCACGGCCTGAATGAGGAGCGCCGGCTCGCCTATGAAGAGAGCATCCGCGTCCCTCTCGCAGTCCGGTGGCCGGCCCGAGTGACTACCGGTTCTGAAGCGAACGCATTCGCGCTCAGCGTTGACATTGCACCAACGCTGCTGGAACTGGCCGGGGCGGAGCCCCTTCCAGGAATGGACGGGCGCTCGCTTCTGCCGCTGCTGGAGGGATGGGTTCCGTCGGACTGGCGACGTTCCGCGCTCATCGAGTACTTTTCGGACGCCGTCTGGCCGCGCATGGCGAACATGGGCTATCACGCGGTGCGAACGGAGCGCTGGAAATATATACGCTACACCGAACTCGCTGGGATGGACGAACTGTACGATCTCGAGATGGACCCGTATGAAATGCGCAACCTGATCAACGAGACAGGCCTGGACGAGACGAAGACCGAACTCCGGGCCGAGCTTGAACTCCTTCTGCGCGCTTCTAGTGGCTAGCAGGGCCTTGCGACCTGGTGCGACCCGTGCCGGTCCGGAGATATCAGGACCATTCCACGTTCGTTCCCTCGCGTCGAGAGTTGGTCGACGCGGTTCGTGTGCTCGCAGAAGCCTCACCGCCTCTCGGTTGGCCCGGCCCGTTCAAGCTCGGATTCCCCTCCGGGCACCTTGGTCTTGATGTAGAGCTCGCGCTTTGGATACGGGATCTCGACACCGGGTGCGTTGAACTTCAGCATTGCCCTCTCGGTGACCTCGTCCGCGATTCGGTGCCGATTCCTTGGGGGCTTATATACGAGAGTAACGTCATGCAGCCCTCGCATACGATTCTGGAGCAACGCACGGCCCAGCGGCCCACGTTGACGCTCCGGCGGCAATAACCCCCGCCGCCAAGTACTTCCGCGGCAGCCTCCCTAAGGAGCAACTCCGCTTTTTCGATATCTGAGTCGTAGGTGCACGAGAAGGGGATTCGCAGCCGGATGTGCTCACCCGACATCGTGTAGTTGATGATGTCGCGCTGCATGATTTCGTTGTTGGGGACAACCACAACAAGGTTGTCTGGATTGCGGATCTTCGTCGCGCGCAGGCCGATTTCGATCACGTCGCCCCAACTTCCGGTCTCGCGGGGCGCCTTCCACAGTTCGATTCGGTCGCCTACCTGGAAGGGTGAGGCGGCCGGCGGACGGAGCGGAGCGACCGGCGTGCAGGCGGTTCTCGCGCTGCCAGTGGTTGCGGGTCAGTGCCGCCTAGGAAAAGAGCGGCAGCTCTTCCGTGTTGTTGAACGGGAACCGCAGGCTGTCTGCGGTGTCCCCGACGCCTAAGTACTTCCGCAGGGCCTTGTGGATATGCTTGGGATGGATCCGCGTCCCGGCCGCGTCGTTCCGCTGCAGGGTCACCGGATCGACCTGGTAGGCGAAGTGCCGCTCGTCCGTCTCTCCGATCGCGCGGTTCGTCCAGCCCTGGTTCTTCTCCATGATGATGAAGCTGCCGATCGGCCAGTGATCCTTCCCCAGGTCGGAGTTGTACTTGTTGGTCCGGCCGAAGTCCGACCCCATCACCACCACCATGCGATCCGCCACTCCGTGGAGTTCTGCATAGTCCCACAGGTAGTCGACCGAGTCCGTGAGATTTCCCAGCAACCAGCCCTGGTCCGGGTCGTGATTGTCGTGCGTGTCGAAGCTGCCCAAGCGCAGGTCTGCGCTGACCGCAACGCCCGCCTTGAAGGCCAGCACCGTGAGCTGCGCTTGCCGCTTGAGAGAACTCCGATACACATCGAACTCCTCCACCGGCTTCAGGTCGGCGTTGCTAGGAATGATGTCGGCGAACGCCCTAAGCCCCTCGGCCGCGTCCGCGTCCAAGGCCGCGGCGTACAGTTCCCTGTTGCGGGCGTCTCTGGGCATGAGATTGGGAGCTGCCGCCAAGCGAGCCATTCGCTTGTCGCGGTGGCGCGTGACTGAAGCCCAATCGTCGGAACTGAAAAATGGCGTCCGATTCGGGTCCCCGGCCAACAGTTCCGGCTTGGCGATGTTGCGGACTTCGCTTGGATTGTTCAGCCGCGTGAAGACGGCGACCCCGGCCGTGTTCGAGAACCCGCCGAAGCTCAGGTAGGGCATCGACAGGCCTGCGCCCTTGTGAGCGGCGAGCAGGGCGGTCGTGGTTGGGTAGCCTTCCGAGATCCGCCCGCTCCAGTTGTGGGTGACGCCGGCCGAGTGGGAATTCGTCTGGGCGTCCACACCGTTCACGACCAAGATGCGCTGGTAGTACTTGTCAAAGAACGCTTGGTTCTTCGCGAACGGAGCGTAGCGAATGTTGCCCGCTTGGCGAACCTCGCCGGCTGCTGCCCAGTTGTTGATGATCGGCTCGCCGGCGACGTTCGTCTTCGGGTCGCACAAGCTGGTCGGGTCCCAGCCGCCGCTGGCTTGGACGAACACGAACAGCTTGCCGTGGTAGTTCGCGGCGTTCGCGAGCGGGACGCGGAAGCCAGTCACGGCCCCGACGCCGGCCATCACCTGCATGAAGCTACGCCGATTCATCAAGTCCTCCTAAAAGTACAGATACCGATAGTCGGTCAACAAATACGCCAGGGTCACGACCCAAGCCTCGGCGACGTGGTTCGAGTCGTTGATGTTCGCCTCTCTCCGGAACGCTCGCACGGGATCGTAGTCAAGGTTGCTGGCTCCGCCGGGCTGGAAGAACAAAGCGTCGTTGGCAAGGCCCTCGAAGTAGCCATGGTCTCCACCGTCGCTACACACAAGCTGTCCGTTGAAGAACCCCTTGTCGCCCGAGGTCCGCCGGCGGTTCCATACCTCGACAAAGAGGTCGAAAGCCTCGTTGACGTCAGGGGAATAGGCTCCCACTGTCACGCCGTACAGCTTGTTATGCAAGTCGGCCAGCTTCCGGCGGATCGCCGTCTCGCCTCGCGCTTGGCGGCCTTCCGATCGCACGTCGACCTCCAAGCGAGCGGCCTGCTCGCCGGCCTGCTCTTGGTAGGCCAGGATCTCTACGCTGTAGACACCGCGCGACGCAACCTGTACCGGAACCTGCAGGGAGCAATCCCTCGACATAAAGTAGAATCCCTGCCTAGGCCGGCCGCAGCCCTGCCTGTCGAGCGTCTCGAGTTCCACCTCGGACACGATCGTCCCGCCACTATCGCGGACGACCAGCCGATCCAAGTTGAGGTTGCGATCAAGGTTGTTCCCCTCGCTGTCCTTCTGCCCGAAAGTAGCGTTGTTCGTGAACGCCAAGCGAACGGTCTGGGATCCTGCCGAGAGCGGAACTTCCAAAGCGACCAGTTGCTGGGAATCCGACGACGTGGCCGTGATCTCGAACAAGCCTCCCCCCTCGGACAGCGGGGTGTCTAGCCGAGTGATCCCGTCAAACAGCAGGCGCCTCTCGTCCGGCCAGTAGAAGAGCTCCCGGCGGACGATAGGACAGCTCACCTCCGCGGCGTGGCTCTGGGCGACGGATGCCATCAGGGCCGTCATGTCGCCGGTGCGCTCGGTGATCCCGTCCGAATCGATCCCGCCGTAGAGCAGCTGGTAGCCGCCATACCCCGGACCGTTGAGCTTGCTCCTGGGCTCTCCGAACCCGAAGGGCAACTGGAAGCGCCTGCCCCAGACGTAGCCGGTGATGGCATCTGTCTTCGCCACGAGCTCTTCCGGCGTCAGCAGCCTCGCGACGCCGGCGTCGCGGAGAGCGGCCATGCGAGTCTCGTTGTCTCCTGTCACCGACTCGGCCCGGAACCACGGGGAAAGGGCGATCTCGGCGAGCAGGTCCTTCGCGTTGAAAGGTTCCCCGCCTTCGAACCCGTCGCGGAACGACTGGGCAAGCGCCTCGACCTCCAAGGCCTGCGCCGAGGAAGCGACCAGCATGACATTGAAATCGGAATCGGAGGGGTCGGTGGGAGGCTCGACCAGTTCGACGCCCATGACCGCAGGCCACCAGAACTTGACGGCCGCACTCGCGAACCTCTCGTCCGCAACCATCCTCTCCGCCAGCCATTGCAGGCTGTTATCCGCGCTCGGAGCTGTCATCCCGTCAAAGCCCGGCTGGCGCACGTCTCGGAACCAAGTGTCGCCTCGCTGGTACGGGGACGTCGTTCCGTCCTTGGGGTTCTTGTACAGCGTCGGCAAGGAGTCGAACCCTCCGCCCTTGTCTCGGAACAGGCCGTCGTTGCCGTAGTTCTGATACGTGCCGGCAACCGGGTCCATCGGGATATGGCAGACGATGCAGGCGGGATTGTTCATCGTCGGGTTGTTGGTGTCCGCCAGCGCGTCCGGGTCCGTCGTGCGCGCGGCGGACTTCTCGATGTCGAAGCCCAGGAAGTGGTAGTAGGTCCAGCGCGACCGCGCCCGATTGCGATTCGTCGGGGTCGTCGGGTAGCGTTTCAAGAAGACCGTCGTGTTGAGCACTCCGGCATGGGGGTAGTCCGTTTGAAGATTGCCCGGATTGATCACTCGCCGCCCACGTATTGGGTCTCGCTCCACAATCTGGCTGTTGTTCCTTCTGTAGTAGCTGAGGATCTCTGAAGGCTGGAATTCGGTCGGATCGTCGGAATTGTCAAACTCCGTGTCCGCGCCGTACGCGGCCGCAGCCACGGGGTTCGCCATGATGTAGTCCGCCGTCAAGATCTCGGTGTAGGGAAGATCGTTCTCGACGACGTGAGCGATGAGTTCCAACGGAGCGCGCGCCATGCCGTATTGCACGGCTTGCTCGTGAAACTTATACGGCGGATATTGGTTCAGACGGTTGTGACCGTTCTTGACGGCTTGATCGGCCAGCTCCCAGCGCTTGTTCGTCAGATCGACAAACCGCGGCTCGTTGAACGGAACCACGCGGGACCGCTCCGCGTCCGTCAGCAAGCGGTCATTGGCCGAGCGGATCAGGAAGTCGTGAAATCCCTGGCCGCTCATCAGGCCCCTGATCGTTTGCCGCAGCGTGGACTTGTTGCCGTAGATCACTGCGTTGCGCTCGGCTTGAGTGGGAAGCCTGCCGGCAAACAGCAGCGCGGCGCGACGCAGCGTCTTCGCCGCCGAGGCAAAGGTGACTCCGTTGAAGAGAGAGTCCGGGGAAAGCGCCCCGGACGTGGTCTCGCCGCCCAGCGCGCGCAGGAACTGCTCCATGTTGGCGAAGTCGGTCGAGCCGGCCACCACTTGGACGCCCCCGCCGTGCGCCTCGGCTCCCTGGATTTTGTTGAGGATCAGGTCGGCCCCGCCCTCCACGGCATCTAGGAAGTTCTGGAACACCGCCAGGTTCGTAGCCTCGTGGCCCTCCACGTCCTGAGGCGTCAGCACCAGCCGCGTATGGCCGGACGCCCCGCCCTCGACGTGGCAGTAGATGCACTTCGACTGCACGACCGGCGTCGAGATGTAGTCGCTGAACAGAGTGCTAGGGGCCTCCGACGGCGACGCGACGCCTCTCCAAGGCTGGCGCGCCGGCGCGTACCTAGGCTGCAAAGGGCCCGAGATGCGCTTGAGGAACCTGCGCGGCTCGGGACTCTGAGTAGCGAAGGACGGACAGATGGCCTGCGGCTGGATCGCGTGGCCGATCTCCTCCAAGCGTTCATGAGCCGCTTGGCGCCGCGCCTCTAGGACGCCCTGGAGAAAGAGTTCGCGCTCATACTCGGACCGGAGTCGCTCCTCCTCGGCCTGCTCGCGCTCGAACTCGTCGTAGCCCGGCGCCGCCGCGCCAACCGAGACTCCCAGAAACACGACCAAAGGCCATGCGAACAACCGCACAAGGGATGCGCACATCGTGCTCACGCCGCTCCTCTTATCGGACCCCACGCATGACCGTAACATACAAACCTTACATGTTGAACCGGAACGAGCCCGTCTTGATGATAGATGCAGGCCAAGCAATTTGGGTTTCCTAATCCAGCAATGAGCTTGTATTTCGGGGGGCATCCGGGTTGGAATCGGGCAGTCTTGCCAAGCTATCTATCGCCGTCATGACAAGCGCCCTGTCCCTTCGGCACCCAGGTTCGGCTGGCCTGCTAGGGGCCTGGTGCGATCATCGCGTGCAGACGCGCCGGGACTAGACTCCGGAGGGGGGACATGGTTCCAGAGAGCGGCTAGAGCACGCGCCTCCGGCGAGTAAGCCCAAGTAGCCGCGTGAAGGCGCGTTCACCGGCGGAACGTCCGCGCCCCCTTAAGCGCGGCCACAGTTCAAGCTAGACTTGCCTAAGGAACTGCCACTAGCGCTCGAGGGGTCTCAACCGCCGACGTTGTGCGCCCTAGGCGGCGCAGTCCTGTACAGCTGATGAGCCGCGCTCTCTGGATTCCGCTGGCAATCATGGCTTCCTCGGCCGCTCCCGCGTCCGGCCAGCCGCTGGCCCCAGCCGGAGGCCCGCCGTCGACCGCACAAGCTCCGTTCGTCCGACACGCGGTCGAAATCCGGTCGCTCGAACAACGCTCCGACGGCCCTGTGAGAGTCGCGACAGGGGATGTCGAGCTGCGCTTCAAGAGTGTGGTCCTGACTGCAGATATCGTCGAGTACAACGAGTCGACCGGGGATCTGAAAGCAGAGGGCAACATTCACTACCGCACGCTGGACGGGGACCAAGACTTGCGGGCCGACACGCTGGCCTACAACCTGCGCACCGAGCTGGGCACGTTCTATGAAGCGCGCGGCCGCGCTGCTTCTGCCAGCCAGGGAGGGCCCCGCCTGCTCACGACCGACAACCCGTTTCAGTTCGAAGCCCGGATGGTTATCAAGGCGGGCGAGCATTACACGATCCACAACGGCACCCTCACAAACTGCGATCCCGAGAGCCCGTGGTGGACTCTCAGCGCTTCCCGATCGGAACTTACCCCGGGCGGCTCGGCAACGGTGCGAAACGGGCTGCTCCGCTTGCGCGGAATTCCGTTGCTGTACCTGCCGTACTACAGAAAGTCGCTCAAGCGCATGCCGCGGCAGAGCGGCTTCTTGACGCCGACGATCGGCAATAGCTCTCGCTTCGGTCGCATCCTCGGGCAGGCCTACTACTGGGCGATCAACCGCAGCTACGACGCCACCGTGGGAGCAACGGTGTACACCTCGCGCGGGCTCGCAACCAACGCCAGCCTGCGCGGCCGCCCGACCAAGAACTCGAGCTTTGACGCTGTGTTCTTCGACGTGCGAGACCGCGGCCGGGAACTCGACGACGGGGGCAGGCTGAAGCAGGGCGGCAACTCGTTCGACATGCGCGGCCAGGTGACGTTCGGCGACGGCTGGCGCGGAGTCGCCGACCTGCATTACCTCAGTTCGCTCGAATTCCGCCAGGCCTTCACGCAGACCTACGAAGAGGCAGTCTTTTCGCAGATCCGCTCCATCGGGTTCGTGTCCAAGAACTTCTCGACGTACTCCTTCAACGTCTCCCTGCTGCGCAACGAGCACTTCCAGAGCGTCGCTCGCGACGACAACATCGTCATCCGCAAGTTGCCCGCCATCGAATTCAACAGCCGGCCCAGGTCCTTCGGGCCGAAGTCCGTGCCGCTGTGGTTTAGCTTCGACTCGTCGCTGGACCTGATCAGCCGGACGCAGCGCAGCTTCCAGACGCGGCGCTTCGTCCAGCGCGGTATGTTCTTCCCGCGGGTGTCGAGCAGGCTCTCGTACAAGGGCTTCACCCTCACTCCGACGCTCGGCGCCCGAGCAATGGCGTACGGCCAGCGCCGCACCAGCGACGGGCTGGCCGGCGAGAACCTATACAGGCGCACCGGAGAGTTTTCGGTCGATCTCACGCTCCCGGCGCTGGAGCGCGTCTATCGCTCCCCGAAGTGGCTCGGCGACCGCGTCAAGCACGTGATCGAGCCGCGCCTGCGCTACCGCTACACGCGCGGCATCGAAGACTTTGACAGCGTGATCCGCTTCGACGCCAAGGACCTGATCCACAACACCAACGAAGCAGAGATTTCGGTGACGAATCGCCTGTACTCAAAGAACGACTCGACCGGCAGGGTGCGCGAAATCGCCAGCCTGGAGGTGTGGCAGAGGCGTTACTTCGAGCCGGAGTTCGGGGGCGCGATCGTGCCGGGGTACCGCAACGTGCTGCGCTCGACGCTGGACTTCTCCTCGTTCGCGTTCTTGTCTGAGGCCCGCAACTATTCGCCCATCGCTACCTCGCTCAACCTTTCTCCGGCCAACCGCTGGACCCTCCGCTGGCGCAACGACCTCGACCCGCTGCACAACAGGATCCTCAACACTATGGCCGACGCGACAGTTCAGGTGAATCGCAAGATCTACGCGATGGCGGGACACCGTTCGGTGCGCGTGCCGAGGGAGCTGACCCCTGCCAGCAACCAGCTGCTGATGGGAGTCCGCTACGGGGACTACAACCGCCGCGGCTGGAACGCCACGCTCCACAACGTCTACGACTATCGCCAGGGCATTTTTCTCTATGCGGTTTCGCAGCTGACCTACAACACGGACTGCTGCGGCTTCAGCGTCGAACTGCGCCGGCTCTCGATCGGCAATGCCCGGAGCGACAATCAGATCCGCATCAGCCTCGCGATCGCGAACGTGGGCTCGTTTGGCACGCTGCGCCCCGCGGAGCGGATGTTTTGACGCTCTCCGGGATGAGAGGCTTGGCTATCATCGCGATCCCCAGCCCACGCCCTCGGGTTTCGTTCTCGAAGTTCCGGCCCAGTCCTTGATTGCAACGCAATCATCGTATAAGCTTCTACTACAGAGGTGCGATGATGGCAAGCATCACGATCCGAAATCTGGACGACGACATAAAGGCCCGCCTACGGGTTCGGGCATCCGTCAACGGCCGGTCGATGGAAGAAGAAGCACGGCGTGTCCTAGCCGAGGCGGTCGAGCGGGAAATCGTCCCGGGGAAGGCCCTAGGGACGGCGATCCACAAACTGTTCCAGCCCTTCAGCGACATCGAGCTGGAACTGCCGGCACGCGAACCGATGCGCGAGCCGCCGCGCTTCGATTGAGGTGGCGGCCATGGTGGTGATCGATACCAATGTCGTATCGGAATTGATGCGCGCCGAGCCCAGCGCGGAGGTTCTGGACTGGATGGACGACCGACAGCCACGCGAACTATACGTGACGGCGGTCACGGAAGCGGAGGTGCGCACTGGCATCGCGTTGCTGCCCGAGGGCAGGCGCCATCGTGGCCTTGCGGAGGCTTGCGAGCGTGCGTTCGGCAGCCTGTTTGCCGGACGGGTGCTTCCGTTTGACAGCGACGCGGCCCGCGCCTATGCGGAGATCGCTGCGGCACGCCGTGTGCTTGGGCGTCCTGTTTCTTTGGCCGACGGCCAGATAGCGGCGATTGCTCGCTCGCGGCGCATGGCGGTGGCGACGCGCAACATTCGTGACTTTCAGGACATGGGGATAGGTGTGCTCGACCCATGGGACGGCGCATGAGTCGATTAGCCAAGGATCTCTGCTGCGTCAAGATCAACGCATGCCGAACGATTCTGATGGGCCTTGTATACCGAAATGCTCTGAAACGAAATCGGGCGAAAATGTTGCTGGCATCAAGACCCTATGGACCTTGGTCTCTGACCGACGCCGTTGAGTGCTCGTATTGAATAAGACTGCCAGTATCACAGAACCTTCTTAGAGTCATACGGCGGCTCTACTGCTCTGCTACGGGATGACTAGGGTAGCCGATGGGCAGCCCGATTTGCTCAATCGTGATCCCTGCACCGAGTCAGCGATTCAGATGACAGCTGTCCAAGCAAAACGTGAGTTCGACAAGGATATTGCGCACGTGATTGCGGCCTATCGCTTCTTCTCACGGACGCTTCCGACCGAGACTCTTTTCTCTGCTGGTCGTTCCGTACGGGTAGGGGAATTTGAGTTCGAGAAATTCTCTCAGTCCGAATCGATGCTTGTCGAACTTGGCTGGGCATTCTTTACTCGATGCGTATCGTGCCTGGAAGCTCTTATCCACCGCTTGGGGATTCAGGTTAGTGCAGCATCGGCGATCATCGAGACTTCGGGCGAGTTCTCTCGGGAGGAGATCAGAGGCTTCGAAATGGCAAGGGAGCTGCGCAATATTCTTCTTCATGGGGATGGCGACTGGACCCTCTTGAAGAATGAACCTAAACAAGTTCGTCCAAGCGAAGGGTCCGAGTCGCATCTCTTTCCCGAGCGCATCGAGCGGTTTCACTCACTCTTTCGCAAGGTCGGTGATTGTATCGCGCGGTCTCGGCGGCCCGTCGGACCGCCAAATCCCTTTCCCGAAGCGTAACGAGACACTCTCGCCCCGTTCCGTTCCTAGGCATATTGGAGTGTGAGGCCCGTTCCGATTGGGGATCCACTTGAGCGGGCGAAATCCGCTTCTGATGCGCACCACCGGTCGGAGCAAGCTCCGATCAGGGCCTCCGCAACCGATCCGGGTGTCCGATGGCAGTGCTTGAAGCCAAGTGTGACAGCACTGACTCGATGCTCTGCGGACCACGGCAACGGCGGATAGCAAGGACGCAGAGAGCCAGACCTTTAGGTTCAAGTGGCCCTCCGGCAGCTATGGGGCGGCGATTCGCACGAATCCCGAGGGGCGATTCGCACACTTGTTAGAATCGGGCGGGACACCGAGCTTGCCCCGATTTCGCTTCGTTCACGCCGCTGACGTCCACTTGGACAGCCCGCTAAAAGGGCTTGCCGGCCAAGACGGGAGCGCGGCCGAGTTGATTCGCTCGGCCACGCGCAAGGCATTTGAGGGACTGGTCACGCGCACGGTTGAAGAGCGTGCGGCATTCTTGGTCATCGCGGGTGATCTCTACGACGGCGACTGGCGCGACTACCAGACAGGGCTCTTCTTCGTGCGGCAGATGGGACGCCTGCGAGAGGCGGGCATTCCCGCATATGTGATCTATGGCAACCACGACGCCCAGAGCAAGATCACGCGCAGCCTGACGCTGCCCGACAACGTGACTGTTTTCCGTACGCGCTCTGCGGAGACGCACCGGATTGAGGAGTTGGACGTCGCATTGCACGGGCAGGGCTATCGGGAGCGCGACATTGACGAGAACCTAGCGCGGTCGTACCCCTCTCCCATACCAAGCGCATTCAACATCGGGATACTCCACACCGGCCTCGGTGGCATGGAGGGACACGCGCCCTACGCCCCGTGCACGCTCGACGAGCTTCGCAAAAAGGGGTATGACTACTGGGCGCTAGGCCACATCCACAAGCCTGAAATTCTCAGCACAGATCCCTACGTGGTGTTCTCAGGAAACATGCAAGGGCGCCACATCCGCGAAACAGGTCCGCGCGGAGCGATGCTGGTGACTGTCGAGGACGGCGCCGTCAACGCGTTAGAGCCGCTGCACGTCGACGTGGTGCGCTGGGCGCTTGTCGAAGTCGGCGCGGACGGCATCGAGACCGTAAGCGACGCGAACGACAGGGTCCGCACTGCGATCGAACAGGCCGTGGAGGAAATCGCAGACGGTCGACTGCTCGCTTGCCGTATCGAGGTCGTCGGCCGCACCCCGGCTCACAGCGCGCTCCTGGCATCGCATGAAGACCTGCTGGCCGAGGCCCGGGCATCGGCGGCCGGACTTGGCGACGAAGTCGCTTGGGTAGAAAAGCTGATTATCAATACCGATCTGCCGGCCAACACGGTTCCCGACCCTGCGTTGGCCGAGACGTTGGGCGAGCTCGGCTTGGCACGGCAAGACGAGGCTTTGCTCCGCGACCTGAAGGAGCAGATCGCACCGTTCGTGGGCAAGCTGCCAGCCGAGGCGCGCGAGGCGGCCGAGAGTCCGCTGCTGCGCGCGGCGATGGCCCACGATTTCGGCGAACTGATCGAACTGGCGGGGCCTTACGCCATGGCCCGACTCACGGGACATGAAGGCTGAGCGATGCGCTTGCGACGCTTGGATCTGATTCGCTACGGGCGATTCACAGACTCCTCGCTAGAACTACCGAGGGGCCAGCCCGACCTCCACATCGTCGTCGGGCCAAACGAGGCGGGCAAGTCAACGGTGCGAAGCGCCGTCGGGGACTTGCTATTCGGGATACCGTCACGATCCACCCTCAATTTCGTCCACGAGTACGGCAGCATGCGGGTCGGCGCGGTCCTGGAGCGAGACGGCGAGGAACTGGAAGTGCGTCGTCGCAAGGGCAACAGAGACACTCTCCTCGCCGCGGACGATTCGCGGCTGCCGGCCGGAGAACAAGCGCTAAGTCCCTTCCTTCACGGTGCGGACCGGAGCTTTTTCGAGCGCATGTTCAGCCTGGACCACCTGCTGCTGAGAGCCGGGGGCCGGGACATCTTGCAAGGGGACGGGGACGACGCCAGCCAGAAGCTCTTCGCGGCCGGTTCCGGAATTCAAGGCTTGCAGCGCCGGTTGAAGAATCTGGAAGACGAAGCGGCCGGGCTGTGGACGGTCCGGCGTTCCAAGGACCGCAAGTTCTACGTAGCAGAAGACAAGCTCAAAGCGGCAGACAGCCAGCGGCGCGAGAACACGGTCAGCGCGGACCGCTGGCGCGAGCTGCAGCGAGCCTATGCCGACCGCCAGAGCGAGCACGACCGGCTCCAAGCCCAGATCGATCAGGCAGAGCGCGAACTCACGAAGCTCGCACGGATTCGGCGAGTCGCTCGGAATATTGCGCGGAAGTCGAGCTTAGAGCGGGATATCGAAGGTCTTGGGAGCGTGGCCGATCTCCCAGAGGGATCAGCCGACAGGCTGCACAATGCCGAAGAGCAGTGCCGCCGGGCCAGCCTGCTCTTGAAGGCAGAGCGCTCGAAGCTTGACAAAGCGAAGGCCGAGCGGGCCTCCGTGCAGTGGGACCAGGCGTTGCTTAGCCGCAAGGGTGAGATCGAGTCGCTGCACCAACAGCGAATTCAGGTCAAGAAAGGTATCGCGGACCTGCCCGGGCTGAAACGAAAGCTCGAGGAGGAGCAACAGAAGCTGGTCGGCATGGCGCCCGATTGCGGCTGGGATGGTCTGGACGCCGATGCGATTGTGGAGAGGATCCCACAACGCTCCCAACTCGGACCGACGCGCACCATGCTGGCGGACTGGAGCGACAAGAGCGCACGAGCGGAGTCCGCTCAGACAGCAGCCCGGGAGGCGGCCTCGCACTCAGACAAGATCCGGGCAGCGTTCGAGGCTATCGGCTCCCCGCGGGACATGCGCGACCTAGCAGCCTTGGTCGCGGCCACGACTAGGGAGCACGGAGGGGTCGGGGCACTGGTTGCGAGTGCCCAAACGGAGGCCGCCGAGGCGAGCGTCGAGGTCGATCGCATCTTCGCTGCGATGGATCCCCTGCCCGACTCGATCGAAGGGGCGGTGAGACTAGTGCCGCCCGGCGTAGAGGAAGTACAGGACTGGCGTGACCGGCAACACGAACTGGACCAGCGCCTGAGGGCCGAGCGCGAACAACTTGCCTCCCAGCTCAAGGAACGGGCTAGCACCGCCGTGGCCGTGAGCCAGTTGGCCGCCGAGGGCGAGCCGATCACGCTGAAAGAAGTGCTCAATGCCCGCGAGAGCCGGGACACCCAGTGGTCCGCGCTGCGAAAGCGCTTCATAGACGAAGACGGCCGTCTCGCCACCGCTGGAAGCGACCCTGTAGGAGATCCCCAACAGCTCGCCGACTCCTACCAAGACGCCGTGGCGCAGGCAGACCGTCTCGGCGACCTTAGGAGCGACAGGGCGGAGTCCACCGCCAAGCTGGCCGAGGCAAGACGCCGGGTCGCAGTCGTCGAGTCGGAGCTGGCTGGAATCCAGACGGAGGTTGACAGACTCCAGCAGCAAGGGCAGCAGATGGCCGCTGAATGGAAGGAACTCTGGAAGGGGGTCCCGTTCGAACCGGCAGGGCCGGATCGGATGCTCGCGTGGCTAGCTTTGCGAGACAAGCTGAGCGACGCAGTTATCCGATCGTCGAAAGCCGAGCGCAGGCTGGCGGCCTTGCGCGACCAAGAGGCCCACGCCGTGCAGGTCCTAGCCGACGAACTGAGAAAACTCGGCGAGGACTGTGATGGGCTGATCGATCAACGGCTTGCGATGGTCCTGGAACGGGCCAACGCTGTGCGGGCCGCGAACGACGGCGTGGCTGAGTCCAGAAAGAAGCTCGAATCCGACCTCCGAACTGCCAGCGAGGAGGAGGAAGCAAAGAAGTCGCTGCTGCAGAGCGAGCGGTCACAGCTACAGCAACTACAGCGTGACTGGGCCGCTTTGGCAGCCAAGCTCGCGATCGATCCGGAGGCATCGCCTCGAGAGGCAACCAGGTTGCTCGGCGCGCTCGATGCAATGCGGGAGGTCGCCAGCCGCATACGCGACCTGCGTTCGGACCGCATCGCGAAGATCGAACGGGACATTCGCCGCCTCAGCGCCGAGGCGCAGGCGCTTGCCCGAGCCGTCGCGCCGGAACTTGGCGAACAAGAGCCAGGCAAGGCATTGGACGAACTCAAGAGCCGACTCGAGAGCGCGGAACGGGAGCAGTTCGCCGCCCAAGTCAAGGACCGGGAGATCCAAGAACTCGAGCAGCAAATTCAGCAGCGCGACACCGAGCGGCAGGTCTCGGAAGCAGCCATCGATGACCTGAGAGTGCAAGCCGGGGCAAGCGACATCGACGGACTCTGGGCCGAAATCAAGAAAGCCGATCAGAAAAGGTCCCTGCGCGAGTCCTTGGCAAAAGTGACCGACACCATCCTGGAGGACGGCGACGGGCTATCCATGGAGCGCTTGGTAGAGGAATGCTCTGACGCAGACATGGACGAAATCGCGCAGCGGGAGCGAGCCCTGGCCTCCGCCATCGAGGACTCACGGAGCAGCTTCCTAGCGGCGCGCGACAGCCTGCGGGATGCGAGGGAGGCATTCGACAGCGTAGGAGGCAGCGACGCCGCTGCCATAGCGGAGAGCGCGCGGCAGAGTGCGCTGGCGGAGATTCAAGAGATCGCCGAGCAGTTCATCCAGATGCGGTCGGCCGCTTGCCTGCTGAGGTGGGCGATCGAACGCTATCGCAGCGAAAGGCAGGGGCCCATGCTGCGACGCGCAGGGGAGTTGTTCTCAGCGCTCACGCTGGGCTCGTTCCAACATCTGGAGGTCGACTACAACGAGCAGGACCAGGCCCAGATCGTCGGCTGCCGCGAATCCGGCGAACGAGTCCCCACCAGCGGTATGAGCGACGGTTCCTCCGACCAGCTCTACCTTGCGCTCCGCATGGCAGCCTTGGAGGACTACCTCCAGCAGTCGCCGCAGATGCCGTTCGTGGCGGACGACCTGTTCATCAATTTCGACGACGCGCGGGCCGCGGCCGGCTTCCGGGCGCTGGCAGGCCTCGCGCAGCGCTGCCAAGTCATCTTCTTCACGCATCACGACCATCTGGCCAAACTTGCGCAGGACTCGCTGGACTTCCCGGTCCGCGTATTGCCGATCAGGAGCTGACCACGACCTAGGCCGCAACCCATCGGCTACAGCCAATCGATCGCCGGGATTGCCAGACTGATCTTCCGGGCGGTGGCCGTTCGGGGGCCTGCTCCCAAGCATCGCCGGCTAGGTTTCCTATGCTGAATACAGGCACGTAGGTCGCACACGATGGCCAAGCGCTACACCTGCTTAGTCTGCCGCAACGAGATCGCGCATCCCAATGCGGAATGCCCCTATTGCAAGGCGCGCTCGGTCATCGCAGAGGGCGCTTCGCCGCGCATCCTGGGCATGGTATTCGGGGTGATGGCCGGAGTCTTCGCCGTGACAGGCTTCTATGCCAAGTCCTTCAAGGCCGAGCGCAGCACTCGGGGACAGCACCACTTCGGCGTGGCGGAGGAGCTACTGGCCGAGGGCGACCACGCCAGCGCCATCAAGGAATACCGCAACGCTCTCTCGTATGGAAAGGAAGAGCCCGACTACCGCCTGGGCCTGGCGCGCGCGCTGTTCGAGAACGAGCGCTACCCGGAGACCGAGAATCACCTCGTGGACTTGCGAAGCCAGGATCCCACCTCGGGGATCTTGAACTATCTGCTGGCGCAGCTGGCCGCCAGGGAGGGACGGCTGGACGAGGCCGTGTCGTACTACGGAACGGCTATCCACGGAAGGTGGGATGGCGATACCGAGGAGCGGCGCCTGAACCTGCGCCTTGAACTCGTCGATTTGCTAGAAACTTCCGGACGCGACGAGCAGCTGGCTGCAGAACTCATCGCGCTAGGGGAGATCATGCCGGACGACCGCGGCATACAGCACAAGCTGGGAGCGCTCATGTTGCGAACCGAGCTGTACGACCGCGCATCGTCCCTGTTCAATTCGCTGCTAGAAGCGAATCCGCGGGACCACGAAGCGCTCCTCGGTCGGGGCGAAGCCGAATTCCAGCTGGGCAACTACCTGACCGCCAGGACCCAGTACAACCGTGCCCAGCTGCTGCGCGACGACGACGCCACGAACGAGCGCATCGCTCTCTGCAATCGGATCATCGAGCTCGATCCCACGCGCCGCGGGATCAGTCTCCCAGAGCGCTTCCGGCGCAGCCGCGTGCTGATCGAGCGCGCCCGATCCGCGACGCTGAAATGCCAGAACCCGTCCGACGACGCGTTCGTTGGCCCTCTCGCCGCACTGCCAGCTGACCTGGCCTCGGCCTTGGAGAACGCCGACAAAGCGCTCGCGGAGCGGACCGGGCGCGCGACCGACGAGGCGGTCGAAGCAAATACCCTCATCGCGGAAGAGCTCTGGAACCAAGCCAAGCCTCTGTGCAGCGCGTCAAGCCCGCCGGACCCGCCCTTCGTGCACGTGATGGCCAAGCTGTCGAGATGAACACCGTCCGCGAGATCTTCGCCAAGCTCTCCACGATGGGGAAGTCCGGCCCCGTCCTGGACGAGCCGCAGCGATTTCTCCTGCTGTCGATCATCATCGGCATCTTCTCGGGGCTGGTGGTGGTGTGCTTCCACATCTCGATCGAGTTCCTCAACTGGATCACGATCCACTCGCTCGCCCCGGGTGCGAAGTACCTGACGCCGCTCTGGCCAGCCTTGGGCGGCGTGGCGGCTTACCTGTTGGTCGTCTTCGTCGTACCGACAGCGCGCGGCACGGGCGTGAACTACACCAAAACCGCCGTCTACGCCTCGGACGGCTACATCCCGTTCCGGAGCGTGCTGGGAAAGTTCGCCACCTGCACGCTGTCGATCGGAACGGGCAACCCGATGGGCCCGGAGGACCCGGCCCTGCAGATGGGCGCGGGCATCGCCTCGCTGCTGGGGCGCATCTTCCACCTCACTCGCGAGCACATGAGGCTCATTGCTCCGATTGGCGCCGCGGCAGGGATCGGGGCGGCCTTTAACACGCCCATCGCCGCCGTCCTGTTCGTGATGGAAGAGGTAATGTCGGCCTGGAATGCCGGTGTACTCGGCTCGATCGTGCTCTCGTCGGTATCCGCCGTGGTAGTCAGCCGCTGGTTCCTAGGCGACGAGGTGCTGTACCAAGTACCCGAGATCGAGGTCGGCGACTACTCCGAATTGCTGCTCTACGCGGCGATCGGCGCGGTCGGGGGGTGGCTCTCCGCTCTGTTCTGCCGCTACTCCATCATGCTGCGCGGGCGAATACTCAAGCTCCGCGAACGCCGCCGGCTGTGGCTGCCAGCGGTGGCCGGCCTCACAGTCGGGATCGTCGGCACGTTTGCACCGGAAACACTCGGCGCCGGATACCAAGTGATCGATGGCGCCTTGCACGACCGCTTCGCATGGAACCTCCTGCTGGTGCTGGGAATGCTCAAGCTGCTCTCCACCGCGCTTTGCTTCGGCTGCGGCACGCCCGGCGGGTTGTTCGCGCCGACGCTGTTCGTGGGTGCGATGCTGGGCGGCGGGCTGGCCGGCCTCGCCCAGCTGGTCTGGCCGCTCTCGACCAGTTCGGTCGCAGCCTACGTGCTGGTGGGGATCGGGGTCTTCTTCGCCGGCGTGTTCCGGGCACCGATGACTTCCGTGTTCATGGTGTTCGAACTCAGCGCCAGCTATGTGGTGATCCTGCCCGTGATGATCGCCAACACGATCGCGATTCTGGTTTCGCGACGCATGGAGCACGATTCCGTCTTCCAGATGGCAGCCTACCAGGACGGCCTGGACCTTCCCTCCATCGAAGACCGGCGGGAAACGCCCGCCTTGACCGTCGAGGATGCCATGCAGAGGACGCGGGACCTGGTCGTCTCGGACCGGATCTCGGTGGCTGAGGCGCTGGAAAAGATCGAAAGCTCCGACGCCGATGCTCTGCTGGTTGAAGTGCGTTACGGCCAATGGCGCTGGGTCGGCAAGCGAGAGCTGGAGCGCGCTAAAGACAACGGGGACGAGGGCAGCAGCCTGCACAGGACGATGAAGATGTGGCCCGTGGTCCGCACTTATCCGGACCTGCCGCTGGACCAAGCCCTGCGGAAGCTGGCGATCTACCCGGCGCTGCCGGTCACCAGCCGCGTCAACCCCAGCTTTCTGCTGGGCACTCTGACTCTGGCCGACGTGCACCGGGCCTACGGAATCACGCGGCAGGAACCCAAGGCCGAGGCGAGCAGCGTCGGGCCCTCGTCGGCTTAGGCGCTGTCGTCGTCGCAGCCGAAGCTTGCGGGCACTCCGTGCTTGTTCAGCTCGGCGATGCCAATGCGAGAGGTGTAGTAGCCCTCTACCGTCATGCGCTTGAGCTTGGCGAAGAACTCCGCGCCAGGCTTCAACTCCGGGTCTTTGCCGCGGTCCAGCGATTCGAGGATCGCGACCTGCTGCGCCTCTTCGAGCGCCACGAAGGGCGCTCCGTGCAAGCCGATCGCGTGACCGTCAAGCCATCCCAAGCCCTTGAGGAACGTGTGGCCGCGGTCCGGGTCGACATCGTGCAGCATCAAGTCAATGTATTCGTTGACTTTCGCCGCCTTGGCTCCGGGCGTGTCGGTCGTCGGGATGATCAACTCGCTGAGCACCACGACAGTCTCGTTCTGATGCTCATCGAAGAGCATCGGCTGCCACGGCGCTTCGGCCGCGGCCTGGGCGGCCGCGCCAGGGGCGGGAGCGATCGTGGTGACCAGCGGCCCGGCAGCCGCAGCGCCCGTGCCGACAAGGGCGGACTTGAGCCAATCGCGACGTTCCAAGACGAATTCTCCAGAGAGACCGTCATTGTACTACCAGGCGGGACGCGCGGAAGGGCAGCGATCCTCAATTCCGTCCGGCCGAGCGGAATCGTTCGGCGCTTGGCAGGCACCACTGCCCTTACCAATCGGGATAGGGGGAAGCCTCACGGCTCCACCCCTCCCACACCACCGTACATACGGGTCCGTATACGGCGGTTCGAACGGTTCCTCTAGTGTTGAACTTGGAGGCGTGGCAGGCCGAGTTTGGCGAAGTAGGCGTTCGGTAGAGCCTTGGTGAGTGCGGGGCTGTTCGCCAAGCGCCAAGGGCCGTGCGCGCTGCCGGCCGCCTGGGCGGCCAGTTCCACGCCCACGCCCCGTCGGCGTAGCTCGGCATAACGCCGTCTGCCTTGTTTCCATTGCTTCCAAATCGCCGACCGCAGCCGTCGCCGGGCCCACCGTTCCAAGCGAGCCAGCACTGCGGGCGTCTCACAGCTCCCGAAATAGCCGAGCCATCCCCGCCAGTAGCGGCCTAGGTCCTCGACCATCCGTTCGTGGCTCACGCCCCGCGTCCGTCGCGTCAACTCCCGCACTCGCCGTCGAAACCGTTGCACCGCTTGTGGCGCAATCCGCCGCTTCGGCTGACGGTGGACCGTGAAGCTGAAACCTAAAAATTTCCGCTCCCACGGCCGTGCCACCGCGCTCTTGCTCTGGTTCACTCGGAGGCGGAGCGTGTGGGTGATGAATCGCGTCACGCTCTCCATCACCCGTTCCCCGGCCCGGCGACTGCCCACATAGATGTTGCAGTCGTCCGCATACCGTGCGAACCGCCGTCCGCGTCGCTCCAACTCCCGGTCCAGTTCGTCGAGCACGATGTTCGACAGCAAAGGTGAGAGAGGGCCCCCTTGCGGAGTCCCTTCGTCTACCGGGCTCACCAGCCCGTCTTCCAGCACACCCGCGCTCAGGAATGCCCGGATCAGCTTCAGCATCCGCTTGTCGCCGATCCGTCGGGCTATGCGGGCGACCAACCGGTCGTGGTTCACTCGGTCGAAGAATTTCTCCAAGTCAAGGTCTACCACCCAGCGTCGGCCCGCAGCCATCTGCTGCTGGGCCGCCGCGACCGCCTGCTGCGCCGACCGCCCCGGGCGAAACCCGTAGCTGTGTGCGGAAAACGTCCGGTCCCAGTCCTGTTGCATCACCTGCGCGACGGCCTGCTGGACAAATCGGTCCAGTACCGTGGGAATGCCCAATTTGCGCATTCCCCCGCTCGGCTTCGGGATGTATACCCGCCTCACCGGTTGCGGCCTGTAGGTCCCGCTCAGTAACTCTTCCCGGATGGCTGGCCAGTGCTCCCGCAGATGCCCGGGCAGTTCATCGACGGTCATCCCGTCCACCCCAGGGCTCCCGCGGTTCGCTCGGACTCGTGCTAGCGCCCGCTTGCAGTTCTCCCGCTCGCAGACTCGCTCTATCCAATGTTCGTTGTTAGCCGGGCTTTCGTCCCGGCGTCCCGCCGCGCACGGTTCGGTCCCTTCCCGGGTTCCTTCCGAGGCTTCACCCCCTCCGTCGCCCGGCAAGGCCAGCACTAGCTGGCTGTTCTGCCGCCTTCCGCTCACGAGAAACGCCTTCCTACTTGCCACTCCGTTCGTTCAGGCCTTCGGCCCTAGCGGGCCTACTATGCCGTCTGCTGACTTCTGCCGCCCGATCAGGTCGGATTGCTCCTCCCTCAGTCCGGAATTCCGGACGGACGGCAGATCTCCCGAGGTAAGTTCGACAACTTTCGGCGCACAACCGCCGGATTTACAACCAGCGCCCTTGATGGATCTGGACTTCGTCGTCACGTGCCGACTCGTCCGGCGCCGTATGCCTCATATCCGGTTCTTGTCCATCGGCTCGCGCCTTTGCTCCACGCTTCCTTCAGACCCCGCCTCGCGACGACGCCCTTGCGCTTTGCTAGGACTTCACCTCCATCAGGTTGTCCAAGGGACTTCCACCCTCAAGCTACCGATCATGCTCGGCACACACAAAAGAGGCCGCGCCAAGGGCTGCTCGCCCGTTGGCGCGGCCGGTGCGGGAGCGGCGCGGTGGGCCAGCCGCTCCGCAGCGGGGGGTAGGGTTATTCCTTCGGCCCGAAGACCCACATGAAGCCGACGGTGAAGGTGTTTTGGTCCATCGAGAATCCGCCCTCGCAGGACGGGCACCCGAAGAACGCCACGTCGGACCAGTCACGCCGGTACTCGATGCGCGTCAGGAAGCGCGGGTCCTCCTTGACCGGCTGCACCTCGAAGGTGAGCGTGTTCTCGCGCAGGTTTTGCACAGTACCGGTGGAGCGAGCGTCCGAGTCGTCCAGGAACTCGATGCGGTAGGCCAGCCGAACCTGGTCAGAGAGATGCACCCGGGCGTAGCCGCCCATGCCCCAAGACGTCGCGGCGATGCCCATGGGGTCATTGACGGAAATGTAGTCCAAGTTGACCATGACCTCGAACCGCTCGTGCAGGCCGCCGTACATGTTCCAGCTGAAGTTCTTGAGCAATCCAGTCGCGCCCTGGTCACCCTCCGGTCCCGAGATCCAGGTGGCGGTGGTATTGAAGCGGTCGTTCGGGGCCGCCGAGATCTGAGCGCCGTACGACTTGCCCGAGTTCTGGTCCCAGGCGTTGTCGAATCCGTTGACGAGCATGAACGTCGCAGTCACCGTGTCGTTGAGAGGGGTGCTCATCTTGGCACCGAAGTGCGAGAACGGCTCGTTCCACGCCCACAGGATGCCGCGCGTGTAGTTCCAGTTCAGATGAGACTCGGCGACTTCCAGCCCGGCGATCGTGCCGAACGCGCCGACATTGAACTCGGCCCCGTTGGAGAACTGGTAGTAGCCGTAGGCCTGCTGGATGTAGATCACGTCTTCCAGCGGACCGGGCTCGAGGCCGTCGCGGAACAGGCGCGCGCCGGAGCCGAACCACAGGTCGGAGCGAAAACCGATGGGTCCGTCGCCGCTAGCGTCGATCTCGAGCTTGGCCTGGTTCAGGCCGAAGCCGCGGGAGTTCGGGTTGGTGTAGTACAGCGTGTTGTAGCCATCTTCGGGAGCGTTGGTGTTGTACGTGTAATACGTGTCCAGCAAGCCCGTGAACGAGATCGGCTGGCCGCCGCTGCTCGCCACGCCAACCGGCGAGTCCTGGCTGGGCTCGGCGTCGCTCACGGCCGCCGGCCCGTCCCACTTCGGCTGTTCCGGAGTCGCTGCCACGAGCGGTGGCTGCGGCTGCAGCGGGGCCGCCAAGTCCGTGGCGGCCTGAGGCGCCGCCTCGACAGGCTCGGCTGCCGGCACCGCGGCAACCTCGTCACTCTCGTTGAGCGAGTCGAGCATTGCTTCGAGTTTCAGCAGGCGTGCCCGCAGCGAACTCAGCTCCTCGCGGAGCTCCGCTTCGACATCAGCGGTCTCGGCAGTTGCCGTCTCCGACGCGGGACCCGCCACCAGCGGGGCCGCGAGCAAGGCAAATGCCAGTAACTTGAGCATTAAATCTTTCATGGTGTCCTCCTGTGATCGAACCCGCCTCCCCCCTCCCGAGGGCGGCGCGGAATGCCTTGGCCGGTTCGTATCGTTTGTCCAAGCGAAGGTTGCGCACCTGCTTGAAACCCCACTGTAGGGAACGGCCCTAGGATGGGCAAGAAGATTCTTTTTATGGGCTAAATTCAGAATCTTTACTTGAACTCAAGAAATTCCAAATTATTTTATATCAATCATTTACATGCAATAGTGGACTGTCTTGAATACGCTTGCAGTCGTCTGGAAGCACCGCTGAGGAAAGGAAATTTCGGGCGCTGTGCAGCAAGTGGCGCTGGGCGGTCTCGGTGTGTCCGCAACGGCAGAGTAGGTGCGCCAGTTCATGGGCCAGCGGGGAGTAGCTGTCATCGCGCCGCGGCAGCCAGTGGCTCTGGTAGGCGATCCACGCCGTGTTGAAGTACGGAGCGGTGGTCCCGCCCTCGAGCCGGGGACGGTACGAGACGGCCAGCGAAGCAGTGCCCGCCACGCGGCCGATCAGGAGGGCCGCGGGATAGGCCGCGGCGGCGGGGAGCCGCGCTGCCAGCCGCGCCACCGTCGGCGGCACGCCTGTTACCGGGTCGGTCAGAGCGGTATCGATGCGGCGGTCCTCGGGCGGCAGGGCCAGCCGGACCAAGGTGACATCGCGGATGGCGACGCCGCAGGTCGCGAAGATGGCAGCCGTCTTGCGCAGCTGGCGGATGGCACGCGCCTGAGTCCAAGGGGTTCGCTGGTCGAACGCCACTGTCGCGTCGAGGCTGAAAGGCAGGCTGGGCCGCCCCATGGGGTACAGCTCGCGCTCGGTCAGCTGGCGAGCCTCAGCCGAGCCGAATCCGGATTCTGTCCACGGCGTGAACCGGCTCTGGGCATCAACCGCGGTTCCGCTGGCCAACAGCGCGACCAGGGACAAGGCGGCCCACCGAGACACAACGGCGCCAGCGTGGGCCAAGAGCATCTCGGGGTTTCTAGAGAGACTCCAATACGCTGATGTGAAAACACTTACAAGGTCTTTCAGAAACATCACAGAAACCCTTTAGCATCCCATCTCAGCTTTACCGTGGCAGCCAAGAAGAAATTCCTTGGGGGCGGCCGTGGATGCCCGCATCATCAGTCTCGACTTCACCACTTTCTGCGGGCGGCGCTTCACGCGCCGCCAACTCGCCGACGTCCGGCAGGCCGTGGCCAGTTTCCCGGCCCTGAGTTGCAAGGAAGTGGCGCGTAAGATTTGCCAACACCTCCACCGGCATACGCCCACAGGCAAGTGCCGGGGCGCGGCCGGGCTGCACTTGCTGGAGGAGTTGGAACGGCTCGGAATCCTGCGAACATGGATCTTTCGAAGCTAAGCGAGCAGACATTTGAGGCCTTGGTTAGCGTCTGCCGATCCGGAGTTTGTCAAGCCGCTCGATGAACCGGAACTTGCGCTCGTGCCGTTGTCTGATGGCATGAACCCGCTTTGAAAAGGCGTCCACCGAGCCAGTCTCTTGCGATATCGTTTGCAGGTCGGCGAGCAAACTTGCCGCGCGGTCGTAGCTGTCGGCGTTCTTGTTTTCGACCTCGGCCTCGACTTCGCCCCAGACGCGCGCTCCCCGCCGCCTGACGGAATCCAGCCGCACTTGCCGCGCTCGTTCGGCCTCCTTCGCCTTGCGGAGCCGTTCCGCTTCTTTTTGCGCGGCCCTTGCGGCCTTCCGCCGCTCGCGAACCGTTAGTGCCAGCTTGCCCAGTTCTGCGACCGTACGGTGCTTGACCTTGGAGCGTCCTTTCGAAGCCTCCCCGGCGAGACGAATCTTGTTTTGGAGGTCGGCAGCTAAGTGAGGGTCGCGGCCGGCGGCACGCAGCAGTAGCTCCACTTTCTCGCCTTCCGGAATGGCTCGGATCACTTTCCGGGGCAAACCGGCAGGTAACTCCGCACCGACGGTGCCGCTTGGAGCTTCGGCGGCAGCTTGCAAGAGGTCTGGATCAATCCGAAAGAACTTGGCGCATGCTTCGAGAGAGGCGGAGAGCGGCCCGATACCGGGAAGTGGCTCAACTTCCTCGTCCCTGAGAAAGTCGTTCTGCACAGCGGTCAGCCAGAGCAGGTAGAACAACCGCAGATCTCCGCCAAGCAAGTCGTCGCGAAGCGGGGCCAGAGACCCCATCCATCCGGCACCCTCTTCCTCGGCGTAGTATTCCTCGGCAGTGAAACAGATATCGATGATGAGGTTATCGCCCGAGACCACCAACTCGACCTCGTCGACCTCGCGGACAAACTGCTTGATCCGCGCAGGATCGATGAATCGCTTCGGAACCCGGATCATCAATGCTCGGGTTCCGAAGTTGGAGATATGCAGGTGCAAGTCGAACCAGCGCTGCATCAACTTGCGGGAGTCGCCGCCGAGATCTCCCCAGTGGTACGTGTTGGTAAAGCTCGTGGCCGTGATCTGCGCTCTGGACGAGAGCCGCCGCAACGCCTTTTGGTCGGCATCCGTGAGCGGACGGTCGACGGCCTGAAACTCGTAATACTGGTACTCGCTCACTGGACCGGACTCCGTGTTTTCCGCATTCTAGTCGCTTGCGAGCGTGATCCACGATCTGCGTGCCAGCCGGACCCAATTAACAGCATCCCATCCGTGCCGCGAGACCGGAAGAGGGCGCCGCTCGGCAAGCGGGCCAGCCGGCTCGGCATCGAATGCGTTCAGCTGCTTGTCGGTCCGAATCCGCGGCGGCGACGCCAAGCGGCCAAGCCCGCCCGTGTCCGGGCCGTTGTCACCCTGTCTAACGCCAGCGGCAACCGGGCCGCGTCGGGAACCTAGGTCACAACGCCAGTCCGAGGTCCCTTATGCGAGACAACTGAACTGGCGCCCGACGATGTCGGACATTGGCTGGCCGAACAGTCGAGCCCGTCGCACGCTGGCATTTCGACGCGAGGGATTCGCAGCCGTCCTGTTCGTGCCCCTGCCTGCGCACCGGACAGCCCCCACTCTGCGACCCCAACGCCCACCGAGACGGCAAGACGCTTGCGCGGCCACACTCCCACACGCTCAGTTGCGCGCCGACGACAGGAATGTCTCCAAAGGCTGAGCAAGGCCAATGTTCAATCAGTACGGCTCCTGCGCACCGCTCGTTGACGAAGCAACGGTCCCCGGCGTCGCCGAGCAAATTCCGCAAGCCAAACCCGAATTCGCGGCAAATCGATATCGTCTGGGTCGAAACGCTTGTTGTATCGCGCCTCGTACCAAGCCGTCAATTCGTTATGATCCTTGTGGCCCGGGTTGAACGCGGCTTCGAGGAACTCCTTGAACCCGATGAAGCCGCCGACGTCTTCGGGCGGACAGCGATTGGCCCCGTCAACGAAGGCCGGATAGTCGATATCGGCATCCCCGCTGCGGATCTCCTCGATGACGATGTCGTGTTCCCAACTATCGCCGAAATCGTAGAGGTAGGTGAAACGCCGGGTTCCGCGGTCAACAAGCATCTGGAGCCGGATGTTCTTGGCTTTGAATGGCTGCCAGTCGGCAGCGTACGGCACAGGCTCTCCGTAGCATCGCTCCCCGACCCTGAACTCGAACAGATGGCAGTTGCACCAGCCGACGGTGAGCTGAATGACATGGTGCAACGACATCAAGGTGTATGAGAGCGGCACATCAACGCGGCGCCACACAGCAGGATCGACATTCCGCAGTTCGATTCGGATGCGGGCAATCGGTTCGTCCATGGCGACTCATTCTACGCCTGATGTCCGGCCTGTCCGCCCTAATCGTGGATGCGCGTCACGACGTCTGGAACAGCATTGGACGGTCTCCTTGCAGTGCAATCGACGCGGAACATGAGGAGTCCAGCGGATTCTGATCTAGGGAACTGACCTAGCATACATGTTTGGACCGCTGCTATTTGCTGCTATATCAACCACTTATCAATTGATCCAACCGAATCCTTGCGCGGTACTAGAATGATTGCGAGAGTCTCGCGAGGCTGAGCCGGTTACGGCGATGTCCCCAAGCGACTCGGACTCTCCACGGCGGGGCCGAAATGTCGGACGAGATACGAGAATTCGAAGACCTCGACTACGAGCAGATGGAGCGGCTCGAGGAGCAGAGGGCGCTGACTCCGGCCGGTATCGAGAGGCAGAACTTCATTCACCTGCAGAAGTATCGAGACTTCCGGCCTGCTGTCGATCTCGTCGTGGAGGCATGGTGCCGACACTCCGATGTAGCCGCCCTTTCGGTCGTTGGCTCGGTCGCTCGGGCCCCTTGGAAGGAAGTGCCTCGCTTCCAAACGTACCGCCGCGAGGGCATCGAACTTTGGCATGAGTGCGGTGATCTGGACTTGGCCGTGTGGCTCTACGCGAAACGGGACCTGGATGGGCTGCGCAAGGCCAAGAACGAGGTCGTGGCTGGCTACCGCAACAGTCTTGGAGGCGGCGTGGCCAGCCACCAGGTCGACGCCTTCCCGCTGGATGCGAGCACGAGCAGCTATCACGGACGCCTTTGTCAGTTCAACCGCTGCCCCAAGCCGGGCAAGATGGAGTGCTTGGTGCCTGGATGCGGCAGCACGCCTTTCCTAAAGAAAGTCCGAGGCTTCCAATGGCATCAGGCGACGATTGCGGAAGACCGCTCTGTCCGGTTGTTTGACCGTTCCACTGGCCTCCTGCGGCGAGCGTCTTCGCTGCCACTGCCAAATCCAGACGGCGAGTTCCCAGACGCTGTGCATTGAGTGGAGTGATTGACGGCGGTGCAGGAAGCGTCCCCCTCCGGTGTACCGTAAGAGAACCTGAGCCATGGATCGGCGCCTCCTGCCCATCGGCATCCAGACGTTTCGCGAGATACGCGAGAGCAACTGCTACTACGTCGACAAGACTAAGTACGCCCTGCGCTTGGCCCGGCAGGGCAAGTACTACTTCCTGTCGCGCCCGCGGCGTTTCGGCAAGAGCCTATTTGTCGACACCTTGAAGGATCTGTTCGAAGGCCACCGAGCCCTCTTCACAGACACACATGCGGCCGGCCATTGGGACTGGTCCGTCAGATATGCGGTAGTGCGGCTCGACTTCAGTGCGGGCGACTTCACCGAAGCAGGTTACCTACAGGCCAACCTGCGGGCACAATTCGATGCCATCGAGGAAGACGCCGGGTTGGAACAGCGCTACGACACCGGCCCGGAGCGTTTCAAAGATCTGCTGCGCAGATTGCACCGTCGATCCGGCCAGCGGGTCGCGGTATTGGTCGACGAGTACGACAAGCCAATCCTTGATGCCTTGCACGAGCCCGACATCGCACGAGCCAATCGCGACTACCTGCGCGGCCTCTACGGCGTGATGAAGGCCTGCGATTCCCACATTCGCTTCTGTTTCCTGACCGGCGTGAGCAGGTTTTCCAAGGTCAGCCTGTTCTCAGGGCTGAACAATCTCATCGACATCACGTTGGAGGCCTCCTACTCGGCCATTTGCGGCTACACCGAGGAAGACCTCGACACAGTGTTTGCGACGGAACTGCCGGGTCTGGACCGCCAAGCGGTCAGGGAGTGGTACAACGGCTACAACTGGGGCGGCGAGACACCGGTCTATAACCCATTTGACCTGCTGCTGTTGTTTCGCAAGCGCGAATTCAATTCGTGGTGGTTTCAGACGGGCACGCCGACATTCTTGGTGGAGACCCTCATCGAGCGCAACATCCCGATTACGGATCTTGACGGCATGCTCGCCAGCGAGGGCGACCTAGGCATGTTCGACATCGACGGCATCGCCCCCGAGGCGCTGCTGTTCCAGACCGGCTACCTTACTTTGGGCGGCCGGGAGATGTGCCACGGTCGGCAGCGCTATCGCCTGGTCTATCCCAACCGGGAGGTGCGCCAGAGCCTCACTGCGAGTCTGCTTACATACTTGACGGGAAGAGACCCTCAACGGGAGCAGCACCGCAGCGCGCTGGGAGACTTGCTGGCCAGCGGCGATCTGGTGGGCCTAGAGCGGCGCGTCAGAGCGTTGTACGAGAGCATTCCCTACGAGTGGCACACCCGCAACGAGATTGCACGGTACGAGGGCTACTACGCGAGCGTGTTCTTCGGGTACGTCAGCGGGCTGGATGTCGAGGTGACGGTGGAAGACAGCAGCAACCGTGGACGGCTGGACTTGGCGGTCCTGGCGGAGGGCCAACTGTACCTGTTCGAGTTCAAGCTGCTGCGAAACGACGCAGACGGCACCGCGCTCGCTCAACTCAAGGAGCGGGACTACGCGGCCAAGTACCGGCACCTAGGGTTACCGATCCATCTGGTCGGCGTGGAATTCAACACAACGACTCGCACCTTGGTCGGGTTCGAAACCGCAATTGCCTGAATGATCGGCGGTCAGCGCGGCTCCGCTCGCAGTCCGCCCCCCGGGGGATGCCCGCCAGCGCATCTGGTTTCCGACGTACAAACGGCAGTCTTGGTTGGAGCCAAGAGGTTTCAGCCAAGCTGGAGTAATCCGCGGCTGGGAATGTGTCATGGGCGCGGAGGTCGGTGCATGCAGACAAACGGTAACCGGCCTCGCCGTTGGTCGATGCTGATCGCCCGGCAGTTAAGTCCGCCACGTTGACAGGCACGACGACGAAGGCCCGCGTTTCGAACGAATCCAGCACGTTGTTCAGAACCTTTTTTGCAGTGGCGAATGGCTATCACGCATGACCGAGCGGTTGCGGACTTGAGCCGCTTCCCCGCCGACTGCAACGTGATTCTTCTCCACCTGAGAGACTCCGCCAGCAGCCCGCCGAGACCACGTCCTGTCGGTTGAGTAGCATGGGTGAACAGAGGCTCGTTGAGTCGGTCGGGCCGCGCCGGGAGTAAGACAATTGATAGATCCACGGCAGCACCAAGCACAGGATCGCTTGTGGGAGAATTACAAATCACTCGATAGCGAATCCAAGCGAGCATTGGAGCTGCTCTCGGTCGTTCACCGCCCGGTCCACAAGACGACAGCGATCAACTACCTGAAAGTAGCCCAGATCGGAGGGAACCACAAATCCCCGACAGCAGACGCCCGGCTAGCTCGCTTGGTTGATGCCCTTCGGCGCCGAGACTTGCTAGTGCGCCGCGGCTTCGAGATGGCCTGCGATGCGCGCATCGTTGATTGGGTGACACGCGAGGCCGAGCGGTGCGGTCGCCTGCCAGAGGCTGTCGAGGCTGTGGCACGCGCCGAGCTGGAAGAATTCGGCACCTATGCCGCTCGGAAGAAGTTTGGCTATTGGAATACTTTCGAGTTGATTGCGGACCTGCGGGCGACGGTCTTCTTGAATGATCCAGAGCAGTTCATGCAGGTTCTTGAGAAGGGCGGGGTTTACGGGGACCACGTCGGGGCGGCCGTCAGCGCACTGACGGAGATTTGCGGCGACCCGCGGGACGCTGACTGGCTTGCTGCAAGGCATCCAACGATCCGCCGGACCGTCTTAGCCCCGATGATCGCCGCCGCGCATCTCCAGCTCGCTCCCGCAGAGACACATGTGGAGATGCTGAGAGGGCTGGCGGGAGATGAAGGGCACGATGACACCGAAACGGCCCTGCTCTTCGAGCACGAACTGCTGTGCGGCCGCCTGGACCGCCTGGACTCGCTGAGATTTCGCGAAACCGAATCGGCTAGCAGCATGCATCGTGCCTGGGAACGATGTGTGCGCGGGGACTACAGTGGCGCGGTCGAGGAATTTGAACGATCGCTGAAGGCGCTCAGAAAGGCTAGCGGGCGAAGGCGGGTCGAGTTGCCGTCGGATCTTGAGGTCTTCTACATACACGCCCTGCTGGCGGCGGGCGAGGGCGGCGGGACTGGGCGTGCCGAGAAGTATCTCCGAAACTCGAAGGCCCGCGAGTGGGACTCCCCTCACCTGAAAGACCTCCAGCTCAGGGTGGTTGATTTCGTGAACGGCAAGCCGTGGCGACCGCTTGAATCGCCCACCATGCGCGACGATTTGGCGCTGTTGCTGCCCGCGGAGCAGATTTATGCGTACGCCGCTCTGTGTTGGGGGGATATCCGGGCCGCTCGCCAGTTTCGCCGCAAGATCTCGGATTTGCGCAAGCGGGCCGAAGAGCATGGCTACGCGTGGGTCGCTGCGGAGGCCTCGTCGCTGCTGGCTCGATTGAGCGGCGAGGCCAGCCAGGTCGCGGCCGCCTGCGAAGCCCACCGGCGGATGGGCACCGTTTCCGTCTTGGATGGCCTTTCAGAGCAGGAGCCGTGGGAGCGGAGCTTGGTCGCTTTGGAGCGCATGACCGAGCGGATCGCAGTTGGTGGCAGGGCACCCGCGGGAGAGTCGCGCCTTACCTGGCGCGTCGATCTGTCGGCAGCGAAGCACCCCACGGTCCAGCCATTCGAGCAAAGGCTGGGGAAGACAGGGCGCTGGTCAGCGGGGCGGTCAGTCAGCCTCAAGCGCCTGTTCGAGCGCGATGGAGTTGACTACCTCAGCGAGCACGACAATCAGGTCTGCAAGGCGATCTCTTTGGACGAGTACGGCTTCTTCGGCGGGAAAGCAGGGCACTACATCGACGGCACGCAGGCGCTGCACGCATTGGCTGGGCACCCCTTGGTGTTCCGTGCCGATGCCCCGAAGACAGCGTTGGAGATCGTGCGCCATGAGCCGCAGCTGCAGGTGGCGAGCGCGGGCAGCAAGGTCCGTGTCCAAATCGTGCCGGAACCGCCCGACGTAGGCAGCGTGCTGGTGACCGACGAGGGTGGCAACCGTCTGAGCGTCACGTCATTCGAAGACAGGCACAGGGAGATTCAGGCGGTGCTGGGGGCCGGGGGATTGGTCGTTCCCGGGCGTTCCAAGGATCGGGTTGCGAAGGCGATTCTGTCAGTCAGCGATCTGGTCACGGTCCACTCCGATATCGAGGGCGCTGCCGGCGACGCCGAAACAGTCGCATCGGATCCCACGCCCGAGTTCCACCTCACTCCGTTGGACAGCGGCTTGCGCGTGGAGGCGTACGTGCGCCCGTGCTCGGACGACGGGCCAGCTTTCACGCCCGGCGAGGGGGGCACGGTGGTGTATGCGACAGTCGCAGGCAAGCGCTCGCGGGCCAGTCGTGACCTAGCCGAGGAAACTAGCCGCTACAAGGCGGCGGTGGCGTCATGCCGGACGCTGCAAAAGGCCACATGGGACCGCTCGGGGTGGACCCTGCCCGATCCGCTCGATTGCTTGGAACTGGTGGACGAGCTGCAAGGGCTCGGCGATGCGGTCAAGGTGGCCTGGCCGAAGGGCGAGACGCTGCGGGTTCCGCATCGGGCCACTTCTGATCACTTCTCTCTCAAGATCCGTCAGAGGCGCGATTGGTTCAGCATCGACGGCAAGCTGGAACTCGAGTCTGGGCTGGTGCTGAGCCTGCGCGAGTTGCTCGATCACATGGAGAACGCCTCAGGCCGCTTCGTGCAGCTGGGAAAGAAGGACTTCGTGGCTCTGAGCGACCGCTTTCGCCGCCATGTCGAGGAACTGGCGGCTTACGTGGACCGCCACGGAAAGGGGATGCGCTTTCATGCCAGCCGCGCCCACGCTCTGGAAGGGCTGGTGGGTGACGCCGGGGCCGTGGAAGCCGACGAGGCTTGGTCCAGCCGTCTGCGGCAGTTTCAAGAGGCACTGGCGCTGGATCCGAAGCTTCCCTCGACAATCCAAGCCGACCTCCGCGAGTATCAGGCGGAGGGGTACCGCTGGGCGGCACGGCTGGCTACTTGGGGCGCAGGCGCGTGTCTGGCTGACGACATGGGTCTTGGCAAGACGCTGCAGGCGCTGACCGTGGCTGTCGCCCGCGCTCCCCAGGGCCCGACGCTGGTCGTGGCCCCGACTTCGGTTTGCCCCAATTGGATCGATGAGGCGCTTCGATTCGCGCCGACGTTGCGGCCGATCATGCTGGGCCCCGGCGATCGTGCAAAGAAACTGCAAGCGGCCGGGCCGTACGACCTCATCATCTCCAGCTACGGCCTGCTGCATCAAGAGGTCGACCTGCTTGCCGAGGTGAACTGGGAGATGGTCGTGCTGGACGAGGCGCAGGCGATCAAGAACCGCTTGACGATGCGCTCCCGCGCGGCGATGAGACTGAGCGGCCGCTTCAAGATGATCACCACCGGAACGCCCGTGGAGAATCACTTGGGCGAGTTGTGGAACCTATTCCAATTCATCAATCCCGGGCTGTTGGGCTCGACCGAGTCCTTCAGCAAGAAGTTCGGCACGCCCATCCATCAGCACTCTGATGCGGAGGCGCGACAGCGCCTGAAGCGGCTGATCCAGCCGTTCATCTTGCGGCGCACGAAGTCAGCGGTCTTGGATGAGTTGCCGGCGAGAACTGAGATCACCATTAAGGTGGCGATGAAAGACGAGGAGCGAGCCCTGTACGAGGCTGTGCGGTTGCGGGCGGTGGAAGCTCTCCAAGACGAGTCTCCAGAGGAGGCGGCGAAGAGCCACATTAAGATCCTTGCGCAAATCATGAAGCTTCGGCGGGCATGCTGCCATCCACGATTGGTCATGCCGGAGACGAGCATTCCTGGATCGAAGCTGGAGGCCTTTGCCTACACTGTCGAAGATCTGCTCGCCAACGGCCACAAGGCCCTGGTGTTCAGCCAGTTCGTTGACCACCTGCGCATCGTGCGGGAGCATCTTGACCAGAGAGGCATCGAGTACCGGTACCTTGACGGAAGCACCCCATCCAAGACCCGCAAACAGGAGGTGGATGCGTTCCAAGCCGGTCAGGGAGATCTGTTCCTGATCAGCCTCCGGGCCGGAGGGCAGGGACTGAACCTGACCGCCGCCGACTACGTGATTCACCTAGACCCTTGGTGGAATCCGGCGGTCGAGGACCAAGCGTCGGACCGGGCGCACCGCATCGGCCAGACGCGGCCCGTGACGATCTATCGGCTAGTAATGCGAGACACCATCGAGGAGAAGATCGTAGACCTGCACGGTGCCAAGCGAGACCTCGCCGAGAACCTTCTAGAGGGAGCGGACATGACCGGGAAGATGTCCGCTGACGAACTGCTGTCGTTGCTGCGCGAAGGATGATCGATTCGCTCCCTTGCGTGTGATGGCTTACTAGGCCGACCACACCCCGAAAGCTGGCACCCCGGTCGGGTGGGCTGGTCGGGCGGCGAAGGTGCAGAGGCCCCCGCCGGGCGCTGCACCGGTGACATAGGACGAGCGCAGAAGTAACTTATCGGTTTCGACCGGGCGAGATGGGATCCGATCTGGGCGTGAGTTCCCATGATAGACTGCGGCAGGCCCACCGGAACTGCAGCGCGGCGAACTCGCCGCGCAGCACATCGAGACTGGGAAATGCACATCTCGAGCCTCGACACCCCCTCCCTGCTGGTTGACCTCGACAAGACCGAGGCGAATCTGGACCGGGCCGCCAGCTACGCCCGGAGTCACGGCCTGCTCCTGCGCCCGCACACCAAGACGCACAAGTCGCCGCTGATCGCACGGATGCAGCTGGACCGGGGCGCGGCCGGGCTGACCGTCGCCAAGGTGGGCGAAGCCGAAGTGATGGCTCGCGACGGAGTGCCTAACCTACTGCTGGCGTACCCGGTCTGGGGCGACGCCAAGTGGCACCGCCTGGTCGAGGTCGCCAAGAGACTGCCGGTTACGGTAGCGCTGGATAGCGCCGAGGCGGCAAGCGGCCTGTCGCGCCACGCGCAGCGGGCGGGAATCACCCTCGGGATCTTGGTCGAAGCCGATCTGGGCATGCGGCGCTGCGGACTGCCGCCTGGGGAAGGCCTGGTCCGGCTGGCTCAAGCAATCAGCGCCATGGGCGGGCTGCGCCTTGAGGGGCTGATGTTCTACCCGGGCCATATCAACCTTGCCGCCGAGGCGGGCGAGCGGCAACTCGAAACCCTGCGCAGCGAACTGCGGGCGGTGATCGAGAGCTTCCGGACCGGTGGCCTGCCCACCAATGTGGTCAGCGGCGGATCCACGCCGACTCTGTTTCAGTCGCACACGATCGAGGGCATGACGGAGATCCGTCCGGGCACCTATGTGTACAACGACCGGACGCAAGTCGCGGCCGGCGCCTGCACGTGGCAGGACTGCGCCGTGACGGTCCTGGTCACCGTGGTGTCGACTCCGCGACCGGACGCAGCGGTCATCGACGGTGGCTCCAAGACGTTCACGTCGGACCCGCTGCGCCCGGGCGGGGACGGCTGCTTCGGCCGGGTCGTGGAGATGCCCTCGGCCCGGTTCCATAAAATGAACGAAGAGCACGGCCTGCTGGACTTGCGAGAGCATGCCGGGCCGCCGCCGCGCATTGGGCAGCGGCTCAGGATCATACCCAACCATGTGTGCGTCACCGTGAACATGCACGAAACGGCCCGCGGCTTGCGCGGAGAGACCGTGCAGCAATCCTGGCCGGTGGCAGGACGGGGCAAGCTCCAATGAGGCGCGGCGCAGTCAAGACTTGAGAAGGAAGCGGCAACGTGAGCAGCAACCAACAGCGATCGATCCAACGGGTAACCGCCCAGGGCGCGCCCAATCCCCAAGGGCCGTACTCCCACGCGGTCAAGGCGGGGGGCTTCGTCTACGTGTCCGGGCAGGCGGCCCTGGATCCGACGACTAGCAAGCCGATCCACGGCACGGTGGCGGAAGAGACCCGCCGCACGCTCGAAAACCTCAAGGAAATCCTGGAGGCCGCCGGCGCCTCGCTGGAAGATGTCGTCAAGTGCAGCGTGTTCCTGGCGGACATCCGCGACTTCGCCGCCATGAACGCGGTGTACGCGGAGTACTTCGATGCGGCCAAGCCGGCCCGGACGACCGTGCAGGCCGTGCTGCCCGCAGCCGGACTGAAGGTCGAAATCGACTGTGTGGCGTACGTGGGCGACTGAGTCTGCCGACTTCTCGTCCTAGGCACGGCCGATCGGCCCGAATTTGGGTTCGATGCATTGCGGCGAGACCGCTCCTGCGCCTATGATGGGATTCGGCGACAGGACTTGCGGCGCTTGTCCAGCAGCCACCGGCAATGCGACGCCGAATGTAACGGCAGCCCCGGCCGGTGCGTCAAGTCTTGATAGTTGGCGATGCCGAATCTGCAGTATCAGGACCCGCGTTCAGAGCCAGGCCCAGGCACTCCGGAATTCGGCCCGTTAGTCATCGACTCCCTCCACGTCGGGTGGTGGCGCAACCTGCTCAACGAGGTTGCCGAGATGACCAACCCGTCCGAGCCCGTCCAGATCCCGGACTACCCCCCCGCAAAGCCCGGGGAGTACGACTTCCGCGACCCGAACGTGTACTCGCTCAGCCGCCCGTGGTGGCTGGCGATATTCGACACCTTGGGCGCGATGCGGGAATACGCCAAGCTCCCGCCACCGCCAGAATTCCCGCCCGTCCAGCCGGGAATGCCGGACCTGCCGCCGCTCACCCTCCGCACGCTGGCGCTGCCTTGGTGGTCTGGATTGCTGGAGAGCTACCGGCTCGAGCAGGAGATGCGCAACGCACCTCCCTTGGTCGTGACATCGAAGCCGATTCAGGTCAAGGAGATTTGGGGGAGTTTCAGCCGCCGCAAGGACGGCATGATCGCCACCGCCTGCATGCATGCGCTGGTCGTGCTGGTAATGTTCGGCTTCCAGGACAACGAGTACGTCGCGAGCCGCTCGGGGACCGTCACGCTGGTCGTTCCAGTCGACGTCTCGCCATACCTGGCCCAGCTGCAGGCACCCCCCAGGCCTGATCCCGGCGAGAGCGGCGGAGGTGGCGGCGGCGGCGCGAACTCGCCGATGCCGGCGAGCCGGGGCAAGCTGCCGCGATTCTCGCTCGAGCCCCAGCTCGCTCCTCCGAGCCCGATCATCCGCAACCGCAACCCGAAGCTGTCCGTGGAGCCCACGGTCCGCGTCCCGCCCGATATCAGCGTGCCGGACGTTGACCTTTCGGTATTCGGGGACCCGTTCGGAGCGGACGGTCCGCCATCGGCGGGTCCGGGCACGGGCGGGGGTATCGGATCGGGCCGCGGCACCGGCGTCGGATCGGGCCGTGGATCTGGAGTAGGACCGGGATCCGGCGGCGGCATCGGAGGCGGAGTCTTCCGGATTGGCGGAGGGGTGTCGAGCCCGCGCCTGCTGTCCAAGATCGAGCCGGAGTATTCCGAGGAGGCCCGCAAGGCGAAGTACCAGGGCGTGGTCATGCTCTCGGTTGAAATCTGGGAAGACGGCCTCCCTCACAACATCCGCGTGGTGCGCAGCCTCGGACTGGGCTTGGACGAGAAAGCCGTCGAGGCGGTCCGGCAATGGCGCTTCAGCCCGGGCAAGAAGGACGGCAAACCGGTGCGCGTCCAAGCGCAGATCGAAGTCAGCTTCCGCCTGCTCTAGACGGTCGGAGCGTCGACGGGCTCACCAACTGCAACCGCTGCGGCGATGCACTCGCACGCGGAGCGTGCTCGCCAGGCCTTTCGGAGAGGCACTGCGGGTGCTAGACTCGCTCCCATGCCTGCGATAGATCGCCGCGAGTTTCTGGCAGCGGCATCAGGCGCTGCCACGATCAGCGCGGGGGCCCAGACGCCGAGCGCCCCGACCAACATCCTGTTCGTCCTCGCGGACCAATGGCGCAGCAGCGCCTTGGGCCTCGGCTCGGACGCGCTTGTGCGGACACCGCACATCGACGGCCTCGCCGCCGAAGGCGCGAACTGGCAAAGGGCTTACGCCGCCAATCCCGTTTGCACCCCCAATCGAGCGTGCATCCTGACCGGGCGGCATTCGCATCAGACCGGCATGGTTCGCAATGACATCCAGCTGCCTCCGCAAGAGGTCTGCTGGCCACAGCTGCTGCACAGCGCCGGTTACGCCACTCACTATGTCGGCAAGTGGCATCTGGACGGGCCTCCCAAGCCGGGCTATGTACCGCCCGGCTGGCGGCGCAGGGGTTTTGCAACGTTCGAAGGATTCAATCGCGGGCACATCTACCACAGGCACTGGGGCTTCGACGACAGCGGCGCGCCGCTGGCTGAGATCGCCGCCGACATGGATCCGTACTACGAACCGACGCTGCAGACGAACCTGGCGATCGACTTCATGCGCCGAAACCAGGACCAGCCCTTCGCTTGCTTTCTCTCCTGGGGGCCGCCACACACGCCGTTCCGGCCACCGGACGCGCACGATCTCTACGAGCCTAGCGAGATCGTCCTGCGCGGAAACGTGCCTGCCGAACACGAAGCTCAGGCGCGCAAGGATCTAGCCGGTTACTACGGCCTGTGCGAGTCGCTCGACCACGAGATGGGACGGCTCATGGCATTTCTGGACGAGAGCGGTCTGCGCGACAACACGCTGTTGATCTTCACCTCCGACCACGGGGAGCTGGCCGGTTCGCACGGCAAGTACCGCAAGGGGGAGCCCGAGAGCGAGTCGCTCCAAGTTCCGCTCATGATGCGGCTGCCCGGACGTGTCGCAGCCGGGTCAGAGCCCGCGACCCTGATCAATTCCGTGGACCTGATGCCCACGCTGCTCTCGCTGTGCGACATGCCGGCCCCGGACACCTGCGCCGGCTTTGACCTGTCCGGCGCGGTGACGCCGGGCGGAACAGCTCCGAGCGTCGAATCGATCTACTGCGAGGGCAAGGTCTTGAACTCACCCGAGATGAGGCCGGGCAACAACAGCCCCGATGCCCGCCCGTGGCGGTCGCTTGTGACCCAACGCTACAAGCTGAACGTCCGTGCCGACCACTCGATCGTCGATAGATTGTTCGATCTGCAAGAAGACCCGCTGGAATTGCGCAACCTAGCAAACACCGTCGAAACGCGCAGCTTGCAGGACGACCTGCTGGCCGAACTCAAGGCTTGGGGGCAAAGGACCGGCGATCCCTTCCCCGCCGCCCCGGAGCCTGCGAAGGAGCAATACGAGGGCAGCGAAGGCTAGCGATTGCCGGCCAGAGGCAGATCCAACGCTCGGCGGAAGCTCGGCTTTGCTACAGTTGCCTATCTTATGAAGGTTCCAGAATTGAGCCGCAGGGCGTTTGCCGCCACAGCCGCCGGCGCCCTCGCATCCCCGGTGCGCAGCCTCGCGCAGCGTGACTGGACGAACGTCACGCCGACGAGGTATCCCGACCCCGATATCGTCTCGCTCGACAAGCGATTCGACAAGTACAAGCTCGGTAACACGCCCATCCAACGCCTGCACGTCGGAACGCTTTGGGCCGAAGGGCCAGCCTGGAACACGGTCGGCAAGTATCTGGTCTACTCTGACATCCCCAACAACGTGCAACTGCGCTGGCTGGACGAGGACGGCCATGTGAGCGTGTTCCGCCATCCGTCCGGCAACTCGAACGGCAACACGTTCGATTGGCAGGGGCGGCAGCTTTCGTGCGAGCACGGCAACCGCCGCCTGGTGCGCTACGAGTACGACGGAAGCACGACAGTGCTGGCCGACAGCTGGGAGGGCAAGCGGCTCAACGCGCCGAATGACGTCGTGGTGGATCCGGACGGCAACATCTGGTTCACGGATCCGGGCTACGGGAGCCTGATGCACTACGAGGGCAACAAGGGCCCGCTGGAGATCAAGGAAGCGGTCTACCGCATCGACGGCCAGAGCGGAAAGATGGAGAAGGTGACCGACGAGATCTTCAAGCCGAACGGGCTGTGCTTTTCGCCCGACTACAAGCTGCTGTACATCGCCGACACCGGCGCCTCGCACTACCCGGAAGCCGAGCGCGAGATCAAGGTCTGGGACGTGGACAACGGGCGGACTCTGCGCAACGGCAAGCGTTTCGTGTCCATGATGATGGAAGGCTTCGAGCAGGCGGGTAACGCGGACGGCATCCGCTGTGACACGGACGGCAACATCTGGTCGTCGGCCGGCTGGGTCGGCGACGGCTACGACGGCGTTCACGTGTTCGCGCCGGACGGTGACCGGATCGGCCAGATCAAGCTGCCGGAGATTTGCTCCAACGTGTGCTTTGGCGGCGTGAAGCGCAACCGCTTGTTCATGACGGCCAGCCAGAGCCTCTACGCGGTGTACGTGGAGGCGCAGGGAGCGCACATCTCTTGATCCCGCGGCGGCACTGCTAGAATCGGGCCACGGAAGCTAATCCCGGCCGGTGTCGGGCCCGGTCTTCAAAACCGCTGTTTGGCGCCCCGCGTCAAGGGTGGGTTCGACTCCCACTAGCTTCCGCCACCAGCCCGGGCCCAGACGGCCCGCCTGATCAAACCTGTCATGGCAAGCCGCCCCAACGTCCTGCTCGTCTCAACCGACCACTGGCCCGCCGAACTGCTCGGCGAAGCGGGCCATCCCGACATCCTGACTCCCACCTTGGACGAGCTGGCCCGCAGCGGCGTTCGCTTCCGCAACGCCTACGGAGAGTGCCCCGTGTGCATCCCAGCCCGGCGCACGCTGATGACGGGAGTCAGCCCGAGGACACACGGCGATCGCGATTTCGGCGAGACAAAGCCGATGCCGGACCTGCCGACCATGGCCCAGACCTTTCGCGACGCTGGCTACCAAGCAAATGCGGTGGGCAAGTTGCACGTCTACCCGCAACGGAGCCGGATCGGCTTTGACGACGTGATCCTCGATGAGGAGGGGCGCACGCAATACGGTGTGGTCGACGACTACGAGGCGTTCCTGGCCGATCAAGGCTACGCGGGGCGACAGTTCGACCACGGCATGAGCAACAACGACTACGCCACGCGACCGTGGCACCTGCCTGAGGAACTGCACGCCACGAATTGGGCGACCCAGCAGATGGTTCGCACGATAAAGCGCAGAGACCCGGGCCGGCCGGCGTTCTGGTTCCTCTCGTACAGGCACCCGCATCCGCCGATCGTGCCGGTACAGACGTATCTGGAGATGTACAAGAACAGCGAGCTGCGCTGGCCCACGCAGGCGATGTGGTGCCGCGAGGAGCTGCCGTACCTGCTCCAAGCGGTTCGCGGACGGGCGGCCCACATGGGACCGCGGCAGATCCAAGAGGCGCTGCAAGCCTTCTACGCACTGTGCACGCACATCGACCACCAGCTCAGGGTGGTTGTCGGGACATTGCGCGAAGAGGACCTGCTCGAAAACACGGCAATCTGCTTTACGTCCGATCACGGCGACATGCTGGGGCGGCACGGCATGTGGGCCAAGCGGCTCTTCTACGAGCCGTCGGCGAATATCCCGATGATCTTGACCGGCCCGGCCGCAGACCGGCGCGTAGGCCACCACCGCGTCGACGATCGCCTGGTCGGCTGGCAGGACGTGATGCCGACCCTGCTCGATTTGGTCGGCATCGGCGTGCCCGAGAGCGTGGAAGGCCTGTCGATGGTCGGCGAGCGCGAGCGTGACTGGCTCTACGGCGAGGTCGGCGAGCGCGAGCATGCCACGCGCATGATTCGCAAGGGGCAGCACAAG
The DNA here is from genome assembly GCA_965219585.1 of Bryobacterales bacterium. GTDB lineage: Bacteria > Acidobacteriota > Terriglobia > Bryobacterales > UBA6623 > VXMF01. The sequence goes on from CBDCOA010000002.1 coordinate 1,054,818, forward strand.
CTGATCTACTACCCGGCCGGCAATACGCGACAGCTGTTTGACGTCGAATCCGATCCTGCCGAGATCACCGACCTCTCCGGCAGGCCCGAACACGAAGCGCTGCTGGAGGAGCTGACCCGGCTGCTGATCGGGCAACTCTACGGCGGCGACGAAGAATGGGTGCGAGACGGCGAGCTGGTCGGCCTGCCCAACCGGGAGTTCAGGCCGGGGCCGAACCGGGGCCTGTCAAGCCAGCGCGGTCATCACTGGCCGCCGCCGCCGAAGACGGACATGCAGCAGATTCAATGGCATAGCGAAGATGACGCCTAGCCTGGGAAGCCCGGCCGTCGCCCCCCGGTGACCCGTCGAGCAGGACAGACACGGGTTCGATTGCCGAACCCAACATCGGCGAACGGAGCGCGCTCCAGCGGAACTGCACAATGGCCGTCCCGGGACGCTGCGCGGACTCGCGAAACGGCGGCTAAGGCCCGACCCCGTCGATCCGCTCCGCTCCGAATAGGGTCCAACCCGTGTCAGGGCGGTCTCCCTTCATGACGATCTCGTAGACCACCTCGGGCGGATCCGCGCGCTTGTACTCGCGCAAGCGGGTCCACTGGGTGAATTGCTGCCTAGAACTGGACTCCCACCCTACCTTGCCCAGGGAGTCCGGGCCCAACAAGGCACCGTACGCCACCAGCACGTTCTCGGTCGCGGGCAGCCAGTCCACGTCGCCCATCGCGATAGAGATCACCCGATCGGGCCCCATGCCCTCCGACTGCCACAGCTGTCGGGCGGTCATGGCCTCGCCATCGACGGCGTACTCGACTGCCCTGGTGAAGGTGTCCGTGACGGCGCTGGGCTTGCGGAACGGCCGGGCTTGATAGTTGCCGTTATCGAAGATCATCAGGGTTCCGTTAGGAGTCGGCTGAGGCGAGTGCTGGTGGTAAGGCCACTGCAGATCCCCGTCGGCTTTGAGGAGCTTGTCCGACAGCTCGCCCCAGCCGGTTGGCTCGCCGAAGATCCAGACGATCTCCTTGGATTGGCGGTCGATCTTGATCGCGGCCGCTTGGTAGCGGAAGTTGACGACGACGGAGTCGTCCGCCGGATCGTACAGCAGGTTGTTGGCGTGGCTCCAGTCCACCGTGTCCGGGAATCCCCGCCGGATCCAATAGTTCGAGAACGTCTCGTAGCCGATACGGAACGGGTCCATGTGGTCGAATGCCCTCCACTCCCAGACGACGTTGCCCGTGTCGCGTTCGAACTCCACGATCACGTCGCCCATCACCTTCTGCCGCTTGCGCGGCGCGTGCTCGTCGTACTCGCTGGTGTAGTAGTCGTCGATCTCCCTCACCTCGGCGCTGAGGACCAAGATATTGCCGCTCGGCAGCTCGTCGATCTCGTGATGGAAGGTAAGGGTGTCAACGGCGATGCCATCGGTCGGCCCTTGCGGGCGGCCGGTCGCGTACCACTGGTTCACCGTGTTTCCCAGCCAATCGATCTCGATCAGCCGGAAGTCTGCGGTGACGAAGATCAGGTTGCCGTTGCTGGCCTTCTCGAAGTCGCTAATCCGCGAATCCACGCTGTAGTACCAGACCACTTCTCCAGCAGAGTCCAGAGCCGCCAGCATGCCGAAGGCGGCGTTGAACTCGGCCACGGCTTGGCTGCGCCCGACCCTGCGCCGGCGGGGGTTGAACAGCGTGACTCCGGGCTCCATCTCGCCAGGCTTGCTGACCGCGACTTCGATGGGCGGGAAATCGACACCCAATTCGGGCAGCGGCGGCGTTTGGAACTCGAGCACATCCGGGGACGACACCGGTGCTCCGCTCCCTGCACGGATCGAGACGCGGACCTCGTGCCGACGGTCCGGACGCATGCCGACGACAGGCAGACCCGCGCTCGGATCGTGCTCCGGGCCGTACTCGAGTTGCCACGCGTGGTCACCGTCGGTCACATCGATCAGCGCGGTCACAGGGGCAGACGCTTCAAACTCCAGCACAGCCGCCAGAGGCACGGCCCGGTTGGGGTTGGACATAAGGACAGGCTCAGCGAGGAACGACGGGGGCTGCGAACAAGCGGCCGAGACGATCACAGTGGCGAGCAGCGCAACCGATTTCAACATCGTCTCCTTCGATGTAGAGAACTCCATTACTCCAAGATACTCGCTCGAAATATGAGCCTCGCCCCCATCCAGAGCCACCGCCGGAAGCTGGGCGCTAGGGCGAATCGAACCGCTGCTCAAGCCCGACTGCCCATTGGTCCCTCCGCTACACTCGTGGGCGGACGAGGCAACGCAATTGCGATCAACGACCCTCTCACTGGCGGCACTGGGCATTGCAAGTTTGCTCGCCGGCGCCGAAACCAAGCCGAACATCGTGCTGATCGTCACCGACGACCAAGGCTGGTGGGATCTTGGAATCCACGGCAACCAAGAGATCGACACCCCCAATCTAGATCGGCTGGCAGCCGAATCCGTCGAACTGACACGCTTCTACGTCCAGCCCGTCTGCGCTCCCACGCGAGCGGGCCTGATGACGGGCCGCCACTACCTGCGCACCGGTCTCTACAACACCCGCTTCGGCGGAGACACACTCCACCTCGGCGAGCATACTCTAGCGGAGGCGCTGCGTCAGGCCGGCTATCGGACCGGTATTTTCGGGAAATGGCATCTGGGAGAGTACCGCGGCTTCCATCCGGATCAGCGCGGTTTCGACGAGTCGGTCTTCTTCTCGGCCGGCCATACGGAACGCTACTGGGAGCCGGACGCGCTGCTGAATGATGGCCGCCCGATCAGCGTCAGAGGACACATCACCGACGTCTTGACAGACGCGGCATCGACGTTCGTTCGCGCTAATCGAGATCAGCCATTCTTCCTGTATCTGGCGTACAACGTGCCTCACTCGCCCCTTCTGGTGCGCGATGCCCTGCACGAGAAGTACCGCGCCAGGGGCGTCGCCAGCAACGACGCCCGCATCTACGGATTGGTCGAGCAATGCGACGCGGCGATCGGGCGCCTGCTCGGCCTCATCGACTCGTCCGGCCTGAGGCAGAACACTGTGGTTCTGTTCATGAGCGACAACGGAGGCGTCAGCCGCCACTACCGCGCAGGCCTGAGAGGCGGCAAGGCCTCGGTCTACGAGGGAGGCGTGCGCTCGCCCTTCTTCGCTAGATGGCCTGGACGGTTCGAGGCGGGGCGCAAGACCGACGCTAGGGGGTCCCATCTGGACCTGTTCCCGACGCTGCTCGAAATCGCGGGCGGCGTGGCACCGTCGGAAGTAGCGCTCGACGGCAAGAGCCTGCTGCCGCTGCTGACGGGCTCAACGGACGAGAGCCCGCACGAGCGGCTGTTCCATATCTGGGACCGGCACGGGCCCAGCATCGAATCCCGCTGGGCAATCGCCGGCCCCAAGTACAAACTCGTTGGGAGAGAGCTGTACGACCTAGAAGCGGACCCGGGCGAGCAACGAGATATCGCCGCCACCGAGCCGGAAATCGCCGCGGCACTCCGACAGGAGTTCACAGAATGGCTGGCCGAAGTCACTGCCGAGAAGACCTTCGAGCCCGTCGCAATCCCGGTGGGCAACAATCTGGAGGATCCAATCGACCTGCTGCCGAGCTGGGCGCGCCACAAGGGGCAACACGCGAGCGTCACCCAAGTGCGCCACCGGGATCCCGCACCGCCGGCGCCGCTCGGCAACCAACCGGTCGAAGAGTCCACCGTGTACATGTTCGGAGGGTACTACTGGGACACGATCGAGGGGTGGAAGGAGCCGGGTGAGTCTGTAGCTTGGAAGATCGATGTCGCCGAGGCCGGCGAGTACGAAGTCTCCTTGGTCTACGGTTGCGACTTGGACGACGCGGGCGGGAAATTCGCGATCAGCGTCGCTGGGAGCGAGCTGCGGGGCACGGTACTGCCGACCCCGGGCCGCACGTTTTTCGAGCCCCATCGGGTCGGGACGATGCAGCTGCCTGAAGGGGTCACCGAGCTGAGGGTCCGCGTCATCGAGTCGCCGGGAAGTGACTTGATGGCTCTCAACCGCGTTCGCATCGGAACGAAGCGTCCGGCTTCTCCCGGAAGCCCAAGCAGGTGAGGCGCCCGGCGACGAGCGCACTCGCCCGGTCGAGCGCCCTCGAGGGTGCGTCTGGGCACGGCAGAGCGGGAGCGCCAGTGCCTGCCGCCGGACAGGTCACTTCCGGCCGTCTATACAAGAGGAGTCGGTTGGCGGGCACAGGGACGAGGAATCCGTTCCTCGAGCCTTGTCGAGCAAGCGCTCGACTTCCACGTAGTAGGCTCCGGCCAACAGTGCGCCGGCCTCGTCGAGGAACCAGCTCTGGAGCCGCCTCTCGCCCGGCTCCAACTCGGTCTCGAACACCACTTCCTGATCGTCCGGGCTGACTCGTTGCCGCAACTCCACGTCACCGATTCGCAGCCTGGCCTGGGTGATCGGCAACGCCTTCCCAGCCATCAGGTCCCCGTATTCGCCCTTGAGCGGCGCGGCCGGGTCGCTCAATGCCAGGCCGGACTCCTTCGGCCAGCGACGCAGCGAGAACCGATAGCGGCCCGCCTGATCCACTCGGATGCTCCACGGCCCCGACAGGGCTTGGCCGCCTCGCACGCAGCCCGGATTGTCGCAGTAGACCCCGTTCCAATCCGAGGCGCTCAGCCGCGCGGGATTCTCAGCGCGCCCGCCAACGACGATTGGTTGATATGCCTCGGCTGCCGGCATGAGCTCGTCCCACCATTGGTCGTAGTGGGCCCGCATCTTGGCGGCCGTTTCGGAAAACTCCTCGCCGACGTCCTTGGTCTGTCCCGGATCCTTGCCAACGTCGTACAGTTCTTTCCCGTTGACCAAGCGCCACTTGTTCCACATCACCGCGGCGTCGCGATGCTTCTCGAAGACTCCTCCGTACTGCGTGACCAACATGCGGTCGCTCAGATCCTGCTTTTCTCCCCGCAAAAGCGGCGCGAGGCTGACCCCGTCGAAAGCGGCTCCAGACGGGGCTTCCACGCCGGTGAGGTCGAGCAGCGTCGGCAGCACGTCCTGCACGTGCGTCAGGGCATCTACGTCGCGCGGCGCCCCGATATCGCCCGCTGGCCAGCGCAAAAAGAGCGGCACGCGGTGGCCGCCTTCGTAAAGCGACCGCTTCTTGCCGCGCATACCCGCGTTGAAAACGGTCTCGCCCTGCGCCGTACCGTTGTCGCCAAGGAAGACCAAGATCGTGTCGTCGGCGATCTCCAATTCGTCGAGAACGGCGGTCAGTCGCCCCATGTTCTCGTCAATCGAGGCGATCATCCCGAAGAACTTCGCGATGCGAGATTCGACTTTCCCCAGATACGGGTCGATGTACTTTTGCGGCACCCAGAGCGGCACGTGCGGGGCGTTGGTGGGCAGGTAGACCAAGAACGGTTTCTCGTCGCGCGCCTGACGTCGAATCCAGGCCATCGCCTCTTCAAACCAAACGTCCGTGCAGTAGCCCGTGAACTGCTCGATGCGGCCGTTGTGGCGATAGTGGTCGTTGAAGTAGTCGTTGCCGAAATAGTCGGCCAAAGACGTAATCCCCCAGGCGCCGTGGTGCACGGTCTCCTGAAACCCTCGGTCTTGCGGGCGAAACGGGTAGTTGTCGCCCAGGTGCCACTTGCCGAAGTGCCCGGTCGCGTAGCCCGCAGTGCCGAAGATCTGCGCCATTGTGGGCAGTTCCTCGCGGACCAGTGACCGCCCCATGCACACGAACGAAGCGCCGTTGTCAATCGCATCTCGCCCGGTCAGCAACTGGCCGCGGCTAGGGGTGCACATGGGGGCAACGTGGAAATCGGTGAAGCGAACGCTCTGCGAGTGGAGCTTGTCCATGCTCGGCGTCTTGAGCACGGGATTTCCGTGGGCGGAGAGGTCGCCATAGCCCTGATCGTCGGTCATGACGACGATGACATTCGGCTGTTGCGCGGACGCAGAGAATGCCATCGAGGACACCAGCACTGCGAATAAGCTGACCGAGCGGACGATGCGAGCTCGAACTGAATGCAACATTGAACGAATCCCCTTTTTGCCCAACCCTAGCAAGAGATGGGATTTCCTGCTTCTAGCCGCTCCCCGGCTCCCGTTGAGCGGTCAGCCACGGGAAGAATGCGCCGCAGTCTTATCGGCGCTCCGGAACAGGCTCGAAGTCGTCGACTCCTATGCGGTCTCGCAACCTGGGAAGGTCTCCCGGCTCAGCGATGAGCGGTCGCGCCGTCTGGGAATCGCCCGCCGGCCTCCGATTGGCGGCGATCTCTGCGGCGTGGTCTGCCAAGAGCGTGCGCAGCTCCTCGACGAGCTCGGGGTGTGCGGCAGCTAGGTCGGTCGTCTCGCCGACGTCCGCCTCTAGGTCGTACAACTCGAAACTGCCAGAGGCTCCGAGGACGAGTTTCCAATCCCCGCGGCGAACGGCTTCGTCCTCGTAAAACAGCAATTCGTGCGGAGAACGTGCGTTCGGCTTGTCCAGCAAGACTTCCAGCGCATCCTTGCCGTCTATCGGGAGGGCGGGCAGATTCGCGCCGACCAAGGCTGCCAGCGAGGGCAAGATATCGACGGCCGTGACGATCTCGTCCGTCTCCCCTCCCGCCGGAATCGTACCTGGCCACCAAGAGATTGTCGGCACGCGCATGTGGCCCTCGTACTTGGGACCTCCCTTGCCGCCGCGCAGCGGTCCCATGCTCATGCCGGTAGCGCCGCCATTGTCCGATGTGAAGATGACCAAGGTCCTTTCTGCGAGGTCCAGCGCGCGCAGCGCGCCGAGAACGCGCCCTACGCTGTCATCGACCTCCTCCACGACGGCCCGATTCACGTCTCCGTTCGCTCGGTCCGCAATCTCGGGGCGTGCGTATCGCGGCCGGTGCACGTAGGGGTGAGGCAAATAGAGGAAGAACGGCTCGTCCTTGCGCTCCTCGATGAACTCGATGGCCGCGTCGGTGACCGCCTCGCAAAGCAGCGCCTGATCTGCACCGTCAGCCACGTATGCAACCACCTGGTCGTCCCGGATGACCGGCAATGGAGTGTAGGGTTCCTTGGTGTGCCGGTGGCCCCGCAGGTTCCCCGGCCACATGTCGTTCGAATAGGGGATTCCGAAGTACTCGTCGAACCCGTGCTCCAGCGGCAAGTGCTGCGGCTGGTCGCCCAAGTGCCACTTGCCAAAAACGCCGGTGGCGTAACCGGCTGCCTTCATGACCTCCCCGAGCGTGGTCTCGTCTGGATGGAGGCCGCGACGCTCGCCCGGAAACAAAACATCGCCGTCCATGCCAGTGCGATGCGCGTACGTCCCGGTCATCAGCGCCGCGCGCGACGGCGTGCAGTTGGTGTTTGAAACGTAGAACTGGCGCAGCACCAGGCCTTCTGCCGCCATCCGATCGAGATGAGGCGTCTTGTTGACGGTCGAGCCGAACGCGCCGATGTCGCCGTAGCCGAGGTCGTCGATGAAAATGAAGACGATGTTGGGCCTAGCTCCATCCCTGCTCTCAATTTCGGCCCTAGGGTCCGCGCCACACGCGGCGAGGAGCAGGAGGGCAAGAACTGAAGCGTAGAGAGCAGCGGCGAGTCGCATTCGCTTGGATGATACGACGACTGCCAGCTGCTTCCCTACCGAACCAGGCCCACTATTCCTCGGAAGCACCAAGGCCGACACGCGCGGCATGGCCCGCTCAGAGATTCTTCCGCCTGTGAACCGTCAAGTAGTCGTTGTAGTCGTATACCGACTTCTCTGACCACGCCACGTTCACCTCGGGCAGCTGCGCGGCCAACCGATCCTTGACTTCCGCATGGGCTGGGTCGGCGGCAACATTGTGCCACTCGTGGTTGTCGTCCTCGTGATCGTAGAGTTCCTCCGATCCGTCCTCGTAGCGGATGTAGCGATAACGCTCGTCGCGGATCCCATGGTTGTTGCGTCCATAGGTCGTCAAGGCAGCATGCGGCCATTTGGCGGAATTCGGGCCTTCGAGCAGCGGTCGCAAGCTATGGCCTTCGTTCGCGGGATTCGCGGCTAGGCCGCAGAGGTCTAGCAGCGTCGGATAAAGATCGATCAGGCTGGCCGGCTTCTGCGTGTCTCCGGGGACGATCCCAGGCCCGGCCACGATGAGCGGAGTCCGCGTGGCCTCTTCCCAGAGCGAGTGCTTGCCGAAGCGATTCTTCTCGCCGATGTGATAGCCGTGGTCGCCCCACAACACGACATACGTGTTGTGGGCGTACGGGCTTGCGTCCAGGGCGTCTAGCACTTTGCCGACCTGTGCGTCCACGAATGCGATGCACGCCAAATATGCTTGGACAATCTTCTTCCACTCATCCGTCTCGATCGCCCAGTCCGTGGTTGGCATCATGGGTAAGGCGTGGAGTTCGCGAGAGATCGCGGGCACGTCGTCCTGATCGCCCGGCAGATACGCAGGCATCTCCAATTCGTCGACCGGGAGGAGGTCGAACCATTTCTTTGGAACATGCCAAGGAACATGCGGACGAAGGAAGCCTACCCCGAGAAAGAAGGGACCGTCATACTGCCGCTCCAGCCTCTCGACGGCCCACTGAGCCGTACGGAAGTCGGGCATCTCTTCGTCGGCATCCGGGAACGGCCCCCAGTCCGTGCTGGTCTTGTTCCTGTCCCATTTCATGCGTTTCGGCGGCTTCGGGCCGAAACCTGCCTCGCGTCCGCCGGACTCAGCGAATGCACCAACTGGGGCATGCCCGTGGAAGAGCTTACCCACGCCCATTGTGTGGTATCCGTTCTGAGCGAACCACTCCGGCAAGAACGGTGTCGCAGAGGTTTCAAGTGAAGCCTCGCGAAGGTCGCGATCGCTGATCTGGCCGTAGATCCCAGTGGTCGAAGGCAGATAGCCGGACATCAAGCTCGCCCGGGACGGACCGCAGATGGGTGCCTGACAGTGCGCGTTGTGAAAGACGACACCTTGCGAGGCGAGACGATCAATGTTCGGCGTCCTCGCTTGGGGGTGACCCGCCATGCAACCAAGCCACGAATTGAGGTCATCAACGGCTACGAACAGCACGTTCGGCCGAGGTGACTCCGCATCCGGTTCATTAATTGGCGAACAGGCCTGAGACGCCAGCGCTACGGCGGAGAGTCCAAGGAACCCCCGGCGGTCGATAATCGGGTATCTCCGAACACGGGAAACGTTCTCAGCGCTGGTTGATTGGAAGTTCGTAGCATAGGCGCCCATCACTTACCTCCCCCCGCCGAGTCCCGGAAGTAGCCCAGATCCTGTTCCTTACTTGAACACATCGATGGTGCGGCTGCGAGGTTCGGCTCTGATAGCGTGGCAATTGGGACAGTCGCAGGCTAGCGATACCGATTCACGGACAGGGCTTACGTGGCTCTCGCCGCGGCTACCGTGGCAGAAACCAGCCGCACTCTAGCACGAATACGGCTTCTTCGCGGCGGACGTCGCAGGCCCAATCACTCGCATGACCAAACTGACCCTCGTAGGCTCCCGCGCCAGCTAGCAAAACTCGCTGGGATCTCAAGACAGCCACCAAAGCCAAAGGTAGCCACCGGCTGAATGAGGCTCGTGGAGGGCTGCGCCCAAGCCCTTGCCCAGATATACTCACGGCATGACTCGCAGAAACTTCGTTGCAGGCTCCGGGATCGCCGCCCTCAACTCGACTCGCGCTATTGGCTCGAATGACCGTATCGGAGTAGGGATCATCGGTTGCGGGAGGAGAAACCTGCTCGGCCAGGTCCTGGAGTTTCAGGACCGCGCCAATGCGGAGGTGCGCGCGGTTTGCGACATCTGGCAGTCGCAACGAGAATCTGCGGCGGCAAGAGTGCAGGACTCGGGCCGGCCTGCTCCTGCACAGATTCACGCGTACGAAGACCTGCTTGCCCGCAACGATATTGACGCCGTCGTCATCGGAACGCCTGACCACCAGCACTGCAGGCAGCTCATCGACGCGACGCGTGCGGGCAAGGACACATACGTGGAAAAGCCGCTCGCCATGGACCTCAAGGAGCTCAAGAGGGCTTATGACACGGTCAAGGCTTCAGATCGCGTCGTGCAGATGGGAACCCAGGTGCGCAGCTTCCCGTCCTCCGGGGCGGCCCGCGCATTCGTCCAGACAGGCGGATTGGGCGACATCTTCAAGATCGAGCAATCGCGCAACTCCTACAAGCCGTACTGGTATCGGTACGCCGAGCGCCGCCTGCACGAGAGCGACACCGACTGGAAGCGCTTCCTGATGCACCGAAAGCCCAGACCTTGGGATCAGCAGCAGTACGCGGGGTGGTTCGGCTATCGGGACTTCTCGCAAGGCCCGCACAGCAATCTCGGCGTGCACTTCTTCGATCTCGTCCACTACGTGACCGGGGCAGGTCCACCCGCGCGCGCTGTCACGATGGCGGGCGGATTCCGCTGGAACCGGGACGGCTTCGACGTTCCCGATTCCGTGGAGACGACCTTGGAATATCCGAAGGAGGGCTTTCTTGTCCGCTATTGCTCAACGTTCGGCGTCCGCGGGCACAGCTACCTGAAGTTCTTCGGATCTCGCGGCGAAATGGACGCCACGCGCTGGGGAGATCCGTTCCTTATCACCGGCAAGACCGTGGAAGACGATGACCGGATTCGGGAGGGCGAGACGATCGGAAACGCGGAGAGCGTGCCGCACATGCTCAACTTCCTCGAGTGCGTCCGCACAAGGGAGACCCCGAACGCTCCGATCGAGGCCGGATACAGCCACTCCATCGCGGCGATCCTCGCCGACGAGAGCTTCGTTCGAGGCAGCCGAGTGGTATACGACGCAGCCAAGAGAAGGATCCGCGAAGGCTGATCGCCGCCTAGCCGCCCCGACGATCGCGATTCGAACCGAGCGCCCCGGGCGGCCCGCAGCTCCACGAAGACAATGACATCTGGGAAGGCAGTCGTCCGCGCCCTCGCAGCGGCGCTTGCGATCAGTGTCGGTGCCGCTGCACAGACAGTGCTGCCTTCCACCAGGCCACTCGAGACCTCGCAGGATCTCGCGGCCGAGATGGTCGAGGGCATTCATCGCTTTCTCGACAGGGCCACGCGGTCGACCGCTTCGGACCGAGATCGAAAATGGAGCCCGGACTTCAGCTCCGCGGACGCATATTGGCGTTCAGTCGAGGCGAACCGCAAGCGCCTCGCGACGATTCTCGGCGTCGTCGACGCCCGCCTGCCGCTCGACGCCTTTGAGTTGGTCTCTGCCACAGACCGGCCTGCGAGGATTGCCGTCGGCCAGGGGTACGAAGTGCTGGCGGTTCGCTGGCAATCCCTGCCTGGAGTTTTCGGAGAGGGGCTGCTCCTGCAGCCGGACTCGCCGCCCAGAGCCAGGATCGTGGCGATCCCGGACGCTTCGTGGTCTCCAGAGACGCTCGTTGGAATCCAAGGGGGCAGTTCGAGCCAGGCTCAGTTCGCCCGGAGACTGGCGGAAAACGGCTGCCAAGTGCTCGTTCCCACGTTGATCGATCGGACGGCCAGATGGACCGGCCTGGGCGGCGTCCGCGAATCCAACCTACCGCACCGCGAGTTCCTATTCCGCATGAGCTACGAGCTGGGCCGCCACGTAATCGGCTACGAAGTGCAGAAAGTCCTCGCGGCCATCGACCTGTTTGAATCCCGCAACCGCGAGCACGAGGCTCCGATCGGAATGATCGGCTACGGGGAGGGCGGCCTGCTGGCGCTCTACGCGGCAGCTCTCGACAGGCGAATCACCTCGGTCGTCGTCAGCGGCTACTTCCAAGAGCGGGAGGGCCTCTGGCAGGAAACGATCGACCGCAACGTGTGGAGCCTGCTGACGGAATTTGGCGACGCCGAGCTCGCCGGCCTCATCGCTCCCCGGAGATTGACGATAGAGGCCTCGCAAGGGCCGGGTGTCGCGGGTCCGCCTCCCGCTCCCGCTCCCAATGCGGACCGAGCGGCATCGGGCCGGCTAGTCCCGCCTCCGGTCGAATCGGTGCGCCGAGAGTTCGATCGAGCGCGGCGAATCTATGAGCGGCTCGGCTCGGACAACTGCTTCCTCGTGGACGAGGCGCCCGCTCCCGGCACGGAGACATCGCTGCAGCTGCTGATCGATGCGCGGGACCTGCGCCCCGACGCTGGGGATCTCCGGACCGTCTCGTCTGCGCCGGACCGGGACGCGCGCATGCGTCGCCAGTTCGACCAGATCGTCGACTACAACCATCGCCTGGTCCGGGATTCGCCGCAGCGGCGCAGTGGATTCTGGGCCAAGGCCGATGCGTCGTCGGTCCGCGCGTGGAAGGATTCGACCCAGTTCTACCGCGACTACATCTGGGACGAGGTGATCGGGCGCTTGCCAGCACCCGACAGGCCAGCCGGCCCCAAGACCCGCCGAATCTACGACCACACCGACTTCGAAGGGTACGAAGTCGTGCTCGACGTCTGGCAGGACGTCTTCGCATTCGGCGTGCTGCTAGTGCCCAAGGGACTGCGGCCGGGCGAGCGCCGACCCGTCGTAGTCGCCCAGCACGGGCTTGAAGGGCGTCCGACCGACCTCGCCGACCCGGACGTTGACCACCGCGCATATCACCGCTACGGGGCGCGCTTGGCGCAAGAAGGATTCGTGGTCTACGCCCCGCAAAACCCGTATATCGGGCGGGACCGGTTCAGGCAGATCTGGCGCAAGGCCCACCCGTTGAAGCTGTCCCTGTATTCGTTCATCGTGGGACAGCACCAGCAAACGCTGGCTTGGCTCAAGTCGCTGCCCTTCGTGGACGGGGATCGGATCGGGTTCTACGGCCTCTCTTACGGAGGCAAGACGGCCATGCGGATCCCTCCGCTGCTGGATGACTATGCGCTGTCGATCTGTTCGGCGGACTTCAACGAGTGGGTCTGGAAGAACACGAGCACCACCGATCGCTACAGCTACCTGTTCACGCAGGAATACGACATGCTCGAATTCAATTTTGCCAACGTGATCAACTACGCGGAGCTTGCCACCCTGATGGCACCGCGGCCGTTCATGGTGGAGCGGGGGCACTCCGACGGCGTCGCCCCGGACGAGTGGGTCGCCTATGAATTCGCGAAGGTCCGGCGCTTCTACAACCGACTTGGGCTAGGGGACAAGACCGAGATCGAGTTCTTCGACGGTCCCCACGAGATTCACGGCGAGGGCACGTTCGACTTTCTCCGCAAGCATCTTGACTGGCCATGATCTGCGGATCCGCAGAGCGGCGAATGCGCGCGAGAGCGCTCGCCGCGATGCGCCCACGCTGTTGCATCACAGCGTGCGTGCAGCCGACGCCCTCACAACGCTCCGGTCACCACGCCCGGCCGGCCTCCTGACGGGACCCGGCCCGAAACCCTCCTCCTGCGAGAATGAATCACGGCAACGGTCAAACATGCCTCGACGCGCCTTCCTCGGATCACTCGTATTGATGCTCTGCCTCGCCGGAGTCTCTGCGCCCCGCGCCAGCGCCGGCCCCGTCTCGGGCACCGACCTGCTTGAGTCCTCCAAGAACACGAGCGATTGGCTGATGTACGGCCGCGACTATCACGCGCATCGTTACGTCGAACTCGACCAGATCACGCCGGATAACGTAAGCCGGCTGCACCCTGCCTGGGTATTCGCCACCGGCGGCGAGAATCGCGGCCTGCAAGCCACGCCGTTGATCCATGAGGGAGTGCTGTACATATCGGCTGACGGCTCGCGCGTGTTTGCGATCGACGCCAGAACGGGAGCCAAGAAGTGGGGCTACGATCCCGAGCTCTCTTCCGAGAGCGAGCGAGTCTACTGCTGCGGCTCGATCAATCGCGGCGTGGCCCTGCTGGGCGATCTCGTTTACGTCGGAACGATGGACGCGCGCCTTGTCGCCCTCGACAAGCAGACCGGAGAAGTCGCCTGGGAGACACAGGTGATCGACTGGCGGCAGGGTTACAGCATCACGGGCGCGCCCTTGGTGGTCAAGGACATGGTCCTCACGGGTGTCGCCGGCGGCGAGTTCGGAATCCGCGGTTTCGTCAAGGCGTTCGACGCCACTTCAGGAGAATTGCGGTGGACGGCGTACACCATCCCGGGACCCGGCGAACCAGGCAACGAGACCTGGCCGGGGGACACGTGGAAGCACGGCGGGGCACCAACCTGGACCACGGGAGTCTACGATCCGAACTTGGACCTGGTCTACTGGAACACCGGCAACGCGGCGCCGTGGAACTGCCAGGTCCGCAAGGGCGACAACCAGTGGTCGGCAGCCACGGTCGCGCTCCGCGCGGACAGCGGCGAGATCGCCTGGGGCTTCCAATACACTCCGTGGGACTGCTGGGACTACGACGCAGTCAGCACGCCGGTGCTGGCCGACCTCGAGCTTGAGCGGCACGGGCCCGTCAAGGCGCTGTTCCATCACGACAAGAACGGGTTCTTTTACGCTCTGGATCGCACCAACGGCAAGTTCCTCTACGGCGAGCCGATCGTGCCCGGCATCACCTGGGCGCGGGGCTTGGACCCGGAGACCGGCCGGCCGATCGTCAATCCGGACATGGTGGCCGAGTCGGGCGGGCCGGAGGTCGGCCCGATCATTCCCAGCCTCGAAGGCGCCATCGACTGGCAGCCGCTGTCCTACGACCCCGAACTCAAGGTCCTGTACTTCATGTCCAACCAATGGGCCATGGGCTACAAGTTCTGGGAGGAAGGCACGTTCCAGCCTCCGACGAACGGCGAGTGGTACCTGGGCGCGGACTACCAGCAATACCTGACCACCGACAAGCCCGGCAATTTCCTCGCCTTCGACGTGGTGGAACGCAAGATCCTGTGGCGCCAGACCAGCCCCGCGCCGTTCTGGGCCGGATCGGTAGCGACCTCTAGCGGCTTGGTCTTCACGGGCGACATGCGGGGCTATTTCATGGCCCTGGACGCGCGGACGGGCGAGGTGCTGTGGCAATTTCAGACCGGCTCGGGGATCATCGGAAGTCCGATCACGTACGAACTCGACGGGGTCCAATACGTGGCCGTGCCGTCCGGCGGCATCGGCGGCGACATGACGTTCTACTACACCGAGCCGCGCGCGGGGAACCTTTGGGTGTTCGCGCTCGACGGCGGCGGCCCCGCGCAGGTGGCCCCCGGCACGAACCTCACCACGCTCGGGGGCGGGCTGCCGTACGTGGGAGAGCCGGGCCACACGCTGGGCGGCCGCGTCCTGCCCGGCTATGGCTTCGAGCCGACCGAAGGGGGAGAACCGATCCAGACATCCGGCCCGCCGCAGCCGTGGTCAGCCGAAGCGGCGGCAGCGGCGGATCTTGGCGGATACTTGGAATCCCCGGAGGACTTGCAACGAGTGACCTCCGTATTTCGAGCCCGCTGCATCGGCTGCCACAAGGTGGGCGGGGGCAGCGGGCCGAATCTGTTCCGCACCAGGCTCGCTCCGGCGGAGTTTGTCGCGAGGGTGCTTCAGGGCGGCAATGGCATGCCAGCATTCCAGGACGTATTGAGCGACCGGGACATCCTCGAGATCCACGCGCTCGTAGCCTCTCGGGACCGGCCCTGACGGCAGCCATGTACGACGCCATCGTCATCGGCCTGGGCGGGATGGGCAGCGCGACGCTGTACCACCTGGCGCGGAGCGGCTGCAAGGTTCTGGGCCTGGAGCAGTTTGAAATCGGCCACGCGATGGGGTCGTCCCACGGGTCAACGCGCATTATCCGGCTGGCATACTCCGAAGGCCCGGAATACGTGCCCCTGCTGCGAGCGGCGTACCGCTACTGGCGAGAGCTCGAGAGCGCGGCAGATTTGGACGAGCCGCTGCTACACGTAACGGGCGGGCTCGATATCGGACCGGAGGGCAGCTGGACCGTAGAGGGTTCGAAGAAATCATGCCTCGAGCACGGAATCGAGTTCGAGGAACTGGGGGGTGCGGACGTCAGCCGGGAATTTCCCGGATTCCGCCTGCCCGCCTCGATGACGGCAATCTACCAGCCCGACGGAGGCTACCTCATGTCGGAAGCGGCTATCCGAGCCCACGTCGAGCGCGCCACCCGCGCTGGCGCGTGCGTTCGCTCCGGCACAGAGGTGATCGGCTGGGATCGGCAGCGATCCGGGCTGCGGGTGGAAACGCGCGACGCGGCATTCGACACCAAGCGCCTCGTCATCACGGCCGGGCCCTGGATCGGAAGGCTGTGCTCCAAGCTGCACCCATATTGCCGAGCAGAGCGGCAGGTCATGCTGTGGACGGATCCGCCAGTTCCCGACCGCTTCAAGCCCGAGCACTTTCCGGTCTTCATCCTAGAGTCGCCGCTGGGGCGCTTCTACGGGTTCCCCGACCACCGCGGCCAAGGCTTCAAGATCGGCAAGTTCCACCACCTCAGGCAGAGCGTCGAGGATCCGAGCGGCATGGACCGCACTTGCCAGCCGGAAGACGAGGCTGTCTTGCGCGAGGGCATCGCACATTACTTTCCCGGAGCGGACGGGCCGACCAGCAGAGCGGCTGCCTGTATCTTCACCAACACTCCGGACGGCCACTTCATTCTGGATCGCCTTCCGGGCTGCGAGGACGTGTTTGTCGCCGCGGGATTCTCCGGGCACGGCTACAAGTTCTGCGGTGTCGTCGGCAAGATCATGGCCGACCTCTGCCAAGACCGCTCGCCGGCATGGGACATCGACCTCTTCCGACTCAGCCCGCAACGGTGGGCGGGCCGCGCCTGAGACCGCGCTACCGCGAACGGATCGGCCCGCGGCTGCGTCACGAGAGGAACGCTCCGGCACCCACTTCGGACCCACCATTGGCTATAGTGTTTGTGGGCCTGCCATGACGCTCGATCCGCGGTTTCACCCGCGCCCGCGTCGCCCTGTCTCGCGCAGGGAGATGCTGCGGACGACCTCGACCGGATTCGGGATGCTGGCCCTTGCCGGCCTGATGGCAGATCCGGCCTACGCCGGCCCCTCGGAGGAAGCCGGCCAGCAGGCGCCCCACTTCGAGCCGAAGGTCAAGAGCGTCATCTTCTGCTACATGTCCGGCGGGCTTTCGCACATCGACTCGTTCGACCCCAAGCCGCGGCTGGCGAAGGATGCCGGCCAGCCGATGCCGTTCGAGACGGCGCGCACCATGTTCAACCAAGACGGCAACATCATGCCGTCCCCGTGGGACTTCCACCGCTACGGCGAGTGCGGCGCGCCGGTCAGCGACCTGTTCCCGCACATCGCGACTTGCGTCGACGACATCGCCATTGTCCGGGGCATGACGGCGAAGTTCATGGAGCATGCGCAGGGCAATTTCTACTTTCACTGCGGGCAGCCCTTTACCGGGTTTCCCTCCATGGGTGCGTGGGTGACTTACGGGCTCGGCAGCGAGTCGCAGGATCTGCCCGGCTTTGTCGTGATCGGCACCGGCGGCATCCCGCTGGGCGGAATCAACATGTTCAGCAGCGGCTTCCTGCCCGCAGAGCACCAAGGCTCGATGCTCTATCCGGGGGCCGAGGAGCCGCTGGCCAACATCAAGCCGACGGAGGCAGACTCGAAGCAGCGCCGGCGGCTGGACTTTATCCGCTCGCTGGACTCGCTATACCTGGAGCGGACAGCCCACGACCCGGATGTGGAAGCTGCGGTCAAGAACTACGAGACCGCCTACCGCATGCAAGCGGCGGTGCCGGAATTGGTCGATCTCAGCGGCGAGACCGAGACGACGCGCAGGCTCTACGGCCTGGACTCGACCTTCCCGCCGAAGCGCGACTATGCCTTGCAGTGCCTGACCGCTAGGCGGTTGGTCGAGCGTGGCGTGCGGTTTGTCGAACTGACCATGGTGGACGGGCGCAATCGCGGCACGGGCAATTCCTCGAACCCGTGGGACCAGCACACGGACCTGATCCTGGGGCATGGCCGCAATGCGTTCGCCGTCGACCAGCCCGTGGCCGCGCTGCTCCAAGACCTCAAGGCGAGGGGGCTGCTCGACGAGACGCTGGTGATCTTTTCCGGAGAGTTCGGGCGGACGCCCTTCGTGCAGGGCACGAACGGCAGGGACCACAACCCGTTCGGCTTCAGCCTCTGGCTGGCCGGCGGCGGCATCAAAGCGGGGACGACCTACGGCGCGACCGACGAGTACGGCTACCACGCCATCGAAGGCATCCGCACCGTGCACGACCTGCACGCCACCGTGCTGCACCTGCTCGGCATCGACCACACAAAGCTGTCCTACCGGTTCGGCGGACGAGACTTCAGGCTGACCGACGTGCATGGGCACGTGATCGACGAAGTGCTCTCCTGATCACGCCGGGGTTCGCGGTCCGTTCCGCGCCCGCGCCCCGAGCGGCTCGGGCCGAAGTCGCACGAGCCGCGCCGCCGGGCTTGGCCGGCGCCGGGCGGAACCGCATCGCGGCCCGCCCCGCTCGGGGCCGCAGAGCGGCCCCGATCAGTCTTCCTCAGGCACGACGATAAATTCCGGGTATGCCTCGATACCCAGTTCGCCCACATCCTGGCCGATGGCCTCGACGTCGTGTTCGACCCGCAGCCCTATCGTCCGGTCGATCGTGAACCAGAGCAGCATCGAGAGTCCGAACACGAACACGCCGACGGCCAAGATGCCGGCGATCTGCGCGAAGATGCTCCCGCCGCCGACGATGCAGACTGCCAGTGTCCCCCAGATGCCCGTGCAGAGATGGACGGGAACGGCGCCAACGACGTCGTCGATCTTCAGCGCCTCCAGCGCCTTCATCGACAGCAGGCAAACCACGCCCCCGATGGCTCCGATCACAATCGCCCAGTGATGCTGGACGATATCTGGCGCCGCGGTGATCGCGACGAGGCCGGCCAGGGTGCCATTGAGCCCGGCGAGCAGATCCATCCGCCCCAGCACGGGCCGCGAGAGGCTCAGAGCCGCCATGACACCGGCCGCGGCCGCAAGGTTGGTGTTGGCGAAGATGTTGCTCACCGCCACCGCGTCGACCGCGCCGCCTAGGGCCAGCTGCGATCCGCCGTTGAAGCCGAACCAGCCCAGCCACAGGATGAAGACACCCAGGGTGACGACCGGAATATTGGACGGAGGGGTCGCCTTGACGCTGCCGTCGGCCCGGAACTTGCCCGAGCGAGGGCCGACCATGATGGCCCCGGCCAGAGCCGCCCAGCCGCCCGTGGAGTGGACCACGGTGGAACCGGCAAAATCCTTGAACCCCAATTCAGCCAGCCAGCCCCCGGCCCATGTCCAGGCGCCGACGATGGGGTAGACGAATGCGGTCAGCACCGCGATGAAGAGGAAGAACGACCATAGCTTTACGCGCTCCGCCAGAGCGCCCGAAACAATCGAGGCCGTGGTGGCCACGAAGACCATCTGGAAGAACCAGTACGACATCGCCGAGTAGCCGCTCTCGACCACGGCCGCAGCGACCGATTCCTCGCCGCCCAGCAGGGCCACCTCGTCGGCGGTCGTCCCGTATAGGAATCCAAGCGAGCCGAACCAGCCGCCCGGATCGACTCCCACGTACATGACGTTGAAGCCGACGGCGAAGTACCCGAGTCCGGCAATGGAGTACAGGCCGATGTTCTTCAAGCAGATCATCGACGCGTTCTTGGTGCGTACCGAACCGGCCTCGAGCATCGTGAAGCCCGCCGCCATCCACATCACCAAGGCGCCCCAGACGAGGAACGCAAACGTGTTGAATACGAACTGGGCCTCGCCCTCGACTGCTGCGCGCGCCTGCGCGGGGGAAAAGGCCCAGACCAAGATCATCGCGGCGATCCCGACCCTGGTCACGGCCCGGCCCGCGTCGTTCCCACAGCTCATTAGCGAACGAAAATCTTGCATGGTGATCACTGCTTTCTACCTCCTTAATCGATTCGCGGCCGTCGCGCGACGCACGAGGATGCGCGGGCGCGGCCCTAGAGAGCATAGCGCCTCCCACTGTCCTTGGCCATACCGGAATTGGACACTGCTGCAACCGGGCGGTGGGCCAAGCCTTGGCTGATTGAAGCGGCGCTACGCCTCCGACAGCTGGCGGTTGGCGGTCGGGCATCGAATCCGCAGGGACGCAAACGGACATCCGGGGCAGCTTCGCGGATCCCCCCTTGTCGGCGGGCTGGTTCGTTATATAATTCGACTCGGGCACGCGCTCGCCGTCCCGCACCAGCAGCGGAATCTCGAAATCTCTGCGGAGCCCGTCAGCATCCCATTGAGCAAGGCATCGATCGTCGTCAGCCAAGGCATCCAGACCCTGTGCGGCACGCGGGACGAGAACCTCCGCCTGCTGGAGAGTTCGCTCGGCGTCTCGGCCCACATCTCCGCCGGGAGCCTCGAGATCGAAGGCGACGAGCAGCAGGTCCGCCGAGCGGACGACATCATCGCGGACTACCTGACGCTGCTGGGCGAGGGCCACCGCTTCAGCAATGGAGACATGCGCTCGTTCCTGCGCGTGGCTACCTCGGATCCCGATATCAGCTTCAAGGGGCTGGTGCAGAACAGCCGGCGGCGGCTGTGCGGCCGCAAGTCCGTCACGCCGCGCAGTCTCAACCAACTGCGCTACTTCGAGGCCATGGATCGTTCGGACATGGTCTTCGGCATCGGCCCGGCCGGCACCGGAAAGACGTATCTGGCGGTAGCATACGCGATCTCAGCGCTGCTGGCCAAGGACGTGCGCCGGATCGTCCTCGCCCGCCCCGCGGTGGAAGCCGGCGAGAGGCTGGGCTTCCTGCCCGGCACGCTGCAACAGAAGGTGGACCCGTACTTGCGTCCTCTGTATGACGCCCTGCACGACCTGCTCGAGGCCGAGAGGGTCGAGCGCAACCTCGCGAGCGGCATCATCGAAGTGGCGCCGCTGGCGTTCATGCGCGGTCGCTCGCTGAACGAGAGCTTCATCATCTTGGACGAGGCCCAGAATGCCACCGCTGAGCAGATGAAGATGTTCATCACTCGGCTGGGATTCGGCTCCAAAGCCGCCATCACGGGCGACATCACCCAGATCGATCTGCCTCCCGGCAAGCGCAGCGGTCTGATCGAGGCGATCGACGTGCTGGCGGATGTGAAGGGCGTCAGGTTCGTCCACTTCGACGAGCAGGATGTCGTGCGCCACGGCCTGGTCCAGCGCATCATTCGCGCCTACGACCGCTATGGCTCCAAGCGATGGCACTCGGCGGCCGCGGCGCGGGACCAGGGCGCGGAGTACGTGCCCCGCCATGACCGAGACTGACGAACAGCCGGAAGTCGAAGGCTGGAGCTGCGAGAACCGCCAGTGGAAGATACCGTTCGACGAGGACAGCGTGAGAGCCTTCATCTCGCTCGCGTGGAAAGACTTGGCGAGTGAGTGGGGCTTCGGCGTTGTCATCTCCAACGACCGCACGGTGCGGGAAGCCAATCGAAGGTACCGCGATATGGCTCGCGCCACGGACGTGCTGTCATTCCCTGCTGGAGACGGGATGCCCTACACTCGCTCGGGCGGATACATCGGGGACTTGCTCATTTCCGCCGAGAGAGCGGCCCGGCAGGCGAAGCAGTACGAGCATTCCGTAGCGGACGAGATCAAGATCCTCGTGCTTCACGGCCTGCTCCACCTGTTGGGATTCGACCACGAGCTCGACGGCGGCGAGATGCGAGAATTCGAGACGGTGCTGCGCCGCAAGTACGGGCTGGCTGCGGGATTGATCGAGCGGGAGAGCCATTGATCTCGAGGGATCCGCTCGCGGCGGCGGCGCGGACGTGAGTTCCCGCTCCAGGGGCCAGTATCCAATGTCCGAGACAAGCATGACCAAGGCAGGGTTTGTCACGATCCTAGGCAAGCCCAACGTCGGCAAGTCCACCTTGCTCAATGCCTTGGTGGGCAGCAAAGTGTCGATCACAAGCCGACGCGCCCAGACAACGCGGGACGCAATCCAAGGCGTGCTCAGCGAGGCGCGCGGGCAGATCGTCTTCGTAGACAGCCCCGGGATCCATGAGCCGTCGAAGCAGCTCGGCAAGCGCATGATGCGCGAAGTCAGCCGCGCCATGCAGGGCTGTCACGCAGCCCTGCTGATGGTGGATGCCAGCATGGGCATCAATCCGTCTGACGAAAGGGCCGTAGCCGTAGCCAAGCGGCTCGGCGCACCACTGCTGCTATTGGCCAACAAGGTGGACAAGCTGGACCGGATGCAGGAATTGCTGCCGTTCCTCGACCGCTGCCGCCAACTTCACGACTTCGAAGAATTCATACCGATCTCGGCCACCAAGCGCATCAACTTGGACCAAGTGCTGACCGCGCTGTTCAAGACACTGCCGGAGTCCCCGCAGTTCTATCCGGAGGGGTACCTCACCGACCAGCCGCAGAAATTCCTTGCGGCGGAACTGATCCGGGAGCGGATTCTGCGCGAGACGCACGACGAGCTGCCCCACTCGGTCGCGGTGCAAATCGAGCGCTGGGAAGAGACCCCGCGCAAGCTGCTCATCTTCGCCACAGCGGTGGTCGAGCGGCAAGGACAAAAGGCTATTCTGCTGGGCAAGAACGGTGAGAAAATGAAGGAACTCGCCAGCAGGGCGCGACAGTCGCTGGAGGCCTGCTTCGATCGCAGCGTGCGCTTGGAAGTGTTCGTAAAGGTGCGCAAGAACTGGCGAAACAACGATGGATTCGTGCAAGATCTTGATTTCCGCCGCATCCTCGGACAAGGTTAGGGAAGTCTAGCGTGATGAGGCTTACGAGACGCAGCCTGTTGTGGATTGCTCCTCTGGCGGCGAGCGCTGCATCCGCGCAAGCGGTGGACGACGACCTTCTCTATGACCGCGTGCACAGAAAGCTGAACAATCACCCGGCGCTCAGGATCCGGGACTTGGTCGTGGACGTCACCGATGGGGTCGTCACTATCGACGGCGTGATCCGTTCGGACTCCGCCAAGCGCCGCGCCACCAAGGTCGCCTCGATCAAGGGTGTCAAGAAGGTTGTCAACAACCTGGTCGTGAGCGCCTGACCAGGATCCAGCCGACCGTACCGGACGCGTTCGCGGCAGCTTGCCGTCTGTGTGGCACTCCAGCTGCAGTACAAGTTGTAGTACATGAGGCGCACGATTACTTTCCGTGCCAGCGCCGAGCTACGCGAGGCGCTCGAGGCGCATGCAGCCAGCTTGGGGAAATCTCTGTCTGAATTCGTCCGCGACACCTTGGAGGACGCCGTCTCAGAGCGCTCGATAGGCGATCGAGCGGCTCGGGTTGTTGGCAAGCTCGAACCGGCAGATTGGCAGGATGATTGGCATTGCGAGCTGCGGGAGCGGAATTGGAGAAGCTGAAATCGCGACTACTCGAGCCGTGAGTGGAGTGATTGCGCTCCCCGCCCTTGGGGAGAACCCGAACCCAGCCGACGCTCGGCGGCATGCCGGCGCTGGCGTCGAAGCCCGATGGATTCGGAATAGAATGAATCGCTGGTTGGAATTGGATGTTCGTGATGAGATCGGGCCCGGGCGTATGCTGCAGCGTTCTCGCGCTGGCCGTCTTGGCGGGCTGCGGGCCGCAGCCTGCAACCGAAGAGGCGACTCCTAACGAGATCGTCTTCACCGGAGCGGTCGACGCCGACCTTGCGACGATTGACGAGGCGATCGCTGCCGGCCCGTTCGCGGCCGACTGGGACTCGTTGGCAGGGAACGGTGTCGCGGAATGGTACCGCGACGCCAAGCTCGGCATCTTCGTCCACTGGGGCGTCTACTCCGTCCCTGCGTTCGGCCACGAGTGGTACCCGCGGCGCATGTACCTCAATGAGCTCAACAGGCGCCGGAACGTGAACTTTTTCGAGCATCATCTGAAGACCTGGGGCCCCCACAAGACCTTCGGCTACAAGGACTTCATTCCGATGTTCAAGGCCGAGAACTATGACCCGGAAGCCTGGGCGGCGCTCTTCGAGGAAGCGGGAGCCAGATACGTCGTGCCGGTCGGCGAGCACCATGACGGCTTTCCGCTCTACGCCTCGAGCTACACCAAGTGGGACGCATCCGAAATGGGGCCCAAGCGAGACGTCATCGCGGACCTCGAGGAGGCGGTCCGCGCGCGCGGGATGAAATTCGGTATCAGCAGCCATCGAGCCTTCAACTACGGCTACTACCCCCGCGACGAATCCTACGACACCGTCGACGAAGCGGGCGTCGGCCTCTACGGCAAGCCTCGCGAAGACCTCGAATTCACCGCGGGACAGAACTTCGACTGGTTTCCGCAGAGCGAGGAGTTCCGCGACGACTGGCTGGGGCGGACGGCTGAAATGGCGGAGAAATTCAAGGCTGACCTGGTCTGGTTCGACTTCGGCATCGGCCCTAGGCAGCAGGTCCCGACAGCGGACGTGAATCCCTACGCGCCCCACCTGAAGCGATTCGCGGCCTACTACTACAACCGCGCCCGGGCGTGGGGCAAGACAGGCGTTGTGAACTACAAGTTCGAGGCGATGCCCGAGAACGTCGCCGTGCTCGACCTCGAGCGGGCGCGGCTGGCCGGCATGCGCGACCTCTTCTGGCAGACCGACACTTCGGTCGGCTTCACTTCGTGGGGCTACGTGACGAATCACCGCTACAAGGACGTGCGCCTGATCTTGACCGAGTTCGTCGACATCGTTTCGAAGAACGGCTGCCTGCTGCTCAACGTCGGGCCCAGAGCCGATGGCACGATTCCCGCGAAAGAGGCCGAGATGTTGCGGGAGATTGGCGCCTGGCTTCAGGTCAACGGGGAAGCCATCTACGGCTCGCGCCCGTGGAAGATCTATGGCGAAGGACCGACCGAGACGGTCGAAGGGCACCTCAGCGAAGAGCGGAACAGGCCGATGGGGCCAGAGGATATTCGATTCACCACCAAAGGCGACGCTCTCTACGCGACCGCGCTGGGCCTGGCTGAGCAGGAGTGGACGATTGAGTCGCTCCGGGCGGGGTCCGACCTCCTCGAGGGGCGAACAGTTTCCAGAGTTCGCCTGCTGGGCCATGACGGAGACCTGAAGTGGTCGCAGCGATCTGACGCGCTGGCGATACGCAACCCCGGACTGAGCCTGGGCAAGCACGCCTATGTGTTCGAAATGACTCTGGAATAGAGGGCCCCGACACTGCGAGACGGCGGATCGAGTCGCTGATCCCGCAATCACCTGAACTCGTCCAAACAAACGGACTGCCGTCCCTGTCCGCCGGAGATCGACTTGGAGCTTGGCGCGCGCTCCTGCCGGTCACCTCTGGCCCCAAAAAGTCAAGTGACGAAACCCCTGCTGCGAGATCTGTCGACAGTCGTTGCTTTCGGATCTGCTCCTGCTTGAACCCGAGGAAACACCCGGCACACCAATGACCTGGTCGTGAGAGCCTGATCAGGCTCCAGCCGACGGCACCGAATCCGTTCGCGGAAGAACTGGCCGCGCCGTCGGAGTGATGGCTGCGGACCGGACAGCTAGGAGCGTGCCCGGTCCCAAGCGCCGAAAGTGCTGCCCTGCCCTGCCAGCTCTTCCAGCAGCGGCGCAGGGCGCCACCAGTGACCGTGAGCTGCGTGAAACTCCTTCACGCGCTCCAACACACTGGCCAAGCCCACCGTGTCGGCGTAGAACATCGGACCGCCCCGCTGCGGCGGGAAGCCGTAGCCGTACAGGTAGATGATGTC
Source organism: Bryobacterales bacterium (assembly GCA_965219585.1). Taxonomy (GTDB): domain Bacteria; phylum Acidobacteriota; class Terriglobia; order Bryobacterales; family UBA6623; genus VXMF01. The sequence continues at coordinate 1,080,279 of CBDCOA010000002.1, forward strand.
TATGTCCGACGAACGCAGCGCGTAGCCCTGCTCGAGGATGCGGGCGCCCTCATTGACCAAGGCGTAGACGAGACGGTCCCGGATCTCGTCATCGTCGACATCGCGCTGCTCAATGCCCGCCTCGGCGGCGATGCGTCGCAGCAGGGCATCGACCTCGGGATCCTGGTTGCGGCTGCGGTCGTCGCCGTAGCGGTACCAGCCCGCGCCGGTCTTCTGGCCGTAGCGCCCTAGCTCGCAGAGCGCATCCTCGGCCAAAGGCCGCCGTGTGCCGGGCGGATATAGATGCGGCGCTTCCTTGCGCACCCGCATGCCGACATCCAGGCCGGCTAGATCTCCCACCGCCATCGGGCCCATCGCGGCCCCGAACTCGTACATGATGCTGTCGATACGAGCCGGGTCGGCACCCTCCTCGGCCAGAAACTGGGCTTCGCGCCGGTAGGGATGGAACATGCGGTTGCCCACGAAGCCGTGGCAGTTGCCGACGAGCACGCCGACCTTCCGCAAGGTCCGAGCCAAGGCCATCGAAGTGGCGACCACATCCTTGGCAGTCTCCCGGCCGCGCACGATTTCCAGCAACCGCATGACATTGGCCGGACTGAAGAAGTGGTGCCCGATGACGTCCTGCGGACGCGAAGTAACAGAGGCGATCTCGTCCACGCTCAGGGTGGACGTGTTGGTGGCGAGCACGGCGCCGCTGCGCGCAACGCCATCGATCTGCTGGAAAACCTCCTTCTTCAGAGCCATGTTCTCGAAGACGGCCTCCACGATGATGTCGGCCTCTTCGAAACCCGCCCAACCGGTCTGGGGCGTGATCAGGGCCAGGCGCTGTTCGGCGAACTCGGGCGTGAAGCGTCCGCGCTTGACAGAGCGCTCATAGTTCTTGCGGACCGTCGCCATGCCCTTGTCGAGCGCCTCCTGGGTGGCCTCTTTGATGCGCACGGGAATTCCGGCGTTGGCGTAGGACATGGCGATGCCACCGCCCATAGTCCCGGCACCGAGCACGGCGGCGGATCGGATCGGTCGTGTCGGCGTCTGCTTGGGGACGTCAGGAATCTTGCGCACTTGCCGCTCGGAAAAGAACGCATGGATAAGGGCCTTCGATTGCGTCGAGAACAGGCACTCACGAAAGATCTCGGCCTCGCGCTTGATGCCATCGGCGAACGGCAGGGTCACTGCGCACTGCACCGCATCAATGGCCTTCAGCGGGGCCATCTGGCCCCTGCGGATCCTGCGCACCTTGGACCTGGCAGCGTCACAGATAGCCGCCGCCGCTTCCGGCGTGCCCAAGCGCTCGTCGCGCTCGCTCGCCTTGGGGTGCGGGCCCCCGCCCGCGGCGATCTCCGCGGCAAACTTGATCGCACCGGCCAGCAATTCTTCGTAGCCGCTGCCTTCGATCACTCGGTCGACGATGCCGTGATCAGAGGCGTCCGCAGCCGAGACCGGATCGCCGAGCGCGCACATCTCCACAGCCTTCTCCACCCCCGCCAGACGCGGCAAGCGTTGCGTGCCGTGAGCGCCGGGGATGATGCCGAGCTTGACCTCTGGCTGCCCGACCTGGGCCGATGCCAGTGCCACCCGGTAATGGCACCCCTGGGCCGTCTCCAGGCCGCCGCCAAAGGCGGTCCCATGGATCGCCGCGACGGTCGGCTTGGGGGAGTTCTCAAGGCGTTCGATGACGGTTGTCAGGCCCGGCCCGCTCCTCTTTTGCCCAGATGTGATCTTGCCGAACTCCTTGATGTCCGCCCCGGCGATGAATGTGCGCCCGCCCCCGATCAGCACGATGGCATTGACGCTGTCGTCTTCGCCGAACTGCCCGACACCAGCCAAGATGCCGTCCGGAACACCGGGGCTGAGAGCATTCACGGGGGGGTTGTCGACCGTGATGACGCCGACGCCGCCCTCGACACTCAAACGGACCAAGTTCGACATGAATTCCTCCTAGGGCTCGGGGCAGGAACACTCCGAGCCAATCAAGTTCTATAGCGTATCCAAACCAGCGGTGCCGAAATCGCCAGAAGCGTGCCGGCCTAGCCGCCCGATGCCGCAAGCCCCTCGATGTCGACTCGGATCTCGTCCCACGGCGGCAGGCTCTGCAGGCTACCCATGGCGGCCAGCTCTACGTCAACCTCCTTGCCGCCGTGAGGCGGCAAGGGGTCGCTGATCACCACTTCGAAGGTCGCCAGAGGCGGGGCCTGCTGACTTGCCTCCCGCACTCGAAGCAGCACTTGGACCGCTACCGACTGCGCGTCTCTGGAATGATTGGCCACGAAGGCCCGCACATGCGTCTGGAAGTTGTCGTCGTAGTACGGCCGAATGCCCGAGATCTCGATCGGTCCGCGCACGCCTATCGCGAACGTTTCGACGGGCGACACGGCCATTTCGGCCGGATCTTCCAAGCGGAGCGCCGAGAACAAACCGCCAGGTCCGGCAGACACCACGACCGCGACGCAGACGGCCAGCGCCACCGCAGCGCCGAACAGGAGCAGGTGCTTGGTCTGGAGTTCGAAGGCTCCGCGCCGCCGGCTCACTGTCTGCGCGGCAGCGGTCGGAATCGGTGCAGCAGGAGCCTGTGTCGGCTCGGCAGCGACCGGTACCGCCGGCTCGGGGGCCGGCTGCGGATCCGGGCGCACCGGGGGCTCGGCCGGGGGCGCTTGCAAAGGCTGTGTCTCGTCGCCCGCCGGCACGGGGGTCTGCCGAGTGGCAGGCTCGGGCGCGGCGCAGTGCGGGCATGTGACTTCAGCTACATCGACGCTGGCGCCGCATTGTTGACAGACCCAAGTGAACATGCCTCTTCCATTGTGCAGCAATGCCTGGCTCGGAGGCACGGCGACCTGCGGCAGATCGGGCCCGGTGCTGCCGGTCCAAGGCGCGGAAAACGACGTTGATGTAGGGGCCTAAGTCGAAGACTGCGAATCCTGTGACATACTGAAATCAAATGCAGCCAGCAGCAACATTGATGCGGTTTGGCTGTATTCCGGCGGCTGGGGCTCTTGCCGCCGAAGCGCTAACGTGGGCCGTTGGGCCGTGCGTTGCTTCAGAACCGTATCGAGTAGTGGTTCGCCGCTCTCCGATATAAGTCCCATATAATTCGGGTCGGGCTCGGTCCGTAAATCTCCCAGCCAATGTCCTCCTTGGATGCAGGTCTAGCGGACGAAGCTACTATCGCTAAGTACGAGCCTGTCATCGGCCTGGAAGTCCACGTCCAGCTCAAGACAAAGACCAAGATCTTCTCCCATTCCAGCCACGCCTTCGGCAATGCGCCGAACACCCAGACCGATCCAGTCGTACTGGGGTTGCCGGGCGCTCTGCCCGTGCTCAATCGCGAGGCGGTCTCGCTGGCGGTGCGCGCCTCCTTGGCGATCAACTGCAAGGTCAACCGCTACTCACAGTTCGCGCGGAAGAACTACTTCTACCCCGACTTGCCCAAGGGCTACCAGATCTCCCAATACGACCACCCGCTTGCCGAGCACGGCTGGCTAGAGATCCAGACCGGAGAGCTCGCCAAGCGCATCGGGATCACCCGCCTGCACATGGAAGAGGACGCTGGCAAGACCATTCACGACGGATTCCCGGACTCGCACCGCTACAGCTACGTGGATCTGAACCGCGCCGGCGCACCGCTGTGCGAGATCGTGAGCGAGCCAGACTTGCGCAGCGCCGACGAAGCGGTGGCCTACCTGAGCGAACTCAAGCTGCTGATGCAGTTCGCCCGCGCCTCCGACTGCGACATGGAGAAAGGGCAATTGCGCTGCGACGCGAATGTCTCGGTGCGCCTGCGGGGCAGCGACAAGTTTGGCACGCGCTGCGAGATCAAGAACCTCAACTCGTTTCGCTTCGTCAAGCAGGCCATCCAGTACGAGATCGCACGCCAAGCGGCGCTGCTGGAGGCCGGTGGCACAGTAGTGCAAGAGACCCGCCTATTCAACACCACTACCGGCAGCACTGCAGGCATGCGCGGCAAAGAGGATTCCCACGACTACCGGTACTTCCCCGAGCCTGACCTGCCCCCGCTGATCGTCGAGGACCAGTGGTTGGACGGGATTCGCGATGAGATCCCCGAGTTGCCCCCCGCCATGCGGAAGCGGTTCGTCGAGGCCTACGGGCTGTCTGAATACGATGCCAAGGTCCTCACGCTGACGGCCGCGACCGCAGCTTACTTCGAGGCCGCGGCCAAGGCTGCCGGTAATCCCAAGATCGCCTCCAATTGGGTGCAGGGCGAATTGATGGGAGCCTTGAACGCCGCGGGCAAGGCTGTCGAGGACTCCCCCGTAGGGGCGGCTGAACTCGGCGAGTTGGTCGCCCTGGTGAACGAAGGGACCCTGTCCGGAAAACTGGGCAAGGAAGTGTTCGCCAAGATGTTCGAGAGCGGCAAGACCGCCCCTGAGATCATCGAAGCCGAGGGCCTGCGACAGATCAGCGACACCGGCGAGCTGGAGAAGATTATCAGCGAGGTCCTAGCCCGGTCCGAACGCCAAGTGCAGCAGTATCGCGGCGGCAAGACAGGCGTGATCGGTTACTTCGTCGGACAAGTGATGAAGGCCACCCGCGGACAGGCCAACCCCAAGCTGGTCAATCAGATGCTGCGCGCAGCCTTGGACGGCTGACTCTCGCGCGAGCAGGCGCGGAGGCCAGCGCCGGCAGTCACTGCAGCAACGTGCGCACGATCGCAGCGTTGCGCTTGCTCACGGTGTACTGCAACCCGTTGGCCAGCGTCAGCAGCCAGCGGCGACTGCTCAGCGAGCTGATGCGGCCGATCTTGTCGCTGTTGACCAGCACCGCCCGGTGCACGCGCAGAAAACTCGAGCCGGCTAGCTTGGCTGCAATGGCCGTCAGCGTCTGCGTGGCACGGTAGCGCTTGTTCTGCGTCTGGATCCAGACGATCTCGCCCGAAGCTTGGAAGGCATAGACCTGATCAAGATCGATCAGCAAGAATTCACGCCCGTGGCAGGCGACGATCTTCGAACTCTGGCGGCCAGGCCGAGCGGCGGCGTTAACCGTCCGCGCCACGCGCTCGGCGTTTTCCCGAGGGTTCCTGTGGGCCCTCCGAGCCCGCTGGATCGAGCGGTCGAGCCGCTCGACGCTGAACGGCTTCAACAAGTAGTCGACTGCGCCGATCTCGAACGCTTTCAGCGCGTGCTCGCTGTAGGCGGTTACGAAGACGATCGAGGGGAGTTGCCCGCGGATACCGCGAACAACCTCGAACCCGTCGTGGAGGGGCATCTGGATGTCGAGAAGCACCAAGTCGGGATGCAATTCCTCGATCCGCTCCATCGCGGTGCGCCCGTTCTCGGCCTCGCCGACGATCTCGACACCCTCGATCTGGGTCAAATCGCGGCGCAACACGTCGCGAGCGGCGCGCTCGTCGTCGACGATCAGGGTCCGCAGTGTCTGGGATGGGCCGTCGGGCATGCTGTTCGATGTTGTATCACGGTACCGGCGGAGACCGTAGGCACAACGACGCGAACGGAACACCAGAGTCACTGAGCGGTCCGTATGAAAGCGCCGAGCGGGCCACAGGGCCTGGGAGCGACCCGGACATCCGATGCGATTCGACCGTCGAACCCGAGCCGCCCAAGACTGCACTGGTGTTCGGGCAACGCGCGAACGCGGGTCCAAGCGGCAGAATCGTAGGATCGCTCATCAAGTGCTGCGGAGGGCAGTACGGAATCTGCTGACGGGAGAACGATGTCAAGCCTGATACATCTATATACTAGACAGGTACAAGATAATATACTAAACTAAACATAGAAAGAACGATGATTCTACGAATTCAGAGTTCATTCTCAGTCACTGGAGGAAAAATATGAAACGCAAGACTGACACACCCACAAGCGCAAGCCATAAATCCATGGTCGCTTTGCTGATCCGCCTCGGGGCCAGTCCGGACGAAGCGTATAATGCGACCGAGGCCATGACGTCGGAAGCCAAGCGCGTCGCCCTGGAGCTCGTGGAGGGATCGAAGCTGCAGCTTCTGTCGCGCATCGAGGCGCTTCACGTTGCGCTGAAGGGCTTCAAGGCTGAAGTTGAGGCCAGATTCGAATCCGTCGACCGTCGCTTCGAATCGATCGAACGCGAGATGAGAACGGGCTTCAAGGCCATCGACCAACGGTTCGACGGAATGGAACGGCGGTTCGACAAGATGGAACGGCGGTTCGACAGGATGGAGGCCCAGTTCGATGGCCATCTCGCAAGCTATCGGAAGCTGCTTCTGCTGCTTGTCGTGCCCGTTGCCGTAGCGATCACGGCTGGAATCGGAGGGATGCTCTGGAAGGCCATCAGCGGTTGGGCGGCTGGCTTGCCGTAGGCAGCCGTTCCAGAACCCCGCAACCGGGCAGGATCCTTGGCGGAATTACGGACGACCAACTCGGCCCAGGCCTCTAGCGAGGCACGAGATCTGGCGAGTTGCAGATTGCACGAATCGAATCCGCCGCCAAGCCTGGCTGACGCGAATCCTCGGCCGCGACCTGCCCGGTTCGAATTCACCGCATCCCATCTTCCAGGCGGGTTTCCAAGTAAGGGCCCCGGAGCCAATCTGGCTAGACCGGGCTCTTAGATTGGAAATCCGGACCGCGGAGCAATACCCTAGGTGGAGCTCGTGATTCACTTTCCGATCCTGCTGAACCTGCTCGGACACACCGCGGGACTCACGGCGTTCGGGGCCTTCCTGGTCCTGCTCGTCCGAAGCCCGCGCCGGGATATCGGCGTGCCGGCAGCCGCAGCAGCGCTGGCGCTGTGCTGGAATCTCGGGTCGTTGACAGCGCTGCTGGCCGAACCCGCGGGACAGTTTCAGGCTGCCGTCTCGGCCCTGAGCCTAGCCTTCTTGAGTCTGCTGCCCTGCACGCTGCTGCATTCGGCGCTCGGCAATGAATACCGCTGGCTGTCAGCAGCCGGGTACACCGTAGGTGCGGCGGCGGCGCTGATCCACATCACGGGCGCCTTGGGTGTGCCAGTTGCCAGTCCGGGCGCGGGACTGGCTGCGATCAACTATGGCTTCGGCTCCCTCTCGATCATCGGCGCTGTGCTGCTCGCCCGCGGCGGGTCCCGGCGGACACGCTCGGGCATGCGGACGCTGGCGGCGATGGCGCTGTTCCTGCTAGCCCTTTCGTTCGTCCATTTTGGCGCCGCCCACGAGCCCGGAGCGTGGTTGCACGAGTTGCTCTTCCACCACGCCGGCATTCCGCTGGCCCTGTTCGTGCTGCTTCAAGACTACCGCTTTCTGCTGCTGGACGTATTCGTTCGGCTGGCCGGGTCAGTCCTGTTGGCAGCGGCGGTCGCAGGCGCGATCCTGTGGGTGGCAGACGCGCTGGGCTTGGTGCAGGCCGCCTCTCAGACCGCGTCGGACTTGGCGGCATTCCTTGTCCTGTCCGGCTTGGCAATCTTGGCCTATCCCGCGATTGGCCGGCGCATCGGCGCGTGGGCGGAGAACGGCCTCTTCAGGCGCAAGGACGTGCAGGCCGCCACCCGCGCCGTTAGCACGCTGGAGGCCGATGACGAGAATGCCTTCCTAACGGGAGCGGCCGGCATGATCGCTGAATTCGCGTCCGCCGAGCATTGGGAGCTGTTGAGCGCAGACAGCAAAGTGCGCGTCGCGAAGCCAGAAACGATTCCCGCCACGGAAATGGAGGCGCTCCACGCTGCTGGTCACGGCTGGAGCGAAGCAGTGGTGCCGCTGCGAGATGGCGTGGGAGGCCAGCGTCTCTTGCTGCTCGGCGCACGCGACGGCGGGCGGCGCTACCTGAGCGTTGACCTGGCCGATCTGGACCTGCTCGCCGCGGCAGTCGCGAGGCGGGTCGAGGCAATGCGTCGCGGAGAGCAGGATAGCCTGTTGCGCGATGCCGAGATCGCGGCGCTCCGTGCGCAGATCAACCCCCACTTCCTGTTCAATGCCCTCAACGCCCTCAACGCGATCATTCCCGCGGGAGCTACCGCTGCCCGCAAGACGCTGTTGAACCTCGCTGATATCTTCCGCTACTCGTTGAGCAGCAAGCAACAGCTCGTCTCGCTCGCCGACGAGATCGATATCGTAGAGGCCTACCTGCAAATCGAAAGGCTCCGCCTGGCAGACCGGCTCACCACCCGCATCGAGGTCGACGAGCGAGTCCGCTTCAACCGCGTGCCGGCGCTGTCGATCCAGCCGCTGGTGGAGAACGCGGTCAAGCACGGCGTAAGTCGCAAGGCCGATGGCGGAGAAGTGCACGTCTCGGCCTGCAAGGACTCGGGCGGGCTGCGCGTGGAGGTGGCAGACAACGGCCCTGGCTTCGACACGCAGGCCCAGCCGGGCCGCGGCCACGGGCTGCGCAGCGTCGAGCGGCGGCTGCAGCTGTGCTACGAGGGAGCGGTGGAGTTTCGAGTCGAATCCGACGCTTCCGGATCCCGCGTCGGCTTCACTATCCCGGCCGCCGCACAATAGCGCAGGCACGCGCGCCGCTCGCCAGACCGGGTTCTCGCCGATAGCGAGGCGAAACATCTACGCCGGGACCGTGCGAAGATAGGTTGCAGGAAGCGATGAAGTTGTCTTACCAGCTGCCCCTAGCCGGGCTGGCACTTACCGCAGCGCTGTCGGCCGATGTGATGATCCTCGAAGAGATCATCGTCAAGGTGAACGACGGGATCATTCTGCGCTCGGAGTACGAGCGCACCCTGGAGCAAGACCGGCTCGAACTGCTCGCCGATGCATCCCTGACCGACGCCGAGCGCGAAGAGCAGCTCCGGCTGCGCGAGCAGGCCGTTCTGCGGGACATGATCGACCAGCGCCTGCTGGTCCAAAAAGGGGAGGAACTCGGCGTCGAGGTCCAAGCACAGGTGCTGCGCCAGCGGGACGAGATCATGCGGCGCAACAACATCGATACGACGGACGAATTCGAAGCTTGGGTCCTGGAGCGCACCGGAGAGCCGGCCGAGGACCTGATGGACCGCATGCGGGAGAACTTCCTGTCCCAAGCGGTGCTCGGCCAGGAGGTGTCCCGGCGGGTAGTCGTCACGCGGGACGAGATCCAGGAGTACTACGATGCCCACAAGGACGAATTCGTGCGCTCGGAGGGTGTCCGTCTGAGCCAGATCCTGATTTTGCTCGAGGGCGACGCGGATGCCAAGCGCAAGCAGGCCGAAGAAGTCCACGGGCGCGTGGAGCGCGGCGAGCCCTTCGCCGAGATGGCGCGGCGCTTCTCTGAGGACGAGGCCACCAAGGAACTGGGCGGGGACATCGGCATCTACCGGCGCGGGATGCTCCGGGAAGAGATCGAGTCCTCCGTGTTCGGGCAGCGCCAAGGGCATATCACGGACATCCTCGAGGTCCCCAACGGGCTGCTGATACTGCGAGTCGATCAGAACTACAGCGAGGGCCTGGCGGAATTGGAAGAGGTGCAGGAGGAGATTCGCGCGACCATCAGCGGCCCGCGCTTCCAGCCGGAAATCCGCCAATACCTCAGCGAACTCCGGATGCAGTCCTACATCGAGATCCGTCCCGGCTACGCTGACGAAGGCGCGGTCGACGGCATGAACACGGGCTGGAGCGACCCGTCTCGCCTGGCTCCGTTGACGACCACCCGCGAAGAGGTGATTCGCACGCGCCGGCGCAAGCGCTTGCTTTGGATGATCCCGCTGCCGAAAGGAGAGGTGGACGTGCAGGACTCCGACGACAGCGTCGAGCCGGCGGACGAGACAGACGGGGCCGCGGCGTCGTGATCAAAGAGCATTTCATCGCCGACCTGAAGACGATCGATCGCACAGCCCGGTTCGAGAGCACCTTCCTAGTCCAAGCCAAGGAGATTCGTTCGAAGAAAAAAAGCGGCGACCCGTATCTTGTGCTGCGGCTGGCAGATCGCACGGGCGTGATGGATGCCCGCATGTGGGACAACGTCAGCGCTGTCGCCGAAGTCTTCAAGGTCACCGACTTCGTCGAGGTCCGGGGCCGGGTCCAAGACTACAACGGCCTGGCGCAGATCGTCATTGGCAAGCTGGCAGTCGTGCCCCGCGCCCAAGTCGATCCCGGCGAATTCCTGCCCCGCACAAGGCACGACATCGAAAAGATGTTCGGGGAAGTCCTGGCGACCATCGACGGCTTCACGGACCCGCACCTGAGGCGGCTCATGAGCGATATCTTCCGCGACAAGGAGATCGCTCGCCGCTACAAGCAAGCCCCGGCTGCGAGCGGCATGCACCATGCTTGGGTGGGCGGCCTTCTGGAGCATGTCCTGAGCTGTCTCCAGGTCGGCCAGCTGCTGGCGTCCCACTATTCCGAACTCGACAGCGACCTGCTCGCCTCGGGAGTGTTGCTGCACGATTTCGGCAAGATCTTCGAACTGAGCGCGGACCACGCGATCCAATACACGGACGAGGGCCGCCTCTTGGGCCACATCGCCATGGGCAGCGCTTGGCTAGAGCGCCGCTGCGATGCGATCGAGGGCTTCCCGCCGCGCCTGAAGACGCTTCTGCTGCACTTGGTGCTCAGCCATCACGGCAAGTTGGAATTCGGATCTCCCAAGCAGCCGCTATTCCCAGAGGCACTCGCGCTGCACTATATCGACGATCTTGACTCGCGCCTCGAAATGATGCGAGCAGCCACAGGTGAAATCTCCGGCGAGCAGGTATGGAGCCCGTTCCACCGCGGCTTGGAAGCCGTTGTGCTCGACAAGGAAGCGTTTCTGCGGAGCGGCTCCGAAGCCCGCAACCCGCAAGACTCGGCAGGGCAAGTGCGGGCTGGCGCCCGTCCTGCGCCACAGCCAGGCCCTGAGACACCCCAGCCCGAGAGGCAGGCGGCCCCGGCTGGCGCGCACGGCGAGCCGTTGGTTCCGCCGGCATTACATCCCGAGCCTGCATCCGGCGCTGGGCTCGTGCAAGCCGAACACGAAGAGACCCCAGCCACGCCGCCGACGCTGGACCTGTTCTCCACCCCCAGGCCCGCCGGCGAGAACCGGGAGTGACGACGGCGGCGCGCGAAGGGTGCGAGCGCAGCATCGTCGCTCGGGCTGAACAGGACTGAGGAGGACCGTACCATGCCCGATGCGCTGCAAGGCAAGGTCATCCTGGTCACGGGCTCGACCCAGGGCTTGGGCGAGGAGATCGCTCGCCTCTCCGTGGAGCGAGGAGCCGCGGGCATCGTGCTGACCGGCCGCTCGGCTGAGCGCGGCGAGGCACTGGCGGCCAGCTTGGGATCCGCGCAATGCCGGGTGATCTTCGTCCAAGCCGAACTCGCCAGCGCCGCCGCTTGCCAGGAAATCATCCAGCGAGCCGACGCCGCGTTCGGCCGCTTGGACGGCTTGGTCAACGCCGCCGCCTGCACCGAGCGCGGCACCCTCGAAGACACGTCGGCCGAGCACTGGGACAAGATCATGGCGATCAACCTCCGCGCGCCGTTCCTGCTGATCCAAGGTGCTGTCCGCATCATGCAGCGCGAGGGCACGGGCGGGAGCATCGTCAACATCCAGAGCATGTCGGCCCATGGCGGCACGCCCAACCTCACCGCCTATAGCGTGTCGAAGGGTGGGCTCGGCACCCTGACGCGGAACGCCGCGCACTCTCAGCGGGCTCGCCAGATCCGGGTGAACGCCCTCAATATCGGCTGGATGGCCACCCCTGCCGAGCACGCCGTGCAGCGCCTCGAAGGCCAGCCACAGGATTGGCTGCAAGCAGCGGACAAGGGAGCGCCGTTCGGCAGGATACTGCGCCCGCGCGACGTGGCTGGCATGGCCGCCTACCTGCTCAGCGATGAAGCCTGCATGATGACGGGAGCCTTGGTGGACTTCGACCAGCACGTGATGGGCATCTACAATCCCTGAACGGCGGCGGGCGGCGCCAAGGCAGCGGCGCCAGGGCGGCAAGCCAGATCTGATGGGAAGGGGGATTATATACGAAAGTGCCCAGTCAAGTCGAGTTCGTCTAGCGCGATAGCGCGAAAGTATCAAGATATGATAGAATAAAATAGAAACAAGAATAGAAAATGGAAGCTCACGCTGCATACGTCGTCCGGCTGAAGTTACGTCCCGCCGGGTACCGCCGGATGGAGTCGATTCTCGGCTGCCTGAACTGGCTCTATAACCAAGCGCTGGAGTGCCGCAAGACGGCCTACGAGCAGCGCAAGGAGTCGCTCAGTTTCTACGACCAGTGCAAGTGGCTGACCCAGCTGCGGACAGCCAACGAGCATGACCTGGGCGAGATTGCGATCGGGGCCAGCCGGGGCATGCTCAAACGCCTGGACCTCGCATTTCAGGCGTTCTTTCGGCGCGTGCGGGCGGGGCAGGCGCCGGGCTTCCCCAGATTCCGGCCGCTCAGCCGTTGCCGGACCATCGACGTGGCCGACCCGCACAACGGCATGGTCAGCCGCCATAACGGCGACTACCTGATTCGGCTGAAGGGGTTTCCCCGTCTGCGGGTCCGCAGTGCGCGGCCCTTGCCGCTGGACGCGCCGCTGAAGTCCGTCCGCCTGACCCAGCGCGGCTGCCGCTGGGAGGCGTCGCTGGTGTATGCGGTCGACAAGCAGCCGCTGGCACCGTCGGTGGCGGCGGTGGGTATCGATATGGGCGTCCGCAAGCGCATGACCTGTTCCGACGGCACGGTGGTGGCGCGAGCGCAGCGCGACTGGAAGCGCAAGCGCAGGCTGCAGCGCTCGGTCTCGCGCGGCCGGAAGGGTTCGGCCACGAGGCGCAAGCGTGTGGCAGCGTTGCAACGGTTCGACCGCAAGCAGTACATCCGCGAGCGGAACGCATGTCACAGGGCCACGACCGGGATCATCCGCCAGCACGGGCTCATCGCAGTCGAGGCTCTGAAGGTCACCAACATGACGCGCTCGGCCAAGGGAACGGCGGACAAGCCAGGCTCGAACGTCAAGGCCAAGGCCGGACTCAACAGGGAGGTGCTCGCACAAAACTGGTCGCTTCTACAGTCACAGCTTCGCTACAAGGCCGCATGGGGCGGTCGGGAGTATGTGGAGGTGGACCCGAAACACACGTCACAGGACTGCAGCCGGTGCGGCACCCGGAACCATCCGGGCCACAGTGAAACGTACCGCTGCGGGGCTTGTGGCCTAGTGGCAGATCGCGACGTGAATGCCGCGGCAAACATCTTGGCGGCCGGGGTTCTCGCCGCCGGAGCGTCAACGTGGGCCGTCAGGCCGTGCGTTGCTCCAGAACCGTATGCGAGGGTTGCCTGAATGGGCACTTTCGTATATAAGCCCCATGGGAAGTGCTATGCTTGGGACTGGCAACGGGCACGCCCTATCGCCGAGGCATGCCCCCGATATGGCCCGGTCATGGGCGCGTAGCTCAATTGGTAGAGCAAGTGACTCTTAATCACTAGGTTCGGGGTTCGAGTCCCTGCGCGCTCACCACTTTCAACTGGCGTTCCGCGGCCCCTTGTGTTTCTACATGGCTGCCTAGCGTTCCTCCCGCACCTTGCAGCCAAGGCGCCAGCGGTCCCACCGCTCGCTTCTGATCAAACCGGGTTTTGTCCCGCTCAACGGGAATTCAATCCCGCCTGTAGGAAACACCTATGACTCCCCAATCGATGTGCCTAGACTGGGTTTGGGTTTCTATGTCCTCCCTGCGCCTCCGCCTACTCGCCGCTTCAGTTCTAGCCATTTTCGCGATCCCCGGGTTCGCCCAGTCGACGGGCACCGTTTCCGGAACGGTATCGATGAAGGAGACAGGCGGCCCGCTGCAAGGCGCGAACGTGCTCATCGTCGAGCTGGGCCGCAGCATTCTCTCCGACGACGATGGCGAATTCGAATTCGACCGCGTCCCGCCGGGCACGTACCATGTCGTCGCTCATCTGGACCATATCTTCACGGAAGCCGCAAAGACCGTGGAGGTAGATTCCGGCGGCTCGGCCTCGGTCGAATTTCTCCTATCTCTGGCCACCGAGCGGTACGAAATCACAGTCACGGCATCGGAGCAGCACGAGCCAACTTTCGAGTCCTTTCAGGATGTCGAGTCGCTGAACGCGTATGACCTATCCGAAGTGACGGCCATATCGCTCGGCGAGGCGCTGGACCACCGGGTCGGCACCGGAATCGCAAAGCGCAGCTTCGGCCCCGGCAGTTCGCGGCCCATCATCCGGGGATTCGACGGCGACCGCGTCCTGATCATGGAGGACGGCATCAACACCGGAACCCTGTCGTCACAGTCCGGCGACCACGGGGAACTCGTGAACGTCGGGCAGCTGGCGAGACTTGAGATCGTCAAGGGGCCCGCAACGCTGTTGTACAGCGGCAACGCAATGGGGGGCACGGTCAATGCGATCAGCCGCCACCACGAGCATCATCCCCACCCGCACCCAGGTTTTCGCGGATTCCTGTCGGGTTCGGGCGGAACGGCAAACGCGCTAGCGGGCGGAAACGCGGGCTTCGAGGTTGGGGTCGGAAAGGTGATGCTCTGGGGCCACGGAGGAGGGGTTCGCACGGGCGACTACACAGCCCCGCAGGAGGGCCAGGTCTTCAATTCCCGCACGCAGATGATGAATGGAGGCGGGGGGCTGGGCTGGTACGGAAACACGATGTACTTGACCGCAGAAGGTAGAGTCGACAGCGGCGATTTCGGAGTTCCCTTTGCCCACGAGTTCCACGCGCACGGCCATGAGGACGAGCACGACGACCACGACGATGACGACCACGAAGAGGGCGAGGACGAAGACGAGGACGAACATCACGACGAAGAGGAGGAACATCACGACGAAGAGGAACTCGCGCGAGTCTCCCTCCAAAGCCAGCGGACGAGCTACCGGGTGAACTGGGGCCTGCGGAATCTCGCGGGACCCGTGGAGAGCTTCAACCTGAAGGTGGCCTTCACCGAATGGCAACATGACGAGATCGAGCACTTCGAAGATGGCGACTCGATCATTGGAACTACTTTCCGCAACGATCGAATCACGTATCGCGGCGTGTTCGAACAAGCCAAGACAGGGGTTCTTTCAGGCCGGTTCGGCGTGTGGGGCGTTGACCGCGATTACGAAGTGACCGGCGAAGAGGCGCTCGCCCCTCCGATTGACCAGAACGGGCTTGCATTCTTCGCGTTGGAAGAACTCAACTTCGAACGATTCAAGATCCAGTTCGGAGGACGCATCGAGACGCAACGCTACAACCCGGCTTACGCGGAACGCGAAGGGCATGACCACGAAGAGGAAGAACACCACGACGACGACCACGACGAGGACGAGGAGGGAGAAGAACATCATGAAGATGAAGATGAACACGAAGAGCACGCCCCTCCCGATGCGGTCGATCGCGCCTTCACCGGAGGCTCGGCCGCGATCGGCATCCACGCCGATACGTGGCGGGGAGGAGCGTTCGTAGCCAACTTCGCCAGGAGCTTCCGCGCACCGTCGCTCGAAGAGCTATACAACTTCGGGCCACACCCTGGAAACAGGGCATTCGAGATCGGCGATCCCGGCTTGGAAGCCGAGACCGGAAACGGAATCGACATCTCGTTGCGACATCAAGAGGGCCGTGTTCGCGGCGAGTTCAACTTGTTCTACTACGATTTCAGCAACTTCATCTTCCCGTTTACCACCGGCGAGCTGGTAGACGAGTTCCTAGAGATCGAGTTCACGCAGCGCAACGCGCGTTTTACCGGCGCTGAAGCGAACCTCGGGATCGCTCTCCACGATGTTCTCCGCCTAAACCTGGGGATGGACTATGTCGATGCGAAGGACACCGACACCAACACGTACCTGCCTCGGATCCCGCCGTTGCGCGGGCGCATAGGCTTCGACCTTCGCACGGGCGGATTCCGCCTGTCCCCGGAATTCGTGATGGCAAGCGAACAAGACCGGACGTTCACGGGCGAAACCGCGACACCCGGGTATACCGTCGTGAACCTGAAGGCCGCCTACACCATCGCCCGTCCAAGCTTGGCACACCAGTTTGCGGCCGAAGTGTTCAATATCGGGGACCAGCTCTACCGGAACCACTCGTCCTTCATCAAGGACCTAGCCCCCGAGATTGGTCGCGGCGTGCGATTCACCTACACGGTGCGATTCTTCTAGTCCGCTGGCCCCGAGGCCCTCAAAGGCTGACGCTATCGGGATTGGGGAAGCGGGCCGCGTGGCTCGCTTGGAGTGCGGGTCCCAGGCCCGTGACAATCAACTTCTCGCGGGGTTCCATGGCCTTCGCGCGCCAACTAGCTGTCGACGCGGCCGGGGGCGCTCAGGGGCCGAGCAGTGGCCGCGCTCGCCGCTGCGCTGCACCTCTTGCCAAGGCGCGCTGTCGAGCGCAATGTGACGATTCGACATAGTGCCTAGGGGTTCCTTCGAGCGGCCCGAATTCTGCCGTCCCTGACGCGCTCGGCAGTCGATCCGCCGATTGCCAGCCCGCCGCCTTCTGCGGACCTCCGCGTGCCGGTCACGGTCGAGATCGTACCAGTTGCGGCCCTATGCCGAGGCGTGTATGCTATTGGGCGCATTTGAGCCCGAGCCACCGCGCCCTTTCCAGCGCGGGCGTCAGAGCGGGCATAGGAGGAATCACATGGCAACAAATCGAGGCGTTGCATACATTCGCCCCGGGGTCGTCGAAGTTCAATCGATAGACTTTCCCAAGCTGGCGCTCGGGAATCGCAAGTGCGACCACGGCGTGATCCTGAAGATCGTCTCCACCAATATCTGCGGCAGCGACCAACACATGGTCCGCGGGCGGACCACTGCGCCCGAGGGACTCGTCCTAGGTCACGAGATCACGGGCGAGGTGATCGAGGCCGGCCGCGACGTGGAGTTCATATCCGTCGGCGACATCGTCTCGGTACCCTTCAACATCGCATGCGGCCGCTGCCGCAATTGCAAGGGCGGGCTGACCGGCATCTGCCTCACTGTCAATCCCGCCAGGCCCGGCGCCGCATACGGCTACGTGGACATGGGCGGCTGGGTAGGCGGCCAGGCCGAGTACGTCATGGTCCCCTACGCCGACTTCAACCTGCTCAAGTTCCCTGACCGGGACCAAGCCATGGAGAAGATTGGCGACTTGACGTTGCTTTCCGATATCTTCCCAACTGGCTACCACGGAGCGGTGACGGCGGGAGTGGGACCGGGTTCGATCGTCTACGTCGCGGGCGGGGGACCGGTCGGTCTAGCGAGCGCGCACGGCTGCCAGCTCCTCGGAGCGGCCTGTGTGATCGTTGGGGACATGATCCCCGAGCGGCTTGCCCAAGCGGCAAGCTTCGGCTGCGAGACCGTGGATCTGACCAAGGACGCCTCGCTGGCCGAGCAGATCGAGCAAATCGTGGGCGAGCCCGAAGTCGATTGCGGCGTGGACTGCGTGGGATTCGAGGCCCGCGGCCACGGCCGTGAAGCGGTTGTCGAGCGGCCTGCCACCGTGCTCAACGCGCTGATGGAGGTCACCCGGGCGGGCGGCGGCATCGGCATTCCTGGCCTCTACGTGACCGGAGATCCGGGCGGAGTCGACGACAACGCCAAGATCGGCAACCTGGGCATTCGCATAGGCCTGGGGTGGGCCAAGTCCCACCACTTCATGACCGGCCAGTGCCCGGTGATGAAGTACCACCACCAGCTCATGCAGGCGATTCTGTACGGCAAGGCGTCTCCGGCCAAAGCGTGCAACGTCACCTACATCTCGCTGGACGAGGCCCCGCAAGGCTACAAGGACTTCGACAAGGGCGCAGCGCGGAAGTACGTGATCGACCCGCACGCTCAGATCGCGGCCTGAGCACGAGCAGATTCGCGCCGCGTCCCCCGCCTCACTGGAATCGGTGTAGCATGAGGGGCATGCAAGAGAAAACCTCGCGGCGTCGGCTGCTCGCCGCAGCCGGGGCTGGCGCGCTGGGTGCGGCATGTGCCCAACCATCTTCGGAGGCTGAACCAAGGCCGGCCGATCCCGCCAACGCGATTCGTCTGGGTGTTTCCACGTATTCGTACTGGCACTTCCTCGAGGAGAAGTACCCCATCGAGAACGTGATCGACCACGCAGCGGCGCTGGGCTTCGACGGCGTCGAGATCTTGCACCGCCAGATGGCGAACGAGACGCCCGAGTACATGAACGCGCTCAAGCGCCGGGCCTGGGACGAGGGCTTGGACCTGATCATGCTTTCGATCCACCAGGACTTCGTCGATCCCAGCGCGGACAAGCGACAGGAGGCCGTCTCCCACACCAAGCGCTGCATCGATCTAGCCCACCAAATGGGCATCCCGGCAATCCGGCTAAACACCGGACGCTGGGGCACGATCAAGTCGTTCGACGATCTCATGGCAGCCGACGGCAACGAACCGGCACTTGAGGGGTACACCGACGAGGACGCGATCGGCTGGTGCGTGGAGTCGATCCGCGAATGCCTGCCCCACGCCGCGCAGGCCGGAGTCGTGATGGCGCTGGAGAACCACTGGGGGCTGTCCACCAAGGTAGACGTCCTCTTGCGCATCCATCGCGAGGTGGGCGATCCTTGGCTCGGCATCAACATGGACACGGGCAACTATGTCGGGGATCCGTACCCCCAGATGGAACAGCTCGCCCCGCACGCCAATATTGTGCAGGCCAAGACTTATCCGGGCGGCGGCGTCTGGTACAGCCTAGACCTCGATTACCCGCGCATCGCCCAGATCCTGCGCGACGCCGGCTTCAAGGGCTATGTGTCGCTTGAAATGGAGGGCAACGCTCCGGCCGAGCAGGCGGTCGCGGAGAGTTTCCAGGTCCTGCGCGAAGCATTCGCCTAGAGAGCGGCCACCGCTGGGTTGCTTCTCGTTGAACGATCTGCCGCCGAGCGGCCGGACACGCGGCGTTCCATCCCGTCCTGCGGGAGAGTATCAGAGGGTCTTGGCGGCGGGAGACGTCGCTCAGACTGGCAGGCTGGGCCTTGGCGGGCCCAACAGCCAGGGGCGGCACTGCGAATGGCAATGTGCCCGCAGGCATTCAGGCTCAATCCTGCGATGTGGGTCGGGGATTCGGCCTCGCACAGTTTGCTAGCCTTGATAGTCATTCGCCATGCGGCTACTGACATCCATCGCCCTGCTCGCGGTGATCCCGGCCCTCCTCACCGCCGCGCGGACTCACGAGACCAACCCGATGAGTTCGCCCGAAGACTTCGCAGAGGGGCGGCGGCTGTATCGCATCAACTGCGGGGTCTGCCACGGCATGGAGGGCAAGACTGGACGCGGCGCCCGCTTGGCACGTCGCAGCTACCGGCATGGCAATTCCGATGCCGCTCTGTTCGACCTGATCGAAGCCGGAGTCCCTGGCACGGACATGCCCGGACTGTGGCTTGACGAGGACGATATCTGGAGAATCCTCCTGTTCGTCCGCACGTTCGCGGAAAAGGCCAACGAGGTCTGCAACGCGAGCGGCGACGTGGCCGCCGGAAAGCGCGTCTTCGACTCGCAGGGTTCGTGCCTGGCCTGCCACACCGTTGGAAGTCGCGGCGGCCGGCTTGGCCCGGACATGTCGTTCGCGGGCGTGCAGTACACAGACCAGCAGCTGCGCGATGCGCTGCTGGAGCCCTCGCGCGAGGTGGCCGGCCGCTACGCGACTGCGAGACTTGTCACGGCGGAAGGCGAACGCGTCGAGGGAGTCGTAATGAACGAGAACAGCTACAACATCTTCGTCATGGATCGTTCCGAGAATATCCGGTCATTCCGCAAAGCGGAGCTTCAATCGCTCGATCTCCCGGAGGAATCGCTGATGCCTGCCTATGGGGACCTGCTGAGCACAGCAGATCTTGAAGACCTGATCGCCTACCTGTGCTCGCTGCAAGGGCAGGCCGAGGAGGTCGCGCAGTGAAGGACCTGCTATTGCGACGAGTGCTCCTGTCGGCACTGCTCTGCGCCGCTGGCGCAGCGGGAGAGGTGACCTACCAGGACCTGTTGAACGACCCGAACGTAGCATCGGACTGGCTGAACTATCACGGTGGTTACGCCGGGCACCGGCACAGCCTGCTGGACGAGGTGAACCGCTCGAACGTCGAGTCCCTGCGACTGCAGTGGGCCTTCCAAGAAAGGATCGCGGAGAAGTTTGAGGTCACGCCCCTCGTCCATGACGGAATCATGTACATCACTGTCCCGCCAGGCGATGTCTATGCGCTAGACGCGGAGACCGGAGCCCGGCTATGGCGGTATTCCAGACGCCTGCCTGCCAAGCTGATCGCATGCTGTGGGCTCGTCAACCGCGGTCTGGCGATCCTAGGCGACCGGCTCTTCATGGCGACCCTGGATGCCTACACGATCGCGCTGGATCGCAAGACTGGGCGCCTGCTGTGGGAGACGGAACTGATCGATTACTCGCTCGGCTATTCGGGCACGCTCGCGCCCTTGGTGGTCAAGGACATGGTCATGGTCGGCACGGCCGGAGGGGAGTACGGCATCCGGGGGTTTATCGACGCCTTCGATGTAGAGACCGGAGAGCGCCTCTGGCGCTTCTACACGGTCCCGGGCCCGGGAGAGTTCGGCAACGATACTTGGGCCGGAGACTCGTGGAAGACTGGCGGGGCCTCGATCTGGATCACCCCCAGCTACGACCCCGAACTGAATCTCGTCTACTGGGGCGTGGGCAATCCGGGGCCGGACTGGAACGGCGACGTGCGCCTGGGAGACAACCTGTTCTCGGATTCGGTGGTTGCCTTGGACGCGGACACCGGCAAGCGCAAGTGGCACTTCCAGTTCACCCCGCACGACGTGCATGACTGGGACGCCACGCAAGTCATGGTGCTGATCGACCGGGAGTACCGGGGAGTGGAGCGCAAGCTGTTGGTCACCGCCAACCGGAACGGCTTCATCTACATGCTAGATCGCGAAACGGGCGAGTTTCTCAAGGCGACGCAATTCGTCAAGCAGACCTGGGCGGTCGGGATTTCCGAGGAAGGCCGTCCGATTCGGCGGCCGGGCATGGAGCCGAGCGCCGAGGGAATCGAGGTGTACCCGGCGGTGGCCGGCGGCACGAATTGGATGTCTCCTGCCTACAGCCCAGACACGGGCCTGTTGTACGTCTCTTGCCGCGAAGGCAGCAGCATGTACTTCAAAGGCGAGACGGAATACCGGCCCGGCACTCGCTACTGGGGCAGCTTGTTCGTCAACGAAACGACCATGGACAAGTGGTACGGCGCTGTCCGGGCCTTCCATCCGGTGACTGCCGAGAAGGTCTGGGAGCACAAGCTTTTCCGGCCAGTGTGGGCCGGATTGCTCTCCACGGCCGGCGGACTGGTGTTCGCCGGAGGCACGGGCGGCTTCTTCAAGGCGCTTGATTCCGAATCGGGCGAGGAACTCTGGCGAATTAACCTCGGAGCGTCTATCCTTGCCAGCCCGATCACGTATGAGGTCGACGGCCGGCAGATGGTTGCGGTTGCGTCCGGCGGCGGGATGTTCGTGTTCGCGCTGCCGTAAGAATCCGCGCCGTAGAAGGCCCCGGATTCCTGCGGTGGGTCGGTCAGGCGCCAGGGTTGGACACAGCAAGCGAGCAGTCGGGCCGCGGCCGCACGGAGGTGAAGCGATGAGCACCCGCAGGCAGACGACAGAGAACACCGATCGGGGCGCCGTCACCCGGCGCCGGATGGCGCAGGGAGTCGGCGCGGTCCTCGGATCCGCGGCGGTGATGCGGGAGCTGCGGGCGGAAGCGTTGGCGGCGCCTTCCGCGGCCGTTGCCCAGGCCGCGTCCGTGGGCCCCTACGACCCGGACTGGCTGCCTCCGGGCGTGCGCTCGCGCTTCGTCCACGGCGTCAACGGGCTCACGATGCACGTGCTGGAGGCCGGCTTTGAGACCGGCGGGCGCCCGGCTCTGCTGCTGCTGCATGGCTTCCCCGAGCTCGGCTACAGCTGGCGGCACGTGCTGGCGCCGCTGGCCGCGGCCGGCTATCACGTCATCGCGCCGGATCAGCGCGGCTACGGCCGCACCACCGGCTGGAGCGCGGACTACGACGGCGACCTGCGGCCGTTCAGCCGGATGAACGCCGTGCGCGACGCCCTCGCGCTGGTATCGGCGTTCGGCTACCGCACGGTGGACGCCGTCATCGGCCACGATTTCGGATCGCCGATCGCCGCCTGGTGCGCCGTGGCGCGGCCGGACGTGTTCCGGGCGGTGGCGCTGATGAGCGCCCCGTTCGGAGGCACGCCGACGTTTCCGTTCGGGACGGCGGACGACGGCCCGCGCGCCGCGCCGGCCGCCGAGCCGGACATCTACGAGGAGCTGGCGCGCCTGCCCCGCCCGCGCAAGCACTACCAGCGCTACTACCGAACACGCGAGGCGAACCCCAACATGTGGCGCGCCCCGCAGGGCGTCCACGCGTTCCTGCGCGCCTACTACCACCACAAGAGCGCCGACTGGGCCGCGAACCGCCCGCACCGGCTGGCATCGTGGACGGCCGCCGAGGTCGCGCAGATGCCGACCTACTACATCATGGACCTCGACATGGGCATGGCGGAGACTGTCGCCCGCGAGATGCCGACCGCGGCCGAGATCGCGGCCAACCGCTGGCTGCCCGACGACGAGCTGCGCGTCTACAGCACGGAGTACGAGCGCAACGGGTTCCAGGGCGGCCTGCAGTGGTACCGCTCCGGCGTGATCACGGACGAGCCGCTGACCTTCGCCGGCCGCACGATCGACATCCCGTCGCTGTTCATCGGCGGCGCGAGCGACTGGGGCGTCTATCAGCGCCCGGGGGCGTTCGAGCGGATGCAGGAGAGCGCCTGCACCGACTTTCGCGGCGCGCACCTGCTCGACGGTGCCGGCCACTGGGTGCAGCAGGAGCGGCCCGAGGAGACCGTGCGCCTGCTGCTGGAGTTCCTGCGGGCAGCGTAGCCGCGCGCATCACGGAGGCGCCCGATGAAGGAACCGGTATTCACTGGTCGATCGCTGGCTCCCGGCTTGGCGACCGGCACAGCCGAGTCGGTCATGCTCGGCGCGTTCGGCATAGATTGGGTGTTGGCGTGCACGACCGGGCTGGCCGCCGGCGCCTTCGCGCTGCCTTGACGCCATCGAAAGAGCACATCATGTCCCGAGTACAGCTAGCGATGAACGTGACCGACCTCGACAAGGCGATCGCGTTCTACTCCCGCCTGTTCGACACCGCCCCCGCGAAGGTGAAGCCCGGCTACGCGAACTTCGCGATCGCCGATCCGCCACTAAAGCTGGTCCTCTTCGAGGGTCGAGAGGGAGCGACACTCAACCACCTGGGCGTCGAGGTTGAGACGGCCGAGGAGGTTGCGTCGGCCGAACGGCGCCTGCAACGGGCCGGGCTCGAGACGACCGGCGTCGAGGACACGATGTGCTGCTATGCAGAGAAGACGGAGACGTGGATGGCCGACCCCGACGGAGCCCGCTGGGAGTGGTACGTGAAGTCGGGAGACGCCGGGCAACTCCACCAGACGGCCGCCAGCCGCCGCTCGTCCTGCGCAGACGACAGCGCACCCGCAACCTGCTGCTCGTGAGCCCCGTGCGCCGCTACCGCAACGGGTTCTGCCACTCCAGACCATCGAACCGGGCGAAGTCACCATCGGTCGAGCACAGAACGAGGCCGTGCTCGATGGCCAGAGCCGCCAGGTGGGCGTCGGGAACGAGATTCGCGCGGCCCTCCGCGCTCGCCATGAGCGGAGCGAGCACATCCTGATGGCGCTCCGTCGGCAGTGGGATCCAGACCGACCGCGTCGCGAGCCATGACTCCACCTGAAGCCACGCGGTGGACACCGCGGCGGGCCGATCGAAGATGCGCGGATTGCTGATAATCCGCACGAAGGCCAGCAGACTGGGCCACGGAATCCCCACGGGAGCGGCGGCATTGATGCGGTCGTCCAACCACATTCGCGCCCGCTCGTGCTGCGGGAATGAAGCCACGTGCGCGTAGACGAGCAGGTTGGCGTCGACGAGGATCACCGGAAATCCTCGCCTTCCGCGACGGCAAGTGCTTCGGCGACGTCGTCGAGGCTGCCAATCCGACAACGACCCAGATCGGCGGCAGGCGTCCTGTAGGCCGCCGGCTGGCCGGACGGAGCCGCCATGGCGCGCAGACCGCACCGCAGCGCCTCGTTCACGACCGCCTTGAAGCTCTGACCCCGCACCCGCTGCATTCGTTCGGCCAAGGCCGCCACGTCAGGGTCCAATGTCAATGTGGTGCGCATGCATCACATCATAGGATATGTGATGTGTTGATGTTGATCGTTCGTGCCGGCTCACGCCGCGACCGTCTCGGGCCGACACGCGAAATTCGCCCCGCCCTGCATGCAGCCGTAGATCCACGCGGTTGCAAGATGCCTCGGTCGTCGTTCGGACCGCGACACAAGGCGGCTGCTGTGGGAGACGGAACTGATCGATTACTCCCTCGGCTATTCGGGCACGCCCGCGCCCTTGGTGGTCAAGGACATGGTCATGGTCGGCACGGCCGGAGGCGAGTATGGCGTCCGGGGGTTGATCGACGCCTTCGAGGTAGAGACAAGAGAGCGCCGCTGGCGCTCCTACACGATCCCGGGCCCGGGAAGCTTGCGGGGAGCAGCGCCGACGCGGCCGCGTCAGCCCTGGATCAGGTCTAGGACCAGCTCCCTGTCCACAGGCGGCTGGGAGGAGATGCGGAAAGCATCTTCGACAAGCTGCTTGGCCTCCTCGAGATTGGTGTCGCTGTTGTAGTACAGCGCGCACAAGCGAGTGCCGTTGACGACCTGCTGACCGACCTTGGTCTCCAAGACAACCCCAACCGCGGGATCAATGACGTCCTCAGGGCCGCTGCGACCGGCTCCCAGCATGACCGCGGCCCTGCCTATGTCCTCGGCATTGATGCGGCTCACGTAGCCATCGCGCGGGGAGGTGATCGGTTCGGCGCCCGCTGGGTTGGGCAGCCGGGCAAAGTCTGTCAGCACCGTCGGGTCGCCGCCCTGCGCCTTGATCACATTGCCGAACATCTGCAGCGCAGATCCGTCCAAGATCACGGAATTGGCACGCTCGCGCGCGTCTTCGATCGAGATGCTCGTATCGGAAAGATAGATCATGCGGGCGGCCACCTCCACCGACAGACCCAGAACATCCTCGGGGCCTTGGCCCTGCAGTGTCTGGGACACCTCCATGATCTCCAGGGCGTTTCCAACGGTGTAACCCAAGGGCTGTTCCATGTCAGTCAGCAGCGCCTGCACCTTGCAATCGTGCTTCCTGCCAATCGCGATCATCAGCTGGGCCAGCCGGCGAGCCTCGTTGCGGCCCGACAGAAGCGAGCCCTTGCTGACCTTGATGTCCACCACCAAGCCCATGATCTCTTCCGCCAGCTTCTTCGACATCACAGAGGCGGCAATCAGAGCCAGCGAATCCACGGTCGCAGTCTCGTCGCGGAGTTCGTACAAGCGCTTCTCCGCCGGAGCCAGCGCGTTGCTCTGCTGGGCGAACGCCAGTCCGTACTCACCCACGAGATCGGCGAAATCGGAGACCTCCAGGTCTGTGCGAAAGCCCGGGATCGAGTTCAGCTTTTCCAACGAGCCGATGATGTGGTCCGAGCCGCGCTCGACGATCATTGGCACGGCCACCCCAGCTGCCGCTGCGATCGGCGCCACGATCAAGGGCGTCTTGTCGCCAACCCCGCCAGTGGAGCAGCAGTCCACCGTGGGCCGCATTCCGTCGGGCAATTCCAGCCGTTCGCCACACCGCAGCATCGCGGTTGTGAGCACGGTCGCTTCCGCGTCGGAAAAGCCCGTGCAAGTCCCGGCCATCAGCAGGGCACCCATCTGGGCGTCCGAAATCTCATTCAGCGTATAGCCGTTGATCAGGCGTTCGAAATCGGCCAGCCCGAGTTCATCCCCGCGCCGCTTGCTCTGAATTAGGTCTACGATGCGATCCATATTGACTTACCGCGTGAATACACAACGCCCCATCCAGCCTAACGAGCAACGCTGGTCGGGCCGGCAAGCGGCGTATGCGGGTACACAGAATCTCTAATTTACCACAGCGTAATCCCTAAATGCCACAGAAACTTGCGGTTACGTACGCCCGCTTGGGTCGCATCCGGACGCCGCTGAATCTAGCCGGCGTTGTCGAGCGGCGGCAAGGCGTGCCGCTGGTGGCCGCGCGAAACCTCAGCAAGAAGTTCCAGCAGATCTGCGGTCACCTTGCCGTTGGTGGCCACGATGCGCCGGTCGCCTGGGCGATAGCGCTTGCCGTCGAAGTCGCAGTATTCCCCGCCCGCCTCGGAAAGCAATACCAGCCCTGCGGCCACGTCCCACGGCTTCAGCCCGATCTCCCAGAACCCCTCCAAGTGGCCCGCGGCCACCGCGCACAAATCCAGGGCCGCGGATCCCGTTCTGCGGACCCCGTGAGTGGCCATGGCCACTTGGTGAAAGTAGTGCATGTTCGGGTTGGTCGCACGGATCGAGCTCGGAAAGCCGGTCGCGAACAGGCTTTGCCTGAGGTCGCTCTCGTCCGACACACGGATGCGGCGGCTGTTCAGATACGCGCCGGAGCCCCGCTCGGCCGTATACATATCGCCGCGCGCCGGATCAAAGATGACGCCCGCCAAGCCCTCCCGGCGGGACCACAGGCCGATGCTTACGCAGAAGCGCGGCAGGCCGTGGGCGAAGTTGGTCGTTCCGTCCAACGGATCCACGTGCCAGACCAGCTCGCCGGACCCCTCGAAGTTGCCCCCCTCCTCAGCCACGATCGAGTGGCTGGGGAAACGCGAGCGGATGCGTTCGACGACGAGACGCTCGGATGCCCTGTCAGCGGCCGTTACGGTGTCGAAGCTGCCCTTGTGCTCGACCGGTACGTTGCCGTAGTGCCGCATGAGGACGGCGCCCGCCTCGCGTGCAAGCTCCGCGGCGAACGGAATGTAGTCCGGCGCGGCGAAGGGCACGCATTCAGGCTACCAACCCCGCGCGAAGCGCACCGGAAGGACTGCTCGGCCAGCTACGGACCGGGCCGGACTATCGGAGCCTTGCGACTTCGCGAGCGCCGGGGAGGCCTCGTGACAGGTTCGGCAGGTTCCTCGTCCTCTGCATCCGGAGCCCCCGCCTGCGGCACGGTCCGCAAGCGGACCGGAGCACCGATCCGGCTCCGGCGCGCCGGTCGCTTCACGGGACTGTTGGCGAAATACCCGCTGCGAGCTAGGACTACAGCGCCCTCGCGAGCGACGCCGACCTCGACCTTGCGGAAATCATCGGCCGGATTGAAGCCTTCGTCCGCGGGATAGAAGCCGAGCAAATATTGCGTCCGCAGGTTGCGCAGCAGCTCGTCGAATGCGGCATCCAAATCTCGGGCGCCGTACTGGACAAACGCTTCGCCCCCCGTATGTTTTGCCAAGGTGATCAGGGCATGCTCCCCGCCCCGATTGCGTCCGGCATCGCTCCGGATCGGCAGCACGATCAGAGGGTATATCGCGGCCTCGGCGGCATGGGCCGCGCGCAGCGCGTCGTCAAACTTGAGACCGCTGGTGGTATCGCCGCCATCGGTAATGATGACGATGACCGGGCGGCCGTCGCGCTGCTGCAGATACTGGGACGCCAGCAGAACCGCGTCATAAACCGACGTGCCGGTCTGTGGCCGAACCCGCCCCAAGGCGGCAGCAAGCTCTTTCTGCTTGCGAGTGAAATCGGCGAGAATCGTGACGTCGCTGGAAAAGGAAAGGACGGCAGCGGCATCGCCCGGCTGTGAACCGGGCCCCAGCAGTCTCTCCAGGAAGCGGCCGGCGGACTCCCTCTCGTAACGCAGCTCCACTGCCGTGCTCAGGCTTGCGTCCATGAGCAGCGCGACCGACAGTGGCCTGTTGGTTCTCCGCTCGAACACAGTGATCTCGCGCTGCTCGCCGGATTCGACTATCCGAAAGTCCTCGCGTTCCAGATCGCCGACCGGTGCGCCGCGAGCGTCCTTGACCGTTACGGGCAGGGACACCAGACGGACGTCAGCGGTGAACACCGCGGGCTCGGGTTGCTGCGCCGTTGCACAAGCGGCGATCGCGAGCGAGCCGAGAATCAGCCTGCGCCCGCCGCCGAGTACCTGGCGACCGAAGCGTCCCACTGGCCTTCTACCCACACCTCGCCATCAGCGAAGTGTTCCTTCTTCCAGACCGGCACCTTGCTCTTGACTTCGTTGATCGCAGACAAGCTAGCCTCGTACGCCGGCTTGCGGTGCGCCGAAGCGACCACGATTGAGACACTGGCCTCGCGCACCTCGAGTCGGCCCACCCGATGCACCAGCGCGATGGCATGCACGTCCGAGCGGTCCAAGATGTCCCGTCCGATCTCCTCGAGCTGGCGCAGAGCCAACGGCACGTAGCACTCGTAGTCGAGGTACATCGTCCGCCGGCCCCCGGTGTTGTCCCGCACAACGCCTTCGAACACCAACACTGCACCATCGCCATCACCCTGCACCCGCCGGGCCAGCGCGGCGCTGTCGATTGGCGCTCGCGTAATCGCGGCGAACACGCCGTCGCGTTCGGCGCTGGCAATCCACTCAGAACCGCCGCTCACCGGCGGCATGATCGCGACCTCGTCACCATCTTCGATGGCTTCGCTGGCCGAAGCGAACCGCTGGTTGCGCGCCATTGCCACGCTGCCGGCCATGTCCCCGAGCCTGGGGTGTTGAGACGCATAGTGCTGGAATACCGTTTCGAGGGATGCGCCGCGCTCAAACTCGGCCTCGTCCGAAGAGCAGCCAACCAAGTCCTTGAGTTGGCCGAAGAAGAGCACGCGGACTTTCATGCCACTCTCCATTCTTGCAAGACCAACGCCCTTCCGCAGACACCGCTAACAAGGACCGGCGCATTGGACATCTGGGACGGACAGCGCGAGGGCGCGCCTTCGATGAAAGGCAGTCGTATGCAACGACCGCGATAGGACGAGCTGCCAGGGTGGCCAGATCACCTCAGCCGACGCATGAAGACTCGTGCGGCGAATGGTCGGCGAACTACATCTTGATGACGATTCCGTAGAATCGACTGGGTTCAGGCATCAGCGGGAGGGCGCATTCACTCCGGGAAGATCTCTTCCGCTTGCCTGCCGGTCAATCGAATATAGAGGGCGTCAGGGCACAGGTCGATCTCACCGGGCCAAGCGATTGCACCGCTCTCGCTAACGGTTACAGCGTCAAAGATATTCCGGTCGGACCACGCCTCAAAGACGCCTCGTCCGGCCAAATCGCTGAGATCCACGATGCCTTCGATGCCATCTTCGTATTGAAGCCAGAGGCGGAAACCGTCCAAGGGACTTGCTTGAACTGCTTTCTTCAATGGAGCCTCTGCTCCCGATTCTAGAGCGTGATCAGCTGTATCGGGCAGTTCCCATAGCATTGGCTTCGATCCGACTATCGCTGCCCCTACCTTTTCGGCACCAACTCTCGTGGGTGGCGAATGCCCATTCGCAACCTAGCCGAGGATGAATCGTCTCGAGGCAATGACATGCGGACCCGAAAGATCTAATCGCCGGCATGGCACGCGAGAGTACTCTGCTCCGGCACTTCCGACCGGATCTGCCCGATTGGGCATTTCGCTCCGCGATGTACCAATGACCCTGAACGCTGACTGCTAGAAGTCCTCACCGGCCGGATCCCAAGCCTCGAGATACTTCAATCCCGTGCCGGTGTTGTAAATCGCGAGTTCGTCCTCCGGGGTCAAGAAACCCTCGCTCAACAGATGCTGGGCGGCCGCCACGCACGCCGCGCCTTCGGGGGCTCCGAAGATGCCTTCCGTCTCCGCCAGCATCCGGCCGGCATCCAACATGTCTTGATCCGAGACCGCGACTGCGGTGCCGCCACTCTCGCGGACAGCGTTGAGCACCAGAAAGTCACCAATCGCCTTTGGGACGCGCAGGCCGCTGGCCACGGTGGCGGCGTTCTCCCAATAGCGTGACTCGTTCGCGCCAGCGTCCCAGGCGCGGACGATGGGAGCACAGCCTGCCGCCTGCACGGAGATCATCTTGGGGCGCTTGGAACCGATCCAGCCTAGGCTCTCGAGTTCGGAAAAGGCCTTCCACATGCCAATCAGGCCCACTCCCCCGCCCGTGGGATAGAACACCGCGTCCGGCAATCGCCAGCCGAGCTGCTCGGCCAGTTCAAGGCCCATGGTCTTCTTGCCCTCGATGCGATACGGCTCCTTGAGCGTGGACACATCGAACCAACCCTCGCTGGGACCGCGTTCGGCGACGATCCGGCCGCAGTCGCTGATCAGGCCGTCTACGAGAGTGACGTTGGCGCCCATCGACTGGCACTCGACCACGTTGGCGCGCGGGACGTCGCGCGGCATGAACAGGTTCGCTTCCAGCCCGGCCCGGGCGGCATAGGCCGCCAGGGCACTGGCCGCATTGCCGGCCGAAGGCGCGCCGAACTTCTTCACCCCCAGTTCGTTAGCCATCGACACGGCGGCCGCCATGCCGCGGGCCTTGAAGGTTCCGGTCGGATTCGCGCTCTCGTCCTTGATCAACGCACGCCGGCAGCCCAGCCGCTGAGCTAGGCGCGGCGTGTCCAGCAGCGGCGTCATGCCCTCGCCGAGGGTCACCAGATGGGCCATGTCGCGAAGCGGCAGCAGCGGCGCGTAGCGCCACAGCGAGCTCGGCCCTAGCGCAATGCGGTCGCGGTCCAATTCGCGCTTGGCCCGCTCCAAGTCGTAGCGCACCAGCAGAGGCGCTCCGCTGGGGGAGAGGTTGGCGAGCTTCCCCGCGGGTAATCGCTCGCCGGTCCTGCTGCACTCTAGATGGGATACGTACGTCCTATGATGCAAGTACGCAAGTATGCAACAGCGTCTCGCATGGCGTCTACTGACCTCGCTGTTGATCGCGTCGGCAGTCTGCGCGGCAGATACCGTCGTGTTGCGCAGCGGCTATCGCTTGCCGGTGCAAGGCTACGAGGCGAGCGATGGCAAGATCCGTCTGCTCATGCCCAATGGCGGCTGGATCGCGGTGCTGGAGGCGGACGTGGATCGAATCGAGCCCGACACTCCGGAGCCCCGCGCGAAACCGCCCGTCGCGAGCGGCGACCCCGCATCGGATGAGAGTGATGCATTGGAGAGCGCCATCGCGCGGTTCTCGGCCGAGGCCGGACTGCCCCCGGGCCTGGTCCGGGCAGTCGTCTGGGCGGAGTCGGACTTCCGGCAAGGAGCCGTCTCCCCCAAGGGCGCAATCGGACTCATGCAGCTGATGCCCGAGACGGCTGCCGAACTCGGCGTCAACCCGCGGGACTCGGAGCAGAACCTGCAAGGCGGCACTGCCTACTTGCGCCAAATGCTAGACCGCTTCGAGGGCGATCCAGAGCAACTCCTGAAGGCGCTGGCAGCATACAATGCCGGCCCCGGACAGGTTGCCCGTCACGGCGGGATCCCCCCGTTTCCGGAAACGGCCGCATACGTCCGACGCGTGGTACGACGCTATCTGGCCGATGGCAAGAATCCGGCTGACCCGACAGCTGAGCAAGCCCTGCCCGCGGACGGAGATCACCGGGCGCTGCCAGAGGACTGACGCGCCAGCCCGGACGCTTTCGGCCCATCCGAGCCTCGCCCACGCGCCGACCTATACTCAATGCTTAGTCTCAGAACTGCCCGCGATGAAGCCACAAACGACTCTTGTCCATGCCGGCGAACGGCGACCTCTCGGTAACTACATTCCCGTCTCGACCCCCATCTTCGCCTCTTCGAGCTTCTTCTACCCAACCACGGAGGAATTGGCGGACGTCTTTGCGGAGCGGCTGCCGGGTGAAACCTATGCCCGGATGGGCAACCCGACCAGCAGCGCCTTGGAAGAGCAGGTCGCGGCCGTCGAAGGCGGGCACGCTGCCATCGCTACCGCTTCCGGCATGGCGGCAGTGCATCTAGCCATTCTGGCCGGGCTGCTGGATCGCCGCCAGGCCATCGTCGCAGCCGACGTGCTCTATGGCGGCACGCTCGAACTGCTGCGAACCGTGCTGCCGTCAGAGGGTGTCGAAGTCCGCTTCTGTGACTTTTGCGACTTGGAGGCAGTCGAAGCGGCTGTGCGAGAAGTGCGTCCGGCGCTGCTGCTCACCGAGACGATTTCTAATCCCGCCCTACGGGTCGCGCGGCTGGACCGCCTCAGGGAAATCGCCAGCGAATATGGCGCCCTCTTTTTGGTGGACAACACCTTCACGCCGCTGCTGATCAAGCCGTTTGACCATGGAGCGGACATGGTGATCCACAGTGCAACGAAGTACTTGGGGGGCCATGGGGACGTTCTGGCCGGGGCTGTCGTTGTCCCGGAAGAGCATGCAGCGGCCTTGCGACAGACCCACCGCTGCCTTGGTGGAAACCTTGGGCCGTTCGAAGCCTACTTGGTCATGCGCGGGATCAAGACGCTGCCCTTGCGCATGCGGCACCACTGCGCCAACGCCCGCATGGTTTTCGAAGGGCTGCGGGGACATCCCAAGATCGAGCGGCTCATCTTCCCGGGCGACCCGCAACACCCCGATGCCGCGGCGGTGCACGAGCTGATGCCCCCGGGCGAGGCAGGCGGCGCGGTTGGCATCGATGTCAAGGGGGGCAGCGCTGGTGCCTGCGCGTTCTTGGACTCGCTGCGGCTAGCCGCCACCTCGGCCAGCATCGGCGACCTGACGACACTGGGTCTCCACCCGTCAAGCGCGACGCACCGCATGCTCACGCCCGAAGCGCGGATGGCCCTGGGCATCACCGATGGCCTGGTGCGCCTTTCCGTGGGCGCCGAGCACATCGACGACATCATGGCCGACCTCCTCCAAGCATTGGAGCAAGCATGAAGCAGCAGACTCTCGCCATTCACGCCTGCGCGAGGAACGCGGGCGAAAACGACCGCTTCGTGGCCTCGGCACCTCCGCTTGAAACCGCCGCCAGCTTCCACTACAGGAGCGCCGCCGACCTGACGGCGGTCGCGAACGGCGAGATCGACGGGTTCGTGTACCAGCGCTACGGCAATCCATCCGCGGACGCCCTCCAGCGCCAGATCGCCGCCCTCGATAGCGCCGCCAGCGCCCTAGCGTGCAGTTCTGGCATGGCCGCGATGCATATCGGACTGCTCACCGCCCTGCGCGACCGGCCGAAGACGATTCTCGCGGCCAACGTGCTGTTCGGCCAGACCTTCCAGCTGCTGCAGCTGATGGAGCAGCAGGGTTTCGTGGCGCGCTTCGCCGACCCGTGCGACTTGGCCCAGTTCGAGGCCGCGCTGGACCAAGCCGAGACTGGCTGCATCCTGATCGAGACCATCTCCAACCCGCTGCTGCGCGTGCCTCAGATCGACTCGATTGCCAAGATCGCCGCCCAGCGGGGAGTGCCGGTAGTCGTGGATGCGACGTTCGCACCGCCCGTGATGAGCCGTCCCCTCGAATCCGGCGCAACAGTGGTCGTTCACAGCGTGACCAAGTACCTCGCCGGCCACGCCGACGTCCTAGGCGGCGTCGCGGCTTGCGGCCAAGCGGACGCCGAATACATGCAAGAGCTCGGCCGCCACTTCGGGGCGAACCTCGGACCGTTTCAGTGTTTCTTGGCCGCCCGGGGGATCAAGACCCTGCCAATGCGCATGGAGGAGCACTGCCGCAACGCCCTGCTCGTCGCTCGGGCGCTGGAGCGGCACGCGCGCGTGGGCACTGTCCACTATCCCGGGCTTGCCAGCCACCCCGATCGGGCCGTGGCGGAGCGCCAATTCGATCGGGACACGCAGGGGGCAACGATGTCCGGCGGCATCGTCAGCTTCGAAGTGCTCGATGCAGATCAAGCGAAGACGTTCCGATTCATGAACGCCTTGCGGCTCGTGGTCCGCACGCTGAGCCTAGGAGACGTCCACTCGCTGATCACGCACCCAGCCACGACTACCCATCGAAACATCGGAGAAAAACGCCGCCAGAGGCTGGGCATTACCGACAACATGGTGCGGTTCTCGGTCGGAATCGAGGATCCCGACGACATAGTTGCCGACGTGGCGCAGGCGCTGGAATCCATCGACTAGGCGCGACGAGGCCTTTCCGCGCATGCGCAAGAGCCCATCAGGGCAGCTTGCAGGTGTAGCTGGACTCTTGATTCGGATCTCCACCTGTGAATTCGGCGCGTTCGGGATAGACGCACAGCGGACGGGCCTTTGTGACATTGCCGTCTGTGACCTTGACTGCAGTCAGGGCATCGGGAGCGTCGCCATCTTCAACCCAGCTCTCCAGCGCATCCAACCAGTCGACGCGATCAGGTCCGGGCCCCCCCGCACAGTGAAAGACCCCGGGCATGAGGTAGAAGCGGAAATAGTCGCGGACGTTCGGGTCCAGTCGCTCGGCCGCCTCGAAATACTCGATCGAGCCAAGCGCCGTGAGCGCTGCATCTGACCAGCCGTGCCAGAGCAACAGCTTGCCTCCGGACTGCCTGAAGCCGGTCAGGTCAGGATCGGTAGCGTCCAAGAAGGCCTCAAGATGCGCCGCATCCTCGCCATAGGCGTCAAAATCGTATGTCGAGTAGTCGAACTCGGGATCTTGGAATATCAGGTACTTGAAGCCCTGCGTAGAGAACCCAAACTGCGAGCTCGGCTCACCGTAGGCGGTCATTAAGCGACGACTAGGTCCGGTGATCCAGCCTTCCCAAGCCCCGGGCGCGGACTCGCCACCGAACGGAAAGCCCGGATAGATCTGTCCGTCGGCGTTGCGCGGCCCGCCATAGACCGCCGCAATGGCCTCGCGCTGGCGGATCGTGAGGCAGTTGTCCGACGGCGCCTCGCCGGCGCAAACCGGCAGGTCGCTCAGCTTGAAGTCACAATCTCGCGGATCGTTGAGGAATCCGTCCTGGACACCATCGCCAGCATCGCAGCGCCGGAGGATCTCAGACTCGAGCAGCCGTCGGTTCTGCGGCGTGATGACAGGCTCGGTCAGGGCACCGGGATCGGGGAAGATGCGCTGCATGTTGTAGGCGAAGGCGGCGAGCACGCCGCTGAAATCGTGAGCCGGCGCCCCGGCAACGATCCCGTCAAAGTCGTCGGGGAAGCGCTGGGCGGACATCATGGCTTGCCGACCGCCGTTCGAGCAGCCCATGAAGTACGCCCGGTGGGCCGGTTCCCCGTAGTAGGCCCGGACGACCGCCTTGGCCGCTTCGGTCGTCCGATGCACGGCGAGGTAGCCGTAGTTGATCCGACGTTCCGGCTGTCGGTGGGCCCACTCCGCCCGGATGCCATCGCCCTGATGCCCGGTATCGGTCGCCGCTGTGGCGTACCCGCGATTCACCGAGAAGCGCCCTTGATAGCCGAGACTGCCGACAAAGCCGCCGCCCCCTCCCATGAGAAACTTGCCGTTCCAGTCATCCGGCAACAAGACCTCGAAGCGGATCTCGCTGCCGATCACGCCGCTGACCTTGCAGTGCGGCAGCGTGGCGCGCGGCGAGCGTGAAGACACTCCCTCGGGCAAATTCTCGGATTGAGCCTCCTCACCCTGCGAGGCTACGGCCTCCTGGATGCGGATGTCGGGGAGCTTCAGTTCCGCCAAGGCAGCGCAATCCAGCGCCTTGACGGTTCCGGCGGATACAGCGACCAAGACCAGCAAGGCCGTAAGCCCGTTTGTGCGATTCAAGACATTGACTCCTTTACATCGGCACACGCGAAGACGCATGGCGCCATTGAGCGTATCAGACACTGGGATCCGGAAAGGGGGCAATTGGGCCGGAACTCTTCGCAGCCCTCGCCGCTGTCGAGCTACTGGATTGACCGCATCGCATGGCTCCCTTCCAGCGTTGGAGCGTCCGCTCCTAGCATCTACCGCTCGACGGGCCCCCTCTCGGTAAGAGCCCCACTACTTTGGCAAACACCACCCCGCAGCAAACTGCGATTCATCACCGGACTTGCCGCTTGCACCCCGCTGCCCAAAGAAGTCGAGAGTCATTTGACTTGAATGAGACATATATGTATCATAAGTGTCATGACAGGCCGACCCATGGCAATCCGAAGTTCTCTTGGTCTGCTTAGCGTCCGGCGCGGGCCCCTTCTGCTGGCGAGTTCGTTCTTTTGGGGCGGGCGGCCCGATCGGCCGGCCTCCGGGACTCGCACCGATCATTGTCAGCCGAGTGCCCCGGCAGGGAGGAAGCGATGACAGGAAAGCCACTCAGGCCTCCCATGCGCGAGGCCATCCTCGACGCCGCGATCGACGTACTGGGCCGCAACCCTGGCGCCTCCCTTGGGGAGGTCGCGGCGCGCGCGGGCGTGGGTCGGGCGAGCCTGCATCGTCACTTCCCGGCGCGCGACGACCTAGTCGCCGCCGTCATCGGCCGGTGCATGGAAGAGACCGACGCCGCGACGGCCGCGGCGGTCCAAGATGCGGGCTCCGCCCTCGACACGCTTTCCCGAGTGCTGAAGGCGGTCATTCCGCTTGGCGACCGCTACCACTTCCTAGCGTCCCTATCTTCCACTGACGCGGAACTGCGCGCCCGTTACGAGGCGGAACTCGAATGGCTGGCAGGGCTGGTCGACTCTCTGAAGAAGGAGAGTGTCATTGCGCCCGAGGTACCACGCATTTGGGCGGCAGCCAACATTGACGCGCAGATCTGGATCGCGTGGACCGAAGTGGCGGCAGGGCGGCTGGCAGCCGCGGATGCTGCCGACCTTGCATTGCACACGCTACTCGAAGGATTGGGAAAACGATGACACGTCTCCTGCTTCAACTTCGCATTGTTATTGGCCTTGGCGGACTGCTCGTCGGGTTGGCAGCGTCCGCCGCAGCCGCGCAAGGCGCGGGTGACCGCGTCGACGTGATCGGCGTTCGGGTAACAGACACCGCAGGCCGCCAGCACCGAATCGGCGTGTCGGAGGGGACTCCGCGGCCGGCGGTGCTCGTCTTTCTCGACACGGCGTGCCCGGTGGCCACGCGATACGTGCCCACGCTCAACGAGTTGCACGCCCGCGCCCGGCGGAACGGCGCCACGCTCTACGGGGTGTTGTCGAACCCCGCCATCACGTGGCGGGACGGCGCTGACTTCGCTGCCTACTTCAATGTTCGATTCCCCGTCATCCTAGACAGTTCCGGCGATCTTGCCCTCCGGCTCGGCCCGCGGGTCACGTCGGAGTCCTTCTTGATATCGACCGCCAACCGAATCGTCTACCGGGGCCGGATCAACGACCGGTTCGCCGACATCGGAAGGCAGCGCCCGAGGGTTACCTCGCACGACCTCCGCAATGCCATGGACGCGGTGGCGCGGGGCGGTCGGGTCGAGCCTCGCGAGACTGAGGCGGTGGGGTGCTTCCACCACAATTGGAACGACCTGGCAGATGCGGGTGCGGCGGATCACGACGTAACGTACTCGCGTCAGGTCGCACCGCTGCTCGCCGCCAACTGCACGGAGTGCCATCGACAGAGCGGGATCGCCCCCTTCTCGCTGGACGGCTACCAGAACGCTATGCGCTGGAGCCGCATGATCGCCCACGTGACCAGCGAACGGCTCATGCCCCCTTGGCGGGCGGTGCACGGCTTCGGCGAGTTTCGCGATGCTCGGAACCTGAGCGCCCATCAGATCGGCCTGCTCCGCATCTGGTCGGAGAACGGCGCCCCGCTCGGTGACCCTGAGAATGCTATGCCGGTTTCGGCCGGGTCGCGCTCGAAGTGGCGGTTGGGTCAGCCGGATCTCGCTCTCCGCATGCCCGAGTCCTTTGACGTGCCGGCGGACGGGGACGACATCTACCGCTACTTCGTCATCCCGACAGGCCTCACCCAGGATCAGACCGTCGTCGCGCTCGACTTCAGCCCCGGTGACCCGCGGGTGGTGCATCACGCCAACTACCTGCTTGACACGCAGCAGCGCGCCAGGGCCGAGGATGCGAAGGACGCTGAGCCTGGCTTCAGCGTCTTTGGGACGGGCGGTTTCCTCGACTACAACGCCTGGGGAATTGGCGGCTGGACGCCCGGCGCCGACCCCTGGGTCTCGGGCGGAGAACGCGGGATCTGGTTCCCCGACGGCGCCGATCTTGTCCTTGAAGTCCACTATCATCCGAACGGGCGGGC
This sequence comes from Bryobacterales bacterium, assembly GCA_965219585.1. Taxonomy (GTDB): domain Bacteria; phylum Acidobacteriota; class Terriglobia; order Bryobacterales; family UBA6623; genus VXMF01. The sequence continues at coordinate 1,118,074 of CBDCOA010000002.1, forward strand.
GACCAGCGACCGGAGCGAGATTGCCGTCTATTTCGCCAAGGAGCCCGTGTCGGAGTACTTGGACGGCCTCGTCGTCGGCACGCAGGACCTGACGATCCCGCCAGGCAACGACAACTACTGGCGGCGATTCTCGATGAGCGTTCCCGCCGGCATCACGCTAACCGACATCACCCCTCACATGCACTTCCTAGGGCGGGAGTTCATCTCGATCGCTACGCTGCCGGACGGTCGCGAGATCCCTCTGATCCGGATTGCTGACTGGGACTTCCGGTGGCAGAATACCTTCTCCTACCTCGAGCCGGTGCACCTGTCTGCCAACAGCCGCATCGACACCTGGGTCCGTTACGACAACTCCGCGGAGAACCCTCAGAATCCGACATTACCCCCGCGAACTGTCACTTGGGGATGGGAGACCGGGGACGAGATGAGCGAACTGTGGATCGGCTTCGTTCCCGATGCGCAGCGCGATCGTGACCGCATCGTTCGGGCATCGGAGCGGTCTTGGTACGAGTCGGCATGGGTGGGACGCGAGGAAATCACCCAGCTCCTCGCGCGGCTGTCCGAGCTCGCGGAGAGCGACACCGTACGCTGACGGCGCTGGAAGGAACTCCGGACCCGGAAACCGCACAAATCCAGCACTTTTTTGAAGGAGGGTCGCATGACCACACCCCCGTTAATCAATACGCTCGTTCTGGCTGGCCTGCTGCTTGCAACATGGATGAACTGGTCCTGGCCCTGGGGCGCCTTGTTCATCTACTGGACGATCCCGGCGATCCGCTTCGGCGAGGCCCATCTGCTCGGCCCAGTGCCGAGGGACGACCAGCCGGTGCTGTTCTGGACCGTGACGGCGCTGTGGGTGCTCTTCGGCGCGATGACCATCATGGTTGACGCGGCTCCAGACGCGCTCGCCAAGCTATACCAGCTGATCTGGGGGGCCTGATGCCCAAGCGCATGCTGCATCGCCTGCCGGTCGAGGCGTACACCGACCCGGATTGGTTCGAGCGCGAGCAGGAGGCGATTTTCTCCCGCACTTGGTCCTACGCCGGATTCGCCGAGGATGTGTCTGAGCCGGGCGCGTACGTGTCGGTGCGCGCGGGATTGAACGAGCTCTTCGTCGTCATGGGGCGCGATCGAAGGCTGCGGGCGTTCCACAACATCTGCCGCCATCGCGGTACTCGGCTGCTGCGCGCGGTAGGCAATGTGCAGAAGGCGATCACGTGCCCGTACCACGACTGGACCTATGACCTGGAAGGGCACCTAGTGTCCGTGCCCGCGGAGGAGCGCGAGTTCGGCGAGGTCGACAAGTCGTGCCTCGGCCTCAAACCCGCGTCGGTCGACCTGTGGCGCGGGATGCTCTTTGTCCACCCGGACCCGGACGCGGGCTCGATCATGGAGTGGTTCGGGGAGATCGAGCCGCACCTTGGGCCCCACGACGTCGACGAGCTGGTCGAGTACCCGGATGGGCGCGCCAGCTACGAGATCAAGGCGAACTGGAAGATCGTCGTCGAGAATTACATCGACGTCTATCACCTAGCGCACCTGCATTCCGGCACGCTTGCCATGTACGACCACGCGCGGGCCGAGTACGGCTTCGTGGGTCCGCACTACGCGTTCTGGGAGCCGCTCTCGGCGGACTACGCCGCCAACATCGAGCGGAATGCCCCGATTCCGTTAGTCCTGCCCCTCGACCAGCTTGGCGCCTGGGTGCCGATGCTGTTTCCCGGCATCGGGCTGGCGGAGAGCGAGACGAGTTGGAGCACCTACACGATTACGCCTTTGGCCCCGGACCTGACCCGGGTCGAGAACCGGACGCGCGTCAAGAACGCATCCGATTGGGCATTCGGCCGACAGGCGTGGCGATCCGCGGGTTTCTGGAGAGGGGCGATCACGGGCAAGTACGATGCGGGCGAAGACGGCGACCCTCTGACTTCTGGTGACTTCACGGCGGAAGATGTGCTGGCGTGCGAACGACAACAGCAGGCCCTTCGGAGCCCCTACTTCGAGGTCGGCCCCGCATCCCGTGGAGAAGGCCCGGTGTTGGAGCACCAAGAAATCGTGCTGCGATATCTCGAGGGACGCACATGAAAGACTTCCATGGCCTCGTGGTCGCCGCGGTAAGAGAGGAGATCCCCGGCTTGGCTCGCACGGTGGTGTTCGACGTTCCCGAAGCGCTGAAAGCCACGTTCGGCTGGCAGGCGGGGCAGCACGTCACGCTGCGGTTCCGCATGGGCGGCGAGGAGGTCCGGCGCTCCTACTCGATCTCGTCCTCGGCCGATGCCGGCGATCCTCTCCGGATCACTGTCAAGCGGGTCGAGGGCGGCTTGGTGTCGAACCACGTAAACGACTCGATCGAGCCGGGTGCGCGGGTCGACGTGATGCCACCATTCGGCGGGTTCGTCCTGCAACCGGAGCCGCGGGGACGGCGCACCTGTTACCTGATCGGCGCCGGCAGCGGAATCACGCCACTCTACGCCATGCTGCGCACGATCCTCGTGGCGGAGCCTTGGTCCGCTGTCCACCTGCTGTACGGCAACCGGAACGCCGACTCGATCTTGTTCTTCGGCGAGCTGTCGCGGTTAGAGGAAGACCATCCCAATCGGCTCACGGTCCGCCACGTGCTGTCTCGTCCGGGATGGGGCTCGCAGGGCTGGCGCAAAGGCCGGATCGACGCCGCCGCCATCGAGGCATGGATCGCAGAGAATCCGCCGTACGCACAAGATGCCCATTACTTCGTGTGCGGTCCCGGCAAAATGAACCGCACCGTCGTTTCTGCACTGACCAGCATCGACGTGCCGACCCGCCGGATTCATATGGAGAGCTACGGCGGATCGAGAAACGTCGACGACACGGTTGCCGGGGTGGCGGCAGACGCCGAGATCGTGCTTAGCGGCTGCCGCAACGACGTGCCGGTTGCAGCCGACCAGACACTCTTGGCCGCTGCCCGGGCAGCCGGGATGGAACCGCCGTTCTCCTGCGAGGCCGGTGTATGCGGCGCATGTCGCGCGCAACTGGTGAAGGGCACGGTACACATGCGGTCGAAGGCGGCATTGACCGACGACGACCTCGCCGACGGCATTGTTCTAACGTGCCAGTCGGTCGCGACCAGCCTGCGAGTGGGAATCCGGTACGGCCTGTAGGGCGGTCTGCAGGCTTGGCAAGAGCAGCCACGTGCCGCGGCCCGGCGTGATGAGCGCCTCTCGCAGTCTTCAGGACAGGGCTCGAAACCCCTGATCGGCGTCCGGGCCGGACGAGCAGCCGGTACATCGGCAGTGTCGGATCCATGGCTGCAAATGGCCGGTATATCGGATTGCGCGGTCTACGGCAGTCAGCCATCGTCAACGAACTCGAATCGCAACCCCTGTGCCAGTAGGGCAAGCGACGTCTATGCCGTGCAATTCCTCTGGCATCCATAGCCGACGATTGGCCAAACTGTTGCCCCTTGTGCAGGGACGAATAACCCGATCGGAGATCCAAGCTTGACAGCACCCACTGCTATGGCCGAATCTACGGCACATGCAAAGACGCGAATGGATGATGGCTGCTCTGGCTTCCGCCGCACTGCCCCTGCAGGGCGACAACCACAAGATCGAGCGCGCCATTATCGACAGCATGCTCCCCAAGGACCTGACATTGGTCGATCGCTTCAAGCTGGCCGTCGAGGTCGGGTTCACGGCGATGGAGGTCCGCACGGTCGAGGACGACGCCGATGCGCAAGCGATCCACGACGCGGCCCAGGCCGCCGGCCTGCGCATCCACTCGGTGATGAACCAGACACACTGGCGCCACCCCCTGTCCTCGCCGGACCCCGCAGAGGTCGAAGCCTGCGTCGTCGGCATGCGGGCGTCGATGCGCCAAGCCAAGCTCTATGGTGCCAACGCCGTGTTGCTGGTCCCGGCAGTCGTGCGCTCGGACACGACCTACGAACAAGCCTGGGAGCGCTCTCAAGCCGAAATCCGCAAGCTCATCCCGCTGGCCGAAGAACACGACGTGATGATTGCCGTGGAAGATGTCTGGAACAAGTTCCTGCTCACCGCCCGCGACTTCCGGCAATACATTGACGAGTTCAACCACCCCATGGTCCGGGCATATTTCGATGTCGGCAACATCGTTCACTACGCCGTGCCGGAGCATTGGATCCACGAACTTGGCGACCGCATCGTCAAGGTCCATCTGAAGGACTACTCGCGCCGCGATGGTTTCGTCAACCTCGGCGATGGCGATGTGGATTGGCCAGCGGTGCGCGAGGCTTTCGCCGCGGTCGGCTACAATGCCGAGGCAACAGTGGAATTGCGCGGCGGCGACCGCGCCTACCTGGCCGATCTGGGCCAGAGAGTGGATCGTTTGCTCGGCCTGTAACGGCGCAGCGGTCTGATCAAGCAGGGTATCGGAGGAGACGAAAGTGCACTGGCCATCGGCTACACACGCGCTATTGCGCATCATGACCGGATTCTTGTTCGTGCCGCACGGCTACCAGAAGCTGTTCGGGCTCGGCGGCGTAGGCCCTAGGGATGGCACCCTGCCCCTGATCGCGGGTGTAATCGAGATCATCGGCGGGACCCTCATCTTGTTGGGCTGGCAGACCCGCTGGGTCGCGTTTCTGTGCTCGGGCCTGATGGCGGCGGCCTATTTCATCGCACATGGCTTCAATGCCTTCCTGCCCCTGCTCAACAGAGGAGAGACAGCCGTCCTGTATTGCTTTGTGTTCCTCTTCTTCTGGGCCAACGGCTCCGGCCCTTGGTCCATCGACAGCCTGCTTGCCAAACGCAAAGGCGGGTGAGGGTATAGACACCGCCCCCAGCTAGCACCGCCTAGCTGAGGGCATCGACTCGCTTTCCCGCGAAGGCCAGCGCCTGTTCGCGATCCACGAGCACGCCTTCGTGCTGCAGCTCGCGCACCTCGGCGAGAACCTTGCCGAAGATAGGGCCGGGCTCGTACCCTGCGGCGATCAGGTCCCGGCCTGTCAACAACGGGACAAACGGCTCTTCCGCCTGGACTTGCTCGTAGTGCTGTTGGGCAAAGTCATGGTTGTCCAGCAGGCCGTGGCTGGAAAGGCAATCGAGCCGGTGCAGCTCCAAGTGGTCCTCGAAGTCCGGCTGTTCGACGAACCTGCGCAGCCTGGAACGGCGCATATCCTGCACATGCGCGAACTTCATGTGGTTGGCCACCAGCGCCAACACGTGCTGCGTCATGGCGTTGGAAAACCGCAGCCGCTTGCAGATGGCCTCCGCAAGCTCGACGCCGCGCCCGACATGCCCGTGAAAGCGGATGCGGTCCGCCCTTGTGAACGTCTCGGGCTTGCCCACGTCATGCAACAGGACCCCCCACGCCAATGCCAGCGAGGGCCGGCACAGCCCCTCCAGCATGAGCATCGTATGGGTCCATACGTCGCCCTCGGGGTGGTACTGGGGCGGCTGCTCGACCCCCCTGAGGGCTGCGATCTCCGGCAGCAACTGCGCCAGCAGCCCGCTTTGGTGCAACAGCTCGAATCCGCGCCGGGCGCTGCCCTCGGTCAAGATTCGGCCCAACTCGTCGCGCACTCGCTCCGCAGCCACGGTCCGCATGGCCGCGGCGTTATCGCGGATTGCCGCCATCGTGCCAGCCTCGATCTCGAACCCCAGGCTGGCGGCCAGACGCACAGCACGCAGCATCCTCAGGTGGTCTTCGCGGAAGCGCTCTGCGGCCGACCCGACAGCCCGGATCAACCGGCTCTCGAGATCGGCCGCACCCCCGGTAAAGTCCAGCCGCTGCTTCGAGACCGGGTCGTAGAACATGGCGTTGACCGTGAAGTCGCGCCGTATGGCATCTTGCTCGGGATCGTCGGCATAGGACACCTCGTCAGGCCGACGGCCATCGCTGTAGGCGCCCTCGCGGCGAAACGTCGCCACTTCCGTGAATCCGTCGTCGCCACGGACCTGCACCACGCCGAAGCGCTGGCCCGCGCGACGCGCCCGCTTGAACAGTCGCACGACCTGCTCGGGCCGCGCGTCAGTCGCCACGTCGCGGTCCTTGATCGGGCGCCCTAGCAGCTCGTCGCGCACGCAGCCGCCCACCCAATAGGCCTTGTAGCCGTTGGATTGGAGCCGTTGGATGACGTGCAGCGACATGTCTCTGCAACCCCAAGCCCAGCCCGGCGAGGCTACAGCTTCGGTCGGTAGCCCGCGCGCGTGCGGACGCGGTAGCGCTGCTGGCCAGGGCCCACGAGTTCGACCTGGATGCTGCGCCAGCCGCGATTTGGGTTCGCCTCGGGGTAGTACGTCACCGTGTAGGAGCTCGCCAGCTCGTCGCGGATTTCGACGAACGCCTCGGACTGGCGCTGCCACGTCTTGGCGAAATAGGCCTTGCCGCCCGTGCGCTGCGTGATCCTGCGAAAGGCGTTGCTCGAGATCGGGTCGCGATTGAGCGCGCGCGTGCTGATGACATAGATGGGCACGCCCTCGTCCTCGGCGATGGCGCCGACATCGTCCGGAGAGACCGCGCTGGCATTGTCAGGGCCGTTGGAGAACACAATGATGACCTTGCGCCCCGACACCGTCGCCGCGTCCCGCAGCGTCAGCAAGAGGCAGTTATACAGGGCCGTCTCGTCTCCCGCCACGGAGCTGCGCAAGCCGCGCAAGGCGTCGTCGTGGTCCGGCGACAAGTTGGCATGCCTGGTCAGGTTGCGGCTGAACGAGTACACCGCGACCGAGTCGGCGCCGTCGAGTCCGCGGATGAAGTCCGCGATGGCGTCCTCGGCGTAGACCAAGCTGCGGTACATGAAATTGCTGGTGTCGAAAAGCACGAATACGTTCGTGCCGACCAACTGACCCGCGATCGCGTCGGGAATCGAGAGCTCGGCCTCGCCAGCGACCGGCCCGGGTCGCACGCCGGTCGTGGTGATGCGCCGAGGGGCGACGTTGCCCTCGCCGAACGATGCGATCGTCTGCTGGACGCCGTCCTCGGTGATCCGAAAGTCCTCCGGTGTCAAGCCCTGTATGTAACGACCGCGCGGATCCGTGACTGCGATGTTCAGCATGACGAGGTCGACCTCGACCTCGAACAGGGCCGCCGATTCGCCAATTGCCTCGGGCACCTGCCCGCGCAGGCCGGGCGCCGCCTGCCACAGGCCCAGCAAGGCTGCGGCGGCAATGCCCAGCCGCAGGCCGGCGCCGGGCCCCGCTCGATCTAGCCTGCGATCGCTCATACCCTTAGTATCGGCTTCGCGTCTTGCAACGTGCATCAATCGCCTCGGGGAATCCCCGCGGACGGTGCGCTAGCGGCACTGCTGGGGGCGCTCTCCTGGCGCACCTGGTCAGCGATGATCCGCAACGAGCGCCACAGGGCCGGCCAATCGTCCAGATGCGTGGCGAAGATGCGCTCCAGCGTGCGCTGCGTCCACTGCGGGATCAGCAGGTTGAGTTGCGCCGGAGCGATGTGCAATTCGTCAGACAGCGCGGCCCAGAACAGGTTGTTGGACTCCCAGCTTTCCGCGAGAATGCGGCTCGAGAACCCCATCAGTGTTGGGAACAGCGGAAGGTGCAGCAGCTCCAGGCGATAGGAGTGCGCCAGGCGCGGGTGCGGCATCCCGAACAGCTGACCTGTCTGGCGCTCGTTGTAGCGCTGCGGGTCGCGGCCTTCCAGCTCCGCGATGGCCGCGACATACGGCCGCCCCAGCGACTCCAGTCGCTCGCCGTGGGACTCGCGCAGCCGACACGCCAGATCGAAGAGTTCGGCCGGAGTGACGATCTCGATTCCCTCGCGCACCCGCCCGCGCCTGAAGGACTCTTCGATCTTCCAGATGCGGGACGGCTCCACCCGCGTCCGCAGTTGGCCCAAGACGGGCCCGGCCAGGTCTTCGTCAAACGCAGCCTGGGCGAGCAGGGAGCGCGACAGCCGCAGGTGCAGCCCCACGTAGTGCAAGTCGGCGGGGCGGACGCCCCACCAGCGCGGCAAGGTGGCGCCGAGCAACATCTGCGGCGCCAGGTCCTGCCATATCAGGGCCTGACGATTGGAAGGGACCATGAAGTTCTGCTCGGCCGACGCCAGTTCGTAAGGCAGCGAGACAAGCGAGCCCATCAGGCGGCCGCCGCCGCTGCTGGGCCATCCGGTGGACTGCATGCGAGCTCGCGACCAGCTGTACTTGCTCTCAGGACCGAGAAAGTCGTGGCTGCGCACGAACAAGGGGTTGGCGCGGATCAGCTCCGCCCCGGGCGGCGAATACAGCGCGTACGCGATGCCGACCAGCGAGTCGCGCAGAATCGGCGCCAGTTCCCCGCGAATCGACAGCAGGCGCCTGGGATTGCCCTGCGCTCGGTCCACCGCCCGCCGCAGGTTGAGGTTTCGCTGTCTCTGGATGTGGCGGTCGACCCAGTGGCCGCGCGCCATGGCGTTGGCCTCTTCGACGGACAGCACGGAGCGCGGAAGCCGGATGTCCGAAATGCTCTCCGAGAGGCGGTTGGCCATGGCCACGTTGAACGCCTCGCCGCGCGAGACGCGCTCGAGGTGGTCGGCCAGGTCGAACAACGTATCCAGCGGCACCAGCCGTTGCAGAACCAGGAGCTGGTTCACGCGGGCCAGCACCTCGCTCCGCGCCTCCTGCTCGCCTTCGGCGGCCTCGCCCACCAACAGGTCCAGCAACGCCTGCTGCGGATCGGCAGCGTCTCTCCCGGCTGCTTCCAGCAGCGCCAGAATGCCGGCGCGCCCCGCTTCGAACACCCCTTGCGAATCGGTCGCGCCCGAGGCGGCTGAGAGCAGGGCCTGCATCGACGAATCGGCCCGTTCCGGCGGAATCGCGCCGTTCCGGCGCAGCACTTGCCACAGCGCAAGTTGCGCTTGCAGGACACCGATGGAGTTAGCGCGACGCAGGACGTTGCCGACCTTGTCCAGACGCGCCATCGTGTCCAAGTGCGCGGTGATGGTTGCCTCGGCGAGATTGGGCGAGTCGCTGTACAGGGCGAACTGGTGTCCGTGCGCCGGGAATGCCCGAATCATCCGCGCGACGGTATCGGCTGATAGCGGCGTGGCGCGGTTGCGATCCAAGTCCGAGATCGCCAGGAACATGCGCAGCGGCTCGTTCTCGATCGCCTTGCGCGAGAGAGCGAACATGGCCTCGATGACATCGTCGGCCTGCGTCCAGCGCGTGGCGGACTCGGTCAGCTTGCCGTCGTATTTGCCGTGCGGGTGAACGACGAACAAATCCCTCCAAGGCCCTATGCCGCCGGGTATGCGCGGAGCGCCCGAAGCGTCAAAGTCGAGCCTCGTCGCCAGCAGCATCAAGTCGGAACTGGCACGAAAGATCGGGCGCGCCGGACCCGGGCTTGTGACCTTCCCCCGCACTGCCTGGTAGAAGCGCTCGATGCGCGGCGGATCGAGGAAGTAAGCCTTCGCGGCGTCCCCTTGGACGCGCGCCAATGCGTCATAGAACGCCGCCATCCAGCCATCGTCCAGACGGATGAGCCCTTGGAAGAACTGGCCTCCCTGGTTTGCGCGCTCGCCCACGAGGCGTTCCCAGCCGGGCCGCGCACGCGCGCCCCCCGGAGTGACCGCGACACCATCGGCGACCTCGAACATCGCGCCGAAGAAGTCGAGCACGGGGACATAGTCTTTCAAGTCGCCGATCGGAGCAGCGGCCCGCAAGGCCTCGGCGGTCGGACGGTGCAGGTTCTGCATTGCGACGTAGAGGCGCGCCAGGCCCGGATCGTCGATGAACGTGTCTAGGAAGTTGTCTTGGGCGCGCCTGGCGCCCGCCAGCCAGTAGTCCCGGCCAAAGAGGACCGGCAGCCTCGTGGGGCCGAACTGGTAGCTGAACGGCTCGCCCCGGCGGAAGGCCAGTTCCAAGTCCGCCAGCGGGAAAGCCGAATCGATGGCGAGAAACGCGCGCGAGGGGTTGACGGTCTCGAGCACGGCTGCCGGGCCGCACTCTCCGCGCAGGCGGTAGCCGATGATCTTGAGCAGCTGGGCCGTCTCGGCCGATTCGCAAACCGCGATGTCAATGGTGTTGTCGTCACCGGCGAACGCCGCGAGCTCCCGCGCTTGGGTCAAGTACTGTTTCAGCAGGCGGAGATATTCGGTCGGCTCGAACGTGGCGCCGCCGCCGGAGGCATGGTAGCCGCCCGCAAAAATCGTCCGGCCAAGCGAGGGCAGGATGAGATCGGACGAAAGATCGGTGGACAACGCCGCCATCCGGCTGAACGAGTCCAGCGTGCCCGGCACCTCGATGAAGTCCGTAGCTTCCGGCTCGGTCAGCGGTTGCAGAAGCCTTTCAACGCCGGGACTACCTTCGCCCGCTGCTTGCAACGCTTCAAGGGCGGCCTTGGCCTGCCCCGAGTTGCCGTGCGACAGAGCGGCAATCGCGATCCGGCGGCGCAGTTCGGCAGCGGTCGCGGAGTCTTCGGGACCAACCGACGCCAGCGCCGCCAAGTAGGCCTCGACAGCGGCCGGGTCGCCGTAGCGATCTAAGAAATCCGCTATCGCCAACAGGGCCTCGCCATTGCCCTGCTGGTCCCTCGCGGTATCTTGGAGCACGCGCCGCGCCTCGAGGGGCTGGCCCGCCCGCTCCAATTCGCGCGCCTGCTCGACGGTGGCGTGGAGTGGGCTATGGCACAGAGCGCTGACTAAGACCAAGGCTGCCAAGTAGGCGATCCGAGTACACATGCCTGATTCCCGAAGGTGATTGTACACCGGCACCGGATCGGGGTGGCGGGGCTATGCAATCTCTGGCAGCGAGGGCTGGCCAATCACGCCCCGCAGCTGTCGCTGCAGTCTCTGAAACGCCAGTAAACGCCAACAGCAGACTAGGCACGCGCGGTGCAACATCTAGTCCGGAATGTCGCCCGGGCACTCGACCAAGAAACTGCTCCTAGCCCCCTTGACGATTCGGGCTGGAGGCGCCAAGATCTCAAGCGAAAGGAGGCCACCATGTCACCCGCATTCTTGCTTCGCTTGATCGCGCTCTGCACGGTCGCAACGACGATTTGCTTCGCCCAGACTTCGGGCATCCAAGGAGTCATCACAGACTCCACCGGCGGCGTCATTCCGGCCGCTGACGTGACAGTGACGAACGTGGCTACGGGCGTGGAGTACGAGGCCCAGTCGAACGAGACCGGCCTGTACTCTGTCCCGTTCCTAAGTCCGGGCACTTATTCGCTGACTGCCCAGACCGAGGGCTTCGCGCCATCGACCCGAGAGAATCTCAAGCTCGATGTGCAGCAGATCGCTCGCGTGGACTTCACCCTGTCAGTGGGGACGGTCGCCGAAGTCGTCGAGGTTTCCGCCGCGGCGGCGCTGCTCGAGTCGGAACAGGCCGCCATGGGGCAGGTCATCGACAACCAACGCATCGTCGAGATGCCGCTGAACAAGCGAAACTACCTGGAACTCGCCCAGCTGTCGGTCGGCATTCTTCCCGGCGCGACGGTGGGAGCGGGCACGCGCCCCGGCCGCAACGAGGCGGGCTTTGTCGGGATGGGCATGCGCGGCTACCAGAACAACGTGATGATCGACGGTATCGACAATGGATCGCGCGCGGGCGGCGGTCCGCTGGGTTTCGAGGCCCAGGCCAGCAAGCCGTCCGTCGACGCGGTGGGCGAGTTCAAGGTCGTGACGAACAATATGTCGGCCGAGTACGGATTCCGCATGGGGCCAAAGGTCTTGGTGTCGATCAAGTCCGGATCGAACGAGCTGCATGGCAGCGCATTCGAGTTCGTCCGGAACGAAAAGCTTGATGCCACCAACTTCTTCGCCAACCGCTCGGGAGCCGAAAAGCCCACGCTGCGCCAGAACCAGTTCGGAGGCACTCTGGGCGGCCCGATCATCAAGAACAAAACATTCGGCTTCTTCAGCTACCAGGGCACCCGCATTCGACTGGGAAGGAGTTTCCTGGCCACGGTTCCCAGCGGCCTTGCACGCAGCGGCGATTTCTCGATGGAGCGCACCAACTTCAACCAGATCTTCGACCCGGCAACCACCGTGGGCACCGGCGCGGACGCTAGCCGCGAACCGTTCCCGAACAACGCGATTCCCGCAAGCCGCTTCGACCCGGTCAGCACACCCCTGCTGTCGCGCTACCCGGCGTCCAATATCGAGGGGCGGGAGTTCGGCTTCAACAACTACTTCCGGGCTCCGTCCGATGCCGACGACACCGACCAGTACGACTTCCGCGTCGACCATAACCTCAGCGACAGCGACCGCCTCTTCTTCCGCATGAGCATTCGGCGCCAGTTTCGCGTGAACCAAAGCCCCTTGCCGGTCGAGGCCGGTGGCCAGGGCGGCCAGACGGTCGACCTCAACGGAGACAACCTGGCCTTCAACTGGACGCATTCGTTCTCGCCGACGCTGCACAATGAGGCGCGCTTCGGCTTCACCCACTTCCCAACGCGTTTCGACACGCTGATCCAAGAGCCGCTCAACGCGACGCTCGGAATCAAGGGCGCTCCGGGCGACACCTTCGGGGATGGCTTTGACCAAGGCTTCAGCTTCTTCAATATCAACGGCTACAACAATCTCGGAACCCCGTGCTGCTGGCCGAACATCAACAACATGGACAACATTCAGATCGTGAACAACCTGTTGTGGCAAAAGGGGAGCCACGGCATCAAGTTCGGGTTCGACTACCGGCGCCTCAACATCTTTCGAGAAGCGATGCGGTTCCGGCGGGGGCAGTTCCTGTTCAATCGAGTCTTCACGGCCGAGCAGCCGAACATCGGCCGCAGCCGGGCTCGCACGGGGAACGGTCTCGCAGAGATGATGCTAGGCACAGTGGGGCAGACCCGGGTGGGCAACCCGGCGGGCGAGAACGCGGTCGTGCCCTATACGGGGATCTACGTCCAGGACGACTGGAAGGTGACGCCCAGGCTGACGCTGACCTTGGGCCTGCGTTGGGAGCTGTTCAATCGGGGCTACTACCCGAAGGGGCATATTCCCGGCCGCACAGGCGTGAGCAACTACATCACTGCCTACAACGGCCTGCCGGCGGGACAGGAAGAGTACTGGGACCGTCCGGAAGACGGCAGCGACTGCGGCTGCGAGAACGATCTCAACAACTTCGCGCCTCGCGTGGGAATCGCCTACCGCCTCAACGAGAAGACCGTGATCCGCGCGAGCGCCGGGATCTTCTATGGCGAGGGAGACATCGTTACGGACGGCTCGGCCTGGTCGCGACAGGTGCCCGACTTTACCGAGATCATCACACCCACCTTCGACAACATCACTCCAGTGACACTCGTCAAGGACGGCTTCCTGCCCGTGACGCTTCCCGCAGCGGAACCGCTGCCGAATACCGGTGCCTCGGCCTCCTATCGCAGCCAGCCGACGCAGTATGCCTCGCAGTGGTTCGTTGACATTCAACGAGAGCTGCCCGAGAACACCGTTTGGATCATCGGCTACCAGGGCTCGAGCACGCACTTCATGCAGTATCGGTTCGATATCAACAACCCAGGGCCGCACCCGACCATCCCGGCGAGGCGGAGACGGCTGAGGCCGCTACGGACAGGTGTCACTCTCGGGGAACCCGGCGCGAATGCCAGCTACAACGCATTGGTCACGCGCCTTGAAAAGCGTTTCAGCAAGGGGGTGACGTTCCTGACCTCGTATACGTGGTCGCACAACATCGACAACAACACCCAGTTCCTTGACACCGGCCTGTTCAACGTGGCGAATCACTATGACCGCGGAGCGGAGCGCGCGAGCGCGAATATCGACATGACGCAGAGCTTCACGAGCAGCTTCACCTGGCAGCTGCCGTTCGGCAAGGACCGCGCGATCGGCTCCAACTGGGGCGGCGCAGCAGACGCAATCCTGGGCGGCTGGCAGGTGGGCGGACTGGTGTCGCTGAGAACGGGGTTCCCGTTCGAGGTGACCTTCCCGGGCGACCCGCAGAACTCGGGCACCACCAATCGCGGCAACCGCGTGGGCAGCGGCGCACTGAGCAATCCGACCATCGACAACTGGTTCGATCAATCAGCCTTCGTGGTCAGCGAACCGGGTGTCTATGGAACGAACGGTCGCAATGTATTGCGCGGCCCCGGGGGCAGGAACTTCGACTTCATGCTAGGCAAACGCTTCCGGATGCCTTGGGAAGGGCATACCGTGCAATTCCGCTTCGAAGCGTTCAACTTTACCAACACGCCTCAGTTCGGACAGCCCGTTGGAGGAATGCTGCGGGCAGCCACCGGCACGATCAACCGGGCCGGGGAGCCCCGCAGGATCCAGTTCGGGCTGAAGTATCTGTTTTGAACTCTCGACATCGGAGAAGGCCCCGCGACAAACGCCAGTAGCTGGACTTCCCGCTGGATGGATCCGAGCTTGCGCGGGCCAAGTCCCGAGACGGGACTTGGCCCGCCATCCGGCTCGGACAATTCAGGGTGCCGCCTGGGGCTAATGCTCCGCCAGGCCTCGGAGCAGCTCCCACAGTCGGCGGACATGCGCCTCCGTCGTGCTGATGTTGCCGATGGCCACCCTGATCGTGTAACGGCCTTCCAGCTTGGCATGCGAGAGAAAGAACTCCCCGGTGGCGTTTACCGCGCGCAGCAGTCGCTCGTTGGCGGCATCGGTCTCGGCCTCGCTGGCACCCTTCGGCCTGTAGCGCAAGCAAACCAGCGAAAAGTCGACCGGGGCCAGGAGTTCGAAGTCCGGGGTCTCCGCCACCCAGTCGGCGAGCAGGCGCGCCAGGCGGATGTGCTCCCGGAGGACTCTCGACAGGTGCTCGGTTCCGAAGCTGCGAAGAACGAACCAGAGCTTGAGCGCGCGAAACCGCCTCCCCAGCGCGATCGAGTGCTCCATATAGTTGACCGCCCGGGCATCCTGCCCGCTCCGCTGGGCTTGCGGGGCGCGCGAAGTCGCGCTGCGCAGGTATTCCGGAGTCAGCGAGAGCGCGCTGCGCAAGCATTCCGGGCGGGCCGTGTAGAACACCGAGCAGTCCATCGGGACGAACAGCCACTTGTGGGGGTTGATGACGAACGAGTCGGCGCGTTCGCAGCCGGCAAAGTGGCGTCGCATCTCGGGCAGGATCGCGGCTGCTCCCGCGTAGGCCGCGTCCACGTGCAGCCATAGTCCGTGCTCAGCCGCAACGTCGGCAATCTCCGGCACTGGATCGATGCCTGTCGACGCGGTCGTGCCCACAGTGGCGGTAATCGCAATCGGGGACAGGCCGGCGCTGCGGTCTCTCGCGATGGCCTCCTCCAGCTCGTCGGGGCGCATCGCGTAGCGGTCGTCACAGCGGATCTTGCGGCACGCCTCGGCGCCGCGCCCGAGCGCGCTCATCGCCTTTTCGACCGAGGAGTGCGCCTGCTCGGACGTATACATCACGATGCGGTTCAGGTCCAGCTCGGCACCGGATTCGCGCGCCTTGGTGGCCGCGAGCTCGCGAGCGGCGATCACTGCATGAAAGGTGGCGATCGACGCACAGTCGTGGATCATGCCGAACCACTCTGCCGGCAGGCCCATGGCGACAGCCAGCCAGCGCGTGGTGACTTGCTCGAGCTCGGCGAGCGCCGGCGAGGAGTACCACAGCAGGCCGACATTGTTCACAGCGGCCGATAGCGCGTCAGCCAGCACGCCGGGACGCGAGCCGCCGGCGGCGAAGTACGCCATGAACCCGGGATGGTTCCAATGCACCAAGTGCGGAGCCACCAGGCGCTCGAAGTCCGCGAGGATCTCCTCTTGGGCAGCCCCCCGCTGCGGTGCGCTAGACGGGAGCTTGTCCACCAGCTGACCCGGCAGGACATCGGGCAGCACGCGCTGCCGCTCGGGATGCGCGTAGTAGTCGGCGATCCAGTCGACGACGGCATGCCCCGCCCGGCGGAAGTCTTCCGGGGATAGGTCGCTGGCGGTGAACGCGCCTAAGGTTCCTGGGGGAGGAGCTTTCAACGGTCTTCCGCACCCTCGGCCGGCGGCATAGGCAAATTTATCCTTCCATCCCCATGCCGCAGTATTGTAGGCTAATCTTAGGCTACAGCCTCTCTGCAACAGGAGCTTCGAACATGACAAGCAGAACACTTCGCGGCTGCATTCTCGCAGCCCTCCTTCTCACTCTTCTGGCCTCGTCCGCGTTCGCGCAGACAGGTCAGCTGCGAGGCCGTGTGCTAGACGCCGACGGCCAAGGCTTGCGCAACGCCATGGTCTACATCGAGCGCGTCGGCGTGCGCGGCAACTATAAGGTCAAGACCAACAAGAAGGGAAACTACTTCCACGCCGGTCTCCCCCTTGGCCAGTACGCGGTTCGGCTGGAGGTTGACGGCAAGCAGGTCTACAGCATCAACGGCTACCAGATCAAGCTTGGCGAAGACAAGCCCTTGGACTTCGACTTGGGAGAGATCCAGAGGGAGGCCCAGGCGGCTCAGTCGTCCGGAGCGGGCCCGACCAAGGATCAACTGGCGGCCATGTCGGAGCAGCAGCGCAAGGAGTACGAGAAAGCGCTCAAGGCCCGCCAGCAGCAGATCAGCAAGAACAAGGAGCTGAACGAGACGTTCAACGCGGGCATGGAAGCCAAGCGCCTGAAAGACTTCGACGTGTCAGTGCAGCACTTCAGGAAGGCGCTCGAAATCGACGCCGACCAGCACGTCATCTGGGGCAATATGGCCGAGGCCCTCAGCGGCTTGGTCAGCACCAAGACCGGAGCCGAGCGGGACCAAGTCGGCGAGGAAGCGATCACGACCTACCGCAAGGCGATCGAGCTGGAGCCCGATCCGGCGTACCACAACAACCTCGGCCTGCTGCTAATACGCCTGCAGCGGATCGACGAAGGCACCGCAGAACTGGAAAAGGCTGCCCAGATGGCGCCTGACAACGCCGGGACCTACTACTTCAACCTCGGCGCCACGATGGTCAACACCGGCAACACGCAGGGTGCGATCGACGCGTTCCGCAAGGCCACCGACGTGCAGCCCGACTTCGCGAACGCCTACTACCAGCTGGCCACGGTCCTCGTCGGAACGGCACAGATGAAGGAAGACGGTTCGGTCATCCCCGCCGAGGGAACGGTCGAGGCCTACCAGAAGTACTTGGAACTCGATCCACAAGGTCCGTACGCGGCCAGCGCACAGGCTATGGTGCAGAGCCTGAGCGGCAAGCTAGAGACCACCTTCGAGCAGCCCAAGAAGCGGCGCAGCAGGAACTAAGCGCACAGGCCGCGCGGTCATTTGGCTGGGTGCGCCGCTCCGCCTGGTTGCCAGGCGGAACGGCTACCCTAGAGGGACTCGGATGGGACTTCGTAACATCCTATTGCTGGTGGTCGGCGTGATCGGCCTCGCCATCGTGCGCAACCTGATCCGCGAGATCAGCCGAATCATGCTGCGCAAGGTCAAAGCCGACGCTGGCGGACCCAAGGCGCAGCAGGGCGATTCCGCCGAAAGGGCGAGCGGCGGCGGCAAGTTGGTTCGCGACCCGCAGACGGGCACTTACATCGATCCGGCTCACGCAGTCCGCAGCAAGGTCGGCAAGACGGTGCACTACTTCGAGTCCGAGGCGAGCCGGGACGCCTACCTCAAAGCGAACGCCTGACCCGCAGCTCGCCCGCACTCGGCTGCGTGGAGCGCCATAGCTCGCGCATGCCGATCCAGGCCCAGCGGAGGCTTTGACCAAACGGCGGTCCTGCCGCGAGTCGGTCGTGTTCCTGCTTCAGCGACCGGCCGGAGGACGAGTCCCGGCGCCGTGCGATGATGGGTTTTTGCCGGTTGGCACGCGCGGCCGTCGGCAACCCGCGACACCCGTCCTGCAGAGACTGTCCATGAGCGAATCAAGAACGTACCCGAACTACATCGATGGCGAGTGGGTCTATAGCGACCGCTTGTTCGAAAACGTGAACCCAGCCGATTCGGCAGACCAGGTCGGGCTGTTTTGCAAGGCAAACCAAGCCGACGTTAACGTGGCCGCAGAGGGGGCGCAAGAAGCGTTCCCGGCATGGGCGTCACTCACCGGACCGGCGCGCGGCGCCTACCTATACAAGGTCGCCGACATTCTTGAGCGCAATCTCGACACGCTCGCGACAGAGATGACTCGCGAGGAGGGCAAGACCCTGCCGGAAGCCAAGGGCGAGACGATGCGCTCGATCAATATCTTCCGCTACTTCGCGGGAGAGGGTTCACGAATCCCCGGCATCCAAGTCCCCTCGGAGCGCGACCGTGTGTTCATGTACGCAGTCCGGCGACCGCTCGGTGTGGTCGCGCAGATCAACCCCTGGAACTTTCCGAGCGCCATCCCAGCGTGGAAGCTAGCTCCCGCCTTGGTTGCAGGCAACACGGTCCTGGTCAAGCCGGCGACTGCAGCACCGCTGTGTGCTTGGCGGCTCGCCGAGGCCTGCCACGAAGCGGGCATCCCCAAGGGCGTGGTCAACCTGATCTGCGGCTCGGGCGGCGAGGTTGGCGACGCGATGGTGAACGCCGACCCGGTGAAGGCGGTGTCGTTCACGGGCTCGGTCCCGGTCGGCCAAGCCCTGCACGCCCAGGCATCGGAGCGGCGGCTGCGCATCCAGCTGGAGATGGGAGGCAAGAACCCGACGATCGTGCTGGCTGACGCCGACATGGACAAGGCAGTGGCGAACACCATCAACGCCGCGATGTTCTCCACGGGCCAGAAGTGCACGGCCACCAGCCGCGTGATCGTCGAGAACACCATTCACGACGAGTTCCTCGCCCGCGTGGTCGAAGCCACCAAGAAGCTGAAGGTCGGCAACGGCTTGCACGAAGGTGTCCAGATCGGCCCGGCGATCGATCACGACCAGCTCCAGACGAATGACAGGTACTGTCGCCTGGCCGAGGAGGAGGGCGCGAAGCTCGAGTGCGGGGGGCATGTCCTGTCGGAGGGCGAGTACGCCAAGGGACATTTCTTCCAGCCCACGGTCTTTAGCGAAGTCAGCGAGGACATGCGGATCGCGCAAGAGGAGGTCTTCGGCCCCGTGCTCGGCGTGATGCGCGCGGCCAACTTCGAGGACTGCATGCGCATTGCCAACAAGACGGACTTCGGCCTGTCGGCTTCGATCCAGACACGTGATGTGTCGCGGATCTTCGAATACGTCAACCGCATCGAGGCCGGCCTGATCACGGTGAATCTCCCCAGCGCCGGGGTTGAGTACCAGCTGCCGTTCGGCGGCTCGAAGGAGTCGAGCTTCGGACCCAAGGAACAAGGCCCCGTGGCATTGGAGTTCTATACGGACTACAAGACCGTCTATCTGGGCTACTAGGTCGGCAACCGTCGCGACCGGCCGTTGCCGTCCCGGCCTCCGGAGCGTAGAACGTGCCGGACGCGTGGGAAGCGCAACACGCATGCGCCGGAGAACTTGCCAGCGCAGACGCTTGTCCCGCCGGAACCCGTCGTCTTGGGCGAGGTGGAATTCCTGTCGAATCGACGCCTTGGACATCCTTCCGGGCATCCTCTCGGAGTTCGCCTCGACCTATTTCGGGGCGAATGTTCCCGACGACTCAGATCTCTTGCGCGGACACTTGGGCGACTCCCCGCACTGGCAGTCTAGGCGCTGGTACAGTGAGCGAACCGCCGCACCAAGATGAGTCAACTCCGGACGATCCCATCTCCGCAGCACGCAGCACCGAGGCCGACACGCGGCTGACGAAAGGCCATCAAGAGCTCTGAATGCGCAAAGGGACGACACAGCCGGAACGTCCGGAGCGACCGAGACCGGCCCCGCTGGACTGGGACCTGATGGGCCTGCGGACGCCGCGAGTTGAAGGCCCAGCGGTGCTACCGCTGGGCCGTAACAGGCGCGGACGGGATCTGGTCGTCGGAGACATCCACGGACAGCGGGAGACATTCGAGCACTTGCTCGATACGGTCGGGTACGCGCCGGACGACGGGGACCGACTGCTGCTGCTCGGCGATCTCATTGACCGCGGCCCAGACTCGGCTTCGATGTTCGAGTGGCTACAACGCGACGACGTGACGTGCGTCCGCGGCAACCACGAGCAGATGATGCTGGACGCGCTCGAAGGCGATGGCATGGCTCGGAAAACTTGGATTGAACTCAACGGAGGGGGGTGGTCAACGGAGCTGACCTCTGGCGAGTGCGACGCCTGGCTCGAGAAACTCCGGAGCATGCCGCTGGCCGTGGAGGTCGAAGGGGGACAAGGAACCTTCGTGCTGGTACACGCCGAGGTTCCGGTCCAAACCCCGTGGTGGGCCATGAAGGCCTGGCTCGAGGAGGGAGATCACTGCGCGGGAGTGCGAGCGATCTGGGCGCGCGACAGAATCAATGGACCAGCGCAGTTTGACCACGGGGTGCCTGACGTGTGGCGCACGTTCCACGGGCATACGCCCCTCAAGCAACTGGTGCGAATCGCAAACATGCGCTGGATCGATCTTGCCGCTGCATACGCGAGTCGCATCGAGAGCGCATCAATCGCCTGCATCCCGATCGGCCCGGACGGCCTGGAGCAGGACCCTGTCTTGGCGAGGGTGCTAGACGTGGATCCCGGCCAGTTCCAAACGACGGGCAGCCGCCCGAGGAAATAGCGCCGCGCGCGGGCCGGTCGTGGACTCGACAACAGGTCACCGGTCCGCCTGGAGCTCTCGCTGGCTGTGCATGCCGATGTGGCGTAGCTGACCGATGCTGGGCAAATCGTCCAGCAGGCAACGCCTGGCCTCCCTGGGGCTATGGCATGCATCGAATGGCAGACCAGACGCAAGCGGGCGAGTACGGCGAACCAACCGCTGCTCCGAGAGCTGGCGGCACAGAGCCTGCTCTTCCCGCGAGCCCCGCGGCTGAAGGCTGTACAATCAAGGGACGCGCCGGAACCCAGACTCGCTGGATCCGGTCGCCGCAATCCTGCACGAGAGCGTTTCGGGTCGGCGTCATAAGGGCACGTAGCTCAGTTGGTTAGAGCGCCTGCTTCACACGCAGGAGGTCCCCAGTTCGAGTCTGGGCGTGCCCACCATCTAGCCTGTTTGCTGTCAACCCCCGCCTCCGTTACGTCTCGCCCCCGGTGACGGAATCGCCGGGCAGGTCCCGCCACAGAAAATGCAAGCTATGCAGGAAGGGTGGCGGCGCTAATGCTCGAGACTGAAGAGGATTCTTCAAACGACGTCCGCTGCAAGGCCCAAGTGAGCCCGGACTTCCGGGATCAAGTAGAGGCTCAGCCGAGGCGGCCGGGAACGGACTCGACAGATCACGAGGTGGCGGCCAACTATTCTATAGACAAGACTGGGACTGAGGGATTTCAGAGATGGATCCGCGCATCGACACATCCCTAGACCAAATCGCTGCCTTTTGCGGGCGTTGGCGAGTCACAGAGCTCGCACTGTTCGGTTCGGTGCTGCGGGAAGATTTCGGCCCCGACAGCGACATTGATGTGCTCGTGCGCTTTGATCGGCAAGCGTGCCACACGCTCCTAGACATTGGACAAATGGAGAATGAGTTGAGCCGATTACTCGGCCGCGACGTAGATGTGATCGAACGCACGGCGATTGAGCGAAGCCGAAACTACATCCGCCGAAAGGCTATTCTCGATTCTGCCGAGACGATCTATGCGGCCTGACGATGCCTGCCTGCTCGACATGCTGCTGGCGGCGCGCGAAGCACTGGAATTCGGTTCCGGACGCACGTTTGCGGAGTTCGAGGGAGACCATATAACGCAGCTTGTGATTCTGAAAGCGGTGGGAATCGTTGGTGAAGCTGCATCCTGATTCAGCGCCGACGCGCAAGAGGCACACCGCGACATACCTCGGCCCAGGATCATCGGCTTACGGCATCGTCTGGTGCACGCAGACTTCGAAGTGAGCTTGGGGAGTGTGTGGGACACCGTGCAGCGGGACATTCCCGCTCTCGTATCCCAACTTGAGCTTCTCGTGCCGCCGGAGACGGAGTGATAGCCGACCCGAGCATCGATCGGTTGATCGCCAACGCGCCTCGCGCGGAGCCGGCAAGGCTGTGCGACCGCCGCTGACTGGACGGCCGCCTTTGTACTTGCGTACCATCCTTCTACAAGGGCCAGTCGTAGCTGTTCCGAACGCGACCGACGGCCCACCCTGCAACTCCTCAATCGCGGTGAACCATGAATTCACGCCTACTACCACCAGCCCTATCGACCAGAGCCTTCCTAGGCCTGCTGGCAGCGAGCATCGCGCTAAGCGCCCAAGCTCCCAAGAATATCGTCCTGATCCTCGCTGACGATCTTGGCTACGGGGACTTGACCTCCTATGGCGCGACGGCTTACGAGACTCCGAACATCGACCGTCTCGCCAAAGAAGGCCGATTGTTTACCGACGCCCACTCCCCTCACCCGGTCTGCACGCCAACCCGCTATGGGTTGATGACTGGCCGATACAGCTGGCGTACGTGGGCCGGATCCGCCAATGTCTGGTCGGACGATCCGTTGCTGATTGAGGAGGGCCGCTACACCCTGCCGATGCTGCTGCGCGAAGCGGGATACAGGACGGCGATCATCGGCAAGTGGCATCTCGGCTACGGCCGCCCAGGCGGCGCGAATTGGACGGAGGCCGGCGTCGATTACAACGGCAAGATCGCGCCCGGACCGCTCGAAGTGGGATTCGACTACTACTACGGCATCCCTCACGTAGGCCAGCAGCCTCATGTCCTGATCGAGAACCATCGCATAGTCGGGCTGACCCCCGAATCCCCGCTGAAACTCCACCGCGACGAGCGCTGGATCGCCAAGACCTCTTACCTAGAGCGCTTCGGATATCCCCCGAGACACCACTTCACGGGCGGCAAGGGAGCGCTGTACGATCACCGGGAGCTCGCCCTCACGCTTACAGAGAGGGCTGCGAGCTGGATCAAAGAACACTCCGAAGATCCGTTCTTCCTCTACTTCGCTCACCGCAACACTCACGGCCCGATCATTCCCAACGAGCGATTCCGCGGCAAGAGCGGGATCGGCTCTTACGGTGACTTTGTCCTGGAACTGGACTGGTCCGTGGGGCGCGTCTTGGAGACCCTCGACGAACAGGGCCTGACCGACGAGACGTTGGTGCTCTTCTCAAGTGACAACGGCGCGGTCGTGCGCGGCCTGCCCGGGCACCGCGTGAACGGAGCGCTTCGCGGCCAGAAGACCGAGGCGTATGAGGGCGGTCAGCGCGTGCCGCTGCTCGCACGCTGGCCGGGACACATCAAGCCGAACTCGCGTTCAGACGCACTGGTGGCCCTGACGGATATGCTCGCAACGGTCGCAGACTTATTGGGTAAGCGGTTGCCCGAAGGTGCCGGGCCGGACAGTTTCAGCTTTCTAGAGGCGCTCCTGGACCGGGAGCAATCTCTGGCTGGCCGAACGGCGCTCGTCCACAACAGCTACAGAGGAGGGTTCGGGATTCGCCAAGGCGACTGGAAGCTGCTGATGTTCCAAGGCGGGGGCGGCCGACCAGTGGGGGGCGGCGGCTGGAACCCGTTCGACTACGACCGCACGATCCCGTACGGGCAGCTCTACAACCTACGCGAGGACCTCGGCGAACAGCGCAATTTGTACGCCGACGAACCCGAGCGAGTCGCGGCGATGGTGCAGTTGCTCAGGAAGATCCGTTCATCCGGCAGCAGCCGGTAGAGCACTCGGGCTGATGCTGCATTCGGCAGCCGAATCCACCGCAGCCGCTCATCGCGATCATTTCGCAGCGCGCTCGTAGTTCTTTACCCAGTCCCTGCCGAACTGCGCAACGCGGTCGAGGGTCTCGCGCACGTCGGTCGACGTCGTCGCGGGGTTGACGATGCAAAGCCGGAGCGAGAACGTCTTGCGCAGGGTCGTCGACGAGATGAAGCTGTGGCCATCCCAGAACACCTTGGCCAACACGTGTCCGTTCAGGGCTCCGAGGGTGTCCTCGTCCAGACCCCCAGGGTTCACTCGGAAGCAGACGATGCTGAGCGAGGCCGGGTGCAGCAACTCGAGGATCGGATTGCTCTCGATTTGCTCCTCGGCACGGCGGGCAAGTTCGAGCCCACTTAGCACGGCACGCCGGAACGCGGCCATGCCGAACGTCTGCACCGACATCCAGAGCTTCAGCGACCGGGCAGCGCGACTGAGCTGCAATCCGCGATCGGCGACGTTCGGGTGGTTCGAGCCCCAGATCGTATCTTGGATGACATCGTGCCGCAGGGTGAAGGGACGTTCGAGCGTCCGCACATCCTTCACGATCAGGCAGCCCGCTTCGTACGGCTGGAAGAACCACTTGTGTGCGTCGAGGCTGATGGAGTCGGCCCGGCAGATTCCGGCAAGCTGTTGTTTCCCAGTCTCGGTCACGGCCGCGAAGCCGCCATAGGCTGCATCCACGTGTAACCAGATGCCTTCTGCCGCGCAGTAGTCGGCTAATTCCTCTAGAGGATCCACCGTGCCCGTGCTCGCCGTCCCGGCGTTGGCGCACACTGCGATCGGCACCAGCCCTGCGGCGCGGTCGGCGGCAATGCGATGCGCGAGGGGATCGAGGTCGAGACGGTACTCGCTGTCACTCGGCAGGGAGCGTACATGCTCTGGTCTCACACCGACGGTGATTGCGGCGCGCGCCATGCTCCCGTGGGTCTGATCGCTCATGTATACGGCCGGGGCGGCGGGCGCGCCCACCGCCTCCCGCGCGGCAACCAGCGCGTGCACGGCGGCCTCCGATGCGCCGCTCACGAAGAGTCCGCCCGCGCCGTCCGGGCAACCGAGCCAACGTCGAATCCAGTCGATGACCGTCAACTCGATCTGGGTGGGGCCGCTCGAAGTCAGCCACGTGCACTGATTGACGGTCCACGCGGCCGCCATGAAGTCGGCAAGAACGCTGGGCCATGTGGGCGATACCGGCACGAATCCGAAGAATCGAGGATGATCGAGCCGCGCCGCGAGGGGCAGGATCTCGCGCGCCACCTGCTCGATGACCTCAGTGGCCTGTCGCCCCTCTTCGGGCGGCGCCTTGTGGAACTGCTCGGCGAGACCCTGCTGAAACTCGCCGTCCCAGGGCGGTCCATCCCCGAGAGTCTCGGCGCGTTCGACGAGCAACTCTACGACTCGCCGCGCGCAGGCGCGCATCTCCTCGGGAGACATCTGAAGATCGGCAGTATCCATCGATTCCGGGTTCCTCAAAACTAGGGCATTGTATCGACAACTCTTGGACTGGCCAAGTCTACGAAATTGCCCTGGCGCTCAACGGGCTCTCGTTAGGCTTGTCATCCTACCCCGGGCGAAGATACAAGGCATCCGAGCTGAATAGCGGCACGCCGCGGGCGAGAATCGAGCGCCGCTTCCACCAATGTAAGGTCGCGCAGCGCCAAGGCGGCGCTCGCCAGATGGGTGGGCGGATAGCGCCCGTTCTTTGCAGGCGCCAATTGGATTCCTTGCGCAGGGAGCGATGTAGAGGCAACTCCACAGGCCTTGCCACCCGTCGCCGCTAGCCGCCTCCAGGCGAGGTGCCGATACGATCTTTCGATCTTGGTCCCAGCGTGCGCATGGCCCGTCGGAGCGCCGGGTGCGGTATCGTTGCATCACGATGCAGGCAAGGCGGCCAACCCATTGGACCACGGCAACAACAGTCTTTGTGACGGCGATTGTCGGCCTAGCGACCTGCGGCCAACCAGCCCATGACCCCGGGCCGAGCCGGGCCGAACGGGTCCAAGATGCCGTAATGGCCTATCTCACGGACGAAGCGCGCAAGATCACGGAGCGAGCCATTTCCGAGACCGCGTCGCGGGAAGCGTGGGAGTCTGTCCGCGAGCGCAGACTGACCGAGCTCAAGGAGATGCTCGGACTTTCCTACGAACGGCCCAAGACGCCGCTCAACGTCCAGCTTCGGGGAACAATCGAGCGTCCCGGTTACAAGGTGGAGAAGATCGCCTTCGAGAGCCTCCCAGGCGTCTACGTGACAGCGAACCTCTACCTGCCCGCCGATCCCGCCGGTCCGGTGCCAGCCGTGATCTACGTCTGCGGCCACGCGTTCTCCCCTTTCGGGGCCAAGACTTCTTACCAGCGCCACGGCCACACGCTTGCGCGCCACGGCTACGCCGCGATGGTCATCGACCCAATCCAGATCGCCGAAACGGCCGGTCTGCACCACGGTGTCCACAACCAAGAAATGTACGAGTGGTATACGCGGGCATACAGCCCCGCCGGGCTGGAAGTCTGGAACGTGATCCGCGCGTTGGACTACCTCGAGACGCGACCCGAGGTGGACAGCCAGCGGTTTGCGATCACCGGCCGCTCCGGCGGCGCTGCCATGAGTTGGTTCTCGGCTGCAGTCGAGCCGCGCATCAAGGCAGTGGTCCCCATCATGGGAATCGGCACCTACGAGGTCAGCGTGCCGGGCGACACCCAGCGCTTGCATTGCGACTGCATGTATCCGGTCAACTTCCGCATGCACGACCTGATCCACTTGGGGGCATTGATCGCTCCCCGGCCCCTCTTCACGGCGCACGGGCGGCTGGACCCCCTATTCCCGGTCGAGGGCTACACGCAGTTCGAGTCGGCGATGACCGACCTGTACTCGTCCTACGGAGTACCCGATCAATTCCGCAACCTGATTGTCGAGAGCGGTCACGAGGACTCAGACTTACTGCGGGCCGAGGCCGTACATTGGCTGGATAAGTGGTTGCTGCGGCGAGAGCCCAGAGAGATCGACACCACATTCCGAGAGGTCGAGCCTGCGGATCTTGCGGTGTTCGGTGACGAGGCTCCGGCAGACGCTCGCAACTTCAGAGCGCACGAGTTCTTCATTCCGGCTCCCGAGCCAGTCGCTTGGACCAGCGAAGCCGCTTGGACGAAGCGGCGCGCCGAACTCCTCAAGGCGCTGCGCGAAGACGCGCTCCACGCGATCCTCGAAGATCTGCCCGTGAATTCTGCGGTAGCGGGAACCCTCGACCCGCCGGACGGATACGAGCCGGTCTCGTTCGACTATGCCGGCCACATCCCCGTCGAGGCGCTGCTCCGGATTCCCGACGATCCCGAAGGGCCAGCCTTGCTGCATGTCGCCGCGCCCGGTGAAGATCCGGCGGACGTCTCTCGCCTGCTGCGCAACCTTCGGCGCTTCGGACGCAATCCGGTGCTGGCGGTCTACCCGCCCGGAACCGGGACCGACGTGTGGTCGAAATCCTCGTGGAAGGCCCTGCTGCGCAACGCGATGCAAACCGGCCGCACGCCGGACACGATCCGGATCGGCAGCGTGCTGGGAGGGCTCCAAGTGCTGCGCGAACGGGCTGGCAAGGACGTGCCAGTCGCTGTCAGCGGCATTGGGCCCGCCGCTGGCTGGGCGCTATACGCGGCGGCACTGGATGAGACCATCGCCCAGGCAATACTCATCCGCGCTCCCTCGTCGCATCTGGACGGCCCGATTCTCTTGGGAGCGATGCGCCACGCCGACCTACCCGACGTCGCAGCTTTGGTCGCCCCTCGCCGATTGACGTTCTATGGGCGGATGCCCGCTGCATTCGGGCGCGCGAGGCAGGTCTACGAGGGGCTGGGCGTCGGCGACCGCCTCTCCGTGTCGATGAGCGTCGGGGCGGCGCTCAATCAACAGTTCGGGCACAACTTCTCGATCGGACAGTAGCTCGAGGAATCGACGGAGGCGCAGCGCAGGGCTATTGCTCTGATTCCCCAGCAGGGGGTACCCGTACCATCGTCGCCATCAGTGCGGCCACGGGTTTCTCGTTGCCATCGACAACGGCGACCGCTTCCCCGGAACAGACGGTCAGCTTGCGCCCGGGACGCAGGACTTGGCCGCGGGCGATGAGACGCTCACCTGCTGCCGGAGCCATGAAGTTGATCTTGTACTCGACCGTGAGCACGGTCGAGCCAGCCGGCATGAGCGTCAGAGCGGAGCAGCCGCAAGCGGTATCGACGATGGCGGCAAGCACCGCGCCGTGGACATAGCCGTGATGCTGGAGCAGGTCGTCCCTGAACGGCAGCACGATCTCCACCCTGCCCGGCGACACGCTGCCGATCTCGGCGCCGATCCCGCGCATGAAGCTCTGCTCGGCGAAGACGGCCCGCACGTGGGACTCGAACTCAGAGAATTGCGCGTGAAAGGACGCCATGAGCCAGTGGATCGAGCATCGGCCTGGCCCGCTGCAAGCCGGCCGTTCTACCCATCCTAGCTGGATTTCGAAACCAAGAAGGTGCCTAGGCGCCCTGCCAGCTGATCCATGTGCAACAACGCCGCCGATGCAGGCACCGCCCGAGTATGCTGGAACGATCGGAAGTCTCATGCCACGCCCGAAGCCCCCGCCGGCTACCCCACATCGCCATCGCCCGTCGCAGCTGGCAACGCTGGCCCTGGTTGCAACCTGCCTGCTCGGACCGAGCTGCGCTCCCGCTCCTACGCCAAGCCAAGCGACCGAAATCGAGCGCGAGCAGATCACATTCGGCCCCAAGAACCACTTCTTCGGCTATATCGGCCACGTCGGGACAATCCCGTGGAATCAAAGCGGCCGCTACATCGTCGCGCTGCGCACCGAGTTCGTGGATCGCATGCCCGGGCCGGCCGATGCCGCGGAAGTGATCCTGCTCGACACCGAGAACGACTACGCGGTGCGCGTGGTGGACACCTGCCGGGGCTGGAACGTGCAGCAAGGCACGATGCTGTACTGGAACCCCGCCGACCCCGAGAACCAGTTCTTCTTCAATGACCGCGACCCCGAGACGGGCAAGGTGTTCGCGGTCCTGTTCGACATCGCCGCGGGCCGCCGCGTTCGCGAATACCGCTTTGACGACACCCCGGTCGGCAACGGCGGAGTGTCGTTCGACGGCAAGTACTTCGCCGGGATCAACTACGCGCGCATGGCCCGCCTGCGCCTAGTGACAGGCTATCCGGGCGCGCGGGACTGGACTGAGGGCGTGAGCGCACCGGAGGACGATGGTGTGTTCTTAGTCGATGTCGAAACTGGCGAGAAGCGCCTGCTGGTCTCGTTCCGCACTCTCGCTGAAGCCCTGCGCCGGGAGTGGCCCGCGATCGACTCGATCCCGCTATTCATCAACCACACCCTCTGGAGCCGCACTGGCGAGCGCCTGTTCTTCTTTGCCCGGGGCAATTTCGGCAAGCCCGGCCGGATCAATGCGTCGTTCACGATCGCCAGGGACGGCACGGACCTGCGCCGGCAGCAGACACACATCGGAGGCCATCCCGAATGGGACTCCGGCATGCGCATGATCGGTTCGATCGCAAACCGTCAAGCCGTCTTCGACGTGGACTCCCAGAAGCTCGTCGAACTCATTGGCGACACGGAGATGTTCCCCGATCCCGAGGGCGATATAGCGCTGTCGCCGAGTCTCGAGTGGCTGGCCAACGGGTACAAGGACGACGGCAAGGTCTACTACGTGATCCACAACCGGCGCACGGGTGCGACCTTCCGCGCCGGCGGTTACGACCTCTTCGGGCGCGTCTCGGGCAACTTGCGCTGCGATCCCGCTCCGCGCTGGAACCGCACAGGCGACGCACTGCTCATTCCGAGCATGATGGAGGACGGCACGCGGCAGATGTTCGTGCTCCGCCTGCCTACGGCCTAACGGGCCGCAATCCGGCCGAGCCGTCGGGACCCTACACGTCAAGGAGATCTGATCGCCGGGCCCTGAGGGACACACCGCTCGCGGCAAGCCGGCACAGCCCGCGGCGGTCCACCACGGGTAGTGACATCGCCGCGCTTCGCCAAGGGGGTATTCTCAGTAAGGGAAGGCCCGGGCAGTCCCGCCTCCCGCGTAGCATGTCGGATTTCGACAACTGGCCGACCGAGATCAACCTAGCCTTCGTCGAGGGCCTCTACGCCGAGTACCTGCGCGACCCGACTTCCGTGTCGGCCCAGTGGCAAGACTATTTCGCTTCAATCGCCACCGATGCCGGCCCTGCGGCACCTGCGCCGTCGTGGGCGTCTCCGACGCTCGAGCCGATTGGAAGCCCGACGCCCCCTCGTCAAGAGCGCGAACAGCAAGCCAGCGGGAACGGTCCATCGCCTGCGACCCTCCAGCACCGCGTCGACAAGATCGTTCGGGCGTTTCGCGTGCGCGCACACATGGTCGCTCGCGTGGATCCGCTGGACATGACGAGGAGGGTCTCGGAGGAGCTTGACCCCTCGTATTACGGAATTCACGAGCAGGACATGGACGGGCACATCTCGCCAGCGACGCTATCAGGCTGCTCGCTGAACACGCCGCGCCAAGTCATCGAGCGTCTCAGGGAGACGTACACCCGCTCCATCGGAGTGCAGTTCATGCACATCGACGACCTGGGCATCCGCGATTGGCTCCAAAAGAGGATGGAGTCGTCCGCCAACCGAGTGCAGCTGAGCCAGGCGCGTCAGTTCAGGATCCTGGCCAAGCTATCCGACGCCACGATATTCGAGGAGTTCATCCAGAAGAAGTTTGTCGGAGCGAAGTCGTTCTCCCTAGAGGGTTGCGAGACCTTGATTCCCCTGCTGGACCTGCTCATCGAACGGGCCGGCGACGATGGTGTCCGGGACATCGTGGTCGGAATGGCGCACCGGGGGCGCCTGAACGTCCTTGCCAACATCATCGGCAAGAGTGCCCGACAGATATTCCGCGAATTCGCCGACCTGGACCACGAGCACTACGAGGGAAGGGGCGACGTCAAATACCATCTCGGCTACAGGGGCTCGTGGTTCACGTCGCATGGCGAAGAACTGCGCATTTCGCTGTGCTTCAACCCGAGCCATCTGGAATTCGTGGGGCCGGTCGCGGTGGGCCGACTGCGCGCGAGGCAGGATCGCAAGGGGGACTCGCGGCGAACCAAGGGCATGTGCATCCTGCTGCACGGCGACGCTGCCTTCGCGGGAGAGGGCATCGTGCAGGAAACGCTCAACATGAGCCAGCTAACCGGCTACAGGGTTGGGGGAACGATCCACGTCATCATCAACAACCAGATCGGCTTCACGACCAGGCCGACGCAAAGCCGGTCCAGCATCTACGCCTCGGGCGTGGCGAAGATGCTGCAAATCCCGATCTTCCATGTCAACGGAGAGGATCCCGAGGCGGCTGCCCAAGCCGTGCGCCTGGCCGTGGATTTCCGCAGCCAATACCAGCGCGACGTTGTGATCGACATGTACGGCTACCGCCGGAGAGGACACAACGAAACCGACGAGCCGCGGTTCACGCAGCCGCTGCTGTACCGAGTGATCGGAGAGCGCAAGCCCGTCCGGGAAGCCTACCTCGAGCACTTGCTCAAGCAGGGAGGAGTCACGCGCCAAGAAGCCGACCGGATCGCGGAGGAAAGGCGCCAGCAGCTCGAGCGCGAGCTGGCGTCATCTCGAAGCGAACACTACATCCATGTCGGCGACCAAGTGACCGGTGACTGGTCGGGATACAACCGGGGATCGGACTCGCAGGTCGCAGAAGTGGACACGGGCGTTCCAGAGGCCACCTTGGCGTCGATCCTGGAACAGCTGGCAGTAGTCCCGGACGACCTAGGGCTCGACCCCCGTGTCGAACGGCTGCTCAAGCAGCGGGCCGAAATGGCCAAGGGCAAGCCTCCGTTGGATTGGGCTGCGGCCGAGGCGGCCGCAATCGGAAGCTTGCTGGTCCAAGGCCACCGAGTCCGCTTCACAGGCCAGGACACGGAGCGAGGAACTTTCTCGCACCGCCACGCGGTGGTATACGACGCCGAGACCGGCTTCCCGCACACGCCACTGCAACACCTGTCCCCGAGGCAGGGAGCCTTCGAGATTCACAACAGCCCGCTGTCGGAAGGCGGGCCGCTGGGGTTCGAGTACGGCTACAGCATGGAATGGCCGGACGGCCTGATCCTGTGGGAGGCCCAGTTCGGGGACTTCGCCAACGCGGCTCAGGTGATCGTGGATCAGTTCATCTCCAGCGGCGAGGACAAGTGGCACCTCTGGAGCGGCTTGGTCATGCTGCTGCCCCATGGCTTTGAAGGCCAGGGTCCCGAACATTCCAGCGCGCGCCTAGAGCGCTACCTGCAGTTGGCGGCCGAGGAGAACATCCAGGTTGCCTGCCCCACCACGCCCGCGCAGTACTTCCACCTGTTGAGGCGGCAAGTGCTGCGCTCGTGGCGCAAGCCCTTGGTCGTGATGACGCCCAAGAGCCTGCTGCGGCACGCCAAGGTCGTCTCGAGCATCGACGAACTCGCCTCCGGTCGCTTTCGGCGGATCATCAGCGACCCAGTGGCGGATCCGTCCGCAGTCAGGCGCACGCTCGCCTGCAGCGGCAAGATCTACTACGAGCTTGCGGAAGCCCGCCGAGCGGCCGGATGCGAGGACATCGCGATCATGCGGCTCGAACAGCTCTACCCACTCAGCCGCGAAGCACTCGAAGAGGAGCTAGGGGCGTACCCCGAGGCCGACGTGGTCTGGGTCCAAGAAGAACCGCGCAACATGGGCGCGTGGAGACACCTGCAGATGCGCTTCCGCGGGCTGTTCTCGGACGTGGTCTGCCGTCCCGAATCCGCCAGTCCGGCAACCGGATCGCCTGGCAGCCACAAGCATGAGCAGCAGCAACTCATAGAGCGCGCTCTGGCAGTCGGCTAAGGTGTAGGGTCAGCCATGGCTGTAGAGCTGCTAATTCCCGAGGCCGGCGAATCGATCACGGAGGTCCGCATCGGGCCTTGGCGCAAACCCGAGGGCTCGCACTTCGCCCTGGACGAGGTCGCCGTCGAAATCGAGACCGACAAGGCCGCCATCGAATTGCCCAGCCCGGTGGCTGGCACGCTTGTCAAGATCCTGAAGCAGGAAGGCGAAGACGCAGTGCCGGGCGACGTGATCGGCTTGATCGAACCCGGCGAGGCTCCGCCTGGGCAGGAAGAGCCCGCCGCGGCAGGCGCTGACAGCGTTGAGACCGAAGCTGCCACGCCTGCGCCAGCCGCAGCGGCCGAGCCCCCGGCCCGGGTGATGCCCAGCGCGCGCCGCGTGCTGGGTGAAGCCGGCCTTCCAGCTTCGTCCGCGCAAGGCACGGGGCCGGGGGGCCGCGTGCTCAAGGAGGACGCGACGCGCGCCGTGAAACGGGCCCAGCCCGAATCCCCGCCAGCCGCAGTGCCCGCGCCGCAACCGGCAGCCTCGGACGAAGCTCCAGCAGCTTCCGCGCCGCCCAAGCCGGCCCCGGGAGCCGCCGAGGAACGCGTGCCCATGTCGCCGCTTCGAAAGGTCATCGCGCGCAACCTGGTCGAGGCCCAAAAGCAGGCCGCCCTGCTTACGACCTTCAACGAGGCCGACATGACCGCAGTGATCGAGTTGCGCCGTCGGCACAGCGAGAGCTTCCGGGAGCGGCACGGCGTCAAGCTCGGCTTCATGTCCTTCTTTGTCCGGGCAGTGGTGGATGCGCTGCAGGCTGTTCCGGCCGTCAACGCCCGCATCGAGGGCAGCGAGATCGTCTACCACAAGCATCAGGACGTCGGTATCGCCGTCGGGGGCGGACGAGGGCTAGTGGTACCGGTGCTGCGCCGCGCCGAAACGATGAGCTTCGCTGAGATCGAACGCGCCATTCACGACTTCGGCACTCGGGCGCAGCAGAACAGGATCGAGATCTCGGAGCTGCGCGGCGGGACCTTCACCATCTCGAACGGCGGGATCTACGGTTCGATGCTGTCCACGCCGATCGTCAACCCGCCGCAGAGCGGCATCCTCGGCATGCACGCCATCCAAGACCGTCCGGTCGCGTTGGACGGGGAAGTCGTGATCCGGCCCATGATGTATCTGGCGCTCACCTACGATCACAGGATCGTTGACGGGCGCGAGGCGGTGGCATTCCTGAAGCGCATCAAGGATCTCGTGGAGAGCCCCGAGAGGATCTGGCTGCAACTGTAAGCCGTGCCCCAAGGTGGCGGAGCGCTCACGATGCAATCTCACGACCTGATCGTCATAGGGGCCGGCCCGGGCGGTTACACGGCCGCCATACGCGCGGCGCAACTGGGCCTCGACGTGGCCTGCGTGGAGAGGGAAAAGGTGCTGGGCGGCACCTGCCTGCGAATCGGCTGCATTCCGAGCAAGGCTCTGCTGGAGTCCTCGGAAATCTATGAACGGGCTTCAGAGGGTCTCGCCGAGCACGGGGTGCAGGCCTCGGGCGTGCAGCTCGACCTAGCCCGCATGTTGAAGCGCAAGGATCGGGTGGTGGCATCGCTGACGCGCGGGATAGCGGGCCTGATCAAGAAGAACAAGATCACGCGCTACACCGGGACCGCGAGATTCGCGTCAGCTGCGAGTCTGGCGATCGACACTCCGGGCGGGACGCAAGAAATCGAGGCCAAGCACATCGTAATCGCGACCGGCAGCAAGTCCTCCTCGCTGCCGGGCATCGAGCTGGACGGTGACCGCGTGGGCACCAGCACGGAAGCGCTCTCGTACAGCGAGGTGCCCGCCCGCCTAGCGGTCATAGGCGCGGGGTACATCGGACTGGAGATGGGCTCTGTCTGGCGCCGCCTCGGTTCAGAGGTGGTGGTCTTCGAGTATCTGGACCGAATCCTGCCGGGCATGGATCTCGAAGTGGCCGAAACCGCCCAGAAGGTCCTGGCCAAACAAGGCATGCAGTTCCGGCTCGGAGCCAAGGTCACCGCAGCCCGGGCCGATGGCGACACCTGCACGGTCGAATCCGACGGAGCCGAGCCCTTCGCCTGCGATCGCGTGCTGGTCGCGGTCGGACGTTCGGCAAACACCGAGGGACTCGGACTGGAATCTGTCGGCGTGGAGCTGGACAGCCGCGGACGGATCGAAGTCGGAGATGGATTCCAAACGTCGGTCGCGGGAATCTATGCGATCGGCGACGTGATCCGTGGCCCGATGCTAGCGCATAAGGCCGGGGACGAAGGCATCGCGTGCGTGGAACGCATCGTCACGGGCTACGGGCACGTCAATTACGAGGCGATCCCGGGCGTGGTCTACACCCATCCGGAGATCGCCTCGGTCGGAAAGACTGAAGAACAGCTCGCCGAGGCAGGGGTTGCCTTTCGCAAGGGCGTGTATCCGTTCATGGCCAACGGCAGGGCCAAGGCCATCGCTGACACGACCGGGTTCGTCAAGGTGCTCGCCGACGAGCGCACCGATCGGGTGCTCGGAGTCCACGTCATCGGCCCCCGTGCCGGCGACCTGATCGCCGAGGCGGCGGTAGCCGTCGAGTTCGGGGCCAGCAGCGAGGACATCGCGCGGTCCAGCCACGCGCACCCGACGCTGGCGGAAGCGCTCAAGGAGGCCGCCCTGTCAGTCGACCGCAGGGCGATCCATTCCTAGCCCGCGCGCGGCTCGGCGAATTCCTGCGTGCCGGTCGGATACTTCCCTTCGGCAGCTGTCGATGTCGAGAGAAGGCCGGAGCCGTGTCTACGAATCTGTCGTGCATACGATTGGCCGTACTATGCAGTGGCCGCGTCACTAGCGAAAGTCCGGGACCTCGCCCGCTCTCGCTAGCTCGGTCCAGCGGGCCAGCTT
This sequence comes from Bryobacterales bacterium, assembly GCA_965219585.1. Lineage (GTDB taxonomy): Bacteria > Acidobacteriota > Terriglobia > Bryobacterales > UBA6623 > VXMF01. The sequence goes on from CBDCOA010000002.1 coordinate 1,153,331, forward strand.
TGCCACGGCACGGTCATGGTTCCAGAATTCCGCGCACAGCTCGAAGTACCTGATGACGACATCCGCCTCCCCGCGCTCCAGCAAGGACTTCGCCAAGTCCATCTGCGGGCCGAACGAGTTGAGTTGCGGCGAACCCGGCGTTTCGCCGGCCTTCAGGAGCCGGATCTTGGCCTCCTCGAGGTTGCCTCCGGCCAGCGCGATCCTGCCGAGAGTCAGGTGGCCGTGGTGGATTCGATTGCCGAGGTTCCAACCCTTCGTGTCGTTGCTGAGCATGGTATCCGCGTAAGCCCGTGCCTTCTCGGTCTGCGCGGCCCCAAGGGCTGCCTCCGCGAGGTATCGCAAGAGGGAATCGCCCCGGCCTGCGCCAAGCAAGTCATAGGCGCGCTCGAACTGCGCGAGCGCCCGAGCCGCCGCCGCTTCATCCAGCGCCCTTAGCAGCCTGTGGCAAAAGTCGACTGAAATCCCAACAAATCCCGATCAGACTTCGATAAAATCGTAGTCATGGCGATGGGTACCCGCAAACCCGGACAGATCCCGATGTTCCTCGCACCGGACCAACTGCCCCAAGCCCCCACCACTCCCTTCTTCGACAAGCTCAACCAACTGCTCGCTGAGATGGGCTTCGACGCCTACGTCGAGAACCTGTGCCGACCCTTCTATGCCAAACGCCTGGGACGGCCCTCGCTCGCTCCCGGCGTCTACTTCCGACTGCTGCTGCTGGGCTACCTGCTGGGCATCGATTCCGAGCGCGGCATCGCCCTGACCGTCTCCGACTCGCTCGGCTTGCGGGCCTTCCTCGGCTACGAGTTGCAGGACAGCCCGCCGGACCACTCGACGATCTCGCGCAGCCGGCGGCGGATTAGCCTGGAGACGCATGAGCAGGTGTTCGCCTGGGTGCTGCAGCAGCTGCGGCAAGCGGGTCTGGCCGACGGGCAGACGGTGGCGGTGGACGCCACGATGCTGTTCGCCAACGCGGCCTTGCGGACCTTGCGGCGCAAGGACAGCCAGCAGGGCTACCGAGAATTCGTGGAGGGGCTGGCGGAGGCAGCCGGGGTGCCGACGCCGAGCTTGGCGGAATTGGCGGCCTTCGACCGCCAGCGCAAGCCCAAGACGTTGTCGAACAAGGAGTGGGAGTCGCCGACGGACCCGGACGCGCGGGTAGCGAAGATGAAGGACGGCACGACGCACCTAGCGCACAAGGCCGAGCACGCGGTGGACTTGGAGAGCGGGGCGTTGCTAGGAGTGACGCTGCAAGCGGCGGACCAAGGGGACACCACAACACTGGGGGAGACCTTGGAGGCGGTGCAGGCGGCGCAAGGGCAGGGGCCGGAGACGGTCGTCGCCGACAAGGGCTACCACAGCGACGCGGTGCTGCTGGGACTGAACGAGGCGGGCCAGGAAGCGCACATCCCGGAGCCGCAGCGGGCGGAGCGGGATTTTGCGGGCAAGCCGGAAGCGCAACGGGTGGTGCAGGAGAACCGGGAGCGCGTGGCGAGCTCGGCCGGCAAGCGCCTGCAAAAGCTGCGGACGGAGAAGGTGGAGCGGTCGATGGCCCACATGTACGGCACGGGCGGGATGCGCCGGCTGTACTTGCGGGGGCGGGCGAACATTCGCAAGCGGCTGCTGGTGCATGCCTGTGCATTCAACCTGGGGGTGCTGATGAGGTCGCTCACCGGGGTCGGCACGCCGCGCACACTGCAGGGGCAGGGCTGCCAGCCAACGGCCAGCCTTGGTTTCGCCGTTTGTTTGCCGTTCCGGGATGCTTGGAGCGGCCTGCTGGGCCTGCTCAGGGGCCTCTTGGGCCTCAGACGGGGAGAGAGCCCGGAATTCGCCGAAAAACTCGCATAGGCCGTCGAAGGACCACCAAGCAAGGCCACCGACCGACATGGTCGGCAAAGCTATTAAAACCACAGGCTGTTAGGCCCCCGCCCATGTCCAGCCGGTGCATCTGCCCGAGCTCTTTGGCCCACAGCGGGTTCGCCCCATCGATCTGCTGGGCGCGCTCTAGGACTTCGATCGCTCGTTGCCGGTCACTGAACCTGAGAAACCCAGCGACATTCCTCAGTACCTTCAGGTTGTCTGGCATGCTCTCAAGGTGCTGCGACCAAGCTGCCGATGCTTCCGAGTGCGCATCGGCGTTCAGCACATGGTTGATTTGCCCATACGGTGCAGCGAGCACTTCGGATTCCGGTCGATTTCTGACGAGCCACAAGATGTGACCGATCTTGCGCTTCCGAGCATCCGAGTCTTGGGGGCGGCTGAAGTAGTAGGCGATGAGCCGGACTCTTGCAGTTTCGTCGCTGGGATCGTCAGTGAGCCGCTGCTCTAGAGCGGCGGCCGCTTCCTGCGAGAGTTCCCTGCCCGCACGCAGGTCGGCATGCGGCCCTTGAGCCTGTGCCCTTGGGCTGAACGCGCTCGCTGCAAGCCAGCCCAGTAGAAGTAGAAATAGTCGAATCGGCATCTTGATCCTCCCAGCGAGACGGAACCATCGCTTCGAGTGCATTGACGCACGCCGGCCAACGATTGTTCCCTCACCAAGAGGCGATGAACGGAGGCTTTTCGTCGAGCCGGTTGATCGCGTCGACCGCTTCTCTCATGGTTGCTGACCCAGACAGAATTGGTTTGGAATCACTCGCTAGCTGACTTGGTCGATCCCCAGCCTCGGAATAAGAGTGCGTTGATGTTCGTGACAGGGATTGTCGTCTTGGAAGGGATCTGGACCTTGAGTTATGAAACCTTCGCAATAGCGTTAAATCTATATCTATCAATTAGTTACAAGTGACGTGTGGTGGCCAGGGACGGACTTGAACCGCCGACGCCGGCCTTTTCAGGGCCGCGCTCTACCACCTGAGCTACCTGGCCAGTACCCTCATGGTACTTCAGCCCATTTACAGGGTCAAGTTCCAGTGACCCTCCCGGACGGCTCTCGGCTACGCCCTAGAATTCGTACCGCAGGAACAACTCAATCCGCCGCGGCCCCACGATCGTGCTGGTGATTCGTCCGAACTGTGTCGAGCCGATCGAGTGGGACCCTGTGTAGAACGACGGGTGGTTGAGGATGTTCTCGATCCGCGCTCCCGCCTTGACCGAGTGGTTTTCCGTAATCTTCGTCAACTTGCTCACCGACACGTCGAATACGAATGCGCTAGGACCCGAAAACAGGCGTCGCTGGAGGTTCCCGACCTCGCCCGCTCCCGGATGGGAGAACGCCTGTCCCGTGAACCTCTCCGCGCCATCGATCGCCACACCGCTGTTATCCCGCGTGTTGATCGCCCCCTGCGAGATCATGAACGGCCCGTCATCGGTCATCCGGAATCGCACGATATGGTCGAGTTGGTCCTTGTTCAGGGACGTGGAGGCAGTGTTCTCGCCAGACCGGCCCCGGCGATTCAACGTGCCTCGCCCCGATAAGATCGACAGCGGCGACCCGCTCTGCACGGTCACGATGGATGCCACGGTCCAGCCGCCAAGCAAGCGGTTGGCCGAGTTGAACGGGAGTCGCCAGATCACGTTCGCGTTCATCACATGGGTCAGGTCGAAGGTCGCGCGGGCGCGCTCCAAGTGCGGCTGCGCGAGATCGAGGAACGGCGCGAAGCGGTGGTAGCCGGAACCGCTGGAGTCAGTCAGAACCTTCGAAAACGTGTAGTTTGCTTGGAATTGCACGCCGCTCGCCGCTCGCCGCCGCACCTCGAGCTGCAAGCCGTGATAGCTCGAATTGGAATAGTTCGTCACCAAGTCGCTGACGAGCGCGTTCTGGTTGCGCCGGAAGCTCACGTCGGTGCCCTCGGTCAGGCCGTTCACGATATACAGGGCCGCCAGGCCGCCCGGCTCGCCTTGGCGAATGAACTGCTGCACCACGGGGAAACCGATGTATCCTCCGCCAATGATCCTCGGAAATACCGTCAACTCCTGGCTGCCTTCTAGGCCCGGGTTGTAGGAGGGGTTGAACGATCCCGTCGCCTCTTGGGCCAAGAACCCGTTATTTTGGGCGCGAATCAGATCGTCGAGGAACCCATTCTCCTTGATGATGACTTGGTTGTAATCGAACGCCCGGACGAGCTTTGTGCCCTTGTTGCCGACATAGCGGGCATCGACCACGGTCTTCCAGCCGATCTCGCGCTGGAGGCCGAAGTTCCACTGCTGCACGTAGGGCGAGCGATAGTTCGGATCGATGGAAAACACAGCCGCATACGGGTCGGTCGCCTGGTTCTGGCTGACGCGGCGCGGCACCTCGTATTCGGGCGGGTCGACAGTGACCGGCCCGTCCGCCAAAAACGCGTCAAGGTTTTGGAGCAAGTTAGAGCCCTGCAGGCCATCGTTGGCCGAGATCGCGTTGTTCGCGCTGCCGATGGTTTCGTCGTTGACGTAGTTGATGCTGTAGCCGGCGCGCAGGGATGTCTTGCCATCGCCGAAGACATCCCAGGCAATGCCAATGTTCGGCGCGAAATTGTTGCGATCCGGATTCCACAGGGGCCGCCCGACGCCACCGCCGGCAAAGTCGAGCTCCGCGTCGGAGAGCAACGTATCAATCAGGCTTCCCGGCCCTGGCACCGGCAGCAACATGAGGCTGTCGCGCTCATCCAGCCGCCCGAAATATTCCCAGCGCACACCCAGATTCACGGTGAGGCGCGGCCGGAGCTTGATGCTGTCCTGACCGTACAGCGCGAACGAATCGTAACTGCACCGCCTGCGGTTCTCCTGTCCGGAAACGAAACCGGAAGTCCGATCCCTGACGTTGAACGACTGCGATGCGGTCGAAACGATGCCTGCCAGCGAGGCCAGCAGGGCCTGGGCCGTGCCTAGGTCGCCCGAATCGATTCCCCCTGGAAACAATGCTCCCGGGATTTGGTATTCGCTCTCCACCCCCAAGCCGATCCCCATTTCCGGCACGACACCGAAGTAGTCGAAGCTCTGGACCCGGACTTGCTGCGCGTCGAACCCGAACTGCACCGAGTGCCGACCGATCAGCGCCATGGCATTGTCGCGGATGTTGAAGGTGTCGGTGTAGCGACCTTGCGGCGCAAAGTTAACATTCGGATTCGTAAATAACCACCCCGAGACCTCGTAGTCGATCGGAGCGGCGCTGTTGCGGAAATCTCCCGGGGCAAGATTGAAGCCGAACCGCGCTTCATTGGTCCAGCGCGGCCCGAACGTGCTGCGCCAAGCGGCCGAGAGGAATTGGGACTTGACAAAGTCCTGCACTGGCGGCACCTCGTAGAAGCCCACTCCGCTATCGGGCCGGTCATTAGTCTCCTGGCTCCGCTTGTACGTCACAGCCAGCGCTCCGCTCCCGCTCGCATTCCAGTCACCACGCGCAGTGATGGCAGTTCTGTCAGCGTTGTCGCGCGTCAAGAAGCGATATCCTGCTGTATTGAGCTGGCGCTCGGACGTGCTGTCGCCCCGGTCGAAGTTGTTGATTTCGCCGGGGGCCGGAATCTGGCTCAGGATCTGCGCCGCCGCCGCGTCGGCCTCCAATCCCTGCAGCCTCAGTACGTTGACTTCGCGCAACGTGTCGCTCAGGTCCAAGTACCTGAATACCCCCTGGGCCGCCGTCGGAGTCAGGATCGTGGTGTTGAAGAGACTCTCGCGCCGGTCCGTCATCACCTCATAGTTGGCGAAGAAGAAGACGCGGTTCTTGATCGCGGGGCCGCCCAGCGAACCGCCGTACTGGTTGAACTTCAGTTCCGGTTTCTCCAAGCCCTGCCGGTTGGAAAACCAAGGCGAGGCCGCGAGCTTGTCGCTGCGGCTGTGCCAGTAGGCATTGCCGTGAAACTCCGGCCCGCCAGATTGCGTCGTGAAGTTCACCTGGGACGCGCCCATGCCGACCGCCGACGAGCCGTTCTGCGTCGTGATGGCGAACTCGGCGACTTGATCGATCAGCGTCCGGCTCGACAAGAACTGGAGAGCGTTGTTGCGGATGAAGTTGTCTTGGATGTTGATCCCGTCCAGAGTGACGTTGGAGTATGACGTGCGCTGGCCGTTGATGACCGTGGGCGACGCGCCACCGTACGCGACTCCCGCCTGCAGGCTGACGAAGCTCAGGGGGTCCCTTCCGATCAAGGGGAGCTCTTGGATCTGGTCGGAGGTGACGATGGAGGTGACCTCCGCGTTCGAAGTCTGCACGCGTGCCACATCCCCTTCTACGACCACGACTTCTGTGGATGGCCCTAACTCCAGAGTGATCGGCGGCAGGGAGGTAGCCAGCGCGACATCGACCTTCTGGCGATTGACAGTGTGATTGCGGAAGCCCTCGGCGCTGACCTCGATCGTGTACATCCCAGGCACCAGCGAACTCACGTTGAACGCGCCTGCCACGTTCGTTTCTAGTTCGACCGTTGCGCCAGTAGATTCACTTCGAACCGTCACCGACGCACCCGGAATCGACGCCCCGGTTGCGTCAAGAACAACACCTGCTAGCCTCCCTGTACCTGTCTGGCCAAAGATAACGATCGGGATAACCAAGACCACCAGAACGATCAGACTACGCGCTATATTCATAAACTTGATTCTAATTTACACCAAACCCACATGATTGCCTCTGCCCCAACAATTCGCCACAACTTAACAATCGCAGGTGCCGTGCCGGACGTCTAGGCCGGAGCCGCACCGGACGAGGGCAGCACCAAGTCACTGCAAGCAGCTGACCGACATCAGCAGCCGCCTATTGGCGACAGCGATGCCAAACGGGACCGCCTTGCCGACGATTCAGATCGAGCCAAGACGCCGACCGGCCATGCAGCCCCGGCCCGATCCACACGCTGGCTCAGGTCACGATGTCACGGTCTTGGACAAGCGCTTGCGTGACACAAACGTCATACTCTTGGCAGAGCCCAGCGCTCGCGGTACTGTCGGGAAACCAGCGCGTTCGCGTCGGAATCCTCGCCAAAGCTCCCCGTGACCGCGTCGAAACGCAGTTTCCGGTCTGTCCGCCAAGCGATGTTCCCAAGGTGGATCAGCGCCGACGCGCAATGGCCGATCTCGATATCGCACGCCGGGCGGCGTCCGGTACGGATCGCATCGAGCATGTCGCGCTTGTGGTTGACATCGTCCTCCGCCTTCTCGCTCGCGCCTGAGGTTACGATCTTGCCCGCTTCGTCGTATGCGCGCCAGCTCCCGTTGCCGATCACGACGTAGCCGTTCTCGCCGTAGACGGCAGCTCCCTCCGCCTCGCCTTCCATCGTCGTGGGCTGCCAGTTGCGCATTTCGTACATCAGCGTCGCGCCGGGATAATCCCATGTCACCACGAGCGTGTCCGGCCACTGCTGTGCATCGTCGAAAAAGAACTTTCCGCCCGAAGCCGTGACAGCCGTCGGCCAGTCGGGCAGCTTCTTGCCCATCGCCTCAAATCCGGCCGCCAGGCCACGGCGGGCATAGTCCACGCGGTGAACACCGTCGTTGCCCAAGTCTCCAGTGCCGTAGTCGAAGAACCAGCGCCAGCTGCTATGGAAGCGATTCCGGTTGAACGGGCGCTTCGGGGCCGGGCCGAGCCACATGTCGTAGTCCACTCCAGCAGGCGCGACCTCGTCCGGCGGGTAGCCGATTCCCTTCTGCCGGGCACTCTCCCAGCCCTTGGCAAAGGCAACCTTACCCAGCGCGCCGGTGCGGATGTATGCGCAAGCCTCCTCGTAGTTCCGGCCGCTGCGGGATTGGATCCCCACCTGTACAACACGGTCGTACTTGCGGGCGGCATCCAACATGGCCCGCCCTTCGGCGATGTTGTGACCAGCGGGCTTCTCGACATAGACGTGCTTGCCCGCCTGGCAGGCCAAGATGGTCGGGATCGCGTGCCAGTGGGTGGGCGTCCCGACCACGAGCACATCGATGTCTGGGTCGTCCAAGAGCCGACGAAAGTCGGTCTCGACCGCCGGCCGGCTACCCTGCCGGTCACCGACAGCAGAAACAGCCTTGTCGAACAAGCGCCGATCCACGTCGCAGATGGTCTTGACGCGGACGTCCGGCATCTCGGCGAACCCATAGAGCAGCTGGCGCCCGCGTCCGCGAAAACCCATCATCCCCACCGTGACGCGCTCGTTCACGCTGGCCCCGCCGAGGAGCGCGGGCGTGAACGCCCCTGCGGTGGCTTGAAGAAAGTCTCGTCTCGTGCGCATCGCGATGCCTCGCACGTAACAATAGCGCGAAATCGCCTTGAGCGTCGAACCCTTGCGAGGGAGCGACCGCCACGACCGATACCAAGCTTGGTCTGGGCTGGCGGACAGTCAGAAGCCGAAAACGCCGGAGCCCAGTGCGTACACCGCCATCGGCACAATCAGCAGGCCGATGAGATCGAGCAGGATCCCCGCTCGAACCATTTGCGGAATCGTAATCCAGCCGCTCGAAAAGATGATCGCGTTCGGCGGGGTCGCGACCGGCAAGGTAAACGCGAACGAGGAAGTGACCGCCATCGGGATCAGAAGCAGGTAGGGATGCACGCCCACCTCGCCCGCCATGGCGGCTACCGCGGGCGACAACATCAGCACTGTGGCGACGTTCGAAGTGGTCTCCGTCATGGCCGTGGTCAGCACGCAGACGGCAACAACCAGCACCCAGCTGGGCAGCCCGCCCAGAGCGCCCAGCCACGCGCCGAGCCAAGCGGCCAGCCCGCTGTCGGTGATCCCCGCAGCGAGCGCGAATCCGCCCCCCAGCAGGAACACGATGCCCCACGGCGTGCCACGCGCCGCATACCTCCAGTCCAGCAGCCGGCTCGCCTCGCCCGGCTTGCCAGACGGGAGCATGAAGAGCAAGATCGCCATCGCCATGGCGACAGTCGAATCATGCACCGCGCCAGGCACGGGGAACAGCTGCGACCAGCCCGGCAGGAAAAAGCCGCCCAAATCGATCGGCGCGCGCAGGATCCACAGCAGTCCGGTCGAGGCCGCCACGATCGTGACGCGCTTCTCCGGCACCGACATTGCCCCCAAGGAGGCACGTGCATCCCGGATCACGCTCTGGCTGCTCGAGAAGCGCACGGCAGACAAGGGAATCTTCGAGCCGAACCGGCACAGGTAGAGCCACGTGAGCGGCACGAACACGACGATGATGGGCAGGCCGACCATCGACCATTGCGCAAAGCCGATCGGCGGCAGATCCGGAAACGCGTCCGTAGCGAACCCTAGGAACGCCACCGTGGTAGGAGAGCCCACCACCGTGCCGAGCCCGCCGATGCTGGCCGCGTAGGCGACCCCAAGCAGCAGCACCGGCCCGAAGGTTTCGCGCGCGAGCTGTTCGTGCTGGGCCCCTTCGGGGGCGCCTCTGACCTGGGCCGAGCCCACGAGCTGGTTGACAACGGCCATCGCCATCGGCAACAGCATCATGGTGGTGGCGGTGTTGGAAATCCACATCGAGAGCAGCGCTGTGGCCACCATGAAGCCCAGCACGATTGGCCTGGGTCGCGAGCCGAAGCGGTCGATGATCGCCAGCGCGATGCGGCGGTGCAGGTTCCAGCGCTCCATGCCCTGCGCGATGATGAAACCTCCGACGAATAGGAAGATCAGGTGGTTGCCGTAGTGCGACGAGACCACGCGGCTCGACGCAACGCCCAGCAGCGGAAACAGGGCGATGGGCACAAATCCGGTCACTCCGATGTGGACGGCCTCGCTAATCCACCAACAGATCATCAAGACGGCCACAGCGGCCGTCTTGTGGGCCTCCGGGCTCATGCCCGCCGGCGTCGGCAACAGCAGCACAGCCGCGAAACCGACGATTCCGGCAACCAAGCCCAGTGTCTGGCGCTGCAACCCAAGCATGCTGACTCGGCTAAGGTCCGGCCTCGATCCTCGGAAACCTTCGTCGAACCGACGCGGGCTGGCAGGAAGGCTTGGGGAAATGGTAGCGCTACGGGGATTCGAACCCCGATTTGAGCCTTGAGAGGGCCCTGTCCTAACCCTTAGACGATAGCGCCGTGCTAGCGCTTAGCTTAGCAGAGCGCTTGCGAATCCATAGACCGCTCAGCCATTCCCCAGATTCCCGGTTCAGCTAGCCGTCGCTAGGAATCTCGGTGAGGTTGGCCGCTCGGCTGGGGTTGGCGGCACAAGGTGGCGGGCCGGTGGGCTTGGTTGGGGGTGGATTCGATCTGGCAGGACACGAAGGCCTCGAAGAGAGAGCAATCCCTTCAATCGCAAGAGGTTATCGGCCAATCGGCCTGCGTGAAGTTTCGCTTAGACCCTCTCCGCATAAAGCCACAGTGCACTGGCTGTCGTGCCGACCCACTGGGAACGGGGGATAACGGCGGCAAATCGCCTCTGCGGCCCAAAGCGACCCAGCGCGAAGTCAAGGTGCCGAGCTTAGCGCTTGGGTAGAATCTCGTCGGCGAAGTCCGTTGTGTCCGCCATCGCCGTGACGCACCGCTCAAAGATAGCGGCCGCATCCTGGCAACTCTCGGAGCGTTTCATTGCCCCCCGCAGGATGGTCAAGGCACTGGTCAACCGTTCCATCGCATCCAACACCTGCAAGGCGTGGATTCTCCTGTTCTCAAGAGCCGTGTCGATCTTTGCCATCAGCGGGCTGTTGGCCGGGACGGGCCGATCCCATCCCATTGCGCGTTCCATTTCCTCATCCATATCCGCCTTCGCGACCCTAGCGGCCAAGTCCGCCGACTGCCGCGACGCAATGAACGCCCGCTCTGCTATCTCCACGCGCCGCATGGCAAGCTGCAATGCCTGATCCTCAGACAATACTCCCTCAAGCCCTGCAATCGAATCGTGATCCGTCACGCTGCGCCTTCTTAAGTTGGGCTGTCTACAAGGCAACGCACGTCGTCGTGGTGCGCTGCATTCGCTGAAGTGATGCCGCAGCCCCTCGTATCCGACATCATAGTCAACGGCCCCGGCCCGTATCCGGGCCTACCCAAGATGCCTGCAACGAGCTGTCGCCAGACGCAGTCGCCCACGTACGATACACAGTCGATTTCGACCATCATCCCGGCCGCAGGCACCATGGCTGCACGTTCATCCGGGCCAGCTTGGCCGCATCGAAATACTCTGCGTAGACCGCTCTCATGGCGGCACAGTCGCGGATTGTCGGACCCGTGTTGGAAGCTAGCCGCTTGTTCCGACGCTGCGCGAGTGTCACCGACACTCCCGTCCAGTTGGGGAGGATCTGTCGGCCCCTAGGGCCTTTGGGCAACGTCTCTCGATAGATCGGCCTAGCTCGCTCTTGCATTGACGCCGGACAAATCCAGAGGCCTCTATCGCCCAACCACCGGGCTGTCACGACGCATGTCCCACGAGAGCGCTGTTTCCGCGAACGGGGCTTCGACCGTCCTTTACGTGTGCCGCCTGCCAGCGACCCGTGCCTTCGCGAGACCGGGGCTGTGATAATGACAGTTCGGCTCGGCCGGGCCGTCACGGCGTGCGCATCCTCAACCGATATGTCTTCCGCGAAGTTGCGGTCGCATCGCTTGTCGGCACGGCGTTGTTCACGCTCGTGCTGTTCTTGCAGCGCGTCGAGCCGGTCATGGAGCTGCTTGTCGGACGGAGGGTCCCGGCCGACGCCATGGTGCGACTGCTGGCGCTGACGCTGCCACAGGCGTTCCCATTCACGATTCCGATGGGCGTGCTCACCGGGATCCTCGTCTCGCTAGGACGGCTCTCGAGCGACAACGAGGTCCTGGCCATGGTCGCATCCGGTATCCGGATCCGATCCTTGGTCCGCCCGGTCTCGCTGGTCGCCACGATCGGCCTGCTCGTCTGCGCGCTTACAACTCTGTGGCTCACTCCGTGGTCCCTGCGCGAGCAGGTCCGGATCGCCGAATCGATGCGAATCCAGCTGGCGGGCACAGAGGTGATCCCCCGGGTATTCATCGAGGATTTCCCGGATCACGTGATCTGGGTCCAGGATGTCGTTCCTTCCGAGGGAATCCACTGGAAGGGGATTTTCCTAGCGGACATGCGCCCGCCCGAAGTCCGCGGCTCGCTGAGCGGTGCCGAGGTCCAGGCGGCCGGGCCGCGCATCACGCTGGGCACCGAAGCCTTCGTCCAGCCCCGCCCCGAACAAGGCCGGATCCAAGTGCGCTTCCCCCAGACCACCACTTACGAGCGGTCCAGCAATCCGGAACAGTACTTGGCGCTGCGGTCACAAGCGGCCGACCAGGTCCTGCGAGCTCGCCCTCGAAGGTTCGATCCCGGCGCGAAGCGGTTTGACTCCATGACCACCTCCGAGCTGTGGGAGGAGGCCTTGCAAGGAGGCGACCCGACCGCGACGCTGCTGCTCCACGACCGATTCTCGCTGCCGTTCGGATGTTGGCTGCTGCCCTTGGCGGGCTTGCCTCTGGCCATCTCGCTGCGCAGGGCCAGCCGCGCCTCGGGAGTGGTCGTCGCGATGCTTCTGTGCTTCTCCTACTGGATGATCTCGCTGGCCGGAACCGCCCTGGCCGAGCGGGGAGCGCTGCCGCCCGCCTTAGCGGCTTGGTCGGCCAGCGGAGTCTTCGCCATCGCAGGATTGGCCTTGCTGGCACGGACAGACGCCCCCGAGCATCGCGACTGGCACATCGCGGTCGGAAGTCGCTTGGCACAGGCGGCCAAGAAGTTCATCGGCAAGAGAGGCACCCGCGAAGAGGAAACCGCCGTCAAGGAGCCGATTCGCGGCCCATTGGACCTGTTGGTACCGGTCGTCGACCGCTATGTGCTGCGCAAGTTTCTCTTCTACTTGGTGCTGCTGGTCCTCACGTTTACTTCGATCTGGTACGTGTTCAGCTTCTTCGAGCTGCTCAGCGACATGCTGACACGAGACAAGCTAGGACACTTTGTTCCGTACATCTACTACCTGACGCCGTTTCTCGCTTACAACACCATCCCTCTCGCGGCAATGGTGGCGACACTCATCTGTTTCGGCGTCATGGGAGCGCATAACGAGATCACCGGATTCCGGTCTTGCGGCGTCAGCCTGTACCGTCTAGCCCTGCCCGTTCTGATCGCTGCCGGCGGGCTCAGCGCCGGCCTGTTCGCCCTCGAAGAGTCGATCCTCCCTGCCGCGAACATGCGCCAGGACGCGCTACGCGACGAGATCAAGGGCCGGCCGCCGCGCACATACTTGCGGCCGGACCGCCAATGGACGTTCGGGCTTGACAACCGGATCTTCTACCACCGAGCTTTCGATTCGCGCAGCGAGACGTTCTCGGGCATCAGCGTCTTTGACCTCAGGACCGAACCGTTTGAATTGAGCCGACACATCCATGCGGAGCGGGCACGCTGGGATGAAGAGAGCGCAGCGTGGATATTCGAGAACGGCTGGGTTCGCGAGTTGCGCGGGATCCGGACCGATGCATTCGAGCCCTTCGAGGCGAGGGTTTTCCCCGGCATAGGCGAAGAGCCTGAGTACTTCCTCAAACAGGATCGGCACGACCAGCAGATGAACCTCGCCCAGCTGCAGGCCTACATCCAAGACCTCACTCAGAGCGGCTTTGACACCATTCGGCTGCAGGTGAGCATGCACAAGAAGCTGGCGTTCCCCCTGTTCGCATTCGCGATGGCCTTGGTGGCCCTTCCCTTCGCGTTACAGACCAGCGAACGCAGCGCCCTGTGGCCGGTCGGCTTCGGCTTGGCGCTGACTGTGGCCTTCTACGCGGTCACGGCATTTAGCGAACAGCTCGGACGGGCCGGCCAACTACAGCCTCTGCTGGCAGCTTGGGCACCGTGCGCCCTGTTCGCCCTGGGCGGAAGCTACTTCCTACTGCGCGTACGGACTTGACTTCGGTCTGCGGTGCGGCGCGAGACGGGGCGTGGCCGGGCAAGACGTTCAACCGGGCCGCTGCCGCAGCGCCAGGACCAGTGCCCGCAGAGGGATTGAGGCGATGATCGCGTTCGCGCGCACGGCTGCGACCACATCGGGATTCTGTCTTCCCGGCAGCTGCAGGACGGAGGTCTGTTCGGGCGGCGAGTTGGCTCGAATCGTAGAGCCGTATATGCTAACGGAGACCGCCCGGAGGGGTGGGAGTCTGCGTTGCACAACCACAGGTTCGATGGCCGCCAGCATGCGCCGCGCACTGTCGCGCGGCACAATCCTTACCTTGGTTCGGCCAGCAGCAACATCGCGCTCACGCACCTTGCCGTATCTTGATGACCGTCGCTTCCGCAGGGCGGGGAGCAGACTTGGATGGGTTCCCGCTACTGGAGGGCCCTGGCGCCAACTTGGAACAGAGGAGCCATGAAAGAGAATCCCGAGATCGTTGTCATAGGAAGCCTGAACGCTGATCTGGTTCAGAATGTCGATCGCTTGCCGAAGCCAGGCGAGACCATTGTTGGCGGCAACCTGCAGACCTTTAGCGGAGGCAAGGGTGCCAACCAGGCGTATGCCGCGGGTCGAATGGGGGCTCGCGTGAGCATGATCGGCCAAGTGGGAAGCGACGGCCTGGCATCACTCCTGCTGCAGAGCCTGGAGTCCGCCGGCGTCCATACCGGCTTGGTCGGCGAGGTGGACCTGTCCACGGGCGCGGCGGTCATTCTGGTCCTGCCCGACGGAGAAAACCTCATCGTCATTTCCCCGGGCGCGAACGCTACCGTTACCCCCGCACTGGCGGCGCAGAGACTGAGCTCCTTGCGCGAGGGCTCCTACTTGCTGTCGCAACTGGAAATCCCGATCGAATCGGTCGATGAATCCCTGGCGGTCGCCAAGGCTCGCGGCGCGACCACCATCCTGGATCCGGCGCCGGCCCGGGAGCTCTCTCCCGAGCTGTTGCGCAAGGTGGATTTCCTCACCCCGAACGAAACGGAGACGCAGACTCTGCTGGCGGAGCCGGATCTGAAGATGGAGAGCGACGCTGACTTGGAACTCGCGGCGAAAGCAATCCTCGCCCTTGGCCCTCGGTCCGTTGTCCTGAAGCTCGGCGCGCGAGGCTGTATGATTGCCAGCGGCGACGGGAGCCGCCGCGTTGCCGGATTCAAGGTGTCTGCTGTTGACACAACCGCGGCCGGCGACGTATTCAACGGTGCCTTCGCCACGGCGTTGGCCGAGGGCCGGAGCGTGCCCGAGGCAGCCAGATTCGCGAATGCAGCAGCGGCGCTTTCGGTCACGCGACCCGGCGCGCAGAACTCGGTCCCGTCGAGGCAGGAAGCGGAGCGCTTCCTGAGCGAAGTTGCCGGTTGAATCGGCGGAGCGGAACCCAAGGAGGTTGTGATGTTTGTCGTCGAAAGCCTGGGACTAGCGATCTTCCTATGCATCATCACCATGATGGGCTGGGGCTCGTGGGCCAACACGCAAAAGCTGGCCGGGAAGGAAGACTGGCCCTTCGAGCTGTACTACTGGGACTACGCGATCGGCGTGTTCCTGACAGGCATCCTGTTCGCCTTGACGCTAGGCAGCTTCGGGAGCGTGGGCATGGGGGCGGCGGCCAATCTCGGACAAGCGTCCGGGGTGCCGATCGGAGACGCCATCTTGAGCGGGGCGCTGTTCAACGTCGCGAACATCCTTCTGGTCGTGGCGATCGACGCCGCCGGAATGTCGCTCGCTTTCCCGGTCGGCGTGGGGCTGGCCCTGGTGATCGGCACGGTGCGCAGCTATCTCCAGGCGCCCAAGGGGGATCCGACCCTCCTGTTCGCAGGGGTCGCGCTGATCGTCGTGGCGATGATCATGTCGGCGCTCGCATACAGCAAGCTGCCGCCGGTGGCAGGCAGGCGTCTTGGGCGAGGCCTGCTATACGCGGTCTTGGCCGGCTGCTTGATGGGGTCGTTCTACCCGATGCTGGTCCGGGCTGTCTCGCCGGATTTCAGTTCTGGCGCAATCGAAGCCGGCTTCCTGACCCCGTACACCGCCTTGTTCTATTTCGGGATCGGCCTCCTGCTGAGCAACTTTGTCGTCAACACAATCTTCATGAAGGCCGGCGGGAAGACCTACGGGCGTTACTTCGGCGGAGGGCCCAAGCTTCATTCGCTGGGAATCCTGGGAGGGATGATCTGGATGGTGGCCCTAGGCTTGAACGTGATCGCTTCGGGCGTGGCGGGGCCCGCGATTTCGTACGCTCTGGGCCAAGGCGCCACCTTGGTGGCGGCTATCTGGGGGGTCTTCATCTGGAAGGAGTTCAAGGCCGCGCCCGCGAGCGCCTACCCCTTCATCGTGCTGATGTTCCTCGGTTACACGAATGGCCTGGCGCTGATCGGAGTCGCGACTCTCTAGGCAATCGAGGCCGCGACCGGACCCGCAAGGAGCAAGACAGCTAGCTCGCGGGCACGAAACGAACGCACATTGGGCTCGGCACCGTCACGCTGGCACCAGTCGGGCTGAGGCGGCCCGTCCCGGTGTCGACACTGAAAACATTGACGCTATCGGAGCGCTGGTTGGCCACCAGCAGATAACGTCCGTCGGGCGATTGCCGGAAGTTCCGGGGCCAGTCGCCGCCGGTCGGCACACGCTCCACAGCCTCTAGCTGGCCGTCACCGGGATCGATTGTAAACACCGCGATCGTGTTGCTCCCGCGATTCGATCCGTACAGGAATTTCCCGTTCGGATGCACCAGCACCTCCGCCGTGGTGTTGTCCGGCCCCTCGTATCCCTCGGGCAGGGTGCTGATCGTCTGCACGTGCTCCAGCAGTCCTGTCCCGGCTTGGTAGTGCATCACCGCCACCGTCGACGCCAGTTCGTTAATCACGTAGGCCCAACGCCCGTTTGAATGGAAGGTCATGTGACGCGGCCCAGAGCCGGGCTCCATGCGGACTTGCGGGTCAGGGGTGCGCTCCAGGTCCGCGGTCTGCGGGTCAACCAAAAAGCTGACCAACTCATCGGTCCCCAGATCCGGCACGATCACGAAGCGGCCATCGGGAGTAAAGTTTGCCGAATGGGGATGCGGCTCCCCCTGGCGAGTCGGATGGACACTCGACCCAGCGTGCGGCATGTTCGCCACCGGCTCGCCAAGGCGGCCATCAGGTTCCAGCGCTACCGTCACCGTATTGCCATCCCCGTAGTTGACCGCTGCGAGCACGGTCGCCTCGCTGTTGACGGCCACGTGCGAGGCGCCGCGCCCGGCCGTGGAGGCTCGATTGAGCTCGCTCAAGTTCCCGGTTTCGAGATCGATGGCATATGCCGCTGCCTCGCCTGTGAATCCGGTCCCCTGCTCGCCCTCGCGACCAACCGCGTAAAGAATCTCGCCCCGAGGGTGCAGCGCCAAGAAGCCCGGCCTCCCGATCGGCGCAGCCTGCCGAGGCACCCCCAGCGCGCCGGTCTCCGCATCGAACGAGGACACATAGATGTGGTCTGCGCCCGTGCCGAAGTACACCCACTGCTGCACTGGGTTAGTCTCCTCGCCGCATCCTGCGGCCAGCCAGACCGCTACGGCACAAGTCGCAAAGGTAGCCGATTGTTTCGGAAATGACATCGCCCCGCCTCCAGCGGTCTCGCCGCACTAGTCCGCCAAGCTTAGCTATCGAGTCCCGCAAATCACAAATAGAGAGCAACTTACTGGCGCCGAGCCAAACCTTGGTTGCTTCGTACATTACCAAACTTTGAACGGGCACCTGCGGGACTATCCCGATCATCCGCGAACTGAACCGTTCGTCATCAGAGCGCTGATCGCGAGAGTCGCTGCACACCACCGGAAGCGCCCCTGTCAGGCGATTCACGATCCCTCGGGCTGAGTGTCCTTCAGATCCGAAATCGGAAAAAGCGAATCGGAATGCGCGTCCGCAGTTAGATATAGAGCACCTGCAATCTTCATGACCGCGCCCTCAGCCATGAGCCGCGTCAGCCAGCCCTGGGTCTGGTTCTTCTGAACGTCCAATGCTCTAGCGACATCCTCTACAGCTCTGGGCTTGTCCAAGAATTGCAGTAGCGATTCTCGCACGCTCGCAAATAGTTGCTCCGCCGGCTCAGAACCGCCCGTCGAACCAAGAGGAAGCCCCAAATCCCGAGCACCAATGGCTCGATAGCGAGTGGGCTTCGAGAGCTTCTCGATTGCGCCGTCAGCCACCAGCCGCTTCAGCCAGCGACGCCCCTGGTGCTTCTGAACCTCAAACGTCGAGGCAACCTCGTCCTCAGTCTTGGGCTCGTCCAGATACCGCACTAGCAGTTCGCTGACGATTGCAAGCAGCTTCGCAGCCACGCGGAGTTCGGACTCCCGCGGAGGCTCGGTCACTGCCGTCGGTGTCTCCACTTCGACGGGCCGGGCGTCGGCCCCCGTATCCTGGGCGATCTGAAGCTCTTGGGGTGGGGCGACGGATTCCGGCGTTGGAGTTGCACTTGGGTGGGTGATCAGGAGGGAGTCGAGAACCTCTGGACCGTCAGGATTCACCCATCGACGCGCTCCGCGCTCCAATAGTGCTTCGAGCCCCCTCCCAATCTCGCCCGTTGAGCGCACATAAACGGAAACTAATCGATGCCGATCGAGCTGCTCGACCGCCCCGGCCCAGGTCCCGCCCTTCTCGAACTCGGCGCTGACGACGAGCGCCGCGTCTGCCAGTGCGTAGATCAGCTTGTTGCGCTGCATTGCGTGGCCGACGAGGAAGCCCGCCGCAGGGTCATATGGACAGGTGAGGACTAGTCTGCCTTCCATCAAGGCGCTACGATAATCCCGGCGTGTCGCAGCGCGTTCGAGGCCGTCGGCCAACACGCATGCTACCGTCCCGCCAGCATCTAGCGCACCGCGCATCGCGGCCTGATCGACGCCGCGGGCACCTCCCGAAACCACTGTGCGCCGTGCTTCGGCAGCGAGCCTCCCCACGCCCTCCGTGTAGGAAATCAAGGCATCGTCGACGTGTCTGGAGCCGACGACAGCCAAGCCACCCATGTCGAGATCCTCGCGCCTCCCGCAACCGTACAGCACCGGCGGCGCCAGTTCTCGCAGTCGTCTCTTTAGCCGTGGCGGGTACTCAGCATCCGCGCGACTGGTGACCCAAAGCGCACGCATACGCCAGCGCTCCATCGCTTGAGCAAGGAGGAAGCCGCGGTCGAGTAGACGATCAAGCCGGTCGGGATCCAAGTCGAGTCGGCACTCTTTCAGCAACGTTCCCGAACCGGCCCGAAGCAGGTCAGCGGGTTCGTGCCGCGATTCCCGCAGCCAGCGCGCGAGGCGGTTGTACTCACCGACCCCTAGGGGCTTGGGAGACGATCGCCGTTCCCGCCCGATGATCAACGGCGCGGTCAGCAGCAAGATCGCGCGCGTGTTCAGAGAAGGGGCGTCGGTCACAACCGGCCTCCTGCGTCGGCGAGCGCGATTGGCCAGACTGGGCCGCATCCCCGCCGACGCAATTCCCAAGCGGCAACAGTAAACGTCCATCGGGAGTCCACGACATCGTCCACCAACAATACGGGTCCGGGCAGAATGGCGCCCTTGTCGACAGCGAGCGAACGGATAACATTGCGGGCCTGGCGGTCGCTGTTCTCCATCGTCTTCTGTTCCGGTCGGGTGCCCTTTTTCTGCAGCACACGGCTGAACGGCAGATTCAGCGCGGCAGCTAGCCGACATGCAAAATCGGGCACGAGATACGGATTCCGCAGCGACGGAATGGCGGCGACCCAAGTGGGCGGCGGGTCCGGACGCCACTTGCGCAACAACTCCACGCACGCATCGACCAGTTCGTTCGAGAACCGCCCATCTTGCAGCTTGCCGCGACTGACCAGTCGTCCCCAGCCAGCGTCGTTCCAGACGCATAGCACCCTTCCCTCTTGTGCTCGGTGTTCCCCGTCGATCATCCCACCCGGAGGCCACCGCTGCCGCGGTTCCACCGGCAGATTCGAACGGCGCAAGAAGGCGACCGCCTCGGATACGATCTCCGGACGGCAGAACGCGGGCAGCGGCGGCAGTGGTGGTGACGAGATCCCACCCGGGTCTCCATCGAGGGCTCCTATAAGGAATGCCATGTGGCCAGACGAGAGCCGCACGTACTCTTGCATCTCCGCCTGCTCCTTGCGCCGCAGATCCGTGAGGCGTTCCGCTCGTTCCCAGAAATCATCGCTCAACGACGCTGCGGTCAGCTGCCACGACGAACCCTGCCTGACGATCGGCGGGGGCGATTCCAGAGAAAGCAGTTGAAGAGTCTTTTGAATTCGACCGGAGCTGACGTTGACCTTCTTCTCGATTTCGTCTTGCGTTGACCCATCGTCGTCGGCTTCCAACGCTGCCAGAACCTGTTCCACCTCGTTGCGGGTGGGAAACGCGCTCCTGATGAAGTAGCCCGTGATCTCGGTGTCCTCCTCGCCGCTGAGCAGCACACCGCGGGCCGCTTCCAGCGCTCGCCCAGCTCTACCCACTTGCTGATAGTACGCCACGACCGAGCCGGGAGCCTGGTAGTGGATGACAAACGCCAAGTCCGGCTTGTCGAATCCCATACCAAGGGCGGTGGTCGCAACGAGCGCCTTCACGTTGTCATCGAGCAGTGCCTGCTCCAACGCGACTCTGTCCGGTCCAGTCCTGCTGGTGTAGGCTGCCACCTCAATGCCGCAAGATCTGAGCCAGTCTGCCACCGAGTGGGCATCTCGCACCGTCAATGTGTAGACAATGCCGCTCCCTGGCAGCGATGGCAGCCACTGAGCCAGCCAAGCGAGTCGTTCAGCCTGCCCCCGCATCCGGATGGTCTGTAGGGCGAGTGATGGTCGACTGAGATCGCCGCGCAACACCTGTAGGCCCGGTCCTAGGATCACCTCAAGGTCCGCCATTACGCGAGCATTGGCGGTGGCGGTGGTCGCCAGTAGGCGAAGGTTGGGAGGAAGGATACGGACGATGCGCTCGATCAGACGATAGTGCGGGCGAAAGTCATGGCCCCAGTCCGAAATACAGTGGGCCTCATCGATGACCAGAAGGGCGATATGCTGAGCGACTTCCGCCAATACCTCGTTACGAAATCGTTCGTTCGCCAATCGCTCCGGAGAGATGAGCACAATGTCCACCGTATCGGCGCGAATCGCCTCCTCAACGCTGTCCCAGTCCTCGTGGTTGTCGGAGTTAATCGTATTGGCGCGGACGCCCATCCGCTCCGCAGCGGCAATCTGGTTGCGCATCAGCGCCAACAAGGGGCTGACAAGTAGCGTCGGGCCCAGGCCTGCTTCGCGCAATAGCTGAGTGGCGATGAAGTAGACGAAGCTCTTTCCCCAGCCGGTCCTCTGGACTAGGAGCTGTCTGCGACGGCCCTCCACAAGGTGGCGGATGGCCTCTTCCTGTCCCTCACGAAATCGTGCGTCCAGCCGCCCAGTGCCCGACTTCAGGAGTTCCAGCGCCCGGCGCGAGTCATAGTGCATCTCGGCACCTATTGCGTGGTCTTGATCGGTGCATCTACTGACGGAATCACGTCGCCGGTTTCAGCCGTTGAGCCATTCCGCTCGCTGCGAAGCAGCTTTGCTGCTCATCGGCCCGGTCAGTCTGATGCCATTAGGGTCGGGCAAACGTAAACACCGCGTGCCCCGAGGCAATCGTGACGTACTGCCGGCCGCCAGCCTCGTAGGTGATGGGTGAAGCGGCTATCTGTCCACCCAAGTAGCGCTGCCAGAGCAGCGTCCCGTCCGTCGCGTCCAGCGCATAGAAATGCCCTTCCCTGCTGCCGGAAAACAGGACATTGCTCGCAGTGGACAGCACGCCCGAGTCGGTCACGTCGGTCATCGAGAACTCCCACGCCATCTCGCCGGTCAGCGGGTTCAAGGCACGCAAGGCTCCATAGCCGTCGTCCTCGGTGTAGGTCATGAACCGCCGTCGCACCGTCGCCGCAACGGGACTGCGAGGGGCCCCGCCCAGATAGCGCGTGCCCGGCTCGTATTCCTGGTCCCACTTGTAGTAGACCGAGTAGTAGCCCTCCCAGACGGGCAGGTAGAAGAGCTTGGTCAGAGGGCTGAACGACGGGGCGTACCAATTCGTCCCGCCTTGGACGCCCGGCCAAGTCTTGCTCCCTTCGCGGCTCGGGCCCCGGCCCGGTATCTTGACCGGGCGGCCATTCTCATCGAGGCCTGCGGCCCAAGTCTGCTTCACGAACGGCTTGCCCAGCAAGAACTCGCCCGTCTCGCGGTCCAGAACGTAAAAGAAGCCGTTGCGGTTCCCCCACAGCATCAGCTTGCGCTGCTCGCCTTCCCACTCCATGTCGGCCAGTACCGGGATCTGCACCGCGTCCCAGTCCCACTCGTCGTGGGGCGTGAATTGGAAGTGCCACTTGAGCTTGCCCGTATCGGGATCCAACGCGATGACCGAGTCCGTATAGAGGTTGTCGCCGGGGCGGACATCGGGATTCCAATCTGGCGAGGGGTTGCCGACGCCCCAATAGGTGAGGTTCAGCTCTGGGTCATACGAGCCTGTCAGCCAGATGGAGCCGCCGCCCGTCTTCCAGGCGTCGTTCTCCCAGGTTTCGTGGCCCGGCTCCCCAGGTCCAGGAATGGTGTAGAAGCGCCACTCTTCCTCGCCGGTGGTGGCATCATAGGCCGCCAGATATCCGCGGATGCCGAATTCCCCGCCCGCAGTGCCGACGATCACCTTGTCCTTGATCATCAGCGGGGCGACAGTCAGCGAGTACCCCTTCTCGTAGTCCTCCACGACCGTGGTCTCCCAGACCTTGCGCCCGGTCTTGGCATCCACCGCAAGCAGCTTGGCATCCAAGGTGCCCCAGTAGAGCGTGTCGCCCCATATCGCGGCGCCGCGATTAACTCGGCCGCAGCACGGATAGATGCGCTCCGGCAACTCGTGCTCGTAGATCCAGAACTCGCGGCCAGTCGTCGGGTCAAGGGCGACCAGCTTGTTGGGAGGCTCGGTGAGATACATCAGGCCGTCCACCACCAAGGGCGTCGCTTGGAACTTGTCCGTGGAGGAGGCCTGGTAGACCCACTGCAGCTCCAACTCGTCGACGTTGTACCGGTTGATGCCGGTCAAGCCGCTGAAATGCTGGCTGAAGTAGGTACCGTTGTAAGTCAGCCAGTTGGCCGGTTCGGATCCGGCCTGGTTCAGGCGCTCTTGGTCGACCTGGGCGCAGAGGCAGGTTGCAGCGAGAATCGCCAAGAATGCTGGGCGCATTGCAATAGGATAGCCGACACGCCCAAACAGCAAGGGGGCCGCCGCGCGGATAAAATGAGGCACTCGTGAGGGCGGTCGTGCAACGCGTTAGTCTTGCCGAGGTCACGGTCAACGGCAAGACTGCAGGCCGGATCGAGGGCGGATTGCTGGTGCTGCTGGGGGTCGCCAGGGGGGATACGGCCAAGGACGCGGCGTACCTGGCTTCCAAGACCGCGGGCTTGCGAGTCTTCGAGGGCGCTGACGGGCGCATGACGAAGTCCGTCAGAGATATCGGCGGCGCTGTCCTCGCCATCTCGCAATTCACCCTCTTCGGGGACGTTCGCCGCGGCCTGCGGCCCAGCTTCGATGGCGCTGCCGATCCCGAAACAGCGGAACGCCTCTACGAAGAATACGTAGCCCAGCTGCGAGCCGCGGGACTGGAAGTCGCGACCGGGGTGTTCCGGGCAAGGATGCGCGTTGAATCCGTCAACGAAGGTCCCGTCACGATCTTGCTCGACTCGACGAAGCTACTTTGAGCGGCCGGCCGAGCCTCTTTACTCGTACACGACGGCCACGGCGCGAGTCCAGCCAGCCGAAGCGCGCTTGATCTTGGCCGGAAAGCAGATCACGTCGAAACCCGTCGACGGCAGTGTCTCGAGGTTGCCGAGCTTCTCGATCTGGCAGTAGCCTCGCTCGATTCCCGCCTTGTGCCCTTCCCAGATGATCGACGGATCCCCGCTCTGGCGCCAGCGCTGCGCGGTATGCGGAAACGGCGCATCCCACGACCACGCATCGGTCCCGACCACGCGGACTCCGCGCTCGGTCAGCCAAAGAGTGGACTCCCGGCCGAACCCGCAGCCCTTGGCGAGGTAGTCCTCGTGGCCGTAGCGCGCACCCGCCGCCGTGTTTACGACCACGATGTTGAGCGGCTGCAGTTCGTGGCCGATCCGGCGCAGCTCCCGTTCTATGTCTTCAGGCTTGACCACGTAGCCGTCCGCCAGGTCGCGGAAATCGAGCTTCACGCCCGGTTGGCAGCACCATTCGAGGGGAACCTCGTCGATCGTGATCGCCCGTTCCCCGCCGTCCATCGTGGGATGGTAGTGCCACGGCGCGTCCATGTGGGTGCCGTTGTGGCTGGAGATGCGAACGTCCTCAACCGCCCACCCCATCCCTTCGGGGAGTTGCTCCGGCCTCAGCCCCGGGAAGACGGAGCAGACCTCGGGAGCGGTTTCCGCGTGCCCGCGGTAGACGATCTCGGGCAGCATCGGATCCGGATCGGAACGGATGCCCGCCTCGAGCGGCACCGAAATGTCAACGAGCCGCCGGGGCATTCGTGATTTCCAGGTCGGACTTGGAATGGCCCACCGCATGCTTCCCGCGCGAGCGCGCCGCCTCGCGCTCCGCGGCATCGAGAGTGCTGTTGAACGTGGCGCCGAAGCCGTCGACCTGGCGGTAGGCGTAGCCCTGCCAGGGATCGAGCCCATCCATGCGCGGATCCCCTCCCTCGCGCAGGATTTCCTCCAAGCGTTGGGATAGCTGAGCTCGCACCGGCTCGAGCTCGGGATCATCGGCCAGGTTGTTCATCTGGTGCGGGTCGGCACGGCAGTCATACAGTTCCTCTGCCGGTCGCTTGCCCAGCCCCGCCTCGACCTCGCGCGGGAAGCGCTCGCGAGTCTCGGGAAGCAGCAGGAAGTCCTTGAACGGCCCGTCGTCCAAGTCCCCGTGCGGAGCCTTGTTAGACGAGATAAACTCGGGCCCGCCGGTGGGCCAGCGATCCGGCTCATAGTTGCGGATGTAGAGGTAGTCATGCGTGCGGATGGCCCGCATGGGGTACGTCGCGCCGTCGGGCCGGCACCAAGTGTGCCGCTCCATGGCGGTAACCACGTGGTCCCGGCTGGGGTCGAGTCGGCCCTCGCCGACGCCGGTGAGCAGCGGCACCAAGCTGCGGCCATCGTGGGACTCGACAGGATCCACGCCCGCGGCTTCGAGAAAGGTCGGCGCAAAATCGGTATGGCTGACGAAGTCTTCGATGGTTCTGCCGCCGGGTGCCCGACCGCCCCAGCGGACTGCCGTGGGCATGCGCGTGCCGCTGTCGTAAAGCGTGGCTTTCGTACGGCTGAATGGCATGCCGTTGTCCGAAGTCACGACGACCAGCGTGTTGTCCAACTCGCCCATGCTCTCGAGCGTGTCCAGCATGCGGCCAAGGTGCCGGTCGAAATGCTCGATCTCGTAGTAGTAGTCCAGCAGCTCGGAACGAACCTCGGGAGCGTCTGGCAGGTAGGGAGGGACGAAGACCTTGTCCGGGTCCAGCCCCCTGCGTGCGCCAATCCCGGGCTCGTAGTCGCGGTGCGGCTCGGTCGCTCCGAAGAAGAAGAAGAACGGCGCCCCCTCCGGGCGGTCGGCTAGGAAGTCCTCGAAGTTTGACGCGTAGTCGCGGATGTCAATGCCATCCGGCGGATCTGGCTCCAAGCGAGCGTCGTACTCGGTGCCGAAGGGGTGCCGCGTCAGGCCCGCCGCCCGCCAGTCGCCCGGTGCCCACGGCTTGCCAACAAAGCCGATGTGATAGCCCGCATCCTCCAAGAGGTGCGGGAAGAGCGGGTATTCGGGCGGCAGCGTACCAAACAGGACGCCCGCCTCCCCGATGCTCCAAATCGGCCGGCCGGTCAGCAAGGCCGACCGCGACGGCGTGCAGGACGGGCAAGCCGTGTAGGAGTGGTCGAACAGCACGCCCTCTCGGGCCACACGGTCAAAGGCGGGCGTGCGCACCACCGGATCGCCGAGGATCGAGGCGTGCGGATACGATTGGTCGTCCGTATAGGCCAGCAGGATGTTGGGCCGGCGTTCCGCACTGCGGGTACCGCACGCGGCCGCTGCCAGCGGCACAGCCAGCATTTCGCGGCGTGTAAGCGATGTCATCGGGCTACTCCTCTTCCCCTCCTGAGACGGCCTGCAAGATCGAGCGCTTGCTCTTGGCGCCCTCCGAACTCCGCGCCGGAAGCGAGTCCATTACCGCGGGGTACGGGTAGTGCAATCCGAGCAGGTCTTGTATCGGCTGCTCGTAGCCGAGAGCGGTGTCGCGGTCGATACACCGGCTCCAGTCCTCGATCGGCTTGATCGACTTGATGGTGTAGGAGCCGAGGAGCGTCGCCCGTGACGCACTAGAGTGGTTGGTCTGGCCCGCGTGCCACAGCAGCGCGGGGAACAAGAGCAGCGTGCCGGGGCGCATGGTAGCGCGGATGTGTCGTCGCCTGAACTCGTCCGCGTCCGGCCAGCAGGCGAGTTTTTGGCTGCCCGGCACAATGGCCGTCGCGCCGTTCTCCAACGTGAATTCGTCGAGCGGCATCACGGCCTCAACGGCAAGGTGATAGCTGGCGTTGAGGCTGCTGGGCCAGCGGTCGCGTGCGTGCAGGTCCCAATACGGGTAGTCGACATGCGGCTCCTGCGCCCGGGCCCCGGGGTGCAGGACGTTGGCTGCGAACGAACTCAGCATGAGGTCTTCGCCGAGGATCGGGCGCATGATCGCCAGCATCCGATCGTCCGAGCAGATCTGACGGAAGACCTCCCCCTTGGCCGGCAGGTTCCACACGCGCGCCTGGCTGGCGTTCTCGTCGTCGCCATAGAAGTGCGACGTGCGGTTCGGCTCGCTCCCGAGCAGTTCGTAGATGCGCTCGCGGGCCGCTGCGATGAGTTCGGGAGAATAAAAATCTTCCAGCAGCAGGTAGCCCTGCCCGTCGCAAAGCTCGCTGACGGCTGTGGCTACATCTGGGAGCCCCGACGCCATGCGGTTAGGATAGCGACTCTGTGGGAGGAGCCTGAGTGAGCCAGCTACACATCGCGCTGATGCCCGGAGACGGCATCGGGCCGGAGGTCACCGACGCCGCAGTCCGCGTGCTGCAGGCGCTGGAAGCGCAATCCGACGACTTGGTGTTGCAATTCGAAACGCTGTCCGTCGGGGCCGGCGAGTACCTGAGTTCGGGCGATCCGCTTCCAGCGGCCGCCCTCGACCGGGCGCGCGCTTGCGACGCAGTCCTGCTGGGAGCGATGGGCCTGCCGGATGTGCGCTGGCCCAACGGCACCGAAATGGCGCCGCAGATCGACATCCGGGAGCAGCTCGACCTCTACCAAGGCATCCGGCCGGTGCGCCTCTTTCACGAGGCGCTGACGCCGCTGCGGGACAAGCGGGCGGGCCAGATCGATCTCGTGATCTATCGGGAGAACACCGAAGGGCTGTTCTGGGAGCGCCAAGCCAGCCACGATCCGCAGGCAGACCATGTCGAGAACGCGATGCGCATTTCGCGCCGCAGCAGCGAGCGCATCGTGCAAGCGGCCTTTGCGGCGGCTCGCGAGCGGCGCGGCAAGGTGACACTGGTGGACAAGGCCAACGTGCTGCCGGCCATGGCGTTTTTCCGCGAGGTATTCGACGGCATCGCGGCGGAGCAACCCGACATCGAGATCGATCGGGTGTACGTGGACGCCGCGGCGCTGTTCCTAGTGCGGCAGCCGGAGCAGTTCGACGTGATCGTGACCGAGAACATGTTCGGCGACATTCTTTCTGACCTCGCGGCGGGCATCGTCGGCGGCATGGGCATGGCGCCATCGGCAGACATCGGTGCCCAGTACGGGGTGTTCCAGCCTGCCCACGGCAGCGCGCCTGACATCGCAGGCCAAGGCGTGGCCAATCCATTGGCCGCGATCCTGTCCGCTGCGCTGATGCTCGACTGGCTGGGCCGCGATGCCGAAGGAAGCGCGATTCGCGGCGCGGTCGCGACCGCGCTACAGGATCCGACGTGCCGAACGCCCGATCTGGGAGGCAGCATGTCCTGCGCTGGGATGACCGAGAAGGTGATCTCGCTGCTGTGACGCCGAGAGCGGCGCGGCGCGTCAGCGGGACGGCCAGTGGGCCGGGTGTTCCAGAGGCTCGGGCAGGACTGTGCTGTGATCGCCGCGGGTGGTCAGCATCTGCTCCGGCGTCAAGTCCTCGGCGGTGCGCAGATCCGCGCCGCGCAGATCGGTATCGGCGATATCGACTCCGATCATGCGCGCGCCCACGAGGTTCGCGTTACGCAAGTCGGCGCCCCGCAAGTCGGCACCCGAGAGGTTCGCGAGGACCAGCACCACCTCGCGCAGGTCGGCTTCGCGCAGATTCGCCAAGCGCAGGTCCGAATGGGTGAGGTCGCAGGCCCGGAGGTCGACCCGCACGGTAGGATTCTCCGCCCGCCAGCGATTCCACGCGTCGACATCCGAACGCAACATGCGCAATTGCAAGGGATCGGCCATGTTAGTCCCGCCAGAACGCCGCATCTGGGCGGCTCCGTCGCTGCTGACGCTCCATTACAGCAAATTCCGCCGCGCGCCGCCTCTGATCCGGGCCGGGCGGCGCGATCGCGGTGATTTCCGTGCGATCATTGAGCAGGTAGGGCAACCCGATGCGTACAGAGACAGTGATCTTGCTCGGCGTCGCGCTGATGCTGGGCTCCTGCGGTTCTAGCCCCGAAGACGGCGATCCGGCAAGCGAGCAGGCCGCCGAGCAGCAAAAGCCCGCGGAAGAGATCCGGGACGAGACCTACCGCTTCAACAAGGACGGCCTAGTCGAGGCCCAGGTCGTACAGGACAACCTGTGCGGCCAGGATTTCATGCCGGGAGGCAACTTCGCCGAGTACGAAAAGGCCGGCAAGAAGTACCAAGTCTGCTTCACACTGCGGCGCAACGCCGACGCGGCCATGTTCTTGTCGATGGACTATCGGGACGCCCTGAGCGATCAGAAGTTCGTCCCGCACTTTGGCGGCTTCTACGGAATGGCCGGGGAAACCCCGACGCTGGTCTTCCAAAAGAATAAGTATCTGATAGTTATCGCAGGCCTGGAACTCGAGGAGGCAGACCAGGCCGGACGCGTGATCGCGGGCTATCTGAACTAGCGGGGATCGCCATTCGCCGATACTGCGAGAGGCCCGCCGAGCACTGCTAGAATCCTGCCGGCCGTTTCATCTGACACCCGTCGGGCGGCAATCCCCGGAAAATCATTCAAGTGACCAAGGCTCGCAAGGCTCTACACGAATCGATGCAGACAGGCCGATCAGAATTGGACGACCCTCCGCCAGAACGCGGTCCGATTGAACAACTGTTCCGCTTGGCGTGGAAGAAGATCGGTGTCGCAATATTCATCGCGTATGCCGTTCTGGAGCAGTTCTTCGATATCGACGTTATCGACGCCATTTACGACATTCTCGACAATTTGTGGGAATCCACATGAGCCAGCCTCCGAGCGGCCGCAGCTAGCTGTCTTCGGACGCGGCGGAACCGCTGAGCGAGGCGGAAGCTCGTAGCGGATACACGTCCAGACCCTGCGCACGTGTGATTGACAGTGCTACCGACTGCCGGAATTGGAGCCAATAGATGCACTCCTGCCAGCGCAACCGGTACAACGCCCAAACCCATTGATCTTCGGTTTCTCAGAGACGCAAGAGTTGCGCAGGCGTTGCCCCATCTCGGCCTGAAACAGGTCTCTAAACCTAGTTCACTACCTCACAAGCCGTTGCTTGGTCCGGACGATAGAGCACTCTGGATCGACCTGATAGAAGGCAGAATCGATCACGCTGCACTCCCCAAGAAATGTCTGAGACCTCCAGGTCATCAGGTAGAATGTTGGCAGCCATGAACCGGACGCTTGCTTGGCTGAGCGTACTATGCGTCGCCCCCGGCCTCTGCGCGCAAGACGACGGCAGTCGCTTCTTCGAAGAAGCGATCCGACCTCTGCTCGCGGCTAAGTGTCAGAGCTGCCACAACGATACGGTGGCCAGCGGCGGGCTGGCGATGACGTCCCGGGAATCACTGCTCAAGGGTGGCTCGCGGGGGCCGAGCTTGGTGCCGGGCAGCCCGTCCCACAGCGTCCTGATCGCGGCCGTCGAACAAACCGGCGCCTTGAAGATGCCGCCAACGGGAGCGCTGCCAGCTTCCGAGGTCGAAGCCCTGCGCGCCTGGGTTCGCGGAGGCGCGGCGTGGGGCCGGCCGGCGGGTGATCCGCAAGCGGCGGAGGCACTGTGGTCGTTCAAGCCCGTGGTGCGCCGCGAGCCGCCTCAAGTGCGCAACACGGCCTGGGGTCGCAACCCAATCGACGCCTTCGTCCTGAGCAGACTTGAAGAAGAAGACTTGGAACCGTCGCCCACAGCAGACCGCCGCACTCTGATTCGCAGGGCGACGCTCGACCTCACCGGACTGCTGCCTACGCCGGACGAAGTCCGCTCCTTCTTACAGGACAACCAGACCGGCGCCTACGGCCGACTCTTGGAGCGGCTGCTGGAGTCTCCGCACTATGGCGAACGCTGGGGCAGACACTGGCTCGACATCGCCCGCTATGCCGACACCAACGGCTACTCGATCGACGGGCCACGCTCGATCTGGCCCTACCGCGATTGGGTGATCAACGCCTTCAACGAGAACCTTAAGTTTGATCAATTCGTGATCGAACAGGTCGCTGGCGATCTCCTGCCAGATCCCACGCGCGACCAGCTGATCGCAACCGGCTTCCACCGCAATACGATGATCAACCAAGAGGGGGGCACCGACTTCGAGCAATATCGTGTCGAAGCGGTGGTCGACCGCGTCCGCACGACCGGCGCGGCATTCTTGGGGCTCACGCTGGGCTGCGCGCGCTGCCACGACCACAAGTTCGATCCGATCTCACAGCGCGAGTTCTACGAGGTCTTCGCCTTTTTCAACGACATTGACGAGATCGGCGGCAACCTCGAAGAGCGCGAGGGCCGCCGCCGCATGATGGATCCGATTCTCGAGCTGGCCGAACCTGCCGCGCTCGCCGAGCGCGACTCGGTGCGGGGCGAGATGGACCGCTTGGAGGGCGAGCTCGAAGCATTGAGCGCGTCGCTGGAAGCAACCTGGGCCGAACGCTTTCCGCCAGGCGAGATGGAAGACATCGAACGGGCGCGCGAGATCATCGCCCTGGATCCGAAGGACCGCTCATCCGTCCACGACAGCGTCTTGCAAAGGGTTTTCGCCAGCCGCGTGCCCGAGTTCAAGGCCAAACAGCAGGAGATCGGCGAGCTCGGGAAGAAGCTGCCCGAGATCCCCTGGACGATGGTCATGCGTGATCTGCCCGAGCCGCGCGATGCCTATATCCACGTGCAGGGCGACTTCACCCGCCGCGGCGATCCGGTCGAGCCGGGCACGCTGCGAGTCCTGCCCGGGATGCAGCCCGACCTGCCGCGCAATCGGCTAGGCTTGGCGCGCTGGCTGGTCGCCGACGACAACCCCCTCACGCCCAGGGTCACCATGAACCGGCTCTGGCAGCGCTACTTCGGCATCGGAATCGTAGAGACCGAGAACGATTTCGGCACGCAAGGCAATCCGCCCAGCCATCCGGAACTGCTGGACTGGCTCGCCTCGGAATTCGTGCGCAGCGGCTGGGATCTGAAGCACATGCACCGACTGATCCTGAACTCGGCCACCTACCGCCAGGCTTCCTCCCATCGCGCCGATGCCGCCGCGGTAGACCCGGGCAACCGGCTGCTGGCCCGCCAGAACCGTCTCCGCCTCGAGGCGGAGATCATTCGCGACGCCGCGCTGTCGGCGTCCGGCCTGCTGGCGCCGGAGGTGGGCGGCCCCAGCGTGTACCCGCCCCAACCCGCAGGCGCCGGACAGTTCACGCAGGTGGACCGGAACTGGGAGGCCGACGAGGGACCGAGCCGCTTCCGGCGCGGCATGTACACGTACTTCATCCGGTCCGCAGCGCACCCCGGACTGATTCTGTTCGATGCCCCGATCGCCCAGGAGAGCGTCACACGCAGGAATCGCTCCAACACGCCGCTGCAGGCCCTGACGCTGCTCAACGACGAGTCCCAGACCGAATTCGCAAGCGCCCTGGCGACCCGCATTCGCGAGCACTCGGACGATCGCGAAGAGCGCATTCAGCACGCCTTCGAGATCTGCCTGGCCCGACAGCCCCGGGCGCCGGAATCGGAGCGGCTGGCAGGCTTCTTGAGCCACATGACGGATGCGTTCGCCACGGACGCACAAGCGCTGCGCAACACCGGGGCGGACACGCCCGGCGGGGCGGCTTGGACGGCCGCCGCCCGGGTGATGCTCAATCTGGACGAATTTGTGACGAGGCAGTAGAACGATGACCCGCCCGACCGACCTCCCCCGCGCAGCGCTGAGACAGCGGACCCGGCGCCAGCTCTTCCAAGACTGCGGCGTCGGCTTGGGCAAGCTGGGGCTGACCTCTCTCTTCGTGGGCGATGCGCTGTACGCCAATCCCGCCGAGCAGCGCGGCATGCATCACAGGCCGCGGGCGAAGAGCATCATTTACCTGTTCATGGCCGGCGCCCCCAGCCAGTTCGAGCTGTTCCAGCCCAAGCCGGAACTGCAAAAGCTCAGCGGCGAGCCGCTGCCGCCATCGTTGATGGAGGGAAAGCGTTTCGCGTTCATGGAGTCGTTCGCGCGAAACCCGCCGAAACTGCTGGGCACGCGCCGCAAGTTTGCCCAGCACGGCGAGTCGGGCCAGTGGGTGTCGGAGTGCTTGCCCCACACGGCCCAGATCGTGGACGACCTCACCTTCGTGCGCACGGTCCACACCGAGAACTTCAACCACGCACCGGCCAAGATCTTCATGAACACGGGCACGCCGTTCTTCGGGCGTCCCAGCATGGGAGCCTGGGTCAGTTACGGCATCGGCAGCGAAGCCGACGACCTGCCGAGCTTCGTCGTGCTGCAGTCCGGGCCGCGCGGGCCGCGCGGCGGCGCGATGAACTGGACCAGCGGCTTTCTGCCGACCGCGCACCAAGGCGTGCCGTTCCTCGGCGGAGGCGCCCCCATCCTCAACATGACCAGCCCGGCCGGTTTCGAGTCCGGACGACAGGCCGCGACCGTCGACGCGATCCTGGACCTGAACCGGCTCAACCTGGAGCAAGCCGGCGACCCGGAAATCGAGACTCGCATCTCCGCCTACGAAATGGCGCACCGAATGCAAACCAGCGGACCGGAGCTGATTGACTTCTCCAGCGAGTCGCAGGCGACTCTCGACCTGTACGGGGTCAAGCCCGGAGAGCAGTCATTCGCCAACAACTGCCTGCTCGCCAGGCGCTTGGTCGAGCGCGGCGTGCGTTTCGTGCAACTCTACCACTCGAGCTGGGACCACCACGGCGGTCCCGGCGAGACCCTCGACAAGGATCTGGATGAGGTCTGCCTGTCGGCCGACCAAGCGTGCAAGGCGCTGATCATGGATCTCAAGCAGCGCGGAATGCTGGAAGACACGCTGGTGGTCTGGGGCGGCGAATTCGGTCGGACGCCGATGGGCGAGGTTCGCGACACCGTTGGCAGGAATCACCACATCGATGCCTTCACCATGTGGTTCGCCGGCGGCGGCACAAAGCCGGGACAGAATATCGGCGAGACAGACGAAATCGGCTTCGCGGCCGTCAAGGATCCCGTGCATGTGCATGACCTTCAAGCCACGATCCTGCACCTGCTGGGCATTGACCATGAGAAGCTCACGTTCCGTTTTCGCGGCAGGGACTTTCGACTCACCGACGTCGGCGGGAATATCATCCAACCGCTCTTGGCCTAGGCCGACACGGCACCCGTCGAGGAACGAGCGCAGACGAAGGCATGGGCAGACTAGTCTTGGTGCGCCACGGGCAAGCGTGCGCGTTTACCGACGACCCAGACCGGCTATCGGAAACGGGCTGGGAGCAGTGCCGGATTCTCGGGCGCTATTGGAAGTCACGCGGCATCCGCTTTGATCTGGCGTTTCACGGCACCCTGCGACGCCAGCGAGAATCCTACGAAGCAGCAGCCCAAGGGTACGGAGGCCGCGGAGCCAACTTCCCAGCGGCGAGCGAGCTACCCGGCCTAGACGAATACGAGGCCCAAGACGTAATAGCAGAAATCGCTCCGCGCCTGGCCGCCACGGACCCTTCTTTCGCGCCACTGTGGCAGGCGTGGCTGGACGGCAGGAACACTCCGGACCGCAACCGACCCTTCCAGCGAATGTTCGAAGCTGTGATGGAGCGCTGGGTCGAAGGGAAGATGCGGGAACCGGGCCTGGTGCCGTGGCAGCAGTTCAGGGAGCGCGTCGAGACGACGCTGGCAGAGTTGCGCGCGACGCCGGGACCGGGGCTGCGCCTCGTCGCGTTCACTTCCGGAGGCCCGATCGGCGTAGCCCTGCAGTCATGCCTGGGAGCCCCGGCGCGGGCCGCGCTGGACATCAACTGGCGGGTCCGCAATTCGTCCCTGACGAGCTTCCTGTTCCGCGGGCCGCGCTTCTCTGTGGACGCCTTCAACGAGACGCCGCACCTAGTCTCGTCCCCGGACCTAGTGACTTTCCGCTGATGGATGTCACTAAACATCCATGGCCGCGTGCAGCCACCCCGTATGCATGAAACGGTCGAGGGTTGCCAGCAGCGTGGGGGCCGTTGCTAGATTTGCAGATAGCGGAGGCGGGTGCAAGATCGGATCTCTAAGTGGTGGAGAGGCCGCGATGCCCGCAAGGGCCGTGGCTCCCTACCTCGTTATCTAAACTGACGCCGCTGCGCCCCTTCGAGCCCCGTACCGTACCAGGCTGCGGCCTAGGACGCACAGTAAATCGAGCCCCGGCTGGTTGCCCAGCCGAGGGATTTCCCCGGGCCAGCATCACCCGCCTCCGCTGTACAGGAGGATACAGCATGACAACCCCAGCAGGCGACAGCCTGCAACCCGACGAGATGCACGTCGTGCATCCCCGCGCGGCCGGACTCGATGTGCACAAGATGCAGATCACCGCCTCGGTGCGGCTGTGCCAGCCCAGCGGCGGCGTGCAGTGCGCCACGCGCCAGTTCAGCGCCTTGCCCGACGGGCTGGGAGAGCTGACCCAGTGGCTGCACAGCCATCGCGTCACGGCCGCGGCCATGGAGGCCACCGGCATTTTCTGGCAGGCCCCGTGGGAGGCGCTGGAAGCCGCCGGCATCGCGCCGCAGTTATTCCACGCGCAATTTGTCCGGCAGGTCAAAGGCCGCAAGAGCGACGTGGCCGACAGCGTCTGGCTGGCGCGCATTTGCCAGTTCGGCCTGTGTCGGCCCAGCTACGTGCCGCCGCGCAAGTTCCGCCAGTTGCGCCAGCTGAGCCGCTACCGCCGCAAGCTGGTGGGCGAGCGCAGCCGGGCGCGCAACCGCGTTCACAAGACGCTGGACCACGACGGGCTGCGGCTGGGCGGGGCGCTGAGCGACATCTTCGGGCGCAATGGGCGCAAGATCTTGGCGGGGCTGGCCGCGGGCAACTCGCCGGATGAGATCCTGGCCACGCTCAGCGGGCACGTGCGCCCCAAGCGCGCGTTGCTCGAGCAAGTGCTGGCAGCGCAGTTGGATGCGCACGCGGTGTGGAAGCTGGGCGACCTGCTGCGAGCGCATGACGCGGCCAACGCGAGCATCGCGGAGTTGGACGCCCGCATGGCACAGGGCCTGGCCGAGCTGGAGCAACAGGTGCGCTTGCTGGAGACGGTGCCGGGCATTGACCGCGGCAGCGCCTGCGCGATCCTGGTCGAGTTGGGGCCCGACCTGTCGGCGTTCGACAAGACGGCCAACGTGGCCGCCTGGGCCGGGCTGGCGCCGGGCAACAACGAGAGTGCCGGCAAGCGGCGCTCGGGGCGCTTGCGGCGCGGCAATGCCACGCTGCGCGCCACGCTGGCCGAGTGCGCCCACGGAGCGGTGCGCACCAAGGGCTCGCAGTTCCACGGCCACCACAGCGCGCTCAAGGCGCACATGCCGTACAAGCGCGCCATCTTGGCGACGGCGCACAAGCTGCTGCGCACGATCGTGGCGATGTTGCGCGACCAGCGACCCTACATCGATCCGGGCATCGACTACGACAAGCTGGTGGTGGACCGCAACGCGCCCCGCTGGCTGCGCAAGCTTGAAGAGCACGGCTATATCGAGCACGTCCGGCCCGGCAGCCAGCCGGCGGTCGCCTGAGTTCGCTCCCATCCTCGGCCCACCGCCGGCGGTGGCGCGGTACCGCTCCGGACACAGATCGGGGCTACCGTGGCGGGCTGCTAATCCGGCGGCTGGTGGGCAGGCAACGGCTGACCGCGGAACTTCACGACTGCGGGGTGGGGGAGAGGTGCGCCTCCTCCAGGACGACGTTTCTCAGTAAGCGACAAGGTGCATAGTCATGCGGCAACACGCTGTAGGAGTTTTCGATTGAAGTCTTCGTGCGACGCAAGAGATGAAATCATGTCTCCTCCGACATCCGATAGCCTCGCAAGGTCCACTCTCGGGATGGCGGCTTGGTCTTCGAAAACAAGAATAGACTCGAAACGCAAATCGTGCCTGTGGAAATGCGACAACACGATCGTGGTTAGGCGCACTTTATCGCGATTAGGCACACCGAAGAGGAACAGCGGGACTTCGCTCTTTCCCTCGATGCGATAGTCCACCGGATATGCGTCAGCATTGGGCACAGGTGGCTGGAAGTCGCGTTCGATCTGGTCTTCGTCCACATACCTGAAGAGGAGGTCGGCCAAATCGTCATAGAACGTGGAGCCGACGTTGGAAGGCAAGAGCAGAGTCAGGTCATAGACCCTTGTCAGCGCTTGCCCGAACGCGAAGATAGCTTCCGGTAGGCGCTCAAACTCGGTGTCAACGCAGAGCACGCCATGTTCTCCATCCCAGCGAAGCCCAGTTTCCCCCATGATGCGCTCGAGGGTCATTCCGAGCGTACCGCCCACAAACGAGTCGACGTCGTGGTCGTAGCTGATGCGCATCAGCGTATGTCCACCATCTGACAGCCGAAGGCCACCCGACGCTGACTCGGAGAGATGGATTGGCAGGCGGTCGCCATCGGGGAACGCGAAGTGCGTGCGCAATAGGAGTGCGCCATCCGGGCGCGATTCGACGCGCACCTCT
Organism: Bryobacterales bacterium; assembly: GCA_965219585.1. GTDB lineage: Bacteria > Acidobacteriota > Terriglobia > Bryobacterales > UBA6623 > VXMF01. The sequence goes on from CBDCOA010000002.1 coordinate 1,190,099, forward strand.
TCGCAGAGCCGCTCGCACAATAGAGTTCGGAGCGCTGTCATGCTGAGGGTCAAGTCTTCAACCCCGGGCTCGCCGTGAAGGCATCGGCGATGCGGAACTCCATTCTCGCGCACCCCCTATAGGCGGCTATACTGCACCAGCGCGGCGCGGCCGATTATGTCAACAATGCGCACCGACGCGTTCTCTCCCTCGGCATCGCGGAGATCCAGGTCTTCTCCTAGCGCAAACTCGACGGGCTGCTGGATCCCATCGTTTATCGCGATGTTGTCGGCGTAGAGGTAGGTGCGGTCAAGCTCGTCCAAGATCGGGCTGAGTCGTCCTCGTAGGATCGGCACATGTCCCGTACCGTTCTGGAAGATGACAGCTCCGCCATCGGCCAGCTTGGTCACTGGGACGTCGAGCGGCCCTTGGACGGGAATCCAATTGCGCTCAACATGCGCGGCGAACCCTTTTGCTGCCACGAAGACAGTCATTGGCAGCAGAGCCGAGTGTAGGTTAAGTACCGCTGTGCCACTCTCGTCGGTCACCGAATGCTTCCATGTCTTGTTGGGGAACAACGCGAGCACGCTTGCACCAGTGATTGGTCGGTCGCCGACTCTCACGGTGACAATGCAGTCCCACGCTTCCCAGTCGAATTCATGCAGTTTGCTCCACGGGACTAGGCTGTCCGTTCCCCGACGCTGCAGCGGTTCGCCGCCGTAAACTACAGCGACGGAGCATCGGCCGACCTCTTGCGCAAGTTGTTTTCGAACGCGCTTGGCACCGCCAATCAGACTGGAGGACGCTGTCGCGGCAGATTTAGCTTCTACAAGCACGATCCCGGAAGGGCGTTCGACTATGAGGTCGGCCTCCGCCCCGTTCTGATCGCGGTAAAAGGAGAGATCATTGGTCTCGCCCCGGTTGGCCCGATGTTTGGTGAGTTCCGAAACTACCCAAGTCTCAAAGATCGAGCCTCGAAGAGGATGTGTGCGGAGTTGCTCGGGCGCGCGGATACCCAGCAACCAGCAAACGAGCCCGGTATCGTAAAAATGGAGCTTCGGCGCTTTCACGAGCCGCTTGCGAAGGTTCGCGTGAAGGGCGGGCAGACGGAATACGAGAAAGCTGGCTTCGAGGACACCGAGCCATGCCTTCGCGGTCGGCTGGGTGATGCCGCAATCGCCAGCCAGTGCGGAGTAGTTGAGCAACTGCGCCGTTCGTCCGGCGCAGAGCGAGACAAAACGCTGAAATACCGCGAGATCACCAACGCTACTGACCATCCGCACATCGCGTTCGATGTAGGTGGCCACGTAGGAACGGAGCCAGTCCGCAGGGTCGAGATCGCTATCAAATATGCGTGGGTAGGATCCGGCAAAGAGGCTCTCATCAAGAGTTTCTGGATACCTTGGAAATCGCATCGTCTCACCTCGCGTCAGAGGCAGCAAGTTGTGCACCGCCGTCCTTCCGGCCAGTGACTGGCTGACCGACTCGAGCAGAGAGAGGTTCTGCGAGCCCGTGAGAATCCAACGCCCCGGCGTCGGCTCTGCGTCAATGATGCCCTGCAGGTAGGAGAGCAATTCGGGTGCCCTGTGTACCTCGTCGAGGATGGCACCTTCAGGAAACTGGGCTAGGAAGGACCGGGGATCTTCAAGTGCGAAGGCCCGCACGTCCGGAGCTTCCAGTGTCTCGTACGCGTGCTGTGGGAACAAGGCCCGGCACAGCGTCGTCTTGCCGCTCTGTCGAGGTCCAGTGAGCGTGATGGATGGCCAAGTCTGCGCCGCATCGACAAGCCGAGAGGCGAGGTCGCGTTCGATCACAGCTCATATCTTAGCAAGTAAGTTGGCTAATTCAAAATATTATTTTGAATTAGCCTAGACTCGATACACCTTCATCGCCTCGTCGCCCAAATGGTTGATGACCTTTACGGCGATGCGACCGGAGGGGGGTTTGGGGAATGGCCGGGAGGTGTCACTCCTGAGGGCGGCCCACGCATCTGAGTCGATCTCTGCCTTCAGCGTCGTCTTGAGCGCCTTGTAGGGGTCGTTCGCGCCTAAGAAGTAGGCGTGGCGGACAAAGAAGCTCTCCTCGTTGTAGTCGGTGTCGACAAACCAGCAGGCGATTCCATCGGCACTGTCGCTCCGTACCTCCCCGGTGTTGGGGTGGAAGATGTCCACGCCATTGATACGCACTCGAATATTGTCCGCACCGTCTTCCAAGATATCGATATCGGGCTCGCCAAAGATGACGAAGAGGTTGCCCTTGCCGGTGTTCTTGAGTTCGCCGGCCATATGCAGGTCGGCGTTCATGCGGGCCCTAAGCACCGGAACGCGTCCCAGCTTCTCGAATTCCGCAGCGTGGGCATCGTAGCTGAAAGCGCAGGCGACCAGCACGTCGAAGCCAGCGTCGGCTGCCTCCCGCGCGGCGACCATGAGATCTGGTCGCGTGACAGTGCCGAATTCTGGCCCGATGAAGACCCCCGCACGTCGAGTGGTGCCGGCCTCGCCGCCACCCTCAACATAGCGCCCCTCGGCACAGACATGGTGGCCAGGCCAAGGCGCGAGCGAGGAAAAAGTAATGCGATCTTCCTTGTGCGCCTGCTGCACACCCGAAACCCTGAGATTGTCCAAGATCATCTCGGTGAAATTCTCTGCCTCGCCGTAGCCGAGCTTCTGGTCGGCGTGAACAGAGAAGAGTTCGTCGTTTTCGTCTACTGCCAGCATCCGGTGCGGTGCCAAGCTCTCAACCGTGAAAGGGCCAGCAACCCGGACACGCGCATTGTCGGCATAGGGCTTGTCGTAGAGATACTCTTGGTCCGCTCTGGCGGTGATCGAGGCGTCGATCTCCTTCTGCCTAGCGATACGTGCCGTCCACCATTCGGCGTGCGCAGCCGTAACTGCCTCCGGCCAGTCCTCGTCGACCTCCCGCGGGATTTCCCACTCCTCCCAGTCTTCGCTAAGGGCGGCGTTGAGTCGGGTGCGCAGTGGCTCCAAGGTCTTCTGCCACCTCCCCCAGATCACGTCGATCTCGGAATTGTTGGCGATGGACTTGAGCGTGATGTGGGGCACGCGCTCGTATACGAAGCCTTGGCGGATGTCACCGTGGGTAGGCGTATTGGCGGGCAAGCGCTTAGTGACCGCCGCCTCCTTCCGCTTCCCCTCGGAGCTGTCGGCGAGCAGATACCAAGGATATCGTGCCCCCATGATGCGTGCCCGGGCCAGCGCAAGGGCGACGCGGGACGTGTCGATAGTGATCCAACGCCGGCCCCACTGCTCGGCAACATATCCCGTGGTTCCGGAGCCGCAGGTCGGGTCCAGAACCAAATCGCCGGGGTCAGTGGTCATCAGGATGCAGCGCTCAACTACCTTCGGATTTGTTTGCACCACAAAAACCTTGTCCTCTGTGAACGAACCGGTGATCGTATCGGTCCAAATGTTGTGACGAATTGAGATGCGGAAGTCAGAGAGACGGCTCTTGAATCGCAATGAATTCTTCGTCGCAAAGATCCTGTCCGCTTTGTTGGTGCGTTCAAGTCCCGTGACAGTTGTCTTCCAATGACTACTACTCGGGGGGTATCTCGCTATACCCCGGAAAGCGAATGGCTGAAGCGATGCCGATGCACCAGGTGACACAAGCGATACCGATTGGAATCGGTATTCTAGTTCGTCAGCACCGGCCTGCTTCAACACCTCATCGATGTATCGATACGCCCCACCATCATCGGGATTCCTCAGTGCATAGAGTTCCCGGAACTTTATTGTCCGTTTATTCTTCGCATACCAGACAAGTACGTCGTAAACGGGCGGAAGAAGCAAGCTGGTTGCGTACGGAGCTTTCTGATAGACGATTTCGCTACAAAAGTTTTCCTCACCGAACACCTCGTCCAAGATTGCCCTAACTCTGTGCACATTCTCGTCGCCTATCTGCACGAATACCGAGCCGCCCTCAGTCAGTAGATCTCTCGCCACGACTAGCCGGTCGCGCAGATAGCTCAGGTAGGAGTGGATTCCGTCGCGCCAAGTGTCGCGGAAGGCCTTCACCTGCTCTGGCTCCCTAGTGATGTGCTCGGTCTTGCCGTCCTTCACATCGCGGCTGGTAGTCGACCATTGGAAGTTGGAGTTAAAGCGGATGCCATAGGGCGGGTCGATATAGATGCACTGGACCTTGCCGCGCAGGCCCTCGCGTTCGGCTAAGCTCGCCATCACTTGGAGACTGTCGCCCAAGATCATCCGGTTCGACCAGTTGGCGTCGTGACGGTAGAACTCCGTTCGCGCGGCACAGTCGGGCAGACCGTTGAAATCAGCGAAGAGGTCCGGCGCTGTAGGCGATTCCTCCTCCCGCCGTTCCTTGGTCTGGCGCAACAGGTCGTCTACCAGTACCTTGGGATGCACCTTTTCCTGGATATAGAGCGGCGGTGCCTGAACGACGAGATCGGATGCATCCTTCTGATCCTTACCGCGCCAGACGAGTTGGGGATCGAGATCGCGGTTGCGCCGAGCATAGGCGACGCGGACCGGTGCCGTTTCCTGTTCGGACAGGACGGGATGATACTCCGTCGTCGGGATATTCCGCCGCGAGGCCTCAGTGTGTGTAAGGGTCTCGACGGACTTGGATTTCTTAGGCGTTCGGGCCACGGATCAGGAACTCCTCTATGCGTGCAGCAGGCTCCCTTCGGGGTAGGAGAGGTCTGTCAAACACCGATACGCCGAGAGCCCGCAACTCCCGTACCGCAAACTGGTTGCCCGAGGAACCTCACAGCAATCACGATCGTACTCGCCATCGTCCATTCGATTGTCAAGAGTTGGCAGCATAAGCAACCCCGAGATCGTCGGCGATCCCGCTCAGCTTGGTGTCCCGTGTCCAAAGTGCTGTGCCGGACCGACCGAGCACGGAACAGAGAAGATGTGCATCGATAAAGCCGATTCCCCTCCCGAATAGGCCTCTCCGTTCAATCATCAACCGAACCTCCGCATGTTCGCACTCCTTAATGGCCGGCAGGTCGCTCAGCCTCCTCAAGACTTCCTCGCGGTTCCGTAAACGACCACAAGAGATCTCGCCGACGACCATCGCGTGCATCAGCACTTCTCGGGCAGCCAGGAGCTCGCTGAGATGGGCATCGCGACTATGCAGATGATCGATCCACACCGAGGTATCCACCAAGATCATTCCGCAGGCTCGCTTCGTCGTCGCGGAATGTACTCCAAGCCAGGTTCGCTCCCGCCAGCTTCGGCCAACCACTTCGCGGCAGCGATTTCAGCGGGCGATCGGAACTGTGTAACCATGCGGTCGAATTCGGCTTCCACCTTGGAACCGAACTCAGCTTCCATCGTATTGACATCTCGGAACTCCGCGAATGCCCACCGGCCCCACGTGCCGAGATTGTTGATGCCCGGCACCCAATAGGTGGTCATCGTCTCCTTCTTGTCCTTCGCGTCCTCCCCTCGGTAGCCCTTGATCTCGACGATCAGATTCAGCGGATCGTCGTCCTCTCGACTTCTTTGCAGGACCACGATGAAATCAGGGAAGTAGGTTCGCGTTTCTGAGCCATGGCGGTAAGGCACCTCCAGCCCTAGTCCGTGATTCTTGACATAGGCACGCACTCTGGGATGCGCCTCGGCGACACGGCAGAACTCTGCTTCCCAGTCGCTGTCACAGACAGCGAAATTGATGTGGCAGCGCCGCGGATGGGTCTCCCAGAGGTTCTTCTTCGAAGTGGCGAATCGGACATCAGCCGTCGAGCCAAAACGGTTGTAAGGGTCGAGCACGGCCTTGACCGGGCGTTCGTCGCTGTGACGCGCAACGATGGCGTTGGTGATGCGCTCGCAGGCCATGTCGGCTAGTTCCGGGTACATTAGCTGTGCCGGATGCGTTCCTCCTTTGCATCGGAGATGGTCGTCCAGCCATTGCCCTGTGATCTGCTTTATCTGGCCGAATAGATGGAGCTTGGGATCCTCGCCGGAATCGCGCCACTTGGTCTCCAGCAGCCGCTTGGTCAGGTGAAACAGAAGCGTGGAGCGCCTGAGGCTGTTCGTATGGACGAGGTCAAGATTGACACCTTGGCCAATGATGCCCTCGTTGCGAGTGTTCGAAGGGCCGACGAGGTCGGGAGTGAGTTCCAGTGTCGAATCCTCACCGAAGATTGCGGACAAGCGTTCGTCGGGCAATTGAACGCGGTAGCCTGCGACGCGAGGAAATCGAATCTCGCATCGGTCGCGTTCCGGCCGGACCGCGTGGACCTGTACGACAGAGTGCGGCGGTTGCGGCGGGCCGACCACTGGCTTGGCCGTGAAATCGAACGGGATGCCGAGTACATCGGCATACTCAACATCCAAACGGCCTTCTTCATTCAGGTCGTAGGACTGTCGCCGCAGCGCACGTCCGACGACCTGCTCGCATAGAAGCTGGGTGCCGAACGCTCGCACGCCCAGCACATGGGTGACGGTGTTGGCGTCCCAGCCTTCCGTCAGCATTGAGACAGAGACGACACAACGGGTCGCGCCGCCAAGTCGGCCGACTTTTCCCACGGTGTTCATCACTTCGCGCAGGACATCTTGGTCAGATAGGTTTTCGGCCTGCTGGCGGTCACCGGTGCGCTCTACGATCTCACGGCGGAAGCGCTCAATCTCGTCAGCGGCGAGTTTACGGAAGTTCGGTTGGAGCGCCTGGCCCGACTCGAGTTGCTCGCTGTCGATCAACAAGGTCCTCGGGCGGCCATACGCCGCACCGTTCTCGTCAAAATTGCGAAACAACTCAAGGCGTCCGTTTTCCAAAGTCGTAGAACCATCAGGACGCTGGCGATGGAAACCGGCAATGTAGTCGTAAACCAGCTTCGAGGCTGAAGTGTTGTTGCAAACGACGATGAAGCAAGGCGGGACATCGATACCCGCTTCCTGCCAGAGTCGGAAGGTCTTCTCATAATGGCCATAAAGGGCTTCCAATGCCGTCTTCAGCGTGATCGGCAGCTTGAGCGGGTCAAGGCCATTAGAACTTGCCCGACCCTTCTTGGGCATTTGCTTGCCGATGTGCTCCCACAGGTTCCGGAGTTTCGGCATATCGCCGCCGGGAACGTTGTCCGCTACGGGCACACGCGGAAGCTTGACAATGCCGCACTCAATCGCATCCATCAGCGAGAAGTCGCACATCGTCCAAGGGAAGAGCGTCCCCTCGGCATAGCCCGAACCGCTCAAGAAGAACGGAGTTGCCGAGAGATCGATGACACGCGCGAGATTCAGCTTCTCCTTGACTGCCTCCAGCCCGGAAATCCACAGCCGCGCCGCCTCCCGGTTCTTCTCGGCATGCTTGCGGTCGTCGCCCTTCAAATCACCTTCGTCATCCTCGCCCGGCTTCTCCCGATAGCAGTGGTGCGCCTCGTCGTTTAACGCGAGCACGTTCTTCATGCCCATCAGCTCCGGCATGACTCGCTGGAGCATCTGGCCAGTACTTTCTAGCGAGCGCAGCTCGGGGCCGCGGCCTTGGAGCAAGTTGCGGCCGCCCTTTGAGATCGCCATCGTTTCCCGGGGCTTGAAAGCGTGGAAATTAGTGATGACAATTTTCGCCCGGTCCAGATCGCCCAGCATATCGTTGGGCACGAGTTCGCGACGCCGGTAATAGCTGTCCGGGTCATTGGGCTGGAGCACACGCAGGCGGTCTTTGATGGTGATCCCGGGGGTGACCACCAAGAATCCCCGAGTGAAGCGCCGGCTGCCTGGGTGACGGACCGCATTGATCGTCTGCCACGCGATCAGCATCGCCATGACCGTAGTTTTCCCCGCACCGGTGGCGAGCTTCAGCGCCAGCCGTGCGAGGCCCGGATTCGCCGCGTCGTTCGCCTCTTCTAGATGGTCTAGAAATCGTTTCCCCGACTTCCCTATCGACGGCGCAACTTCAGTCAGCCAGATGACGGTCTCGATTGCCTCGACCTGGCAGAAAAAAGGCCGGAGATTGCTGAACTTGTGGTGGCGCCAATGTCTGAGCAGCCGGGCCGTCTCGGGCGTTACCCGCCATTGTGCGGAATCTGGCAACGTCCGCCAGCGGTCGACCTCGTAGCGGACACCGTCAATGATCTCCGTCAGGTTGTATTGCTGACCACCGTGTTCGAGTTTCCGCGCGGCCTCTTCGAGAACCAGCTTTTGTTGGCCATTACGAAGCTTCTTCGGCTTCGGGATCGGCGTGATGAACGAGACGCGCCGCCGCTGATTGACTACTTTGTGTGTCGGCTGGCCGCTCTTATCGAGCTCCCAATGAGACGACGGATATTCGTAAGGAGAATTCAGGATCGGGGATTCGAAGAAGCTCGCCATGCCAATGTCGATCGATCGTGCCCGCCAAGCCTCCACTATACACACGGCTCTTGTGATGGACTCGCTTGCCTGTCGGTACCATAGTCTACTCACGAAAGCGCAACGCTAATCGTGATTGAAGCCGGAGGACCTGCAGGGTCTGGCATCCGTTCGATACATGCATAGCGAAACACCCCTCGCAGGGTCATTGAGATGAACGATCTTCGAGCCGACCTTCGGGTCGAGCAAGTGCAGCTCGGCCTGCCCAAGTCAATGTAGTCTCACTTCAACGAGAAGATCTATTCGTTATCACCGTAGTGTTCCGACATGGCGGCAGCTGGAGGCGACAGCCTCGGCCGCCTCACATGTACGGCTGAAGTGCTGGCCTAGCGGTGCCGGGCCGGCGTATTTCGCCGCGGTTCTGAGGAGCTAGGCCGCAGCCAAGCAAGGGCTTCACTGCCGGATCCTGCCTCCGAGGCCCGCTGCTATACTTCGCAAGGCGAAACGACCGCCGACAGCAGCATGGCCATAACCGAGGCACGCCCCCTGGCAGCGCCCCCAGATGCCGACATGTACCCGTACTCGGACGGCAAGATCATGGCCGAGACGGGCTTGCACGTCGACGCCATCCTATATGCGCTGGCGACTCTGCGGAACTGGTTCGCGAGTCACGTCCGCGTGCAGGTGGGTGCGAACATGTTCGTCTACTACCAAGAGGGCGACGCGAGCAAGCGTCTGACGCCGGATCTGTTCGTGGTGCGGGGGCTGGAGGCGCTGCCGGAGCCCTCCTTCAAGATCTGGGAGGCGGGACGGCCGCCGACCTTCGTGCTGGAGGTAGCCTCGCCCTCGACGGAGAAGCGGGACCGGGACGAGAAGCAGGCGCTGTACGCGTCGATGGGAGTGGAGGAATACTGGCGCTTCGCTCCGAAGGGATTCCTCCAAGATCTCGAGCGGGAACGGGTGCGCCTAGTGGGAGGAGTGCTACAGGGGCTGGGGTACGCGCCTTTGGAAAGCGCTCCGGACGGATCGATTCGCAGCGAGGTATTGGGGCTGGATATCCGCGCTGACGAGCAGCCGGAGACTCGTCATCTGCTGCGTTTCCGGGATCCGGAGACGGGGCAAGACCTGCTGACGTTTGGTGAGTTGCAGGAGGCGCGGATCGAGGAAGCGGCGGGCCGACGGGAGGCAGAAACGAAGCTGCGGCAGGAAGCGGCAAGCCGACGCGAGGCAGAGGGCAAGCTGCGGCAGGAGGCCGCAAGCCGACGCGAGGCAGAGCGGCTCCAGCGCGAGGCGGAAAACAGGTTGCGGGAGGAAGCGGCGAGCCGAGGCAAAGCCGAGCGCGCACAGCGCGAAGCAGAGCGGGCAGAGCGCGCGGCGACCACGGCGAAGCGAGATGCCGAAGTGGAAGTCGCTCGCCTTAGGGCGCAGGTTGCCAGACTCAAGAGGGGTTAAGGTCGCGGTTCAAATAGTGTGCTCTGACGCGGTTGCGCCGTTGACTGCGCGCATCGTTCTTGCAACGCTTGGTGCCATCGCAGCTCCGCAGGCCATCCTCGAGAAGAGTGCTTGAATGCCTCGGCCGAAAACGTGCGGGTCGAGACGCTGCCGCGTCACTTGACGTCCGCAAACGTGACCGTGGACTCGACAGGCGAATGACGCCCGATGAGGCTCTCGATGAACAAGTCCGGCTGCCCAAGAATCGAGCGGTTGCGCAACAGTCGTTACATGAAGACCATGTCGGAATAGTTGCCGGGTGGAGTGGCCTCTCCGCGCGGGACGGTGTACTTGCGAACCGTGTCTTGATTCAGTTCGATACCCAAGCCCGGCCCTTGCGGCAGTTCGACCTGACCTTCCGTGACGCGCGGTCCACCGACGAGCAGTGCTTCGATGAACGGATTTCCGGTCTGATCCACTTCTACGGTCAGGGCATGCGGAGTCGCCGCCACCAAGTGCATGTTGGCTGTCAGCGCCACCGCGTCGCTCCAGGTGTGCGGCGCGATCCTGACATCTCGCTCGGCCGCGTCCGAAGCGATACGCAGTGCCTCCGTCAGTCCTCCGCAACGACAGCAATCCGGCTGCGCGATCTCGACCACTCCGCCATCGATCAGCTCCTTGAAACCCTGCCGTCCAAACTCGTTCTCCCCGGCGGCCAGCGGAATCCCCGGGATGCTGGGCCGCAGGGCCCTGAACGCTTCGGGCTGCTCCGGGGCGAAGGGCTCCTCCAGCCAGAACACCCCGGCCGCGAGCCAGTCCGGAGCCACTCGGCGCGCCTCGCTGAGCGAATAGCGGGCATTGCCATCGACCATCAGCCGTGCCTCCGGACCGATCGTGTCGCGCACGGCGCCCAAGGCTGCCCGATCATAGTCCGGATCTTTTCCCAGCCGCATCTTGACAGCGCGGAAGCCGTGTGCGAGATGACGCTGCGCCTCGTCCCTGAGTTCGCTGATCTCGCGCTGCCAGAGCAGCCCGCTGGCATACGCCGGAACTGCCGCCCCGGCTGAGCCGAGCAGGTCGCAGATCCGCTTTCCCTCGACTTTGCCTCGGATGTCCCACAGAGCGATATCGATGCCGCCCAAGGCTGACACCGCGGCACCCTTGCGCCCGTACCAGCGCGTCAGCGCGTAGCAGCGCTGCCAGCAGGCCTCGATCTCCAGCGGATCAGCGCCCACCAGAAGAGGCCGCAATTGGCCTTCGATAATCGTCCGCACCAGGTCCGGATGCGAATAGACCGAGCCCACCCCCTCGACGCCCTCGTCGGTGCGAACCTTGACCAGAGTGGTCAGGCGGCCCGTGCAGGTTCCGCCGGCATAACGAAATCGTCGCTCGGGCGCGTACTCGAACCTCAGGTTGATGACCTCGATGTCGCGAATCTTCATGGCGCAATCGCTCGTCTCGTGCTATTGGCCTACCAGAACACAACGAAACTCAAGGCTGCGCCGAGGGCGACGATCGCTCCAGCCAAGACCACCGGCACTGTCGTGGAACGCTGTTCGACAGCGGCAACGGCAATCGCGGCACGGCTGTCGCGCAGCCAGCCATCCGATGCCAGATCCCGGGGCTGGCTGGAAGGCTCCCAGCCGCGCACGGTCGACACGGCTAGCATCGCGGCGACTGTCAGCAACAGGCTGATGACGGTGCTGGCATAGTTGTTCACCAGCATGGCAGGCAAGACCGCTACGCCAAAGCGAAGGGCCAGCATGGGCGCCAGCAACTTGAGCGTTCCGTAAACGATCCCCACCGCAAGCCCCCAGGTCGCGCTGGAGCGGTGAACTCGGGTGAACGCCCCCATCAGATAGACCGCCAGCAGCGGCACGACAAACGCCCCCACCCAGTCCAGAAACACCATCAGCATGCCCCGCTCTTGCATCATCAGGGGCACGAACGCGAACGCCCCCAAGATCACGACGGGTGTCAGCCAGCGGCTAGCCGACACGAAGTAGCTGTCAGGCCGGTCCTTGACGAACAAGCGTGCAAGAACGTCGCGCACGAGCAGGGACGGAACGGTCGAGCCAATCGAGTCAAAGGTCGAAAAACAAGCGGCGACCACGCCCGCCACGATCATGCCGCGCAGTCCGGCCGAAGTGAGTTCCCGCACGACCAGAGGGAACGTCGAGTCCCGCACCTGCAACTCCGCAGCCAGCGGCATCAAGCTCGGGTCGGGGAAAAGCGCCCGGCCGAAGATGCCGACCGACAGGTTGGTGAAGTTTAGGACCAGTAGTACGAGTCCCGAAACGACTACAGCCATGCGCAAGTCCCACTCGCTGCGCGCCCCGAACAGGCGCATGGACTGCGTGTGATTGACCACGGCGTAGCCCAGGCCGATGATCAGCCAAGCCAGCGAGACCAGCCAAGCCGGGCTCCGCGTGACGATTTCTTCCCCGTTCGGGCTCAGCTCGCCACCGATGAGCAGGCGCCTCGCTACCGTCTCCGGCGACCCTCCGGCGACGCTCTGGACGGCGACGTCTTCGGTGCCGGCATGCAGCAATTGCGCCGACAAGCCGGGTTCGTGGCTCTCCAGTCGGTCGCCCGCCCCGCCCCAACCGCCAACAGCCATCCAGACAGTGCCGAACAGAGCGAGCGACGCAACGACCATGACAACGCTCTGCAGCGCATCCGTCATCGCCACTGCCCGCAGCCCACCGAGCGACGTGTAGGCGGTTGCCAGCACGGCGATCAGCACGACACCCCACCACGCATTCGTGCCCAACCCGCAGACGATCGCCAGCAGGAGGTAAAGCGTGGTAGCGATGATCGCCAAGACCAACGTGCGGTAGAGGGCTTGGACCAAGGCGCTGATCACGCGAGCAGAGAGACTGAAGCGCGCCTCCAAGTACTCGGCATTGGTGTACATGCCAGCGCGGTACATCGGGAGCGCGATCCAGTTTGCGAGCAGGAACCAGCCCAGAGTGACGCCGACCCAATTAGTGACTAGGTAGCTCATACCGACGGCGTACGTGCCGCCGGCATCAGCCACCAAGTCACTTGCATCGATGGCTGTGGCGTAAAGCGAAAGCCCGATCATCCACCATGGCAAGCTTCGCCCTGCCAGGAACCAATCGGAGCTGGTCTTGGTTTCGCGCCCGCGCACAACTCCGTACAGGATGATCCCAGCGTTGAGCGCGATGACGATGGTCCAATCGATGGCGCTCATGCTACGCTTTGCCTGAAACCATGGCCTCGCGGCGGACAGTCTTGTGGATCGCGGCTGTGGTGGGACTTGTGCCGATCTCAGTCACGGCGCAAGACCACGCATTCTTTGAGAAGAGCGTCCGCCCGATCTTGGCCAACCGGTGCTTCGCCTGTCACGGCCCGCACGCTGGCGAGGGGCAAGCCGGGCTCCGGCTGGACTCAATGGCTGGCATTCTCAAGGGCGGTCGCTCGGGACCAGTCGTGGTGCCGGGCAGCGCAGCCCAGAGCCTGCTGATCCACGCGATCAATCATGACACACTGCTGCAAATGCCGCCCAAGTCGAAGCTGCCGCTTGGCGAGATCGCGGTTCTGACCAAGTGGGTCGATACGGGCGCGAACTGGCCCGAACACAAGCCGGCCCCCGCGCCGGAGGCAATCGCGCGGTCTGATGGCTTTTCAGACGACGAACGGTCGCACTGGGCCTTCCAGCCGTTACGAGCCCCGGCCATGCCGCCGGGCGATTCGGCCGTCGACGCCTTGCTCGGAATCGGCCGGGCACGGTCGGGCCTGAGGCCGGCAGGGACCAGCGACAAGCGGGCGCTGATCCGGCGGGCTACGCTCGATCTGCACGGCCTGCTGCCCACTCCGAACGAAGTCCGCAGGTTCCTCGCAGATACGTCAGACGATGCCTTCGCGCGCGTGGTGGACCGGCTGCTGGCCTCGCCTCGCTATGGGGAGCGCTGGGGCCGACATTGGCTGGACGTAGCGCGCTATTCGGATAGCAACGGAATGGATGACAACATCGTCCACGGCGACGCCTGGCGCTACCGCGACTACGTGATCCGGGCGTTCAATCAAGACAAGCCCTATGACGAGTTCGTGCGCGAGCAACTGGCGGGCGACATCCTCACGGACTGGAGCGACGCCAACCGCGCCGAGGGGTTGATCGCAACCGGCTTCTTGATGCTCGGACCCAAGATGGTTGGCGAAGACGACCCTGTCAAACAGCAGCTGGACTTCGCCGACGAACAGTTGGCCACCACCGCCCGCGCGTTCATGGCGCTGAGCATCGACTGCGCCCGCTGCCACGATCACAAGTTCGATCCCATTCGCAGCGCCGACTACTACTCCATGCTGGGCATCTTCACCAGCACCAAGACGGTGCTCACCTACCGGGTCACATCCAAGCTCAACGCCACCGCGCTGGCAAGCGCGGAAGAGAACCGCCGACTGTCCGAGATCGAGAAGCGCTTCGACTACCACAGCGACTTCGTCACGAACTACAACCAGGCAACCACTCCCAAGCATGTGGTGGAGGCGCAGCGGGCAGCCGAGGACGACGCTCTCGCCGAGTACTACAGCATCCCCAAGGCCATGGCCGTATCGGAGGGAGATGCCGCCGACCTTCCGCTCATGATCAACGGCAACCACCTCACGCCCGGCCCGATCGCTCCGCGCCGCTTTCCCGTGATCCTGGCCGGGGAGCAGCAGCGTCCGATCGGGTCGCAAGGCAGCGGAAGGCTGGAGCTGGCGCAGTGGCTGACTTCCAAGGGCCATCCGCTAACAGCGCGCGTGATGGTCAACCGGATTTGGAAGTGGCATTTCGGCGAAGGCATCGTGCGCACGCCCGACAACTTTGGCAAGCTCGGCGAACCACCGGACCACCCGGAACTTCTGGACTGGCTGGCGCTGCAATTCCAAGCAAGTGGCTGGTCGGTCAAATCAATGCACCGCCGGATCATGCTCTCGGACGCCTACCAGCGGTCTTCCGGACGGACCGAAGGGCATGCGGAAGCCGACCCAGACAACCGCCAGTTCAGCCACGCCAATCGCCGGCGAATGGAAGCTGAAACGCTGCGGGATGCGCTGCTGGCCGTCTCCGACCGCTTGGACCTCGCGACCGGGGGTAAGACCATCCCGCACAAGAACTTTGTGAATCTCAACGCCCAGTCGCGTTCGCGGGATCCGGCCCTGTACGACTCGCGGCGGCGCAGCGTCTACCTGCCGGTGCTGCGCAGCGCCCTGTACGAGATGTTCGCGGCCTTCGACTTTGCCAGCCCGTCCACCTCCAACGGCGATCGCGGCGCGACCATGGTCGCGCCACAGGCACTCTTCATGCTGAACTCCGACTTGGTGGACGAGGCGTCCGCCGGCTTCGCGGCAAGACTGGCGCGCCAAATCCCCGGTGGCGACGCCGAACGCATCGGACTGGCACACGAAATCGCCTTTTCCCGTCCGTCCGAGCGCGACGAGACCGAGAGCTGGAGCGTTTTCTTGGACCGCTATGAAGCGGCCACGGGGAACAGAGACGCAGCTTGGAAGGCAATGTGCCGCATCCTGATCGCGTCGAACGAGTTCCTCTACATACAATGAGGTCGGCGATGCGGTCTGAAGGCATCGAAGCGAGAGCCTCCCGTCGCGAGGCTCTCAAGCAAATGGGCGCGGGCTTCGGCTGGCTGGCGCTGACCTCACTGCTCGCCGAAGAAGCCGCCGCATCCGGCCCGCTGGCGCTGCGCGAACCGCACTTCGCGCCGCGCGCCAAGCGCGTCATCATGCTCTTCATGTTCGGCGGTCCTTCGCACATCGACACGTTCGACCCGAAGCCGCTCCTCAACCGCGACAGCGGCAAGCCCCTGCCGTTCGCCAAGCCGCGCATCATTTCGTTCCCGCGCCGCGCCGGCGACCTGATCGGCTCGCCGTTCGAATTCAAGCAGCATGGCCAGAGCGGTGCCTGCGTCAGCGAGCTCTTTCCGCACGTGGCCGGCATCGTCGACGACCTGGCGATCGTGCGATCGATGCACTGCACCAACCCCCGGCACGGCGGCGCCGTGCTCGAATGGCACACCGGCAGCGACACGTTCATCCGGCCGGCGATGGGCTCCTGGCTGACTTACGGCCTCGGCTCTGAGAACCAGAACCTGCCCGGCTACATCACCATCTGCCAGGCCTTGGCCGAGGGCGGCGCGAACAATTTCGGCTCGGCCTTCTTGCCGGCGGCCCACCAAGGCACGCCGCTGGGCTACGGCAACGTCAAGGCGAAGGAGGCCAGTTTCCCGTTCATAGGCGACGGGCAGCGAAAACCCCTGCAGCGCCTGGAACTCGACATGTTGTCGAACGTCTCGCGACGCCAACTGGCCCGGAGCGGTCCCGACCCCGAGTTGGAAGACCGCATCGCAACGTTCGAACTGGCGTTCCGCATGCAAACGGAGGCACCGTCAGTCCAGGACATCAGTTCAGAGAGCGCCGCGACCAAGGCAATGTACGGCCTGAGCGATCCAGTCACGGAAGATTTTGGGCGGCAGTGCCTGATGGCCCGCAGGTTCAGCGAGAGCGGCGTGCGCTTCGTGCAGTGCAACAGCAACGGCTGGGACCACCACTCTGACCTCAAGAACTCGCTCACGAAGATGTGCGCCCAAGTGGACAAGCCGATCGCCGCACTCATCAAGGACCTCAAGACGCGCGGATTGCTCGACGAGACACTGGTGATTTGGGGTGGCGAGTTCGGCCGCACGCCGACAGCAGAGAACGCCGATGGCCGTGACCACAACCCGCACGGCTTCACGATGTGGCTGGCCGGCGGCGGGATCAAGCCCGGCATCACCTACGGCCAGACCGACGAGTACGGCTACTACGGCATAGAGAACAAGATCCACTTCCATGATCTGCACGCCACGATCCTGCACCTGCTCGGCTTGGATCACACGAGGCTGACCTTTCGCCACGCTGGTCGGGACTACCGGCTGACCGACGTCCATGGGGAAGTCGTGAGGGACTTGCTCGCCTAGGCCCTGCTCGGGGACTGTCGGTACCCTGCGCTACACCCGGCTCCGAGTGGCGGCGGCCGGGCGAAACGCCGACCGCAAACAGGGCCCTATCCGGCCAGGCCGCCCTGCTTGAGATCTTCCAAGCGCGCGACTTGCCCGGTGCGGAAGGCGAGGTTCGCCAGATGCGCGCTTACGCAAGCGCGGACGCCCTCTTCCGCCGGCGTGTTGGGCTTCTTGCGGCTGCGCACTGCGTCAATCCAGTTCTGCAAGTGCGGCCTCTCGCCATTCACGTCGAAGTCGGCCCCGCGCTCCCCGGTCCCGGGCTCAAACAGCTCGGCCTCAATGCCGCTTCCGGGTTCCGGGAGGATCTCGTACCGCCCGCGATCCAAGTACATCGTGCCCTTAGTGCCCATGATCTCGACCATGGCCTTGTCGCGTTGGTTTACGAACGTGCCCTCGAAATGGACCTGGAGATTCCTGTCGGGGTAGCTGAGCAGGGTTTGGATCGTGTCCGGGGTCTCCCAGCGGTCCATCGCGACCGTGTCTCCTATGGTGGTGGCCAAGGCCGGATCAGGCAGGTCAAGCAGCCAATTGACGGCATCGATCCAATGCACCATCAGGTCGGTGAGAATGCCTCCGCCAAAGTCCCAGAACCAGCGCCAGTTCCTGAAGCGATAGCCATCGAACGGCTGTAGCGGCGCGTTTCCCAAGAACCGCTTCCACTCGACTGTGGACGAATCGATCTCGTCCGCTCCCGCGCGTCCGGACCGCCGATTTCGATTCCACGTCATGCGTACCTTGTGGACCGTCCCGAGCCCACCTCCGCCGAGGATTTCCCGTGCCCTCTCGAACTGCGGCATGCTGCGCTGCTGCGTGCCGACCTGCACGATCCTCTGGTTTGCATCTTGTGCCCGAATCACAGCGTCGCCTTCGCTGAGGTCATGCGTCAGGGGCTTCTCGACATACACATCCTTGCCGCTGTTGCAAGCGTCGACGGTCATGGGAACGTGCCAGTGATCCGGCGAGCCGATCAGGACAGCATCAACATCACTTCGAGCCAGCAGTTCGTGGTAGTCCCTCGTCACGAAAGCGCCGCTCCCGGCAATCTGCCTCGCCTGTTCGAGGGCCTCGTCCCAGATGTCGCAGACCGCAGTGATGCGCGTGCCGGGTACACCGGCCAGATCATTCATCAGCCGACGACATCGGCCGCCGGTGCCTATGCAGCCGATATTTATGGTTTCGTTGGCTGGATAGGCGAGGGCGCTCGCAGCGCTGGCAGCGGCAGCGCCGAGGAGAAAGTGACGTCGGTGGGTGGTCTTGGGGGGCACGGCAGGCATCCTAGCGGCCCGGAGGGGCCGCGCACAGCGTGCATTCTACACCGCTTCTCGCAGATTCGGGCTTTTGGGGACCGCCTCGAGAGCTCATTCCGAATCACAGAGCAATGCCCGCGCAAGGGCGCTACAGAGCTTGACTGGGGCCTCGTTCAGCACAGACTAACGGACCCACGTGTTTCAGCCAAGACGATAGTGGGCCAGAAGACACATTCCACCACTCACCGCCGTTCGCTCGGTGGTTCCGTTCGCAGAAACCAGCACAATCAAGATTCGTTGCAGCTGCCTCCAAGGCGCGGATCCACTCGCGCCGGGTGTGATTGCGGGCTGAGCTCGGCGCACAGCAGGCGCTCCGGTCAGATCGCATTGGCAAGCTGCTGCGCACCGCGTCGCTCTGGGCGCGAGCAGGGCTGGCAAGCAAACTCGCGTCACGACAGCGGCGGGTCAGGGAGCCCTGGCACGGTGCTAGTATCATCTCCAGGCGGCGCGGGCGAGCGCTGTCCGCTGCGACATGCCTTTCACGACCGCCGCAGAAAGCGAATCTGCTGGGCCGGCCACGGCCGTTGCCGAGGCGTCTGCGAAGCCGGACGAGGTCAAATACCCGGAACGCAATTGGATCGCGCAGAGCATCTCGCACGGCGATGCTGTGCTGCAAGCGGCGGCGGCCTTGCGGAACCACTTCCGGGACCGCACGGACGTGCTGGTGGCCATGGAACTGGCGGTGTACTACCGGCGTGGCGATGACAATCTCTGGCTGCAGCCGGACGTGCAGGTGGTGTTCGGGGTGAGTCCTGAGAATCGCCGTTCGTACCGGATCTGGGAAGAGGGCAAGGCACCGGATTTCGTGCTGGAGGTGGCGTCGCCGGCGACAGCGGAACACGATGCCAAGTACAAGCGGCGGGAGTACGCCCGGATGGGGGTTCGCGAGTACTGGAGGCTGGACCCGGAGGGAACCTTGATGGGGTCAGCGTTAGAGGGCTACGAGGCCAGCGAGGGGAAGTACGAGCCGGTGCAGCCCGTGGCGAGCAGCGGCCAGGAGCGGTGGTTCCGGAGCCGGGTGCTGGGGCTGGAACTGCGCAGCCAGAGGCAGGCCCGGGCGACGGTGCTGGTGTTCCGGGATCCTTGCACGGGGGAAGAGACCGACGGTGCGCTGGAAGAAGCCGAGCGGCGGCGGCGGATCGCGGAGCGAGATGCGAGGGCAGCTAAGCAAGAGGCCGGCGCGGCAAAGCAGGAGGCCAGCGCGGCGAAGCAGGAGGCCAGCGCAGCGAAGCAGCGGGAAACCGCGGCGAAGCAGGAGGCCAGCGCAGCGAACGAGCGAGTGCGGGCCCTCGAGGAGCAACTCCGCGCCCTCACGACCCGCACCACTCCATCCGACCGTGACCGCTAGCGGCCAAGCCTAGGTACCCGGCGATACCGTCCGCCCGCCACGAAGCTGGGGATTGGCGCTGGATTGCGCGTCGGCTCATTCCCTTGAAATCCTAACCAAGCCCGCAATCGCCGGTCTCGCTATCGATGCTGCGTAGGCGTTCGAGTTAGGATTCGGGATCTCGATGCCTTTTATGTTGGTCTGAGGCGCTCCTCGCTAGACTTACTCTGCAGCGGGCACCCAGCGCACCTCCTGCGTCATGTCGTACCGCACACTTCCGTCGTTCCGGGACGCGATCCCAGCGCGGGTGGCGCCCCGATCAATCATCGCGTCAAAGTTGGCACGGAGCTCTTCGACGACCTCGGGGCGTTCTTCGGCCAAGTTCTTCGATTCAGCGATGTCTTCGGCGAGATTGTAGAGTTCTGGAACGGTCGGCTTACCACGGGACTCGTCCAGGCTCGGTTCGCTGTTGCGAAATACGAGCTTCCACGGCCCGTCGCGGTAGGCGAACTCGCCATGATTGGAGTGGCTTACCAGCGATGCGCGCCCTTGGGCTGCTTGCTGACCAAGCGCGGCATCCAAGAAGCTGATGCTGTCTTCGGCGCCGTCCTGCGGCAAGTCCGCCTCGACTACCGCCAGGCTTGTCGCGAAGATATCCGTCAAGCTGACGAGCTGGTCGCTCTGGGAATGGGCTGCAATCTTGCCCGGCCAGCGAATGACCAACGGGACTCTGTGCCCGCCTTCCCAGATGTCGCCCTTGTGCCCGCGATATGGGCCGCTGGGCATGTGACCGGCTTCGATTAGCGCTTCCCACCCGGTGTAGTGGGAATGGCCGTTATCCGCCGTGAAGATGACGATGGTGTCGTCGGCGATTCCCGCCTCGTCAACCGCCTGGATGACCTGCCCTGCCGACCAGTCGGTCTCCATCACGAAGTCCGCTATAGGAGCAATGCCGCTCTTGTCCTGGAAGGCCGGGGACGGCGAGATCGGCTCGTGCGGCGAGGTCATTGAATAGAACAGGAAAAAGGGCTTGTCGCCTTGGGCTCGCGAGCGGACCTGCTCGACTGCCCTGCGCGTCAGTTCGGGAACGATCTCGCGCAAGCGCCAGCCCGGAGCCATGGGGCTGCCAACGAAGCCCCGCGGCAGCACGACACCTTCGGACTCGTCATGAACATAGGCGGCAGTCGGGGCCGGAGTCACGACATCGTTCTCCACGTATGAGAACGGCGGCATGTTGGGCAGGTCCACGCCGAAATAGTAGTCAAAGCCTCTGGTGGTCGGACCGTTCAGGACGGGCTTTTCCAGATGCCATTCGAGGGTCTTCTGGCCATTGCGCGCCTTGGTCATGCGGCTCGGCTGCGGCCCGGGCCATTCCCAGCCGAGATGCCACTTGCCGATCAAGGCCGTCTCGTACCCATGCTCGCGGAGCATCCCCGGCAGCGTGGGACGATCATCGGCGATCAACGGCGGTTCGTAAGCCGCCAACACCCATTCCTGAAGGCGTGTGCGCCACGAGTATCTTCCGGTCAGCAAGCCGTAGCGGGTCGGAGTGCAGACCGCCGACGGGCTATGGGCATCCGTGAAGCTCATGCCCTCTTGAACGAGCTTGTCCAGATAGGGAGTAGCGATCTTGTTGTCCGGGTAGTGCGCCTGGATATCTCCGACGCCGAAGTCGTCGGCCAGAATCAGCACGATGTTGGGAGCCCTCTCGGGCTGTTCCGCCGTGCAGGAGCAAAGGACCGCCGAAGCGAGCAGGACGAGTGGAGTGGCAACGCGCATGGTGTTCCTTGATAGAAGATACGGAGCGGCCTGAGAGGGTTGGATCCGCGATCCCTAGCCAGGCAGGCGGCACTAGGATCAAGGCGGGCCGCCGGTCGCTCTCGCAAGTTCACTCTAGCACGCAGGAGGTTGCAATCCACTCTCTTACAGGGGTCTTCGCTGCATTTAGGGGCTGCGGCTGCTTCGCAACCGCTCTAGCGTACGAATGAGACGTATTTTGTGCAGGATTTTTTGTAATGACACGTTCAATAATTCAGGGAAATTGCTTTATAAAATATTTATTTTCAGCAGATTACAAGGATTTTGTCGTCGCGGGTTTCTTGTCGGAAAATTTGCGATGCTCAGTCAGTGCCCAACGCAGTCCAGTATGAGCCACCGCAGTATTGGATCACCTACGACGAAAACGCAGTCCGGGAAAGTCTGGTAAACGCGAAAGCCTCCATTAAGGCATTGAAGATGATGCCATTCCTGCGCCGATGGGCCGCGGAGCTCCACGGCATCCAGCTGAAGATGGAGATCTCAGGCACTTCACAGATCGAAGGAGCGGAATTCTTCGGTGACGAGCTCGAAACGGCACTGACAGCAGAGACGCACGACGAACTGGTAACGCCGTCTCAGAAACAGGCCCTCTCCGCGCTCAAGGCGTACGAGTGGGTCGCCCAAGTGCCGGACGATCAGCCAATCTCGCCCGAACTCATCAAGACCATCCATCGTCTGGTGGTCACGGGTTGTGATGACGGCCACTGCGAGCCGGGAGCACTGAGAAAGGCTGATGAGAACGTTACCTTCGGCTCCCCGAGACATCGCGGCGTATCTGGCGGCAAACCTTGTGCACGGGCTCTTGAACGATTGGCGAGACAGGCTGCAACGACGTTTCGCGGCCACGATCCCCTTGTCCAGGCGATTGCCATCCACTACCATTTCGCCGCGATGCACCCGTTTCTTGATGGCAACGGGCGAACGGCAAGGGCGCTTGAAGCGCTGATGCTGGAGCGGGCTGGCCTGAAGGACGTCTTATTCGTGCCAATGTCGAACTTCTATCACGAAGCGCAGGAAACCTATCTGTCAAAGCTCGCAGAAACCAGAAATCGGAACCATGACCTCACACCGTTTCTGATCTTCGCCTTGAACGGCGTCGAGGCCGAGGTTTCGAGATTGACTGAGAGACTGAGACACGAAGTCTCGAAGGAGCTATTCCGAAACTTCATCAACGAGTTGGTCGTTAGGCTCGCGAGTACCCGCAAGCGCGTCATCGTCAAGCGCCAGCTGGCTCTCCTTTGTCATCTGCTCGACAGCGACCAGGACATGGAAGTTCTGACGCTGGCCACGCAGCTGCGCAACCACTACAGCACCCGCAAACGCCCATCCGAGGCGGTGGCCCGAGATATCGCCAGGCTGGAGACACTCGGAGCCGTGAGTATCGCGCCCGCCACGAATGGGGCGAAAGGACGGTTCTTGGTCTCCGTCAATCTCGATTGGCCGAGTACTATGACCGAAACCGATTTCTTCCGACAGGTCAGCGAATTGCTGAAGTCAAAGAAATTTCGGCGATCCTAGGCCTGCACTTGGCTCGAGCTTGAAGGGTCGCTCCTAGTGACAAGTGCCTTACATGCAACAGGTTGGCGTGAGACCAATCACTCGGCCAAGCGATCGGAGAATTTCCCGGCATGCCGAGATTTGCGCCGGTTGAACCGAACTCGTCGAGACCCTCCCGCAGGTGTCTCGAACCGACGCTGCCGTGATGGGTCGCCAGTAGCCAGCGTTTCAACAGCGAACTGACCAAGTGGACCGGAAGGAATTCCGCTTCCGGAACGACCGAATCCCCGTGCGCAACACTCGCCCGATGTTTCGCAGTCAACCCGCTCCAGGCTGGCGCAGCCCTTCCACCCGTCCGTGTCGAGCCGGCAAGCCGGCTGTGGTAGGGGCCAAGGACCGCGCCTCCATCTCTCGATCAGCGTCGACTGAGGCGCGTTTCATCACCTCTGAGTTGCGGAGCCTTGCGCCGACGGGACCTGGGCGGCATTGACTGCACTACTCAGCGCCTACCCTGACGGTGGCATCCTTCCATATCGTCGAGCGAGCCTCGATGGCGGACTTTTTCGCCTGGAACAACTGCAGGCACTCCCGTGCTTGGGCGGTCTTCTTCGCCCGTGCATATACCTGACCTAGCACGTAGTAGGCTTCAAAGAACTCCGGCGCGGCTTCGAGAGCCTTGAGAAGGTGCCGCTCGGCTTCATCCAGCCGACCTCGTCCCATCTCCAGCTTTGCCAGTTCGAAGCGTGCCGACGCGTCGGAAGAATCAATCTCGATTGCCTTCGCGAGGACCGAGCCGGCTCGCGCCGTCTGGTCGACATCTGACCCACTTGCGATCATCGACCGGGCAAGCTCGGTGTAGTAAGGCGCGGCATCGGGCTGAAGCTGGATCGCCCGCTCGAAGGACCTGACGGCCTGCTCCGGCCTGTGCCTCCTTTGATGAGCGCGGCCGAGCAGGAAGTGCGCTTGGTGATCGGCCGGATCTAGCTCGACCGATCGCTCCAGCAGCTGGACCGCAGTCTCGCTCCCAGGCTCCAAATTCAAGCAGCTGAATCCGAGCTCGCGGTGCAAGCGTGAGCGAAGCACTTCGCCGTCGCTTGTGTCGCGGGCAGCGAAGCGCAGCAACTCGACGGCGGTTCCATGGTGGTGGCGTGCGCTCAGAGAGCGAGCGAACTCGAACAACTGCAGGCCTCGCCCGGGATTTGCACCCGCGGTTTCACCTCCCGACCCCGCGGAGATTTCCCGGTACGCGTCGGCGCAGGAGTTGCGCTGAATCGCGTAGAAGACCTTTGGGCTTGCCGATCCTGCCGCGAGGAACATCCTGCCGAACCAATCTCCGGCAAGTTCCGCCTCGCCTTGTTCGAGCAAGACTAGGGCAAGGTTCAGGTACGGATGGGGGCTCGACGGTTCCCTGGCGATGGCTCGCTCAAGCAACGCCTGGGCCTCATCGAACCGCTCCAGCGATGCTAGCGCCGCCGCTAGCAGGGTCAGCACCTCGGCATTCCCTGAACCGTTGGGAGCGGAAAGGGGCTGCAGCAGTTCAACGGTTCGCTCGTGGTGGTTCAGCAAGTGGTTAGTGAGCGCTAGATAGACCCGCGCATGCGGCGACTGGCTCACTCCATCGAACGCAGCTTCGAAGGCACCAAGTGCATCTCGATAGAAGTGGTGCTCAAACAGGAGTCGGCCGACACGCAACGCCAAATCACTGCGCGGCGGGCTTTTCTGCAAGATCGCACGAGCATTGTCAAGACCCGCCGCAAGCTGTCCGGAAGCGAACTGTGACGCGGCGAGATGGAACCTCACGGCAGTATTTCGGAAGCCTTGCTGGAACGCCTCAGAGAGGTGCTCGGCCGCCTTGGACGGTTCGGAGAGCTGTCTGTAGAGAATGCCCGCCTTGTAGTGGAGGATTTCTTGCCCGGGGTCCGCCGTCAGAGATAGCTCGAATTCCTCGGCGGCATCGCGCGGACGCTCCAGAGCCTCATAGATCTCTCCGAGCTCCCGATGGAGGACCGCAAGTCCCGCCCCGTCCCCCTCGCCCCTCCGCGCCATCGTCAGCAGCTGTTGGAACGAGTCGGCCGCCTCCGGCAGGTCACCGGCCTCTCTTTGGGCCCGGGCCAGCGACAAGAGCCCGCTACTGTCAGTCGCTAGGCTTGCCGTGGGAATTGCCAGACAACTGGCCCAAATGAGCAGTCCAATGGACGACCTGAGAGCGCACCGCGGCACGACGGCTCCTATTTTCGTTCAATTGGACCGGCTGCGAGATCGAAGATCTGGATCATTCAACCCCCCGCTCGCCTGTGGCGGAGATCAGAGAGTCCAGAGTGCTCTTAGAGCGGTACTGGCGAGCCCTGACAAACGTGGGCGTCGCGGACCCGCTTTGGCGGCACCAGCCAGCAAGGCTCCGTCGCGCCTCTGGCAGACTGACCGGCCTCCTTGCGAGATGTCCTTGGGGTTGTTCATGGCAACTTCACCGGACGTCCGATCAGGCCTGATCCAGTCAGGCGCAAGACGTGCGGGCAACAGGGCGTGCTTGGACGAGCGCATCTTGGAGAGAGTTGACACCCGACGACAGGCGCAATACAATCTGAGGCGCAACGAGTTCCCCTGTGGGCTGCGTTCGCACGGGTTTTTGGTCTCACGGAGGACTCATGAAATTGCAAGCCCTATCCCTGTTTTCGCTGGCGGCACTGGTGCTGGTTTGGGCCTCGCCGGTCGCTGCCCAAACGTCATTCGGGACCATCCTCGGGGACGTCACCGACGAAAGCGGCGCCGTCGTGCCGGGAGTGTCGGTGACCGTCACGAACGAGGGCACTGGCAATGCCCGCATCGTCAGCACGAACGAATCGGGCGGTTTTGCTGTACCCTCCCTGCCGCCTGCGGTCTATTCGGTCTCGGCGGAAATGCCAGGCTTCAGCCAATCCCAGCAAACAGGCGTGACGCTGGCCGTAAACCAGACCCTGCGCGTCGATCTCACCTTGTCAATCGGCGAAGTCACGGAGGTCGTCGAGGTCAGCGCCGCTGCGCTGCAGTTGCAAACTGACACCTCCACTGTCGCCTCGACCGTAGACAACAAGAAAGTCGTCGAACTGCCGTTGAATGGCCGCAGCTTCACTCAGCTCACCATCCTCATGCCGGGAGCCGTGGCCGGCGCCGGTGCGTTAACGGCCTTCCAGACATCCGGAACTGCCGTCTCTATCAGCGGCCTGCGCAGCGAGGCCAACAACTACACGCTCGATGGTGTCAACAACAACGAGAGCTTCTTCAAGACCTACGGCTTGCAGCCCTCGATCGATGCCATCCAGGAATTCAAGATCCAGACCAACATCACCTCCGCGGAGTTCGGCACAGCTGCCGGAGCAAACGTCAACATCGTCACCAAGTCGGGTACCAACGAGGTCCACGGCACGGCGTTCGAGTTCCTGCGCAACGACAACATGGACGCCTCCGAGTTCTTCGCGAACCGCTCAGGCACGCCGCGGCCCGAGTTCGGACAGAACCAGTTCGGCACCACGGTCGGCGGGCCGATCGCACGGAATAGGACGTTTTTCTTCTTCATGTACGAAGGCCAGCGCCGACGCCGCGAGTCGACGCTGCTCAACGTTGTCCCGACGACTGAAATGTTCAGCGGCGACCTGTCCCAAGACACCCAGGGCAGGCCGGCCGTTCCCTTCTATGATCCCTGGACGACCGTGGAGAACGACGATGGCAGCCTGTCGCGCCAGCTGATGCCAAACATGAGAGTTCCCGCAAGCAGGATTAACCCGTCGACGAAGCAGCTCCAAGAAATCCTCTGGTCTGCTCCGAACCTGCCGGGCCAAGCACTGAACTTGATCAACACGAACGCCTCAAGGATCGACAACAACCAATGGATGGGCAAGGTCGATCACCGTTTTGGCGACAACAACCTGCTGACCGGGCGCTTCAACTTCATGGATTCAGTGAGCCCTCGGCCGACAGCTCACCTCACGGTGGACAACCTCCTGGTCAACAGCTTCACGAACATCATGATCAGCGACACGCACACGCTGAATCCCACCACGATCATCGACACGAAGATCTCCTACCACCGCAACAACTTGCAGATCGCCGACAGCGCCCCGGGGGGCAAGGAGGCAATCGCTGCCTTCATCACCGGTAACGGGATCCAAGGGATCCCGATCCTGAAGAGCGAGGCGGTACCGCTGTTTCCGGCGTGGCGGATCGCGGGCTTCGCAAGCCCTAGCCAGACGGGATTTCCGTTCCCCGACGACTCATACAGCGCGTACGCCACCATCACCAAGATCGCTGGCGCTCACAGCATCAAGGCGGGATTCGAATTCAAGCACAACCGCAATCTGGACGACGGCTACTTCACAGGCAATATGACGTTCAACAAGGTTCCCACCGAGGATCCGCAGAATGCCGCCGCCACCGGCAACGCAGTCGCTTCCTACTTGCTCGGGCTGCCGACTGTGGCACAGCGCAACATCGGCCAAGGCACGACCGCGATCATGCGCAAGGAAGACTACAGTTTCTTCTTCCAGGACGATTGGAGAGCGACGTCCAATCTCACGGTTAACCTAGGCCTCCGCTATGACAACAGCGAGTGGCCCAAGCACCGCGATGACTTGCTGGCCTCGATCGACCTCTTAACGGGACAGTTCCTGTGGGACGGAGTGAACCCGATCACAGGGGAGGGGCCGAACGTTCGCCGCGGGATCGTCGAGCCGGACAACAACAACTTCGCGCCTCGCGTGGGCATGGCCTACCGCTTGGGCGAAAAGACAACCGTGCGATCCGGGTTCGGCGTCTTCTACATGACCAACTACCTCTGGGAGGCCCAGGGGGTCCGTGGCAACTGGCCGTTCGCGATCAGCGAGAACTTCTCGAACCTCAACGACCGCGGACCGGTAAGCCTAGTCGAAACGACGTTCACTCCTGACTTGGACGTGCAGATGGGTAGCACTGTTGCTCCGAACGCCCAGCACATCGTGCCCCGCAACAACCGGACCAGCTACACCATGCAGTGGAATTTCCACGTCCAGCGCCAGTTGGCGGAAGACTTGATGGTCGAGTTGGGCTACGTCGGGACGCGGGGCGTCAAGCTGTCCACGTTCTCCAATGTCAACACCGCCCCGGCTGGGCCGGGCGAGGTCCAGCCACGACGACCCTTCCCACAATACGGCCCCCTGAGCGAGATGGGCAATCAAGCCACCTCGATTTATCACGGGCTGCAGTTCAAGATTGAGAAGCGCTTTTCCGACGGACTGTCATTTCGCGGCAACTATGCGTGGGGCAAGACGATCGATGTCCTCGGAGCTGGCTTTTCGGCGAGCCAGACAGCCCAAAACCCGCTTGACATCCTTGGTGACCGGGCGCTCTCCGATCTCCACCGTGCCCATACGTTCACATTCGACTACGTCTGGCAGCTTCCGTTCGGGAGAAACCAAGCTATTGGCTCGGGCTGGAGCAAGGCCGTCGACACCGTCCTTGGCGGTTGGCAGCTCACAGGCATCGTCACCGCCAGTTCCGGACCGCCAGTAAACGCCTCCGTGCCGCGGGACATCGCGAATATCGGAGGACGCGTGGTGGCGCAACGCCCGAACTTGGTCGGCGACCCCTACGGAGGAGTGAGCGGCGCACCCGAAGAGTATTTCAACCTGGACGGTTTCGCCGAGCCCGCACCCTTCGCGTTCGGCAACTTGGGGCGCAACGTGCTCATCGCCCCGGGCTTGTTCCAGTTCGATGCCGGGCTGTTCAAGAACTTCAGGCTCAACGAGCGCGTGGGCCTGCAGTTCCGCTCGGAGTATTTCAACGCATTCAACAACGTGAACTTCGGGAAGCCTAACGCCAATTTCGACGCTGGGGCCGGGGTGTTCGGCTCCATCGGCGGATTGGCACCGCAGCAGTTCGCGCGGCAGATCCAGTTCGGGCTGAAGATAATCTTCTGAGCGCGAGAATCGGGCTCCGCACCTAGGCCGGCCTAGCGGCGCAGTCCGATCCCCGCCGAGTGAACTCTAGGCAACCGAGAGCAGCGCGCTTGGATGGGACACACGCTTCGACCCCGCTGCCCGCTGTCGCCGCCCTGGCGTGAAATCGTCCGTGCGGCAGGTCGCGCCCCCAGAGTCAAGCTAGAACTCGATCCGCCTGCCGCGTACTCCGAGTTCTCGGTCGGGGTTCGACAGCTACGGCAGTTTCGATCAGACTTCAAGCGTCTGCGGAGATGCGCCGCGACTGTTACGTTTGGCGCGGCACTTGCATTTGCCCAGCCGGCGGGTCTCCATTTCGTCGACGCCACTTCCAACTCGGGCCTGCAAGCGTTTGACGGCCTGCAGGGAAGCGTGACCAAGGAGCACATCATCGAGGTCATGGGCGGCGGTGCCGCGTTCCTCGACTACAACGCCGACGGGTACCTCGACATCTTGCTCGTGCGGGGATCGACGATCGAGCAGTTCGAGCTGGGCGGAGACTTGATGTGCGCCTTGTATCGCGGAGACGGTCAGGGTGGGTATGAAGACGTCACCCGCCAAGCGGGGCTCTCGGCTCGCGGCTGGGGACAGGGGGTTGCGCTTGGGGACTTTGACAGCGACGGAAGGATCGATTTCTTCCTCACCGGGTATGGGAGCAACGCACTCTACCGGAACCTCGGGGACGGCACGTTCGAGGAAGTCGCCCGAAGCGCCGGGATTGCGGAGTCGCGATGGAGCCTAGGCGCGTCGTTTTCGGACTTGGACCGTGACGGGGACCTAGACCTCTACGTCAGCAACTACCTGGCGTACCCGCTGAACCGGCTGCCAAAGCGTGACGCCAACTGCAACTATCGGGGATTCGACGTCTTCTGCGGCCCACGGGGCCTCACGGGCCTGCGCGATTCACTGTACCTCAACGACGGGCAAGGGCACTTCGAGGAGGTTGCAGCCGAGCGCTCGATCGATGAGGCCAAGCTGTACGGGCTCGGCGTGCTGGTGGCGGATTACGACAACGACTCATGGCCCGACATCTTCGTGGCGAACGACCTGACCGCGAATCTCTTCTACCGGAACAACGGCGACGGCACGTTTGAGGAATTGGCGGTGCTGGCCGGAACGGCTTTCTCCCAAGACGGCGTAGAAGAGGGCTCGATGGGCGTGGATGTCGCAGACATCGACCACGACGGCTGGCTGGACCTCTACTACACGAACTCGTCCTACGAGAGCAATTCCATGCTGGTAAACAACGGGGACGGGAGCTTTACGAACCTAACGTATCCGTCGGGACACGGGGGAAGCACGCACTTGTTCGTGGGCTGGGGAGTGGCATTCGGCGACCTCGATAACGATTCCAGGGAAGACCTCTTCGTGGTCAACGGGCACCTGTACCCAGAGGCGGACCGGTTCGAAATGGGCCTGAAGTACGAACAGCGCTGGCTCGTGTTCATGAACCAAGGGAACCGGCAGTTCTCAGAGCGAGGCGAGGACTTCGGTCTCAGCAAGCGATACAAGAGCCGAGGCCTCGCCCTCGGAGACTACGACAACGACGGCGACCTCGATGCCGTCGTGAACAATCTGGACGGACCGCCGACCCTGCTACGCAACGAGGGCGGCAACCACAATCCTTGGCTTCTTGTGGATGTTCGCGGTTCTGCTGGCGGCCGCTCCGCGATCGGGGCGCGCGTGCAGGCAACCTCCGGAGGCAGGACGCAAGTGCGCGAGGTCCGCTCCTCCGGGAGCTACCTCTCGGCGAGCGACCTGCGGCAACATTTCGGATTCGGCGCGGACGAGAGCCTCGAGCGACTCACGGTCCGCTGGCCGTCGGGCCGAACGCTTTCGCTGGACGATATCGAACTGAACCAAGTCCTGGTCGTTGAAGAGCCCGAATCCGAATGAGACGCAGGCCGATTCCACCCTCCCGGCGGAGCATGACGGCGGAAGGGAGAACATCGGAAGTACCGAGGGGCAGCCGCCGTGTTCGAACGCGAAGCCACCGCAGAGACTAAGGAACGACAGATGCGTTCGGGTCGATTCCTGCTGATCTCTGTGTTGGCGGCACTCTCGGCGATGGCGGTCGATGCCCAGTTCCAGGACGCTTCGGCGGGGAGCGGCCTAGGCTCGGAGCTCATCTCCGGATCGGAGGAAAAGCCCTACATCCTTGAATCGATGACCGGCGGCGTCGCGTTCGTCGACTACGATGACGACGGCTGGATCGACATCTACCTCGTCAATGGCGGGACGCTCGACGCACCCGGAGTCGGCGCGCCCCGCCCGCATGATCGCTTGTACCGAAACAACCGGGATGGAACATTCAGCGACGTGACTTCGGATGCCGGGCTGGGCGATTCGAGCTGGGGCATGGGAGTCGCCGTCGCGGATGTGGACAACAACGGGTACGACGACATCTATGTCACTAATTACGGTCCGAACCAGCTGTACCTCAATGGCGGCGACGGCACGTTTCGGAACGCCGGCATCGCCGAACTCGAGGGAAACGAGTGGAGCTCGTCTGCTTCGTTTGGCGACTACGATGCCGACGGCGACGTCGATCTCTATGTCACCAACTATCTCGAGTTCGATCCGCAAGATCTCCCCGAGGACAGCCAACTGTGCCGCTACCGCGGCATCCGCGTGCAATGCGGGCCGCGCGGCATGATCCCGACCGCGGACCGGTTCTACGAGAACCTGGGCGGCAAACGCTTCCGGGATGCGACAGCCGAGTCCGGCATCGGGGCCGTGCCGGCCTCCTACGGCCTCGGTGTCGTTTGGACCGACTATGACGACGACAGCGACCAAGACGTCTATGTCGCCAACGACTCGACGGCCAACTACCTATTCCAGAACAACGGCGACGGGACATTCAGTGAGATCGGGTTGCTGGCCGGCATAGCGCTGAGCGCTGACGGGAAGGAACAGGCCGGGATGGGAGTCGACTTCGGTGACTTTGACAATGACAGCCGGATGGACTTGGTGGTGACTAACTTCTCCGACGACTACAACACTCTCTACCGCAATGTCGGCGACGGCCAGTTTCGCGACGTCTCCCTCCAGGCAGGCGTCGGGGAACCGACGTGGTCGAAGCTGAGCTGGGGGGTCCGGTTTGTCGACTTCGACCTCGACGGTCTCTTAGACCTCGTGATTTCGGATGGCCACGTGTACCCGGAAGTCGACCGGCACGACATCGGCATCCGCTACCGCCAGCCGAATTCGGCCTTCCGAAACCTCGGGGATGGCACGTTCCAAGAGGTCGCCGTACCTCAAGGCCCGATGGGTCCGCATTCGAGTCGAGGATTGGCAGCCGGTGACTTTGACAGCGACGGCCGGATTGACGTGCTGATCGCAAACCTCGATGCGCCACCCACGCTGCTAAGGGGTAGCGCAGCAATCGGGAACTGGCTGCTGCTCGACCTACGAGGGACGACCTCGAATCGGTCCGCCATCGGGGCACGGGCGACCGTAGTGGCCGGAGACCTCAGGCAGGTACGAGAAGTCAGGAGCGGCGGCAGCTACCAGTCGCACAGCGATCTACGCCTTCACTTCGGGCTTGGCGAACACCGATCGGCCGATAGCATAACAATCCGCTGGCCGGGCGGCATGGAACAGGTTCTGAAAGCAGTGCCGGCCAATCAGGTATTGCAGATCGAGGAACCGGCACCATAGGGCCGCAAATCGCCTGCCGCGCTACGGGTCCGCACGGTTGATGTCCTCGGCGACGCTCTTCACGTCCTGCTGGATCTTGCGGAGTCGCCGTCGGCTGAGTTCCTGATAGGTCTGAAACTCCCTGCGGGCATCTTCTAGACGGCCTAGGCTGCGGTAAGCATTGCCCAACAGGTAATGCACGCGGTCGTTGGCTGGGTTTGATTGGGCATACGCTTCGAGTTCCGCGGCCGCCGCCGCATGCTGTTGGCCTTCGAGGTAGGCCCGGCCCAAGTCGAAGCGCGCCTCGGCTAGGTCTGGCGTAGCTGCAAGCGCTTGGAGCAGATGAGGAATCGCATCTGCCGGCCGGCCACGGTCAACAAGGATGTTGCCAAGCCGGTACCGGGCCCGCGCGTGGTGCGGGTTTCGATCCAGTTCATCCTCAAGCCACTCCAGCGCGTCTGTAAAGTTGCCCATCTTCCAATAGGACGTTGCTATGGCATAGCGCAGCCCGGGGACCTCAGGTGCCTTTCGGAGCGCCCGCCGGTAGGCTGCTACGGCGCTTTCGTACTCGGTTCTCTCCTCGTGGAGCTCTCCGGCGAGTTGGTCGACCCTGTAGGACTCCGGCGCCACCTCCGTCAGGCTGTCCACGGTCCCTGTCGCGAGGGATTGGTAGGCCCGGCCAAGCCAATACATCGCTTCCGCATTCTGAGGTTGCGAAGCAAGCAAGCCCTTCGCTTCAAGTGCTGCGTCTTGGAAGCGGCCCGATGCGAAGCTTGACCGAATCCCGGCAAAGGTGTTTTGCGACTGCGCGGGTTGGGAGCCGGGGCCGGCCGAGGCTAGTTCAATCCGGTCTAGAATCCCCGCCAGATCCGGCCGAAGCTCGAGAGCCCTTCGGTATTCTGCCTTTGCCCTAGGAAGGTCGTTTTCCGACGCGAAGCGCTCCGCCTGCAGCATGTACACGAATGGAGAATCCGGGTCCGTCTCGCCAATCGACCGAAACAGCTGCGCGGCGCGGCCATCGTACGCTCGCACAAGATGGAACAGTGCCTCGACATCCTCAGCGTCCGATGCTATTACGCTCAGCAAGTGAGCGATCGCCTCTTCGTAGTTCCCTAACGCAGAGTGGCTCAGTCCTAGCCAGCGGCTGGTCTCCGCTACTTCGGGGTTCAGGGCAAGGCTCCTCTCAAGCGCTGATAGCGCGACTGCGAACTGGTGCGTCTGGTAGTAGTCCATCCCGAGGAACAGGTACGCGCCCCAGAGCTGGTCGTCTAGCTGAACAGCTCGCTCTAGATGCCCGATCGCTTCCGAATATTGCTTGGCGAGGTGGTAAGTGACGCCGAGACTCTGGTGGACGAGCGCCCATTCAGGCCGCAATTCGAGGATCGCTTCGTACTGCTCGGCTGCGGCCAGATAGTCCTGAACTGACTCCGCCCGCTTGGCCTCCTCAAGGTAGGATGCAACTCGTGCTTCGATTGACTCCTGGCCTTGGGAGGGCAAGGCGAGCCCAAGCAGGACGAGGCTGGTCGATGCCAGCCGCTTGGGCCAGAAGCCGTCTGTAGGCCGCGAAACTCCTCGTGCGCGCATAGCTGGCCCGAACATGGATTATGTTACTGTGAGGCGGGCTGGAGCGCGCGCCCCAATGCCGCACGGGGACCGACCATCCGGCTTGGTCGTCGATGCGGCACACTGCGCTCGCTCCCCCTATCGCCGGAATCACTGCTAGAAGGCATTGCGGATACGACATGCTGGGGCGATTGCTGGAATCCGTAGCGCACCCTCCCAAGGCCCGTCACGCGGCAAGCCCGGAGCGGAGTCCCACCGGGACCACCCGGGAGAACGACAGCCTCTGTCACACGGGTCCCGGAGCGCGTGCTGTTCGACGGCTCAACCACAGCGCGACCGCGCGAGCGGTCCTGGCCGGGATGCTTGCGATTGTATTGCCCGCGGTCCTAGCCCAAGATCCCGGAGCGAAGCTCAACCAGCACCTCCAGCAGGCGCAGGTGCACTTGGACGCCGAGCAGTACGACCTCGTAGTCAGCGAGTTGGAACAGGCAATTGGAATCCACCCAAACATTCCGGGAGCCTATTACCAGCTCGGCTTGGCCCATTGGCACCTCCAGAACATGGAGCAGGCCAAACAGGCGTTCCTCAAGGAGTTGAAATTCGAGCCCCCCGATGCCTACTCGCTCTACTACTTGGGGCGGATCAGCCTGACGGAGGGCAACTCCAACGAGGCGGTCGGGTACTTCGAACGCGTGGTATCGATCGGAACGGTCTTGGATGTCCGCAGCCGGCTGGCGAGTGGGTACCTAAGGGTTGGACGGTTTGCGGATGCGGTCGACCTGCTGGAAGAGACCGTAAGGAGATGGCCCGAACAGGGCGAGAACCACTATCTGCTTGGGCAGGCATACCAGCGTCTGGGCCGCACCGCAGACGCCCGCCACGAATTTGAACTAGCCCAGAGATGGAAGAACAAGCTGCAGGGGGAGATCCGGAGTCTTGTCGACCTGCGGATGCTGTTGCAGAACAAGCAGCTGCACGAGGCGGCCTTGAGGGCGGAGGCGCTGGCCAAGTCCGGCGATCCGGATGTCATGCTCAGCGCCGCCATCGCTCTAGGGAGCAACGGGCTGCACGGCAAGGCCCTTCCCATCCTGAGAGAGGTGGTGGAAATCCGGCCCCGATACTCCGAAGCGTACTTCAACATGGCCCTTGCCCACGTCTCCATGGACCAGCCCGCAGCTGCAGTCCCGAACCTCGAGCAGGCGGTAGAACTGCGTCCGGAGTTCTATGAGGCTCGGGCATTGCTGGGCAATCTCTTGGCTCAGGCTGGCAACTTCGAAGATGCGATCCCACACTTGCGCATGGCCCTGACAATTCGCCCGGAGAGTGTCAAGCTGCACGCTTTCCTGGGGTTGCAATACCTTCAGGGCCGATACTACGACGAGGCGGTCAAGAGCTTTCGGAAAGCCGTCGACCTTGATCCCGCCAATGCGGACCTACGATTCCTGCTTGTCGACGCGCACCACAAGAAACATGACTTTGAGCGGGCTCTGGCGGAAGCAGAGGCGACACTCGCGAAGTTCCCAGAGCTTTCCAACAGTCACTACCAAGTTGCGTGGCAACTGGAAAACATGGGGCGGTTCGAAGAGGCAAAGGGACATTTGGAGCGAGCGGTGGCGATCGATTCCGGATTCGCAGAGGCACACCGATTGCTTGGCGAGGTGGTCTTGAGGCTCGGCGATGCGGAGGGCAGCCTTGTGCATTTCCGCCGAGCTCTCGCGCGCGATGCTGGCTCGGCCGAGGCCCATGCTGGGCTCGGTAAAGCACTGATCCAGCTGAGAAGATACGAAGAGACCATTCCGGCAATGGAACGAGCCATCAAGACGAGCCCCAAGTTGGCTTCGCTGCATCTGTATTTGTCGCAGGCCTACCGGGCCACCGGACGCATGGAGGATGCCAAGCGCGAAGCGGGAGTTTTTACCAAGCTAAATCAGGATCGGGCTCGGCGCAGTGACCGGGAGGTCGAGCGCGAATATGCTCCCAGCCGATAGGGGAGTTCGTCCACAGCTCTGACAGGAGTATGCGCCGCCGGCAAGTGCGGCCCACGCGGGAAGGGCTGCATAGACCGGAGAACGACCCGATGGGGTGTTCGGACGCGACTTGTGGACAATACACTGGTCGCCGGCCGATTCCAGCATTTCAAGAAAGGTGTGTTTTGCGTAACTACTCAGGCCCTTTTTTGACTATGTGTCTTGTCGCCTGAGCTCACGCGCAGCAATGCTTGCGCTGGTTGGGGCCGGGTCGGTTTCGAACGGTTGCTCGTGGCGGGGTCCTGGCTCTGAGCGGGAACCGTTGTGAGCGGCCAGCGGCTCGCTTGCGGGCCCAGCCGCTGGCGCGCTTGACAATCTGGTTGTGGCCGCCTATGCTGCTGGTTAAGGGAGCCTTCGGCAGCGCACGCGGCGATGGGAGCTTGGTACGGATCGAAGGCGACCTCGGGTCTGTGCCAGCCGCTGATCGCGGCCATGCCGCCGCATGCCACCTATATCGAGACCCATCTCGGCGGCGGCGCGCTCATGCAGCGCAAGCCGCCGGCGCTGCGCAACATCGGCATTGATCGCAACGCCCGCTCGCTCCGTGCGTTCCGCTGTGCGTACGAAGTGGAACTGGTGCACGGCTGCTGCCACCGCTTCCTGGCCCAGTTCCCGTTTGCGGGCGACGAGCTGGTCTACTGCGACCCGCCCTATCTGCACAGCACCCGCAAGTCGCAGCGCCGCTACCGCTATGACTACACGCCGGCCGATCACGAGCAACTGCTGGCGTTGCTCAAGGGCCTGCCCTGCCAGGTGATGATCTCCGGCTATCCCTCGCCACTGTACGAGCGAGCGCTGGCAGGCTGGCACAGCCTGTCGCTGCAGGTGATGAACCAGGCCGGGGTGGTGACCGAGAAGCTGTGGTGCAACTTCGCCCCGGGGCGCCCGCACTGGCACACCTACGCGGGCCAGAACTGCACGCAGCGGCAGTGCATCAAGCGCAAGGCCGCCAACTGGGCCAAGCGCTACGCGGCCATGCCGCCGGGCGAGCGGCTGGCGGTGCTGGCCGCCCTGATGGCGGTCGAGGCCGAGTGATGCCGACGGTCCACGACAAGTCCCTGCGCGCCGAACTGCAGGCCTTCCAAGACAAGCTCGAGGCCCTCCGCAAGGCTGGCAAAGTGCCGCCAGAGCTGGACACCCTGCTACAGGCGCTGATGCCCTTGCTGACACTGCTGCTGACGGTCTTGCTGGAAAAGACCACCCGCAAAACCAGCCGCAACTCCTCCATCCCGCCCTCGCAGATGGAGGCCGAGGACGAAACCGCGCGGCGCGCCAAGTCGGGCCGCAAGCCAAATCCGGCCGAAGACCGCAGCTGCTCCACCCTGCAGCGAGTCACCACCGAGGAAACGCTCACCGTGGCGGCCTGTGACAGCTGTGGCGCCGATCTGTCGGATGTCGCTCCGACCGAGCGCGAACGCCGCGTGCTGTACGACATCGTGTTTCAGGTGGTCGAGCAGCGCGTCACCGCCGAGGTCAAGCAATGCCCCGACTGCCAGGCCCGCTGCAAGCCAGCCTTCCCCGCCAGCATGCCCGGCCCGCGCCAGTATGGCAGCGGCCTGCAGGCGTTCATCATCAACCTGCTGGTGGCCCATATGCTCTCCCTGCGGCGCGTCGTGGAACTGGTCCGGGCGATCTCCGGCCTGCGCTTGTCCGAGGCCACCTGCCTGGGCTACATCCGCCGCCTGCAGCAGGCCTTGCAAGCTTGGGAAGAGGCCGCCAGCGCCCACCTGCTGGCAGCTCCGGCCTTGCATGCCGACGAAACCGGCCTGCGCGTGGACCGCAAGAACCATTGGCTGCACATCCTCACCGATGGCTCGCTGACGCTGAAGTTCCTGCATCCCAAGCGCGGCAAGGCCGCCATTGAGGCGATCGGCCTGATCCCCAGCTATCACGGCACGCTGGTGCACGACTGCTGGGCCTCCTACCTCAGCTACGCCGACTGCCGGCACCAGCTCTGCGGGGCGCACTTAATCCGTGAACTGACCTTCATTGTCGAGTCCAACGGCTACCGCTGGGCGCGGCTGATGAAAGCCCTGCTGCAACAGGCCTGTCACCTGGTCAATGCCAGCCCGAGCAAGGCCCTCAGCGCAGCCGCCTGCAAGGCCCTGCGCAAGCGCTACCGCACCATCCTGACCCAGGGCCGCAAGGAATTGCCCGCGCTGCCGCCCCGCAAACAGGGCCAACGCGGACCAATCGCCAAATCCGATGCCCACAACCTGCACGAGCGGCTCGCCCAGCACGAAGAGTCCGTGCTGCGCTTCCTGAGCGACCCCGACGTCAGCTTTACGAACAACGCCGGCGAGCGCGGACTGCGCATGTCCAAAGTCAAGATGAAAGTCTCGGGCTGCTTTCGCACGCTAGCCTACGGCGAGGCCTATGCCCGCATCTCCGGCTACCTGCAGTCCATGGAAGCGCACGGCTACAATCCTCTGGTCGCCATTCAAATCGCGCTCGCCGGCAACGCTGTCGCCACGCTCGAACAAGACTATGGCCCGACACCAACTCACGCCTCGACACCAACCGAGGGGTGAGTAGTTACCGTTTTGCTTGGGAATTGTATCGCCGAGCATTCCCTACTAACTCATTGAAGAGGGCCTGGCGCTAGTGTCGGGTCGCGAATGATTCGCTCGAGACCACGCGTGCGATCAAGTCCCGAAACCCGTAGCC
Source organism: Bryobacterales bacterium (assembly GCA_965219585.1). Taxonomy (GTDB): domain Bacteria; phylum Acidobacteriota; class Terriglobia; order Bryobacterales; family UBA6623; genus VXMF01. The sequence continues at coordinate 1,228,594 of CBDCOA010000002.1, forward strand.
GCCCTCCGGCTCGTCCGCTACGATTCGCTGGACTGTCCGCCGGTCGCGCGCGGTCAGTTCCCTGCCCGCGTCGTACCCAACCAACAGGCCCATCAGCGTTCTGGTGAAATCCGCTGGATCGGGCGTGATGCAGTACTTCAGATCCGATGCCGCTAACCGCCTGTGAGTCGACCAAGACGCAGCCCGGCCGGCCGGGTTCGCTGGCAGCGTGTCCCGAAGAAGGTCCTAAAACGGCCAGACAGATTGCGACTGTGTGTTGAGATTGGGTCAGTCAGATCTGGCCCACGAGTCCGCGACGAATCGCGCCGATACTAACCCTTTGCTCATCGCTAGCAGCAATTCCAGCCCGAATGGACACGATGCCTAGGGGCGTCGCGCATTGTTGGCGGGCATGTAAAGCTGCCCAAGTAGAAAATGTGCAAATGATAATTTCCGTTAACAATTGACACGTATCACGGTATACACTGCGAAAGGCATCTGTCCTGAGCGAGGAGACTCAAGCTTGGATCTAGGGGACCAACCTCACGATGGCCGCATTCACGAAACGGGTCCGTCCGCGGAAGCGGCGCAGCAACCCACGCGGCGCGAGCCTACCTTCGAGGACAACGATCTAAAGTCGCTGCAGTTCGGCTGGCGGGTGCGCCTGCTGGTCGGTCTCCGCAGGTTCCTCGGCACACTGGTAACGCTGAACTTCGCGTTGTTCTGGGCGGTGCCGGTGATTGTCCAAGGACAACTGTTCAGGCACGGGCTAGATCGTCCACTCCGTCGCGTGTACCGCCTTCTCGATGGCTCGCCGGCGATACGACGCTTCGCCACGAAGCATGTGTACAGACGGCCCGTGCATGTGGACTATTTTGCGTCGGCGATACTAGTCACGGTCAGCACTGCGGCGGGGCTTGGCGCGGTCTTCGGATGGCAAATCGCCACTGGTTCTTTGCCGTGGTGGCTGGTGGCGGCCTATTACTTCGTATGGATCGGGCCCGGCGGCCGCGGCATGGCGGCGGCGTACACGTTCGCGCACCGGGAGGGGCACCTGCCGGGAGGCCGCATGTATCGCCCGTGGCTAGGCGAGCGCGTCGGCAACTTCTTCGAAAACTGGTTCGGCATCTGGTATGGAATTGTGCCGTACAACTTTTCCACTACCCACGTCCTCCTACACCACAGGCTCGATGGCGGCAAGGGTGACCCGGTGTACCTGTGGGACCTTGACCGAACAAATTTCGGGGACACGATGCTGTACCAGTGGCGCATGTCTTGCTACATGACGGGCATTGGCGGCCTTATCGAGTTCCGCAGGCAAAGAGGCGTGCTGCCGGCAATCGACCGTGCGTACGGAATCCTGAGGCGCGGCATCCTCATCTACTGGGTCTGCGTCCCGATGGCGATTCTGGGGGTTCTGACGGCGACCGGATCGAGCCTCTCCTCCACTCTGATATTCCTGTTCTTCATCTACCTGCAACCGCTCTGCGGAATGGTGGGCGTCCACTTGCTGGTGAACATTGGATGGCATGGGTTCCTTGAATTCGACAAAGCCGGCCAACAGGTCGAACACGTTACGTCAGGGACGATTATCGATGGGTTCGACGACTCGTTCGGCGAGGACCACCACGTCGCGCATCATCACTTTCCCGCTATCGCCCACGACGAGCAGTCGGAGTACTCGGTGGCCCAGCGGCAAGCATGGGCAAGTTGCCATGGCGCGGTGTTCGAGAAGACGACAATCTTCGAATTAGCCATCATGATGCTCTTCGGCCAGTTCGACCGTTTGATCCGGAACCACTACCTGGACTTTGCCGGGGACCTAGAACCGGAACAACTCGCGGCTTTGTTCGAGCGCCGCGCTAAACCGAAGTTCCGGGCGATTTTGTCGCTTGATCTCGCGCTAACTCGTTGATTCCAAAGGGCCTAGACTGCCTTCCAAGTGCTTTCTGAGTGTCTTTTGTTCCCATGTAATGGACTTTTGATGTGCTTGTTTGTTGCTTTTATCACTTGACTTGATGCCGCTTGTCATTCTATAGTATTCCCATGTACGTGGAAGTCGTCCCCAACCGCTCCTCGCCCCCCGCCATCCTGCTCCGCGAAGGCTGGCGCGAGGGCTCCAAGGTCCGCAAGCGCACCCTCGCCAACCTCTCCAGCTGGCCCCCGGCCAAGATCGACGCCCTTCGTAAGCTGCTCAAGAACCAACCCCTTGTCAGCCCCGACCAAGCCTTCGCCATCGTCAGCTCCCGCCCCCACGGCCACGTCGAACTCGTGCTGGAGGCGTTCCGCCGCCTCGCCCTGCCCAAGTTGCTCGACCGCGCTGCCTCCCCCCAGCGCTCGGCCGTGCTGGCCATGATTGCCCAGCGCCTGCTCCACCCGGCCTCCAAGCTCGCCACCACCCGCCTCTGGCACGCCACCACCCTGGCCGCCGAACTCGACTTGCAGGACGCCGACGAAGACGCCCTCTACCAGGCCATGGACTGGCTGCTTGAGCGCCAGGACCGCATCGAGCAACGCCTCGCCAAGCGCCACCTGCAAGACGATGCCCAGGTGCTGTACGACGTCTCCAGCAGCTACTACGAAGGCCACAGCTGCCCCTTGATGCGCTACGGCTACAGCCGCGACGGCAAGCGCGGCCGACCGATCGTGGTCTACGGCGTGCTGGCCGACCGGCAGGGCCGCCCGCTGGCCGTGCGGGCCTATCCCGGCAACACCGCCGATCCGACCACGGTGCCGGACCAGGTGCAGACCCTGCGCCAGCACTTCGGCCTCCAGCGGCTGGTGCTGGTGGGCGACCGCGGCATGCTCACAGACACCCAGATCCAGACCCTGCGCGACTATCCCGGCCTAGGCTGGATCTCGGCCCTGCGCCACCACGACATCCGCCGCCTGGCCGAGGAGGGCAGCGTCCAGATGTCGCTCTTCGACGAGCGCAACTTGGCCGAGATCCACTCCCCGCTGTACCCCGACGAGCGCCTCATCGTGTGCTGCAATCCGGCCTTGGCCGAGCGCCGCCGGCACAAGCGCGAAGCGCTGCTGGAGGCCGCCGAGCAAGACTTGGCGCGCATCCAGCGCGAAGTGGCGCGGCGCACCAAGAAGCCGCTGCTGGAGGCCGCGATCGCCGAGAAGGTGGGGCGCGCCAAGCAGCGTTCCAAGGTTGCCAAGCACTTTCAGACCCAGATCGCAGACGGCAGCTTGCAATTCTGCCGGGACGCCGCCTCGATCGAGCGCGAGGCGGCCTTGGACGGCCTGTACGTGATCCGTGCCAGCCAGAGCGATCTGTCGGCCGCAGATGTGGTGCGCAGCTACAAGCAGCTTACGCGCGTCGAGAACGCTTTCCGCTGCCTCAAGACCGTGGACTTGCAGGTGCGCCCGATCCGCCACCGCAGTGAGCAGCGCGTGCGGGCTCACCTGCTGCTGTGCCTGCTGGCGTACTACGTGGAGTGGCACCTGCGGCAAGCCTTGGCCGAGCTGCTGTTCGAAGACGAGGACTTGGCGGGCTGGCAGGCGCGCCGGGATCCGGTGGCGGCCGCCCAGCCGCGCAAGGAAGTGCAAGCGAAAAAGAACCGGCGCCGGACGGCGGAGGGCTTGGAACTGCACAGCTTCTCGACGTTGCTGCAGGTGCTGGGCACGCGCTGTCGCCATCAATGCCGCCTGCAGGGCGACGCCAACGGGCCCACCGTGGAGCGGCTCACGGAGCCGAGCGCTTTGCAGAAGCGTGCGCTTGAACTGGTCCGAACGTTCCCAGTGTAAGACAGCTCCAAATCCAGATAAGGCTATGCATTACAGGGACTTCTCTTCGCTTTTGGCCCGGAACTTCGGGCTAAACGCAAGGAGATGAGCTACGAGGAATACGAGTTCCGCTATCTGCCACGGTTGCGGGATCGGGTGCGTGAACTGGTTGCTAACGGCACTTGCAGCAATGAGAATCAAGGATATCGCTATCAGGCTCATTGCAATCTGCAGTCCGACCTGAGCATTCCTCAGTCTTGAATCGCCCGAGCTTCAGGAACAGTGGGCTCAATGCTGCGCCACGACCGAGAGCATCGAGGCTTCGCGCACGCTTACTGCGCGAGCCAGCGACCGCAAGGTTCGTTACCGCATAAGCGCGACTACTATCCCCGGTCGGCTGCATCAGCAGCTCCCGACGCTACTGTCTGGTTGCGAATGACGCGCTCGAGACCACGCGCGCGATCAGGTCTCGAAACCCGTAGCCGCCCTCCGGCTCGTCCGCTACGATCTGCTGGACCGTCCGCCGGTCGCGCGCGGTCAGTTCCCTGCCCGTGCCGTATTCAACCAACAGGCCCGTCAGGGTCCTCGTGAAGTCTTCCGGACTGGCCATGATGTAGTCCTTCAGGTCCTGCGCGCCCGCCAGCTCTGTACCGTCCGGCATCGTGCTCACCGTCTGCACGGGCGTTCGCGGGGCTGCCGAGTCCTCCTCTCGGTAGTACGACGTTCGCCAGCCGCCAGCTGCATCGTAATTTTCCAGCGCCAAGCCGATGGGGTCGATTGCGGAGTGGCATATCGCACATGACTCGATCTGCTGATGCGCCGCCAAGACATCCCGGACGCTCTTGGCCTGCGAGATGTCGGCCACCAGAGCGGGAACATCACTCGGCGGGGGTGGGGGCGGCCGGCCAAGCAGGTTCTCCAAGACCCACACGCCACGCAGGATCGGTGACGATTGCACGCCATCCCCGGTCGCGGTGAACACACCCGAGAGGCCCAACACGCCGCCGCGTGTCTTGACGTGGGCCGGCACATCCGGTCCGAGGGAGGCAAATTCCAACCGCTCGGGCTCGGGCCACAGCAGACTCTGCCTCTGATCTGCCTCCAATCGCCTCAAGTCCACCTCGTTGCCCGGCATGCCCCAAGCGATCCGCATCGGTTCATTCGCATACGTGAAATCGGAATCGATAAACGTTCGGATCGAGCGGTTGTGCTGCAGGATCTCGTCGAAGAACATCTCGGTCCCGCGCACCATGCCGTGGCGGATCAGCTCACTCCAGACATGCCGCACGTCGCATACCATGACGGCGGACGCCTTGCGGTTGCCCAGCCACTGGCCGGTGAAGTGCTTGACGAATCGCTGGGCCTTGGCATCGCGGACCATGCGAACGATCTCGGCGTCCAAGGCATCCGCATGCTTGAGCCGGCCGGCGGACGCAAGCTCCAGCAAGCGCGCATCCGGCATGCTGCTCCACAGGAAATACGACAGCCTGCTAGCCAGGCCATAGTCGTCCAATGCGCCTGAACCAGACTCGCGGTACAGGAACTGGGGCGAGAGCAGGATCTTGCGGACGCCGTAATGGATGCCATACGCCGGATCGCCAGCTTCCCGCGCGTGACTCAGCGCGCTCGAAATCAGGTCTTCGCGCTCGCCTGTCGTCAAAGGGCGGCGAAAAGCACGCTCCGCCAGCGGGAGCAGGATCGCCTCGGCGGCGGCGCGGCCGTCGGGCGGCGTTCGGCCTCCCAGGAATCGCACCTGCCTCGGCAGCGGCCCGATCGGTCCGCTGATCTCGATGCTCTCGAAACGGATCGTGGGCTCGGGAGATTCGTAAGATTCCTCGAGGTAGGTCGCGAGGAGCCTGCGCAGGTCTAAGGTGTTGCCGGACGTTCGGATCAGCGCCGGGGGGTACTGCTTGCGCAGCCGGTTCTCGCAGTAGATCTGAAAGTTCTCGCCCCTCTCCAAGTGGACTTCGGTTTCCAAGATCTCCGGCTCGCGATTGCGGACGATCAGCTCGCCCACACGCGGCAGATCGACGCGCAGGGCCCGCTTGGGCAGGAGGTAGTCACCGGGATTGAGGGCATAGAACCCCAACCGCAAGGGCTTGCCATCGGCTCCGGCCTCGGCCTCGGCGCTGGCCTTGACGCGCACACGGTACACGCCCGACGCCTGCGCGATGAACGCCCGGTCCCACAGCGCCCCGGACCACCCCGCGATGTTGACCCCGGTGAAGTAAAGACCTGTCTCATCGCCGTCCCGGAGAAAGAACTTGGTCCGCGACGGGTCCTGGCCGATGCTGGCCCGGACAGATGTAACCTTGGCCACAGGCATGCCGGGCAGCGGCACCATGCGATCGGCGATATCAATCGCGACCTGATGGTATGCATCCAAGTGGCCGGGCGTGAGGTGCAGGCCTTCAACCATCGTGTCGAAGTGCTGGCCCGGCGGATCGTCGGGATACGTCACCGGCAACCTGATCTCGCGGATTCCGAATAGGTCCCGCAAGGTGTTCAGGTACTCGATGCGATTCATGCGCCGCACCAAGCCGTCGGAGGGCTCTGGCTCGCCGGATTCCAGAAGAACCTGCACTTCAGACAAGAACCGCTCTCTCAAGTCCGCGGCTGGCTGCGGAGCCTGCGGGGGCGGCATGAGCCTGGCGCTTACAAGGGCGCCGGCTCGCGCCCACTGCTCCCTTGACTTCTCGTCCTGGAACTCGTGCGCCGAGGGATCGGCGCGAAACCCACCGTTGGGGTTGTCGCCACCGTGACACGCCTGGCAATACGTTGCGGTGAATTCGCCGCGGAACGCTTCAGGCGCGTCTGCGCCGAACGCAGGAGCGAGCGCGACAAGTGAGGCCGCAAGGCCGATCCGCACGGCGGTCATCATGTCAGCAGGCCGTTGAGATCGGACTCGCTGGTGCTGAATTCATCGACTTCGAATCCCAACTGCTGCAGGACGGTCACGTACAGGTCGCATGCCATCGTGTTCGCAACGGCGCCGTCTCCACAGGAGATATGGCGCCGGTGCTTGAAGCCACCGCCTGCCACGAAGAGCGGGTAGTTGGTGCGGCGATGGGCAGCGGCGTCGCCCATCGCGCTGCCGATCAGCGTGACTGTGGAATCCAACATGGACCTGCCATCGACGTCCTCCGCCTCGCTGAGGGCTTTCAGGAAGCGGGCCGCGCCCTGCATGTGGCGTTCCTCGATGGTCAGCAAGCCACCGATCTTTTCCTGCTTGTTGCCGTGGTGGGACAGGCGGTGGTACCCCTCGCTCATAAAGCTGCCGTTGACCATGAGGGCCCGGTCGGTGATCGGAATGGTCATCGAGATCACGCGGGTCGAGTCGTTCGTGATCGCCAGCGCCATCAAGTCCCACATCAAGTCTTCGTTGTCGAGCAGGAACGAACCGTCCACGTTTTCCTCGACCGGAAGCTCGAGACTTTCGGGAGGCACCGGAAACGGCCTGTCGAGCCAATCCCGACGGCGTTTGAGCTTCTCTTCCACAGCGCGGATCGAGGTGAAGTACTCGTCCAGCTTCCTGCGATCGCGGCCATTGGCGCGCGCGCTGACAACTTTCGCCTCGCCCGTCAACTCATCCAGCAGGCTCTTGCCGGAATCAATCAGATAGGTTTGCCGCTGCAGCGCTACCGAGCCGGCCCCGAACACACGGGCGTAAAGCGCACTGGGACGGAGCGTCACCGGCAGGGGCAGGCCGGAGGCTGAGAAAGACAACGACGCCTTCTGCTGTGCTTCGCCACAGCAGAGCTGCAACGACTCGTACCGCGTGTCGCTGCCAAGGGTGGGGGCGACAAACTGGTCCAGCGAGATGCTGCGGACGACGTGACCTGTATAGAGCGTGTACACGAGTTCGTGGCCATTGCCGGTCGGTCCCTTGTGATCCAGCCCGGAAACGGTGGTGAACTTGCCGTCTAGACCGGCTTCCCTGATCGGCTGCATCAGTCGAGGCGCGTCACTGTCGGCGAAGAACTCCGGCTTGTAAAAGCCCAATTGCGTGCCGACACACACCAGACGCTTGGCTTTGCCATGCGATGGCTCGGGGGTGGCCGCCACCGCTCCCGGCAGGGAGGGAAGCAGCGGCAAGGCGAGCGCGTAGCTCGCTCCCTTAAGGAACTGTCGGCGGTCTCTGGACTGTTGGCGGGTCATATCCTGACACTCGGGGCTGCATTAGGATCGTACCCAACTCCAGTGCTCCCAGCAACTGTGGTGCCGCGATCAGAATCAAGTGCCGGGGCCGAAAACCCAGCCTTTCGCAGCCCGCGCCTCTTGCCTAGAAATTCCACTCCAGGCCAATGAGCAGAAACTGGGAAAGCCCCCTGGGAAACCGCGGGCGGTTTGTCACACGATTCCATAGCAGCGTGGTCTGGTTCCTGCGCCCGGTCACGTTCTGGAGGCCGGCATACACGATTGCCTCGCGATCCCGGATCGAAAACGTACGGTCTAGCCTTAGGTCCAGGGTGAAGTACGCGTCGTAACGCATGGAGTTTACTCGCTCCAGATCGAATACTCCGCGGCGCTGCGACTCGGAACGCTCGATGTCGAACGGTGTGTACGGCCTGCCTGTCAGGTAGGCCGTTCGGAAGGCCACTTCCCACTTGCGGCCGATTCGACGGCCCCCGACGGCATTGAACGCGAACGGCCTGTCGAACGCCCCGGGCCGCAGCTTGCCGTCCAGCCCGGCGTGGCGCGCCCTGGAATACGCCACGTTGAGCTGACCGAACCACTTCGCGGAAAACTTCTTCTCTGCAAACAGCTCAATGCCGTGGGCCGTGCCTCGGCCCGCGCTGGTCATCGGGTACAAGATGTCGCGGACATCGAAGGTGTCACCGACGTTCGCGAACGACAGCGCCGGGAACTGCGTAGCAACGGAATAGTCCTTGTAACGCTTGGAATACGCCTCCAGCGTTACCCGGAGATTTCGCCTCGGCGTCCAAGCCAGCCCGCTGATCCAGTGGTCCGACCTGGCGGGAATCAGGGTCCTGTTCTGCGGAAAGGCCGCCAGAAACAGATAGACCGGAATCTGGTGGTAGATTCCCCAGTTGGAGTTCCACGAGAGGTTCTCTGAGATTGCGACCGAAACCCCCGCCCTGGGGCTGATGCGCAGGTGTGACACACCGAATTGCGCGTACCTGTCGAGTCTGCCGCCAACGGTGACGCGCATTCGCCGGCCGAACTGGTGGGTTCCTTGGACGTAAGCGCTGCCTTGCGTCGCGGTGAAGCTCTCTCGCAAGTCGATGGGGTTCAAGTCCGGGACGACGGCGAACGGACCGTCGTACCCGAGCGGTGAGAGGGTGACGTAGTCGTTGACGAAGAGCTTCTGAGCCCCTCCGATGCGGTATTCCCCAGCGCGACCCGCGTGAAGGGTCAAGTCGTACTTGATCGTGGTCTCGTCCTCTGTCGAGTCCTGTCGGAACGTTTCGGCTCCGGCGGCGATGGCCTGTCCTACGGACAATTGGGACGGGATGGGGCCGGACCGGACAAGATCCTTGACTGTGGAGTCCACAGTCGCGCTTGAGTGCGTGATGCCGAGCAGGCCGACCCCTCGGGTCCCGAGGATCCGCTGCCAGTTGAAGCCTGTCGCGTTCCGGCGACCGGCGTATCGGATGTCGAAGGCTCCGAGCGAGTCGGTGGGTTTGGTTTTCTCCGACAGGCCCAGCCGAATCGAATCGATGCCCGTGATGCTGGTCACCCATACCCGGTCGAAGTTCCCGAAGTCCCGAACCGCCTTGCCGGTAAACGAGTAATAGACGGGCACGCCGCCGGTCCCAAGGTCGTCCGTGAAAAAATCCAGAAAGCTCCGACGCGCCGAGACGATCCAAGACCCCTTGCCCCGGGCCCACGGCCCTTCGACCACGCCGCCGGCACCGGCGTATGCAAGGGTCGCACGCCCGTGGAATTTGTCGCGGCTGCCTTCTCGCTGCGCCACTTGCATGACGCTCGAGAGGCGGTTGATGTACGGCGCGGGATAGCCTCCGGTGAGAAACGTCACATCCTCGATCAACTGAACGTCCAGAAGACTGACAGTGCCTCCGGCGGAAGCGAGATTGGCAAACGAATTGATATTTGGGATTTCGATGTTGTCCACGACGAAGAGGTTTTCGAGCGGGCTTCCTCCGCGGACGATGATGTCGTTCCTGAAATCGGCAGAGCCGGTTACGACTCCCGGGAGAGTCGAGACGTACCTTGAGACGTCTTGAAGGACACCCGCTGTCTTGGCGATCTCCCGACTCTGGATAGCAACCCCCGAGCTGATCACTTCGTCCGGCACGCGCAGCGCCGAGGCGCTGACGGTCACCGATGTCTCGATGGCAGCTACGTCCGGCAGTTCCAAGCGGACTTCACTGGTCTGCCCGGCGCGGACTTGCACGGTTCCGCTAGGCAGGGTCTCGCCAGATGCAATCCTGACCTCGAGCTGGACCAGTCCGGGGCGCGCGTCGATAGGGGGGAACCGGCCGTTCTGGTCGCTGGATGAGCACAGCCCGGTGCCCGCGATACAGACTTGGAGGGACTGTCCTGGAGTCCCGTCACTCCGGACGACTTCCCCCCGGACCACACCAGTTCCCACTGTGTCTTGGGCGCTGGCGACAGCGCAGAAGACCAGAGTCACATGCAGTGGGACTGCCCGCCAACGCACTTGGGGCGAAGCCCGGTGCAGCAGCCCCATCGAACCCCTCAAAGCTGATAACGGCGATCCCATGAACTTAGCTAGGGCGCGCGGGTGCCAGCCGTGGGTTCCGTCCGATCTGGAACATTTCTTGGGAAGTCCGGTACGCCGGCGGACGGGTTCGGGGAACTGGGCATCCGGCGTGACATGAAGTGGACTACTCGTGGAGGATCACCGGACCGCGGTCGAGATGTTGGGTGCACATCGACGTTCCTGTCGGCGTGGCCATGCGACCACGTTCGAGGATGCGGTCGAGCCTTGCGGCCTTTCAGCCCGTTATGCAGGCCCAAACCCCTCTCTGAACTCGGTCCGCCTACCTGCCAGCCATCGTCACTGATCTCATTCTGGGGGATGCTGGGCGAGGGCAGAATTCACCACCAGCCACCGAGCCCCTAATCGACGATCTTCCCATCGAACAACCGAACCACTCTCTCCGCCTGGGCTTCGAACCGCGGGTCGTGCGTCACCATGCAAATGGTGGCCCCGCCCTGATGGACATCTTGGAGCAGTTCCATCACGGCCTCGCCGTTCTTCGAGTCCAGATTCCCGGTCGGCTCGTCAGCCAGCAGCACCGACGGATCGCCTCCGAGAGCCCTCGCAACTGCCACCCGCTGCTGCTGGCCGCCTGACAGCTGGGACGGATAGTGCTTCATTCGGTGCGCCATCCCGACCCGTTCTAGGGCCTCCTCCACCCGCTGCTTGCGTTCGGAGGACGGCATGCCCCGATAGGTCAGCGGTAGTTCGACGTTCTCGAACACCGTCAGATCGCCGATCAGGTTGAACGCCTGGAAGATGAAGCCGATCTGGCGGTTCCGGATGCGGGCCCGTTGCCTTGCGTTCAGATCCTCGACTGACTTGCCGTTCAGCCGGTACACGCCTGCAGTGGGAGTGTCGAGCAGTCCGAGGATCGACAGCAGCGTCGACTTGCCGCAGCCCGAGGGACCCGAGATCGCGATGTATTCGCCATCACGGATCTCGAAGTCGATGCCCGAAAGCGCGTGCGTCTCAACCTCATCGGTGAAGAATACCTTCGCCACGCCTTCCAAGCGGATCAGTGGTGCATTGCCGTTTGTTGAACCTGCCATTGCCTGATTTCGTGTCTCCCTTTATTGCCAAACTGGCTGCCTATTCGAGCCGGATCCTGTCGTAGGCGTCCCACGCGGACATGTCGGATAAGACGACCTTGTCGCCCTCGCTCAGGCTGGAACGTACTTCGATCGTGCTGACCGACACCTTGCCCACCTGTACTTGGACGCGCGACGCGTGGGTCTGGTCTTCCTCCAGCTTGAAGAGGCCCATGAGGCTGTCCTCCCTGGCATGGATGGGACGACCGACATGCAGCACATTCTCGAGCCGCTCCAGTTCGATCGTCCCGTCCACGCTGAGGTCGGGCCGAGCGCCGCGGGGCATATCGCCGAGCAGCCTCACGTCAACGAGCACAGTGCCTTCGATCGCACCTGGATCGATGCGCGAGACTACTCCCTCGATGAGCCCGTTCCGGGTGTCGACCTCCGCCCGCTGGCCGACGGCCACGTCGTTCACCAGCGTCTCCGGGATCTTGAGCTCCGCTTTGAGGTGCGTGGGATCGGACACCCGTGCCAGCTCGTCGCCGGGTGCGACCAGCTGTCCGACCTCAACATCCATGAGCTGGAGGACGCCGTTCATCCCGGCCCGAACCCTGAGTCGGTCGACCTTTTCCTCGCGCAGCGTCACGAGTGCTTCCATCTGTGCGATGCGGGCCCTCTGCGCCGCCAACTGTGCCTCGACCGAGGGCTTGCGGGCGTCCTCGCGGGCGCGCTCCAGCTGGAACTGCTTGCGCAGGTGTTCCATCGAGACGCGCGACTTCATCAGGGTGACCTGGTCCGTTAGACCCTCCTTCGACAGTGCGAGATCGGCCTCGTACTGTGCCTTGGCCTGAAGGTACTGCCCTTCCAGGTCGGCGGTCACGGACTCCTGAGTGAGACGCTGGTCCTCGAGCTGCGCCCGGAGATTGGCGAGGTCGGCCTCGGCCTCCCTGAGTTGCGCCTCGGCGTCGAGGTATTCCTGCTCGACCTGCGGACTGCTGAGTTCGAGAAGCACGGTGTGCTGTGCTACGGACTGGCCGGGCTGGACGAGGCGCCGCTCGATGCGCCCGGCATCGCTTGCCGCGATCACGACCACGGTCTCGGGCACGAGCGTTCCGATGCCCCGAACCTGCCGCAACATCTCGCCACGTTCGACGGTGTCGGTGAAGACTACGGCAGCGTCCACGCTAGGAGCTGCGGGCTCAATGCGGGACACCACCCAAGCCACTGCTAGGAACGCCGTCGCCGCAACGGATCCCAACACGATCCGCCGGATGCGCTTCCGCCGCGCGTATCCGATGCGTGCCTTGTCCACGTTGCAGTCCTTCTAGGCCAAGCCGAGCGCGAGCATCGACAACGAACCGATCACGGTCGAGGCAAACATGTGCGTTGCGACCGGCCGGTCGACCGGGCTTCTTGCTGGCTCAATGGCTCCGACCAAGGCTTCCGTGCTGGGGCCACGCTCAGACCTGCCGACGGATTCAGTATGGGGGACGAAATCGACCTGCAAGGGTACGGCCAACCAAGGGCCCCCAGGCGGGTAGTCGTACCAACGGGGCGGATAAGCCATCAGCAAGGATTCCGGTTCAAGGCGATGGCGATTCGCATGCTGGTGCACTGCAGGCAGCTAGCTCTCACGCAGCAAGGTCCGGCGATTGTCTCGCGTCGCGTGCCATGCTGGCCAGACCGCCGCGCCTAGAGAAACAACAAACAGGAAGGCCCCTACTGAGATCAGGACAATCGGATCCCGCGCCGAAGCGCCGCGAAACACATCCGGACTCAGCGTGCCGAACACAGACACAGCCGCCGTGCCCACCGCGAGACCGACGACAGCAAATCGTACGGTGCGCAGCACCAAATCGCGCACAACTCGGTTTCTCTGCGCACCTAGCGCGGACTTGATCGCGACCTCAGTCCGGCGGGCCGCCATTGTCTCAGCGATCACGCTATAGACCGCGGTTACGGCAAGGATCACCGCGCACGCGCCGAACCAAAGCAGCAGGATCACGTTGAATCGATGTCGTGCAGTGTCCCTATCGATCAGTTCACCGATTGTCAGCGGGTCGCCCACATTCTGGCTGGGATCGATCTCCCTCACCACGCGCTGTACCAGCGCCGAGAGTTCCTGGCGGGGCCGCGGGCCGCGGATCACGACGTGCCGAGTCGGTTGCCCTGCCTGCAGGCTTGGCACGAAAATGTGTGCGCCAGAGTGGGTGCCGGATCGGTAGCGGGCGTCTCCGGAAATGCCAACGATGCGCCTCCAGCCCTGCCTGCCAATCCCAACCCAGATGCGATGACCAAGCGGCGTGTGGCCAGCGGATCGCACTTGGTCGGCGAGTGTCTCGCTGATGATCGCGACCGGTTCCGCTTCCTCCGAGTCGCGACTGTCGAAGTCGCGCCCTTGCAGCAACGGTGATCCCACGGTCTCGAAGTAGTCGGCGGTTACGACCTCGTAGTTCGCTTTCGGACGCTGCTTGCCATCCCGACTGCCCGCCTCAAACTCGAACTCGTAGGCAATGTCCCATCCGATGGGGCCCGCGAGCGGCCGTAGCAGGATTGCCCCCGCCGAGGCGACAGCTGGCTCGTCGCGCAACCGTTGCATCAGGCGCGAATAGAACGCGTGACGTGTGGCCGAGTCGAAACTTTGGGCGGGAAACAAGCCCGGCCCTCTCAGCGTGACATCCATTGTCAGTGCATCGCGATTCGCGAAACCGGTCTCGACGAACGCAACGGAGCGATAGCTCAGTACGAGCAGGACGGCCGTTACCAACAGCACAAAGGTCACCGCGGACTGGACAAGAACGAATACGTCACGCGCGCGGCTGGCGCGGTGGGATCCCGAGGATCGAGGATCGCCTTCCCTGATTGCGGATTCGAGGCGCATTCTCGAGGCCGCCCATCCGGGCGCAAGCGAGCACACGACAGAGACGAAGGCCGTCGCTCCGGCAGCGAAACAAAAGGAGTTCAGATCCAACGAGGCTTCGGACAGTCGCGGAATATCGGCCGGAGGCCATCTCACCAACGAGCGAATCACCAAGTACGCGATACCCAGTCCGGCGATCGCGGCGATGCCTCCCGCGACTGCCCCCTCTGCGGCCATCTGCGCAACGATTCGCCTCGGCGGAGCTCCCAGCGCAAGATGCGTGGCGATCTCGGAACGACGTGACACTGCGCGTGAGAGTAGAAGTCCCCCCGAGCTGATCGCGGCCGCGGTCAGTAGGAGCAGAGAGGCCCCGAGGACGATCCACAAGTGGATCCTTGCCGATCCGGTCCAGTAGTTGACCAGCGGCGTCACAACCCCCCGCTGCGAGATTTTGTATGCTTCCGGGTATTCGCTTGCGAGTCGCTTGAAGAGCGCGCTGACATCGCTATCGACCTGTTGGCGTGAGTAGCCGGGCTTGGCGCGCGCTACCGCTTGCAAGAATGTCGCTCCGCGACGCTCGATGACTCGCTGCTCGATCCCGAGCGGAACCCAAAGGGCAGCGCCCCGCGGAAACTCGACGCCCGGCGCCATGACACCGATCACGGTGTGGCCCTGGCCGTTCAGACGCACCGTCCGACCGATGATGCCGGGATCCGCACCTAGATGTTCACGCCATGTTCGATCCGAAATCACAACGACCGGCGGTGCGCCAACCCGCTCGTCCGAATCGATGAATCCCCGACCCAAGCGGGGGGTGACACCGAGGACGCGGAAGAAGTCGTGCGATACGGGCGAGGCTTCCAGCTGGACCGGATCGGCCGTCCCGGTCTCCAACACCCTGGCGTAGCCGTAAAGGGAGGTTGGAGTGACAGCTACATACTCGAATCCCGGGATGCTCTCTTGGAGATCAACCAGCTCCGGGTATGCGAGTTCCTCGACATGGGTTCCCGCGAGAGGGTCTGCCTTTTGGATGACATAAATCGAATCCTGGTCCGGGAACGGCAGGGGTCGCAACAGAACCGCGTCCAGCAGCGAAAACATGGCGACGCTCATTCCGATGCCGAGCGCCAGACTGCTCTCGACCACAGCTGCAGAGCGAGGGTATCGCCGCATGCGGACCAGCGCGGAGCCAAGATCCCTAACGAGCGTATTGATCCAGCTCACCCCCCAGGACTCGCGACACTGCTCCTTGACCTGAGAAACGCCTCCCAAGGCTATCCTCGCGAGCCGCCGGGCCTCGCCTGGCGCGTTTCCGGCGCGAACATGCTGTTCCGTCAGTCGGTCAAGGTGGAATTGCAACTCCGAGTCGAGATCGTCCTCCATGGCCTTGCGCCGCAATAACGCACGCCCTCGATATAGCAGGTCCCTAAGCAACATCTCCTCCGGCTAGGCCGTGTCAAGAATGATCTCCACGGCGGCGGACAGCTTCCGCCACGAGGCGGATGCATCGTCCAGTTGCCTCCGCCCCGCCAGCGTGAGCTCGTAGTACTTGGCGCGCCGATTGTTGTCAGACACGCCCCATTTCGCCTGAATCCACCCTCGGCGCTCCAGCCTATGCAGCGCCGGATACAGCGATCCCTGCTGGACTTGGAGAACCTCGTGGGAGATCTGCCGGATCCTTTCCGAGATCCCCCAGCCATGCTGCGGCTCGAGGTTGAGGGTCTTGAGAATCAGCAGGTCTAGGGTGCCCTGCGGAAGGTCGATGTGCGACAAAACTTCCCCTTGCGCTTCTACAATTCCATACTAGTCGTATTTCCTGTAGAAGTGCAAGGGCAGCAAGGGTTGCGTCAACGGAACTCCACGAACAAGGGTCTACCTGATGGCCGGGCCTGATCCCGAGAGTCCAAGCCGCGCTCCGGCATACGCCAGCCAATTCCCGACATTGGTTGGCGCACAGCTACATCCACACCGATAGTGTGTATCATTAAGGAAACAGAGTTGCCTTACGCGAGGTCCCCAATGAACCGAAGGCTCAACATCACACTGCCGGAACAGACGATCAGAATGCTTGATCGTGCTGTGGCGCGAGGCCAGCGCTCGCGGCTAATTGACGAAGCCGTGAGACGCTTCATCAACGAGCAGGGGAGGGCGAACCTTCGAGAGCAGCTCGAGCTAGGGGCGAAGGTTCGATCCGAGCGTGACCGAGAGATCGCTGAGGAATGGTTCGTCCTTCCTGACTAGCCCTCATGACGCGACCAAGAAGGGGAGACATCTACCTAGTCAATTTCGACCCGACAATCGGTGCTGAGATCCGGAAAACGCGCCCGGCTCTAATTCTGCAGAACGATATCGCCAACAAGTCCAGTCCAGTCACCATTGTGGCCGCCATCAGCTCCAAGTTCGATGACCGTCTGTATCCCACGGAGGTCTTGATATCCGCCGAGGCACTGACAGGTCTCACTGTAGACTCGGTAGTACTGCTGAATCAGATCCGGACGGTCGACAAGAAGAGGCTGGTAAAGCAACTCGGCAGACTGTCGAAAGCGAAAATGGAGGAGGTCAACCGGGCTCTGCGAATAAGCGTTGGCCTCGTGGCGCTTTGACATGGCGTAGCCGCACGACTCGATTCAGTCGCGATTGGGCTCGCTTGCCCGGTCTATCGTTCCGGTCAATACTGCGTTGGAGTTCGGCTCATCAAGCTCAGCCACTTGGTTGAGGACGTGACACCCGATCGTTGCCGCGCAAGTCGGTCGCAAGAATCAAATCCCGGATGGAATGTGCGGGTGAGTTGATTCAGCCGTATGAGCGAGAATCGGCTCCGTAAGGAACGCCGATGGCTGGGGCCGTCGTCCTGTCCGCTCCCGCTCTGCAGATACGCTTCGAGTTGATTCCTGGTGGCGTCTCCATTGTTTCGAGGTCAAAGCACGTCCCACACACTTCGCCTACGCCCCCGAGTCAACCTTCCACTTCTCGCCCGGGAGTAGCCGGATCAACCGCTCGGAGACTGTCTGTGCCGCTTCCACCGGTCGCCACTCGAAGCCCGGTCTAGCTAGCGCGCTCATGTCGGCATTGAACTGCGCATCGCCGATCTTGCCCGCGAGATTCCGTTCGAACATTGCGCGGGTCACCGCACCACCCTCCCGCTCCATGTACCCGCTGAACCCGGCCACGATCCGTTCGGGATCGCTTCGCTCGTCGGCAAGTCGCATCGCTAGGTCGAAGAGATCCCGACCCTTGCGGCGCTGATAGAGGGCTCTCAGCTTTGTCGCCAGCAACTCGTCGAGCTCGAAGGTCGTGATATCGGCCATTCCTGAGTACCACCGGGAGTCAACCGAGAACGTGCGTTTCGTGAAGCCCAACACCGCAAAGTGCTCGCGAGAATTGATCTCGACCTTGAGACGTAGCCTCATCGCCGGAACGTCCTCGGACAGAAACCGGTAGCTGAACGTCACCCGGCCTTGAGACTGCTTCCACCGCGCTTCGGCCAGCCAAGGATCGAGGACCTCTCGCAAGCCGTCCATCAAAGGGCCAGCAGGCCCTGGCGCGACCTGCACCAGATCGATGTCCTCGGAGTAGCGCGCGGGCGGCGTCAGATAGAGCTTGGACAGCGCCGTACCTCTCCGGAAGGCGAGTGCACCGGCCAGAACTGCGTTGGAGAAGATCTCGACTAGGGCGCAGCTGAGGATCAGATCCTGCTCAACCTGGAAGTCCTCGCTCCACGGCGCCCGCTCCCGCCATTGGGTGATGTAGTCCCGCGGGATCACGCGTCCACCTCGACGCCCGCGTTCACGAACAGCCGCCAGTCCTTCGAGCGCACAGCGCCTTCGAGACCCAAGCTCGGCAGGAGCTTCGTGTAGTTCCTAGCGCGCCGCCTCACGTGCTCCTTGAGGAATACGGCTTTATCCCCAGCACCGACATGCTCGAGGAGGTAGCCTAAGCGCTGCGCCCAAAGGATCGAGGCGGATCCCGAAGCCTCGACTAGGCGCTCCGGATCGATATCTTCACCAAGTTCAGAAAGCACGCCCGCCACCCGGTCCACCCCTCCGGCGCGATGCATGTACCCGACCAGATCGACCGCCGTCGCTTCCACCGTCGAGACCAGAACGGTCCCACGCGGATTGTTGAAGCTCTGCACTGGCACGGCAGTGAGCGCCCTGCGCGCGACGAAGGTAACGCGGACGGAACCGCACACGATCGCCGGCCGGTTCCTCTTCAACATCACCTGGAATTCCTGCGGGCGATGATAGGCCGCTCCGTAGTACTGCGCCGCCGAGAGCAATCCGACATAGTAGCGGGCGCTCCGGTGCTCCATGAGCGCCGGGACGAACTGGTCCGCTGGCAGACAGCCAAGCCGCCTATACTCGGGCGGAACGATGACATAGAACCCCCGCGCCGGACTTGCAATCTCCCCCTTGGCTGCGACGCGGCTCAGGGCCTGGCGTGTCGCCTGCTCGGTGACCCCAAGCGCCGAGCGAAGCTCAGAAGAGGTGAAATGATGCCGCCCACGGGCGGCTAGATCCGCGATGACGTTGCGGGCTCGCGGTGCAGCGGTTGCAGACATGACACAAACAAAGTAGCACTATTCGTCACATTATCATAGTAAAATCGTAATGTTCCCTGCCAGAGCACTGATCGACGCTACCATGTCACAGCCTTGGATTGCGGTCGGCGACCTTTGGCTCAGGCTTCTCCGCCACTTCCCCTGCGCGTCCTTAGCCGTCTGAAATCGCTCAAGGCGTGGGTGTGGATCCAAGTCCGCACGCGGCCTTTGGGGCTGCCGTTCGACGACGAATTCTCGGAGGCGTGTCTGGTCCGTGGCTGGCGCTGGAGAGCCTTCAAGATCTGTCCCTGCGCACGCAGCTGCTAGAGGGCGCCGTGTTGCGGACGCGTCCGGGCAGCGGGGGCGACAGGGCAATCTCAAGCTGCCGGCCAATTCGAAGAAAAACGCGGCAGGTTGCGCAACTCTTGAAAGGACAACCCCTTGGTGCTGTGCTCGGTGGTCGCCAACTTTCGACGTGACACGAGTGGACAGGCATCCAAACTCAACCACCAAGAGCTGCTAGAAACGGTATCCGATGCCCACTTCGAGGGATCGGGAGGCGGCCGTATCCAAGTAACCGATGACGTGCGAGTATCCCCCTCGCAGGACGATACGTGGAGCGAGGCTGAACAGAACGCCCGCGCGAACGATCAGGGGTGTAGTCGATACCGTATCCGTTGATTCGACGAATTCTTCGGAGCGAACAAGGACGCTGCTTCCGCCGGGGTTCTCCTGCGAATCAACGGGTTGGTACCGGATGAACTGATTCTGCCGCTCCAGTCCAAGACCGCCACCCGCATAGAGGGAGAATCGATCCCTTCGCCACAACCTGACGACGGATGGTAGGACCGCAATCAGTCTTTGCGTCGTGACGTCGTTGCTCTGGACCCCGGGATTCACTCGATAGAACTCGGAGAAAGGATGGTCATCGTATCGACCGTGTGGGCCTTCGTTGACCTCGAGATGACTGGTAGCCCCATCAACCATCACTGCCCACTTCCGCGCGACGGGCACCAAGATGCCCCCGGCGATCTGCGGATTCCAATCCCCGCCCTTCAACACGTGCGCCTTGTTCCCGAAGTAGTAGCCGCCAGTCAGTCCGTAGATCTCTACCGCAGGGTCGCGTTGCTGTGCGCATAGCGACGTCGAACTGCACAATTGCCCGATTGCCGCCGAGATGAGTGCAAATCGGCTGATGGAACGCCGCCAACGCCTTTCCCGCTTGCTAGGATCGCTCAATTCACCCGAGCCCCTTCGTTCTCACCACTCAGTGCTGCGATGCCTCACCGGGCGTTCGCTGGGTCTGACCTGCGCCACCAACAGATTCCTACGTAGCGCTCCGACGGGGCCGAGAGATGGCGAGCCTCATTTGCGTCAACTGCCACTCGTTCGCGACACCGGGACCCTACTTGAAGGATAGGGTACCGGGAAGACCTTACTCGAGTATGTTTCTGTCCCTGCCAGTGGGTTTGGCGGTGTAGTGGAACGCCCGGCAATGTCCGGCGCTCAATCCTGAGGAGCGATCACACTTGCCAAGAGAGGAGTCTGCGGCCAAGCGACTGTCCCGAGCTCAACTTCTGATATCGATTCTGTTGCGAATCACTTTCTTGGAATTTCTACGGTTGAGCGACCCGAGAGCCTAGCGAAAATGGTGGACCTGGAGGGATTCGAACCCTCGACCTCCTCCATGCCATGGAGGCGCGCTCCCAACTGCGCCACAGGCCCACGCTCTGTAGTATTTCTCTTAACCTATCACACTCCCGATGAGCCAATCGCGCGATCGGCCAAGCCCGTCAATGGTCGTTGCGTCACCTATGGCTGAAGCGCGTCGCGAACCAAGACTCTCGCGCAAGGCTTGCCTGCCGTGCTGCCAATGGCCTCCCAGGCGACGTCGCAGCATTGGGAGACTCACCTCAGCTATGGTCTTGTCGCATCGGACTTGATATATTGCGCGCATGGCGGACGGCAAACTGCTCGGAGTCACAGTTCTACCCGAATACATCCAGAGCGAGGGCATCGAGGGGCTGCTAGACAACCTCAGCAACATCGGCGCGAACGCCGTCGCGACATCCCCGTACTTGATGGAAGAGGCCGACCGCGAAACCGGTCAGCGCGAGCCTCCTGCCGACGCCAACGCCGGCGCGGTGCGCTTGCTCGATCGCCCGCTCTTCGGCAAACGCGAGGTCTGGGTCAAGACGGCGCCAAGCTTCGAGCCGAACCTATCCCTCTACGCCGGCCTGCGCTACCGCCCCTCCGAGCCTACCGACCTGACGCGCAGTCAAGGACACCTGCTGCACGACTTCATACCAGCGGCCAAGAAGCGCGGCATTCGGGTCTACTTCCAAGTGCAGGCCGCGATTCCGCCCGGGTATCGAGTGCAGTTCGGCGGCCCGGTCGATGCCGACCGTGCGCTGTTGCCGAACGGCACGATTCCGCCGCGTCGGCTTGCCAAGAACGGCAGTTTGGCCAGCCCGCACATCTTGGGTTACGAGCACGCCCTGCTCAGAGACATTGTCCAGCAGTATCCCGACCTCGATGGACTGCGCGTCGACTGGCCGGAGTACCCCCCGTACTTCCTCGACTCGGTATTCCTGGATTTCTCCTACCACGCCGAGCGGGCAGCGGAGCGCATGGGCTTCCCCTTCGAGCGCATGCGCCGGGACGTGGGCGGGCTCTACGAGAAATTGCACGGCGGCCTGACCGACGCCGATCTCATTGCGTGGGCTGAGGATGCTGACGGCGGGCGCTACCACCTGCTGCGGCTGCTCTCGGACTATCCGGGCGTGGCCGCTTGGTTGCGCTTCAAGGCAGCCTTGGTCGAAGACATGATCGCCGGCTTCCGCTCCACGATCAACGAGGCGGGCGGGGAGTCGATGGAACTGCTGCCGAATGCCTTCCCGCCGCCTTGGACGATCCCGTCCGGCATGGACTTCCGGCGCGTCGCCAAGCACTCGTCAGCCATCAGCTGCAAGCTGTACACCATGCATTGGCCGATGATGCTGCGCTTCTACGGAGACCAGATCTTGGCTGCGAATCCCGGCCTGTCCAGCAGACTGCTTGCTCGCGCATTGGTGCGCTGGCTCGACATCGCCGATGACGATGGCCTCCCGACGGTCGAGGACTACTCGTATCCGCCGCCGGACGTTCCGCACCCGGTCGGTCCGGCCGCGCAGACCCGCAAGATCCACCAAGCCCAGCGGGACGCGGGCGACACGCCGGTCTACGTCTTGGCCCACGGCTACGGGCCGCTGGACGACTTCCGCAAGCGCCTTGTGGTGGCGCGCGAGGCAGGCCAGCATGGTTACTGGGTGAACCGCTACGGCTACCTGAGCGACGAGAAGTTGGACGTCATTCGGGAGGTCGGAGTATGAACCGCGAACAGGGCGACACGAGACCGCCGGCCGACAAGCGGGCGGACCCACCGCGCCCTACGCCAAACACCCCCGCCATTAGCGCGGAGCAGAACGCGATGCTCTACTGCCCGAACTGCTCCCAACGCTTGGAGAGCCGCAGCTGCAAGTTGCGCTGCGATCGCTGCGGCTACTTCATGGACTGCTCGGACTACTACTAAGCTCGTTAACGTCCCCTGAGCCCTTCGATGCGTTCTACGACTGCGCTCCTACAATAAGAGTTCCGGCCCTGCTCTGGGGCCGGGTTCTCTCCGTGTCTCCCGAAGATCGCATTCTCCAGCAGCGTTTCGAGAAGATCGCGCGGATCTCCGAGCTAGGCTTCGAGCGCTACCCGCACAAATACGACGCGACGCACACAGTCACGGAACTCCGGGATCTCTTCGACCCTTGCGACGGCGAGAGGCTCGAGGCGGAGCAGCCTAGCACCCGCATCTGCGGCCGCCTGGTGACCAAGCGACGCCAGGGCAAGGCGGGCTTCGCAAACCTGAAGCAAGGCGGCGTTCAGATCCAGATCTACGTGCGCCGGGACGAGGTCTCGGAGCGCGACTTCGAACTCTACAAGCTCCTTGACGCCGGAGATGTCATCGGCGTTGCCGGCAGGGTCTTTCGCACGCGGACTGGAGAGCTCACGGTCCGAGCGACCGAGCTGGAGTTCCTTTCCAAGAGCGTGCTTCCGCCACCTGAGAAGTTTCACGGTCTGCAGGATGTCGAAATCCGCTACCGGCAGCGGTCGCTCGACCTGATCAGCAACGACTCGGTCCGGCAGACGTTCGTGACCAGAGACCGGATCATCCGACAGCTGCGCACGAGCCTCGAGCAGCGCGGATACATCGAGGTCGAGACGCCGATGATGCAACCGGTCTACGGCGGTGCCCTAGCCCGGCCCTTCCAAACGCATCACAACACACTGGACGTCGACCTGTTCTTGCGAGTGGCGCCGGAGCTGTACTTGAAGCGCCTGACAATCGGCGGGCTAGACCGGGTGTACGAGATCAATCGCAACTTTCGCAACGAGGGGCTGTCCAAGCAGCACAACCCCGAGTTCACGATGCTGGAGTTCTACGAGGCGTACAGCGACTACCGCGCCTTGATAGACTTCAGCGCGCAGCTGTTGAAGGCGAGCGCGGAGGCTGCTCTCGATGGCGGAACTGTTGCGGAGTTCGGCGAGCACAGGATCGATTTTGGCTCGCTGGAACGGCTGACCTTTCCCGAGGTGATCGCGGAGTACTGGCCCTACAAGGATTCGCGGCCAGACGTCGGCGACCTAGCTGACGTGCGCAAGATCCGCGAGCTGGCAGCGATTCACGAACGCAAGGCCGGAGAGGGCATCGCGTTGCCCGAGGGGGTATCGGCCGGCAAGGCCCTGCTCGATCTGTTCGAGGCCGCTTGCGAGCACCTCCTCATCCAGCCGACCGTGATCTGCGACTACCCGGTCGAAGCGTCCCCGCTCTCCAAGCAGAAGCCTGAAGATCCGGCTTGGGTGGAGCGGTTCGAGATCTTCTGCGGCGGGATGGAGATCGCCAACGGCTACTCCGAGCTGAACGATCCGCTAGAGCAGCTGGGGCGCTTCGAGGAGCAGGCGCAGGCGCGGGCGGCCGGAGATCACGAAGCCCACGGAATCGACGAGGACTATATCCGGGCGCTGTGCTACGGCATGCCGCCGGCCGCCGGCGAGGGAATCGGCATCGACCGCCTGACCATGCTGCTGACCAACTCGCCGACCATCCGGGATGTGATCCTGTTCCCCCTGCTGCGACCCGAACGCGACATCGGCATCGCGGAGCGCTTGCACCGGGCCTCCGACACTACGGCACCTGACAAGTGACTTCCGAACTGAAGAGATTCCCACGTCGTGTCAGCATCTGAGGAGTTCCGGCGTTGAGGACCCAATCCTGGCGCTGGCCGGATGATTCCCCGGCCCGGTCACGGCGCTGTGAGGAGTTCGCGCGTGCCTTGGGCGTGCCCGATGTAATCGGCGAGGCGTTAGCCGGTCGCAAGCCGGAGGGCTTCGACCCGCAGGCTCTGGCACTGCGATCTCTAGGAGATTGCACTGCCGCAATGGGCGAGCCCCGAAATACAGACGCGGCGGCTGCAAGGCTGCTTCATGCGGCCCGCACGGGCCGCGTCGGAATCCTGTGCGACTTCGATGTCGACGGAGCTACGGCCCAGGCGATTCTGGTCGAAGCGCTCCGACTCGCCGGTGCCCCAAGCGGCCAAGAGCCCGCCGTCAGTGTGCCGGAGCGCAACACAGAGGGATTCGGTCCAAACGAACGCTGCCTCAAATCGCTTGCCGATGCGGGCGTCACCTGCATCGCCGTCTTGGACTGTGGCACGGCGGCGGGTGGCCTGCTGGATGGATTTCACCAAGCTACGGGAATCGATGTGGTGGTGATTGACCACCACCCCGCACACGGCGCTCAGACACCGGCCGCTGGAGTGCTGCTCAATCCCTGGGCCGCCTCCGCGGCAGCCCCTGGCGAGCACGGCACGCTTTGCACCGCTGCCTTGGCGTGGTTCGTGGCACGTTCGATTCTGCGGCAGGCGGGCCTGTCCAAGGCCGAAACCAAGGCCATCCGGCAGCGCATCACGCTATACGCTGCCCTCGGCACCTCATGCGACTTGATGCCGCTCGACATGCCGTTCAACCGCGCGCTGATCCGCCACGGGGTCCGCTTGCTCGGCGACACCGCCTCCCGGGGCAATGGCTTGGCCGAGATCTGCGAGCTCGCCAGCATAGGAGCGACCGGCTCCGCTGATGACTTCGGGTGGAGGATCGGCCCCAGATTGAACGCCGGCTCGCGCATGGGAGAGTCGGACCTTGCGGCGCGCTGCTTGCGCGAATCGGATCGGGAGGCCGCAAGGGACTTTGCCCGTCGCCTTGACCAGCACAACCAAGACCGCAAGGAGCTCGGCCACAAGGCTCGGGCAGAGCTGGCTTCTCATTCAGACTTGGTGGGGTTTGATCACGGGCCGGTGAATGTGTTCGTAGCTTCGTCAGCCACACCGGGAACGGTCGGGCTGGTGGCGTCAGAGCTCGTCAGGCTGGCCGGATGGCCGGCCATCGCGCTCACCCAGCGCGACAACGGTGCATTGGCGGGCTCGGGGCGATCGGCACTGGAGTTCAACATCGGAGAGGCAGTCGTCGCTGCCGTCAGGAGCGGCATCGCGCGAAAGGGCGGCGGGCACGCGTCGGCATGCGGCGTGGAGATCGATTCCCAGCGACTGGAAGACCTGCGGGACTTTCTCGCAGAGCGATTCAAGGAGCACGCGGCCAACGCGGCGATTCCGTGCGAGCCTAGCCGCGTCATCGACGCCGTCCTGAGGCCGAACCACCTAGCCGCGGACGCGCTACTGGCACTCGCCCAAGCCCAGCAGCAACTCGAGCCGTGGGGCCCGGGGTTGGAGTTTCCGCAGTTCGGCGTGCGAGCGTGTTCGCTCGCGCGCCACAAGCTAACGGCTAACGGCCACTTGTTCGCGACACTGGAGTGCGCGGGGAGCCGATTCGAGGCCGTCTGGTGGAGAGCCCCGGACGACTGGCAAGACCGTCTCGCGGCGAACGCCGCGCGCGACGGCCGGGCCGAAGTGGCCGGAAAGGTGGAACTCGACTCTTGGAACGGTCGCGAGAAAGGGCGTTTCGTGATCGCTGATGCGCGGGTGCCGCAGGGCTGAGCTCATCCCTGCGACGGGCTGGCCAGCTCTGTCTCGGCGATGCCTGCCAGCACTTTGGCTGCAGCGTTGATCGCCAGATCGATCTCGGTTTCGCCGTGGGCGTCGGAGACAAACACCGCTTCGAACTGCGAGCACGGCAGATAAATCCCGCACGCCAGCATCTCGCGGAAGTAATGCCCGAACAATTCGGTATCGCAGCTGGCCGCACCGTCCCAGTCGTGCACGGCCCGGTCGGTGAAGAAGAACGTCACCATCGAGCCGACCCGATTGCTGGCCAGCTTGACTCCTGCTGCCTCGGCGGCGGACATGACCCCGGCCTGCAAGCGGGCGGCTGAAGCCTCGACTCGCTCATAGATTCCAGGGTCGTCACGGAGCGCACGCAGCATCGCCAGACCTCCGGCGACAGCTAGCGGATTCCCCGAAAGCGTCCCTCCTTGGTAGACCCCTCCGAGCGGGGCGACGTGCTGCATGATCTCGCGCCGCCCGCCGAACGCGCCGATCGGCAGGCCGCCGCCGATGACCTTGCCCAGCGTGGTCATGTCGGGCGTGACCCCATACAAGGACTGCGCTCCGCCGAGCGCGACTCGGAACCCGGTCATCACTTCGTCGAAGATCAGCACCGTCCCGTTGTGGCTGCACAGATCGCGCAAAGCTTGCAAGAAGCCGGGCCGGGGCGGCACGCATCCCATGTTGCCCGCGACCGGCTCGAGGATCACGGCTGCGAGCCTGTCGCCATAGTCCGAGAACGCTTGCTGAACAGCGCCTGCATCGTTGTACGGCAGCGGCAGCGTCGTCGCGGCAAAGCCTTCCGGCACGCCCCCGGAATCGGAGATGCCCAACGTGGCCAGCCCCGAGCCGGCCTTGACAAGCAAGGAATCGACGTGCCCGTGGTAGTTGCCGACAAACTTGATCGCCAAGTCGCGACCGGTGTAGCCGCGCGCCACCCGCAGGGCGCTCATGGTGGCCTCGGTGCCCGAATTCACCAGTCGCACCATCTCGATGGACGGCACAATCTCGCAGATCAGCTCGGCCATCTTGACCTCGGCCACGGTCGGGGCGCCGAAGCTCGTACCGGTGTCGAGGGCCCCTTCCAGGGCAGCGATCACGCCCGGATGGCGGTGACCGAGAAACAGCGGCCCCCAAGATCCCACGAAGTCGACGTATTCGTTCCCGTCCACGTCCCACAGGCGGCATCCGTCGCCGCGCGCGATGAAGACAGGCTCGCGGCCTACGGCGCGAAACGCGCGGGCGGGCGAATTCACGCCGCCGGGAATAACCCGCTGAGCTTCTTGGAACAAGGCGCTGGAGAGATCATGCTGCATAAGTCCGTTCCGTTTCGAACCCTGCCTACTGCTGCCCGCCGTCCAATGGCGGGTGCCCCGGAGGAAGTTCCGGGCTGGGTTGGACAGTAGGGGGGTGTCCCGGTGGGAGCCCTGATGTGGGCGGATGGTTCGGCGGCAGCGCCGCAGACGAACTGCTGGCGGGTTCGGGCGGCAAGACTTGCCAGCCATCCGGCTCGCGTCGCAGCTGATACAGCATCCTCATGGCCGCCTTGGGATCGTCCGAAGCCACGATAGAAACCGAAACGCTGGCATGGTCTCCGTCGTAGCGGATGCGATCCGCCTTGACCTGCATTTGGTCGAGCCGCAGGTCCGTGCGCTCGGCCAAGTAGCTCTCTACGGCCGCTTCGATCTCGGCTGCCGACCGGGGCACCTCGTCTGAGCAAGCCAGCCCTAGCAACGAGATCAGCGTGGTGAACACACGAAGATGCAGGGATCTCACGCTGCCTCCGGTCCTAGCCCGAGTATAGCCACTTGCTAGCGGATGATTTCCCAGGCCAAGTGGGCCATTTCCGGCTGAATCAGCTTCTCCCACGCGAGCCGCACAGCGTTGGGAGAGCCCGGCACGGAAATCACGACCGTGTCTCGGTAGACGCCGGCCGTGGCCCGCGAAAGCATCGCGGAGGCGCCGACCTGGTCATAGCTGAGCATCCGAAATAGCTCGCCGAAGCCGGTCAGCTCCTTGTCCATCGCGCGACTGAGAACATCATAGGTTCGATCCCGGCGAGAGATGCCGGTGCCGCCGTTGAACAGCACGACCTGCACCTGTTCCTCGGCCGCCAGCTCATCCAGCGCCGCCGCCACTTGATGGGGCTCGTCCGGCACGATGCGAATCGAGTGCAGCAGATCGCCAGACTGTTCGATAGCATCCGCAAGGAATGCCGCGTTGGCATCGGTCTTGGGCGTGCGGCTGTCACTGACGGTCACAACCGCAAGCGTCACTGGACCCCGCTCCGCGGCGAGCGTGCGGTGCTGTACATTGCTCTCTCGGGTCATGGTAGAGATCCCCCAGTCTAGGACAAGAACAATTCGGTCTCGACCGGCAGGCCATAGTCGACGCCGTCCACGTCGAAACCGAAGAGGTTGTTGAAGTCCCGGCGAAATCCCGCAAAGTCCGCCAGTTCCGCCAAGTTGTCCGTCTCCACCCTGGGCCACAGCCCGGCAATCTCGTCTTGGACGTCGGCACGCATTTCCAGATCATCGAGGCGAATCAGTCCGTCTGCGTCACATTGTGGCCCGCCTTCCGCGGCGAGGTGGTCCCTGACCAAGCGAGTCATCTGTTCGATGCAGCCTTCGTGGACACCCTTGGCCTTCATCACTCGAAACAGCAGGCTCATATACAGCGGCACGACCGGAATCGCCGCCGACGCTTGCGTGACGACGGCCTTGTTGACCGCCACCCAGGCGGCTCCGCCAACTTCCTGCTCCAGCTTGGCATTCAGGCTGTCGGCAGTCGCCTTGAGATCCTGCTTGGCCGCGCCGATGGTGCCGTCCTTGTAGATCGGCCACGTCACCGCAGGCCCGTAGTAGCTATAGGCCAGCGTCCGCGCCCCCTGCGCCAGCAGCCCGTTGTCGGCAAGCCCTTCGACCCACCAGCGCCAGTCTTCGCCTCCCATGACCGCTACGGTCTCGTCGATCTCCGCTGGTGCGGCTTCCTCGACCGATGCAGTGCCCACCGTCCCGTTCCCCAGATCGACGGTCTTTCCGGTGAACGGCGACCCGATGGCCTTCAGGCTGGAAGTGTGCGTGACACCTGTCCTGGGATTCGTGCGCTTGGGCGACGCGAGGCTGTATACGACCAGGTCCACCTTGCCCATCGACTGTTCGATGACCTGCGCGACCTCTTGCTTGGTCTCGTCGGAGAAAGCGTCGCCGTTGACGCTGCGCGCCCACAACCCGTCGCGCTCGGCAGCTTGATGCAGGGCAACGCAGTTGTAGTAGCCGGGGCTTGCGGTGCGCCGCCCGGCAGGAGGCTTCTCGAAGAACACGCCCAGTGTGCGGCACCCCAAGCCCCAGCCAGTCGCGATGCGCGTGGCCAGCCCGTAGCCGGTCGACGATCCTAGGACCAAGACATTGCGCGAGCGAGTCGCCGGCCTCGAAGGCATGCTGCTCCGCACATGCGAGATCTGCCGTTCCACGTTCCGGGCGCACCCCGCAGGATGGGCGTTCACACAAATGAAGCCTCGTGACCGCTGCTTGACGATTTGTTCCGGCATGGACCCGCTCTCCCATCTTACGGCGGGCTGGGTGCCGAGCTTTCGAGCTTGGAGTTTCGCGCCACACCAGCGGCTACGTCGGGTATCAGCCTCAGTAGTGGTTCCCGGCATGACTTCGGATCGTCGCCAGCACGTCTCGGGCGGGGCTAAGCCTGACACCCGCGGAGCCGCTGGCGGGGAGCCACTTCCTCGTCTGGACGGGTCGCCCTCGCAGCTCTTCAGACGAAACGGAGTGGTAGCTGTGGCAGTCACGCGAGGAGTTCGCCGTCCCAAAGGCGCTTAAGAAAATCCTCGATCGGTAGGATCTGGATAGCGCCAATGAGCCGAGGGCCAGACTCCGGGCAGACCAAGAACTGCCGCTTCAGGGTTGTTTCGGCTGCGCCAGGGACTCGCTACAGGCGCAGAAAGACCTCGCCGTGCAGCAGGTCGAACAACGGAGAGTCGGGAAAGCGCTAATGCAGCCAAGTGGTCTTCCCGGTCTGTCGCGGCCCGAAGAGGCATACGGAACGGCTGTTCAGATCCCGACCAAGGTCGAGACAGCGCGACAGCAAGTCCATTCGATTCACATTTTCAGCACATCATATGCTGAGAATTCTATGTTTTCCGCATATCCACTGCGGGATCCAGCACATGAAGCGGGTGTGCTGCCACGGGCCACGATCTCGCACAGAAATGGGAGGGCCGGTGCGGACCTCTCGCACCGCGAGTGGTGCGCGAGCGATGTCGGGGCGCGCTCCGTTCACTGCTCTTATGTCAGGGACGTGCCGAGGGAAGCCGCCGGTTTCCGGGACCCTCTCTCCGCAGGGGCGCAGGTGGGGTGAGCCGCCGCAGGGGCGGCACGCAGATCCCTCCCCCTGCCAGCAGAGGGAGGCCCGTCGCAGCCATTGCTGCGCGACTTGGACGGAAGCGTGGGTGGCACCCCGAAGCGCAAGAGGACAGCCGGGCAGGAATGGCCGGTCCCGACCCCTTCGAAGCTGCGGGATTGATGCGGGCGGGTCGAGACTCGACGCGCGAGCTGGTTCCGACCTTTCCAACGCCTGCCCCGTGGTGCTATGTTTGAAGTCAGTTCGCCGCTCGGTGATGTGACAGCCTGATCCGGCCCCTCACCTCTTCTCCCTAGGCCGCAGCGGATCCTCGGATTGCCATGATTCGAAGTCTTCGTGGCGCTCGGCCAGCAATCGCGTCCAGCGCCTATATCGACCCGAGCGCCGTGCTGATCGGGGATGTCAGCGTCGGCGGCCAGTCCAGCGTGTGGTGCAACGTCACCGTGCGCGCCGACACGTCCAAGGTCGCCATCGGCGAAGACACCAGCATCCAGGACAACAGCTGCCTGCACGAGGACGCAGACGCTCCGCTGACGATCGGCGACCGCGTGGTCGTCGGACACTCCTGCACGGTCCACGGCTGCGTGGTCGAAGACGACTGCCTGATCGGCATGGGCTCGACCATCCTGAGCAAGGCACACATCGGAGCCGGTTCGATCGTTGCGGCCGGAGCGGTGGTCCTCGGCGGCACAGTGGTGCCGCCGCGCAGCTTGGTGGCAGGGGTGCCCGGCAAGGTCAAACGCGGCGTGAGTGACGAGGAGCTGGAACGCACCCGCACGAACGCCGAGCACTACGTCGAGCTGTCGCGCGAATACCTGGACGAGACCTGATGCCGGATCAAGAACCAGAAGCCCTCCAGGCCCAGCCACTGGGATCGCTGGAGCGAACCCACTATTGCGGGGCAATCCGCGACTCCGACATCGGGACGAGCGCGGTCTTGATGGGCTGGGTTCACCGCAAGCGCGACCTCGGGGGCTTGCTCTTCCTGCACTTGCGCGACCGCAGCGGAATCTCGCAGGTCGTGTTCAACGCCGAGACCCACCCGGAGGCCCACGCGCGCGCAGAGGCCCTGCGCAGCGAGTACGTGATCGCGGTGGAGGGCCCTATCATTCGCCGCTCCGAAGAGACCTATAACCCGAATCTCGACACCGGCACGGTCGAATTGGTCGCCGAGAAGCTGACGGTTCTGAGCCCTTCCAAGACGCCGCCGTTCCAGCTGGACGAGGAGGATCGCACGAGCGTAGGCGAGGACACGCGCCTCAAGTACCGCTACATCGACTTGCGCCGCCCTCGCATGCAGCGCAACATCCAACTGCGCCACGACATCAACGCAGCGGTTCGGAAATCACTCAGCGACCAAGGGTTCTTGGAAATCGAGACGCCCTTCATGACCCGCTCGACGCCAGAAGGCGCCCGGGATTTTCTGGTTCCGAGCCGCATCCAGCTCGGCTCGATGTATGCCCTGCCACAGTCTCCGCAGCTGTTCAAGCAGCTGCTGATGGTCGGCGGCTACGACCGATACTTCCAGATCGTACGCTGCTTCCGCGACGAGGACCTGCGCGCCGATCGCCAGCCGGAGTTCACTCAGATCGATGTCGAAATGTCGTTCGTCAACGAGGACGGCGTGCTGGCCGTCGTCGAAGGGCTGATGACAAGCGTGTGCGCGGCGGCCGGGACCCGCGAGCCGGACCTGCCCCTGCCGCGGCTGACCTACGCCGAGGCGATGGAAGGCTACGGCAGCGACAAGCCCGACCTGCGCCTGCCGCCGATGGCCGTGGTGACGGACCTGTTGGCTCCGGAGGACCTCCCGATGCAGGGCCCGCTGGTCGCAATCCGCACTCCCGCGGTGGGGCAGCTGACCCGGCGCGAACGCGAACAGTTCCGCGAATTCGCCGCGGAGCAGAACCTGAGAATATTCGACGACTTCCGGGGCCTGTCAAAGAAGATGCCGGAGCAGATGCAGGCGGTCAGGGATCGCTTGGAGGCCGACGAGCAGGATTTCCTCGTGCTCGTCACCGGCGCGAAACCCGTCTCCGGGCCGCGCCCCGACCAAGCGGTCTTGGCCGCGGCGGGCAGTCTCAAGCAGCTTATAGCGGCAGCCTTCGCGGAGCGCCACGGCCTGCTCAAGGACGATGACCTGCGCTTCCTGTGGGTCACCGACTTTCCGATGTTCGAGTGGGACGCCAACGAGGGCGACTGGACGCCCGCCCACCATCCGTTCACCTCGCCCCACGACGAGGATATCGACAAGTTGATCGCCGATCCGGAAGCGTGCCGCTCCAAGGCCTACGATCTGGTCCTAAACGGAGTCGAGCTAGGCTCGGGGTCGATCCGTATCCACCGCCAAGACGTGCAGTCGACGGTCTTCGAGGCTCTGGGGCTGGCAGCCGAAGAAGCGAACCATCGCTTCGGCTTCTTCCTGGAAGCGCTGCAGTACGGCACGCCCCCGCACGGAGGCATCGCGCTGGGACTGGACCGCTTGGTCATGCTGCTCGCCGGAGAGGCTACGATCCGCGACGTGATTCCCTTCCCCAAGACCGCCAGGGGCACCGATCTGATGTGCGAAGCGCCGAATACGGTGCCGGACCGAAATCTGGCCGAAGTGGGCATCGCGCTGCGGGTCCGCGCCAAGGCCTAGCAGGGCCTCAGAGTAAATCCCGGGATTCGAGCATGGACCGCGTGTTGGTGATCGGCGGCACGCTGTTCATCGGCCAAACACTCGTCGCACGCTTGCTCGAGCGCGGCGACGATGTCACCATCCTGCATCGCGGCCGACACAATCCGTTCGCCGGCCGTGCGCGGGAAATCCACTGTGACCGCAACGACACTGTTGCCGTGGCGAAGGCCATGAAGGGCGGCTACGACCTGGTGTTCGACAACGTCTACGACTGGCAGCGCGGCACCACCGGGGACCAAGTCCTCGCCGCGGCCGCAGCCTGCAGGGACAACTTGCGCCGGTACGTCTTCGTCTCCAGCTGCGCAGCCTACGGGGACGGCCTCGATCGTGACGAGGACGCACCGCTGGCGACGCCCGATTGTCCTGACATCTATTGCCGCAACAAGGCGGACTCGGAGCGGGCCCTTCTGGGGCTGTATGCCGAGCGAGGCGTGCCGGCCGCAACCCTCCGGCCGCCGTTTGTGTACGGCCCGCGCAACCCGTTCTACCGCGAAGCGTTCTTCTGGGACCGCCTGACTGCGGGACGCCCGATCTTGGTGCCGGGGGACGGCAGCCGCTTGATGCATTTCGTGTTTGTCAGGGATCTGGTTGACGCCGCACTGCTGGCCGCCGAGACCCCGGAGGCGGCCGGCCGAGCGTACAACGTCGCGCACGTCCGGCCCGTGCGGCAGGATGACTTCGTGCGGATGCTCGGCGAGGCGGCTGGCATCGAACCCGACCTGCGCTACCTCCCGCGCGATACGGCGCAGGAGCTGGGCGGCCGGGTCTTCCAGCCGCCGTACTACTTCGGGCAGTACTTCGACATGCCGCCCATCACCCTGGACATGACGCGTGCACGCGAAGAGCTGGGCTTCGAACCGGTGTCGCTGGCCGACGGATTGCGCCAGACATGGCAGTGGTACAGCGGTTCCGACGGCACGCTTCGGGACAGCCCGGACTTCTCGTTCGACGATATCGCGCTGGCAGCGATCGCCTGAGCCCAGCGCGGACGCAGCCGGGCGCTCAGTGCGTGAGATTCTCGAACAGGAAGACGCCGCCCTTGCCGCCGACGACGATGTCCAAGTCGCCGTCCTTGTCGATATCAACCACCGGAATCTGCATGCCGGCGCCCACGCGGCCGCCGTAGTGGATCGTGTGGCGCAGCCATTCCCACTGCTTGCCGTTGTTCGCGTACTCGTACCAGTACAGCCCGAGGGGCTCGCGCCCGCCCTCGTCGTGGCCGTTGTGCGCGAAGAACCGCTTGCCGGTGATGAGTTCCGGACGCCCGTCGCCGGTCAGGTCAGCTAGGGTCGAAGCGTGCGCCTGTGACCAGGAATCGTCGATCGTGAGCCGCTCCCAAGCGCGCTGGCCCGAGTCCCCGCGAATCTGCTTGAGCCAGTAAATGCCATAGCTGTGGGCGTGCGGCACGATGATGTCGTTGAGGCCGTCGCCATCGATGTCCAACACGTGCAGGAAGCCGGCGTGCTCCTCGACTTCGAACTCGGCGTGCATGTTCCACGGAGTCTTCCGCGGGTCCGCGGGCCCTTCCAGCCAGCCCTTGGGCGTGAGAATGTCCATGCGTCCGTCGCCGTTGACGTCGCCGGCCCCGATCCCGTGCCCGTCAGCGGCGAGCTTCACCGCGTGCTCGACCCACTTGCCATCCGCCCCGGGCGACTCAAACCACGCGGTCTTGCCGGCTGGCCTGCCCCCGAATTGCGGCAGCACCTCCCGGGCCATTCCATCGCCGTCCAAGTCCACCAGCAAGGCGAACTCGACGGGGAGCCCTTCGTGGATGCGCTGCTCGACCCACTCGCCGATTGCGCGGCCAGGGTTTCGCCACCACGCGATCTTCCGCTCCCCCCAAGAGACGCTCACCACGTCAACGTGGCCGTCTCGATCGACATCGAACGGCATGTCGGAGAAGTCGTCGATGTAGTTGTTGAAGAAGTAGAACGAACGGAATTTCTTGGGCTGGAATTCCGGCCCGCGGAACCAGTTCTCGCCAGAGACGATGTCGAGGTAGCCGTCGCCGTTGAGATCTACCACCGCGCAGGGCTCATTCCTGCCCAGATCGATGACCCGCTTCTTGAACGGAATCTCCGGGGAAGGCCCCCCGGCAAGAGCGGGGACGGAAAAAACGGTGACCAAGAGGCCGAACACTACTGCCGAGGCGCGCATGACGGCTACATCATCCCATAGGTCCGGCCAGCTAGACTGCAGCCCGCTCGCAACCGATTAACGGGTGCGTTCAGCGACGCCCCGCGAAGTAGAACAGCGCGGTGAGAATCGCGCTGATGGCAACGCAGGTGGCGAACGGGAAGTACAGCGTATAGCGCGGGCTCTTGTAGACAAAGTCCCCCGGCAGCTTGCCGGGCGCGGGCAGGCCCACCCTCGGGGCTAGCAGAATCATCGCGCCCAGCACCAGCAGCGCCAGACCGGCGACTACCAGCAACTTGCCCAGCGCCATCACGCGGTCAGGTGGGGTCGCACGAACTCCAGCGTCGCCTCGAGCTGCTCGCGAGCGTGCCGGTCCAACTCGCGCGCGCTGGCAGTGCGCACCTTCCAGTTGGGGAATACCCCCCGCAGGTGCAGCACGTAGGCCAGCGCGGGAAGGCCGTGGGCGCTGGCTTTGGCGATCAGTAGCAGAGCTCTAGAGAACATCTCCATTGCCTCGCTGCGCTGCCCCGCGTGCCACAGGTCCCAGACCTTGACGTACAGGTCTACCCAAGATGCGGCGGGCATCGTGCCCGCCGATCCGCGCGCCATCTCTTCGATCAGCGTGCGGCCATGGCCGCCCGTGAAGGC
Source organism: Bryobacterales bacterium (assembly GCA_965219585.1). GTDB lineage: Bacteria > Acidobacteriota > Terriglobia > Bryobacterales > UBA6623 > VXMF01. Next base: position 1,264,368 of record CBDCOA010000002.1, read on the forward strand.
CCGCGGGCGATCCGGCCCTTCTAGCTCGGCGAACTCGGTCAAGCGGCTGAGAGTATGGCCGGCCTCGTCTTTGACGAAGTGCAGGTTAGGGATATCCCGCACCATGCGCGCCACGAATTCGACGCTCATGTTGCCGATCGCCTGCATGAACATGGGCAACCCGCCCGCTTCGGCGACGGCTTGGTAGTAACGGGCCACGGCGTCCAGATCGAACTCCGTCTGGCGGCCCTTGCGAGGCGGCAGGGCGATCATGGCATCCGGACCGATCGACTTGGCGTGCTCGGCGTAGCGCACCGCGGTCTCGGTGTCGGCGGCTTGCACGCCGATCACGACCTTGGGCCGCAGCCCTTTGGAGGCCTCCATGATCGCCTCGGCGCCCGCGATACGCTCCTCGAAGGTCAGCAACGCATATTCGCTGGCCAATTGCGGCCAGACGATGCCGTGAACGCCCGCCCGATCCAGAAAGCGAACCTCCTTGGCAAGGGTCTGCAAGTCCACCTTGCCATCGTCGTGGTAGGGCGTGGCGACGATCGGGTAGATGCCCCGAAAGTCATCCGGACCCGCAGCCAGCGCCCGCAATCCGGGCGCGAGCGCGAGCGCTGCCAGCCACTGGCGGCGCGACAGCCCGGGCTGGCCGCCTGCCAGCCTAGAGCGCGCTGCTGCCCGCGTGGTCGCGGACCAACTTGTCTGTGAGGTCTGTACCGAATCCAGGCTTGTCCTTCGCATAGTAGTATCCACCCTCAAACGGGGATGACATCGCCAGCATCAGGTCTGTCGCGTCGTCTCCGGTGCCGAAGCTCTCCGCCAGCGGAGCATTCGCAGTCAGGACAATCGCCATGCCATACAGGCTGCTGCCGCGATGCGGAATGATCGGCAGGCCGCGCTCGGCGCCCATGACGGCGATCTTGCGCAGCGCGGTGAGGCCGCCGCACCAGCTGATGTCCGGCTGGAGGATCTCCGTGCCGCCATGGTGCAGCAGCATCTGGTAGCCGTACTGAGTGTATTCGTGCTCGCCGCTGACGATCAGCGTGCTGTCGATCTCGTCGACCAGCCGCTGGTAGCCGAGAATGTTGTCGGGCGAGAGCGGCTCCTCGATGAAGTACAGGCCCAGCGGCTCCAGCCGCTCGGCCATTTCCAGCGTGTAGCCGATGTCGTTCCAGCGGCAGCCGCAGTCGATCATCAACGTCCGCTCCGGCCCGATCGCGTCGCGCGCGCGCTTGATCCTGGCTTCAATCCGGTCCATGCCGGCGGTGCCGTTCAAGACCCCTTCCGGAATCCCCAGCTTGAAGTTCTCAAAGCCCAAGCCCAGGCCCACGCTAGGATCGGAGTTCGTGATATAGCCAGGCACCTTCTCTTGGGTCGCGCCGCCGATGAGCTTGTAGACCGGTGTCTCCGCGTACTTGCCGACGATGTCCCAGAGCGCGTTGTCGATTCCGCTCAAAGCCATCACGAAGACGCCGCGCCGGCCGTAATAGATGCCGGAGGAGTACATCTGGTCCCAAAGCAACTCGACGTTGAGCGGGTCACTGCCGACCAACAGGTGCCGGAGGTGGCCATGGATGATCTCGGCGGCGGCCCCGCCGCCAGCGCCGAATCCGTAACCGGTGATGCCTTGGTCGGTCTTGATGACGACCACGATCGCGCTGGCGAGCTGGGAATACGGCCCGCTGTAGCGCCAGCGGGCCGGATCGTACGGTCCCTTGAATTCTGGCAAGCGTCCCTGCGAGGAGCGCGACCACAGTCGCACCGGCACCGCTTCGACCGAGGTGATCTTCAGTTTTCCCTTGGTTTGGGGCAGGGCTACTCGAGGCGCAAGTGATGCGCCGCCGAGCATGGTTAGGAACGATCGCCGAGACCGCATTGCGAGCAACAGTCTAGCAAGGGCTCACGTACGGGAGTGTTTGCCTGCGGATTCGGCAACGTGGTCCGACGAGAACCCCACCGCCACTGCGGCATCGCGGGGCGGGGATGCTCCATACAAGCACCCTGTCCGAAATGATGGACCCGGAGAGGCCGCCTGTCTTCAGGCATCGGGCCTCAGCCCCCAAGACGGGCAGGCCCTCGATACCTGCGGCTCGGGCGAGTGCCTTGGCGACCAATGCATCGAGGACAAGTACGCTCTTTATCGTTTCTGCCGGAAGAGCCAGTCCCAGATCCTGGGGGTGGGGTCGCACTGCTCGCTGGCGCTGGACGTTATCCAGCCTTTCTCCGGCTCATCGCCTTCATAGACGAAGGCGTGGGTGGCGGAGCCGTGCCTAACGCCGTCCATGGCGGTCAGCTTGAGGTTGCCGCTGACTTCAGCGAGTCGGTCAAAGATCTGTTGGCTGAACGCGAACGGCACGGTCGGATCGTCGGTCCCATGGAAGGCCCAGACTGGAACGTTCTTGAATTTCGCCGGGTCTTTCCACGGAAGCAGCCCGCCGGCGCTTGGAACGGCTGCGGCAAACCGTTCTGGATCCGTCCAGATCGCATTCCAGCTGCCAAAGCCTCCCATGGAATGTCCCAATACGTAGACCCGGTCGGTATCGATCGGGAACTCCCTCGCCATTTGATCCAGCAGTAGGAATGTCATGGTCAGACTGCCGGTGGACAACTCAACTCGGTCAGAGGATCGCGCCTGCATGAAGCGTTGCCAGATCTTCGGAAACTGCGCGATGATCTCGGGCGTCATTTCCGGAGGGAGTTCGTTGAATGCCGCCCAGGATGACCAGGATTGCGGCGTGACCACGAAACAGGGATACGCGGCGCGCCATTCCGGATCGGCGAAGGTGGCTGACCAAGGGCGAAGCGAGCTGAGATTGTCGTCCCCGATACCGGCTCGGCCATGCAGGTTCAGAATCACGGGGTAGCGGACACCCTCCTTGATCTCTAGCGGTTGGATCAGCCGATAGGGCATCCCGTAGAAGTCTTCAGGAGCAAACACGGCCACGGTTGCGGGCTTGAGGTTCGTACCTTTGTTACGGCGGTTCCGCGGATCGGAGCTGGACTGAGCGCACAGGGCCGAGGCCAAGATGGAGAAGAGGAAGAGGTGGTGGATTCTTTTCATGGACGATGCTGGCGAGCGTGGAGCGTTCTCTGTTTGCTCTGGGATCTTGGCCTTGGCCGTCCCAACGCGCCGATCATAGACGAGCACGCGGCTCCGGCGCAACGGTTTCTGCGTTCTCCGACGCATCTGATCGTCGTTCTCCACGGTAGGGCCGTGCCGCGCCGCTTGCCCCCGCTGGTCTCCCCGCCCAGATCGGCGTCATCGAGTTCCACAATGCCGCGCAGCGGCTGGCTGTCCTCCCGCTCGCGCATCGTCTGCATCGCGCTGTTGTAGCTCACCCCCGGCTTGGTGTCTTCGAATACCGTGCGGGCAACCAACGAGGTCTGCTGCTTGCAGCGGATGCATTGCAGGGCCTTGCGCCTGCGCAGCTGGCAATGCTAGTGGTAGCCGCAACGGGGGCAGCGAAATCCCTGTGGCCGGCGCGCCTGGAATGACGCCCGGACGCATTGATCGTCCGTTCCGCAGCGTTTGAGAAAGGCCCGCAGGCTCTGTCCCGGCTGGAATTGGACACGATCCCTAGACGTAGTTAACTCGTTTCTGATCAGATGCTTAGTATGCATCGAGCAGGTGTTTCATGTGAATTGGATCAGGCGCCTGGCCCGCAAATGTTCCCCGCTTCAAGCATGGCAGTGACTTCGGGGGAAGTTGGAATCCTCATGCCTGCCATCACGTCCTGCCGAGGAAGATGCCTGCGCTGGGCGTAAGTAGCTTTGGCCCTATTCCGCGAAATACCCCGGCCGCGCCCGGACTTTGGCGCCGGGTGCATCGACCTTGATGGTCACCCGCCGCCAGCTCCCGTCGAACTCTTGGTCGGCCGGATAGTAGGCGATCTCGTAAACGCTGCGCATTTCTTGCGCAAGGTGTGGCAGGACCGGCTCGATGTCCGCCACGGAGCGGGCCGTGAACAGTCTCCCGCCCGTCTTCTGCGCCAACGATTCCAGCCGCTTGCGTGCCCTGCTCGACCAGTTGCGCCCGAAGCGCTCACCGGAGAGCAAGAAGATCGGATAGATGCGGGCATCCATCTCGCCGGCCGTCTGAACCAAGCGCGAAGCACTCAGCACCGAAGGGGCGTCGTGGCCGCTAATGCGATTGTCGATGCCGTCGCTGATCACCACCAGCGCGTTGCGCTCCCCGGACAGGGCGGCAAGCTCGTCGTCATAGGCCAGCAAGATCGTGTCCCACAGAGGCGATCCGCCGATGGGGTACGGCAGCTTGCGAAGGCGCTCGATGAGCACCTCTCGATCCGAAGTCAGCGGAGTGAGCCGATGGAACATGCCCTCGGCCATGGCGTACAGAGCCACCCTGTCGTGCGGCCGGGCCAAATCGATCAGGCGTCGCGTCGCCTGGCGCATGTGCCCTAGGTCTCTTGCCGTGCTGCCGCTGAGGTCCAAGAGCACGGCTAGGTTGAAGGGCGACTCCTCGGGATCAGCCACGCGGATGTCCTGCCGCCGGCCCCGCTCTTCGACGACAAAGCTGTTCTTGCCCAAGCCAAGCATGGGACGGCCACCGCTGTCACTGACAGCCACGCTCATGCTCACCATGCGAACTTCCGACCGGAATAGGGACCCCGCGCTGCTGTCGGAGCGAGCATCGCTCGGAGGACCGGTCCGCCTCTCAGGCGGCGGGGCTGGCCGGGCCCCTCGGCGTCGCTCGGACTGGGCCAGCAGCCGGGCCACCACGTCTCTCGATTCGGTGTGTGGCCTGAGCGGCCACTCGCGGGGGATCTCCCAATCGCGAACGCGCAGGACCGGGGGCGAATGGAGCTGCGCGTCGACAACTCCGTAGGACAAGCCGTGAGAGCGCCCTTTCTGGGTCAGCCTCCATGACCGCAAGTTCCGACCGATCGCATAGGAGAGCAGCGGCAGCGTGCGCCCAGGGGGTGTGTCTACTTCCTCCGGACGTTGGCTGGACTCCAGGTTCAAGACCGTCACATCCAGCGGCACAGCCAGTGAGAGCGAGCCCCGCGCCGACTGCACATCGGCGCGCTTTACCATCCCGGCGATGCTGATGTCGCCGGCATCGGTGGTGACCGTGAACGGCACGGCTAGAGGCACGCGCACTTCGATATGCGGGCTCTCGTCCTCCGGAGGCAGGGCCTGCACCAACAACCGAGCGGGAGAGCGGCTGACGGCAATGCCCTGCGCGTCGCGCGATTGCGACCCGGAGCGCCACATCTGGACGCGGTTTCCGAGGACGACCTCCACATGGATGTCGCCGTGGAGATTGACGATCTCCAAGGGCTGGGCGGCGGCCGCCGCAACCAGCAGGGGCGCACAAAGGACTCGCGCACGCATGGAAGACCGACTGCCTTCATTCTGAACCAACAGCGCACGGGCAACCGGACGAATCTGCACGCTACAGTGGAGCAAACGCCTCAATGGCTAGCGCCAAACAAAACGTCATCGTCGGAACCAGCGGCCACATCGACCACGGAAAGACATCGCTGGTCCGAGCACTGACCGGAACAGACACTGACCGGTGGGAAGAAGAGAAGCGGCGCGGTATCACCATTGATCTCGGCTTCGCCAGCTTGGACCTGGGCGAGGATTTGCGCATCGGCTTCGTGGACGTGCCCGGCCACGAGCGCTTCATCAAGAACATGCTGGCCGGTGTTGGCGGAATCGACATCGTCCTGTTGGTCGTGGCCGCGGACGAGTCCGTGATGCCGCAGACCCGCGAGCACTTCGAAATCTGCCGCCTGCTGGGAATCCGGCACGGCCTGGTCGCGCTGACCAAGGCTGATGCGGTCGACAAGGAGATCCTCGAACTTGTGAAGCTGGAAGTGGAGGAATACGTGGCCGGCTCGTTCCTCGATGGCGCGCCGCTAATCCCGGTCAGCAGCGTTACCGGCGCGGGCACCAAAGATCTGTGCCATGCGCTGCGCAAAATCGCAGACGAAGTGGAGGAACGCGGCCACAGCGAACCGCTGCGCCTGCCGGTGGACCGGGTGTTCACCATGAAGGGCTTTGGGACTGTGGTGACGGGAACGCTGGCCAGCGGCCAGCTGCGGGTCGAGGATGCCGTGGAGATCTTGCCCGGCCAGCGGCAGGCCCGGGTCCGCAATTTGGAGGTGCATGGAGAGTCGGTCGAGACAGCACGGGCCGGGCAGCGCACGGCAATCAATCTCGGCGGTATAGCCAAGTCGGACCTGGGGCGCGGCATGTGCCTGACCGAGCCGCGCCTGTTCGCGCCGACAGAGCGGTTCGACGCTCACATAGAACTGCTGCCGTCGGCCAAGCCGCTCAAGCATGCGGCCCCGGTACACGTGCATCTGGGCACCGCCGAGACCGTGGGCAAGGCGTACCTGCTCGAAGCATCGGGACGCCAGTCCAGCCTCAAGCCGGGCGAGTCGGCCTTCGTCCAACTGCGCCTAGATCATGCGCTCGTGGCAGTCTCGGGTGACCGCTTCATCTTGCGGCAGTTCTCTCCTCTGACCACGATCGCGGGCGGCACGGTGCTGCACCCACACGCCGGGCGGCACCGCAAGAAGGACGACTGGCGGCCCGCTCTGGAGGCGTTCCGGGAGGGAGACCCGGTCACGATCTTGCAAGCGCTTTGCGCGGGACAGGCGTTCGGCATGGCCGGTGCAGACCTGACCGCGATCACAGGCCGCCGGGAACCGGAGTGGCGTTCTGCCGCACGGGCCTGCGAGTCGGTCCGAGTGCTCCGCGACAACCCGCTCTGGGTCTGCGCCGAGAGCCGCGCCAAGGCGGCCGAAGACCGCTTGCTCAAGGCGTTGGCTCGGTTTCACAAGGCCAACCCGCTGGAGTCGGGCGTCCCCGTCGAGGCTCTGCGAAGCGGCGAGTTCGGCGATGCGCCGGAGTTCTTCGCGGATCATATCCTGCAGCGCCTGCAAGCCGAGCGCAAGGTGGAGCTGGATGGCGAGCTGGTCAAGTCGGCCGATCACGAGATACGCCTGGGCAGCGACGAGCGCGAAGCCAAGGAAAGGCTCATAGCCGCCTTCGCACAGGCCGGCTTGCAGGTTCCGCTGCTCAAGGATCTGCTCCCCACTCTCCCGATCGACGCGGCCCGCGCCCGGCGCATTCTGGCGGCGCTGCTGCGGGAAGGCATCTTGGTACGAATCAACGCGGACCTGGTGTTCCACAGCGAGGCGGTCGACGCGCTGCTGGCTCGGCTGGCCCCGCTGCGGGGCCAGCTCGTCGACGTCGGCGAGTTCAAGGCGCTCGCCAACGTCAGCCGCAAGTACGCGATCCCGTTGCTGGAACATTTCGACAAGCAGAAGGTCACGTTGCGCGACGGCAACAAGCGTCGCGTCCTGTAAAGGCGCGGCTCGCAGTCTCGGGCACCTGCTACGATTGCAACACCGCGCCAGGCGCGCGGAGTCGGCACATGTCTGGCTTGGTGTGCAGTTTGGCCGGCGGCAGCGTGGGTTCCACCAGCGATGGCTCGTGGAAAGCCCTGTCGGCGGGCCCGCAGGAACGACTCGCGATCCTGCGCCGTTACCGCCGGGTCGCTTTGGTCGGCGTCTCGGCCAACCCCTTGCGCCCAAGCCATTTCGTGGCGGTCTACCTAGCCAATCGCGGCTACGACATCGTGCCCGTCAATCCCCGCGCCAAGACCGTCCTGGGGAGGCAATGCTTCCCCTGCCTGAGCGCAATCCCGGAACCGGTCGAGGTGGTGGACATCTTTCGTCCGCCGCAATTCGTGCCGGCCATCGTCGAGGAAGCGATCGAGACCGCGGCCAAGGTCGTCTGGATGCAGTTCGACATCGTGCACGAGGAAGCGGCGCGGCGCGCTCGCGAGGCGGGACTGGAAGTCGTCATGGACCAGTGCATGAAGGTCGAGCACGCCCGCTTCTTCGGCGGGCTGTCTGCGCTGGGCCTCAACGGCGGCGTGGTCTCGGCCCGCAGCTGGGCGCCCAAGGAAGGCAGCCACGGTCTGAGATAATGGCGGCTCACGCCGTCGGGAGTATGCGCAAGCCATGAAATTCGGAGTCAACACGCTCATTTGGTCCGGCTCGTTCGAGCCCGACAAGTACCCGCTAGACGAGCTGAAGGAGGTCGGCGTCGACGGCATCGAGATCCCGGTCTTCGTGCCCTCCGAACTCGACACCGCGGCGGTGCGCAGGACCTGCTCGGAACACGCGCTCAACGTCCACTTCTGCTCGGTCAACCCGGACGGCATGAATCCGATCAGCGACGACGCGACCGTGCGCGCCAGGACCGTCGAGCACTGGAAGACGGTGATCCGGACCGCTGCCGAGTCAGGCGCGGACCAAATCGCCGGCCCGACCCATTCGCCGGTCGGCTACCTTCCCGGGCGGCGCCGCACCGAGGACGAGTGGAAGTGGGGGGTGGAGTTTCACCAGGCGCTGGCCGACGACCTCGCCGACGCCAACGTGACCATGGCAGTCGAGCCGCTCAACCGCTTCGAAACGTACTTCCTCAACACCGCGGCGGACGCCTACCGCTTCGTCGACGAGGTCAAGTGCGAGCGCATCGGCATCTTGCTGGACACCTTCCACCAGAACATAGAGGACAAGCAACTGGGAGACGCCTACCGCACTTGCGGCAAGCATCTGATGCACGTCCACACTTGCGAGAACGACCGCGGCACGCCGGGCTCCGGGCACGTGGACTGGCCCGGCGTCCTGCAGGCGATCAAGGAGCTGGGCTACGACCGCTGGCTGACTATCGAGTCGTTCAACGCGCACATTCCCGAATTGTCCGCCGCGACCGCGATCTGGCGCGACCTAGCGGCATCCATGGACGACATCGCCATCGACGGGACACGGTTCCTGCGCGACCTCTGGGGGCGCACCTAGGCATCGGGCCGGCGGCGCAGCCGCACCGCCGGTCTGGTCGCGGCCGGCGAGACCCGCTCTCGCCGAACACGCCGGCCCAAGATGGCAGCCAGGCACCTCGAGAATTCCCAGCCCTTGGGGCTGGCCTCCGTTCTGGCCTGCGTGTCGATCGCCACGATTCGCGGCTTGAACCCGGTGGCGATCAAAGTCGTGCTGCTGTCGATGCCGCCGCTGCTGGGCGCCTTCCTGCGCGTCGCCGTGGCCAGCGCCGGCATCTGGGGGTTCGCCGCAGTCCAAGGGATCAGCCTCCGGCCGCGGCGCGGGGAACTGATCCCGCTCGCATTGCTCAGCGTGATCTTCGCGGTGCAGATCAGCGCCAACCAGACGGGGGCCGACTTCACCTCCCCGGTCCTGCTGGCCATTCTGTTCAACACCTACCCCATCACAACCAATCTGATCTCGGCCGTGGTCGTGCCCGAGGACCGGCTCAACCTCCTCCGCGCTACCGGGCTCGTGATCGCGTTCTGCGGCGTGGCGTGGGTGCTTACCGCGCGCACCGAGAGCCCGCTTGCCCCCAATCCCCTGCTGGGCAACGCTTTCGTGCTGACCGCAGCGACGCTGCTGGCAATCCGCATGGTCTACACCCGGCAGCTCGCGCTGCGCATCGACTATGTCAAAGCGGTCTTCTGGCCGCTGGTGGGGGCTCTGCCGATTTTCTTGCTGGGCTGGCAGGCGATCCCTGACTATATGTCCCGCGCGGACCACGACTGGAGGACCTGGGCTGCCCTGCTGTTTCAAGGGCTGGTCGTCGGAGGGGCGGGCCAGCTCGCCTGGGTCTATCTGATCCGCAGGCACACCCCCGGCACCGTGATCGCGTTCTCATTCATCACTCCGGTCAGCGGGGTGACGCTCAGTTCCGCCTATTTCGGCGAGGCGCTGCCCGCCCGACTGGTTGCGGGCTTCTGCGCAGTCCTGCTTGGCATCGGCCTCGCCGCGCGCAGGGCTCGCCCGCACAAGCCTCCGCCACCGAGCCCGCCGCCGGGCTTCGGCGGCACTGCTTGAGACCGGTTTCGCAGTCAGTTCTTGTCGACGGCGCGAACCATCGGCACGAACCGAACGTCCAGCCGCCGCTGGCGGCGCAGCCTGCCCGCGGCATCCTTGGTCACCAAGGTCAATGCCTGCGTGCCGAGAGTCGGGCCAATCGGCACCACCAAGCGTCCGCCCGCCGCCAGCTGATCGACCAGCGCTTGCGGGATTTCTCGCGGCGCCGCCGTGACGATGATTCGGTCGAACGGGGCGTGTTCGGCCCAGCCTTGGTAACCGTCTCCCTGCTCGACCGTGGCGTGCGCGTACCCGAGGTCGGCCAGGGCGCGGGCGGCTCTGGCAGCCAGTTCGGGAACGATCTCAATGCTGTGCACCGAATCGCACAGGCTCGCTAGGACCGCAGTCTGGTAGCCGGAGCCCGTGCCGATCTCCAGGACCCTGTGATTCCGCTCGAGCTCGAGCAGCTCGGTCATGAAGGCGACGATGTACGGCTGCGAGATGGTCTGGTCATGGCCGATCGGCAGTGCGGTGTCGTCCGTTGCAAACGCGCGAACCTCGGCGGGAACAAAGCGCTCGCGGGGCACCCTGCGGAGCGCGTCGAGCACCGCCGCCGACTGGATGCCGCGGGCCTCGATCTGCTGCCGTACCATGCGCCTGCGCATATGCTCCCAGCGATCTTCCGCGGGCTGGGCAGAAGTGCCCGGGACTTAGGCTAGCAGTGCGGACGCCGTCACGGTGATGAGTGCCGCGCGCCGAGCCATCGCCGGCCAACATCGTAGCAACCCGCGCGGCGCGTCAAGGCTCGCCCCGGCGGCCGCTCGCGGGCACGATCGAGACAGGCCGCCGCCGCTGTTTCCAGCGGACCCCAGCCGGCACTAGCGCAGCAGATCCCGGATGCGTTCCAGCGCGACTTCGATACGGTCAAGCGCTGCCGCGTAGCTGAATCGCAGGTAGCCCTCGCCATAGGATCCGAAAGAGTTGCCGGCCAGGCAGGCCACGCCGGCTTCCTGCAGGATCCGGCCCGCCAGCTCGGTCGCGTCGATCCCAGTTTCGGTGATGTTCGGAAAGGCATAGAACGCCCCGCCGGGCTTCGCGCAACGAACCCCCGGGATCGAATTGAGGCCGGCGACGATCACGTCGCGCCGCCGCTTGAACTCGCGCACCATCACACCCACGCTGTCTTGCGGCCCGCGCAGCGCCTCGAGGGCAGCGCGCTGGGTGAAGCTGGAAGTGTGCGAATTGGAATTGACCTGCAGCATGCAGATTGCATCGACCACCCATTGGGGGTAGACGCCGTAGCCGATGCGCCAGCCGGTCATTGAATATGCCTTAGAGAATCCGTCCAGGATGATCGTCTTTTCCGCCATTCCCTCCAGCGAAGCAATTGACGTGGGGCGCTCGTCGAACGCAATGAGGTTGTAGATCTCGTCGGAGAGGACAAGCAGGTCGCGATCGCGGACCATGTCGGCGATGGCTTGCAGGTCCTCGGGCGGAATGGTGCCCCCGGTCGGGTTCTGGGGGGAGTTGAGAATGATCAGGCGGGTGCGGTCCGAGAGCAGGCTCGCGAACCGGTCCAAGTCGATGGAGAACCCGCGGCTCTCCAACAGCGGCAGTGGCACGGGCTTGGCACCGCTAGCGCCGATCACCGACTCATACATGGGGAATCCCGGATTCGGGTACATCGCCTCATCGCCGGGCTCGAGCAGCGCCAGCATCGAGAAGAACAGGATCGGCTTCGCACCCGGCGTGACCACGACTTGCGACTCGGATACCGGGATGCCGCGGGTCGACGAAATGTAATCGGCAATGGCCTGCCGCAGCTCCGGATCACCCTGCGTCGGACCGTACTTGGTGTAGCCGTCGGCGAGGGCCTTCTGGCCGGCGGCGACTATGTGCGGTGGCGTCGGAAAGTCCGGCTCGCCAATCTCCATGTGGACGACGTCCCTGCCGGTGGCCTCCAACGCGCGGGCCTGGACCAAGACCTCAAACGCGCCCTCGCCCCGCATCCGTCCGATTCGCTCTGCTATCTGCATAACCAAAACGCCGAGTGTAGCAAGGCGGTCATTGCCGTCCGGGAGCAACCCGCCCGACGCTAGCCACGGCCACCACGTAACCCCGCCCTTCCAGCCTGGCACTACCTTCCGAACGACCTACCGTGCGGCGCAGCTTGAACCCGGAGGCTGAAGTCGCGGCAGTCTAGGCAAGGCGGCCGGAGTGGCGTTCGCAATCAGAACTTCAATCGCCCCAACGAGACTATCTCCAAGCAACGAAAGCGGGCAGCTGGGTTTCAACCGGACGGTGCATCGCGCGGCCCGTCGCTACGAGCGCTAGCACCCACTCTCCGAACACTAAGGGGACCACAGCGATCTCGAGCGCCGCGACGATGTAAACGCGACGCCGCCCATGATAACGATCAGCTGTAGAATGTTATCATGATTCGGACGCAAATCAGTCTTTCCGAAGAGGACTACGACGCGGCCAAGCAGGAAGCTGCCCGACTCGGCATTTCACTTGCCGAGCTGTTGCGTCGCTCGCTCCGAGCAGTGATCCCTCCGGACGACTCGAAGCCGTGGATGCGATACGCCGGCATGGTCGAGACAGGAGATCCCCGTTCGAGCCAGCGCATTGACGAAATCGTTTATGCGGCAAAGCCCTGAAGCGTACGTGGATACGTCAGCGCTGATCGCATTCGCCGATCGGTCGGACACTTGGCACGCGCTTTTCTGCAGGCTCTTTTCAGATCCACCGCAGCTGATCACGAGCCCGCTCGTGGTAGCAGAAGGACACGGCTGGTTCCTGAAGCGCTATGACCGCACGAAGGCGCTGCAGTTCCTTGCGATGGTTGAATCCATCGACGCCTTGCGTGTGATTCCAACAGACGCACGCGACATCGAAGCGGCGACCAAACTGATGCGTCGTTTCTCGGATCAAGACCTAACCCTTGTCGACGCGGTCGGCCTGCATGCGATCGGCACACGAAAGACCGGGCTGTGCTGGTCGACCGATCGCCATCTCGGGCTCACCGGAGCGAAACTCGCGATTCACGTCTCGTGACCTGATCGCCACCCGGAACTTCAGAGGGGTCAATTGGCCGGTAACCCGTTGTAGGCACGGGGATTTTCCACGATTTCGAAGGCTCCGCAGCTAGCATTCCCGTGCCACAAGATAAGCAGGTGGCTGAGCTTCAGTCGGGCGGCGCCTGGTCCGGAGACCAAGGCCGGGGCATTGTCGCTGCAGCCCGCGAAGGCAGGCGTTCCCGCTTGCTTGCGCTGCGAACTCCCTAGTCCCCGTAGACCTCGGCCAGCGCTTGGTTCTCGATCTGAATGCGAGTACGGAGCACCAACAGCTTGAGGGCCGTCGCGACGAGGGCCAGCGCCCACTCTCCGAACATAAGGGGGACCACGGCGATCTCGAGCGCCGCGACCACGTAAACGGGATGCCGCCCGAAGCGGTACGGGCCCGTAACGATGCGCGAGGCGCCCGGCACGGCGATAACTCGCGTGGTCCACATAGGCCCGAGCGTAGATATCACCCATAGGCGCGCGATCTGCAGAGCGACGAAAACTCCGACGAGCACGGGGGCAGCTGGCGTTGCTCGTTCGACCGTAGCGAGGATTGCCAACAGCCAGCCGACATGGAGCGCCACCATCAGGCGGTAATCCCACCGGCCGCCGTACTCAACCCCGCCTTGCTCCTTGAGCCGACGGCTGTTTCGCCTACTGACTGCAAGCTCGAAAAGGCGTTGGACGATCAAGAAGCCAACGACCATATGCACTGGGCCCGGGGCGAAGCGCCCGACGCTCGGGCCGCCGGCCAGCGCTGCGACGTAGATCCCCTCTTGCAGAGCCGCCGCCCAGTGGAACGGAATCGTCATGATCGTCACTCCTTCCTATAGCGGAAACTGCCCGTCCCCGCACGGTCAAGTCCTGGCAAGGCCGCTCCGACGCTCGACTGCGCCGGACTCGAAGAGCGATCTCGCACAGCGACAGCAGCCGGCACGCCCGGCTGCCCCCGTCGAGGCGCAGGTCAGGGTATGGCTGGCGTGCTCTGGCTGCTTGCGACATGCGAACCATCTTCTGCGGATGCACATAAGCCCGCCACAAGGCATCGTTGCCCGGAAGGGGACGCCGCGTCGAACGCCAGGCACTTCACCGTCTCCGGATTCAAGGTGTCCGGCTTCAAGACGCGGAGGCCGATCCGCACTCCCTCTTTCTCCAAAGGACCCTCGCCCTGTGTCAACTGTGTCCCAGAGCTAGCACAAGACGCAGAGTTTCTGCGTCAATTGTGTATAGTCGACAGACAGAACATAGCCGTCCTGTGTCAATTGTGTACAGTCGCTAGGCTTCCCGCTCATCCTGTGGACAATGTTTGCATCAGACCGCCCCGAGATCGCCGCAACGGACTCCAGGGGCAGAATCGCGGCGAGTACCGAAACGAACGCCCCCGTCACGCTGAGGTAATCCACGATCGTCGCTATCGGCACGGTGGGGGCGGATGGCATCTGTGGAACGATTCCGCGAACCGTCGCGGCGGCCCGCCGGCCGCTAGGGCTCTCAACGTATCGATCGGAGACCGGTGGCCCTCGTGATAGCCTGGCTCGCCGAAGACCGAATCGTCGCCAACCTGCTGATGGTGGCGATCCTAGTCTCCGGCATGATCGCGGTCAAGAACACGCGACAGGAGATTTTCCCGGAAATCTCGCCGGACCGCGTGACGGTGGAGACCCTGTACCGCGGCTCCACTCCCGAGGAAGTGGAGGGGGCTGTATGCATTCCGATTGAAGAAGCCCTGGTCGGTGTCCAGGGAATCGAAACAATTGCGTCGAGGGCGGACCCGGCCCGTTGCTCGGTGAGGGTCGAAGTTCGTTCCGGCTACAACGTCGACCGCGTCTTTGACGAGATCAAGGAATCCGTGGGGAGGATCGACAGTTTCCCCGATGCGGCGGAAGAGCCTGTCGTCGAGCGCGTCAGATCTCTCTTTCAGGTGATCAGCGTGATCGTTTCCGCGGACACCGACACCGCCACCCTGGTAGCTCTGGGCGAGCGGGTCAGGGACGGGGTCACTTCGCTGCCGGGTGTCTCGCTGGCCAAGCTGCAGGGCGTCCCCGCGCGGGAGATCGCGATCGAGGTGCCTGAAGGCGCGCTGCGGCGCTGGAGGCTGACGTTCGACGAGATCGCCGACGCGATTCGCAACTTCTCGCTCGACCTGCCCGGCGGATCGATCTTTGCCGACAGCCGGGAGATCTTCTTGCGCACCAAGGCCCAAGCGTATACGGCGGAAGAATACGGCAACGTTCCTCTTCGTTCGAACAGCGACGGCACCAAGGTCTATCTCAGGGACGTCGCAACGATTGTCGACGGGCTTGAGGAGGTCGGCGTCTCGGCGACACTCGACGGAAGGCCGGCAGTTGTCGTGCGGGTCTACCGGGTTGGCGATCAGGCCGCAGTGGACGTGTCCGAGGCAGTTCACTCCTATGTCGGCTCGCAAGCGTCGGTGCTGCCCGAAGGAGTCTCGATAACCACGTCGAGCGACGAGGCACAGCAGCTAAGGAGCCGCATCGATCTGCTCGTCTCCAACGGCCTGGAAGGGCTCCTGCTCGTCTTCGTGGTCGTAGCGCTGTTCCTGCGGCTCCAGCTTGCACTCTGGGTAGTGGTCGGCATTCCGACAGCCTTTCTGGGCGGAATCGCCATGATGCCGCTCTTCGGTGTGTCGATCAACATGGTTTCCCTGTTCGCGTTCATTCTCGTGCTCGGCATCGTCGTCGACGACGCGATCGTCGTCAGCGAGAACATTCACGCGGCGCAGAGGCGCACCGGCGAGCGATTGGGCGGCGCGATCGCGGGCACCCGAGAGGTCTTGGTCCCAGTGGTGTTTGGCGTCCTCACAACCATGGCGGCGTTCGCCCCGATGCTGTTCCTGCCTGGAACCGCCGGCAAGATCATCGTGATCATTCCGTTAGTCGCATTGCCGGTATTGTTCTGGTCCCTGATTGAATCCAACCTCATCTTGCCGAGCCATCTCGCCCACGGCGCCGACCCTGCTCGCCCGGAGAGCGGCCGCCGTCTCTCATTCGCATGGAACGCGATCTTCAAGGCATGCTCCAGCGGGCTGGACTGGTTCGTCCCGAGGGTCTTCCGTCCTGTCTTGCGCGCCGCTATCGAATGGCGCTACCTCACGGTCGCTCTCGCCCTCCTCTCGTTGCTGCTCGCAGCCGGGTTGGTTGGGTCAGGAATGGTGCGGCTCATCCTGTTTCCCACAATCGAGGCCGGCAACGTCGTCGCGTATCTGACGATGCCGCGGGACGCGACGGTCGAGGTGACGCGCAAGGGCGCGGACCAGATCGAGCGCGCAGCGTTGGAACTGGGCGAGGAACTGCTCGCCGAGCACGGTCGCTCCCAGCTCACTCATGTGCTGAAAACGGTCGCAGAGCAGCCTTTCAAGGAGGCCCAGAGCGCTCCCTTTCCGCCCCTATCGCTAGCCCAAGGCAACCATCTGGCCGAGGTCAACATCGAGCTGGAACCGGTGGAGAGCAGGGGTGTCAGTTCCGATGAGATCGCAAACCGCTGGCGGGAGAGAATTGGCGAGGTCCCAGGCGCGGTGGAACTTGTCATCTCGCATGGCTTGGTCGGCAACAGGGGCCTTGAGATCGAGTTCAGCGGCACGGGCATCGGAACGGTTCTGGACGCCGTGGAAGCGACCAAGGCGACGCTAGCTCTACCGAGTAGCCATAAGGTTCACTGGGCAACGCTGCCCCGCTGTCCGTCAGTCTTCCAAGCGTAGGCCGAACTTTCCTTGGAAAAGCACTGGACAACGCCACCTCCGCCATGCTACACGATAGGAAGTGAGGCAGCAGTCCCAGATCCAGCGTACGCTCGCCGACGCGGCGGCACGCCAGCGCGTCGGTGCGATTCTCGCCCAAGAAGCATTCGCCAGCCGACGAGCGGCCGGACGGCGCATCTGCGAGGAGTTCGGCTTCCGTGACCGGCGCGGGCGGCTGCAGCTGGCCGGTTGTCTCAAGGCGCTGGGTACGCTGGCTGAGCGAGACGCGCGGATCGTGCTGCCGGCGGCTGGGGCAGGCATCCCCAACAGCGGGCGGCCGGCGCTGCTGGCGGAGGGCGCGGTGGAATTGGCGGCCACGGTGCCGGCCGAGTTGGCTTTGGTGCAGGGGCTGACGCTGGAGCCGGTGGCAGCGGCGGCGCAACGGCGGGTCTGGAACACACTGATCGAGCGGGAGCACCGCCAGGGATTGACGACCTTCGCGGGGGCGCAGATGCGCTACCTGGTGGGGTCGGAGCACGGCTGGCTGGCAGCGTTGGGGTTCTCGGCGGCAGCCCTGCGGCTGGCGGCGCGGGAGCGCTGGATGGCGTGGAGCGATGCGCAACGGCGGGCGCACCTGGACCTGGTGGTGGGACTGAGCCGGTTTCTGATCCGGGGGGGCTGTCAGAACTTGGCCAGCCACGTGCTGGGGCGGGCGCTGCGGCGGCTGCCGGGGGATTTCCGGCAGCGCTATGGGTACGAGCCGTGGCTGGTGGAGACGTTCGTGGCGCAGGAGCAGTTGGGGACGAGCCTGCGGGCGGCGAATTTCGTGGCGGTGGGGCAGACGGCGGGGCGCGGGCGGCAGGATCGCGACAATCAGTACGCGGCCGGTGTGAAGACGGTCTACATGTACGAGTTGCGGCGGGACTGGCGGCGGCAACTGGGGGTGCCGCCGGTGGCAGCGGCAGCGCAGCGGGAAGCGGGCGCGGGTCTGGCTGCGAGCAGTTGGGCGGCGCAGGAGTTTGGGGGTGCGCAGATGGGAGACAAGCGGTTGACGACACGACTGGTGCGCAGCGCGGAGTTGCTGGGGGAGGTGCCGGGACGGAGGCTGGCGGCGCACCCGCGGGCGGACAATGCGGCCATCGACGGCTATTACCGGTTCTTGGAGCAGCCGGAGGAGGGGGAGGTGACGCCGGAGCGGATCTTGGCACCGCACCGCGAGCGGAGCGTGGAGCGGATGCGGCAGCAGGAGACGGTGCTGTGTATCCAAGACGGCAGCGACCTGAATTTCGCGACGCGGCCGGGCTGCGCGGGTTTGGAGGTGGTGGGGCGCAACCAGACGGCGAGCAAGACGCGCGGGCTGCACCTGCACCTGACGCTGGCGACGACTGCGCGGGGCCTGCCGCTGGGGGTGTTGCGGTGCGGGTTCGGGACGCCGCCGGCGGGCAAGTCGCAGCGTTGGATCGAGGGCTGGCGGGACATCTCCGCAGCGGCGCGGGGGCTGACGCGGCGGACGCGCGTGATCGCGGTGATGGACCGCGAGGCGGACTTTTTCGGATTGTTCGACGAGCAGCGGCGGAGCGGCCGGGTGGAGGTGCTGGTGCGGGCCAAGCACGACCGGCGGCTGGGCGGCGCGGACGGCAAGCTGTTCGCGAAGCTGGCGGGCGGGGCGGCCGACGGGACGCTGGAGGTGGAGATCGAGGGACTGACACAGCGGCCGAAGTCGAGCCGCAAGCAGGCCCGGCCGAAGCGGGTGAAACGGCTGGCAACATGCGAGCTGCGCTACCGCCAGTTGACGCTGCCGGCGACCGGCGGGCAGGGCGAGCCGGTCGCTCTGCGCGGGGTGCATGTCGTGGAGACGAACCCGCCGCAGGGCGAGCAGCCGGTGCAGTGGTACCTGCTGACCAGTTTGGCTGTGGGCGACGCCGCAGCGGCGACGCAGGTGGTGCGCTACTACCTGCAGCGCTGGCGGGTGGAGGACTTCTTCCGGGTCCTCAAATCCGGCTGCCAGGTTGAGGGGCTGGAGTTGCGCACGGCGGCGCGGCTGCAGCGTGCGATCGCCATCAACGCGGTGATCGCCTGGCGCATCATGGTGATGACGCTGCTGGGCAGGCAGGTGCCCGACTGTGCTGCGGAGTTGCTGTTCACCGAGGCGGAGCTGGCCTTTCTGGGCGACTATGCGCAACGCTTCGGGCTGGACGCACCGCAACGGCTGGGACTGGCGGTGCGGCTAGTGGCGCGGCTGGGAGGCTACCGGGCGCGCAAGCAAGATCCGCAGCCGGGCAATCAGATCATGTGGCGCGGATACGAGCGGTTGACAGGAGCCACATTGGGACACGAAATTGGGTTTGAGAGCGGGAAAAACTACGTGCTGGGCCGATAGCGGAGGGCCGTTGTCCAGCATACTTATGGCTACTAGGTAGCGCTAGCTGAGTACCCGGGCGTGGTGGAGATCTCCGATTCCTACCGCGGGCAGAGCTCCGAGATCCACCTTGCGCTGACTCCGGAAGGAGAGTCTCTCGGCCTGACGTTGAGGGACTTGGGAACGCAAGTCCGGCAAGGCTTCTACGGAGAGGAGGTTCAGCGCGTCCAGCGGGAGCGGGACGACATCCGGGTGATGCTGCGCTACCCGCGCCGGTCCCGCGGCTCCCTCAGCGACCTTGAGCAAATGCGGATCCGTACTCCCTCCGGCCACGAGGTGCCGTTCTCCACCGTCGCGTCAGCAACCATGGGGCGGGCCCCAGCGGCGGTTTCCCGGGTGGACAGGGAGAGAGTCGTCACCGTCTTCGCCGGCCTCAACGAGGCCGTCACAACGAGCGAACAGGTGACGAGAGCGCTGCGCGAAAAATTCCTTCCGGACCTTGTCGGGCAGCACCCGGGAGTCGAGGTGTCTTTCGAGGGCGACGACGCCGCGTTCGCCGAGGTGATGCGCGCCCTCGGGAGGGGTTTGGCGATCGCGTTGCTTGCGATGTACGCCATGCTGGCGATCCCGCTCAAGAGCTACTCAAGCCCGGCCATCGTCCTTTGCGCGGTTCCGTTCGGGGCTGTCGGTGCGGTTGGCGGCCATTGGCTGCTCGGCATGGACCTGAGCTTCTTGTCCATGTGCGGGATCGTGGTGCTGGCGGGCATCGTGGTGAACGATGCCCTCATCTTGGTCACAGGCATCGCCCGCAACTCGGGGGGCCACGAGTCGATTGGGCAGACAGTGCAGGTTACGGCCGAGAGGCGCTTCCGGGCGATCTTGCTGACTTCGCTCACGACCGTTGCCGGCGTCACGCCCTTGATTCTCGAAAAGAGCCTCGACGCGCAGTTTCTGATCCCCGTTGCGGTATCGCTGGCGGCTGGAGTGCTCTATTCGACCGCAGTGACTCTCGTCTTCATTCCGACGCTCTACATGGTCCTCGAAGACATCCGCGGTGCGGGACGCTGGCTGGCCGATAGGAACGTCCCGCAGCTATAGAACGAAGGGTGAGGAGATACTTCGTGTCCCGGATCCACTACATGGACGCGCTGCGGGGAACAGCGATGCTTCTCGGCATCGTGTTCCACTCCTTGCTCTTCCTCGTGCCTTACGATGCCTGGCCAGTGCATGACGCGTGGGCGCATGCCACCGATCCGAACCGGAATCCCTACGCTCTCGCGATTTCCGGCCTGCACGGCTTCCGAATGCCTCTCTTCTTCGCGATCAGCGGCTTCTTTACCGCGATGATGTGGCAGTCGCGGGGGATCCGGCGCGTGCTCCGCCACCGGCTCCTGCGGATTGGCGTGCCGCTGCTGGCGGGCATGGTCACCATCGTGCAGGTGACGAACTGGCTGTTCTCCGGTCAAGCCTTCCCTCTGCTGACCTGGCCGCTGGCGTGGGTCGACGGCCTTGCACACCTGTGGTTCCTTTGGCACCTCCTGCTGATGACGGGCGGACTCGCGATCGCCCTGCGTCTGGGCCTAGAGTTCCGGCGGCGCGCCTGGTGGGTCTTGGTGCCCTTCGCCCTCGTTCCGCAGTTCCTGATGCAGGAGCGCCTGGCCTTCGGCGCCGACTACAGCGTGGGGTTGCTGCCCGTTCCGAGGGTGTTTGTCTACTACACGATCTTCTTCCTGTTCGGCGTGTTCTTCTACCAGAACAACATCGAGGTCAAACGGCGGTGGACGTTCGCCCTGCTGCCCGCGGTCTTGGCAGTGTTGCCAGCAGGGATGATGCTCATGCACGACGAGCGCTTCCGACAGTTCGATGCGTCGTGGGTCTGGGCAGCGGCCTCGGTCCTACAGATCACGTACGTTTGGCTGATGTGCTTTGGCCTCATCGCCTTGTTCCGCTGGATCGCTGCGCGGGAACTGTTCTGGGTGCGGTACCTCTCGGATTCGTCGTATTGGCTATACCTGGTTCACGTTCCCTTGGTCATCGGCGCACAGACGGCGGTGGCCCCATGGCAGGTCAGCGTGCATCTGAAGGTTGTCGCCGTCCTCTCAGCGGTTACGGCCTGCCTGCTGGTCTCTTACCAGCTTGCCGTCCGCTACACCGTAATCGGAACAGTGCTCAACGGCCCGCGCACGCGCCGCTCGCGGGCCGGCGTAGCGCCTGTCGCTGGCTGAGCTCATGCGGCGGCGCTTCCGGCACGGGAACCGGACGCATGAACCTCATACTGGTCGCAGCCGGCGACAGCATGCAGTGAAGCGGGGATCCTCGGCAAGGCTCGCGGGCAGGCCGGATGACGCCTCAGAGATGAGAGGCTCCGCCGAGGCGGACGATGTAGCGCAAGCACAAGTCCAAGCGGGCGTCCGACGATGGCGTTGCGCTGCAGTCGTCCGCTTGCCAGCCGTGACGCGGGGGCGAGACCGTCCCCGCAGGAGCCCTCCGCCTAGCCGGGAGAATATGCAACAATCCATTGACTTGGAGTCGAAAGGCCAGATTCGTGATCGTCAGGCCAGCCCAGGCAGAACTGACCGATCGGCCATGCGGCCCGACACGGCGCAGGAGCGCTTCTCTGAAGCAGAACGATGCCGTCTGAATCGACCGCCAAGGGGATGACACGGAGCGACTGAGATGTCGGGAGGGCTCTCCCAGCTATTTAGGCTGGCCGGAAGGTCCGAGTGGCACCGATTCGAATCCGCGTCGGACGACCCAGACGGCGCGCACCGCGAACTCTGGGCGCGCATCAGCCAGGCGTGCGAAGGCTCGCCATTCTGGGGGAAGCGTTGGGGCTCGCACGGAGCCCCGGCCTTGGATGATCTGCCGCTCACCGAGTACGCGGACTACCAACCAGCATTCGAAGCCGCGTTCGAAAGCACCCGCTCGCCTACGACCGGCGAGCCGATCATCCAATGGACCGAGACGAGCGGCACCAGTGCGAACACACCCAAGCGGTTCCCGCTGACGGGCAGCTGGGACCGACAGTCCCATGTCGCTTGGATGACATTCCTCCACTCCCTGGGCCGCGCAGCGCAGCTTCCGCTAAAGCCCCTCCTGATGCTGTTTTCTGCCGGACTACTGGGCTCGTCCCCAGCGGGCGTGCCAGTTGGCTACATGTCTGGGAGGCTACTGTCGAACGTCACGGGGTGGAAGCAGCGGCTGACCGCGATTCCGCACGCAGTCGTTTCGCGCCCCGAATTCTGGGCCAAGTACGCTCCCCTCTATGCCGTCACGCGGGACGTGAGCTTCGTCTTGGGCCTTACGGCAGGGTGGGTTGCGCGCTTCCACGAATCGCTGATCGATCAGATGGACAGCTACTGGCCCCTGCTGGAGGGCCGGGAACACCCGCCCGCGCCCCTGCCGCGGCCAAGCATCTCACGCAGGCGCCTGCGATATCTCAGATCCGTATTTGAAGAAGGGTCGCCGGGCTTCGGGACGATCTGGCCGGGCCTTGGAGCGATGGCCTGCTGGACCACCGCGAGCGCCGGCGCGTCGCTACCGCTGCTGGAGAAGCGGCGCGAGGGCGTGCCCCTACTCGACTGCGGCTTCTCAAGTACCGAATCGGGACTCACCACCATGCCGCTCTACGACGGAAAAGAGGGACACGCACTCCATCCTTGCGTGAATTTAGTCGAGCTTCTCCCCGAAGGCGCAGCGCCGGAGCCCCGAAACGTGATTCGCGCGTCACAAGCTGAACCGGGATGCAGCTACGAGATGATACTGACGACCCTGACAGGGCTGGTCCGGTATCGCATGCACGACATCTTGGAATGCACCGGATTCTACCGGCGCACCCCAAGGCTGGCTTTTCGATCCAAGGCCGCATTCTTCGCAACCGTCGGGTCCATATCGATTTCCGAGGACGACGCGGTCAACCTCATGCTCAAGCAGGGATTCACCTTGCGGAACGATGCCATGCTGGGCCCCCACTCGTCCGGGCGAGGCTTTGCGCTGTACATCAAAGAGGGATCAGGTCGCGTGCCGGCAGGCGAGGCCTTCGACCGCGCTCTGTGCGAGACATGGCAATACTACGGGAAGAGCCGCAAGAGCGGCGTCGTCGATGCTGTGCAGACCATCGTCACACCGGCATCACACCCGATGTGGGTGCGGGGGGCCCACTCGCAGGCGAAAGATCGGTACGTGCTTGCGCAAGCCCCTGACGACCTGACCTCGTGACTGCTCCGCTCGTCCGGACCAGCGCGGCTTGCTGGGAGAATGACCCAGGCAGCCTTGCAAGGCCCTGATTCCGGGCACGATCACCAGCCGGAGCCAGCCAACGGCAGTGCGGCGTCGGCAGTGAAGCAGCGGCCCGGGGATGCCCCACTCGATGGGCCAAGCGAACGCCTCTGCCGTACGCCGCCCGCCGGGAGCCGTGTTCGGATAGACACGTCCCCGCGAAGGCGACAAATCGCACGACGACCGCGGCCCGGCCCTGTCGTATAGATCCGTCTATTGTGCCGGCGGGCCTCCGGGAGGAGCGCCCAGACCGAATCTGGCCACCGTCGATCCGGTAGGTTCCAGAATGGCGTACCCTGCCGAGAATCCGGGCCCGAGGCTGCTCATCAAGCAGCGTCCAGATTCGCCGTTCCGGTTCTCGAGGATTCGCTCCAGGACGAAAAACACCGTGGCCGCTGACATGTTGCCGTACTCCCTGAGAATCGCCCTAGCCTCCGTCAGGTGGCCGTTGTGCAATCCCAACACCTCCTCGATCGCATTGATCACCTTGGTGCCGCCGGGATGGCATGCGAACGTGTCGATCTTCTCTAGCGTGAGGCCCGTGGTCGCCAGAAATCCATCTGTGGAAGCCCGCATGTGCCGTTTCACGATGCCCGGAATGCCGCGGGACATCAGCAGGCCCAGGCCTTCGTCCCTGAGATCCCATCCCATCACGTCCAGCGTGTCCGGCCACGTGTACTCCCCCCATTTCGAGACTCCGAGGCCAGCCGCGCCATCAGCCGTCAGTACAGCGGCGGCCGCGCCGTCGCCGAACAGCGCCGTAGCGATGAAGTTCTTCAACGAACGGTCGCCATGACAGAAGGTGAGACTGCAAAGCTCGCCGACCAGAAACAGAACACGGCTCCCTGGTTCGGCCAGAGCGCACATCGCGGCACGCCCTAGGCCGAGCACGCCACCCGCGCACCCGAAGCCGAACAGCGGGAGGCGGCGCACGTCTCGACGGAATGGAAGCACCTCCATCAGGCGGACATCCAGCGTGGGAACGGCGATGCCGGTTGTAGACACGAGAATGATCGTGTCGATGTCAGCGGCGTCCAAGCCTGCCTGTTCTAGACACCCGGCTGCCGCCTCTTGAAGCAGGGGCACGGCAGTCCGAACGTACGCCTCGTTTTTCTCCTCGAACGTCCGTTCCTTTTCCAGGAAGCTCAGGGGCACGCTGATGTACCGGGTCTCGATCCCGGCCGTGTCGTAGACCTGCAGCAAGTCGTCGAGGCGTGGCAGCGAACCGCGGAATATCCTGTTTCCGAAGGCCTTGAAGTCCGCTTGCCCGAGTTTGTACTGCGGCACCACAGTCTTGACTGCAACGATTCGCGGAACCGCTTTCTCAGCCATGATCATCGTTCCGGACAGCTCGTGCCAACCGGAGCCCTGAGCCGCTCTTCTCGCCGCAGCACTCGATCGGAGAAGACTCCGGGCTGGCTATCGCATACGCGATTTCCGTCGCTGTCCAAGCTAGCAACGCGTACTGTCGCTGCCCAGATTCCGGATGCGACCCGAACGAGTGCCAATGGATGGCTCAACTGGCACCGTTTCCTACTATTGCACGCGCGACTCGAAATCGCTAGGATTGCACATAATGGACGCAGAGAATTTACGTTGTGTAAAGCGGGACGGCGCGGATCGGGCTCCGCGAGTTGAAGCGGGAGAACGTGCACTGGCTGCAACAGGAGTTGCCGCAGGGCAGGCGATGGTTGCTCGGGATAGAAACCGAACGCGGTCCTTCGCCGAGCTTGCGCAAGCGGCCAGAATGCCGGTTCACCTACCGCCGGGCACTAGTGTCAACTGTGACGGGTCACTAGCTTGAGGGAGCGTGTGTTCTTCCGGCACCCCGCCGCAGGCCCGAACACTGCAGGAATGGACACGGCCACGAGGTTGGTCCCGACACGCGGCGGTCCGCCACGGCGGCCTCGCGGCGGACCGGGCTTGGTTCCGCCGCCAAACTCGAGCGTGGGCCCCGGAATCTCCTCGGACGGCCTAACCCCGAGGCTTCTCCGCCGTGCCGCGACGAGACGTGGGGGGACGAGCAAGGTGTACGCGATCAGTCCGTTCCTAGGCGCGGGCCTGAGCGGCTTGCAGTCGTAGGCGATGCGAGTGGGACTGAAGAACCGCGCGGAAGATCTCGCGTCGCCCAGGGGCGGTGCGCCGGTAAGTTCCGATCGCTCCCCCCTCCGCACGCCAAAGCAGAACCGCGGCTGGAACGAAGGCCACGTCAAGTACCGCAACGCGCTTCTCGTGTATCCCGAATGTCCTCCGACATTCTGGGGCTTCAACTTCGCCCTCGAATTCAGCGGGCAAAAAGCAATGTTCCCGCCTCTGGGATTGCTGACTGTCGCGGCCATGTTTCCTCCGGAATACGACGTCCGGCTGGTGGACACGAACGTGCGCTCGCTGGACGACTCGGACTTGGAATGGGCCGACATGGTGTTCGCTTCCGCCATGATCGTGCAAAAGGACTCCCTGCAGGCCGTCATCGACCGGTGCCGACGCGCGGGGGTCCCCGTGGTGGCGGGCGGGCCCTATCCGACTTCGTACCACGACGAGATCCGGGGCGTGGATCACTTCTTGCTCGACGAGGTCGAGGACACGTTTCCCGGGTTCCTGCGGGACCTGGACCGCGGCGCTGCCAAGACCGTGTACCGGGAGTCCGAGAAGCCGGACGTGACCAAGACGCCGCTTCCCCGATTCGATCTCATCGATCTGAACGACTACCACTCCATGTGCGTGCAGTTCTCCCGGGGATGCCCGTTCAACTGTGAGTTTTGCGACATCACCAAGCTGTTCGGCCGCGTGCCGAGGACCAAGACATCGGGCCAGATGCTGGAGGAGTTCGAGTCCCTGCACCAGCTCGGCTGGCGCGGCAAGGTGTTCTTGGTCGACGACAACTTCATCGGCAACAAGCGGAAAGCGCTGGAACTGCTGCCGCACGTCGCCGAGTGGCAGCGCGCACGAGGTTACCCGTTCTCCTTGATTACCGAGGCAAGCGTCAATCTCGCCAACACGGAAGAGCTGATGGACGCCATGGTCGACGCGGGCTTTCATAACGTGTTTCTCGGCATCGAGACCCCGAACCCCAAGGCGTTGGTCAAGACGCAGAAACAGCAGAACACCAGCAGGAAGCAGGACAACTACCTTCTCAGCGCGGTGACGAAAATCCAGCGCAAGGGCATGAGGGTTGCGGGAGGCTTTATCTTGGGCCTGGACGAAGACGACGAGAGCGTGTTCGCTTCCCAGATCGAGTTCATCCAAGCAGCCGGGATCCCCATGGCGATGGTGGGACTGCTGACCGTCGTGCGGGGCACCGACCTCCACAAGCGGCTGCAAGCGGAAGGGCGGCTCCTGCAGGGCACATCCACCGGGAACCAGCTCAATATGGTGCTGAACTTCAAGCCTGAGATGGATTCCGGGGCCCTGCTCGAGGGATATCGGCGGGTTCTCACGACCATCTACGACCCGACGCTGGAGAACTACTTCAGCCGCTGCGTGACGATGCTGCAGAACGTCAGGTTCGGCCCCCGGCTCTCGGAGCGCTTGGACAGGCATCTCTTCAAGGCTCTGCTGAAGTCCCTCTACCGCCAAGTCCTGTCCAAGCAAGGGCCGGCATATCTGAGGTTCATCGCCAGAGTGATACGGATCGACCCGCGCCTGCTCCCGGAAGCATTTTCCTTGGCCATCCTGGGGTATCACTTCCAGATCGTCGGCAGCCAGGAGATCGCGGTGCATGATTTCAAGCAGTTCCTGGCTTCCGAACTGGAATCGCTCAGCCAGGGTCCTTCGGGCACCGATGGCAACGGCATCGAACCGGCCTTGGGCCCTTGCGCCGACGAGGTAGAGTCGCTTTCCCGGGCGGAATCGCGCTACTGGAAGCTCCACCGGAGCTTTCGTGATGGAATCGAGAGTTCCATGGACTCATTCCGAGCGGCCGTGCGGGAATCCGTTTCGACTCAGGCGGCAATCGGGACACGGGCTCTTAGCCGATCTGCTGGAAGACATTCGGGTTAGGGTTGGTCGAACGCTGTGCCAGGACTGACGGAAGAGCTGATTCTATTCCTCCTCAATGAGGGGTCGGGCGCGTTGGTCGGTTCTCCGCGGTCCCAGAAGCTAGTCATTGCCGGGTCCGTGCTGATGGACCTGCAGCTCGCCGGGCGGATTGATACCGACTTGGAGACCCTGGCGCTGGTCGATTCGACCCCGGTCAGCGACAGCCTCCTCGACCCCGCTCTGGCCGCCATAGCCCAGTCCGGGGCCAAGCACGATATCGCCTATTGGGTGAATCGCACTGCCGAAGGCGCTGACGAGATTCGCGAGCAGGCCATCGCGCGGCTGGTGGAACGCGAGATCCTGGACCAACCCGACGGCACCGGTTTTCTGGCCCGCACCCACCGGGTGGCGCGCGGCGGCCTGTATCCGACCGCGGAAGGGCCGGCGCAAGACGACGTGATGACGCGCGTCATGCGCGTGCTCTTCCACGACGAGATCCCGGATCCGCTGGAAATCGCCATCGTCTGCCTGGCCGACTCCTGCGGCGCATTCTCCGGGATCCTCAGCCCTTCCGAGCTCGCGGAGGTAGACGAGCGGATCCAGCTGTTCAGCAGGATGGACCCGATCGGCCAGACAGTCAGCCGGCTGGTCCGGCTGGTGGAGCCTCCCAAGCGGCTTGACACCCGGACATGGTCCAGAAGCCTGCCCCGCTGTCGGGGTCTGCCGTTGATCGGGAACGGACTCGACATGGCGGGAGATGCCCTCGCTTTCTTCGTGCGGCAGTACCAAGAGTTGGGCCCGGTCTTTCGAGCCAGGGCGTTCACCTTCCCCTATACGATCGTCGCGGGCGAGGCAGCCAACCGCTTCCTGCTCCAGCGGGAGCGCTTCCACTTGAACACCGGGACCTACGTGGATGCGTTTCGCAAGGAATTCGGTGCAACGAGCATGATCCTAGGCATGGACGGCCCGGAACACCGCCGGATGCGCCAAGCCATGAAGGAGGGGTTTTCGAAGAACCTCGTCACCGCCCGCCTGGCGGAAACCGTGGAAATCGTGCGGCAGCACGTCGCAGCGTGGCCTGTGAACGAGCCGATGCCCGGCCTGCGCGCGTGCCAGGCGATCGTGACGGAACAGATCGGCATGCTCGCCGCCAACACGTCGCCGCGCGAGTATCTAGACGACCTGACCTACGTCTTTCACAGGCTGATGCTGACCCGCGTGGTGATTCCGGCCCCCGTTCCCCTGAGGACCCGCAAGTTCATGAAGGCACGTGCGCGGGTGGAGGAATTCTGCGCGCAGACCCTGGTCCAGCACCAGCTGCGCCGCCGGGAGCGGCCCGTCGACCTCATCGACGGGCTGCTCGAGTTACACCGCGCGGACCCGGTGTTCATGCCGGAGACCGACTTGATGATGGCAACGCTGATGCCGTTCATCGTCGGGCTGGACACGGCCGCGAGCACCACGGCGGCCGTGATCTATGCCCTGCTGAAGCATCCAGAGCTTCAAGAGCGCGCCCGGGCCGAGGCAGACAGGCTGTTCGCGGACGGCACTCCGACCCTGGAAGGGCTCAGCGAGCTGGATGTCACGCATCGCATCGCAATGGAGGCGATGCGCATGTATCCGGCGCTGCCCGCCATGAATCGGACAGTCGGCACATCCTTCGAGCTGGACGGCTTCAGGTTTCCGGCCGGCGAGAGGCTTATTTTCGCAACCACCGTGACGCACTACCTGCCGGAATTCTTCCCGGAGCCGAATCGGTTCGACATTGACCGCTACTTGCCCGGGCGCGGCGAACACAGGCAGGCAACCGCCTATGCGCCGTTCGGACTGGGCGCTCACCGCTGCCTGGGCAGCGGCTTTGCGGAGGTGCAGATCGCTCTGACGGTCGCAACCCTCTTGCATGAGACCGTTCTGGAACTCGATCCGCCAAACTACAACCTCAAGATCGTCGCAGCCCCATTCGCCGGCCCAGACAAGCGGTTCAGATTTCGCTTGCTCCGCCGTCGTTCTCCGTAGATGCCTACGGATCTCGGGACTCCGGCACACGGGCATCGTCGAGGAAGCAGCGCAGCGGTTCCGGGCGGGCCAAGCAGCGATACCGCCAAGGCCGATAACGGATGCATCGGCGCAGCAGTTGTGCGACACAGCGTCTGTCCATGTGGCTGCATCATTGCATGCGAAACTCAACGGGCGAGGAACCGGATTCCGGGTTGAGACTGAAGCTCGCGGCGACAGCCTACCGAGCCCAAGCGCTCGCGCTCGCGCACGGCACGGCGCGATTGGTGCCATGCTGAAAGGTCTCGCCAGCGGCGTTCGGCAGTTCCGCGGCCGACAAAGCAGCACTGCACGGATTGATGGAGAACTGCGTCCTATGTTGAGGGGCCAGCGAACCCATGGACACGCGAGCCATGCCATGCTTCGGGCCGGGGCTGATGGCGGTTGAACGGCACGATCGCCTCGCCCGGGAAACGGCAGCCGAGGCAGCTCCTGGCGGCGACGCCCTCGAAACGCACATGCGGCGGATGTTCCGGTTGATCTACCGGATCGTGGGCAACGTTCCCGACGCGCAAGACCTGACCCAGGATGCACTGCTCAAGGCGCTCGGACGCCGGGAGCAGCTCAAGGACGACCGCAAGGCAGTCCAGTGGCTGAACCGCATCGCGGTCAACACCGCGCTAGACTTCGTGCGCAAGCGGAGTCGCGTTGCTTTCGAAGAGATCGAAGCCGCACCGCCGGCCACTGCGGCCAGCCCGGAGCAAGAGACCCTGCGGGCTGAGACGCGGGAGTGGCTCGAGGGCGGGCTGAAGTTGTTGTCGGAGCGGGAACGCACCGCGCTGCTGTTGCGGGATGTCGAACAGATGCCGGCCGCGGAGGTTGCGAAGGTAATGGGCTGCTCCACAGCCACAGTGCGCTCGCATATCGCAAACGCGCGGGTGAAGTTTAGGCGTTACCGGGAGGAAACTGGGCAATGAGCGATCCTCGGTGTTGTCTCGATGAGCAAACCATAGCCCTGTATGCGGGGGGCGATCTGGGGCGGCTGAGGCGCTGGCGGGCCGATCGCCAGCTGGCGCGCTGCCCGCAGTGCAAGGCCGCAGTCAGCGACTACGCCGGGATGCTGGACGAGCTTGCACGGGCGCACCCGGTGCCCGAGATCGATTTCGACGCGCTGGCCCACAACGTGCGGGTCGCCGCCACGCAATCGCGCCCGGTCCGCAGCGCACAGGCTGGCTGGCGCTGGCGGGCCGCGGCCGGAGCCGGCCTGGCCGCGGTTGCACTCGGCATGCTCGTGCTGATCCCGGATTCCGACGACTCCGGGACGGATTCCACGCTAGTCGCCACTTCGATCCCTGCTTTGCCCGAACAGGCGGGCCCTTGGGACGGTGACGACGTGCAGCTGACCGGCACTGGCAGCTTGCGCGTGCAGGCCTTTCACTCCGGTTCTGGCGCGCTGACAATCACCGACTACTACGCACCATGAAATCCCTAAAGCTCAACCACGCACTGGCACTCGCAGCTTTGGCGGTTGCGTGCGCCGCCCAACCCGCACGAGCACAGGTGCCGCAGGTCGCGGTCGACATCCCGGACGGGGTGCCTCTGCGGGTCGCCGCGCAGGACTTCTCAGATAGCGAGTTCGAGGTACGGGGCGGAGCGATCGTGATCCACCTCTCGGGCTCGGTGCACTTCCGCCACGACGGCGCGGATCCGGTGCGCGCGATCGCGCTGCGGGTCGCGGCCGGCGAGGAGGCGCTCGGCGGCCGCGCCACGGTGACAATGCCGAGCTTGCACGCGGGCCGAGGAGAGAGCTTTGAAGTGCCGCTGAACCTGCGCTTGGTGCGCCCTCTGCCTGCGGGCCAAGGTTCCGCGGTTCGAATCGAGCCTGATGCGGTGTTGTTCGCCTCGCTGGCCGCCGCCGGGCCGGACCGGCTTGATTCGATTCGAAAGCTGACAGTGCTCGAGATGGAGGCGCGGCGCGACCGGGAGCACTTCCTGGCCCTGTGGCAGCGCGGGGGCAAGCCAGCATTGACCGCGGCCATGCAGGCCAGCCTGCGGCGCCAGGCGGCGCGACCTCGCCTCGAAGTTCGCCTGGCGGGCCAAGGGCCTGCCACGGTCGCAGCCGCCGCACCGGTGCGCGAGATGGAGATCGCAGTCGTGAACCAGCCCGACGCCCCGCTGATCTTGGAGTCGGGATCCGCTCGCGTGCGCGGACCGGTCTCCGATGCTCCCCGATTCCTCCTGCGCAGCCGTGGCGGACGCGCAGTGCGGCACTTTGATATCGGCTGGCTCGTGCGCGACGGCGACGGATCGCTCTATTCGGTCGGGTCTGCGCCAGTCGCCGAACGGGCCCGCGTAGCCGGGCCGCAGGTTCAAGAAACCGCAGGCGAAGGTCGGTTCCTGATCCGGCCCGCGTCCGGCGGCGATCCGGCCATCGACGCCATGCTGGCTTACTTGCGCAGCGCCCAATTCGATGACGGCACGGTCTGGGTGCCAAGTCGCGAAGTGCTGGAAGCGTCGCGGCTGGCCGAGGCCGTCCCGGTTTCGGCCGAGGAGCGCCGGCTGAGCCAGCTGTATCGAGAGCGCGGAGCCGACGCGATCGCCGAGGAATTGCGAAAATTCACCCGATCCGGTCAGTGACGATCCTCGGGCCGAGCCCGGCCTGCCGAACCCCAGGCCGGCGCGGGCGGGTCCTGAGCGCGCGGAGCCGTCCGCGATGCCGGGCCGTCCTTGCGGCGGTCATGAGCATCTGTTTGCTGGCTTACTGCGCCAAGGTTTCGGATGAAGCCGGCTTCGTGCCCATATTCGACGGCAGGACATTGACGGACTGGCGCGCCGTTCCCGAAGACCTCGGAGCGGCTTGGTCGGTCCAAGACGGGGCGATCCAGGGAGCGGGCCTGGAGAATCGTCTTTCCTATCTCGTATATTCCGCCGACGAAAACCTGAGCGACTTCGAGCTCAGGTTCAGCTACCGGATGCTGACCGACGGAAACACCGGCGTCGAACTCAGGGCGCGAGCGGACGCGACGGGCAAGCGCCCGTTCGAGGGCTACCACGCTGACCTCGGCCATGTCGGAATCGGCCCGCAGATCCTTGGCGCGTGGGACTTCCACTTCGCAGCACGGACGGAGTTTCCGTGCGAGCGCGGAACGCGCCTGATCATCGACGAGGCAGGCGCCGGCCTTCACCAGAGGATCGAAGACCCGATCGGGATCGAAGATTTCCGGGAGCGAGACTGGAACCACTGCCGGATTCGCGCGCGAGGCGACCATTTCCAGTTCTTTATCAATCGGAAGCTGTCCTCGGAATTCACGGACGGCATCGGCAAGGGACGGCTCGAGAGCGGGTCCATCGCGCTCCAACTGCACGATGACCGCACGATCGTTCAGTTCAAGGACATCCTGCTGAAGCGCTTGGGCGAGTGACGGAGCACGAAGCCGCTGTCGCCGGCTCCTAGCTCCTTGCCTGCATCCTTGCGTGGGATTCGTCGCGGCCTATGTCGACCGCGTGATTTCTTGGCCGTTGCGATCCCCCTACCGGCCCAGGTTCTCGTACCACTTGATGTTCTTGGTGGCACCGCCGATCTGAACGATGTCCAAGCGGCCGTCGCCGTTGATGTCGGCTACCGCGCAACCTGAAGCCGACATGCCGAGGTGATCGAGATCCTGATGCTGCCATTCGGAGCCGGCGTCGTCTTGGGCGTAGAAGACGTGGGATCCGGCTATCTGACCTCGCGCCCGGTCACCGGCGACGATGTCGTCGCGCCCGTCGCCGTTGAAATCGCCGACGCACACTTCGTGTCCCTCGGTGAGCTGCTCATAGATGATCTGGCGCTCCCAGGTTCCTGAGGGATCCTGGGTGTAGACGACAACCTGGTGTCCGTGCCATGGCTCCACCGAGGCGATGAATCGCCGGTCTGCGAGGCTGCCGACCGCCACGTCGCTCGAGCCTGCGGTCTTCGGCATCTCCTTGTGGCCTCTTGAGATGCGCGTGTTCTCCCAGCTCACCGAGTCCCCTTCCCCGGCGGGATCGTGGAGCGTGATCCCGTCGAATCCGGCCGTTAGCAGCTCCTCGCGCCCGTCGTCATCCCACTGAACCACCCGCACGCGGTGCAGCACGCCGCTGAGCTGGTCGTCGATGAGCAGCCGCTCCCACTTTCCCTCCATGTCCTTCGGCACGTGATAGTAGACCAGCGGCACGTTGTCCTCGTACTTGGGCGCGAGCGCGTCGGCACCGATCAGCGGCGCGTTGACCAGCTCTTTCGTGCCGTCTCCGTCCACATCGGCCCACGCGACATGGTGGGAGGTCGCGAGCTCGTCGACGAGGATGGACTTCCAAGGCTTGCGCGGGTCTCCTTGGTGCCGCAGCAGCCAGACCAATCCCCGGCTCTTCGCGGCAACCATGCTGAATTCGTTCTCGATCGAAATCTCCGGGATACCGTCGCCGTCGATGTCGTGGGCGGCCATGTTGACCAGCCCGGAGATGTCTCGGACCAAGACATGCCTGTCCCAAGTCGGGTTCTCATACCAGGGCAGCTCCTTGACCCGCGAGGTCAGGCCGAGGATGTCGGGACGGCCGTCCTTGTTCATGTCGGTCACCATGACCGCGTAGCCGCCCGGGACGTTCGCTTCGATGACATGCGTGCGGAACTGCACCGGCCCAGAGGAATGGGCAGTGGCGCAGAGCAATCCGCCGCCGACGAGAAGAGGTAGAAGGGATCGCACGCAGGAATGGTAGCACCGAAAGCCTATCTGTTTCCTCGCCAGAGCCGGCAATTCCCGAACCCATCGCGCATACCACTCCCGAACGCCTTCCAGCGGGCGCGAAATCCGTTCCGGCGCGGGCGGTGAACGGGATTGTCACGCCAGTGCGGGCTTGGTACAATACGGACTTCTAGGGGGGGTCGCAGCAAACGCGGGCGTTAGCTCCGCGAATTCGGATGTAGTCGCCTCCGCTCCACGAACCTCGAGGACTAAACCATCTATGGGTCTTCTGCTCGCTATCGTCGTCTGGGCCATCACTTTCGCAATGGCCGTACCCTTCGTTACGCAGACTTGGTGGATGCCCGAATCGATCACCGCGCTGGGCGACGAGATCGATCAGGCGTTCAACTGGACGCTTGTCGGCACCGGTGTCATCTTCTTGCTGGCACAGGCGGCGCTCGGCTACACGGTCTGGCAGTTCGGCCGCCCCACCGACAAGCCGGCGTCGGATTCGCACGGCAACAACAAGCTCGAGGTCCTCTGGACGACCGCCGCGGCGCTGATCTTCGTCGGCCTGACGTTCGTCACCTACTCGGTCTGGGCCGAGACGCGCTTCATCGAGCAGAAGTCGATGGAGCCGTCGGCGGACCGGCTCATCGTGGAAGTCACCGGCCAGCAATTCGTGTGGAACATGCGCTACGCCGGGGAAGACAACCAGTTCGGGCCGACCGATATCGCCCTGATCGATGACGCCGCGGGCAACCCGGTGGGCCTGGACCGCAGCGCTCCGGGCGGGGCCGACGACATCATGGTGCCGGAAATGCAGGTGCCGGTGAACAAGGAGGTCGAGGTGGTGCTCAAGTCCAAGGACGTGCTGCACAACTTCTTCGTCCCGGAACTGCGCGTCAAACTGGACACGGTACCTGGCTTGGTCGGCAAGCTCCGCTTCACGGCCACCAAAGAGGGCAAGTACGAGATCGTGTGCTCGGAGCTATGCGGCCTAGGACACTACAAGATGCGGAGTTTCCTGCACGTGGTCAGCCAGGAGGAGTACGAGGCGTGGATCGCCGAGCAGGCTTCGTACCTGTTCTGACGCCTGTCGCAGGCGCGGCGTTGAGGGACTAACCAAGTCATGACCGAAGTTCAGCCATCCAAGGAAGTCGCCGAATACACGGAAGTGCATCGGCACCCCGAGCCGAAGAGTTTCCTCTGGAAGTATATCTTCTCGGTGGATCACAAGGTGATCGGCATCCAGTACATGTTGCTGGCGGTGGTCGCGGTCTTTGTGGGCATGGCGCTGAGCCTGTTGGTGCGGCTGCGCTTGGTCTGCCCGGAGTGCTCCTACCCGCTGCTCGGCCAGTTCTTCCCCGTCGGCGCGCCCGAAGGGGTGATGACCCCGGAATTCTACCTGGCCATGCTGACCATGCACGGCACGGTGATGGTGTTCATGGTGCTGACCACGGCGCCGCAGGGCGGCTTCGGGAACTACTTCCTGCCCATCCAGATCGGCGCTGCGGACATGGCCTTTCCGCGCCTGAACATGCTCTCGTTCTGGACGACCTTCGTGTCGTTCCTGCTGCTGATGGCCGCGTTCGTCGTCGAGGGCGGGGCGCCGATGTCCGGCTGGACAGGCTATCCGCCGCTCAGCGCCGTGCCGGAAGCGACGGTTCAAGGTATCGGCCAAGACCTGTGGCTGGCATCGATCGCGGTCTTTTGCATCGCCTCGCTGCTGGGGGCGCTCAACTTCATCGTCACCACGCTCGACCTGCGCGCCAAGGGCCTGACCATGATGCGGATGCCGCTGACGTGCTGGACCTGGTTCGTGACCGCGATCCTGGGCCTGCTGGCGTTCGGCGTCCTGCTGGCGGCCGGCGTCCTGCTGCTGATGGACCGCAACGTCGGCACGAGCTTCTTCGTCCCCGCCGGCCTGGTCGTCAGCGACAAGGTCATCGACCACTCGGGCGGCTCCCCCATCCTGTGGCAGCACCTGTTCTGGTTCTTCGGCCACCCAGAGGTCTACATCGCCATCCTGCCCGGCATGGGAGTCACCTCGCACGTGCTGTCGACCTTCGCCCGCAAGACAATATTCGGCTACCGGGCGATGGTCTACGCCATCGCCGCCATCGGCGGGCTGGGCTTCGTGGTCTGGGGGCACCACATGTTCGTCAGCGGAATGAGCCCGTACTCGGCGTTCGTGTTCTCGGTGCTGACGATGTGCATCGGGGTGCCGTCGGCCATCAAGACCTTCAACTGGATCGGCACGATGTGGGGGGGCAAGATCCGCTTCACCTCGCCGATGCTGTACTCGATCGGGTTCGTCTCGCTGTTCGTCTCGGGCGGGCTGTCGGGGATCTTCCTCGGGCAGCCGACCGTCGACCTGTACTTCCACGACACCTACTTCGTCGTGGCGCACTTCCACCTGATCATGGGAGTGGCCGCGATCTTCGGGATGTTCGCCGGGATGACGTTCTGGTTCCCGAAGATGTTCGGCAAGATGATGAGCGAGCCGCTGAGCAAGATCCACTTCTGGATCACGTTCGTCGGCGTGTACGCGATCTTCGGCCCGATGCACTATCTCGGCATGCTGCCGCACCCGCGCCGCTACGCGGAGATCACCAGCGTGGACTACCTAGGGGCCACCGGCGCCGCGGAACTGCACATGTTCATTACCGTCGCGGCGGTGCTGACTGTGCTGGCGCAATTCATATTCCTGTACAACTTCGTCAAGAGCATCTTCGCGGGCAAGGAGTGCCGCGAGGAGAATCCATGGGAGGCCACGACGCTGGAATGGGCGATCCCCTCCCCGCCTCCGCACGACAACTTCGCCGGCAAGGTGCCGCATGTCTACCG
Organism: Bryobacterales bacterium; assembly: GCA_965219585.1. Lineage (GTDB taxonomy): Bacteria > Acidobacteriota > Terriglobia > Bryobacterales > UBA6623 > VXMF01. The sequence continues at coordinate 1,301,141 of CBDCOA010000002.1, forward strand.
CGGGGCTTACGACTTCAGCCTGAGAGGCGCCAAACGCGATTTCGCGATGCAGTGTAACGACGACAAGGCTGTGTTCGGCGAGCCCGCGCCGCAAGCGTCCGGCGACTGATCGACAACGACGATGCCCGCGACCCTCAGTCCAAGCGAAGCGCCGCCCGTCACCGCGATCGGTGGCGGGGACTTCGTCACGCTGCCCCCGTCGCAGGAAGGCGACTGGCACAATCCTAGCGGCGACCCCGTGGTCCAGCGCTACAAGCTCGGCGTATGGATCGGCATGGGCGGCATCCTGATGTTCTTTGCCGCCTTGACCAGCGCGATGATCGTCCGACAGGGCCTGTCCGGTGACTGGGTGCCCGTTGCCGTGCCGCCCGTGCTGTACGTCAGCACGCTGGTACTGCTGGTATCCAGCTTCACCGTCGAGCGCGCCCGCCGCGAAGCCGTAGCGGGAAACGCGGCAGGGCTGCGGCGCTGGATGAACTGCTCGGCGGGTGTCGGCTTGGCGTTTCTGGCCGGCCAGCTGATGGGCTGGCAGGAGTTGGCGGAGCGGGGCCTGTACGTGGCGTCGAATCCGGCCAACTCGTTCTACTACGTGCTCACCGCTGGCCACGGACTGCACTTGCTCGGCGGGATCGCGGTGATGGGTTACGTCTGGGTGCGCATCCGGGCCAGCAAGCCCTGGCCGACGCGCCTCGCTGTCGTGGAAGCGACCGCGCTGTATTGGCATTTTCTCGATGTCCTGTGGATCTACATCCTCGGACTTCTGGTGTTTTGGAGGTAAGCGGATGTCGGACGGACACGCGGCCACGATGGCGGCACCGACATGGCAGGGCGGCGGCACGCCGCTCGCAGTCGGCCACAAGAAGCTCGGGATGTGGCTGTTCATCATCTCGGACTCGCTGACGTTCTCGGCGCTGCTGTTGGCCTACAGCTACGTGCGCGTGGCCAACGACTGGCCCACGCCGTTTCACTTCTTCCCGTCGATCGTCTTCTCCACGATCATGACGCTGGTGCTGCTGACCAGCAGCCTGACCATGGTCTACGCGGTCTCGGCCGCCCACCACGGCGCGCGGCGCAAGGCCGTGAAATGGATTTGGGCAACGGCCTTCTTCGGCTCGCTGTTCGTGGTGCTGCACGGGTACGAGTGGCTGCACTTGATGCACGACGAAGGCATGTACCCGTGGGCGAACGAGTACGGCACGCCACTGTTCGGAGGGACGTTCTTCCTGATCACCGGCCTGCACATGTTCCACGTCATCACCGGCGTGGCGTACCTGGGTATCGTGGCGCTCGGCTACCGCCGCGGCAAGTGGCTGCCCGAGGACGTCGAGGTGGCCGGGCTCTACTGGCACTTCGTGGACTTGGTCTGGATGTTCGTCTTCCCCCTGATCTACCTGCTCTCCACGAGCGTCGACTGAAGCGAGCGAGATCGTCATGCTGCTATCCCTGATCGGCTACCTGTTCTGCCTTGCCCTGGGCGCCTGGGGCTTTGTCACGACCGGCCAACTGCTGGCCTCCGGAAACATCACGGCCACGTTGGACAACCTGTTCCTCGCGCTTTTCTCAGCCCTGATGGGCGTGACCTGCTTCGGCTACCTAGCCTGGCGGTTCTATCCGGCACTGGCCAGCGGCGGCGCCGGCGCGCCGGCGTACGCCCTGCCCGAGGATCCGCCCTACACGGACGCGCACCTGCCGCTGTTCAACAAGATCTGGATCGGCCTGCTCGTGCTGACGGCGATCGAAGTGGTGCTGGCATATGTCCAGATCGCGGGACTGCTGGTCATGCTCGCGATCCTGTTGCTGCTGTCGCTGGTCAAGGCCGGCATGATCATGTCGACCTTCATGCACCTGCAGTTCGACAACAAGCTGCTCGCGCTGATCGTGGTCATTCCGGCGGCTGCCTGTATCCTGATCATGTGCGGCTACTTCTTCCCGGACAGCTTCCGTCTCGTCGACCTGAGGCCGTGACCGGACCCAGCAGCACCGCAGAGCGGCGAGTGAGCCTGCTGGCTTGCGCAGTTCTGGCGGCCGTGCTGCTCCTGGCGGTGCCCGGCCGAGCGCCGGCCCAGGGTTGCACGATGTGCCGCGAGACCGCGGCCATGCAAAAGGACCGGGCGTTGACGGCGCTGCAGCGCGGGATCGGGGTGCTGGCAGTGCCCCCGCTCGCCATCGCCAGCGGCGTGGTCTGGCTGGTCTGGAAGCGCCGGAACCGATTCGCGAACGAATAGCTACCGCACCGCGCGGCTCACCTGTCCTCGCTGAGAGTAGAGTGGACTGAGGCGGCCAAATCAGCCGTCCTTGGTGGCGGTTCGATCGTTACAGGTCCCGAATGCCGGGCCCATGCCCGACAGGTGCTCGGACTCCCGCCTGTATGCCAGTTCGGCCTGTGTCGGCCCAGCTACGTGCCGCCACGAGACCTCGCTCATCCGAAGCCTACGGGCCGAATTTCTGTCGGCTTGCTTGCGCGAAGGTCTCGGCGGAGATCCGGGGTGCTTCCGGGGCAACCCTACGGAGCCGCCTCTGCACTATCTCCCTCATGATCGCCGACGCCATGGACTCCTCCTCCACAGGATTCGTCTTGCTGGGTCTCGGCTGTTGTTTCGCGTTCTCCATTCTTGACGATAGATTCGAGAATTCCCGTGACATCAAAGACATGCGTCTTACCTGTAGGATACAATACCCGGTCTGGAAGCAATTCAGCTACGGCATTTTCAGATTCAGACGGCCGGAGCACTGTCTCGAAAATCTCACGCGCCTCCTTAGTGTCGATGATGAATTCGTGTGTCGGGTAGCCACTGATCAATCTCTCAAGCGATTCGCCCGAATCGTCCTTGAGATTCGCTCCGCCCAGACGCTCGCCGTATTCCTTCGCGATCTTCATCATTCGGTCGACCTCAGACATACGATGAGGATCAATCTTGGCCGCGACTGGCTGGAACAGACCAGCTACCAGCGTTCCGGAGACATCGAACGCGGCCTTCGTCGAAACAGTGTTGCCGCTTCGATTGACGATTGCGACCATATAGTGCTCGAAGGCCTTGAAAGCTTCTGATTGCAGCATTGCAAGAGCCCCGAGAGTGTCCAAGCCTGAAGTCCTGACTGCGATTTCATCGTCTTTCGCAAGCTGTACGTCGAGCGGGCCCAATTCACCAAACGGGCTCATCGCAAGTTCAGAGGCCCCGACGGCAATGAGCGTACCGGCGCTCTTGCACGGGCCGAGAACAACTAGTCGAAAGCCTCCGTCAAGTCCGTAAAGGTCTTGTATCAATCGAGCTAGGCGGTAGGCACAGTGCGCGTCTCCGCCGTATGTTGACAGCACAAGCGAGATTTTCGTGCGCTGTCGGCTCTTGGCCTCGACGAGGACCGAAATGAAGCGATCCAGATTCGGCTTGGAGATTGCGCCACTGTAGACCAGTAGATCGCGGTCTTCTTGCTCAAGAGCTTTGAGCAGCTTCTCAGCTCGTTTCGCGTCAATCATATTGGTCCAAGATGACTATTTTCTGATCTAAATTAGTCTATCACATTGGTTCATGCGAATATAAGGCCAATTTTAGACGGAGAAGTGTCTTTCTGGAATGAGCTTGAAGAAAGTCCTACAGGGGATATGTGGGCATAGGCGTTAACTTGTTCTCCTCCGATTGTGTAGAATGGAGGCATGGAGCAGAAAGATCTCCCCGCGATGAGAGAGGACTGGCCGCTGCTGGTGTCGTTCCTGCCGGAAGACTGGTCTGAGCTAGCAGCGAAGACGGGGGCGCTGAAGGGGCTGCGCAAGGACAAGTCTGCTGAGAACCTGCTGCGGGTACTGCTGCTACATCTGGGCTGTGGGCACTCGTTGCGGGAGACGGCCGTGCGGGCTAGGAAGGCCGGGCTGGCGGAGCTGTCATCGGTGGCAGTGTGGAAGCGACTGAGGAAGTCCCAGCAGTGGCTGCAGGAGCTATGCATCGCACTGTTCCGGGAGCGGGGCGTGGAGTTGGCGGGGCAGGCGGGGTTTCAGGTGCGGGCGATCGACGCGACGACGGTCAAGGAGCCGGGCAAGTCCGGGTCCTTGTGGCGCATTCACTACTCGGTGCGGCTGCCGTCGCTGGCGTGCGACTACTTCAAGCTGACAGAGACGGAGGGGCCCGCGACCGGGGAGTCGTTCCGGCAGTTCCCGATCCGGCAGGGCGACTATGTGCTGGCCGACCGGGGGTATTCGACAGCCGCCGGGATCGGTCATGTGGCGCAAGCCGGAGGCTGGGTCACGGTACGGGTGAACACCGGAGCGCTCGTGTTCCAAGAGCCGGACGGGGGTGGCTTCGACCTGCTGGGCAAGGTTTGCCGTTTGGAGTCCCCACTGACTGCCCGGTCGTGGTCGGCGCAGGTGGTCAGCCCGCAGCAACTGCGGGTGAGCGGGCGGGTCTGTGCGATCCGCAAGACCGAGGAGTCGATTCGGATCGCCCAAGAGGGCATTCGCAAGGAGGCGGCCCGCAAGGGCAGGCAGGTGCAGCCGCAGACTCTAGAGTTTGCCAAGTACGTGATTGTGTTCACGACCTTTCCGGCCGCGGAGTTCCCCGCAGCAGACGTGCTGGAGTGGTATCGGCTGCGGTGGCAAGTTGAGCTGGTGTTCAAGCGCTTCAAGTCGCTGGCCGGGCTGGGGCACCTGCCCAAGCACGACGATGACAGTGCCAAGGCCTGGCTGTACGGCAAGCTGGTCGTGGCCCTGCTGGTCGAAAAGCTGATCGGCCACGCGACCGCCATTTCCCCCTGGGGATACCGCTTGGCGGCACGAGCGGCCGCATAGCGCGTGGCGCGATTTCCATTTCGTGCTGAATCAGATCCGGCGCGCCATCGAGCCGCACTTGCCGCTGACTCAGATGATCGCTGAATGGAACGAGATCTCCGAGGAACTGGCTGACCCTCCCCGGCTCCGCTTGGGCCAATTGGAAGCGCATTTTGATTACACTCAAACAAGTTAACGCCTATGGGATATGTGGGAATCATCGGAGGATGGTTCTGCATCTCGAGTTCGAGACTCACAAGCAGTTCCCGGGCGGCGCGAAGCGCAATTCCAAGCATCGCCTGCTATCACAGCTGAAAAACCTGCTGGAAGCGTTCGCGTTCCGTGGGCGGGGATTTCGTTCCGACAATGGCTCGGAGTACGTCAAACACTGGGCGGGGGAGTTGCGGGCGAAGCTGCGTGTCAGTTCAGCAACTGGGGGCCCGAAGCAGCAACGACTGCGCGGTCATTCTAATCGTCGTAGGTGAGTCGTTCATGCCGCGACTGCAGCCCACTCGCAGCTGACCGTGTGCTGCACTCGCCAAATGATCTCCCCAAACGCTTGACTTCCACGCAGGAGTATTGCAATATCATTAAGAACATTAAGGAATGGTTAAGCACGGATTGATCTTGATCGCCCTGCTGATGGCCCCGGCGGCCTTCGGCGGCTCGTGGACTGTGTGCGTGACCGACACCTCAGCGCTCCTGACTCCGCCCGTTCGCGGCGCGCTCACGCGAGAGTTCCACTCCTTGATGGGGGGGCATGGAGCGGGGCTGGCGTTCGACAAGTGCACCAAGGGCGAGCTCAGAATCCATCTCCGGATCAAGGGCGAGCCGCCCAACGGGTTGGAGGGCGTGCTTGGCCTGGCGCGCCGGAAGCGCGACCAAATCGAGCCGCAGCTGCAAGTCTTTTACGGGTCTTTGGTTCGCTACCTTGGCGAGCCCAACAACGCGGCGGCGATCGGCAGGGCGGTGGCGCGAGTGGCGGCGCACGAGGTGACACACTTCCTCGAGCAACAGCCCCACCACTGCCAGCGAGGCCTGCTGCAGGCGATGCTGTCCGCCTACGAACTACTCGCCGCCGACCCAGGGCCGTTTCACTTCCACCCGCAGTGCGCGCCCGAAGCCTCCGAACGCCCGGCCGCTGAGACGCTGGCGAACGCCGCAATTCCGTAGGGCGGCCCCGCGCGATCAGCGGCCGGAGGGGCTCTCAGCCTCATCCTTCATGAGGTAGTCCCAATGCTTGGCGGCATTGGCGATGACCGCGGGCAGGTCTCGCGGCAGCATCAGGCCGTCCTCGATCAGGCCCAAGCCGGCCTGCGCCACTCGGCCAAGATACTCGTCCCGTCCCGCATAGCGTTCCATGATCGAGGGCCGCGGGTCCTTGCGAGCCTCGCGCTCCGCGCGGGTACGCGGGAACGGGATGTAGGAGCCGACCATGCTCGAGATCTCGTGGGTCGGCCCGGACCTGGCGTTGAACAGGTTCCACCCGGTGTAGGTGGCGAGCGGAACCTGCAACTCTGGCACGCGCACTCCTGGAATCTCGTTGCCGTCGGCATCGACCGCGGGCACCAGCGTCGGGAAGGCCTTTCCGATCCGCGGCGGCTCCTGCGTCACCACGCCGCGTTCGATGAAATCGGGGCCATAGTCGGCGCGGTACGCGCGATGGACGCGACTGGAAGTCTGCACGCCGGGAATGCTGGGAAAACGCAGTTCCTCGGCCTCGACCAAGCTCTTTTCGGCGAGCAGCGGGTAGCGGCTGGCGGGGGGCGAGCCGCGGCCAGCGCTCCACTCGCTCATGGCGAGCAGCAACGCCCGCATCGGCCACCGGAAAGTCAGCGGGTTGGCCGGTTGCTGGCCGATTGTGACGCTGGGCGGAAACCCGGCCGGGCCGTGTTGCGTGCCGGCGAAGAGGAACACTCGCACGTTGTCCAGCAGGCCGATGTCCGTGGCGCCTTCGAGGTCGGTGTGGATCAGTGAGGCCGCACGCCCCCAGTACTCGTAGGAGGAGTTGGTGTAGAAGATCTTTGGCCAGAACTTGCGGTCGAGCGCGTGCGCCAGGATGCCGTCCTCGCGCCCGGTCTCGGGATCGCGCTGGGCGACATCGGTAAACGGGTAGATGTCGGTCGGATAGAAGAAGTTGAGATAGGGATGGGCATCGCGGGACGGCTGGGCGAAGCGGTGGTTGAAGCTTCCCCGCCCGCCTCCGGCGACATGCGACATGATCCCGTCAAAGGCCATGCGATCCTGCTCGTCTTGGTTGAAGCCGTAGTACAGGAACGTCCGCAGGAAGCGCCCGCTCTGAGAAATGCCGAAGGCTATCGCGTGGTCGATGGCATCGGCGGTGATCCCGAGCGGCTCCGAGCCCTCGTACTTCAGCCGCGACACGGTGTCACGCACGGCTGCCGGGCCCAAGCCGACCAGCGGCGGGTTCTCCGAGACGTAGACCACCTCGTAAATGCGACCCGGCTCGAACCCGCCTTCGAGATAGACCGAGCCGCGATCCGGCACGGGCTCGCCGCCCTCCATGCGCGCGAAGCGCCACCGTTCGCGAGGAATCGGCCGGCGCTGGCCGTCGGCGGCGTCCCGCACGGTCATGCGGTTCTCCGCGGCCTGCGGGTCGGCCACCTCGTAGGGGATGTGGTTGCGGTCAGCCAGCGAGTGCGAAAGCAGTCGGTCCTTCACCACGAAGTCGCTCCGCACCACCCCCCGGATGGCCGCCCCGTCGCGGCTGGCGACCGGAGTGGTGAGCCGTATCAGCCCGGGCGACCGCGGCGGGTCGAACTGCCAGCCGAGCCAGAGCAACGTGAAGCCCTCTTCGAGCAAGAACCCGTCACCGAAGTGTCGCTTCTCGCTGGGATCGAGACTGCCGGCTGCGCCGTTGAAAAAGCCCAGCATGCCCTTGCGGCCGCGATTCGAGACCTCATAGAGCAGCGAGCCATTGCCGCGGCGCGGATCTTGCGGCCGCAGCAGGAAGAACTCCGACGAGTACTCGACCTCGCCGTCGGCGTTGCGCGGCGCGAGGGAGATGTCTGTGATGATCTTGTTTGCCGGGTTGTCCGGGTCGGCTGCGAAACGGATGGTGCCCCGGATGCGCTCATACGGGCCGGCCAGCCCGAACGGCTGGCCGGCCAGCACCGGTTCTCGGCTGGTCACCTCCACGTTCACCACACGGGCTTGAAGCGCGCCCAACAGGAGTGTGCCGAAAAGAGCCAGGTAGATCGTACGTAGCATAGGTACATTACAGGTCGGCGAACCCAAGACTGCAACCCCGCCGTGGCCGGGCCTGTCGATATACTGTGAGCGGTTTGCCCCGCTCCGCCTGCTTTTCGCTACTGCTGCTCGCGGCCATTCCGGCGCTTGCGGTGGATTTCGACCGAGACGTCCGTCCCATCCTTTCCGACAACTGCTACGCATGCCACGGACCTGACGCCTCGAAGAGGCAGGCGAACCTGAGGCTCGACGTGGAGGAGGAAGTGCGCCGGGTGGCGGGCGAGGCGCTGAGGCGTGTGACAACCGATGACGTATCTACGCGCATGCCTCCCGCCTATCTGGGGCATGACCAGCTTCCGGACAGCGAGATAGCGACTCTTCGAGACTGGGTAGAAGCCGGCGCGCCGTGGAGCGCGCACTGGGCATTCGTGGCGCCCGCCCGTCCCGAGCAGCCGTCTGTGCGATGGGAGGGGCGCGTACACAACGAGATCGATCGCTTCGTGTTCAAGCGTCTCGAGCAAGAGGGGCTGAAGCCTTCCGAAGAGGCCGATCGCAGGACGCTGATCCGCAGGTTGAGCCTGGACCTGACGGGCCTGCCGCCCGATGTCGGAGACGTGCGCGCGTTCGTGGACGATCCCTCTCCGGACGCCTACGAACGTCTCGTTGACCGGCTGCTCGACTCTCCGCGGTACGGGGAAAGAATGGCGAGCCGCTGGCTGGACGCGGCGCGCTACGCGGACACACAGGGATATCAGAACGACGCTCCCGTACAGATGTGGCGTTGGCGGGACTGGGTCATCGAGGCGTTCAACTCGAACAAGCCCTTCGACGACTTCACCGTCGAGCAGATTGCCGGAGACATGCTCGGCGATCCCACGCTCGACCAGCTGATCGCGACAGGATTCAATCGGAACCATCGCAGCAACAGCGAATTGGGAATCGTTGACGAAGAGTACAGGGTCGAGTACGTGGTCGACCGGGTGGAAACCATGTCAACGGTATTCCTGGGCCTGACGGTAGGCTGCGCCCGCTGCCACGATCACAAGTACGACCCTATCTCGCAGAAGGAGTTCTACCAGCTCTTCGCATACTTCAACAACGTCCCCGAACGTGGCAGGGTGCTGCGCCCGTTCAACTCTCCGCCGAAGATTCCAGCGCCCACCCAGGAGCAAGCTCGCGAGCTCGAGGGGCTTGCAGATGAGATTTCCCTCGCCGAGGAGTCCTACCGCACGATTCGCGCATCAGCCGCGGAGGATGTTGAAAGGTGGGAGCGGAAGCTCGCCCAAGCGGAGAAATCATCGAATTGGCTTCCCCGCCGCGGGCTCGCGGCCCGGTTCGACTTCGAAAGCGACCACCCTGACGCGGCGCCATCCGGCGAAGTCGAGCATGTCGATGGCTGGGCCGGCCGTGCGGTCCGGCTTGGGCGCAGCGGCCACCTCGAGGCGAAGGAGCTGTTGAATTACGACTACAACGACGCCTTCAGCCTTGCTGCCTGGATCCAGCCGGAGTCGCCCGAGGGCATCATCCTGAGTCGTTCGCAGACATTCGATGCCCACGACGAGAACGCCGGCCGGGGGATCACCTTCGCGCTTGAGGAAGGGCGGCTGAAACTCAAGCTGATCGGCAGGATGGACGACTGGATCATCGTTAGCTCCCGCCAAGCTCTTGAACTGAATCGCTGGACGCACGTGGCCGCGACCTACGACGGCTCGCGTCTGGCTGGCGGCATCACCTTCTACCTCGACGGGCGCAGGGTCGGCACAGTTGCCGAACTGGACTATTCCAATGGCGGAATCAAGACCAAGGAGCCATTTCGGATCGGCGCGGGCGCGGACGAGGGCAGCGGATTGCTTGGCCTTATCGACGAGGTCGCCGTCTACGACCGGGAGTTGACCGCCGACGAAGCGTCCGTGCTCGCCGTGGCTGAAAACCTGAACAAAATTGCGCGGATCCAGCGCAGCGATCGGACCGGCGGCCAAAGGCACAAGCTCGAGCGCGCCTTTGCCGACACATTCGGCTCCCCGGCCGTGAAGTCTAGCTGGGCGGCCCTGAACCGGTTGAAGCGCTCGAAGGAAGCACTCATGGAGCGGGTCTCGAGCGTGATGGTCATGGCCGAGATGGAGCCCCCTCGCGAGACCTTCGTACTCGAGCGCGGCGCCTACGACCAACCGGGGGCCAGAGTGTCGCCCGGTGTCCTGTCCGCCCTGCCGCCATTGCCCGAGTCAGCGCCGAACAATCGGCTAGGCCTTGCGCGCTGGCTGGTCGATCCGCAGAATCCCCTGATGGCTCGGGTGACGGTGAACCGGCTGTGGCAGATGCTGTTCGGCGAGGGCCTTGTGCGGACACCGGAAAACCTTGGCACCCAAGGCGAGCGGCCGACGCATCCGGAACTGCTGGATTGGCTGGCAATTGAGTTCGTGGAGAGCGGCTGGGATGTCAAATCGCTCCTGAAGACGATCGCGATGAGCGCGACATACAGACAGGAATCAAAACGAGCGGGCGACGGGATGCGCGAAGACCCGACGAACAGGCTGCTGTCCCGCGGGCCGCGTTTCCGGCTGTCGGCGGAAGCTGTTCGAGACCAAGCATTGCTGCTGGCGGGACTCTTGCGGGAACGCCTGGGCGGGCCGTCGGTGAAGACGTACCAACCGGACGGACTTTGGTTCGACATCGCCGCTGGCGGCGGCTACACCCGTGACACCGGAGAGAATCTCTACCGCAGGAGCCTGTACACCTATTGGCGCAGAACGATCGGACCGCCATCAATGCTCAACTTCGACTCGGCCACGCGAGAGACTTGCACGGTGCGGACCGAGCGAACCAACACACCCCTGCAGGCCTTGAACTTGATGAACGACGTCACCTTTGTCGAGGCCTCGCGGAAGTTCGGAGAGCGGATGTATCTCGAAGGGGGTCAATCCACCGAGGATCGCCTGGCGTACGGCTTCGAGATGGCGACCGGTAGGACTCCCAGCGCCCGCGAGTCGGAAATTCTCGATCGGGCGTTGGCCAAGCAGTTACAGAGCTTCGGGGCCGACTCGAACGCGGCCAAGGAACTGCTGGCGCAAGGAGACAGCCCCGCGGACAAGCGCATGAGTCGCGGCGAGCTCGCAGCCTACGCGATGACGGCGGGCATGCTCCTGAACCTTGACGAGACGGTGACAAAGCAATGACCCTTCCTGACTCGCCGACCCTTCTGACGCGGCGCCACTTCTTCGGCCGCAACGCGAGCGGCCTGGGCATCGCTGCATTGGCCCACTTGATGGGAAGGGACGCTGCGGCAGGCAACGCTTTGCCCGGGCTGCCGCATTTCGCGCCCAAGGCCAAGCACGTCATTTATCTTTTCCAGAGCGGCGGGCCTTCCCAGATCGACTTGTTTGATCACAAGCCAAAGCTGAAGCAGCTTCACGGCACGGAACTGCCTGATTCGGTGCGCCGCGGTCAGCGACTGACTGGCATGACCGCCTCGCAGACGTCGTTTCCGGTCCACGAGACTTGGTTTGAGTTCAAGCAACGCGGCGAGTCCGGCGCATGGGTCAGCGAGTTGCTTCCCTACACGGCGCAGATCGCCGACAAGCTCTCGTTCATTCGAACGATGCATACCGAGGCGATCAATCACGACCCGGCGGTGACGTACTTCCAGACCGGAGCGCAGCTTGCCGGGCGCCCGAGCATCGGAGCGTGGCTCTCCTACGGCCTTGGAACCGAAAACGAAGACCTGCCGGCGTTCGTCGTGATGACCTCGCGGGGCTCGGGGCGTGTCGGCCAGGCACTCTACACGAGGCTGTGGGGGAGCGGTTTCCTCCCAAGTCGCTACCAAGGCGTTAAGTTCCGCTCGCAGGGAGATCCGGTGCTCTACCTGTCGAACCCGGCGGGCGTGAACCGCGATCGGCGGCGGATGTTCCTTGACGACCTCTCGGCCCTGAACCGAATCCAACAGGAGCAGTTCGCCGACCCGGAGATCGAGACACGAATCGCCCAGTATGAGATGGCATACCGGATGCAAACATCTGTGCCGGAACTAATGGATCTCTCGAACGAGCCGGAAGCCACGTTCGATCTCTACGGCGAGGCTGCGCGCGAGCCCGGAACGTATGCGCGCCACTGTTTGGTCGCACGACGGTTGGTGGAGCGCGGCGTGCGCTTCGTTCAACTCTTTCATCGCGGCTGGGATCAGCACCGCTCGCTGCCAAACCAACTCCCCAAGCAGTGCGCCGATACCGACCAAGCCTCGGCAGCGCTGATCAAGGACCTTGAGCAGCGCGGACTGCTCGACGAAACGCTAGTGGTGTGGGGCGGGGAGTTCGGGCGCACCGTCTACTGCCAGGGCCTGATGACCGACGAAAGCTATGGCCGCGATCACCACCCCCGCTGTTTCACGATTTGGCTCGCCGGAGGGGGCGTCAAGCCAGCGGAAACCTACGGCGAAACCGACGACTTCTGCTACAACATTGTCGACAAGCCAGTTCACGTTCACGACCTGCACGCGACCCTGCTGCACCAGCTAGGGATCGACCACACGAAACTGACCTACTCATATCAAGGGCGCCAGTTCCGCCTTACCGACGTAGGCGGCGAGATTCTCCGCGATCTGGTCGGCTAGCGACCGTGCCCCCTAGCCGGCCTATGTAGTTCTGGGAGCGGACAGGAATCGGAGAGGGGCTTGCCGAGTCGATCAGTCTGTGGCGGAAGTATCGCGATTCACGCATTGGCTTGAATTCGAGCGGAACCCTCCTCGTGCGTCGTATCCGAGAATCTCGTCGGCCGGTCTCGTGTCGATGTCGGGTAGCGCCGCACTACGGTCAGAGATCTCCACGATGGCTTCCCGAATCGAAGGGGCCCCGCTCCGGCCGCGCGCGCGCCGTAGAGCGTCTTCGAGAGCGCCGATGATCGCGCCAGTCACAGTGGTGCCCCGTTCCTTCGCGAGGGCCCTAGCGAGCCGCTCAGCTTTGACGTTCTTGATGCTCAGTGCCATGTGTGCATCTTTCAACCCTAAATATAGACTCCCCCCTGCGGCCCGACGACGGCCGAGCGAGTGGGAGCCATCCAGAACCGTTTCGCAACCGCCCTACTGCCGGGCGACCGGATTCGGTGCGTCCGGTGAACGACACCGCCGGCACGCGGCTACGGCTCGCCCGCCCCTTGAAGACCGCCGGGCAGGCATGCGGAGACCTGCCGTTGGCACGATGGCACGGTACTCGCCTCTCGACGGCATCGACAAGGCGCGCCCTGCGGCACTGGAGAATCAGTAGATCGCGACCGGCGCGACGGTGGATCCGGTGCCGCCCTGGATCTTGAGAGGCTGGACGACGAAGGCGAACTCGTGGACGCCGGCCGCGGCCAATTCGTCCAGCTTCATCCGCTCCACCAGATGGATGCCGTGGACCGCCAGCATGATCTGGTGGACAGGCAACGACACTTGCGGATCCGGGTTGGGCGAGACTTCGACCGGTTGGTTGTCCGCCCCCAGCAGCATGGGATCCTGTTCCACAAGCCACTGCGCGGCCGCGACGCCGATCCCCGGGTTGGTCGCCATGAAGCGCTCCCCGTCGGTGTCCCAGAGCACGCCCCAACCAGTGTGAATCAGCACCGCGTCGCCCGCTTCCAGCGCTACTCCCTGCCGGTCGAGTGCCTGCTGCAGGTCGTCGACCGTGATCTCGTAGGTGTCGGGTAGCATCGCTACGCCCTTGAGGGCGGCCACATCGATGAGCACGCCCCGGGTCATGAGCGTGCCGACGTTCTCGACGCCGAGCCGAGTGAACCCGTCTCGCGTCATGACCTCGCTCTGATCGACGCAGTTGTACAGGCTGCCGCCGATCGTCTGGTGGGTGAAGCCGTCGAACTGTGTGCCCACCTGACCCATCTCGGTGACAACCAGCTCCTCGTTCGAGCCACGCTGGTTCGACCCCACTTTCGGGCCGGTCGGCTTCATGTAGAGGTCGAAATGGCGGGCACCGAGCGGCATCGAGCCTCTAAGTACCTGTCCGAGCTCGATCACCCGCCCCTCTCGTATCAGACGCGCTGCCTTGAGCACCGTCTCGGGGCCCATGTGGTTAGCCGCGCCGCGCTCGTCGTCGGCTCCCCACCGGCTGGGGCAGCGCTCATCAGTCGACGGCGGTATCCACGACTGGCCGGCGGCGGGTGCAGCGGCACCCGCGACTAGTACGGTGAACGCGGCTACGGCGGGGGCGGCAACGCTGGCGAATCGCATGACTCTCCTCCCTGGCGGTGTCTACAGCTCCTGCAAATTCTACCGGAACGCGTAATCGAGCTGATCCGGCGGTCAACGCGCGGGGTCCGATAGCCGGTGGCTCTGGCGCCGCTTCAGCAGATCCGTCTTGGACCGAGAAGAAGTCAGGATTCGCGGACAGATCCCATACGGCGAAACCCTCGAGCACGTCAAGGGCGGCAGCGAGAGGGTCCGAGTCCGGGCTGTGGAAGGTCTCGCGGCCCGCACAGCCAGGCCACAGTGCCTCACGGAAAGCTCATCCCGCATTCACCGCCGGATCCGATGCTGTGCGGCGACGCGGTCCTGATTCGGAACCTTCGCGAACTTACGCCGACGGCGACGCTGATCCCACCGACAGCCGCACAAGGGCGCCGATGCGCTGGAGTACCGGCGGGTGCGAATAGTGCAGGAAGACGTCCATCGGGTGCGGCGTCGGGTTGCTAAAGCTGTCGGCCACCAGCTTCTTCAGGGCGGCGACCAGAGGCGCGCCGCTGCCGGTAGTCTCTGCTGCAAAATGGTCAGCCTCGAACTCGTGCCGCCGCGAGAAGACGTTCATGAGGACTGACAGGACCAACTCGACGGGCCTGAAAAGGAGACTGAAGAAGACGAGCCCGGCATAGACCGACGGTTCGGTGACATGGAACGCCGCGTAAAGGCCCTCCTGCCCGAGGAAGAGCGAGAGGATCCACAGCATCGCCCCTATGTGGCCGATCGACAGCGCCATGTTCGACCAAACGTGGCGCTTCTTGTAGTGGCCGATTTCGTGGGCCACCACCGCCACCACCTCGGGAACGCTGTACTCCTCGGCGAGGGTGTCGAACAGCCCGATGCGCTTGTACTTGCCGAAGCCCGTGAAGAAAGCGTTCGGCTTTGACGACCTGCGTGAGCCGTCGACCAAGAAGATGCCCTCGAGCGGGAAGCCCGCCGAGCGGGCGTATCCCAGGATGGCGTCGTGCAGCTCGCCCTCATCGAGCGGAGTGAAGGTATTGAACAGAGGCATGATCCACGTCGGGCCGATGAACTGCACGGCGAGCATGAAGGCGGTTACCGCGATCCAGCACCAAATCCAAGCCAACGGCCCCACCGCCTCGAAAAATGCGAGGATGACGGCGAGCAGCGGCCCGCCGAGAAGGATGGTGAGGGCCGTGCCTTTCAACAGGTCGGCGCCGAACGTTCCCGCCGTGGTGCGGTTGAACCCATAACGGCCCTCGATCACGAACGTCGACCACGCCCCGAACGGGAGCTGGATGAGGGTCCTGGCGAGCAGCAGGGCGCCGATGTAGACGAGACCGGTGATTACCGGTCCCTTGCCGAGTCCGCGAACGGCGGTATCGAGCAAGGCGAAGCCCCCGGCGAACCAGAAGGCGAGCATGGCCGCGAGACCGAACGCCCCGCGGACGAGGCCGAACCGGGCGCGTGTCGCGCTGTAGCGGCGCGCCCGGGCGTACTTCTCGTCGTCGAACACGCCGGCGAGCTCGGCTGGCACCTTGGGGGCGAACGAGCGCGAGCTGAGCAGTCCCGAGACCGCGCCCAGTAAGTACTCGCCGAGGAGGGCGACCAGGATGACGACGGCGAAGGTGTTCACAGCTCCAGACGAATCCCTGCGAAGGATCCCCTACATTACCGCCATCCGGACACTTGGGACGCTAGGCAAGAGAATCGTACGCCGGATGGCAAGCGTGTGGTTCGGCTCGCCGTCGAACTTGTCTCGCTCGACGTGCAAGGCGTTCATTCGCTCAGGAGTCACATTTCGGCCCGTCTTGCTAGCGCCCTAGTCGAGTTCGGAGCGAATCTTCAGCGCGACATTCGCCGTCACGGATCCGAACAGGTCCCCCACTCGCGGTTTCCGGAAGCAGGAATGCCAGCCTCGCGGCCGCAGAAACCAGTAGCCGCGCCGGCTCTGCCCTGTCAGCGCCGTTGCTCGAGATGAACCGGACCAACTGCGGGGAATCGGCCGAACGGTGGTGTTGATGACCAACCGTCCGAGTGGGGGCAACCAGATGGCGCGAGAATCGACGCCGTTGGCTTTTTCCGGTCAAGTCGATTGCAGCAACTGCGCCATCTGGCGCAAGCCGATCACCTCGGTTTCTCTCGAAATCGGATAGCGCGCCTCGCCGGAATACACCACGAAGGTCTTTTCCGGCCGCAGGTCCTCCAACGCGCTGTGGAAGCCCTTGCTCAGCGAGACCGACAGGCCTCGCTTGATCTCGATCGCCCACACTCCGGCCCTGCCGGGGATTTCCAGAACCAAATCTATCTCCGCCCCCGTCGAGGTGCGGTAGAAATAGGCTCCGGTGCCCGGACGAGCGACCGAAAGCAGGTTCTCGATGACGAATCCTTCCCAGCTCGCTCCGACGACCGGGTGACCATGCAATGCTCGGTAGCCCTCGATGCCCAGCAGGGAATGAACTAGCCCGCTATCCCTGACATAGATCTTTGGAGACTTGACCAGACGCCTCTTGACATTGACAAAGTAGGGCCGCAGGCGGCGGACCACGAACAAGTCGGCCAGCAGGTTAACGTAGCTCGTGACGGTCGGGGCGCTGACGGAGAGCCCGGCCGCCAGCTTCGCCGCATTCGACAAGGCGCCCTGGCTGTGGCACAGCATAATCCACAAGTTTTCCGCTGTATCCGCAGAGACTCGGCCTCCCATCTGCGGAATCTCGCGTTCAATGTATGTCCGGACTAGATTCCGGCGGAAGGAGGCGCTATCGTCGTCGCTCTTGGACAGAAAGCTATCCGGGAACCCCCCTCGGGTCCAGAGCAACCCTAGGCTGGATTCGTCCGCCGCTACTTCGAGGACGTCGAAGGGATTCAGGCTGACGTGCTCGATCCGCCCGGCCAAGCTCTCGCTGGACTGCTTCAGGAGTGCCATCGATGCCGACCCCAGAATCAGGAAGCGTCCCGTTCGCTGGCCCCGCCGACGACCAGCGTCGATCAGGCTGCGGAGATCTCTGAATACCTCCGGCATGCGATGAATCTCGTCCAAGATTACGAGGCGGTCCTCCAACTGGCCGAGAAAGAGAGCCGGGTCGGACAGCTTCTGACGATCCGTCCGAGACTCTAGGTCGAGATACTCGGATGCGCGGCCTTCAGCGATCTCCAGCGCGAGGGTTGTCTTGCCGACCTGTCGCGCGCCTAACAGGGCAACCGCAGCCTGTCGACGGAGCGCCTGGACAACCGCTTGGCCAGCCCTGCGTTGAATCATAGCTCTATCTTAGGTGTTGTTGTTATGATATGCAAGGATATTATTATATTTTCCATGCAAATACCAATTACGCTTTTTGATTTGTATGGTTTCGATACGTACGCCAATCCCATCGACCAGCTGTTCTCAAGCGTTCCCGCCCGGCTCACATGCCAGAGCCCAGTACCGGACTGGGAACCGTGCCGGGGCGGAAGCCCGGACTGGCGCGGCCCTCGATCACGAGCCCCCGTCCGACCGCCCGCAGGGCCTTCGAGACAAGGCCGATGTGCGAGCGGTGGTCAGGATCGGTCAACCGCCCCACGGTGGTATCGGACAGCCCGAGCCGTTCCGCGAGGGCGCGCTTGGTAACGCCCTGGTCTCGCATCGCGGTGTAGAGCTCCAGCTTGGCCGCCGTCACCGGGTCCACCGCGATCGCTTCCTGCCCGTCCAGCACCGCGCTCGGCACGGGGATGGCCAGATGGAGTTCCACGTACATTCCGAGGGCCGCGGACAGCGCGTCCGCCGCCATTTCCAGCGCCTCGGCCCGGTCGCTTCCGCTGGTGTTCGCTCCCTCCACGTCCGGGAAGGACACCACGAACTCGTCCCCTTCATGACGGTTGATTTGGCATGGATAGGCGTACCTCACGCTAGAATTCCCCCTTTCCGATTCCCAGATCCTTGAGCATCGCATTGAGCAGGCTCGTGCCGATCTCCGTCCGTTTCACCGTGGTCCTTTTGGTGCCGACGTACAGCTGGCCGTGGCTGCCCTTCCCTCGCGGGCCACGAATCGGAATTCCAGACCGGACTTCTTCGCATATCGCTTTGCCCGTCGAATGAACTCCGCTCCGTCGATGTTTATAGCACACCGTGGACTGGCCCGATATGCAACTGTTTTTAGGGATAAAAACAAAAGAAATTACCATAACTAGGGATTTATTTCCAGTCTTGCGAGTGGGCGGAATGGAAGATCCGCCGGAGCCGGCGAAGCCCTGCCGCCCAAACGGCACGCCGAGCGTCGCCCTACGCGGGAACCGCAGTCTCGTCGTTCTGGGTCCGGCCGGTCTTGGCGTAGACCAGATAGGCGTGCATGAAGCGATCTAGGTCTCCGTCCAGCACCCGGTCAACATTGCCCATTTCCATCTGGCTGCGCAGATCCTTGACCAATCGATACGGTGCCAGCACGTAGTTGCGAATCTGGCTGCCGAAGTCGATGTCCAACTTGGCCGCCTCGATCTTCTGTGCCTCCGAGCGCTTCTTGCGCAACTCGAGATCGTACAGCCTGGACCGGAGTTGTTTCATCGCGGTCGCCTTGTTCTTGTGCTGCGATCGCTCGTTCTGGCATTGCACGACGATGTTCGTCGGCAGGTGCGTGATGCGCACCGCGGAATCGGTCATGTTGACGTGCTGGCCGCCGGCCCCGCTGGCTCGGTAGGTGTCAATGCGCAGCTCGTCCGGCCGAATGTCGATCTCAATCGTGTCGTCAATTTCCGGATAGGCTGAAACCGACGCGAACGAGGTGTGCCTGCGGGCGTTGGAATCGAACGGCGAGATCCGCACCAAGCGATGCACCCCCACTTCCGACCGAATCAGTCCATAGGCGTTCTCGCCCTTGATGACTAGCGAAGCCGACTTGATGCCGGCTTCCTCTCCAGCCTGTTCGTCCGTGATCTCGCACTTGAAGCCCTTGCGCTCAGCCCAGCGCAAGTACATGCGCTGCAGCATCTGCGCCCAGTCTTGGGCCTCGGTGCCGCCTGCCCCGGCGTTCAGGGTGAGGATCGCATTCGAACCGTCGTGCTCTCCGCTGAGCAACGACTCAGTCTCAATCTCGTCGAGCCGTACGCCCAGAGCCTTCAGGTCTGCGGCGCATTCGTCTTCGACGGGCTCGCCCTCGCCAGCCAGCTCCAAGAACGCCTCTAGGTCTCCGACCGCAGCCGCTATCTCCTTGTCGGTCTCCACGACGCGAGCCACGCGCTTGCGCTCGCGCAGCACCCGCTGGCTATCGGCCGGGTTGGTCCAAAAGGCCGGGTCCGCGATCCGCTTCTCGATCTCGGCTAGCTCGCGCTCGCCAGCCGCGGCGTCAAAGATACCCCCGGACCACGTGCGCGCGCGCGCGCACGGCCTCAAACTCACGCTGTAGTTCGTCTAGGATCATGGTTCCGGAGGGCTTGCTTCTATTGTCGCAGACCTGTTCGACCCCTCTGCTTGTGCGCCGCTCGCACGACGTATCGCAGCCCTGCATGGAGCACTGGGACGGCACGTAGACGGAAGCGCCCAAGGCTATTCGGTCATGGTCACACGGCACCGCCGCGCAGACCGGCGAGCCCGATCCGGGACGGTCAGTGTGGCATTGCTGTTTCCGATTCACGATGACCTTGTTCAGCTCTGGCTGGAAACCGAATTCCCGTGCAGGGTCGTCTCTTTGGACACGACTGCTCTGCCCCCGGTGGCCATGTGCATGACAATGTCACAAGAGGGGAAGAGACACCCATGGCTGCCGATCAACTTGTTCAGGCCCGCGTTAACGCAGCGGTGAAGGAAGAAGCATCCGTCGTGCTGGCCTCCATGGGCCTGACCGTCTCAGACGCTGTGCGTTTACTGCTCACCAAGGTAGCGGCGGAAAAGGCTCTTCCGTTCGCGCCACTGGTTCGCAACGAGGCCACCATTGAGGCGATGAGAGAAGCGCGCAAGGGCGACTTGCCAAGATTCGGTAGCGTGCAGGCGCTACTTGACGACCTGCATGCGAGCGATTGAGCGCGCCGACCAGTTGCGGCATCGACGACACGCCCCGACAAGGCGCGCGTGGGCATGAACAGCCTCGAACACGCGCCGTGGCTCGCCCAGCATCTTGCTTCCGAAGGAATTGTTTCAGCTACGCAAAGCGTTGCGCCGAGCCGCTGCGTAGGCCCGTGCAAGCATCGCCGCCGTAGCCACTAGGCAGAGCCACCAGAGCCACTCGCCGTACCGCACGAAGCCCGTTAACTCCGGCCGGAAGTCAAAGCCCGCATCCAGCGTGTCCTGCACATAGGAAGGCAGCGCTGCATCGACCCTGCCAGCAGGATCGATTGCGGTGGTAACCCCGTCATTGGTGGCACGCAGGATCCAGCGCCCGTTCTCGACGGCTCGCATGCGCGCCACCAGCAGGTGCTGGTCCCGAGCGGCGCTGCGAGCGTACCAGCTGTCGTTCGAGATGTTCACCAGCAGCTCGGCTCCGTCGCGGGTGAACTTGCGAATCGAGTTGGCAAAGACCGACTCGTAGCAAATGAACGTGCCGATCCCGTGAGTGCCGACGGTCGCGACGGAGATCTGCTTGCCCGGACGGAACATGCCCGCCTGCATCGTGATCTTCTCCACGAACAGGTGGAAGGGCCACGGCACGAATTCCCCGAAGGGAACCAAGTGAATCTTGGAGTAAGACGACAGCCGGTCGCCGTTGCGATCCAGGGTAACGCTGGAGTTCTGGGGTCGTGCGCGGTCGCCGGCCTCGAACGAAATGGTGTTGAAGATGAACGCAGCCCCGGACTCGCGCGCCACCCGCTCGAGGAACGCTCTCGAGGCAGCGTCGTCGTAGTAGTACGCCGACACCGGGTACTCGGGCCATACCAGCAGGGTGGGCGGCGCTCCCGCCGAGGGAGCCTTGGACATTTCCAGCATCTCGGCCAAGTGTGCGGTGCCGTTCTCGGCTAGCCAGCCAGCCTTGATCAGATCCGGGTGGACGTTCGGCTGGATCAGACGCGCGACCTCCCGCTGCGGACCGGGACCGGGTAGCGCCGGCAGCAGGACGAGCCCGGCCAGCGGCAGCAGGGCCAGCAGCGGCCGCGCGGAACGATTAAGGATCGCGACCGCAACCGTGGCGTTCGCAACAGCGAATACGAGCGATGGGCCGTAGATGCCGGCCCAAGGCGCGAGGCGCAGCACGTGAGGAAGCGGGAAGTCGACCGCGGCGTTTCCAAGCTGTAGCCAAGTGAAGAAAAAGTGCTGGTAGGAGCCCTCGATCGCAACCCACAGCGCGGCCACGGCGGGCACGGCCCAAGGCGATCCGAGGAACGGACCGGCCAGCGCGCCGAACGCCGCCGGCTGGATCGCCATGGCAAGAAAGAACGCGATGTACAGCAGTCCTGCGACAAGCGGCGTGATACCAGCGTAGTCCCGCATTACCGCATAGATCCAATAGCCGACACCGGCCCAAAAGACGGAGCCAGAGAGCCAGCCGACGAGCAGCCTCTCCGGCCAGGCAAGGCCCTTCAGCACCACCAGCAACGGAACTAGGCACACCGGGGCAAGCCAGTCCCAAGAAAAGCGTGGGAAAACCAGTACCTGAAGCAGGCCGCTGAGCGCTGCCGCGGCCAGCGCGATGGCAAGTCTGCGAGACGGCTGCGGGAAGCGGCTCATTGCCCCGCGGCGACCTCCGCGTGTACCGCTTCGGCCATGTACGAACTGCGCACGAACGGCCCGCTGAACACCGCGCGGAAGCCGATGGACATGCCAAACTCCCGATATCGGTCGAACACCTCGGGACGGACGTACTCAACGACCGGCAGTCTCCGCCGCTTCGGCTGCAGATACTGCCCGATGGTGGCCACGTCTGCGCCCGCCGAACGCAGATCGCCGAGCAAGCCCCTGACCTCCGCCTCGGCCTCTCCGAGACCTACCATCAGCCCCGACTTTGTCAGCACTCCCGGCGCGCGCGAGCGGGCGAACTGAAGCACCTCCAACGAGCGGGCGTAATCGGCCTGCGGCCTGACGCGCCGGTAGAGGCGGGCCACCGTCTCCATGTTGTGGTTGAAAACATCGCAACCGGATTCCAAGACCCTGGCGACCGCGTCGAGATCGCCGAGGAAGTCCGGCACGAGCACTTCGACGCGCACCCGGGGCAGCGCGCGCTTGACTGCTCGCACGGTGTCGGCGAAGTGGACCGAACCGCCATCGGGCAGGTCGTCGCGATTCACGCTCGTGATCACGACTTGGCGCAGATCCATGGCGCGCGCCATAGCGGCCACTTGCGCGGGTTCTTGCGGATCCAGCGCTCCGGGCATGCCTTGCGGCACCGCGCAGAAGCCGCACGTGCGAGTGCAGGTATTGCCCAAGATCATGAACGTCGCCGTCCCGCGCGAGAAGCACTCGTGCATATTGGGGCAGCGCGCGGATTCGCAAACCGTGTGGAGTCCGCGCCGCCGAAGCTCGACCTTCAGATCATGGACGGCACCGAAGTCCGTCGCGGGCTTGCGCAGCCAAGGCGGCAGGCGCCCGGCGCGGTAGCGACCGGGCTCCGGCTCGATCTGGATCAGGTCCACCGCAGGGTCACGAAATGCCGCTGAAGAGAGAGCTGGTGAGATAGCGCTCGCCGGCATCCGGCAGAATCGTCACGATCGTCTTGCCTTCGAATTCCGGCTGGTTCGCCAAGCGACAGGCAACGGCCACCGCCGCTCCGCACGAGATTCCGCTGAGCAGGCCCTCTTCGCGGGCAAGGCGCTGGGCATACTCGACTGCCTCATCGTCGGAGACTGCCTCGATACGATCCAGCAGATCCAGATCTAGCGTCTTCGGTATGAACCCGGCACCAATCCCTTGGATCGCGGTTATGCCCGGGTCAGCAGGCTCGCCGGAAAGATGCTGTCGGATGACCTGGCTGCATTCCGGCTCCACGCCCACGCTGAGGATCGGACGGTTCCGCTTCTGCTTGAAGTAGCGCGAGATCCCGCTAATGGTGCCGCCCGTGCCTACGCCGGACACGAGCACGTCCACTTCGCCATCGGTGTCGTCCCAAATCTCGGGGCCGGTCGTCTCGTAGTGGATGCGCGGGTTGGCCGGATTCTCGAACTGCTGCAGCATCAGGTAGCGGCCGGGATTGTCGCGCACCAGTGCGCGTGCGTGCTCGACCGCTCCATACATGCCGTCTTCCTCTGGCGTCAGCTCCAGATCGGCGCCGAGCAGCTTGAGCACGCGACGCCTCTCGGCGCTGTAGTTGGATGGCATGGCGATCATCAGCTTATAGCCGCGCGCGGCCGCCACGAACGCCAAGGCGATGCCCGTATTGCCGCTGGTGGCCTCGACCAGCTCCATCCCCGGCTTGAGCGCGCCGCTCCGCTCCGCGTCCCAGATCATGGACGCCCCGATGCGGCACTTGACCGAGTAGGCGGGGTTGCGGCCCTCGACCTTGGCCAGCACGGTGGCCTTGGCCTGGCCAACAACGCGTCGCAGGCGGACCAGCGGAGTGCCGCCGATGGCCAGGGAGTTGTCAGAGTAGATGCGAGCCATGGCTAGATCTGCCAGTTGGGAACGCCCTTCACCCGCCGCTGCCGCCAGCGCTCTACCAAGTCGGCGAACGTCGTTCGGTCGATCACGCACGACAGCGCGCGCTCGACGCGATCCCACATCTCCGGAAACGGCGAGTCCGTCGGTTCGTCCGCGAACGGACGCTTGGCAGGCTGGAACGGACCGTCGATCTGGCGCAGGATGTCGCCCACGGTGATCTGATCGGGAGGCCGGGCCAAGAAGTAGCCCCCATCAACGCCGCGACGGGATCCGAGGTAGCCGCCTTGCTTGAGCTGGGCAAGGATCATTTCCAAGAACTTCTGCGGGATCTTCTGCCGCTCCGCGATCTTGGCGATCTTGACCGGCTCGGGCCGGCCTTGGCGGGACAGTTCGAACACCGCTCGGAGGGCATATTCGCCTTTGACGGAAACGTCCATGCCGAATCCCTACTATTTTACTAGGGATTCGGGCCAAGGCCCGGTTCGAGGCCCGCATCAGGCGATCAGGGCAGAACACTTCCGGCACTGTCTGCGCCGCTTGGCGTTCAAGGCGCCGCAGGTGGGGCAGCGGTTGTAGGCGATCTGGCAGTAGATGTTGGTCGCGAACACGCCGCTACCGAGAATCAGCACCATGAATCCGGCCAGGATCAGCAGGTCAAGCACGGTATCTCAGCATGGCATATCCAATCGGGCGCGGGCCGCCCGCCGACACGCAGGGCGCTAGTACGTCCAGCGCCACAGCGAGACGCCCGCCGTGAAGCCCGCCCCGACAGCCGCCATAAGGACCAGATCGCCCTTCTTGAGCTTGCCCGCCTCGATCGCGTCGCGCGTGGCCAGCGGAATCGTCCCGCCAGTCGTGTTGCCGTAGCGATCGATGTTGATCAGCGTCCGTTCCAACGGCAAGCCCATGCGCTCGGCCACGGACGTGATGATGCGCCGATTGGCCTGGTGCGGGATCAACAGATCCACGTCCTCCGCCGTATACCCGTTGCGCTCGAGCACGTTGACACACAGCTCGTACATCTTGCCCACTGCGTAGCGGTAGACTTGGCGGCCGTCTTGATGCACGAAGTGCAGCCGGGCATCGATCGTTTCGTGCGTCGCGGGCTGAGCGCTGCCACCGGCAGGCATTCTCAAGTACTTGCCCCCGGAGCCGTCAACCTCGTTGATGAAGTCGATCAGGCCGCCCTCTCCATCACGGGCGGGCTCGACCAGAAAGGCGCCAGCTCCGTCGCCGAACAACACGCAGGTCGCGCGGTCCTCGTAATCGATAATGCGCGACATCGTGTCCGCTCCGATCACCAGCACCCGGCGGTGGCTGCCGGACGCTACCAGCTGCGCGCCGGTCGAAAGGCCATACAACAGGCCCGAGCAAGCCGCCACCAGGTCGAAGCCCCACGCTCCCTTCGCTCCGATGCGATCCTGCACCAGGCAGGCCGTGGCCGGGAAAAACATGTCGGGCGTGACCGTGCATACGATGATGGCGTCGATGTCCGTCGCCTCCACGCCGGTCTTGGCGAGCACCTCCAAGGCCGCGTTGGTGGCTAAGTCCGACGTGGCCACGCCGTCTTCGGCGATGCGGCGTTCGTCGATCCCGGTCCGCGTGCGGATCCAGTCTTCCGACGTGTCGACGATCTTCTCGAGATCCTTGTTGCTGAGGATCTTGGGCGGCACGTAGCAGCCAACGCCGGAAATGGTGGCAGGCATAGGAAAGTGGGGGGGGATATGCCGTCAGTCGCTGACGTTAACGAAGCCCAGCCGCAGATACTATGATACTTGCACCGGATCCGGGACCTCCCGGCGCGCGCCGCTCCCCCCGCGGGCTGCGCGGAGGATGACGGGCAGTTCTTCGACCGATGTGGGTGCCGAAGTGGCAGCGTGACCGCGCCAAGGGCGTGGATTCTCCGATCCCGACCCAAGTGGTCTCCAACGAGGAGATCTGGCCCCGGCCGCAGAATCGGGCCCAGGCGCACTGGGAGCACCGCCTCGGCGAACTGGCCACCGCCAACGCCAAGCGCACCGGCATGGAGCGGCGTGCGTTCCTGCGCAGCCCGCTCGGCCTGGCGACCGCGTTCTGGGCGGCCAACGAGGCCTTCGGCCAGCGCTATTGGGACGTCGACGCCGAGGAGATGTTCGAATTGGCGGCGCACGCGGACAAGTGGCCGCGCGGCGAGTACTTCGTCTTCGACGTGCAGGCGCACTTCACCAACGGCTTCGCGCTGAACTTCCGCCAGTCGGAGTTCATGCGCAGCATGGGCTTCGATCTCTCCGGCGATGCCGAGGCCTACAGCTTCAACACCTTCTTCAAGGAGATGTTCCTGGACTCGGAGACCGACATGCTGGTCATATCCGGCGTGCCCGGCCGCGAGAAGAGCCCTGCCGAGGAACGCGAGGCGCTGCTGGAGAACGCCGCGAGTGGCAGTCCCGTCGAGCCGATGCTAGTGCGCGGCGGAGGCATCTTGCCAAGCTGGCTGATGGCACAGCGCCGCGAGGACATCAACCAGCTCGCCGACGGCCAGCGCGCGCTGTCGCAGAGCAACTGCGCTCCCAACCACTATTGGGATCCCGCCACGGACCGTCAGGATCGCGTGGCCCTCAAGGAGCAGATGACCCGCGAGGTGCAAGAGTACGGCAGCGCGTCTTGGAAGCTGTACTGCCATTTCGACCCGGCGCGGACCGGCCGCGGCTTCCAGCTCGACGACGACGCCACGGCCTACTTCTACGAGGTGGCGCGGGAACTCGGCCAGACGACCGTGAGCGTGCACAAGGGCTTCGCGTCGCAATCGCGCCGCTTTGGCCACCTGGCCAATCCCAAGGACGTCGAGCGGGCGGCGCTGCAGAACCCGGACTTCACCTTCGTCATCTACCACTCGGCCCTCAAGCACGGCCCGACCGAGCCGGCGTTCTCGGAGCCAGGCTTCTTCGACCCGAGCACGGGAGACTTCGCCTGGCACGAGATCCTGATGGACATCAAGCGACGCAATCCGGGCCTGGACAACGTCTACTGCGAGATCGGCAGCGCCTTCGCCACGCTGGCAGTCTCCCATCCGGTGATGTGCATGCACCTGATGGGCAAGAACATCAAACACTACGGGGCCGACAAAGTGCTGTGGGGCACCGACTGCATCTGGTGGGGCTCGCCGCAGTGGTGCATCGAAGCGTTCAAGCGGTTCCAGATCAGCGACGAACTCTGCGAGAAGTTCGGCTACGCCAAGCTCACCAAGCAGGACAAGGCAAAGATCTTCGGCCTCAATGCCGCCCAGATCTACGGCGTAGACCCGACACTGGCCAAGAAGGCGATCCGCGCCGACGCGCTCGGCAAGATGAAGGCCAGCTACCAAGCTCGCGAGCTGGAACCGGACAACGCCGCACACGGATGGGTGCGCGCCGACGCCTGAGGGGTCCGAACGGACCGGCGCCGCGGCATCGCGGCCGCACGCGCTGCTATTCGGAAGATTGGATCACGCCGAGCATCTGCCACTCGTGCAGCTTGCGCTTCACGCTTTGCACGTTTTGCGACTCCGGCTCGTTCGTGGCGCCGATAAACGAGCGGTACTGGCCCGCCGCCTTCTCGAACTCCGCGCGTTGCTCGAGGATCATTCCCATGATCTGGTAGCTCTGGGGAAACTTCTTGGAGTCTTCGCCGGCTTGCATGGCCAGCACCATTTCCTCGGCCTTGTCCGGCTTGCCAGAGTTGAGGGCGGCCACCGCCGTGAGGAAGCGAACGTTTCCGGCGTTCGGATTCAGCTCGAGATACGCACTGCCCCATATCTCCAGACCCGGCCAATCACTCTGGTCCACCGCCATCTTGATCAGCGGCTCGTACGGCCTAAGGTACTTGGGGTCGGCTTCGACGGCCTTGGCATACGCTTCCTTCGCGCCGGCAGCATCATCTGAGGCAACCTTGGCGTCGCCCATGGCCGCCCATGCGGCCGCGAATTCGGGATACTCGCCAACCGCCTTGGTGTACTGCGCTATCGCCTTCTTATGGTTCGGCTTTTTCTTGCGCATCTCGCGCAGGCCGCTCTGGTAGGCTTTCTGCGCGGCCTTCGGCGCCTTGAGAGTCATTGCACTGACCACATCGCCGAGCAAGCCCTCGATCCGATGCAGCACGATCGTGCCGACATCGTTGTTCTCCATGACGCTATACATTCCGAGTTGCAAGTCATCGGAGCGATAGCCGGACAATTCCGCCCGCAACACGCACGCGCTGAGATCGAAGCGTCCCATTCCGATCTGGCGCATGCCGACGGAAGTGTAGGCACCGCCGCTCATCATCGAACCCTGGCTTATCCCTGCGCCCGAGACGCTGGCATCCCGGGTCAGCAACGTCGCATCGCCGCCCACCCGGAAGCTGAATCTCCCCTTGCTGTCGGTATAGCCCTCGGGGAACGTGTTACCAGTGCAGACCCGCTGCACGACCACCGGCTCGCTGGGCGGCAAGCCGTCGCTGGTCAAGACTCGCCCGTTCAGATACAAGGGTCTCTGCTGGGCGCCGAACGGATCGTTCTGCTGCCCGCCGAACGGATCATTTTGCCGGGTGTTGTTGTTGAAACCGCCCTGGTTCTGCGTTTGACCGGTGTTGCCGCGGTCACCACCCGTATTGCCGCCGCTGCTGCCTGAGTTGCCGCCGCCCGTGTTGCCGCCGCGCTGCGCCTGCCCGGACAGCGCCATAGCGGTAGCGAGGGCCAAGGTTATCACTGGAATCAATCTGGGAATGCGCATGGCGCCGCCTCCTCACTCAGCCTGCAGCAGGCACTTGCTGCATGAAGGCTAGCACACGCCTCGCCTTTTTTGTGCCGCGGCAGGCTGCCAGCGAACGAAATCGACGAAATCTGGCTGCAGGCCGGGGTGGCCGCGCGCGCAGCGAGCCGCGCATCCGAATAGGCTCTTGGTTGCCCGGCGCTAGAATAGGTTCCTTGCGCGCATGCGGTTCCGCGGCATTTACGCCCCGCTAGTCACTCCGTTCGACCATCGAGGGAACATCTACTGGTCCAAGGTCGAGCACAACCTCGCACAGCTCCGCCGAACCGAGCTGTCGGGATTCCTGGTCTGCGACCGCTGGGGGGAAGGGCCGCTGCTCTCGGCCTCAGAACGGGCCGACATCTGGCAACGAGTCGCCAGCCTTGCCGGTGCCGACGTGCAGGTGCTGGCCGCCATCTCCGGCTGCGGCGTCACCCAATCCCGCGAAGCCGTCGCGGCAGCCGCGGCAGCGGGTTGCGCATGTGCCGTGCTGGATGCGCCGGATCTGAGCGCGATGGCACCGCAAGCCGACGCTGCGGAACTGTTCTTTCGCGCCGTCGCTGACCAGTCAACCCTGCCTGTGGTGGTTGAGGCAAGGCTGGGCGGCACCGCTGGCGAGGCGGCGCAGCGGTTGGCTTCGCTAGCAACTCACCCAGCGATTGTCGGAGCGCTGGTAGAAGGCGGCAGCGGGGAGGAGATCGAGACCGCTGCGACGATGTGCGGCCCGGACTTTTCTATCCTCGTGCGCGATCTGGGAACAACCGTGCAGGGCCTCTCCAACGGCGCCCGCGCAGCGGTGCTTGCGATTGCCGCCGCAGTGCCGTTCCACGTCCTGTCGATCGAGGAAGCAATCCGCACGCGCGAGCGCGAGGCGGCCGCCGACCTGGTCGCGCGGGCACTCGAACTCGACCGGCTGGTGCACACGCACGGTGTAGCGGCTCTCAAATGCGCCTTGGACCTGCGCAGCTGCTACGGCGGTATCCCGCGGCTGCCCTTGCTGGCCGCGTCGCCAGCTACCACGGCAGCGGTATCGGGGGCGCTGCACGAGCTAGCCAGCTAAGCGGAAGAGCGGAGACTACAGGAACAGCACCTTGTGGTCTGCAGTTCCGGGTTCGACCTCGGCTCGGATATCGTCGACGAAGCGAGGTCCGAACTTCGCGACCAGCGAGAGCACGCAATGGACGCGCTCCTGCAAGTTCTCGTTCGGGTAGATCCAGTCGGCCAGCCTAGCCGCGTGCCGCCGCGCCGTCGAGGCCCGCCGCAAGGCTTCTCGCCCCACCTTGCCGCTGGCCCGCTCCAACTGGTACTCGATCTTCTTTCGCGACCGGCCGAAGCTCGCCCCAAGCGTAGGGTCGAATTCTTGGAGAGCTGACTCCATCTCTTGGAGTCGGCCTCCGATCGCAGCTCGGCTCGCCGCGAGCCTGTCATGCAGTGGCGGCGGCACGAGCGAATTCGCGATCAAGCTCTCGAATTCCTGCCTCGGGGCAAGACACTGGGGCACCGTCAAGCCATATTTCTCCAAGAGCTTCCGTGTCGCCTCATCCAGCACTGTGAACGAAGCCCTGGGCAACACGACCGGCATACGTTGCAGCAGTCTGTCGTACAGCACTGCCGATTGGGCCAGATACGCCGCTTCGGACGGCCCCGCGACCAGCGCCGCGGTGGGGAGCAAGAAGTCCTGCATCACTGGTCGCAGCAGCGCGCTCGGCGAGACCTTGAGAGGCGAACCCTCCAGCCGATCCACGAGATCGTCGGCGCTGTAAGCCCGGGACTCGGACAAGAACGAGCTGTTCTTGCGCCTTAGGGAGATGCGCTCGACTCCTTCAAAGAGCATCAGCAGCGATGTCGATTCTTGGACGTAGACCTGCTCGTGGTAGCCGGCGGACTTCAGCCCGCCGCCCCGGCGGACCAGCGCATCGGCCAGCTCTGGCGCACGCTTGATCGCGTTGCGCAGCACCGGAACGGCCAGTTGGCGAATCCCCGCCTCCATCGGCGAGAGAAACAGGATTCCAGTGCGCTCCAGCAACTTGCCGTAGAGTCTTTGAAACCCCTTCCCGAATCCAGCGCCGTCGCCATAGGCGTTCCGGGCCAGCGCGACCGCCTCGGCTGCGTATGGCAAGCCTTCGCAGCAGGCCTCGAACTCGCTCAGGCGAGGGTCGGTGATCTTGACCGAACCGACGGCGGTGCCAGGCGACCCGGCGCTGCGCGCCTCGATTCTCTGCGGACCGTCTGCGAGCGAGTGCGCCCAGGCATGGTTCACTTCCGCGAGGTCGTGGTCTTCGGTCGCAAGCCAGAAAACCGGCGTGGCGGGAGTGCCGCGGCGCGTCAGCTCTTCGGCGCAACGCACCGCCGTGAGCGCTTTATAGAGCGTAAACGCCGGACCGCCCAGCAGGCCGACTTGCTGGCCCGTGGCCACGACCACCGTGCCGGGCTGGGCCAGCCGATCCAGGCTGGATTGCGCCTCGCCGTCGCCATCCCTGTTCTGGCTGGCGAGCGCGTCCGCCAATGCCTTGCGGTGGCCCGGCTCCAGACGGGCCGTACTCGCGGCGGCCTTGGCGGCAGCCAGCGAAGGCGGGTGGGGGTAGAACTGGCCGACGCGGGAAAAGCTGGAGAGCAAGTCCGCGAACAACGGCCGGATGCCCGGCAACTCAGCCTGAGGGAGGGAAACGCTGCGCATCTCGCTCAGATATGGCCTCTGGCGTCAATCTTCCAGACTTCCCGCACGGAGTCGCCCCGCACGCAGTACATGCGGTCATAGAGGTTGACGTTCGGGTCGCAGTGGGGCACGACCAGCTCGATCTTGTCCCCCAGAACGATCTCGCGCTCGGCATCGGCCAGGGTTAGCGCACCGTGCTCGTCGCCGCGAAACGCATAGATCAGCCCGGCCGGGCGGGCGACCTCCGGGCCAAAGTCGCGGTCGGTCGCGAACGCCTTCAGGCCCGCATCAACCGTGGCGATGTCGTCATGATTCTTGCTGACTACCGTGGCCAAGACATGCAGCGCGTTGTGGAAGTCATCGTAGACCTCGCCGCCGCTGCCGCCGATGATCCGATAGTCGACGTCCATCAGCGCATAGGAGCCGACTTGCAGTTCGGTCATGCCCTCGAGGGAGGAATCAATGTTGTACGTGCCGGTGCTGGCGCCCGACATGATCTCGGCGGGCAGCCCCTTGCGCCGCATGGCTGCGAAGCTGTCGAGCACCGGGCCCATGTAGCGCTCCGAATGCTCCTTTCGCGCCTGGAATCCCTTCACGTGGGAAGACGCGCCGCAGTAGCCGTGAACCCCTCTCAGGCGCAGATTGGCCAATCGATCGATGGTCTCGGCAAGCTGCACGGCCCCCGGTCCGGGCGGAATGCCGGTCCGCCGGCCGAGCGGGTCGATATCGACCAGCGCGTTGAGCCGGATCTTGGCCGCGCCGGCCGCCTCGTCCAGTTCTGCAGCATTGTCCGGATGATCGATCACGGCCATCGTGTCGGGCTGCTGCCGCGCCAGGCGCACCAATCGGTGAATCTTATTCGGACCGACAGCCTCAGAAGTCAACAGCAGGCCGCCGATCCCGGCAGCCGCCATGGCCTCGGCCTCGCGGATTGTCGCGACGCAAACCCCCAGCGCCCCCCGACCGACCTGACGCCGGGCAATCTCGGAGCACTTGTGGGTCTTGGCGTGGGGACGCAGGTCGACGCCAGCGGCCTTGGCATGCTCGCTCATGCGCCCAAGGTTCGCCTCGAACGCGTCCAAGTCGAGCAACAACGACGGCGTGGGCAGATCTTGCTTGGTCACGCCCTCGATTTCCGAGCCGCGCGCCAAGCGCTCCTCGATCTCGTCAACGGAGTATGCGCGAGCGTTGGAAGTCATGATCATCGGGGCTGCGAGAGCATGCATGCCCGTGCGGAGCCAATCTCGGCGGGACGGTCTCATTGGCGGATTTGCCCCCTGAATATTGATCATAGTCTGACGCGGGACCGTGGCACTAGCGCGACGGCGCACTCGCCAGTTCTGCGGGTGTGCGATGAAACTACAAGGCCAAATAAGACGATCAAGATATTCGGCTCGCTTCGAGAAACGACACCTCGGGCTAGCGAAGCGCGACTCATGCCAACACGGGCAGACGTGGAATCATCGGAAGCCGCCGTTGATCATCGACGCCATGATCACGAGACTTGTGGGTTGAGGGTCCGGATGGGAGGTTGAGGGTGCGAGCCGAGGCATGTTGAAGCACGGGCCCTCATCCCCGCGCTGGGAGGACGACTTCGCGGGACGGTGCCTCGATTCTAAGGGTCGCGTTCCGGCGGAGGAGCCTGGGCCGTCAGAGCCCGGAGTCGCTCCTCCAGCGCTCGCACTCGCAGCTGCAATGCCTGCTTCTCGCGCTCCGCAATCTGCCGCCGCCGCTCGGCTTCTTCCAGCCTGCCATCGAACTCCTCGCCCGTGCGGGGGTCAATGAACACCAGGACCGTCACCCCGGCCTGCCTCCGGCTGCGCAGGTCCAGCCCCAGCACCCGGCTCCGCCACGCACCGCCCCTGCCCGTGACCTCGGCGGGCCGCACCTGCTCGTACCGCCCCGCGCTGGCCACGTAGCCCTCCAGGGAAGTCTCCATCAAGGTCCCGGCAGGATCGAGCCGCCAGTATTCGCGCACGCCTATCCTGGCGTATTCCCGCGCCTTGTGCTCGGCATCGTTCTCCGCCGTCGACGGAGACGCCACCTCAAGCACGAAGTCGGGGGCCTTGCCTTCGTCCCAGATCCGGAACGAACCACGACTGCCGCAGTGCTCCACCCCGAACACCACTTGCACATCCGGCTGCAGCCGGAGCTTGTTGTTGCCGCGCTGGTAGTACACCACCAGTTCCATGGCCACCAGCACGTCCGCACGCTCCCGGAAGTAGTAGTCCAGGGCCGTCGCGGCCTGCCGCACGGCATCCCCGTGCCCAACGCTCTTCGCGATCCAATGCCCCTCCGGGTACTCGACCTCGTCGGGCTCCGGCGCCACTGCGGAGGCAGCGGGCGATGTCAGTGCGGGAAGTTCTGTCTGTGTGGTGGCCATCGTCGCCCTGCCGCACGCGAACGCGCGTGAACGCCGCTGCTGCTGATTATAGAGCCGCAGCAGCAGACCGGGACCGCCTAGCAGGTGACGCGATCGTGGTGCCAGCAATGCTCGGCCTCGCCCGCACTCGGGCGGCGCCATCGGCACCGAGACTTCAAGCGAGCGTCTACGTTGCAGCGCAACAAGGAGTCTAGCCTCGCCTCGTTCCCACCGGACGAGAGCGGCACTTCGGCGTCGAAACTTGACCTAATCGTCAACCCTACGTCGAGACAACGAGTCTGGCGGCAAAAGGGCCGAGTGCCAGGCCGACTGGAGCAGCGGAAGATCGCTGAACGCCGGAACGGCCTGCCTCCCCCGGCATCCTCGGGGCATGCCACGCGACCGGATCAGCTAAAATCTCGGTTCATGTCGGCAGAACTGGGCGGATTCGCAGCCGCACTACACACGCCCCGTCGAGAGGACGGCTCGATCGACTTTGAGGCGCTCGTACGCAATGCCGATTGGGTTATTTCGCAAGGTGCCAGCGGAGTCGTGCCGTGCGGCGGAACTGGCGAGTACTCCGACCTGACGCTCGCGCAGAGGACAGAGATCGTCGAGCAGTTGGCCTGGGTGCCCAAGGTGAAGGCGAAATTGGTGGCAGGGGTCGGCTCGGGCTCGCTCCGGGATTCGGTGCGCCTAGCGCACCATGCTCTCCACACGGGCGCGGACGCGGTCCTGCTGCCGCCACCGCACTTCTATCGCTACGGAGCCAGCGACCTGCTGCCGTTCTTTCGCGCCGCGGCCCGAGCGATCGGCGGCCCGACCATGCTCTACAACCTTGCTGGGTTCGTCAGCCCGCTCGATGCGGACCTCGTCGCGGAGCTAATCGGCACCGAGGAGCACGTCATCGGCATCAAGGACTCGAGCGGCAGCTTGGAGATCCTGCGGCGACTCTCCGAAGCCGGCATACCCTGCGTGCGCGTGCAAGGCCACGACGCGTGGCTGGCGGAGTCCTTGCGCCAAGGCTTGGCCGATGCCGCCATCTCCGGCCCCGCCAGCGTGGTGCCGGAAGCCATGCGGGCCGTCTTCGAGACCTTCGGCAACGAGGATGCTTTCTCTGCGTCCGTGACGCATTTCGAGCAGTTCTTGCAGCAGCTTCTACGCTTCCCCTACCCTTGGGTGATCAAGTGGGCGGCACAGTTCAGGGGTCTGGATCCGGTGACTTTCCCGATCCCATTGAGCGCCGAGCGAGACCAAGATAGGCAAGCATTCATGGCTTGGTTCGAGACATGGCTAGAGAACGGCCCGCCGCCGGGTCCGGACTTTCGCAGGCCTTGAACGGATGGCGTTGGCAATGCAAGCGCGGCCGTCCACGATTGACCAGATCGCCTCAGAGCGGGCTACGGTGCCTTCGATCGTGCGCGACGCGGCTGCGGCGTACGGCAAGCAAGCGTTTATCGTCGGCGAGAGCGGCCAGATCCTGACCTTCGAAGAGAACCATCGCCGCGCCAACCGCTTCGCGAACGCGCTGCACGCCCGCGGCATCGGCAAGGGCTCGGTGGTCGGCGTGTTCAGCCGGAACTCGTTCGACTTCGTCACCGCCGGTTACGGGATCCTCGCCAGCGGGGCGGTCTTCACGCCCTTCAACTCGAGCTACAAGCGGCGCGAACTGGTCCACCAGATCACGAACTCCGGCGCATCCGTGGTCTTCGCCGAGAAGAGCCTGCTGCCGTTGCTGCAAGAATGCCGGGACCAGATCCAGGGCTGCCGGGTCATCGAGCTGGATCCCGGCATCTGGCGTTCCGCTCCGGATTCGGAGCCGCAGCAAGAGACTGACCGCGACCGGGATGTGGTCTTCTTGCCCTATTCGAGCGGCACGACAGGATTCTCGAAGGGGATCGAGCTTACCCACGCCAATCTCGCCGCCGCCATCCGACAACTGCTGTTCTCGAGGGCTGCGATGTTCGAGGAGCAGGGGCGCAGCTATGTCTTCCTGCCGCTGTATCACATCTACGGATTCAACGTGGTGATGAACGTCTTGCTCGCCGCCGGCGGCACGCTTCACCTGCGCCGACGCTTTGACATGGACGACTGCCTCGACAGCATCGAGCGCGAGCGCATCACCAGCCTGCCGCTGGTGCCGCCGGTGCTGCTCGGCATGCTTTCGCGAGAGGATCTCGGTCACAGGGACCTGTCGTCCCTGCAATGGGTCAACATCGGGGCCGCCCCGGTCCCTCTGCCCGCCGTGCATCGCTTCGTGGAGATGACCGGAATCACCGTGAGGCAAGGGTACGGCATGACGGAGACATCGGGAATCGCAACGACGAACCCGACGGAGGCTTCCTTTGATGTCGCCGAAACTGCCGGCCTGCCGGTGACAGGCATGGATGCGGCGGTCTTCGATCTAGCGACCGGCACGCGCCAGCTGCCGGCCGGCGAAACAGGAGAACTCGCCCTGCGAGGCCCGAACATCATGCAGGGCTACCATGCCGCCCCGGAAGAGAATGCCGTCGCCTTGCGCGACGGTTGGTTCTACACGGGGGACATCGGCCACATCGACAGCTTGGGGCGCGTGCATATCGTGGACCGCAAGCGCGAGATGATCAAGTACAAGGGCTTCCAAGTGTTGCCCGCCGAGCTGGAGTCGGTGATCTTGGAACTGCCCGAAGTCCGCGATGTCGCCGTTGTTGGCGTGAGGGATGCCCACGGCGCCGAGAGCCCGAAAGCATACGTCACCCTGCATCCGGGAAAATCTCTGAGCGGCGAACGAGTGCAGGCGCACGTCAAGTCCCAAGTCGCCGGATACAAGCAGGTGCGGGGGGTCGAATTCGTGGACGCGATCCCGCGCTCGCCAGCTGGCAAGATCTTGCGCAGGCTGCTGTGATCGAAGATCGCTAGCCAGATTCCGCCTCTGCGGACAGCACCGCCGTCGGGACGGACTGTTCGATAAACAGCCGCGCCGCCTCCACCGCGCCGCCCGTCTCCTCCGCGGCAGGCACGAACTTCGCGAACTTGACCATGTCTGCCCGGTAAAGAAAGTCGCGCAGCAGCGTTTGGTGGTCGCGGCGGATGTGCGGGCCGCGCGACATCTCCGCGAGAAACTCCTCGGTCGTCTGCTCGGGCGCGCGCAGCGAGAATTGGTCTTCGATGTAGTGCCGCACGATGTCCGACAGCCGCAAGTAGAACAGCTCGACAGCGCCGCCGGCAAGCAGCCCCTCCGACAGCAGCGCGTCCAGGGCGGTCAGAGCGATCTCATGAGGCGGCACCACACGCGGAGCCGAAAGCTTTTCCTTGCGGCGCTTCCACCACCACCAGGCCGCGCCCGCCGCGACGGCCAGCAGCAGCGTCCCCACGGCCCACCACCACCAAGGCGCCGGCATATCGAGCGGCTCAGCTATGTCCCGCAGGTCAGCCGTTTCGGGATCCGGCAAGACGCTCTCGACAGGGATCGTCAAGGCTTCCGAAGAAATGGAATCGGAATCGTTGAGCGTCACTGTCAGCGGCGGGAGCTCGTATTCTCCCGGCAAGAACGGCTGCAGGACGTATTCGCGCACGCGCTGCACCCGTCCACCGTCCAACAGGCGCTCCGACACCTCCTCGTCGCGCACAACCGCGAACTCCCCGAAGCCGCCGTCGGAGTCCGGGAAGGTCACCGTGGCGCCCTCGTCAGCCTCGACGGCCAGCCTCAGCACCGCGCTTTCGGCGGTGCTGAGAGAGGAGCGGTCCAGCGTGAGTTCGAGACGACCGCCCGCGGCCTCGTAAGTCTCGGCGATCGCCGGCTCAAGGTCCTCGGTGCCGCCCCCGCCAGCGCACGACAGCCAAGCCAGCGCCGCGGCCAGGCATGCGCCGACCCACGTGGCTCGCCGGTGGCCTGGAAGCCGCCTCCCCGGCGTCATTTCCTTCTCCCGCGCTTGCGGAACAGCGTCCGCAAGTCGCGGACGTAGTCATGTCCGGTCTGCACCTCGACTTCATCGATTCCGGTGGCGCGGAAGAACGCGCGCCTCTGCTCGACACGTTCTCGCGACCGCGCGGCGTAGTCGCGGCGGACGCGCGCGCTCGAGGTGTCCAGCAAGACAGATTCCCCGGTTTCCGCATCCTCGAGCTCGACCAGCCCCACATTGGGCAGCTCCTGCTCGCGCTCGTCGCACACCGCGACGGCGACCAAGTCGTGGCGGCGGGCGAGGATGCGCAACTGCTTCCCGCTGGTCTCTTCCAGCGTCCCGTCGGTGAGAAAGTCCGACACCAGGAACACGATGCCGCGCTTGTGCGTGACGCGGCCGAGATACTCCAGCGCAACCGACAGCGCCGTGCCGCGGCCGCTCGGCTGGAAGCGCAGCAACTCCCGGATGAGGCGCAGCACGTGGGTCCGCCCCTTGCTGGGAGGTATCGCCAATTCGACCGATTCCGTGAAAACGATCAGGCCGACCTTGTCGTTGTTGCGGATGGCGGCGAAGGCGAGCAGCGCGCAAAACTCTGCCGCGGCCTCGTTCTTGAGCTGGCTGCGGCTGCCAAAGGCGCCGGACGCCGACAGGTCCACCACCAGCCACACGGTGAGTTCGCGCTCTTCGACATAGCGCTTCACGAACGGCCTGCCCATGCGCGCCGTGACGTTCCAGTCGATGCTGCGGATCTCGTCTCCGGGGGTGTACTCGCGCACCTCGTCGAATTCCATGCCGCTGCCCTTGAAGACGCTGCTGTACTCGCCCGCCAACACGTCGTCGACGGCCCTGTCGGTCTGGATCTCGATCAGCCGGATCTTCTTGGCGACGTTGCGGGTGAACTCCTTTAGGTCCATGGGCGTGTTCGGGCTCGCAGGAGATTCGCGACAGTCCGGGCGCTAGCTGGGGAGTCTCGGGATTGCGCTGACGACAGCCACGAGCGGATCCGGCCGCCTGGCCGCCTGATCTTGGACGGGAAAAGGGCGCGGCCGAAGCGCTCGGCGGTCAGTATCCATCGAAGTTAGCACGAAATCGCGCCAGTGGCGGCGGGTCCGGCCGAGGGTCGCACCGCTGATTCCTTTTCAGGATTGGGGGCTTTGACGCACACTGGGGGCCAAAAGGTGGTTTCCAGAGCGAGATGCTGAGCAAGATAGGGCGTCAGGCCCAGCATGGATGGAGGTTTGACGCCGCCGAACACAGTGCTGGGCGGTGCCGATCCACGGCCCGGACGCAATGCGGCCGCCACTAGGCCGCGCTAAGCCGAGCGAGGGCGCAGGAGACCCCGCCTAGGCGGGGTCTAGCAGCAGTTGCAGCGCTTCGTCGCGGTTTCCGGCGTAGTAGATTTGGGCCTCCGGCACCGTCTCGAACGGCCGCTGCGACAGCAGCAGCGCCAGCGCCAAGTTGTTCAGCGCCGCGGCGTTGGCCGGGCCGTGGCCCGTGCGCACGCGGCTGCTGTCCTCGGCGAAGGTCTTGTCCCGGCGATAGTGGTTGGCACTCTCGACCTGCCAGTGACCACGCTGCAAGTCCAGCAACTGTTGGGGCGTGGCCTGGCTCGCCGGCAGCGAGCTGAGGCCGTAGCTGTAGCTGCGCTTGACCGCTCCGCCGAGGCTCTGGCAGCTCTCGTGGGTGATCCGATAGGCCTGCCGGGCATGCGCGAAGGGCAGCAATTTCGGATGCGGCGTGAACACCTCGATCGAGCGCCGCTCCCAACTGCTGCGGTGGGTGCGCTGCCAGCGCCGCTCGCTCCAACTGCGCTCGCAGCCCAACTTCCAGTTCAACTCCTCCAGCGTCTGGTAGGTCTGCGGACAATTCCCCTTGATGCGCACCAAGATGTGCCCGCCGTGCTGCTCCACGATCGCCCGCTCGGTTTCCTTGCCCGCATGCCCGGCGTCCAGGGTCACCACTCGCCCGCGCAGATCCACCTCCTCCAGCAAGGCCCGCAACGCGGCCTGCTCGCCGCCTTCCTCGCGATAGCTGCGACTCGCCACCGGCATCCCCGTGGCGTGCTCCACCAGCGTGACCGTCTCCCAGTGCTGCCCCGGCGGCGTGAAGCGGTTCGCTCCGCGAATGCGCTTGCCGTCCCCCGCCAAGGCCTGCGACTGCGCCAAGCGCGGCTGCGTCCACTGCTGGATGATGCGCTCCAGCGAGGCCGGATCGGTCCGCTCCATGACCCGCTGGAAGGTCGTGTCCGAAGGTATCTCGTACTCTCCCGTGGCTGGCCCCCGGCGACACCCCAAGGCGCGTAACTCGTCTGGCTTCAACGTCTTCGAGTAGGCTTCCGCCGCCCGTCCGCCCATCTTGCCGGCCAGCCGTGCCAGCACCAGCAGCGCCAGCACCAGCCCCAGCGCATGCCGCTTGCCGTGGCGCCCCCGGCCGTCCTCCACCGCGTCCAACTGCGCTCGCAACGAGCGCAGATCCTGCGCCCCGTAGCGCACATCGACCGGCCCGCAGCGCCACTCCGGCTGGTCCTGCGGATCCGCCAGCCGTTGCCGCGCAGCCCGCCGCAACTCATACACCAGCATCACCTTCTTTTGCCCGTGCTTGGCCGTGTACTGCCCGTTCGAACGCGCATACCCCTTGCTCAATCCCAGTTTGATCCAGTTCGCCGCCAGATACGACGTGCCCCGATACTTGCGCGGGTCCACGAACGTTTCCGCCAGTTCCAACGCATGCCCCCAGTGCGCCTGCCAGTCCGCGCTCAGCCGCCGCAGGTTCTGCCCCAACACGCGCGAGGCCAGATTCTTCAGCCCCTGCCCCTCCGCTAACACCAAGAAGCGCGTGTTGTTGGCGCACAGGTGCAAGCGCCGGAACTGCACCGCCTTGTGCCAGCCCAGCCAGCGGTCGCGCGGGCGGCACTGGAACACCCCCGTCTGCCAGCCCACCAAGGCCAGCCACTTGCCCCGCCATTCGGCGACGTAGCGCAGTCCGCGCCCCGCGAACTGCTTGAATCCCAACTCGTGGTGGGTGTCCATCAACGTGTCCCAGCGCAGCCGCTCCTCCGGCCGCGCCAGCCGCACCACCACTTCGCTGACCACCGGAACCGGCTCCGCAGACTCTGCCGACGTTTGCACCGCCATACTCCCTGCATACACGATTCCGGCCAAAAAAGCCACCCCCCGCGCTAACTTCTTGCCCCAAAGGGTACAACCTCAGAAAACGAATCAGCCGTGCCGAGGGTCGCGAGATCACTCCGGGCCTGGATACCGCAGCACCCCTCGGGAGCCGCCCACTTGCGCGCCGAAGACGGCACCGCCGGAAACGGCCACGCCCTCCGCCCCGCTGGTGACCCTGCTGAGATCCGGATGCGGGTCGGGAATGAACGCCCTCACCACTCCCGTGCGGGCGTCGCCGATGTAGATTCCGCGCGCGAAGCCGGGATTCCTCGGCTGGCCGGAGTTTTCGGGATCGAAGCCCGAATCGGAATCGGCCACGTAGAGCGTGTCGTCCTCGTCGATGAAGATCCCGCTGGGAGATCCGAACTGCGTCCAAGTCGCCAAGTGCGCGCCATCGGTCGAGAAGATCTGGATGCGCTGGTTTGCGCGGTCGCCGACAAACAAGCGGTCCTGCGAGTCGACGGCCAAGGCGTGGATGCCGCTAAACCGTCCATCCCCGGATCCGGCGCGGCCCCAGGACTCGATGAACGTGCCGTCGCTGCGGAACTTGACGATGCGGTTGTTGCCGCCGTGGCCGTGATTGTGCCCGTCGCCGACGAAGATGTCCCCGTTGCGGGCCACAACGACATCGGAGGGGCAGCTGAACGCAGTCTCGCTCTCGCCGGCCACGCCCGCTGTTCCGAGGCTCAGCAGGAGTTCGCCGCCCGGGCTGAACTTGTGCACCTGATGGCCGCGGCCCTCTTCCCCGCCGGTCTTGCAATCGGTGTGCACGGCGTCGGCCACCCAGAGATTGCCTTCGCGATCGGCATGAATCCCGTGCGGCCAGATGAACATGCCCGACCCGAAGCTGCGGATCAGCCTGCCGTCGGGCTCGAACAGCAGGATCGGATCCAATGCGCTGTTGCGGCAATTGCTTCCGGCGCAGCGCTCGGCCACCCAAATCCTGCCGGTGAGCCGCCCGCGTTCGTCTCGGTGCGGATAGATCGCGCTGGTGGAGCCCCAGTTGCGACCGGCGGGCAGGCTTCCCCACGCTTCGCCGGGGCCGAACGGGTTCGGCGCAACGGGCTGGGCCAGGGCGGCAACCCCGAGCGCCGAGCACGCGAGCAGGTGTCGGAGAATTCGCCGGTGCATGATCCGAATCCGGCCGGAGCGGGGCGCGGCCCGCGCCGCGCAGGCTCGAAGAACACGATACTCGATCCGGCGGCGCGACGCTATGGAATTCCTAAGGCACCTCCACGCCATCGAGCACTTGCCGGACAATGTCTTCGGAAGTGAGCTCTTCCGCTTCCGCCTCGTAGGTCACCATGACCCGGTGTCTGAGCACATCAGGCGCTACCGACTTGACGTCTTGGGGAATGACATAGCCGCGGCCCTGCAGCATCGCGTGCGCTCGCGCGGCCATCGCGAGATAGATCGTGGCGCGCGGGGAAGCGCCGTGCCGGATCCACTCCCCGATGTCGAGGTTCGCCTCAGACGGATTGCGCGTGGCCTCGATGAGGTCGACGATATACTCCTCGATCTTCGCGTCCATGTAGACCGAGTCGGCAAGCTCCCGCAGGCGCACCACATCCGCGGGAGACAGCACGGGCGCGACCTGGTGCTCCACGGTCGAGCGGGCCATTCGACGCAGGATCTGCAGCTCGTGCTTGCGCTCCGGGTAGTCCACGCGCAGCTTGAGCATGAAGCGGTCCACCTGAGCTTCCGGCAGGGGATACGTGCCCTCCTGCTCGATC
Source organism: Bryobacterales bacterium (assembly GCA_965219585.1). Classification (GTDB taxonomy): domain Bacteria; phylum Acidobacteriota; class Terriglobia; order Bryobacterales; family UBA6623; genus VXMF01. Next base: position 1,343,319 of record CBDCOA010000002.1, read on the forward strand.
GGGTTCTGAGTGGCCAGAACTAGGAAGGGATCCTCGAGCGGGTAGCTCTCGGGGCCGATCGTTACCTGGCGCTCCTGCATGGCCTCCAGCAAGGCACTTTGCACTTTCGCCGGAGCGCGGTTGATCTCGTCAGCCAGCACGATGTTCGCGAAGATCGGGCCCTTCTTGGTGCTGAAACCGCCGTCGCTCGGCGAGTAGATCATGGTGCCGATCAGATCGGCCGGCAGCAGGTCAGGCGTGAACTGAATGCGCTGGAACGACGCCTGCAGCGTCCTGGCCAAGGTCGTCACCGACAGCGTCTTGGCCAGACCGGGGACGCCTTCGATCAACACGTGGTTGTTGCACAACAGCGCGAGGAGCAGGCCGTCGATCAGCCCCTCCTGCCCGACGATCACGCGGGCAAGCTCCTGGCGGACTGCGGCAAAGACCGGAGCCTCCGCCTCGACCCTGCGGCCGATCTCCCTTACATCGGCTGATTGCGAAGTGCGGTCTGGCGCGGTGTCGCGGACGACAGAATCAACCCCTTCCATAGGGTCCAATTTAGCAATATGAGCGCGCTATGGAGCGGGGTCAGACCGCGCAGATTCGGCGGATCGCGACACCACTTCTGCCAAGTAGCCCTGCGCCAGCACCGAGGCACCGCCCACCTGTTCGGTCACAAACGCGAAACCGTGCGCGTACTGGAAGCTGCACTGCGCCACAAGGTAGCCCTGGAAATCCGGCAGGGGATCGACGCCGCGCTCCGCGTTGCCGCTCGAGAGTCTAAAGGCAACCTGCTCGCCAGCATCGATCTCGACCGTGCGACGAAACGTCGCAGACTGCTCGCCTTCCAAGCCGGCCCCATGGAAAGTCAGGCTGCAGCTGCCCGGCTGATAGCGCGTGCCGAGCGGGTCAGCCGAGGTGTTCACCAGCACTACGGCCGTGTCGAACGTGGTCTGGTTGGTCACGAACGGGAAGAACAGTGTGGTGCCGCATTCGTCGACCGGAAACGACGGCCGCGGCACGCGCTCGGGAGCCACGAAGCGCGGTCGCGCGCCAAGCGGCCCGCTGCTAGCCGGCGGACCAAGCGGAGCAAGACTGGCGTCCACTGCCACCTGCCCACCGCGTATGGCGTGGCCGTCCGAGTCGGACGGGGTCAGTCGAAACTGAATCCTGCATTCCTCTTGTGCGGAAGGGTCGGCCGCGAGGACTTCGTAGACCGCAAAGGCCTCGGCAGTCTCGCTCACCGTCAATGGCACATCAGGAGCCGGCTCGCCCGACACGACTGTGCCGCCCAAGCCGCTGGCCGACGCCCCTTCGACTAATCCTAGACGCAACCTCGCGGCCCCGCCCTCCGAAGCGCACGCGGGAGCCGGCGGGGCCGCGACCGAGACCCCCTCGGGTATGGCAGAAAGGCCGATCCTCACGCGCGTCGGGCTCGGATGGGCCGCCGCGCCGGCGGCAGTCGGATAGTAGTCATCCCTCCATCCGGGCCGGCCGGGCTCGAGCGACTGCCCGCCGGCCGCCTTGAAGGCAGAGGCAAAACCCTCGAAGATCCGAACCTCGCCGAACGCCTCGCCCTCCGAGCACAGTCGCCCCGCCTGGACGGAGCGCGCGTGCGCAGAGATCCCCGGGGCCGCGTGCGCGACTGGCAGCGTTCCCGCTTCCAGGACAACGCTTCCCCCTCCCGACGACATGGACACGACCGCCTCGATTGGAATCGCCCCCGACCGTGCATCGCCGCCGACGCCTGCCTCGGCGGCGTTCACCCGGATATTGGTCAGGCGTACGCTCGTGGTGGTCGGATGACACCCGCCCGGCACTCCGTAACGACCGACACAATCCTCTAGCGGAACCGCTCGCGCGGACTCGCTGCCAATGGCCACCCCGGGAATGGGGAGTGCCACGCCGGACCAGCGCAGCATGCGCGGGCTGGCGGAGCCACGACGCCCCAGCATCGGATCCTGCACGGTGCTCCCGCTGGCACCGCAGTCGCTGAACAAGCGCTCGCTCGTCGATGCCAAACAGGTCTTTTCGTTGACCACCAGCACTGCGTCGGTCACATCCGCGCCGAGGCCGAAGCCGCTCTGGTTCGCAATCCCGACGCTTAGGGACACCGCCAGGTCGACCACGAGGAAGCCGCTGGCTTCGAAGCGTCGACCTGGACCGCGGTTCTCGCACGTGATCGCGATGTCACCGACCAGTTCGCTGGTTCCCTCGATCCTGACCAAGGGCGCCAGTGCCGTCGCCGAACAGCGGATCTGGCCAAGCTCGGCGCTAGAAACGGGCGAAATCAGCTGGGCCGAAGCGACGCTCGGGAGGACAGCGCCAACGAGCATGGCGCCGATCAACACTCGCCGGGAACGGGGCGCTGGGGCCGACCTCGGCACGGGCCAACCCGAGGACGCGAGCCTAGGGAGCATCGCAGCCTGTAGGAAGACGCCGACCCTCGGCGTCGAAAGGAATCACGGGGGCCAAGTAGCCCATGGCCAGGTCGGCAATGCCTCCAAAGCCGTCCGACATGAACACGTAGCCCCGAGCGCCCGGATATCCGCAGTCTGCGATCAAGTAGCCCTGGAACTGGTCCATGCCAATGATGTTGCGGGCGGGGTTGCCGCCCGCAAACGTGAAGACCAGCTGCTCGCCGGGATCGATCGCCGTGGTGTACTGAACCAGCAGCTCGTCCTCGCCGTCGCCGCCCACCCCGTAGAAGTGCAGGTCGCAGGATCCGGCCTGCCCGGACACAGTGTCCGTCAAGGCTTGCAGGGAGCCGTGCGTGATCACCAGTCCCGTGTCGAATCCGGCTTGGTTGGTGACGAACGGGAACAGCAGCCGCGTGCTGCACGCGGCGAGACTCACCTCGGCGTCTGCCAGCGCCAAGGCCGGTGCGAAACGCGGCGAGGGAGCGCTGGCGGCGGCTCTAGAAACCGCACTGCGAGGCGCGAAGCTCGCCGCGAACATCGCCCGGGCGCTGCCGACCCGCTGGTCAGACGTTTCGAACTGTACCGGAATATGGCAGTCCTCCACTTGGCCGGGGTCATCCGCCACAACCTCGTAAACCGCGCGTCCAACCCCATCCGCTAGGAGGACCGGCATGTCCGCGCCAGTCCCCGAGGCCTCCGTCGAGCCGCCCGCCCCGGCAGCATCGTGGCCGTCCACCAAAGCCAATGCCAGCGAGTCGAGAGAAGTGCCGGCCGACCCGTCGAAATCGGGCTGATGACAGGCCACGAACGATGGAATTCTCAGCTCTACTCCATCCGGCACGTCCTGAATGTCAAGCATCACTCGGGTCGGCTCGGCCCGGAGGGCCACTTCTGAGCCCGCTCGAAACGCGCTGGCGAAGCCCTCTCGCACAACCACGGTGGCGGTCCCGCGAGAATCCCCGCCACAGGCCGCCGCTGGCTCCGTGTCGGCCACCGCGAGCCGTATCCCGGTAAGAGAGTTCGCCAGCCGCAGACTAGCGTTGCGCAATGCAACCCCGGAGGGCGAGCGCAGCTCCAGGGCCGCTGCGACGGGCGCTCCGGAACTCGACCCGCCGCCGAGTCGAACTTGCGAGGCGTTGGCCCGGATGCCCCGAATCTCGAGTGTCGAGCCTCGTTGCGTCAGATCCCCGGGAAACGGCAGGCTTACGTTTGTCCAGGTGAGCGAGGTCACGCCCGCGAGGCGTCCGAACTGCGGATCCTGCACCGTGGCCAGCGGCGCGTCACAGGACCCATACGTGGAGCCGTTGGCGCTGGGCGTCGCGCAGTCATTGCCGTTCACGACCAACACCGCGTCGCTGATGTCACCGCCTGGGCCGGAGCTGATCGTGTTGGTAACGCTGGCGTTGAGCGTGACCGAAATCGACAGGTTCAGGTCGTCCCGCGGTCCCGGCGGCAGCGGACTCTCCGGGACACAGCTCAGCAGGATGTCCGGCAGCGTTTCGGCCACGCCCGCCGCTCGGACTGGCACGGCCGCTGCCGAGGCTGTGCAGGTGACCGCGACGTCTGCCTGCGGCCACGCCGGACTGGAAGAAATGAGGACCAAGGTGCCCGCTAGAGCACATGAACTGGACATTCCCACCCTCACCCTGCAACAACCACCATGTATCTTGCCATACCGTTCCCGATTCGCCTGCGCATGCCTGCCGCGCGGCCGGGACGATGCCATCGAAAGGGCTGCTAGCCGACAAGGCCGAAGGCCTTGTTCAGCGCTTCGACCGAAACCCTGCAGGCATCGTCGTCAGCCATCTCGTTGAGGACCCGATTGAAAGGCTCGGCCCGGATCGGCCCGTCGAAACCTATGTCGACCAGCGCTTGCAAGAAATCGCGGGCATTGATCACGCCCGTGGCCAGCGGCAGCTCGCGCTGGTTGTCGTACTGGTCCTCGAGCGCCACCCCTTGCGGCGCGTCGTTGAGGTCGGCCGAGATGACATCGGCGCCGGAGAGGGTGCGGATGTCGTCGGCGGTCTCGCGCGACGTCCACCAGTGCCACGAGTCGAGCACGAAGCCAACATTCGGCGCCCCGGTTTCCGCGATCAGATCCTTGGTGCCTGCCATCGTGTGCACGGCGGAGTGCCGTCCGGCGGTCCAGTTCCGCTTGGTGCCGACATACTCCAAGCCCAGGCGCAAGCCGTGGTCCTGCAACACCTCCGCCACCTGCCGAAGCCGCGCCGCGGTGCGCTTGAAGTTCTGCAGGTAGGTCAGCTCGTCGCTCGAGGGTCGCAGCCAGGTGCCGACCCGGTCGACACCTGCCCGCTGCAGGGCGGCCGCGGCCCGGGGCAGGTCAGCCATGCCCTCTTCGAAGGCCTCGTCGTCCCGGCGAAATTCGACCGGCAGGCCCGCCGCGGCCCACCGCAAGCCGTGCTGCCGCAAGGCTTCCAGATGCACGTCGACTCCGTCGCGCAGCAAGTCGCCCGGAAACGGCTGCACGGATTCGAACCCGTGCTGGGCGGCCAGTGCGATCGCCCTCGCCTGGTCGGCCTTGACGCCCAAGCTGCCCGGCACGAATGCCGTGAAGAAGAGTCGCTTCCCAGCCGCAGCCGCGAGGGTCGCGCTGCCGGCAGCAGTCGCGGCAGTGCGCAAGAATTCCCTGCGGGCCAAGGCGTGGGGGTGAGATCGCACTCGCATCGTGCAGAAACTATACCAGTGATCTCGCCGTGCCGCAGGCCCGGCACTGCCCGCCAGCGGGCTGCGAGCGAGTGGACTTGGCTCAGGGCCAGGCACGCGGAGCGCGGCCGGCGGCCAGACAAAAGCGTTCCGTTTGGTTGTAGTGCTACAATACTGACACAATTTGTAGTAGCCAATACTGCAACTTCGGACATGAGCGACGATCCCACACGCAGACGGCCGCCGCGTGGCACTAAGGAGGGGAAACCGTCGCGCCTGCGCTTGTCGCCGCGGAAGATCTGGCTGGCGGGCGTGCCTTTCGTGATGCTGCCGTTGTTTATCGGGCTGTACCTGCTAGGGCAGAACCCGATCGAGCCCCTGATCGAGGCGCTGGCCAACGAGGACAGGCTGGAGCGCCAAATCGAGGAACTCAACCGAGAGAATTCTGAATTGCAGCAGGATATCGACGGCTTGGGGCCCGGCCAATTCGGCATCGAAAAGCGCGCACGGGAGCGCCTCGGCTGGTCCAAGTCGGGCGAAGTCGTGATCCACGTTCCGGACAAGCGATAAGGCCTCCCGCGCGAGGGCTTGGGCGGCAAGCGGCAGCTGTGCGGATGCGTGGCGGCCGGCGATTGTTCCTGTAAGATGTAAGCGGTTTGGGCGGGACAGGCATCGTCGCTGTGCGAGCGGGGCACGGCCTCGCAATGAGGATTTCGGCCTGCATCGCAATGCCGCTGCTGCTCGCGGCGGCGCCGTCGGAGGCACCTGACTATTCCAGCATCCAGCCCCTGCTAACAGCCCGCTGCAGCGCCTGCCACCCTTCCAGCGGAGGGCAGGCCGGCCTTTCCCTAGCCAGCCACGCAGACGTGCTGCGCGGCGGCGATAGCGGCGCAGCCGTCGTTCCGGGCGATCCCTCGGCCAGCCTGCTGCTGCGCAGGGTTTCAGGCGAGAACCCCGAGATGCCGCCGGTCGGCGCGCCTCTCACGCCGTCGCAAGTCGCTCTACTGGAACGTTGGATCGCCGCCGGCGCGCCGCAAGGCACGGTGAGCGACGAGTCGCGGGATCCGACTTGGTGGTCGTTCCGCGAACTCGTGCGGCCGTCGGTGCCCCGGCCGGCGTCGGCCTGGGGCGCGAACCAAATCGATCGCTTCATCGCCGCGAGGCTCGCCGAGAAGGGGCTCAGCCCATCGCGACCGGCGGACCGCACCACGCTCATTCGCAGGCTCAGCTTCAACCTCCACGGCCTGCCGCCGACGCCAGCGGAAGTCGACGCGTTCGTCCGCGACCGCTCGCCAGATGCGTATCAGCGCTTGGTGGACCGCCTGCTCGCCTCGCCGCGCTACGGGGAGCGTTGGGGACGGCACTGGCTGGACGTGGCGCACTACGGCGAGTCGCACGGCTACGACAAGGACAAGGCGCGGCGCAACTCGTGGCCGTATCGCGACTACGTGATCGAGAGCTTCAACCGGGACAAGCCCTACGCCCGCTTCATCCGCGAACAGATTGCCGGGGACGTCCTCTGGCCGGGCGATCCAGACGGCCTGGTCGCGACGGGATTCGTGGCGGCCGGCCCCTGGGACTACGTCGGGCACGCCGAGTTGCGCGAGGGCACAAAGGACAAGAAGCTGGCCCGCCTGCTCGACCGCGACGACATGGTGGCTGCAACCATGTCGTCGTTCACGAGCCTCACGGTCCACTGCGCCCGCTGCCACGACCACAAGTTCGACCCGATCCAGCAGGCGGACTACTACGCGCTGCAGGCGGTGTTCGCCGGGGTGGATCGGGCCGAGCAGCCGTATTTCCGAGACCCGGCGACGCACGCCCTCGGACGCCGCCTGTGGCTCGCGGTCGGCAAGACCGAGGCCGCGCTGCGGCCCTTCCGCCGCAAGATCGAGGAAGCCACCGGCGAGAAGATCCGGCGCATTGACGAGCAGAAGTCCGCGCTGGGTCAAGAGAGCACGGACCTGCTGCCGAAGGTCGGAGAGATCGACACGCCCGAGTCGATCGCGCGCAGGAAAGAGATCTCGAGCCTGATCAAGCAATTGGACGCCGAGCGCGAGGCTCTAGCGCTGGCCGCGATGTCCGCGGCGGACCGAGCGCGATACTCGGAGCTGTCCGAACAGCTCGACGCCTTGAACGTCGAGTTCGCGGCCTTGCCAGACCCGAGATATGTCTACAGCGCGGCGAACTATTTCAAGACGCACGGCCGTTTCATGCCCGCCGGGGAACCGCGCCCCGTCTACCTGCTGGCCAAGGGGAGCGTCGAGTCCCCGCAGCAGTTCGCGCAACCCGGCGCGGTCACGGCGGTGGCCGGCTTGGAGGCGCGCTTCGGCGTAGATTCCGCGCGAGGGGAAGGGGCGGCGCGTGCCGCGCTGGCCGCCTGGCTGGCGCACGACGACAACCCGCTCACGTGGCGATCCATTGCCAACCGGGTGTGGCACTACCACTTCGGCCGCGGCTTGGTCGAAACGCCAAACGACTTCGGCCGCATGGGGGCATTGCCCACGCATCCCGCCCTGCTGGACTGGCTCGCGGCGGAGATGCGCGACAGCGGCGGCTCGCTCAAGCACCTGCACCGCTTGATCCTGCTCAGCGCCGCCTACCGGCAGAGTTCGGCCGAGGGTTCCGACCAAGCCGAGATCGATGCCGGCAATCAATTCCTGTGGCGCATGAACCGCACCCGCCTCGATGCCGAGTCCGTGCGGGACAGCGTGCTCGCGGTGGCCGGGCAGATCGACTTGCAGATGGGAGGACCCTCGGCAGAGCACTTCTTCTTCAAGGATGATCACTCGCCGGTCTACGACTACACCCGCTTTGACTTCAGCAGCGCCGCGGCCCGCCGGCGCAGCGTCTACCGCTTCTTGGTAAGGAGCGCGCAAGACCCGTTCATGGAGAGCTTGGATTGCGCAGACCCGTCCTTGCTGGTGCCCAAGCGCAGCAGCACGCTGACCGCCATCCAGGCCCTGGCACTTCTCAACGACCCGCTGATGATCGAGCAGGCGCGACACTTCGCCGACCGCATGAGAGCGGCCTCTGCGGAGTCGGCAGAGCGCCTCCGGCACGGTTTCCGGCTCGCGTACGGACGCAGCGCCTCCGATTCCGAAGTCACGGCCTTGGCCGAGTACTCCGACAGGCACGGCCTGGAGAGCGCCGCCCGCCTGCTCTTCAACGGAAACGAGTTCATCTTCGTCGACTAAGCCCATGCCGAACCAAGGCGCAGCAACGCTGACTGACCGGCGGCAGTTTCTCGAGCACTGGGGCGGCGGGCTGGGCTGGATCGCGCTGGCCCAGCTGCTCGGCCGCGAGACTGTCGCGGCTCAAGCGCCCGCCAGCAGTGGCCTGCACCACCCGGCAAGAGCCAAGCGAGTCGTGCAATTGTTCATGTCCGGCGCCGCCAGCCAGTGCGACATGTTCGACTACAAGCCGCTGCTGATCGAGCGCAACGGGCAGGAATTCGACCCCGGCGGCACGGTGGAACTCTTCCAGAGCAGCCCCGGGCCGGTGATGCGGAGCCCGTGGGACTGGAAGCAGCACGGCGAATCCGGCAAGTGGATGAGCAGCCTGGTGCCACACCTGGCCGGGTGCGCGGACCACATGGCCTTCTTTCCCTCGATGGTGTCGAAATCCAACGTCCACGGGCCGGCAACGTTCATGCAGAACAGCGGCTTCGTGCTACCGGGATTTCCCAGCATGGGGGCATGGATCTCGTACGGCCTGGGCGCGCTGACCGACGAACTGCCGTCCTTCGTGGTGCTTCCGGACGCGAGGGGATTCGCGCCCAACGGTCCGGGAAATCACACTGCGGCATTCCTGCCCGCCCAACACCAAGGCACGATGATCCGGGCAGGTCGCGAAAACCCGATCCATGACCTGTTCCCGCCCGCGTCGGCGGACTTTGTCACGCCGGAGAGCGAGCGGGACGGGCTGGCCCTGCTCGAGCGGCTGAACCGCCGACACCTGGCTTCGCGCGGGGGCGACAGCCGCTTGGAAGCCCGCATCCAAGCCTACGAGATGGCCGCCCGGCTGCAAGTGACGGCACCGCAGGTGCTGGACATCTCGGGCGAAACAGCTGCCACCAAGAAACTGTACGGAATCGACGAGCCGATCACGCAGGACTTCGGGCTGCGCTGCTTGACGGCGCGCCGCCTGCTCGAGCGCGGGGTGCGCTTCGTGCAGGTCTGGAGCGGAGCAGACAACGGCTTTCCGCGCCGCAACTGGGATAGCCACGAGGACATCCGCAAGGACCACGGCGCGATGGGGACCGAGATGGACAAGCCGGCCGCGGCCCTGATCCGGGACCTGGAGGCGCGCGGGCTCTTGGAAGATACGATCGTCTACTGGACGACCGAGTTCGGTCGGATGCCCTGCAGCCAAGGAACGCTGGGCCGCGACCACAACCCGTTCACGTTCACTTCGTGGCTGGCCGGCGGCGGAGTCCGCGGCGGGGCAGTGTACGGATCCAGTGACGAGTGGTCATACAAGGCGGCCGACAAACCGATCTACTGCTACGACCTGCACGCCACCGTGCTGCACTTGCTCGGCATCGACCACAACCGGCTCACGTTCCGGCACAACGGCATCGACCGGCGCCTGACGGACGTCCACGGCGAAGTCATCAAGGACGTTCTGGCATAGGGCTCGCGTTCGAGCGAGACATAGCTGCGACAGCGTAGATCGAAGCGCGACGATTGCGACGCCCAGGGCATGCCGACCAACGGCCAGGCAACGCGGCATGTCCGGTCGGGCAAGATCGAGAAGCTTGAGCGGCTAGGCTAGAGGAAAGGTTTTCCGGCCCGGTAGCCAGAGTGAATCCCAGCAAGCAGCAAATCATCTGGGGCGCGGCAGGGATCCTGTTCGCGCTCGCGAGCCTCAAGCTTCACTACGAGGTCAAGGTCGAGATGGAGCGTCGCGGGCTTGCAGCCTCGGACCGGATGGGAGACCTCCGAGTGGGAAGCGAGTCGCCCGATTTCTCCGCCACCGATCTGCAAGGGCGGCCGGTCGTGCTCTCGGAACTCCGCGGCCGCAAGGCGGTCGTGGTCGATTTCTGGGCGACCTGGTGCGCGCCCTGCCTCCAGTCCATGCCAGCGCTCCAGCAAGTGCACGAGGAATTCAAGGAGCGCCAAGTCGAGATTGTCGCCGTGAACCTCGGCGAAGATCCCGGGAGCGTCCGTGACTTCATCGAGCGACACCAATACACCTTCCGAGTCGTGGCGGACGAGGACCGAGGTATCGGCGGCCGCTTCGGGGTCGCTGCCATTCCCGCCCAGGTGGTGGTCGACGCGGACGGCCGCCTCGCGTGGGTCCAAGTCGGCTACGACCCGGGGAAGGAGGGCGAGTTGCGCGAGTTGCTGGAGCGACTGGCGCAATAAGGCCGGTTCCCGGCGGGCTCCGGGCGAGAGACAGTTATGTGCGTCATCCGGACCGAGAACCTTTGCAAGACCTACAGGGGCGGCACGCACGCTCTCCGCGGGCTTGACCTCGAAGTGCGCGCGGGCGAGGTGTTCGGTTTCCTCGGCCCGAATGGCGCGGGCAAGTCCACCACCATCCAGCTCCTGCTGAACTTTATCCGGCCCACCAAAGGCACCGCCTCCCTGTTCGGAAGGCCCACGACGGACTCGCGGACCCGGCAGAGGCTCGGGTACTTGCCAGAGTCTGTGAACCTGCACGCCTACTACAGCGGGCAGGGCCTGCTCGAGTTCTACTCCGGGCTGGCAGGCGTCGAGCGGGCGGACCGCCGGCGGCGATCCGAGGAACTGCTGGGGCGGGTGGGCCTGCTGGACGCCGCCGGGCAGAAGATCTCGCAGTACTCCAAGGGAATGCTGCAGCGCCTGGGATTGGCCCAGGCGCTGATCAACGATCCGGAACTGCTGATCCTGGACGAGCCTACGTCGAACCTGGACCCGGTCGCGCGCCGCGACTTCCGCGACATCCTGCTCGAGCTCAAGGCCGCGGGCACCACGATATTCATCTGCTCGCACATCCTCTCCGAGGTCGAATCGGTGTGCGACCGCGTGGCCATCCTCCAACAGGGCGAACTGAAGCGGGCGGGCACCCTGGAGGAGCTGTCGGGCGCCGCCGGGGCCACCGTCACGGTCAAGCAGCTTCCGGCAGGCGCCATCGAGGCCCTGTCCGCAACGGAGGCACGGCTGACGCTGCGAGGCGGGGAGTCGACCATTGCCTGCGACAGCGAGGCCGTGCTCCAGGACGTCGAGCGGCTCCTCGAAGAATGGGGCGTCGAGGTCGAGCGGGTCGAAACCCGCATGCAGTCGCTGGAGGAGATCTTCTTCGGCGCGATCGACCGGGAAAGCACCTCATGAGGGAAACGCTCCTTATCGCTGCCGACAGCATCCGCGCCCTGTTGCACCAGCGCCTGCTGGTAGCGCTCATGCTGGTCATGCTCGGCCTGACCGCAGCGTTCTCGGTGGCAGTGACCGAAATGAAGGAGTCGGTTCTGCAAGCCGCCGAAGCGGGCGCCGCGGCCGAGGGCACCGACCTCGAAGAAGAGGGGCTGCAGGAGGCGCGCCAGCAAATCGACATGGCAGGATCCTTTTTCCTGGCGGCGTTCTATTGGTTCGCGGCATTCGGAGGCACGGCCGTCACCTTGTTCATCTGCTGCACGGCAGTGGCAGCCGACCTCCGTCGCGGCACCATCCGCATGGTCCTCGCCAAGCCCGTCTCTCGAACGCAGTTCCTGTTGGGGAAGTACTGCGGCGCGATCGCGGTCATGTTCAGCTACTCCGCGCTGGCCGGGATCGCGCTCGTGATCTTCACTCGCAGCAACGCCCTGGAACTGGGACCGGCGGCCCTGTATTCTCCTTGGCTCATGTTCTGCAGCAACCTCATGGTCGGGTCCGCTGCCCTGCTGCTTTCGCTGCTGATGCACCCGCTCGTCGCCGCCGTCGTCGCCTTCTTCGCCAGCGCCAGTTTCTTCTCCTCCCCCAATCCCCTCCACTTCATCCTGCCGAGCTACGACCTCTTCAACGTGTCCTCGCTGATCATGCAGGGACGGCTGATCGCGACGGAGGACATCTTCACACTCACCCTCTACGCCCTCGATGTAGCGGCGATCTTCCTCCTAGTGGCACTGTGGCGCTTCCGTTCCAAGGAACTGCTGTAGCGCGGCGCTCGCTCGCCAGGGCCGCCAAGACTGCCTGACGCTTGCCTTGGAGCACGAGAATCCCCCAATGATATATAGGTGACCGGGCGGACGCGCGGCCGCCCAACTGCCAGCATGTCGAGTTCCGAGCGCCGAGCACCTGCGATCGCCGCGCGGCTCGCGACCGTGCGGGAACGCATCGAAGCAGCGGCCGCGCGAATCGGCCGGGACCCAGACTCGATCGCCGTGATCGCTGTCTCCAAGCGCAAGCCCTCCGAGGACATCGCGGCAGCCTACGAGGCCGGCCAGCGAGACTTCGGCGAGAACTACGTCCAAGAATTCGCGGCCAAGAGCGAAGAGCTCCCTCCGCTTGACGATGCGCGCTTCCATTTCATCGGCAAGCTGCAGAGCAACAAGGCGGGCAAGGCTGCGGGGCTCTTTTCCGCCATCCACACGCTCGACAGCTCCAAGCTTGCCCGGCGGCTGGACCGGTTCGGCAAGCCGCTGGAAGTCTTCTTGGAAGTCAAGCTGAGCGCAGAAGAATCCAAGAGCGGCATGGACCCGGGGCTGCTGGGAGCCGTGCTCGAAGACGTGGCCGCAGCTTCGAACTTGCGGCTGTCGGGCCTGATGACGATGCCACCTTGGAGCGCGGACCCAGAACACGCCAGGCCGTACTTCCGGAACTTGCGCGAACTGGCAGACCGCCACGGCATCGAGGGCCTTTCGATGGGCATGAGCCACGACCTCGAAGTAGCGATCGAAGAAGGCGCGACCCACCTGCGCATCGGCACGGCGATTTTCGGCCCGCGGGATCCACTCCCCGGCTGATCGGGCTGCGCGGCATCGGCGCGCCGGGGACGCGCCGAACGCGAGTCTCGGCAGCGGTGCCGACTTACCGCACGAAAGCAATATGGCTGGCGTCGAGCCAGCAGACGCGCCCGTCCGGCAGCTCGACGTGGCACCAGCCGGGGCGCTCCTCGAGGACGCTGAATTCCGTACCGGCGTGCAGCGGCTCCCGGAAGGCCGGCTCGTAGCTCGGACCGTCCCCTTGCCGCGCCACCGTCTCCGGAGACACGATCACTCCGGCAACACTGCGGGCCTCGTCCAAGCTCTGGTATGCCATCGACCCGGCCAGCAGCAGCGCGGCCACGGCTGTGCCCGCCGCAATCTCGCGGGGCGCCCAGCGCTGGCCGAAGCGCCTGAGCACAAGCACGGCCCACATCAGGACCCATGCGGCAACGAACAGGCGCACGCGGGTACCCTTGGACCACTCGAAATGCCAGAAGAGCAGCGTCTTGACGACCTGCCCGCCTGAAGCTGGATCGAGCTTGTCGGAGCGCTTGGTCCGCGCGAACGCCAAGTTCCGCTGCACGTTCCGGTCTCCGGGATCGAGGCGCTCGGCCTTGCGGTAGTTGAGGATCGCCTGTCCGATATCGCCCGCCTGAAAATAGGCGTTGGCCAGATTGCAATACAGCTTGCTGTTGCTGATTTCCCGCTCGCCGAGCAGCCGCTCATAGCGCAGGGCAGCCCGGCGGTAGAGTTCGGCGGCCTGGTCCGGATCGCTCGGCCGAAGCTCGTTCGCTTGGCGAAACGCATCGTTCGCCTCGGCAAACAGGCCGCCGTCATCCTGGGCAAGCATGGACGTGCCCAGCGTGAGCAACGCGGCTGCAGCGAGCCTTGCGGCCAACTTCATCGGAGCGCCTCCTCGATGCTGAGGACGGCACTGTTCGCGTCATCCACCAGATGCCGCACCCAGTCGCTGTCCTGCGCGCCGCCGCCAGCGTAGGTGCTGGCTTCGCAGCGCTCGAACACACTCCGGAGCAGCGCTAGCGAATCGGCATCGACGGCATCGCCGCCGCCCCGGCTGAGCCGCGCAGCCAGACGAGCCTCGATGTCGGAGTACGTCCACGCCGCCGCACTGCCGGCGCGCCCCTCAAGTCTGGCTCCGAAATACTCGCGCAGCGCGGCCAGCACGGCCTGGGCCGCTTCCGACTCGCTCCAGCGCTCGACGGCAGACGCTCCGACGGCGTTCCGCCAGCGCGCATGCGGCGACTTCGAGCGCCAGCCGAAGACGCGCCTCGACTGCCCTTGCAGGTTCCCGGCAAGCAGGGCGCCGTACGCCAGCGGCGGCAGACCCAGCAGCAAGAGCGCCAGCCATGTCGGGCCGAGCGGCCGCAGCCACGCCCCTGCCCCGCCCTGCATCTGGACGAGGGCGGCGGCATCCGTGTAGTTGTGCCCAATGCCTTGCTCGCTGGACTCGACCTCCAGCTGGCGGGGCGCGCTCGATCCGAGGCCTTCAGCATCCTCCGCGGTGACGATCCGCGACGGCTCGACTGACAACGGAAGCGGCTGGCTCTCGGCGATTGCGTATTCCCCCAGGTCGGGATCGAAGTAGGGGAGCTCGATCGGCGGGATCGCGTCGATCGCATCATGCCGGGCACGCAGCGTTTGGGTGAAGTGCAGGGCGCCGTCGCGGCTCTCCCCTGCGCCGATCTCGCGCGGAACCCTGAAATCTCTGGCCAGGGCGGACTGTTGATCCAAGGCAGGCAGCGGGAGCGTAGACGAGACGCGGGAACCCGTCACCTGCAGGCGAAGCGTGATGGGCTCTCCAACCTTCACGCTGGACGGCGCCGCTTCCGCACGCAGTTCGAACTTGCCGATCCAACCGTTGAACGCGCGGGGCCGGCCTGAAGTTGGCAGCTCCAATACTTCCAAGCTGGGCCGGCCTGACGGGATCGCCAGCGTTTCCAGCACCGGTCCCCCGCCAAATACCCCGGAGAATGCCCCCCCGCCGAAAAAGTCGTCGAACAAGCCCCGGCGGCGCTGCTGCCCCGGCTGCGGCGAGGTGAAGGTGACGGTCGCCTGCGGCAGGCGTATATTGCCTGCCTCGCGCGGAATCAGCAGCTTCTGGAACCGCAGCACCGTGTACTGGCGACCGTTCAGCTCCCCCCTGGAAGTTCGGCCCGTCGCACGACGATCGCCCAGTTGGATTTCGATCTCGTCCTTCGATCCACTCCCCGAGCCTGCCGCGGGAGGGTCGACGATCTCGAATCGCCGATCCTCCAGCAAGGGCATCGTGAACGAGTACTCCCTGACCTCGCGCGCAAGGTACCACTCCACTGTCAGCGTCACGGGCTGTCCGATGTAGGCGCGCGATTCGGACAAGCCCAGCCTGAGCTTGAAGTCGTCGTTTTCTTGCGGCGGCATGACGCGCAGGGCGATCGGCGCCGTGCGGACCGAACTCCCGCCGGAGCTGATCAGCAGCGCCGGAATCTGCACGTTACCGGCCCGACGAGCGGCCAGCCTGTAATTGAAGTTGTAGCCGCGCTGCACCTGCCGGGTCATGCGCCCGTTGACGATGCTGACCGAGGTGCTGTTGCTCGCGCCGCCGCCCGCCTCGCTCACGGTGAAGTCGTTCTCGAGCGGGCCGATGTCCACCGCATCAGGCTGGTCCGTGCCCTGGACTTGGATTTGCAGCAGGAAGTGCTGGCCGACGTAAACCTGTCGGCTCTGCACGGCGGCGGCGGCCCGCAGCGGCTCGTCTTGGGCCGGAGCCTGGCCGGACGCAATGGCTGCGGACGCCAGCAATGCGCCACCTAGACTGCGCCAGCTCATCTACCAGTCCTTCTCCACCGCCACGATGCCCACGGGCTGCAGCTGCCGGTCGCGCCGATCCTGTTGCTCCTTCGCCAGGATCTGTTCGACGGTCATTTGCTGCGCCGGATCAGCCTGTGCTTGCGCTTCGCCGTCGACCTGCTCGACCGGCTGATCGCCCGCTTCAAGCTGTGGGGCCTGGTCCGTTCCCCTGGCTGCTTCCGTCTGCGCGGCTTGGCGCAGGGCGTCGACCGCCTCGCGCTGTTCGTCCTCGGCGGCTCCGGGGCGGTTTTGGTCCAGCTGGCTCTGCGCTTCCTGCTGGTGGCGGGAGGCATCCTCCACCTGATCTTGGGCCGCGGGATCCAGATTCTGCGCCAGCTGCTCCGTGCGCTCGTTGAGATCCTCCTGTTGGCCGGCCAGATCCTGGGCACGTTGCTGCTGTTGGCGGCGGGAAGCTTCGTCCGCGTTTTCCTGGCGATCCCTCTCTAGCTGTTCGCTCGCATCGGCCAGCTGCTCTTGGTCGTCGGCAGCTTGTCGAAGCGCATCAGCGCGATTCTGCTCGCCGGACTGGGACTCCCCCTGTTCGTCGCCCTGCCCCTGTTGGGACTGCTGGCTGGCTTGGTCGCGCAGTTGCTGGATCAAGCGGCGCGTCAACTCCAGGTTGTGGGCCGAATCGGATCGGCCGCGGTCGACCCGCAAGGCGTCCGAATAGGCGCGCGAGGCGCGCACCAAGTGATCGATCGCTTGCCCGGGGTTCGATTGCGCCACTTCCTCCGCTTGGCGGTAGAGCGCGTTGCCCAAGCTGTGGAGCCCTGCAGATTCGATCTGCGGCAGGCCTCTCTGGAGGCTCTGGCGCACGGCTGACAAGTAAGCGTCGGCCGCATCGGCGAACTGGCCGCTGCGGTAGAGCGCCGCTGCCCTGCTCAGAGCCGCGTAGGGCGAGCCGGGATCTTGCTCGAGAGCCTGATCGTAGGCCTCCAGCGCATCGTCGTAGACTTCCGCGCGATAGGACTCGTTGCCGTCATTGACCAGGCCCCGCACCGATGCCGCCGAAGCGATCGCGGGCAGCGCCAGAGCGGCCAGCAGGTACGGCGCCATGCCGGGTGCCCTGCGGGCGCCCCGCTCGCGCAGTGCGATGTCGAGGAAGAGCAGCAGAACGCACACAACCAAGAAGATCTGGAACTTCTCCTCCACCCTCTCCAGGACCTGGGAGCCGACCTCCTGACCCTCGGCGGAAGCAATCAGCCGCAAGTACACCTCTCCCAGGTCCACCGCCCCGGTAGCGACGTTGAGATAGACGCCCCCCGGGGTAGCGTCGGCCATCTCGCGCAGCGTGGCGGCGTCCAGCCGGGACCACACTTCCTGCCCCTGGTGCTGCAGGAAGGTCTTCTGCGCGGCGGCGCCCGGTTGGTCCCGCACCACGGGAATGCGCTGGCCGACCCGCTCGTCGCCGAGCCCGATGGCGATCAAGCGCACGCCCTGCTCGCCGGCCTGCGCCGCTGCCTCGACCGGGAAACTCTCGTGATCCTCCCCGTCCGTGATCAGCACGATGTCGCGGTAGTTGCTGCGCTGCTGGTCGAACACATCGCTGATCACCTTGCGAAGGCCATCGCCGATCAGCGTGCCCCCCCGCGAGACGCTGTACGGCGAGACATCGGCCAGGGCCATGCGGAAAAACCCGTAATCGAGCGTCAGAGGACACTTCACCACCGTCGAGCCGGCGAATACGGCCAAGGCCACGCGATCCCCCTGCAACTGGTCGACCGTGTCGCGGATGGCCAGCTTGGCCCGTTCCAGCCGATTCGGCGGCAGATCCTGCGCGAGCATGCTGCGGGAGACATCCAGCAGGAAGACGACATCCCTGCCGCGCTGGACAACCTCCTCCTGCACCTGGTCCCAGGCGGGCCGCGCCAGCGCGACGATGAGGCATCCGAGCGCGCCAAGCAGCAAGGCGGCCTTGAGCACTCGCCGCGCGGGGTCGGCCAGCGCATGGCCGCCGGAGCGAGCCAGCAAGCCGGCCTCGACAAACCGCAGCAACGCCCGCCGGCGCCGGCTCGCCGCGTACAGCATCAGCGCTGCCAGCACGGGCAGCAGCCAGAGCCCGTGCAGCATGACCACGTCGCCAAAGCGGAAGTCGCTCACGGGTTCGTCCTCAACCAGGTTTGACGCAGCAGCGTCTCGATGGATAGCAGGGCCAGGGCGGCCAGCGCCCACGGAACGAAGGCCTCGCGGTACTCGGAGTAGCGCACGGTCTCGATTTCGCTCTTCTCCAAGTCATTGATCTCGGCATGAACGGCCTGCAAGGCTTCCGAATCCGTGGCAAGCCAGTACTTGCCGCCGGTCGACTCCGCAATGGCGCGCAACGCGCGGTCGTCGAACCCGGGGCGGAACGGCGCGGTGAGCCGCCCGAACGCCGTGTTCACGCTTCGGTCGTCTCCGACGCCGACCGCGTAGACCTTGATGCCCCAGCGCTTGCACAACTCGCCCGCGTCGCGGACGCTGCGATCCCCGGCGTTGTTCTCGCCGTCGGTCAGCAAGATGATGACCTTGCTCTTGATCTCGTAGTCGTGCGCGGCCTCGCCGACGCGCTCGAGCGACTCCTCGGCACGCTGCAGCCGCGCCGCCGCCAGCGCGACGGCGTCTCCGATCGCGGTGCCGTCCTCGCGGCGGTCGACAACCAGCTGCACGCTGTCCAAGAGCTGGACCAAGGTCGCGTGCGACAGCGTCAGCGGGCAGACCGAGTCAGCGTACTGCGCGAAGGCCGTCATTCCGATCAAGTCGTTCGGCCGGCCCCCCATCGTGCCTTCGTTCGGGTCGATGAAATCCCTGAAGACCTGCTTGACCGCCTCGAGCCGGGTCAGGTTTCGGCCGGCGTAGCGAATCCGCTCGCCCATGCTGGAGGACCGGTCTACCACCATCGCGATGGCGATGCCCTGCGAGACATCGCGGACACGCTCCGTGCCGTGCTGGGGCCGCGCGAGCGCGATGACCAGGGCCGCGAGGGCCAGCGTCCGCAGCACCAGCGGCAAGCGCCCCAGCCGGGAGCGCCACGTGGCCTCTATCGCCGCCGCGGTCGCGGTCGACGAGAAGCGCAGGCGGACACGCTCCTTGAAGCGCCAGGCGACCAACGCCGCCAAGGGCAGCAGCAAGAGCAACATCCACGGCGACTCGAACCTAAACATGGCCCGGCTCGAACCTCCATTCTTGCATTGTTGCGGGCGTGCGTGCCTGCGCCGCGCGAGAGGTTGGGCGGGAGCAGAGGGGCGCATCCGATCCCGAAATTTCTTGAAAATCGCCGCTTGACATTGCTCCAGCCGAATGGGTACACTGTTGAAGACGCGAACTTGATAGCAGTAGCATCAAGTTTCATGAGCAGCGGATCTTCCTGATCCGCGCGCGATCCCAACGTGAACGCTGAATCGGTAGGAGGATTCAATCAGAATGAGTTTGAGACCCTTGCACGACCGCATCCTCGTCGAGCGGCTCGAGGAGTCGGAGCAACAGTCGAGTGGCGGAATCATCATCCCGGACTCGGCCAAGGAGAAGCCGCAGCAGGGGAAGGTCGTCGCAGTCGGCAACGGCAAGAAGAAAGACGACGGCACCGTGGTGCCGCTGGACGTCAGCGTCGGCGACACGATTCTGTTCGGCAAGTACTCCGGAAACGAAGTCAACGTCGACGACAACGAGTATCTGATCATGCGCGAGGATGAGGCCCTCGCCATCATCAGCTAGCAAGAAAGCAAAAAGGAGCTGAAGCAACATGGCTGGAAAGAACATCGTCTACGGCGAAGATTGCCGCCAGGCAATCCTTAGCGGCGTGAACAAGCTCGCCGACACCGTCAAGGTCACGCTCGGCCCAAAGGGCCGCAACGTGGTGCTCGAGAAGAAGTTCGGCGGGCCGAACGTCACCAAGGACGGCGTGACCGTCGCCAAGGAGATCGAGCTGCAGGACAAGCTCGAGAACCTCGGCGCGCAAATGGTGCGTGAAGTCGCATCGAAGACTTCGGATGTCGCGGGCGACGGCACAACCACCGCGACCATCCTGGCCCAAGCGATCTACCGCGACGGCCTCAAGAGCGTCGCCGCCGGGGCCAACCCGATGGCCATCAAGCGCGGCATCGAGCAGGCCACCAACGCCCTGTGCGACCAGCTGCACGGCATAGCCAAGCCCGTCGAGGGCGACGCAGTGGCGCAAGTGGCCGCGATCTCGGCCAACAACGACGCGGCCATCGGCGAGATCATCGCCCAGGCCATGGAAAAGGTCGGCAAGGACGGCGTGATCACGGTCGAGGAAGGCAAGACGATCGACACCGAGCTGGACGTGGTCGAGGGCATGCAGTTCGACCGCGGCTACGCCTCGCCCTACTTCGTCACCGACCAGGACTCGATGGAGTGCGTGCTGGAAAACGCCCTGATCCTGATCCACGAGAAGAAGATCAGCAGCATGAAGGACCTGCTGCCAGTGCTGGAGACGGTCTCGCGGCAAGGCCGGCCGCTACTGATCATCTCCGAGGAGACCGAGGGCGAAGCCCTGGCCACGCTGGTGGTCAACAAGCTGCGCGGCACGCTGAACGTGGCGGCGGTGAAGGCGCCGGGCTTCGGCGACCGGCGCAAGGCCATGCTGGAGGACATCGCGATCCTGACGGGCGGCCGGGCGCTGATGGAAGAGACCGGGATCAAGCTGGAAGGGGTGCAGGTGGAAGACCTGGGCCAGGCCAGCCGGATCGTGATCGACAAGGACAACACGACGATCGTGGAAGGCGCTGGGAGCAGCGATGCGATCCAGGGACGGGTCAAGCAGTTGCGGGCGCAGATCGAGGAGACGACGTCGGACTACGACCGGGAGAAGCTGCAGGAGCGGCTGGCGAAGCTGGTCGGGGGCGTGGCGGTGATCAAGGTTGGCGCCGCGACGGAGACGGAGATGAAGGAAAAGAAGGCGCGCGTGGAGGACGCCATGCACGCCACGCGAGCGGCCGTCGAGGAAGGCATCGTGCCGGGCGGCGGCGTCGCGCTTCTGAGAGCTGCAACGGTCCTAGACGGCCTCAGCGGTACCAACGAGGACGAGCAGATCGGCATCAACATCGTCGGACGCGCTATCGAGTCCCCGCTGCGCTGGATCGCCCAGAATGCCGGACAGGAGGGAGCGATCGTCGCCGAGCGCGTGCGCAACGGCGAGAGCGACACCTTCGGCTACAACGCGTCGACGGACTCCTACGAGGACTTGGTCGGGGCCGGCGTCATCGATCCCGTGAAGGTCACGCGGACTGCCCTGCAGAACGCGGCCTCGATCTCCAGCTTGATGCTGACCACCGAGGCCACCGTGCACGAGATCCCGGAGAAGACCCCTCCCCCGCCGCCTGACCCGCACGGCGGCGGCGAGTTCTAGCCACCCGGCGGGCACTTGCCCGCTGCCGAACAGGCCCCGCCCGCACAGGCGGGGCCACTGCCGGGCTTGGGGTTCCAAGCCATTCCGCCCCCGCTGGCCGTCGCGCCAGCGGGGGCTTTGCCTTTTTCCGTCATCACACCGGCGCGTTCGCTACGCTGGAAAGGTGAGGACCCTCGCCGCATGGAAGCTCGCATCGAAGCTGGCTTGGCGCGATCTGGGCACGAGCAAGGCCAAGTTCCTGTTCGCGGTGCTCGCCGTGAGCGCAGGCGTGGCGGCCCTTAGCGGAGTGCGGGGATATTGCGCGGCCTTCCAGGAGATGCTCCTGAGCGACGCCCGCATGCTGCTCGCGGGAGATCTCAGCATCAGGCTCAGCCGCGCGCCCGACCCCGAAGAGCGCGCAGTTCTCGACACCCTGGCGTCCCGGGGTGCCGAGGTCACGCCGGTCACCGAATTGATGACCATGGTCGCCGGCGGCTCGCAGGGGCGGCCGCTGCCCGTCAACCTCAAAGCGGTAGACACCGCGGACTACCCGTTCTATGGCGAGGTCGAACTCTCGACCGGGCAGGCGTTGCCGGAAGCCCTCGCTGAGGACGTTGTTCTCGCATCGCAGGACCTGCTGGTCAGGCTGAGGGCCGACGTCGGCGACACCGTCCGCCTCGGCGGCGCTGACTTCCGCATCGCGGCGATCGTGGTGGTGGAGCCGGACCGCATGACCGGCGCCGTGAACTTCGGCCCGCGCGCGATGGTTTCGCAGCGCGGCCTCGAGCGGACCGGCTTGGTGCAGTTCGGCAGCCGCGTTTCGCATCGCTTCTTGCTCAAGCTGCCCGAGGAGGGCCTCACGGTTGACCAAGCCGGAGGCGCCCTCCGCAGTGGCATTCCCGAAGCTCGGATCACCGATTTTAGGGAAACCAACCCGCGCATCCAGCGCGGATTGGACCGCACCACCGGCTTTCTCAGCCTGGTCAGCCTGCTGGCGATGGCCATCGGGGGCCTTGGCGTGGCGATGGTGGTCTATTCGCACCTGCAGCAGCGTCTGGACACGATCGCAATCATGAAGTGCTATGGCGCGACCTCGGCCGTGATCATACGCGTCTTCATGCTGCAGGCGCTGGCGCTAGGGGTGCTGGGCAGCGCAGTGGGCGTGGCGCTGGGTTTCCTGCTACAGGGCGTGGCCCCGTCATTCGTGGCCAACTACTTCCCGCAAGCACCGGCTTTTGACTGGCAGACCGGTCCGATCTTGCAGGCCTCCCTGATCGGCATCCTCACCGTCGTGATGTTCTCGCTGCCAACGCTGCTGGGAATCCGCAAGGTAGCGCCGGCACTGATCTTCCGCCGCGATGTTTCCAGCCCGCTCGAGCGGACCAGCGCCGAGCGGAAGCAAGAGCGCCTGCGCCAGCTTGGCACCGCCGCGGTCATGCTGGGCGGCGTTGGATTGCTGGCGATATGGCTGGGCGATTCGGTCCGCCTCGGCGGATGGTTCGTAGGCGGCTTGGCGGCCAGTCTGGTGGCGCTCGCGGTGACGTCCGAGGCGCTGATGCGCATCCTGAGGGCGGCACCGCGCCGCCTTCCCTTCCGGCTGCCGGTGACACTCCGCCACGGCATCGCAAACCTGCACAGGCCCGGAATGCACGCGGGCATCATCCTAGTCGCGCTTGGCGTTGGCGTAACGTTCACGCTCACGGTGTACCTGCTGCAGACCACGGTCCTATCGCAACTGGCACTGAGCGCTCCGCCGGGAATGCCGAACGTGTACCTGAGCAACATCATGGCCAGCGAGAGTGCCGCGGTCCGAGACTTTCTGAACAAGCAGCCGGGCATCGAAGGTGAGGTCACGCTGGTGCCGCGGATCTCGGCGCGGCTCGCGACGGTCGACGGCGACTCCCTGGTGGGACGCGGGCCCGGACCGCCGGGCGAACGGGGCTCAGGCGAAGGGGGCTCGCGCGGTCGGAGCGGCCGGGGGCGACGAACGATTGACATCACGTGGGCCGATCAACCCCCTGTGGGCTTCGCGATCGTCCGGGGTCGCTGGTGGGATGCAAGCGAGACAAGGACCGTCGTGTCGGTCATGGATCACGTCGCGGAGCGTCTGGGGATCGGGATCGGCTCCCAGCTCCAGTGGCAGGCCGGCGGCCAAGACGTCAGCGCCACGGTAGTCTCGATCCACGACTACGAGGGCGAACCCGATTGGATCTACGACTACGTGCTGAACAGAGGCGCACTGGAGGGAATGCCGGCCACCTATATTGGCGGGGTCCGCGTGCGGCCCGAATACAGCCTAGAAGTGACCCGGGCGGCGTTCGAGGCGTTTCCTTCCATGCTCTTCGTCAATGCAGTGGACTTCTTCGAGACGGTGCAGGAAGTCGTCGACCAGATCGCGTTCGTGATCCGCTTCGTGTCCGGCTTTGCGATCGTGGCGGGCGTGATCATCTTGGTCTCCAGCGTGGCCGCCACGCGGTTTCGCAGGATGCGCGAGGTCGCCGTGCTCAAGACTCTGGGAGCCACTCACAACAGGCTGGCACGCATCTTTTCGGTAGAGTTCCTCGTCTTGGGCGGCGTAGCCGGCTTGGCAGGCAGCATCCTTGCCGTCTCGTACTCGGCGTTGCTGACGAAAGATATCTTGGACCTCGATACGGTCGTGGAATGGCCGGCGATCGTCGCAGCGGTCGCTGGTACGGCCTTGATCGCGACCACGGCCGGTTGGGGCGCGAGCTTGCGGATCCTGGGGAGCAAGCCGCTTGAAATCCTGCGGGACGAGTAGGCGGATTAGCGCTCGAGACAGCTGCGCCGGGGCCAGTGCACAGCTTGCGATTCCGGTTGTCGAGTCTGGCGAAACTGGGTACAACCGCAACGGCTCGGACCCCTAACGACGGACTCCCCGCAGGGCCGTCACGACAGGTGGACTGTCGCAGAGTCGGCGACACGGCTGCCCCAGCCATAGACGAATGCAGCGTCTTAGCCGCATAGCTAGAACCAAGTCAGGTGAGCACGGGACGAAGCATCGCTAGCGGGATAGCTTGGAGCCCACTACTACAGCGATGATAGTAGCCAAGAGGGCTGCGACGATTCCTGCGGCGGCATCATTGCCCATGTATGTAAGGGCTACGGTGACCGCAAAACCTGCGATCGCGATAGCAATTCCGGCGATGGTGTTCAGCCTCTGTGACCTGATTTCTTTTTCTGCCTGATCCATAAAGTATGTGAAGCGCCGCTCGTCCATCTTGTCCGACTGGTGAAGAGTCGATTCTAAGAGCCCGACGAGGTTCTCTGGCGGTAGCCTATCCAGAGCTGTTTGCGGAATCTGCTGAATATTCAATTGGTTGAATTGAAGACGGGCGTCGGTCGGCGGGGGCGGCACGGGAGCCAGCGTTGCCGAATCCCCACCGTTGGCACCAGATTCCTCTTGAGGAAGGGGCTGCTTGGTGGAATCAGAAGCTGGCATAGTCGCTGCCTCCGTACCCCACCTTGTGGCTACGCTTGAAAGCGTTGGCTATCGCCTCTCGTGGACCGTCCGCAGAAAGCAAGTCTAAGGTGAGGTCTTGTCGTGACTGTGTGAGCCGTGCCGACCAAAATGGTCTCTGTCGGCGAACCTGAGCGCTGTAATTGTGCAGCCACTCCAACACCTTTCGTCTGTCACTGCGAGAGACCCTCCGCGGCAATTGCACGTGAAACCGCCACCCGTCGTCTGTTGGGAAGAGAGTGCAGACGATGGAATCAGCGGTCGACTCGAACTCTGGCAGGTCTCGTGGAACGAACATTCTGAAGAACTCTGTCCCTGCATGGACGCAGCCGCACTACTGCAGGAACGGACACAATACCACGCTTTTCGGCGAAGGATCGAAGTCCGCAACCGACTATCGATGGTACAGCAGCATCTAAAGGTCTAAATAAAGTGTACGTCATCCAATGCGCTCGCGTTTCCGGCAGGATAGTATTCGACCGCTGTAGGCGTGCCAAGCCTGACCGTCCATCGACTCTTCTGCTCTTGATCTATCGGGGATTATCAGCCCTGCGTGGACCTCGCGTCTCGCCGGAACTGCGGATCACGAGGCAGGCCATTTCTACCCGATCCTGGGGAAATCCTGCTCAAGAGGAAACGGATAAGACGTCCGCGCTGGTTGCCATACTATGGTTGTTCCGTTGACTAGACTCCCGACAACAGGTGCTTTGCTCGATGTGGTCGTGGAATGGCCGGCGATCCTCACAGCAGTCGCTGGAACGGCCTTGATCGCGACCGCAGCCGGTTGGGGCGCGAGCTTGCGGATCTTGGCGAGCAAGCCGCTTGAGATCTTGCGGGGCGAGTAGGCGGACCGGGATGTGAGCGGGTTGCCAGCCCTTCGGCCGGATACCGGCAGCTCCGGCACGCTCCGATTCGCAGTAGATCGCTCAACGGCGCAGCCTGCGGACGCGCCTACTGGCCCGGTTCGGTGACGATCAAGATCTGATTCGCACGAACGTTCTCGAATCGTTGCACGGCTCCGCTCGGCCACTCGATTTCCAGCAGATCCGCGTGCTCGGAGCGACCCAATCCAAAGTGGAGGCGCCGGTCGTTGGACGACAGGTAGCTTCCGGCGGCCGAGGCGACTGCGTGCTGCCCTTTCGCCGGCTCCACAACGACCCGCGCCCGGCACCCGATTCCGTCCGCATTGCTGCGCGTCCCCTTCAGGTCGACAATCAGCCAGTTGGCGTCATTGCCCTCGTTTCGCAGCAAGACTGCGGGCTGGTCCTTGCAGTTCAGGGCGATATCCAGGAACCCATCGTTGTCGAGGTCAGCAATCGCGGCGCCGCGGGCGGCGCGGGGGACCAGGAAGGCATCGCCGCTGCTCGCCGAGACATCCTCGAACCCGTTGGCGGTGCCTCGCATGAGGACCGGCGGTTCCAGGTACTTGACGTCGGGTTGGGTGAGTTCGATGTTGTCCATCACGTGCCCCTGCGCGACAAAGATGTCTCTGTTCCCGTCGTTGTCGTAGTCAAGGAACTTCGTTCCCCAGCCCGAGTGCGAGGATGTGATTCCGCTCACCCCGGTCGGCCCGGACACGTACTCGAAGAGAGCGCCGTCGTTGCGGAACAGGGCGTACCGCTGGTGCGCCAGGGCGTTGATGAAGACGTCGGGCCGGCCATCGTTGTTGTAGTCGGCAAAATCCGCGCCCATCCCGGCGAACGACCGCCCGTTCTCGTCATAGGCCATGCCCGACAGGAGCGCGAGTTCCTCGAAACCGCGGCCCTCCATGTTGCGGAAGAGCTGCTGCGGGAACGAGTCGTTCGCGACCAGCACGTCGTTCCAGCCATCGCGGTCATAGTCGTTGAAGGCGATACCAAGGCCCTTGCCGGGAGCGCTGCCGAATCCAGTCGCATCGGTCACGTCGGTGAAGGTGCCGTCCCCGTTGTTGCGATACACCAGGTGCGAGATCGGCGCGAAGTGCTTTGGGTGGCAGTACGAACGGTATCCCGGCTTGCGTTCGCCGCACCAAGGGTTATCCGCGAACGACCACTCCACGTAGCGGGTGACAAACAGGTCGAGATGCCCGTCCCGGTCGTAGTCCAGGAACCCGGCGCCCGCAGACCAGCCGCCGCCTTCCACGCCGGCCCGTTCCGTTACGTCCTCGAAGGATCCGTCGCCCAGGTTGCGATAGAGGGTGTTGCGGCCAAAGTTCGCAAGGAAGAGATCGGCCCGTCCGTCGTTGTCGTAGTCACCCGCCGCAACCCCTTGCCCGAAGTGATCCCCGCGGACTCCGGCTTCCTCGGTCACGTCCGTGAACTTCCAGTCGCCGTCATTGCGGTAGAGGCGATTCCAGTACCGCGAGCCGGACTTGTCGGGCAGCTGCCCTTCCGCCATCGGGTCGCTGATCGCCGCCCCGTTCACGAAGTAGAGATCGAGCAGGCCGTCGGCGTTGTAGTCGAAGGCCGCAACGCCGCCTACCATCGATTCCAGCAGGTACTTTTGAGAGGTGCTCGACGAATCGTTGAGAAAGTCCACCCCCGACGCCTCTGTCACGTCCGAGTAGACCGGCAGGACCTGACCCGATTGCTGGGCTAGGACAGGAAGGGCCGCGAGAAGCCAGCCGCCCCAACGCGCGAAGCGGCAGGCGCGCTCGAGTACTGGTAACGGCCGGGCTGCGGCGATGCACGGTCCGGCGAAGTCGATCGTGCCACGTCGTGGGTGCTTTGCATCGTCACCTGGGCCCGCAGCGCCAGCACCCGCGGGTTCCGGTGCGTGCCCGGTGTGACGACGTGGTATCGAATGTTCAATCAACGCCGCCGAGGAATTCGGTCGGAAGATAGCCGGCCGGGAACAAGCCGAATCCCGACAGCGCGGCGCGTCGGTGCCGTAACTAGCCGCCAACTTGGAGAGTGTACGCATCCCTGCCGGACTGGGGACAGGCAATCGGACTCGCAACGGACATGTCGTGCGATTGCTGACAAGAGTATAGGCTCTGCAGCTAGATCGAATCGATCGAGCTCGAGGGCCGACACCCTTGGTCTAAGGGGTGACCCATCGTGCTAGGTGGGCATCGCCGGCCCTAGCTACTGCACGCCACGAACAACGCTTGCGATGAAGAGAACTCGTGCACCGCGAGGCGCGGCTGCGGTTCGAGAGAACGCGCGGGATGCCCGCGGCTCGATTCGCGGGGTCTGGCAACCGTCTCTCCTCGTGCCGACAGCCCACTTAGAGAAAGCTCTTTGCAATCTTATTACTGACTGATTACTTCTGATTACTTCATGTTGCAGGCTCGGGGCAGACGTGGTACTGTCTGGCAGCGGGTCTGTCGGCGCGAGGCTTCATCGGGTTGCTTCGGTGTGACCGGACCCGGAGAAGGATTCGCAAATGAAGAATCGGTGGCCCCTCATCGTCGCGGCATTGCTAGTCGCGCTCAGCTTGACCACGACGCTCTCGGCACAGCGGGCCGACAGGGCAATTATCACCGGCGTCGTGATTGACCCGACCGGCGCGTTGATTCCCGGCGCATCCGTCACGATCCTCGACGAAGGAACGGGCGTCGCGACGGAGTTGGAATCCAACAGCGCCGGAGCCTACAACTCGCCATCGCTTGTGCTGGGCGTGTACACCGTCCGCGTGGAGAGCGCCGGTTTCAAGACCTTCCAGCGCAGCGGGATCCTGCTCACCGGCGGCCTGATCTTCCGGCAGGACGCCGTCATGGAACTCGGTGACGTCACCGAGACGGTCGAGGTCGTGGCGGCCTCGGAGATGCTCAGCACGCAACAGGGCGATCTGACGCATACCGTCGACGAGAAGTACTACGAGGACCTGCCGGTGGTGATGGGAGCGGACATCCGCCTGGCTGAGTCGCTCCTGCTGCTCCAGCCCGGCTACACGCCGATGGCGCCGAACGGCGACCCGATGTTCAAGGGCAGCCAGTTCAACTCGCGCATCAACGGCGGCCAGACCATGGCGACCGAGAACTTCTTCGACGGCGCAGCCTTCGGGTTCGCGGAGGGCCACCAGCAGACCCACGAGAGCGCCGTGCCGATCGAGGGCATCCGCGAGATGAAGGTGATCAACACGACGTACTCTGCGCAGTACGGCCACACCAGTGGCGGCTTCATCGAGTACACCAGCAAGTCCGGGACCAACGAGTTGCACGGCTCGCTTTACGAGTACTTCTCCAACGAGGCGCTCAACGCCAGCGGGTTCTTCGGCACGTTCCGGCCGAAAGACCGCAAGAACAACTACGGCGGCTCGATTGGGGGCCCGGTCTACGTCCCCAAACTCTACGACGGGCGCAACCGCACGTTCTTCTTCCTCAACTGGGACATCTACGATTTCCGCTCGGGTACGCTGCCCAGCTACGCGAACACGACCCCCATCGACGACTTCAAGCAAGGGGACTTCTTGCAGTTGCTGACGAACAACCAGGTCGGCACGGACGCTCTCGGCCGGCCGATCCTCGAAGGCGCGATCTACGATCCGGCGTCCAACCGTGTCGAGGGCGGCGTCAACACCAGGGATCCGTTCCCGAACAACATGATTCCCGCGAACCACCCCTGGCGCAGCACTGCCGCCCAGCAGATCGCGAACACGATGGTGAAACCCGACCGCGAAGGCTTGGCGTTCAACGTGCACGGCGGCTCCGGCGACCAGACGTGGGCGTTCGACATCCAGACGGTTCTCTTCCGGCTCGACCACGCGTTCACCGACAACTTCCGCTCGACGACGAGCTACTTCGAGAATGACCGGCCCTCCACGAGGCGCTGCGGCGGCGTGGGCGGCTGCGAGGTGGTCTCCACCAGGGACTTCGAGAAGAACACGGAATACCTGGGCCAGGGGTTCAACCAGACCATCGCCACGCACCACCTCCACCAGCAGTTCGACTACATCATCACGAACAACATCGTGAATCACACCACCTTGGCCTACGACCGCTGGTACATGGGCGGCAACGCGCTCTCCGCGCGGACGGGCTGGCCAGAACGGCTCTGGGGCTCCGACCGCGGGGGCCTGATCGAGGAGGGCACGGGAGTTCCCGGTATTTCGTTCTCGGGGAACACGCCCTACTCCGGACTGGGCAATCCTTGGGGCGGCCGGCAGGGCGGCCCGGGCTTCAACACGAACAACCGCTACCAGTTCTCGAATGATCTGACCTAGATCAAGGGCAAGCACACCATCAAGATCGGGATCGAGTTCCGGCACCACCAGTACCCCTTCCGCCAGTGGGGCGCCTCGCCCGGCGGGCGGTTCACCTTCAGCCGGCTGCAGACGGGCGGATACGACATGGCTGGCAACAACGTGGCCACGACCGGCGACCCGTTCGCCTCGTTCCTGCTGGGCCAAGTGCACAACGGAACCTTCCAGATCGCCGCGGAGCCCACCTTTTACGAGCGCTACGTCGCGCCGTGGGTGAATGTTGACAGCAAGGTCACCAACAACCTGACGCTGACCTTCGGGCTGCGCTGGGACTACCAGACATCGCGCATCGAATCCAGGGACATGTACTCGACCTTCGACCTCAACACGCCCAATCCAGGGGCAAACGGCCTGCTCGGCGCCCAGCTCTTCGCCGGCAGCGGGGAGGGCCGTACGGGTCGCAGGAAGTTCCAGAACCCGCCCAAGGACGCATGGGGACCGCGCTTCGGATTCGCCTACCGCATGGGCGACAAGAACGTGATTCGCGGCGGGTACGGCGTCTACTACTCCGGCGTGGCGCACAGCCAGTTCACCGGCCTGCCGATTCTCGGCTTCGAGAACTTCCCGGCGGCCAACAACACCAACGGGGGGCTCACGGCAACCTACCACTGGGATGACGGGATCCCCAGGGACCTGATCATCCGCCCGCCGTTTGTCGATCCCACGGTTTCGCTCAACCAGGCCCCAATCGCCGTGGCGGCGGACGACCTGACCCTCCCGCGCTTCCAGAATTGGTCGCTGACGGTCCAGCGGCAGCTGAGCGACAACATGGTGCTCGATGTTTCGTACATCGGAAACCGCGGCACGAGGTTGACCAACCACGCGACTTCGATGGGGCTGCTTGGCAACATGAACCATCCCTCGATCCTCGATTACGGCGCCGGCGTACTCAACGCGGATATCAACTCGCAGGCCGCTCGGGACGCGGGCATCGGCGCGCCATACCCGGGCTTCTCGGGCAATGTCGCGCAGGCGCTGCGTCCGTTCCCGCACATCCAGTCGATTCGGTGGCGCAGCGTCCCGACCGGCCAGAGCACGTACCACTCGTTGCAGCTCAAGCTCGACAAGCGGTTCGCCAACGGCCTGCAATTCCGCGCTTCGTACACCAGGGCCAAGCTGCTCGGCAACGGGGCGGAGAGCGGCCAGGGCCAAGACGGCCGCAACGGCAGGCGCCAGAATCCGATCGAGCAGCACGTCAAGACGCTGAGTTCGGACGACATCCCGAACAGCGCATTCATGGCATGGACGTATCAATTGCCGTTCATGCGGAACCAGAAGACGGGCAAGGCGCGCCTCTTCGGCGGCTGGAGCTTCTCCGGGATCTTCCGCTTTGACCAGGGGCGCCCGATCAACACCGCCATGGCAAACGACCTCGGCGGCATCTTGTTCAATGCCCAGAAACGTCCCAATTGAGTCCCGGGTTCCGATGGCCTGAACCGGATCAGCGGTCGCTTCGATCCAAACAGCGACAGCTACCTGAATTCCTCGGCATGGACGGACCCAGGAGCGCTCAATTTCGGCGATGCACCCATCAACGACGGAACCGTTCGCGGTTTCGCCAACATCACTGAGGACCTGAGCATCTTCAAGGACATCTGGCTGAACGAGCGCTTCAAGGCGCGCTGGGAAACAAACTTCGGCAACATCTTCAACCGCACGGTCTTTTGCGCGCCGAACAGCAACTGGAGCGCCGGATCGTTCGGACAGGTGTTCCAGCAGTGCAACATCCCGCGCTCGATCCAGTTCGCGCTGCGCCTCGACTTCTGATCGAGACCGCGAGCAGCTGACGATTCAGAGGGGCTAGCGGCGCTGCGCTGCTAGCCCCTCTCCTGTTTTCGCTGCGGGCGACGGCTGTCGCAGCGCCTATCGCACCATCGTGCGGTCCGAGGCAGTACGCATGCGCCTGACCGATCGGCGACTTGGGAGCGGTTCCAACCCGAGCGCCGGGAGAAGGCCCGGAATGCGCACGCCGAACCCGCAACGTCCAGTCGGGCACCAGTCACAAGACCAGTTTGATTCGCTTGTAAGCCGATGCATATTAACGGGTTGCGAAATCTTATAGAATGCGGTCTGGAAATCGATACCTTGATGGCAGATGGCATGGCAGCTTGTTTGACAGGCGTGGAGAAGGGACGATGACCGGATATGCTGTCAAGCTGTCGCTGCAGATCCGGCGTGACGACAGGGACTGGGTGGCTTGGTGCCCTGTCATCGACGTGGCCACGCAGGCACGAACCAAGAGACGGGCGCTTGATGGCTTAATCCGAAGTTCCGGGCCAGAAGCGAAGGGAACTCCTTGTAATGCATTGCCTTATCGGGATTTGGAGTTGTCCTGCACTGGGAACGTTCGGACCAGTTCAAGCGCACGCTTCTGCAAAGCGCTCGGTTCCGTCAGCCGCTCCACGGTGGGCCCGTTGGCGTCGTCCTGCAGGCGGCATTGATGGCGACAGCGCGTGCCCAGCACCTGCAATAACGTCGAGAAGCTGTGCAGTTCCAAGCCCTGCGCCGTCTTGCGACGGTTCTTTTTCGCTTGCACTTCCTGGCGCGGCTTCGCCGCCGCGACCGGATCCCGCCGCGCCTGCCAGCCCGCCAAGTCCTCGTCTTCGAACAGCAGCTCGGCCAAGGCTTGCCGCAGGTGCCACTCCACGTAGTACGCCAGCAGGCACAGCAGCAGGTGGGCCCGCACGCGCTGCTCGCTGCGATGGCGGATCGGGCGCACCTGCAAGTCCACGGTCTTGAGGCAGCGGAAGGCGCTCTCGACGCGCGTTAGCTGCTTGTAGCTGCGCACCACATCTTCCGCTGCCAGATCGCTCTGGCTGGCACGGATCACGTACAGGCCGTCCAAGGCCGCCTCGCGCTCGATCGAGTGCGCGTCCCGGCAGAACTGCAAGCTGCCGTCTGCGATCTGGGTCTGGAAGTGCTTGGCGACCTTGGAACGCTGCTTGGCGCGCCCCACCTTCTCGGCGATGGCGGCCTCCAGCAGCGGCTTCTTGGTGCGCCGCGCCACTTCGCGCTGGATGCGCGCCAGGTCTTGCTCGGCGGCCTCCAGCAGCGCTTCGCGCTTGTGCCGGCGGCGCTCGGCCAAGGCCGGGTTGCAGCACACGATGAGGCGCTCGTCGGGGTACAGCGGGGAGTGGATCTCGGCTAGGTTGCGCTCGTCGAAGAGCGACATCTGGACGCTGCCTTGCTCGGCCAGGCGGCGGATGTCGTGGTGGCGCAGGGCCGAGATCCAGCCCAGGCCGGGGTAGTCGCGCAGGGTCTGGATCTGGGTGTCGGTGAGCATGCCGCGGTCGCCCACCAGCACCAGCCGCTGGAGGCCGAAATGCTGGCGCAGGGCCTGGACCTGGTCCGGCACCGTGGCCGGATCGGCGGTGTTGCCGGGATAGGCCCGCACGGCCAGCGGGCGACCCTGCCGGTCGGCCAGCACGCCGTAGACCACGATCGGTCGGCCGCGCTTGCCGTCGCGGCTGTAGCCGTAGCGCATCAAGGGGCAGCTGTGGCCTTCGTAGTAGCTGCTGGAGACGTCGTACAGCACCTGGGCATCGTCTTGCAGGTGGCGCTTGGCGAGGCGTTGCTCGATGCGGTCCTGGCGCTGCAGCAGCCAATCCATGGCCTGGTAGAGGGCGTCTTCGTCGGCGTCCTGCAAGTCGAGTTCCTCGGCCAGAGTGGTGGCGTGCCAGAGGCGGGTGGTGGCGAGCTTGGAGGCCGGGTGGAGCAGGCGCTGGGCAATCATGGCCAGCACGGCGGAGCGCTGGGGGGAGGAAGCACGATCGAGCAATTTGGGCAGGCCGAGGCGGCGGCAGGCCTCCAGCACGAGTTCGACATGGCCGTGGGGGCGGGAGCTGACGATGGTGAAGGCTTGGTCGAGGCTGACGAGGGGCTGGTTCTTGAGCAGCTTGCGGAGGGCGTTGATCTTGGCGGGGGGCCAGCTGGAGAGATTGGCAAGGGTGCGCTTACGGACCTTAGAGCCTTCGCGCCAGCCTTCGCGGAGGAGGATGGCTGGGGGTGAGGAGCGGTTGGGGACGACTTCCACATACATGGGAATACTATATCACAGATTACGGCATAAAATCAAGCAATAAAAACATCAAACAATCACCACAAAAGTCCATTACATGGGAACAATAGACACTCCGCAAGCGCTTGGAAAGCAATCTAGGCCCTTTGGAATCAACGAGTTAGCGCGAGATCAAGCGACAAAATCGCCCGGAACTTCGGCTTAATAGAGGCCGTCGAGCTTTGGTTCGAGTCGTGTATCAGTCGGGGTGTTCTTGGCCGAGCGCTGCAAGAGTCTGGATTCCGCAGAGTCTCCGGTGCTTCGGGTGGCGAAGACGCAAGTGAGAGCGTTGCGGTGCAAGCCACGCAAACGTCGGATCAGGCTGTCTCGGTTCCTGACACTGTCCGCTTCCAAATCTCCGAGGAACGCGGAAACAGCTGCCTAGAAGGATTCATCCCCGCATTGTTCGCAGAATACGATCTGGGCGGCTACTTCCATCCGACTCATGGCGTGGAGGCACCCCAACGCGCGGTGCCCGGAGCCAGAGCATGAGGCTGTCGAGCCCCGGATTAGAACCAAGGCGTGCGGACTCGGGCGTACTTCTGCCTCGTTCGTCTCGCGCCTCGCAGCCCCGCGAACTCCAAGTTCGGAAACCAGGCGTGCCGAACCGGAGCGATGCATGACGGCACAGAGCAGTGGTCCGGGCCGTGCCAGGAATCGACGATCCCGGCGAGGATTCCTGCGAGCTCTCGGATCGTGCGGGGCCGCAGCCTCGGTTGGGCACCTAGCGACCCTGCTGCCCGACCATCCCCGGTCCAGATACCTGGAAGAGCTGCTGGGCCAGCCGTTTCGCGCACTGGCAGCCGAGCCGCAAGCCGATGAGATTCGCTTCACCGACATCGCCGTGGAGGCGGGGCTGGGATCGGCCGTCAACGTCTTCGGCAGCGCGACGGAAAAGAACTATCTGATCGAGGAAATGGGAAGCGGAGTCGCGTTCTTCGACTACGACCACGACGGCTGGCTCGACATCTTTCTGGTCAATGGATCCTCGCTGGAAGGCTTCCCCAAGGGCCGGGAACCGACCAACTACCTGTTTCACAACAATCGGGACGGCACGTTCACGGACGTCACCCGCGACGCGGGGCTGGCACATTCGGGCTGGGGACAGGGGTGTTGCATCGGGGACTACGACAATGACGGGCTTGACGACCTGTTCGTGGCCTATTGGGGCAAGAACGTCCTGTATCGCAACAATGGCGACGGCACGTTCGAAGATGTCTCCGGGCAGGCCGGCGTCGCCGGCGACGGCCGGCGCTGGGGGGCAGCCTGCTGCTTCCTCGACTACGACCGCGACGGGCTGGTCGACCTATTTGTCGCCAACTATGTCAACTTCGATCCCGCCGCTTCCCCCGAACCGGGCGGGGCCGAATCGTGCTGGTACAACAACCTCGCCGTCGCGTGCGGCCCGCAGGGCTTCGGCGGCGGAACCAATATCCTTTACCGCAACAACGGCGACGGGACGTTCACGGACGTGTCGGAGGAGTCGGGAATCACGAATCCGCGCGGCTTGGCAGACCCCTCGTTCGCGAAGACGAACTGGCGTCCGGCGGGGTCATACGGCATGGGAGCGGTGGCTGCCGACTTCAACAACGATGGTTGGACAGACATCTATGTCGCTTGCGACACGGCCCCCAGCCTGCTCTACCGAAACAACCGGGACGGGACGTTCAGCGAGATCGGAATCGCTGCCGGGTGCGCGTTTAACGAGGACGGCGCCGCCATGGCAGGCATGGGCGTCGGAGTGGCGGACTATGACGGCGATGGCTGGCTCGACATCGTGCGCACGAACTTTTCTGACCAAGTGACGACGCTCTATCAGAACAACGGCGACGGCACGTTCTACGACGCGAGCTTGCAGGCCGGCTTGGGGGTGAACACGAAGTACCTTGGGTTCGGCGCCGGTTTCTTGGACTTCGACAATGACGGCTGGAAGGATATTTTCCTCGCCAACGGGCACGTGTATCCCTCGATCACCGGAAAGAAGCTCCACGTGACCTACGAGCAAAGGAAGATTCTCTACCGAAATCGCGGCGATGGCCGGTTCCGGGACGTCTCGCGGTCAGCCGGGCCGGGAATCACGACTCCACGTGTAAGCCGGGGCTGCGCCTTCGGGGATTTTGACAACGATGGGCGGGTGGACGTCGTTGTGAACAACCTGGACGACATGCCGTCGCTGCTACGCAACGAGAGTCGAAGCGGCAACCACTGGCTGATGGTGAAGTGCATAGGAACCACGTCGAACCGGTCCGCAATCGGAGCGCGCGTAACGGTGGCAACCGACGGCCGAACGCAGATCGACGAAGTGATGAGCGGGTCGAGCTACTATTCGCAGAATGACTTGAGACTGCACTTCGGGCTGGGCTCCGCGAATGAGGCCGAGAGCGTAGAAGTTCGCTGGCCATCAGGCGCCAGCGAGGTCGTCGAGAACGTAGCCGCAGACCGCTTGATCGTGATCAAGGAAGGCGAAGGGATCGTCAGCGAGGACGAGTTTCGAAGGGCGTAGCATCGCGACGCCGAGCCTATTCGGCCGCATTCCGGCACGCGGGGCGGTCGCTCGGCTGGCGCGACGGGCGGTTCTCAGCGCGCGCTCCGTCTCGATTCCCTTCTCCGAGTCTCTAGCTCGGCGGCCTCGCGCTCGAGGCGCTCGAAGGCGTCTATCGCGCTCCTGCTCTTCTCCGCCTGGCCCAACCGTCGATACAGCAGCCCAAGCACGTAGTGATAGCGCGACACGCGGGCATTGATCGAGATTGCACGCTCGAGGTGGCTCACTGCCTCGTCCCACCGCTTCTCGGCGCGGTAGGCCTTGGCCGCCTGGAACAGCGCCAGATCGGAATCCGGGTCGATCGCGAGCGCTTCGGATGCGTGTTCCAAGGCCAGCGACGGCTGGTTCAGGCGATTGTAGTGCGCGGCAAGGTTGACATACGGCGAAAGGAAGCCCGCTCCCCGCTCCTCGCTCAGTTCAACCGCCTTGTGATAGTTCCGTACAGCCTCGGAATCTTCGTTCATCGACTCCAAGGCGAATCCCAGGGCGTTGTACGCCTCCATGTAGCCCGGATCCAGGCTCAGCGCCAGGTCGAACTCGCGCCGCGCCGCCGGGAAGTCGTCCTGCGCCGAATAGAGCTTGCCCAGGTTGTAGCGAATCTCGGCCGATTCCGGCTTCAGCCTGGCCGCCTGCTCGAATTCGATTCTCGCGCGGTCGAAGCGGCCGATGATCATCAGCGTTCGCCCTAGGATCTTGTGCGCCTCGGCGTTGTTGATGTTCAGTCTCAGAGACTGTGCAAGCGCTGCGACAGATTCCCCGATCTTCTGCTGGGCGAACAAGACATAGCCCAGCGCGTAGTGCCCCCACCAAGACTCGGGCCTGTCTCTGACATACTGCCGCAGACGGGGCTCTACCTGAGAATAGTTGCCTAGCCTGATCTGGGATTCAAACTCGCCGACAGCTACGGGATCGTCGACATCGGTCGGATCGGTTGATACTCCTCCCAGGCTCAGCGGGTCCGATTCCGCAATGATCGAGAGCAACTTCGCACGCTGTTGTTCGCGCTTGCGGGAGAGTATGCCCGCAATCTGCTCCGCGGAAGATTCGTCCCGCGGGTCACGCTTCACCGCCTCCCTGAAGGCCTCCAGCGCCTCTTCGTCGGATCCGGACTCGACCAGACTCTCGCCCAGCAGACGATATGCCTCGGCGGCGGAGGGTCGCAGCTTGACCGCGTCGCGAAAGGAGGCGGTGGCCCGGTCATAGTCGCTCTTCGACAGCAAGGCGCGGCCAAGCCCCACGGCTCCTGCGTAAGAATCGGGCCTGAGTCCGAGGGCTGATTGATATGCCTCGATCGCCGCGTCTGGCTCGGACCGGCGCATGAGCGCGTCTCCCAGCAACGCGTAGGCTTCGGAATACTCCGGTGCCAGGAGCGTGACTTGGCGGAGCTTGTCCACCGCTTGGTTCACTTCGCCCGCGTCCAGAGCAGCCTGAGCCTCCCGCATCAAGACTGTGGCGGTTTCGGCCTGCTGCTTTTCCGTGATCAAAGGGCGACTGGCATCGAGTTCGCGTTGTGCCTCGTCGCGGCGTCCGGCGCGGACCAAGGCAAGGCCCAGCTGGTAGCGGGCCTCGCCGAGATTCGGGTCCAGCTGGATGGCTTGCTCGAGGTGGGCCACGGCCTCATCGATCCTGCGTTCTGCCACGAGCGCCTGGCCGAGGGACTGATGAGCCTTGGCGAAGCCGGGGTCGATACGGAGAGCTTCTTGCAGTTGCTCGATCTCTCTGTTGCGGTCCGCCTTCTGGTTGTACGCCTGGCCAAGGTTGAACCGAGCGTTCGCGAGATTGGGGTCCAGCGCCAGTGCTTGTTCCAATTCCCGAATCGCCTCGTCAGCATCGACCACGACCAAGACCCCGCCGAGGTTCGCTCGGGCGTCCGCGTAATCCGGGCGGATTCGAATGGCTTCGCGGAACGCAGCGATGGCCTCTTCAGTCTGGTCGGTCTGTGTCAAGACCAGGCCGAGGTTGTTGTGCGGTTCCGCATACTCGGGATCCAACTGGATCGCCTTGCGGAAGGCCTCGGCGACCTGCTGCGAGTCCGCGCCGGACTTACCCAGCAGCCTGCCCAGCACGTTATATGCGGCCGGGTGTTCGGGACCTGTAGCCAGCCCTGCGCGCAGGGCTTGGATCGGCAGGTCGAGGTCCGGTATCGCGCCGACCCTCGCCGGAAGGTTGAGAGCGGCCTCGAACAGGCCAAGCGCCGAGTCCCCGCGTCCGGCCTGCAGAAAAACCAACCCCAGGTCGATGTACGGTGCCGGCAGCTCGCGGTTCAGGGCGATGGCCCGCTGGAGGTAGCGCCTGGCATCGTCTGCGCGCCCCTGCTCGCGGTAGGCCATTCCAAGGAAAGCGCAAGCCTCGGCCAAGGCGGGATCTAGCGCTAGCGCGCCCTCGAGCTCGCTCACGGCCGCATCACGCTGGCCCCGATACCACAATGCAAGGCCGAGGTGGTAGCGGGCCTCAGCCGAGCGGGGCTCCAGTTCGATCGCCTTGCGGAGGTGGAGCACCGAGCCATCAAGATCGCCTTGCCGCCCGAGCAGGAACCCTAGCAGCTCGCGGCCCGGAGCAGAATCCGCGTCGGATTCAACGAGCGCTCGCAACTCCGCGAGCGCAGTCTCGGCATCCCCGCGCGCCAAGGCACTGCGCGCGGTTTCGACGCGCTGTGACGCCTGTCCATCCTGGACGACCGGCGCAGCAGACCGCCGACGAGCTTGGGCAGAGCTGCGCTTGAGAGCTTGGCCGAGGCCGTAATACGACTCCAGCTTCTCGGGATTGATCGCCAGCGCCTGCTCGTAAGCCGCCGCGGAAGCGTCGAGGTCGTACCCCTGCAGAGCCTGGGCCAGTTGATGGTGCACCTCAGCGAGCGAGGCGAGCTGTTGGCCGTTCGGCCCCGCCTCTGGCGCGCTCTTGGCGAGCACTTCCCGGAATTGCTCGGCTGCCTGCTCGCTCTCCCCGACGGTTCTCAAGGCCACGCCCAGATTCATGCGGATCTCGGAATCCTCGGGCCTCAGGCCCACCGCTTCGCGGAAGGCTGCGACCGCTTCCTCCATGTCCCCGGTCTCCACCAGCACAGTTCCCAAGCTGTTGTGGGAACGCACGAGCCCGGGATCGAGTTCGATCGCCCGCCGGAACTGCTGGATCGCTTCCGCATAGTCCCGGCCTTGCTGATAGGCGACCCCTAGCCAGTGGTGGCCTTGCGCCGAATCGGGATTTCGCTCCAGCAGCGTCAGGAATTGCTGGACGGATCGTTCTTGATTCTCGCTCCGCAACAGCAGAATGCCCAACTCGAGCTGTGCCGGCTCCAGGGACGGGTCGCGCCGGGCCGCCTCGGCAAGTTCGGAGATCGCCTCTTCGACCCGCCCGGCGTTTCGCAGCGCCAGGCCGAGGTTGAAGCGGGTCTCGGCAGAGTCAGGGCTCAGCTCCGCGGCCCTGCGAAACGATTCCAGCGCTCGCTCCTGCTCGTTCTTGTTGCTGAACGCGATTCCGAGAGCGATGTGCGTCGGGACGTGTTCGGGGTCCAGCTTGAGGACTTCCTCGAATTCGCGGATCGCAGAGTCCCACGAACGCTGTTCGAGCAGGCTTACGCCCCGCTGGTAGAGGTCGGCCGAGCGCTCCTGGGCGATGCCCGTCGCCAGCGCGGCGAAGTGTGCGAGGGCGAGCAGAGCCACAAAGTGTGCCATCGAGCCAACCGCGCGCGCCGCGATCCTGAGTCCCCTGTCGGAGCGGGCTGGCGGGCTGGACTGCATGGCGATGGTCGCGCGAACCCGGGCTCTAGTGCGGGTTGAGCAGCGTCTTGACGAGCTGCGCCTTCTCTTCGTCCTCGCGGAGCCCCTTGGCAGCCGCGAGTTGCTGCTTCGCTTCCTCGCGCAGGCCCATGCGCACAAGGAGTTGCCCGAACTGGTAGTTGGCACGGGCGGACTGTGGATTCAGCCGGATGGCGGTCTCGAAGTTCCGGCGGGCTTCGTCGTACTGCCTGGTCTTGACCTGGGAAGCCGCCAGCCCTTCGTACGAAAGGGCATGCTCGGGATGGCTCTCGAGGATCTCGCCGAACATCCGGATCGCGTCCTCGTTTCTCCCCTGCTTCTGGGCGATCATGGCCAAGTAGTAGGGGGACAGCAGCTGGTCCGGGTCGAGCCGGAAGCTCTCCGTGAGGTGTCGGCTCGCGTCCTCGAACGCGACGCTGAGGTAGTAGACCGAGCCGACCGCGTACTGCATCTGCGCATCCTCGGGATTCTCGTCAAGGATGCTCTGGTAGAGCTCGAGCGCCGCTTCGTACTGCCGGGCGGTGCCCCGCGCCGTGCCCAGCCAATACCGCGTGGACCTGTGGCCCGGCCGCAATTCCAAGGCTCTCTACAGTGCCTTGGTCGCATCCTCGATCAGATCCAGGCGCAACGCCACGGTCCCGAATGACAGCAGCACCTCGGCGTCCTCGGGAGCCTCCAGCTTGGCGCGGATCAGGAAGGCCAGGGCCTTCTCCAGCTCGCCTTGCTTGTCTGCGATCGCAGCCACCTGCTTCAAAGCCGGGACCGATTGATCGTCAAAGCGCACGGCCAGCTCGTAGTTCTGCGACGCCTTGCCGAGGTCGCCTTCGAGCAAGTAGAACCCAGCCAGATTGAACACGACGTCAAAGTTTGCCAGCCCCTCTCGCTTGACACGCTCCAGGACCTCGATTCCGCTGGGATTGAGCCCGCCTCTCGACAATGCCAGGGCGAACCTGACGGTCCAGTCGCGCGGCACTGCCTCAAGCCGGTTCCAGTCATCGACCAGCCCGCGGGCCTTCGCCGGTTCTCCCGCGCCCGCGTAGCACTCGGTCAGCAGCAACAGACCGTCTG
Source organism: Bryobacterales bacterium (assembly GCA_965219585.1). Classification (GTDB taxonomy): domain Bacteria; phylum Acidobacteriota; class Terriglobia; order Bryobacterales; family UBA6623; genus VXMF01. The sequence continues at coordinate 1,384,524 of CBDCOA010000002.1, forward strand.
GCGACATCCGCAATTGCTCTTCCAGCGGGCGGGCCAGGGCGAGCGCCTCTCGGTGATTGCCCTTGCGAGCCTCGAGCCGGACCAGTCCCAGCCGGGCGTTGGGGTTATCGGGGGCTTGGGCAAGCGCTTCCCGGAACAAGACCTCGGCGCGGGCGTGCTTGCCGAGCAAGTCGTACGCTTGCGCGAGATTCAGGCGGGCACCGACGAGATCGGGGTTCTCGCGGATCGCCCGCTCCAAGAATTCGGTGCCTTCCTTGTAATTCTGCTGCTGGAGACGGATCGATCCCAGCAGGGCGAGGGCCACGGGCTCGCTTGCGCGATCGTCCAGAGCCAGCCTCGCCTCGGCTTCGGCGGAGGCGAGATCCCCTTGCTGCATCAACTGCACAGACCGCTGGAGGTGGTCTCCCGGGCCCGGCGCCGAACGGGCGGAGGAAGCCAGAAGAATCAGCGAGCAGAACCCGGCGGTGGCTAGACGAGCGATGCGGGCTGGCGTTGCGAGCACCCTTGTGCCTCCAAGCCAGGCTCAGTGTGTCGCTTGTCCCGGCAAGCCTAGGATAGCCCACACCATGCCACCATGCAAAGCGCCGCGCCCCCTCGTGGGGACCTGCCGGTCAGGCCCCCATGGCACGTCCTGGCCGCCATGGCCGAAGCCTCAATTGGCTGGCGCATCGCTCGACTGCTGGAGCGAGATTCTCCTTTCGATGGGCTCGTAGGGGTCCGGCGGGCGCCTGGCGGGATCCACATAGCGGGCCAGGTCTTGCACCGAAATCACCGTGCAGGCCCGCTGCTTCAAGTAGTCCATGTATCGGACGAATTCTTCGGGATCCGTGTGGACCCAAGGATGCTCCAGCGCTGGCACCCCGTGGAAGGTCAGCACGGCGATCTTGCCGTTCCGGGCTTGGTCGACGGCCCAGACCAGATCCTCGAAGCCCCACTCGGGTCCCGCGTAGCCGGTCGTGGGTATGAGAAGCGGGTGATCTTCCTCCGGATCGTACGCACGGCCGCGAGCGCCCCGTCCGCCATCGGGATGTTCGGGTCTCACTCCCCGGCGAGCGAACACATACCCCTTCTCCGAGAGGACCTCTACCACTGCGAGGCTGTGGCGCCAGCCCGGGTACACGAAAGTTGTCGGCGTTGGAATGCCGTGCTGCTCGCAGCGTTGCTCGATCAGTTCGAGATTGGACCGGATCTCTTCCTTCGACAGCTCTGCCATGTTCGGATGCCCGGCCGTGTGGTTCCCCACCTCGAAGCCGAGATCGTGGAGGCGGCGGACATCGTTCCAGGAGACGTACCGCTGCTTTTGCACGTCTGCTCTGAAGCCAAGCCCTTCGGTGATATAGAAGGACGCTCCGAATCCGTACTCTTGCAGGGTCGGCGCCACGAAGTCGATGTCAGACTTGTTGCCGTCGTCGAACGTCAGGACCACAAGCCCATCCGGGATGGGCTGCAGGCCGTTCGCAGCTGGCTGGTCGCAAGCGAGGCCCGAAGCAGCTACAGCGATGACCGCCAAGGCGAGTCCCTTACGCATGGCGCTTCAGATTGTATTGGTACAACGACACGAGGGTCAACGAGATCGTAGACGCTGAATACACAGGCGCACCTCGGACCGCTACTGCGCTCTCGCCAGGGCGCATATCAACAAGAGACAAGCCTGACGGCCGCTCTGGTGGAGGTGTGGGAATCATCGGGAGATGATCTTGCAATTGGGCCGTCCCATTCGAGACCGTATTTAGGAAACGCCCGCGAGCACGACCTAAGGGGCGACAACAGCCGCCGAGTAGAGGGGGTCGTTACCGAGCCCCCTCCCTCACAGATCCAAGCGTGCGGGTTGCCGCACTTGGTTCCTCTGATGGCAGCTTCGCTCAGGATGCGTAGATCGTGCGCACGACCTTGGCGGGTGGCAGGGGATACCGTCGGAGCACTTCCGTCATGCGTTCCCAGTTGACGCGACTCTTGCGGCTGCGCCGCGAGAGCCACTTCTGCCAGAGACGCACCACTTGATAGCGGAATTGCCCTAGGCGCTTGCTGTTGCCCGTCAGACCGTAATAATTGCAGTGACCACGGATCACGCTGGCAAGTCGCTTCTGTTGCTCCGCTAGTGGCGCGTGGCGGTGCTTCTTGCACCACTCGTTGACCGCTTGCAGTCCGCGCGCTAAGCGCTGCTTGGCCGTGAGCTGGCGCACTACCCAGTAGCCCCTCCTTGAGCGGCCCCACACATGGGTGAAGCCGAGGAAGTCGAAGCTGGCGTGCGGCTCGTGGCCGCCTGCGTTCTGCGGCGGTCGGAAGTCCACATAGCGGGTCTTGGTCGCGTGGAGCGTTAGCCCGAAGCGGCCCAGACGCTTGCCCAGCACGGCCAGCACGCGCTGGCCGTCTCCGCCGTCGGCAAAGGTCAGCACGAAGTCGTCAGCAAAACGCACTAGCTGGCTGGCTCCTCGCAGCCGTGGTTGCACCGTCTCGGCAAACCAGCGGTCCAGCACGTGGTGCAGGAACAGGTTCGCGATCAACGGTGAAATCACACCGCCCTGAGGGGTGCCAGTTTCCGACTTATGGAGAGTGCCGGCTTCCAGCACCCCCGCCTTTAACCACCGGTCGATCATGCGCCTCACGACGCCATCCTTGATTCGCAGGTCGAGGACTGCCCGGATTTCGGAATGGGGGATGCTATCGAAGTAGTACTCCACACACTACCCATCTCGAAGAGCTTCCGGAGGCGGCTACAATCACGCGACCGTCCCATCCGCTGGCTGGCAGGACCTTGCCGGTCCTGCTTCAAGCGGTCCGGAACGATGAACTGACCCTGCTGCTGCTGTGCCCCAATGGGGACCGCCGCTTCGTGCCGGCGGCATGGACAGATGCTGTGCCGGCCGAGGATCGGGATCCCTCGTCAGGTCGCCATGCAAGCCTCGCTCGCCTCGGCGATTTGCTGCGGGCCCGCGCCATCATCGACGCTCTCTTGCAACGGCTCCAGGCCGCTCAGGAGACTCCCGATGAAAACCTTGCCCCCGCCGCCCCGGCGGCAGATGGCACTAGCCTTCCAGGACACGCCCGCCCCGACCGAGGCGATCTGGGAGACGCTCGATCCCGCCACCAAGAACGCCGCCTTGCAAGCCCTGGCCCGCATCCTGGCCCAGGCGATCCTGCCGCCTCGCGAACAGGAGCAGCGCGATGACTGAAACCAGCATCCTGCCTGCTCACCGCCAGCGCCAGGCCTTCGTCTACATCCGCCAGTCGAGCCCCTCGCAGGTCGAGCGCAACACTGAGTCCACGCGTCGCCAGTACGCCCTCGCCGCCCGTGCCGAAGCCCTGGGCTGGCACCCCGACCAGATCACCGTCGTCGACGAGGACCTCGGCCTCTCCGGCGAGTCCGCCGACAAGCGCGACGGCTTCAACAGCCTGGCCGCCGACGTCGCTCTCGGTCGCGCCGGACTCGTGCTCGGACTGGAGGTCTCCCGGCTGGCTCGCAACAACGCCGACTGGTACCGCCTGATCGACCTGTGCGCCCTGACCGACACCCTGATCGCCGACTTTGACGGCATCTACGACCCGGCTTGTTTCAATGACCGCCTGGTGCTCGGCATGAAAGGCACAATCAGCGAAGCCGAGCTGCACACGCTCAAGGTGCGCCTGCTGGAAGGCATCCGCAACAAGGCCGCCCGCGGCGAGTTCCGTTGCACCCTGCCGGTCGGCTTCGTCTGGGGCGAGCAGGACGGCGAGGTCCTCTTCCATCCCGACGAGGAAGTGGTGCGCGCGATCCGGAATGTCTTCGAGCGCTTCGCCAAGCTCGGCTCCATGCGCCGCGTCTGGCTGTGGTTCCGCGACGAGGGCCTGCAGTTCCCCGTCCGCCTGCGCAAAGGCGATGACGTGCGCTGGATCCCGCCCGCCTACAGCTCGATCGTCCAAGTGCTGCGCAATCCGGTCTACGCCGGGGCGTACGCCTTCGGCAAGTCCCGCCAGGAACGCTATCTCGACGGGCACGGCCGCATGCAAAAGCGCGTGCGCCAGTTGCCCCGGGCGGAATGGCGCGTGCTGCTGCCAGGCCATCACCGCGGCTATATAGACTGGGAGACGTTCGAGGCTAACCGGGCGCGCATCGGAGCCAACCGGCGGCCGCGCCCGCACAGTGCCGGGGGCAGCGTGAGAGAGGGACCCGCCTTGCTACAGGGACTCGCGATCTGCGGCAACTGCGGGCGAGCGCTGCGCACTTACTACCTCGGACGCAACTCCTCCCCCAACTACCACTGTCCCGGCCAGAACATCGTGGAAGGGCGTGCCACCTACTGCTTGCAGATCGGCGGGATGCAGGTCGACCAAGCCGTGGCTGTCAGCGTGCTGGAGGCTGTCCGGGCCGGCGGAGCCGCAGCCGCGCTGCGTGCGATCGAGCAGGTGCAGAGCGAACGCGACGCCGCCCTGGCGCAGCGGCGCCTGGCGGTGGAGCGGGCCGCCTACGAGGCGACCAGGGCCGAGCGCGCCTACCGCGCCGTGGATCCGGAGAACCGCCGCGTGGCCCGTGGTCTGGAGCGGGAGTGGGAACAGCGGCTGGAGGATCTGGAGCGGGAGCGGGCCGAGCTGGCGTTGCGCGAGCAGGAGCGTCCGCGGGAGCTGAGCGGGAACGAACGCGAGGCGCTGCTGGCGCTGGGCGAGGACCTGCCACGGGCCTGGGACGCCCCCACGACGACGGCACGCGACCGCAAGGAACTGCTGCGGGCGCTGCTGGAGGAGGTGGTCCTAGATGCCCCCCGCAACGAGCCTCGCGCCCGGATCCGTCTGGTGTGGCGGGGAGGACTGTCGACCGAACTCACCATCGAGCGTCCGCGCAAGCGTTCCGCACCCGTGCGTACGGACGAGGACACGATCGAGCTGCTGCGCCGACTCGCGGCGCATTACCCCGACTCGGTCATTGCCGGGATTCTCAACCAGCAAGGCCGCCGGACCGCGCATGGGCTGCGGTTCACCCAGTCCCGGGTTTCGAGCCTGCGCACGCACTGGAAAATCCCCTGCTTCAAGCCGTCAGAGTCGCCTCCGGACGGCGAGCTCGTCAACGTCCGGCAAGCCGCCAAGGCGCTGGGCGTGGCCCCATCCACGATCCACCGCATGCTGAATGACGGGTTCCTGGCCGGTGATCAGATCACGCCCGGAGCTCCCTGGCGCATCCGCCTCACCGAGGAACTGCGTCAACGCTTCGTGGCAGACGCTCCCGAGGGTTACGTAGCGATGCAAGTCGCGACAGCCCGGCTGGGAGTGTCTCGCCAGACCGTCCTAGACTGGATCAAGCGCGGCAAGCTGGATGCCGTCACGGTCCAAAGAGGACGCCGGGGCGGATTGCGGATCAAGCTCCCCGAGAACAACCATCCGAGCCTGTTCAAGGAGCCGACATGCACCGAAGAGGCGAGTTGCAGTGAGTCAAGTCGGCCGCAGCCGCAGTCGGCCGATTCCTTGAATCATTCCGCAAATAACTGAAAAGGAAGGAGTTATGCAGATATCGCGGCCCGTTCGGGCGATCCGCATCAGTGGGGTGGCAGTATGACGACAACTGCAAGTAGCCCGCCACGTCGGCGTCGATCACCCATGTCTGCCCTTGCCTTCCGATGCTCTCGTACACTGTGTCGAGCGCATCGTGGGCCGACCGTCCGGGCCGGAACCCATACGAGCACGACAGGAAGTCGCTTTCGTAGATCGGTTCCAGCAGCATCACGATCGCCCGCTGCGCCACCTTGTCCTCCAAGGTCGGGATGCCCAGTGGCCGCAGCCTGCCGTCCGCTTTCGGGATGTACTGTCGGCGCACCGGCGGCGCGTGATAGCGGCCCGCCTTGATGCGTTCCAGCAGGCTCTTTAAGTTGGCCTCCAGATCGCGCTCATAGTCGGCTGCCTTCACGCCGTCGATCCCTGACGCTCCATCCTTGCGCGTGCGGCGGTACGCCTCCCGCATCCAGTCCTCGTCGATCAGGTGGTGCAGCGAGTTGAACACCCGTTCCGGGTGCGCCCTCGCCTGCTCGGCTATCCATGCTCGTTTCGTGGACGTGTTTGTGTAGCTCTGTGTCTGCTCCATCGTTTCCCTCGCATGGTTCTGCTCTTCAGATGCCTCGCTTCCCTCGGGCGGGTCCCGCTGAACACGGTTCCCTGCCGTCTGACGGTACTATCAAGGCACTACGACTCCCTGCCCTGCGTCCCTTCGGCTTATTGTTTCGCCAGCCGGTACCGCATGCCTTGCCTGTCGATTCGTGTCCGCCGCAGCGCTCCCCCGTGGCGCAGGCCAGCCGCGGGGGCCGGGGCCTTGTGGTAGTCGGGCATCCCATTGCGACTTCTGCACGTGGACAGGACAGGGCCTCCCAGGTTCCCTGACGAGCCATCCTGCGGCTTTGCCTTCGGTCTTAGACCCCGGCCGGTCCGTGACGCCTCGCCGCTGGCGGCGCTTCCGGTGCTGCCCCCAGGGTCTGAACGCTGAAGGCACCGACATTGACGATCTCGGGGCTCGATAACGACGCTTCACCGCCCGCTGTGTACGCTTCAAGTCGTGCGTTGCCGCACGCCCTGCAACACTCGCTCCCGGCTGGTGGGCTGCACCTCTGCCGGGCGGGGGTTGAACCCGCTGGCTCGTTATGAAAGGTTTCAGCTCATGGCTTCCTCCTCTCCAGGGCTTGCCCTGGCGCAAGCCGAGTAGAGGGGGTCGTTACCGAGCCCCCTCCCTCACAGATCCAAGCGTGCGGGTTGCCGCACTTGGTTCCTCTGATGGCAGCTTCGCTCAGGATGCGTAGATCGTGCGCACGACCTTGGCGGGTGGCAGGGGATACCGTCGGAGCACTTCCGTCATGCGTTCCCAGTTGACGCGACTCTTGCGGCTGCGCCGCGAGAGCCACTTCTGCCAGAGACGCACCACTTGATAGCGGAATTGCCCTAGGCGCTTGCTGTTGCCCGTCAGACCGTAATAATTGCAGTGACCACGGATCACGCTGGCAAGTCGCTTCTGTTGCTCCGCTAGTGGCGCGTGGCGGTGCTTCTTGCACCACTCGTTGACCGCTTGCAGTCCGCGCGCTAAGCGCTGCTTGGCCGTGAGCTGGCGCACTACCCAGTAGCCCCTCCTTGAGCGGCCCCACACATGGGTGAAGCCGAGGAAGTCGAAGCTGGCGTGCGGCTCGTGGCCGCCTGCGTTCTGCGGCGGTCGGAAGTCCACATAGCGGGTCTTGGTCGCGTGGAGCGTTAGCCCGAAGCGGCCCAGACGCTTGCCCAGCACGGCCAGCACGCGCTGGCCGTCTCCGCCGTCGGCAAAGGTCAGCACGAAGTCGTCAGCAAAACGCACTAGCTGGCTGGCTCCTCGCAGCCGTGGTTGCACCGTCTCGGCAAACCAGCGGTCCAGCACGTGGTGCAGGAACAGGTTCGCGATCAACGGTGAAATCACACCGCCCTGAGGGGTGCCAGTTTCCGACTTATGGAGAGTGCCGGCTTCCAGCACCCCCGCCTTTAACCACCGGTCGATCATGCGCCTCACGACGCCATCCTTGATTCGCAGGTCGAGGACTGCCCGGATTTCGGAATGGGGGATGCTATCGAAGTAGCCCGCCACGTCGGCGTCGATCACCCATGTCTGCCCTTGCCTTCCGATGCTCTCGTACACTGTGTCGAGCGCATCGTGGGCCGACCGTCCGGGCCGGAACCCATACGAGCACGACAGGAAGTCGCTTTCGTAGATCGGTTCCAGCAGCATCACGATCGCCCGCTGCGCCACCTTGTCCTCCAAGGTCGGGATGCCCAGTGGCCGCAGCCTGCCGTCCGCTTTCGGGATGTACTGTCGGCGCACCGGCGGCGCGTGATAGCGGCCCGCCTTGATGCGTTCCAGCAGGCTCTTTAAGTTGGCCTCCAGATCGCGCTCATAGTCGGCTGCCTTCACGCCGTCGATCCCTGACGCTCCATCCTTGCGCGTGCGGCGGTACGCCTCCCGCATCCAGTCCTCGTCGATCAGGTGGTGCAGCGAGTTGAACACCCGTTCCGGGTGCGCCCTCGCCTGCTCGGCTATCCATGCTCGTTTCGTGGACGTGTTTGTGTAGCTCTGTGTCTGCTCCATCGTTTCCCTCGCATGGTTCTGCTCTTCAGATGCCTCGCTTCCCTCGGGCGGGTCCCGCTGAACACGGTTCCCCGCCGTCTGACGGTACTATCAAGGCACTACGACTCCCTGCCCTGCGTCCCTTCGGCTTATTGTTTCGCCAGCCGGTACCGCATGCCTTGCCTGTCGATTCGTGTCCGCCGCAGCGCTCCCCCGTGGCGCAGGCCAGCCGCGGGGGCCGGGGCCTTGTGGTAGTCGGGCATCCCATTGCGACTTCTGCACGTGGACAGGACAGGGCCTCCCAGGTTCCCTGACGAGCCATCCTGCGGCTTTGCCTTCGGTCTTAGACCCCGGCCGGTCCGTGACGCCTCGCCGCTGGCGGCGCTTCCGGTGCTGCCCCCAGGGTCTGAACGCTGAAGGCACCGACATTGACGATCTCGGGGCTCGATAACGACGCTTCACCGCCCGCTGTGTACGCTTCAAGTCGTGCGTTGCCGCACGCCCTGCAACACTCGCTCCCGGCTGGTGGGCTGCACCTCTGCCGGGCGGGGGTTGAACCCGCTGGCTCGTTATGAAAGGTTTCAGCTCATGGCTTCCTCCTCTCCAGGGCTTGCCCTGGCGCAATCAGACTTCGTTACATGGGGCGAGCTAGCGTGATGTGGGTTTGCGCTGTAACTGCTCTACGGGTTAGGGCTTAGGGGTGCTTCCGCTCAGATTGGCGGGCTTGACAAGCCCTTGTATCTTGCGATATAATTTGTCTAGTGTCTGTCGCCGAAGCCACTCCTCAGGACTCCCCCCTTGCACCCGCCCTCGCCCTGCTGCCGGGCCAGTCCTTGCCTCTGGGCAACTCCTTGAGCCTGTTCCGCGATGACCACGACTTCGTCTACTTCGTGTTCACCCTGCCGTTCGCCTCGCATGCCGCCGACGACAAGCTCGGGCGCAATCTGTGCCTGGCTCGCTGCGCCCTGTTTGGCCTCGCCACGCACACCGTGCTAGCTCAGGCCTTCGCGCTCAACCCGCGCACGGTGGCGCGTGCCAAAGCACGCCTGCGGAAGCGTGGCGAAGGCAACTTCGTGCCGCCGCGCAAAGCCCGTCGGCGGCACGGCATCGAGGATCCCGGAGTGCTGGCCAAAGCCGCCGAACTGTTACAGGCCGGGCACAGCCTGTACCGTGTGGCCAAGCAACTGCAGGTGAGCTCCTCGACGCTGTGGAGCTACACCCAAGCAGGCGTTCTGCCCGCCAGCCAGTGCCCGCCGCGGCGCTCGGCAGAGGCCGCCGCAGAGGCCTCGCCGAGCCCGGCCGGGGGACTTTGCGAAGCGGTATCGGAGCCCGCGCCAGCAGCGGAGCCAGAACCAGCAGCGGAGCCGGAACCAGCAGCGGAGCCGGAACCAGCAGCGGAGCCGGAACCAGCGCCGCAGCCGGAACCAGCAGACGCGTGTGAGGCCCGTGGGGAGGTCGTGCTGGCCGGCAAGGAAGAGCGCAACCGGCGCGACGCCCAGGCCGTGCTGGGGCGGGCCGCCCACGACAGCGAGGGACGGGTGGCGGCCAGCCTGGGAGTGCTCGACGGGCGCGCCCCGGAGTTCGCTGCGGCCGAGGCCGTCAGCGGGGCCGGCGTGCTGACCGCCCTGCCGGCCCTGTTAAGCCAAGGCCTGTTGCGCCACGTCGGCTTGCTGGCGCTGCCGAAGGGCTTCTACTCGCTGCCCTCGCTGCTGCTGCTGTGGGCCTTGCTGCTGCTGGGCCGGGTGCGCAACGCCGAAGGGCTGCGCTACCAGCAGCCCGGCGAGTGGGGCGCGCTGCTGGGCTTGGACCGCTGCCCCTGCCCGCGCACGCTGCGCCGCCGCACGCGCCAGTTGGCGGAGTGCGCGGGGCTGGGGGACTGGATCGGGGCGCTGGCGCGCGATTGGAGCGCGGCCGAGCCGGAGGCCATGGCCACGCTGTTCGTCGATGGCCATGTGCAGGTCTACAGCGGTCAGGGACGGCTGGCGAAACATTTCGTGACGCGCCAGCGGCTGGCCTTGCCGGCTGCGGTCAGCTACTGGGTGCAGGCCTTGGGCGGGGCACCGCTGCTGTGCCTGCACCGCCAGGTAGACGATGGCATGGTGCGCGAGATCTGGAGTGGCATCGTGCCGCAGTTGCGCCAGTTGGGGCTACTGCCAGAGCGGGCCGCAGCGGACAGCGAGCCCCGCCTGACCTTGGTGTTCGACCGCGAAGGCTGGAGCCCGCAGTTGTTCCGGGAGTTGCGCAAGGTGGGCATCGCGGTGGTCACTTGGCGCAAGGGGGCGCAGGCCCAGCGCTGGCCGCAGAGCGAGTTCGGGGCGGCCGCGATCCCGCTGCGCACGCCGCTGGGCGAGGCCGTGGCAGAGGGCCGGCTGGCCGAGCGGGCGGTCGAGTTGGGGGCAGGCTGCCAAGCGCGCGAGATCCGCTTCTGGATCGAGCGCCGCCTGCGCGGCACGGGCAAGGGCGGCCAAGCGCGCCAGCCGCGCCAGTTGGCCGGCGCGCCCAGCGACACGCAGCGCCAGCCGGCGCTGGTGACCACCCATCCCAGCCTGGCGGCCGAGCAGGTGGCGGGCCTGTTGCGTTCACGCTGGACGCAAGAGAACTATTTCAAGTACATGCGCGCCGAGTTCGGCCTCGACAGCCTGTGCGAGCACGCGCTGGTGGCGGTGCAGGACGACACCTGGGTGGTCAACCCGGCCTGGCGTGCGATCAACAAGGCGCTCAAGCAGGCTCGTGACAAAGTCGGACAGCTGCGCCGCAAGCGGGCCTCGGAGCCCAGCGCCAAGACCGACCGAGCACGCCAGCTGGATGAGCAGATCGAGGCTTGCGACGAGCTGGTGCAGGGCTTTGAGCTGGCGCGCCAAGCGACCGACGAGCACATGCTGGCGGGCGAATTGTCGGAGCCGGAGAAGCTGCAAGCCCTGCCGGCGCCAATGCGCCAGCTGATGCAGACGCTGCGCATGCTGGCCTACCGCGCCGAGACCTGCATGGCGGCGGTGCTGGCCCCGGAGCTGGACAATCCCGAGACCGCTCGCAGCCTGCTCAAGGCGCTCTTCCAGAGCGACGCCAGCTTGCTGCCGGACCCGGCGGCCGGCACGCTGACAGTGCGCCTGCTACACCAAGCCAGCCGCGCCCAAGACGCGGCGCTGGCCCCGTTGCTGGCCGAGTTGAACCAAACGCGCACCGTGTTTCCCGGAACCCAGTTGCGCTTGGTCTACGAATTCCCGTCTAGCGATGACAGCCAGCGGCTGGCCTCGCAGCCCCTCCCATCCGCAGCCTCAGCCCAAACTCCTGACAACTCTAATCGAACGATGTAACGAAGTCTGAGCCTAGTTGCGGAGTCCGCTACGGATCTGCACGCCAGTGAGCCGTTGTTCAAAGTAGCGGCGGAAGATCTCGTTTTCTGGGAAAGCATTCGGATCTACCTAGAATGTTCCTAGGCGTCCAACGAGTCCCGCAATCCAGTCAGCGGCTTGCAGGGTCTGATATCGGTGGCTTTCCGCTTGGAAGGGCGGCTCGATCAGGTGCCGACGAGGCTCTTGTCCTCCGTACATGCCTCGGGACGCCTCGGTGATCAGCGTAGAACGCTGGCCATGTTCATCGAGAACTAGCGAGGCTGAGCCTCAGACCGACGAGACTCGGTTCGAAGCTGCGTGGTCATACTCGCGATGGAGTGCGGGCTCCGGACGCTGCTCCGCTCTGCGGCCGGGGCCGCCGTATGGTCGCCTAGGCGACAGTGTCCGTATCATGACGGTTGTGTGGGGAGCCCATCGCCCCGAACCCGCGCCATGACTGTAGCACGCAACGTCGCCGAAGCCATCTCCGAGCATGTCACCCTGGAGGTCGAGTGCGTCGACCGGCTCTACCTCAATCTCTACCAGCCGCTGCTGCAGACCCCGGGCGGGGCGGCCTGGTTCTTCCGCCAAGTGCGCGGCTGCCCGGTGCCCTCCCCGGCCCTGATGGCCCCGATGACGCGCAGCTTCGTGGCCGCCATCGAGGCCTTCGCCCGCGAGGGCAACATCGACTTGATCCGCTTCGAGAGAGGCGAGCGCAAGGACGAGCGCACCCAGGCCTACCTGCGGCAGTGGCGCGGCGGCGAGGGCGTGCTGTACATCGGCAAGGCGCAGGAGAAGGCGCGCGTGCTGCGCACCCAGGCCGAGACCGATCCCGCCACCGGCCGCCGCTCGCCCGAGCTGGCCTTCTCCACAGCCCTGCCCAACGCCTACTATTTCTACGCCGTCGATGACGACTTCGGCCCCTTCTTCCTCAAATTCTGCTCGTATTTCCCGTACGGCGCCAAGGTTTGCATTAACGGTCACGAGTACGTCAAGCGCCAGCTGGCCAAGCAGGGCATTGCCTTCGAAGCGCTCGACAACGGCATCCTGAGTTGCGAGGATCCCGAGCGGCTGGCACAGATCTGCCGCCAGCTCAGCGCCGCCAAGATCGACGCCTTGGCGCGCAAGTGGCTGGCGCGGCTGCCGCATCCGTTCACGGCCGCAGACCGCGCCGCGGGGCTGCGCTACCAACTCTCCATCCTGCAGGCGGAGTTTTCGCTCACGCAGGTCTTCGACCGCCCGCAGCAGGGGCGCATGTTCTTCGAGGAGGTCATCCGCGAGAACCTCGACATCGGCCGGCCCGACCACGTCCAGCTGGTGTTCCAGCGCCGGGTTAGCAAGCGCACGCCGTCACGCTTCCGCACGCGCGTGATCACCGCCGGGGTGGACCCCTCGCTGCATTTCGACTACAAGAGCACCCGCATCAAGCAATATTTCAAAGAAGGGCGCGCGCTGCGCACCGAGACCACGATCAACGACAGCTACGACTTCGGAGTCGGGCGTCGGCTGGGCAACCTCGAGCATCTGAAAAAGATCGGCTTCCAAGCCAACCGACGCCTGCTGTGCGTCGAACGCCTCAGCCACGACTGCACGCTGGGAGCCGAGCGCTTCGAGCGACTCCAAGCGGCGGCCCAGATCGAGGGGCAGCGGGCAGCGTCGCTACGCTTCGGGGACCGCCGCGTGCAGGCCCTGCTGGCGTCCCTAGCGAGCTTCCGGCTGCTGCCGCACGGTTTCACCCACCGGCAGTTGCGCGAGCGGGTCGCGCCCCTGCTGGGCAGTAGCGCGGAGGCGTGGGGCGCAGGCCGCATGACCTACGACCTGCGGCGACTGCGCTTGCGGGGCCTGATCGAGCGCATCCCGCGCACGCGCCGCTACCGTGTGACCGAGCAGGGCCTGCGCACGGCGCTGTGCTTCCAGCGCACCTACGCCCGCGTGCTGCGCCCGTCTCTGTCGGTGGTCTTCGATGCCGGCGGTTCCGACCCCACGCCCCTGCAGAAGGCCGTACAGCGCTTCGATCGCGAGATCGACCGACTCTGGGAGGGCCAGCCGATCGCCGCGTAAACTTGACTCATCTGTAAACGCTACGCCTAGACAAGGAGTCTAGGAGGACGTTGTTCGACGATTGGATGCTTTCCTGACAGAACTCGTCCAGCCGCTTGATTGCCTCGACAAGCACCGTTGCGTAGAGCCGATTTGGGTTATGCCGGCTGGGTGGGTGGGTCTTCTTGATTCCGACATAGAAGGCGAACCCGCCGATGCTCTTGATTTTGTTGAAGAAGCGGCTGGTGAACGTCCGGAGTTCCCGGTAGCGTGCTACGTTTGTCACCGTGTTGCGGATTCTGGCGAAAAGGGTCAGTAATCCGAAGGAAAAGGGTCAGCGTTCTGGCCGAAAAGAATCACTGTTCTGACGAAAAGGGTCAGTTCGGAGCGCAGCGACGCTGACGGATCCTAGTATGCCATCAGGGAGGCACCTCCTTGCATGGATTCCCGGTTCCCGGGAAGATGGGACATCATCATCATTCTGTTCCTCCTGTGTCCGCGGCGGCCGCGTCGAGTGGCCGGGGCTGCGGCTCTGCCTGTGTCAAATTTGGGCGGGCAGGCGGGCTCCCTGGCCAGCCTCCGTTGCGCGCCCAATGTTGCTCACACCGCAGCAAGTGCTGGCGCAGGTGCTGCCAGTACTGTGGCGGGTAGGTTTGCGGGGTGGCGGCGAGCACCTCTTCCAGCAGTGGCTGGAAGTAGTGCAGGCTGCGAATCGGCAGCCCGGCCGGCTGTGCGAGCAGTGTGATGGACTTGCGCGCGCAGCCGAGCAGGATGGCGTTGCGGGCGGTTTCCAGCGGGACTGCGGAACTGTGCCAGTGCCGCGCCAGGCACTCGTCAGCGGAGTTGAAGCGGCCCTGCACGCAGCTGGGCTGCAAGAAGGCCTGGCGCACGCTGGCGACATAGTTGGCGGCGGGATCGGCCGCTGGGGCCAACTCGGAGTCGACCGCGGCATAGGGCCAGAAACGCGCACAGACGGTCAGCCGCGAGCGCCGGTGCTGGTTGGGAGCGGGCTCGATCCGGCAGACCCCTTGGCGCACCAGTTCCTGCAAGCAGCGCCCCACAGTCGAGTGGCTCTTGGCCAGCTGGCGAGCCAGCTCGGCCCGCTCGAACTCGAGCGTGCCGGCCGGGCGCCGGGCTCGCAGACACACGTGCGCGAAGAGTTTGAAGGCCGCGTCGGAGAGCACTCCCAGCGCCCGCTCGAAACCTTCCCCGGCCGCGAAGAACGCACCGGCCGAGGGCTTGATGTGGAAACGCTCTCTCATGTCGCGTCCTCCTGCTGGCGATCCTCTTGCAGGCGTTGCGCGGCCTGCGTCTTGCGCAGCGATTCCCCCTCCAGCGGGAAGCTGTGCGCCACGTGCACCAAGCGGTCCAGGATGCTGTCGGCCATGGTCGGATCGCCCATCTGCGCATGCCAGCTGGCGGGCGGCAGCTGGGAGGTCAGCACCGTCGAGCGCAGGTTGAAGCGGTCGTCGCAGATTTCCAGCAAGTCGCGCCGTTGGGAGTCGCTCAGCGGTGTCAGCGCGAAATCGTCCAGCACCAGCACGTCGGTGCGCGCCAGGCGGTCCAGCAGGCGCGGGAAGCTGCCGTCGGCGTGGGCCGCCTGCAGGTCCCGGAACAGTTGCGTGCAACGCTTGTAGAGCGCGCTGTAGCCGTCCCGGCAGGCCTTGTGCGCCAAGGCGCAGGCCAGATACGTCTTGCCCACCCCGGAGGGGCCGGTCAGGATCACATTGTGCTTGTTGCGCACCCAGCGCGAATCGTGCGCCAGGCTGACGAAGCGCGACCGCTCCAGCCCGCGCGGGTGGCGGTAGTCGACGTCTTCCAGCGTCGCCTGCATGTGCAGCTTGGCCAGCGCCAGCCGCCGCGTCAAGGCGCGGCTCTGCTTCCAGCTGTGCTGGGAGTCGACCAGCAGGCCGAAGCGCTCCTCGAAGCTCAGCTCGGCCGCGCCCGGGTCGGCCAGCTGCTGGCGGAAGGCTTCCGCCATGCCGTTGAGGCGCAGTTGGTAGAGTTGTTCCAAAATCGGCTCGATCAACATGCTGCGCCCTCCTTGGCCTGGCCGGCCCGCTGGGCCGCGGCGCGGAAATACTCCGGCCCGCGGATATTGCCGTGCTCGACCGGCGCTTGGGCCGAGACCTGCTCCGGCTCGCCGGGCTGGCTGTCCAGGCCGCGCTGCAAGATCTGCTTGACGCATTTGTAGCTGCACTCGCCGTGCGCCCGCGCGCGCTTGGCGGCCGCCTCCAAGCGCTGGCTGCCGTAGTGCTTGCCGAGCCGGATAATCCCCAGGCTGGGCCTGTAGGCCTCGCTCGGGTGTGTCTTGGAAGCCATCAGCTCGCGCACCAGCCGAGCCGTCTCCGGGCCGGCTTTTGCAGCCCACTCGACGATCCGTTCCGGCGGCCAGCCCAAGTGCTCGCGGTGGGCCTTGGGGCGGTGCTGCTCGATGGTGCTGTAGCCGCCCTTGCCGCGCTCGCGGCGGTGCAGCGCCACCCGCTCGCCGCGATGGAACAACTCCACGCTGTGCGCGCTGAGGCGCACGTCGACCTGCTTGCGCAGCAGGCTGGCCGGGGCCGAGTAGTGCCACTTGCGCACCGTCACGTGATGGTCCACGTTGACCCGCGCCGTCAGCCATGCGGCGAATTCGTAGTCGCGCTCCGGCAAGGCCAGCAAAGCCGGCCGCTCCAGGCTGGCGAACACGCTCTGGCGCGAGCCCGCGCGCTTTTGGAACGGCTTGGCGTTGTAGGCCGCCAAGCCCTCCCGCAGCGCCTCGTTCAACTCTGCCAGGCTGCAGCAGCGGCGCTGCTGCCGCAACAGCGGCGTGAGCAACTCCCGCTCCACCCCCAGCACGGCCGCCTCCACGGCCGCTTTGTCACGCGGTTTGCCCGCTCGCGCCGGCAGCACCGCCGCGCCATAGTGTTGCGCCAGTTCGGCGTAGCTGCGGTTGACCTCGGGCTCGTAGCGGTCGGCCACGCTCACGGCCGCCTTCAAGTTGTCCGGCACGAACACGCGCGGCACCCCGCCAAAGAAGCGCAGCGCGTTCACATGCGCCCTCAGGAAACTCTCCAGGTCCTGGCTCCGGCAGGCCTCGGCATAGGTGTACACGCTCAGCCCGAGCACGGCCACGAAGATCTGAGCTTCCCAACTCCCCGACGGCTCGTACACCGTCGCCGTATCGCCGGCGTAGTCAATGAAGAGCTGCTCGCCGGCCATGTGATCGTGGTGCAGCACCACGTCCTGACTCGCGCGCCACTGCTTGTACAGCGCGCAGAACTGACTGTAGCTGCGGCCCGGCTCGCTCGCCGCGCAGTACTCGCTCCAGAGCTGCTCCAGCGTGACGCGCTTGAAGCGGCGCAACTGATCGTGCACATGTGCAAAGTCTGGCTGGCTGTGCCTCGCTGGCCCAGCGGCCGACGGGTACAACTGTGCATACAACTCCGCATCGCTGGCGGCGGGACGGGCCAGCGGCCAGCCCAGCCCGGCTTGGCTGGCCCGTCCCAGCAAGCGCTGGATGGCCGACTGGCTCACCCCGGTGGCGCGGGAGATCTCCCGCTGTGTGTGGCCTGCGTCATGGTGCAGGCGCAGGATTTCCTTGATTGCAAACATGGCGATTGGTAGCCTCGGCATCGCGTGCCCTCCTGTCCTCTATGGGGACAGGAAGACACTTGCACCCGCCATCGTCGCCACGCTCTCGGCACTCGACCCCAAGCTCAGGCCGGTGACCCTTTTCAATCAGAACGGTGACCCTTTTCAATCAGAATACGCACCGTGTAGAGACTCGAACCCTTCTTCTCCCAAACGGCGGGATGCTTTCCGGACCGCTGTATCTCGAATGCGAGAAGCTCGGCCTTTCGCTTGAAGAACCAAGTTCCAAATCCGCGCACTGCGTTTGCTGGCAGTATGATACCGGCAAGTCCGAACACCGGGCTGTCATTGTGTTTCGGGTCCGAGCGATCGACATAGGCACCGATGTGTCCGAACTCATCTAGATGAGCCGGGTAGGTCATAACCTCCCACAAACGCGAAAGCCCGCGCGGAAGCGCGGGCTTCGGAAAGAGGGCAAGCCAAAGCTTGCGTCTCGCTACTAATGCTGGGCCAACTCTCGAAGGGTTGTCAAGCCAAAGCCAAACTCAGTTTCCCGTTCTTCCGGCACAATGACGAACGAGGGATCAATTCCTCGCAGGCGCGTCGGCTGAGGGATGTCCTGTCCGCGCTGGACGGGCCGAGTCCGTGGCGAACCCCGTCGTTGCCAGCATACCGTCTGCACCGCCCTCGAAGCCCGAGGATCCGGCACGACCAGTTACCGCTTGCCTAGCTGGTGGCCAGTTTGCGACTCTAACGGGCGGCACCTCCCGCTGTGCATCGAATGTGCAGCCCCTCAATCGATCCAGAGAGATCTCAGGAGGGCAGAGTCGTTCAGCACCGGCTTGCCGCGGAAGCAAAGGAAGGCCTTACTCTAGCGGGAGTTTACTGCGGGCGTTCGTGAGGGTCGGCGACAGCCGACGCTAACTCACTGTCGTTATTGAGGTTATCCATCCGGCTTGCGCTTGGTTCTTGTATTACCCTATATCTGTAGGGCCTATGCCTGCATTATCTGCCAATTTATTGTTGATCTTCATGCCATTTCCCTGCTATGCTCAATTACCCTATATGCCGTCCGTGATCCGCAAGAAGAAGGGCAACCAGACCTACTACTACGTCGCCACCTCTGGCCGCGTCGATGGCAACTCCCGCATTGTCAAGCAAACCTATCTCGGCACCGCCGAACGCCTCGAGAAACTCGTCCAGGACAAGGCCGCCCCGATCCCCCTCGAGGCCTCCGCCCTCGAACTCGGCCTGCCCGGCGCCCTCTGGCAGGCCGCGCGCCGCTGCGGCGCCTTCGACGCCTTGCTCGCGCTCTGGCCCAAGCCCCGCTCCGGGCCAGCCCCGGCCCACTACTTGCTGCTCGCCGCCATCCACCGCATCTGTGCCCCCGGTCCCAAAACCACCGTCGCCGACTGGTATCAGCACTCCATCCTGCGCTCGCTGTGGGGCTTCTCCCCCCAGCGCTTCCGCTCGCAAGACTTCTGGGACTGCTTCGACCGCCTCGACGTCTCCACCAGCCTGACCGAGGCCGCCGCCGACGACCTCGAGCGCGCCCAGTCCGCCCTGCTGGACGCCTTCCGCGCCAAGGACCTGCTCAGCCAGCGCGTGCTGGCCTACGACACCACCAATTTCCACACTTGGATCGCCTCCACTAACGAGCGCTGCGAGTTGCCCCAGCGTGGCCGCAACAAGCAGAAACGCCACGACTTGCGCCAAGTCGGGCTCAGCTACGCCTTGGACGGCGAGCACGGCCTGGCGCTGTGCCACCACCTGTATCCGGGCCAGCTCAGCGACAGCGCCGCCCTGCCACAGGCGCTGGCCCGCATCGGGCGCATGCTGGACCGGGCCCAGATCCCGCGCGAGACGGTCACGCTGGTGTTCGACAAGGGCTCGGCGGCGCTGGCCAACACGCTGGAGTTGCAGGCCCACGGCTTGGGCTGGGTGTCGGCTCTGCCGTGGCATCAAGCCCCGCCGGAGTTGCGCGAGCTGCCCGACGGCGAACTGGCCGAGGTGGGGCCGCAGCAGCCCGGCGTGCGCGCCGCGGCCCGCACGGCCAGCGTGCATGGCGCGGAATACCTGTGCGTGCTGCAGCACTCCAGCGCCTTCGCCGCCGAGCAACTGCACTCCACCGCGGCGGCGCTGACGAAAGCGACCCAGCAACTGCGCCGCTTGGCGCGCGAGGTAGCCAAGCCGCAGGCGCGCTACACCGAGCGCGGCTTGCAGCGGCGGCTGCAGCGCTATCTGGCCGCGGATTTCGTGGCCCAGCTGCTGAGCTGCGAACTGGCCGCGGAGGCGAGCGGCTGGCGGATCCGCTTCCAGTTAGACCCAGACGGGCTACAACGCTTGCTGGCCGAACGCTTCGGCCGCACGGTGCTGGTGACCAACCGGCGCGACTGGACGGCGGCGCAAGTGGCGCAGGCCTACAGCGGCCAGCAGCATGTCGAACGCGTGTTCCGGGGCCTGAAGGGTGGCAACTGGCTGGGCTGGGGGCCGATGCACCATTGGACCGACGACAAGATCCGCGTGCATGCCTTCAGCTGCCTGCTGGGCGTGTCGCTGCTGCAGCATGTGCGGCAGCGCGCCGCCCAAGCCTGGCCCGGCCTGAGCATGGAGGAGCTCAAGCAGCAACTGGGCGGGATCCAGCAGGTCGAGCTGCTGTATCCCCGCCAAGGGCTGAAGGGGCCGCCGCGGGTGGTGAGCATCGCATCGAAACAGACCCTGGTGCAGCAAGCCTTGGTGAAAGCGCTAGATTTGGAGGAGTTGATCGGCAGCCTCAGCAAGCCGCGTGGGTAATACGTGACGCCGCAGCATAACTGCTGTGCAATCAATGCAATACCAGCATGTCGCCTTCGTTCTCAGTAAACTCCCGCTAGGTGCGGCCGCAATCCAACGACCTCGATTGACCATGACCGAATCCAACAGACGCGAATTCTTCAAAGCCCTCACGGCGGCCACACCGGCGCTCGCCGCAGGATCTTGGCTAAGGGGCCTGGGCTATGCCCAGTCGGGTGGCGGTCCAGCGCAGGTCTTCCTGAACTCGACCCGGAAGCGGGCGTCCATGGATCCCCGCTTGATGGGTGCGTTCCTCGAGCACTTGGGGCGCGCGATCTACGGGGGCGTCTATGAGCCGGACTCATCGTTGGCGGACAGTAACGGATTCCGGTCCGACGTTGTCCGGGAAATGCAGGAGCTGGGATGCCCGATCATGCGCTATCCGGGCGGCAACTTCGTGTCCGGCTACGACTGGCTGAATGGCGTCGGACCCAAGAACGACCGGCCCGCCGTGCTGGAGCGTGCTTGGAACTCCATGGAAACCAACCACTTCGGCACCAATGAATTCATCGACTGGTGCAGGCTGATCGGCACCGAGCCGCTGCTGGCCACGAATCTCGGCACCGGAACTCCGGAGACTTCGGCAGCGCTGGTGGAGTACTGCAACGTCGAGAAAGGCACTCGCTGGAGCGACCTGCGCCGGGAACATGGCTACGAGCAACCGCATGGGGTCAAGACGTGGTGTCTTGGAAACGAGATGGACGGCTGGTGGCAGATCGGTCACATGCCGGCCCGCGAATACGGTCGAAAGGCGCGCGATGCGGCGCGCCAGATGCGTTCCATCGACCCCTCGACGGAACTCATCGCTTGTGGATCGAGCGCCCCGTTCATGCCAACGTACCTAGTCTGGGACCGGGAAACGCTCGAGGAGTGCTACCCCGAAGTCGACGGGCTCTCGCTTCATCGCTACTACGGCAACACGCCCGACGAGACGGGAGAGGACTCGGCGCGATTTCTTGCCTTGAATCTGGACATGGACTACCAGATCAAGGAGACGATCGCTGTCTGCGACTACGTTCGGGGGCTTCTCAAGTCACCGAAGCAGCTCTGGCTCTCGTTCGACGAATGGAACGTCTGGTACCGGGCGCGCTCGGGAGACCACACGAACGGCCAGGGGAAATTCGCGCCTCCGCTGCTTGAGGAGGTCTACAACCTCGAAGACGCGCTACTTGTGGGAGGCATGGTAAATACGCTGCTGCGGAACGCGGACCGCGTCCGCATCGGCTGCCTCGCCCAGATCATCAACGTCATCGCTGCGCTGATCACGAACAAGGACGGCGTGCTGCGCCAGACGATCTACTACCCGTACGCGTGGGGCATCAAGTACGCCAAGGGCGACGTACTGGACCTGCTCGTGCGCTCGGAAACCTACTCGGTCGAGCGCCGATACAATGCCGACTATGTGAACGCGCCTACGAGCCGGCCAGCAGAGACTCCGTATCTTGACGTGTCGGCCACCTTCGATCCGGAATCGGGAAATTGCGGGATTCTCTTGCTCAACAGGGACCTGGAAAGGGAGCGCGAGGTCGAGCTACGTTTCGAAGACGTGACTCCAACCCGGGTGATTCAGGCCGAGATGATCAGCGGGTCGGACCTCGAGGCGACGAACACGTTCGACAATCCGAACAACGTGGCCGGCCAGCAGTTCGATGCGCCGTCCCCGGCGGCGACGATGAGCATCAAGCTTCCCGCGCGGTCGTACACCGCCCTTCAGGTGGCGACCGGCTAGGGTTCGCGGTCGCTTGCAGGAAGTTCTGAATCGGCAAGCGTTCTGTTGCTTGCACCCGTTACGGAGTTGCACGCGTAGCGGCGGCGCGCAGGAGACCTTGCCGGACCGTCGCGCGACTGTTGACTTCTGACGTCAGGGGCCTGCCCCAAGGGTGGCGAGGCTATGAGATGGGAGGACTGTGGACGTTGGTAATGCTCCATTGCGATCCCTTAGCGACCGTCGCCGCGGGGGATTCGGGCGCAAGCAGAGACAAGTCTGCCGAGGTGTGTAGCAGGCCAATTTGGCACCAAGTGGCTAGTCGGGAACGGCTCCGACAGGGGCTAGGAAATGGCCAACGGATTTGACAGGCCCGTTCGCGTTTGCGATGATGCTTACAGTCAGATTGCTCCTCAGTAGCTCAATGGTAGAGCATCCGGCTGTTAACCGGAGGGTTGTAGGTTCGAGTCCTACCTGAGGAGCCAATCCCTTAGGTTGCTCATCCGTAAATCATTGAAGAGCAATAACTTTATCGCTCATTAGAAATTTAGTTACCACACTGCTTAGCATTTGGGAATACCGTCGCGGGCGGATGCGCCGAACAGCAGCGAGAGCGGCGAACCGAGGAGCAAGGAGGCGGGCTTTCGTCGAACGTTGCTCGCGCGCGCCGTGATGTCTGGGGCTACCTCTTTTCGGTCAGCCGCCCGGAAAGGTACTTGTGGATAACACTGGAAAGCAGTGTCTGACAAGCTATCCCTTCCTCTCTGGCCCGAGCCTTAGCTAGGCGGAAGTCGCGCTCGCTCAGCCGCAGACTTACACGCCTAGTCTTGTTGAACGTATTGCGAG
This sequence comes from Bryobacterales bacterium, assembly GCA_965219585.1. Classification (GTDB taxonomy): domain Bacteria; phylum Acidobacteriota; class Terriglobia; order Bryobacterales; family UBA6623; genus VXMF01. Next base: position 1,406,887 of record CBDCOA010000002.1, read on the forward strand.
CGGCCTCATGGGCCAACTCAACCTCTCGTTCAACGGCGCGAGCAGAGCGCAAATCACCCCGCTCGAAACTATCTAGAATCTCAACCTCTTCTGCGCGCATGTCTCTGTTCACGATTGCGGCCCGCTCAAGTACATTCTCGTCGCCTTCCGAGTCGGAACGATCGTCTTCAGATTGCGAGCGCCGTCAGTCTGTGTCGTGAACGGCACGATGTGAATATACTCGTCGGCTTCCCCAAGATAGATCATCTGAACAGTGGTTGATGCGGGCGAGGGTCTGGCGTCGATCTGTCGGCGATTGCTCGGCGACTACAATGGCCGCACGATAGCAGCCGCCAGCACCTACGGATTCCAAGCTCCTTTCACTTCTTGTCTTCCGATTCGGCGTCAATCAAGGTCGTGGTCCGTGCCAAGGCGGAGCCAGACATCCTCGCCGGGCAATCTGGGTATCGTCGCGCACAAAGGCGTAGCGAAGCTGCCTGCGCTGCTCGTGGGTGAATCTGTCGCTTGAGCCAGACAAGCGTAAAACTTGCTTTTTTACGTAGAGTTTCTGGTCATACTAAGAAATTATGATAGAATAGATACATATAAAGGACGAAATAATGATTACAGAATCGAAGACTCCCAAAACAGGCCCTCTCCTCGAACGAGCGAGGCCACACTCACGCAAGGACGAGCTAGGCACGACGGAAGACCGCTGCCTGTCTGTCGTCGAGTTCAGCGCCGCGGCCGTCCGGCGCGCGGTGACGATCAAGAAGAACTTCGAGGCTCTGGGACTATGACGGAACGAAGATCCATGGGGCGTCGCATCCCGGAGGCTTCGATCCCCGCGCCTCCGGGTAAGGGGGCGTTGCCCGCAGACTACGCCGCCGTGCTGGGTGAGATCAAGGAGCGCATCCGCACGGAACGCGTGCGCGTCGTATTGGCTGCGAACCAGGCGATGGTGCTGCTCTACTGGGAAATAGGCAACGCGATTCTCGCGCGGCAGGAGCGGGAAGGCTGGGGTGCCGGGACCATCGACCGCCTCTCTCACGACCTCCGCGGGGAATTCCCGGACATGCGGGGATTGTCTCCCCGCAACCTCAAGTACATGCGCGCCTTCGCCGCAGCCTGGCCCGAGCGGGAAATTGTGCAACGCACCATTGCACAAATTCCCTGGCGCAGCAATCTGGCGCTGCTGCACAAACTGGACCACCCGGAGGCACGCATCTGGTACGCCCGAAAGGTTGCCGAACAGGGCTGGAGCCGGGAGATACTCGAACTACAGATCCGAGCGGGCCTGTACGAGCGCCAAGGCAGCGCCGTCACCAACTTCCGCCGGACACTTCCGCCAACCGACTCCGATCTGGCCACGCAGGCGTTCAAGGATCCGTACTTGTTCGATTTCCTCGGCACCGCCAAACCGCGCACCGAGAGGGAGCTCGAGCAGGGTCTCGTGGACCACGTCCAGCGCTTCCTGCTGGAGATGGGAAGCGGATTCGCCTTCGTCGGCCGACAGGTGCTATTAGAGGTCGGCGACCGCGACTTTCGCCTGGACCTGCTGTTCTACCACCTCAAGCTCCGCCGGTACGTCGTGGTCGAGCTCAAGGCGGTTCCATTCAGCCCCGCCTTCGTCGGCCAGATGAACCTGTACCTCTCCGCCGTGGACGACCTGATGCGTCACCCCGACGACGCGCCAACCATCGGCCTTCTGCTGTGCAAGGGCAAGGGCAAGGACCGGATGGCCGTGGATTACGCCCTGCGCGACCTCGCCAAACCCCTAGGTGTCGCGGACTGGGAAACCCACCTGGTCGATGTTCTGCCGGACGATCTAAAGGGTAGCCTGCCGACCCTCGAAGAGATCGAAGCGGAGCTTCAGGGGGCCGATGGTGAGGAAGGGTGAAGTCGCCATCGTTGAAGCTCAGAGCTGGTGCCAGTGGAATCGATGCGTTCCGGAGAAAGTACGCGACGCGGAACTCTAAGCGAAGCTGCAATGATCCCTAGGACAGGTCTCTTCCCGCTCAATGTCGTAGCCCCCAAAGCCAGGCGAAGCCGACGGTTGATGCGAGCAGAGTGGATCGGCGACTCACCTGTCGAGGCACGCCGCGCCAAGAGTAGCGGTTGTGGTGCCAATGAGTGGAATTCGATAGGTGGTGTATAACCCTGATGTATACACCATAGGTCGGCCAAGTGATCCGGACACAGATATACCTAACCAGTCGGCAGCGAGGCCAGCTTGCCGCTATCGCCCGCAGTGGAGGCAGGCGGCAAAGCGAACTGATCCGCGAAGCCATCGATCAATTCATCGAACGACATACCCGTGAACGACGCTCGGCTGTGCTGCGCAAAGCCGCAGGAATCTGGAAGGATCGAACGGATCTTTCGGCCCTCGACACTCTGCGGGGCACTTGGAACAGGGTCTGAGCGTGCAACGCCCGTTTCTAGTCGATACCCACATCCTGATTGACTGCCTGCGAGGGCATCCGACTGCGGCCCGATTCGTGATCGAACATGCGGTCGCATCACTGTCTCCGCCATGTCGGTTGCGGAGCTATACGCCGGAGTCCGTGGTGCCGCCGAAGACGCGGAACGCCAAGACCTAGAGGACTTCCTTGCACTGTTCCCCGTTTGTCCCGGTCAGTGCAGATATCGCTAGGATCGGCGGACTGTACCGACAAGCCTACGGACGATCCCACGGGGTTGGTCTAGCAGACGCTGTGATCGCGGCGACCGCCGATCTGTCCGAAACCGCATTGAAGACCTTGACTTTCAGGCACTACCCCATGTTCAGCGACCTCGATCCCGCCTATCGCAAGTAGCCGGATCGCATGTCTCGTCGGCACCTAGACGGGTTCTGGGCCGCGCACCTGCGCGCCAACAACGAGGCCTGCGGCGTCCCGATACACTTCCCTTACAAGTCAATCCTGTTCTGTTCGTAGATGCCTTCCGTGATCCCAATGGTTTCGCGCGACCCGTGGTACCAAGCAGTCTCCATACCCTGTCGCAGGTGTCCGCATGCTGGTGCCGGGCAGGGTCTGGCTTAAGGCGGATGAGAAGCGGTCTCTACGGTGATTTGTGGTGCCTCTGGGAGAAGCGGTTGCGACATGCGCGATTGTCTTGCCAAATCCTACGAGAATGACATGTAATCGGCAATGGCAGGATTCATCAGAATGTCACGGCATCGTCGGCAGCAATTCAGCGCGATGGTGGCAGAGAACGGCAGAGTCGTGATTCCGGCTGCGCTTCGCACGGCGCTTGGCATCGCCGGTCAGCGCGCTGATGTCATCTTCGAGCTGCGTGGGGGCCACGTGATCCTCACAACCAGAATGCGGGAGTTACGGAGAGCGCAGGACCGGCTTGCAGGAATCGCTCAGACAGGCCGCAAGCTGGCTTCGGACGAACTGATCGAAGACCGACGGGCAGAGGCTCGCAAGGAATCGGGCGAAGCCTAGGGCAGTCCTCAGTACCTCCGCCCTACTCGCCGTGCTGTACCGCGAGCCGGGCTCCGTCGTGGTCGAACGGTGCTCTGCGCAGGGAGTCGTATTCTCCGTCAATCTTTCGGACGTCGCCGCAAGACTCAGCGACCGCGGGGTCGGCAGCCAAGGGGCGCTCGAAATCCTGTCAGGCCTCGGTTTTGAAAGTCCGAGAATTTGACACGGAGCTAGCGCTCGTGGCAGGGCCCCTCGCAATGTGACCCGGCCTCAAGGACTGTCGCTCGGAGACCGGGCCTGCCTCGCTCTCGGCATCGCTGAAGGCACGCCCATCCTCACCGCTGACCGGGCTTGGACGGCCGTGCCGATCGAGACAACTGCCGAGGTTGTCATAGTCATAGTCCGATAGGATGGGCCTCCATGGCGGAAGCCTCCGCACCATCGCCGACAGCAGCGAAAGCGGGCACCTGGGCTTGGAGAATCCCGACCACATCCGAAAGGTTAGTTCGGCATTGCGAGGTAGAGCGTCGTTCACCGCACAGCTCCATTGCTGCCTTCGAGAACCCGTCGGTTGTTTCGGAACTGCTCGACCAGTCTCCGCTGTCGCGCCTCGACACACTCACGTTTGACGCTGAGCGGCGGAATGACCCTGCAGGGGGCTAAGGGATCGCTAGACTGGATGGGCGTACCGGTTCCATTCGTGGGGAAGGTGAAGTGGATCAGCAGATAACTTCGCGAATCGCAGGTCGCGTCGTTGAAGGCAAGTTCCTGCATGTTTGGGATGTCGAACGGCTATGGCGACTATCCCGCGGATTTGAGATCGTTGAAGTATCGATTGATGATCTGCCTGAATTTGACAGCGACGAGCCATGGTATGGCTATGGAGCAGACACGCCCACATGCAGGTCCGTAGCAAGTCATGCCAAGAAGATTCTGGCTTCTGACCTAACGTTTCCGATCATATTGAGTTTTGACAACCAAGTCCTTGATGGCATGCATCGAGTTGCGAAGGCGTGGACGCTGGGTCTGGAGACTGTTTCTGCCGTACGATTCGACAAGCCAATTGATCCGGACCTTGTTCTAGAAATGAAGGGCAAAATTAGCCCTCAAGAGATCCTGCAACAGCTCTCCAGGAAGAGATCTGAGGCGCAGGATGAGCCGTACAACACGGCCGGCAGTCTCTCGGAGACGGCGAAGGCCGAGAGCTAGTCGTGTGACTGGGGTCCTGGTTGATCAGGCTGCGCTGTCGCGATCCCGGTATGACCGTATGGTCTCAGTCCTGTCCACGCTAGGAGGAACCTCTCGAACCGATCGAGATCCGGGTTGCAGCGGGATGAGTGCTTGGCGGCATTCCGATCCCGCTCGAGGGCGAGGCTAGCGAGTCTTGGCCGACGACGAGACTTCGGCCGACTCGAAAACAATAGCGGCGAGGGGCGGCAGTGTCAGCTGAACCGAGTACGGGTGGCCGTGAAGCGGCACCTGCTCGCCCTCCACCACTCCTCGGTTGCCTATGTTCGACCCGCCGTAGTGCTCCGAGTCGCTGTTCAGCAATTCCTTCCATGCTCCAAGTCGCGGCACGCCGAGCCGGTAGCCTTCACGCACCACCGGCGTGAAGTTACAGACCACCAAGAGCGATTCTGCAGCAACCGCCCCTAGCCTCAGAAAGCTGACGACGCTGGCCTCCCAGTCCTGACAGTCCACCCACGAGAAACCCCGATCTTCTAGATCGGTCTGGTGCAGGGCAGCCTTTTCCCGATAGAGCCCATTCAAGTCGGCAACGAGACGCCGTACGCCGCTGTGCGAGTCGTGTTCTAGCAAGTGCCAGTCCAGGCTCCGATCATGATTCCATTCGGCTCGCTGAGCGAACTCGCCGCCCATGAACATCAGCTTCTTGCCCGGGTGCGTGTACATGTACGTATACAGCAGCCTCAGATTGGCAAACTTCTGCCGATCGCCGCCGGGCATCTTCTCCACCAGCGACGCCTTGCCATGGACGACCTCGTCGTGCGAGAAGGGGAGCAGGAAGTTCTCGCGAAATGCGTAGAGCATGCTGAAGGTGAGGCGATTGTGATGGTGCTTGCGGTAGATGGGATCCAATTTCATGTAGGCGAGCGTGTCGTGCATCCAGCCCATATTCCACTTGAAGCCGAACCCGAGGCCGCCATGTGACGTGGGACGCGTGACCTGGGGCCACGCCGTCGATTCCTCAGCCATCGTCATGACATCGGGAAACTGCCCGTAGACCTGCTCGTTGAACGTCTGCAAGAAGCGGATTGCTTCGAAGTTCTCATTGCCACCCTGATGGTTCGGTATCCACTCCCCTTCCTGCCGGCCGTAGTCGCGGTATAACATCGATGCCACCGCATCCACGCGAATGCCGTCTACGTGATACTTCTCGCACCAGAAGATTGCGCTTGCCACCAAGAAGTTCGCGACTTCCGCCCGGCCGTAGTTGAAGACCAGCGTGTCCCAGTGCGGATGGCGACCGATCTTGGGGTCCATGTGCTCGTACAAGTGGGTCCCGTCGAAGCGCGCCAAGCCGTGCGGGTCATCGGGGAAATGAGCCGGAGCCCAATCGATGACCACTCCGATTCCGCGCTGGTGCAGCGTGTCGATCATGGCCATGAAGTCGCGGGGCCCCCCGAACCGACTGGTGGGGGCGAAATAGCCGGTAGTCTGATAGCCCCACGAGCCGCCGAACGGGTGCTCCGTCACCGGCAGCAGCTCCACATGGGTGAAACCCATCTCCTCGACATAGTCGGCTAGCCTCGTCGCCAGCTCGGCATACGTCAACCAGCGGTCCGCTTCGTGGGGAACGCGCATCCACGAACCCAGATGCACCTCATAGATGGCCAGCGGAGCGTCGTGCCGGTTCCGCGCCGCCCGTCCGGCCATCCACTCCGCATCCGACCATTCGTAGGCTTCTAGGTCGCAAATCTTGGAGGCTGTGCGCGGCGCCGCTTCGCAGGCGAACGCGTACGGGTCCGCCTTCTCCGCCTCATAGCCGTGACGCTCCGAAACGATGCTGTACTTGTAGAGCGCGCCATCGCCGACTCCCGGAACGAATCCCTCCCACACGCCGGACGCGCCCCGGTTGACCAAGGGGTGGCGGCTTCGGTCCCAACCGTTGAAATCGCCGATCACGGAAACGGCGTCAGCGTTGGGTGCCCAAACTGCGAAACGGGTGCCGGAGGACTCGCCGGTGTACGCGGGATGCGCACCCAAGCTCTCGAAGCTGCGGTAGTGGGTGCCGGCTGCGAGCAGGCCAAGGTCCCAATCGGTCAGGAATTTCGGCTGTGCCATAGGGTCCATCGCTAGTCCTGCTCGGCGGAGCGCCGGGTCCGCTCGATGCCAGTCAGTGCTGACACCACACCCCGATCTGCTTGGATCTGCTCAAGCGAGAGCCGCGCCCTGCGCGTCCAGTTGGGACGCTCCTGATCCGTACCGGGCGTATTCTGCGGATCGGTCTCGCCCCAAAGATCCTCTAACGTCACGATGACACACTCTGCTGCGGACGCGCCCAGCGTGGTCAAACAAGCCCGCAACACAGCGTCGGCGGACGGCTGCCCTCCACCAATCAAGCGAAGCTTGCGCAAGTGGCTGAGAAGGGCCCGCTTGAGTCGTTTTCGCCGCTTGCGGGCATCGTCGGCGTGGTCGTCGTCCAGCAGGCCCAAGGAGGCTTGGTCGTCGATGTCGCGGCCCGTCCAGAACGAAGCGAACATCGCGGTGTCGTGGGTGTTCACCGAGGCCACGCTCTGGCGCGCCGGAGCATCGTAGGGAGGCTTCCTGTCTCCGCTGTACTCGAATTGCGAAACATACATGCGCCTCAGGCCGTGGTCGGCCATGCGCTGCCTTACGTATCCCGGCACAGTGCCGAGATCCTCACCCACCACGGCCGTGCTAGAGCGCTGCGATTCCAGGCACAGGATGGCGTAGAGCTCTTCGGTGGGATACCGGACATAGACGCCTTGATCCCCGTCGAAGCCGTCCGGAATCCAGTACAAGCGGTGCAGCCCCATCAAGTGATCGACGCGGAGCACTCCGGCAAGCCGCATGTGGTGGCGAATGCAGGCGATAAAGTACGCGTGCCCGTGCTGCCTCGCCAAGCGGGGATTGATCGGCGCGAAGCCCCAGTTCTGCCCCTTGCTGAAGAAGCGGTCGGGGGGAGCCCCTGCGGCGATGCCGTGCGCGAAGATGTCTGCGTGCCGGTGGCTGTCGAATCCGCGGGGATGCACGCCCAAGGGTAGGTCAAGGCACAGCTGGTGGCTGTCTTCCGCGGCTCGCTGGGCCAGGGCGTTGAGTTGCTCTTCGGCGATCCACTGCGCGAACGCGTGAAAGGCGCAGCCGGGATCCCGCAGCGTGAACTCCGGCGGCTCGCAAAGTCCGCGCTCGAGTCCAGATCGAAAGGCAGCGTAGGCGCGCAACTCCGCGTGCCGCTCCACGAATCGGGCAAACGATTCCTGACGCTGTCCGCCCAGCCTCGCCAGCGCCTTCTCCAAGGCGGCTCGCTTGCCGCGCATTAGGGCCCGATAGTCGATATGCCGGCCTGCGGGCGCATCGCCGATCCCTCCGAACTCGGGAGACCACTCCGGCACGGACGGCAGATCCACAAAGAGCTCGTTCCAGAAGCAACGGCTTACGGGCATGTACGGGCTCGGTTCAAACGGTTCGTCCAGAAACGAGGCAAGCAGCGGCAGCGTGCTGACGAAGCCGCCCCCCAAGCTCCCTAGCCATGCAGTCAGTTTGGACAGGTCCGCGAACGTGCCAACGCCGGGGGAATTGGCCGAATGTAGCGCGTACAAGGGCGCGAACGCGCCCCAGCCCCGCTTCAGATCGCGGCAAGCGCGGGGTGCGCGGACGAGCAGGCCACTAGATTCGTGTCCGGCGACCCTGACCCGATACCGGTAGTAGCCAGCCCCGAGCGGCGGGCCGTCAATCGACGGTGCGACTACCGCGTAGCGGCGGCCATGGACAGTTGCATTCCGGATGTGGGGCAGGTGTCGGAATTCCGCCGACACCTGGCGTTGGGTGCCGGATTCGTTCTCAACCGAGACATCAAGTCGCTCGGCCTGCAAGGCAATCGGCAGGCGGAGCCGCAGCGAGACGCGGTCCCGCTCGGGCGGTTCGCCCTGCCCCACCCACGAGATGCTGACCGGGTCGCTGATGCGCTCCCATCGCTCGACCTCTGCGCGCCAGATCTCAAACGGCACGTCTTCCGACTTGGCGACATCGGCCCCGAGGCTCCGCAGCACGGCGAAGAGCGCCTCCTGCTGCGGGTATCGATCCTGGCGGAACCCATCACGATGGACCGCTTGGACGCCATAGAGGCGCGCCAGTCTCTGCAGCGAGGGATCAACCACCTTCCGCCCTCAGCAGCGCGAAGCTGCGATCGGTCAATTGGTATTCCGGGCCGTCCAGTTCAGTCGGCGCGCAACTGTCCCGCGCTGTGTCAAGCTCGACCTTCCAGCCAGACATCTCGGGCAGTCGGAAAGCGCACCGGCGTGCAGATCCGTTGAACAGCAGCAGCAACGCAGCGCCGCCACCGGCAGCAACGAGTGCGCCGAAGCACTGCAGGCTGTCGTGGCTCCAGTCCCCGGCAGCGATCTCTTCGCCGCTCGGATGAAGCCAGGAGACATCTTTGAGCCCGGTCTCGGGATCGGTGAGTCCTTCGAAGAAGCGCTCGCGCCGCAGGGCCGGTTCACTCCGGCGGATCCGGGCCAAGCGCCGTGCGAATTCCAACAGCGAACTGCCCTCTGCGCGCGCCCAGTCGACCCAGCTGATCTGATTGTCCTGACAGTAGGCGTTGTTGTTCCCCCCCTGCGTCCGCCCGAACTCGTCGCCAGCTGCGAGCATTGGCACGCCCTGTGAAAGAAGCAGGGTTGCAAGCAGATTGCGCTGCTGCCGCTCGCGCACGGCCAGCACCTGTCGGTCATCGGTCGGGCCCTCCGTGCCACAGTTCCAGCTGTGGTTGTTCGCCTCCCCGTCAGAGTTACCTTCCCCGTTGGCGGAATTGTGCCTGCGGGTGTAGGTGACGAGGTCGGCCAACGTGAAGCCATCGTGGGACGTGACGTAGTTGATGCTGGAGTGGGGCGAATACCGCCATGGCCCGAAGACATCGCTGCTGCCTGCCACGCGGGAGGCCAACTGGGGCGCCATATGGGCATCACCGCGCCAGAAACGCCGGGTCTCGTCGCGGAAGCGCAGGTTCCACTCGGCCCAATCGGAGGGGTAGTTGCCGAGCTGCATGCTGTCGTGGGCATTGACATCCCACGGCTCGGCGACGAGCTTGACAGAGCGGAGGACCGGATCTTGGCCGATCGCGGTGAGCAGGGGCGCCAGGCGGTCGAAACCGCGCTCGGTGCGCCCGATTACGGTGGCAAGGTCGAACCGGAAACCGTCCACGCCCATTGCCTCGACCCAGTACCGCAGGCTGTCCATGACGAGGTGCACGACGGCCGGATGCTGGGTGTTGAGCGTGTTGCCGCAGCCGGTGTAGTCCACGTAGCGGCGCCTGTCGCCGGGCTCTAGTCGGTAGTAGCTGGCATTGTCGATGCCGCGGAACGACAGGGTGGGGCCATCGTGGCCCTGCTCCGCCGTGTGGTTGTATACCACGTCGAGGATGACCTCGATGCCCGCTTGGTGGAAGCACTCCACCATGTCGCGGAACTCCTGCGCCACCGCCGCGCCGGAGGCCGCGGCGTAGCGCGGTTCGGGCGCGAAGTAGCCCAGAGGCTGGTAGCCCCAGTAGTTGGCCAGCCCGAGCTTGGTCAGCCGGTGGTCGTCGACAAAGTGCTGCACCGGCAGCAGCTCGACGGCCGAAACGCCCAGGCTGCGCAGGTGTTCCAAGACGGGCTCGGACGCCAAGCCCGCATAGGTTCCTCGCAAGCCGGGATCCACTTCCGGGTGGAGTTTCGTCAAGCCCCGGACGTGCAGCTCGTAGATCAGCGTGTCGCGCCAACTCGTGCCAGGGCGGCTCGACGCGCTGGGTGGAGGGGCCGTGTCGACCACGATGCCCAGCGGGGAGCAATCGCCGCTGTCCAGGTTGCTCTCGGCTTGGTCCAGCGCACTTGGATCGGGATAGGTGTCAGACCTGTAGGAATAGACTTCCGGCCCCCACTTCGGACGGCGCGCGATGGCGCGGGCATACGGGTCCAGCAGGACCTTGCACGGGTCGAATCGGTGGCCCGCATCGGGATCCCACGGTCCGTGCACCCGATAGCCGTAGATCTGGCCCGCCCTGATCCCGGCGATAGCCGCATGGAAGACCCCGCCCGTCCGCGACTCCAGCGGCAGCACCTCGGTCGGGCGCCGCTGGCGCGGCGAATCGAAGAGGCACAGCTCGACCGCTTCGGCGTGCTCGGAGAACAGGGCGAAGTTCGCGCCGCCTGGGCAGAGACTCGCTCCGAGAGGGTGCGGCGTCCCCCGAGATACGGCTCTGCCCATGTTCTTGCTTGCAGCGCTGGGACAGGGCGGTCCGGCCACGCCGGCCGCGCCCGGAATCCACGACCTCAGGCCAACCGGGTCACTCCTGCGCGTGACCGAGAGGGTTCTCGCGCAGCAGGTTTGACGGCCGCCGCCGATACCGATAATATAGTCGAAGAGGCCGCTCCGTTCGCGTTGGCTCGGGAGGGTGGTGGTCTCTCTCTAACGTAGAGTTCACGCACGCAAGCCGCGGTCTGAGTCATTGGGGGAATCGTGGCGTTGCGTAGCGTTTGCACTGCCTGCCGGGTGAGTCCGGCTGCAATCTGCGGCCCTTGGATCGGTCGCCGGGACTGAAGTCATGCAGAACACGAGGACATCCTTGCGCACCAAAGCGCCGCACATCGTCCACGTCGCGCGGGAGTGCGCCGAAATTGTCGCTGCCGGCGGCGTCGGCGACGTGGTGCTGCAGCTGGCACTCGAATGTGTCAAGCAGGGGCTGCATTCCACCATCTTTGTGCCGCACTACGGCCGCTATAGCCACGAGCGCCAAAGGGCCTTGGCCGAGCGCATCTCCGCGATGCTGCCCTGGGAACATCGCGAGGTGCGCCATCTGGATCCGGCGGCGTTCGACATCCCGATGGCCTATTCGGACAATCCGCACCGCACGGAGCCGGCGGCTATTGAGACGATGCAGTTTTCCGGGCCGGCGAGCCTGCAAGTGGCGCAAGTGGTCGCTGACCGCTTCGTGGGCAAGCAGCGGCCGTACACCTACACCGCCGGCGAAGTGAAGGCGATCTTGGAGGCCTCGCGCGGGGACGGCATGGTTTGCGGCGCCGAGCCCCCGCCCAAGGCGTTCCCGCTCGAAGAGGGCAGCGGGCACTTCGACTATTTCGCAATGAACGTGCTGTTGCAAAAGGCCGCCCTGGCCTGGATCGAGAAGCAGCGGCGCCCTGTCATCGTCCATTGCCACGATGCCCACACGGCCATGCTGCCGATGATGGCCAAGCTGGCCGAGCCCCCCTCGCCGCGCGCGGACAGCCGCTTCGTGGTGACGGCCCACAATTGCGGCGTCTCCTACCGGCAGCGCTGCGCCGATCTGCAGTTCGTGGCGGCGGCCAGCGGGCTGCCTCTGACGGCTGTGTCCCAGTGCGTGATCGATGGAGAGTTCGATCCTTTCGCAGCGGCTGCGTTGTACGCCGACCAGCTCACAACGGTCAGCGACGGCTATGCCTGGGAAGTCCAAGGGGCACACCTGCACACCTCGGGCGGCGACGCCGACTTGCGCGGCTTCTCTGAGTTCCTGGCACAGAATTCGATCCCGCTCGAAGGGATCGCGAACGGCGTCTCGGCTGCGCTGAAGGGCCCGGAGGCGATGCGCAAGCAAGTGCGCATGCGTCTCTCGGAGTCTGACGGCTTCGGCTGGAAGCCTGCCTTCCGGAAGCGCTTCGCGAAGCAGCTCTCCAAGCGCGAGCTGAACCCCACTTGGGGCGTGCGCTCGGCGAACCGCCACGGTAGCTTGCGGCACTTGGTCGATGGCGGCTGCCTGTTCACCTTCGTTGGCCGCTGGACAGACCAAAAGGGCGTGGACATCGCCGTGCGCGCCGCGCAGGAAGTGCTCGCCACGAACGCCGAGGCCGGCCTGTGCGTGTTGGGCGAGGGCAACCAGCCGTTCGTCTTCTCCGGCCTGCTGCGGCTGGCGGAGGAGTTTCCCGGCCGGGTGGTCGTGATCAAGGGGTTCAGCGACAGTCTCGCGGCCAGGATCTACGCAGCGGGGGACTTTCTACTCGTCCCGTCACGCTACGAGCCGTGCGGGCTGATCGACATGATCGCCCAGTTGAACGGAAACCTGCCGATCGTCAACCAAGTCGGCGGCCTGTCCAAGGTCATCGATGGCGTGACCGGCTTGGGCTACTTCGCTACCACGGATCGCGAGAACCTGCGCGGCTTGGTGAGCGCCATGCGCCGCGCACTGGCGTTGGCCGGGAATCCAGAGGCCTTGCGACGGATGCAGCAGGCGGCGGACCGGAAAGTCCGCGAGAAGTACAACTGGACAGCGACGCTGAAACGCTACGCTCGGCTGTACGGAGTGCGCCTGCCAGCTTCTGGCAGGGCAACCAAGCTGACGCCGTCGCGGGCGTCCGTACGCGCCGCGAGCGCTCGACACCATGGCGGAGATATCGACTAACCCCGATTCGGCGGCAGGGTCGCGCAGCGGCCTGGCGGGCGTAGCCTACTTCTCCATGGAGATCGGGCTGGACACGGCCATCCCGACATATTCGGGCGGCCTGGGCGTGCTCGCAGGGGACACCCTTCGTTCCGCGGCCGACCTGGGCCTTCCGATGATCGGGGTGACGCTTCTTTACCGCAAGGGCTACTTCCGCCAGTCCATCAGCATTGCGGGGCAGCAAGCCGAGCACCCTGTCGAGTGGTCGCCGGAGGGCGTGCTGGACCGCATGGATGCCAAGGTCTCGATCGAGATCGAGGGCCGCGACGTTACCATCGGCTGCTGGCGCTTCACCGTTACCGGCGTTACCGGCCACAGCGTCCCGGTGTTCCTGCTGGACAGCGACCTTGACGAGAATTGCGAAGCGGATCGCGCTCTGACGCACTATCTCTACGGCGGCGATGACCGCTACAGACTCTGCCAGGAGGCGATCCTCGGCATAGCTGGCCAGAGGATCCTGGCCGCGCTAGGCCACGGCGGCATCGAGGTCTACCACATGAACGAGGGGCACTCGTCCCTGCTGGGCCTGTCGCTGCTGGAGGACCAGATCGAGTCCCGGCGCGGCAAGCGCCCCACGAAAGCGGATCTGGCGACGATTCGGGACAGGTGCGTGTTTACCACGCACACGCCGGTCCCGGCCGGGCACGATCGCTTCCACCGACCGCTGGTGGAGCAGGTCCTTGGGAAGTCCAGAACAGACCTGCTGGCAGCCGCCCAGCTGCTCGACGGCGACGCGCTTAACATGACGAAGCTCGCCTTCGAGTGCTCGCGCTACGCCAACGGCGTCGCAAAGATCCATCAGGCCGTTTCCCAGCGGATGTTCCCCGGCTACCGCGTCCGCGGAGTGACCAACGGCATCCACCCGGTTACCTGGGCGGCCCCGGCAATAGGCGATCTCTTCGACCGCCACATCCCGGAGTGGCGCAAGGACAGCATCTACTTGCGCTACGCCAGCGACATACCCGCCGACGAGATCATCGCGGCGCACCAGGAATCGAAGCTGGCGCTGATCAGGACCGTGCGCGACCGCACGGGCGAGGTGCTGGACGAGGAGACCTTCACGATCGGCTTCGCCCGGCGAGCGACACCTTACAAGCGCGGCGACGTGCTGTTTCAGAACTTGGATCGGCTGCGCTGGATCGCCCGAAATGTCGGGCGGTTCCAGCTGGTGTTCGGCGGCAAGGCGCACCCGCGCGACGAGGGCGGCAAGGGCACGATCCAAGATGTCCACGAAGCGGCTCGCGCCCTGGAGGGGCTGGTCAAGATCGTCTACCTGGAGAACTACGAGATGGACCTGGGCCGGATCCTTACCAGCGGGTCGGACTTGTGGCTGAACTCGCCGGAGAAGACCCGCGAAGCGTCCGGGACCAGCGGCATGAAGGCGGCCCTGAACGGCGTGCCGAGCCTGAGCGTGCTGGATGGCTGGTGGCTCGAAGGCCATGTCGAAGGAGTGACCGGCTGGTCGGCGGCGAACTACCGGGGTGCGCTCGATGATCGGGCGAGCGTCGCCCACGCCCTGTACGACAAACTGGAGCGGGTGGTGCTGCCGCTGTTCTACGAGCAACGCAACGCCTACGCAGCCGTGATGCGCGGGGCGATCTCGCTGAACGGCTCTTTCTTCAACACGCAGCGGATGGTGCGGCAATACGTTTACCACGCCTACGAGCGACGTTGACGCCGAGCGCTTGGCTGAATCTGCGCAGCCTCGTCGTCCCAATCGATGGACTGATTCGACCGGGCGACCGGCTTGGATGGCACCTGACGATCGCAACCGACCTTATTCGCAACTGATTGCAGGAAAGGGCTGCCTTCGGCAAGGAGCAGTTCGAGGCGGTCTCTTGTTATTATCCGAGCGTATGGGCGGGGGCCCAGCTCACACCGAGATCGGGATAGCCACTAGACGCAGGCCTATAGCGAAGGACGCGGGAGAAGGCGAAATGTCTGAAATTCGCAAGGAAGTTCACGAAGAGATTGATCGGATGACTGACAGACAAGTCGCAGGCTTGAAGAGATTTCTCGCCACTTACCCGAGCCCCCTTGCTGCTGCGTGCCGCAATGCCCCGGAATCGGACGAGCCGGAAACCGAGGAAGAAGCGCGGTTGGTAGCGGAGGCCGAAGTATGGTTCAAGCAAAACGGTGGCCAAGGGATCCCGCATGAGGAGATCAAGCGAGAATTCCGCCTAGAGTGAGCTGCTCATGGCCCGGAGCATCGCTTGGTCGAGACAGGCACGATCGGACCTTAGGAAGCTGTCAAGACGAGACTCTGACCGGGTCGAGCGCGCGGTAGAGAGATTGGCTGTCTCTGGATAGGGAGACGTAGAGCGGGTGAGGGGCTTCGCGTCGCCTCAGCACAGACTCAGGGTGGGTGATTGGCGAGTGAGGTATCGCTACGAAGAGACAGACACGGAAGAAGAAGGCATTTCAGTCACGCGAGTGCTTCACCGTCGCGAGGCGTATAGGAAGTCCGCGTTGGCTCGCCAAGACATCCCGGACGCGGATAGCTTCGACAAAATCCCGGACTGGGAGAGGCCGGAGTTCCGCGGCGAATAGGTCCTAGCCTGACAAAGCCACTTGACGCGGCTTGCTCCTACAAACCACGCACACACCAGCCCGCCCTTACCGACTCGGCGGGAGGCAGCCCTTGGACCGGCAGGCAGGTTTCGACCTTCGCTGAGACTCCGAAGGAACTGATCTCGGTACAACCCGCTACCCCGCGAGCCTCGCGTGGCTACTTCACGCGCTACCCGACACTGGCGAATGGGCATTCACGCCCGTTTTCTAACAGAAGACTCACACCATGTTAAGAACCATGTTAAAAACCACTTTCGTGAGTATTATGTGAAATCCGTTAATTTATTGTACACTATTCGCAAGGGTGATTGCTATGGGTCCCCATTCATGCCATCGCAGCCAGCCTCAGACGTGCGCACCCCACCCACTGAGCCTTGCCCTCTCTCCGGGACGGGTGGCTCTTCCGGGTGTCTTGCAAGAGCAGTCTCGAGCGCCACAGCAGCGCACTATACGCGATTGGTGAGTCTTGCTGAGTTCGGATCCGGGACATGGATGCTGACCGCGCTGTGCCGTCCTTCCCTGCCTCGAATCGGATTCAGAGCCACCCAAGGGCACGGACTTCAACCTGGATCACGAACTCCTTTTCGGGACGGCACGCAGCGCTGCCGGGGAACCGCCAGCGACGGGTCGTCGCATCCAAGTCACCGCGGCTATCACGCACGACCCCATTGCCTGCGCTCTCGCGCTGGGTGGTTGTCTGGCAAGTGCTTCCGAGCGCACGCTTTGCACCACCGAGAGGAACGGGGCGCGCAGGTTCAGGGCTGAGTGCAAGTCCAGCCGATCCCAGACGCACAGCCGCTTCAGGTTTCTCCGTCTGGCTCTTCCGCCAGACCGCATCCGGTGTTGTGAGTCTCGCAGCCTGGCTAGGACCGTTCGGCTAGGCGCGCGCGGTGAGAGGATTCGGCGTGCTCAGAGGCTTCGTGCACCGCTGGGGGCGCGTCGGTTCCGGATCTCGGATCGCCGCCGCAATGAGCGCGACATCCCGACGCCAGCTGGCGCTCTGGATTTCCGCCAGCGCCTTGCTCCTAGTGCTCGTCGGCGCGATGCAGTTCCGGTGGATACGTCAGGTCAACCACTCGCAGCGGGTGCTCGTGACGGAATCGCTGGAAGAATCCCTGGAAGGCGTGATCGCGGACCTCGAGACAAAGGTCTGGGCCCTGCTGGCAGCCTTCAGGTCCAACGCCGGGCTGGACTTGGCCAGCCGGCCGGACTACTACAAGCAAATCTACTACTTGTGGCATGAGCTTGCATGGGAGGGGCCGGCGGTCGCCCGCGTGCTCATCTTTGACTTCGGCGAGGGAGGAACGGGCCGGCTTTCGGAGGTTGGAGCAGGGCGCGGCGGCTTCCGGGAGGTGGCGTGGGACAAGGATCTCGCCCAGGTTCGCACCTACATCCAGGAACACGGATTCCGGGGCGGCCGGGGGGTCAAGGCGAGATGGACTGGCACTTGGACGTACATCCCCGAGGCAATGGCGCTGTGCCGTCCCATGGTTGCGCATGTGCAGAGTGCGCGATCAAGGCAGGATTGGCCTGCGGTTACGGGATATCTGATCTTGCAGTTGGACCGGGACTACATCCGCGATCGATTGATCCCAAAGGTCTTGGGGGAACGCTTCGGGGGCCACTCCGAAACGAACGGGCCGTACGAAGTGAGGATCGCTCTCGATGACGAGAGCCTGTTCAGCTATGTGCGGCTCGAGCGCCCCAGAGCGGAGAAGCCGGCGTCGGTCACGCCTGCATCCAAGCTTCGCCTCGATTGGCAAGAGGGGGAGCAGGCGTCAGCCCGCGAGGGAGCGCCAGACCGGGCGCTTCCCTTCATGCTCTCCCACCACCCTGTGGCCGCCGAGGTGGAGCCGCTGGGCGTCGCGCAGCGAATCTGGGTGCAACGGCACACCAATCCAGGACTGCTGAGCGATTTATTCCTACCCCCAGCGGATCACGCCCTGTGGCCGGCTGAGGCGGTCGGAAGGAGAAATCGTCCGAGAATGGCCGACGTCATCAGGCGGCAGGGCGGGATGCCGAGGCTTTTCCTAGTCTCCGACAAGGAGTACGCGATGACACTTGAGGCGCGGCGTGCAGGCATGCCGTTGGCCCAGGCCATGAATCGCAGCTATGCCGGATCCCTCGTGCTGGGGACCGGCGCTCTCGTGCTGCTGCTCGCCGCGACGAGCATGGTCGCGGTAACGATGAGCCGTGGCGCGCGAAGGGCGGAAATCAGAACCGATGCGGCGGCTTCGCTCGCGCACCAGCTGCTGACCCCAGTCGCGGCAATTCTGTTTCTCGCGGAGAATCTCGCGGACAGGGTGCATGGATCCGGCGAGAACGCTGCCCGATACGGAGGCTTGATCCGCCACTACGGTCGACGCCTGAAGACCATTGCTGAACAGTCCATGCGCATGTCCGCCATGGATTCGTACGAGAGGCGCTATAAGCTCGTCATGATTGACGCGTCAAAGACCGTGGAAGAATCGTTTGCCGATGCGGCGCCGATTCTCGAATCTGCCGGGTTCGAGGCTGAATGCTCGTGTGCCGAGGGACTGCCGATGGTGCGGGCGGACGCAGAGGCTCTGGGCGAATCGATCAGTGATCTGCTGAGCAACGCAGTCAAATACGGAGCGCCGGGGAATTGGGTTCGAGTCGAGGCCGTCGAAGCTCTCGCTCGAGGAAGGCGAGAAGTGCAGATCCGGATCCATGATCGAGGCCCGGGAATTCCTTCCCACGAAGCGACCAAGATCTTCGAACCGTTCTATCGCATCGCAAACGAGTCCAGCGCGTCGGTAGCGGGCGCGGGGCTGGGCCTGAAGCTCGCACTCGAAACGGTCAAGGGGATGGGAGGGACGCTCACCCTTGAGAGCGAGGAGGGCGTTGGCAGCGTGTTCACGATCCATCTCCCGGTTCCAGACCAAGAAGCCTGACCGGGGCGCTCAGCGGACCTTGCCGAGCGATCCCGGCCCAACCCAACACGGCGCGAGAACAGGCTGGCGGAGTTCGCGGATCGTCCCGCTAGAACGCCTGCACGCGCCACCACGGAGCCTTGGCATGGCTCCGGACGAGAACGCAGCCAATCCGCTGCCGGAAATGTGCGGGGCTAACCAGGCACGAACTCGTAGCCCTTGCCGCGCACGGTCCGAAACCACCTCGGATGGGCCGGGTCCTTTTCGAGCTTCTTGCGCAGTCCCACGACATGGACATCAACCGTTCGAGTGGGGTTGCCGGGATCGAACCTCCAGATCTCCTTGAGCAGGAGGCCGCGCTCCAGCGTCTTGAGCGGGTGTGTCACGAAGTAGCGCAGCAGGTCATATTCCTTCCGGGAGAGTTCGATGCGTTCGCTGCCGCGCCAGACGCTAGCATCCGAGAAATCGACCCGCACGTCACCGAATTCGTGCACTGCCTGCGCATCCTCGGCCGGCCGGGCGAGGCGGGTCTGCGGGGAGGTCCGACGCAGGACCGCCCGGAGTCGAGCGATCAGCTCGATAATATCGGTGGTCTTGGCCATGTAGTCGTCTGCGCCTGCGACAAAGCCACGCACCCGATCTTCAAGGTCCGATTTGACCGTCAGCATCAACACTGGCGTGTCGATGCCATTGCCGCGCAGCTCCTCACAGAGTCTCACGCCATCCATCTTGGGCAGGATCAAGTCGAGAAGGATGGCATCAAAGCCGCCTCCCAAGGCAAGCTGCAGGGCCGACTCGCCGTCCTCGGCAGTCTCGACTTCGTAGCCCGCCACCCGCAGCCGATCCGCCAAGGAAAGCCGGATTCCGATCTCGTCGTCGACCAAGAGCACGCGATGGGGCATTGATGGCAAACTCCTTGTGGCAGCTAGGCTAGGAGGCCCGGTCACTGAATTTTCAGCGCAGGCTGCAACTGTTCTCCCAGCCTCTTGCGAAGTTCCGCAACTTGGAGCGTATACCGGAAACTGTAGCACTTGCCGCGTCAGTCTCTTCCAATGAGAGATGAGCATGAACGGAGGGCTTGTTTCCAACGTGAAATGAGCATGAAGGGGGCCCTAGAAGGGGTGTGGGGATCATCGGAGGGTGATCTTGCAGCTCGATTTGGAAACTCACAAGAGCTTGGACGATGTGCGCCAGTTCCTCGCCAGCACCCCGCCGGGGGCCACCCTGGCACTGGAGCGCAAGCAGGCCTACGAGCATCTCTCACGGGTGCTGCGGCGCTTCGCGTACTGGAAGCTGGGTAAGGCGGACAGGGGCCTGCTACGCAGCTATCTGGAGCGCACCACGGGGCTGTCGCAGTCGCAGCTGACGCGCCTGATCCGGCGCTACCTGGCCGAGGGCCAACTGGCGGACCGGCGCCGAGGCGCGGCCAAGCCGTTCCGACGCAAGTACACGGCGGCGGACGTCGAGCTGCTGGCCGAGACCGACGAGTTGCACGGGAGGCTGTCCGGACCCGCCACGCTGGCGCTGTTCAAGCGTGCTT
This sequence comes from Bryobacterales bacterium, assembly GCA_965219585.1. Lineage (GTDB taxonomy): Bacteria > Acidobacteriota > Terriglobia > Bryobacterales > UBA6623 > VXMF01. Next base: position 1,426,945 of record CBDCOA010000002.1, read on the forward strand.
GGGAGCTGTTCGGCGACGCGCGCTTCGAGCGCTTGGCGGGGCTGTCGAACGGGCACCTGTACAACCTGCGGCACAGCCGCAGGTATGTGCAAAGGCTGGGCGCGCAGCAGCCCACGCGGCCCACGCAGGTGGCCATCGGCGAGCGCCGGCGGCCGCGGCCGGAGGGGCGGCCGGGCTACCTGCGGATTGATTCGGTGCACCAAGGCGACCTGGACAAAGTCAAGGGGGTCTATCACATCAATGCGGTGGACGAAGTGACGCAGTTCGAAGGCGTGGGCAGCACCGAGCGGATCGCGGAGAGCTACTTGCTGCCGCTGCTGGAGAGCATGCTGGAGGCCTTCCCGTTCGAGATTCTGGGCGTGCATGCCGATAACGGCTCCGAGTACATCAACCACCAAGTGGCGCGCCTGCTGGAGAAGCTGCGCGTGGAGGAGTTCACCAAGTCGCGCCCGCGGCACTGCAACGACAACGCGCTGGCGGAGTCGAAGAACGGCACCGTGATCCGCAAGCAACTCGGCTACGGGCACATCGCCGGGCGGTACGCCGAGCGGCTCAACGCGTTCAACCGGGACGTGCTCACGCCGTACCTGAACTACCACCGCCCGTGCTACTTCCCCTGCGAGCAGGTGGATGCCAAGGGCAAGCTGCGCAAGCGCTACCGCCGGCAGGACATCATGACGCCGTACGAGAAACTGAAATCGCTGCCGGACGCGGAGCGCTTCCTGCGCGACGGGATCGACTTCGCCCAGTTGGACAAGCAGGCCTACCAGTACAGCGACAACGAGGCGGCCCGGCGGCTCAACGAGGCCCGCGACGAGCTCTTCCGAGTGATCCGGGGGGAGGCCGCTAGCGCGGCCTGAGGGCCAGGCCGTTCATGCTCATTTCGGATTGGAAACCGGGAATTCCAGGGGGCTAACTGTATGGGCACAGAAACTGGCCGGTGGGCTAGCCCACCGGCCCCCCTCCGCCACCCGCGGCCCTGCCAACCCTGTGCCCCTAGCACGGGGGAAGGGGTTCCCCTTCCCCTGCGACCCCTTCCCCCCTGCCGCTATAATCGCCTTCTCCCCAGCTCCTCTCCTCCGCCCCTCCTCATGCTCATCTGTGGATTGGAAAGGACTGCGTCAGCGCTCGAGGCGTCCCGTTCATTCGCGGCTGGCGACCAGTGATCGGTGAGGCTTGATGTTGGGTCCAGCGCTCCTCTCCTGGAATCGTCAGCCGCGTCGGACTCCGAGAGGTCGCGCACGAAGCCCGAGCGCGGTGCCGCTTGAGGTAACAGCGGACCGGATGCAGCGCCGTGTCACAGCCTCGGAACCAGATCGGCCGTGCGTGGCGGACATCACAGATCTGCCAACCCTGGAGGGGTTTGTGTTCTTGGCGGCGGTGCTGGACGTGTTCAGCCACAGGGTCGTGGGCTGGGCCACGAGCGCGCGCCAGACCGCCGAACTGGTGCAAGCGGCGGGGTGGATGGCGCCACCGACGCGGGCGGCGCGGGGCCCAGCTGCCTGACACGGGTGCCGCTTCCGGTCGGCTCTCGTTCAGCCGCGGGGGAGGACCTACGGGTCGCCCGGTCCGGGCATGCGGTAGCCGACCCCGCGCTCGTTGAAGATGTAGGCGGGGCTGGCCGCGTCGTCGCCGAGCTTGTGGCGGAGGCTTCTGACGAAAACGCGCACCGTGTTCGGCTGGACGTCGTCGCTCCCGGCCCAGACCCGGCTCAGCAGCGTGTCGAAGGGCACGACCCGTCCCGCGCGGAGCGAGAGCACGCGCAGGAGCTCGTACTCGGTGGCGGTGAGCTCGACGGCGTCCCCGCCGACCGTCACCCGGCGCCGGTCGTAGTCGATGGCGAGTTCGCCAAGCACGAACGCTTCGGGCTGCTCGTGCCGGCGCAGCGCGGCCCGGATCCGCGCCACCAGCTCCGTGGGCGAGAACGGCTTGACAATGTAGTCGGCCGCGCCCGCTTCGAGCGCCTTGGCAACCGTCTCGTCGCGGCCGTAGACGGAGATGAAGATGACCGGCTGGTCGGAGAGCTCGGGGATCCGCCGCATCAGCTCGATGCCGTCGGCGTCGGGCAGCATCAGGTCGAGCAGCACCAGCTGCGGCCGCTCGGTGCGGAGGATATGCGGCAGGTCTTTGGGCTCGCCCGTCACAAGCGGGGCGTAGCCCGCTTCCGAAAGCGCGTCGCGCACGAAGCGCAGCGTCTGTTGAATTTCAGATAGATTCGTGCGGACTTTTTCAGATTATTTCCTGCTGTAGTGGAGAAATTTTTCAAGTAGATTCGCTACTGCAGGAGGGAGTTAAGGGCAATCAGCGGCGGTGCGGTCGGGGAAGGGAGTCGACGGCGGAGGTTTTCCGGAAGTAGAGATAGGCGGCGTGTTGTAGCCGGGTCGCGGGGGTGCGATCGGGCAGTCGATGGGGGTGAATAGGGACAGCTAGCGTGGCTGGGAGCGGCGCAGCAGATCGTTCCAGTCCTTGGCGCCGACCGGCCGGAGGCGGCTGCAATGGGGGGTGTGGCGGCGGAGGGAGTCGGCGGCTTGGTCGCCGGCGCGGTCGGCGTCGTAGGCACACAGGATGCGCGGTGCGCGGAAGGCTTGCAGCCAGGGCGGGAGAGAGGTCGCGATGCCGGCGGTGGAGGCGAGCAGGGTATCGGGTGGCAAAGTGGGAGCCAGCAGGCGGAGCGCGGCGAGGGCGTCGAGGGCACTCTCGACGAGCAGGATGGCATCGAGATCGTCGATGTTGGCCGGCAGCCAGAAGCCGCCACGGGCCTTGCGGGAGCCGGGCGCCATGCCCTTGAAGGTGCGGCCGTCGGGAGCCGGGCGGGTGCCGACGAGCTCGGCGCCGACGGGATGTTGGTGGCGGTCGCGACAGACGAAGACGGCGTTGCGGCGGGAATCGGCGTAGAGGATGCCCTCTTGGCGGCAACGCTCGAGCAGGGCGGGGTCGAGCCCGCGGGCGGTGGCCAGGAAGTCACGCACGGGGTCCCAGAGGCGGTCTGCGGGGGGTGGCAGGCGCAAGCCGTGGCGGCGAGCGGGCGGGGTGGCAGGCGCAGGCTGGGGGAGGCCGCCGTGGCGTTCGAGGAACTCGACGGCGGCGCGGAAGCGGCAGCCGCGCACGTGCATGACGAGATCGATGGCACCACCGCCGCCGCGCCCCTGGCGGTGGTCGAAGAACTGCGCGCCGCGGATGCTCAGCACGGAGCCGGGCCGCTTCCAGCGGGCCGGGTTGGCGGGATCCTTGCGGTAGCCGAGTTGGACGGCGAGCGGTTCGAGCGAGCCGTCGCGCACCTGCGCGGCGCGTTCGCGCCAAGGGTCGTTGAAGGGGGTCACAGGCGCACCTCGGCACAGGCCTGTTCGAGTTGCTCGGCGGAGACCTGGCGAGCCTGGGCGCAGGCTGCGGCGGCGAGGGCGAAGTGGGCGATGCGGTCGACCTGGCGGGGCAGGCCGCGCGAGGCCTGGAAGAGGGCCTCGAGGGCATTGGGCTCGAACAGCGGCAGGTCGCAGCCGGCCAGGCGCAGGCGGTGGGCGAGGTAGGGTTCGAGTTCGTCGCGGGCGAGGCCGGCGAGCTGGTGCTGCACGGCGATGCGCTGGCCGAGCGATTCGTGCACGGCCATGGCGAGGCGCTTGCGCAAGGAGGACAGGCCGGACAGCAGCAGGCACAGGCAGCGCTCGGCATCCATCTGGAAGTTGGTGAGCAGGCGGAGCTCCTCGAGCACGTCGTTGCGCAGGTTGTGGGCCTCGTCGATGATCAGCACGGGCAGCTGGTGGGCCTCGCGGGCGAGGCGGGCGATTTCCTCGCGCAGGGCGCGGAAGGCGGGAGCGCGGGAGCGCTCCGGCTGCAGGCCGAGTTCCCAGGCCAGGGTCTGGTACATGTCCAGCACCGAGCCGGTCGTGAGCGCGACGTAGGCGACGCGGAAGAGGCCGGGGTGCAGGCTGGCGGCGAACTGGCGGCAGGCGGTGGTCTTGCCGCAGCCGACCTCGCCGGTGAGCAGGCCGATGCCGCGCAGTTCGAGCAGGTGCTGCAGGCGGGTCTGGGTCTCGATGCCGGCCTGGGCGGGGAACAGCTCGTCGGTTTCGGCGGGGGTCTGGAAGGGGTAGCGGGTGAGGGCGAAATGCTGTAGGTAGGTCATTGCCGGGGAGGCTCCTGGGAGGTGTCCGGGCGCTCGAGCGCGCTCAGGCGCAGCGGCGGGGCCGGGGCGCTGGCGTCCGCGCTGCGGTCGTCGGCAGCGTCAGCGGCATCCTCGGAGCGCGGGTCGGGGGTGCGTCGGATGAGGGCGTTGGCGTGTGCGTCGAGCAAGGTCGCGCAGCCGGCCGCGCGGCCCTGGTGCAGGACCGGGACGGGCCGTCCGGGCGGTGCGGCGGGATCGACCAGCAGGACGATCCGCTGCCCGACCAGTTCGGCGCCCACCTCGTAGAGGCGGCCCTGGAAGCTGACGGTGCGGTCCTTGGCGACGCGGCGGCGGTGCTGGAAGCGGAAGATCGTGTCGAGCTCGTCGTCGGGCGGGGCCGGGCGCAGGCGGCTGGCGGCCAGCGCCCATTGGTCGAGCGGGGTGCGCTGGTGGTCGAGGCCGCGGTGGGGAGTGCGGTGGTACTCGCCTTCGATCCAGGCCCCGAGACGGCGGTTGAGGGCGTCGAGGCTGGCGCTCGCGGTCTCGTCCAGGGTCGGCAGGAACTGGGCTCTGCAGGTCCTGAAAAAACGCTCGATTTTCCCCTTTCCCTGCGGCGCGTAAGGTCTCGCATGGATCAAATGGATGCCAAGGCTGGCGCAGATCACGGACAGGTGGCGGGAGCGGTAGGAGGCACCGTTGTCGCAGTACAGTCTCTGCGGGACGCCGCGTTTGAGCAGGGCCTGGCGCAAGACGGGCAGGAACGCCTCGGCGCTTTCGGAGAAGGCGAAGGCGGCGTGCGGGATGACGCGCGTGGCATCGTCAATGACGGCCAGCAGGTAGGCCTTGCGCCGCCGCCGCCGGTCGTCGGGATCGCTGCCGACCTTGGGGCCATGCATGCAATCGGCCATCCACAGCGCGCCCGCGTCGGGGTAGCTGAAGCGGCGCCGGTCGCGGCCGTCGGGACGGTCCTTGGCCGGCCCCGTCAGGCCCTCTTGGCGCAGCAGGCGGTAGACCGTGGCCGGGGCCAGGGCGGTCGTCGCGGGCACGCTGCCGCTGGCCCGCGCCTGGCGGATCAGCGCGCGCACCGACAGCCGGCGGTTGGCCTCCTTGAGGCGCACCAGCAACTCGCAGACCGCTGGCGGCAGGCCGCGCGGCTGGCCGCGATCCTGGCGCCGCTTGGGGTACAGCGCGTCGAAGCCGCCGTCTTCGTACAAGCCCAGCCAGTCGCGGATGGTGGTGATGGCGACGCGCGTGCGACGGCTGCCGGGAATGGCGTGCGCGCGCCCGGCCTTGTCGCGGATCAGGGCCCAGCGCTGGGCCGATCCTGGCGGCAGGCACAGGATCTCCGCAATCACGCTGTAGCGGAACAGGGCGATCTCGCGCCGGAGGTCTGGGAGCTTGTCTGGCATGCTGGCGGGTCCTGGCGAGCCGTGCGGGCGGCCCGCTCTCCCGACTCTAGGCAGGCCGGCCGGGCGGCGAGCGGCCCGTCGCGTGTTGCACGGGCTGAGACGCCGGTTTGACCGCTGGAATCCGTCGCGAAAACCCGACCGGGACCGGCAGCACCGCCAGTTCTGTGGCCGCGACGGACCGCAGCGTGACCAGCACCGCAGCCGTGCCCAGAGCGCTCCCGAACGCCTCCACGGTCGGCTCCACACGCCCGCAACTCTCCGGCAACAGGGTCGTCAGCAGCGCCAGGCACAGCCGCACGCGCTCGACGCGCCGGGCGACCCAGCGCCGCGCCCCGGCCATCCCCACGTAACGCGACGAGTGCAGTCGCTTCCACCCGCCGCGCGGAAAGCCGGGCTGGACGGCCGCTCGGACCACCTGCTCGACCTCGGCCAATGTCCCGGGCAGGTGCGCTGCCAGACAGTCTGGCAACAGGCTCACCGTCTGCCCGCTCTGCGGGCATCGGAACCGCCGCACCCGCACGCCCTCGGGGATCTTGCGGGCGTAGCTGCCGTGGGGCCGCAGCTGGCAACCGCCCTGCTGGTGGAAGGGGCAGGCCGGCACGCTTGCATCGCGCCACGCCTTGCGGCTAATGTATTCCTCGACGGTGAGGTCTGTGTTGTAGCGAACTTGGAAAGCGCCGTCCACGGCCCGGCGAGCTGAGATCGCGCGGGCCACCCTATTGAACCGGGCCGCCTCCGCGCATGCAACCGCGCCGCGAACGGCCCGGTCCCCTGTCGCACCCGCACGGCGGCCACACAGCGCTTCAGCAAACCCTCTGCCGCTCCGGATTAATCCGATTCTTCAGCAATCCGGAATCGAATTAATGCGACAAATCCTCGCGTTGTTTCACTGAAATATTGTGAAAAACAACAGCGTCTGCGGGTCGTCGTCCACCACAACGATGCGCGCCGGCTCGCCCCGCTGCGAAGCCGCCCGGGGGCCCTCGGAGGAGCCCTCTGCCGGCCCGCCGGCCGCGGGCAGCGTGAAGGTGATCGTCGTGCCGCGGCCGGCACCCGCGCTCTCCGCCCGGATGCGGCCGCCGTGGGCCTCCACCAGACCCTTGCAGATCGCCAGGCCCAGGCCGTGACCGGCCGGGGCCCCTGAACCGGCGTCGGCGTGCTTGCGGAACAGATGCGGCAGCAGCTCCGGCGCCACCCCCTGCCCTTCGTCGGAGACCGAGACCGCGACACTCGCGTCCTCGTGCACCGCCGCGACCCGGACCGGCGACGACTCCGGGGCGTGCCTGGCGGCGTTGGCGAAGAGGTTGTTGAGCACCTGCACGACGCGCCGCCGGTCGGCCATCACGGCGGGCAGGTCGGCCGGCAGGTCCACGATCACGGCGTGCCGGCCGCCGCCGCCCACGAAGGTGTTCCGCGCCCGCTCCATCAGCCCCGCTAGGTCCGAAGGCTCGGGTGCGACCGAAAGCGTGCCCGAGTCGATGCGCCCCGCATCCAGCAGGTCGCCGATCAGGCCGCGCATGTGGCCGGCCTGCTCCTCGATGATGCGGAAGAACTCGCGCATCTCGGCCGCCTCCAGCTCCTCCCCGTCCTTCAGCAGCGTGTGCGCCGAGCCCCGGATGGAGGTCAGCGGCGCGCGCAGCTCGTGGCTCACCAAGCCCAGGAAGTCGGCCCGCATGCGCTCGATCTCGTCCAGCGGCGCCAAGTCCTGCATGGTCACCACCACCGAGCGGACCCCGTCCCCCTCGGCCAGGATCGGCGTGGCGTTGATTAGCGTCCGGACGCTGCGCCCGTCGGGGAGCGAGAGCACCACCTCCTCGGCGCGCACCGTCTCGCCGGTGCGGAGCTGCCGTGCGATGGGGATCTCGGCCAGGGACACCTCGCGGCCGTCAGCGCGTCGGCAGGAGATCAACTCCAGCAATCGCTCGGGAGCGTGCCCGGGCTCGCGCAGGCCCTCCACGATGCGCCGCGCCTCGCGGTTGAACGACACCGGCCGGCCGCTGCCGGCATCGAACACCACCACCCCGACCGGCGAGGTCTCGACCAGGGTCTCGAGGTCGGCCCGCGCGCGCCGCTCGCTGCTGTGCGCACGGGCGTTGGTGATCGCGGCAGCGGCCTGCGAGGCGAACAGCACCAGCAGTTCTTCGTCGCCGTCGGAGAACTCCTCGCCGTCCGCCTTCTCGGCTAGGAAGAAGTTGCCGATGTCCTCGCCCCGGTGGCGCAGCGGCGTGCCCTGGAAGGTCCGCGAGAAGGTCGGGGCGGGCGCGATGCCGAGCGCGCTCACGTAGCCCGCCAGGTCCGCCAGACGGAGCGGGCCCGGCAGCTCGCGCAGGAGCTCGAACAGGCGGGGGCTGCCGGGCCAGCCCATCAGCTCCCGCTCCTCCTCGGCGCTAAAGCCGGAGAAGACGAAGTCCCGGGGCGCACCCGCCTCGTCGACGGTGGCGATGACGCCGTAGCGGGCGCCGGTCAGCGCGCGGGCGCTCGCCACCGTCGCGCGCAGCACGGTGTCGAACTCGAGGCTGGCGTTGATCTGCAGGATGGCCGCGTTGAGGGCGGAGATGCGCTCGCGCAGCGCCCGGTTCTCCCGGCGGAGGTCGTCGGATCCGGTCAATGCTCTTCCCTCGCGGCAGCGGCGCGCGACAGATCACGCCGCCTCTGGTGCTCATTCACACTTTCGCAGGTCGATATTAATGAAAGGCTCAATTAGCGAAACGTATGCATTTTGTTCGCTATTTCGCTATAATTCCTTTAGGTGCAGGAGGATAGTGCCCGATGACGAACGAGAGCTTCCAGAGTTGGCTGGCGGGGCTGGACCGCTTGACGGACGCGCAGTGGTCGCAACTCGAGCAGGCCGTGCAAGAGCGCAGCGAAGGTGCCGCAGCGGTGGCCGCGATTGAACTCCAAGTTGACGCCGAGCGGCGCTGTCGGCACTGCCAGGCCAGAGGCGCGGTGCGCCGCGGGAAAACGCGCGGGTTGCGCCGCTACAGTTGCAAGCAGTGCGGCAAGACGTTCAATGCCTTGAGCGGCACGGCGCTGTCAGGATTACATCACAAGGAGCGCTGGCTGGCGTTGGGTCGCTCGTTGGTGGAGCGGGAATCGGTGCGGCAGTCGGCGCAGCGCTGCGGGGTAGCGGTCACGACAGCGTTCCGCTGGCGGCATCGCTTCATGGCACAGGCGGGCCAGTTGGAGGGGCGGTTGGAAGGGCTGGTGGAAGCGGATGAGACGTATCTGCTGCATAGCCGCAAGGGCGAGCGGAAGCTAGAGCGGAAGGCGCGCCGGCGGGGCGGGCGGGCGCGGCAGCGGGGTCTGTCCAAGCAACAGGTGCCGGTGCTGCTGGCGACCGCACGCGGGGGCGCGACGGCGGGCCAAGTGTTAGCGACAGTGAGCCAGGCGAGCTTGCAGGCCGCGCTGGAGCCGGTGCTAGCTAGCGACGCGGTGCTGCTCAGCGACGGAGGTCGAGCGTATCCGGGCTGCGCCCGGCGGCTGGGGGTGCAGCATGAGGCGGTGAATGTGTCGGCGGGCATCCGGGTGCGCGGGAGCTATCACATCCAAACGGTGAACAATCGGCACCAACAGTTCAAAGCGTTCCTGCAACCGTTCCGGGGGGTAGCGACCAAGTACTTGGACAGCTACCTGCGCTGGTTTCGGCAAGTCGGATTGGTGCGCGAGGCGTCCCCTCGTAGCTGTTTGGTGGCCTCAATGGCACCGAAATGCATACGTTTCGCTAATTGAGCCTAATGAAACCAATATGGTCATTCTATTTGCATTCATCCTAATTTAACACGATTGCCTGTATGCTGGCTTGAATGCTAGGGGATGTCGGCGCAGCGCCGCGCGGGGTACCCTTGGCGGCGGCGCGGCAGTCCGCGCGGACCGGGCTGAGGGCCGCGGACCAAGCCACGGAATCGTCCGCTTGAGTGGTATGCTTACAGCACGCTGTTGATGCGAAAGTCAGTATGGGTCTGTCAAGTGCATAAGGAAAGAGGCTATTGGGACACTTAGCATGAAGTTGCATTTCGAGCGAATGCACGGCGTAGTGATCGTTACCAGCTGCGCCCGAATCGACGGAGACAATGCCGCAGCATTCGAGCGTGCGCTCTGCGAGATCGTTCAGGAGGGTGACCGTGCATTGGTGGTTGACTTTGAACCGCTCAAGTACATCGGCAGCGCCGGGCTGCGCGCGATCCTCCTAACCGCCAAGAATCTTAACGAACGGGCAGTAGGGTTCGGCTTGTGTGAGATTGAACCGCATGTCCGCAAGTTATTCGCGATCGGTGTTGACGAAGTCGTCTCGATCCATAAGACCCAGAAAGAGGCTGTCGCATCGTTCAGCGGCTGAAGTGCCCTGGCCCGATCGACTTGCCGATGCCTGAGTTGAGAATCCGGCACTTGGCGCAATCGAGTCTAGGTTTTGAGCAATCGGTGTGACTCCGCCGCCCCGCACGGCGGAAGCGGCTCAGTCGTTACAGCCGGGCTCCTCGCGGCGGTTCAAAAGGGCCGAGCGATGTCCGGCCGTACCTATCTCAAGGACGCTCTGCTCGACGGTCACCAGCAGCGACCTGTCGGGACGATCAGCGCTTCTTCACGAGCGTCAGGCAGTTCTTGCCATTCTCGCGCCTGTACTCCAGCTCGTCCATCAGCTCCTTCACGATATACACCCCCAGCCCACCCACCTTCCGCTCGTGCACACCGGCATCGATGGCAGGTTGCGGGGCACTCTGCAGTGGATCGAACGGGCGCGCTTCATCGACTAGCTCGATCTGCACCGCCTCTGGCTTGGACTTGAGCGTGATTTGAAAGCTGTGCCCGCTTGTTCCATACCCGTGATTGATCACGTTGGTCGCCAGTTCGTCCAGCGTCAGCTGCACATGGAACAACAGGTCGTCGGGCCATTCATGCTCGGCCCCGAACTCTGCGACCGACCGCTCAATCTGACCGAGCGCCTCGAGGCTGGACTCCAAGTTGAGGCTGAGCCGATCCCCCATCGCTGCCTAACCCCGCTGGCTGAGTGCTAGGCATGTGATGTCGTCGAACTGCGGGGCCTCTCCTGCAAACCCGTGTACCGCTCGGAATACGCCGGCGGTGGCCGCCTCCGCCCCTTCCGGCGCCTGATCGCGGAAGGTATCGTGCAACCGCTGCAGGCCGAACTGGTCCCCATCGATCTTCTGCGCTTCGGTCACCCCGTCCGTATACAGCAGCACCGTATCGCCTTCCTCGAGCGTCACCGAGTGCGTCCGATACTCGATTCCCGGCATCACGCCCAGCGCGACTCCCCCGGTGTTCGGCAGCAGTTCTGCGGAGCCATCGGCATGCACTACCAACGGGCTGTCGTGGCCCCCGCTGGCATAGGTGTAGGTGCGCGTCTCAGGGTCGAACACGGCGTACAGCACCGTCACGAACATCATCTCGGCGTTGTCATCGCTGAGCACGCCGTTGACCGTCGTCAGCACCGCCGCCGGATCGTTGGACCCGATCGCCGCCCCCTTGAGTAGCGTCCGACTCGACATCATGAACAATGCTGCCGGCACACCCTTGCCCGACACGTCGGCGATGGCCATGCCCACGAGTCCGCCGGGCAGCAACTGCACGTCATAAAAGTCCCCGCCCACCGCTTGGGCCGGTTGCATGTTGGCGTGGACCTCGAAGCTGTCCTCCCTCGGGAACTCGGTCGGCAGGATCGAGGCCTGCATCCGGCGGGCCACGTCGAGTTCGCTCTCTAACACCGCCAGCTGGTCGCGAGACTCCATCGCCTGCTTCCAGACCACCGAGTTTTCCAAGGTGCGGTCGATCGTCACACGCAAGTCGCCGAAATCGATCGGCTTGGTGACAAAGTCGAACGCCCCCCGATTCATCGCCGTGCGGATGTTCTTCATGTCCCCATAGGCGGAGACGACCACGGCGCGCACGTCCGGATCGACGCTCGGAATCCGTTGCAGCAACTCCAGTCCGTCCATCTGGGGCATGTTGATGTCCGACAGCACGATGTCGAAACGATCCTGCCGGTCCAGCTTGTCCAGCGCTTCCAGGCCGTTGTGGGCAAACTCCATCACGTATTGCCCGGAGCGGATCTCGCGCCGCATCCGCTGCCTGACCAGTTGCTCCAGATCGGGCTCGTCGTCGACCACGAGGATGCGGTGTGGCCCGCCCGGTGTCACTTCCGCTGAACTTTGCACAAGATCCTCCCGTTCAGAGCCGCCCATGCCACGCCGACGGCAAGCACTTGCAGCCGTTAGACTGCGGTCCGCCCTCGTCTATGCCCATAGTGTCACTATTCTATAGAGGATTATATACGAGAGTACCGTCAGGCTGCCCTCGCCGTGGCGGTCGGACTACACACAGCGCCGTCGGACGTCGGTCAGTTGCATGGGGGAGTCTCTCCCACCTCAGATAGACTCTCGATGAACGCGACCCTGCGGTCCCGGAGTCAGCGTCGGTTCAGGTTCTGGTATGTTCGAGAAATGAGAGCTTTCCGTAGTGCTTCCTTAGTCATTAAGGCTGTTATCTTCTGTACCGCCCTGCTGGTCGCTCCGGCTCACTCCGGAGCTGCCTGCGCGGAGCGCAGCATCGCAGCTAGCGCAGTGAAGACAGAAGCAGACGTGGAGGCGTTTGTGCACTGTGCCCACGAATTGATCCATGAGGTGGGCATCGATGCGGCCTACAAAGCTTTCCACAACGATCCGCGTTGGAAGAGCGGCCCAACCTATATTTTTGGCGTGGAGCTGATTCCTGACGGGACCAAGGCCAGGTCGCTCCTGTTCCCTCCCGACCCCGCCCGCGAGGAGTGGACGACGTTCGACCGCACGGACAGCTTCGGGGCTGATCGCCAGCCGGCGGCAGTGCGCTTGATCGAGGAGTACGGCGGCGGCTGGTGGTACTACACATTCACGAATCCCGTCACCGGCACCCCCGCCCCGAAAGCATCGTATATCTTGCCGGTCGATTGGAACGGAACTCCGGCCTACATCGGCTCGGGCGTGTATCGGCGCGACTTCCCAGGCGCTTGCGAGAGGGAGGAGGTCAACGCCGCCGGGCTTTCCGCCGAGCCTTCCGAGGCCAAGCTGAGGGAATTCGTACGCTGCGCAGCACTGCAGGTCGAGGCCAAGGGGTATTTCGCGACACAGATGTTTCGCACCGACGAGCGCTGGAAGTCAGGCTCGGTCTACGTGTTCGGAGTGGATCTGGGCGGCAACCACGTGTTCACCGGCCGCGGGCTGGCCGTGAACCGAGTGAGCCTCGCGGAATGGAAGCGAGACGGTTCGGCCGAGGATCCGCTCGCAGGTCGCGACGTGGCTGCCATCGGGGATGCGTTCGGAGAGGTCTTCCTGTACTACAGCACCATCAACCCGGCGACTGGCAGAGTCGGGCGCAAGGTCTCGATCGTCCAGCGGGTCACAGCCTACGGCATTCCGATTCTCGTCGGTGCAGGCTACTTCGTCGACTAGCCTCGGCAGCGCAACGTCCGGTCGTCCGGCCAGGGCTGCGAACAGCCGGATGAGCTAGCCCGACCTTCTCGCGAGTCCTAGATTCCGAGGCGTTTGATCCGCTTGGAGGGGCTCGACCCTGTCGCAGAGTTCGCTCCCGACCCAGTCTACAGAGCTAAGCGACTCTTGAGAAAGGCCGACGAGTTGCAGGTCCAACTTCGCCACTCCCTTTCAGTCCGAAGGCGGACTCCCATGAGGCATGTCGCAAGCCTCAAGCCATCTGGAAAAACTGCGTTTGTGCTTGCTTGAATCTCTTGCGTCCGGGAACGCAAGATTCTATTGAGAAGATCTACTCAATAGTGTAACGTAGGAGTGTGCACGCATTTCAGCGATCCCATGTGCGACTCCTTTGCCAACGCTTCGACTCGAAGCCTGAGCACCTGATTGCCGTCTTCGGGCCTCGGCAAACTGGCAAGACCACGCTCGTCCGACAAGCACTCCTCGACTACGGTGTCGCAAGCCACTATCTAGCAATCGACGAACCCGAGTTGCCTTCCGTGGCTCCCGGATCCGATCCTAACGACGCCAGTGCGACTAGTCCGAGAGTGCGAGACGCAGACTGGCTGGTAAGGAACTGGCATGCCGCCAGACTTGAGGCGGACCGGTCTGGGCAAGGCTTCGTGCTCGTGTTGGATGAAATCCAGAAACTCCCCGATTGGTCGAATACTGTCAAGGGGCTGTGGGACGCCGACCGGGCCCGCGGCTGCCCGCTCCACGTGGTGGTATTGGGCTCAGCCCCACTGCTCATGCAATCCGGTCTGAACGAGAGCCTGGCTGGCCGCTTTCTGCGTTTCCCAGTAACTCACTGGTCTTACGAGGAGATGTCGAAGTGCTTCGGATTCAGCATAGACGAGTACTGCTACTACGGAGGGTACCCGGGTGCCGCACCACTCAAAGACCGTCCCGAACTCTGGCGAGACTACATCCTCCAATCTGTAGTAGCTCCCGCTATCGAACGTGACGTGCTGGCGATGACTCGAATCGACAAACCAGCTCTCCTAAGTCGGCTCTTTGAGGTCGGCAGTTCGTATTCGGGGCAGGTCATTTCATACGACAAGATCATGGGGCATTTGCAGGACGCCGGTAACACCACCACTCTGGCACGCTATCTCGACCTGCTCTCGCGGGTTGGGTTGTTGGCTGGACTGCCCAAATATAGCGGGGCTGTACATCGACGAAGGGCATCAAGCCCCAAGCTCAACGTCCTTAATTCCGCGCTGATGACGGCTGCATCCGGATATAGTTTTGACGAGGCTCGCAACGACCGGACGTTTTGGGGGCGCATCGTGGAGAGCGTAGTCGGCGCACACCTGCTGAACACCGCAACACCTGACATTGAAGTCTACTACTGGCGCCACCGCAACAGCGAGGTCGATTTCGTGCTGGTTCGTGGGCCTTTCGTTGTCGCTGTCGAGGTAAAGAGCGGAGCGAAGTCGCCGTTCCTAACTGGCATGGAGGACTTCAGGCGCCAGTACAAGCCTCGCGATTCGATTCTTGTGGGAGCCGACGGCATACCGCTCAGCCAGTTTCTGAGCGAGCCCGCCGGGCGGTGGTTAGAGATCTCATGAGCAAGCCGGTTGAACGGACATGCACGGAGCTTCGCCTTGAAGGAGCAACTGCACTGGACGCCGAATCGAAACCGCTTCGTGAGTATCGGTCCTCGGACTCGTATGTGCTCCTTGGCGATCCGGGATCCGGGAAGACCACCGCATTCCGGGCCGAGAGCCAAGAGATCGGGAGCGATTCCGTTTTCGTCACGGCCCGAGACTTCCTGATGCACGAATCAGCACTCGATGAGTGGCGTGATCGCACCCTGTTCATTGACGGGCTTGACGAAGTCCGGGCTGGAGCGAACGACCTCAGGGTGCCGCTCGACCGGATCCGCAGCCGCATCATCGAATTGGGCAAGCCGAAGTTCCGCATTTCCTGTCGCGAAGCGGACTGGCTGGGAAGGAACGACCTGAGAAACCTCGAATATGTCGCCAACGATTCGGCCGTCGCGGCTTTGCGGCTAAATCCTCTATCGATGTCCGACGTTCACGAGATCCTGGCACGGCAGTTCGGCGTGAGCGACCCGGAGGCATTCACTGAGTTCGCGCTCGATCAAGGAGTAGGCGGTCTCTTGACCAACCCACAGTGCCTAGGACTCCTTGTTGGGTCCGTGAAGCATGGAGCGGACTGGCCTAACAGCCGACTCGAACTGTTTGAGCTAGCTTGCAACCAATTAGCACAAGAGCAAAACGACGAACACCGCAACGCTAGCCAGCAGCGCCCCTCAGTCCGATCACTGATCGATTGTGCTGGGCATCTCTGCGCGATACAGCTGATGGCCGACCGGATGGGCTACTCGCTCGACCCCGAGTCGGAAACCGACGACTACCCATGGATGGACACCAAAGATCTTGGCTACTCAGCCGCAATGTCCGAAGTCCTCTCGTCGAAGCTCTTCGTCGGGGTGTCCGGACGCCGATTCACCCCGGTGCATCGTCAAGTTGCGGAATTCCTCGGCGCCACATGTTTGGCACGACTCATCGAAGGCGGCCTTCCCGCGCGCAGGGTACTTTCGCTGATGGTTGGCGACGACGGAACGGTGGTGACTGCACTGCGGGGACTGTCCGCTTGGCTTGCAACCTTTAGCAAGAGAGTGAGGTCGCAACTTGTCGCCGACGATGCCGTCGGCATGGGCCTGTACGGAGACACCTATGCCTTTACGCTCGTCGACAAGAGCGAGCTCTTGGCGGCGCTGGTGAGCCAGCCGAAGAGACTGGGGATGGCGTATGCGAACGCCAAGGCTTTCGCGCCGTTGGCCACGGCCGGGACAGAGCCGCAGATCCGTCAGATCCTTGACTGCGCGGATCGAGATCCAGACCAAGAGATCAGGGTTGGGTTCGTGCTGCTCATGCTGAGTCATAGCAGCCACGCGGGCACTCTGAAGCAGAAGATTGTCGAGATCGCTCGAGATGGTTCTTGGTCGCCTCGCATCCGTCAAATTGCGCTAGATGCGTTCATTCGCAGCCAGCAGGACTCTCCCGGACTAGCGAAGGCGCTGGAGGAATTCCTTGCGGAAATCAAGGAGACCGGAATCTCCACCTCCAATCGAAGCCTGTGCGGAACCCTGCTTGACGCACTCTATCCCGAATCCGTTCCGCCCAGCGAGGTTTGGGACTACCTCACGGAGCGAGCCGGAAGCGGTGATTATGACCGCTACCTGCAGTTCTGGAACAGAGGGCTTCTCGCCAAGTCATCCGCGAGCGACGTCTTGGATCTGCTTGACAGCATGGCGTCAAAAGGTTCGGTGTTGGATCCGGCACTCGAGCGTTTTCACTTGAGAAGCGTTCCGTTCGCATTACTAGAGCGCGGCCTGACGTCGCATGGGGACCGCGTTAGCCCTGCACGAATATACAACTGGCTCGGCGCTAGCCCTGCTGCGCTCGACCGCGTCGCCGGAAATCCGTCGAAGGCTGTCCCTAAGATTCGGGCGTGGCTTGAACGGCACCCTGAGATCCAGAAGAACGTTGTTGCGATGGGCCTGAAAGAGTGCCGCGACGATAGTCGGGTCGGCTACTGCGATTTCCGGACTCGGAAACGCCTGTTCGGCGCAAAGCTGCCAGCCGACTTCGGCCTTTGGTGCCTAGAACGGGCTGTTGAGCTGGCCGGGAAGAGGCCGGAGGTGGCTCGGCACTTGTTCGTGGAGGCCTTCCGGGCGATCGGGAATGTTGAAGGAGGAGAGGGGCTTACCTTAGACGTGCTGCGAGAATCTGCGGCCAACGACAAGCAACTGGTGGAGCTGCTGGCCCACTTGACTTCACCTCCGCCCCCGTCGCGCGAGGACACGGAGTGGCAGCAGCAACAGCTGAAGTTCTTCGAGACGCAGGAGCGCCAGCAGCGGGAGTGGATTGATTGGGTCCAATCCAACGAGACCGCCCTCGTAGGCAATCGAGTCCAACCGGCAATGTTGCACCAGCTGGCGCTGGTGTACTTCGGAGAGTTTCCCTATGTAGAGGGCGACAGGCGAGGCAAGGATGCCCTTGCTTATGTCCTCCGGAAGGGCGACACAATCAATGCCGCGATGCACGGCCTTCTTCACACAATTCATCGCGCTGACCTGCCAAGTGTCAGGGAGATCATCCGCCTTGCTAGGAGCCAGCGCGAGCACTACCTTAGCTTGCCGCTAATGGCAGCGTTAGAGGAAGGGGAGTCGTCGTCGCCCGGCTTTGTGCTGAACGTTGACGATCCAAGGCTCAGGACTTGTGTGGCGTGCTACCACTGTTGGGCCCCCGATCTCTCAGGAGCCAGCGGCAGCAGACCCGATTGGTATCAGCGACTCCTTGAGTGCAGACCGAGGATCGTATCGGAAGTCGCTGTTCAGTGCGCTGCAGCCGCACTTCGCAGTCAACACCCAGTCAGCCCTAGATTCTGGGACATCGCCGAGAACGAGGTCGACAGTTCAGTTGCTAGAGGCACGGTCGTAGAGGTCCTGAAGCTCTTTCCCACGCGCTGCAACCATCGACAGCTCGAGACGCTCGATGGTCTGCTTTGGACAGGTCTTAGGCTCGGTGCCGGACGTGAACTGCTGGATCTCGCGGGCGACAAGCTGTCGCTGGCCAGCATGAATGTTGGCCAGCGCGTGCGCTGGCTGGGACTTGGCTTGGTCCTTGCTCCGACGGATTACGGCAAGACCATTGCGGCACTGCTTGAGGGCAAGGAGAAGTTGATCCGCCATCTAGCGGAGTTCTACGTCGTTGGATTCGACCCTTTCGAGAATCGCGACAACTCTTGGCGCTTCCGATTCGAGGATCTCGACTCCTCGACACTGGAGATCATCATCCGGTTCTTGGGAAAACACTTTGCGCCATTCGAGCAGAGGGGGTTCGGGTATGTGTCCGACGAGTTTCGCGTGGCGCTCTTTCTCAATGGCCTGATACGCCATCTTGGGGCCAAGCCGGACTCAATCGCCAGCAGGGCCCTGGATTCACTCGTCGGAGACGCGAGTCTTGTCCGGTGGCGCAAGTACTTGTCCCAAACACGCGACGGACAGCGCGCGCTTCGGCGGGATTCCGAGTATCACCACCCGACCTTGGCGCAGGTCTGTGAGACCCTTAGTGCCGGCCGTCCCGCAAATCCGGGTGACCTCGCCGCGCTCACATTCGACCTTCTTCGTGACATCGCCATCCGAATACGGACGACCAACACGAACGATTTCCGCCAGTATTGGAATGAGGGAAGACGCGGCCGGGCATCGGAGCCGAAGGTCGAAAGCGCCTGCCGTGACATGTTGCTCTCGGATCTCAGGTTGCAATTGCCTGACTCGGTGGACGCTCAGCCGGAACACCAACATGTAAAGCAGACCCGGGCCGACATCGAGATCTCGACCCAAGGGTTCCACTTGCCGATCGAGGTCAAGAAGAACAGCGCCCCCACACTCTGGAATGCGGTGCAAGATCAACTGATTGCCAAGTACACCACCGATCCGACGACCAACGGGTATGGCATCTATTTGGTCTTTTGGTTCGGGACGGACTGGCAGCGGCGGCATCCGGACGGAACGCTTCCCCGTTCCCCGCAAGAGCTGGAGCAGCAGTTGGAGGGATCCTTGAGCGAAGAAGCGGCCCGGAAGATTGCAATCTGCGTCGTGGACGTTAGTCGAGGCGACTAGTGGAACCACTCGCTTTGCTCCTTGCCTTCTATGGATAGAACGCGACGTGTTTCACGAAGCCGCACCTGCTGCTGCTGCGGTTCCTGAGTGACTGGCTAGGCGTGGAGGTCACGCGGTGATCCTGCAGGCGTGCAGGTTCCGACCCGGAGGCCGCGTCGGTGCCGCAACTGGCACTAGTCAGCTCCCACGGCCCTCCGTCGCCACGCCGCGATCCACTTTGACCGGGCGCATCAGGCAGCCATCCGCTTGCGCTCGCGGGCGATATCCCATCGCGCCTGCTCCCACAGCCACCCTTCGGCGCTGCCCCATCCGGCCATCTCCAGCCGCACGGCCATCGCCGGACTGATCCCGCAATGTCCGTGGATCACCCGAGATAGCTGGACGGGCGTCACTCCCAGTCGAGCTGCGGCGGCAGCTATCGTCCGCTCGCCGCCATGCCGAGCCGCCTCCGGGCCGATGCAGCCATCCGCGATAGCCCATCCGGGATGCGGCGGGTCGCGGCGCATGGCCGCGTCCTGTCTCGCAGGTATCTCTGTCATGTGCACCCCCTAGTGGTGATAGTTCTCGTACCGGACGGCGCGGACCTCCGGGCCGTCCAGCGCGGACAGGATCGCGTGCAGTCGCCGGACCCATGCCGGATTAACGCCTCTGGCATCGTTGCGGCTGTGCAGCCGCTCGATTGCGAGCCCCGCGAAGCTCTGTATCGCGCTCGCTCCATTCCAGTACCGTCTGACGGGAGACCGCCTCGCAAGCGGCCCGACCGGTCACCCCGCATCTGGCAAAACACCCTAGCTAGTGGACAATGGTAATGCGTCGGGCCGCAACGGATCTGAGGGCTTCTAGTCTCGCTGCTGGTGTGTCGTGACCAAGCAGTACGTGTCCACAGCAATCCACTCCTTCTAATGCCGACACCGCCTACGTCCGGATTCCGCTCGCGCTTCCTCGCCATGTTCGCACTTGTGTTCGGCGGCGAGATGATCTTCAGCCTGCCCTATCACCTGCCGCGGTACTACCGGCCGACGGTCCTTGAAGTGTTCGGGCTTTCCAATGCCGACCTTGGGGACGCCTTCGTCTTCTACGGCGTCCTGGCCATGATCGGGTATTTCCCGGGCGGAGTCCTGGCCGACCATTTTTCGGCGCGCAAGCTCATGACCCTGTCGCTGGCCACAACCGCCGCGGGCGGCGTGTACTTGATGTCGTTCCCCGGGTTCGGAGGCCTCTCGTTTCTCTATGCGTTCTGGGGCGTCACCTCCGTTTTCCTGTACTGGGGAGCCCTGATCAGGGCGACCAGATCGTGGGGTGGAACGGTCTCGCAAGGGCGAGGTTTCGGCTGGCTGGACGGTGGGCGAGGCCTTGTGGCAGCGTGTTTCGCAAGCCTCGGCGTGATGCTGCTGCGGGCCGGCCTCGGCGGTGACCCGGCGCTGGCCGACGCAGCGACTCGCGCGGGCGCACTGCAGACAGTCATCCTCCAATACACGGTCGCCACCCTAGCAGCGGGAATTGTCGCTTGGGTGTGCATCCCTGACTCCTCGGCTGAAGAACTCGAGCCTAGCCCGAACACTTGGCCGGCGATACGAACTGTGTTCGGGATGCGCCCGGTCTGGCTGACAGCGGTCATCGTGACCTGCGCGTATTCAGGTTACAAGGGGCTCGACTACTATTCCGGGTACGCCTACGACGTCCTCGGCATGAACGAAGCTGATGCGGCGGGCTTCACGGCCAATGCGGGCTACCTCCGCCTCGTTGCTGCACTGGGGGCGGGCCTGCTGGGGGATAGGTTCGGGATCGCGCGCTTGGTGTGGATCTCGTTCGGAGCCTTGGCGGGCTGCTGGGCTATCTTGGATCTCCTCGACGCGAGCCCGGAAGTCCTGGCAATCGTGTACACCAACCTCGTGATCACGTATTTCGGCGTCTACGGGTTGCGAGGCCTCTACTTCGCCCTGCTCGAGCAGACCCGAGTGCCACACACGGTGACCGGGGTAGCCGTCGGCCTGATCTCGCTGATCGGGTATACGCCGGACATCTTCATTGGGCCGATCGCGGGCCGGTTGCTGGACAACTTTCCGGGCGTCGCGGGCTACCAGTACTTCTTCTTGCTGCTGTGCGGAATCTCAACGATCGGAATGATCACTGCTGCTGTTGTGAGCAGAGCAGCCTCACGCCTAGAACCGGCGCCAGCTGTCGCATAAGCACGACTGCGGACCAACGCTCCCGCTCCCGCGCGCGGGATGCAATGGTCCTCCCATGCCTACTGCTGGTGTCCGGCCCAAGAGGCGCTTTGAATGGCTGGGGACGCGGGTGCAGGTAGGCTGGGAGATACGAGAAAACGATGGCGGGGAAGATCGACATCAAGAAACAGTACAGGCAGCTGTTCGCTCCGAAGCGCGAAGCGCACCTAGTCGAAGTGCCGAGGTTTCAGTACTTGATGATCGACGGCGCGGGGTCACCGCAGGGGGCGGCGTTTCAAGACGCTATTGGCGCGCTGTATTCGACGGCGTACACGACCAAGTTCCAACTAAAGGCCGCGGGGCGGGACGACTTCGTCGTGCCGCCACTCGAAGCGCTTTGGTGGGCGGATGACGAGTCTGCGTTCGAGGAGAATCGCCGCGATGAGTGGCGGTGGACGCTCATGCGCCGAGTAGAGGGGGTCGTTACCGAGCCCCCTCCCTCACAGATCCAAGCGTGCGGGTTGCCGCACTTGGTTCCTCTGATGGCAGCTTCGCTCAGGATGCGTAGATCGTGCGCACGACCTTGGCGGGTGGCAGGGGATACCGTCGGAGCACTTCCGTCATGCGTTCCCAGTTGACGCGACTCTTGCGGCTGCGCCGCGAGAGCCACTTCTGCCAGAGACGCACCACTTGATAGCGGAATTGCCCTAGGCGCTTGCTGTTGCCCGTCAGACCGTAATAATTGCAGTGACCACGGATCACGCTGGCAAGTCGCTTCTGTTGCTCCGCTAGTGGCGCGTGGCGGTGCTTCTTGCACCACTCGTTGACCGCTTGCAGTCCGCGCGCTAAGCGCTGCTTGGCCGTGAGCTGGCGCACTACCCAGTAGCCCCTCCTTGAGCGGCCCCACACATGGGTGAAGCCGAGGAAGTCGAAGCTGGCGTGCGGCTCGTGGCCGCCTGCGTTCTGCGGCGGTCGGAAGTCCACATAGCGGGTCTTGGTCGCGTGGAGCGTTAGCCCGAAGCGGCCCAGACGCTTGCCCAGCACGGCCAGCACGCGCTGGCCGTCTCCGCCGTCGGCAAAGGTCAGCACGAAGTCGTCAGCAAAACGCACTAGCTGGCTGGCTCCTCGCAGCCGTGGTTGCACCGTCTCGGCAAACCAGCGGTCCAGCACGTGGTGCAGGAACAGGTTCGCGATCAACGGTGAAATCACACCGCCCTGAGGGGTGCCAGTTTCCGACTTATGGAGAGTGCCGGCTTCCAGCACCCCCGCCTTTAACCACCGGTCGATCATGCGCCTCACGACGCCATCCTTGATTCGCAGGTCGAGGACTGCCCGGATTTCGGAATGGGG
The DNA here is from genome assembly GCA_965219585.1 of Bryobacterales bacterium. Taxonomy (GTDB): domain Bacteria; phylum Acidobacteriota; class Terriglobia; order Bryobacterales; family UBA6623; genus VXMF01. The sequence continues at coordinate 1,449,105 of CBDCOA010000002.1, forward strand.
GATGCTATCGAAGTAGTACTCCACACACTACCCATCTCGAAGAGCTTCCGGAGGCGGCTACAATCACGCGACCGTCCCATCCGCTGGCTGGCAGGACCTTGCCGGTCCTGCTTCAAGCGGTCCGGAACGATGAACTGACCCTGCTGCTGCTGTGCCCCAATGGGGACCGCCGCTTCGTGCCGGCGGCATGGACAGATGCTGTGCCGGCCGAGGATCGGGATCCCTCGTCAGGTCGCCATGCAAGCCTCGCTCGCCTCGGCGATTTGCTGCGGGCCCGCGCCATCATCGACGCTCTCTTGCAACGGCTCCAGGCCGCTCAGGAGACTCCCGATGAAAACCTTGCCCCCGCCGCCCCGGCGGCAGATGGCACTAGCCTTCCAGGACACGCCCGCCCCGACCGAGGCGATCTGGGAGACGCTCGATCCCGCCACCAAGAACGCCGCCTTGCAAGCCCTGGCCCGCATCCTGGCCCAGGCGATCCTGCCGCCTCGCGAACAGGAGCAGCGCGATGACTGAAACCAGCATCCTGCCTGCTCACCGCCAGCGCCAGGCCTTCGTCTACATCCGCCAGTCGAGCCCCTCGCAGGTCGAGCGCAACACTGAGTCCACGCGTCGCCAGTACGCCCTCGCCGCCCGTGCCGAAGCCCTGGGCTGGCACCCCGACCAGATCACCGTCGTCGACGAGGACCTCGGCCTCTCCGGCGAGTCCGCCGACAAGCGCGACGGCTTCAACAGCCTGGCCGCCGACGTCGCTCTCGGTCGCGCCGGACTCGTGCTCGGACTGGAGGTCTCCCGGCTGGCTCGCAACAACGCCGACTGGTACCGCCTGATCGACCTGTGCGCCCTGACCGACACCCTGATCGCCGACTTTGACGGCATCTACGACCCGGCTTGTTTCAATGACCGCCTGGTGCTCGGCATGAAAGGCACAATCAGCGAAGCCGAGCTGCACACGCTCAAGGTGCGCCTGCTGGAAGGCATCCGCAACAAGGCCGCCCGCGGCGAGTTCCGTTGCACCCTGCCGGTCGGCTTCGTCTGGGGCGAGCAGGACGGCGAGGTCCTCTTCCATCCCGACGAGGAAGTGGTGCGCGCGATCCGGAATGTCTTCGAGCGCTTCGCCAAGCTCGGCTCCATGCGCCGCGTCTGGCTGTGGTTCCGCGACGAGGGCCTGCAGTTCCCCGTCCGCCTGCGCAAAGGCGATGACGTGCGCTGGATCCCGCCCGCCTACAGCTCGATCGTCCAAGTGCTGCGCAATCCGGTCTACGCCGGGGCGTACGCCTTCGGCAAGTCCCGCCAGGAACGCTATCTCGACGGGCACGGCCGCATGCAAAAGCGCGTGCGCCAGTTGCCCCGGGCGGAATGGCGCGTGCTGCTGCCAGGCCATCACCGCGGCTATATAGACTGGGAGACGTTCGAGGCTAACCGGGCGCGCATCGGAGCCAACCGGCGGCCGCGCCCGCACAGTGCCGGGGGCAGCGTGAGAGAGGGACCCGCCTTGCTACAGGGACTCGCGATCTGCGGCAACTGCGGGCGAGCGCTGCGCACTTACTACCTCGGACGCAACTCCTCCCCCAACTACCACTGTCCCGGCCAGAACATCGTGGAAGGGCGTGCCACCTACTGCTTGCAGATCGGCGGGATGCAGGTCGACCAAGCCGTGGCTGTCAGCGTGCTGGAGGCTGTCCGGGCCGGCGGAGCCGCAGCCGCGCTGCGTGCGATCGAGCAGGTGCAGAGCGAACGCGACGCCGCCCTGGCGCAGCGGCGCCTGGCGGTGGAGCGGGCCGCCTACGAGGCGACCAGGGCCGAGCGCGCCTACCGCGCCGTGGATCCGGAGAACCGCCGCGTGGCCCGTGGTCTGGAGCGGGAGTGGGAACAGCGGCTGGAGGATCTGGAGCGGGAGCGGGCCGAGCTGGCGTTGCGCGAGCAGGAGCGTCCGCGGGAGCTGAGCGGGAACGAACGCGAGGCGCTGCTGGCGCTGGGCGAGGACCTGCCACGGGCCTGGGACGCCCCCACGACGACGGCACGCGACCGCAAGGAACTGCTGCGGGCGCTGCTGGAGGAGGTGGTCCTAGATGCCCCCCGCAACGAGCCTCGCGCCCGGATCCGTCTGGTGTGGCGGGGAGGACTGTCGACCGAACTCACCATCGAGCGTCCGCGCAAGCGTTCCGCACCCGTGCGTACGGACGAGGACACGATCGAGCTGCTGCGCCGACTCGCGGCGCATTACCCCGACTCGGTCATTGCCGGGATTCTCAACCAGCAAGGCCGCCGGACCGCGCATGGGCTGCGGTTCACCCAGTCCCGGGTTTCGAGCCTGCGCACGCACTGGAAAATCCCCTGCTTCAAGCCGTCAGAGTCGCCTCCGGACGGCGAGCTCGTCAACGTCCGGCAAGCCGCCAAGGCGCTGGGCGTGGCCCCATCCACGATCCACCGCATGCTGAATGACGGGTTCCTGGCCGGTGATCAGATCACGCCCGGAGCTCCCTGGCGCATCCGCCTCACCGAGGAACTGCGTCAACGCTTCGTGGCAGACGCTCCCGAGGGTTACGTAGCGATGCAAGTCGCGACAGCCCGGCTGGGAGTGTCTCGCCAGACCGTCCTAGACTGGATCAAGCGCGGCAAGCTGGATGCCGTCACGGTCCAAAGAGGACGCCGGGGCGGATTGCGGATCAAGCTCCCCGAGAACAACCATCCGAGCCTGTTCAAGGAGCCGACATGCACCGAAGAGGCGAGTTGCAGTGAGTCAAGTCGGCCGCAGCCGCAGTCGGCCGATTCCTTGAATCATTCCGCAAATAACTGAAAAGGAAGGAGTTATGCAGATATCGCGGCCCGTTCGGGCGATCCGCATCAGTGGGGTGGCAGTATGACGACAACTGCAAGTAGCCCGCCACGTCGGCGTCGATCACCCATGTCTGCCCTTGCCTTCCGATGCTCTCGTACACTGTGTCGAGCGCATCGTGGGCCGACCGTCCGGGCCGGAACCCATACGAGCACGACAGGAAGTCGCTTTCGTAGATCGGTTCCAGCAGCATCACGATCGCCCGCTGCGCCACCTTGTCCTCCAAGGTCGGGATGCCCAGTGGCCGCAGCCTGCCGTCCGCTTTCGGGATGTACTGTCGGCGCACCGGCGGCGCGTGATAGCGGCCCGCCTTGATGCGTTCCAGCAGGCTCTTTAAGTTGGCCTCCAGATCGCGCTCATAGTCGGCTGCCTTCACGCCGTCGATCCCTGACGCTCCATCCTTGCGCGTGCGGCGGTACGCCTCCCGCATCCAGTCCTCGTCGATCAGGTGGTGCAGCGAGTTGAACACCCGTTCCGGGTGCGCCCTCGCCTGCTCGGCTATCCATGCTCGTTTCGTGGACGTGTTTGTGTAGCTCTGTGTCTGCTCCATCGTTTCCCTCGCATGGTTCTGCTCTTCAGATGCCTCGCTTCCCTCGGGCGGGTCCCGCTGAACACGGTTCCCCGCCGTCTGACGGTACTATCAAGGCACTACGACTCCCTGCCCTGCGTCCCTTCGGCTTATTGTTTCGCCAGCCGGTACCGCATGCCTTGCCTGTCGATTCGTGTCCGCCGCAGCGCTCCCCCGTGGCGCAGGCCAGCCGCGGGGGCCGGGGCCTTGTGGTAGTCGGGCATCCCATTGCGACTTCTGCACGTGGACAGGACAGGGCCTCCCAGGTTCCCTGACGAGCCATCCTGCGGCTTTGCCTTCGGTCTTAGACCCCGGCCGGTCCGTGACGCCTCGCCGCTGGCGGCGCTTCCGGTGCTGCCCCCAGGGTCTGAACGCTGAAGGCACCGACATTGACGATCTCGGGGCTCGATAACGACGCTTCACCGCCCGCTGTGTACGCTTCAAGTCGTGCGTTGCCGCACGCCCTGCAACACTCGCTCCCGGCTGGTGGGCTGCACCTCTGCCGGGCGGGGGTTGAACCCGCTGGCTCGTTATGAAAGGTTTCAGCTCATGGCTTCCTCCTCTCCAGGGCTTGCCCTGGCGCAAGCCGAGTAGAGGGGGTCGTTACCGAGCCCCCTCCCTCACAGATCCAAGCGTGCGGGTTGCCGCACTTGGTTCCTCTGATGGCAGCTTCGCTCAGGATGCGTAGATCGTGCGCACGACCTTGGCGGGTGGCAGGGGATACCGTCGGAGCACTTCCGTCATGCGTTCCCAGTTGACGCGACTCTTGCGGCTGCGCCGCGAGAGCCACTTCTGCCAGAGACGCACCACTTGATAGCGGAATTGCCCTAGGCGCTTGCTGTTGCCCGTCAGACCGTAATAATTGCAGTGACCACGGATCACGCTGGCAAGTCGCTTCTGTTGCTCCGCTAGTGGCGCGTGGCGGTGCTTCTTGCACCACTCGTTGACCGCTTGCAGTCCGCGCGCTAAGCGCTGCTTGGCCGTGAGCTGGCGCACTACCCAGTAGCCCCTCCTTGAGCGGCCCCACACATGGGTGAAGCCGAGGAAGTCGAAGCTGGCGTGCGGCTCGTGGCCGCCTGCGTTCTGCGGCGGTCGGAAGTCCACATAGCGGGTCTTGGTCGCGTGGAGCGTTAGCCCGAAGCGGCCCAGACGCTTGCCCAGCACGGCCAGCACGCGCTGGCCGTCTCCGCCGTCGGCAAAGGTCAGCACGAAGTCGTCAGCAAAACGCACTAGCTGGCTGGCTCCTCGCAGCCGTGGTTGCACCGTCTCGGCAAACCAGCGGTCCAGCACGTGGTGCAGGAACAGGTTCGCGATCAACGGTGAAATCACACCGCCCTGAGGGGTGCCAGTTTCCGACTTATGGAGAGTGCCGGCTTCCAGCACCCCCGCCTTTAACCACCGGTCGATCATGCGCCTCACGACGCCATCCTTGATTCGCAGGTCGAGGACTGCCCGGATTTCGGAATGGGGGATGCTATCGAAGTAGTACTCCACACACTACCCATCTCGAAGAGCTTCCGGAGGCGGCTACAATCACGCGACCGTCCCATCCGCTGGCTGGCAGGACCTTGCCGGTCCTGCTTCAAGCGGTCCGGAACGATGAACTGACCCTGCTGCTGCTGTGCCCCAATGGGGACCGCCGCTTCGTGCCGGCGGCATGGACAGATGCTGTGCCGGCCGAGGATCGGGATCCCTCGTCAGGTCGCCATGCAAGCCTCGCTCGCCTCGGCGATTTGCTGCGGGCCCGCGCCATCATCGACGCTCTCTTGCAACGGCTCCAGGCCGCTCAGGAGACTCCCGATGAAAACCTTGCCCCCGCCGCCCCGGCGGCAGATGGCACTAGCCTTCCAGGACACGCCCGCCCCGACCGAGGCGATCTGGGAGACGCTCGATCCCGCCACCAAGAACGCCGCCTTGCAAGCCCTGGCCCGCATCCTGGCCCAGGCGATCCTGCCGCCTCGCGAACAGGAGCAGCGCGATGACTGAAACCAGCATCCTGCCTGCTCACCGCCAGCGCCAGGCCTTCGTCTACATCCGCCAGTCGAGCCCCTCGCAGGTCGAGCGCAACACTGAGTCCACGCGTCGCCAGTACGCCCTCGCCGCCCGTGCCGAAGCCCTGGGCTGGCACCCCGACCAGATCACCGTCGTCGACGAGGACCTCGGCCTCTCCGGCGAGTCCGCCGACAAGCGCGACGGCTTCAACAGCCTGGCCGCCGACGTCGCTCTCGGTCGCGCCGGACTCGTGCTCGGACTGGAGGTCTCCCGGCTGGCTCGCAACAACGCCGACTGGTACCGCCTGATCGACCTGTGCGCCCTGACCGACACCCTGATCGCCGACTTTGACGGCATCTACGACCCGGCTTGTTTCAATGACCGCCTGGTGCTCGGCATGAAAGGCACAATCAGCGAAGCCGAGCTGCACACGCTCAAGGTGCGCCTGCTGGAAGGCATCCGCAACAAGGCCGCCCGCGGCGAGTTCCGTTGCACCCTGCCGGTCGGCTTCGTCTGGGGCGAGCAGGACGGCGAGGTCCTCTTCCATCCCGACGAGGAAGTGGTGCGCGCGATCCGGAATGTCTTCGAGCGCTTCGCCAAGCTCGGCTCCATGCGCCGCGTCTGGCTGTGGTTCCGCGACGAGGGCCTGCAGTTCCCCGTCCGCCTGCGCAAAGGCGATGACGTGCGCTGGATCCCGCCCGCCTACAGCTCGATCGTCCAAGTGCTGCGCAATCCGGTCTACGCCGGGGCGTACGCCTTCGGCAAGTCCCGCCAGGAACGCTATCTCGACGGGCACGGCCGCATGCAAAAGCGCGTGCGCCAGTTGCCCCGGGCGGAATGGCGCGTGCTGCTGCCAGGCCATCACCGCGGCTATATAGACTGGGAGACGTTCGAGGCTAACCGGGCGCGCATCGGAGCCAACCGGCGGCCGCGCCCGCACAGTGCCGGGGGCAGCGTGAGAGAGGGACCCGCCTTGCTACAGGGACTCGCGATCTGCGGCAACTGCGGGCGAGCGCTGCGCACTTACTACCTCGGACGCAACTCCTCCCCCAACTACCACTGTCCCGGCCAGAACATCGTGGAAGGGCGTGCCACCTACTGCTTGCAGATCGGCGGGATGCAGGTCGACCAAGCCGTGGCTGTCAGCGTGCTGGAGGCTGTCCGGGCCGGCGGAGCCGCAGCCGCGCTGCGTGCGATCGAGCAGGTGCAGAGCGAACGCGACGCCGCCCTGGCGCAGCGGCGCCTGGCGGTGGAGCGGGCCGCCTACGAGGCGACCAGGGCCGAGCGCGCCTACCGCGCCGTGGATCCGGAGAACCGCCGCGTGGCCCGTGGTCTGGAGCGGGAGTGGGAACAGCGGCTGGAGGATCTGGAGCGGGAGCGGGCCGAGCTGGCGTTGCGCGAGCAGGAGCGTCCGCGGGAGCTGAGCGGGAACGAACGCGAGGCGCTGCTGGCGCTGGGCGAGGACCTGCCACGGGCCTGGGACGCCCCCACGACGACGGCACGCGACCGCAAGGAACTGCTGCGGGCGCTGCTGGAGGAGGTGGTCCTAGATGCCCCCCGCAACGAGCCTCGCGCCCGGATCCGTCTGGTGTGGCGGGGAGGACTGTCGACCGAACTCACCATCGAGCGTCCGCGCAAGCGTTCCGCACCCGTGCGTACGGACGAGGACACGATCGAGCTGCTGCGCCGACTCGCGGCGCATTACCCCGACTCGGTCATTGCCGGGATTCTCAACCAGCAAGGCCGCCGGACCGCGCATGGGCTGCGGTTCACCCAGTCCCGGGTTTCGAGCCTGCGCACGCACTGGAAAATCCCCTGCTTCAAGCCGTCAGAGTCGCCTCCGGACGGCGAGCTCGTCAACGTCCGGCAAGCCGCCAAGGCGCTGGGCGTGGCCCCATCCACGATCCACCGCATGCTGAATGACGGGTTCCTGGCCGGTGATCAGATCACGCCCGGAGCTCCCTGGCGCATCCGCCTCACCGAGGAACTGCGTCAACGCTTCGTGGCAGACGCTCCCGAGGGTTACGTAGCGATGCAAGTCGCGACAGCCCGGCTGGGAGTGTCTCGCCAGACCGTCCTAGACTGGATCAAGCGCGGCAAGCTGGATGCCGTCACGGTCCAAAGAGGACGCCGGGGCGGATTGCGGATCAAGCTCCCCGAGAACAACCATCCGAGCCTGTTCAAGGAGCCGACATGCACCGAAGAGGCGAGTTGCAGTGAGTCAAGTCGGCCGCAGCCGCAGTCGGCCGATTCCTTGAATCATTCCGCAAATAACTGAAAAGGAAGGAGTTATGCAGATATCGCGGCCCGTTCGGGCGATCCGCATCAGTGGGGTGGCAGTATGACGACAACTGCAAGTAGCCCGCCACGTCGGCGTCGATCACCCATGTCTGCCCTTGCCTTCCGATGCTCTCGTACACTGTGTCGAGCGCATCGTGGGCCGACCGTCCGGGCCGGAACCCATACGAGCACGACAGGAAGTCGCTTTCGTAGATCGGTTCCAGCAGCATCACGATCGCCCGCTGCGCCACCTTGTCCTCCAAGGTCGGGATGCCCAGTGGCCGCAGCCTGCCGTCCGCTTTCGGGATGTACTGTCGGCGCACCGGCGGCGCGTGATAGCGGCCCGCCTTGATGCGTTCCAGCAGGCTCTTTAAGTTGGCCTCCAGATCGCGCTCATAGTCGGCTGCCTTCACGCCGTCGATCCCTGACGCTCCATCCTTGCGCGTGCGGCGGTACGCCTCCCGCATCCAGTCCTCGTCGATCAGGTGGTGCAGCGAGTTGAACACCCGTTCCGGGTGCGCCCTCGCCTGCTCGGCTATCCATGCTCGTTTCGTGGACGTGTTTGTGTAGCTCTGTGTCTGCTCCATCGTTTCCCTCGCATGGTTCTGCTCTTCAGATGCCTCGCTTCCCTCGGGCGGGTCCCGCTGAACACGGTTCCCCGCCGTCTGACGGTACTATCAAGGCACTACGACTCCCTGCCCTGCGTCCCTTCGGCTTATTGTTTCGCCAGCCGGTACCGCATGCCTTGCCTGTCGATTCGTGTCCGCCGCAGCGCTCCCCCGTGGCGCAGGCCAGCCGCGGGGGCCGGGGCCTTGTGGTAGTCGGGCATCCCATTGCGACTTCTGCACGTGGACAGGACAGGGCCTCCCAGGTTCCCTGACGAGCCATCCTGCGGCTTTGCCTTCGGTCTTAGACCCCGGCCGGTCCGTGACGCCTCGCCGCTGGCGGCGCTTCCGGTGCTGCCCCCAGGGTCTGAACGCTGAAGGCACCGACATTGACGATCTCGGGGCTCGATAACGACGCTTCACCGCCCGCTGTGTACGCTTCAAGTCGTGCGTTGCCGCACGCCCTGCAACACTCGCTCCCGGCTGGTGGGCTGCACCTCTGCCGGGCGGGGGTTGAACCCGCTGGCTCGTTATGAAAGGTTTCAGCTCATGGCTTCCTCCTCTCCAGGGCTTGCCCTGGCGCAAGCCGAGTAGAGGGGGTCGTTACCGAGCCCCCTCCCTCACAGATCCAAGCGTGCGGGTTGCCGCACTTGGTTCCTCTGATGGCAGCTTCGCTCAGGATGCGTAGATCGTGCGCACGACCTTGGCGGGTGGCAGGGGATACCGTCGGAGCACTTCCGTCATGCGTTCCCAGTTGACGCGACTCTTGCGGCTGCGCCGCGAGAGCCACTTCTGCCAGAGACGCACCACTTGATAGCGGAATTGCCCTAGGCGCTTGCTGTTGCCCGTCAGACCGTAATAATTGCAGTGACCACGGATCACGCTGGCAAGTCGCTTCTGTTGCTCCGCTAGTGGCGCGTGGCGGTGCTTCTTGCACCACTCGTTGACCGCTTGCAGTCCGCGCGCTAAGCGCTGCTTGGCCGTGAGCTGGCGCACTACCCAGTAGCCCCTCCTTGAGCGGCCCCACACATGGGTGAAGCCGAGGAAGTCGAAGCTGGCGTGCGGCTCGTGGCCGCCTGCGTTCTGCGGCGGTCGGAAGTCCACATAGCGGGTCTTGGTCGCGTGGAGCGTTAGCCCGAAGCGGCCCAGACGCTTGCCCAGCACGGCCAGCACGCGCTGGCCGTCTCCGCCGTCGGCAAAGGTCAGCACGAAGTCGTCAGCAAAACGCACTAGCTGGCTGGCTCCTCGCAGCCGTGGTTGCACCGTCTCGGCAAACCAGCGGTCCAGCACGTGGTGCAGGAACAGGTTCGCGATCAACGGTGAAATCACACCGCCCTGAGGGGTGCCAGTTTCCGACTTATGGAGAGTGCCGGCTTCCAGCACCCCCGCCTTTAACCACCGGTCGATCATGCGCCTCACGACGCCATCCTTGATTCGCAGGTCGAGGACTGCCCGGATTTCGGAATGGGGGATGCTATCGAAGTAGCCCGCCACGTCGGCGTCGATCACCCATGTCTGCCCTTGCCTTCCGATGCTCTCGTACACTGTGTCGAGCGCATCGTGGGCCGACCGTCCGGGCCGGAACCCATACGAGCACGACAGGAAGTCGCTTTCGTAGATCGGTTCCAGCAGCATCACGATCGCCCGCTGCGCCACCTTGTCCTCCAAGGTCGGGATGCCCAGTGGCCGCAGCCTGCCGTCCGCTTTCGGGATGTACTGTCGGCGCACCGGCGGCGCGTGATAGCGGCCCGCCTTGATGCGTTCCAGCAGGCTCTTTAAGTTGGCCTCCAGATCGCGCTCATAGTCGGCTGCCTTCACGCCGTCGATCCCTGACGCTCCATCCTTGCGCGTGCGGCGGTACGCCTCCCGCATCCAGTCCTCGTCGATCAGGTGGTGCAGCGAGTTGAACACCCGTTCCGGGTGCGCCCTCGCCTGCTCGGCTATCCATGCTCGTTTCGTGGACGTGTTTGTGTAGCTCTGTGTCTGCTCCATCGTTTCCCTCGCATGGTTCTGCTCTTCAGATGCCTCGCTTCCCTCGGGCGGGTCCCGCTGAACACGGTTCCCCGCCGTCTGACGGTACTATCAAGGCACTACGACTCCCTGCCCTGCGTCCCTTCGGCTTATTGTTTCGCCAGCCGGTACCGCATGCCTTGCCTGTCGATTCGTGTCCGCCGCAGCGCTCCCCCGTGGCGCAGGCCAGCCGCGGGGGCCGGGGCCTTGTGGTAGTCGGGCATCCCATTGCGACTTCTGCACGTGGACAGGACAGGGCCTCCCAGGTTCCCTGACGAGCCATCCTGCGGCTTTGCCTTCGGTCTTAGACCCCGGCCGGTCCGTGACGCCTCGCCGCTGGCGGCGCTTCCGGTGCTGCCCCCAGGGTCTGAACGCTGAAGGCACCGACATTGACGATCTCGGGGCTCGATAACGACGCTTCACCGCCCGCTGTGTACGCTTCAAGTCGTGCGTTGCCGCACGCCCTGCAACACTCGCTCCCGGCTGGTGGGCTGCACCTCTGCCGGGCGGGGGTTGAACCCGCTGGCTCGTTATGAAAGGTTTCAGCTCATGGCTTCCTCCTCTCCAGGGCTTGCCCTGGCGCAAGCCGAGTAGAGGGGGTCGTTACCGAGCCCCCTCCCTCACAGATCCAAGCGTGCGGGTTGCCGCACTTGGTTCCTCTGATGGCAGCTTCGCTCAGGATGCGTAGATCGTGCGCACGACCTTGGCGGGTGGCAGGGGATACCGTCGGAGCACTTCCGTCATGCGTTCCCAGTTGACGCGACTCTTGCGGCTGCGCCGCGAGAGCCACTTCTGCCAGAGACGCACCACTTGATAGCGGAATTGCCCTAGGCGCTTGCTGTTGCCCGTCAGACCGTAATAATTGCAGTGACCACGGATCACGCTGGCAAGTCGCTTCTGTTGCTCCGCTAGTGGCGCGTGGCGGTGCTTCTTGCACCACTCGTTGACCGCTTGCAGTCCGCGCGCTAAGCGCTGCTTGGCCGTGAGCTGGCGCACTACCCAGTAGCCCCTCCTTGAGCGGCCCCACACATGGGTGAAGCCGAGGAAGTCGAAGCTGGCGTGCGGCTCGTGGCCGCCTGCGTTCTGCGGCGGTCGGAAGTCCACATAGCGGGTCTTGGTCGCGTGGAGCGTTAGCCCGAAGCGGCCCAGACGCTTGCCCAGCACGGCCAGCACGCGCTGGCCGTCTCCGCCGTCGGCAAAGGTCAGCACGAAGTCGTCAGCAAAACGCACTAGCTGGCTGGCTCCTCGCAGCCGTGGTTGCACCGTCTCGGCAAACCAGCGGTCCAGCACGTGGTGCAGGAACAGGTTCGCGATCAACGGTGAAATCACACCGCCCTGAGGGGTGCCAGTTTCCGACTTATGGAGAGTGCCGGCTTCCAGCACCCCCGCCTTTAACCACCGGTCGATCATGCGCCTCACGACGCCATCCTTGATTCGCAGGTCGAGGACTGCCCGGATTTCGGAATGGGGGATGCTATCGAAGTAGCCCGCCACGTCGGCGTCGATCACCCATGTCTGCCCTTGCCTTCCGATGCTCTCGTACACTGTGTCGAGCGCATCGTGGGCCGACCGTCCGGGCCGGAACCCATACGAGCACGACAGGAAGTCGCTTTCGTAGATCGGTTCCAGCAGCATCACGATCGCCCGCTGCGCCACCTTGTCCTCCAAGGTCGGGATGCCCAGTGGCCGCAGCCTGCCGTCCGCTTTCGGGATGTACTGTCGGCGCACCGGCGGCGCGTGATAGCGGCCCGCCTTGATGCGTTCCAGCAGGCTCTTTAAGTTGGCCTCCAGATCGCGCTCATAGTCGGCTGCCTTCACGCCGTCGATCCCTGACGCTCCATCCTTGCGCGTGCGGCGGTACGCCTCCCGCATCCAGTCCTCGTCGATCAGGTGGTGCAGCGAGTTGAACACCCGTTCCGGGTGCGCCCTCGCCTGCTCGGCTATCCATGCTCGTTTCGTGGACGTGTTTGTGTAGCTCTGTGTCTGCTCCATCGTTTCCCTCGCATGGTTCTGCTCTTCAGATGCCTCGCTTCCCTCGGGCGGGTCCCGCTGAACACGGTTCCCCGCCGTCTGACGGTACTATCAAGGCACTACGACTCCCTGCCCTGCGTCCCTTCGGCTTATTGTTTCGCCAGCCGGTACCGCATGCCTTGCCTGTCGATTCGTGTCCGCCGCAGCGCTCCCCCGTGGCGCAGGCCAGCCGCGGGGGCCGGGGCCTTGTGGTAGTCGGGCATCCCATTGCGACTTCTGCACGTGGACAGGACAGGGCCTCCCAGGTTCCCTGACGAGCCATCCTGCGGCTTTGCCTTCGGTCTTAGACCCCGGCCGGTCCGTGACGCCTCGCCGCTGGCGGCGCTTCCGGTGCTGCCCCCAGGGTCTGAACGCTGAAGGCACCGACATTGACGATCTCGGGGCTCGATAACGACGCTTCACCGCCCGCTGTGTACGCTTCAAGTCGTGCGTTGCCGCACGCCCTGCAACACTCGCTCCCGGCTGGTGGGCTGCACCTCTGCCGGGCGGGGGTTGAACCCGCTGGCTCGTTATGAAAGGTTTCAGCTCATGGCTTCCTCCTCTCCAGGGCTTGCCCTGGCGCAATCAGACTTCGTTACATCGTTCGATTAGAGTTGTCAGGAGTTTGGGCTGAGGCTGCGGATGGGAGGGGCTGCGAGGCCAGCCGCTGGCTGTCATCGCTAGACGGGAATTCGTAGACCAAGCGCAACTGGGTTCCGGGAAACACGGTGCGCGTTTGGTTCAACTCGGCCAGCAACGGGGCCAGCGCCGCGTCTTGGGCGCGGCTGGCTTGGTGTAGCAGGCGCACTGTCAGCGTGCCGGCCGCCGGGTCCGGCAGCAAGCTGGCGTCGCTCTGGAAGAGCGCCTTGAGCAGGCTGCGAGCGGTCTCGGGATTGTCCAGCTCCGGGGCCAGCACCGCCGCCATGCAGGTCTCGGCGCGGTAGGCCAGCATGCGCAGCGTCTGCATCAGCTGGCGCATTGGCGCCGGCAGGGCTTGCAGCTTCTCCGGCTCCGACAATTCGCCCGCCAGCATGTGCTCGTCGGTCGCTTGGCGCGCCAGCTCAAAGCCCTGCACCAGCTCGTCGCAAGCCTCGATCTGCTCATCCAGCTGGCGTGCTCGGTCGGTCTTGGCGCTGGGCTCCGAGGCCCGCTTGCGGCGCAGCTGTCCGACTTTGTCACGAGCCTGCTTGAGCGCCTTGTTGATCGCACGCCAGGCCGGGTTGACCACCCAGGTGTCGTCCTGCACCGCCACCAGCGCGTGCTCGCACAGGCTGTCGAGGCCGAACTCGGCGCGCATGTACTTGAAATAGTTCTCTTGCGTCCAGCGTGAACGCAACAGGCCCGCCACCTGCTCGGCCGCCAGGCTGGGATGGGTGGTCACCAGCGCCGGCTGGCGCTGCGTGTCGCTGGGCGCGCCGGCCAACTGGCGCGGCTGGCGCGCTTGGCCGCCCTTGCCCGTGCCGCGCAGGCGGCGCTCGATCCAGAAGCGGATCTCGCGCGCTTGGCAGCCTGCCCCCAACTCGACCGCCCGCTCGGCCAGCCGGCCCTCTGCCACGGCCTCGCCCAGCGGCGTGCGCAGCGGGATCGCGGCCGCCCCGAACTCGCTCTGCGGCCAGCGCTGGGCCTGCGCCCCCTTGCGCCAAGTGACCACCGCGATGCCCACCTTGCGCAACTCCCGGAACAACTGCGGGCTCCAGCCTTCGCGGTCGAACACCAAGGTCAGGCGGGGCTCGCTGTCCGCTGCGGCCCGCTCTGGCAGTAGCCCCAACTGGCGCAACTGCGGCACGATGCCACTCCAGATCTCGCGCACCATGCCATCGTCTACCTGGCGGTGCAGGCACAGCAGCGGTGCCCCGCCCAAGGCCTGCACCCAGTAGCTGACCGCAGCCGGCAAGGCCAGCCGCTGGCGCGTCACGAAATGTTTCGCCAGCCGTCCCTGACCGCTGTAGACCTGCACATGGCCATCGACGAACAGCGTGGCCATGGCCTCCGGCTCGGCCGCGCTCCAATCGCGCGCCAGCGCCCCGATCCAGTCCCCCAGCCCCGCGCACTCCGCCAACTGGCGCGTGCGGCGGCGCAGCGTGCGCGGGCAGGGGCAGCGGTCCAAGCCCAGCAGCGCGCCCCACTCGCCGGGCTGCTGGTAGCGCAGCCCTTCGGCGTTGCGCACCCGGCCCAGCAGCAGCAAGGCCCACAGCAGCAGCAGCGAGGGCAGCGAGTAGAAGCCCTTCGGCAGCGCCAGCAAGCCGACGTGGCGCAACAGGCCTTGGCTTAACAGGGCCGGCAGGGCGGTCAGCACGCCGGCCCCGCTGACGGCCTCGGCCGCAGCGAACTCCGGGGCGCGCCCGTCGAGCTGTTGTTTTTCACAATATTTCAGTGAAACAACGCGAGGATTTGTCGCATTAATTCGATTCCGGATTGCTGAAGAATCGGATTAATCCGGAGCGGCAGAGGGTTTGCTGAAGCGCTGTGTGGCCGCCGTGCGGGTGCGACAGGGGACCGGGCCGTTCGCGGCGCGGTTGCATGCGCGGAGGCGGCCCGGTTCAATAGGGTGGCCCGCGCGATCTCAGCTCGCCGGGCCGTGGACGGCGCTTTCCAAGTTCGCTACAACACAGACCTCACCGTCGAGGAATACATTAGCCGCAAGGCGTGGCGCGATGCAAGCGTGCCGGCCTGCCCCTTCCACCAGCAGGGCGGTTGCCAGCTGCGGCCCCACGGCAGCTACGCCCGCAAGATCCCCGAGGGCGTGCGGGTGCGGCGGTTCCGATGCCCGCAGAGCGGGCAGACGGTGAGCCTGTTGCCAGACTGTCTGGCAGCGCACCTGCCCGGGACATTGGCCGAGGTCGAGCAGGTGGTCCGAGCGGCCGTCCAGCCCGGCTTTCCGCGCGGCGGGTGGAAGCGACTGCACTCGTCGCGTTACGTGGGGATGGCCGGGGCGCGGCGCTGGGTCGCCCGGCGCGTCGAGCGCGTGCGGCTGTGCCTGGCGCTGCTGACGACCCTGTTGCCGGAGAGTTGCGGGCGTGTGGAGCCGACCGTGGAGGCGTTCGGGAGCGCTCTGGGCACGGCTGCGGTGCTGGTCACGCTGCGGTCCGTCGCGGCCACAGAACTGGCGGTGCTGCCGGTCCCGGTCGGGTTTTCGCGACGGATTCCAGCGGTCAAACCGGCGTCTCAGCCCGTGCAACACGCGACGGGCCGCTCGCCGCCCGGCCGGCCTGCCTAGAGTCGGGAGAGCGGGCCGCCCGCACGGCTCGCCAGGACCCGCCAGCATGCCAGACAAGCTCCCAGACCTCCGGCGCGAGATCGCCCTGTTCCGCTACAGCGTGATTGCGGAGATCCTGTGCCTGCCGCCAGGATCGGCCCAGCGCTGGGCCCTGATCCGCGACAAGGCCGGGCGCGCGCACGCCATTCCCGGCAGCCGTCGCACGCGCGTCGCCATCACCACCATCCGCGACTGGCTGGGCTTGTACGAAGACGGCGGCTTCGACGCGCTGTACCCCAAGCGGCGCCAGGATCGCGGCCAGCCGCGCGGCCTGCCGCCAGCGGTCTGCGAGTTGCTGGTGCGCCTCAAGGAGGCCAACCGCCGGCTGTCGGTGCGCGCGCTGATCCGCCAGGCGCGGGCCAGCGGCAGCGTGCCCGCGACGACCGCCCTGGCCCCGGCCACGGTCTACCGCCTGCTGCGCCAAGAGGGCCTGACGGGGCCGGCCAAGGACCGTCCCGACGGCCGCGACCGGCGCCGCTTCAGCTACCCCGACGCGGGCGCGCTGTGGATGGCCGATTGCATGCATGGCCCCAAGGTCGGCAGCGATCCCGACGACCGGCGGCGGCGGCGCAAGGCCTACCTGCTGGCCGTCATTGACGATGCCACGCGCGTCATCCCGCACGCCGCCTTCGCCTTCTCCGAAAGCGCCGAGGCGTTCCTGCCCGTCTTGCGCCAGGCCCTGCTCAAACGCGGCGTCCCGCAGAGACTGTACTGCGACAACGGTGCCTCCTACCGCTCCCGCCACCTGTCCGTGATCTGCGCCAGCCTTGGCATCCATTTGATCCATGCGAGACCTTACGCGCCGCAGGGAAAGGGGAAAATCGAGCGTTTTTTCAGGACCTGCAGAGCCCAGTTCCTGCCGACCCTGGACGAGACCGCGAGCGCCAGCCTCGACGCCCTCAACCGCCGTCTCGGGGCCTGGATCGAAGGCGAGTACCACCGCACTCCCCACCGCGGCCTCGACCACCAGCGCACCCCGCTCGACCAATGGGCGCTGGCCGCCAGCCGCCTGCGCCCGGCCCCGCCCGACGACGAGCTCGACACGATCTTCCGCTTCCAGCACCGCCGCCGCGTCGCCAAGGACCGCACCGTCAGCTTCCAGGGCCGCCTCTACGAGGTGGGCGCCGAACTGGTCGGGCAGCGGATCGTCCTGCTGGTCGATCCCGCCGCACCGCCCGGACGGCCCGTCCCGGTCCTGCACCAGGGCCGCGCGGCCGGCTGCGCGACCTTGCTCGACGCACACGCTGTTGTTTTTCAGACTAATTCGATAAATCGTCGGGGTTTTGTGTCACATTGTCGCGAGACGGATTGGGTGAGAAAGCGAGGCAATGTGGCGCGGGGATGGGGTGACTTCCTAGATTCATTCCGGCAGTAGCAAGGCCGGCTCGATTACGAGCGGGAGTGTCGGCGGTGGGGTCGGGCCCGGCCCGGATTAGGGCCCGGCCGATGGGTGCCTGCAAGGGCGGTCGAGGGGATTGGGGAGGGCCGCCGAGCGGTCTGTGCAAGCAGCCTGGCGGGCGCAGCGGATTGCGCTGCGCGGGGCTGGTCGGGTGGAATAAGGTGGCCCGCACGACTAGACCTCGCCGGGCCCGGACGGCGTATCCAGTTCCTCTACGATACCGATCTCACCGCCGCAGACTACGTTAAGCGCAAAGCGTGGTGGGATGCAAGTCCGCCTGCGTGTCCGTACCACGCCCGGG
The DNA here is from genome assembly GCA_965219585.1 of Bryobacterales bacterium. Classification (GTDB taxonomy): domain Bacteria; phylum Acidobacteriota; class Terriglobia; order Bryobacterales; family UBA6623; genus VXMF01. Next base: position 1,466,365 of record CBDCOA010000002.1, read on the forward strand.
GCGGCTGTCGCTTGGTGCCGCACGGGACCTACGGGCGCAAGTTCCCCGCTGGCGCGCGCGTGCGGCGCTACCTGTGCCCGCAATCGGGCCAGACGGTCAGCCTGCTGCCGAAATGCCTGGCGGCGCACTGGAGCGGGACGCTGGCCGAGATCGAGGGTGCGGTGCGCGAGGCCGGCCGGGCGCGGAGCCAGTCCGCGGCAGCCAACCGCTTGCGCCCGGATTACATCGGTCTGATCGGGGCGATGCGCTGGCTGCGGCGGCGGGTGCTGGCGGTGCGGGCGTTCTTGACAGCCGTGAGCACGGTCTGTCCGCAGCAGTGCGGGCAGCTGGACCCGACGCTGGAGGCGTTCGGAGCCCGCTTCGGCGGCGAGTCGCTGCTAGCGCAGCTGCGGGTGCTGGCGGGGCCGTCGCTGGGGTCGCTGCCAGCCCCGGTCGGCTTCCAGCGGCGGTGGAATGCGGCGGGCCGGGGCGCAGCGGCCCACGCCCCACACGCGCAGGGGCTAGACCCGCCGCCGGAGACCGCCTAGCGTGGGGCAAAAGGCCGCCCGGCGGCCCCGCCCTGAGAGGAATCGCCATGTCTGACACCACCCACGACCACCGCCGCGCAGTGGCCCTGTTCCGCTACAGCGTGATTGCGGAGGCGCTGTCGGCGCCGCCCGGCTCGCCCGAGCGCCGGCGGCTGCTGCGGGCCAAGGCCGAGCGCGAGCACGAGATCCCCGGCAGCCGCCGCCGGCGCGTGGCCTTGGAGACCATGCGCGACTGGATCGCGCACTACGAGCGCGGCGGCTTCGACGCGCTGTATCCCAAACTGCGCGCCGACCGCGGCCGGGCGCGCCAACTGCCGCCGCAGGTGGCCGAGCTGCTGGTGGAGATCAAAGAGCGCGCGCCGCAACTGTCGGTGCGCGAGGTCATCCGCCAAGCCCGCGCCCAGGTCCCGCCCGAGGTGAGCTTGGCGCCGGCCAGCATCTATCGCCTGTTCCGCCGCGAGGGGCTGCTGCAGAGCGCGCCCGAAGCGGCCGCTGGCAAGGACCGCCGCCGCTTCAGCTACCAGCGCGGCGGCGAGATGTGGATGAGCGACGTGCTGCACGGCCCCAAGGTCGGCTGCGACGGCAGCGACCGGCGGCGGCGCGCCAAGTCCTACTTGATCGCTTTCCTGGACGACGCCACGCGCTTGGTGCCCCACGCCGCCTTCACCCTCTCGGAGAATGCCGCCACGTTCCTGCCGGTCTTCAAGCAGGCCCTGCGCAAGCGCGGCCTGCCCACGCGCCTGTACGTCGACAACGGCAGCAATTACCGCTGCCAGCACCTGGCCGTGATCTGCGCCACGCTCGGCATTCAACTCATCCATGCGAGGCCTCGACAGCCTCAGGGGAAGGGCAAGATCGAGAGATTCTTCAGGACCTGCAGGGCCCAGCTGCTGCCTTCCCTCAGCGCCGCCGACACGGCTTCGCTGGACGCGCTCAACGCCCGCCTGGCCGCCTGGGTCGAGGGCGAGTACCATCTCAGCCCGCACCGCGGCCTGGACGGCGACAGCCCGCTCCAGCGCTGGGCCAGGGACGCCGCCAACATCCGCCAGATCGCCCCCCAAACCGATCTCGACACCCTCTTCCGCTTCCGCCTCAAGCGGCGCGTCAACAAGGACCGCACCGTCAGCCTCAACGCCACCCTGTACGAGGTCGAGGCCGCCTTGGTCGGCGAGAACATCACCCTGCTGCACGATCCCAGCCTGCCCCGCGCGCGGCCCATCCCCGTGCTGCACAACGGCCGCCCGGCCGGCCAGGCCACCCTGCTCGACGCTTACGCCAACACGCGCGTCCGGCGCACCCGCGCCAGCGACCGCCCGGCCGAGCCCGACCAGCCCGCGCCGAACCCGCCCAGATCCCCCCTGCAACTGCGCGACTTGCGCGCCCCCAAGCCACCGGAGAACGACTGATGTACCTACAACACTTCGCCCTCACGCACTTCCCCTTCGAAGCCTCCCTGCAGCATGACCAGCTGTTTGCCTCCAAGGCCGCCAGCGAGACCGAAACCCGCCTCCAGCACTTGATCGACCTGCGCGGCATCGGCCTGCTCACCGGCGAGGTCGGCTGCGGCAAGACCACCCTCTGCCGCCGCGTCACCAGCGCCTTGCACCCCGGCTGCCACCGCGTCCATTACGTGGCCCTGTCGACCGGCTCGGTGCTCGACACCTACCAAGCCATCGCCTGGCAGCTCGGCCTCGCCACCGTGCGCACCCGGGCCGCCGCCTACCGCGCCATCCGCACCGAGATCTCGCGCCTCGTGCGCGAGGCCAAGCAACTCCCCGTGCTCGTCATCGACGAGGCCCACCACCTGCGCAACGACGTGCTGGAGGACTTGCGCCTGCTGACGAATTTCGAGATGGACGCCGAACAGCGCCTGTGCCTGCTGCTGGTCGGGCTGACCGAACTGCGCCGCCGCCTGTCGATGGCCGTGCACGAGTCGCTCGCCCAGCGCCTGGTCGTGCGCCAGCACCTGGCCGGCCTCGACCGCGACGAACTCGAGGCCTACCTCGCCCACCGCCTGGCCCTGGCCGGCTGCCAGCTGCCGCTGTTCGAGGCCCCCGCCCTCGAAGCCCTCTTCCAAGCCTCGCGCGGCCTGCCCCGGCAGGTCAACCGCTATGCCCACTACGCCCTCATCGCGGCCACCCTCGACCAAGCCCGCACCGTCTCGGCCGAGCACCTCCAGCGCAGTTGCCAGGAACTCGCCCCGTGAACAGCGCCAGGCCTTGGAGCGCCCGCGCCGACGCCGTCCGCCAGGCCCCCCTGCTGCCGCTGGCGCGGCAACTCGGCTACCGCCGCGACCCGCGCAACCGCGCCCGCTGGAAACTGCCCGGCTCGGTCCTCAGCATCCACGGCGCACGCTTCTTCGACCATCGCCGCGGAAGCGGCGGCGGCGGCGCCATCGACTTGGTCATGCACGCCCGCGGCTGCCGTTTCCGCGAGGCCGTCGAATTCCTCGAACAGCACGCCGCCGACCTGCCGCCAGACACCCGGCCCGCCGCCACGCCGCCGACCGCCGCCAAGCTCCGCCTGCCGCCACCCCACGACCGCCTCTGGCCGCCCGTGCGCGATTTCTTGCACAGCCAGCGCGGCCTCGCAGCCGAGCTGCTCGAACTCTGCCATCGGCAGGGCCTGCTCTACGCCGACGCCCGCCGCAACGCCGTCTTTGTCTGCCGCGATCCCCGCGGCCAGCCCGTCGGCGCCGAACTCGTCGGCACTCGCCCCGCCGCTGACGGCCGCACCTTCAAGGGCATGGCCCCCGGCTCCCGCAAGGCCCACGGCGGTTTCTGGCTGCCTGCCGCCGAACTCCCGCCCGACGCCCTGCTGCTCGTCGAAAGCGCCGTCGACGCCCTCTCCGCGGCCCGTTTGCTGGCCAACTCCGTGCCGCCCGATACGCTCGTCGCCTCCACGGCCGGCGTGGCCCCGGCCCTGCCCGCTTGGCTGCACGCCTTCCAGCCCGCCCCCATCCTGTGCGCCTACGACGCCGACCCGCCCGGCGACCACGCCGCGGCCGCCCTCCGCCGCCAGCTCCCCAACTGCCGCCGTCTGCGCCCGGTCGGGGCCAAGGACTGGAACGAACTCCTGCTGCTCTCTGCCACTGCTCGCTAGCCGCGGCCCCAGCCCCGCCGTCTGTCCAACTCAGCTCTGCGCTGCTACTTCAAAACTCGCCGTCGAGCCCTCCCCGGCCCACATCCCGACTCCCTCTCTATTCCCTCCTGCAAGAGCGAATTTACGTGCAAAACTCGCTGCTCCTTTGCAGGAATAATCTGAGAATCAGCTAGCGGAACAATCTGAAAAACAACACACGCCAACGCCCTCATCCGACGCACCCCCGACCCGCGCTCCGAGGATGCCGCTGACGCTGCCGACGACCGCAGCGCGGACGCCAGCGCCCCGGCCCCGCCGCTGCGCCTGAGCGCGCTCGAGCGCCCGGACACCTCCCAGGAGCCTCCCCGGCAATGACCTACCTACAGCATTTCGCCCTCACCCGCTACCCCTTCCAGACCCCCGCCGAAACCGACGAGCTGTTCCCCGCCCAGGCCGGCATCGAGACCCAGACCCGCCTGCAGCACCTGCTCGAACTGCGCGGCATCGGCCTGCTCACCGGCGAGGTCGGCTGCGGCAAGACCACCGCCTGCCGCCAGTTCGCCGCCAGCCTGCACCCCGGCCTCTTCCGCGTCGCCTACGTCGCGCTCACGACCGGCTCGGTGCTGGACATGTACCAGACCCTGGCCTGGGAACTCGGCCTGCAGCCGGAGCGCTCCCGCGCTCCCGCCTTCCGCGCCCTGCGCGAGGAAATCGCCCGCCTCGCCCGCGAGGCCCACCAGCTGCCCGTGCTGATCATCGACGAGGCCCACAACCTGCGCAACGACGTGCTCGAGGAGCTCCGCCTGCTCACCAACTTCCAGATGGATGCCGAGCGCTGCCTGTGCCTGCTGCTGTCCGGCCTGTCCTCCTTGCGCAAGCGCCTCGCCATGGCCGTGCACGAATCGCTCGGCCAGCGCATCGCCGTGCAGCACCAGCTCGCCGGCCTCGCCCGCGACGAACTCGAACCCTACCTCGCCCACCGCCTGCGCCTGGCCGGCTGCGACCTGCCGCTGTTCGAGCCCAATGCCCTCGAGGCCCTCTTCCAGGCCTCGCGCGGCCTGCCCCGCCAGGTCGACCGCATCGCCCACTTCGCCCTCGCCGCCGCAGCCTGCGCCCAGGCTCGCCAGGTCTCCGCCGAGCAACTCGAACAGGCCTGTGCCGAGGTGCGCCTGTGACCCCCTTCAACGACCCTTGGCGCGAACGCGCCGCGCAGGTGCGCGACGGCTCGCTCGAACCGCTCGCCGTCCAACTCGGCTACCGCAAGGATCCCGCCAACCCGGCCCGCTGGAAGCGGCCCGGCTCCGTGCTGAGCATCCGCGGCGCGCAGTTCTTCGACCACCGCCAGGGGCGCGGCGGCGGTGGTGCCATCGATCTCGTCATGCACGTGCGCGGCTGCCGCTTCCGCGCCGCCGTCGAGTTCCTCGAACGCCACGGCGGCCTCCCCCAGCCTGCGCCTGCCACCCCGCCCGCTCGCCGCCACGGCTTGCGCCTGCCACCCCCCGCAGACCGCCTCTGGGACCCCGTGCGTGACTTCCTGGCCACCGCCCGCGGGCTCGACCCCGCCCTGCTCGAGCGTTGCCGCCAAGAGGGCATCCTCTACGCCGATTCCCGCCGCAACGCCGTCTTCGTCTGTCGCGACCGCCACCAACATCCCGTCGGCGCCGAGCTCGTCGGCACCCGCCCGGCTCCCGACGGCCGCACCTTCAAGGGCATGGCGCCCGGCTCCCGCAAGGCCCGTGGCGGCTTCTGGCTGCCGGCCAACATCGACGATCTCGATGCCATCCTGCTCGTCGAGAGTGCCCTCGACGCCCTCGCCGCGCTCCGCCTGCTGGCTCCCACTTTGCCACCCGATACCCTGCTCGCCTCCACCGCCGGCATCGCGACCTCTCTCCCGCCCTGGCTGCAAGCCTTCCGCGCACCGCGCATCCTGTGTGCCTACGACGCCGACCGCGCCGGCGACCAAGCCGCCGACTCCCTCCGCCGCCACACCCCCCATTGCAGCCGCCTCCGGCCGGTCGGCGCCAAGGACTGGAACGATCTGCTGCGCCGCTCCCAGCCACGCTAGCTGTCCCTATTCACCCCCATCGACTGCCCGATCGCACCCCCGCGACCCGGCTACAACACGCCGCCTATCTCTACTTCCGGAAAACCTCCGCCGTCGACTCCCTTCCCCGACCGCACCGCCGCTGATTGCCCTTAACTCCCTCCTGCAGTAGCGAATCTACTTGAAAAATTTCTCCACTACAGCAGGAAATAATCTGAAAAAGTCCGCACGAATCTATCTGAAATTCAACACGAGCACTCCCAGGCTGGCCGCCACCCGTCCCTCGCTGTCGTGGGCGGCCCGCCCCAGCACGGCCTGGGCGTCGCGCCGGTTGCGCTCTTCCTTGCCGGCCAGCACGACCTCCCCACGGGCCTCACACGCGTCTGCTGGTTCCGGCTGCGGCGCTGGTTCCGGCTCCGCTGCTGGTTCTGGCTCCGCTGCTGGCGCGGGCTCCGATACCGCTTCGCAAAGTCCCCCGGCCGGGCTCGGCGAGGCCTCTGCGGCGGCCTCTGCCGAGCGCCGCGGCGGGCACTGGCTGGCGGGCAGAACGCCTGCTTGGGTGTAGCTCCACAGCGTCGAGGAGCTCACCTGCAGTTGCTTGGCCACACGGTACAGGCTGTGCCCGGCCTGTAACAGTTCGGCGGCTTTGGCCAGCACTCCGGGATCCTCGATGCCGTGCCGCCGACGGGCTTTGCGCGGCGGCACGAAGTTGCCTTCGCCACGCTTCCGCAGGCGTGCTTTGGCACGCGCCACCGTGCGCGGGTTGAGCGCGAAGGCCTGAGCTAGCACGGTGTGCGTGGCGAGGCCAAACAGGGCGCAGCGAGCCAGGCACAGATTGCGCCCGAGCTTGTCGTCGGCGGCATGCGAGGCGAACGGCAGGGTGAACACGAAGTAGACGAAGTCGTGGTCATCGCGGAACAGGCTCAAGGAGTTGCCCAGAGGCAAGGACTGGCCCGGCAGCAGGGCGAGGGCGGGTGCAAGGGGGGAGTCCTGAGGAGTGGCTTCGGCGACAGACACTAGACAAATTATATCGCAAGATACAAGGGCTTGTCAAGCCCGCCAATCTGAGCGGAAGCACCCCTAAGGACTCTCGCCAAAACAATTTTATTGTTTTGTGTTTGTATTTTGGTATCCTAGGGAGGCATGGGTGATGTGGTGCAAAGCATCCGGGCCCGGTACGAAGCCTTGCGGCCTGTGCTTGACGAGAGAAGCCGTCGAGTCTGGGCCGGGGCCGAGGCTCGGGCGATCGGGCGCGGCGGCATCGCCCGGGTGGCGGAAGCGACCGGGATCGCGCGCGAGACGGTGCGCCAAGGCCTGCGCCAAGTGCAGGCCGGCGAGGTCGGCGTCGCGGCCGCTGGCAGCGAGCGGCAGCGGCGTCCGGGCGGGGGGCGCAAGAAGCTGACCGCGCGCGACCCGCAACTGCGGGCGGCGCTGGAGCGCAAGCTGGACCCGGTCACGCGCGGCGATCCGATGGGGCCGCTGCGCTGGACGTGCCTGAGCGCGGAGCGGCTGGCGCAGGCGTTGCGGGCCGAGGGGCACGCGGTCAGCGAGCGCAGCGTGAACCGGCTGCTGCACGAGCTGGGCTACAGCTTGCAGGCGAATCGCAAGACGCTGGAGGGACGGCAACACCCCGACCGGGACGCGCAGTTCCAGTACATCGAGCGCCGGGTGCAGGAGTTCCAAGGTGCGGGACAGCCGGTAGTTTCGGTGGATTCGAAGAAGAAAGAGTTAGTGGGGCGTTACCGCAACGGGGGGCGCGAGTGGCGTCCTGAGGGCCAGCCGGAGGAGGTGCAGGTGCATGATTTCCCGGACGCGGAATTGGGCAAGGCGCTGCCGTACGGGGTGTACGACCTAGCGGCCAACAGCGGCTGGGTGAGCGTGGGCGTGGACCATGACACGTCGGAGTTCGCGGTGGAGACGCTGCGGCGCTGGTGGCGGCAGATGGGGGCGCCGGCCTACCCGCGCGCCGAGCGGCTGTTGATCACCTGCGACGGAGGCGGCTCCAACAGCAGCCGCGGACGATTGTGGAAGTTGGAATTGCAAGGGCTGGCGGACGAGAGCGGGCTGCGGATCTCGGTGTGTCATTTCCCGCCAGGAACGAGCAAGTGGAACAAGATCGAACATAGGATGTTCTGCCACATCACGCAGAATTGGCGCGGCAGGCCGTTAGTCTGCCGCGAAGTGATCGTGAATCTGATTGGGGCGGTGAGCACCAAGGAGGGGCTGAGAATCGAATCCGAGCTGGACGAGAACCACTATGAGCTGGGACGGAAAGTCACGGACGCGGAGCTGAAGCGGCTTTCGATTGAACGCGCCGAGTTCCACGGAGAGTGGAACTACACCTTGGCACCACGGCCATCAAACGAAGAGGTTATTTAGGCGAGATTCCTAAGCCCTAACCCGTAGAGCAGTTACAGCGCAAACCCACATCACGCTAGCTCGCCCCATGTAACGAAGTCTGATGCTCATCCAGCCCGATCATGTCTCCGAGGAAGACATCGCGGACGCCTTGGGCGCGTTGGACAAGAAGGGGAAGAGCACGGCTGTGCACCGGAGCATGAGAACGGAGCTGCTAGCAGAAGGTCGAGCCGTGCAGTGCCTGTATGTCGGCCCATACGACTCCATGGGAGAGTCAATCGCCACGATGCAGGCGTTCGCGGAATCCAACGGACTCGAGCTAGCCGGCAAGCACCATGATGTGTATCTGTCGGATCCGCGGCGGACAGTGCCGGAGAAGCTGAAGACGGTGCTGCGCCGCCCTGTGCGCTGACACACTCGTCGTGCTGTCCAGTCAGACGCTTGGTGGGCGCGGTCAGCTGAGCCAAGCCTTGGACTGAATCATAGTTCGGCTTACGCACCTGCTTGACAGGGCAGGACTACCACTCAATGGAGGCTCCGCCCTCTTCCAGTAACGAGATCGGCCCACGCGTTACGGCATGTCAGAATCAGGCTTATGGATGTGATGCTGAATTCCGCCACCACTGCCTTCATCGCTTACACCGCTATTGTGCTATTGCTGCTCGGAACAGGCTACTTGGGATGGATGCTATTCCTGATAGCAGAGCATGGAAGAGTTAAGCGTTCGAAACTTCGAATCAATGATGGAACCGTCACCAAGGAGGAATTCATCCGCTTGCTGGATCAAGCCCACGATGTGATGATCGTTCACGACGACGGCGACAAGATAGCAGACTCCATCTACGACAGCCGAGAGATCATCGATAGGGTCCGGAAGAAGCTTGACGAGTCCGCCAACTTCCAGATCCGTTGCTTGTTCAACTATGATAATCCGGATCTTCTGTTTCGGTGAGGTGGTCCGATGTGTTTAGACCACTGGTCGGTGAATTTAAGGTGGACTCCGCTACTACTCTGGACTACCGACCGCAGTGATTGTACCTCAAGACACGGTCATCATCATCCCGTCTCCTTTCCTGCCTCCGCGGTTGCAGGTGCAGGACTCTGGACCTCTCCGAACGGGTCTGCCTGTGCCAAATTTGGACGGGCAGGCTCCTCGGCCTGGCGGCCCTGCTGGATCCGCTCGCAACGGCGCAGGCTGAACTCCAAATGCGGCCAGTACGAGTCCGGGAACGACTCCGTCCGCACCTCCTCCACCAAGCTGGCGAAGTAGCGCAGGCTGCGGACCGGCTCGCCGCGCGGCCGATCGAGCAGGCTCATCGACTTGCGCACGCTGCCCAGCAGAATCGCCCGTCGCACCGTTTCCAGCGACACCCCCGCGCGGTGCCAGTCTGCCGCCAAGCGTTCGTCGGCCGGTCCGAACCGACCCTGCACGCAGGCCGGCTGACAGAATATCCGGCGCACCTCCGTGACATACGTGCCGACGTCTGCGACCGTCTGCTCGGACGGCTCCGCTTCCGGCTGCCTCGCCACCTCATACGGCCAGTACTGCGGGCACACCTTCAGCCGCGAGCGGCGATGCTGGTTGGGCGCAGCTTGCAGCGCGCAGATCCCCTTGGCCTCCAATTCGCGCAGGCAGCGTCCCAGCGTCGAGCGGCTCTTGCCCAGCTGCCGGGCCAGCCCGTCCCGCTCGAACTCCAGACAGCCGTCGGCCCGCCTGGCCCTCAGGCATACGTGTGCGAACACCTTGAAGGCCGTGTCACTGAGCTCGTCCAGCGCTCGCTCGAAGCCCGCACCGGCCGCGAACCAACCGCGCTGGCCGCGCTTCAGTCGTACTCTCGGCTTCATCTTGCACCTCCTTGCTGCTGCAGTGCCTGCCACGGCGTCCGCCCCCCCAGCGCCGAGTGCGGCCGCAGGTGGTTATAGAACGCCAGCCATTCCGAGATCACCTCCCGCGCCGCGAATCCGTCCACAAGCTCCTGCAAATACACCGCTTCGTACTTCAGAGAGCGCCACAGCCGCTCGATGAACACGTTGTCCAGCCAGCGGCCCCGGCCTGCCCATGCCCCACATCTCTACACTTGACAACGCTACGGTCGTTGTGGCATGTCTGAAACATGCTCGACCAGCATTGCATTGCCAAGACTCTCTCCACCGCACAGGCCGTGGCGACCCTGCAGGTGCTGCTGGCACAGATCGGCAGCGCCAGCCGGAGCGCATTCGCCCGCCACGTCTGCCGCGAATTCGGCTTCCTCGACAGTCTCGGCCAGCCGCAGGCGGCCAGTTGCCACAAAGCCTTGCGCCACCTGCATCGGCAGGGTCGCATCGAGTTGCCGCCGCCGCGCCATGGCGGCCGCGGCGGCCACTGCCGCCCGCGCCGGCTGCACCAGCCGCTGCCCGCCCCGCAGGCCGTCCCCGCTAGCGCCGGGGACTTGGCCGGACTCCAGCTGACCCTGGTCACCACGCCCGCACAGCGCCAAGTTTGGAATGAGCTGGTCGCCAGCGAGCACCCGCAGGGTGCCGTCATTCACGTCGGCCCGCAGTTGCGCTACCTGATTGAGTCCGAGCACGGCCTGCTCGGGGCGCTCGGCTTCGCCGCCTCGGCCCTGGCGGTCGCGGCCCGCGACGAGTGGGTCGGCTGGTCGGCCGCGCTGCGCCGCAAGCGCCTGCACCGCGTGCTGGCCCTGAGCCGTTTCCTGATCCGGCCCTCGGTGCGTTGCCACTTGCTGGCCTCCAAGGTGCTGGGCCAAGTCCTGCGGCGGCTGCCGCAAGACTTCTGCCAGCGCTACGGCTACCGCCCCGCCTTGCTGGAAACCTTCTGCGACCCGCAACAGCACGCCGGCACCTGCTTCCGCGCCGCCAATTGGATCTGCGTGGGCCACACCGCCGGGCGCGGTCGTTTCGCCGGGCGCGCCCAGCGCGTGCCGGTCAAGACCATCTTTGTGTACCCGCTGCAGGCGGACTTCCGGGACGTGCTCGGGGCCGCCCAGCCACCCGCCTGCGAGCCGCTGGCAGCGGCCGCGGGCCTCGCCTTGGACACGTTCGCCGAGCACGAACTGGGACGCGCCCCGCTGGGTGATTTACGCTTGTCCAAGCGGCTGGTGCAGACCGCCCGCATGCAAGCCGGAGCTCCCATGGCATCGATTCCAGCCGCCGCGCAGGGCCTGCGCTCGGCCGTCAAGGGCCACTACCGCCTGATCGACCAGCCGGACGAGTCGGCGGTGACCCCGGAGAACATCCTGGCCCCGCACCGCCAGCGCACGCTGCAGCGCATGCAGGCCGAGCGCACGGTGCTGTGCGTGCAGGACGGCACGGACCTGAACTTCGCCGAGCATCCGGGCTGCGCGGGGCTGGGCTTGATCGGCAAGAACCGCGGCTCGCAGGGCACGCTGGGGCTGCACCTGCACTCGACGCTGGCGCTGAGCCCGGAAGGCATCCCGCTGGGATTGCTCAAGCTGCAGTACGAAGCGCCGGACGGGCAGGCGCAGCGCGGGCGACCGCTGGAGGAGCGCAAGAGCTTCCGCTGGATCCGCGGGTTGCGGGACTGCGCGGAGGCGGCGGGCCGCTTGACGGACACGCGTGTGGTGGCGGTGATGGACCGCGAGGCCGACGTGCTGGCGTTGTTCAGCGAGCAGCGGCGGCTGGCGGGCGTGGAACTGCTGGTGCGGGCCAAGCACAACCGTGCGCTGGGGGCGGGTCAGCCGAAGCTGTTCGAGCAGATCCGGGAGCAGGCGGCGCAAGGCCGGTTGCAGATCGAAGTGGAGCGCAGTTCGGCGCGGCGGGGCAGCGCTCGCCAGAAGGCCAAGCCGTTGCGCGCGGCGCGCACGGCGCAGGCGGAATTGCGCTGGCAGACGGTGGAGTTGGCGGCCGGGACACAGCGGGCGGGGCCGCTGCGGCTGCAGTTGGTGCACGTGTGGGAGCGGACGGCGCCGGAGGGGGTGGAAGCGTTGGAGTGGTTTCTGCTCACGACGCTGCCGGTGCAGTCGCAGGCGCAGGCGGAGCAGGTGCTGCAGTGGTACCGGCTGAGGTGGCGCATCGAGGACTGGCACCGGATTCTCAAGTCGGGCTGCAAGGTGGAGTACCTGGGGCACCGGAGCGGGGAGCGGATCGAGCGGGCGGTGACGATCAAGGCGGTGATTGCGTGGCGGCTGGCAGCGCTGACGCTGCTGGGGCGGGAGACGCCGGAATTGCCGGCCACGGTGTTTTTCACGCAGATCCAGTTGCGGGTGCTGCGGCACTTCACGAGCAAGCGCAGGTTGTCCGAGCCGGACAACCTGGGCTCGGCGGTGCTGGCGATGGCGATTCTGGGTGGCTACCTGAAGAACCCGAAAGCGCCGCCGGGACACCAGAAGATCTGGGAAGGCTGGACCCGCTTGACCATCATGAGCGAGGCGTATGAGCTGCGCGACTACTTCGAGCCGCCTGCCAGCGCCTCTCAGGAGAAGCCCGGTTCATGACTTGTGGGGTAACGGCAGGCCCCGGCCGTCCATCGAAACCCGCACGCCGGCCTGCTGCAGACAGCCCGTGAAGGCCTGCGAGGTGAACTGGCTGCCTTGGTCGGTGTTGAAGATGCCCGGTGCACCGAACTGCTCCAGCGCCGCCTCCAGCGCCAGCAGGCAGAACTCCGTGTCCAGCGTGTTCGACAGCTCCCAGCTCAGCACCGCGCGGCTCAACCAGTCCATCACGACTACCAGGTACAAGAAGCCCCGCTGTAGCGGGATGTAGGTGATGTCCGCGCACCACGCTTGGTGCGGCCGCTCGATCAGCACGTCCCGCAGCAGGTACGGATACACCCGGTGCCCCGGCTCCGGCCGACTCGTGCGCGGCTTGCAGTAGACCGCCTCCAAGCCCATCGTGCGCATCAGCCGCCGCACCTTGTCCCGGCCGACCGGGTAGTTTTCTCGCTGCAGATGCCGGCTCATCTGCCGACTGCCGTAAAACGGGTGCGCCAGCGACAACTCGTCGATCCGCCGCATCAGCGCCAGCTGCTCCGGATCTGCCTCCCGCGGCTGGTAGTACAGCCCGGAACGACACACCCCCAGCAAGCGGCATTGCAGGCGCAGGCTGGCCTGCGGGTGGTCGCGCTGCACCAAGTTCTTCCGCGTGGTCCGGCTCAGCGTTCCCACGCGGACTTCAAAAAATCCCGCTCGACCACCAGCTGCCCGATCTTCTCGTGCAGCTTGCGGATCTCCGCCTCCCGCTCATCCTGGCCGGGCCCAGCACCCCGCTCGAACAGTTCCGCCAGCCGCTCGCTGGCGGTGCGCTTCCACTGGCTCACTTGGTTCGGATGCAGCTGGTGCCGCGCCGCGATCTGCTGCACGGTGCGGTCCCCACGCAAGGCTTCCATCGCCACCCGCGACTTGAACGCTGCCGTGAACGTCCGTCTTTTTGGCATCGTTGACTCCTTTCAACCCAGGCGGAGTCCACCTTAGCGTATGGTCTAAAATCCCCGGACCACCTCTCGGAAAGCGGCCCTCGACTTGCCGCAAGTTGAGATCAGGGTACGCAAGTCCGATGCTGTACGTGCGGAGAAAGGTCTACGCTCCCACTACAAGGTGATCGACAACGGCCGTCAAGCGTACCTGTCATGGCACCACACAGGCAGCCCCCAGCGGTTTTACCGGACGGTGGACTGTTCAAGGGTTCTTCGACTAGCTCGCAAGCGCGTCGTGCGGAGAGGAATGGGAGGCGTCTTGCGTCATTTCGCTCTGGAGTATGAGAAAGCTGAGGCTGTCGCCTAGTTCGCTCAGTAGCATCAAGAAGTGATTGAGCTATTAGACCTGCTCCCATCGATCCACCTGTACGCCCTTCTGGCTGGATCGGCAACTCTCGCCGTGACGCATCCGGGGCGTCTCACCGTACTCGCGTTCTTCGTGGCGTGGCTTCATGTAGTCAAACAGGTGATCGACGAATTGATGAGAGCCTTAACCTGCGCCGAGACGCTCTCGCACGTGCCGCACCTAGCGATACATGCAGTCATTCTGGTCCTGCCTCAAGGCCAAGGCCCACTCTGCTTCTCCTGTTCAAGAGTTGGCAAGTATTGCACACGTTGACACACATTGACACAAGCTGCCATGGTCTATACACTGAAACCAACCAGCCGGGGATAGGCTAAGAGTGAATTTCAAGACGGAGTATCCAATGAATACCATCAGCATGAGTCCAGCGCTTCCACAGGAAGGAGACACGGGAATCTGAAATTGGACTGGTCGTCGCTCATCACACCATCCGTCCTCCTTGTCACAGCCGTAGTTGCATGGCATCTCCAGAGGGGGATTGCATCTAGGACAGCCACCCTGAATTTCATTGCAAGCCGGGAAACAGACAACCCGGAATGGGTGCGGCTCCGGGAGAGGTTTGCAGCGCTTCGTGACGCAGGGGAGCTACTGGCGCTTGCAGCTGGCTGGCAGGAGCCTGAGAACCGCAAGGCGATTGTGGATGTGACTTCATTCCTGAATCACTTCGAGCTTGTGGCAGTCGGGATCAAGCATGGCATCATCAATGAGGAGCTGTACTTGGAATGGTTCAAGGGTCCATATGTCCAGATATGGAATGACTCCAAGCCATTTGTTGTTGCCATGAGGCAGCAGAAAAAAAGAGAGCGGCTGTTCTGTGAGTTTGAGAAACTCGCCCAGAAGTGGTCTCAATAGACTGACCACCCCCTTGTGCCCTCTGTCAGCGGGCTACGGAATACGTTCTCGCCTGAGGCAGTTGCGAGCTTCGGGGCAAAGTCGAGCTCGCCCAGGCGAAACCCTAAACGGGCACGAAGCCGGAAACAGCGGAGATAGCCAAGGAAGGAGCTAAGTCGGTGCATTGCTGGAAAGCAACCGCAGGGCAGGGTATCTACCGCGAGGTGGAATCTGAAGGGCTTGAAGAGAAGTTCCGGGCCGTAATCGAGGGGCAACGCTATCTGGCTAGGTAGCATCCGAACGTAAACGATTCGATTCGCGCAGCGAGCCGCCGGCCGAGAGGAACGTTTGTCGTCTCGCAGGAGCCTAGGAGCCATCGATCGAGACTTGTCTGACAGCTCCCAAGCGCGAGGTGCCCGTGCTACGCCTAGTGCGTTTTCTTGTCTGCCCGAAAGCCCAAAAGCCGCCGCTTACCGACTATCTGATTGCCGCTCGTCCTCGATTGCGACCATCGCCGTGATCGCTTTTACCATCTCCTTCTTGCTTCGCCGCAGCAAGTCGATTTCGGATGGTTTCAGCATTCGGGGACCTTTCCAGATAGCGAGCTTCCGATTGAGCAAGGCAGTCGAAGGAGTGACCAAACTGGTCGCGCCACCATTGCTCGAGTTCCGCGCCGTGTCGTTCTCTAAGGGCATCCAACTGCTCCTTCGACGGACTGAGTTTAGCAGGATATTTTTTGCCTGTGAGCACGATCGCTCCAACAGCCTTTCCCCCCACATCATGGATCCAACCCCGTAGGTTGGCGAGAGTACCGCCCTGACCGACAACGTCATCCACCAAGACGTATTCGCGTCCGGGTTGCAACTCTCCGGAAAAGCGGGCTTGACGAGCGAGGCGTCCGTAACCGCTCGCACCCGTATGAGAAACAACGTTTGTCTGAACGACGGTCGCTTCGCTCGGCAGGCCAAGTCGTGTCCCGAGCAGAGTTGCCAACGCAACCGGGATCGCATTGATTCCGCCACGCTCGTGAGCATGCGCACTCACGAGTGTCGGCAAGCCACGCTGGCCAGGGCCACCAGGGAGTAGAGACTTGACCGCTTCAAGTCCGTCTTGACTGACCAGTTCAGCGACCAGCACTCGAGCTGCGCCGATGTCGCCGGACTTCGCCTTGGCATATTCCGGGTGGCTCTTGACCACTGGCTCGGCGGTCAGAATGATAGCGTCCGGAAACGCCCCCCAAGACACCCTCGGAGGATGATTCATCGTTTTGCCGTGGGGTTCTGCTGCTCGCTGGCTGCCGAATCGTGGGTGGCGCTGCACCGCTGCGAATCGCCACCGCCAGATTTCATTACTCGCACAAGCCGAAGCAATAGACCACCAAGTCGACGTCAACCGTGCCGCCCGTCCCTCCGCAATCGCAAATCCACTGAAACGCCGCGAAGCCCCGATGGCGTCGGCGCTGCCGTAAGGCACGTTGTTGGTCCGTGCGTCGAATGCGCAGAGGACGATCGGATCGACCTCCGCGGGCTGCCTTTCGTTCACGGAGTCCCACCGGTTGTGGACCTGATCGTGCATCGGACGGTTGCGCGCAGTGCCGCCCTTGAATAGGAGGCGAGGCCCTCCGGCGGGTCGCTCACGACAGAGGGCGTTCAGGGTCCAGCAGCCCTAGAAGTCCTTTTCAACGTTGCCGACCGGCGCGCCGAGCCTGTTGGCGGTCTCGAGAAACAGATCGAGCCAGTCACGTGGCGGCGCGGCAATGACTTGTCGGTAGGCTGGGGCGGTCATTGTGACGCCTCGTCAGTACCGGCCGAGTTGAGCAGCCCGCGCAGGAACTCCTGCATCCAGATCGGCAGCGCGGGCAAACCGGCGCGCAGATCGTCGCGTATCGCCTGCCCATGCTGGGGGTTCGCGAGCATGCGGCTCAACGCGTCCTGAACGCGCTGACGTTCGCTGTCGTGGGTGAGCATGTCCTGCATCCAGTGCAACGCCTGAACGACGCGCATGGCCGGCCGTGCGGCCCAATAGAGACGGCTGGGCGCGGCGAGCTTGAAATGGATCTCCTGGTTGCCGAGCTTGATCGGCTTCAGACGTGCGTCGACCAAGACCTCGATACGTGCCGGCACAGCGGTGATGAGGCCGAGATCGTTAGCGGCGGTCATGCCGTCGACGACGGCACGCGCCTGGCCGCGACGGGTGACAGCGCGGATGACGGCGCGATAGTCGGGTACGGGCGGGCGGGCGGTCAGCTCGTTCTTGCGCGGTTGATCATAGAGGCCTCGGTCGACGCGGCGCAGGCCACCCGCAGCGACGAGACGTTGCAATGTCTTGTCGACCGCGGCGCGGCTGCCGAGATCGGCGAAATCGCCGGGCGTCCAGACCTCGTCCGGATTGGCTGCCATGCGGACAAGTAGCCGGGAGCGGAGATCGGTGTCTTGCACGATGGGCGCCATGTCCAAAGTGTGATACATTTTTCGGACAACGCAAGGTGAGCCGCACGGCTGGTCTAACTTAGCTGTCAGACTCGCCAGATCGATGTGGCCGTCGTCGCCATCTCCTGTTGGCGAGCGTTGATCCTGTGCGGCGTCCAGTCTTCACAGCTCTCTGCAAGATCTCGCGGAGAACGGAGAGAGCTTTTCGCATACGCTGGGCGCATGATGCTATGGGGCGAGTTGCCGATATGTCGGTTCAGATTCGTTTCTAGGAGCAACATGTTGCCGATTTTCGAAGTCAGCGATTCAATCTCCTCGTCTGTGAATTGTTCCCACCCTTCGAAGGGATTCATCGGGCATATCTCTGTCCAACTCCTCCTCGCATCAGCTGCCGTAGGGCAGTCACTGGTAGATGCGCGTCCCGCCCACCGACCACGCGGACCGATCCAGCCGGATTCTTCACACTGGCCAGACGCTCCGAGCGCTGGTGGGTGTTCGCGCCCGCCATGCATCCATTCGCGCGGGCTGAACCACGTTGAACCTGCAAGTCACCGGCACCTAGGGCAGGCTCATATCTAGTAGGAAGCGTACGAAGGGAATCGTGGCCGTCCGATGTCGAAAGGGCCGCCACGGATCTTCCGGCGAGCCTTGCTCGGCATTGTCATCTAGAAGGACAACTTGCTGCGAATTGCAACTCAACCCGTGGCTCCGATCTCAGCGCGGAGCCATTGGATAACACGCGGGTCCGTGAGTTGGCCGATGCGCTCACGAATCTGCTCATCAATCAGCTCGACCGTGCCGCCAGCACCGACCGCGTTCCGGCGGATAGTACGCAGGAGCTCAACCAGCCGTTCAGCCTCGGCAGTGCTCGAAGGGTCGCGCAGTGCAGTCATCAGGATTCCCGCGATAGTCGGCTTGGCATCGTTGTGGTCAGTGCCGAGCATGTTGACGAACTCTTCCACTTGTTCCAGAACCATCCTTCGAACGCTGGTGGAGGCCCGGCTAAGTGCCACCAAGGCGTCCATGGCGGCGACAAAGACCTTGTCATCGGAGGACAGCGAGAGATTGCCTTCGAGAATGCGGGCAACCAAGTCTTCGACCGTCGAGGCCGTGACGTGGTCCACACCAAGCGAGAGCACGTCTCGTGCGAAGTTCAGCGTGTCCACCTTCTGCGATGTCGTCCCGTTGAGGTAGTCGTACATGTCGGCGGACGCGAACTGGACTTGGAACACTTGCTCCAGAGCTGTCGACGAGAGGCTGCCCACGTCTTTGGCGAACTCGCTGACCAGCCGCTCACGCTCCTCCACCGCGGCCGATCGAAACCTGTTCAGCGCTTCACGAGGCGCGTTCGCAAACTCGGACTCGGCTTCCGGTGCCGTGATCGCAAGAGCGAGTTCGGGGCCGAACAAATAGCTGTAGCGGTACAGCCTCCGCCTGTAGATTACGGTCCCGTCAAAATCGCGCAGCAGGCGTGCTTCGGGATTTTCGGCCATGTCCGCTATGACGTTTCGCAACAATGACACGCAGGCTGCCGGATCGTCCGGGAATCGGCCTTGCAGTTCGGACTCCCCGCACTGGGTCGCGATATCGTTGCCGCTCTGGTAGTGGAATTTGAATGTAGCCAGCTTGCGGTCGGAGGAATCGTGCAGAGTCGTCACAAGATCCCTGTGTAGAAAGAGCTCGTCCAAGTCCACCCGCTTGTGAAAAGGAAAAAGCCAAGAGCCCTTCACGTCGTCTGGGTGGATGCCAACGCGATAGAATCCGTGCTTCCCCGTCACCAAGATCTCCGTCTGGTCGAGATTCATTTCATTTCCAAGCAGGGGAAGGTATCCCGCAACGAGATTCCTGCGGGTGCCGTTGATCTGCACGACCGGCGACTCGGTATCAGTCGAGTGGGACAAGTGCAGTGCCGGGCTGAACGCAATCAGCCCGTAGACGCCCAGTGCGAGGCCTGCCGTGGCGACAGCGGTCGACCGATGGCTGAACAGCCCGACAGCCTGTTTGTCCAAGAACTTCTCGGGATGACTGAGGATCTCGAGTCGGCCGCGCGCGAGGGGTGCGCCCACATGCAGCATGAACGCGCCCCAGAGCACATCGATAACTGTGTCGATCCGGTCGTAAGGGATGAATGGAACCCAAGGGGCGAAACGATAGATGTTTTCGAGGTACCACTGTAGCTGGAGAAAGAAGCAGACGCCTAGGAATAGGTTGACGAGCAACATCCAGCCCGCGGTCTGGGGCAGCTTATGCAGCGGGTTGGACCAACGCGAATCCCCAGAAACTGTCGGTAGTTGCTCCGATTGTTCCATTTTCTGTCCGTCCGCGCCTTATCGGTTTCGTCGTCGATTGCAATGGCTCAGTTCGCAAGACTGGAACGAGGCTCGGTTGAGACAGACGCAAGTCAAGCCCGCCGTGCGGGCTGGCTAGAACGGGGCTCCGCTCCACGGCGAACGTGCGAATCTCTACCAAGCAAGCTTGGAATACCTCGCTTCGCGGTGAACGCATGGTTCTACGGCGACACAATATTAACACGGACTACGCGAAAATCAAGGTCTAGTCTGGATCCCAGATCCGCGCTTGAGCGAGCCACCGCGACAAGTCTCCGATATTTCGGCCATCCGGCACGGGGAGTCGGCTTGTCAGGTTCGCCAAGTCCCGGGTTCGAGCCGCTGGCTCGATGGACGGAGTCGTTTCCGGCCGGCACGGCGCGCCCGATCCGTCACCGAATCCCCGGCCCAGGAGCACCTCCGCCGTCCGCTGCTCCCGGCGGTTCGCGATCTGCCCTGATCGAGCGCTCGCCCGCTAGCCCCGCTCGAGCCGCCCGTTGTGATCGTGGCGCTGGCTGCCCGTCTAGCTCGGATTGCCTGGGCCTTGCTCGCGAGCGGCCAGAGGTTGGCGGCGCGGCCGCAGCCCGCGCCGGCTGCCTGAACCCGAGACGGCGAGATCCAACACAGGACGAAGTTTGTCTGCCACGCCCAATCGATGGACCATGAGATTGCATCCGCGTTTCGGAACCCCGCTAGACGGTATGGTCCTCCGAGGTCGTCGAAGTCATCAGGACCGAGGCACGCGGAGCCCATCGTGGCCCAGAACCGGCACGGTTCCACTCAGAGGTCGGATATATTGGCGCAGATCACTGTTCATCGGCCCGGCTTCCGCAGACAACCCGGGAGTCGATTCCCCCGGGCGCTCTCTGAACCGGACGTGCGCGTCTCCGCGCATCCGGCTCTTCTCAGCCACCCTGCCCATACAGCAATTGCCAGTGCGCAAACAGTTCAGGGTCATGCCGCGCTATGCGGCGCAGCCACTGGTCTGACCGCACCCCGTGGTGGCTGCGCAAGCGCTTGTACTTGCGTCGCGCCCAATTCGCGAGTGCACAGTCGATATGTCTCAGCGTGGGATACAGCGCCGATTTACGATACGCGCCGAAATAGTTAACCCACCCAGCCACGGATCGCCGCGTTGTACGTTTCGGACAGGTCGTGCAGGGTCCTGTCGGCGCATCTTGGCAATCGCCAGCCCCGCACTTCTTGCCGGATGGCCTTGGCCGCTTTCTGGCTGACTCCCGGGTCGAATCCCACGAACAATCTCGTACGAATCGCTGACAAGCTTAGCCCCTCTCCGCCTGCGTAAGAGAGTATCTCCGCGGTTTGCCCATCCACCGAGACGGTCAGACGGATCGCGACCGACCGCCGAGCAGGTTCTCTTGCCACAACTCCCCGACGCTAAACTCCTCAACCCAAGTCTGAACTCGGACCGAATCCGGGCGCGTGAGTTCCGTGCGCCCGTCCCACGTTTCGAGTACGACGACTTCATCAAGCTCAAGAGCATCGACGAGCAGAAGCGACTGCGTTGCCAAGATGATCTGCCGACCCTCGGCGATCGCACGGATCATGTCCGCGATCAGCGTGATGGCCTTCGGATGGAGGCCAAGTTCGGTTTCGTCCAGCACGAGCACACCCGGCAGCATTTCGCGGGGAGATTCATTTGGGTCGCAAGAGCGAAGAAGCGGAGAGAACCGTCTGAAGTGAGGTGGGCACCATAGGTCTTGTTCGACAGGCCGGACGGCCAACGCAAGGCCCCTTTCCGGTACTGTTCCTCGATCTGTGTAATTGCACTTGCGCGAGCATCCTCCGAGGGATTTCCGGAAGGAGAAGGAAATGGAGGTCTATCAGGACTACGTTGGGTTCATCGAGATTCATGTGGCAGGAGCGGGCTTGTCCAAGGCCACGACACTCTCGATTCCCGACGAACTCACCGAGCTTGGACTAGGGACTGATTTGAGAAACAGGTTATCGGAGAGGATGCGAATCGACCTAAGCGGCACCGTCGACTTGGGCGCGCGTGACGTCAACCGTCGCGTGGACGCTTTCAGGGAGATATTCACAAAGCAGATGGGTCCACCGCTGGGCCGGGTCTACAAGAAGAGCGAATGGGACATGATGCAGACCAAATGGTCCGAGATCGAACGCTTGGTTGAAGAGGCGAACAGGAGAATCGAAAGCTCCATGCACAAAGCTGTGGATGAGATTCTCACGGACGCTGCGAAGGGCTGGGCGAAGGCAATTGACGAGAATGCGAATGTCGACCTACCGGAGGGTTCTTACACTGAAGAGAAGATTCGGTCGATGCTCGGCGCACAGTGGGATCGAAGGCATCGCGCTACCCGCATGAGAGTGCAACTGTTTGTCAAGGATTTCACTTGGGGCACCCTGAATGATCCAGAGGTGCGGCGCAAGATTGAGGAAGCCTATCCGGACATCTGTGAAACGGGATTGTACAAGAGCCGCTCTGCTTGGGCTTCTTAGCCCGCCCCTCTCATGAGTCTTGGATTCTGAGACGCTTGGCTCCAATGAGCGTGGCTGGATAGCATCGCGAGGTGGCTCGGGGCAGAGAGCCCGAGCAGACGCTTGGTCGGGGCGGTCTGATCGGCGGTTTATGCCGCTCTCCTTGCCGCGCCACCCGGTCTGGATGTCGCCCGGTGATCTGACTTCGCCATTACCGCGCTCCCGCGTGTGCTGACTCGGAGTGGCCGGGCAGCGACCAACTTGGGAGCCATGCTATGGCCGGCAGTCCACGTTCTTCCAGTACTGGACAGTCCGGCTGTGCGGGAATCGCGAACGGCTGTCGCAAGGAAATCCCGGGCGATGGCGCGGGCGATTGGCCTGCTATCGCCCGAATGCGTAATTGGTAGGCGGTCTTCGATTGACTCAGACCGCCGTCACCTCCGTGTCACGCGCGCTTTGCCAATCGAGAGTTGAGCTACGGTGCCCGCACTAGGTCGGCACCGAAGGCCCCGTCGATCGTGTAACTGGTGTCGTCAGGATCATTGAGACTCCAAGACCCAACCACGGCAAATGGGCCGTTCGGACCCTCGTCACCCAAGAAAAAGCCAGCATGCGTAGCGGTGCCAGTGAACGCCACGGGCAGTAAGCCCGTTGAGTACCGCACGTTTGTTGAGGTCGGTGTCGAGAACGTTGGATTGGACGCCACGCTATCCAGCTCATCCTGAAAACCGATCTGTGTGACAGTGTTCCCACCGATGGTGAGCCCGCTCAAGCCGCTGATTGCCGCAGCGATGGTGCCACCGGTTGCGTTCCAAGTCACGCTGAGCTGATAGCTCCCGTCGTACAGATCGCCGCTAGAATCGACCGCCACTGTCCGGCCAGCGTATCGAGCGCCTCCCCTGATTGGAAGATAGTTGGCGTTGGTGCCGCCATAGTTCGTTTGCGCCAGCTGGCTATACGTAAAAACCCCTCTGGTCGTCTGAATATTGCTTGCATCGCTGCTATCAACGAGCTTCCAAGCCCCGAAGCGAGTAAGCGACGTGTTGCGGAGGCGCAGCGTCAGTGCCTTGTTGTTAACGGTTATAGTCCGGCTTGCAAGGCCTGAGAGGGTGTAATCGTGGTCGGAGTCGATGGTCAGATCAGTCGCGGTGATGGTAGCGGTAGTACTGGTGGGGTTCACGGCGTTGTTGTAAATCACGCCGGAGCTTGCAGGTGGAAGCGTCGCAGCATTGGTGCCGATGTGCTCTGCTCCGAACGATCCATTCAGTTCCGGAGTAGCAGCCGGACCGACGCTCCAGGTGCCCATTACCGCTACTCCCGGACTCGTATTGTCGCTGCCGCCTACAAACTGCCCAGTGAGAGACGACTCATCAACGCTGGCAGTGTTGATTCCGCCGAACTCCTCGAATACCACAGTAGCCGCCCCCGTCCTTGTAAACGACCCATTGGAAGCGTCGAATTCGCCACGGTTGATTGCCGGCAGCATGATCTCTCGCACGTCCTTGCCAAGATGCGTCCAGTCGGCGCTGTCGTCGCTGCGACGCAAGCTCGAAATCGTCGCGTTAACCTGCGAGATCGCTATCGAGGCCAGCAATTCGATCGAGCCCGAGTAGAGCACTTGGTCGCTATCGATCGCCCAAGCCCGGCCTGAGTAGCGCGCTGTGCCGTCACTAGGCAGGTCGATTGTGTCGGAGGCGTCCAGCGGGCTGAAGGCAAATGGTATCCGTTGATAGGTGCCGCCTACGGCGGCCGCTTGCGCTTTAGTACCTGCGGTCAGGGTCGAAATCACACCAAACCGAGTGTTCGTGGACGCTCCTAGGGCCAGTACGTGCTTTCTCGCCTCGTAGATCTTGTCGCCGGTGGTGGTATTGGCGGCAGCGATCTGCCCGCTGAACCTGTCCTTGAATTCCGCGACGTCGGCGAGGTCTTCCCTGAGGTCCTCGAGCTTAGACAGCGATTCGTCTACATCCGTTCCGCTTGAATCCGTCGGCTTCGTGAACAGAATCGGCGTGTCAAAGATTAGATTCAGCTCGTTTTGTACGTCGGCCCAGTAGCTGTCGATAAGCACGCCGGCGACAAAACGTTCCGAATCGGTCCCGTCGGCGAGCCCCTGCGTCTCGATTGGCACGAGAATCCGGTCGATTGCTCGAATCACGCTCTCGATGAACGTGTCGTCTTCGTATTGCCCGCCACCTCGGAAGGCCGAAAAGTCGTCCGAAACGCTACCGACGTCCTCTTGGATTCGGTTAGCAACTGTAGTAGTTAGCCCGTCGGTATCGAAGGCGCCGTTAGAATCGAGGAATTCGTCCGGCAGCGCGGAGAGAATGTCTTCCGACACCGCTGGCGGCGTGTCGCCGCCGCCAGGGTCGCCGCCACCAGGGATCGGAGGCACATACAGGCTGGCTGTCCACACCCCGTTCGAAAACCTCAACCGGTATCGCGTCTGCGTCGTGGGGCTTCTCACAATCGAGCCACTTCGCACACGCGTGCCGTCGAGCTGCTCGTACGTGCCGTCAGCTCTCTTGATCAAGGTCACGGAGTCACCCTCCGTCCCCAAGCTCACCAAGACCTCGCCGCGCAGGAATACCGCTGTCCAGCGGTTGTTGGCAAACTGCAGCGTGTAAGTGCTCTCGCCCGCCGTCACCGTGTCGCCGGAATTTACCCGCCTGTTGTTGTAGAGATAGGTGCCGTCTTCAAGGCGCGCCAGCGCGATGGTCGTATCCGATCCGGTCACCGGCACGTTGACAGTCATCGGCAACGCCTCCACGATCCATCCGTCGGCACCAAGCGTCAGCCGGTATTCGAATCCATTCGCGCCCATCACAGTGTCGCCGCTGGAAAACAGCGTCGAGCCCCTTCGCCAACTGCCGTCTTCGTTAGGAGTCAAGGTCACCGTCTCACCCGAGCTTCCGAGTTGAACCGAGACGTCTTCAGGTATGTAGGCTGCTCGCCACATGCGGTCCGGACCTATGGTCAGGCGATAGCTGCTGCCGTTCCTGGCCTGAACGACAGTGCCGCCCAGCAATGGCTCGCCATTCAGGCGGAAGGTGCCGTTTTCCTGGCGGTAGACCAACAGCGGCGGATCACCGCTGGTGCCGAGTTGCAAGCGTTGCGGGTCCGGCTCCACGTACACCGCAGTCCAGCGGCCATCGGTGCCAAACGTGAACGTGTAGCGGTTCCCGTTCTGGGCGGTGACTACCTCGCCTGGAGCGAGAGGCCTGCCGTCAACGGTGAACCCGCCGCCCTCCAGACGAGACACTTGGCGTGAATCGCCGCTCGAGCCCAAGAACACAAGCTGCGGTGCTGGAGGAACGAATTCCGCCGTCCAAGCGCCATCGCTGCCGCGCACCAGTCGATACTGGTTGCCGTTGTCCGCCTCGACTACGGTGTTCGCCGTCACGGGCTCGCCATCCAGCAGGTAGCTGCCGTTCTCTTGAGCCTGCAATAGGATCGCGTCGCCGCTCGTGCCTAGGACGAGCGGTTCGGGATCAGGCGCTATGAACTCGGCCGTCCAGCGGCCGTTGGCGAGCGTCAGGCGGTAGCTGGCGGCATTCTCCCCTGTGATTGTGCTGCCGCTGGTGAACGGCTGGCCGTTGCGCGTCCACCCGCCGGCCTGGGTCGAGATGAGCGTGGTCGCCCCGCCCCGCTCGCCCAGCTGCACCACAACCGTTTGGGGCTGGAAGGGAGGAGGAGGGGGCGGCGTAGGCGGCCCCGAAGATTCGTTCGAGCAGGCAAAGAAGAGTAGTGCAGCCGTTGCGACGAGGCAGAACCTCGCCAGACCGAGGGGGCGCCAGTTACGCTTCATTTCTTGCACCTCTTGTTTTGGTACGCACATTGTAACACGAAATTGCAATAAACCCACTCGGTCAACAAAGCGCGAATTCTCTCGCCGAGACGAGCCCTGTCAATTCAGTTCGCACCTCCCAACCTAGACCGCCAATGCGGCACTCGGGCGAGATTGCGCAGGGCGGGCACGCCGCGCCAAGCCGACCGCATTTATGTTACGCGATAGCGGGCAGTCTCGGCTCATGTGGCGCAGAATGACCCGGTCAGTGTCCATTGTCAGAACGGAATGGTCTATGCTGTACTAAATCAAGGAGCATCACAAGTGAATCGGAATGCCCAAACTGCCGCGATATCGTGGGTGATTCTCTCCGCACTGCTCGCGGCTGTTCTGGTCGGCTGCGGGGGTGAAGCGACCCCGAGGATTCCCGCGCCGCCACCGTTCGTGCCCGCCACCGTGGTGGTGCAGCTGGGTGCGCAGGGCGGGGCGACCACGCTCATCTCGACCCAGGCCGGCGGCTGGACGCACAACGGCGAGCCGTTCACCAGCGGCAGCACTGTTCGCGGCGAGAACGCGGCCACCTACCAGCTGACGTTGTCCGGCGGCTCTTGGAGCGCGGCGTTCGTACCACCCGACCCCGCGCGAGTGCAGCTAGGCACCAGCGGAGACGAGGCCACCCTGCAGCTGCAGGAGGACGGCACCTATCAGTTAGGCGGTGCTGCCGTGCAGAGCGGGGATGTGGTCAATGCCAGCAACGGCAACCAATACACGCTCACGCTTGACGCCAGCGGCAACTGGAGCGCAGCGTTCCTGACCCCGGACCCAAGGCGCATCGTGCTTGGCGCGAGCGGCGACTCGGTGTTGATCGAAATGCGGGAGGATCGCAACTACTGGCTCGACGATACTCCTCTGAGTAGCGGACGCGTCATAGAGGCAGCCAACGGCAGTCAATATACGCTCACGTTCGGCCCCGACGGGATGTGGAGAGCGGTATTCGTGCAACCCCCACCGCAGCGAGTGGCGCTTGGCTCCAGCGGTCGCACAGTGCTGGTGGACATGCTGGAGAACGGGACCTACCAGATTGCGGGCAATCCACTCTGGGCCGGCGAGGTTCGCGAGATAGGCGACTTCAGGTACAGGTTCTCGCTTGGCCGCGACGGGCGCTGGACCGCGACCTACGTGGCCGATCCTGTGACGGTGCACTTGGGAGCCCATGGCGGCACGATCAGCCTGACCCTGCAAGAAAACGGCGGGTGGGCGGTGGGGGGAGAGGTCATCCGAACCGGCCATTTGGTGCAAGGCTCCAACGGTCACACCTATCGTCTGACGCTGGCCAGCGGCACCTGGCGGGCCGAGCCGCAGCCCATGACGATTCAAGTCGCTCTGCGCGGCACTGGCGGGAGCATAGTCCTGACCAACGTCGAGGATGGCAGCTATCTGTACGAAGGCACCCCTGTGAGCAGCGGCGACGTGATCTCCGTCGGTCAAATCAACTACCGGCTCACGCAGCTGGCGGACGGCAGCTGGCGGGCAGCACTGACCTCGGCTGCACCAATACCATCCCCCGGAGAGCCGCTGACGCGCGACTCGCTGGCCACTTATGTCGGCATCAGCCCCCGAGCGCGCCTGACCGACGACGGGAGCACAGCCTCGCGCGCGGGATCGATTTTCGAGCTGAACGACCTAGAGTACTCGGTGAACGCGCTGTTCACGCACGGCCAGCACGACCGCGAGATCACGTTCGCGGAAGAGGCGCGGGCCTTGATCACAGGCGAACTCAGCGATCTTGAGGCACTGATCGTTCTCGCCGAAACTTCGAGCGGGCTGGACTCCACAATCGAACAGCGCTGGGATCGCATCACAGGGCACTTAGACAGGCTTTTTCCCAACGAGGGCGATGACATTCTGGGGATCAATGCGCCCAAACAGCGCAATGGCCGCATCGACTACGAAGAAGTAGTTGAGGACATTCAGGACGTGCTGGCGGCGCTCGAGAGCAGCAGGTCGTTTCAGCTCGCGCTCGAGGACGGTATCTTCTCCGACGCCAGAAGTGTGGATCCCGATGAGAGCGATGACACGTTCTTCGCGGTGCGTAGCGTGACCAGGCTGGGATTCGGCTGGACGTCGGCGACGCGTTATGGCGCGTACACCAAGCTACAGCGAAGCAGGATCTCCGACGAGTTGACTTTCGCCTCGGGCACCGAGGGTATAGGCGCGTTTGCCTACAGCCCGTGGGAGACCACGCGGACCCGCGAACTGCCGAGCAGCGGCCAAGCGTACTATTTCGGCGAGACAGTCGCAGCAAGCAGGGAGTCTAGACAGGTCATCTATACGGGAGATATCGAGTTGCGGGTACAGTTCGCCAGCAGGCAGGTCAACGCGCTGGTGACCGACTTGCAGGACGCGAGCGGCGGTGCCTGGCGCTACTCGTTGAGGGACGTGGACTCGATCCAGCTGCCCGTAGCTAGGCTCGACTCCACCATCGGCTCATTCGAGCCACTGTCCAGCGGGACGGCCAGGATTTCGTTCCGCCCGATCGCTATCAGCTTGTCCGCGCGCTCGCTCGCCTCAGAGTTCGAAGGGCGCTTCGTGGGCCGCGACAATGACGCCGGGGAATCCGCGATCGGCACTTGGAGCGTGTCCTCGGGTGGCTCTGTGATCTTGGCTGGCGGATTTGGAGCAGACTTGGAGTCGGGGCCCACGCGGCCGCCGCCGAGCACTCGCCCGCCCGTGGATCCGTCCGGAGATCTAGGCGAGGAGGCCGCGACCTATGTCGGGGCCCGGCCGGATCAGAACGGAGACATTGACATCGCCGCTCTTGACGCCGACGGTGACCCCATCGAATTGCCGGCGTCCGAGCTCTACACCAACCGGGGGACCGTCGTGGAAGGACAGCGGCTGTTCGAAAAGGCCCGGGATGATCTGGACGCCAACCTACAGTTGCTGGGTGTCTACATCAACCTCCTCGACAGCCAAGACTTGGCTGCTCGCCGAGACCTCTGGCGAGCAGCGAACGAGAGCTTGCGTGACAACATCTTCGGTCGATCCAACGTGCTGGGTGCGAGCTACCCCTCGGGAACAAGGCTGCGCGACCGTGACGAAGACGCCGTAGAACTGCTGCAGGAGGCTTATTATGCCCTTTCCGGTGCCTCGAGTTTCCGCGACGCGGTCAATGACGGGGGCGTGTTTGAGAACATCCTTAGCCAGTCCCGTCTCGATAGTGGCGATTACGATTTCGAAGACATCGCCACGGCGCTCGAGTACGAGGTGGAGGCCAAGTATGACCATACCGACCTAACGCGATTCGGAGTATGGGCGAAGGAGGTTCGCCAGAACGCGCTCTCGTCTCAAACATCGGCATCAGGTAACGAGCGCGCGGATGCCTTCGCCTACAGCCCGATCGAGCAAACGGTCTACTTTACCAGCGACCCGAATTTCCCAAGGGGATTCACGTCGACATATCTCGGTCGCACCGTCGCCGTAGACCGCGGATTGGACGGGCCCACCTTCTATGACGGCGATATCCAGGTGAGTGTCAGCTGGGGGAGCTCCAGCCCTCAGAGTTCCGACGTTACGATGGTCATCGAAAACTTGATCGGAATCGACGATGGTGCACCGTTGCTGGACGGACAGTTCGAAGTCAGCAGCCTCATCATCAGCGGAGGGCGTGTGGTACTAGACAGCAGCAACCGCATCGGGCTCACAGGGACATCTTCGGTCCGCGTCCGCTTCGTCGACCCGAGCCGTTCAGAGAGGTTCTCGGGCACAGTCAACCTGGACGGCAAATTCGTCAGCTACACCACTGCAGGGCCGGGGGCCGTTTTCGGGACTTGGGACTGGGGAGACATCATAGGTGCATTCGGCGCAGAGGTGCTTCCGTAACTCCCAGCGCTCGATCTGCTGCAGTCTTGATGGCTGACATACGCATCGCGTCCGCTATGTAAGAGACAAAGTGGCCCGACGAATGCGGACGCGGCTCCGCCTCTCCGTCGGAGGCATCCCTCGTCATCTACACAGATAGCCTCCACGCTTGGAGGCGTGCCATGCGGTTCGGCACTGAGTCAATACAATAGGTCCCCGTCTCCGAGCCATTTGGAAGCCGAAATCGCGGTCGGGGTCGCGGAGGCGTCGCCCAACGAGGGGGACAGCGTCGGCCTCGGCGCGGATACGCTCCACGAGGCATGCTCGGCGGGACCCAAGGCCGCGGCCGACATGGCCAACTGCACTCGACCCACCACGATCCGGGCTCGAATTCCGAGCGCGGGCGCGGTGAGTGAACCGGAGCCATGCGATCACGGTGGTGGCTACCGATGGCGGAATCGTCGTTGGTGGCCTCCGGCCGGGTGACCGCGTCTCTTGGGACGCCCGCCTCCTTGGTCTTCTCGCCGACGACATTCACCCCGCGCCAAGCTACGCATCGCGCGCCAAACACGCTCGCGATCACGTCGATCCAACAGGAGCGACGAACCACTTGGCACCGTTGTTGGCAAATAGTGCGACCAAACGAAATTCTGTTTTCGTTTAGTTCACCGTTGGAGTCCTCACATATCACGCCCGCACGTGTTCGATGTGCGAACGCACCATCACATGATGAGGCCCGATATGATCGCCTTGAGCGGTTCTGCAGTAGAGTGAACAATCTAGAGGCAGGCAAGGCATCAGTCCAGAACTGATCGGAATACTGAGCGTCCGAGCGACACTCGCTGGGATGATGCTACGGATGGGTGGCCGGCTGTGTGATGTGGATCAACGCCTGGCACGGCTTGAAGACCGGTCAAATGGCCTTGAGTGTTTGCTATCGCGGCTAGTGCCGCACGCAGGTTCAGGAGATTGATCCTTGAGCCGAACGGAGTCGGCGTACACAACTCACGAGGGTTAGATCGGCAAATACTACGGTTAGTCCAGATCCCTCATCCCTACCGAGTATCGCCGAGCGATCCGTGGCCGCTGGGCACTCTCACGAATGTGACATGTACCCTCTCAGCTACGCCGGCACCGGCGCTGTCCGCCGGGATCTGCCGGATCACAAGCTGGCCGTGATACGTCTCTGGCGGCATTCCAGCACTGGAGACGCTGACTGCAATCTGGGCACCTTCCCCGCTCGCCAGCGTTCCCTCGCTTGGGTAGGCATACATCCATGGCCGGTCGGACTCGACCACGAACCGCGTCTGCTGTTGGCTGCGATTCACTAGCCGGACCAGTTGGGGTTCCGGGTCATACCCCAGCGAAGACACGAAGGTCTGCGCCCGCGGACTCGCCAAGGCGGCTGCGGTCGTCCCTGATCGGGCCTCGCTTGCACCACCGGGATCGGAGTAATCAAGCACTCTCGATTGAAAATCCAGATTGGAAGTCGGTGCCGTGGCATCTGCGGCCCTCTGCCGGACTAGCGCTAGTGGACCGGCATCATTGAGTCGCTGGACCTCCCCATCAGAGGGCAATTCCTTGATTCGGAAGAGATCCTCGGCCGGTTCGGAGGGTGACCAGAAGTCCCCCGTCGTGCGTTCGGAACCCGCGAGGCCTTGATCCAGGAATGGTTCTTCGATGAACCCTTCCTCCTCAACCGGCAAAGATCCGGCTTGCGAGAAGGATGCCTTCAGATGGATCGGGCGGTCCATCTCCACCTGGGCCGCCGGGTCTACTGAGCCGATCTCGCCAATCCAGCCAGCGAACACCCAGCCGGAAGAGGGCCTGGCCATGACAAGAACAGGAGTGCCCAAGGCGTAATAGCCATCTACCGCGGCAGGCTCCACCGTGACAGTCCCGGTCCCAGGTTGGGCTACGGCGACCGACAACGGGAACTCGGGCACGATCTCGGCCGAGATCTCCCCGCCCTGCTCCGGCAGAATGACCTTTTGGGAGATTGGCCCCCCGTTGCTCCAGCTTTCGAATCGATGACGCAGCAATCCCGGACCCGGTGCCGGACGGATCTCGTCAACCCTGAGTTCGACGGGCTCGGAATGCTCTTCAGGCGAGAGCGCGACCGGGCCTAGGCGCAACTCGCCGTCGATGTATACGGTGAATGGATCGACCGTTGACGTGATGCGTACCAAGGGGCGATCCACAAAATATGCGTGGAAGTGCTTGTCCGGCCGGTCGACGGCCCAGATCGCCGGATTCGAAGAGCGGCCGTGCTCACCGTGCAGGTTGCTGCCCCACTGCCAGAAGTGGTGCCCGCCGGAGGGATCTGCCATGGCCTCGGCCCGCATCGGCGTGCGGAGCGTGTAGTAGCCGTCCGGCGTACGCGGAGTGACGACCACCGTGCCGACGTCCGGGGGACGGGCTTCGATTTCGACGCGGTGCTGGACGATGAAGTTGGCCTCCAGCCAGGTCCCGACCTGCCCGGCGATCACGTAGCGCAAGCGGTTCCCGCCGGTGTTCCAGCGGCCGAACAGATAGCGCGTCCCACCCTGGACTATCGACACAGGCGGCTCGATCGTGTGGATGCTTCGGTCCGGCCAGTCGAAAGTCACTGGCGTGGTGTAGCGCACGTTGTCTACCAAGATGTCCAAGCCGGGAGGATTGCTGGAAATCGTCAGCTTCTCCGGCACTTGGCCGTAGAGTCGCGCCACCCCGTCGATGTCGCCGGCAGACAGTCCTTCCGCAGGGATGTCGATTCCGGGCGGGATGGTTTCGATCACGAACCCGCCGTTGGCAGTCGCGGTCAGGGGGCCATAGTGCATCACTGACGCGAAGTCATAGAAGTCACTGCCCGGATGTTCGGCCTTGAACCAAGCGTCTAGAGACCGGTCTAGGTTTCCTACTTCTATCGAGACGTACTTCCATCGGTCCACGCGCTGGTGCTCGTGCCACAGCCCGATCGCATGGCCGATCTCGTGGGTGACCGCGTTGGCCGAGCAACCCCCGGGCGGCAAGCCAATCACCTGCTCGCCGCCGACCATGCCGACTCTGGACCTGCAGTTGCCTGTGGGGATGTTTCGGAACCGAACATAGTTCGCCTCCGCGGTCCGCGCCACTAGCGAGATTACGGTCTTGTCGTTCCATTCTGCGATAGCAGTCTCGACGTGCTGTCGCTGCAATTCCGAGACGTCGCTGTCGATCGCGTAAGGAACGATCGCGTCGCGCCAGAGCCGGTCCGAGCTGGCTGGGGCGACATCCCGCCTTGCCGGCATGAGCGGCCCGGGATGTCCGGAAGCTCCCCGGCTGGATGACGCGGCTTCGAAATCGCTGGCCGGGCCCAGCACCATGTCGCCGGCATGGACGGCCATGCCATCCACGACCACATAGGACAGCTCGCGCCCTCGGAAGACCGCTGTCTGCAAGCCCTCTGGCGCGCGGTCGCTAGTGCCGGCGCGAGCCGTTCTGTCCTCTGCGAACGGTATGCGCGGCGAGTCTGCTGCCACCGCGCTGTGCGCCCATCCGGAAGCTAAGATCCCGCAAAGTAGCGCACAGCTCCACGGCCCCCGGATCACAGCATCCAACGAGTTTACCAGCTATGTGCCGATTCGTAAGAACATTAAGCTATTCTACGTTTGCAAGCTATTCGACCAGGGTCGAGCCGCCCGCGGCAGGACTCCCTCGGGCGGATCGACCTTTCGACTATTCGCAAGTTAGCCGCGCCAAGTGTGACAATCAAGATGGTGGGAACGTTACTTCGGATGGGCTCTGCACCCGTGCTCGGTGCCACCGTAGCCGTGCTAGTTGCGGTGCCGTGGCTGTCAGCCGCCCCTGCCACACCGGGGATCGGCCTCTGCGACGCGCAGCGTAGCGCAGAGGAAACAGCCTTCCTGCATCAGCAACGCGTGCTGCGCGATCCCGGCACCGAGCAGTTGCGCACGCCATCGCGCAAGCTACCCCGCTTGTCGTCGCCAATCGCCGTGCCGGCGCGGCGTTCCCAAGACGCAGCTCCTATTCCTACCTCGGTAGGCGAGATCGCAATCATGGAGGCCACGCCCGAAATCGTATCGCCGCCCAATCAGTTCGATCTTGTAGGGCGCAGGATCTTGATCACCCCACTTGGCGAAGGCTTCCAGATAGAGTCATCGGACGCGACCGCGCTTCCGCCGATCAGGACCCACGGGGTGCCGCTCGATCTGGGTGACGACGACGCCGTTAGGATCGAGCTGCCGTTCGAGTTCACGTACTACGGAAAGACCTATCCGGGCGCCTATGTGCACTCCGACGGCAATCTGACGTTCAGCGTCCCGGAAGCGAGTTCCAATTACCGCACCTATGCGCGAGCGGCTAGCTGGGCTCCGCGGATCGCTCCGCTCTTCGAAGACATGGATCCCAGCGTCGCCGGACAAGTCCACTACTCCGCCTCGCCGGACCGCGTTGTGGTGACCTGGTACAGAGTCCCGCTCTGGGCACAGACTGGTGTCGGCAACCTCCAGACATTTCAGCTGACCTTGGGAGCCGACAACTCGATCGAGTTCCGCTATGGAGACATCGACCTGCCCGCTGCGATCGTGGGCATCTTCCCAGGTGAGGTCACGCGCCCCTCTCTGGCGGTCGATTGGAGTTCAGCACCGGAGAGCGTGCCCGACCAGACCGCGATCCTGGCCGAAGTCTTCACTTCGGCCCCAACGATTGACGAATATGCGGCGTTTCACCAGTTCTTCCGCTCCCACGATGACGCCTACGACTCGGTGATCCTGTTCAACGACATCGGCTTGAAAGCCAGCGAGCATACCCTGGCGCATGCCTACACTATCCGCAACGAGGTCACGGGCATTGGCAAGCAAGTGCACGACTCGAGTCGTCTCTTCGGCTCGTCGCGCCGCGCGGGATCGTTCGTAAACATGGGTCCGATGTCCGCTTACCCTGAAAACCCGCTAGAGCCCATCCCGTACCGCGACGATAGCTCGCTGCTCACCGTGCTCGCACACGAGGTGGGCCACAGGTTCCTGGCCAGCGCGATCTTCAAGGATCCGGAGACCGGTCACTTCAACCCGACGACGCTAGGTCGGCAGCTAAACCACTGGAGCTTCTACTTCAATACGGATGCGTCCGTGCTCGAGGGCAACGCGATCCGCGACAGCGGACCCGAAGCAGACCCCCGCTTCGAGACCTTCGCCGCGTCTCAAACCTACAGCTCTTTGGACAAGTACCTGATGGGCTTTTTTGACCCGGACGAGGTCAAGCCCTCGTTTCTGGTCGAAGTTCCTTCAGCCTTGTCCAATGCCGCTCGCTCGCGATCACCAGAGGTTGGCGTGAAGTTCAACGGCGTGCGCAAGGAGGTCCGGATCGAAGATATCATCGCTGCGCACGGCGAACGCAGGCCGGACACTTCGGTATCTCAGCGGCACTTCCGGTATGCGTTCGTGCTGGTGGTGGATCAAGGGACGAATCCAGACCCGGACACGCTCAGGCGGCTGGAGCGGCTGCGCCGTCTCTGGCGCGGCTATTTCATCGCGCACTTGGACGATCGCGCGACGATCGCCACCGGTCTAGTGCGCATGCTTCACCTTTCGACTTGGCCTGCAGGCGGCGTGATCGCCGATAGCACGGGCCGCGCTCGAATCGAAATCGCCGAAGCGCGGAATACCGACCTGACAGTCAACCTCACGCTAGGCGATGCAATTGCCACGGTGCCAGCGACTGTGACGATCCCGGCTGGAGAGGTGTATGCCGAATTCGACGTGAGCGGGCTCGAAGCGGGCGTGACCTCGCTCGCGGCCGAGGCTGCTGAACTCGGCTATGACCAGCCCCGAACTCGGCTGAGGGTGCGCTCCGGCCTGGAGGGCCTGAGGATGCAGCTGATGCATCCGCCGGAGCTCTACGGCTTGACCGGGAACGAACTGCGATCCCCGTTGGGATTTGAGCTGCGCGACGAGGATCACGTGCGGTACAGCGGCGTCGAGATTGAGTTCCTGGCAGCCGGGGATGACAGCCCGATCATCGCGAACCCGACAACCGACGCCTTCGGGGAAGTGTCTGTGAACTGGCAGCTGGGGCCGATACCGAGCGACACAGACTACGTGGCGCGCCTGAAGGACGCTCCGGAAGTGGCGATTTCGACCACGATCCGAACCACTCCCGGACCGCCAAATTTCGCGGCCTCGAGTATCGCCAACGCCGCCAGCGGGGAGGCCGCCAGCCCGGGCCGCGGATTCGCGCCGGGGAGCCTAGTCACGCTGCGCGGTTCGGAATTGGCTCTTGACGAACTGGTGGCCGAGCCGGACACGGAGGCCGATGTCGCCGAACTGCCCGACCGCCTAGGTCCAAGCCTGACTCGCGTACATGTCAATGGCGTGGGTGCGCCTTTGTCGCGGGTCTCGCCTTCACAGGTGACGTTCCAAGTGCCGTTTTGGGCAGAGGGCCCATCGGTTGACGTCGGCGTGGCAACAGTGTACGGACGCAGCGGAACCACTGCGATTCCCATAAGCGCCGTGCAACCGGGGATCTTTCCCGATCGGATCAGCAGGGCTGATAGCGGCGACGATCCTGTCGAATCGGAGAGCGAGAGTCTTCCCGGCGCGGGCGAACGGATCAAGATTCACTGCACCGGCTTGGGGGCTGTCAGCCCATCCGGTAGAACGGGCGTTGCGGGCGATAGCGAGACACCGCAGCTGGTGGTCGCGACAACTGCGGCGTGGATTGACTACCGCACGGTCGAGGTCGAATTCAGCGGTCTCTCAACTCTCGAGGCAGGGGTGTACGAGGTCATCGTGCTCCTGCCATCAGACCTCACAGCTGGCGAACACCGGCTCCAGATTGCAGCTGATGGAATCAGGAGCAACGCGGTGGTGTTTGAGACGGAGTAGGGTGCCAAACGCTACGCGTGCACCAATTGGAAGTCTGATCGATATCGCGCCGGGCTGGGCGCATTGGTGCAACTGGCCTGGAAAGCACAGGCTACGGGATGCCTTCGTGCCTCATCCGGTCGAGCCTCGTCCGAACATCTTGTGCTACCTGCAGAATCTCCATCGCAACCGGGGCTTCGATGCCTAGATCTTGGCGCAGGGCGACAGCAAGCGGGCGCAATAGATCTGTAGCTGACGAACTTTCGATCAGGTCGAGCACAGGCTTGGGACCAAGGCGAATCGCGAATGCGGAAAGCGCGGCTATGGCAATGTGCGGCACCTCCGGCAGCTTTGGGAATAACTCAAGGACTTCTGCGAGTTCGAGCCTGCACGCATCCATGCGGCCGCACTTGAAGTAGGCTTCGGCTCGAAGTAGAAGCGCACGCAGTTGACCTTCATCATCGATTGCATCGGATCTAGTGAGTGCGTCGTCGGTTGTTTCGATAGCTGCCTCAGGCCGGCCTACCCTGATCTCCAGCTTTGCTCTCTCGAGCTTGGCGTGGCAGACTCTCTGGACAACTTCAGGATCTCGATTCTCGCCGAACCGATCCACAAGGGAGCCGAAGGTTGCGAGTGCCTCTTCCACGTCACCGGAATTGGACAAGACGACTGCCTTGCGCAAGTACACATGCGCAGCCAATTCAACGGTCCATGGCACGTCATCAGAATCGAGCGTCCGGGCCAGTTCGTCGTAGGCGCGCTGGGCGGACAGAGACTCGTCGAGCGCTTCCAGAACAGCCGCCTTGTTGAATCGAGCCCTGGCCAAGATCTTGTCGGTCTCGCCTGAACTGTGGCCTGCGAGGCGATCAATGGCGTCGTCGAAGCACAGCAGAGCATCTTTCAGACGATTCGACTGGCAGAACGAGGCACCCTTGCTTGCAACAACCCTAGCAGCAAGTCCAAGGATCTCGGACGGCTCGCTGTCTCCGAAACGACGGATCGCCGAATCGTACGCCGCCCGCGCTTGGTCGAAGTGGCCGATCTGGTCTAGGACGAGACCCTTTGCGTGCAACGCCGACACGACGCAACGTTCGACTGAACGTGACGGATCCCGCTCGAAACGCTCAATGAGTTCCTCGTGTGCCTCGAGCGCCTCGTTCAATCGACCCAGCGAGGCGAGTGCCGCGGCCTTCTGGAACAGCGCCGCGGCCTGCGCTTCAGAGATTCCCAGCGAGCTTTCGCGGCCGAACCGGCCCAAGAAACCCGCGCTGGCCTCGAGGATCGTCTCACTGCTTTGCCCCGACAGCGCCAGCAGCTCAAGCCGTTTTGCGCCAGCTATCGCCGCCGCCTTGAGCAAAGGAGCGAAGTCGCTGCCGGAATACGCGGACCATGTCTCCGAACACAGAGATTCGGCCTCCTCAAGGCGGCCCAGTTCGATCAGTGCAGTGACTCGCAGGTTCCGGGCATCGGCCAGGAATTCCGATTCAAGGACGGAGGCATCGGAAGGAGCTCTCGATTCAATCTCCTCGCAGACCCGGACGAGTTGACGCCAGTTCTCGGATCTCAATAGCTCGTCGGCCCTGCCAGCCAACTCCCTTAGATCCCAAGACCCTGCCAGTCCGAATTCGATGTGCTGATCGGCACGTTCGGCAGGTTCCAGGGCCTTCCCGAACTGCCGGAGGATGACTGCGTCAACAGAGCCAGGATCTCTCTTGAGGGCATCGAGATAGTCCTTTAGCTCGCTACGGGAATAGAACGATCGCATGAAGCGAACTAGGGCCTCGACCAGGCGGTCCGATCCTCGGCCTATCCGCAACAAGTAGTAGATGTTGTACATCCGCTCGGCGAGGTAGTATTGCTTGCGCCGCGGCCGCCCGCCAGCTATCAGGACGGCGCCGCGATCAACGAGCCGACCTAGCAGGGCACTGCAGTTGTTGGTCGGCAGGCGGGCGTGCTCTGAGACTTCTTTTGCTGTGGCTGGCCGCCATAGCCGTGCAAGCGCCAAATACACTCTTCGTTCTTGGACTCCCAGCGCATCGAGGTGACTCTTGAAGTACTCGGTGTGATCATCGACTAGAGTCAGCAGGTTGTCCATGAGCTCGCGAAACGACAGCATGGCCCCGAAGCGTGCAATGATCGCAAGCAGGCGAGGATTGCCGCCCGTGAGAATCTCCAGCGATCGGATGACACCCTTATCCGGATCCCTATGGGAGGCCTCTTGCCAAAGAGCCGCGCACGCGTCTGTATCGAGGCGCTGCAGTTCCTGCACGTTAAAGAGGTCATACATTGCCCTCCCGTAGCGCTCGATCTCATCGAACCTGCTGGTAGCGCTCGCTAGGACAAGAATCCGCCGCTCATTCTGGAGTGTGTGCCGCAGCTGCCAACCGACATCGGGATCGTTGATGTCGTCAAATAGCATGTTTAGGTTTTCGACGATTAGAAGCAGTCGCCTGTCTTCCTGGATGGCGAAGTCCAAGACAGCTGCGAGGCAGCGGTCGGCTAGCCTCTGGTCGTCCCGCTCGGTCCGAACCTCCGCTAGCGCGCGGGCCAAGTCTATGCCCCCTCGGTCTTGAGGTGTCTGATTCGCGAGGTGCGTCAGGCACTGCATCCAAAACTCGCCGCAGGTTGCAACCTCGTAGCTCTCTTCCGGAAAGACAACGGGAAGCCAAGCCCTTCTGAGTTCTGGGTCTCGCTTGACTTCGACAGCAACTCGCAAGAGCAAGGTCGTCTTTCCAGTGCCACGCGGACCTACCACGAGCTGGTGCGGATTCGAACTGTCAGTGCTCTCTCGTATCGTCTGGACCAGCATTTCGAACTCGGGCAGTCGGACGCAGTAAGAGTCCACCAGCTCTTGATCCGGTAGGAAACCGGGGTTGAACTTCATCGCCGGGCCAGCCATGGCAAGCATCCCCTCCTAGCGTCCGCCCTCATTCAGACGCGTGGGCGGCAGCCCCAGCGACACGCGCTGCCAGTCCTCCAAGAGTCCGGATTCAAAGCGGTAGCCATCCTCGTGACTCGCCAAGTAACCGTCATGCTCCAAGACGTCCAAGACAAGCGACATGGTAATCGCGCCACCCTCGCCCAAAGTCTGAAGCTCGTCTTCGTACGCACGCTGGTCGTTAGCAGTCCAAACTCCCGCCCGCGCAGTGCGAGCCAGAATCTCGAGAGCTAGCGGGTACGCCTTAAGCCCAAGAATCAGCTTCAGACGATCTTCGTAGTGGTCCCTGTCGATCCGCCCTCTCGTACCGAGCATGTCATTGCCGTACGCCTCATCGACATCTTGGAGCGAGGCTCTGGTCCGGCCGGCCAGCCGCAAGCGCCGCTGCACAGCATCGAAATACTGTTGGACGTGGTGAGGAATACATGCTCGGAGGCGCTGGCACATCGTACGTCGCACTTCGACGGATAGATCGAGACTGTAGGTAGCGGCGAGTTCGGCAAGGCAATCAGACGCCGTTTGCTGGTCCCAAGGGCGCAACTCGTAGATTGAGAAGGTGTTCATGGTCGCGGACAGGCCCGCCTGCTTGAGGATGGGCGGCAAGCCCACGCTGCCGAGCACGACCATGGTGATTCGGTCTCTGTACATTTGGCAGTTCCGGCGGAGCCATGCCAGGAAGTCACGCGCTTCTTCGACGCCTTCTCCGGAAATCTGGTGACCGTCCTTGAGAACGTGATTGATCAATAGCGACAGTTCATCGATCGCAATTACGACCTGGTCGTCGCCCTTACCAGCGATCGTCTCAAAGACTGCGTCACCCTTGTCCTTCCAGTTGCCCGTATGGATCTGCGCCCGGAGCGCAACCTTGAACTCCGCATAGCTTGCCTCGGCCACAAGTTGCGCCAAACTACCTCCGAGCCACTGCGTCAGTTTCTCCCAGAGACTTGCAGAATCCCGTGCTTCAGAGACGATTTTCACGATGGCGTCAGCCGGGTCCCGGGCATCCTCGAGATCCACGAAGAGCGTCGAAGTGTCATCGTCAGCCTTCAAGTCCCGCAAGAGTTCGCGCACTAGGCTGGTCTTGCCCATCCTGCGCTGGCCCGTAAGCAGCACGTTCGTGCCATCCTGCACAGCCTCTTTCAGGAACAACAAATCGTGATCGCGGTCGAAGAAGCGCTCCCCGTCGACCCAGTTCCCTACCGTCTTCTTCAAGATTGCCCACCTCGCATCACACAGCTTGCCAACATTTTCATTGCCAACATTTTCATTGCCAACTTTCTAGTTGCCAATTTTATTGTTGGCACCTAGGTGGGGGTTGTCAAGTTGTTGCAAGAGGATTTTGGTCTCAGGGCGATTTGGTGCCGAACGGGAGACGGTGAGCGAGTGCTCTTCCTAGGATGGCCGACCTTCGCTCCTCACGACCGAGCAAAAGACCGAAACCTCCGCCAGCAGGAAGGTGGCTATCTTGTTGTCGCCCGTCGCCGGCCACTGGCTGAACAGGTGAATGAATGAGAGGTTCGATGCGCTAAAAGGAGCTGGGCCGCCGGTCAAGGAAGCTCTGTCGGAGGCACCTTACAACCGCTGGAGGAGCGTCGTCTTTCCGGACTGCCGCGGTCCGGTCAGGACTACTGCCGGAAACTCGCTAGCGGCCGTATGGAGGACGGGTTCGACGGAGCGCTCGATATATGGGCTCCCACGGCCCATAGGTTCAAATTATGCATTCATAATGCATTATTCCCGGAAAAATCCGCTCCTGTTGACATGTTCGGCATCCCGATGTGCGCCCGCCGAGCGTCGCCGAGGATCCGCCCGAGCCGCTTGGGACCTCCCTCGTCGATGTCCAGCCAGGCGCGCGCCACCTCAATCACGTCGTCCTTGCAGCGAGTCCGCGTCAGTGGCCGCATGGATTTCATCCCGACAAAGACGTCGTCCTCATTCGCGTTCAAGTGGCGCAATCAGGCCTGCACGTTGTCAGAGTTGACCGAGGAAGCCGGCCAGACGCGCTGCTCGGCCTTGGACGGCTCGCCATCACACCCCGCTCCGGCATCCCGCGGGATCAGGACGCCATGCGACTCCCGGTGCGCGCGGGTTCCGCGCTGTCGCAGTGTACCAGCGCATGCCACGAAGACGGACCCGGATCCCTGGTCCCGGAACGCGGCGCGGCCCGAGTTGCGCCGCACCGAGTTCGGCTGCACGCAGCAACACGGCAACTGGCTGAATATTCCAGAGAGCGGATTGAGCTGCATGATGTGCCGACCTCGGCGAGGCCGCCGGAGCGGTGGTCGGGTGACGCTGTGCGAGGGCGTGGCGCGGACTGGTTGATGACGCTCGATTACTCCCGCTGCAAGCTCGAGTCCGTCTACGTCAGAATCCTGCCGGGACGGAAAACTGGCAGGAGAGTCCAGCAATGTTGCCGACACTCTCGGCAGGGCCGCGCATGCCGGCGCTCCGACGGCTGACGCCGAATGTCGGTACCAGCCTCCGAGAAGCCAGAACCGACCCACAGGCGATCGAGTCGCAGCTTGTTGTGGCACAATGCGCCCCTCGCCCATCAGGTCGTGTTCCCAGAAGCGGCGCACGAGACTGAGGTGGCCGGCGTTCCAGTTTCAGTGCCCGGGCTATGCGCCGATCGATGGCTCCTTGCCGAGGTTGGATTCAAATCGCGGGGTCCGAGGGGAACAGCGACGCTACCCTCCACAGCGGCCGGTTCCGACTGTGCGCCTATCATTCCTTGAGTGCCAAGTAGATCAGAACCGTTACCGATCCGGCCCGGCCCGTCGTCGTCCCGCGAAGCCGCAACCACGAGCCGAAGTTCACTAGCGGCATGGAGACGAGGCCAACGCCTTGCAGTCGCAAGGAACCGGAGCCCTCATCGCACCATTCGGCACCGTCCGGAGAGACCTGGGGAACCAAATGCAGCCCCACACCCTCGTCCGCGCGGAGAACACGAACGAACCATCGCGCCTCGCGCGCCCAGCCCGTCTCGTAGGGTTCGGTGCAGAACTCCCCCGTGAACGTGGATCCCTTTTCGAGGACTGCGGTGAAGGATCGTCGCAGCACTACCAGTCCACCGACACCAACGCAGAGTCCAGATACAGGAAGTTCCGCACGTTCACGTGAGTTCGAACGGCGACGTACAGGTTGAGAAGATTCGGAATGCCGCGGTACTCCTCATCGTGGGTGGGCACGGCGACGTCCCGCATGTCCATGCACAGGTCGTTGCACTGGAATTCCAGCGTGCGCAGGGACTCGAGATCGAAGAGCCAGCGTACGTAGTGCCAGTTGACCTTGGAGGCCGTTTCGTTAAAGCAGAGCGGTTGCCGTCCGCCCGGGATCTCCCGCCAATCAGCCGGGCTGACGGCGAAGAAGTCCGGCCGGGTATCGCTCGCGACGAGGCCCAAACGGTCCATCTTGGTAGTCGGCTCGACGGATGTCGGATACACCCACTTTTGCACCAGATTGCCGGCGGGGTCCGCATTGCGGTAGCGAACGACACCGTGACAGCGGGGTCCCGTCTCGCCGACGCAGATGTCGTTCGAGAACGTGAACTCACCGAAGTGCCGCGCGGACGGAGCCACGTTTCCGTCCCAGCGAGGGCCGTCTTCCGACTGAAGTGCGCGCTCACCTAGAGGAATCAGCTCGGACTTGAAGGTCACATAGGTCTCGAACTGCACAAGCCCGCGCGCTGCGTACGTCATCCGTTTGATGGCGATCGCGAGGTGGTTCCGCTGGGGGCGGGTGGCCAGCTTGAGCGAGTAGGTGCCGTCCACGGAGCCGTGAGTTCCGATGTCGAAGAACGTACAGCTACTCAGCTGAGGAGGCCGGAAATCCTTCGCGATGGGCCGGATCTGATCGAGGTCCCCGGCATGGTTACCGACCAGTTCGCACCAGCCGTTCATGCCTTCGTCGAAGTCGTCGAAGTAGAGGATCCGCGAGAGCGGGTTGTACTTGCCCAGCCGTACGTCCCAAATGGACCGCCCGACCAGACTCTGGGGAGAACTAGCCATTCCTGCGCCGCCAGACCAAGCCATCTAGATGGTACTCGCCAGGAGGATCCGCGGAACGGCTGACGACACTCCCCACCAGGTACGCGACCGCGGCGGAGAACACGCCGTACCACATCCATGACACGTCGGTTGCGATAGCAAGGGTAGCGGTTGCAGCAAAGGAAACGATGACGCTCCAGAACCCTCCACGCGCGTTGGCGCGGGGATTCAGCAGACCGAGCATGAACACCCCAACCAGACTCCCTCCGAAGAAGTTCCGGATCTTGCCCTGCGCGATCAGAATCGTTCCGAAGGATCCGGCACGAAGCGAGAGAGCCGTCGCCACGCAGCCGAACGCCAAGGTCGCCCACCGTGCGACGTTGACCGAGCCAGCAGAGCGTGCGAGCGGCTGCAGCATATCGCGGACCGCGACCGTCGCCAGCGAGTTCAAGATCGAGCTGACGGTCGACATAGCAGCCGCGAAGATGCCCGCGAGAAGGAGACCGCGCAGGCCGGAGGGCAGGCGCTCTAGGATGAACATCGGAAACACGCGGTCAGGGTCCATTTCGAAGGCCGCCTGGGTGGGCTGCTGCGTGTAATACACGTACAGCGCGCTGCCGATGAAGAACACGAAGAGCCCATACAGGGAGGTGAACACCATCGTGGAAGTGAGCGCCTGCTGGCTGCCCCGAACGGACGAGGTCGTGAGAAACCGCTGCAACTCG
Organism: Bryobacterales bacterium; assembly: GCA_965219585.1. Classification (GTDB taxonomy): domain Bacteria; phylum Acidobacteriota; class Terriglobia; order Bryobacterales; family UBA6623; genus VXMF01. The sequence goes on from CBDCOA010000002.1 coordinate 1,510,353, forward strand.
GCCTGGTCTACCACGTACTGGCTGAGCAGGTAGAAAGTACCTCCGATCAGGCATCCCCAAACGGTGAATTCGGTTTCGAAACTCGTCGACCAGTCCAGGAATTGCAGCTTTCCGGCTGTTCCCGCCTCGGCCATGATTTCCGCAAATCCGCCGTCGACGCTGACAACCACGTAGTAGAGGGCTGCGATCAGGCCCGCCAAGAGCACGAGGAACTGAGCCGTGTCCGTCCAGATGACGGCTCGCATCCCACCTACTGACGTGTACAGGGCCGTCAGCCCGCCGATTCCGAGACAGACCAATTCGGCAGGCAGGCCGGTCATCTGGGACACGACGATTGCCGGAGCATAGATTGCCACGGCGGTGTAGCTGCACTTCAGGACGATGAACACTGCCGCGGCCAGAAGCCGGGTCTTCCGATCGAACCGCTTTTCCAGGTATTCGTAGGCAGTGAAGACCTCCAGCTTGTGAAAAAGCGGGATGAAGAGGATGCAAGCTACCACGATCGCGACCGGCCAGGCGAACCTCGCCTGCAAGTAGGTCCAGTCGGACGCGAAAGCTTGGCTCGGCCCGCCGATGAAGCCGATCGCGCTAACCATGGTGGCAATTCCGGAACAGGCCGCGGCCCACCAAGGAATCGTGCGCCCGCCCAGGAAGAATGCCTTCAGCGATCCTTGGCCGGATCCCAGTCGCCCCCCGATCCAGACCACCCCGAGGAGGTAGACGGCAAGCACGGCGTAGTCGAACGAACTCATGCGGCGTACGAAGCCGGCCGCAAGTATAGCCGAGGGCGCACCGTCGGAGTCGGGGCGAGTGAGTCTCTGCCGACGTGATCCGGCAGGACTTTGCAGGCGCTCTCGGAGACTCGGGGAATGCCCAAGGGCGCCTCCCTCGACCACCCCAGCCACGAACTGATCTCAAGCCGGTGGAGCCCCTATAGCTTCTCCGCCCGCCTAGTTCCGAGAGAGGACCTGCTCTCCCTATTCGAGGCAGCTCGCCGGGCCGCGTCATCGTTCGACGGGCAGCCGTGGCGCTACGTCGTTGCGAACCGTGACCGGACCGAGGAATTCGAGAGGGTCCTGAGTTGCCTGCTCGAAGGCAACCGTAGGTGGGCAAGGGACGCCCCCGTGGTTGCCCTCGGATGCGTCCGACAGACCTCCTCCCGGAACCACCGGCCCAACCGGGTTGCCCTGCACGACCTCGGACTGGCCGCTGCGACCCTCACCTTCGAAACAAGCGTGGAATCTACGTGCAACAGATGGCCGGGATGACCCCCGACAAGGCGCGAGAGGTCTTTGCGATCCCGGAGGGTTTCGAAGCTGTAACCGCCCTCGCGCTCGGTTACCGGGCCGAGCCCTGGACGGGCGATCCAGGTCTGCTCACGAGAGACGAACGTCCCCGGACGCGCCGTCCACTGGACGAGTTCGTGTTCTGCGGAGAGTGGGGCAAGCCGGGTCTTGCATCGAGTCAGTGAGACCTGGGGGACCGAGCACGATTCCCCTCTCCATTGAAGTCCCGGGAATGCGAGGTGCCGGAAACCTGCACGGATCCGTAGGCTCGCATCGCGTCCGCAATCTTCACGAATCCCGCGACATTCGCGCCCCGCACGTAGTTGATCCCGCCTTCCTCCTGCCCATGCTGCACGCACTGGCCGTGGATGTTCTTCATGATGCGTTCGAGGTGCTCATTGACCTGTTCCCTGGACCAGGAGATCCGTAACGCGTTCTGGCTCTGCTCGAGGCCCGAAACCGCGACGCCGCCAGCACCGTCGGCCTTGGCCGGTCCGAACAGGATCCGGGCATCCAGGAACTGCTGCATGCCATCCGGGTCGGTCGGCATGTTGGCGCCTTCGGAGACACCGACCACGCCGTTCTCCGGCAGGGTCTTCGCGTCCGGCCCGCGAAGCTCGTTCTGGGTCGCGGATGGAAATGCCAGGTCGCACGGTACGTCCCAGGGACGCTCCCGTTCACGGAACTCACAGCCGAACTTCTCGGCGTATTCCCGGACCCGTCCGCGCCTGACCGTCTTGAGGTCCTTCAGCCACTCCAGCTTCTCGGGTCCGATGCCGTCGGGGTGGTGGACGAAACCTCCCGAATCGGACGCGGTCACCACCTTGGCGCCCAGCTGCGTCAGCTTCTCGATGGATTGGAGGGCGACGTTGCCCGCGCCGGACACGACCGCCGTTTTTCCCTTGACGCCGTCGCCCCGAGATGCCAGCATCTCGCGCATGAAGTAGACGCTCCCGTAGCCTGTGGCGTCGGTGCAGACTAGGCTCCCGCCGAACGCCAGCCCCTTGCCCGCCAAGGTACCCGTGAAGCGGTTGGCGACCCGCTTGTACATCCCGAAGATGTAGCTGATCTCCCGCTCTCCGACTCCGATATCGCCGGCCGGCACATCGACCGGGGTCATGCCGAGATCGTATCCTCACGGCGCCGGCAGCCGCAAGACCGGACCTGCGGCAGGGTCAGCGGGAGTACCCGGTTTCGGGCACCAGCGACCGCTCCGGCCCGCGCTCCCGCACGGGATAGTTCGTCCCCAACGCCTCATTGAGGACGCGCGCCACTGGAGCGGGCCAGACCTCCGGATCCGGCTCGGCATCCTTGTCGAAGGGGTCGTAGCCGGCGATGTCCTCGAAATGGTACGGGCGCTCGGCAGGCAGCCGGGACTCCCAGGCCCGCCCCCGCAGGCCCTGCGCCGCAGGGTCTTCCGGGGCGTCGTACTCCGCCATTGCACCAACGGCGTCCTGCCGCCCGTCCCCCCAAGCCTCCGCGAGCATCTCGCCCAGCTGCCCCTTCATGCCACGGTGGCGGCGCAGCGTGCGGTGCATCTTCCGCCGGTAACCGAGGACCTCTCGCCGCCAGTGATTGACGTCTTCGGGGGACCGGTAGTGCTCGATCTTCAGCAGGTGCGCGATGGCGTTCCCGCAGTTCGAGACCCATCGTTCGTAGTGGCGCTTGCCCACGTCCTCGATCTCCTCGATCACGTTGTCCCAGTCGATAGCCCCCAGATCGCGCCGCCGCAGCGCCGCCGCCTGCTCGCGCGACCAAGACCAAGCATCCTCGAAGTAGAGATCCCGAGGGCGCGCTTCAACGACCGCCTCGGCGGCCAGATCTTTCATCGAAGTCGCCGCCATGCCTGCATTGTAGGCGATCGGCCGCGATCGCGGGATCTACCTGTAAAGCGAGATTTTACCGTCCGGGCCCCGGAAGTCCAGCTTCCAGAGCCCATTGCCCACGACCCGCTTCGGGCCTGAGAATGCCTGCCCTTCTCTTATTGCTCTTTTATGCAAGTTGCTCGTTGTATACTCACACAATTGCGCGCGCCGCCTGCATCGGATTCCGGCAAACCCGAGCACCTTCAGTCGATGTCCTCTGAGCCCAACCGGTCGTTCGCCGAGGTGTGTTGCACAAGGGTGGCTACGCCGTGTCTGACCAATTCTCAACTCTGATCGGCGAGCTAGTGGCTATCTGGCTACGATTGGAGTTGGGCATCTGCTCACGGAATCGCGATGCTAGAGGCGCTCAAATTGGACCGGTACGGAGGATTCGAGTCCTACCAGCTAGCCGACTTGGCGCGCGTCAACCTCTTGGTTGGCAAGAACGACTGCGGCAAGACGACGATTCTTGAAGCGATCGAGCTCTTAGTGTCTGGCGGACGTGTCTCCGCATTGCACGATTCCGCGGTGCGTCGTAGTGAAATCGACGAGGACGACATCTTGAGCTATGGAGTCGAAGTCTCGCATGTGTTTTACGGCCACCGCTGTGAGGTAGGTGCTTCGTTCGAGTTATCGAGCCCCGGGGATCTACGCCTCAAAGGAGAGCTAAAGGCATTCGACGACAAGACTGTGCCATTTGCCGATATAGGGCACGGCACCGCCTTTCGTCGGCCGGCGATGGCAAACCTGGGTCCGGTCCGATCGGATGTGGAGCCATCGACCAAGTTCTGGCTTAGTCTTGCCACTGTCGGGCAGCCGCCCATTGTGCTTCCGATTGCCGAGAACGGTGCAATCCTTGACCGGTTCGGCGGGCATTCACCAAGCGATCGATCCACGGGCAAGGCAGTCCGTTTCTTGAGCCTCGACGCGTCATCCATGGTCGACGCATGGAACGACGTTCTCACCGAAGGACGTGAGGCGGACGTCGTTGATGCAATGCGCACCTTGATGCCTGAGATCGACTCGATCCATTTCTTGGTAGGCCGCCAAGGCGGCCTTGGCGGCCTGTCCAAGATCCTAGTTGGGCAGCGAAACGCTAAGCAGCGGTTGCCCATAGGCAGCTTCGGGGATGGCATGCGGCGATTGTTGGCGATTGGCCTCGCTCTCGCGAGTACGAAAGACCAGTGCCTCCTGATTGACGAAATCGATTCCGGACTTCACTGGACGGTCATGGAAGACATGTGGCGGCTTGTCGTGGGGGCCGCGCAGAGCTCAAACGTACAAGTCTTCGCGACCACGCACAGTTTTGACTGCGTAAAGGGACTTGGAACACTGATCCGATCCCGCCCCGACCTTGCTAAGCATGTTGCCGTTCAGAAGGTGCATCGGTCACTGAACCAGGCCGTTTGTGTTCCGGGCGAGGACATTGCAATCGCGGTGGAAGACGATATTGAGGTTCGCTGACGGGATGCTCAAGGACGAACTATCCATTCTCCGTGTCGAAGGGAAGGACGACAAGCACGTCATCGCGAATCTCAAACGACACAGCATCGATCCCAGGGCGATCGACATCAAGTGCTCATAGGACGCGGAGGACGATTCCGGCGGCAAAGATCGGCTACTGAGGGGGATGAAGACCTTGGTCGCCACGAGTACCGGCAGGTCGGTCGGGTTCGTGCTGGATGCTAATGGTGCTGTCGCTGACCGCTGGAGAGCCGTCCGAAATCAGCTTGAAGACTTTGAACTAGAACTCCCAAGCGAGATTCCGGAGGACGGCTTCGTCGGCGATGTGTTCGAAGTACAAGCCCGTGTTGGCGTTTGGTTGATGCCGAACAATCAAGATTCCGGAGCCGTTGAAGAATTCCTGAGGGACCTCGTTGATGACAGCGACGGGCTGCTTCAACATGCCAAAGCATCGACGGTGGAGGCCCTACAGCTAGGCGCAGCTGTCGCCGTTGCCAAGCAGCGGAAGGCCGAATTGCATGCGTGGCTCGCTTGGCAAGAGCGTCCCGGCCTGCCATACGGTCTCGCGATCACGGCACACTATTTCAAACACGACAGTCCCGCTGCTCTCTCGTTCATTGACTGGTTCCGACGGTTATTCGAAGCCACGCCAGAAACCGCAGGAATTTTGGCTGGACGCACAACACCAAGCTGAGGCATCGGAGAGCTTGCGTGACTTCCTCACGCGGCCCTCGCCGACAATCATCTACCGCCAGTGTCGTGCGCGAGGTATCGCAGCATTGGGCCGCACTGGCCGCTGTTGCCGCTCTTGTTCGTCATTGCGGGACAATTCGAACTTGGCGGACCCAAAACCACCAACAGCCCGTGGTCATGGATTGCAAACGCAGCTTGACCAGCGGAAAGACACTTGTTGTCTTCACTACGGCAGATCAGAAACAGGCCGGCAGCGTCTGAGGTGGTCCGATGTGTTTAGACCACTGGTCGGTGAATTTAAGGTGGACTCCGCTTCTACTCTGAACTACCGACCGCAGTGATTGTACCTCAAGACACGGTCATCATCATCCCGTCTCCTTTCCTGCCTCCGCGGTTGCAGGTGCAGGACTCTGGACCTCTCCGAACGGGCCTGCCTGTGCCAAATTTGGACGGGCAGGCTCCTCGGCCTGGCGACCCTGCTGGATCCGCTCGCAACGGCGCAGGCTGAACTCCAGATGCGGCCAGTACGAGTCCGGGAACGACTGACCGAGTCTGCAAGACCGTGGACTGCTCGGCAGTCGCGAAGATCAGCCGGTCGACCGTCATTCGGAGAGTTCTAGGCGAATACAAGGGCTATACCGCGAGCGCGGTTGGGACGCAGGAACCAATTGCGGCTGCCGCCTAAGCCTACCTAGCCGAGTCAAAGAATGTGATTGCAGAAGCGTTTCCCGATACACCTGAAGGCGCCGAGGAAGGCGGTTATCGGTCAAAGATGTTCCGAGGCAGATTGAACCTCTCGATGATGTCCTTCAGCATGCGGGGCGGGATGGGCGTCTGGTTTCCGTCAAAGGGCACCGGGTAGGTACACTTACTCCCATGCAGATTGGCGCGCACGAGCAAGCGATGGCTACCCTTTGCCCTGCCCGGCTCGACGTAGATATCAGTCTTGTTTCTCCTCAGCAATCTCACTAATTTCCGATATCAAATCGTTTGCATGCTCGGGCTGCTCTCTCGCTCCCTGCATCAACACCTCTGGCTTGCGAAGAGAGACCCTGAGTTTTCGCCGTGGCATTTCTTCTGCAAGGTCATCATAGAGATCGAAGTACCGCTGGTTGGCGCTCCAATAGATCGTGTTCAAGTTGTTATGTCGCGCTGCATAGCACGCTTGAGCATCAATGGCACCCTTTACTGAGAAACGTCATCGTGGGGGAGGCGCACCGCTCCCCCACCCCGCGGTCGTGAAGTTCCGCGGTCCGCCGTTGTATGCCCACCAGCCGGCGGATCAGCAGCCCGCCACGGTAGCCCCGATCTGTGTCCGGAGCGGTGCCGCGCCACCGTCGGCGGTGGGCCTAGGATGGGATCGAACTCAGGCGGCCGCCGGCTGCGGGCCGCCGGAACGGGCGCGCTCGATATAGCCGTGCTCTTCGAGCTTGCGCAGCCAGCGGGCCGCGTTGCGGTCCACCACCAGCTTGTCGTAGTCGATGCCCGGATCGATGTAGGGACGCTGCTCGCGCAACATCGCCACGATCGTGCGCAGCAGCTTGTGCGCCGTCGCCAAGATGGCGCGCTTGTACGGCATATGCGCCTTGAGCGCGTTGTGGTGGCCGTGGAACTGCGAGCCCTTGCTGCGCACGGCGCCGTGAGCGCACTCGGCCAGCGTGGCCCGCAGCGTGGCATTGCCGCGCCGCAAGCGCCCCGAGCGCCGCTTGCCGGCACTCTCGTTGTTGCCCGGGGCCAGCCCGGCCCAAGCGGCCACGTTGGCCGTCTTGTCGAAGGCTGACAGGTCGGGCCCCAACTCGACCAAGATCGCGCAGGCGCTGCCGCGGTCAATGCCCGGCACCGTCTCCAGCAAACGCACCTGTTCCTCCAGCTCGGACAAGCCCTCTGCCAGGCGGGCATCCAACTCCGCGATGCTCGCGTTGGCCGCCTCGTGCGTGCGCAGCAGGTCGCCCAGCTTCCACACCGCGTGCGCATCCAATTTCGCTTGCAGCACTTGCGCGAGCAACTCGCGCTTGTGGCGCACGTGTCCGCTGAGCGTGGCCAGGATCTCGTCCGGCGAGTTGCCCGCGGTCAGCCCCGCCAGGATCTTGCGCCCATTGCGCCCGAAGATGTCGCTCAGCGCCCCGCCCAGCCGCAGCCCGTCGTGGTCCAGCGTCTTGTGGATGCGGTTGCGCGCCCGGCTGCGCTCGCCCACCAGCTTGCGGCGGTAGCGGCTCAGCTGGCGCAACTGGCGGAACTTGCGCGGCGGCACGTAGCTGGGCCGACACAGCCCGAACTGGCAAATGCGCGCCAGCCAGACGCTGTCGGCCACGTCGCTCTTGCGGCCTTTCACCTGCCGCACAAATTGCGCGTGGAATAGCTGCGGCGCGATGCCGGCGGCCTCCAGCGCCTCCCACGGGGCCTGCCAGAAAATGCCGGTGGCCTCCATGGCCGCGGCCGTGACGCGATGGCTGTGCAGCCACTGGGTCAGCTCTGCCAGCCCGTCGGGCAAGGCGCTGAACTGGCGCGTGGCGCACTGCACGCCGCCGCCGGGCTGGCACAGCCGCACCGAGGCGGTGATCTGCATCTTGTGCACATCGAGTCCGGCCGCGCGTGGATGCACGACGTGCATCTCGTCGGGCTGCAGGCTCTCGCCTGCTGGGGTGGTCATGCTGTATCCTCCTGTACAGCGGAGGCGGGTGATGCTGGCCCGGGGAAATCCCTCGGCTCGCGAGCGAGCCGGGGCTCGATTTACTGTGCGTCCTAGGCCGCAGCCTGGTACGGTACGGGGCTCGAAGGGGCGCAGCGGCGTCAGTTTAGATAACGAGGTCGGGGGCCACGGCCCTTGCGGGGACCGCAGCCCTTCCACCACTTAGAGATCCGATCTTGCACCCACCTCCGCTACCTGCAAACCTAGCAACTGAGGTGGCCCCTACGCCGCCGGCAACCCTCGCCCGTTTCATGCATACGGGGTGGCTGCACGCGGCCATGGGTGTTTAGGTCTTCCAGCGCCTTTGCGAAGCTCTCGCCGTAGCCGAGCAAGTTGAGCTCCAATGCTCGCGCGTACCAGAGGTTTTCTTCTATCAGCCCGACTACGCGGACATCGAATTCAACCGCATCCAGCCCGGCCTCGTTTCCTAAATCGAGCGGACCAGCAACACAGTCCGAGGGAATAGCGCAAGACGCTTTAGTGCCCGTACCCTCACCAGTCTCCGTCCGCACTGCCATCGTCTTGCATCCTAGCAACCCCGTGCGGAACGCGATCGACCACGAGTCGCCATCAGTGCCCCTGGCGAGTGGCTCACAGATTGTCACCAGTGCTGGACGCTGCCTTGAACCCGGGCCAAGTCATCTTCCAGAGTCAAGGCAGCGACGCAATCCCGTCGCGCTCAAGCTGGCGAGCCTCTGGCCACTGAGTAGTTGACGCGCAGCAGGACTGCTACGGCTTCCGCAGCCGGGGAATCCCAAACTGGCGAAGCGTCCCGTCCAAGGTCGGCGGGTGCAGGCGGATGCGCTCGTCATTCAACAGGTACGAGAAGACGTAGCCCATGCCAAGGATCAACACCCCGACCAAGAAGCAGTAAATGATGAAGCGATCCGGATACTGATCCCGCAGATAGCCCATGTACAGCGGGCCGAATATTCCGGCAGCCGACCAAGCAGTCAGGATCGTCCCGTAGATCGCCGACATCCGCTTGGAACCGAAGACGTCCGAGACGAAGGATGGCATGGTCGCGAACCCGCCGCCGAAGCACAGCAGGATATAGCAAACCAGCGCCGCGAAAATCCACGGATCCCTCTCGGACATCAGCACGCCAAAGACCACCATTTGGCTCGCAAGCAGAATCCGGAACACTCGAGTGCGCCCGAAACGGTCTGAGAGGGACGCCCAGAACAGCCTACCCACGCCGTTGAACAAAGAGCTGACGGCGATCAATGTCGCTCCGTACTGGGCGAGCGTTTCTGGTTCCGCCAGGGGATCTTCGAGCCTCCAGACATCTTGGAATAGCTGGGACTGCACGCTGATGACAGAGATCCCGGCAGAGATGTTGAAAAAGAAGACCAGCCACATGATCAAGAACTTCGAGGAGTACAGGCTGGCCGAAATTGAGTCAGGATCACCCTCTTGGCGGGCATCGGTTGTGATCGCCTTGGGCGCGGGTGACGGCTCCGGACCCTTCGGGGGATCGGTCAGGATCAGACTGCTGGGGATCAAGACGCAGCCGAAGATGATCCCCAGCCATGTAAACACCATTGCTAGGTCCCCGTCCGTGAGCGTGACCAAGTACGGTGCAAGCCCCTTGCTGAGCACCGACGCGCCAAGTCCGAACCCCATGATGACTGTGCCTGTTACCAGCCCCTTGCGCTCGGGAAACCACTTGGCCGCCGTGGCCACCGGGGTCACGTATCCCAGTCCGATCCCTGCACCGCCGACGCAGCCGTATCCGAGGTAGAACAGAGCCATCGACTCGATCTCGAGTGCGGTACCTGCCGCGACATAGCCGCCCGCAAACATAGCGCTGCCCAAGGTGGCGAGCTTGCGGGGCCCGAACCGGGGCAGAGCTCGACCGGCCCAAGCCGCTGCGATGCCTAGCGAAAAAATCGTGATGCTGAAGGCATAGGCCGTCTGGATGTAGGTCCAGCCAAGTTGACTGACTAGGAGCGACTGAAAGAAGCTCCAGGCGTAGACTGTCCCCAGGCAGAGTTGCAGCAGCGTGCATACGACGACGATCACATGACGCCGTCCAATCAATCCGGGTAGGCTCATCCGCTGAGCGCTCCAGACATGTCAGGATCCGGCCGAGTGGCAGTCGCCCGCTCGATCCTGTTCGGGTCCTTGGCTTCCGAGAAATATAGGAAGAGCCTGGCGAGATGGCCGACTTCGTCGTCTCGCGCCAGCAAGGTCTCGCTGCGGTCGTCGCCATCAGCTTGACCGCCGGCCAGCCTGACGGCGTAGGAAAGAAGCTGCGCGATCGGTTTCGCGGCCAGTCCCATGAGCCAGATGGCGACGAATATGCCCCCGACGAAAATCGACGTGATCAGGTACACCTGCTGGCCGATCGCACCCTGAATCCTCAGCGACAGCAAGCCCATGTCCATGCCCACGTGCACGTTTCCAGAGATTCCCGCCAAGATCGGGCTGCTCACCTCTACGAAGTCCCCGATCCCTGGCAGCCTCCGCTCCACCGTTTCGGTGCTACCCGTGTAGCCGGTCCTGATCTCCTCCGGGATCCCGGGCACGAACGTGTGGGCGAGGAACTCGCCGGACTCGTCGGTGATGTAGATATAGCTGATTCCTTGGATTTCGACGAACTGGTCGATCAGGGACTGCAGCACCGACAGATCGCGGTTCAGGATGATATCCACGCTGGCGTCCGCGATTGTCTTCGCGATGCCCTTGCTGTTGGCCTCGTACTCCCGCGACAGATAGCCGTCGACTGTCCTTATGCAAAGTACTGAGGTCGCAACCCCGATAATCCCGAAGAGGAAGAAGATCCCGAACAGGGTCTTCTGGAATAGTCTCTGGAGGCTCATCTCAGGCAAACCTGCGCTTCCAATCGTCCAAGGGAACGAAACGTCCCGCGTCGACGATCGTGTAGTAGACGCTCTGCAGGCCTTGCCTGCGGTCCGGACCGAACGATACCAACTCGCCGATTCCGAGGTCGTAGTCTTGGATCGAGAAGACTGCGCTTTCCAGGTTTGCTCGATCGGGGTTCTCGCCTAGCACGTCGAGGATCTTCACCATCATCTTCGCGTCGAGGTAACCCTCCAAGCTGACGAAGCTCTGGGGAAGAGCGCTGTAGCTCTGCTCGAGCAGGTCTTGCGGCGGATCCGGGTTGTGCCGCAGCATCAGCTGGCGGTACTCCCGGATGGCGGGAATCCGGACATCCTCGTAGCTGGGGACGACCTGTGAATTGACCAACAGGTCGGTGTAGCGGTCCCTGTCCGGGCGGGACTGGGTTATGAGCTGTAGCAGGCTCTCGCTGCCCACAAAGGACAGGTTGGCGACTGGAACGCTCAACCCCAAGTCGACCGCGTCCCGCAAGAAGGCGGCGCAGGCTGCATAGGCCCCGATGCAGATCACCGCGTCGGGATTCGCAGCCTTTAGAATCTCGACCTGCCGACCCATGCTGCTGTCAAACCTCTGGCCCCTGCGATAGGTGGCCTCTGCGACGATCTTTTCCCCGTGCTCCCTCAGCGCCCGCCTGACACCTTCCCAGCCGCTACGCCCGTAGGCGTCTGCCTGATAGAACACGGCGATCCGCTTCCTGCCGAGCGAGACGAAATTGTCCACTAGGCCGGCAGTCTCTTGGCGGTAGGACGCGCGAAGGTTGAATGCGAAGTCGGCGTAGGGCGGTTCCCGCTGGGGCTGGGCTCCGGTGAACGGAAAGAACAGGTATACGGTCTGGTCCTGGAACTTCTTCAGCATGGGGAGGACGCGCGTCACCGTTGGCGTGCCGACATAGCCGAACAGGGCGAACACCTGGTCCTCCAGCATCAGTGTCATCGTGTTTTGCACTGACGGATCTGGCTGGTACCCATCGTCATAGGTCTTGAGAACGATCTCTCGGCCGTGAACGCCTCCGGTGCTATTGACATGCTCGAAGTACGCGCTGGCCCCTCGGTACAGCTCGATCCCGAGGCCCCTGGAAGGGCCCGAGAACGCAGCTGACATGCCTAGCACGATTTGCTGGCCGTCCGCGCCACTGTCGGCGGCCTTGCTTGTGGTTGTCGTCAACGGTGCCATGAAGACTCCTCCTAACGCTGATCGGATTGCGCCTCGCCTTGTCGTTCGGAACATAGGAGCTATCCGGAAGCCTGTTGTCTGCGGAAGCCGACTGAGGCCGAGACGGTCGAGACTTGGGTTCGGCCGAGGCTGTCGCCATCCGCGCCTGCTATGACCAATGGGGTCCGACGAAGGGTGCTCTGGGGTATCGCTCGCACCGGGCTGACTTGTTGCCCGCCGGCAAGCTCAGGCGCGGACTGGCTTCCCCTGGGGGGAGTTCCAGTTCGCGCTTGCCGGCGAACAATGCGAACAGTCATATCCCTTGCCTGCATCAAACCACGGAGAACAATCGTGCTCCCCCATATTGCACCATCAACCAGCAATCCGCTCCGCCGATACGGTCCGCTCCCAAACGGCGCGATTGAGTCTCGGCGCGCATCAACCCTTCCGTGTATGGCGGGCAGGGACCGATCCCGAATGGTTGCGGGTAACACTAACGAAGACCCTGCGAACGGTGCTGCCCGAATCACCGACCGTACGGGTAGCCCATCGCAGCCGGAATCCGGCTGCGCCAAGGCTGCTGTACAGCAGTGTTCACCTAATATTGCAGCACAGCTAGGAAGCAGCCGCTACACCTTGCCGCTGCTTGCCCGGAGCGCTGACGTGCGCCGGTACTCACGTAGCTGGAGTGGGACGGAGCCGACGGTCCAAGAATTGCTCGACGCGGGCGTGGCGGACTTGCGCTGGCGCTACCCCGGCACGCGACGCATCGACTACTGGTTGCCAACCGAGCCACTCTGGCAAGCGCGCACGATATGACACAACGAGAGTTTCACAAACCTGCTTGCACATTGCCGCGCCGGGGCAGCCTCTCGGGGTTCCCCGCCCGCTACTGTCCAGCCGCCGGACTGGCCCGGCCAGACAAACCCAGTCCCTTTAGTAGGCCTTCCACCCGGGACAGCCGCCTGTCCATGTCCGCCAACCGCTGCGTCGTGTCTCGCTGCCCGGCCAAGATGAGCGCGCCCAGCGCCACTCCCACGCTCAGCAGCGCCGCCCCGACGCCCAAGATGCCGATGAGCTCCGCGCTCATGCCCTTAGCCTAGCGGGCCCGCTGACATAGCAGGACTTGTGCGCGACTCACTTGAATGATCTGCTGTTGACTGCCCGTTTATTCCGGCAGCCGGCGGCCTGTACTTGATGACACGCGTGATTGCGGCGCTCCCGGCCAGACAAGAACCGGTGTGGAAACATATGCCAACTCGCTGGGGATCCGGGTCCCTCTGGAACGACCGTTCTTCCCACGAAAAGCCCGGACGCTGCGCGAGTTGGTGATTGTCGGGCGATCCGCCTGTTGGCTCTGCCGTGCCACCGCCCCTTCAATTAACTTCTTGTGACTGAAGTTGCGCGCGGAATGAAGTATCGGCCGTGCAGCATCAGGGAAGGCTGCGGCTAGGCTATGGTGTATTGAAGTAGCATAAGTCAAGTGAAGCTTATGGACAGAGAGAATGAGGAAATGACCCACGGCTGATTCGTTTTCTGAGGTTGTACCCTTTGGGGCAAGAAGTTAGCGCGGGGGGTGGCTTTTTTGGCCGGAATCGTGTATGCAGGGAGTATGGCGGTGCAAACGTCGGCAGAGTCTGCGGAGCCGGTTCCGGTGGTCAGCGAAGTGGTGGTGCGGCTGGCGCGGCCGGAGGAGCGGCTGCGCTGGGACACGTTGATGGACACCCACCACGAGTTGGGATTCAAGCAGTTCGCGGGGCGCGGACTGCGCTACGTCGCCGAATGGCGGGGCAAGTGGCTGGCCTTGGTGGGCTGGCAGACGGGGGTGTTCCAGTGCCGCCCGCGCGACCGCTGGCTGGGCTGGCACAAGGCGGTGCAGTTCCGGCGCTTGCACCTGTGCGCCAACAACACGCGCTTCTTGGTGTTAGCGGAGGGGCAGGGGCTGAAGAATCTGGCCTCGCGCGTGTTGGGGCAGAACCTGCGGCGGCTGAGCGCGGACTGGCAGGCGCACTGGGGGCATGCGTTGGAACTGGCGGAAACGTTCGTGGACCCGCGCAAGTATCGGGGCACGTCGTATCTGGCGGCGAACTGGATCAAACTGGGATTGAGCAAGGGGTATGCGCGTTCGAACGGGCAGTACACGGCCAAGCACGGGCAAAAGAAGGTGATGCTGGTGTATGAGTTGCGGCGGGCTGCGCGGCAACGGCTGGCGGATCCGCAGGACCAGCCGGAGTGGCGCTGCGGGCCGGTCGATGTGCGCTACGGGGCGCAGGATCTGCGCTCGTTGCGAGCGCAGTTGGACGCGGTGGAGGACGGCCGGGGGCGCCACGGCAAGCGGCATGCGCTGGGGCTGGTGCTGGCGCTGCTGGTGCTGGCACGGCTGGCCGGCAAGATGGGCGGACGGGCGGCGGAAGCCTACTCGAAGACGTTGAAGCCAGACGAGTTACGCGCCTTGGGGTGTCGCCGGGGGCCAGCCACGGGAGAGTACGAGATACCTTCGGACACGACCTTCCAGCGGGTCATGGAGCGGACCGATCCGGCCTCGCTGGAGCGCATCATCCAGCAGTGGACGCAGCCGCGCTTGGCGCAGTCGCAGGCCTTGGCGGGGGACGGCAAGCGCATTCGCGGAGCGAACCGCTTCACGCCGCCGGGGCAGCACTGGGAGACGGTCACGCTGGTGGAGCACGCCACGGGGATGCCGGTGGCGAGTCGCAGCTATCGCGAGGAAGGCGGCGAGCAGGCCGCGTTGCGGGCCTTGCTGGAGGAGGTGGATCTGCGCGGGCGAGTGGTGACCCTGGACGCCGGGCATGCGGGCAAGGAAACCGAGCGGGCGATCGTGGAGCAGCACGGCGGGCACATCTTGGTGCGCATCAAGGGGAATTGTCCGCAGACCTACCAGACGCTGGAGGAGTTGAACTGGAAGTTGGGCTGCGAGCGCAGTTGGAGCGAGCGGCGCTGGCAGCGCACCCACCGCAGCAGTTGGGAGCGGCGCTCGATCGAGGTGTTCACGCCGCATCCGAAATTGCTGCCCTTCGCGCATGCCCGACAGGCCTATCGGATCACCCACGAGAGCTGCCAGAGCCTCGGCGGAGCGGTCAAGCGCAGCTACAGCTACGGCCTCAGCTCGCTGCCGGCGAGCCAGGCCACGCCCCAACAGTTGCTGGACTTGCAGCGTGGTCACTGGCAGGTCGAGAGTGCCAACCACTATCGCCGGGACAAGACCTTCGCCGAGGACAGCAGCCGCGTGCGCACGGGCCACGGCCCGGCCAACGCCGCGGCGCTGAACAACTTGGCGCTGGCGCTGCTGCTGTCGCAGCGGCCGTTCGAGACGGTGCCGGAGGCCCAAATCTACTACGCCGGAAACCGCGACGAAGCGCTGCAACTGCTGCTAGACCCCGCCTAGGCGGGGTCTCCTGCGCCCTCGCTCGGCTTAGCGCGGCCTAGTGGCGGCCGCATTGCGTCCGGGCCGTGGATCGGCACCGCCCAGCACTGTGTTCGGCGGCGTCAAACCTCCATCCATGCTGGGCCTGACGCCCTATCTTGCTCAGCATCTCGCTCTGGAAACCACCTTTTGGCCCCCAGTGTGCGTCAAAGCCCCCAATCCTGAAAAGGAATCAGCGGTGGGAAATGACCCCAATGCTCCGCGCCGAAAGGGCCCAGCCCGTCGTCACCGGGAAGTCCCAAAAAGAAGAGCATGACGAGTTGGTCCGGATTCTTGATCGCATGATCGCTATATCCCGGTCGGCCCAATACCAGCGCGGCGGATCGCGTAGGGCCATAGAATACGATCCTCCGAGCCTCGTCGACGAAATGATCCTAATCCACTGCACACCAATGGGGGTGGAAACGTCGATGCCTCCAACTGGATGGGATGCACTAGCGCAGGATTGGCACCGGGTTGGCTCTTACATGCGAAGCGTGATGCCATCCGTAGTGAAACCAGATTGAGCTTGATGCAGGAAACGACTAAGTTCCCCTAAGGTCGAGGGGAGGCTGGGGCAGACGAGCGAAGAGATAAAGGAGGACCAAGACAGCACCGGCTCCAATGACTTGGAGCCGAAGCGGGACCCTACGGATCAGGTTAACCGCCATGATGGGTTGGAGCGATGGCTAAGGCCGGAAACTCCTCCGGAAGTCGCAGATCGGTTGAGGCAACTCGAGATAGTCTCTGTGGAGCGCAGCATCTCGTATGCCGGGCCGTTGCCACCTGCCTCTGAATTCAAGGGGTACGAAGATGTCCTGCCTGGCGCAGCTGACAGAATCCTGTCGCTTGCCGAGAAGGAGCAATCAATCCGATCCAAGCAATCAGAAGAAACGGCATCGATTAGCAAACATCGGATCAATGCCGCTACCGTAATCTCGTTGGCGGTAATCTGCCTAGGAGGCTTGGGATTCTATCTGGGCTATGAGTGGCAAGGCGTACCGCTGGGCTTGGGCGGTCTAGTTACGCTCTTCCTTACTGAGAAACGTCATCGTGGGGGAGGCGCACCGCTCCCCCACCCCGCGGTCGTGAAGTTCCGCGGTCCGCCGTTGTATGCCCACCAGCCGGCGGATCAGCAGCCCGCCACGGTAGCCCCGATCTGTGTCCGGAGCGGTGCCGCGCCACCGTCGGCGGTGGGCCTAGGATGGGATCGAACTCAGGCGGCCGCCGGCTGCGGGCCGCCGGAACGGGCGCGCTCGATATAGCCGTGCTCTTCGAGCTTGCGCAGCCAGCGGGCCGCGTTGCGGTCCACCACCAGCTTGTCGTAGTCGATGCCCGGATCGATGTAGGGACGCTGCTCGCGCAACATCGCCACGATCGTGCGCAGCAGCTTGTGCGCCGTCGCCAAGATGGCGCGCTTGTACGGCATATGCGCCTTGAGCGCGTTGTGGTGGCCGTGGAACTGCGAGCCCTTGCTGCGCACGGCGCCGTGAGCGCACTCGGCCAGCGTGGCCCGCAGCGTGGCATTGCCGCGCCGCAAGCGCCCCGAGCGCCGCTTGCCGGCACTCTCGTTGTTGCCCGGGGCCAGCCCGGCCCAAGCGGCCACGTTGGCCGTCTTGTCGAAGGCTGACAGGTCGGGCCCCAACTCGACCAAGATCGCGCAGGCGCTGCCGCGGTCAATGCCCGGCACCGTCTCCAGCAAACGCACCTGTTCCTCCAGCTCGGACAAGCCCTCTGCCAGGCGGGCATCCAACTCCGCGATGCTCGCGTTGGCCGCCTCGTGCGTGCGCAGCAGGTCGCCCAGCTTCCACACCGCGTGCGCATCCAATTTCGCTTGCAGCACTTGCGCGAGCAACTCGCGCTTGTGGCGCACGTGTCCGCTGAGCGTGGCCAGGATCTCGTCCGGCGAGTTGCCCGCGGTCAGCCCCGCCAGGATCTTGCGCCCATTGCGCCCGAAGATGTCGCTCAGCGCCCCGCCCAGCCGCAGCCCGTCGTGGTCCAGCGTCTTGTGGATGCGGTTGCGCGCCCGGCTGCGCTCGCCCACCAGCTTGCGGCGGTAGCGGCTCAGCTGGCGCAACTGGCGGAACTTGCGCGGCGGCACGTAGCTGGGCCGACACAGCCCGAACTGGCAAATGCGCGCCAGCCAGACGCTGTCGGCCACGTCGCTCTTGCGGCCTTTCACCTGCCGCACAAATTGCGCGTGGAATAGCTGCGGCGCGATGCCGGCGGCCTCCAGCGCCTCCCACGGGGCCTGCCAGAAAATGCCGGTGGCCTCCATGGCCGCGGCCGTGACGCGATGGCTGTGCAGCCACTGGGTCAGCTCTGCCAGCCCGTCGGGCAAGGCGCTGAACTGGCGCGTGGCGCACTGCACGCCGCCGCCGGGCTGGCACAGCCGCACCGAGGCGGTGATCTGCATCTTGTGCACATCGAGTCCGGCCGCGCGTGGATGCACGACGTGCATCTCGTCGGGCTGCAGGCTCTCGCCTGCTGGGGTGGTCATGCTGTATCCTCCTGTACAGCGGAGGCGGGTGATGCTGGCCCGGGGAAATCCCTCGGCTCGCGAGCGAGCCGGGGCTCGATTTACTGTGCGTCCTAGGCCGCAGCCTGGTACGGTACGGGGCTCGAAGGGGCGCAGCGGCGTCAGTTTAGATAACGAGGTCGGGGGCCACGGCCCTTGCGGGGACCGCAGCCCTTCCACCACTTAGAGATCCGATCTTGCACCCACCTCCGCTACCTGCAAACCTAGCAACTGAGGTGGCCCCTACGCCGCCGGCAACCCTCGCCCGTTTCATGCATACGGGGTGGCTGCACGCGGCCATGGGTGTTTAGGGAAATCTTGTCTGCTGCCAAGAGTCGCACTTCGCGACGCATTCAGAGCGACACGCGGAGAGACTGACGTTCAGCCCAACGTGTGAGCGGCCAGCGACACGGACGGCAAAGTAATTGTCGCCGTCCAATTGGGCGGAACAGAGATGATTCGGTTACGAGAGAAACCAAGCACCGCCCACCGCGCTGCGGGCAGTTCCCTATGGGAAGAAGACAAGCTTGACCAAAAGGGCAAGGATGATCGATCCCCCTGAAAAAACCGCAAACTTTACCACGGCTAGCGACTTTTCTATTGCGGCAAAGCGCTTGTCCATTTCAGCTTGCAACTCCAACAGGTCGGTCTTCGACGCGAAATCCTGCGTCTTCGCAACCTCGGCCGCCGCAGCCTTGGCCTTGTCCTCTGGGACGTTCGCTAGCAGCAGCGCTTCATACATTTCCGTGCTGATCACGCCCATCGCTGGCTCTAGTATACCTATCGTCTCCGATTCGCACTTCATCTGGGTTGGCCGTCAGCCGTACACGTTGCGGGCTGGGGGCCGCAGACCACAGCCTCTCGGACGCCGCAGCTACTTGCAATCCCGCCTGTAGCCGGGGCTTTAACGATGCAGGTTTGCCTCCGTGGCATGGAGATCTGAGGTGGCTCGCCCTGCCCCGCCAGCGGATCCTTTCGCAAGGCCACGACGAAGGGCCTGCTGACATTCGGTTCGCCGCAACCCCAACTTTCTACTGGAAGATTATGCCGTGACGGAGCACACAGGGGTGCGATCCAAGGCGACAACAACCGTTCTCTGGATGCAATTCAGTGCGCTGATGGGTGCCCGATTCGACAATAAGATCGACGCTGGCAATGCGACGGACTCACGCTTCGTTTGGCACCGGCACAGCGTCAGCGCGATGCGGCGTTGCGTTCAGCGTACGCCTCCTCGACAAGCGCTCGAACACCCGGTTGCTCGGTCTCAGCGACTGTCCGGAGCTTTACATGGCGCAACTTCGCGCCTGTGCCCTCCAGAAAGCATTGCGGATCGATCAGGCTCGCGCCTTGGAAGAAGCCGAGGTTGACCCACCCGCGGAAGGGCATGATGTAGGCGTAGCCATCGATCATCTTTCGAGGCCCGCAACCGTACGAAGCGGCTTTCTCGCCTAGGCGAACCACTTCGCAGGCATCCGGATGGATCTCGAGAATGAGAGCCCGGACACTCTCCATTACGGGCCGTAGCGGTTCGCTGGCGAGCTGAACAAGGTCGCTGAACTGGCCGATCTTGGTCTCGGGCATCTTGGCACCAAGTTCAATGGTCGCACCCTACGGACCTACGCTAGCGCTTATGACCCTCCCGGGCTGCCCGGAGCGCTTGCGGGTCGGCTCGCGGTTTTCGCTCCATTTCTTTCTTGGGGGCGTGGTGGGCGCCAGCCGGGAGAACACGTCATCCAAGTCGCGCTTGGATACGGCGTTCCGCTCCTTCGAGTCGAGCTGCGGTTTTCAGCCTTTCGTAGAATCCTTAGGCTCGACGCCTTGCATGATGTCGTTCCTTGCAAGCGCTCCCTTGCGCCGCAGCATCTCCTCGTAGTCCTCTTTAGAGACGGGGCGGCGATCTAACCCAATGGCCACCTGCATGGAGGTGTGAATCTGGGCAGGGATATAGTCATGTCCTGTATTGCGGCCTCGTCGAATTCCGAAGGCTCCTACGTAAACCCCGTCGATTCGCACGATGGCTCTGGGATGCTTCCGCCCGGGCCTGATTTCGGCGCCCGGTTTATCCGCGATCCTGAGCGCAGACTTCTCGGTGAGGATACTACGATTCGTCTTGGGCAATGTACTCGCGAAAGATCTGAAGCTGCTTGGCCGCACGTGGGATCAGGTTAGGCTCTTCCACAAGAGTGTCGAGCGTGTCGAGGATCTCCGCTACAAGCGCTTGGCAGGCGTCATCACGATCGATTCCGGATATCGCAATGTTGGCTTCACGGAACGATGCTTCGAAGTTGCCCACTCCGATTCTTGTGATCTTTATGGAAAACGGCCGGTGGACGCGATAGACTCCCGCCCCTAGATCGTCGATCCATACGTACTCATCCGGCGAGAGGGTGTCGTCCGCCGTGGCACTCCCGAGGGGCCGGATCGGGAGGGATCCAGTTTTCACCTCTTGCGCCATTGAGACTCAGCCTGCTTGCAGCATACGGCTCGGAATTGATCACTTGCAACTACTGCGGTCGGCTTCTGATTTTGCGACATAAGCCCCCATTTGTAGACCTTCCCGGCCCCCAGTGCGGCCTCTCCCGCAGCTGCGCAGCAGGCCACCCTTGTGTCCGGGCTGGCCCGGCCCTCGCGTTCACGGGTAAGTCACAAAAACGGTCGCTCCGACTCTCTGGTCGACCGCCCCCGACGTCGAGATCGGCGGCCGCGGCTCCGGTCGCCCCCCTCCCGGCATCGCCAACCGCGAGGCAGAGGCGGTCATTCCAGTAGTCGCCGGCCTAAGCAACCGTCGCCGCCCAAGTAGGCACATTGCGCTCCATGGCAGTAGTGATTTCTGCGCTCCCGCTGGGGCAGGGGCAGATGTATGAGCGCCTGCCGATGATACGTAGTGTCGCCGACACGGAGCGTACCGCCGTCGCTCAAAGTACGCCCGTTGACTTTGTCGAAGAGACTCCGCAGACCTTGTCGCAGAATTGGTCCCGATCGGCCACCTCCGTCTGGTCTGCGCGCGAATCGCGGAATGATGCCTCAGACTACCGCCCGTCGCCTCGGCTAGAATCGACGGTGAACGGAGATTCGCATGGCCTTGATCGAGAATCTAGAGCGCGACAACTGGAGAGAGTTCTTTAGCGAGATGTTCGAGTACACCTTGTGGGTTCTTCGGCATGACCGCTTCCGCCATGTCGGAAGCTCTGTCGACGACCTGAGGGCTTGGCTGGTAGTGGGCGGAATCCCCTGTGTCCGGCAACGGCTTGAGGAGGGAATGAGCATGCGCAAGTTCCCTGAGGGACGTGTGATCGAGATCAGGGAGCAAGTCGGCCAGTTGGCAAGCGATCACCGCTCAGAACTGCTCGCGCTGGCCAGAGATGGGATCATCCCCACCGCCGGTGCCCTGGATGCCGGAGGTTTGTCGGTCGCGGACGTCGAAGATGCGCTCCGGCGCATCGAGCGCGGTGAACGGCCGTTCGAAGAATGGATGTATGCCCATGGCCACCCGTACGAGGAGGTGATAGAAATCTACAAGTCCATTGACAAGTGGCTCGTCGAGCACGGCATAGTGGAATCCCCCGGTCCCTTGCCACCAAGGCCCCGGTAGGAATCTGTTTGGCTGATCGCGCAGGATCACACCGCAATCGAAACGGGCAGAGCCTACTGCAAGCCGAGGTACTCGGCCCACTCGCTCATGAGTTCGCGACGCTGTTCAAGTAGGTTCGACCGAGCATAGGCTTGCTCGACCGAGCTGCCGATCCGATGCCCGAGGCACAGTTCGGCGATTTCGCGGGACTTTCCCGCATCCTGGCACCAAGAGCGGAAGGCGCTACGGACTCCGTGAGCCGTTCCGCCGCTACCGGCGAACACGCGCTGCACTACCGTTCGGGAAATTTGGAAGATCCGCCCAGCCCCGTTCGCCCGCGGGTGCGCTCCGTCGAGAACGCCGATCGCAGCTGTGCTCAATGGGACGACCTGGTCTCGATTGGTCTTCGCACGGCCAGCCGGAATCGTCCATGATCGCGCTTCCATTTCGACCTCGCTCCAGTCCGCCTCGAGAACCTCGGTCCGCCTAGTCGCCGTCAGAGCAAGGAACAGGATCGCAGCATGTGCGGTCCTTGCCCGGTCCAGCCGAGCCAGAAACGCGCCAAGTTCGGCATAGGGGATCGCCTTGTGATGCCGGGTCCTGCCGTTGCCCCTGATGCGCGGCAAGGCGGCCCGGACCGGCGCCTCAGCTGCCGGATTCTCCGTTATGATCTCGCGGCCCATGGCGACCGTGAACACGTAGCCTAGACGCTGGAGCGCCAGCTTGGCAGCGGCGGGCTTCGCCTTCCAAAGGATCTCGCCGCCCTCCACCCTCTCTTCGAATACGGCGATGATGTCCTGTCGCCGGATCTCGTTGATTCGCTTGCGGTAGAGCAACCGGCAGTGGTTCTCGAACGTGCTCATCCAGTGCGCGCGCTGCACATCGCGCTTGAGGTCCTGGCGAGATTCGACGACCGCTCTGGCAAACTCGCCGAAGTAGGGCACGGTCGAGAGGCTTGGCTGCCGCATGTCGGCGATTCCGACGACTGCATCGGCGTGACCGGTCAGGACGCGGTACTTATTGAGATTCGCCCACTCCCGCGCTTGGTCGAGCGAGACCGTCCGGGTCGGTCCGAGCCCGATATCCTTGCGGCGGCCGTCGATGGTAATGCGCTGGACCCACGATCCCGCGCCGGATTTTCCGACACGCAGGATCAGGCCACCCCGGAGCGAGTGCATCCGCACCCGGTCTCCGGGAACCAAGAGACCGCGGACATACCTAGCGTCGCGCTGCCGGTTCATAGGATCGCCCCTGTGCTGCGGGCTCGTCCCTGCAGCCGGCGTGAGCATTCTTCGCTGCTGCCGCGCGGAGCCTCGTGGATGGCGATGTGAACGATGGCCATCCTGATGAACCACAGAATCCCAGCGCTTGCTGATCGGACCACCGCCACAGCCATCGCGACTTCTCGGAGCGTTGCGCTGAAGGCCACTGTTCTACACCTCTGGTGGACTGATGCTAGAAGGTAGGGCTGCGATTTGTCACCACGAATTTGTATGCCAAGGCGATAGACCCGAGAGTGTGAGAGATTCGTAAATAATTTAGCATAAATCATTTAGAATTCATTTCCCATGCAGCCGAGCATTGATTCGCCATTCCCGCCGAAAACGGCAACATGTACACCGTCATGATAAGCGACGACGGCATGTTCAGCGCCGAGTACGTGCAGCCGCCGTCGCAGAGCATCCCGCTGGGGACCTCGGGCTCGTCGGTCGAAGTCCGCATCAACGAGGACCGGACCTTCTCGGCGATGATCGGCGGCGAGTGGATGATGGTCACGGCCGACACGACAGTGACGGCGGCCAACGGCCAGGGCCATTTTTTTGTCCGAGTCCGAGGCAGTGCACGACAGTAGCCGGAGGGGCAGTGGCTGCCTGCTAGAGTTTGCGAGCTCGGCATGGTAGCGCTGTCTGCTGCGAGGACTGGACATTTTGTTGTCAGTCTGTCAGGCTAGGCTCTAGTGGCAGCGCCAAGCGGCTTGCGGGATCTGGATTTGCGCTCCGTGCAGGTGCGCCCCACGCACGGTGCGCAGGAGCACCGGCGCTGGGACCGCTTGGTGGCCAGCCACCACTACCTAGCGTTCGAGGGGTTGTTCGGCAAGGCCCTGCGGCATGTGGCGACGCTGGGGCAGGACTGGATCGCACTGGTGGGCTGGCAGGCCGCCGCGCTCAAGCTGGCGGCCCGTGACCGCTGGATCGGCTGGAGCCCGCAGCAGCAGCGGCGGCGCCTGCATCTGCTCACGCAGAACTCGCGCTTCGTGATTCTGCCGGCTTGGCAGGGGGCGCCCAATCTGGCCTCGCGGGTGCTCGGGCTGAGCTTGCGACGGCTTTCGGACGACATGTTGGCCGAGCACGGCATTCCGAGCCTGTTAGCGGAGTCGTTCGTGGACCCTGAACGCTTCGCCGGCACCTGTTACCGGGCCGCCAACTGGCGCTCGCTGGGCTTCAGCGGCGGCTACGCACGGCTGCCGGGTGCCACGCCGCGCTGGCGTCGGCACGGCCAGCGGAAGGAGATTTTCGTGTACGAATTGCAGCCCGGCGCGGCCCTCAAGCTGGCCCAGCCGGAGGATGATCCGGCCTGGGACGGGCCGGCCCGCAGCGCGCCCCCCGACGCGCAGACGCTGCGCAGTCTGTTCGAGTTCCTCGGCGAGTTGCCCGAGTACCGCCATGCGCGCGGCAAGCGCTACGGCTTGCGCAGCGTGCTGGCCTTGGCGGTGGCGGCGCGCCTGTGCGGCTACCGCGGGGTGACCGCCTTCGCCCAGTTCGCGGCCCTGCTGAGCCAGTCGCAGCGACTGGCGGTGGAGTGTTTCTACAGCCCCAGCAAAGGCTGCTACACGAGTCCGTCGATCACCACGTTCCACAACATTCTGGCGACCCTAGAGCCGCAGACGCTGGAGGAGGCGGTGCGCGGGTGGGCCCTCCAGCAAAGCGCGCAAGTGCAGTCACAGCAAGACGCTACGGATTCGTCCAAGGCCGCCAGCGAGGCACCCAGCGAGGGCCCGGCAGTGCTGCCGGGCGTGAGCCTGGACGGCAAGGACGTGCGCGGGGCCTCCAAGCAGAGCGCACACGGTCGGCGCATGCTGCTGGCCGCGGTGGAGCAGGGCAGCGGCGTGGTGCTGGGACAGTTGGAGATCGACTCCAAGACCAACGAGATCCCGGCCTTCCGGGAACTAGCCAGGCAACTCGACCTGGCCGGGCGGGTGGTCACCGGCGACGCGCTGCACGCCCAGCAGGAGACGGCCCGCTGCCTGCTCGAGGAATCCCAGGCAGACTATCTGATCACCGCGGTGAAAAACAACCAGCCAACGCTGTTCCGGGACCTGCAAGAGATGGACTTCAGTGCCTGCCCGCTGGTGGAGACGCTGGACAAGCAGCATGGCCGCATCGAGCGCCGACGCTACTGGGTCAAGGACATCAGCGCCGCCGAATGGGACGACTATGCCGCCCTGCACGGCCGCCAGCAGGCCATCCGCGTCGAACGTCGGCGGCAGCACGTCAAGAGCGGCAAGAGCAGCACCGAAGTGAGCTATGCGCTCACCTCGCTGGGCCCCGCACGGGCCACCCCCGAGCAACTCGCGGAGTTGCTGCGCAACCACTGGCAGATCGAGAACCGCCTGCACTATGTGCGTGACTTCACCTACGACGAAGACCGCTGCCGCGTGTATGTGCGCGACCTGCCGCGCAACCTGGCCTGTCTGACCAACACGGCCATTTCGATCATCCGCTGCCTGCCCCAATTCCGCTACGTGCCGGAGGCCAACCGGCATTTCGCGGCACGCCCGCAGGAGGCTCTCGACTTGCTGCTGCAAGCGCCCTCGCCTTAGCCCATGCGAGCGTCCCGCCAGCCTGCCCGGCAACGCCTTGCGAGGCGTCACACCCCCGCTGCGCCGACACTGTCCAGTGCCCCCTCGCGGGCGCTGCGAAGAGCGGCCCAGCGCCCTTCGAGCAGGCCCTTGCAACTCCAGCGACAGGCTGCCCTAGTTGCACGAGCAACGATCCGATCCCATCAGACGAGTCACGTATCGACAAAAAAATGTACCTGGGCCAACGGCAACGTCTACGCGGCGGTGCTCTCGCCGGAGGGCATTCCGATCGGCGTGATGCACGTCGCGGCCATGCAGGAAGTGATGCTGGGCGAGCTCGGCGGCACGGTGACCGTCAAGCAGGCCGAGGACATGACCTATTGGATCGGCGAGATGGCAGTCATGGACGGCACCGAGTACACTGCCGCGAACGGCAACGTATACGTGCTGATGATGGATGCCGAGGGCATGTGGAGCGCCATGTACCAGAAAGTGATGGTGATGGTGGACTTGGGGACGCAGGGCTCGATCACCCTGGAGCGGGCCGAGGACATGTCCTGGTGGCTGGGTTCTGAGGCGGTCGACGTGGCCAGCGAGGTGATGTCGGACAACGGCAACACGTACACGCTGTGGTACACCGACGGCGTGTGGACGGCGCGTTTCGAGCCCGAAATGATGATGATCGAGGGCACGGGCCTGACCGCGATGACGCGCGAGGCCGATGACATGTACGACGTGGGCGACGGCACGCTGCCCGCGAGCGGAATGGGCGATGTCATGGACGGCGGCGCCATGTACCACGTTTGGGCGCAAGAGGACGGCGGCCTGGCCGGCGCGCGCTTCGACGCCGCCCTTGGCCACAATGCAACACGCTTCAAGAGCGGCCTGGCGGTTCACCCGGCCCTGGGCGCCGACGATCCCGACACGCCGGAGAACGAGACAAGGACGCACCTGCTCGTGACGGGCAGCTCGACAACCGGCGTGGGCATGTTCTCGATGGGAGACCTGCTAGGTTCCGGGACGGCTAGCGCAGCGGGCGAGCGGTTCGTCGACAGCACGGTCGAGAGCATCGAAGAGGTCCGCGCCGATGTGTCGGCCCTGCTCGCTCTCGAGAACCGGCCGGATAGCGTAACTGCTCAGGCCCTTTTTTGACTATGTGTCTTGTGGCCTGAGATCACGCGCAGCAAGGCTTGCGCTGGTTGGGGTCGGGTAGGTTTCCAACGGTTGCTGGTGGCGGGATCCTGTCTCTGAGCGGGCACCTTTCTGACCGGCAGCGGCTCGCTTCCGGACCCAGCCGCTGGCGCGCTTGACAATATGGCTGTGGCCGCCTATGCTGCTGGTTAAGGGAGCCTTCGGCAGCGCGCGGCGATGGGAGCTTGGTACGGATCGAAGGCGACCTCGGGTCTGTGCCAGCCGCTGATCGCGGCCATGCCGCCGCATGCCACCTATATCGAGACCCATCTCGGCGGCGGCGCGCTCATGCAGCGCAAGCCGCCGGCGCTGCGCAACATCGGCATTGATCGCAACGCCCGCTCGCTCCGCACGTTCCGCTGCGACTACGAGGTGGAACTGGTGCACGGCTGCTGCCACCGCTTCCTGGCCCAGTTCCCGTTTGCGGGCGACGAGCTGGTCTACTCCGACCCGCCCTATCTGCACAGCACCCGCAAATCGCAGCGCCGCTACCGCTATGACTACACGCCGGCCGATCACGAGCAACTGCTGGCGTTGCTCAAGCGCCTGCCCTGCCAGGTGATGATCTCCGGCTACCCTTCCGAGTTATACGAGCGAGCGCTGGAAGGCTGGCACAGCCTGTCGCTGCAGGTGATGAACCAAGCCGGGGTGGTGACCGAGAAGCTGTGGTGCAACTTCGCCCCGGGGCGCCCGCACTGGCACACGTACGCGGGCCAGAACTTCACACAGCGGCAGTGCATCAAGCGCAAGGCCGCCAACTGGGGCAGGCGCTACGCAGCCATGCCGCCGGGCGAGCGGCTGGCGGTGCTGGCCGCCCTGATGGCGGTCGAGGCCGAGTGATGCCGACGCTCCACGACAAGTCCCTGCGCGCCGAACTGGAAGCCGCCAAGCAGCAGGTCGAGGCGCTGCGCAGCAGCGGCAAGCTGTCGCCCGAAGCCGACGCCGTGTTCCAGATGCTGCTGCCCTTGCTCACACTGCTGCTGACGGTCTTGCTGGAAAAGACCACCCGCAAAACCAGCCGCAACTCCTCCATCCCGCCCTCGCAGATGCAGGCCGAGGACGAAACCGCGCGGCGCGCCAAGTCGGGCCGCAAGCCAAATCCGGCCGAAGACCGCAGCGGCTCCACCCTGCAGCGAGTCACCACTGCGGATTCTGGCGAAAAGGGTCAGTAATCCGAAGGAAAAGGGTCAGCGTTCTGGCCGAAAAGAATCACTGTTCTGACGAAAAGGGTCAGTTCGGAGCGCAGCGACGCTGACGGATCCTAGTATGCCATCAGGGAGGCACCTCCTTGCATGGATTCCCGGTTCCCGGGAAGATGGGACATCATCATCATTCTGTTCCTCCTGTGTCCGCGGCGGCCGCGTCGAGTGGCCGGGGCTGCGGCTCTGCCTGTGTCAAATTTGGGCGGGCAGGCGGGCTCCCTGGCCAGCCTCCGTTGCGCGCCCAATGTTGCTCACACCGCAGCAAGTGCTGGCGCAGGTGCTGCCAGTACTGTGGCGGGTAGGTTTGCGGGGTGGCGGCGAGCACCTCTTCCAGCAGTGGCTGGAAGTAGTGCAGGCTGCGAATCGGCAGCCCGGCCGGCTGTGCGAGCAGTGTGATGGACTTGCGCGCGCAGCCGAGCAGGATGGCGTTGCGGGCGGTTTCCAGCGGGACTGCGGAACTGTGCCAGTGCCGCGCCAGGCACTCGTCAGCGGAGTTGAAGCGGCCCTGCACGCAGCTGGGCTGCAAGAAGGCCTGGCGCACGCTGGCGACATAGTTGGCGGCGGGATCGGCCGCTGGGGCCAACTCGGAGTCGACCGCGGCATAGGGCCAGAAACGCGCACAGACGGTCAGCCGCGAGCGCCGGTGCTGGTTGGGAGCGGGCTCGATCCGGCAGACCCCTTGGCGCACCAGTTCCTGCAAGCAGCGCCCCACAGTCGAGTGGCTCTTGGCCAGCTGGCGAGCCAGCTCGGCCCGCTCGAACTCGAGCGTGCCGGCCGGGCGCCGGGCTCGCAGACACACGTGCGCGAAGAGTTTGAAGGCCGCGTCGGAGAGCACTCCCAGCGCCCGCTCGAAACCTTCCCCGGCCGCGAAGAACGCACCGGCCGAGGGCTTGATGTGGAAACGCTCTCTCATGTCGCGTCCTCCTGCTGGCGATCCTCTTGCAGGCGTTGCGCGGCCTGCGTCTTGCGCAGCGATTCCCCCTCCAGCGGGAAGCTGTGCGCCACGTGCACCAAGCGGTCCAGGATGCTGTCGGCCATGGTCGGATCGCCCATCTGCGCATGCCAGCTGGCGGGCGGCAGCTGGGAGGTCAGCACCGTCGAGCGCAGGTTGAAGCGGTCGTCGCAGATTTCCAGCAAGTCGCGCCGTTGGGAGTCGCTCAGCGGTGTCAGCGCGAAATCGTCCAGCACCAGCACGTCGGTGCGCGCCAGGCGGTCCAGCAGGCGCGGGAAGCTGCCGTCGGCGTGGGCCGCCTGCAGGTCCCGGAACAGTTGCGTGCAACGCTTGTAGAGCGCGCTGTAGCCGTCCCGGCAGGCCTTGTGCGCCAAGGCGCAGGCCAGATACGTCTTGCCCACCCCGGAGGGGCCGGTCAGGATCACATTGTGCTTGTTGCGCACCCAGCGCGAATCGTGCGCCAGGCTGACGAAGCGCGACCGCTCCAGCCCGCGCGGGTGGCGGTAGTCGACGTCTTCCAGCGTCGCCTGCATGTGCAGCTTGGCCAGCGCCAGCCGCCGCGTCAAGGCGCGGCTCTGCTTCCAGCTGTGCTGGGAGTCGACCAGCAGGCCGAAGCGCTCCTCGAAGCTCAGCTCGGCCGCGCCCGGGTCGGCCAGCTGCTGGCGGAAGGCTTCCGCCATGCCGTTGAGGCGCAGTTGGTAGAGTTGTTCCAAAATCGGCTCGATCAACATGCTGCGCCCTCCTTGGCCTGGCCGGCCCGCTGGGCCGCGGCGCGGAAATACTCCGGCCCGCGGATATTGCCGTGCTCGACCGGCGCTTGGGCCGAGACCTGCTCCGGCTCGCCGGGCTGGCTGTCCAGGCCGCGCTGCAAGATCTGCTTGACGCATTTGTAGCTGCACTCGCCGTGCGCCCGCGCGCGCTTGGCGGCCGCCTCCAAGCGCTGGCTGCCGTAGTGCTTGCCGAGCCGGATAATCCCCAGGCTGGGCCTGTAGGCCTCGCTCGGGTGTGTCTTGGAAGCCATCAGCTCGCGCACCAGCCGAGCCGTTGTTGTTTTTCACAATATTTCAGTGAAACAACGCGAGGATTTGTCGCATTAATTCGATTCCGGATTGCTGAAGAATCGGATTAATCCGGAGCGGCAGAGGGTTTGCTGAAGCGCTGTGTGGCCGCCGTGCGGGTGCGACAGGGGACCGGGCCGTTCGCGGCGCGGTTGCATGCGCGGAGGCGGCCCGGTTCAATAGGGTGGCCCGCGCGATCTCAGCTCGCCGGGCCGTGGACGGCGCTTTCCAAGTTCGCTACAACACAGACCTCACCGTCGAGGAATACATTAGCCGCAAGGCGTGGCGCGATGCAAGCGTGCCGGCCTGCCCCTTCCACCAGCAGGGCGGTTGCCAGCTGCGGCCCCACGGCAGCTACGCCCGCAAGATCCCCGAGGGCGTGCGGGTGCGGCGGTTCCGATGCCCGCAGAGCGGGCAGACGGTGAGCCTGTTGCCAGACTGTCTGGCAGCGCACCTGCCCGGGACATTGGCCGAGGTCGAGCAGGTGGTCCGAGCGGCCGTCCAGCCCGGCTTTCCGCGCGGCGGGTGGAAGCGACTGCACTCGTCGCGTTACGTGGGGATGGCCGGGGCGCGGCGCTGGGTCGCCCGGCGCGTCGAGCGCGTGCGGCTGTGCCTGGCGCTGCTGACGACCCTGTTGCCGGAGAGTTGCGGGCGTGTGGAGCCGACCGTGGAGGCGTTCGGGAGCGCTCTGGGCACGGCTGCGGTGCTGGTCACGCTGCGGTCCGTCGCGGCCACAGAACTGGCGGTGCTGCCGGTCCCGGTCGGGTTTTCGCGACGGATTCCAGCGGTCAAACCGGCGTCTCAGCCCGTGCAACACGCGACGGGCCGCTCGCCGCCCGGCCGGCCTGCCTAGAGTCGGGAGAGCGGGCCGCCCGCACGGCTCGCCAGGACCCGCCAGCATGCCAGACAAGCTCCCAGACCTCCGGCGCGAGATCGCCCTGTTCCGCTACAGCGTGATTGCGGAGATCCTGTGCCTGCCGCCAGGATCGGCCCAGCGCTGGGCCCTGATCCGCGACAAGGCCGGGCGCGCGCACGCCATTCCCGGCAGCCGTCGCACGCGCGTCGCCATCACCACCATCCGCGACTGGCTGGGCTTGTACGAAGACGGCGGCTTCGACGCGCTGTACCCCAAGCGGCGCCAGGATCGCGGCCAGCCGCGCGGCCTGCCGCCAGCGGTCTGCGAGTTGCTGGTGCGCCTCAAGGAGGCCAACCGCCAGCTGTCGGTGCGCGCGCTGATCCGCCAGGCGCGGGCCAGCGGCAGCGTGCCCGCGACGACCGCCCTGGCCCCGGCCACGGTCTACCGCCTGCTGCGCCAAGAGGGCCTGACGGGGCCGGCCAAGGACCGTCCCGACGGCCGCGACCGGCGCCGCTTCAGCTACCCCGACGCGGGCGCGCTGTGGATGGCCGATTGCATGCATGGCCCCAAGGTCGGCAGCGATCCCGACGACCGGCGGCGGCGGCGCAAGGCCTACCTGCTGGCCGTCATTGACGATGCCACGCGCGTCATCCCGCACGCCGCCTTCGCCTTCTCCGAAAGCGCCGAGGCGTTCCTGCCCGTCTTGCGCCAGGCCCTGCTCAAACGCGGCGTCCCGCAGAGACTGTACTGCGACAACGGTGCCTCCTACCGCTCCCGCCACCTGTCCGTGATCTGCGCCAGCCTTGGCATCCATTTGATCCATGCGAGACCTTACGCGCCGCAGGGAAAGGGGAAAATCGAGCGTTTTTTCAGGACCTGCAGAGCCCAGTTCCTGCCGACCCTGGACGAGACCGCGAGCGCCAGCCTCGACGCCCTCAACCGCCGTCTCGGGGCCTGGATCGAAGGCGAGTACCACCGCACTCCCCACCGCGGCCTCGACCACCAGCGCACCCCGCTCGACCAATGGGCGCTGGCCGCCAGCCGCCTGCGCCCGGCCCCGCCCGACGACGAGC
The DNA here is from genome assembly GCA_965219585.1 of Bryobacterales bacterium. Lineage (GTDB taxonomy): Bacteria > Acidobacteriota > Terriglobia > Bryobacterales > UBA6623 > VXMF01. Next base: position 1,542,008 of record CBDCOA010000002.1, read on the forward strand.
TCGACACGATCTTCCGCTTCCAGCACCGCCGCCGCGTCGCCAAGGACCGCACCGTCAGCTTCCAGGGCCGCCTCTACGAGGTGGGCGCCGAACTGGTCGGGCAGCGGATCGTCCTGCTGGTCGATCCCGCCGCACCGCCCGGACGGCCCGTCCCGGTCCTGCACCAGGGCCGCGCGGCCGGCTGCGCGACCTTGCTCGACGCACACGCCAACGCCCTCATCCGACGCACCCCCGACCCGCGCTCCGAGGATGCCGCTGACGCTGCCGACGACCGCAGCGCGGACGCCAGCGCCCCGGCCCCGCCGCTGCGCCTGAGCGCGCTCGAGCGCCCGGACACCTCCCAGGAGCCTCCCCGGCAATGACCTACCTACAGCATTTCGCCCTCACCCGCTACCCCTTCCAGACCCCCGCCGAAACCGACGAGCTGTTCCCCGCCCAGGCCGGCATCGAGACCCAGACCCGCCTGCAGCACCTGCTCGAACTGCGCGGCATCGGCCTGCTCACCGGCGAGGTCGGCTGCGGCAAGACCACCGCCTGCCGCCAGTTCGCCGCCAGCCTGCACCCCGGCCTCTTCCGCGTCGCCTACGTCGCGCTCACGACCGGCTCGGTGCTGGACATGTACCAGACCCTGGCCTGGGAACTCGGCCTGCAGCCGGAGCGCTCCCGCGCTCCCGCCTTCCGCGCCCTGCGCGAGGAAATCGCCCGCCTCGCCCGCGAGGCCCACCAGCTGCCCGTGCTGATCATCGACGAGGCCCACAACCTGCGCAACGACGTGCTCGAGGAGCTCCGCCTGCTCACCAACTTCCAGATGGATGCCGAGCGCTGCCTGTGCCTGCTGCTGTCCGGCCTGTCCTCCTTGCGCAAGCGCCTCGCCATGGCCGTGCACGAATCGCTCGGCCAGCGCATCGCCGTGCAGCACCAGCTCGCCGGCCTCGCCCGCGACGAACTCGAACCCTACCTCGCCCACCGCCTGCGCCTGGCCGGCTGCGACCTGCCGCTGTTCGAGCCCAATGCCCTCGAGGCCCTCTTCCAGGCCTCGCGCGGCCTGCCCCGCCAGGTCGACCGCATCGCCCACTTCGCCCTCGCCGCCGCAGCCTGCGCCCAGGCTCGCCAGGTCTCCGCCGAGCAACTCGAACAGGCCTGTGCCGAGGTGCGCCTGTGACCCCCTTCAACGACCCTTGGCGCGAACGCGCCGCGCAGGTGCGCGACGGCTCGCTCGAACCGCTCGCCGTCCAACTCGGCTACCGCAAGGATCCCGCCAACCCGGCCCGCTGGAAGCGGCCCGGCTCCGTGCTGAGCATCCGCGGCGCGCAGTTCTTCGACCACCGCCAGGGGCGCGGCGGCGGTGGTGCCATCGATCTCGTCATGCACGTGCGCGGCTGCCGCTTCCGCGCCGCCGTCGAGTTCCTCGAACGCCACGGCGGCCTCCCCCAGCCTGCGCCTGCCACCCCGCCCGCTCGCCGCCACGGCTTGCGCCTGCCACCCCCCGCAGACCGCCTCTGGGACCCCGTGCGTGACTTCCTGGCCACCGCCCGCGGGCTCGACCCCGCCCTGCTCGAGCGTTGCCGCCAAGAGGGCATCCTCTACGCCGATTCCCGCCGCAACGCCGTCTTCGTCTGTCGCGACCGCCACCAACATCCCGTCGGCGCCGAGCTCGTCGGCACCCGCCCGGCTCCCGACGGCCGCACCTTCAAGGGCATGGCGCCCGGCTCCCGCAAGGCCCGTGGCGGCTTCTGGCTGCCGGCCAACATCGACGATCTCGATGCCATCCTGCTCGTCGAGAGTGCCCTCGACGCCCTCGCCGCGCTCCGCCTGCTGGCTCCCACTTTGCCACCCGATACCCTGCTCGCCTCCACCGCCGGCATCGCGACCTCTCTCCCGCCCTGGCTGCAAGCCTTCCGCGCACCGCGCATCCTGTGTGCCTACGACGCCGACCGCGCCGGCGACCAAGCCGCCGACTCCCTCCGCCGCCACACCCCCCATTGCAGCCGCCTCCGGCCGGTCGGCGCCAAGGACTGGAACGATCTGCTGCGCCGCTCCCAGCCACGCTAGCTGTCCCTATTCACCCCCATCGACTGCCCGATCGCACCCCCGCGACCCGGCTACAACACGCCGCCTATCTCTACTTCCGGAAAACCTCCGCCGTCGACTCCCTTCCCCGACCGCACCGCCGCTGATTGCCCTTAACTCCCTCCTGCAGTAGCGAATCTACTTGAAAAATTTCTCCACTACAGCAGGAAATAATCTGAAAAAGTCCGCACGAATCTATCTGAAATTCAACAGCCGTCTCCGGGCCGGCTTTTGCAGCCCACTCGACGATCCGTTCCGGCGGCCAGCCCAAGTGCTCGCGGTGGGCCTTGGGGCGGTGCTGCTCGATGGTGCTGTAGCCGCCCTTGCCGCGCTCGCGGCGGTGCAGCGCCACCCGCTCGCCGCGATGGAACAACTCCACGCTGTGCGCGCTGAGGCGCACGTCGACCTGCTTGCGCAGCAGGCTGGCCGGGGCCGAGTAGTGCCACTTGCGCACCGTCACGTGATGGTCCACGTTGACCCGCGCCGTCAGCCATGCGGCGAATTCGTAGTCGCGCTCCGGCAAGGCCAGCAAAGCCGGCCGCTCCAGGCTGGCGAACACGCTCTGGCGCGAGCCCGCGCGCTTTTGGAACGGCTTGGCGTTGTAGGCCGCCAAGCCCTCCCGCAGCGCCTCGTTCAACTCTGCCAGGCTGCAGCAGCGGCGCTGCTGCCGCAACAGCGGCGTGAGCAACTCCCGCTCCACCCCCAGCACGGCCGCCTCCACGGCCGCTTTGTCACGCGGTTTGCCCGCTCGCGCCGGCAGCACCGCCGCGCCATAGTGTTGCGCCAGTTCGGCGTAGCTGCGGTTGACCTCGGGCTCGTAGCGGTCGGCCACGCTCACGGCCGCCTTCAAGTTGTCCGGCTTATGTTCCCTCCCTCGTTATGTGGCCGATCCAACCCAAGTGGTTGAAAACACACGCTTAGGAGAATCTGGCGGTCACAGAAAACACTGGAGCTTGCCTCCGGGACAATCTGCCGGCAGGGCACCGCCACGAGGTTGTGCCGTGACGCACTCGCCAGCGCCCCCCATTGAACTGCCCGGGATTCTCGAGCAACTGTTTGTTGCGCAAGCGGTTATCCGCACCGCCCGGCGGCACTTTCACAGAAGGTTCCGCCGAAACATCGAATCCGGCACAACTTGCGATCCGCCCGTTGTGCCGCGTGACGCCCTCGGGATTATGTGTCCTTGTCGCGCCCGGCCTCACCGGGGACCATGGACCTCGTTCGGAACTGCCGAACGGAGGAAATCATGTTGGAAAACTACTATGTCAAACCTTCGACCGTCGATCGGATCCGCGCCAACTGGCTGGCGTCGGATATCGAGCGCTACGTCGGATGGATGCACGAGCGGGGCTACACCGCCTCCTCGGTCATGCGCCGCGTGCCCGTGCTGTGCGAATTCGCCGAGTTTGCCAAGGCGCGAGGCGCGACGGACGCCGGCGGGGCTCTCGCCGCAGTGGACGAGTTCGTCGCCAGGCGCCTCGCCCGGCGCGAGAGGCAGACCGTCGACCCTGTGTCGCAGTTCTATCGCAAGGCCATCAGCGGCCCGATCGGCCAGATGCTGCGACTCGCAACCGAAGGCCGTGTGGGGACAGGCCACAAGCCGAAGCCCTTTCCGTTTCAAGCCGAGGCCCCGGGCTTTCTGGATCACCTGCGAGAAGAGCGCGGAGCGCGACCCGCGACAGTCGAGCACTATGGTCACGGCCCAGGTACATTTTTTTGTCGATACGTGACTCGTCTGATGGGATCGGATCGTTGCTCGTGCAACTAGGGCAGCCTGTCGCTGGAGTTGCAAGGGCCTGCTCGAAGGGCGCTGGGCCGCTCTTCGCAGCGCCCGCGAGGGGGCACTGGACAGTGTCGGCGCAGCGGGGGTGTGACGCCTCGCAAGGCGTTGCCGGGCAGGCTGGCGGGACGCTCGCATGGGCTAAGGCGAGGGCGCTTGCAGCAGCAAGTCGAGAGCCTCCTGCGGGCGTGCCGCGAAATGCCGGTTGGCCTCCGGCACGTAGCGGAATTGGGGCAGGCAGCGGATGATCGAAATGGCCGTGTTGGTCAGACAGGCCAGGTTGCGCGGCAGGTCGCGCACATACACGCGGCAGCGGTCTTCGTCGTAGGTGAAGTCACGCACATAGTGCAGGCGGTTCTCGATCTGCCAGTGGTTGCGCAGCAACTCCGCGAGTTGCTCGGGGGTGGCCCGTGCGGGGCCCAGCGAGGTGAGCGCATAGCTCACTTCGGTGCTGCTCTTGCCGCTCTTGACGTGCTGCCGCCGACGTTCGACGCGGATGGCCTGCTGGCGGCCGTGCAGGGCGGCATAGTCGTCCCATTCGGCGGCGCTGATGTCCTTGACCCAGTAGCGTCGGCGCTCGATGCGGCCATGCTGCTTGTCCAGCGTCTCCACCAGCGGGCAGGCACTGAAGTCCATCTCTTGCAGGTCCCGGAACAGCGTTGGCTGGTTGTTTTTCACCGCGGTGATCAGATAGTCTGCCTGGGATTCCTCGAGCAGGCAGCGGGCCGTCTCCTGCTGGGCGTGCAGCGCGTCGCCGGTGACCACCCGCCCGGCCAGGTCGAGTTGCCTGGCTAGTTCCCGGAAGGCCGGGATCTCGTTGGTCTTGGAGTCGATCTCCAACTGTCCCAGCACCACGCCGCTGCCCTGCTCCACCGCGGCCAGCAGCATGCGCCGACCGTGTGCGCTCTGCTTGGAGGCCCCGCGCACGTCCTTGCCGTCCAGGCTCACGCCCGGCAGCACTGCCGGGCCCTCGCTGGGTGCCTCGCTGGCGGCCTTGGACGAATCCGTAGCGTCTTGCTGTGACTGCACTTGCGCGCTTTGCTGGAGGGCCCACCCGCGCACCGCCTCCTCCAGCGTCTGCGGCTCTAGGGTCGCCAGAATGTTGTGGAACGTGGTGATCGACGGACTCGTGTAGCAGCCTTGGCTGGGGCTGTAGAAACACTCCACCGCCAGTCGCTGCGACTGGCTCAGCAGGGCCGCGAACTGGGCGAAGGCGGTCACCCCGCGGTAGCCGCACAGGCGCGCCGCCACCGCCAAGGCCAGCACGCTGCGCAAGCCGTAGCGCTTGCCGCGCGCATGGCGGTACTCGGGCAACTCGCCGAGGAACTCGAACAGACTGCGCAGCGTCTGCGCGTCGGGGGGCGCGCTGCGGGCCGGCCCGTCCCAGGCCGGATCATCCTCCGGCTGGGCCAGCTTGAGGGCCGCGCCGGGCTGCAATTCGTACACGAAAATCTCCTTCCGCTGGCCGTGCCGACGCCAGCGCGGCGTGGCACCCGGCAGCCGTGCGTAGCCGCCGCTGAAGCCCAGCGAGCGCCAGTTGGCGGCCCGGTAACAGGTGCCGGCGAAGCGTTCAGGGTCCACGAACGACTCCGCTAACAGGCTCGGAATGCCGTGCTCGGCCAACATGTCGTCCGAAAGCCGTCGCAAGCTCAGCCCGAGCACCCGCGAGGCCAGATTGGGCGCCCCCTGCCAAGCCGGCAGAATCACGAAGCGCGAGTTCTGCGTGAGCAGATGCAGGCGCCGCCGCTGCTGCTGCGGGCTCCAGCCGATCCAGCGGTCACGGGCCGCCAGCTTGAGCGCGGCGGCCTGCCAGCCCACCAGTGCGATCCAGTCCTGCCCCAGCGTCGCCACATGCCGCAGGGCCTTGCCGAACAACCCCTCGAACGCTAGGTAGTGGTGGCTGGCCACCAAGCGGTCCCAGCGCCGGTGCTCCTGCGCACCGTGCGTGGGGCGCACCTGCACGGAGCGCAAATCCAGATCCCGCAAGCCGCTTGGCGCTGCCACTAGAGCCTAGCCTGACAGACTGACAACAAAATGTCCAGTCCTCGCAGCAGACAGCGCTACCATGCCGAGCTCGCAAACTCTAGCAGGCAGCCACTGCCCCTCCGGCTACTGTCGTGCACTGCCTCGGACTCGGACAAAAAAATGGCCCTGGGTCACGGCCTGCGCCGGCTCGCCGCATACCTCGCTCGCGTCGGCGCGGAACTGAGGCACCTCTCACCCGCGCTGCTGGCCTCCTTCGTGATCGACAGTGCGCCAAGCTTGTCTGCGTCGAGCCGCTCGAACCTTTGTGGGACCGTGCGCGTATTTCTGCGCTACTGCCATCGCGAGGGCATTGTTGTGGAGGATCTCTCCAGCGCGGTCGAACTGCCGCAAGGGTACAAGCTGGCCACGCTGCCGCGTGCGATCGGCTGGGACGAGGTCCAGCGCATGCTCGCGGCCGTGGACCGGCGCACCGCCGTCGGGCGGCGCGATTACGCCATCCTCCTCCTGCTCGTCACCTACGGCTTGCGAGCAGCAGAAGTCGCCCGCCTGACCTTGGACGACATCGACTGGAAGCATGACCGCTTGCACATCCGGGAGCGCAAGGCCGGCAACGCGACGACCTACCCGCTGGCGACACCGATTGCGGAAGCGTTGCTCGCTTACATTCGCTCCGGACGACCCGAGTCGACCGACCGCCAGGTCTTCTTGCGTGCCCTGGCGCCCCGGGCTCCGCTCGGATCCGCCGCTGTGACCGTTCGTGCTCGAATCTACCTGCGCCTGGCCGACGTGCAGGTCCACCGTCCCGGGGCGCACACGCTTCGGCACACCTGCGTGCAACGTCTGGTTGATGCCCGCTTTCCGTTCAAGACGGTCGGCGACTACGTCGGGCACCGTTCGAACGATTCGACCGCGGCCTACGCCAAGATCGATCTCGAGGCTCTGCGCACCGTCGCCCTCGGCCCCGGGGAGGAACTATGACGGCACCTGAATTGTGCAGTGTCCTGGCCGAACCGATCCAGCGCTTTGTCGCTCACAAGCGAGCCCTGAACCGCAAGTACCTTACGGAAGAGAAGGCCTTGAGGCTCTTCGACCGCTACCTCGGCGAGCAGCGGGTCCGCTCTTGGCAGGGCGTCGACCCTGCCCTGATCGATCGCTTCCTGCAGTCGCGCGAGCGTCCCAGCCCGCGCAGCCACAACCACTTGCTGGGCGTGCTGCGACAGTTCTTCGCCTGGTGCGTCGGGCAGCGCCTGATCGAGGCCAGCCCCGTGCTCGCCCAGCCCCGGCCCGTCACCAGCCGGCACCTCCCGTACCTGTTCGATCTGCGCGACATGCGAGCTCTGCTGGAGGCTGCGCGCCAGCTCCCGGACAACAGCCGGGCGACGCGGCGGGCACTGGTATACGAGACGGTCTTTGCACTGCTGTACGGCCTCGGGCTGCGCGTGGGTGAAGTGGCGAGGCTGCGCCTCGCCGACGCGGACCTTGCGCGATCCGTGCTGCTGGTGCGCCAAACAAAGTTCGGCAAGAATCGTCTCGTCCCGCTGGGGCCCAACCTCGGCCAGCGCCTCGCTGCCTACGTGGAAGCCGTGCATGGCCCTGCGGGCGATCCGCAAGCGCCGCTGTTCTCGTTCACTCCGGGCCGTTGCGTTCACCCTGGCACGCTCAGCCAGACTTTCCACGCGCTGCTGCCCGCCCTGGACCTTCCCGCACGGCGCGGCGTCGCCGCACCGCGCTTGCATGATCTTCGTCATGCATTCGCTGTTGGAACACTGCTCCACTGGTATCGAGAAGGCATCAATCCCCAAACTCGCTTGCTGCAACTGTCGACGTTCCTGGGCCATGTCGACCCGTCCTCGACGGCCGTCTACCTGACGATCACCGAGGAACTGCTCGCCGAGGCGGACCGGCGCTTCCGCGACTTCGCCCGGCCGGGAGACCCTGCATGACCCCCGTTGGCGAGATCGCACGCTCATACTTCACCGATCATCTCCCGTGCCAGCGGGGCTTGCAGCCCACCTCCGTGCGCAGCTACCGGGACGCGTTCAAGCTGTTTCTCATCCATGCCGCCGAGCAGTCGGGCAAGCCGGTCACTCGCCTGACATTCGGCGACCTGAGTTGCGACCGCGTGCTGGAATTCCTGAACTGGCTCGAGAAAGAGCGCCACAACGGAGTGCGCACGCGGAACCAGCGCCTCGCGGCGCTGCGCTCGTTCTACCGCTACGCCGCGTCGCGCTGTCCGGAAACGCTGGCCGAGGCGCAACGCGTGGAGGCCATTCCCACTAAGCGCTGCCCGCCCAGCCGCACGACCTATCTCGAGCGCGATGAAATCAAGGCGCTGTTTGCCTCACTCCCGGACACCGGACCGCTGGCTCTGCGAGACCGGGCCCTGCTGATGCTGCTCTACAACAGCGGGGCCAGGGCGCAGGAGGCGGCCGACCTGCGCGTCGGCGACGTCGACCTGGACGGACCGTATCGAGTCCGACTGCACGGCAAAGGCGACAAGTGGCGGGTCTGCCCTCTCTGGCCCGAAACGGCGCACCTGCTGAAACAGGCTGTCGGCAAGCGTAGCGAGGACGCATCCGCCCCAGTGTTTGCATCCCGGTGCGGGCGTCCGCTTACGCGGTTCGGAATCTACAAAGCCGTGTGCCGACATGCCCGTGCCTGGAGCGGAAGCCGGAGCGACGGGACGCGAGGCGCCATCACGCCCCATGTATTCCGCCACAGCACGGCCGTCCACCTGCTGGAGGCAGGCGTCGAGCTCAACGTCATTGGCGGGTGGCTCGGCCACGCCTGTCTCGACACGACGAACCGCTACGCGGAAATCGGCATGCGCGCCAAGATCGCCGCTGTCGAAAAGTGCCTGCCACCAGTCGGCGGGGAACCGCCGAAGCAGGCGGTCGGCGGCTGGCGCAAGGCGCCGGACTTGTTGGAGTGGCTTGATTCGCTGTAACGCCATGACCAACGCCCGCTCCCGCTCGCGCGCACCGCCACCGACCAGGTGTTCAGCCACATAACGAGGGAGGGAACATAAGCCGGATTTTGTGCCCGGGCACAAAATCCGGCACGAACACGCGCGGCACCCCGCCAAAGAAGCGCAGCGCGTTCACATGCGCCCTCAGGAAACTCTCCAGGTCCTGGCTCCGGCAGGCCTCGGCATAGGTGTACACGCTCAGCCCGAGCACGGCCACGAAGATCTGAGCTTCCCAACTCCCCGACGGCTCGTACACCGTCGCCGTATCGCCGGCGTAGTCAATGAAGAGCTGCTCGCCGGCCATGTGATCGTGGTGCAGCACCACGTCCTGACTCGCGCGCCACTGCTTGTACAGCGCGCAGAACTGACTGTAGCTGTAGCTGCGGCCCGGCTCGCTCGCCGCGCAGTACTCGCTCCAGAGCTGCTCCAGCGTGACGCGCTTGAAGCGGCGCAACTGATCGTGCACATGTGCAAAGTCTGGCTGGCTGTGCCTCGCTGGCCCAGCGGCCGACGGGTACAACTGTGCATACAACTCCGCATCGCTGGCGGCGGGACGGGCCAGCGGCCAGCCCAGCCCGGCTTGGCTGGCCCGTCCCAGCAAGCGCTGGATGGCCGACTGGCTCACCCCGGTGGCGCGGGAGATCTCCCGCTGTGTGTGGCCTGCGTCATGGTGCAGGCGCAGGATTTCCTTGATTGCAAACATGGCGATTGGTAGCCTCGGCATCGCGTGCCCTCCTGTCCTCTATGGGGACAGGAAGACACTTGCACCCGCCATCGTCGCCACGCTCTCGGCACTCGACCCCAAGCTCAGGCCGGTGACCCTTTTCAATCAGAATCCTGATTCTTTTCAATCAGAATACGCAGCCACCCTGACCGACAAAGTCATCCACCAAGTCATACTCGCGTCCAGGTGGCAACTCTCCGGAAAAGCGGGCTTGACGAGCGAGGCGGCCGTATCCGCTCGCACCCGTACGAGAAACAACGTTTGTCTGAATAACGGTCGCTTCGGTTGGCAGGCCAAGTCGTGTCCCGAGCAGAGTTGCCAATGCAAGCGGGATCGCATTGGTGCCGTCACGCTCTTGAGCGTGCGCACTCACGAGCGTGGGCAAGCCATGCTGGCCGGGGCCACCGCGAAGTAGAGACTTGACCGCTTCGAGTCTGTCTTGACTGACCAGTTCAGCGACCAGCACTCGAGCTGCACCTACGTCGCCAGATTTCGCCTTGGCATACTCCGGATGGCCCTTGACCACTGGCCCGGCGGCCAGAATGATGGCGTCCGGAAAAGCCCCCCAAGGCACCCTCGGAGGATGATTCATCGTTTTGCTGTGGGCTTCTGCTGCTCGCTTGCCGCCGAATCGCCGCTACCAGATTTCATTAATCGCACAAGCCGAAGCCATGGACCACCGAGTCAACGTCAACCGTGTAGCTCGTCCCCCCGCAATCGCAATACCACCGAAATGGAGCGAGGCCCCGATGGCGTCGCCGCTGCTGTAAGGCACGTTGCGCTGGTCTGTGTGTCGAGCGCGCAGAGGATGACCGGCTCGGCGTCCACGGGCTGGCCTTACTTCACGGAGTCGTGCGGTTGAGATTCTCGCCGTTAGCGAGTGCCACCGGCTCCAGTGCCTTGATTGGAGAGTTCAGGGTGCCGAGCAGTCAAGGCGCTTCCCCGATACGGTGCTGTCCCAAAGCAGATCCCGTCGAGTCCCATGCCAAGGCATGACAAGATTGAGGGTCGTCACGACAGCCGGGTAAGCGGCGGACCACTTGCGATTCGCTGCCGTCCACCGGTAGCCAGTGCCCTTCGCGGTCGTGCGGTCACCCTCAGCGACGGGCTCACCGTTGAGGTTGCTACCGCGGGCGACTGTGATCACCGGATCGCAGCGCCGCGGATTGGGATGGTTCATCAGGGATTCCAAGCGCGAGGTCGGCCTCGCTCCGGAATCCGGTCAGCCCTGACTTGACTTTGTCGATGATCGCGACATCGCGGTCCGGCAGCCCGACGGAGCCAGAGCCCAGCAGTCTGCCGATGGAATAGTAGTCGCCGCCCGCTTTCAGGTGGGCGCTAGCCTCGTCGGCGTCCGGCGTCGTGACGTCCTTGCCGTAGGCCATGGCCGACAGCAGGCCCGCCTCGTTGTCCTTGCTGAGGGCAACCTTGGCGCTGAGGTCCGCCTCTTTCACGTTGCAGTTCGCGACCTTGGCATCGAAGCGAGCGCCCATCAGTGCCCCGCCTTGCATCCAGGGACGGCAAGCGGTTCAGTGTTTCCCTGATTTCGCCCCAAGGCCCTGCTGAGGCGTGATCTTCGAACAGGCACTTTGAACACTCAGCGAAGAGGCCCGACACAGAGGTGCGGTTCCGCCTGGTGCCGGGGCGCATATGCAGCAGGTGAGGCCGCCCCGGAAGGTGCTATCGTGCGCAGCAGGGGCAGTACGCCCGCCAGTCCCATGCCCGAGAAGCCTGCCCCGCCCGCGACCGATCACGACAGCATCCTCCGCGTGGTGTTCGGGCAGCTGCGCGTAGTCGAAGACCTGTTGCGGGGCTTCGCATCCAGCGTTGTCGGGGACCTGCTGGATTTCTCCAGCCTCAAGCAGGTCGCGGCCCGCCACGTCAGCGAGGGCCTGCGCCAGAGCGAGAACGACATGATCTGGGAGGTGCGCACGCGGCAGGGCGGGCTGCTGTATGTCTACGTCATGCTGGAGTTCCAGTCCAGCCCGGACTGGACCATGCCGCTGCGGATGGCCAACTATGTCGGGCAGTTCTACCGGGGCCTGCTGGCACGGCGGGAGATCCGCCAGTCGCGACGCTTGCCGCAGGTGTTGCCGATCGTGATATACAGCGGGAAGGCGGCTTGGCCGGCAGCAGAGGAAGTGAACGAGTTGATTGACCGGACACTGCCGGGACTGGTGCCGTACGGTCTCCGCATGCGCTACCTGCTGGTGGACACGATGCGCAGCGCGGGCTTGAACCGGGCGCTGCACAACGTGGCCGACTCGGTGTTTCGGCTGCAGAGGGCGAAGACTCTGGCGGACGGCGAGGCAGAGATCCGGCTGCTGCGGGAGTGGCTGGCGGGAGAGGAATGGGCGGGCTTGCAGCGAGTATTGACGAGGTGGATAATGAATGTGCTGGTACCGGCGGGGTGGCAGCCGGAGGAGGCGCTGCCTGAGAACGCAGGCTTGGCGGAATTGAGCGCGATGCTGGAGGGTGAGATGACGACGTGGGAGGACAATTTCCGAGAGGCGGCTGAGGCCAAAGGGCGGGCCCAGGGGCGCACCGAGCTTCTAGTCAAGATGGCGCGTCACAAGTTCGGCGAAGTGTCCGCTGCTGAGGTGGCAACGCTGCTGAAGACGGTCCAGTCGGGAGAAGCCCTAGACGCGGCAGGAGAACTGCTGCTGACTTGTCACAGCGGCGAGGAATTGCTCTCCCGGTTCCGGGAGATCTAGCAGAGGCCGCCCGGGCGACAGATCGGAGCGAGGCTGGTCGCTCCATGTCGGAGGCGTTCTTTCCGCCGGGGATCGTGGCGACAATGGACCGCCGGGCTGCATTCGCAGCGTGGTGAGTTCGGCCGTTCGCAACTTAGCCGGAACGAATGTGCTGGTACCGGCGGGGTGGCAGCCGGAGGAGGCGCTGCCTGAGAACGCAGGCTTGGCGGAATTGAGCGCGATGCTGGAGGGTGAGATGACGACGTGGGAGGACAATTTCCGAGAGGCGGCTGAGGCCAAAGGGCGGGCCCAGGGGCTGACCCAGGGGCTGAGCGAGGGGCGGGCCCAGGGGCTGACCCAGGGGCGCACCGAGCTTCTAGTCAAGATGGCGCGTCACAAGTTCGGCGAAGTGTCCGCTGCTGAGGTGGCAACGCTGCTGAAGACGGTCCAGTCGGGAGAAGCCCTAGACGCGGCAGGAGAACTGCTGCTGACTTGTCACAGCGGCGAGGAATTGCTCTCCCGGATCCGGGAGATCTAGCAGAGGCCGCCAGAGCGCCAGATCGGAGCGAGGCGGGTCGCGGCGCATGGCGGCGTCCGGTCTCGCTGGTATCTCTGTCATATGCACCCCCTAGTGGTGATAGTGCCGGACGGCGCGGACATCCGGGCCATCCACGCCGGAACGTGACGCGCCGACCCTGCGAGACGCGGACGCTCCAGTCGTCGGCGCGCGGCCCGTGCAGGCGATGCAGCCGATAGGTCGGTCGCGACAGAGAGCGCAGCGGCTCCGGGCCGTCCAGCGAGGACAAGATCGCCTGCAGCCGCCGGACATGCGCCTAGACCATCTCAACACCGAGAATAAGTGTTGCAGCCTGTGTGAGAACTCCGAGAGCGGCCGGATGGGTGCCGGCAACCAGTTTGGCCGGCAGGTCCCCAATCTGTCGTCAGCGAAGCGGCAGTCGGTCATCCGCGTCTTGCTCGGCTATGCCTACCACTGATAACGTCAGTCCAGCTCTAGTGCTGTCAGATCATCTGTCGAGGCTGGGGCGCAACTCGCTCGCAGCGGTGCCGCTCGCAACTGCCCGCCAGTCAATTCAGAGCTGGCCGTGCCTTCGGCTCGCATGGAGTCGCTACCCCCTCCCTGTGAAAAGCCCCGCAGAGCGACGGATGTGCGAATCAGAACCGTCCGTCGATCAAAGGGAACGTATCACTGGAAAATGCGGCGGCTACGCGATAGCCGGATATTGGCGAGACCGGGAGACCGCAGCACGGGCTTGACGAGGCTGCGGCGTCCCAAGACCCGATTGCAGATTCCAGAACCCTGGGAGGGTACCTGACATACTGGAATCGCGGTGCGTTTCTTCAACACAGAGGGCCCGGTCGTGGCCGAGTGGCACTACAGCATCCCGCCGCTCAGCCGGGTGAATCTGGGCGAGATCCTCGACATGATCTCGAACATGCAGTATTTCGTCCTGCATGCGTCCAGCCAGACTGGCAAGACCTCAACCTTGCTGGCGCTCCGCGACCGGCTCAATTCCGAGAGTGCCGTCCGCTGCGTGTGCGTGAACATCGAGGAAGGCCATGTGGCCCGCGAGGATACTGCGCGTGCCATGCGGACAGTGCTCGGGGCGTTGGCTTCCAGGGCTCGCTCCCAACTGCAAGACGACTGTGTAGACCGGAGGATGTCTGAATATCTCGAAGAGTTCGGCCCCGACGAAGGCTTGGGCCAAATTCTCGTGCGCTGGTCCCAAGCCAGCCACTTACCGCTGGTGTTGCTGGTCGACAAGATCGACACGCTCATCGGACACACGCTCATCTCGGTCCTGCGGCAGTTGCGGGCAAACTACGACAGCCGTCCGCACAATTTTCCGCTGAGCGTGGTGCTGTGCGGAGCGCAGGACGTCTGCGACTGGCAGATCTATTCCGGCCGAGAAAGGACCACGGTCAGGGGCGACCTGCCGTTACCCCACAAGTCATGAACCGGGCTTCTCCTGAGAGGCGCTGGCAGGCGGCTCGAAGTAGTCGCGCAGCTCATACGCCTCGCTCATGATGGTCAAGCGGGTCCAGCCTTCCCAGATCTTCTGGTGTCCCGGCGGCGCTTTCGGGTTCTTCAGGTAGCCACCCAGAATCGCCATCGCCAGCACCGCCGAGCCCAGGTTGTCCGGCTCGGACAACCTGCGCTTGCTCGTGAAGTGCCGCAGCACCCGCAACTGGATCTGCGTGAAAAACACCGTGGCCGGCAATTCCGGCGTCTCCCGCCCCAGCAGCGTCAGCGCTGCCAGCCGCCACGCAATCACCGCCTTGATCGTCACCGCCCGCTCGATCCGCTCCCCGCTCCGGTGCCCCAGGTACTCCACCTTGCAGCCCGACTTGAGAATCCGGTGCCAGTCCTCGATGCGCCACCTCAGCCGGTACCACTGCAGCACCTGCTCCGCCTGCGCCTGCGACTGCACCGGCAGCGTCGTGAGCAGAAACCACTCCAACGCTTCCACCCCCTCCGGCGCCGTCCGCTCCCACACGTGCACCAACTGCAGCCGCAGCGGCCCCGCCCGCTGTGTCCCGGCCGCCAACTCCACCGTCTGCCAGCGCAATTCCGCCTGCGCCGTGCGCGCCGCGCGCAACGGCTTGGCCTTCTGGCGAGCGCTGCCCCGCCGCGCCGAACTGCGCTCCACTTCGATCTGCAACCGGCCTTGCGCCGCCTGCTCCCGGATCTGCTCGAACAGCTTCGGCTGACCCGCCCCCAGCGCACGGTTGTGCTTGGCCCGCACCAGCAGTTCCACGCCCGCCAGCCGCCGCTGCTCGCTGAACAACGCCAGCACGTCGGCCTCGCGGTCCATCACCGCCACCACACGCGTGTCCGTCAAGCGGCCCGCCGCCTCCGCGCAGTCCCGCAACCCGCGGATCCAGCGGAAGCTCTTGCGCTCCTCCAGCGGTCGCCCGCGCTGCGCCTGCCCGTCCGGCGCTTCGTACTGCAGCTTGAGCAATCCCAGCGGGATGCCTTCCGGGCTCAGCGCCAGCGTCGAGTGCAGGTGCAGCCCCAGCGTGCCCTGCGAGCCGCGGTTCTTGCCGATCAAGCCCAGCCCCGCGCAGCCCGGATGCTCGGCGAAGTTCAGGTCCGTGCCGTCCTGCACGCACAGCACCGTGCGCTCGGCCTGCATGCGCTGCAGCGTGCGCTGGCGGTGCGGGGCCAGGATGTTCTCCGGGGTCACCGCCGACTCGTCCGGCTGGTCGATCAGGCGGTAGTGGCCCTTGACGGCCGAGCGCAGGCCCTGCGCGGCGGCTGGAATCGATGCCATGGGAGCTCCGGCTTGCATGCGGGCGGTCTGCACCAGCCGCTTGGACAAGCGTAAATCACCCAGCGGGGCGCGTCCCAGTTCGTGCTCGGCGAACGTGTCCAAGGCGAGGCCCGCGGCCGCTGCCAGCGGCTCGCAGGCGGGTGGCTGGGCGGCCCCGAGCACGTCCCGGAAGTCCGCCTGCAGCGGGTACACAAAGATGGTCTTGACCGGCACGCGCTGGGCGCGCCCGGCGAAACGACCGCGCCCGGCGGTGTGTTGAATTTCAGATAGATTCGTGCGGACTTTTTCAGATTATTTCCTGCTGTAGTGGAGAAATTTTTCAAGTAGATTCGCTACTGCAGGAGGGAGTTAAGGGCAATCAGCGGCGGTGCGGTCGGGGAAGGGAGTCGACGGCGGAGGTTTTCCGGAAGTAGAGATAGGCGGCGTGTTGTAGCCGGGTCGCGGGGGTGCGATCGGGCAGTCGATGGGGGTGAATAGGGACAGCTAGCGTGGCTGGGAGCGGCGCAGCAGATCGTTCCAGTCCTTGGCGCCGACCGGCCGGAGGCGGCTGCAATGGGGGGTGTGGCGGCGGAGGGAGTCGGCGGCTTGGTCGCCGGCGCGGTCGGCGTCGTAGGCACACAGGATGCGCGGTGCGCGGAAGGCTTGCAGCCAGGGCGGGAGAGAGGTCGCGATGCCGGCGGTGGAGGCGAGCAGGGTATCGGGTGGCAAAGTGGGAGCCAGCAGGCGGAGCGCGGCGAGGGCGTCGAGGGCACTCTCGACGAGCAGGATGGCATCGAGATCGTCGATGTTGGCCGGCAGCCAGAAGCCGCCACGGGCCTTGCGGGAGCCGGGCGCCATGCCCTTGAAGGTGCGGCCGTCGGGAGCCGGGCGGGTGCCGACGAGCTCGGCGCCGACGGGATGTTGGTGGCGGTCGCGACAGACGAAGACGGCGTTGCGGCGGGAATCGGCGTAGAGGATGCCCTCTTGGCGGCAACGCTCGAGCAGGGCGGGGTCGAGCCCGCGGGCGGTGGCCAGGAAGTCACGCACGGGGTCCCAGAGGCGGTCTGCGGGGGGTGGCAGGCGCAAGCCGTGGCGGCGAGCGGGCGGGGTGGCAGGCGCAGGCTGGGGGAGGCCGCCGTGGCGTTCGAGGAACTCGACGGCGGCGCGGAAGCGGCAGCCGCGCACGTGCATGACGAGATCGATGGCACCACCGCCGCCGCGCCCCTGGCGGTGGTCGAAGAACTGCGCGCCGCGGATGCTCAGCACGGAGCCGGGCCGCTTCCAGCGGGCCGGGTTGGCGGGATCCTTGCGGTAGCCGAGTTGGACGGCGAGCGGTTCGAGCGAGCCGTCGCGCACCTGCGCGGCGCGTTCGCGCCAAGGGTCGTTGAAGGGGGTCACAGGCGCACCTCGGCACAGGCCTGTTCGAGTTGCTCGGCGGAGACCTGGCGAGCCTGGGCGCAGGCTGCGGCGGCGAGGGCGAAGTGGGCGATGCGGTCGACCTGGCGGGGCAGGCCGCGCGAGGCCTGGAAGAGGGCCTCGAGGGCATTGGGCTCGAACAGCGGCAGGTCGCAGCCGGCCAGGCGCAGGCGGTGGGCGAGGTAGGGTTCGAGTTCGTCGCGGGCGAGGCCGGCGAGCTGGTGCTGCACGGCGATGCGCTGGCCGAGCGATTCGTGCACGGCCATGGCGAGGCGCTTGCGCAAGGAGGACAGGCCGGACAGCAGCAGGCACAGGCAGCGCTCGGCATCCATCTGGAAGTTGGTGAGCAGGCGGAGCTCCTCGAGCACGTCGTTGCGCAGGTTGTGGGCCTCGTCGATGATCAGCACGGGCAGCTGGTGGGCCTCGCGGGCGAGGCGGGCGATTTCCTCGCGCAGGGCGCGGAAGGCGGGAGCGCGGGAGCGCTCCGGCTGCAGGCCGAGTTCCCAGGCCAGGGTCTGGTACATGTCCAGCACCGAGCCGGTCGTGAGCGCGACGTAGGCGACGCGGAAGAGGCCGGGGTGCAGGCTGGCGGCGAACTGGCGGCAGGCGGTGGTCTTGCCGCAGCCGACCTCGCCGGTGAGCAGGCCGATGCCGCGCAGTTCGAGCAGGTGCTGCAGGCGGGTCTGGGTCTCGATGCCGGCCTGGGCGGGGAACAGCTCGTCGGTTTCGGCGGGGGTCTGGAAGGGGTAGCGGGTGAGGGCGAAATGCTGTAGGTAGGTCATTGCCGGGGAGGCTCCTGGGAGGTGTCCGGGCGCTCGAGCGCGCTCAGGCGCAGCGGCGGGGCCGGGGCGCTGGCGTCCGCGCTGCGGTCGTCGGCAGCGTCAGCGGCATCCTCGGAGCGCGGGTCGGGGGTGCGTCGGATGAGGGCGTTGGCGTGTGCGTCGAGCAAGGTCGCGCAGCCGGCCGCGCGGCCCTGGTGCAGGACCGGGACGGGCCGTCCGGGCGGTGCGGCGGGATCGACCAGCAGGACGATCCGCTGCCCGACCAGTTCGGCGCCCACCTCGTAGAGGCGGCCCTGGAAGCTGACGGTGCGGTCCTTGGCGACGCGGCGGCGGTGCTGGAAGCGGAAGATCGTGTCGAGCTCGTCGTCGGGCGGGGCCGGGCGCAGGCGGCTGGCGGCCAGCGCCCATTGGTCGAGCGGGGTGCGCTGGTGGTCGAGGCCGCGGTGGGGAGTGCGGTGGTACTCGCCTTCGATCCAGGCCCCGAGACGGCGGTTGAGGGCGTCGAGGCTGGCGCTCGCGGTCTCGTCCAGGGTCGGCAGGAACTGGGCTCTGCAGGTCCTGAAAAAACGCTCGATTTTCCCCTTTCCCTGCGGCGCGTAAGGTCTCGCATGGATCAAATGGATGCCAAGGCTGGCGCAGATCACGGACAGGTGGCGGGAGCGGTAGGAGGCACCGTTGTCGCAGTACAGTCTCTGCGGGACGCCGCGTTTGAGCAGGGCCTGGCGCAAGACGGGCAGGAACGCCTCGGCGCTTTCGGAGAAGGCGAAGGCGGCGTGCGGGATGACGCGCGTGGCATCGTCAATGACGGCCAGCAGGTAGGCCTTGCGCCGCCGCCGCCGGTCGTCGGGATCGCTGCCGACCTTGGGGCCATGCATGCAATCGGCCATCCACAGCGCGCCCGCGTCGGGGTAGCTGAAGCGGCGCCGGTCGCGGCCGTCGGGACGGTCCTTGGCCGGCCCCGTCAGGCCCTCTTGGCGCAGCAGGCGGTAGACCGTGGCCGGGGCCAGGGCGGTCGTCGCGGGCACGCTGCCGCTGGCCCGCGCCTGGCGGATCAGCGCGCGCACCGACAGCCGGCGGTTGGCCTCCTTGAGGCGCACCAGCAACTCGCAGACCGCTGGCGGCAGGCCGCGCGGCTGGCCGCGATCCTGGCGCCGCTTGGGGTACAGCGCGTCGAAGCCGCCGTCTTCGTACAAGCCCAGCCAGTCGCGGATGGTGGTGATGGCGACGCGCGTGCGACGGCTGCCGGGAATGGCGTGCGCGCGCCCGGCCTTGTCGCGGATCAGGGCCCAGCGCTGGGCCGATCCTGGCGGCAGGCACAGGATCTCCGCAATCACGCTGTAGCGGAACAGGGCGATCTCGCGCCGGAGGTCTGGGAGCTTGTCTGGCATGCTGGCGGGTCCTGGCGAGCCGTGCGGGCGGCCCGCTCTCCCGACTCTAGGCAGGCCGGCCGGGCGGCGAGCGGCCCGTCGCGTGTTGCACGGGCTGAGACGCCGGTTTGACCGCTGGAATCCGTCGCGAAAACCCGACCGGGACCGGCAGCACCGCCAGTTCTGTGGCCGCGACGGACCGCAGCGTGACCAGCACCGCAGCCGTGCCCAGAGCGCTCCCGAACGCCTCCACGGTCGGCTCCACACGCCCGCAACTCTCCGGCAACAGGGTCGTCAGCAGCGCCAGGCACAGCCGCACGCGCTCGACGCGCCGGGCGACCCAGCGCCGCGCCCCGGCCATCCCCACGTAACGCGACGAGTGCAGTCGCTTCCACCCGCCGCGCGGAAAGCCGGGCTGGACGGCCGCTCGGACCACCTGCTCGACCTCGGCCAATGTCCCGGGCAGGTGCGCTGCCAGACAGTCTGGCAACAGGCTCACCGTCTGCCCGCTCTGCGGGCATCGGAACCGCCGCACCCGCACGCCCTCGGGGATCTTGCGGGCGTAGCTGCCGTGGGGCCGCAGCTGGCAACCGCCCTGCTGGTGGAAGGGGCAGGCCGGCACGCTTGCATCGCGCCACGCCTTGCGGCTAATGTATTCCTCGACGGTGAGGTCTGTGTTGTAGCGAACTTGGAAAGCGCCGTCCACGGCCCGGCGAGCTGAGATCGCGCGGGCCACCCTATTGAACCGGGCCGCCTCCGCGCATGCAACCGCGCCGCGAACGGCCCGGTCCCCTGTCGCACCCGCACGGCGGCCACACAGCGCTTCAGCAAACCCTCTGCCGCTCCGGATTAATCCGATTCTTCAGCAATCCGGAATCGAATTAATGCGACAAATCCTCGCGTTGTTTCACTGAAATATTGTGAAAAACAACACGGTGTGGCCCACGCAGATCCAATTGGCGGCGCGGAAGCAGGTGCCGGCGTGCTGTTGCGGGTCGCAGAAGGTTTCCAGCAAGGCGGGGCGGTAGCCGTAGCGCTGGCAGAAGTCTTGCGGCAGCCGCCGCAGGACTTGGCCCAGCACCTTGGAGGCCAGCAAGTGGCAACGCACCGAGGGCCGGATCAGGAAACGGCTCAGGGCCAGCACGCGGTGCAGGCGCTTGCGGCGCAGCGCGGCCGACCAGCCGACCCACTCGTCGCGGGCCGCGACCGCCAGGGCCGAGGCGGCGAAGCCGAGCGCCACCGCTGATTCCTTTTCAGGATTGGGGGCTTTGACGCACACTGGGGGCCAAAAGGTGGTTTCCAGAGCGAGATGCTGAGCAAGATAGGGCGTCAGGCCCAGCATGGATGGAGGTTTGACGCCGCCGAACACAGTGCTGGGCGGTGCCGATCCACGGCCCGGACGCAATGCGGCCGCCACTAGGCCGCGCTAAGCCGAGCGAGGGCGCAGGAGACCCCGCCTAGGCGGGGTCTAGCAGCAGTTGCAGCGCTTCGTCGCGGTTTCCGGCGTAGTAGATTTGGGCCTCCGGCACCGTCTCGAACGGCCGCTGCGACAGCAGCAGCGCCAGCGCCAAGTTGTTCAGCGCCGCGGCGTTGGCCGGGCCGTGGCCCGTGCGCACGCGGCTGCTGTCCTCGGCGAAGGTCTTGTCCCGGCGATAGTGGTTGGCACTCTCGACCTGCCAGTGACCACGCTGCAAGTCCAGCAACTGTTGGGGCGTGGCCTGGCTCGCCGGCAGCGAGCTGAGGCCGTAGCTGTAGCTGCGCTTGACCGCTCCGCCGAGGCTCTGGCAGCTCTCGTGGGTGATCCGATAGGCCTGCCGGGCATGCGCGAAGGGCAGCAATTTCGGATGCGGCGTGAACACCTCGATCGAGCGCCGCTCCCAACTGCTGCGGTGGGTGCGCTGCCAGCGCCGCTCGCTCCAACTGCGCTCGCAGCCCAACTTCCAGTTCAACTCCTCCAGCGTCTGGTAGGTCTGCGGACAATTCCCCTTGATGCGCACCAAGATGTGCCCGCCGTGCTGCTCCACGATCGCCCGCTCGGTTTCCTTGCCCGCATGCCCGGCGTCCAGGGTCACCACTCGCCCGCGCAGATCCACCTCCTCCAGCAAGGCCCGCAACGCGGCCTGCTCGCCGCCTTCCTCGCGATAGCTGCGACTCGCCACCGGCATCCCCGTGGCGTGCTCCACCAGCGTGACCGTCTCCCAGTGCTGCCCCGGCGGCGTGAAGCGGTTCGCTCCGCGAATGCGCTTGCCGTCCCCCGCCAAGGCCTGCGACTGCGCCAAGCGCGGCTGCGTCCACTGCTGGATGATGCGCTCCAGCGAGGCCGGATCGGTCCGCTCCATGACCCGCTGGAAGGTCGTGTCCGAAGGTATCTCGTACTCTCCCGTGGCTGGCCCCCGGCGACACCCCAAGGCGCGTAACTCGTCTGGCTTCAACGTCTTCGAGTAGGCTTCCGCCGCCCGTCCGCCCATCTTGCCGGCCAGCCGTGCCAGCACCAGCAGCGCCAGCACCAGCCCCAGCGCATGCCGCTTGCCGTGGCGCCCCCGGCCGTCCTCCACCGCGTCCAACTGCGCTCGCAACGAGCGCAGATCCTGCGCCCCGTAGCGCACATCGACCGGCCCGCAGCGCCACTCCGGCTGGTCCTGCGGATCCGCCAGCCGTTGCCGCGCAGCCCGCCGCAACTCATACACCAGCATCACCTTCTTTTGCCCGTGCTTGGCCGTGTACTGCCCGTTCGAACGCGCATACCCCTTGCTCAATCCCAGTTTGATCCAGTTCGCCGCCAGATACGACGTGCCCCGATACTTGCGCGGGTCCACGAACGTTTCCGCCAGTTCCAACGCATGCCCCCAGTGCGCCTGCCAGTCCGCGCTCAGCCGCCGCAGGTTCTGCCCCAACACGCGCGAGGCCAGATTCTTCAGCCCCTGCCCCTCCGCTAACACCAAGAAGCGCGTGTTGTTGGCGCACAGGTGCAAGCGCCGGAACTGCACCGCCTTGTGCCAGCCCAGCCAGCGGTCGCGCGGGCGGCACTGGAACACCCCCGTCTGCCAGCCCACCAAGGCCAGCCACTTGCCCCGCCATTCGGCGACGTAGCGCAGTCCGCGCCCCGCGAACTGCTTGAATCCCAACTCGTGGTGGGTGTCCATCAACGTGTCCCAGCGCAGCCGCTCCTCCGGCCGCGCCAGCCGCACCACCACTTCGCTGACCACCGGAACCGGCTCCGCAGACTCTGCCGACGTTTGCACCGCCATACTCCCTGCATACACGATTCCGGCCAAAAAAGCCACCCCCCGCGCTAACTTCTTGCCCCAAAGGGTACAACCTCAGAAAACGAATCAGCCGTGAGCCGAGCGCCCCGAGCAGGCCGTGCTCGGACTCAATCAGGTAGCGCAACTGCGGGCCGACGTGAATGACGGCACCCTGCGGGTGCTCGCTGGCGACCAGCTCATTCCAAACTTGGCGCTGTGCGGGCGTGGTGACCAGGGTCAGCTGGAGTCCGGCCAAGTCCCCGGCGCTAGCGGGGACGGCCTGCGGGGCGGGCAGCGGCTGGTGCAGCCGGCGCGGGCGGCAGTGGCCGCCGCGGCCGCCATGGCGCGGCGGCGGCAACTCGATGCGACCCTGCCGATGCAGGTGGCGCAAGGCTTTGTGGCAACTGGCCGCCTGCGGCTGGCCGAGACTGTCGAGGAAGCCGAATTCGCGGCAGACGTGGCGGGCGAATGCGCTCCGGCTGGCGCTGCCGATCTGTGCCAGCAGCACCTGCAGGGTCGCCACGGCCTGTGCGGTGGAGAGAGTCTTGGCAATGCAATGCTGGTCGAGCATGTTTCAGACATGCCACAACGACCGTAGCGTTGTCAAGTGTGGAGATGTGGGGCATGGGCAGGGGGCGACAGTGCCTTCAACGTCAAGGCGAAGTCGCTGCGACTCGGCGATTTCTCTCAAGCCGAGGTGCGGGCTCTGCTGGCCGAGCACACTGCCAAGTGTGGCCAGTCCTTTCAGGACGGCGTGGCCGAGCACATCTGGGCACTCACCCGCGGCCAGCCGTGGCTGGTAAACGCCCTGGCCTACGAGGCCTGTTTCAAGGGCGCGGCCAGCGCCGATCAGAATTCAGCGATCTGTGTCGAAGCGATCGACCAAGCCAAGGAAGCGCTCATCCTCGGCAGGGTCACGCATCTCCACCAACTCGCCCGCCAGTTCCGCGATGATCGCGTGCGCCGGGTCATAGAACCGCTTCTAGTCGGCACTGCTCCAGCCGGCGACCCGTCCGAAGATGATCTGGACTACGTTTCGGACCTTGGACTGATTCGTCGCGACGGAACAGTCGAGATCGCGAATCCGATCTATCGCGAGGTGATTCTGCGGCAGTTGACCTACTCGCGAGAGAGGTACATTCCCCATCGCACCGAGTGGTATGTGGATGCAGCTGGTCGACTCGACGTAGCCAAGTTGCTGGCAGCGTTTCAGGTCTACTTTCGTGAAAACGTGGAGCATTGGGTCGAACATACCGAATACAAGGAGGCTGGCCCGCAACTGCTGCTACAGGCGTTCCTGCATCGGATCGTGAACGGTGTGGGGCGCGTGGAGCGGGAGTTCGGCTTGGGGCGTGGGCGGACGGACCTGCTGATCCTGTGGCCGGAGGGCGGGGACTGGGATCCGACCCGCGTCAGCAAGCATGTGATCGAGTGCAAGGTGGTGCGGAGCGGGCAGGGGCTGGATAGCGTGGTCCAGTCGGGTCTGGAGCGGACGGCCGCATACATGGACAGGTGCGGGGCGGAATCGGGGCACTTGGTGATTTTCGACATGCGTGCGGGGAAATCGTGGGAGGAGCGGGTGTTTCGAAGGGACCCGGAGCCGGGCGGGTTTCCGGTTACGGTCTGGGGCCTGTAGTCCCGCACCTCAGATCTGAACCGTTCCGGGCCCAGCCGAGCGCCTCGCGCCCGGTTCTTGTCGATCGGCTCGCGCCTTTGCTCCAAGCTGCCTCCAGACCCCGCCTTGCGCCGCCGCCGTCATGCTTCGCCCGGACTTCACCTCCGGCAGGTTCCAAGGGACGCTCACCATCAAGCTGCCAAACATGCTCCGCACAATCGGGATAGGGTCAAGCTTCGCGGCTCCATCCCTCCCGATTGCCCATCCAGTTGTTGTTCTGGCTTGTTTGAGTCTTTCTCCCTGACTATCGCGGATATCGTCTACGCCGATCGCCTTGGTCTCGAGGGCGAGCAGGGCAGAGACGTCGGAGCCGACCTCTTCGATGGTCACGACCGCTTGGTCGACGAACTGCTTGCCCTCCGAATTCGCCATCCTCAACCCGACCACCCCAAGCCTCGGCGATAGCAATCGGGCTATCCTTTGACGAGCGCATCCAGATGTACCGCAGCAACGGCTGGCATTACTCACGCACTGTCCATCTTGGTTCGCTGTGACACCTCCCGGTTCGCCTGCGTGTCGCTGCTCCTAGGTGAGAATCTTGGGTCGCCGATCCGGCCAGTTCCGTACTCGGCCATCGTCCGTGTCAATTCCAGCTGAACCTGATCGGCCTTAGCTTGGTCGGCCCGGCCTCGCAGGCCGCGGTTCACTTGCGGTTCGCCTAGATCAATGGGCCGCCCTTCCCGGTAGCGTCGTTGAGGACGCAGCCAACTAAGGCTCTTCCCGTGAGCTTGAAGCCTCCGAGCCTGTCACCATTCGCGTGAGAATGCCGGAGTGCTCACGCGGACATACCTTGACCGTCCGCGGTTCGAACCATCGCGACGCCAAGGGTAGGGCTAGATCCCCCAAACCGTGATCGGACGCCCGTCGGGCTCCGGATCCTTGCGGTACAACCGCTGCTCCCAGGGCACGCCCGGGCGCAAGTCGAAAATTACCAAATGCCCGGATTCCGCTCCGACGCGGTCCATGTATTCGGCCGTCTGTTCCAGCCCCTCCCGAATCAGGCGATCCAAGCCAGTCTTCGCCGTGCGCACCTTGCACTCGATGACATATTTGCGGATGCACACTTGGCCGTGCGGGTCGACTTGGCGCCATTCAATCAACAGGTCGGTGCGCCCGCGGCCCACCGCGTACTCGCGCCCGATCCGCCCTCCGCTGTTCACGACCCGCTGCAGGTAGGAATGCAGCACCAGCTGCGGCCCCGCCTCGGCGTGCCCGTAACGCTCCACCCAAGACTCGGCATGCTCGCGGAAGTAGCCTTGGAATGCGCTCAGCAGCCCAACTACGTTCAGACTACCGTCGGCGTTTACGTACCACGTCGGATCCACTTGAGTCTCAAGCCCGGACTGCAGTACCGCTGTCAGCTCGCGTGGAACCACCTCGGCGTAGATCGGGTTTGCGATGCGCACTTCGCCCTCGGGAGCCACTAGACCAAGATCGCGCACGTACTCTAGGTCGCGGACCGTATAGTTCCAATCCACAGACCCGGCTAGCATCGGCAGGACCACCCGTCGCACCCGCTCTTCGCTGAGCGTTTGGGCGAGCTGGTCGAGGTGTGTGACCCGTCTGAGAATGAGCGATTCCCTGGCTTCGTCGATGGAGTCGACATGGATGGGCCGCGACCGGTCGTGACCGGTCTCGGAACGGAAGCAGGCCTCGTAGGCTAGGGCATTGACCAACCACGGCTGGCCGCAAGTGAGCGCCCAGATCCGTTCGACGGCACCGTCCTCGAAGGCTTGGCCGCGCTCAGCAGTGTGCTGGGCAAGCAACTCCCGCACCTCGCCCTTCGAGAAGTCGCCGAGGCGCAGCGACTCGGCCTTGATATTGAAGGCGCTGCCGCCCTTGACGTGCGTACCTTCCCGGCTGGAATAGATTTGATAGTCGCGCACGTCCCGGACTCCGCACAGGATTACGCTCTGCGGAAAATGGTGCGGCCGACGATCATAGTTTGCACGCAGCTGGCGTAGGACTGATATTAGTGTGTCTCCGATTAGCGTGTCGATCTCGTCGATCAGCAGCACGAGCGGCTTCGGACTCGCGGCGGACCAGCGCACCAGCACCTCTCCAAGCACCCCTTCGGGACCCTCATTCTGCATGTAGGCCGCCCGCACCCTGTCCACAAAGTCGTCGTGCAGGATATCGCGCGACCTAGAAGCCAACTGTCCAAGGAACACTTGCATCGCTCGGGCAGTATCCTCCCCAGCCGCCTGCCCGCCCTCGACATTCACGTACAGGCAGCGGTACTCGCTCTCTGCATTGAGCCGGTCTTGGAGGGCTAGTAAGATTGAAGTCTTGCCCGTCTGGCGCGGCGCGTGCAGCACAAAGTACTTCTTGCGGGCGATCAGAGTGAGGATCTCTGCAAGGTTGACTCGGCTCAGCGGATCAATGCAGTAATGCTCCGCCGGATTCACTGGGCCTTCCTTGTTGAAGTAACGCACAGCGACTCCAGTATGGCATGCGACGGCCGAGCCCTAGCTGTCGCTCCGTCACGTCCGGATGAGCCGTAGCAACGGCTGTGGCCATTCGCTCACTGTCCATCTTGGTCGGCATTGACACCTCCCAGTTCGTCCCCATGTCGCTGCCCCTTGGTGGGCCTGGAATCTGCGGTCATCAGCGGACTCGTCCCTTGCCGTATGCCTCGTATCCAGTCCTTGTCTATCGCCTCGCGCTTTTGCTCCCGCTTCAGCCAGATCCCGGCTCGCGACGACGCCCTTGGGCTTCACCGGGACTTCACCTCCATCTGGTTGTCCAAGCGCCCTCGACCTGCCGAGCACGTTAGGCAGCTTGAAGCGGTCCCTGCTTCTCCCTTCGGCTTGTTAGTGCGCCAGCCACTGCCGCGTGTTGCCTGCGGATTCGTGTCCTCCGAAGCACTCGTGTTGGAGTGACTTGAGCTCCGAGCCAGCACCGGCTCCATGGCCATGAGGGCATCTCGTCCGATTCGACACAAGAGGCACATCGGCGGGTGGCTCTCGCCGACCACTGCTCAAGAGAATATGTCAGTCAGGCAGCAACAGCCAGCACAAACCGACCGCGGAGTCGGATATCCCTGCCTCTCATGGAGCCACCATCCTTCGCTGTGATGTGCTCCCGCAATGCGATGGATGTACGAATTCGGACTGTCTTGCCGAATGAGTCGACCCGGATCTGTAGCTTTCTGACGCTGGCCGCTCGCATGCAGGGATCCGGCGAGCCGGTTCAAAAGGCCCTGCGTGACCGTGAGCTGACGCGATATTGGCAGAACTGGGGCCGACCGGGGGATCTCGGCCTGGTGGCGGAATCCGCCAGTGTCCGGCACCCGGCCAGCTGTGCGTGGGTGCGGCTATTCTCCCGCGAGGAAGCGGGTGCGGACTATGTCGGCGAGAACATTCCTGAGTTGGCGATCGGGACGATTCCTGCCGCCCGCGGCCTAGGCGTGGGTACAAGACTTCTGCGAGCTCTACTGGACCTCTGCCGGTCCCGCTACTCTGGGGTGAGCCTGAGCGTTAGGCTCGACAATCCGGCGATTCGTCTCTATGAACGGCTCGGCTTTCGGAGAACGTCCGCAACTCCGATCATCAATCGGATCGGTATCGAGTCGATCGTCATGCTTCTCAGCTTCGATCAGAGTGGTCACGGACAAGGCTCTGGTGCGGACCAAAGCTAGTCTCCGTTCGCATAGAGGCTCAGCGGGAGTGTCGAGCGAGCGTCGGTGATCAGAAACGGGTCGCCGGAGTGAGAAGATGCTCCATGAGGTGGCCCTGGTCTTCGATCTCAGTGCCAACGACGCCGAAACGCCGGAGAACGCACTTGGTCGTGGGTGGCGACAAATTCTCCATCGCCGACCTGCTCGGCTGCGGCATGGCCAGCACCTTGGGCAGGAGTTTCGTCACCGAGGCCCTGAAGGAGATCCAAGAGACCCGAATGGAAGTCAGTACCTTGCTCGGCCTTGACCCAGAATACGCGGCTCAGAATCCGGCCTTGGAACAGCAGTGGAAGGCGGTCACCGATCAGCTGAATGAGGTCTTCGGAGCTGGCAAAGGCGACTCCTGCGCCGGCGCGTTCCGTGTCGATGCTAACGACGACAATGCTCCTGACAACGCTGCGGGAGCGAGGAACCCGGGCAAGGATGAAATCATCGAGGACATCGACGACACTAGCGACGTGCTCTCGAGCGCGGACGCCTTCGCGGCGGCCACCGCCCAGGGCGGCAAGGGCGTGTTCAAGGAAGCCGAGCCGAGCGCCGACGACGCGGCGCGAGGGGGCATTCGCGGACCGCCAGACGATCCATGTAGGGCGCTGGACTATGCTGTACTCGAGGAGCGTAGCGAGTGAATTGGACCCCTAGAACGGCCTTCTTTCTTTGGCCTGCCCTCGCAACAGCGGTTGCGGTTATTCTGTCCGGCTGCGGGAGCGAGGTCGGTCCGAACGTCCCGGCACCACCCCCGTTCGTGCCCGCCACCTCGGTCGTGACGCTGGGTGTCGAGGGCGGAGCCACCACGCTCGTCTCGACCCAAGCCGGAGGCTGGACGCACAACGGCCAGCCGTTCAGCAGCGGCAACACCGTCCGGGGCCAGAACGCTGCCACCTACCGCTTGACGCTGTCCGGTGGCACTTGGAGCGCCGAATTCGTGCCTCCCGATCCAACGCGTGTGCACTTGGGCCGCAGCGGGGACGAGGTCAGCATCGCAATGCAGGAGGACGGCAGCTACCAAATCGGCACCGCGGCCATACAGAGCGGCCACGTTGTGACAGCCCGCAATGGCAACCGCTACACCCTCAGCCTGGACCCGGGCGGCAATTGGAGGGCGGAGTTCCTCGTCCCGGACCCGCTGCGGATCGCCCTGGGCACCAGCGGCGATTCCGTGGACATCGAGCAGCGCGAGGACCGCAACTTCTGGCTGGGCGGCTCGCTGCTGTTCAGCGGGCGCGAGGTGTCGGCCGCTAACGGCAACCGCTACACCCTTGCACTTGGTGCCGACGGCATGTGGCGGGCGGTCTTTGTGCAGTCGAGTCCGCAGCAGGTGTCGCTCGGCTCGAGCGGCCTCTCAGTGCTGGTGAGCATGCTGGAAAACGGCACCTACCTACTCGATGACCGGCCCCTGTCGAACGGCGAGGTCCGGGAGACGGCCGGTGGCGCCAATTACCGGTTCGACCTCGGAGACGACAGCTGGTCGGCGACGTTTGTGGCAGAGCCCGAGACTGTGCGCCTAGGGACGCACGGCGGCACGGTCCGGCTGGTCCGGCAAGAGAACGGCATCTGGACGCTGGGGGGCCGGATCATCGTCAGCGGACACACGGTGCGGGGCCAAAACGGCCACGACTACACGCTGGTTCTGGCAGGCCGCACTTGGGAGAGCGTGCCGCATCCAGTGACGATCCAAGTCGACTTGCAGGATTCCGGAGGGAGCATCTTCCTGACCAGAGTCGAGGACGGCACCCTACTATACGAGGGAATCCAGGTGCGCAGTGGCGACGCCATACAGGTCAGAGGCGCCAGCTACATTCTGCGGCAGCTGGCGAGCGGCAGCTGGCGGGCGACGCTGAGCACAGTCCGGCCGCCCCGGCCCCCGGGCGAGCCGCCGATCAGCGACACGCTGGCGAGCTACGTCGGCGTCACCCCACGAGTGCTCTTGACCCAGGCTGGCAGCAGCAGCTCGCGGACAGGGTCGACTCTCGAGGTCAACAATCTGGAGTACTCGGTGCACTCGCTGTTCACGAGCGGATCGGAATTCCGCGAGGTAACCTTCGCCGAAGAGACCCGAGGCTTGATTGCAGACGAGCTTGACGACATACGGACACTGATAGGCCTTGCGAGTTCCAGCAGGTCGTTCGACTCCGAGATCGAACGCCGCTGGGATCGCATCAGCGGGCACCTGAACACGATTTTCCCGGGGGAGGGCAGCAGACTGATGGGGCTGAACACCCCTAAGCGGCGAAGCGGCCGCATCGACTACGACGAGGTTCTCGACGAGATTCAAGATGTGCTTGCGGCACTCGCCACCAGTTCCAACTTTCGGGATGCGGTCGATTTCGGAGTCTTCTCGCGCTCACGCCGTGTCGATGTCAACAATAGCCACGACACGTTCTATGCCGTGCGGAGCTCGACGCGGCTCGGGTTCGGCTGGAGTTCGGCGACACGCTACGGCGCGTATTCTAAGCTGGAACGCAGCGCGATCTCGCGGGCGCTTCATTTCCCGCTCGGCGACGCAGGCATTGGGGCGTTCGCCTACAGCCCGCTCGAGCCCACGCGGACGCGCGACCTGCCGGGCAGCGGCGAAGCGTTCTACTTCGGCGAGACGGTCGCGGCAAGCAGGGAGTCCAACCAAGCCATATACACCGGCGATATAGAGCTACGCGTTCGGTTCGCCAGCAGGCAAGTCACCGCGCTGGTGAGCTCCCTGCGAGACTCCGCCGGCCGCGCGTGGAGGTATTCCTTCGAGAACGCGGACACGATCCGGTTGCCTGCCGCGAGGCTTCACTCGAGCGACGGATCGTTCCGCCAATCCTACCCCACAATCGCCCGGATCTCGCTCTCGACCGCAAGCGCTTCGGCGTCACGGGTGGTGAGCGCAGAATTCGACGGACGCTTCGTGGGCCGCGGCCAAGACGCCGGCAGATCCGCGATCGGCACCTGGAGCCTCAGCAGGAGCGGCTCCGTAATCCTGACAGGCGGCTTCGGAGCAGACCACGAAGCCAGACCGGCACCGCCCATCCCCACGGTCCCCCCTGTAGATCGATCTGGTGATCTCGGCTTGAATGCAGACACCTACTTGACGGCCCGGCCAGACAGCAACGGGAACATTCGGATTGCAGGGCGGGACTCCGACGATAACCAGATCGAGCTGTCGGCTTCCGAGCTGTACTCCAACCGCGGAGCCGTCGTGACGGGAGAGCGACTATTACAGAAGGCGCGGGACGACCTACAGGGCTTGCTCAGGCTGATGGATGTCTACGTCAACGTTCTCGGGGCCACTGATCCATTAGCGCTGCGGAATCGCGAAGCGCTCTGGCGAACGGCGAACCAGACCCTACAGAACAACGTCTTCGGTGTGCGGAACGTGCTGGGCGCAACCTACCCGCGACCCGGATCACGCTTGAGTTCCCGCGACGAAGAGGCGGTTGACCTGCTGCGGGATGCCGTCCTAGCACTATCCAGCCCCACAAGGTTCCATCAGGCGGTCGAGGGCGGCGGTGTGTTTGAAGACATCTTGGACCAGTCCAAGCTGGATCGGGGCGACTACGACTTCGAGGACATCCACGCGGCAAGCGACTACGAGGTGTTGGCCAAGTACGAAAGTACCGACCATGCCCGATTCGGCGCGTGGGCCAAGCAGGACCGCACCAACGCCCTGGCGCCCACGACCTTTGCCTCGCCGCGAACCGAGCGCACCGGCACGTTCGCCTACAGCCGGTTTGGGCCAACCGAGTATTCGCGCCACGACGCTAACTTCCCCAGAGGCTTCGCCTCAACCTACGTCGGGCGCACGGTGGCCGTGAATACCAGCTCGAGCGGGCCGCCAAGGTTGTATGACGGCGATGTCAATCTGACGGTGCGCTGGGGCAGCAGCGGCCCGAGCGGCTCTAGGGTCACCACGATCATCGAGAACCTAGCCAGGATCGATAACGGCGCACCGTTACAGGACAGGGGGGATGACATCAGCCACCTGGTCTTTACTTCGGCAATCGTGCGGCTCGACAGTCGAGACTTCATTGAATTCAACGGGACCTCCTCGGTCCGAGCGCGCTTCTACGATGTGAGCCGTTCCGAGAGATACTTGCGGACGGGCACGACCGTCGGGAAGTTTGTCGGCTACGACGTGGCGGGCCCGAGCGGCGTGATCGGGACTTGGAACTTGGGGTTGCTCGAGGGAGCATTCGGGGCCCAGCTAGTCCCGTAAGACCGTGCCCGCGGCCAAGCGGCGGTGCCTCGTGCTTGCGCCGACGCCCTAACAGCACGTGTGCCTATCATCGATCTCAATGCCGCCATGGCCCGCTGTCAATGTCAAGAGAGAATCACGGACTCCAAAGATGTGTGCCATTTTCGATGCCCAGTGAGATCACAGACTCAGCGCAGAATGAGACCCGAGGCGGACTAGTCGCAGCGTACCGCCATCGGGCTTCTGGTAGATCAGCAGCAAATCCGGTTTCACATGGCATTCGCGGTGATCGGCCCACTCGCCGCTTAGCGCATGGTCTCGATGTCGGTGCTCGAGCCGTGCATCCCGGGCCAACGCCTCAAAGACCGATACCAAGGTGTCATCGAGAGATGCTCGATGACGCCCCCGAGACTCGCGCTTGTAGTCGCGCTTGAACTGACTGGTGCGCTCAATCGTCCGCATGCAGATCGTCGAGCAGTTCCTGCACGTTGCCGAATCGCTTCAACTTGCCTCTACGGGCTTCCTTCATTGCCTCAATTGTGACCGCATTCGGAATCAGTGGTGCGAACGGAAGGGCCTTCTCCTGCGCCACCTTCGTGAGCAGCAGTCGCACGGCGTCGGACACAGTCAGGCCCATGGCGGCAAGCACTGCTGCCGCTTCTTCCTTCACGGCCCCGTCGATGCGGGCTTGGACGAGTTGATTAGCAGCCATTACTACATTCCTTCCCTTCGTATGACATTGTACTACATTGTGCTGCATCGAGCCTCCTTCAACGCGAAGCGAGCCTGAAGGGAGGGGTTGTTTCTGCGAGAAATGAGCCTGAAGAGGGCTCTACAGGGGATGTGGGAACCATTGGAAGATGGTCTTGTAATGCTCAGCTCAACATGACAAGACCTAGACTGAACGACCACCGACTGAAAGTCGGTGGTCGTTCAGTCTATCTCGGAATGATCCGGGACTCGGCATAACCAAGGGACTTTCACCCTCAAGCTGGCGAACATGCTCGGCACACCACAAAAAAGGGGAGCGGTTGCCCGCTCCCCCGGTCGTGTTGTTTCTGGATCGTTCCCGTTTAGGGGATCTCCGCTCCGAAGCCGCCCCGGATCGTGTACTGGTCCGCCCCGGCGCTGTCATCCACGCCGGTTCCAGCGGCGTTTATGCGGGCCACGTTCGGGTCCGCCAGTGTGAAGGTGCCGATCACGCCCAGCGGACCGTCCACGCCCTGGCCGACGAACAGCGACATGACCGTAGCGCCCGGGGTCCCGGGTACGATGTCGCTCGAGCCGGGCGCGGCCAGCCGGTACCTAACATTGTCGCTGCCGGGGGCGATTTCGGCGTAGGTGTACATGCCAGTGCCTGAGCCGTCTACTTGAGTCTCGGTTTCCGCACCCACGATCAGCTGCCCGGAGCTCCCTCCCGGCAGGCCCACCTCGATGGGAAGGTTGGCGAACACGATGTCCTTGATCTCTCGGCCTTTACCCGTATCAGTCCCGGACACGAAGTACGTCAGCGGATCGCCGTCAAAGTCCGCCAGCCCGCCGAGCGTCACCGTCATCATGCCGGCGTTGCTGGCGGTGTCGTCGACGGTGCCGTCATTGGTTGTGTCGCCGACGGTGAGGTCGACGCCGCCTGATTCGGCAACAGCGGCCCAGCTCACGTCCACCATGGCGGTCCCGGTGAGCACGTCCGTGTGCATGTGCGCGACCGCCTCGCCCACGTACCTCGCTGACCCGCCGAGCGGGAAGGCCGGGTTTGTCACAGTGCCGGCGATCGTCGGATCCAGCGGGCTGTAGGCGAACGCGCCGGGACCGCCCTCCGGAGCGGTGTGGTTGCCTTCCTGCTGGTTGCTCGGACCACGCATGGCGCTCTTCGAGCCCAGCCGGTACCAAATCCCGAAGCGCGTGTAGTTCGTCGTGCCGAGGCTCGCGAACACCTGGTACTCTTTCTCGCCCAAGACGTTGGCCAAGGCGCGACCGTTGTTCTGAGGGCCGTTGGACCCGATCGTCTCCCACCTGCGGTCAATGCTGGCCTCGTAGTGGATGAAGTCCCCATACACGGCGTCGTCAACGTTGTCGCTTGGTTCGGTGTCCGCCGTCATGACGTAGTGGTCGAAGACCCCGGTGCCGTCCGGATCCAGCGCCGCGAACAGCGTGGTCGTGTTCGACAGGGCGTCGATCGCCCGGTCGATCAGGTCCAGCGCCTCGCTCTCGTCATACGCGCCGGCCAATTTGACCGGGATTTGCTCCCTCAGCAGCTGGTATTGGATCGCGTCCTGCACGATTTGCCAGGCGGCCGCCTCGGCCCCCCGCGTGGACGCGGTCCTGGTCCCCAGCGACTGCAGGGTCGCGATCTGGTCCCGCTGCGCTTGCAGCGTCGCCTTCACGCCGGCGACATGCGTCGGGCCGTTGACCGTGGTCTTCGCTCCGGCGCCTGCGCCCGCCAGCGCCTCTAGGTCGAACGCCGCAGTGGCGAGGACGGCAGCGCCGTCGTCGTTCGTGCGCCCTACGTAGGTTACGGTGTCATCCGTCAGGTCGTCCGGTGTCTCGTTGTCGCTGCGTACATACCCGTACCGCTGCACCTTCACCGTGAGCTTGCCGTCCGCGACCGTCACCGTCGGGGTGGTAACGCTCGCCGCAGTCGCCGTCGTTATGAGCTTCGCGTTCGAAGAGCCGCCAGTGTCGCCGTCCGGTCGCGGCCGGCTCGCGTCCCCGACGTGCATCACGCCGAAACCGCCCGTCAGGAAATTCGTGCTCCCCGAAGCGTTCACCGACCATACGCCGTTCGCCTGTGTGCCCGCGTCGGCGCCGGTGCCCAGCAGGATGCCCGACAACGTGTTCTGCAAGCCCGTGATGGGCCGCAGCAGCCCCGAGTCGGCGGTGAAGAAGACCGTCGCGCCTTCGGTGCCGCTGCCGGAGCCGGTAAAGGTGGCGTTCCTGCGCAGCGTTGCGTCGCTCAGGACAATCCTCTCGACATCGGCGAAGTTGTGCTGCCAAGGCATCCCGTCCGCGTCCAGCAGGTCCTTCACCACCCCGCTCACCGTGTTGGCGGCGAAGCGCACCTGCAGGTCCATCGTGCCCGAGTAGGCCGTCCCGCCCCCGCTGATCGCTTCCGTCCCGCCCGTGTAGCTGGCGATGCCCGTCAGAGACACGGCGGCCGCCAGCGACGTGCGCAAGGTCTCCGCCATCGTCGAGTACGAGAACGCCCCGACCTCTGCCGTCGACAGCCCGTCGCGAGCGTTCTCGGTCGTCTTCCTGATCGCCGTGCCGTAGCGCGTGGCCCCGGTCGTGCCCATCGTCGCCGTGGCGCTCCACTGCACGCGGTTGAACGCGTCGGTCGCGGCGCCCGCACCCAGCTCCTGGCTGGCGAACACCCCGCCTGCGCCCGCTGCCGTCGCAGCCACGAAGGCGTCCTCGCTGGCCAGCGCGTCTAGGATGTCGTCGATCTCGTCCAGGATGTCCTCCTCGCGCGGCGCGGTCAGCCGCACCGCGGAAGTGGCGCCGGTGTTCAGGGCGCTGCTGGTCTTGAAGACGGTGTCCAGCGCGGCCTCGAGCTTGCTCCACTGGGTCTCGAGAATCCCGTCCAGCCCGCTGGGCGGGGTCGCCAGCGCCAGCAGGGCCGCCACGTCCGAGCGGACCTTCGAGATCGTGTCGTGGGCGGAGGCCACGTAGCGCGAGCCCTGGTCGGTCGCCATGCCGGCGCCCAGCAGTTCTCCCAGCGAGAACATGCCCTCGTTGCCGTCGGCGGCGCTGCCGGTGACGATCAGGTGGGTTCTCAGCTCGTTGGCCGCCGTGTCGGGATCGTTGGCGCTCAGAGCCGGCAGCGCGATGGTGCCGGTTTTGTAGTCGGTGGTCGTGTCGATGGCGCCGTCGAAGCGGGCTCCCGCCAGCGCCCCGTCTTGCATCCAGACGTGATACATCGCGTAGCCGTCCATGACATCGCCCACGCCGCTCGCGGGCAGGGTGCTGTCGCCGACGTCGTACATGTCATCGGCCTCGCGCGTCATGGCCACCAGGCCCGTGCCCTCGATCATCATCGACTCGGGCTCGAAGCGCGCCGTCCACACGCCGTCGGTGTCCCACAGCGTGTACGTGTTGCCGTTGTCCGACATCACCTCGGAGCCGACTCCGACACGCTCGGAATCCAGCCACCAGGACATGTCCTCGGCCCGCACCAGCTCCACAGAGCCCTGCGTGCCCAAGTCCACCGTCACCATCACCTGCTGGTACATGGCGCCCCACATGCCCTCGGCGTCCATCATCAGCACGTACACGTTGCCGTTCGCCGCCGTGTGCATGTAGCCGTCCTTGACTTCCGCCTCGCCGTACCGCCAGGTCATGTCCTCGGCCTGGGTCAGCTGGATCGTGCCGCCCAGCGCGCCCAGCATCACGTCCTGCATCGCCGCCACGTGCATCACGCCGACCGGAACGCCCTCCGGCGACAGCACCGCCGCGTAGACGTTGCCGTTGGCCGCCGTCACTGTCGTCTCGGCCGTGATCATCATCCACTCGCCGCCGATCATCGCCGAGAAGGTCTGGTCCTCGTTGCGGCGGACTTCCACCGACGAGCCGGAGCTCCCCAGCGGGATGCTCAGGGCCGGCGGCTGCACGTACTCGGCGCTGAACATGCCGTCGTCGCTGATCATCACCGTGTACATGTTGCCGTTCTCGGCCGTCAGGACCGTGCCGTTGGCAACCGCGCTGCCGTTGGCCTGGAAGCTGCCGTCCTCGAGACGCTCGATGGAGATCATCCCGCCGGTGGTGCCCAGCGCGAGAGACATCGCGTCAGGTGCCTGGTAGGCGGCGCTCCAAGTGGTGCCGTCCAAGGTCAGCGTGTAGGTGCTGCCGTTGGCCTCGGCCATCACTTCCGCGCCGGTGGCGAAGGCCTCGCCGTTAAGCGTATAGCCGCCGGCCTCTGTGGTCATCAAAGTCAGCGTGTCGCCGCTGGTGCCGAGTGCGACCTCGACAGCTTGCGGCACGAACGGCGGCGGCGCCGGCGGAGGTGCCGGCGGGGGCGCCGTCGCGGTGGGCTCGGAGCCGCCGCAGCCGGCCAGGCCGAGCGACAGCAGCATCAGAGCCAAGAGGCCGAGGCCCCAACTCGATCGATTGCGATTCGTCATGATTCTCCCTTGTTTCCTTCTCCACTGCACCCGCCGGAAGGATCGCTCCCCTGGCGGTCTGCCAACCGGAGGCCCGCTAGGAACCCCACATGGCAAGTTCTAGCACATCATGCCATCCGCCCGCAACACGTGTCAAGGGCGGCAGCAGGATATTTTCGTTGGGCCTGCACGCAGGCCACTCCTTGCTGTGGCGTTCGAATCCAACCTCCACGCCCATACTAGCACACCCGCTGCTCATCGCGCATAGGAATTCGCGACGGCACCGCCCTCAGCGCTGCTGCCGCCACCGAAAACTTCGTGAGCCCTTGTGGGTGGAACGAGTCAGCACGGTGCCGGGTGAATCGCGCTGTCCCTGCCTTGAATGGCCCCAGCTTGCATGGAAGCAGCAGGAATCGCGATCGCCGGCGATTCGAGCCGACACCGCGAAGATAATGAGCGAGGCACGCCGAAGGTCCGGGACGCGATTCGCTTGGCGGAGCAACGCGGCTAGTTGCTGGTTCGCACGAGAGGAGTCGGGTAGCCCGGGGGAATCTCACCCCCAGGCCCCCTCAGAACCGTACGTGCACGTCTCCGCGCATACGGCTCCTCTCGACCGATCCATCCGTGCCTCGCCGAAGCGAATCGCGAGGTGCACAACAGACCAAGGTCCTCCCGATTACGGTTGCCCCGGCCTCTTGTGTCGGTCAAGGTGGCCCCTTCGCTCCAGCCCCGTTACAGGACCTTCCCCGCTACTACAAGCCACTCCGCCCCTGTGCGCCGCATCGGTACTCAGTCGCTCACGGTTCTGCCGTTTGCGAGTCTCCCTTAGCATCGGCACGACAGGTTCCCACGTTCCCCGCAAGAGCCCGGATCGCGTTCCCGCCGCCTTTATGCCGGACGCCGACCGGGCAGTAAACAGGTGCCCCCCGGCCTTGTCCCGGAGTAACGACTTCCCTCCGGTTTCGACGCCGTCCATATGCTTTCGACACCTCATCAGCGGTTCACTTGCGTTCGGCTCCACGATCCATACCTGACAAGATCAATGTCCTGCCTTTTCCTAACTCGCTCACCACCACGCCTCTTAAACGCAGCAGCAGTAGGCGGTTTGCAGCCTCCGCCTGCACGGCGGCTGCGGAGGGCCTCCCTCCATCTCTTGCGCAGCACGGCTGCGCGGAAGGCTTCCGCCCTCCCCGCGCGCCTTCGTGGCGCACAGCCATCGGCAATATCGGCATCCGGAGAGGCCGCAAACCATGCCCATGGCCGGCAGTCGCCCGACGACCTGCCGTGGGACATTTCGGCCAGTGTCATGAAGCAAACCGGAGTGAAGGGAGAGCGGCCAAGTCAATGCAATACACGATCATCATCGAAAGATCGCCGAGGAACTTTGCCCTCTAGGTCCCCGATGGGTCAGGGTGCGTATCCGCAGGCCCTTCCGAGGCGGACGCGGTTCGGGAGATCCGCACGTCCGTCCGGTGTCACATCGATGGCTTTGCGCAAGTTCCCTGAGCCGGTGCCGGGAGCGCGCCGCACGGCGGCTGTCGTCGTGTGCTCGCTGCGGCTGGATGATCGACAGGTCCAGAAACCGGGAATCCTCCGGGCGACGCCCTAGGAAACGCCCCTGCAGACTTCTTGGCTCGAGGCGATTCCGAGTCGAGACACCGGACATTCGCTGACTGAAAGTCGGTGGCGCCGGTCGCAACAGAAAAGACAAGCACTCCGCCACGCCTGCAGTTCGATCCCGCAACCCGGCACCGCCGATCTCCGTACGTTGCCGGACCTAGCAACCGGTCGCAGCGCCCCTTCACCTCCATCCGCCGAACCCGTGTTTGGCCCCAGCCCCGCTGCGGACTTGACAGTATCTATATAGAGCTCCATCGAGACCGCCGTCGGCACTTCCGACCTCAAGCCATCCAAGGTCGCTTCCCACGCAGCCATGTGGCGCTCGCCCAAGAGACCTCTGACGAGGCGGCACCATAGGCAAGTACCGTCAGTGCTGGTGTCGTGCGGTACTGGCTGCGGGCGGGCTCGCATTGCCCACCGAGTGCCCATTCCAAGCCGTGCGCGGAGAGCGGGTGATCGCTCTGGTCTCGCTCCATCAGTGTCGCGGTCCGCGCCTTGTCGGCAACCCCGATAGCGGCGCGGTATCCAATCGGACCGAAGCTCAGCTTGGAGGCTGGTGGAGGGAGGTGGACGTATAGTAGAGCGATGCCGGAGTGGATCGGAATCGCAGCGAAGGTGGTGACCGGGTTGCTCGCAATTACGGCGCTGATCGTGAGCATCTGGGCGAGCCGGCGTGTCGCTCTTGCGTGGGAGATTCAACTCCTCTTGGCACGGTTTGATCTGGAGGCGGCCAAGCGAGAGGCCGCCAGGGGCGAGCAGCACCCCGAGCGCGAGGCGGCCAAGCGAGAGGCAGAGGCACGGGCGTTGACCTAGCAGATCGAACGCGAGGCCGCCAAGCGCGAGGAACGCTTCGAGCACGAGGCCGCCAAGCGCGACGAGGCAATCCTAGCGGTGACGATCAGTGTTCACTTTCGATCGGAACGGCTGTTCACCTGCCTTCGAAATCTGCACTCCCTCGTTTCGGACTTGCAGCATGCGGCGCGTTGCCCTGGCGTGAGACCTGAAACGGGCTACGGTAATGGCTGAGCGA
The DNA here is from genome assembly GCA_965219585.1 of Bryobacterales bacterium. Lineage (GTDB taxonomy): Bacteria > Acidobacteriota > Terriglobia > Bryobacterales > UBA6623 > VXMF01. The sequence goes on from CBDCOA010000002.1 coordinate 1,581,585, forward strand.
TGGCTAGGCTCCGCTTACCCACCGGTATCCAGACGTTTCACAAGATCCGCGAGGGCAACTGCTACTACGTTGACAAGACCGGCTACGCGCTCAAGCTGGCGCAAGGCGGCAAGCACTATTTCCTGTCTCGTCCGCGCCGCTTCGGCAAGAGCCTGTTCTTGGACACATTGAAGGAGCTCTTCCAAGGTAGCCAGAGCCTCTTCGTGGGCTTGGAGGCGCACGACCGCTGGGACTGGTCGGTGTCGTTTCCAGTTGTGCCCCTAGACTTCGGTGGTCTCAACGCCACCAAGCCCGGCGACTTGGAAGAAGACGTGCTGGCGCAGCTGTTGGATTAGAGAGCGCCGCGGGCATGCGAGCGCGCCACACCTCCGGGCCTCGCCGCCTGGAAGATCTTGTCCGCACCTTGCATCGCGACGGCGGCCAGCGGGTTTGCGTGTTGGTCGACGAGTATGACAAGCCAATCCTAGACGCATTGGAGAATCCAGATCTCGCCCGCGCCAATCGGGAGTACTTGCGCGGGCTTTACGGGATGATCAAGTCCTGTGACGCCCATATCCGCTTCTGCTTCCTTACCGGCGTGAGCAAGTTTTCTAACGTCAGCCTCTTCTCCGGCCTGAACAATCTCAACGACATAACGCTCGACGAGCGATACGCGGCCATCTGCGGCTACACCGAGGACGACGTCGACACGGTGTTCGCAGCCGAGCTGCCGGGCTTGGACCGTGACCAAATCCGCGAGCGGTACTACGGCTACAGCTGGGGTCTGGCGGCGGACAGAGTGTACAACCCGTTCGATCTCTTGCTCCTGTTCGACAAGCGCGCATTCAAGCCGTGGTGGTTCCAGACCGGCACGCCAAGGTTCCTAGTGGAAACGCTGGTCAAGCGCAACATATCGACGGCCACCTTAGACGGCATGCTCGTGAGCGAAGACGATCTTGGCAAGTTCGAGGTGGACGACATCGCTCCGGAGGCATTGCTGTTCCAAACTGGTTACCTAACCATCGGAGGCCAAGAGACGCGCCGCGGGCGACTGCGTTATCGGCTCGTCTATCCCAATCGCGAGGTGAGCCAGAGCCTGAACACGAGCCTGCTTGCGTATCTGACGGGCACGGACCCTTGCCGGGAACAGCACCTCGACGCCCTTGATGAATTCCTCGCTAGTGGCGCCCTGACTGGATTGGAGCGACGCATTCGAGCGCTCTTCGAGAGCATCCCCTACGAATGGCACACGCGCAATGAGATCGCGCGTTACGAGGGGTACTACGCCAGCGTCTTCTACGGTTACATTTCGGGGTTGGGTGTCAAAGCGACGGTTGAAGACAGCAGCAACCGTGGACGGCTGGACATGGCGGTGCAAGCGGGCAGCCACGTGTACCTGTTCGAGTTCAAGGCGTAGGACGAGAGCCGAAGCGGCACGGCGCTGGCGCAGCTACAAGAGCGGGACTACGCTGCCAAGTACCGCCACCTCGGGCTGCCGATCCATTTGGTGGGGGTAGAGTTCGACACACGGACGCGCAGCGTGGCAGCATTCGAGAGCGCACTCGCCTGATTGGCTCGCCGCTTCTGACTCCTTGAGCCGGTGCGGCTGTGCGAGCCGAGCGGTCGAGAACTCGAGGAATCCGCACATCTGTACAGGGCGAGACTCCCTCGGGCGAACCTCGGTCAATGCGACGAGGTCGAACCGTCCGAGCACCTCGGCGATGTAGTGCAGGGACTTCGGCAGGCGGGGCCGCCTGCCGAACTCGCGGATGTTCCACGTGGCGAGGTTCACCGTCTCGTCGAGGATCGACGGCGGTACTCGATTGCCGTCTGCCTCGAGACGACGCCTCAGTTCCTTGAGCCCCAGGGCCGTGTCTCGATCCAGCCTTCCATGCCGCATGGCTGCTGCTAGGCCAACGCTGTGCTGGCCTCTCGCGGCAACCATATCAGTTCTCCAAGGCGGTGCTCGGCACGAAGCTCGGAGCCCTGTAATGTGCCGGTCCACAGCCGATTTCGCTCTCCGAAGGTACCGGTAGCGTCGCGATCGCGCAAACACGGATCAGCTGTAGGCGGAGGGGCGCGACAATGGGTAGGCAGCGCGGCGAGAAGGGGTTCGACCCACTGTAGGTTCCCGTCGGGCAGTGTGTAGGAGCCTGCAGTCGGTGTTGCGATCGACGTTCACGACAGCGGCGGGCTGTTTGAAAAGCGGCTCGGCGCTCGAAAAGACCCTCCCTCCGTGCGAATAACGGCAAGGATCCTTGCCGAAGCAGCTTCGTCGTTCCGGCGAGATCGCCGACGACCAGAGACTGCCCGTGTGGGCTAGGCGCGGCTCGGCCACCGGGGGCCCCGGCCGCGCCGCAGCCAGTTCGTCCGCGTCACGCCCGGGCCCTGTGGCGATGCAAGTGCCATACATTCGGGTCGAAACGTCTGCCGAGTGCCCGCTCCAAGTCGAGGGCGGAGAGCGGGTGCTCGCTCTGGTCTCGCTGCATCACTGTCTGGTTGCCTGTGTTGCCGGCACCCCCCGCTAGCACCGCGGCATCCGCGCGATCCGAAGCGCCGGCCAGCAGTGGGGGGTGGACGTATAGTAGAGGCATGCCGGAGTGGATCGGAAACGCAGCGCCGGCGGTGACCGCGTTGGTCGCGCTTGCGGCGCTGATCGTGAGCATCTGGGCGAGCCGGCGTGGCGCCCGCAGGCGGGAATTTGAACTCCTCGTGGAGCGGTCCGATCGGGAAGCCGCCGAGCGCGAGGCCCAGACGCGCGCGTTCACCGAGCAGATCGCTCAGGAGGCCGCCAAGCGCGAGGCCCAGACGCGCGCGTTCACCGAGCAGATCGCTCAGGAGGCCGCCAAGCGCGAGGCCCAGACGCGCGTGTTCACCGAGCAGATCGCTCAGGAGGTCGCCAGGCGCGATGAGCGCTTCGAGCGCGAGGCCGCCAGGCGCGATGAGCGCTTCGAGCGCGAGGCCGCCAAGCGCGACGAGCGCTTCGAGCAGGAGGCCGCCAAGCGCGAGGCCCAGGCTGAGAAAGAGGCCGCCAAGCGCGAGAAGGCAATCCGGGATGTGCTGGACCGCAGTGACAGAAGGTTCGAGGCCCTCCAGATGCGGAGCGACGACTTGTACAGGCAGTCGGCGGAAATTACCGCAAGAGTGGCGCACACCGAGGCCGTCCTAGAGACGACGGCGAAGGCGGACCCCGCGACCCGTCAAGGCGAGGCAGTGGCCGCACAGGATGTTCCTGGCGACCGGCCAAGCGAATGACAGTCGGCTGTGCCCGGTCGACCGTCGAGGGCGGCAGCCACAGGCGAGCGGCCCTGGCGGATAGCGGCGGGAACGCCGTTCGGCATCAATGTCTGCAGTGGACGCGGGCAGACGGGTGCGCACCTGGCATTCGCGCGCTCTGAACTTCCCGCGGCCCGGTTTGTCTGGCTCAGGTCGGAGCACAGCGGGACCAAGTGCGATCCCATTGCTTGGTGCCCTCGTGCTTCCAACCAGCGGGAACCGACTGCACGAAACGACGGACTTGTTTCGGCAAGAGCCTCTAGGATGACGGGCTTGCCCGCCGCTGAGTGGCCCCTTGCTTGAGCGGTCCGCGAAAACGTAGGAGCCGCGGCAAGTTCCCGGCACCTCCATGCAGCGTGCCGTAGCCATCTCCAGCCTGTGGAGGTGCCGAGTAGAGGGGGTCGTTACCGAGCCCCCTCCCTCACAGATCCAAGCGTGCGGGTTGCCGCACTTGGTTCCTCTGATGGCAGCTTCGCTCAGGATGCGTAGATCGTGCGCACGACCTTGGCGGGTGGCAGGGGATACCGTCGGAGCACTTCCGTCATGCGTTCCCAGTTGACGCGACTCTTGCGGCTGCGCCGCGAGAGCCACTTCTGCCAGAGACGCACCACTTGATAGCGGAATTGCCCTAGGCGCTTGCTGTTGCCCGTCAGACCGTAATAATTGCAGTGACCACGGATCACGCTGGCAAGTCGCTTCTGTTGCTCCGCTAGTGGCGCGTGGCGGTGCTTCTTGCACCACTCGTTGACCGCTTGCAGTCCGCGCGCTAAGCGCTGCTTGGCCGTGAGCTGGCGCACTACCCAGTAGCCCCTCCTTGAGCGGCCCCACACATGGGTGAAGCCGAGGAAGTCGAAGCTGGCGTGCGGCTCGTGGCCGCCTGCGTTCTGCGGCGGTCGGAAGTCCACATAGCGGGTCTTGGTCGCGTGGAGCGTTAGCCCGAAGCGGCCCAGACGCTTGCCCAGCACGGCCAGCACGCGCTGGCCGTCTCCGCCGTCGGCAAAGGTCAGCACGAAGTCGTCAGCAAAACGCACTAGCTGGCTGGCTCCTCGCAGCCGTGGTTGCACCGTCTCGGCAAACCAGCGGTCCAGCACGTGGTGCAGGAACAGGTTCGCGATCAACGGTGAAATCACACCGCCCTGAGGGGTGCCAGTTTCCGACTTATGGAGAGTGCCGGCTTCCAGCACCCCCGCCTTTAACCACCGGTCGATCATGCGCCTCACGACGCCATCCTTGATTCGCAGGTCGAGGACTGCCCGGATTTCGGAATGGGGGATGCTATCGAAGTAGCCCGCCACGTCGGCGTCGATCACCCATGTCTGCCCTTGCCTTCCGATGCTCTCGTACACTGTGTCGAGCGCATCGTGGGCCGACCGTCCGGGCCGGAACCCATACGAGCACGACAGGAAGTCGCTTTCGTAGATCGGTTCCAGCAGCATCACGATCGCCCGCTGCGCCACCTTGTCCTCCAAGGTCGGGATGCCCAGTGGCCGCAGCCTGCCGTCCGCTTTCGGGATGTACTGTCGGCGCACCGGCGGCGCGTGATAGCGGCCCGCCTTGATGCGTTCCAGCAGGCTCTTTAAGTTGGCCTCCAGATCGCGCTCATAGTCGGCTGCCTTCACGCCGTCGATCCCTGACGCTCCATCCTTGCGCGTGCGGCGGTACGCCTCCCGCATCCAGTCCTCGTCGATCAGGTGGTGCAGCGAGTTGAACACCCGTTCCGGGTGCGCCCTCGCCTGCTCGGCTATCCATGCTCGTTTCGTGGACGTGTTTGTGTAGCTCTGTGTCTGCTCCATCGTTTCCCTCGCATGGTTCTGCTCTTCAGATGCCTCGCTTCCCTCGGGCGGGTCCCGCTGAACACGGTTCCCCGCCGTCTGACGGTACTATCAAGGCACTACGACTCCCTGCCCTGCGTCCCTTCGGCTTATTGTTTCGCCAGCCGGTACCGCATGCCTTGCCTGTCGATTCGTGTCCGCCGCAGCGCTCCCCCGTGGCGCAGGCCAGCCGCGGGGGCCGGGGCCTTGTGGTAGTCGGGCATCCCATTGCGACTTCTGCACGTGGACAGGACAGGGCCTCCCAGGTTCCCTGACGAGCCATCCTGCGGCTTTGCCTTCGGTCTTAGACCCCGGCCGGTCCGTGACGCCTCGCCGCTGGCGGCGCTTCCGGTGCTGCCCCCAGGGTCTGAACGCTGAAGGCACCGACATTGACGATCTCGGGGCTCGATAACGACGCTTCACCGCCCGCTGTGTACGCTTCAAGTCGTGCGTTGCCGCACGCCCTGCAACACTCGCTCCCGGCTGGTGGGCTGCACCTCTGCCGGGCGGGGGTTGAACCCGCTGGCTCGTTATGAAAGGTTTCAGCTCATGGCTTCCTCCTCTCCAGGGCTTGCCCTGGCGCAAGCCGAGTAGAGGGGGTCGTTACCGAGCCCCCTCCCTCACAGATCCAAGCGTGCGGGTTGCCGCACTTGGTTCCTCTGATGGCAGCTTCGCTCAGGATGCGTAGATCGTGCGCACGACCTTGGCGGGTGGCAGGGGATACCGTCGGAGCACTTCCGTCATGCGTTCCCAGTTGACGCGACTCTTGCGGCTGCGCCGCGAGAGCCACTTCTGCCAGAGACGCACCACTTGATAGCGGAATTGCCCTAGGCGCTTGCTGTTGCCCGTCAGACCGTAATAATTGCAGTGACCACGGATCACGCTGGCAAGTCGCTTCTGTTGCTCCGCTAGTGGCGCGTGGCGGTGCTTCTTGCACCACTCGTTGACCGCTTGCAGCCCGCGCGCTAAGCGCTGCTTGGCCGTGAGCTGGCGCACTACCCAGTAGCCCCTCCTTGAGCGGCCCCACACATGGGTGAAGCCGAGGAAGTCGAAGCTGGCGTGCGGCTCGTGGCCGCCTGCGTTCTGCGGCGGTCGGAAGTCCACATAGCGGGTCTTGGTCGCGTGGAGCGTTAGCCCGAAGCGGCCCAGACGCTTGCCCAGCACGGCCAGCACGCGCTGGCCGTCTCCGCCGTCGGCAAAGGTCAGCACGAAGTCGTCAGCAAAACGCACTAGCTGGCTGGCTCCTCGCAGCCGTGGTTGCACCGTCTCGGCAAACCAGCGGTCCAGCACGTGGTGCAGGAACAGGTTCGCGATCAACGGTGAAATGACTCCCCCAACGCAAAAGGTAACTTTGGGGTGTAGGGTCGTGCTGTGGCAAATCGGCAGCCGGTTTGCCGTCCGAGGGACTGGCCGATTCCGTCACCGGTATCGAGTGGCGGATCGTGATCTCCCCGTCGCCAACCAGCACTTCCTTGACCAGCGAGCGTAGCACCTTTTGCCGCTCGATCACGTCGAGTGTCTCGGCGTTGCTTCTCAAGCGGTCCCGGAAGCTTTCCAACGTCTCGGCAATCCGCAGATAGCGTTCACGTTCCTCGGCCGCGCTCTCGATCGACTCCAATTCGGCCTCCAGAACCCGTTTCCGACTGTGAAGGGCCGGCATGCGGCTGCGCAGCTCGTCCAGCTCGATCAGTTCCTCCTGGTACGCAGTCAACAGTCGCGCGCCGGCGCGTTGCAAGCGTTCCCGCTCGCCGCGCAGTTCCGCCAGCCGACGCCGTTGTGGATCCGCCTCGCGCCCGGCCTCCAGCCGCCGTGCCAGCTCGGCCTGAAGCAAGGCCGGCTCTTCCAGCAGCCGCACCAGCTCCCGCCAAACCACCGCGTCCAGACGGTCCTGCCGCACCGGCCGACTCGCGCAGCGCGCGCCATCTTCCCAGCGCCACCTGTCCGAGCCCAGGCAGCGGTAGTAGTACAGCTTCCGCTTCGTCGTCCGCGTCGAACTGCGGTAGTAGGCATAGCCGCAACGCCGACACGCCAACATGCCCTGCAACAGGGTTGGCTCCTTGGTCCGCCGCGTCGCATGCCGCTTGTTCGCCTCAAGCTGCTGCCGGGCTTGCTCGAACTGCTCGGCGCTGACCAAGGCCGGCACCGGGATCTCGATCCACTCCTCGCGCGGACGCTCCAGCCCGCTCACTTGCTGGCTCGCGAACTTGCCGGGTCCCCGCAAGGGGCGCGTGACCTTCTGCCTCGGACCCGTCCCCGTCTTGCCGTAGCAGGCCCTGCCGCAGTAGGCCGGATTGCGTAGGATGGCCCAAATCACCGAGCGGTCCCAGCGCGTCTTCCCCGTGCGCGTCCGCATCCCTTGCTCCGCCAGCTTGCGCGCGATCGCTCCGATGCTGCACTGTTCCCGCGTATAGCTGTCAAACACTTGGCGCACCACCGCGGCCTCTGCCGCCACGATCTCGTAGCGCGCCTCGACCCCCTCGCCACGCTTCACGTAGCGGTATCCGTAGGGAGCTCCCGAGAGCACGCTCGGCGACCCGTTGCGCGCCTTGTGCCGCTTGCCGCGCCGTGAGCGCTCCGCGATCAGGGCGCGCTCGTACTCGGCAATCATGCCCTGCACTTGGACCAGCAGACGCTCCTGCGGTGTCTCCGCCGGCGGCGATTCCACAAATTCGCACGCTACCCCGCAACGCGCAAACTCTTCCAACAGCAGCACTTGATAGGCGTACTTGCGGCTGAGCCGGTCCGGCGACAAGACCAGCACGGCGTCGATGCGACCCTCGGCAGCCAGGTCGCGCACCGCCTCCAACCCCGGCCGGTCCAGGCGGGCTCCGCTGAACCCATCGTCCTCGAACACCCATTCAGGCGGCACGAGATACTCGCGTTGCTGGGCGCACGCCTGCAGGGCGGCCGTCTGGCTGGCGATCGACCCGCTTTCCTTCTGGCGGTCCGACGACACTCGGGCATAGATGGCGGCGGTCTTGGTCATGGGTCACGTCCTCCTGGGCAGTGGGTCGGGCCGGCTGCTGCCGGAGCGGTGCAAGCCGCTCGTAGGCGCCGGCCAGCTTGTCGGATTGATGGCGATCAAAGCGGTACTCCAGGCGCACCGCCAGCGGGTCGCCGTCAGGCATGCGGTGCCCGGGACGCGAGCAGGGCTTGCAGGGCTCGCGCCACCAGTTCGCTGACCGCTGTTCCGGTGGTGAGCGAACGCTCTCGCAAGCGCTGGATCAAGCCGCGTGGAAGACGCACAGACAGAACGTCCTTGCCGTCGGAGACGGGCACCGGTGCGGTCAGTTGCTGGGCTTGGCGCAGGTAGCGGTAGGCCTGGCGATTCGAGATGGCGAGTTGGCCGGCGAGGCGCTCGACGGCGTCCGGCAGGTGCGGGCATTGCTGCAGCAGCGCACGGGCGAGATTGAGCCGCTGGGCTTTCTCGGCGTCGCTGACGCGGGCCATGTGACATATAATATATACAGTACATGTCTAATGTCAAGCCTTGCGCTTGAAGCCGCAAACGCGCTCAAACGTGAAGTTACCTTTTGCGTTGGGGGAGTCATCACACCGCCCTGAGGGGTGCCAGTTTCCGACTTATGGAGAGTGCCGGCTTCCAGCACCCCCGCCTTTAACCACCGGTCGATCATGCGCCTCACGACGCCATCCTTGATTCGCAGGTCGAGGACTGCCCGGATTTCGGAATGGGGGATGCTATCGAAGTAGTACTCCACACACTACCCATCTCGAAGAGCTTCCGGAGGCGGCTACAATCACGCGACCGTCCCATCCGCTGGCTGGCAGGACCTTGCCGGTCCTGCTTCAAGCGGTCCGGAACGATGAACTGACCCTGCTGCTGCTGTGCCCCAATGGGGACCGCCGCTTCGTGCCGGCGGCATGGACAGATGCTGTGCCGGCCGAGGATCGGGATCCCTCGTCAGGTCGCCATGCAAGCCTCGCTCGCCTCGGCGATTTGCTGCGGGCCCGCGCCATCATCGACGCTCTCTTGCAACGGCTCCAGGCCGCTCAGGAGACTCCCGATGAAAACCTTGCCCCCGCCGCCCCGGCGGCAGATGGCACTAGCCTTCCAGGACACGCCCGCCCCGACCGAGGCGATCTGGGAGACGCTCGATCCCGCCACCAAGAACGCCGCCTTGCAAGCCCTGGCCCGCATCCTGGCCCAGGCGATCCTGCCGCCTCGCGAACAGGAGCAGCGCGATGACTGAAACCAGCATCCTGCCTGCTCACCGCCAGCGCCAGGCCTTCGTCTACATCCGCCAGTCGAGCCCCTCGCAGGTCGAGCGCAACACTGAGTCCACGCGTCGCCAGTACGCCCTCGCCGCCCGTGCCGAAGCCCTGGGCTGGCACCCCGACCAGATCACCGTCGTCGACGAGGACCTCGGCCTCTCCGGCGAGTCCGCCGACAAGCGCGACGGCTTCAACAGCCTGGCCGCCGACGTCGCTCTCGGTCGCGCCGGACTCGTGCTCGGACTGGAGGTCTCCCGGCTGGCTCGCAACAACGCCGACTGGTACCGCCTGATCGACCTGTGCGCCCTGACCGACACCCTGATCGCCGACTTTGACGGCATCTACGACCCGGCTTGTTTCAATGACCGCCTGGTGCTCGGCATGAAAGGCACAATCAGCGAAGCCGAGCTGCACACGCTCAAGGTGCGCCTGCTGGAAGGCATCCGCAACAAGGCCGCCCGCGGCGAGTTCCGTTGCACCCTGCCGGTCGGCTTCGTCTGGGGCGAGCAGGACGGCGAGGTCCTCTTCCATCCCGACGAGGAAGTGGTGCGCGCGATCCGGAATGTCTTCGAGCGCTTCGCCAAGCTCGGCTCCATGCGCCGCGTCTGGCTGTGGTTCCGCGACGAGGGCCTGCAGTTCCCCGTCCGCCTGCGCAAAGGCGATGACGTGCGCTGGATCCCGCCCGCCTACAGCTCGATCGTCCAAGTGCTGCGCAATCCGGTCTACGCCGGGGCGTACGCCTTCGGCAAGTCCCGCCAGGAACGCTATCTCGACGGGCACGGCCGCATGCAAAAGCGCGTGCGCCAGTTGCCCCGGGCGGAATGGCGCGTGCTGCTGCCAGGCCATCACCGCGGCTATATAGACTGGGAGACGTTCGAGGCTAACCGGGCGCGCATCGGAGCCAACCGGCGGCCGCGCCCGCACAGTGCCGGGGGCAGCGTGAGAGAGGGACCCGCCTTGCTACAGGGACTCGCGATCTGCGGCAACTGCGGGCGAGCGCTGCGCACTTACTACCTCGGACGCAACTCCTCCCCCAACTACCACTGTCCCGGCCAGAACATCGTGGAAGGGCGTGCCACCTACTGCTTGCAGATCGGCGGGATGCAGGTCGACCAAGCCGTGGCTGTCAGCGTGCTGGAGGCTGTCCGGGCCGGCGGAGCCGCAGCCGCGCTGCGTGCGATCGAGCAGGTGCAGAGCGAACGCGACGCCGCCCTGGCGCAGCGGCGCCTGGCGGTGGAGCGGGCCGCCTACGAGGCGACCAGGGCCGAGCGCGCCTACCGCGCCGTGGATCCGGAGAACCGCCGCGTGGCCCGTGGTCTGGAGCGGGAGTGGGAACAGCGGCTGGAGGATCTGGAGCGGGAGCGGGCCGAGCTGGCGTTGCGCGAGCAGGAGCGTCCGCGGGAGCTGAGCGGGAACGAACGCGAGGCGCTGCTGGCGCTGGGCGAGGACCTGCCACGGGCCTGGGACGCCCCCACGACGACGGCACGCGACCGCAAGGAACTGCTGCGGGCGCTGCTGGAGGAGGTGGTCCTAGATGCCCCCCGCAACGAGCCTCGCGCCCGGATCCGTCTGGTGTGGCGGGGAGGACTGTCGACCGAACTCACCATCGAGCGTCCGCGCAAGCGTTCCGCACCCGTGCGTACGGACGAGGACACGATCGAGCTGCTGCGCCGACTCGCGGCGCATTACCCCGACTCGGTCATTGCCGGGATTCTCAACCAGCAAGGCCGCCGGACCGCGCATGGGCTGCGGTTCACCCAGTCCCGGGTTTCGAGCCTGCGCACGCACTGGAAAATCCCCTGCTTCAAGCCGTCAGAGTCGCCTCCGGACGGCGAGCTCGTCAACGTCCGGCAAGCCGCCAAGGCGCTGGGCGTGGCCCCATCCACGATCCACCGCATGCTGAATGACGGGTTCCTGGCCGGTGATCAGATCACGCCCGGAGCTCCCTGGCGCATCCGCCTCACCGAGGAACTGCGTCAACGCTTCGTGGCAGACGCTCCCGAGGGTTACGTAGCGATGCAAGTCGCGACAGCCCGGCTGGGAGTGTCTCGCCAGACCGTCCTAGACTGGATCAAGCGCGGCAAGCTGGATGCCGTCACGGTCCAAAGAGGACGCCGGGGCGGATTGCGGATCAAGCTCCCCGAGAACAACCATCCGAGCCTGTTCAAGGAGCCGACATGCACCGAAGAGGCGAGTTGCAGTGAGTCAAGTCGGCCGCAGCCGCAGTCGGCCGATTCCTTGAATCATTCCGCAAATAACTGAAAAGGAAGGAGTTATGCAGATATCGCGGCCCGTTCGGGCGATCCGCATCAGTGGGGTGGCAGTATGACGACAACTGCAAGTAGCCCGCCACGTCGGCGTCGATCACCCATGTCTGCCCTTGCCTTCCGATGCTCTCGTACACTGTGTCGAGCGCATCGTGGGCCGACCGTCCGGGCCGGAACCCATACGAGCACGACAGGAAGTCGCTTTCGTAGATCGGTTCCAGCAGCATCACGATCGCCCGCTGCGCCACCTTGTCCTCCAAGGTCGGGATGCCCAGTGGCCGCAGCCTGCCGTCCGCTTTCGGGATGTACTGTCGGCGCACCGGCGGCGCGTGATAGCGGCCCGCCTTGATGCGTTCCAGCAGGCTCTTTAAGTTGGCCTCCAGATCGCGCTCATAGTCGGCTGCCTTCACGCCGTCGATCCCTGACGCTCCATCCTTGCGCGTGCGGCGGTACGCCTCCCGCATCCAGTCCTCGTCGATCAGGTGGTGCAGCGAGTTGAACACCCGTTCCGGGTGCGCCCTCGCCTGCTCGGCTATCCATGCTCGTTTCGTGGACGTGTTTGTGTAGCTCTGTGTCTGCTCCATCGTTTCCCTCGCATGGTTCTGCTCTTCAGATGCCTCGCTTCCCTCGGGCGGGTCCCGCTGAACACGGTTCCCCGCCGTCTGACGGTACTATCAAGGCACTACGACTCCCTGCCCTGCGTCCCTTCGGCTTATTGTTTCGCCAGCCGGTACCGCATGCCTTGCCTGTCGATTCGTGTCCGCCGCAGCGCTCCCCCGTGGCGCAGGCCAGCCGCGGGGGCCGGGGCCTTGTGGTAGTCGGGCATCCCATTGCGACTTCTGCACGTGGACAGGACAGGGCCTCCCAGGTTCCCTGACGAGCCATCCTGCGGCTTTGCCTTCGGTCTTAGACCCCGGCCGGTCCGTGACGCCTCGCCGCTGGCGGCGCTTCCGGTGCTGCCCCCAGGGTCTGAACGCTGAAGGCACCGACATTGACGATCTCGGGGCTCGATAACGACGCTTCACTGCGGATTCTGGCGAAAAGGGTCAGTAATCCGAAGGAAAAGGGTCAGCGTTCTGGCCGAAAAGAATCACTGTTCTGACGAAAAGGGTCAGTTCGGAGCGCAGCGACGCTGACGGATCCTAGTATGCCATCAGGGAGGCACCTCCTTGCATGGATTCCCGGTTCCCGGGAAGATGGGACATCATCATCATTCTGTTCCTCCTGTGTCCGCGGCGGCCGCGTCGAGTGGCCGGGGCTGCGGCTCTGCCTGTGTCAAATTTGGGCGGGCAGGCGGGCTCCCTGGCCAGCCTCCGTTGCGCGCCCAATGTTGCTCACACCGCAGCAAGTGCTGGCGCAGGTGCTGCCAGTACTGTGGCGGGTAGGTTTGCGGGGTGGCGGCGAGCACCTCTTCCAGCAGTGGCTGGAAGTAGTGCAGGCTGCGAATCGGCAGCCCGGCCGGCTGTGCGAGCAGTGTGATGGACTTGCGCGCGCAGCCGAGCAGGATGGCGTTGCGGGCGGTTTCCAGCGGGACTGCGGAACTGTGCCAGTGCCGCGCCAGGCACTCGTCAGCGGAGTTGAAGCGGCCCTGCACGCAGCTGGGCTGCAAGAAGGCCTGGCGCACGCTGGCGACATAGTTGGCGGCGGGATCGGCCGCTGGGGCCAACTCGGAGTCGACCGCGGCATAGGGCCAGAAACGCGCACAGACGGTCAGCCGCGAGCGCCGGTGCTGGTTGGGAGCGGGCTCGATCCGGCAGACCCCTTGGCGCACCAGTTCCTGCAAGCAGCGCCCCACAGTCGAGTGGCTCTTGGCCAGCTGGCGAGCCAGCTCGGCCCGCTCGAACTCGAGCGTGCCGGCCGGGCGCCGGGCTCGCAGACACACGTGCGCGAAGAGTTTGAAGGCCGCGTCGGAGAGCACTCCCAGCGCCCGCTCGAAACCTTCCCCGGCCGCGAAGAACGCACCGGCCGAGGGCTTGATGTGGAAACGCTCTCTCATGTCGCGTCCTCCTGCTGGCGATCCTCTTGCAGGCGTTGCGCGGCCTGCGTCTTGCGCAGCGATTCCCCCTCCAGCGGGAAGCTGTGCGCCACGTGCACCAAGCGGTCCAGGATGCTGTCGGCCATGGTCGGATCGCCCATCTGCGCATGCCAGCTGGCGGGCGGCAGCTGGGAGGTCAGCACCGTCGAGCGCAGGTTGAAGCGGTCGTCGCAGATTTCCAGCAAGTCGCGCCGTTGGGAGTCGCTCAGCGGTGTCAGCGCGAAATCGTCCAGCACCAGCACGTCGGTGCGCGCCAGGCGGTCCAGCAGGCGCGGGAAGCTGCCGTCGGCGTGGGCCGCCTGCAGGTCCCGGAACAGTTGCGTGCAACGCTTGTAGAGCGCGCTGTAGCCGTCCCGGCAGGCCTTGTGCGCCAAGGCGCAGGCCAGATACGTCTTGCCCACCCCGGAGGGGCCGGTCAGGATCACATTGTGCTTGTTGCGCACCCAGCGCGAATCGTGCGCCAGGCTGACGAAGCGCGACCGCTCCAGCCCGCGCGGGTGGCGGTAGTCGACGTCTTCCAGCGTCGCCTGCATGTGCAGCTTGGCCAGCGCCAGCCGCCGCGTCAAGGCGCGGCTCTGCTTCCAGCTGTGCTGGGAGTCGACCAGCAGGCCGAAGCGCTCCTCGAAGCTCAGCTCGGCCGCGCCCGGGTCGGCCAGCTGCTGGCGGAAGGCTTCCGCCATGCCGTTGAGGCGCAGTTGGTAGAGTTGTTCCAAAATCGGCTCGATCAACATGCTGCGCCCTCCTTGGCCTGGCCGGCCCGCTGGGCCGCGGCGCGGAAATACTCCGGCCCGCGGATATTGCCGTGCTCGACCGGCGCTTGGGCCGAGACCTGCTCCGGCTCGCCGGGCTGGCTGTCCAGGCCGCGCTGCAAGATCTGCTTGACGCATTTGTAGCTGCACTCGCCGTGCGCCCGCGCGCGCTTGGCGGCCGCCTCCAAGCGCTGGCTGCCGTAGTGCTTGCCGAGCCGGATAATCCCCAGGCTGGGCCTGTAGGCCTCGCTCGGGTGTGTCTTGGAAGCCATCAGCTCGCGCACCAGCCGAGCCGTCTCCGGGCCGGCTTTTGCAGCCCACTCGACGATCCGTTCCGGCGGCCAGCCCAAGTGCTCGCGGTGGGCCTTGGGGCGGTGCTGCTCGATGGTGCTGTAGCCGCCCTTGCCGCGCTCGCGGCGGTGCAGCGCCACCCGCTCGCCGCGATGGAACAACTCCACGCTGTGCGCGCTGAGGCGCACGTCGACCTGCTTGCGCAGCAGGCTGGCCGGGGCCGAGTAGTGCCACTTGCGCACCGTCACGTGATGGTCCACGTTGACCCGCGCCGTCAGCCATGCGGCGAATTCGTAGTCGCGCTCCGGCAAGGCCAGCAAAGCCGGCCGCTCCAGGCTGGCGAACACGCTCTGGCGCGAGCCCGCGCGCTTTTGGAACGGCTTGGCGTTGTAGGCCGCCAAGCCCTCCCGCAGCGCCTCGTTCAACTCTGCCAGGCTGCAGCAGCGGCGCTGCTGCCGCAACAGCGGCGTGAGCAACTCCCGCTCCACCCCCAGCACGGCCGCCTCCACGGCCGCTTTGTCACGCGGTTTGCCCGCTCGCGCCGGCAGCACCGCCGCGCCATAGTGTTGCGCCAGTTCGGCGTAGCTGCGGTTGACCGCGGGCTCGTAGCGGTCGGCCACGCTCACGGCCGCCTTCAAGTTGTCCGGCACGAACACGCGCGGCACCCCGCCAAAGAAGCGCAGCGCGTTCACATGCGCCCTCAGGAAACTCTCCAGGTCCTGGCTCCGGCAGGCCTCGGCATAGGTGTACACGCTCAGCCCGAGCACGGCCACGAAGATCTGAGCTTCCCAACTCCCCGACGGCTCGTACACCGTCGCCGTATCGCCGGCGTAGTCAATGAAGAGCTGCTCGCCGGCCATGTGATCGTGGTGCAGCACCACGTCCTGACTCGCGCGCCACTGCTTGTACAGCGCGCAGAACTGACTGTAGCTGTAGCTGCGGCCCGGCTCGCTCGCCGCGCAGTACTCGCTCCAGAGCTGCTCCAGCGTGACGCGCTTGAAGCGGCGCAACTGATCGTGCACATGTGCAAAGTCTGGCTGGCTGTGCCTCGCTGGCCCAGCGGCCGACGGGTACAACTGTGCATACAACTCCGCATCGCTGGCGGCGGGACGGGCCAGCGGCCAGCCCAGCCCGGCTTGGCTGGCCCGTCCCAGCAAGCGCTGGATGGCCGACTGGCTCACCCCGGTGGCGCGGGAGATCTCCCGCTGTGTGTGGCCTGCGTCATGGTGCAGGCGCAGGATTTCCTTGATTGCAAACATGGCGATTGGTAGCCTCGGCATCGCGTGCCCTCCTGTCCTCTATGGGGACAGGAAGACACTTGCACCCGCCATCGTCGCCACGCTCTCGGCACTCGACCCCAAGCTCAGGCCGGTGACCCTTTTCAATCAGAACGGTGACCCTTTTCAATCAGAATACGCAGCTTCACCGCCCGCTGTGTACGCTTCAAGTCGTGCGTTGCCGCACGCCCTGCAACACTCGCTCCCGGCTGGTGGGCTGCACCTCTGCCGGGCGGGGGTTGAACCCGCTGGCTCGTTATGAAAGGTTTCAGCTCATGGCTTCCTCCTCTCCAGGGCTTGCCCTGGCGCAAGCCGAGTAGAGGGGGTCGTTACCGAGCCCCCTCCCTCACAGATCCAAGCGTGCGGGTTGCCGCACTTGGTTCCTCTGATGGCAGCTTCGCTCAGGATGCGTAGATCGTGCGCACGACCTTGGCGGGTGGCAGGGGATACCGTCGGAGCACTTCCGTCATGCGTTCCCAGTTGACGCGACTCTTGCGGCTGCGCCGCGAGAGCCACTTCTGCCAGAGACGCACCACTTGATAGCGGAATTGCCCTAGGCGCTTGCTGTTGCCCGTCAGACCGTAATAATTGCAGTGACCACGGATCACGCTGGCAAGTCGCTTCTGTTGCTCCGCTAGTGGCGCGTGGCGGTGCTTCTTGCACCACTCGTTGACCGCTTGCAGTCCGCGCGCTAAGCGCTGCTTGGCCGTGAGCTGGCGCACTACCCAGTAGCCCCTCCTTGAGCGGCCCCACACATGGGTGAAGCCGAGGAAGTCGAAGCTGGCGTGCGGCTCGTGGCCGCCTGCGTTCTGCGGCGGTCGGAAGTCCACATAGCGGGTCTTGGTCGCGTGGAGCGTTAGCCCGAAGCGGCCCAGACGCTTGCCCAGCACGGCCAGCACGCGCTGGCCGTCTCCGCCGTCGGCAAAGGTCAGCACGAAGTCGTCAGCAAAACGCACTAGCTGGCTGGCTCCTCGCAGCCGTGGTTGCACCGTCTCGGCAAACCAGCGGTCCAGCACGTGGTGCAGGAACAGGTTCGCGATCAACGGTGAAATCACACCGCCCTGAGGGGTGCCAGTTTCCGACTTATGGAGAGTGCCGGCTTCCAGCACCCCCGCCTTTAACCACCGGTCGATCATGCGCCTCACGACGCCATCCTTGATTCGCAGGTCGAGGACTGCCCGGATTTCGGAATGGGGGATGCTATCGAAGTAGCCCGCCACGTCGGCGTCGATCACCCATGTCTGCCCTTGCCTTCCGATGCTCTCGTACACTGTGTCGAGCGCATCGTGGGCCGACCGTCCGGGCCGGAACCCATACGAGCACGACAGGAAGTCGCTTTCGTAGATCGGTTCCAGCAGCATCACGATCGCCCGCTGCGCCACCTTGTCCTCCAAGGTCGGGATGCCCAGTGGCCGCAGCCTGCCGTCCGCTTTCGGGATGTACTGTCGGCGCACCGGCGGCGCGTGATAGCGGCCCGCCTTGATGCGTTCCAGCAGGCTCTTTAAGTTGGCCTCCAGATCGCGCTCATAGTCGGCTGCCTTCACGCCGTCGATCCCTGACGCTCCATCCTTGCGCGTGCGGCGGTACGCCTCCCGCATCCAGTCCTCGTCGATCAGGTGGTGCAGCGAGTTGAACACCCGTTCCGGGTGCGCCCTCGCCTGCTCGGCTATCCATGCTCGTTTCGTGGACGTGTTTGTGTAGCTCTGTGTCTGCTCCATCGTTTCCCTCGCATGGTTCTGCTCTTCAGATGCCTCGCTTCCCTCGGGCGGGTCCCGCTGAACACGGTTCCCCGCCGTCTGACGGTACTATCAAGGCACTACGACTCCCTGCCCTGCGTCCCTTCGGCTTATTGTTTCGCCAGCCGGTACCGCATGCCTTGCCTGTCGATTCGTGTCCGCCGCAGCGCTCCCCCGTGGCGCAGGCCAGCCGCGGGGGCCGGGGCCTTGTGGTAGTCGGGCATCCCATTGCGACTTCTGCACGTGGACAGGACAGGGCCTCCCAGGTTCCCTGACGAGCCATCCTGCGGCTTTGCCTTCGGTCTTAGACCCCGGCCGGTCCGTGACGCCTCGCCGCTGGCGGCGCTTCCGGTGCTGCCCCCAGGGTCTGAACGCTGAAGGCACCGACATTGACGATCTCGGGGCTCGATAACGACGCTTCACCGCCCGCTGTGTACGCTTCAAGTCGTGCGTTGCCGCACGCCCTGCAACACTCGCTCCCGGCTGGTGGGCTGCACCTCTGCCGGGCGGGGGTTGAACCCGCTGGCTCGTTATGAAAGGTTTCAGCTCATGGCTTCCTCCTCTCCAGGGCTTGCCCTGGCGCAAGCCGAGTAGAGGGGGTCGTTACCGAGCCCCCTCCCTCACAGATCCAAGCGTGCGGGTTGCCGCACTTGGTTCCTCTGATGGCAGCTTCGCTCAGGATGCGTAGATCGTGCGCACGACCTTGGCGGGTGGCAGGGGATACCGTCGGAGCACTTCCGTCATGCGTTCCCAGTTGACGCGACTCTTGCGGCTGCGCCGCGAGAGCCACTTCTGCCAGAGACGCACCACTTGATAGCGGAATTGCCCTAGGCGCTTGCTGTTGCCCGTCAGACCGTAATAATTGCAGTGACCACGGATCACGCTGGCAAGTCGCTTCTGTTGCTCCGCTAGTGGCGCGTGGCGGTGCTTCTTGCACCACTCGTTGACCGCTTGCAGTCCGCGCGCTAAGCGCTGCTTGGCCGTGAGCTGGCGCACTACCCAGTAGCCCCTCCTTGAGCGGCCCCACACATGGGTGAAGCCGAGGAAGTCGAAGCTGGCGTGCGGCTCGTGGCCGCCTGCGTTCTGCGGCGGTCGGAAGTCCACATAGCGGGTCTTGGTCGCGTGGAGCGTTAGCCCGAAGCGGCCCAGACGCTTGCCCAGCACGGCCAGCACGCGCTGGCCGTCTCCGCCGTCGGCAAAGGTCAGCACGAAGTCGTCAGCAAAACGCACTAGCTGGCTGGCTCCTCGCAGCCGTGGTTGCACCGTCTCGGCAAACCAGCGGTCCAGCACGTGGTGCAGGAACAGGTTCGCGATCAACGGTGAAATCACACCGCCCTGAGGGGTGCCAGTTTCCGACTTATGGAGAGTGCCGGCTTCCAGCACCCCCGCCTTTAACCACCGGTCGATCATGCGCCTCACGACGCCATCCTTGATTCGCAGGTCGAGGACTGCCCGGATTTCGGAATGGGGGATGCTATCGAAGTAGCCCGCCACGTCGGCGTCGATCACCCATGTCTGCCCTTGCCTTCCGATGCTCTCGTACACTGTGTCGAGCGCATCGTGGGCCGACCGTCCGGGCCGGAACCCATACGAGCACGACAGGAAGTCGCTTTCGTAGATCGGTTCCAGCAGCATCACGATCGCCCGCTGCGCCACCTTGTCCTCCAAGGTCGGGATGCCCAGTGGCCGCAGCCTGCCGTCCGCTTTCGGGATGTACTGTCGGCGCACCGGCGGCGCGTGATAGCGGCCCGCCTTGATGCGTTCCAGCAGGCTCTTTAAGTTGGCCTCCAGATCGCGCTCATAGTCGGCTGCCTTCACGCCGTCGATCCCTGACGCTCCATCCTTGCGCGTGCGGCGGTACGCCTCCCGCATCCAGTCCTCGTCGATCAGGTGGTGCAGCGAGTTGAACACCCGTTCCGGGTGCGCCCTCGCCTGCTCGGCTATCCATGCTCGTTTCGTGGACGTGTTTGTGTAGCTCTGTGTCTGCTCCATCGTTTCCCTCGCATGGTTCTGCTCTTCAGATGCCTCGCTTCCCTCGGGCGGGTCCCGCTGAACACGGTTCCCCGCCGTCTGACGGTACTATCAAGGCACTACGACTCCCTGCCCTGCGTCCCTTCGGCTTATTGTTTCGCCAGCCGGTACCGCATGCCTTGCCTGTCGATTCGTGTCCGCCGCAGCGCTCCCCCGTGGCGCAGGCCAGCCGCGGGGGCCGGGGCCTTGTGGTAGTCGGGCATCCCATTGCGACTTCTGCACGTGGACAGGACAGGGCCTCCCAGGTTCCCTGACGAGCCATCCTGCGGCTTTGCCTTCGGTCTTAGACCCCGGCCGGTCCGTGACGCCTCGCCGCTGGCGGCGCTTCCGGTGCTGCCCCCAGGGTCTGAACGCTGAAGGCACCGACATTGACGATCTCGGGGCTCGATAACGACGCTTCACCGCCCGCTGTGTACGCTTCAAGTCGTGCGTTGCCGCACGCCCTGCAACACTCGCTCCCGGCTGGTGGGCTGCACCTCTGCCGGGCGGGGGTTGAACCCGCTGGCTCGTTATGAAAGGTTTCAGCTCATGGCTTCCTCCTCTCCAGGGCTTGCCCTGGCGCAAGCCGAGTAGAGGGGGTCGTTACCGAGCCCCCTCCCTCACAGATCCAAGCGTGCGGGTTGCCGCACTTGGTTCCTCTGATGGCAGCTTCGCTCAGGATGCGTAGATCGTGCGCACGACCTTGGCGGGTGGCAGGGGATACCGTCGGAGCACTTCCGTCATGCGTTCCCAGTTGACGCGACTCTTGCGGCTGCGCCGCGAGAGCCACTTCTGCCAGAGACGCACCACTTGATAGCGGAATTGCCCTAGGCGCTTGCTGTTGCCCGTCAGACCGTAATAATTGCAGTGACCACGGATCACGCTGGCAAGTCGCTTCTGTTGCTCCGCTAGTGGCGCGTGGCGGTGCTTCTTGCACCACTCGTTGACCGCTTGCAGTCCGCGCGCTAAGCGCTGCTTGGCCGTGAGCTGGCGCACTACCCAGTAGCCCCTCCTTGAGCGGCCCCACACATGGGTGAAGCCGAGGAAGTCGAAGCTGGCGTGCGGCTCGTGGCCGCCTGCGTTCTGCGGCGGTCGGAAGTCCACATAGCGGGTCTTGGTCGCGTGGAGCGTTAGCCCGAAGCGGCCCAGACGCTTGCCCAGCACGGCCAGCACGCGCTGGCCGTCTCCGCCGTCGGCAAAGGTCAGCACGAAGTCGTCAGCAAAACGCACTAGCTGGCTGGCTCCTCGCAGCCGTGGTTGCACCGTCTCGGCAAACCAGCGGTCCAGCACGTGGTGCAGGAACAGGTTCGCGATCAACGGTGAAATCACACCGCCCTGAGGGGTGCCAGTTTCCGACTTATGGAGAGTGCCGGCTTCCAGCACCCCCGCCTTTAACCACCGGTCGATCATGCGCCTCACGACGCCATCCTTGATTCGCAGGTCGAGGACTGCCCGGATTTCGGAATGGGGGATGCTATCGAAGTAGCCCGCCACGTCGGCGTCGATCACCCATGTCTGCCCTTGCCTTCCGATGCTCTCGTACACTGTGTCGAGCGCATCGTGGGCCGACCGTCCGGGCCGGAACCCATACGAGCACGACAGGAAGTCGCTTTCGTAGATCGGTTCCAGCAGCATCACGATCGCCCGCTGCGCCACCTTGTCCTCCAAGGTCGGGATGCCCAGTGGCCGCAGCCTGCCGTCCGCTTTCGGGATGTACTGTCGGCGCACCGGCGGCGCGTGATAGCGGCCCGCCTTGATGCGTTCCAGCAGGCTCTTTAAGTTGGCCTCCAGATCGCGCTCATAGTCGGCTGCCTTCACGCCGTCGATCCCTGACGCTCCATCCTTGCGCGTGCGGCGGTACGCCTCCCGCATCCAGTCCTCGTCGATCAGGTGGTGCAGCGAGTTGAACACCCGTTCCGGGTGCGCCCTCGCCTGCTCGGCTATCCATGCTCGTTTCGTGGACGTGTTTGTGTAGCTCTGTGTCTGCTCCATCGTTTCCCTCGCATGGTTCTGCTCTTCAGATGCCTCGCTTCCCTCGGGCGGGTCCCGCTGAACACGGTTCCCCGCCGTCTGACGGTACTATCAAGGCACTACGACTCCCTGCCCTGCGTCCCTTCGGCTTATTGTTTCGCCAGCCGGTACCGCATGCCTTGCCTGTCGATTCGTGTCCGCCGCAGCGCTCCCCCGTGGCGCAGGCCAGCCGCGGGGGCCGGGGCCTTGTGGTAGTCGGGCATCCCATTGCGACTTCTGCACGTGGACAGGACAGGGCCTCCCAGGTTCCCTGACGAGCCATCCTGCGGCTTTGCCTTCGGTCTTAGACCCCGGCCGGTCCGTGACGCCTCGCCGCTGGCGGCGCTTCCGGTGCTGCCCCCAGGGTCTGAACGCTGAAGGCACCGACATTGACGATCTCGGGGCTCGATAACGACGCTTCACCGCCCGCTGTGTACGCTTCAAGTCGTGCGTTGCCGCACGCCCTGCAACACTCGCTCCCGGCTGGTGGGCTGCACCTCTGCCGGGCGGGGGTTGAACCCGCTGGCTCGTTATGAAAGGTTTCAGCTCATGGCTTCCTCCTCTCCAGGGCTTGCCCTGGCGCAAGCCGAGTAGAGGGGGTCGTTACCGAGCCCCCTCCCTCACAGATCCAAGCGTGCGGGTTGCCGCACTTGGTTCCTCTGATGGCAGCTTCGCTCAGGATGCGTAGATCGTGCGCACGACCTTGGCGGGTGGCAGGGGATACCGTCGGAGCACTTCCGTCATGCGTTCCCAGTTGACGCGACTCTTGCGGCTGCGCCGCGAGAGCCACTTCTGCCAGAGACGCACCACTTGATAGCGGAATTGCCCTAGGCGCTTGCTGTTGCCCGTCAGACCGTAATAATTGCAGTGACCACGGATCACGCTGGCAAGTCGCTTCTGTTGCTCCGCTAGTGGCGCGTGGCGGTGCTTCTTGCACCACTCGTTGACCGCTTGCAGTCCGCGCGCTAAGCGCTGCTTGGCCGTGAGCTGGCGCACTACCCAGTAGCCCCTCCTTGAGCGGCCCCACACATGGGTGAAGCCGAGGAAGTCGAAGCTGGCGTGCGGCTCGTGGCCGCCTGCGTTCTGCGGCGGTCGGAAGTCCACATAGCGGGTCTTGGTCGCGTGGAGCGTTAGCCCGAAGCGGCCCAGACGCTTGCCCAGCACGGCCAGCACGCGCTGGCCGTCTCCGCCGTCGGCAAAGGTCAGCACGAAGTCGTCAGCAAAACGCACTAGCTGGCTGGCTCCTCGCAGCCGTGGTTGCACCGTCTCGGCAAACCAGCGGTCCAGCACGTGGTGCAGGAACAGGTTCGCGATCAACGGTGAAATCACACCGCCCTGAGGGGTGCCAGTTTCCGACTTATGGAGAGTGCCGGCTTCCAGCACCCCCGCCTTTAACCACCGGTCGATCATGCGCCTCACGACGCCATCCTTGATTCGCAGGTCGAGGACTGCCCGGATTTCGGAATGGGGGATGCTATCGAAGTAGCCCGCCACGTCGGCGTCGATCACCCATGTCTGCCCTTGCCTTCCGATGCTCTCGTACACTGTGTCGAGCGCATCGTGGGCCGACCGTCCGGGCCGGAACCCATACGAGCACGACAGGAAGTCGCTTTCGTAGATCGGTTCCAGCAGCATCACGATCGCCCGCTGCGCCACCTTGTCCTCCAAGGTCGGGATGCCCAGTGGCCGCAGCCTGCCGTCCGCTTTCGGGATGTACTGTCGGCGCACCGGCGGCGCGTGATAGCGGCCCGCCTTGATGCGTTCCAGCAGGCTCTTTAAGTTGGCCTCCAGATCGCGCTCATAGTCGGCTGCCTTCACGCCGTCGATCCCTGACGCTCCATCCTTGCGCGTGCGGCGGTACGCCTCCCGCATCCAGTCCTCGTCGATCAGGTGGTGCAGCGAGTTGAACACCCGTTCCGGGTGCGCCCTCGCCTGCTCGGCTATCCATGCTCGTTTCGTGGACGTGTTTGTGTAGCTCTGTGTCTGCTCCATCGTTTCCCTCGCATGGTTCTGCTCTTCAGATGCCTCGCTTCCCTCGGGCGGGTCCCGCTGAACACGGTTCCCCGCCGTCTGACGGTACTATCAAGGCACTACGACTCCCTGCCCTGCGTCCCTTCGGCTTATTGTTTCGCCAGCCGGTACCGCATGCCTTGCCTGTCGATTCGTGTCCGCCGCAGCGCTCCCCCGTGGCGCAGGCCAGCCGCGGGGGCCGGGGCCTTGTGGTAGTCGGGCATCCCATTGCGACTTCTGCACGTGGACAGGACAGGGCCTCCCAGGTTCCCTGACGAGCCATCCTGCGGCTTTGCCTTCGGTCTTAGACCCCGGCCGGTCCGTGACGCCTCGCCGCTGGCGGCGCTTCCGGTGCTGCCCCCAGGGTCTGAACGCTGAAGGCACCGACATTGACGATCTCGGGGCTCGATAACGACGCTTCACCGCCCGCTGTGTACGCTTCAAGTCGTGCGTTGCCGCACGCCCTGCAACACTCGCTCCCGGCTGGTGGGCTGCACCTCTGCCGGGCGGGGGTTGAACCCGCTGGCTCGTTATGAAAGGTTTCAGCTCATGGCTTCCTCCTCTCCAGGGCTTGCCCTGGCGCAATCAGACTTCGTTACATCGTTCGATTAGAGTTGTCAGGAGTTTGGGCTGAGGCTGCGGATGGGAGGGGCTGCGAGGCCAGCCGCTGGCTGTCATCGCTAGACGGGAATTCGTAGACCAAGCGCAACTGGGTTCCGGGAAACACGGTGCGCGTTTGGTTCAACTCGGCCAGCAACGGGGCCAGCGCCGCGTCTTGGGCGCGGCTGGCTTGGTGTAGCAGGCGCACTGTCAGCGTGCCGGCCGCCGGGTCCGGCAGCAAGCTGGCGTCGCTCTGGAAGAGCGCCTTGAGCAGGCTGCGAGCGGTCTCGGGATTGTCCAGCTCCGGGGCCAGCACCGCCGCCATGCAGGTCTCGGCGCGGTAGGCCAGCATGCGCAGCGTCTGCATCAGCTGGCGCATTGGCGCCGGCAGGGCTTGCAGCTTCTCCGGCTCCGACAATTCGCCCGCCAGCATGTGCTCGTCGGTCGCTTGGCGCGCCAGCTCAAAGCCCTGCACCAGCTCGTCGCAAGCCTCGATTGTTGAATTTCAGATAGATTCGTGCGGACTTTTTCAGATTATTTCCTGCTGTAGTGGAGAAATTTTTCAAGTAGATTCGCTACTGCAGGAGGGAGTTAAGGGCAATCAGCGGCGGTGCGGTCGGGGAAGGGAGTCGACGGCGGAGGTTTTCCGGAAGTAGAGATAGGCGGCGTGTTGTAGCCGGGTCGCGGGGGTGCGATCGGGCAGTCGATGGGGGTGAATAGGGACAGCTAGCGTGGCTGGGAGCGGCGCAGCAGATCGTTCCAGTCCTTGGCGCCGACCGGCCGGAGGCGGCTGCAATGGGGGGTGTGGCGGCGGAGGGAGTCGGCGGCTTGGTCGCCGGCGCGGTCGGCGTCGTAGGCACACAGGATGCGCGGTGCGCGGAAGGCTTGCAGCCAGGGCGGGAGAGAGGTCGCGATGCCGGCGGTGGAGGCGAGCAGGGTATCGGGTGGCAAAGTGGGAGCCAGCAGGCGGAGCGCGGCGAGGGCGTCGAGGGCACTCTCGACGAGCAGGATGGCATCGAGATCGTCGATGTTGGCCGGCAGCCAGAAGCCGCCACGGGCCTTGCGGGAGCCGGGCGCCATGCCCTTGAAGGTGCGGCCGTCGGGAGCCGGGCGGGTGCCGACGAGCTCGGCGCCGACGGGATGTTGGTGGCGGTCGCGACAGACGAAGACGGCGTTGCGGCGGGAATCGGCGTAGAGGATGCCCTCTTGGCGGCAACGCTCGAGCAGGGCGGGGTCGAGCCCGCGGGCGGTGGCCAGGAAGTCACGCACGGGGTCCCAGAGGCGGTCTGCGGGGGGTGGCAGGCGCAAGCCGTGGCGGCGAGCGGGCGGGGTGGCAGGCGCAGGCTGGGGGAGGCCGCCGTGGCGTTCGAGGAACTCGACGGCGGCGCGGAAGCGGCAGCCGCGCACGTGCATGACGAGATCGATGGCACCACCGCCGCCGCGCCCCTGGCGGTGGTCGAAGAACTGCGCGCCGCGGATGCTCAGCACGGAGCCGGGCCGCTTCCAGCGGGCCGGGTTGGCGGGATCCTTGCGGTAGCCGAGTTGGACGGCGAGCGGTTCGAGCGAGCCGTCGCGCACCTGCGCGGCGCGTTCGCGCCAAGGGTCGTTGAAGGGGGTCACAGGCGCACCTCGGCACAGGCCTGTTCGAGTTGCTCGGCGGAGACCTGGCGAGCCTGGGCGCAGGCTGCGGCGGCGAGGGCGAAGTGGGCGATGCGGTCGACCTGGCGGGGCAGGCCGCGCGAGGCCTGGAAGAGGGCCTCGAGGGCATTGGGCTCGAACAGCGGCAGGTCGCAGCCGGCCAGGCGCAGGCGGTGGGCGAGGTAGGGTTCGAGTTCGTCGCGGGCGAGGCCGGCGAGCTGGTGCTGCACGGCGATGCGCTGGCCGAGCGATTCGTGCACGGCCATGGCGAGGCGCTTGCGCAAGGAGGACAGGCCGGACAGCAGCAGGCACAGGCAGCGCTCGGCATCCATCTGGAAGTTGGTGAGCAGGCGGAGCTCCTCGAGCACGTCGTTGCGCAGGTTGTGGGCCTCGTCGATGATCAGCACGGGCAGCTGGTGGGCCTCGCGGGCGAGGCGGGCGATTTCCTCGCGCAGGGCGCGGAAGGCGGGAGCGCGGGAGCGCTCCGGCTGCAGGCCGAGTTCCCAGGCCAGGGTCTGGTACATGTCCAGCACCGAGCCGGTCGTGAGCGCGACGTAGGCGACGCGGAAGAGGCCGGGGTGCAGGCTGGCGGCGAACTGGCGGCAGGCGGTGGTCTTGCCGCAGCCGACCTCGCCGGTGAGCAGGCCGATGCCGCGCAGTTCGAGCAGGTGCTGCAGGCGGGTCTGGGTCTCGATGCCGGCCTGGGCGGGGAACAGCTCGTCGGTTTCGGCGGGGGTCTGGAAGGGGTAGCGGGTGAGGGCGAAATGCTGTAGGTAGGTCATTGCCGGGGAGGCTCCTGGGAGGTGTCCGGGCGCTCGAGCGCGCTCAGGCGCAGCGGCGGGGCCGGGGCGCTGGCGTCCGCGCTGCGGTCGTCGGCAGCGTCAGCGGCATCCTCGGAGCGCGGGTCGGGGGTGCGTCGGATGAGGGCGTTGGCGTGTGCGTCGAGCAAGGTCGCGCAGCCGGCCGCGCGGCCCTGGTGCAGGACCGGGACGGGCCGTCCGGGCGGTGCGGCGGGATCGACCAGCAGGACGATCCGCTGCCCGACCAGTTCGGCGCCCACCTCGTAGAGGCGGCCCTGGAAGCTGACGGTGCGGTCCTTGGCGACGCGGCGGCGGTGCTGGAAGCGGAAGATCGTGTCGAGCTCGTCGTCGGGCGGGGCCGGGCGCAGGCGGCTGGCGGCCAGCGCCCATTGGTCGAGCGGGGTGCGCTGGTGGTCGAGGCCGCGGTGGGGAGTGCGGTGGTACTCGCCTTCGATCCAGGCCCCGAGACGGCGGTTGAGGGCGTCGAGGCTGGCGCTCGCGGTCTCGTCCAGGGTCGGCAGGAACTGGGCTCTGCAGGTCCTGAAAAAACGCTCGATTTTCCCCTTTCCCTGCGGCGCGTAAGGTCTCGCATGGATCAAATGGATGCCAAGGCTGGCGCAGATCACGGACAGGTGGCGGGAGCGGTAGGAGGCACCGTTGTCGCAGTACAGTCTCTGCGGGACGCCGCGTTTGAGCAGGGCCTGGCGCAAGACGGGCAGGAACGCCTCGGCGCTTTCGGAGAAGGCGAAGGCGGCGTGCGGGATGACGCGCGTGGCATCGTCAATGACGGCCAGCAGGTAGGCCTTGCGCCGCCGCCGCCGGTCGTCGGGATCGCTGCCGACCTTGGGGCCATGCATGCAATCGGCCATCCACAGCGCGCCCGCGTCGGGGTAGCTGAAGCGGCGCCGGTCGCGGCCGTCGGGACGGTCCTTGGCCGGCCCCGTCAGGCCCTCTTGGCGCAGCAGGCGGTAGACCGTGGCCGGGGCCAGGGCGGTCGTCGCGGGCACGCTGCCGCTGGCCCGCGCCTGGCGGATCAGCGCGCGCACCGACAGCCGGCGGTTGGCCTCCTTGAGGCGCACCAGCAACTCGCAGACCGCTGGCGGCAGGCCGCGCGGCTGGCCGCGATCCTGGCGCCGCTTGGGGTACAGCGCGTCGAAGCCGCCGTCTTCGTACAAGCCCAGCCAGTCGCGGATGGTGGTGATGGCGACGCGCGTGCGACGGCTGCCGGGAATGGCGTGCGCGCGCCCGGCCTTGTCGCGGATCAGGGCCCAGCGCTGGGCCGATCCTGGCGGCAGGCACAGGATCTCCGCAATCACGCTGTAGCGGAACAGGGCGATCTCGCGCCGGAGGTCTGGGAGCTTGTCTGGCATGCTGGCGGGTCCTGGCGAGCCGTGCGGGCGGCCCGCTCTCCCGACTCTAGGCAGGCCGGCCGGGCGGCGAGCGGCCCGTCGCGTGTTGCACGGGCTGAGACGCCGGTTTGACCGCTGGAATCCGTCGCGAAAACCCGACCGGGACCGGCAGCACCGCCAGTTCTGTGGCCGCGACGGACCGCAGCGTGACCAGCACCGCAGCCGTGCCCAGAGCGCTCCCGAACGCCTCCACGGTCGGCTCCACACGCCCGCAACTCTCCGGCAACAGGGTCGTCAGCAGCGCCAGGCACAGCCGCACGCGCTCGACGCGCCGGGCGACCCAGCGCCGCGCCCCGGCCATCCCCACGTAACGCGACGAGTGCAGTCGCTTCCACCCGCCGCGCGGAAAGCCGGGCTGGACGGCCGCTCGGACCACCTGCTCGACCTCGGCCAATGTCCCGGGCAGGTGCGCTGCCAGACAGTCTGGCAACAGGCTCACCGTCTGCCCGCTCTGCGGGCATCGGAACCGCCGCACCCGCACGCCCTCGGGGATCTTGCGGGCGTAGCTGCCGTGGGGCCGCAGCTGGCAACCGCCCTGCTGGTGGAAGGGGCAGGCCGGCACGCTTGCATCGCGCCACGCCTTGCGGCTAATGTATTCCTCGACGGTGAGGTCTGTGTTGTAGCGAACTTGGAAAGCGCCGTCCACGGCCCGGCGAGCTGAGATCGCGCGGGCCACCCTATTGAACCGGGCCGCCTCCGCGCATGCAACCGCGCCGCGAACGGCCCGGTCCCCTGTCGCACCCGCACGGCGGCCACACAGCGCTTCAGCAAACCCTCTGCCGCTCCGGATTAATCCGATTCTTCAGCAATCCGGAATCGAATTAATGCGACAAATCCTCGCGTTGTTTCACTGAAATATTGTGAAAAACAACACTCGATCTGCTCATCCAGCTGGCGTGCTCGGTCGGTCTTGGCGCTGGGCTCCGAGGCCCGCTTGCGGCGCAGCTGTCCGACTTTGTCACGAGCCTGCTTGAGCGCCTTGTTGATCGCACGCCAGGCCGGGTTGACCACCCAGGTGTCGTCCTGCACCGCCACCAGCGCGTGCTCGCACAGGCTGTCGAGGCCGAACTCGGCGCGCATGTACTTGAAATAGTTCTCTTGCGTCCAGCGTGAACGCAACAGGCCCGCCACCTGCTCGGCCGCCAGGCTGGGATGGGTGGTCACCAGCGCCGGCTGGCGCTGCGTGTCGCTGGGCGCGCCGGCCAACTGGCGCGGCTGGCGCGCTTGGCCGCCCTTGCCCGTGCCGCGCAGGCGGCGCTCGATCCAGAAGCGGATCTCGCGCGCTTGGCAGCCTGCCCCCAACTCGACCGCCCGCTCGGCCAGCCGGCCCTCTGCCACGGCCTCGCCCAGCGGCGTGCGCAGCGGGATCGCGGCCGCCCCGAACTCGCTCTGCGGCCAGCGCTGGGCCTGCGCCCCCTTGCGCCAAGTGACCACCGCGATGCCCACCTTGCGCAACTCCCGGAACAACTGCGGGCTCCAGCCTTCGCGGTCGAACACCAAGGTCAGGCGGGGCTCGCTGTCCGCTGCGGCCCGCTCTGGCAGTAGCCCCAACTGGCGCAACTGCGGCACGATGCCACTCCAGATCTCGCGCACCATGCCATCGTCTACCTGGCGGTGCAGGCACAGCAGCGGTGCCCCGCCCAAGGCCTGCACCCAGTAGCTGACCGCAGCCGGCAAGGCCAGCCGCTGGCGCGTCACGAAATGTTTCGCCAGCCGTCCCTGACCGCTGTAGACCTGCACATGGCCATCGACGAACAGCGTGGCCATGGCCTCCGGCTCGGCCGCGCTCCAATCGCGCGCCAGCGCCCCGATCCAGTCCCCCAGCCCCGCGCACTCCGCCAACTGGCGCGTGCGGCGGCGCAGCGTGCGCGGGCAGGGGCAGCGGTCCAAGCCCAGCAGCGCGCCCCACTCGCCGGGCTGCTGGTAGCGCAGCCCTTCGGCGTTGCGCACCCGGCCCAGCAGCAGCAAGGCCCACAGCAGCAGCAGCGAGGGCAGCGAGTAGAAGCCCTTCGGCAGCGCCAGCAAGCCGACGTGGCGCAACAGGCCTTGGCTTAACAGGGCCGGCAGGGCGGTCAGCACGCCGGCCCCGCTGACGGCCTCGGCCGCAGCGAACTCCGGGGCGCGCCCGTCGAGCACTCCCAGGCTGGCCGCCACCCGTCCCTCGCTGTCGTGGGCGGCCCGCCCCAGCACGGCCTGGGCGTCGCGCCGGTTGCGCTCTTCCTTGCCGGCCAGCACGACCTCCCCACGGGCCTCACACGCGTCTGCTGGTTCCGGCTGCGGCGCTGGTTCCGGCTCCGCTGCTGGTTCTGGCTCCGCTGCTGGCGCGGGCTCCGATACCGCTTCGCAAAGTCCCCCGGCCGGGCTCGGCGAGGCCTCTGCGGCGGCCTCTGCCGAGCGCCGCGGCGGGCACTGGCTGGCGGGCAGAACGCCTGCTTGGGTGTAGCTCCACAGCGTCGAGGAGCTCACCTGCAGTTGCTTGGCCACACGGTACAGGCTGTGCCCGGCCTGTAACAGTTCGGCGGCTTTGGCCAGCACTCCGGGATCCTCGATGCCGTGCCGCCGACGGGCTTTGCGCGGCGGCACGAAGTTGCCTTCGCCACGCTTCCGCAGGCGTGCTTTGGCACGCGCCACCGTGCGCGGGTTGAGCGCGAAGGCCTGAGCTAGCACGGTGTGCGTGGCGAGGCCAAACAGGGCGCAGCGAGCCAGGCACAGATTGCGCCCGAGCTTGTCGTCGGCGGCATGCGAGGCGAACGGCAGGGTGAACACGAAGTAGACGAAGTCGTGGTCATCGCGGAACAGGCTCAAGGAGTTGCCCAGAGGCAAGGACTGGCCCGGCAGCAGGGCGAGGGCGGGTGCAAGGGGGGAGTCCTGAGGAGTGGCTTCGGCGACAGACACTAGACAAATTATATCGCAAGATACAAGGGCTTGTCAAGCCCGCCAATCTGAGCGGAAGCACCCCTAAGCCCTAACCCGTAGAGCAGTTACAGCGCAAACCCACATCACGCTAGCTCGCCCCATGTAACGAAGTCTGAGAATCAGGTCCTCCAGCACCTGAAGGGTGCGGAGGAGCTGCCGCTCTACGTTACTGGACACTCGCTCGGAGGGGCTTTGGCCACACTGTCAACGTGGCACCTTGCGGGCGACCAACTGGCTGCTTGCTACACGTTCGGGGCGCCGCGGGTAGGCGACGACGGATTGATGAACCGGTACCGCACTCCGATCTACCGAATCGTGAACGGCGCCGATCCCGTGCCGTGAGTCCCCCCGTCGGGCCGGGCGATCGGTGTTCTCAAAGCGCTCCTCAGGGCCCTTTCGGAGTTGACCCCGCTGATGGGACCTCCTCTCGACAGCGCCGTCAACTGGTTGGTTCGCAAACAAGGATTCCGCCACTACGGGTATCAACGCTACCTGTCGATTTGCGAACCCGGAGACGACGGCACGTTTCCGACGCTAAAGAACGAATTCGGGATTGGCAGCTTCGAACGCCTTTGGCGATACGCAGAAAGGTTGATGCGAGGCGAGGTGGCGGCTAAGAAGCGGATCGACAAGTACCACGACATTGCCCTATACAGAGCAAAGCTACGTGAGTTCGCGATTCGTCGACTGGCAGAACCTCGCTGACGATTCGGCAGACCCGAAAGAGGCCGGCCGGCTGAGGCCCCGCACAGATCCCCGCGCGAACAATTCGCAAGGCAACGCGGCGCGAGAGAGACACGCCCTGCTGCGACGCCCATTGCAGCCAGCGCACCGCCTCCGGCTTCAACAGGCGGAGCCCGATCCGCACTCGTCCGCCTTACAGCAACTGCAACCACACCCCCTGTGTTAACTGTGTGCAACTGCTAGGCAAGGAAGTTCCTTACCGTTTGGAGCATGCTAGATTAGACAGAGGTACTGCAATGATCGTCAGCAAGCTAACTTCCAAGGCTCAGACCACGATTCCGCAGTCAATCCGCTCAGCACTTGGGTTGCAGCCAGGGGACGAACTGCTATACGAAATCACCGATGGCCAAGTGATTCTCACCAAGGCCCGGACCCGTCTCACATCGGACGATCCGTTCGGCGCCTTCGAGGAATGGCACTCGGAAGCGGACACCAAGGCCTATGCAGAGCTTTGAGCGCGGTGACGTAATCAAGGTACCGTTTCCGTACACAGATCGCGCAATGCGTCAGTCGCGACCTGCCTTGGTCGTGTCAGCGGCTCAACTCGAGGATTTACACGGGCTGTTGTGGGTGGTCATGATTACCAGCGCCGAGAACAGAGGCTGGCCGGACGATGTTCCGGTCACCAACCTAGAGATGGCGGGCCTGCCGTCCCCATCCCTCATCCGTAGTGCCAAGATAGCGACAATCGAAGCGGTAGACGCCTCGAAGCTAGGGCGTGTGTCGGCAGCTCAACTCGGACTTGTCACTGAGAAACTTCTTCGGGGGATGGGAGCCGCTTGAACAGCGTTCGTTTGCGCCAGTGCTCATTCTCTCCAAGGTGGAAGCCGTGATCTGACAAGAGCGCGATCACGGTGTACTCTTCGCGCTTGCCGTCCTTCAATGCATCCAGCGCAACGCCCACCATGTCGTCGGCGAAGCTGACCGAAGCCAGATAGGCCAGTACCCCGGCCTTCCAAGACTTCTTGTCCGTTCCGAATTGCTTCCACCAAAACCGCCGCTTCCCAACACCCTGGTCGCATCGGCTGGCTCGCTTCCGCGAGGCGAATAGGTAACTGCTCAGGGGGTGTACGACTTCGTTTTGCACACCCGGGAATAAGCAGGCTGAGGTTACGCGTTCGATCCAAGCGCGGTGAGCCTGAGCAGTCCAAGCTACGACCAAGCGCCCCTGAGACCGAAATTGGCCGGATGTTCGGGGGATTCTGGATCTCTTTGTTGTTAGTTTGTTACGCTAACAACAAGGGAGCCCCTCCATGCCCAGCCCGCCTGATCTCTCCGCCCTCTCCGCCCGCCGCGACGAACTCCGCCGCCAACTGGCCGCCATCGGCGATTTGCGCCCCGGCTCGCTGGTGCAGAACTACCGCCGCTGCGGCCGACCCGAGTGCTTCTGTGCCGACAAGCAGCACCGCGGCCACGGCCCCTACTGGCTGCTCACCTGGTCGGTCAACGGCAAGACCCGCAGCCGCTCGATCCCCGCCGAGCAGGTCGCCGCCACCCAGGCCCAGATCGCTGAGTGCCAGCGCCTGCGACGCCTCATCGCGGACCTGATCGCCGTCAGCGACGAGCTCTGCCAAGCCCAGCTCAAGCCCAGCACCAGCGCGGTTAAAAAAAAGCCTGCCAGCACGAGTTCGCCCCCGCACTGGAAGCCGAGATCGCCCGCCTCGTAGCGCCCGGGGCCGTCGACCAACTCGACTTCGAGGCGGTCGAGACCTGTGTGCGGCGCAGCGCCCTGCAGTTGGCCGCACGGGCGGTCGAGCGGCGTCTGAACGCCGACCACTGCGACGGCCAGTCCCCCACCCAGCCCTGCTCCTGCGGGCACCCGGCGCGCTTCGCCGGCCGCCATCGCAAGACCTTCGAGACCGCTCTGGGGCCAGTCACCATCGAGCGCGCCTACTACCATTGCCGTCCCTGCGGGCGGGGCTGGTTCCCGCGCGACCAAGCGCTGGGCATGGCCGCCACCAGCCTGTCCCCGGCCGTCACCCGCATGACCGGCTCGGCTGCCGCAGTGGCCAGCTTCGCGACCGCCAGCGACTTGCTGGACGAGTTGGCCGCCGTGCGCGTCAATGCCAAGCGTGTCGAGCGCGTCGCCGAGGCGCTGGGGCGCGAGGTGGCCGCCGCCGAGCGGGCGGCGGTGTTTGCCGCCGAACCCCCCGCCGCTGCCACCATGTATCTGGGCGTGGACGGCACCGGCGTGCCGATGCGCCCGGCGGAGCTGGTCGGCCGGCCCGGCAAGCAGCCCGACGGCTCGGCCTCCACGCGCGAGGCGAAGCTGGTCGTGATCTGGACCGCAGATCAGTTCGACCAAGACGGACGGCCGGTCTGCGACGAGGGCTCGGTCACCTATTCGGCGGCGATTGACAGCGCTGCCGCGCGCGACACCGATCCGGCCCCGGCCGCCTTCACCCAACGCCTGCGCCGCGAGGCCGAGCGGCGCGGCTTCCCGCAGGCACCACGCCGGGTCATCCTCGGCGACGGCGCGAAATGGATCTGGGCCGCGGCCACGGAGATGTTCCCCGGCGCGATTCAGATCGTGGACTTCTTCCACGTCTCGGAAAGGATGTGGGAAGTCGCCCGGGCCCTCTTCCCCGCCGACCGGGATAGCGCCGAGGTCTGGGCCGAAGCGCGCTGCGAGGAACTCAAGGCCGGGGCTCTGGACAGTGTGCTGGCGACCCTGCGCGCGCATGCCGGCCACTGCGAGCCAGCCGCCAAGGCCGTGCCATACATCACCACCAACCGCGCACGCATGCGCTACGCCGAGTTCCGCGCCCAAGGCTTGCAGATCGGCTCCGGCGTGGTCGAGGCGGGCTGCAAGAGCGTCGTGGGCCGCCTCAAGCAGTCCGGCATGTACTGGACCAAGGATGGTGCCGAGGGGATCCTCGCCCTGCGCGCCTGCATCTTGGGCGGGCGCTACGAGGATTTCTGGGCCTGGCGAACCGAGTCACGGCTACAGGCCGCCGCGTGACCGCAAACCGCCTGCCGACAAGCGCTGAGCCACCCCTCCTCTAGCTTCAGACCACTTGCCCGGGTCCAGACGGGGAGTCGCACCCAATGCCCGACCTCATCGGCACTTGTAGCACCGCCGCACATCGCCACGCGCAATACTGACCCACTTCGAACCTCCAAAAGTCCGAGAAATCAAAATGAAGTCGCGCACCCCTGCTCAGGCGCCTGCTTGACTATTTGTGCTTTAGCGTGACAGCACGCGAAGCAATGCGTGCAGTTGGATCCGGTCAGGCATCGAATGGTGGTTCGAGTAGGGAACCGGTCGCTCGTCGGGAGGTGCGGCCAGCGGTCACCGAACCAAGGTCAGCGCCTTGCCAAGACGCTTCCGGCGCGGGCGGCTCGCTTCGCTACAATC
The DNA here is from genome assembly GCA_965219585.1 of Bryobacterales bacterium. Classification (GTDB taxonomy): domain Bacteria; phylum Acidobacteriota; class Terriglobia; order Bryobacterales; family UBA6623; genus VXMF01. Next base: position 1,616,734 of record CBDCOA010000002.1, read on the forward strand.
CCGCAATGCAACGGCCTCGGCCGACCGCTCCCGGCCCGCCGACGCCTTGCCACCGCGACCTGCCATGTCCTTCATCGAGATGCGCCTCCCGCACGACGCCGCCTTCAAGCGTTTCGTGCTCAACCTGATCTTTGTCCGCCACCTGCTGCACGCCTTTCCCTTGGCGGGCGTGGATGCGGCTGAGGTCGTAGCCATCGAGGAGGCCAGCGCCAACTTGGTCGACCCCAGGCTGGGGCAGCGCCTGCCCGACGCCGTCTGGCGGCTGACGCTGCAGGACGGCACCATCACCTTCCTGCTCATCGAATGCCAGTCCGAGGTGGACCCGAGCATGCCGTTCCGCATGCTCAACGCGGTGTCGGCCCTGTATCTGGCTCTCAGCCAGTCTCCGCCGCCGCAGCCGAAGTATTCCGCTGGGTCGGTTCCGCGCGTCAAGCATCTGACGATCTACAGCGGCCAGCGCCCGTGGAGCGCGGCCGGGGAAGTGGGCGAGGCCATCACGGTGTGCTGTGCGGAGGCGGAGCGGGACATCCCTCGGATGGAGTGCCCGGTGCTGGACCTGCGGCGTTGGCCGGACCCTGGCGGCGGCGGGAACATCGCGGTGCTGCTGGGCCGGCTGCAGCGCTGCGAGAGTCCCGAGGAACTGCTCGCGGCGGCGAAGCCGCTCAAGAAATGGTACGGCCGCGAGAGCCACGCCGGTCTGGCCGGGGCGTTCGCGGCTTGGATCTCGCATGTGCGCATCCCGGAGGGTGCACGACTTCGTTTTGCACGCCCGGGAATAAGCAGGCTGAGGTTGCGCGTTTGATCCAAGCGCGGGGAGCCTGAGGGGTCCGAGCTACGACCAAGCGCCCCTGAGATCGAAAATGGCCTGATGTTCGAGGGATTTTGGATTTCTTGGTTGTTAGTTTGTTACACTAACATCCAAGGAGCCCCGCCATGCCCGATCCCCCTGATCTCTCCGCCCTCTCCGCCCGCCGCGACGAACTCCGCCGGCAGCTGGCCGCCATCGGCGATTTGCGCCCCGGCTCGCTGGTGCAGAACTACCGCCGTTGCGGCCGACCCGCGTGCTTCTGTGCCGACAAGCAGCACCGCGGCCACGGCCCCTACTGGCTGCTCACCTGGTCAGTTAACGGCAAGACCCGCAGCCGCTCGATCCCCGCCCAGCAGGTCGCCGCCACCCAGGCCCAAATCGCTGAGTGCCAGCGCCTGCGACGCCTCGTCGCGGACCTGATCGCAGTCAGCGAACAGGTCTGCCAAGCGCAGCTCAAGCCCAGCACCAGCGCGGTTAAAAAAAAGCCTGCCAGCACGAGTTCGCCCCGGCGCTGGAAGCCGAGATCGCCCGCCTCGTAGCGCCCGGGGCCGTCGACCAACTCGACTTCGAGGCGGTCGAGACCTGTGTGCGGCGCAGCGCTCTGCAGTTAGCCGCACGGGCGGTCGAGCGGCGTCTGAACGCCGACCACTCCGATGGCCAGTGCCCCACCCAGCCCTGCTCCTGCGGGCGCGCGGCGCGCTTCGCCGGTCGCCATCCCAAGACCTTCGAGACCGCTCTGGGGCCGGTCACCATCGAGCGCGCCTACTACCATTGCCGTCCCTGCGGGCGGGGCTGGTTCCCGCGCGATCAGGCGCTGGGCATGGCCGCCACCAGCCTGTCCCCGGCCGTCACCCGCATGACCGGCTCGGCCGCCGCGCTGGCCAGTTTCGCCACTGCCAGCGACTTGCTGGACGAGTTGGCCGCCGTGCGCGTGAATGCCAAGCGCGTCGAACGGGTCGCCGAGGCGCTGGGGCGCGAGGTGGCCGCCGCCGAGCGCGCGGCCGTGTTTGCAGCCGAACCCGCGGCCGCCGCCACCATGTATCTGGGGGTGGACGGCACTGGCGTGCCGATGCGCCCGGCGGAGGTGGCCGGCCGAGCCGGCAAGCAGCCCGACGGCTCGGCCTCCACGCGCGAGGCGAAGCTGATCGTGATCTGGACCGCCGATCAGCTCGACCAAGACGGCCGGCCGGTCTGCGACGAGGGCTCGGTCACCTACTCGGCGGCGATCGATAGCGCCGCCGCGCGCGACACCGATCCGACCCCGGCCGCCTTCACCCAGCGCCTGCGCCGCGAGGCCGAGCGGCGCGGCTTCCCGCAGGCGCCACGCCGGGTCATCCTCGGCGACGGCGCGAAATGGATCTGGGCCGCAGCCACGGAGATGTTCCCCGGCGCGATTCAGATCGTGGACTTCTTCCATGTCTCGGAGAAGATGTGGGACGTCGCCCGGGCCCTCTTCCCCGCCGACCGCGACAGCGTCGAGGCGTGGGCCGAGGCGCGCTGCGAGGAACTCAAGGCCGGGGCTCTGGACGGCGTGCTGGCGACCCTGCGCGCGCATGCCGGCCACTGCGAGCCAGCCGCCAAGGCCGTGCAATATATCGCCACCAACCGCGAACGCATGCGCTACGCCGAGTTCCGCGCCCAAGGCTTGCAGATTGGCTCCGGCGTGGTCGAGGCGGGCTGCAAGAGCGTCGTGGGCCGCCTCAAGCAGTCCGGCATGTACTGGACCAAGGACGGCGCCGAGGGGGTTCTCGCCCTGCGCGCCTGCATCTTGGGCGGGCGCTACGAGGATTTCTGGGCTTGGCGAACCGAGTCACGGCTGCAGGCCGCCGCGTGACCGCAAACCGCCTGTCGGCCAGCGCCGAACCGCCCCTTCCTCTCGCTTCAACCACTCGCCCCCGGCCCAGGCCGAGACTCGCCCCCCCCCGATGCCCGACCTCATCGCCACGCGCAATACTGACCCACTTCGAACCCTCAGAAAGCCGAGAAATCAAAATGAAGTCGTGCACCCCATCCCGGAAATGGGAGTGACGGGCGCCGTCAAGAGCGATATCCTAAGAGACGTGCTGGACATGTTGGAAACTGAGAGCGTGACCTGGGCAGACCGCATGCGGGACGAGGGCAGGCGCGAGGGCAGGCGCGAAGGCCGCGACGAAGGGCTCGCGGGGGAACGCAAGCTGCTTCTGCGGCTGGCACGAATCCGTTTCAAATGTTCAGCTGAACATTTGAAACGGAATGTGGACTAGTGGGTAATGTGGAGTGCAAAACGTAAGTCCTTGGTCAGTTGGGACTTCAGTCGCAGAAACTCCACATTACCGGGTATGCGCACTGCTATAGCAGCCTGTGGCAAAAGTCGACTGAAATCCCAACAAATCCCGATCAGACTTCGATAAAATCGTAGTCATGGCGATGGGTACCCGCAAACCCGGACAGATCCCGATGTTCCTCGCACCGGACCAACTGCCCCAAGCCCCCACCACTCCCTTCTTCGACAAGCTCAACCAACTGCTCGCTGAGATGGGCTTCGACGCCTACGTCGAGAACCTGTGCCGACCCTTCTATGCCAAACGCCTGGGACGGCCCTCGCTCGCTCCCGGCGTCTACTTCCGACTGCTGCTGCTGGGCTACCTGCTGGGCATCGATTCCGAGCGCGGCATCGCCCTGACCGTCTCCGACTCGCTCGGCTTGCGGGCCTTCCTCGGCTACGAGTTGCAGGACAGCCCGCCGGACCACTCGACGATCTCGCGCAGCCGGCGGCGGATTAGCCTGGAGACGCATGAGCAGGTGTTCGCCTGGGTGCTGCAGCAGCTGCGGCAAGCGGGTCTGGCCGACGGGCAGACGGTGGCGGTGGACGCCACGATGCTGTTCGCCAACGCGGCCTTGCGGACCTTGCGGCGCAAGGACAGCCAGCAGGGCTACCGAGAATTCGTGGAGGGGCTGGCGGAGGCAGCCGGGGTGCCGACGCCGAGCTTGGCGGAATTGGCGGCCTTCGACCGCCAGCGCAAGCCCAAGACGTTGTCGAACAAGGAGTGGGAGTCGCCGACGGACCCGGACGCGCGGGTAGCGAAGATGAAGGACGGCACGACGCACCTAGCGCACAAGGCCGAGCACGCGGTGGACTTGGAGAGCGGGGCGTTGCTAGGAGTGACGCTGCAAGCGGCGGACCAAGGGGACACCACAACACTGGGGGAGACCTTGGAGGCGGTGCAGGCGGCGCAAGGGCAGGGGCCGGAGACGGTCGTCGCCGACAAGGGCTACCACAGCGACGCGGTGCTGCTGGGACTGAACGAGGCGGGCCAGGAAGCGCACATCCCGGAGCCGCAGCGGGCGGAGCGGGATTTTGCGGGCAAGCCGGAAGCGCAACGGGTGGTGCAGGAGAACCGGGAGCGCGTGGCGAGCTCGGCCGGCAAGCGCCTGCAAAAGCTGCGGACGGAGAAGGTGGAGCGGTCGATGGCCCACATGTACGGCACGGGCGGGATGCGCCGGCTGTACTTGCGGGGGCGGGCGAACATTCGCAAGCGGCTGCTGGTGCATGCCTGTGCATTCAACCTGGGGGTGCTGATGAGGTCGCTCACCGGGGTCGGCACGCCGCGCACACTGCAGGGGCAGGGCTGCCAGCCAACGGCCAGCCTTGGTTTCGCCGTTTGTTTGCCGTTCCGGGATGCTTGGAGCGGCCTGCTGGGCCTGCTCAGGGGCCTCTTGGGCCTCAGACGGGGAGAGAGCCCGGAATTCGCCGAAAAACTCGCATAGGCCGTCGAAGGACCACCAAGCAAGGCCACCGACCGACATGGTCGGCAAAGCTATTAAAACCACAGGCTGCTAGGCTTTCCAGCCAACTGAGAGTATCAGCGTCGGTTCGCCAGTCTGAGGAGCTAGGATCCGTGTTCAGCAGCGGTTTGGCCTTTCGCACGGCTTGGCGTTTCGATTCCAGATCCACTTCGGCATAGATGCTGGTGGTCGAGACGTTGGCGTGGCCCAGCCAGCGCCCGATCGTGACCATGTCCACACCCGCTTGCAGGAAGTGGGAAGCAGCGGTGTGGCGCAGGACGTGGGGCTGGACGCGCTTGCTGGCCAGTGTCGGCACGGAGTGGGAGGCGGTGTCCGCATGTTTGCGCAGGATGTACCGCACACCGAATCGCGTCAAGGGCTGGCCGGAGCGATTGCGGAACAGCGGCCGGCTGTCGGTGGGATTCAGGTCGCGGGTTCGCATCAGATCCCGCAGAAGTGCGGCCGTTTCCTTCCACAGCGGGCAATTGCGGCGTTTGTCTCCCTTTCCGCGCAGTAGCGCTTGGCGCGGCCGGTCCAGTTGCAGGTCACAGGGACGTAGGTCGAGGATCTCCTGAACCCGCGCCCCGGTGTTGTACAACGTCAGCAGGAGGGCATGGTCGCGCCGCCCCTCCGCAGTGGAGCGGTCGGGTGCTTCCAGCAGAGCCTGCATCTCGCCGCGCTCGAGATACTCGACGGTACGCTGGTCGGCGCGCTTGAAGGGGATGGCGAGGATGACCTGACAGGTTCCGCAGTGCTGTGGGAACAGCGGTGCGGCGTAGCGTGCGAAGGAGTGCAATGCGGCGAGCCGGACGTTGCGCGTGGCGACGGAGTTGCCACGCTCGCTCTCAAGGTGCTGGAGGAAGGCAAGCAGATGCTCGCGAGAAAGATCGGGGAAGTCGAATTGCGCGGCGGGCCGCTGCAAGTGTCGCTGGAGGAAGACGAGCAGGAGCTTGAGCGCGTCGCGGAAGGAACACACCGTGTGACGGCTGAGGCCGCGGACGCGGGGCAGTTCGTCGGCAAGGAAGCCGCGCAGGGCTTGGCCCAGCGCGTTGGGTCGGGAGTCAGCCATGAGGTCCTCCCGGGCTGCTAGGCAGCAGGGGGCCGACGTGGCGGGCGACGTGTTCGGCGGCCTGTTCGAGGATCGGATCGATCAAGGACAGGTAGTATGCCGTCGAAGCCAAGGAGACATGCCCCATGGCTCTCGACAGGATCGGCAGCACGGCCTGCGGGTTGCGGTTGTCCCGATAGCAGCGCAGCAGCACATGGGCTGCGTAGGTGTGGCGCAGGTCATGGACGCGCGGCGGCCTTCCGGAGTCGGTCAGGACGGAGGCGTCCCAGCACAGCTTGCGGAAGTCCTTGCCGAACTTGGATCCGGACAAGGCCTTGTCGGCTTGCGAACCATGGGCGAGCAGGGGGGAACGCGCGGTGTGTGGGAAACACAGCCTGAACTGCAGGTAGGTGTCCATTTCCCGCCAAGCATCGCCGGAGAGCGCGACGATCCGCGACTTGTGGAACTTCGAGACGCGCACGAGCAGCGTGTGCCGGAAAGGATCATAGTCGTCGATACGGAGCCGCACGAGTTCTCCGCGCCGCAGGCCGGCGGTGTACAGCAGAACCACGGCCAAGCGGTAGACGTGGGCACGCAGTGGGGAATGCGGCGTAGGCTGAAGTTTTCCCGCCTGGTCCAGCAGGGCCAGGACTTGCGGCTCGCTGAAGATCCAGGGGGCTGGCGCAGGCGACGGGGACGGAAATAGGGCCGGGACCGGCACGAAGCACTCCGGTACCGTCTGACGAAGATGTAGGGTGAACTTGTAGACAATCCGCATCTTCTTGTGGCGGCCTTGAGGTGTGAGATGCTCCAGTGTGAGGGCCCAGCTGTTGAAACTGTCGGCCGTCAGTTCGCTATGGCCGTACGCGGCCAGGAAGGTATCGAGTTCTCGGAGAATCCGGAGCTCGTTGTCGTACTGGAAGCCGAGCGAACGCTGTCGGTCGAGGTAGGCGCTAATCGCCTTGCCCAGCGGGGACGGCTGTGACGCGGGGCTCATGGCCGGACCTCCTTGACAGGCAGGGGGAGGTCCAGCGCTGCGGCTCTCAGGGCGTCGTCGTCCAGACGCAGGTACTGGCCGGTGGTGGCTAGGCTGCGATGGCCGAGTAGACCGCCGATCGATTCGATCGACACGTCGCTGCGCAGCAGATGGATGGCGAGGGAGTGACGCAGGCAGTGTGTCCCTGTGTCTGGAAACCCGGTTCCGCTACGCCGGACCCGGCGCCGGAAGGCAGATTGCACGCCCGACGACCGGAGCGGCACGGCGGGTTGGCGGGAGCTGAGGAAGACGTGGCGATGCTGGGATTGGGGGCGTCCGTGCTGCAAGTAGCCCACCAATGCCGCTCCGACCTCGTCGGTCAGAGGCAGGGCCAGTGGCTTGCGGGCCTTGGGCCGGTCGAGACGGATCTGCCCGGTTCGCCACAGGATCGAGTCCAGTTGCAGGGCGGCGACTTCGCTGGCCCGCAAGCCGTAGGTCGCCATGAGCAGGAACATGCCATAGTCGCGCCGTCCGGCCGGGATGGTGCAGTCGATCTCCGCCAGAAGGGCCTGCACGGTTTCCCAAGGCTGGGCGCGGGGAAGTTGCTCGTCGCGATAGGAGGGCGGGGCGTCAACTCGGGTGTCGAGGCCAGATGCCACCTCGCCGCGAGTGGCGAGGAAGCGTAGAAGACAACGCAGTTGGGACACACGATGCCGCAGGCTGCTGCGACCGAGCGTCTTGGCGCTCTGCACGACGAACGCCTCGATGTGTTGCGATGAAATCGTCTTGAGGACCTCCGGACGGTCGTCGTAACCGAGGAACTTGAGCAGGCCGAGGGCCGTGCGGCGGTGATGGCGCAACGTCGGGACGGCGAGACCGCGCACTTGCCGGAGGAACTCAAGATAGGCACGGACGAGGACTTCGCCGGGGCTCGGATCCACGCCGCGCAGCAAGTCACGGTCGGCCAGAAACGCCGCCAAGGACCGCACGAGCGCTGACAAGCCCCGCTGATTGCGGGTCGGGCGGCGGGGGGCCAGCGACAGCAGACGATCCCGCGATAGCTCGCCGAGGTCGCAGACTCCGAGGGATGCCAGCATGGCCTCGAGCACAGGCGCCTTGCAGATGCGTCTACAGATCCGCGAGGGTGAGAACCCCTGCGCGGTTAGCTGCTGGGCCAGCCCGTCGAGATGATCGCCGAGCAGGGGCAGCTTCAGGAAGCGGGCATGGGCCCGCGGGAATAAGTCAATGAGCATCGTGACCTCCTTTGACAGGAATCGGTGCCAACAGAGGCACCGGTGTCACGATCTCAGTAATGTGCAGTAGAAATCTACGAAGACTTGCTATTTCATGGGTTTACGGTACGAACTCCACATTACCCACTAGTCCACATTCCGTTTCGGCGAGGCGCTGGCGGGCAGCTTGGCCGCTCTGCTAGAAGGGATTTCTGACGCGGATCGCTTGGAGCAGGTCGGCGAGTGGCTGTTGGTGTGCGACAGTGGGGACGCCCTGCTCGCCCGGCTCGGACAGCAACACTAGCACGACCGCGTAGGTCCCGTCACACGATCGCTGTGCCCGGCGCGGTCGGGCCGCGGCAGGTTCGGCGGCTGTCGACGAGGAATCTCGACCGTTGTACGCGCTCGATCGATGCTCCGGTCGACACCCACTTTCGCCTGTTGCCGATCAGGATCGCGAACTCTACGGCGCGCCCTATGCACGAAGCTCCGGCTAACAGCGGTCCATGGCCGCGCTCGGTCACGATCCTCTCGTCGCCATTCAAATCGTGCTCGTCGGCAACCCTGCCGACACGGACGAACAACCCTATGGCGCGACAGACGCCTGAGCAGTTACGCGAATAGATGATCTCCAGCTAAACTTTGGGAGGTGTGCTGATGCCAGAGCTGATCAGCGCCAAACAGCTTCGAGAGCGGTTGAAAGAAGTCGTCGATACAGTGAGACACGGTGGCCGGTTTACCGTTCTCTACCGAAGCCGCCCGGCATTCGATATCGTCCCGGTGGGCGCACCCTCACTGGACAGTCTTCCGTTGGAGTCGGATCCGCTGTACCGGGCTCGGCCTGTCGGAGCATCGGACGCGGGAGATGCAGCCAGGCGGCATGATGAGGCGCTATACGAGTGAGATCGATGTTCGTGGATACCGCTGCGTGGGTCGCCGCAGCCGATGCTGCCGATGCCGCCGGTTCGGCCGTGCGCCAGGCTCGCGATCAGTGGTTGTCAAACGGAGGCGTACTGACAACCACCGACTGTGTCATCGATGAAACGCTGACCACCATCCGGTTCCGCCTTGGCCCTGATGCCGCTGAAGCGTGGTGGCTGACGATCGACGGTTCGGCTCGGCTGCGGATAGAGTCCATCGACGAAGCGCGAAGAGAACGAGCGCTGTCCCTATTCTTCCGCTATCGAGACAAGAGATTCTCCTTTACTGACTGCTCCAGCTTTGTCCTGATGCGAGAGTTGCAAATTCGTCGGGCTTTGACGCTGGATCATCACTTCCGCCAAGCTGGCTTTGAGGTTGTACCGTAGCCCAAGGGAGAGCCCGCGAATTCAGACTCCGCGTCGGAGGCCTCGGCAGAAACCCGGTGCGACTTTGGGTTGGGGCCGCAGTCCGAAGACGCCGCGCTGACAACCTGCACTCGATCAAGAAACCCGAACTGCTCGACCTGCATCTAGCATCAAGACTGGCTCGCTGTGGCTCAAGTGTAAAGTTTGTGTGTTACGGTAATGCGCAGGGTCCGATAGGAGGAGCGGCGTGAGCACGATGTGCGCATCCCTTATGCGATTGTTCGCATGGCCTTTGGTCGTGTTCCTGGGAGTCTCGGTTGGCGCGGCGGCGCCGGGCTACGACGAGTTCGAGCGCGAGCAGGCCGAGGAGGAGCGACTCCGGTCCGAGTATGAGCGCGAACTCTTTCTCCAGGGCGTCCTAGAGGCGCGGCGCCAAGCGGCTCATGAACGCTTGGAGGAGATCGGCCACGCGATCCAGCCGCAGGCCATCTGTCCGTCCTTCGCTACTCAGAGTCCCGAGCCGCGCAGGTTCCTCAAGCGCATCTCGGGCCCTTTGCAGCCTAGGTTCGCGCCGGTGCGCCAGCCTTGGAGAGGCGTCGCGCCGCCGCAGGAGGCCCCCAGCACTCTGTTCAGCGACTACATCTCGACGCCGGTCGTGCAGTCGAAGTGCATCTATTGCCACGTCGAGGGCGGGGCGTCCGGCCATACGCGGCTGGTGCTGACGCCTCAGGACGTGGAGGGCCACGAGGCTACGAACCTGGTGGCGTTCCAGGACTTCCTGGATTCCGTCGAGGGCGGGGCTGACCTGATCCTCAACAAGGTCCAAGGAGCCGAGGCGCACGGCGGGGGCGTCCAAGTGGTGGCCGGATCGACCGACTTCGCCAACATGGAGCGGTTCCTGCGCGCGCTGGGTGGCGAGACCACGTCCGGGGTGCTTTCCCCGGACACTCTCTTCAATGGCGTCACCTTCGCCTCGTCGGCGAGGACGCTGCGTCGCGCCGCGCTGCTGTTTGCCGGCAGGCTTCCCACTCAAGCCGAGCTGAACGCGGTGACCTACGGCAACAAGTCCACCCTGCGCCAAACGATCAGGGGCTTGATGACCGGCCGGGGATTCCACGACTTCCTGATCCGCTCGGCCAATGACCGCTTGCTGACCGACGCGGAGCGGTCCCGCGTAATTCCGGATAACGAGCCGCGGTTTGTCGATCTGACGAACAAGCGCTGGGAGCTGGCGGATGAAGCCGTCAAGAACGGCTACGAGACTAAGGGGCGGTATCCGCCGTATCGTTTCCACGAGCAAGCCGCGCAATACGGCATGGCGCGCGCTCCGCTGGAGCTCATCGCTCACGTAGTCGAGAACGATCTTCCCTACCCCGAGATCTTGACGGCGGACTACATCATGGCGAACCCCGTGGCCGCGGCCGCGTACGGCGCGGACACGGAGTTCGACAATCCCGAGGATCCGACCGAATTCCAGCCTTCAGAGATCCTCAGCTACTACAGAAGGAACAACAGCCAGATTGTGGAGCGAGACCCAATACGGGGGCGGCGAGTGATCAATCCGGGCAATCTCAGCACGGACTACCCCCATGCCGGGATCCTCAACACTACGGTCTTCCTGAGGCGCTACCCGACGACCCCGACCAATCGCAACCGGGCGCGGTCGCGCTGGACCTACTACCACTTCCTGGGCTTCGACATCGAGAAGTCCGCCGCGCGCACGACGGACCCGGACGCCTTGGCGGACACCAACAACCCGACGATGAACAATTCTGCGTGCACCGTCTGCCATATCCCGATGGATCCGGTTGCCGGCGCGTATCAGAACTACGGCAACGACGGGCTGTTCCGGGACCAGCGCGGAGGGATGGACTCCTTGCCGGCGCTGTACAAGAACCCCAAGGACGGAACAACGTCCCCCTACCAGCGAGGGGACACTTGGTTCCGAGACGTGCGCCAGCCGGGCTTCGACGGGATGACGGCTCCCAGCGCGGATAACAGCCTGCAATGGCTGGCGGGGAGGATGGTTGCGGACGAGAGGTTCGCGAGCGCGGCCGTCAAGTTCTGGTGGCCTGCGGTCATGGGCGTCGAACTGGTCGAGCCTCCCACTGACCCCTCCGATTCCGATTTCAACGTGATGCTGACCGCTTCCTCGGCGCAGGCCTTGGAGGTCGAGGCGCTTGCCCAGTCGTTCCGCGACGGGTTCGAAGGCGGGGAACCTTTCAACGCGAAGGACCTGCTCGCCGAGATCGCCCTGTCCCCGTGGTTCCGGGCCGAGTCGGTGACGGGGGACAACGAGACTCGCATGGCCGCTCTCCGCGACGCCGGCGTCGCGAGGCTGCTGACGCCCGAAGAGCTCGCGGCGAAGACGGATGCCATCACCGGCTACGTTTGGGGCAGGCGCTTCCAGCTGCCCTTCGGGTTCGGAGAGCCGAGGAGCAGGCTCAACAATCCGGGGTTTGGCGGCTACCAGCTGCTCTACGGCGGGATCGATTCGAACGGGATCACCGAGCGCACCGGCGACATGACGGCCCTGATGGCGTCGGTCGCCCAGAGCCACGCCGCGGAGGTGAGCTGCCCGATCGTCCGCCGGGAGCTCTTCTACTGGCCGGACGAGAGGCGCCTGCTCTTCGACGGGATCACTCGGTTGGACACCCCTTTGTCCGAGGGGGGAGGCTTGTTCGAGATCACGGCCACGTCGTCGGATTCCCAGCAACTGGTCGCTTTGGAGGTTCCGCTCTCGGCAGGCTCCCAGACCGTCCGCCTAGCGTTCACGAACAACAATACCTTCGGCCTGAAGGACAGCGAAGGGAAGAACCTTGATCGCAACCTCAACTTGGATCGGCTGGTCGTCCGCAATAGCAGCGGGGCGATCGTGTCCGAGGTGGACCTAGAGACGCTCGACAGGCTGCGCTGCGGCCACCCTAGGCAGGGCTTCTACTCTATGCGGAGCAATTGCTCCTTGCAGGTTCCGGTACAGGTTGCGTCGCGCGGAGTCTATAGCGTAGAGGTCTCTGCCTACCAGGAGCAGGCCGGCGAGCAGGGCGCTCGCTTGGAGGTCGACGTGCGCTCGGAAGGCGGCCGAGCGCGCGGCGAGACGGCGATCCGCCGGAAGCTGGCCGACCTACACCGCAAGTTGTACGGACTGACAGTGGGAATCTATTCCCCTGACGTCAACGAGGCCTTCGACCTCTTTGTCGAGGTATGGAACCGCAGGCGCACCTCGGACGGCAGGGGGTTCTTCAACGGGCAGCTCGTGTGTCACGACACCGCAGACCAACTCTACTTCGAAGGCCTCGCCGGCGACGCATTCTCGTTCGCGGCCGGCGGAGGTGGTCGGCTTGAATACGATGCCATACGGGCGCTCCGGCGAGAGACGAACATCTACGACTCGAACCACGTCGCCGAGGCCTGGGTCGTGACCCTGGCGTATTTGCTGACCGACTATCGGTACCTGTACTTTTAGGAGGACTTGATGAATCGGCGTAGCTTCATGCAGGTGATGGCCGGCGTCGGGGCCGTGACCGGCTTCCGCGTCCCGCTCGCGAACGCCGCGAACTACCACGGCAAGCTGTTCGTGTTCGTCCAGGCCAGCGGCGGCTGGGACCCGACCAGCCTCTGCGACCCGAAGACGAACGTCGCCGGCGAGCCGATCATCAACAACTGGGCGCAAGCCGGCGAGGTCCGCCAAGCGGGCAACATTCACTATGCTCCGTTCGCGAAGAACCAAGCGCTCTTTGACAAGTACTACCAGCGCATCCTGGTCGTGAACGGCGTTGACGCCCAGACGAATTCCCACTCAGCCGGCGTCACCCACAACTGGAGCGGGCGGATCTCGGAAGGCTACCCAACCACGACCGCCCTGCTCGCCGCTCACAAGGGCGCAGGCCTGTCGATGCCCTACCTGAGCTTCGGCGGGTTCTCGAACACGGCCGGGGTCGCCGTCTTCACGCGGCTGAACAATCCAGCCGAAATCCGCAACATCGCCAAGCCGGAACTGCTGGGCGGGGACCCGAATCGGACGCCGTTTTTCACTTCCGAAGACTGGGCTTCCGTCACGCGCCACCGCGACAAGCGGATGGCTCGCCTGGCGGCGGCTCCCAATCTCATGCCCAGGGATGCCCGCAACAGGGAACTGTACGCGGCGGCCTTGGACGCGGACGCGGCCGAGGGGCTCAGGACGTTCGCCGACATGATTCCCAGCAACGCCGAACTGAACCAAGTGGAGGAGTACGCGCCGTACCGGAGTTCTCTCAAGCGGCAAGCACAGCTAACAGTGCTGGCCTTCAAGGCGGGCGTCGCGGTCAGCGCCGACCTGCGCTTGGGCGGCTTCGACACGCACGACAATCACGACCCGGACCAGAACTGGCTGCTGGGGAATCTCACGGACTCGATCGACTACCTGTGGGACTACGCAGAACTGCACGGAGTGGCGGATCGCTTGGTGGTGGTGATGGGGTCGGATTTCGGGCGGACCAACAAGTACAACTCCGACCTGGGGAAGGATCACTGGCCGATCGGCAGCTTCATCATCATGGAGAAGAACCAGGGCTGGACGAACCGCGTGATCGGAGAGACGGACGAGCGGCACTTTGCTTACAAGGTCGATCCGGTGACCCTGCAGCGGAACGACGCGGCCGGAACGCGCATCCATCCCAAGCACATCCACAAGGCCCTGCGGAAGTACTTGGGGGTCGGGGACACTGCAGACAGTCTGCGGTTCCCGTTCAATAACACCGAAGAACTCCCGCTATTTTCCTAGGGGACAAGCGCTGCGCATAGCCGCTGACCTGCGTGTCCGGGTCCCGCTCCAACTGGCCGGACGCGATCCAGTAATGGATCGTCCGGCGGCTGACCCCGAACGGCCGGGCCAGCTCGGCCTTCGATATCCCTTGGTCCAAATAATGCTTTAGCAGCATCCTCGTCCCCCAGTCGTACATCTCTCCGCCTCTCCATGTGGTGCGAACCTCATGGTGGAGCGGGCCTCACCCGCAAGTGAAAAGTGCGCAATTTTGGGTTGACGAAAATGTGCAAATTAGCATTGCCGCTAACAGCCCGCCTGCCGGGAGCGGGTGTGGGGCTCGAAGATCCGGTCTGACCAACGCAGCCGGAATGCGGCGTGTAACGAGCGCGCTATGAGGCCCTTGCGCACGGCGGGACCCACAGCAGGACGCTCGGACCGGCGCCGTCCGAGTGGACTTGCGAGGATTTCGGCACACTACATACTCAGTTGCCGAATTGCGGGCCCTGGAAGCGCGCCTGCAAGGCCTCCCAGTGCCGCTGCCATGCGCACGATGCCCAGATCGGAAATCTTGCTGTTACAGGCTTCATGCCTTCGGGCAATCCCGAGGCGAAACACTGAACACCCACTGAATCTGCAAGCGGCCCCGTCCCTCGATGTCCGTGGTAGGTTGATCTACTCGTAGAGCTCGGCCGTGGATGGCTGGTACGTCGGGCGCGCAAGTCCGTCTTGGCGCGGGTGGGACAGTCCTGCGGCAGCAGCCCGCCGGGCTTGCGGCCCGTGTTAGCAAGAGGGCAGTCCGCCAGCCGGACAGTCGGTAGGAGCCTGTCGGCCTGAGGGCCGACTTCCCGGACGCTCTCGAGCGCCCGCCCGCGTTCCTCGCACCACGACTGCCCGACGTCCTCTTGGGCCTGGCACCGCCGCCGCGCGCTGCGGCCCCATTGCCGAGGGATCCCGGCGCAGCGCTTCGCCAGCACTCCAGAACATGAGACCGCCTTAGCGCCGTTATGTTAAGTTCAGATATAGACTAGATTCCTTGTCTAAGCGTAGCGTTTACGGATGAGTCAAGTTCACGCGGCGATCGGCTGGCCCTCCCAGAGGCGGTCGATCTCGCGGTCGAAGCGCTGCACGGCCTTCTGCAGGGGCGTGGGGTCGGAAGCGCCGGTGTCGAACACCACCGACAGGGACGGGCGCAGCACGCGGGCGTAGGTGCGCTGGAAGCACAGCGCTGTGCGCAGGCCCTGCTCGGTCACGCGGTAGCGGCGCGTGTGGGGGATGCGTTCGATCAGCCCGCGCAAGCGCAGACGCCGCAGGTCGTAGGTCATGCGACCCGCTCCCCACGCCTCCGCGCTGCTGCCCAGCAGGGGCGCGACCCGCTCGCGCAACTGCCGGTGGGTGAAACCGTGCGGCAGCAGCCGGAAGGCCGCCAAGGACGCCAGCAGGGCCTGCACGCGGCGGTCCCCGAAGCGCAGCGACGCTGCCCGCTGCCCCGCGATCCGTGCCGCCGCTTGGAGTTGCTCGAAGCGCTCGGCTCCCAGCGTGCAGTCGTGGCTGAGGCGTTCGACGCACAGCAGGCGTCGGTTGGCTTGGAAGCCGATCTTTTGCAGACTCTCGAGGTTGCCCAGCCGACGCCCGACTCCGAAGTCGTAGCTGTCGTTGATCGTGGTTTCGGTGCGCAGCGCGCGCCCCTCTTTGAAGTATTGCTTGATGCGGGTCTTCTTGTAGTCGAAGTGCAGCGATGGATCCACCCCGGCGGTGATCACGCGCGTGCGGAAGCGTGACGGCGTGCGCTTGCTGACCCGGCGCTGGAACACCAGCTGGACATGGTCGGGCCGGCCGATGTCAAGGTTCTCGCGGATGACCTGCTCGAAGAACATGCGCCCCTGCTGCGGCCGGTCGAAGACCTGCGTGAGCGAGAACTCCGCCTGCAGGATGGAGAGTTGGTAGCGCAGCCCCGCGGCGCGGTCTGCGGCCGTGAACGGATGCGGCAGCCGCGCCAGCCACTTGCGTGCCAAGGCGTCGATCTTGGCGGCGCTGAGCTGGCGGCAGATCTGCGCCAGCCGCTGCGGGTCGTCGCAGCTGAGGATGCCGTTGTCGAGCGCTTCGAAGGCAATGCCCTGCTTGGCCAGCTGGCGCTTGACGTACTCGTGGCCGTTGATGCAGAGCTTGGCGTTGTACGGGAAATAGGAGCAGAACTTGAGGAAGAAGGGGCCGAAGTCGTCATCGACGGCGTAGAAGTAGTAGGCGTTGGGCAGGGCCGTGGAGAAGGCCAGCTCGGGCGAGCGGCGGCCCGTGGCCGGATCGGTCTCGGCCTGGGTGCGCAGCACGCGCGCCTTCTCCTGCGCCTTGCCGATGTACAGCACGCCCTCGCCGCCGCGCCATTGCCGCAGGTAGGCCTGGGTGCGCTCGTCCTTGCGCTCGCCTCTCTCGAAGCGGATCAAGTCGATGTTGCCCTCGCGGGCGAAGGCCTCGATGGCGGCTACGAAGCTGCGCGTCATCGGGGCCATCAGGGCCGGGGAGGGCACCGGGCAGCCGCGCACTTGGCGGAAGAACCAGGCCGCCCCGCCCGGGGTCTGCAGCAGCGGCTGGTAGACATTGAGGTAGAGGCGGTCGCAGCATTCGACCTCCAGGGTGACGTGTTCGGAGATGGCTTCGGCGACGTTGCGTGCTACAGTCATGGCGCGGGTTCGGGGCGATGGGCTCCCCACAGAACCGTCATGATACGGGCACTGTCGCCTAGGCGACCATACGGCGGCTCCGGCCGCAGAGCGGAGCAGCGTCCGGAACCCGCACTCCATCCCGAGTATGACCACGCAGCTTCGAACCGAGTCTCGTCGGTCTGAGGCTCAGCCTCGCTAGGTAAGCAACAATGTCGTTTTCGTCAAGAACAACCTGCAGTCGCACGCGAAGACACTGCAGTCGGCGTGACCGGTCGCAAGTTCCGGCGCTGCGGCGGACCGCCGAGCGTGCCGCCCCGACAGGAGAGGCGTCATGAGCAACGCCGACGACCTGCGGCGCGAGAACGGCACCCTGCGCGAGCGCTTCTCCAAACTCAACGCGGCCATCCTGCGGATCAACGCCAGCCTCGACCTCAACACCGTGCTGCGCGAGGCGGTGGAGAGCGCCCGCCGGCTGACCGGCGCGCGCTACGGCATCATTACCGCCCTCAACGAGGCCGGCACCGAGTGCGAGCCGGTGTTCTCGGGCTTCACCGACGAGCAACAGCGCGAGATGGCCGCATGGCCCGACAAGATGTCCGTGTTCGAGCACCTGTGCAGCCAGCCCGGGGCGGTGCGGGTCGCGGACTTGGCGGGCTACGTCCGCTCTCTCGGAATGGAGCCCGGCCCGGAGTTCTCGCGCAATTTCCAGTACGCGCCGATGCGCCACCGCGACATACACGTGGGCCAGTTCTTCCTCGCCAAGAAAGCGGGCGGGGAGGCCTTCACCGACGAGGACGAGGAGGTGCTGGCGCTGTTCGCGTCCCAAGCCGCGGCGGCGGTCGCCAACGCCCGCGCGCATCACGGCGAGCGGCGCGCGCGGGCCCGGCTGGAGGCCCTGGTCGAGACCTCGCCGGTCGGTGTCGTGGTCTTCGATGCGCAGAGCGGCCGGCCGGTGTCGTTCAACCTCGAAGCACGGCGGATCATGGAGAGCCTGGACCCGCCGCGCCGCCCGCCCGAGGAGTTGCTGGAGCTGATCCAGTGCCGGCGCGCCGACGGCCGCGAGATCACCCTGAGCGAGTTCCCGCTGACGCAACAGCCCGGCGGCGGCGAGACGGTGCGGGCCGAGGAGATTCAGCTGTCGGTGCCGGACGGGCGCAGCGTGAGCACCCTGGTCAACTCGACCCCGATCCAGTCGCCCGGCGGGGGCGTGGAATCGGCAGTGGTGACGCTGCAGGACCTGGCCCCGCTCGACGAGATCGAGCGCCAGCGATCCGAGTTCCTGAGCTTGGTGAGCCACGAGCTGCGCGGGCCCCTGACCTCGATCAAGGGCTCGGCGTCGACCCTGCTGGAGGAGGGCGAGGCGCTCGAGGCGGCCGAGCGGCGCGAGTTCTCCCGCATCATCGTCGAGCAGACCACCCACATGCGCGGCCTGATCAGCGACTTGCTAGAGGCAGGGCGCATCGGGGCGGGCACGCTGACGGTCGCGCCGGAACCGGTGGAAGTGGCCGAGCTGGTAGAGCCGGCGCGCAGCGCGTTCCTCGGCGGCGGCGGCCAGCATGGCATCCTAGTCGACCTGCCGGTCGGGCTGCCGCGCGTGATGGCGGAGCGCCGACGCATCGTGCAGGTCCTGGCCAACCTGATCGCCAACGCGGCTCGGCACGCTCCGCCGTCGTCGTCGATCCGGATCGCGGCGGAGCGCGACCAGGCGCATGTCGCGGTCTCGGTCACCGACGAGGGGCGCGGCGTGGCTCCGGAACAGCTGCCGCACCTGTTTAGCCGGCAGGTGGCAGGCAAGGAAGGGGTTGCGCTGGGTCGCGGCCTGGGGCTGCTGATCTGCAAGGGGCTGGTGGAAGCGCACGGCGGGCGCATCCGAGCCGACAGTCCCGGCCCCGGTCGCGGCACGACATTCACCTTCACGATCCCCGCTGCCGCCGAGCCCGGCGGCGCGGCGACCAGGCCCTCCGACGACCCTCGACCGGAAGCCGCGAGTCCCGACGAGCCGCCACGCATCCTCGTGGTGGACGACGACCCGCAGACGCTGCGCTTCGTCCGCGACGCGCTCTCGCGGGCCGGCTACGCCCCGCTCGTGACGGGCAGCCCGGACGAGATCCCGCACCTCATCCAGAGCGAGGGGCCGCAGCTGGTCCTGCTCGACCTGCTGCTGCCCGGCGGCGACGGCATCGAGCTGCTGGGGCGGGTGCCCGAGCTCTCCGACCAGCCGGTCATCTTCATTTCCGCCTACGGCCGCGATGAGACCGTCGCGCGGGCGCTCGAGTCCGGCGCGGCCGACTATATCGTCAAGCCCTTCTCGCCCACGGAACTGGTCGCGCGGGTGCGAGCAGCGCTGCGCAGGCACGTCGAGCCTCCGCCGTTCGAGGTCGGGGACCTCGCCATCGACTACCAGCGGCGCCGGGCGACAATGGGTGGGGCAGCCGTCGATCTGACCGCCACTGAGTACGAGCTGCTCCGCCTGCTCTCGCTGCAGGCAGGGACGGTTGTGACCCACCAGACCCTGTTGCGGCGGGTGTGGGCCAGGCACGAGCGACCCAAGGCCAACTTGGTGCGCATCTTCGTCAGGAATCTCCGCCGCAAGCTTGGCGACAGCGCCTCCCGGCCGATTTACATCGTCAACGAGCGCGGAGTGGGCTACCGCATGCCCGCGCCAGGCGACCTGTAGACCCGATCCGCCGGGCAGGCGAAACCGGCTCCAGCGGTCAGAACCCCGCGCGCGCCGGCCATGCTGCGCACCCCCCGGGGCGGGACTCCACCGCCCCCGGGCAAGCAGCCATGCCGAGGCCTGCCGGGAGCGCGAACAACGCCGTCCGCGCGAGCGGCAAGAGACCGAACCCCGGAATCAAGCCCCCGCCCACGCCGGCGAGCGGGACGACAGGCAGGCTTGGATGCCGACACGATGCCCCCGCGATTGCAGTCAATTCCGATATAATTGCAAATAATTGAAAATAACTGCAAATACCTGCAATAAAGACCCCTTCGTCGTGCGGTAACAGGCCCCGTGCGTGTCACTCTTGTGATACCGGGGCCTCGCGCCAAGGTGCCTCCTCTGCCACCTTCCTCGCGTCCCCGTACCCTGTAAGGAGGGCCAGCAATGGACAGTCCTGACGCGATACAGGGCCGGATCGCAGTGCTCGAGGAGCGCCTCTCCACGCTGTGCGCGGCCATCCTGCGCACCAGCGCCAGCCTCGACGTCGACGCCGTCCTGCAGGAGGCCGTCGACAGCGCCCGCGCCCTGACCGGAGCGCGCTACGGAGTGATCACGACCGTCGGCAGCGCCGGCAGCGTCCGGGAGTTTCTCACCTCCGGCTTCACGCCAGCCGAGCAGCAGCAGATGGCCGACTGGCAGGACGGGCCGCGGCTGCTCAAGCACTTTCGCGACCTGCAGGCTCCGCTCAGGCTGTCTGACCTGCCCGCCTACGCCCGCGCGCTCGGATATTCCGATGCCCTGCTGCGGTCGCAGACCCTGCTGGGCACCCCGATGCGGCACCGCGATGAGCACGTGGGCGAGTTCTTTCTCGCCGAGAAGGAGGGCGGCCGGGAGTTCACCGAAGCCGACGAGCAGGTCTTGGCGCTGTTCGCCTCCCAGGCCGCGGCGGCGATCGCCAACGCCCGCACGCACCGCGACGAGCGGCGGGCGCGGGCCGACTTGGAGACGCTCGTCGAGACGGCACCGGTGGGCGTCGTGGTTTTCGACGGGGAGACCGGCAGGCCCGTGTGGGTGAACCGGGAAACGATGCGGATCGTCGAGAACCTGCGCCTTCCGGACCGCCCCCACGACCAGCTGCTGGACCTCGTCACTTGCCGGCGCGCCGACGGGCGGGAAGTCTCCCTGGGGGAATTCCCGCTGGCGAAGCAGTTCAGCAGCGGCGAGACGGTGCGGGCCGAGGAGATGACGCTCTCGGTCGCAGGCGGACAGAGCGTCACCACGCTGGTCAACTCGACGCCGATCCGGTTGGGCGACAGCGCGGTCGAGTCAGTCGTGGTCACCCTGCAGGACCTGGCGCCCCTGGTCGAGCTCGAGCGGATGCGGGCAGAGTTCCTAGGTCTCGTGAGCCACGAGCTGCGAGGCCCGCTGACCTCGATCAAGGGCTCGGCGACCACCGTGCTGGACGCCTCGCCGCCGCCCGGGCCGGCTGAGATGCTGCAATTCTTCCAGGTCATCAACGAGCAGGTCGATCAGATGCGCAGCCTGATCCGCAACCTGCTCGACCACGGGCGTATCCTGACGGGGACGCTGTCGGTGTCGCCCGAGCTGGCGGAACTGACCGCCCTTGTGGACGAGGCATGCCGCGCCTTTCAGGGGGCCGCCGGCCGCCGCCCCCTGACTGTCGACCTGCCAGCGGACCTGCCGTCGGTGATGGCCGACCGGGCGCGCATCATCCAGGTCCTCAACAACCTGTTCTCCAACGCGGCGATGCACTCCCCTGCGCCTTCCCCGATCCGAGTCGAGGCCCGGCGCGAGGGCGCGCACGTGGCGGTTTCGGTGGCCGACAAGGGCCACGGGGTGCCGGCCGAGCAACTGCCGCACCTCTTCCGCAAGCACGCCGCCGCAGACGCCCCCGGCGACCGCGGGGCCGGGCTGGGCCGGGCGATCTGCAGGGGCCTGGTCGAGGCGCACGGCGGCCGCATCTGGGCCGAGAGCGGCGCTCCGGGGTGGGGCACGCGGGTCATCTTCACCCTGCCGCTGGCCGCGGGCGCCGACGACGAGGCGGTTCCGCCGCTAGGCCGGGCGCAGACGTCTCCGAACAACCGGGGCCGGACGCGCATCCTGGCGGTCGATGACGACCCGCAGATGCTGCGCTACGTGCGGGACGCGCTCAGCGCCGCAGGCTACGATGTGGCCGTCACCGGAGAGCCGGGGGAGATGGCCGGTCTCGTCCGGACATACCGGCCCGCGTTGGTCCTGCTGGACCTGGTACTGCCCGGTGCCGATGGCATAGAGCTGCTGGGAAGCGTCCCCGAGCTGACCGACCTGCCGGTCATCCTCATCTCCTCCCACGGCCGGGAGGAGACAATCATCCGGGCGCTCGATTCAGGTGCCGCCGACTACATCGTCAAGCCGTTCTCGCGGTCGGAGCTGGCGGCGCGCGTGCGGGCAGCCCTGCGCCGGCGCCCCGAGCCCGAGGCCGATGACCCGGAGTGAACACGCGTCACGGGCGCTACCAAGCGCTGTGGCGGATCTAGGGCACGGAAACGGCCCGACCCGTTTCGCGTGGAGATTGTCGACTACCATTGACCGGATTTTGTGATGCTTGTCCCAACTCACCGAGAGCCCACCCATCCCGGGGAAATGCTCCTGGAGGACTGCCTCAAGCCACTGGAGATCACCCAGCGCGATCTGGCCGACGCGATCGGCGTGCCGTACCAGCGCGTCAACGAGATCGTGCGTCGCAGAAGGGGCGTGACGCCCAGCACGGCCTTGCGGCTCGCCAGATTCCTCGATACGTCACCAGGGTTTTGGATGAACCTGCAGCTGATCTGGGATCTATTCCACGCGCAGCAGATCAAAGAGGAGGATCTCAGGAGGATATCCCCCTCTTGAAATCATCCGGCGTCATCGTGCGCTAGAACGATCTGGTCGGGGAGTCTATTCGTCAAGAGTTGCAAATTCGTCGGGCTTTGACGCTGGATCATCGTTTCCGCCAGGCTGGCTTTGAGGTCGTTCCGTAGCCCAAGGGAGCGCCCGCAAAGTCGGTTTCCCCGCGACCTCACTTGTCGCACGAGGCATCGAGGCGATGCCGAGTAGAGGGGGTCGTTACCGAGCCCCCTCCCTCACAGATCCAAGCGTGCGGGTTGCCGCACTTGGTTCCTCTGATGGCAGCTTCGCTCAGGATGCGTAGATCGTGCGCACGACCTTGGCGGGTGGCAGGGGATACCGTCGGAGCACTTCCGTCATGCGTTCCCAGTTGACGCGACTCTTGCGGCTGCGCCGCGAGAGCCACTTCTGCCAGAGACGCACCACTTGATAGCGGAATTGCCCTAGGCGCTTGCTGTTGCCCGTCAGACCGTAATAATTGCAGTGACCACGGATCACGCTGGCAAGTCGCTTCTGTTGCTCCGCTAGTGGCGCGTGGCGGTGCTTCTTGCACCACTCGTTGACCGCTTGCAGTCCGCGCGCTAAGCGCTGCTTGGCCGTGAGCTGGCGCACTACCCAGTAGCCCCTCCTTGAGCGGCCCCACACATGGGTGAAGCCGAGGAAGTCGAAGCTGGCGTGCGGCTCGTGGCCGCCTGCGTTCTGCGGCGGTCGGAAGTCCACATAGCGGGTCTTGGTCGCGTGGAGCGTTAGCCCGAAGCGGCCCAGACGCTTGCCCAGCACGGCCAGCACGCGCTGGCCGTCTCCGCCGTCGGCAAAGGTCAGCACGAAGTCGTCAGCAAAACGCACTAGCTGGCTGGCTCCTCGCAGCCGTGGTTGCACCGTCTCGGCAAACCAGCGGTCCAGCACGTGGTGCAGGAACAGGTTCGCGATCAACGGTGAAATCACACCGCCCTGAGGGGTGCCAGTTTCCGACTTATGGAGAGTGCCGGCTTCCAGCACCCCCGCCTTTAACCACCGGTCGATCATGCGCCTCACGACGCCATCCTTGATTCGCAGGTCGAGGACTGCCCGGATTTCGGAATGGGGGATGCTATCGAAGTAGCCCGCCACGTCGGCGTCGATCACCCATGTCTGCCCTTGCCTTCCGATGCTCTCGTACACTGTGTCGAGCGCATCGTGGGCCGACCGTCCGGGCCGGAACCCATACGAGCACGACAGGAAGTCGCTTTCGTAGATCGGTTCCAGCAGCATCACGATCGCCCGCTGCGCCACCTTGTCCTCCAAGGTCGGGATGCCCAGTGGCCGCAGCCTGCCGTCCGCTTTCGGGATGTACTGTCGGCGCACCGGCGGCGCGTGATAGCGGCCCGCCTTGATGCGTTCCAGCAGGCTCTTTAAGTTGGCCTCCAGATCGCGCTCATAGTCGGCTGCCTTCACGCCGTCGATCCCTGACGCTCCATCCTTGCGCGTGCGGCGGTACGCCTCCCGCATCCAGTCCTCGTCGATCAGGTGGTGCAGCGAGTTGAACACCCGTTCCGGGTGCGCCCTCGCCTGCTCGGCTATCCATGCTCGTTTCGTGGACGTGTTTGTGTAGCTCTGTGTCTGCTCCATCGTTTCCCTCGCATGGTTCTGCTCTTCAGATGCCTCGCTTCCCTCGGGCGGGTCCCGCTGAACACGGTTCCCCGCCGTCTGACGGTACTATCAAGGCACTACGACTCCCTGCCCTGCGTCCCTTCGGCTTATTGTTTCGCCAGCCGGTACCGCATGCCTTGCCTGTCGATTCGTGTCCGCCGCAGCGCTCCCCCGTGGCGCAGGCCAGCCGCGGGGGCCGGGGCCTTGTGGTAGTCGGGCATCCCATTGCGACTTCTGCACGTGGACAGGACAGGGCCTCCCAGGTTCCCTGACGAGCCATCCTGCGGCTTTGCCTTCGGTCTTAGACCCCGGCCGGTCCGTGACGCCTCGCCGCTGGCGGCGCTTCCGGTGCTGCCCCCAGGGTCTGAACGCTGAAGGCACCGACATTGACGATCTCGGGGCTCGATAACGACGCTTCACCGCCCGCTGTGTACGCTTCAAGTCGTGCGTTGCCGCACGCCCTGCAACACTCGCTCCCGGCTGGTGGGCTGCACCTCTGCCGGGCGGGGGTTGAACCCGCTGGCTCGTTATGAAAGGTTTCAGCTCATGGCTTCCTCCTCTCCAGGGCTTGCCCTGGCGCAAGCCGAGTAGAGGGGGTCGTTACCGAGCCCCCTCCCTCACAGATCCAAGCGTGCGGGTTGCCGCACTTGGTTCCTCTGATGGCAGCTTCGCTCAGGATGCGTAGATCGTGCGCACGACCTTGGCGGGTGGCAGGGGATACCGTCGGAGCACTTCCGTCATGCGTTCCCAGTTGACGCGACTCTTGCGGCTGCGCCGCGAGAGCCACTTCTGCCAGAGACGCACCACTTGATAGCGGAATTGCCCTAGGCGCTTGCTGTTGCCCGTCAGACCGTAATAATTGCAGTGACCACGGATCACGCTGGCAAGTCGCTTCTGTTGCTCCGCTAGTGGCGCGTGGCGGTGCTTCTTGCACCACTCGTTGACCGCTTGCAGTCCGCGCGCTAAGCGCTGCTTGGCCGTGAGCTGGCGCACTACCCAGTAGCCCCTCCTTGAGCGGCCCCACACATGGGTGAAGCCGAGGAAGTCGAAGCTGGCGTGCGGCTCGTGGCCGCCTGCGTTCTGCGGCGGTCGGAAGTCCACATAGCGGGTCTTGGTCGCGTGGAGCGTTAGCCCGAAGCGGCCCAGACGCTTGCCCAGCACGGCCAGCACGCGCTGGCCGTCTCCGCCGTCGGCAAAGGTCAGCACGAAGTCGTCAGCAAAACGCACTAGCTGGCTGGCTCCTCGCAGCCGTGGTTGCACCGTCTCGGCAAACCAGCGGTCCAGCACGTGGTGCAGGAACAGGTTCGCGATCAACGGTGAAATCACACCGCCCTGAGGGGTGCCAGTTTCCGACTTATGGAGAGTGCCGGCTTCCAGCACCCCCGCCTTTAACCACCGGTCGATCATGCGCCTCACGACGCCATCCTTGATTCGCAGGTCGAGGACTGCCCGGATTTCGGAATGGGGGATGCTATCGAAGTAGCCCGCCACGTCGGCGTCGATCACCCATGTCTGCCCTTGCCTTCCGATGCTCTCGTACACTGTGTCGAGCGCATCGTGGGCCGACCGTCCGGGCCGGAACCCATACGAGCACGACAGGAAGTCGCTTTCGTAGATCGGTTCCAGCAGCATCACGATCGCCCGCTGCGCCACCTTGTCCTCCAAGGTCGGGATGCCCAGTGGCCGCAGCCTGCCGTCCGCTTTCGGGATGTACTGTCGGCGCACCGGCGGCGCGTGATAGCGGCCCGCCTTGATGCGTTCCAGCAGGCTCTTTAAGTTGGCCTCCAGATCGCGCTCATAGTCGGCTGCCTTCACGCCGTCGATCCCTGACGCTCCATCCTTGCGCGTGCGGCGGTACGCCTCCCGCATCCAGTCCTCGTCGATCAGGTGGTGCAGCGAGTTGAACACCCGTTCCGGGTGCGCCCTCGCCTGCTCGGCTATCCATGCTCGTTTCGTGGACGTGTTTGTGTAGCTCTGTGTCTGCTCCAT
Source organism: Bryobacterales bacterium (assembly GCA_965219585.1). GTDB lineage: Bacteria > Acidobacteriota > Terriglobia > Bryobacterales > UBA6623 > VXMF01. The sequence continues at coordinate 1,642,419 of CBDCOA010000002.1, forward strand.
CGTTTCCCTCGCATGGTTCTGCTCTTCAGATGCCTCGCTTCCCTCGGGCGGGTCCCGCTGAACACGGTTCCCCGCCGTCTGACGGTACTATCAAGGCACTACGACTCCCTGCCCTGCGTCCCTTCGGCTTATTGTTTCGCCAGCCGGTACCGCATGCCTTGCCTGTCGATTCGTGTCCGCCGCAGCGCTCCCCCGTGGCGCAGGCCAGCCGCGGGGGCCGGGGCCTTGTGGTAGTCGGGCATCCCATTGCGACTTCTGCACGTGGACAGGACAGGGCCTCCCAGGTTCCCTGACGAGCCATCCTGCGGCTTTGCCTTCGGTCTTAGACCCCGGCCGGTCCGTGACGCCTCGCCGCTGGCGGCGCTTCCGGTGCTGCCCCCAGGGTCTGAACGCTGAAGGCACCGACATTGACGATCTCGGGGCTCGATAACGACGCTTCACCGCCCGCTGTGTACGCTTCAAGTCGTGCGTTGCCGCACGCCCTGCAACACTCGCTCCCGGCTGGTGGGCTGCACCTCTGCCGGGCGGGGGTTGAACCCGCTGGCTCGTTATGAAAGGTTTCAGCTCATGGCTTCCTCCTCTCCAGGGCTTGCCCTGGCGCAATCAGACTCCGCGTTCGAAGCGTCGGCAGCAACGCGGCGCGACTTTGGGTTGGGGCCGCAGTCGTTGCTGAGGGCGGCGTCCGCCGAGTCGCCTGCGGCGGCCTGCCCGGTGTTGCGCACCAGCCCCTCCGCCGCGCGCTGCAGGCCCATTGCCAAAGGATCCCGGTGCGGCCCTTCTCCAATACTCAGAAACATGGGACCGCCCTGACGCCGTTATCTTAAATTTCGATATATTTTATACCATATACTATGTCGATTTCATCAAGAACAGTCTCCGGCCCCTTGCAAGCAAACTGCAGGCGGCGTGATCCGTCGCCAGTTCCGGCGCCGTGGCGGACCGCGGAGCGTGCCGGACCGGAAGGAGAGGCCTCATGAGCCACGCCGACGACCTGCGGCGCGAGGACGGAGCCCTGCGCGAGCGCTTCTACACTTTCAACGCGGCCATCCTGCGGATCAATGCCAGCCTCGACCTCAACACCGTGCTGCGCGAAGCGGTGGAGAGCGCCCGCCGGCTGACCGGCGCGCGCTACGGCATCGTTACGGCCCTCACCGAGGGGGGCGCGCAGTGCGAGCCGCTGTACTCGGGCTTCACCGACGAGCAACGGCAGGAAGTAGCCAGCTGGCCCGGCAAGATTTCCGTGGTCGAGCACCTGTCCAGCCAGCCCGGGCCGCTGCGGGTCGCAGACCTGGCGGGCTACCTCCGCTCGCTCGGCATCGAGCCCGGCCGGGACTTCTCGCGCAGCTTCCAGTACGCGCCGATGCGCCACCGCGACATGCACGTGGGCCAGTTCTTCCTCGCCAAGAAGTCGGGCGGAGAGGCCTTCACCCACGAGGACGAGGCGGTGCTGGCGCTGTTCGCGTCCCAAGCCGCGGCGGCTGTCGCCAATGCCCGCGCGCATCACGCCGAGCGGCGCGCGCGGGCCAGGCTGGAGGCAATGGTCGAGACCTCGCCGGTCGGTGTCGTGGTCTTCGACGCACAGAGCGGCCGGCCGGTGTCGTTCAACCGCGAGGCGCGGCGGATCATGGAGAGCCTTGACCCGACGCGCCGCCCGCCCGAGGAGTTGCTGGAGCTGATCCAGTGCCGACGTGCCGACGGCCGGCAAATCGCCCTGAGCGAGCTCCCTCGCGCGCGACCGCTCGGCGGCGGGACGGTGCGGGCCGAGGAGATCGAGCTGTCGGTGCCGAACGGGCGCAGCCTGAGCACCCTCGCCAACTCGACCCCGATCCAGTCGCCCGGCGGGGACGTGGAATCTGCATTGGTGACTCTGCAGGACCTGGCGCCGCTCGACGAGATCGAGCGCCAGCGGGCCGAGTTCGTGAGCTTGGTGAGCCACGAGCTGCGCAGGCCGCTGACCTCGATCAAGGGCTCGGCGGCGACCCTGCTGGACGAGGGCGAAACGCTGGTGGCGGCCGAGCGGCGCGAGTTCTGCCGCATCATCGTCGAGCAGACCGCTCAGATGGGCGGTCTGATCGGCGACTTGCTAGAAGCAGGGCGCATCGGGGCGGGCACATTGACGGTCGCGCCGGAACCGGTGGAAGTGGCCGAGTTGGTGGAGCCGGCGCGCAGCGCCTTCCTCAGCGGCGGCGGCCGGCACGGCATCCGAGTCGACCTGCCGGCCGCGCTGCCGCGCGTGATGGCGGATACTCGGCGCATCGTGCAGGTCCTGGCCAACCTGATCGCCAACGCGGCGCGGCACGCTCCGGCGTCGTCGACGATCCGGATCGCGGCGGAGCTCGACCAGGCGCATGTCGCGGTCTCGGTCACTGACGAGGGGCGTGGCGTGGCGCCGGAACAGCTGCCGCACCTGTTTAGCCGGCCCGTCGCGGGCAAGGAAGGCGTTCCGCTGGGTCACGGCCTCGGACTGGCGATCTGCAAGGGGCTGGTGGAGGCGCACGGCGGGAGCATCCGCGCCGACAGCGCCGGCCCCGGTCGTGGCACGACGGTCACCTTCACGATCGCCGCAGCCGCCGAGCCCAGCGGCGCGGCGGCCAGCCCCTCCGACGGCCCTCCGCTGGAAGCCGCGGGTCGCGGCGAGCCGCCACGCATCCTCGTGGTAGACGACGACCCGCAGACGCTCCGGTTCGTCCGGGACGCGCTCTCGGGGGCCGGCTACGCCCCGCTCGTGACGGGCGCCCCGGAGGAGATCCCGCACCTCATCCAGAGCGAGTCGCCGCAGCTGGTCCTGCTCGACCTGCTGCTGCCCGGCGGCGACGGCATCGAGCTGCTGGGGCGCGTCCCCGAGCTCTCGAACCAGCCGGTCATCTTCATCTCCGCCTACGGCCGCGACGAGACCGTGGCGCGGGCGCTCGAGTCCGGCGCGGCCGACTATATCGTCAAGCCCTTCTCGCCGACGGAACTGGTCGCCCGGGTGCGTGCGGCGCTGAGCAGGCACGAGGAGCAGCCGCCGTTCGCGGTCGGGGAACTCGCCATCGACTACCAGCGGCACCGGGTGACGCTGCGCGGGGCCCGCGTCGATCTCACCGCCACTGAGTACGAACTGCTCCGCCTGCTCTCGCTGCACGCGGGGACGGTCATGACCCACCAGACTCTTTTGCGGCGGTTGTGGGCCAGACACCAGCGACCCCAGGCCAACCTGGTGCGCATCTTCGTTAGGAATCTCCGCCGCAAGCTCGGCGACAGCGCCTCCCGGCCGACATACATCGTCAACGAGCGCGGGGTGGGCTACCGTATGCCCGCGCCAGGCGACCTGTAGGCCCTATCCGCCAGGTGGGCGAAGCCGGCTCGAGCCGTCAGAACTCCGCGCGCCGACTCGTAGCCGGCGGCCGGACCTTGACATCCTTGTCCCCCTCCGCGCTCAGGCCCGCCAGCAGGAAGCACTCCGTGCCAGTGTCCAGCTTGTCGCTCGCGCCAGCGGCCGCGAACGTGTCGGTCCCCGTTGACAGCGCGGCCTGGTCCACCGGCGTGGCTAGGCTGGTGCTGCCCGGAGCGCCACCCGCTGCCACCTAACGGATGGGGACATGGCGATCGGGCAGGCGAGTACAGCATTCGGACCAACGACCGGTTCCGCACTTGCTTCGAATGGGCAGGTTCCGGCCGTGTCGCGTGGAGTTTGTCGACTACCATTGACCGGAGGATTGCGTGATGCTTGCCCCAACTCACCGAGCGCCCACCCATCGCGGCGAAGCGCTCCTGGAGGACTTCCTCAAGCCACTGGAGCTCACCCAACGCGATCTGGCTGACGCGATTGGCGTGCCGTACCGGTGCGTCAACGAGATCGCGCGTCGCAGAAGGGACGTGACGCCCAGCACGGCCTTGCGGCTCGCAAGATTCCTCGATACGTCACTGGGGTCTTGGATGAACCTGCAGTTGACTTGGGATCTGCGCCACGCGCAGCAGGTCGAAGAGGAGCATCTCAAGAGGATATCCCCCTCTTGAAGTCATCCGGCGGCGTCGTGCGCTAGAACGATCTGACCGGGGAACTTATTTATCAATGCGAACTAGATTCCATGGGCGAAGGGTTGCAGGAGCAGATTGTTCAACAGTGTCGCGAGAGCTACGCGTGAGTTCCGCTCATTCTGGCGGGCGCTCATTCTGGCGGGCGCTCTTCGGAAGTTTCGGCCGTGTCGAGCAAATCGACCGCGGTTTGGCACTTGGCGTTAACTCACTTGGGCATGAACAGCGTCGGAACGTGCTGGTCTTCCACGTAACGACAGCGACCAGAAGCATGCACGCGGCTCACAGGTTCCCTCACGCCATCATTGGGAACGAGCCAACACGCCCACAGGCTGTGGGCGAACTCTACGTCACCCGCTGGCGGGCGCCGCAGGAGTAGAAACCATGGCAAGTCGCTTGCAGATTACCCGCGTAGCGCTTGAGAACTTCCTCAGCTTCGCCACTTGCGACGTCTCGCTTGGACAACTGACATTTCTAGTCGGAAGGAACGGCTCGGGCAAGAGCAACTTTCTCTACGCGCTCCGTTTTGTTGCGGAGTCGCTTCGCCACTCGGTTGGGCATGCACTCGAGCTGCACCATGGGATCCAAGGGGTGCTACGCCGCTCGCCGGATTTCCCCGAGCACTTCGGCATTCGACTCGATTGCCGTGTCGCTGATGCGACTGTGCAGTTCGGGTTCCTAGTCGCCCCGCGCGGGGACGACGAATTCGAGGTGCGTCGCGAGGAATGCCGAGTCGTGCCGAGTGATCCGACGAGCGAAGAGCACCATTACTCGATTCGCGAGGGACGGGTGTCAGCGAGCTTCCCGAACCCTCCCCCTGTCTCGACGGACCGGCTGTATCTCTTGGCCGCTTCTGGCATCGAAGCGTTTCGACCGACCTACGATGCCCTCTCGCGAATGAACTTTTGCAACCTCCTGCCGGAGTCGATAGCCGACGCCCACCCGCCAGATCTAGGCACGGTGCTGAGGAGTAACGGGGGCAATCTCGCAAGGGTGCTCTCTCGGATGGAAGACCGTGCCCCTTGGATAAATAAACGAATCGAGGAATACCTTTGCAGCGTGGTGCCCGGCCTCGCCGGCGTTGGACACGCATCGCTTGGCTCTCTGGAGCTCCTTGAGTTCCACCAGCAGGTAGGCAGTTCGGCCGAGCCCGCAACATTCCATGCGGATTCGATGTCAGATGGCGCACTCCGCGCACTGGGAGTGCTCGTGGCCCTCTTCCAATGTGCCGATAGCGCTGGACCGCTTCTCGTCGGCATCGAAGAACCGGAAGACGGTCTTCATCCTGCAGCGTCCGAGATCCTGCTTGACTGCTTGCACGAGGCCACTGAGCATTCCCAAGTTATCGTGACTAGCCACAGTGCAGATGTGCTAGATGAACCAGCCGTTCCTGCCGAATCGATCCTTGCAGTCGTCACGGAACAAGGGGCAAGTCGAATTGGCCCGCTGGACGAGGCAAGTCGCACGTCGTTGAGCAGTCACTCGTTTAGCGCCGGAGAGCTGATGCGTTGTGACCAGCTTCGCGTCGCCCCGCCTGTCGCTGCGCAGGGGACATCGCTATTTGACCTATTCGAAGGTATGCCGTGATCTCTAATGCTACGAGTAGCTCCCATCGTTGAAGGTCACGGGGAAGTGCGCGCGGTGCCATCCGGTTTCGGCACTTTGACTTTCGGCTGCTGGGCCAGCGTCTCCAAGACTCCCGACTGGGAAGATTTGGGGGGAGTCCGGGGCGACAGCCCTTGCAACCTCGCATGTGCCTTCGGAATGCTGGCCCAGCGGTGCCGGATCGGCGTATTCTGCCACGGTTCCGATCGACTAAACCCCAGCTAGGCAAAGACTTCGCTGCCGAGTCCTGCCTCCGAAGCCCGCTGCTATACTGCGCAGGGCGAACCTACCGCCCATACCAGTATGGCCAGAATCGCAGCACGCCCTTTGATAGCGCCCCCAGACGCCGACATGTACCCGTACTCCGACGGCAAGATCATGGCCGAGACGCCCTTGCACGTCGACGCCATACTGTACGCGCTGGCGACTCTGCGGAACTGGTTCGCGAGCCACGTCCGCGTGCAGGTGGGCGCGAACATGTTCGTCTACTACCAAGAGGGCGACGCGAGCAAGCGCCTGACGCCGGATCTGTTCGTGGTGCGGGGGCTGGAGGCGCTGCCGGAGCCCTCCTACAAGATCTGGGAGGCGGGACGGCCGCCGACCTTCGTGCTGGAGGTAGCCTCGCCCTCGACAGAGAAGCGGGACCGGGACGAGAAGCAGGCCCTGTACGCGTCGATGGGCGTGGAGGAATACTGGCGCTTCGCGCCGACAGGGTTCTTGAATGATCCAGAGGGGCCGCGGGTGCGCCTAGCGGGAGGAGTGCTGCGGGGGCTGGGGTACGCGCCTCTGGAGAGCGCCCCGGACGGGTCCATTCGCAGTGAGGTCTTGGGGTTGGACGTGCGGGCGGACGAACAGCCGGAGACTCGTCATCTGCTGCGTTTCCGAGATCCGGAGACAGGGCAAGACCTGCTGACATTTGGCCAGTTGCAGGAGGCTCATATCGAGGCAGAGCGTGGCCAGCGCGAGGCGGAGAGCAGGTTGCGTGCGGAAGCGGCAAGCCGACGCGAGGCAGAACGGGCACAGCGCGAGGCGGAGGACAAGTGGCGGACGGAAGCGGCGGGCCGCCTCGAGGCCGAGCGGGCGCAGCGTGATGCGACCGAGGCGAGGCGAGATGCCGAAGTCGAAATCACCCGTCTTAGAGCGCAGGTTGCCAGACTCGAAAGGGATCAAGGCGACGGATCTGGTAGCGTGTCCTGATCCAGCTGTCCCGCTGACTGCATGCACTTTCTGACAACGCAGTCTCACTCCATCGGAGTTCCACACGCCATCTACAGCACCAACTGGCCGGCTCTCAGGCCCGGTGCATCAGCGTGGCAGGAATCAGCTTCGCACGGGCGGTAACGCTCCATGCTCCGGCCAAGCCACGCCCCGCCGTAGCGTCCCGCCCGCGGAGCTATCAGGCACCGTGTCCCGTGGGCCGTCTTCGAGCACGATGGACGTTGCTCGACTCTCGCTCTCGGCGTCGTGCCCGCCTCCCGTCAAGCCCGATGCCTACATGGCCGTCCTCGAGGGCCGCGGTCCGGTCGAGGCGCCGGCCCAAGCCAATGCGCTGGCCGGCGGCCAGCCGCAGCAGGAAACCGCACTCCGAGGACATGTGACTGCCGTCAGAGCAAGGGCGGGCTCGTCGGCGGCCTGGATCGGCCGAACCGCCAGCGCTAAAGACTACGGAGGTGCGGCGTGTTCTTGTGTGCTCCCCGCCGTCTGATTACAATCTGCTTACAATGATGCTGTTCTGATTACAATGATGTTGTAAGCCCTCACTTCCCATGCCCACCCCTTCGGTGATGTCTCCGGGCCAGTGCCCGCCAGGGAATGCTCGTCACGCCATGTCCAAGCACAAGCGCAGAAGTCAAGCGGGTTCCGCCAATCTCAAGCCAGGGCTCTGGGCGGCGGCTCTGGCCTGTCTATGCCTAGTTCTGGCCGAGCCGCTCCACACTGCTACGGAGAACACGGACGACTTGATTGAGAAATACGAGAACCTCCTGCTTCCGCAGGCCGACGATTACGAAGACCTGCCGGCCGCGAAGGCTGCTTTCGAGGGGCATATGCTGGGCCGGTTCAGGCGCGCGGTTAACCGGGTCGAAGCGTTCGAGTTTCAACGCAGGGGCCAGCTAGCCTATTTCGCCAGAAGCGCTGACACCGAGCCGGCGCAGCCGGCCGAAGAGCAGCCGAGCGGTGAATCCAACGCCGCATTCCATCGCCTGTTTAACGACACCGCGCTGTCGCTAGCGTACGCGTACCGCACGCCTGGAACGGCCGACCGCGCGAACCCGCACTACCAGAACGCCGAGGTGCTGCAGCTGTACCTCTCGGTGCTCGAATATGCGTACAGTCGCGGCCTGACGGAGGATGCGTGGTTGCCCGACCACGCGGGAACCGCGAGCGCGAGGGCCTTGGAGCAGGGATTGGTCCGCGAGTCCGGCGACTTTTCCCAAGTGTCGCTGCGCCTGGCCGGTTTCATCCAGAGCGTCTTCCTGATGCGGCAAGAGCTTGCCGCAGCCGACCTGCTCGACAGGTACAGGGCGGTCGTCCGCAATCTGGTCGTGAATTGCGGCACGATGCACGGCGCGTTCTTCCAGGTTGCGAGGGAAGAAGCCGGCATCAGCTACCCCGAGCCGCTGCCGGTCGAGTACCAATACAATCTCCATGCCGACGGAATCCGCCTGTTCGTCGACTACTTCTGGCCGTACTACCTGCTCGTGGACGATGCTGGCGAGCGCAGCATGATGGCCGCGATCCTGTACCACGTCGTCGACACGAACCTTGCCCTCAAGCCGGGGACCTACGGCACCATCAAGCCGGACGGGGTGGGATTTCACCACCACTCGGTCTATGCCAGCGCCTACGCGCCCCACGCCCTGGAAGTGGCCGCCCAGCTGCTCTACCTGCTGAAGGGCACGACCTTCTACCGCGCGGACAACGTTGAAGCGATCAAGCTGGCGCTCGAGACCTATCGAGTGATGGTGCAGAAATACTCGGCCTCCTTCGCGCTGCAAGGGCGGTTCGTCGGGGGAAACCTCGAAGGCAGGTCGCGCGCGATTGCCAAGGCCATGGCCTACCTCGCCCATCCAGACGGAGTGGACGACATGGACGTCAAGGCCCGGTTCCTCGAGTTCTTCGACCCGGAGTACTTCTTCTCCGAGGAGCGCAGACAGCCGTTTTCCGATGGATCTCGCGGCCTTGCCATCCAGGGCATGGGCATTTACCGCCTGATCTCGGACCTGCAAGGTTCCGGCGTCCAGCCGGGCGAGACTCCGACCGGCGTCTGGATCAAGCCCTACGCCGCGGCTGGCTTTCTCCGTCGCGACGACTGGCTGGTCACGGCGAAGGGCTTCAGCCAGTACTTCTGGAACTACGAGAACCAGTTCGACAATCACGAGAACAGCTTCGGCCAGAACTGGGCGTACGGGTCCCTGATGGTCTTCAGCGCGGGCACTCCGGTCAGCGAGGCAGCCTCCGGCCACGCTCTGTTCAGCGGCTGGGACTGGTACCACGTCCCGGGAACGACAGCGAGTCACTATGCCATCGAGGAGCATTCCGACCAAGCCCTGAAGGCGTCGCGCAGGGAACAGGGCATCGAGCAGCGAGACACCCATCGCAACTACAACACGCGGACCTACGTCGGCGGCGTCAGCCTGGGCGATCACGGCTTCTTCGTGCAGGACCTGGAAGCCGTGCCGTTCACGGCGCCGACAGACCTGCGGGGCTGGAAGAGCTATTTCTTCGTGGGCGACCAGATCCTGGCCCTCGGCAGCCACATCCGCGGCGGCACGGCGGAGGATGCAACCCACACCACGATCTTCCAGACCTACCTGGAGGACTCCACCACGGCGACCCACGTCAACGGGCAGCAATTGACCGGCCTCGAGACCATGCAGGAGCATCCGGCGGGGACTGCCGTCAAGCTGAACGACAGCGTCGGAAACAGCTTCTACCTGGCAGCCAGCACCGCGGACTTGGTGGTGACCCGCCAACTCCAGCAGAGCATGTCGTTGGACTACGAATCGACCGAGGGGGCTTTCGCCGCGGCCTATCTGGATCACGGGATCAAGCCAGCAGGCGACAGCTACGAGTACGTGGTCATCCCGGCCGACGCGGAAGCCGCGAAACTGGATCAGGTGGCCGCCGATCCTTCGGCCTACTACCAAGTGCTCGATTCCACACGGATGCACTTGGTTCGCTTCCCGCAACAGGACATCACGGCCTACGCATTCTACGAGGCGGTCGAGACTCCCGGAGAGGAACTGGTGCGGACCGTCAATCAACCCGCGGCAGTGATCATCCAGGAACAGGAAGCGGAGGAAGCGCCGGCGGAGGGTGAAGCGGCAGCACCGAATCCAGTGCGGCTGGTTGCCAGCGTCCCGGACATTGGGTGGCAGTTCGAACCGAGAATCTACCGAGACGGCCTCAACTACGCGTCCCGGCATTTTGCCTTCCAGCGCGCGAAGGAGCAGACCCTGAGGCTAGTTCTGCGGGGGAACTGGTGCCCGGACGAGTCCACGGCGCCTTTCGGATCCGAATGGATTTCGCTGTCCGAAGAGACGCTGCTTCAGCTGCGGTCCAGCGACGGGTTCGCCAGCGAGATCCTGCTGCGACCGTGCCCGACCGCCGCAGCAGAGCCCGCAGTGGAACTGGAGGAATTGCCGGGGCACTGGACCGACGATTGAATTGTGCGATAGGACAGATGCGCCTTCGACCGTGAGGTGTTGTTGAGCGCGGGCATCCGGCGCAGTTCGAAGCCCGACTCGGTCGAGTGCATCTCGAATCGGCAAACGCCCGTCGACCTGATTGTGATGCTGGATGGCTGGCCCCTGAGTGGTCTATGGTGGGTCGGCTCTAGCGGAATTCACGGCGCGAGGTGTGTACCATCCGCAATCGACCGGCCGAGCAAGCCGGAACAACGCGTGGTCGACGGCTGCGCGATTGCCTAGGTGAAGCAACGCAGCCGGACTCAGCGGCCCAGCCTCCAGAAGTGAAGCGGGCGGCCCGAGCGGACACGGAATAGCGAGCCCTCCTACACCACTTCCGGGGACACGACCGAATCTTGTGGCAGGCCGCGCGCCCTGACGACTCCAGCGTCAAGCGGGACTAGGCGGCGTGAAACGGGCTCGCGGTCGTCCCAATAATTCCTAGCCGTTTCGCCACGACACCTGGAAGCCTCGGACCTGCGTTCGAACCAGCTAAATTTGAAGACCATGACTTCAAATACGCCCGGAAGTCCTCGTCTTGACTCGCGTTCCACGAGTTCAGAGAGGTGCAGTCACGCCAGAGCGAAGCGTTCTTGCGAAACTCTCCCAGCAAGGCGACGGCCACGACGCCATTGAGACTCCGGTTGTATCGATCGGACTCCAACTCCTCGCAATGATCCAGAAACCACTCGGCAAGTGACGTCCCTTGGTTCACGGCATGCCGCCTCTCGACGCCCTCCGCATAGGTTCCGTGGTTCGGTGCGAATACCGCCGCCTTTAGCACGGCAGGCGGCGGGGTCTGGGCCCAAGCACTGACCAAGCGACGCAATACGAACAGAGAAGCTGCCTCGCAAAGGGCTTCTTCGAACCACTTGTGCTTGTGATCGGTGAATCGGTCGAATCGAGTCAGCACGTGGCAGAGCTCGTGGGAGAACTGGTATACGTACTGCGACCAGTACGTGTCGCTAGCGGTGAGGTAGATCCTGTAAGGGCGCCTGTCTTGCACGACCAACGGGTGGTCCCTACTCCACCGACAGACCTCAATCCGGTCGTCGGGCAGTTGGCCGGTCACCGCTGACAGCTCCTTGAAGGCCGACTCGAGCACGCCGAGAATCGCGCTGAGGCTGGTTGCACCCCAATCGCCGTCTAGAACAGTCAAGCCAAGTTCTGGATTATGTTTGGCCATACGTCGCCGCTAGAGCCTGTCCGATACTTCAATCTCGCCCTTTCCGCCCTTTCTGGGGTCGCGTAGGACGCTGTGGAAGTCCATCAGGTCCATGCAAGAGAAACCCTCGCCCTCCAATTCCCTTCTCGATGTTCGGGAAATCCGAGGCGAATACAGAACGTACTCGTGATCCCATTCCCGGTACGCCCGCCCCTCTCGCGTCGACAGGAAGCGCTCGGCGTGTTCGCGAAGCGATCTCCTGGATGCGGGCGTGTGCTTTGCAGCGTTCCGCTTGCACGAACCGAATCGAACCGCGCGAAGTGTCCGGCTCCAAGCAACGAGGTCAATCTCGATTGGTTCCGCTCGTGTTCCAGAGCGGTTCCAGTACCCGCGAACAAGTCCGCCGAGAGGAAAGTCGCCCGTACCAGCGCGCGAAGCCTCTTCGGTGACTTGGCGCACCATTCGTTCGAACGCATGTCCTTCCAACGTTCGGAGCCGCGGAAGCACCGCGGCCTCGACCTCGCGGGCCGAGGCGAATCGCGCATAGCGACGTGCGGGCCCGATGGCGTCAAGCCACGCGAGCAAAAACTGATCGGCAACGCTATAGCGAGCGATCCTAGAATTGTCGTTTGCAAATACAGGAAGCTCCCGCTCAACCAGCCCTAGATTGCGCACCAAGGAGGTAAGGTACGGGCTGAACGACTTCAGGTCCGGCAGTGCAGTGCGCAACCGAGCGTGTGTGCAAGGGCCGTGACTTGCGATTTCCCGCAGGACCGCGTGGTAATTGCGATTTAGTTCTCGGCCTAAGAGCGCATCCCCCTCTTCGAACAGCGGAGCTGTGGGTCGCATGAACAATGACTCGCAGAGCTCGGCAGCCCAGTCTGACCACTGCAAGCTGCTATCGAGCCCTTCCAATTCGGAGTAGTGTCGCCAGTACTTGGGGACACCCCCGAAGAGTGTCCATAGAGTGAGGCATCGATGAGGGTCTCCGGCGCCATGCTCGGCACTCACCTCCAGGACAGTCCCGATATCCCACTGACCGAGGTTCAGGCTGAACGTTTCTCTTCCGAAGAGCGGCGCCTGGCGGTCGTGAATCAACGCGTGCATCTCCGTCTGCACGGATCCGAGGACGATTAGGCCCCCACCTTCCACGTCTTGCAACCGATCCACGCGTTCCTTCAGCAGCGCCGGCAAACCGCGCAACGGACCCCGCAGGCACACCTGGAATTCGTCGATGGCGACGATCACACCCTTCCTGCAAAGCACATCGATGGCGAGAGCCATGCCGGGAAGATCAGTGACTTGATCGAGATCCTTGACGTGCTTGTCCAGGCCTGCCTGCCGGACCGAACTTCGAAAGACCGAGGCGGCGTCGCGGGGGGTGCTGTCAGGAAGCTCCACCAGGATCGTTTGCTTCGGGCCGTGGGTGTCCTTCTTCAGGATTTCAAGTGCCTGCCGCACTAAGGCTGTCTTGCCGACTCGCCGACGGCCACGAATGGCGCCGAAGAACCAGCGATTTCTCCTCATGGATGCGAGTACTAGGCCCAGTTCTGCCCGTCTCCCGTAGAACTTCCACTCGCGGCCCATCGCTTCCCATTTTAGATAATAATTCTTCCATTATCTAGAGTACTTGGCAATCTCTCGCGTCAACTCTGTTGTCAATTGACTCCTTGAGCCGCTGAAACTACGACTGGCGGAAGAATTCCGGCGAAGGAGTTCCCTTCCCTCGCTTAGGGTCGGCGAGCCGTTGCCACCCCGGTCATTCGGTCAGCCGCTGCGACCAGTGTTGGCAGGTATTGTCAACTACGCTTCAGACCAACTCGAGGCCAAGATCGAAGTCGCTATGGACCTGCACGTTACGAAACCGGCGACAGCACGCGATCCGAGCAAGGATGTAGTCCAATAGCGCCAAGTCTCTCTGAGGACCCATCGGCACAATAGCTGCGCCTCATTCAGCACCCGGCTGCAGGCAGACGGATGCAAGCAACCTCCAGTCACCACATCGACCCGCCGTCCGATCAGATCTTGCACGTCCATCAACAATGCACCTAGCGCTAAGCCGGTTTTTCCGGCCGGTAGAGTCACCGACAGATCTACGTCGCTATGTTCATCCACGTCTCCCCGCGCCATAGAGCCGAATGCCCTCACGTCCGTGGGACTGGTTTCCTACTGGCTGGAGCGCTTCGGGTAGGCGGAACAGACCCGAGCCCTCAATCAGGGCTTCCATTCGAGCGACGCGTTGCAACCAATCGCTGCTTCGCCTATCCAGTGCTCGCAGCCAACTGGCAATCCAGAGCGGACCGCCGCCTGCACACCGACTGGCGGTGCTCCCGCCGCGACGATGGCGATCAACTCTGCGCTCACGCCCCTCGCCTAGCCCCAACTTACCCCAACTAGTTTATGGCTGTACGCCACCGTAAGCTCCAACCTTGGGCTGATGTACCTCGCGATGGATCAGTCACTTAGGTGATTTCGTCGAGTCCCTGCTGCGTACGCCATTGGGCGGAACAGCCGCATTGCGAACAGGCCGTTGGTGACTAGGTTGGCGTCTTGCGCGGCGCATTGCCTGGGTGGTCTGGCGGCTCGCTCAGCGCCGGTGCCGGGTGGGGCTGGAAGCCCAGGAGCTCGAACACGCGCTCGTGTAACGGCTCCAGCTCGCTCAGCGTGGGCACCGCATAGCCGGGCACCTGTGCGTATTTCAACTCCACTGCGCTGAGCGTGCCCAGCCCCGCCAACAGGTCTGCCAGGCTCTGCACCGGCAGGCTCCCATCGGCCGTCCGGCGCGTGCGATCCTTGCGCTTGGCAGCCTCGCTGCGCTGCACTGGCCCGACCGGCCCGCCCGCATGCTGGGGCGCGCCTTCCTCGCTGAACAACAGCGGCGCCAGCTGGCGCCGCAGGTGCCATTCCAAGTAGTACGCCAGCATGCACACCAGCAGGTGCGCCCGCACCCGCGTCTCCTTCCAGTGGAAGATCGGGCGCACCCGCAGCCCGCTCGTCTTGAGTGAGCGGAAAGCCCGCTCCACCCGCGCCAGGCTCTTGTAGGCGCGCACCACCCCGGCATCGTCCAGATCCTGCTCCGCCAGGCTGGTGCGCACCACGTAGAAGCCGTCCAGGCGCGCCTCGGCCGCGATCGACTCCTCGTCGCGCGTCGAGCTGAAGGCCTCCGTGTGCTCGTCGAAGCACCACTGCAAGTGCTTGCCCATCTTGCGCCTGCGCAGCGTGCCCAAGCGCCGGTTGAACTCGTCGCGGTCGATCTTGCCGGCCGCGTAGGCGCTCGCCATCACGGCCAGGTCGGCCTCGGTGCTGGCCAGCAAGTCGGCGCGCTTGCGGCGCCGCTCGGCGGCCACCAGCGGGTTGTAGCACACCAGCAGGCGCTCGTCGGGGAAATCCGGCGCGGTGATGCTGGCCAAGCCGTGCGTGTCAAACAGCGAGGGCTGGAAGTGCCCCGCGGCAGCCAGCTTGCGAATGCTGTCGTGGCGCAGGGCCGTGATCCAGTCCAGCTTGGCCGGCTGCAGCTCGCCCTCGATGCGCGTCTGCGCCAGCATGCCGCGGTCGCCGACCAAGGCCAGCCGTTGCAAGCCGAAGCGTTGCCGCAACTTGTTGACCTGGCTGCTGAGCGTGCTGGGGTCGGCGGTGTTGCCGGCGAAGGCCTCGACCGCGACCGGGCAGCCGTCCGGATTGCACAGCAGGCCGTAGCTGATCTGGGGGCGGTCGGAGCGATGATCGCGCGAGTAGCCGCGCTTGGCCAGCGGGCAGCAGGAGCCTTCGACGTAGCTGGAGGAGAGGTCGTACAGGGCCAGGCCGCCTTGCCGGAGGTGGCGCTTGGCGAGCTTGCGCTCGATGGCGGGCTGGCGCTTGAGCAGCCAGTCCATGGCCTCGTAGAGCTCGTCGACGGGTGCGTTTTGGAGGTCGAGCAGGTGGGCCAGGGTGGTTTGGCCGGCGGGGCCGAGTTCGCGTTCCAGGCGCAGCTTGGCGCCGGGCTTGAGCAGGCGGGCGAGGATCAGGGCGAGGGCCAGCGAGCGCTGGCGGCAGGGTTGGTGGAAGAGCAGGCGGTCGAGGCGCAGGCTGCGGGCGAGGCCGAGCAGGGCGGAGACGGCGCCGTGCTGGCGAGCGCGCCCGGCCTGGACGGGGGAGTTGGGGCTGCCGAGGGGGAGTTGGTGGTCGAGGGCGGCCTTGAGCAGGTCGATGAGGGGCTGGGGGAGAGCGGAGAGATTGGCGAGGGTGCGTTTGTGGACCTTGCCGTTGCGCCAGAAGGATTCGCGCAAGAGGTGGCAGGGGGACTTGCGGGCGAAGGAGGATGTGATGTGCATTGTATGACTAGGAACCAGCGGGTTCTAACCTGCAACAATCATAGCAAATAAATGGATCAATGACAACTGGTGCAAGTCATATTTTATGACTAGGAAAAACGGTTCTTGAGGGGTCATTCTGGGCGCATTGGGAGGGATAGCCAGTAGTGCTCGGAGGCTAAGCTATTGAATGCGAAGAGGTTAGCCCTAGTTTGTCACGACCCCGCTTAAATCGCCGAATTTCGAGCGATTTTTTGCCGAATTGACCGCATCCCCGATCTCTTCGGCCGGATAAACCCTTTGTTTTGCACGAGTTTGCTCGGGCCTGCAGGCATGCCAGCCGCTTGTAGTGACATAAAATTATCATGTTTTCCGTATGTTGCTTGTATGTTCGCCCATGCCTGCGCCATGCTGGGAACACCGTGTTCATCCGCCGCGTCCAGACCCGCCCCCGCGCCGGCTCCGCACAACCCTATGCCTCCTTCCGCCTCGTCCGCAGCATTCGCTCCGGCAACTCCGTCCGCCAGCTCACCCTGCTCAATCTCGGCGCCCACTTCTCCGTGCCTCAACCACAGTGGCCCGCTCTCTGCGAGCTGGTCGCAGCCATCCGCTCCGGCCGCGCGCCGCTCATCGAGCCCGACACCGACCTGCTCCAAGCCGCCCAGCAGATTGCCGACCGCCTCAGCCTCTCCGCCTTGCCCGACACCGCCTGCGACGATCTCGCCCACGTGCACCTCGACTCCCTCGACCACCGCTTCGTGCGCTCGGTCGGCCCCGAACGGCTCGCCCTGCACGCCTTGCGCGAGCTCCGCTTTGCCGACGCCCTGCGCGACCTCGGCGTCTCCTCCCGCGACGCCCGCATCGCCGCCGCCCTCGTCCTGGCCCGCATGCTGCACCCCTCTTCCGAACGCGAGGCGCACGCTTGGCTCAGCCACCACTCCGCCGCCCTCGAACTGCTCGGCCTCGACTCCGGCGCACCCCTGTCGCTGGCCAAGCTGTACCGCATCGGCGACCTGCTCTGGCACCACCGCGAGGCCCTCGAGACCGCCCTCTTCCGGCGCGAGCGCAGCCTGCTCGAGCTGGCCCCCACGATTGCCTTCTACGATTTGACCAACGTGCACTATCACGGCCGACCGCGGGCCGACCTGCGCCACGGCCGCTCCAAGCAGAAACGCGACGACTGCCCGCTGGTCACGCTCGGGCTGACGCTGGACGCGGCCGGCTTCCCCTGCCGCAGCGAGATCCTGCCCGGCAACGTCTGCGAACCCGCCACGCTGGCCAAGGCCATCAGCCGCTTGGGCCGGCTGCTCGGCGACGGTCCGCGCCCGACAGTGGTCATGGACGCCGGGCTGTGTTGTTTTTCAGATTGTTCCGCTAGCTGATTCTCAGATTATTCCTGCAAAGGAGCAGCGAGTTTTGCACGTAAATTCGCTCTTGCAGGAGGGAATAGAGAGGGAGTCGGGATGTGGGCCGGGGAGGGCTCGACGGCGAGTTTTGAAGTAGCAGCGCAGAGCTGAGTTGGACAGACGGCGGGGCTGGGGCCGCGGCTAGCGAGCAGTGGCAGAGAGCAGCAGGAGTTCGTTCCAGTCCTTGGCCCCGACCGGGCGCAGACGGCGGCAGTTGGGGAGCTGGCGGCGGAGGGCGGCCGCGGCGTGGTCGCCGGGCGGGTCGGCGTCGTAGGCGCACAGGATGGGGGCGGGCTGGAAGGCGTGCAGCCAAGCGGGCAGGGCCGGGGCCACGCCGGCCGTGGAGGCGACGAGCGTATCGGGCGGCACGGAGTTGGCCAGCAAACGGGCCGCGGAGAGGGCGTCGACGGCGCTTTCGACGAGCAGCAGGGCGTCGGGCGGGAGTTCGGCGGCAGGCAGCCAGAAACCGCCGTGGGCCTTGCGGGAGCCGGGGGCCATGCCCTTGAAGGTGCGGCCGTCAGCGGCGGGGCGAGTGCCGACGAGTTCGGCGCCGACGGGCTGGCCGCGGGGATCGCGGCAGACAAAGACGGCGTTGCGGCGGGCGTCGGCGTAGAGCAGGCCCTGCCGATGGCAGAGTTCGAGCAGCTCGGCTGCGAGGCCGCGCTGGCTGTGCAAGAAATCGCGCACGGGCGGCCAGAGGCGGTCGTGGGGTGGCGGCAGGCGGAGCTTGGCGGCGGTCGGCGGCGTGGCGGCGGGCCGGGTGTCTGGCGGCAGGTCGGCGGCGTGCTGTTCGAGGAATTCGACGGCCTCGCGGAAACGGCAGCCGCGGGCGTGCATGACCAAGTCGATGGCGCCGCCGCCGCCGCTTCCGCGGCGATGGTCGAAGAAGCGTGCGCCGTGGATGCTGAGGACCGAGCCGGGCAGTTTCCAGCGGGCGCGGTTGCGCGGGTCGCGGCGGTAGCCGAGTTGCCGCGCCAGCGGCAGCAGGGGGGCCTGGCGGACGGCGTCGGCGCGGGCGCTCCAAGGCCTGGCGCTGTTCACGGGGCGAGTTCCTGGCAACTGCGCTGGAGGTGCTCGGCCGAGACGGTGCGGGCTTGGTCGAGGGTGGCCGCGATGAGGGCGTAGTGGGCATAGCGGTTGACCTGCCGGGGCAGGCCGCGCGAGGCTTGGAAGAGGGCTTCGAGGGCGGGGGCCTCGAACAGCGGCAGCTGGCAGCCGGCCAGGGCCAGGCGGTGGGCGAGGTAGGCCTCGAGTTCGTCGCGGTCGAGGCCGGCCAGGTGCTGGCGCACGACCAGGCGCTGGGCGAGCGACTCGTGCACGGCCATCGACAGGCGGCGGCGCAGTTCGGTCAGCCCGACCAGCAGCAGGCACAGGCGCTGTTCGGCGTCCATCTCGAAATTCGTCAGCAGGCGCAAGTCCTCCAGCACGTCGTTGCGCAGGTGGTGGGCCTCGTCGATGACGAGCACGGGGAGTTGCTTGGCCTCGCGCACGAGGCGCGAGATCTCGGTGCGGATGGCGCGGTAGGCGGCGGCCCGGGTGCGCACGGTGGCGAGGCCGAGCTGCCAGGCGATGGCTTGGTAGGTGTCGAGCACCGAGCCGGTCGACAGGGCCACGTAATGGACGCGGTGGCAGCCGGGGTGCAAGGCGCTGGTGACGCGGCGGCAGAGGGTGGTCTTGCCGCAGCCGACCTCGCCGGTGAGCAGGCCGATGCCGCGCAGGTCGATCAAGTGCTGGAGGCGGGTTTCGGTCTCGCTGGCGGCCTTGGAGGCAAACAGCTGGTCATGCTGCAGGGAGGCTTCGAAGGGGAAGTGCGTGAGGGCGAAGTGTTGTAGGTACATCAGTCGTTCTCCGGTGGCTTGGGGGCGCGCAAGTCGCGCAGTTGCAGGGGGGATCTGGGCGGGTTCGGCGCGGGCTGGTCGGGCTCGGCCGGGCGGTCGCTGGCGCGGGTGCGCCGGACGCGCGTGTTGGCGTAAGCGTCGAGCAGGGTGGCCTGGCCGGCCGGGCGGCCGTTGTGCAGCACGGGGATGGGCCGCGCGCGGGGCAGGCTGGGATCGTGCAGCAGGGTGATGTTCTCGCCGACCAAGGCGGCCTCGACCTCGTACAGGGTGGCGTTGAGGCTGACGGTGCGGTCCTTGTTGACGCGCCGCTTGAGGCGGAAGCGGAAGAGGGTGTCGAGATCGGTTTGGGGGGCGATCTGGCGGATGTTGGCGGCGTCCCTGGCCCAGCGCTGGAGCGGGCTGTCGCCGTCCAGGCCGCGGTGCGGGCTGAGATGGTACTCGCCCTCGACCCAGGCGGCCAGGCGGGCGTTGAGCGCGTCCAGCGAAGCCGTGTCGGCGGCGCTGAGGGAAGGCAGCAGCTGGGCCCTGCAGGTCCTGAAGAATCTCTCGATCTTGCCCTTCCCCTGAGGCTGTCGAGGCCTCGCATGGATGAGTTGAATGCCGAGCGTGGCGCAGATCACGGCCAGGTGCGGATTCTGGCGAAAAGGGTCAGTAATCCGAAGGAAAAGGGTCAGCGTTCTGGCCGAAAAGAATCACTGTTCTGACGAAAAGGGTCAGTTCGGAGCGCAGCGACGCTGACGGATCCTAGTATGCCATCAGGGAGGCACCTCCTTGCATGGATTCCCGGTTCCCGGGAAGATGGGACATCATCATCATTCTGTTCCTCCTGTGTCCGCGGCGGCCGCGTCGAGTGGCCGGGGCTGCGGCTCTGCCTGTGTCAAATTTGGGCGGGCAGGCGGGCTCCCTGGCCAGCCTCCGTTGCGCGCCCAATGTTGCTCACACCGCAGCAAGTGCTGGCGCAGGTGCTGCCAGTACTGTGGCGGGTAGGTTTGCGGGGTGGCGGCGAGCACCTCTTCCAGCAGTGGCTGGAAGTAGTGCAGGCTGCGAATCGGCAGCCCGGCCGGCTGTGCGAGCAGTGTGATGGACTTGCGCGCGCAGCCGAGCAGGATGGCGTTGCGGGCGGTTTCCAGCGGGACTGCGGAACTGTGCCAGTGCCGCGCCAGGCACTCGTCAGCGGAGTTGAAGCGGCCCTGCACGCAGCTGGGCTGCAAGAAGGCCTGGCGCACGCTGGCGACATAGTTGGCGGCGGGATCGGCCGCTGGGGCCAACTCGGAGTCGACCGCGGCATAGGGCCAGAAACGCGCACAGACGGTCAGCCGCGAGCGCCGGTGCTGGTTGGGAGCGGGCTCGATCCGGCAGACCCCTTGGCGCACCAGTTCCTGCAAGCAGCGCCCCACAGTCGAGTGGCTCTTGGCCAGCTGGCGAGCCAGCTCGGCCCGCTCGAACTCGAGCGTGCCGGCCGGGCGCCGGGCTCGCAGACACACGTGCGCGAAGAGTTTGAAGGCCGCGTCGGAGAGCACTCCCAGCGCCCGCTCGAAACCTTCCCCGGCCGCGAAGAACGCACCGGCCGAGGGCTTGATGTGGAAACGCTCTCTCATGTCGCGTCCTCCTGCTGGCGATCCTCTTGCAGGCGTTGCGCGGCCTGCGTCTTGCGCAGCGATTCCCCCTCCAGCGGGAAGCTGTGCGCCACGTGCACCAAGCGGTCCAGGATGCTGTCGGCCATGGTCGGATCGCCCATCTGCGCATGCCAGCTGGCGGGCGGCAGCTGGGAGGTCAGCACCGTCGAGCGCAGGTTGAAGCGGTCGTCGCAGATTTCCAGCAAGTCGCGCCGTTGGGAGTCGCTCAGCGGTGTCAGCGCGAAATCGTCCAGCACCAGCACGTCGGTGCGCGCCAGGCGGTCCAGCAGGCGCGGGAAGCTGCCGTCGGCGTGGGCCGCCTGCAGGTCCCGGAACAGTTGCGTGCAACGCTTGTAGAGCGCGCTGTAGCCGTCCCGGCAGGCCTTGTGCGCCAAGGCGCAGGCCAGATACGTCTTGCCCACCCCGGAGGGGCCGGTCAGGATCACATTGTGCTTGTTGCGCACCCAGCGCGAATCGTGCGCCAGGCTGACGAAGCGCGACCGCTCCAGCCCGCGCGGGTGGCGGTAGTCGACGTCTTCCAGCGTCGCCTGCATGTGCAGCTTGGCCAGCGCCAGCCGCCGCGTCAAGGCGCGGCTCTGCTTCCAGCTGTGCTGGGAGTCGACCAGCAGGCCGAAGCGCTCCTCGAAGCTCAGCTCGGCCGCGCCCGGGTCGGCCAGCTGCTGGCGGAAGGCTTCCGCCATGCCGTTGAGGCGCAGTTGGTAGAGTTGTTCCAAAATCGGCTCGATCAACATGCTGCGCCCTCCTTGGCCTGGCCGGCCCGCTGGGCCGCGGCGCGGAAATACTCCGGCCCGCGGATATTGCCGTGCTCGACCGGCGCTTGGGCCGAGACCTGCTCCGGCTCGCCGGGCTGGCTGTCCAGGCCGCGCTGCAAGATCTGCTTGACGCATTTGTAGCTGCACTCGCCGTGCGCCCGCGCGCGCTTGGCGGCCGCCTCCAAGCGCTGGCTGCCGTAGTGCTTGCCGAGCCGGATAATCCCCAGGCTGGGCCTGTAGGCCTCGCTCGGGTGTGTCTTGGAAGCCATCAGCTCGCGCACCAGCCGAGCCGTCTCCGGGCCGGCTTTTGCAGCCCACTCGACGATCCGTTCCGGCGGCCAGCCCAAGTGCTCGCGGTGGGCCTTGGGGCGGTGCTGCTCGATGGTGCTGTAGCCGCCCTTGCCGCGCTCGCGGCGGTGCAGCGCCACCCGCTCGCCGCGATGGAACAACTCCACGCTGTGCGCGCTGAGGCGCACGTCGACCTGCTTGCGCAGCAGGCTGGCCGGGGCCGAGTAGTGCCACTTGCGCACCGTCACGTGATGGTCCACGTTGACCCGCGCCGTCAGCCATGCGGCGAATTCGTAGTCGCGCTCCGGCAAGGCCAGCAAAGCCGGCCGCTCCAGGCTGGCGAACACGCTCTGGCGCGAGCCCGCGCGCTTTTGGAACGGCTTGGCGTTGTAGGCCGCCAAGCCCTCCCGCAGCGCCTCGTTCAACTCTGCCAGGCTGCAGCAGCGGCGCTGCTGCCGCAACAGCGGCGTGAGCAACTCCCGCTCCACCCCCAGCACGGCCGCCTCCACGGCCGCTTTGTCACGCGGTTTGCCCGCTCGCGCCGGCAGCACCGCCGCGCCATAGTGTTGCGCCAGTTCGGCGTAGCTGCGGTTGACCTCCGGCTCGTAGCGGTCGGCCACGCTCACGGCCGCCTTCAAGTTGTCCGGCACGAACACGCGCGGCACCCCGCCAAAGAAGCGCAGCGCGTTCACATGCGCCCTCAGGAAACTCTCCAGGTCCTGGCTCCGGCAGGCCTCGGCATAGGTGTACACGCTCAGCCCGAGCACGGCCACGAAGATCTGAGCTTCCCAACTCCCCGACGGCTCGTACACCGTCGCCGTATCGCCGGCGTAGTCAATGAAGAGCTGCTCGCCGGCCATGTGATCGTGGTGCAGCACCACGTCCTGACTCGCGCGCCACTGCTTGTACAGCGCGCAGAACTGACTGTAGCTGTAGCTGCGGCCCGGCTCGCTCGCCGCGCAGTACTCGCTCCAGAGCTGCTCCAGCGTGACGCGCTTGAAGCGGCGCAACTGATCGTGCACATGTGCAAAGTCTGGCTGGCTGTGCCTCGCTGGCCCAGCGGCCGACGGGTACAACTGTGCATACAACTCCGCATCGCTGGCGGCGGGACGGGCCAGCGGCCAGCCCAGCCCGGCTTGGCTGGCCCGTCCCAGCAAGCGCTGGATGGCCGACTGGCTCACCCCGGTGGCGCGGGAGATCTCCCGCTGTGTGTGGCCTGCGTCATGGTGCAGGCGCAGGATTTCCTTGATTGCAAACATGGCGATTGGTAGCCTCGGCATCGCGTGCCCTCCTGTCCTCTATGGGGACAGGAAGACACTTGCACCCGCCATCGTCGCCACGCTCTCGGCACTCGACCCCAAGCTCAGGCCGGTGACCCTTTTCAATCAGAACGGTGACCCTTTTCAATCAGAATACGCAGCCAGGTGCTGGCAGCGGTAATTGCTGCCGTTGTCGACGTACAGGCGCGTGGGCAGGCCGCGCTTGCGCAGGGCCTGCTTGAAGACCGGCAGGAACGTGGCGGCATTCTCCGAGAGGGTGAAGGCGGCGTGGGGCACCAAGCGCGTGGCGTCGTCCAGGAAAGCGATCAAGTAGGACTTGGCGCGCCGCCGCCGGTCGCTGCCGTCGCAGCCGACCTTGGGGCCGTGCAGCACGTCGCTCATCCACATCTCGCCGCCGCGCTGGTAGCTGAAGCGGCGGCGGTCCTTGCCAGCGGCCGCTTCGGGCGCGCTCTGCAGCAGCCCCTCGCGGCGGAACAGGCGATAGATGCTGGCCGGCGCCAAGCTCACCTCGGGCGGGACCTGGGCGCGGGCTTGGCGGATGACCTCGCGCACCGACAGTTGCGGCGCGCGCTCTTTGATCTCCACCAGCAGCTCGGCCACCTGCGGCGGCAGTTGGCGCGCCCGGCCGCGGTCGGCGCGCAGTTTGGGATACAGCGCGTCGAAGCCGCCGCGCTCGTAGTGCGCGATCCAGTCGCGCATGGTCTCCAAGGCCACGCGCCGGCGGCGGCTGCCGGGGATCTCGTGCTCGCGCTCGGCCTTGGCCCGCAGCAGCCGCCGGCGCTCGGGCGAGCCGGGCGGCGCCGACAGCGCCTCCGCAATCACGCTGTAGCGGAACAGGGCCACTGCGCGGCGGTGGTCGTGGGTGGTGTCAGACATGGCGATTCCTCTCAGGGCGGGGCCGCCGGGCGGCCTTTTGCCCCACGCTAGGCGGTCTCCGGCGGCGGGTCTAGCCCCTGCGCGTGTGGGGCGTGGGCCGCTGCGCCCCGGCCCGCCGCATTCCACCGCCGCTGGAAGCCGACCGGGGCTGGCAGCGACCCCAGCGACGGCCCCGCCAGCACCCGCAGCCTGCCGTTACCCCACAAGTCATGAACCGGGCTTCTCCTGAGAGGCGCTGGCAGGCGGCTCGAAGTAGTCGCGCAGCTCATACGCCTCGCTCATGATGGTCAAGCGGGTCCAGCCTTCCCAGATCTTCTGGTGTCCCGGCGGCGCTTTCGGGTTCTTCAGGTAGCCACCCAGAATCGCCATCGCCAGCACCGCCGAGCCCAGGTTGTCCGGCTCGGACAACCTGCGCTTGCTCGTGAAGTGCCGCAGCACCCGCAACTGGATCTGCGTGAAAAACACCGTGGCCGGCAATTCCGGCGTCTCCCGCCCCAGCAGCGTCAGCGCTGCCAGCCGCCACGCAATCACCGCCTTGATCGTCACCGCCCGCTCGATCCGCTCCCCGGTCCGGTGCCCCAGGTACTCCACCTTGCAGCCCGACTTGAGAATCCGGTGCCAGTCCTCGATGCGCCACCTCAGCCGGTACCACTGCAGCACCTGCTCCGCCTGCGCCTGCGACTGCACCGGCAGCGTCGTGAGCAGAAACCACTCCAACGCTTCCACCCCCTCCGGCGCCGTCCGCTCCCACACGTGCACCAACTGCAGCCGCAGCGGCCCCGCCCGCTGTGTCCCGGCCGCCAACTCCACCGTCTGCCAGCGCAATTCCGCCTGCGCCGTGCGCGCCGCGCGCAACGGCTTGGCCTTCTGGCGAGCGCTGCCCCGCCGCGCCGAACTGCGCTCCACTTCGATCTGCAACCGGCCTTGCGCCGCCTGCTCCCGGATCTGCTCGAACAGCTTCGGCTGACCCGCCCCCAGCGCACGGTTGTGCTTGGCCCGCACCAGCAGTTCCACGCCCGCCAGCCGCCGCTGCTCGCTGAACAACGCCAGCACGTCGGCCTCGCGGTCCATCACCGCCACCACACGCGTGTCCGTCAAGCGGCCCGCCGCCTCCGCGCAGTCCCGCAACCCGCGGATCCAGCGGAAGCTCTTGCGCTCCTCCAGCGGTCGCCCGCGCTGCGCCTGCCCGTCCGGCGCTTCGTACTGCAGCTTGAGCAATCCCAGCGGGATGCCTTCCGGGCTCAGCGCCAGCGTCGAGTGCAGGTGCAGCCCCAGCGTGCCCTGCGAGCCGCGGTTCTTGCCGATCAAGCCCAGCCCCGCGCAGCCCGGATGCTCGGCGAAGTTCAGGTCCGTGCCGTCCTGCACGCACAGCACCGTGCGCTCGGCCTGCATGCGCTGCAGCGTGCGCTGGCGGTGCGGGGCCAGGATGTTCTCCGGGGTCACCGCCGACTCGTCCGGCTGGTCGATCAGGCGGTAGTGGCCCTTGACGGCCGAGCGCAGGCCCTGCGCGGCGGCTGGAATCGATGCCATGGGAGCTCCGGCTTGCATGCGGGCGGTCTGCACCAGCCGCTTGGACAAGCGTAAATCACCCAGCGGGGCGCGTCCCAGTTCGTGCTCGGCGAACGTGTCCAAGGCGAGGCCCGCGGCCGCTGCCAGCGGCTCGCAGGCGGGTGGCTGGGCGGCCCCGAGCACGTCCCGGAAGTCCGCCTGCAGCGGGTACACAAAGATGGTTTTGACCGGCACGCGCTGGGCGCGCCCGGCGAAACGACCGCGCCCGGCGGTGTGGCCCACGCAGATCCAATTGGCGGCGCGGAAGCAGGTGCCGGCGTGCTGTTGCGGGTCGCAGAAGGTTTCCAGCAAGGCGGGGCGGTAGCCGTAGCGCTGGCAGAAGTCTTGCGGCAGCCGCCGCAGGACTTGGCCCAGCACCTTGGAGGCCAGCAAGTGGCAACGCACCGAGGGCCGGATCAGGAAACGGCTCAGGGCCAGCACGCGGTGCAGGCGCTTGCGGCGCAGCGCGGCCGACCAGCCGACCCACTCGTCGCGGGCCGCGACCGCCAGGGCCGAGGCGGCGAAGCCGAGCGCCCCGAGCAGGCCGTGCTCGGACTCAATCAGGTAGCGCAACTGCGGGCCGACGTGAATGACGGCACCCTGCGGGTGCTCGCTGGCGACCAGCTCATTCCAAACTTGGCGCTGTGCGGGCGTGGTGACCAGGGTCAGCTGGAGTCCGGCCAAGTCCCCGGCGCTAGCGGGGACGGCCTGCGGGGCGGGCAGCGGCTGGTGCAGCCGGCGCGGGCGGCAGTGGCCGCCGCGGCCGCCATGGCGCGGCGGCGGCAACTCGATGCGACCCTGCCGATGCAGGTGGCGCAAGGCTTTGTGGCAACTGGCCGCCTGCGGCTGGCCGAGACTGTCGAGGAAGCCGAATTCGCGGCAGACGTGGCGGGCGAATGCGCTCCGGCTGGCGCTGCCGATCTGTGCCAGCAGCACCTGCAGGGTCGCCACGGCCTGTGCGGTGGAGAGAGTCTTGGCAATGCAATGCTGGTCGAGCATGTTTCAGACATGCCACAACGACCGTAGCGTTGTCAAGTGTAGAGATGTGGGGCATGGGCAGCCCGCAGCTGCGCTAGCAGCGACTCGCCGCCGAAGCGGGCTCCGAACGCCTCCAGCGTCGGGTCCAGCTGCCCGCACTGCTGCGGACAGACCGTGCTCACGGCTGTCAAGAACGCCCGCACCGCCAGCACCCGCCGCCGCAGCCAGCGCATCGCCCCGATCAGACCGATGTAATCCGGGCGCAAGCGGTTGGCTGCCGCGGACTGGCTCCGCGCCCGGCCGGCCTCGCGCACCGCACCCTCGATCTCGGCCAGCGTCCCGCTCCAGTGCGCCGCCAGGCATTTCGGCAGCAGGCTGACCGTCTGGCCCGATTGCGGGCACAGGTAGCGCCGCACGCGCGCGCCAGCGGGGAACTTGCGCCCGTAGGTCCCGTGCGGCACCAAGCGACAGCCGCCCCGGGCGTGGTACGGACACGCAGGCGGACTTGCATCCCACCACGCTTTGCGCTTAACGTAGTCTGCGGCGGTGAGATCGGTATCGTAGAGGAACTGGATACGCCGTCCGGGCCCGGCGAGGTCTAGCGGGAGTTTACTGAGAACGAAGGCGACATGCTGGTATTGCATTGATTGCACAGCAGTTATGCTGCGGCGTCACGTATTACCCACGCGGCTTGCTGAGGCTGCCGATCAACTCCTCCAAATCTAGCGCTTTCACCAAGGCTTGCTGCACCAGGGTCTGTTTCGATGCGATGCTCACCACCCGCGGCGGCCCCTTCAGCCCTTGGCGGGGATACAGCAGCTCGACCTGCTGGATCCCGCCCAGTTGCTGCTTGAGCTCCTCCATGCTCAGGCCGGGCCAGGCTTGGGCGGCGCGCTGCCGCACATGCTGCAGCAGCGACACGCCCAGCAGGCAGCTGAAGGCATGCACGCGGATCTTGTCGTCGGTCCAATGGTGCATCGGCCCCCAGCCCAGCCAGTTGCCACCCTTCAGGCCCCGGAACACGCGTTCGACATGCTGCTGGCCGCTGTAGGCCTGCGCCACTTGCGCCGCCGTCCAGTCGCGCCGGTTGGTCACCAGCACCGTGCGGCCGAAGCGTTCGGCCAGCAAGCGTTGTAGCCCGTCTGGGTCTAACTGGAAGCGGATCCGCCAGCCGCTCGCCTCCGCGGCCAGTTCGCAGCTCAGCAGCTGGGCCACGAAATCCGCGGCCAGATAGCGCTGCAGCCGCCGCTGCAAGCCGCGCTCGGTGTAGCGCGCCTGCGGCTTGGCTACCTCGCGCGCCAAGCGGCGCAGTTGCTGGGTCGCTTTCGTCAGCGCCGCCGCGGTGGAGTGCAGTTGCTCGGCGGCGAAGGCGCTGGAGTGCTGCAGCACGCACAGGTATTCCGCGCCATGCACGCTGGCCGTGCGGGCCGCGGCGCGCACGCCGGGCTGCTGCGGCCCCACCTCGGCCAGTTCGCCGTCGGGCAGCTCGCGCAACTCCGGCGGGGCTTGATGCCACGGCAGAGCCGACACCCAGCCCAAGCCGTGGGCCTGCAACTCCAGCGTGTTGGCCAGCGCCGCCGAGCCCTTGTCGAACACCAGCGTGACCGTCTCGCGCGGGATCTGGGCCCGGTCCAGCATGCGCCCGATGCGGGCCAGCGCCTGTGGCAGGGCGGCGCTGTCGCTGAGCTGGCCCGGATACAGGTGGTGGCACAGCGCCAGGCCGTGCTCGCCGTCCAAGGCGTAGCTGAGCCCGACTTGGCGCAAGTCGTGGCGTTTCTGCTTGTTGCGGCCACGCTGGGGCAACTCGCAGCGCTCGTTAGTGGAGGCGATCCAAGTGTGGAAATTGGTGGTGTCGTAGGCCAGCACGCGCTGGCTGAGCAGGTCCTTGGCGCGGAAGGCGTCCAGCAGGGCGGACTGGGCGCGCTCGAGGTCGTCGGCGGCGGCCTCGGTCAGGCTGGTGGAGACGTCGAGGCGGTCGAAGCAGTCCCAGAAGTCTTGCGAGCGGAAGCGCTGGGGGGAGAAGCCCCACAGCGAGCGCAGGATGGAGTGCTGATACCAGTCGGCGACGGTGGTTTTGGGACCGGGGGCACAGATGCGGTGGATGGCGGCGAGCAGCAAGTAGTGGGCCGGGGCTGGCCCGGAGCGGGGCTTGGGCCAGAGCGCGAGCAAGGCGTCGAAGGCGCCGCAGCGGCGCGCGGCCTGCCAGAGGGCGCCGGGCAGGCCGAGTTCGAGGGCGGAGGCCTCGAGGGGGATCGGGGCGGCCTTGTCCTGGACGAGTTTCTCGAGGCGTTCGGCGGTGCCGAGATAGGTTTGCTTGACAATGCGGGAGTTGCCATCGACGCGGCCAGAGGTGGCGACGTAGTAGTAGGTCTGGTTGCCCTTCTTCTTGCGGATCACGGACGGCATATAGGGTAATTGAGCATAGCAGGGAAATGGCATGAAGATCAACAATAAATTGGCAGATAATGCAGGCATAGGCCCTACAGATATAGGGTAATACAAGAACCAAGCGCAAGCCGGATGGATAACCTCAATAACGACAGTGAGTTAGCGTCGGCTGTCGCCGACCCTCACGAACGCCCGCAGTAAACTCCCGCTAGTCGTGCGGGCCACCTTATTCCACCCGACCAGCCCCGCGCAGCGCAATCCGCTGCGCCCGCCAGGCTGCTTGCACAGACCGCTCGGCGGCCCTCCCCAATCCCCTCGACCGCCCTTGCAGGCACCCATCGGCCGGGCCCTAATCCGGGCCGGGCCCGACCCCACCGCCGACACTCCCGCTCGTAATCGAGCCGGCCTTGCTACTGCCGGAATGAATCTAGGAAGTCACCCCATCCCCGCGCCACATTGCCTCGCTTTCTCACCCAATCCGTCTCGCGACAATGTGACACAAAACCCCGACGATTTATCGAATTAGTCTGAAAAACAACAGGCTGTCGACCGCCGAGACGATCGGCTGGCTGCGCGCCCAAGGCTACGACTGGATCACGGTGCGCCGCGGCGGCGCGGACCCGCCCGCCGCGGATCCCGAGCTGAGCTTCCGCACCCGCCACGGCACGGCCGCCAAAGCCTGGCGGCTGCGCACCCGGGACGGCGAGAGCGAGCTGTGCCTGTGGAGCGAGGAGCGCCAGGCCAAGGACGATGCGATCCTGTCCAAGCAGCGGGAACGCTTTGAGAGCGAGTTACAGGCGCTGCACGCGGGGCTGACGAAGAAGGGCTGCACGAAGCGCTACGACAAGGTGGTCGAGCGGCTGGGCCGGCTCAAGGAACGCTACAAGCGGGTTTCGGGGCAGTACGAGTTGCGCGTGGAGCGCGCCCAGCCTGCCCGCGACACCAGCGACGAGTCGGCCGGCGGAGCTGGCGCGGCGGGCCGCAAGAGGCAGCGCAAACAGTCCAGCCAGCCGCCGCTGGCCGCAGCGGTGCGCTGGCAGCGCAATGACCAGCATGCGCGCAAAGACGCCCGGGCCGGCACGTACGTGCTGCGTACCAGTCACACGGACTGGGACCTGGAGCGCGTGGCGCGCACCTACTGGCAACTGACCGAAATCGAAGCCACCTTCCGCAGCCTGAAGTCGGAGATCGGCTTGCGGCCGATCTGGCACGCCAAACAGGACCGCATCCGGGCGCACCTGTTCATCGCCGTGCTGGCATACCACGGCGTGCATCTGTTGCGGCGCCGTCTGGGTGCGCAGGGCATGCACGACAGCTGGGAGACGATCCGCCACAAGCTGGCGAACTGGATGCGCCTGACGACCACGCTGGTGACAGCCGGCGGGGAACGCATCGAGTGCCGCCAAGACTCTCGCCCGGACCAAGCAGCGGCCGCGCTGGCCCGGGCGGCCGGCGTTCAGCCGCAACTGCACCGAGTCCGGACCCGCACGCCGATTGAGTGAAATCGCCGCCTGTTGAAACAAAATGTAGTGACATACTGGACGTCCGCAAAATGTTATGTCATTGGTGTGTCACGACTTATGTGTCCGCAAAAACTTAAAATGACGAACTCAGGTTAGGTGCCGGGCCTCAGGCACGCAAAGGCCCATAGCGCAAAAAGTGGTCGGGGTAAGTTGGGCCTAGCGGTCGCATCAACCTGATCGCTTCCCGGCTCCAGCAGCAGTTCAGCGATCAAGTCGTGACGCCGTGCCGTTACAATGCGTGGCTCTCAACCACGAGTCCCCGTCCCACGGCCCGCAGAGCTATTTCGATGCGCTCGAAATTGGAAGGTTGTCCGAGATCCGTGAGTCTCGAAATTGCGGACGGACTCAGATCTAGCCGCGCGCCCAGGTCAGTCTTGCTCAGGCATTGTTGCCTGATGGCCGCATAAAGGTCGAGCTTGGCGGCAATCACAGCTGGCACGGTCACTGGTACTTGGCTGTCCTGGATCGGGCTCGGGATTGGGACGTCTTCACCGTTGCGAACATAGAGACTCAGTGCCGAGACGAGACAGTCCTGCGCCATAGCGAGGGCGTCTTCCCGATCTCTGCCCCCGGTGAGAGCCTCGGGCAAGTCCGGGAATCTGACGAAGAAGCCGCCTTCGTGCTCGGCTTCGAGAATACACGGATACACGTAGCGCATTCTCAGAACTCCTCCTTGCTTACGCCCAGCTGCTTCAACATGGATGCCATCAGACGCTTCCCAATCTCAGTCCGCTTGACGATCGTCCGTCGCCCCCAAGCTGCAGGGCACCGTGGCTTCCCTTCCCTATGCTGGGCTCGAACCGGACTGGCAATCCGTGCCTCTTGGCGTAAGACTTCATTCGAAGAACGAACTCCCAGCCATTCAAGTCCGAGCATACACGCTTAATCGGGATTCCGAAGAACGGAACTGTGAGGTCTCCTCGGAACAGATGCAGCCGGGTCAGTCATGTCCAATGACATGAACAGCTGGGTGGCGGGGTGTGCGCACCATCTGAGGACGATCTTGCGTCTCGATCCGGAGACTCACTCGATCCCGGAAGATGTGCGCAGGCTTCTCGCGGAAATCCGGTAAAGCCACAACCACATGAGGACCTCGCTTGGGATATTCGCCAAGCAGAACCGGACGCATCGCGTCTCGCGGCAGACCGGCGCGTTCGCATCCCTGGAGAAACCGGCAACGCTATAATCCTGCCGGAGACGGCGGGAACAAACGATGGCTGCCCTCGCAAGCGCCCGCAGGCTCTTCGTCGCGATCGCGGTCGTTGCGTCGCTGCCGCAGGCGAGCGCCCAAGCCCAAGACGCTGCGCCGGGCCATCAAGCTGCCTACACGGCCGGGCAGGCCGAAGCAGGTCTGGCAGTCTATCGCGCTGCGTGCTCGGAGTGCCACTTGGAGAGCCTCCGGGGGCGTTTCGAGGCTCCAGAGCTAGCCGGTCCGAACTTCCTGGCGCAATGGGCGCACGCTCCCGTCATCGAACTGCTGGACTACGTCCGCGCGACGATGCCGGTGCAGGAGCCGGCCGGGCTCAGCGACGAGGAATACACCGCAGTCGTGGCATACATGCTCAGGGAGAACGGAGTCCCGCCCGCCGCGACACAGCTGACCTTCTCGTCCGAAGGGCAGACGTTCGCGGGCGATCCGACCCGAGGGGCCGCGCGACCGGCGGGCACCGCCAGACAGCGACGAGCGGGCGCGCGGGACGCGGTCGCCGCCACCGAACCGACCATACAGGGTAGGGATTCGAGAGCCGACGTCATCCCTCCGGTGCCGGGGCGCCCCGGCACCGGGCCGTCAGCGCACGCGGTGGACAGGCCGCCGCTGGAGGTCGGAGAGGTTCTCGAGAGCCCGACGGGCGTCACGCGGAGGTATCGTTCGCTCGGCAGGTTCAATCCGCCCACGGACGCCGAGCTCGCTGATCCCCCCGGTGGCGACTGGCTTCACTGGCGCGGGAACCCAGGCTCGTGGGGCTACAGCCCGCTCTCCCAAGTCAACACCGCCAACGTCCACCGGCTGCAGCTGGCCTGGAGTTGGGGAATGGAGGACGGACGGAGCCAGCAAGCGCCCTTGGTGCGCGACGGCGTCCTGTTCCTCAGCAACCCGGGGAACGTCGTGCAAGCGCTTGACGCCAAGGACGGCACGCCGCTCTGGGAGTACCGCCGGCGCCTGCCCGAGGGCGGAGGCCAGAACCAGCTCAGGACGCTAGCCATTTGGGAAGACCTGATCTTCGTCGCCACGGCGGACGCGCACATGGTCGCCCTCGACGCGCCCACCGGCACGGTCCGCTGGGAGACCCGGATCGCGGACCACCAGAAGGGCTACACGAACTCCTCCGGCCCCATCGTCGCAGACGGCAGGGTGATCAACGGAATCAACGGGTGCGGCCGTTTCTACGAGGACAGCTGCTTCATAACCGCCCACGACGCGCGCACGGGCCGCGAGCTGTGGCGCACCTTCACGATCGCCCGGCCGGGGCAGCCGGGCGGCGACACTTGGGGCGACCTGCCGTTCGAGCTCCGCGGCGGCGGGGACGTCTGGATGACGGGCAGCTGGGATCCAAAGCTGGGACTGGCCTACTTCGGCACCGCACAGGCCAAGCCTTGGGTTGCAGCCAGCCGGGGCCTGAGCACGGAGGAAGCGACGTTGTACGCGAACTCGACCCTTGCGCTCGACCTGCAGGGCGGACGTATCGCGTGGCACTTCGCACACGTGCCCGGCGAGTCGCTGGACATGGACGAGGCATTCGAGCGGGTGCTGGTGGACATTGAGGGCCGGCCGATCGTGCTCTCGATAGGCAAGCACGGAATCCTGTGGAAGCTTGACCGCCGCGACGGCACTTTTCTGGGACACACCGAGACGGTGTTCCAAAACATCCTCGACGTGGACCCCAAGACCGGCGCGGTGCGCTACCGCGCGGACATCGCAAACGCCAAGGTGGGAGAGTGGGTCTCGGTCTGCCCCTCGACCGCCGGCGGACACAACTGGCCGGCAGCCGGCTACCATCCCCAGACGCGCCTGCTGGTCACCCCGCTGAGTCAGAGCTGCATGGAAATCGCCGGGCGCAAGACCGCGCTCGAGGTGGGCTCCGGCGGCAACCAGGGTGATCGGGCGTGGATGGAGATGCCGGGCACGGCCGGGCGCTTCGGCAAGCTGGCGGCATACGACGTCGTGACCTTGGAGGAGGTGTGGAGCGTGGAGCAACGCGCCCCCTTCCTCACCGGCGCACTCACGACGGCGGGCGGACTCGTCTTCGCCGGCGACTTCGACCGCTGGGTGCGCGCCTATGACGTCGAGACGGGAAAGGTCCTCTGGAAGAGCCGGCTCGGCACCTCGGTCATGGGCTACCCGATCTCCTACGAGGTCGACGGCGTTCAGTATCTGGCTGTGGCAACGGCCAGGGGCGGCGGGAGCCCGTGGCGGATCCCCACCTTCCTCACGCCCGAGCTTGTGAGCCCGGAGGGCCACAACGCTCTGTACGTCTTCCGTTTGATCGAGCCCTGATGGGCAGTCCGGTGTTGTTTGGGAGATAGGCCAAGGCGGAATTCGCACTGAATCCCGTTGGAATCTGGCAGGCATCGTTGCTACGATGAGCGTGCACCGCGATGATCAATCTCCCGGTCGCATTTCTGCTGCTCGCCCTAACCTCGATGCCGCTGCCTGCGTCAATGCTGGTAGACGTCGATGGCAACGAGCACGCGCTGCCCGATTCGAACTCCAAGGCCACGGTCGTGTACTTCGTCACCCAGGATTGCCCGATCTCGAACCGCTTCATGCCCGAGATCCGCCGCATCTGCGACGAGTACTCGAGCCGGGACACGCGCTGCTTGATGGCCTACGTCGATGCGACCGCCACTGCCGACCAGATTCGCGAGCACCGGAAGACCTACGAAAACACCGTGCCCGCAGTGCATGACCTGAACCACGCTCTGGTGGCCCTGGCCGACGCCAGCGTCACTCCCGAAGCGGCTCTCTTCGACCGAGCAG
Source organism: Bryobacterales bacterium (assembly GCA_965219585.1). Classification (GTDB taxonomy): domain Bacteria; phylum Acidobacteriota; class Terriglobia; order Bryobacterales; family UBA6623; genus VXMF01. The sequence goes on from CBDCOA010000002.1 coordinate 1,676,676, forward strand.
GCAATCTCGCCTACCGCGGTCGCATCAACAACTTCTACGCAGACCTCGGAACGCCTCGCCGCCAGGCGACGAAGCACGACCTGAGGGATGCGCTCGAAGACGTGCTGGCTGGCCGGGCCGTCTCCCAGCCGCGCACGCAAGCAGTCGGATGTTTCATCTCCAAGTTCGGCACGGCCCAGCTGCAGGAAACCCCATGAAGACCCCATATCTCCCCATCGCTCTAGCCTGCGGACTCGCGCTGCTGAGTTTCGGCACCGCCCTTGCGGCGGACTCGACGCGAGGCGACGAGGTCACCTTCAACGAGCACGTCGCCACGATCATGCACGAGCGCTGCGCCTCGTGCCACCGCCCCGACCAGGCCGCCCCGTTCTCCCTGCTGACTTACGAGGATGTGGCCAAGCGCGCGCAGCTGATCCGCGCCGTCACTGGCACCCGCTACATGCCGCCGTGGAACGCGGAGCCGGGCTACGGCAAGTTCAAGGGCGAGCGGCGGCTTACCGACCAAGAGATCGCCACGCTGGCCGCGTGGGCCGAGGCCGGAGCGCCGGAAGGGCCAGGCAGCGCGCCCGCGCCGCCGACCTTCCCAGCGGGCTGGCTGCTGGGCGAGCCAGACTTGGTCCTCAGCATGGAAGAGCCCTTCACGATCCCGGCCGACGGCCCCGACATCTATCGCAACTTCCCGACGCGGGTGCCGACGACCGAGGACAAGTGGGTCCGTGCCCTGCAGTTCCGGCCGCAGGCGAGAACTGTCGTCCACCACAGCCTGTTCAAGGCCGACACCTCGGGCAAGGCTCGCGAATTCGACGCGCGCGACAAGACGCCGGGCTACTCGGGGATGGGCCCGATTCCAGGCAAGCGCAGCCTCTCCGGCTGGGCCGTCGGCGGACAGGCACGCGTCTTCCCCGAAGCCTCCCCGCTGTTTCTGCCAGCCGGCAGCGACTTCCTGTTCGAATCGCACTTCCACCCCTCGGGCAAGCAGGAGACCGAGCGCTCCTCCATCGCGCTGTACTTCGCCGACGAGCCCGCCTCGCGCACGCGGCTGTCGTTCCAACTCCCGCCGCTTTTCGGCAGCGGAGCGGGGATCGACATCGCCCCCGGCGATGCGAGCTTCACCATCGGCGAGTCCTTCACACTGCCCGCCGCCATCGAACTCTACGGCGTGACTCCGCACGCCCACTACATCGGCAAGGAGTTCAAGTCGTGGGCCGAACTCCCGGATGGCAGCGAGGTGCCCTTGATCTGGGTCAAGGACTGGGACTTCACCTGGCAGGACATGTACGTGTACGAGGAGCCGATCATGCTTCCGGCGGGGGCCACGGTCCACTCGCGCATCAGATACGACAACTCCGCCGAGAATCCGCGCAACCCGTCCAACCCGCCCAAGCGCGTGTTCTGGGGCCGCCAATCGGAAGACGAGATGGGCTCGATCATCTACACGGCACTGCCCGCAAGCGAGAGCGACGCCAAGGCGATCCGCGAAGCGTATTCGGTCATCAACAAGCGCCACGGACGGCAGGCGAAGGAGCATTCCCGAGCGCGGCGGGCGGCAAAGCGCGCCCTAGCCGCTAGTGCCGCGTCGTCAGGACAGTAGCGGTTCGGCGGCAACTGCGCTCGCGCAATCATCGAGTTCCCACGCTTCCAGTTCTGAGACATGGTCCCGCCCGTCGATAGGGTGTCGCCGAATCTCCCGATTGGCGCGCTTCTCGATCACCACATTCCACGGCATCACTGACAGGATGTCCCGGGATGCCGCAGTCCCGAGGAGATTGACTGCCGCGCTGGCATCCAGGACTAAGGTGTCGATCCGGTCAACCAAGGCGGATGTCAACGCTGTCCTCCGCCGCCGGGCCAAACACATCGTCGATCATTGCTCGAACTGCCACACGGTCCAGATCAAGCATTCGGGAGACTTGACCCTCAGACAACGAGCCGCGGTTGAGTGCCGAGGCGGCAAGTTGGGTCAAGCGCATGCCGTACTGAATTCGGGCGGCATTGCCAGCCGACTGTGCCGCCACGGCTCCGGCCCCGGGCTCCTCGAAGCCTTGATCCCTTAGCCTGTCGAACGTGCCGCCGGGGATCAACCCCAGTCCCTCCAGGCGTCTGCACATCGCCTCCGTGGATACATAGAACGAACGCGCCATGTAGGTCAGATGGCCCGTCGTGAACGCTCGGTTCGATTCGACGAGTTCGTGGAAGCTTCTTCGAATGCTGGAGCCAGGCATCAAGAATGCATGCGAAAACTCCTTCGCGAATCGCTCCTCGATGGTGGATGCGTCTCGCCCGCTTGCTATCACGCCGCCAGCTTCCCGATTCGCAAGGAAATGACCGAACGCGCGCGCTGCCGTCATTGACTGCTTCGCTCGTCGGTCGTTGGCGTTTGCCAAAATGCACGGACCGACAACCGCTTCGTAGCCGAAAACACCCGCGAGCTTGCTTGGAATCTGCCGTACGAAGATGCGGTACCCCGCCTCTCTTTCGAGCAACGCGAAGATGTCCATGACGGGAGTCGCCCCGATCCCCAAGGCGTGTCGCGCAGCCAGCGCAGCATCCTCTGCCTGCTGTCGAATCGATCCGCCTGCGACTACTGGACCGGGAAGTGCGGTCCAAGTGCTTTCCACGCCCAGTAGGCGCTCGAGGGCGACCATTGCCGAAGCAAGCTTGTTTAGCAAGGCCACAGCTCGGGACGCATCAGCCGAATGCTCGCCGACACTGCGAACGTTCACGCTGAGATCAAGTTGAGGAAAGTCGCGGGCCGACAGCAAATTCACGGAAGTGCCGTAGTAGTCCGCCAGCGATTTGATCTCGTCGGGCTTTGCGCGTCGGGTGCCTTTCTCGATCGCGATCAGCGTCGGGCGGGAGACCGACAATGCCTGCGCAGCTTGGGCCTGAGTGATGCGGGCGGCTTGGCGCGCCTTTCTCAGGCGGGCTCCCATCGCAATTCCGTTCATAAGGGCCACTTGACGCGTGGGTGCAGCTCATATCGCCGGATCAGGCTCTCCATTGGAAACTGCGCCTCGAAGGCTGGCCGAGAACACCGAGCGGCCCGAACTCGCACTTCTCTGGGAGGCGCGACGCTCGCTAAGAGCTCATCTCGCACTGCCTGCCAGCTTACGCCAGATTATGACTTGTGTCAAAGTAAATTTCCCTTATGATTTGACAATGAAAAATCTTGGGGGCATCCACACGGCTACGGAGTTCTGGCAAGCACAGTCTGGTGACGCTGCGTCGATGTGCCGTACCTGCGCGATGGCACATGTTGCTGAGCCTGAGGGCTAGCGGCTCCTAACAGCAGGGCAGTTCCCCGCCCCGCCCTCGAAAGTGTCACCCCGCCTGGGGAGAGCCCGCAGCCAGCCAGCTTGCTGACTGGCTATCCTGAACATGGACATGCATTTGCGGTGGACGAGATCCAGTGCAGCCCTGTGCGCTGTCGCTGCCGGCACGGCGCTCTGCGCGGGATCGGCATTCGGTCAAGGCTCCGCTTCCAGCAACGTCGCCGCCCAACCCAAGCGGCCGCTGCCAGAAGGAGTCGAGGCCCCCGTGATCGAATACCGGGATGTCGCCGCAGAGGCGGGCCTGCGCGGCGTGGCAGTGTCAGGGTCGCCCACTTTCAAGAACTACATCGTCGAGTCTACCGGCACCGGCACTGCCGTCTTCGACTACGACCGGGACGGACTGGCCGACATCTTGCTGGTCGGGGGCGACCAGTTCGAAGCAGAAGGGGCCGAACCTCGTCACTACCTGTACCGCAACCTGGGCGGGCTGCGCTTCGACGACGTGACGGAGGAGGCGGGCATCCGCCACACCGGCTGGGCCCAAGGAGCGTGCGTCGGCGATGTGGACGACGACGGCTTCGAGGATCTGTACATCCCGCACTGGGGCCAGAATCGCCTCTACGTCAACACCGGCAAGGGCAAGTTCGTCGACCAGACGGCCGAGCGCGGCTTGACCGAACCCTCCACCCGCTGGGGAACCGGCTGCGCGTTCCTAGACTTCGACCGCGACGGGGACTTGGATCTCTTCTCGGCCAACTACCTGCGCTTCGACCCGGACAAAACGCCCAAGCCGGGCGAGAACAGCGAGTGCCGCTGGAAGGGTCTTGCCGTGCTCTGCGGCCCGCGCGGACTTCCCGGAGAGTCCATGTCGCTGTACGAGAACGACGGCACGGGCTCGTTCCGAGACATCTCCGCGGCGGCCGGCGTGGACACTGCCAAGCAATACTACGGCTTCACGCCGCTGACAGGAGACTTCGACAACGACGGCTGGGTCGATGTCTACGTGTCGTGCGACTCCACGGCCAGCCTGTTCTTCCACAACCAGGGCGACGGCACGTTCGAGGAGATCGGGGTCATCTCCGGCACCGCTTACAACATGGACGGCCAGGAGCAGGCCGGCATGGGCGTGACCGCGGCGGACTTCGACCTGGACGGGGATCTGGACATCTTCAAGACCAACTTTTCCAACGACACCCACACGCTCTACCTCAACGAGGGCATGCAGATGTTCATCGACGAGACCGTGCCGACCGGCCTGGCGGTCAACACGAAGTACCTGGGCTGGGGCACCGCGTTTCTCGACATCGACCACGACGGCCTGACGGACATCTTCGTCGCCAACGGGCACGTCTACCCGGGCGTTGACAAGGCGGGCGTGGGCGAGACGTTCAAACAGCGGCGGCTGGTGTATTGGAACTACGGGCAGGGGCGGTTCCATGATCTGAGTGACTCGGCAGGCCCGGGCGTGAGCGAAATGCACTCCTCGCGCGGGATTGCGGTGGCTGATTTGGACAATGACGGCACGCTCGAGATCGTCACCGTCAACATGCACGAAGATCCGTCACTGCTCAAGCAATACGCGCATACGGCCAACGCGATCTTGGTCGACGCGCGGTCTGGCTCGGGACGAGCCGCGATCGGAGCGCGCATCGCCGTGACCGCTGGCGGCACGGGCCAGATCAGCGAGGTCAGGAGCGGGGGCTACCACATCTCGCAGAGCGATCTGCGCGTGCATTTCGGCATCGGCGAGGCCAGCTCCGCAGACCTGTCCATCACTTGGCCGGACGGTTCCGAGGAGAACCTCGGATCGGTCAAGGCGAACACTCTTGTCACCGTCACGCAGGGCCAAGGGATCAGCGCTACCGCAGCGTTGGGCCAGTGACCAAGGCTGACGTCTGCGACTGGCGTAGGCTAGTGGCGAAATGCGATTCTTGCTAGCTGCTGCGCTTCTGCTCCTCGGCTGTACAGCCGCGGTCGACGAGGAGCAGCCCCTGAACTTCGTCGTCATCATGGCCGATGACCTCGGCTATGGCGACCTTTTCACGTACGACGGCTGGATCGACACTCCCAACCTCGACCGCATGGCTCTCGAGGGGCTCAAGTTCACAGACTTCCACTCCAACGGAGCCGTCTGCAGCCCGACCCGCGCCGCGCTGCTGACGGGGCGCTACCAGCAGCGCGCCGGGGTGCCTGTGGTGATCTTCGCGCCCGAGGACCGGCCCACCCACGTGGACGGCCTGCAGGATGTCGAATGGACGTTCGCCGAAGCCCTCCAAGAGGCGGGTTATGCCACAGCCATCTTCGGCAAGTGGCATCTGGGGTACTACCCGCAATACAATCCGACGCGCCACGGTTTTGCGGAATTCAAGGGCTACGTCAGCGGCAATGTCGATTTTTTCTCCCACGTTGACGGTGCCGGGCGCTTTGACTGGTGGCACGGCGCAGAGCAGTCGCGCGAGCGAGGTTACGTGACAACGCTCATCAACCAGCATGCCGTGCGCTTCATCGAGGAGCGCGGAGACGAGCCTTTTTGCCTGTATCTCGCGCACGAAGCGCCGCATTTCCCATACCAAGGCCCCGACGACGGCCCGGCCGGATTCCGCAAGGTGGGCGGATTCTCGGGCCGCCAAGAGCTCTCTGACGAGCAGCTCAGGCAAAAGTATTACGAGATGGTCGCCGAAATGGATCGCGGCGTCGGCGACATTCTCGACACTCTGAACCGCCTAGGCATCGCCGAGCGCACGCTCGTGCTGTTCTTCTCCGACAACGGCGCGACCCCGGATGGCAGCAACGGCGCGCTGCGCGGTCACAAGGGCTCGGTCTGGGAGGGCGGACACCGTGTGCCGGCGATCGCATGGCGGCCCGGCGCGATCCAAGCCGGCGGCCAAACCGATCAGCTGGCCACTACGATGGACATCTGGCCGACCATCGCCGAACTCGCAGGGATCGAAGCAAAGCCAGACCGGCCGCTTGACGGCGTCAGCGTGGTCCAAACCCTGCAGGGATCGAGGGTAGAGCGAGGCCCGGTCTTTTGGAGCTTCATGGACGGGTTGGCGATGCGCGATGGCAACTGGAAGCTGGTGGCCGGCGAAGATGGCGACCAACAGCCGAAGCTGTTCGATCTCTCTGCTGACTTGGCGGAACAGACCAATCTCGCCGAACAGGAGCCGGAGCGGACGGCGACGATGCTGCAACGGGCTCGAGAATGGTTGCAAGAAGTCCAAGCGAGCGCCACTGCCCAGCCATCGACAAGTCGCTAAGCATTGCTGTCTAAACGCAGACTCGGCCAACTCGACCCGCGTACCTGTCGACCTGTTTCCCGGTTTTCGGAGTGAGACCGAGCCGGAGCAGACGCTACCCTGCTGCAAAATCGAGATTCTTGGTGATGCGAATACCCTGCCTGGAGAACAGGTCCAGGAAGTCCTGCGTCCGGCTCCTCGCCGCTTCCTCCTGCTCGACCGTCAGGTTAACGTTGAGCAGGTCGACCATCCAGGGGGCCTTCTGGTCGCACCGCACGTACTTGTCGACGACTACGCGCGAGACCGGCAGCGTCGTGACTTTCGAGTCGTCGTGAACGTCAACGTCTCGCGCTTGGCGAAGCTTCGCGAACTCTTCAGCGAGCAGCCGTGAGAACATCTCGTCGGTGAACGGATCGCCTGCATCGGCGCCGGTTTCCTCGTCCGCTGCAGTGAGGGTAGCGTTCTTGTGCAGCCATTCCCACAGGATGCTGAGCCGGATCTCCCCTGTCGCCATGTCTTCCATCAGGTAGAGCACGTCTTCGTTGCCGAAGAAGTCTGCGGGCTTCAGGGCCGCCGCCTGGAACCCCTGTTCAAAGGCGTTGCCATATTGGACGGCCACGCTGATTAGGTCTCGGGCGCCGCGGACCGTTCGGGGCGCAGGTTCGAGAAGCACCAAGCCGTCGGCGTCGGCATCGGTGTACGTCAGGGCTGGGAACGAGCGGCCCGCTTGGTTCGCCTGGCCTGCCCTCTCCCAGACCGGCCGGATGATATGCACCATCTTCCAGTGGGCGACCCACTTGCCGCTGGCTCCCTCTCTTTGTTCGCGCTCGGCGCCGAGAGTCGCCTTCTGCATGCTCGCGGACACGCCCTCCGCGGAGCCCACCGGGATGTTGGGCTCCATGCCGCCCTGCCAAAGCGCGCATTGACCCTCCGCATCCGGGGTGTTGGTGGCTCGCCGCACGCGGTCCTCGTAGTTCCGCATGTAGCCGTAGGTCATCACTACGGCATCGATGTTCGGGTGAATGAAGTCCGGATGCCAGGCCATCGCGTCAGCCACGCTGTTGATGTAGTCCCAGCGGCCGGTGTTGAATCCTACGAACCGGTTTCCGAGAGCCGCCCGGATCTCCATCAACTGGAACGCGGCCTCGATCTGCTCGACCAGGACATAGGTCTTGATCGCCCCGCCCTGCAGGCCCAACGACGACTCTATTCCGCCGAGAATCTCGTGCCACAGCGCGGCTTCCTCCGCCGTCTGGATCTTCGGAAGGTAGAGAACCAAGCTCGAGCCCTCGTTCGCCAAGGTCCGATGATTCCCGGTGGCATACAGGGCGGCATCGACGATCGACGCGGAAAATCCGCTGCCGTCGGTGTTGCGAATGTGGCGGTCCTCCAAGTGAAGGCCGCGCGCCCGGAAGATCTTGGTGGTGAAGTCAAGCTGCCTTCGCCAGTCTTCGATGATCTTGTGGCCGAAGAAATCTTGCGCCCATCTGTTCATCTCCCCTGCGACAGTCTCTGCGGCATTGAGGAAGAGCGGGTCCCTAGCGAACGCCAAGCGCAGGTTTCGCTGGTTGTCGAGCGACATGGTCTCGATCTGCCCCAAGGCGTCCTCGCCGTCGAACATCCACCCGTCCGCGCCCGAAAGCAGCGCGTACGCCACGTTCCGGATGCTCTTTTCGATCGGAGATCGAGGTTTCGCGCCAGGCCCGGTGCCCTGTATCCACTGGCACTGCAAGTCCTCCGGGATGGCGGACCCGGTGAAGCGCCCCGCACGTGCGTCGCTGACCTTGATCTGTGTGCGCGGAATCGTCGATTCCGGATCCAGGAACTGAATCCTCTCCGCATTCTGAGCGCGCCGGCGTCGGCGCTCCAATCTGGCCTGCATCAAGTCCTTGCGTTCGCGATCGAGCGCGGCCAAGCCTGCGATCACGTCGAGAGCCTTGGGCGTAAATACGTCGGCGTACTGATCCAGAACGCCCGCTCCGGTATCCAACACATCGATATGTGACATGAGCACAAGACTACTACAAGGGAGGCTTCGCAGAAATTCTCGAACACGGCCCCTGCCCAGGATCGAAGGCTAGCGAGGCTGGGCCTCAAATCAACGAGGGCGGCAGTTGAGCCCCGAAACGCAACGCGACGGTGAGCATCGCGCCAAGGCAGACAGGCTGGTGGGATAAGAGACTGGCGGGCTGGACGGGGATTCCGGGGAATCAGTCCGCCCTCTACCGGATGCCGATGCCTGGCTCGGTCCCCGTTGCGGCCGGATGGTTTTGCGATGCCTTGGAGGGCTCGTCTCTAGATTCCTTGTCTCGGCGCAAGCTTGACGATGGAGGCAACTTCGATCATGGGAGGCGATTCTCTGCCGGTTTGACGCTCGGCCTCAGCCGCCTGCGCCGAGGGAAGGGGACCTAGCCTGCAGGCCCGCGCCGACTGCACCCCGGGCATAATTTCGCCTGCTATCATGCAGCCATGGCCGCTCGCGGCGCACTCTTGAATGCCCGCACCGACCCGGCTGCGGAGCAACCGGTGGAGTACCCCTACTCCGACGGCAAGGTCCTGATGGAGACCGACCCGCATGCGCGGTCCATCATCGATATGCGCGACCAGCTGGATACGCATTTCAAGGCCCGGCAAGACGCCTATGTGGCCGGCAGCATGGCGCTGTACTACCGCCAAGGCGACCCCGCGGCCGTGGTGGTGCCGGACGTGTTCGTGGTGCTGGGCGCTTTGCACAAGCAGGCACGCAAGTCGTATCTGCTCTGGGAGGAGGGCGGCGTGGTGCCGAGCTTCGTGGTGGAGGTGGCGTCGCCATCCACGAGCCGTCGCGACGCGACGAGCAAGCGCGCGACGTACGAGCGGATGGGGGTGCACGAATACTGGCGCTTCGACCCGCTGGGCGAGCTGATCCCGGGGCGGCTGGAGGGCTGGCGGCTGGCGGGTGACCGTTACGAGCGGGTGCGGGCTGTGCGAGCGGGCGGCTGGCACCGGAGTGAGGCGCTGGGGCTGGAGTTGCGGGCGGAGCGGTGGCTGCTGCGCTTCCATGATCCACGGCTGGGGCGGGACATGCTGACTCACGCGGAAACCAGCGATGCCCTGCAAGAAACCGCGAGCCAGCGCGACGAAGTGGTGAGCAAACTCGACGGAACGGAGCGCCAACTCGACGGAGCAGTGCGCGAGCGCGACGAGGCGATGCGGGAGCGCGAGGAAGCGATGAGCGAACGCGACGAGGCGATGCGGGAGCGCGAGGAAGCGATGAGCGAACGTGACGAGGCGGTGCGGGAGCGCGAGGAAGCGAATCAACGGGTCCGCGAATTGGAAGCGCGACTGCGGTTGTCCGACAAGTCCGCCTAGGATTCCAGAGTTCGGAGCGGTTTTCCGGCCAATCGCGAGAATAGCACCGCGCAGGACTCGCCGGTCCCAACTACGGATACGATTCCTGTTCAGACGGCGACGGTGGCAACCGACGCATTGCAGCACTGGTTCGGTCTGTGGCAACGGCGACGCCACTTCCAGCACGAAGTCCGGCGGCTTGCCCTCCTGCCAGAATTTGTACGTGCTTCGTCCCCCCCTCGCCCCGCGCCGAACACCAACTGAGATTCGGCCCCGATCGACTTGCAACGGTGGCAAGGAACGGTGATCAAGGAACGACCACCGCTACCAGCCACCAGATCGGATGACTGCCTGAAGTCGGAACAAATCGGCACCCACGAAGAGCGGCCCAACTAATCGGCGAACCTAGCCCCATCCCTTGGTGTGATGCTCTGCACGGCTGCTCGCACCTCCGCCTCCATCGCGCTCACTTCGTCGTCGCTCAACTCATCGAACTGTCCTCGCTTTCGGGCTGCCAAGCGGCCGCCGTTTTGCATGCAGAGCCGCACGAACAGCGAAGCCCGGCGATCGGGCATCTCGACGATCTGGCGCACGGCGCCAAACGCTTTGTCGAAGATCGCCACAAAGTTGAGCTCGTCGCGTAAGTCTTCACGTAGCGTGTCTTCGACGCGATCGAAGAGATATTCAGCGAACCGGGTCGCGTCGTAGTAGCGGTAGTGGTCAGCTGTGTCGTTGGCTACGACCAATTCGCCTCCGGGGGGCAATTGCCAATCAATGTAAGGGAACAGCGGCTTGGAGAAAGACTGAAGCACGGAATCGTGTTCAGGCAGGTTGCGCACGATGGAAGCAGAGATCGGGAGAATGACTCCCGGCGGGCTGTAACCGAGCTTCGAGAGCACATGATGGAGCAAGAATCGATGAATGCGTCCGTTGCCATCCACGAACGGATGAATGAACACAAACGAGAAGCCTACTACCGCAGCCGCAACCACGGCTTCGACGCCACCCTCCAGAACGCGCCTTGTCATCGTGGTCCATGCTTCCATCAGCTCTGAAACATCCTGCGGCCGCGGACAGATGAAGTCCACGTGCTCGCGGTATCCGCCAAGTGTCCGCCCCACAAAGACCTGTCTCTCTCGCCAACCTTCCGCTGCATAGCGCGGCTCCACAATAGTCGCCTGAAGGCCAACCAATGCCTGCTCACTTGTCGCGTCGAAGTCAGCTGCGGTGCTGAGGGCAGACACGAATCGCTCGGCGCGCGAGGCCGATGCGGTCTCGCCTTCGATCTCAAAGGTAGAGCGAGTCTCCTTCGAGTAGAGATACTTCACTGCTCGGGCGAGAGTGGCTGAGTCTGCGTTCTCGACGAGGCTCTTGGCCTCCTGATCAAAGCGCCCCTCTATCCGATTTTCTAGACGCCTCGTTCGACGGACTGTAGGGCAAAGGCCAGCAGTGCCCAAGAGATTGTCTTGCACCCTATGACGCCGCGAACGCTGGGATTGGCTGACGAAGTGCTTCTGTGGGTCTAGCAACGGGATGTAGTTGCCCGTGTGTACGTCCTCCAAATCCAGAGTCTTGTGGGTGAAAGTCTCGTACAGATACCACGCACGACGGGCGTACTTGCCTGTCGGTTGCGTCTTCACCCAGACTTCCAGTTCCTTGGGATCAATCACCCTCAGTGCAGCGACTAGGAGCCCGAGGTCGAACGCCTCGTTTCGTAGCGCAAAGCGCAAATGAGAAGTTGCAGAGTCTGCCGTTTGATACTGACGGGGATAGTATTCCCAGACCTGGCTATCGCCAGATTCGGTACGCCTTGGACCTGCCGTTATGAAGCTCTCAACGGCTGGCCTTGGCACCTTCAGGCCCAGTTCCTGCCGGAGCCAAGCTTGGCCTATTGGCCGATTTCCAGTCACCATGTCAGATTGCCGTGTGTTGCACCGGAGCTACTCGGCTCCGCATGCGATTGGCAAGTACCGATCGAAGCTCACCGTTGCAGGACTGTGCCTCACTGATCCTGTCTAATCATAATTTTACAGGATAGATTAGAATTTCAATGCGATCCAATATTTTGCTTACGGGCATCAGTTCCTATTACATCCCGTCGCTCCGATACCGGTCGCCTGACACCTTCGTCGGCCCTGTCTCGCGTACTTCCCGCCCGCTCTCCACCAAAACGTTTACGCGGCGACGAAAATCGTTAGAATCTTCCAATCTCGTGATTTTTCGATTACAGAAGCACGGATTCCGACGCGCCGTGACGCTCGCGTGTCACGCCCCCGACTCGCTAGCACCTCTGCGGCAAGCCCCGACCGCCCCCAATGGCATTAACTTGAGGCCGGGACTGGCGGCGAAGTCGTAAGTGACTGAAATAGGGTTGTTTCCCGACCAGAGAGGATTTTTTTCGCCGGGGCTTGACTTTTTGCGTATTCTGATTGAAAAGGGTCACCGTTCTGATTGAAAAGGGTCACCGGCCTGAGCTTGGGGTCGAGTGCCGAGAGCGTGGCGACGATGGCGGGTGCAAGTGTCTTCCTGTCCCCATAGAGGACAGGAGGGCACGCGATGCCGAGGCTACCAATCGCCATGTTTGCAATCAAGGAAATCCTGCGCCTGCACCATGACGCAGGCCACACACAGCGGGAGATCTCCCGCGCCACCGGGGTGAGCCAGTCGGCCATCCAGCGCTTGCTGGGACGGGCCAGCCAAGCCGGGCTGGGCTGGCCGCTGGCCCGTCCCGCCGCCAGCGATGCGGAGTTGTATGCACAGTTGTACCCGTCGGCCGCTGGGCCAGCGAGGCACAGCCAGCCAGACTTTGCACATGTGCACGATCAGTTGCGCCGCTTCAAGCGCGTCACGCTGGAGCAGCTCTGGAGCGAGTACTGCGCGGCGAGCGAGCCGGGCCGCAGCTACAGCTACAGTCAGTTCTGCGCGCTGTACAAGCAGTGGCGCGCGAGTCAGGACGTGGTGCTGCACCACGATCACATGGCCGGCGAGCAGCTCTTCATTGACTACGCCGGCGATACGGCGACGGTGTACGAGCCGTCGGGGAGTTGGGAAGCTCAGATCTTCGTGGCCGTGCTCGGGCTGAGCGTGTACACCTATGCCGAGGCCTGCCGGAGCCAGGACCTGGAGAGTTTCCTGAGGGCGCATGTGAACGCGCTGCGCTTCTTTGGCGGGGTGCCGCGCGTGTTCGTGCCGGACAACTTGAAGGCGGCCGTGAGCGTGGCCACGGCTGATTCGTTTTCTGAGGTTGTACCCTTTGGGGCAAGAAGTTAGCGCGGGGGGTGGCTTTTTTGGCCGGAATCGTGTATGCAGGGAGTATGGCGGTGCAAACGTCGGCAGAGTCTGCGGAGCCGGTTCCGGTGGTCAGCGAAGTGGTGGTGCGGCTGGCGCGGCCGGAGGAGCGGCTGCGCTGGGACACGTTGATGGACACCCACCACGAGTTGGGATTCAAGCAGTTCGCGGGGCGCGGACTGCGCTACGTCGCCGAATGGCGGGGCAAGTGGCTGGCCTTGGTGGGCTGGCAGACGGGGGTGTTCCAGTGCCGCCCGCGCGACCGCTGGCTGGGCTGGCACAAGGCGGTGCAGTTCCGGCGCTTGCACCTGTGCGCCAACAACACGCGCTTCTTGGTGTTAGCGGAGGGGCAGGGGCTGAAGAATCTGGCCTCGCGCGTGTTGGGGCAGAACCTGCGGCGGCTGAGCGCGGACTGGCAGGCGCACTGGGGGCATGCGTTGGAACTGGCGGAAACGTTCGTGGACCCGCGCAAGTATCGGGGCACGTCGTATCTGGCGGCGAACTGGATCAAACTGGGATTGAGCAAGGGGTATGCGCGTTCGAACGGGCAGTACACGGCCAAGCACGGGCAAAAGAAGGTGATGCTGGTGTATGAGTTGCGGCGGGCTGCGCGGCAACGGCTGGCGGATCCGCAGGACCAGCCGGAGTGGCGCTGCGGGCCGGTCGATGTGCGCTACGGGGCGCAGGATCTGCGCTCGTTGCGAGCGCAGTTGGACGCGGTGGAGGACGGCCGGGGGCGCCACGGCAAGCGGCATGCGCTGGGGCTGGTGCTGGCGCTGCTGGTGCTGGCACGGCTGGCCGGCAAGATGGGCGGACGGGCGGCGGAAGCCTACTCGAAGACGTTGAAGCCAGACGAGTTACGCGCCTTGGGGTGTCGCCGGGGGCCAGCCACGGGAGAGTACGAGATACCTTCGGACACGACCTTCCAGCGGGTCATGGAGCGGACCGATCCGGCCTCGCTGGAGCGCATCATCCAGCAGTGGACGCAGCCGCGCTTGGCGCAGTCGCAGGCCTTGGCGGGGGACGGCAAGCGCATTCGCGGAGCGAACCGCTTCACGCCGCCGGGGCAGCACTGGGAGACGGTCACGCTGGTGGAGCACGCCACGGGGATGCCGGTGGCGAGTCGCAGCTATCGCGAGGAAGGCGGCGAGCAGGCCGCGTTGCGGGCCTTGCTGGAGGAGGTGGATCTGCGCGGGCGAGTGGTGACCCTGGACGCCGGGCATGCGGGCAAGGAAACCGAGCGGGCGATCGTGGAGCAGCACGGCGGGCACATCTTGGTGCGCATCAAGGGGAATTGTCCGCAGACCTACCAGACGCTGGAGGAGTTGAACTGGAAGTTGGGCTGCGAGCGCAGTTGGAGCGAGCGGCGCTGGCAGCGCACCCACCGCAGCAGTTGGGAGCGGCGCTCGATCGAGGTGTTCACGCCGCATCCGAAATTGCTGCCCTTCGCGCATGCCCGACAGGCCTATCGGATCACCCACGAGAGCTGCCAGAGCCTCGGCGGAGCGGTCAAGCGCAGCTACAGCTACGGCCTCAGCTCGCTGCCGGCGAGCCAGGCCACGCCCCAACAGTTGCTGGACTTGCAGCGTGGTCACTGGCAGGTCGAGAGTGCCAACCACTATCGCCGGGACAAGACCTTCGCCGAGGACAGCAGCCGCGTGCGCACGGGCCACGGCCCGGCCAACGCCGCGGCGCTGAACAACTTGGCGCTGGCGCTGCTGCTGTCGCAGCGGCCGTTCGAGACGGTGCCGGAGGCCCAAATCTACTACGCCGGAAACCGCGACGAAGCGCTGCAACTGCTGCTAGACCCCGCCTAGGCGGGGTCTCCTGCGCCCTCGCCCGGCTTAGCGCGGCCTAGTGGCGGCCGCATTGCGTCCGGGCCGTGGATCGGCACCGCCCAGCACTGTGTTCGGCGGCGTCAAACCTCCATCCATGCTGGGCCTGACGCCCTATCTTGCTCAGCATCTCGCTCTGGAAACCACCTTTTGGCCCCCAGTGTGCGTCAAAGCCCCCAATCCTGAAAAGGAATCAGCGGTGTGAGCGTGGCCGACCGCTACGAGCCGGAGGTCAACCGCAGCTACGCCGAACTGGCGCAACACTATGGCGCGGCGGTGCTGCCGGCGCGAGCGGGCAAACCGCGTGACAAAGCGGCCGTGGAGGCGGCCGTGCTGGGGGTGGAGCGGGAGTTGCTCACGCCGCTGTTGCGGCAGCAGCGCCGCTGCTGCAGCCTGGCAGAGTTGAACGAGGCGCTGCGGGAGGGCTTGGCGGCCTACAACGCCAAGCCGTTCCAAAAGCGCGCGGGCTCGCGCCAGAGCGTGTTCGCCAGCCTGGAGCGGCCGGCTTTGCTGGCCTTGCCGGAGCGCGACTACGAATTCGCCGCATGGCTGACGGCGCGGGTCAACGTGGACCATCACGTGACGGTGCGCAAGTGGCACTACTCGGCCCCGGCCAGCCTGCTGCGCAAGCAGGTCGACGTGCGCCTCAGCGCGCACAGCGTGGAGTTGTTCCATCGCGGCGAGCGGGTGGCGCTGCACCGCCGCGAGCGCGGCAAGGGCGGCTACAGCACCATCGAGCAGCACCGCCCCAAGGCCCACCGCGAGCACTTGGGCTGGCCGCCGGAACGGATCGTCGAGTGGGCTGCAAAAGCCGGCCCGGAGACGGCTCGGCTGGTGCGCGAGCTGATGGCTTCCAAGACACACCCGAGCGAGGCCTACTGTTGAATTTCAGATAGATTCGTGCGGACTTTTTCAGATTATTTCCTGCTGTAGTGGAGAAATTTTTCAAGTAGATTCGCTACTGCAGGAGGGAGTTAAGGGCAATCAGCGGCGGTGCGGTCGGGGAAGGGAGTCGACGGCGGAGGTTTTCCGGAAGTAGAGATAGGCGGCGTGTTGTAGCCGGGTCGCGGGGGTGCGATCGGGCAGTCGATGGGGGTGAATAGGGACAGCTAGCGTGGCTGGGAGCGGCGCAGCAGATCGTTCCAGTCCTTGGCGCCGACCGGCCGGAGGCGGCTGCAATGGGGGGTGTGGCGGCGGAGGGAGTCGGCGGCTTGGTCGCCGGCGCGGTCGGCGTCGTAGGCACACAGGATGCGCGGTGCGCGGAAGGCTTGCAGCCAGGGCGGGAGAGAGGTCGCGATGCCGGCGGTGGAGGCGAGCAGGGTATCGGGTGGCAAAGTGGGAGCCAGCAGGCGGAGCGCGGCGAGGGCGTCGAGGGCACTCTCGACGAGCAGGATGGCATCGAGATCGTCGATGTTGGCCGGCAGCCAGAAGCCGCCACGGGCCTTGCGGGAGCCGGGCGCCATGCCCTTGAAGGTGCGGCCGTCGGGAGCCGGGCGGGTGCCGACGAGCTCGGCGCCGACGGGATGTTGGTGGCGGTCGCGACAGACGAAGACGGCGTTGCGGCGGGAATCGGCGTAGAGGATGCCCTCTTGGCGGCAACGCTCGAGCAGGGCGGGGTCGAGCCCGCGGGCGGTGGCCAGGAAGTCACGCACGGGGTCCCAGAGGCGGTCTGCGGGGGGTGGCAGGCGCAAGCCGTGGCGGCGAGCGGGCGGGGTGGCAGGCGCAGGCTGGGGGAGGCCGCCGTGGCGTTCGAGGAACTCGACGGCGGCGCGGAAGCGGCAGCCGCGCACGTGCATGACGAGATCGATGGCACCACCGCCGCCGCGCCCCTGGCGGTGGTCGAAGAACTGCGCGCCGCGGATGCTCAGCACGGAGCCGGGCCGCTTCCAGCGGGCCGGGTTGGCGGGATCCTTGCGGTAGCCGAGTTGGACGGCGAGCGGTTCGAGCGAGCCGTCGCGCACCTGCGCGGCGCGTTCGCGCCAAGGGTCGTTGAAGGGGGTCACAGGCGCACCTCGGCACAGGCCTGTTCGAGTTGCTCGGCGGAGACCTGGCGAGCCTGGGCGCAGGCTGCGGCGGCGAGGGCGAAGTGGGCGATGCGGTCGACCTGGCGGGGCAGGCCGCGCGAGGCCTGGAAGAGGGCCTCGAGGGCATTGGGCTCGAACAGCGGCAGGTCGCAGCCGGCCAGGCGCAGGCGGTGGGCGAGGTAGGGTTCGAGTTCGTCGCGGGCGAGGCCGGCGAGCTGGTGCTGCACGGCGATGCGCTGGCCGAGCGATTCGTGCACGGCCATGGCGAGGCGCTTGCGCAAGGAGGACAGGCCGGACAGCAGCAGGCACAGGCAGCGCTCGGCATCCATCTGGAAGTTGGTGAGCAGGCGGAGCTCCTCGAGCACGTCGTTGCGCAGGTTGTGGGCCTCGTCGATGATCAGCACGGGCAGCTGGTGGGCCTCGCGGGCGAGGCGGGCGATTTCCTCGCGCAGGGCGCGGAAGGCGGGAGCGCGGGAGCGCTCCGGCTGCAGGCCGAGTTCCCAGGCCAGGGTCTGGTACATGTCCAGCACCGAGCCGGTCGTGAGCGCGACGTAGGCGACGCGGAAGAGGCCGGGGTGCAGGCTGGCGGCGAACTGGCGGCAGGCGGTGGTCTTGCCGCAGCCGACCTCGCCGGTGAGCAGGCCGATGCCGCGCAGTTCGAGCAGGTGCTGCAGGCGGGTCTGGGTCTCGATGCCGGCCTGGGCGGGGAACAGCTCGTCGGTTTCGGCGGGGGTCTGGAAGGGGTAGCGGGTGAGGGCGAAATGCTGTAGGTAGGTCATTGCCGGGGAGGCTCCTGGGAGGTGTCCGGGCGCTCGAGCGCGCTCAGGCGCAGCGGCGGGGCCGGGGCGCTGGCGTCCGCGCTGCGGTCGTCGGCAGCGTCAGCGGCATCCTCGGAGCGCGGGTCGGGGGTGCGTCGGATGAGGGCGTTGGCGTGTGCGTCGAGCAAGGTCGCGCAGCCGGCCGCGCGGCCCTGGTGCAGGACCGGGACGGGCCGTCCGGGCGGTGCGGCGGGATCGACCAGCAGGACGATCCGCTGCCCGACCAGTTCGGCGCCCACCTCGTAGAGGCGGCCCTGGAAGCTGACGGTGCGGTCCTTGGCGACGCGGCGGCGGTGCTGGAAGCGGAAGATCGTGTCGAGCTCGTCGTCGGGCGGGGCCGGGCGCAGGCGGCTGGCGGCCAGCGCCCATTGGTCGAGCGGGGTGCGCTGGTGGTCGAGGCCGCGGTGGGGAGTGCGGTGGTACTCGCCTTCGATCCAGGCCCCGAGACGGCGGTTGAGGGCGTCGAGGCTGGCGCTCGCGGTCTCGTCCAGGGTCGGCAGGAACTGGGCTCTGCAGGTCCTGAAAAAACGCTCGATTTTCCCCTTTCCCTGCGGCGCGTAAGGTCTCGCATGGATCAAATGGATGCCAAGGCTGGCGCAGATCACGGACAGGTGGCGGGAGCGGTAGGAGGCACCGTTGTCGCAGTACAGTCTCTGCGGGACGCCGCGTTTGAGCAGGGCCTGGCGCAAGACGGGCAGGAACGCCTCGGCGCTTTCGGAGAAGGCGAAGGCGGCGTGCGGGATGACGCGCGTGGCATCGTCAATGACGGCCAGCAGGTAGGCCTTGCGCCGCCGCCGCCGGTCGTCGGGATCGCTGCCGACCTTGGGGCCATGCATGCAATCGGCCATCCACAGCGCGCCCGCGTCGGGGTAGCTGAAGCGGCGCCGGTCGCGGCCGTCGGGACGGTCCTTGGCCGGCCCCGTCAGGCCCTCTTGGCGCAGCAGGCGGTAGACCGTGGCCGGGGCCAGGGCGGTCGTCGCGGGCACGCTGCCGCTGGCCCGCGCCTGGCGGATCAGCGCGCGCACCGACAGCCGGCGGTTGGCCTCCTTGAGGCGCACCAGCAACTCGCAGACCGCTGGCGGCAGGCCGCGCGGCTGGCCGCGATCCTGGCGCCGCTTGGGGTACAGCGCGTCGAAGCCGCCGTCTTCGTACAAGCCCAGCCAGTCGCGGATGGTGGTGATGGCGACGCGCGTGCGACGGCTGCCGGGAATGGCGTGCGCGCGCCCGGCCTTGTCGCGGATCAGGGCCCAGCGCTGGGCCGATCCTGGCGGCAGGCACAGGATCTCCGCAATCACGCTGTAGCGGAACAGGGCGATCTCGCGCCGGAGGTCTGGGAGCTTGTCTGGCATGCTGGCGGGTCCTGGCGAGCCGTGCGGGCGGCCCGCTCTCCCGACTCTAGGCAGGCCGGCCGGGCGGCGAGCGGCCCGTCGCGTGTTGCACGGGCTGAGACGCCGGTTTGACCGCTGGAATCCGTCGCGAAAACCCGACCGGGACCGGCAGCACCGCCAGTTCTGTGGCCGCGACGGACCGCAGCGTGACCAGCACCGCAGCCGTGCCCAGAGCGCTCCCGAACGCCTCCACGGTCGGCTCCACACGCCCGCAACTCTCCGGCAACAGGGTCGTCAGCAGCGCCAGGCACAGCCGCACGCGCTCGACGCGCCGGGCGACCCAGCGCCGCGCCCCGGCCATCCCCACGTAACGCGACGAGTGCAGTCGCTTCCACCCGCCGCGCGGAAAGCCGGGCTGGACGGCCGCTCGGACCACCTGCTCGACCTCGGCCAATGTCCCGGGCAGGTGCGCTGCCAGACAGTCTGGCAACAGGCTCACCGTCTGCCCGCTCTGCGGGCATCGGAACCGCCGCACCCGCACGCCCTCGGGGATCTTGCGGGCGTAGCTGCCGTGGGGCCGCAGCTGGCAACCGCCCTGCTGGTGGAAGGGGCAGGCCGGCACGCTTGCATCGCGCCACGCCTTGCGGCTAATGTATTCCTCGACGGTGAGGTCTGTGTTGTAGCGAACTTGGAAAGCGCCGTCCACGGCCCGGCGAGCTGAGATCGCGCGGGCCACCCTATTGAACCGGGCCGCCTCCGCGCATGCAACCGCGCCGCGAACGGCCCGGTCCCCTGTCGCACCCGCACGGCGGCCACACAGCGCTTCAGCAAACCCTCTGCCGCTCCGGATTAATCCGATTCTTCAGCAATCCGGAATCGAATTAATGCGACAAATCCTCGCGTTGTTTCACTGAAATATTGTGAAAAACAACACCTACAGGCCCAGCCTGGGGATTATCCGGCTCGGCAAGCACTACGGCAGCCAGCGCTTGGAGGCGGCCGCCAAGCGCGCGCGGGCGCACGGCGAGTGCAGCTACAAATGCGTCAAGCAGATCTTGCAGCGCGGCCTGGACAGCCAGCCCGGCGAGCCGGAGCAGGTCTCGGCCCAAGCGCCGGTCGAGCACGGCAATATCCGCGGGCCGGAGTATTTCCGCGCCGCGGCCCAGCGGGCCGGCCAGGCCAAGGAGGGCGCAGCATGTTGATCGAGCCGATTTTGGAACAACTCTACCAACTGCGCCTCAACGGCATGGCGGAAGCCTTCCGCCAGCAGCTGGCCGACCCGGGCGCGGCCGAGCTGAGCTTCGAGGAGCGCTTCGGCCTGCTGGTCGACTCCCAGCACAGCTGGAAGCAGAGCCGCGCCTTGACGCGGCGGCTGGCGCTGGCCAAGCTGCACATGCAGGCGACGCTGGAAGACGTCGACTACCGCCACCCGCGCGGGCTGGAGCGGTCGCGCTTCGTCAGCCTGGCGCACGATTCGCGCTGGGTGCGCAACAAGCACAATGTGATCCTGACCGGCCCCTCCGGGGTGGGCAAGACGTATCTGGCCTGCGCCTTGGCGCACAAGGCCTGCCGGGACGGCTACAGCGCGCTCTACAAGCGTTGCACGCAACTGTTCCGGGACCTGCAGGCGGCCCACGCCGACGGCAGCTTCCCGCGCCTGCTGGACCGCCTGGCGCGCACCGACGTGCTGGTGCTGGACGATTTCGCGCTGACACCGCTGAGCGACTCCCAACGGCGCGACTTGCTGGAAATCTGCGACGACCGCTTCAACCTGCGCTCGACGGTGCTGACCTCCCAGCTGCCGCCCGCCAGCTGGCATGCGCAGATGGGCGATCCGACCATGGCCGACAGCATCCTGGACCGCTTGGTGCACGTGGCGCACAGCTTCCCGCTGGAGGGGGAATCGCTGCGCAAGACGCAGGCCGCGCAACGCCTGCAAGAGGATCGCCAGCAGGAGGACGCGACATGAGAGAGCGTTTCCACATCAAGCCCTCGGCCGGTGCGTTCTTCGCGGCCGGGGAAGGTTTCGAGCGGGCGCTGGGAGTGCTCTCCGACGCGGCCTTCAAACTCTTCGCGCACGTGTGTCTGCGAGCCCGGCGCCCGGCCGGCACGCTCGAGTTCGAGCGGGCCGAGCTGGCTCGCCAGCTGGCCAAGAGCCACTCGACTGTGGGGCGCTGCTTGCAGGAACTGGTGCGCCAAGGGGTCTGCCGGATCGAGCCCGCTCCCAACCAGCACCGGCGCTCGCGGCTGACCGTCTGTGCGCGTTTCTGGCCCTATGCCGCGGTCGACTCCGAGTTGGCCCCAGCGGCCGATCCCGCCGCCAACTATGTCGCCAGCGTGCGCCAGGCCTTCTTGCAGCCCAGCTGCGTGCAGGGCCGCTTCAACTCCGCTGACGAGTGCCTGGCGCGGCACTGGCACAGTTCCGCAGTCCCGCTGGAAACCGCCCGCAACGCCATCCTGCTCGGCTGCGCGCGCAAGTCCATCACACTGCTCGCACAGCCGGCCGGGCTGCCGATTCGCAGCCTGCACTACTTCCAGCCACTGCTGGAAGAGGTGCTCGCCGCCACCCCGCAAACCTACCCGCCACAGTACTGGCAGCACCTGCGCCAGCACTTGCTGCGGTGTGAGCAACATTGGGCGCGCAACGGAGGCTGGCCAGGGAGCCCGCCTGCCCGCCCAAATTTGACACAGGCAGAGCCGCAGCCCCGGCCACTCGACGCGGCCGCCGCGGACACAGGAGGAACAGAATGATGATGATGTCCCATCTTCCCGGGAACCGGGAATCCATGCAAGGAGGTGCCTCCCTGATGGCATACTAGGATCCGTCAGCGTCGCTGCGCTCCGAACTGACCCTTTTCGTCAGAACAGTGATTCTTTTCGGCCAGAACGCTGACCCTTTTCCTTCGGATTACTGACCCTTTTCGCCAGAATCCGCAACTTTTTCCGCTTGCTTTGCCATCGTAGGGTTGGAGCGAAACTCTTGGACCCGCTGATCCGCAATCTCAAATCCACCACCTTCTTCGGCCAGCGCCTGACCCGGCCCCAAATTGTCCGCATCCAGCAGAGCGTGGGGCAATTCCCGAAGCTGAGCCGGACCGAGCTCGGGCACACGCTGTGCGTGCAGTTCGGCTGGCAGACACCCAAGGGCGGCAACCGCGTGCAGTTCGCGCTGCGCCTGCTGGAGGAGCTGGAGCGGATCGGGATCCTGACCCTGCCGCAGCGCAAGGGGCCCGGCCGGGGGCCGCAGAAGCCGCTGGAGTTGACCTCGCGCACGGCACCGCAGCCCGTGCTGGAGGAGTCGCTGGCCGGGTTGCGCCCCTTGCAGTTGCGGCTGGCGGGCGGGCCGGCGGAGGTGGCCGAATGGAACGAATGGGTCGAGCGCTACCATCCGCTGGGCTATCGCCAGCCGGTGGGCGCGCATCTGCGCTACTTCCTGCTCGACCGCGCGGGGCGCAAGCTGGGCTGTTTGGGGTTCGACTTCGCGGCCTCGCGGCTGGCCTGCCGCGACGCCTGGATCGGCTGGTCGGAGCAGGCGCGCCAGAAGCGGGTCAAGCTGGTGGTGCGCAACGGCAGGTATCTGCTGTTTCCGTGGGTGCGGGTGGCGCATCTGGCCTCGCACGCGCTGGGGCTGGCGGCCCGGCAGGTGGCGGGGGACTGGCAGCAGCGGCACGGCTACCGGCCGGTCTTGCTGGAGTCGTACACGGATCCTGAGCGACACCGCGGGACGTGTTACCGGGCGGCCGGCTGGCAGCAGTTGGGCAGCACGCAGGGGCGGGGGCCGGGCAGTGGCCCCAAGCAGGTCTGGGTACGGCCGTTGCAGGCGGACTGGCAGGCGCTGCTGCGGCAGGGCCGGGCGGCGCCGGCCCGCCGTGGGCGGGCGCTGCCGTTAGCACAGGCCGGGGACGGCTTCGTGCAGCTGTGGCAGGAGCTGATCGCCACGGCCGTGCAGGTGGCGCGCGAGCACGATGCGCAGTGGGTGCGGCGCCAGCGCGCGCTGAACACCCTGCTGGTGATGCTGTTCGTGTTCCGGCTCGTGTTCGCGCCCCAGCGGCGCGGCTACGCCACGGTGCTGAACGATTTGTGGCAGAACTGCCGCCAGCTGGGCGTGGACTTGCCGCAGCCTCGGCCGGTTTCGGCGGCGGCCATCTGCAAGGCGCGTCCCAAGGTCGACGCCGCGGTCTTCCGCCGCTTGCACTGGCAGTTGCTCCAGCGCCTGCCGCAGGACGATCCCGGCAGATTGTGGCTGGGCCACCGCAGCTTCGCCGTGGACGGCTCGAAACTGAACCTGCCGCGCCCGCTGCTGGAACTCGGCTACGCCCCGCCCGGGCCCGGCGCACACTACCCGCAGGGCCTGCTCAGTTGCCTGTTCCAGTTATACGCCCAGTTGCCGGTCGACTTCCAACTGCACGCCCACGGGGACGAGCGCCGCGCCAGCTTGGAACACCTCGCCGCCCTGCGCCCGGGCGATGTCGTCGTCTATGACCGCGGCTACTACAGCTTCGGCCTGTTGGCGGCCCACTGCCGGCGCGGCCTGCACGCCGTCTTCCGCCTCAAGTCCGATGCCAATGCCGTCTTCGCCGCCTTCATCGCCAACTCCGCGCGCCAGGACGAGATCCTCACCCTCGCGCCCAGCGCCCGCGCCCGCCAGCAGGACCCCGCGCTGCGCCCCTGCCGCCTGCGCCTGGTCAAGTACACGGCCGGCCCGACCAGCTTCGCGCTGGCGACCACCCTGCTCGAAGCGCGTTACCGCCGCCAGGACCTGGCCGCCCTGTACCACGGCCGCTGGAGCATCGAAGAACTGTTCAAGGTCAGCAAAGACATGCTCAAAGTGGCGCCGTTCCACGGCCAGAGCGAGCGCCTGGTCAAGCAGGAGCTGTACGCTCACTTCACCCTGATCGCGCTCACCCGGGTGTTCGCCGACGAGGCCGAGCAGGGCTTCCGGGCCGCGCCCGACGGGCATGGCCGCCCGGCCGTGCTGGCCAACTTCCGGCACAGCCTGCAGTGCGTGGCGCGGCAGCTGGAGGGACTCTTCCTGCAGCAAGCCAGCCTGCTAGGCGAGACGGTGCAGCGCATCTTGGACGGCGTCGCCGCCTGCCGCCAAAGGCGGCGGCCCGGCCGTTCCTACGAGCGCCGCTCGCGCCAGCCAGCCAACAAATGGAGGAAGCGCACAACCGAGCCGACCGCAAGCCAAGCCTGAAACCCGCCCCTTTCGGCCCTGCTTGGTCGATTTGACCCACGATCTGTAAGTTAATGCGCCTGTGTTTCAAAGTTAATGCCATTGCGACCGCCCCGGGCAGGCTGTCCTCAGTTCTGACGCCACCGGCCGCCAATCTCTATGCCGCATCAACCTTGTGTGGAGGTTCTTCGACGCCAGCGGCTGGCCCGGTCGGGCGTGCAAACCGTACACTAGACCAAGAGGCAAGGTGATGAACAGCATCTCTCGGGCGGTAGCAGCGGCTGCTTTTGCGTCCGCCGCAGCGGCGGCTCCCGCCATCAACCCGGCGGAGAAGATTGACTTCCAGCAAGACGTCCGCCCGATCCTTTCGGACGCCTGCTTCGCCTGCCACGGACCCGACGCCAACGCCCGCCAGGCCAACCTGCGCCTCGATACCCGCGAGGGCGCCTTCGCGGACCGCGGCGGCTACCGCCTCATCATCCCGGGCAACGCCTCCGAGAGCCGCCTCTTCCAGCGCATGAGCCACGCCGATGCCGTGGCCCGCATGCCGCCCCCCTCAGCCGAGCGGCGGCCCGCGCCGGAACACATCGAGACTGTCCGGCGCTGGATCGACCAAGGCGCGGAGTGGAGCTCGCACTGGGCATACGAAGCGCCCGGCCGGCCTGCCGTGCCGGAGATCGAGGCCGGGAACCGCCCCTTCAACGAGATCGATGCCTTCGTGACCGCGCGCCTGCGCCAGGAGGGTCTGGAGCTGGCGCCGGAATCCGCCAAACGGACGCTGCTGCGTCGGCTGACCCTGGACCTGACCGGCCTGCCGCCCGAGCCCGCGGACGTCGAGCGCTTCCTCAGCGACACCTCGCCGCAGGCATACGAGCGGCAGGTGGACCGCCTGCTCAATTCGCCCCACTACGGCGAGCGCATGGCCCTGCAGTGGCTCGACCTGTCGCGCTATGCCGACACCCACGGCTTCCACATCGACGGGCGGCGCGACATGTGGCACTGGCGCGACTGGGTGATCCGGTCGTTCAACGAAAACAAGCCCTTCGACGAGTTCACGATCGAGCAGATCGCCGGCGACCTGCTCCCCGAGCCGACCCTGGAGCAGAAGATCGCCACGGGCTTCAACCGCAACCACATGATCAATCACGAGGGCGGCGCCATCGCGGCCGAGTACCACACCGAGTACGTCGTGGACCGCGTCGAGACGGTCTCAACGGTGTGGATGGCCATGACCATGGGCTGCGCCCGCTGCCACGATCACAAGTACGACCCGATCAAGCAACGCGAGTTCTACGAGTTCTACGCCTTCTTCAACTCCGTGGACGAGCTCGGCCTAGACGGCGTGAACGGCAACGCCGTGCCGATGCTGCAGCTGCCCGACAGCAGGCAAGAGGACCAGCTGTCAGAACTCGACCAAGCGATCCGCTCGCTGCAAGCGGACCTGCCCGATGCCCGCATCAGCCGGCAGATCGCCGACTGGGAAGCGGCAGCGATGGCGGCCATTCCCCGGGCCGACCGATCCGGGCTTCAGGCCCACTACGAAATGGAGGGCGGGTTCTCCGACTCCTCGGGCAACTACCGCCACGGCCGCATCGTGCGCGGCGAGCCGCTGTTCCGCAGCGCCAACGCGGGCCAGGGCGCCTCGTTCGACGTGGACACGCATGTCGCCTTTCCCGGAACGACCGCGCTGGACGTGTCTAGGCCTTTTACCATTGCGTTCTGGATGCGGCACGCGGGACTGGTGGAAAAATCGCTCCTGCACAAGATGGACGATCCCGAGTCGCGCAAGGGACTGGAACTGAGGCTGAGCCGCCCCGTCTCGATCCCGGACACACTGCGCCGCGAATACGAGCTCACCATCCGCCTGTCCGCCTCCGCAGACGACGGCATCGTCCTCAAGCCCGAGAGCCCGCTGCGCAACCAGCGCGGCGTCGACCCCAGCTACCACATCGCGATTTCCTACGACGGTTCCGGCACCGCGGCCGGCTTCCGCATCCACGTCAACGGCGAACTGGCCGCCACCACCGTACTGCAAGACACGCTCGCGGGCAGTCCCGAAGCGGGCGCTCCGCTCGAGATCGGCGCGGGCCGCTTCGGCGGCCGCTACACCGGCACGCTAGACGACCTGCGCATCTACTCGCGTGTCCTGGACACATCCGAAATCGCCACGATCCGCATCCACGAGCCGGTCGCGGCCTTGCTGGCCGGCCCGTACATTGATTGCGCGAGCGTGCTGGCCGACGCGCCGGCCAAGCCTGCCGACGACATTTACGCACCCAAGCCCGACACCGCCGTATCACGCTGCCGCACCCGTTCCAGGCTTCTCAAGGACTACTACCTCACGCACGCCGCGCCGGAAACGGACCGCCAGCTTTACACACGCCTCAAAGACCTGCAAGCCCAGCGCGCCAGGGTCGAGAAGCAGGTTCCGAACGTGATGGTCATGCGCGAGCTGCCCTCTCCTCGCGAGACTTACATGCTCGGACGGGGCGACTACCGCAACCGCACCGAGTCCGTCTCCCCGCGCACTCCGGAGTGGCTCTCGCCGTTTCCCGCCGATGCACCCCGCAACCGGCTGGGCCTAGCCCGTTGGATTGCCAGCCCGGA
The DNA here is from genome assembly GCA_965219585.1 of Bryobacterales bacterium. GTDB lineage: Bacteria > Acidobacteriota > Terriglobia > Bryobacterales > UBA6623 > VXMF01. Next base: position 1,703,593 of record CBDCOA010000002.1, read on the forward strand.
CCATCCGCTGACTGCCCGCGTGGCTGTCAACCACTACTGGCAGTCGTACTTCGGCCGCGGCTTGGTGCGCACCGCCGAAGACTTCGGCCTGCAGGGCGAGCTGCCGACGCATCCGCAGCTGCTGGACTGGCTGGCCGTCGAGTTTGCCGACAGCGGCTGGGACATCAAGGCGCTGCAGAAGAAGATCGTGATGTCGGCGACCTACCGCCAGAGCTCGCGGCTGAGCCCGGCCCTGCAGTCCAAGGATCCCGAGAATCGGCTGCTGGCCCGCGGGCCGCGCTACCGCCTGCCGGCCGAATCGGTCCGCGACAACGCCCTGCTCGGGGCCGGACTGCTGGACCGCCGCATCGGTGGCCCGAGCGTCTTCCCCTACCAGCCGGACGGGCTTTGGCGGGAGATGGCCTACGGGGACATGTTCACGGCCCAAGTCTACCGCCAGGGATCGGGAGCGGACTTGTACCGCCGCAGCATGTACACCTTCTGGAAGAGGACGATCCCGCCGCCCTCGCTGGCGGTCTTCGACGCCCCGGACAGGGAGAAGTGCATCGCCACGCGCTCTCGCACCAACACGCCGCTGCAGGCCCTCGTCCTGCTGAACGACCCCACCTACGTGGAAGCCTCCCGCGCGCTTGCGGAAACGATGCTGCGCGAGGGCGGCGACACGCCTCAAGAGCGGCTCCGCTCCGGCTACGCGCGGACCCTGGGGCGTCCGCCGAGCGAGCTCGAGACACGGCTGCTGGGCCAGCTGGCCCAAGAGCAGGCGGCCAAGTTCCGCAACGCGCCGCAGCAGGCGCGCGACCTGCTGCAGGTAGGCGAACTGCGGGCTGACCCAAGCCTCGACCCTGCCGATCTCGCAGCCTGGACAGTAGTGGCAAGCAGCATTCTCAATCTCGACGAGGCAATCAGCAAGGAGTGATCCGGAGATGAATCCCCAGCTCGAGCGAGGCCTGCTCGCGACGCGACGCCAGTTCTTCGGCCGCACCGCGGCCGGTATCGGCCCGGCGGCCCTGTCGTTCCTGCTGCGGGGCGAGGGCTACGGCGCGACAGCCGGGGGCCTTCCCGACCTGCCGCACTTCGCGCCGCGGGCCAAGCGCGTCATCTACATGTTCCAGTCCGGGGCGCCGTCGCAGATCGACCTGTTCGACCACAAGCCCCTGCTGCGGAAGTACCACGGCCAGGACCTGCCCGACTCGGTGCGCAAGGGACAGCGCATCACGGGCATGACCTCGGGCCAAGACCGCCTGCCGGTCGCCGCGTCGCTCTTCAAGTTCCAGCCGCACGGCCAGTCGGGCACCGAGCTGAGCGAGCTGCTGCCGCACACCGCCAAGGTCGTCGACGACATCACCCTGGTGAAGACGGTGCAGACCGACGCCATCAACCACGATCCGGCGATCACCTTCATCCAGAGCGGCTTCCAGCAGCCGGGACGCCCCTCGATGGGCTCGTGGGTGAGCTACGGGCTCGGCAGCGCGAACCGCGACCTGCCCGGCTTCGTGGTGCTGATCTCGCAGGGCAGCAACCTCAACCAGTCCCAGCCCCTCTTCTCGCGGCTGTGGGGCTCCGGGTTCCTGCCGTCGCGATACCAGGGGGTCAAGTTCCGCTCAAGCGACGACCCCGTGCTCTACCTGTCCAACCCGAAGGGCATTGACGCCTCCACCCGGCGCAGCATGCTGGATGCCGTCTCTGAGATCAATCGGCTGCGCTCGCAAGAGTTCGGGGACCCGGAGATCGAGACCAGGATCGCCCAGTACGAGATGGCCTACCGCATGCAAACCTCGGTGCCGGAGCTGATGGACCTCTCCGGCGAGCCAGAGCACGTGTTCGAACGCTACGGCCCCGACTCGCGCAAGCCGGGCACGTACGCGGCCAACTGCCTGCTGGCGCGCCGCTTGGCCGAGCGCGACGTGCGCTTCGTGCAGCTGTTCCACCGAGGCTGGGACCAGCACACGGACCTGCCCCGCGACATCCGGCTTCAGGCGCGGGATACCGACCAAGCCTCTGCGGCCCTGATCATGGATCTGAAGGAACGCGGGCTGCTGCAGGACACGCTGGTCATCTGGGGAGGCGAGTTCGGGCGCACGGTGTACTGCCAGGGCAAGCTCAGCGAGACCAACTACGGGCGCGACCACCACCCGCGCTGCTTCACCATGTGGATGGCGGGCGGCGGCATCAAGCCCGGCACGACGCACGGGCAGACCGACGACTACTGCTACAACGTCGTCGAAGACCCGGTGCATGTCTACGACCTGCAAGCGACGGCGCTGCACTGCCTCGGCGTGGATCACAAGCGGCTGACGTTCAAGTACCAAGGGCGGCACTTCCGCCTGACCGACGTGCACGGCGAGGTCGTAGAACCGCTGCTGGCGTAGCTGCCGGCAGGCACCGCCCGCGCGTCACGCCGCGATTGGGAGACTACTGCGATGCAATCCAGACTTACGCGGCGGGCCTTCATGGCAGCCGCCGGTGCCGGCGCAATCTACGGATGCGGCAGCGGCTCGGACGAGCAGTCGGCGACCGCCGGCCAGTTCGAGCCCAATTGGGAGTCCATCCGGACTCACCCAGTGCCGCAGTGGTTCCACGACGCCAAGCTCGGCATCTTCGTGCACTGGGGGCTGTATTCGGTCCCCGCCTGGGCCACGCCGATCGGCAAACTCGGCGAGATTGACTTTCAGCAGTGGTTTGCAAACAACCCCTACTCGGAGTGGTACCTCAACACGCTGCGGATCGCGGGCTCGCCCACCCAGGAGCACCACCGCAAGACGTATGGCGAAGACTTTGACTACATGGACTTCGCGCCGCAATTCAACGAGGCGCTCGAGGCGTGGGATCCCGGCGCCATGGCCGGCCTCTTCGCGGACGCCGGGGCGCAATACGTCGTCTTGACGACCAAGCATCACGATGGCTTCACCCTCTGGCCCAGCGACATCGAGAACCCGAACCTGCCCGAGGGGCGGCGGTCTACCGAGCGTGATGTCGTGGGCGAGCTGACCGCCGCGGTCAAGGCCGCGCAGATGCGCATGGGCTTTTATTACTCCGGCGGCCTGGACTGGAGCTTCAACCCCGAACCGGTCGACACGCTCGAAAAGGTCTGGGGCACGATCATCCACACGCAGCAGTTCGCCGACTACGCCGACGCCCACTGGCGCGAGCTGATCGCCAAGTACGATCCGACCATCCTGTGGAATGACATCGGGTACCCGGAACAGGCTGACCTCGCCCGCATCGTTGCGGACTTCTACAACACCCACCCCGACGGTCTGATCAACAACCGCTTCGAGATCGGCAAGGAGGGAGCGCCCCAGCGGCACCACGATTTCACGACTCCCGAGTACGCCAAGATGGACGAGATCACCGACTACAAGTGGGAGACCTGCCGCGGGCTCGGCTACTCGTTCGGCTACAACCGGGTCGAAACCGCCGAGCACACCATCGGGGAGGCCGAGCTGATCCACCTGCTGGCCGACATCGTGAGCAAGAACGGCAACCTCTTGCTCAACGCCGGCCCTATGCCGGACGGAACCATCCCCGAGCTGCAGGCGAGCCGCTTGCGGACGCTCGGCAGCTGGCTGCGCAAGAACGGCGATGCCATCTACGGGACTCGTCCTTGGGAGAAGGCGACGGGCGAGACGGGCGACGGAATCCCCGTGCGCTTCACGTCCAAGGGCGACGCAGTCTACGCGATCCTGCTTGGCCAGCCAACTTCGAACACCGTCACGCTCGAGTTGGGGACCGGCGGCACGAGCGCGAGTGTCGCGGTAGTCGGGGAATCCCGGGCGCCGACGGCGGCCATCGCCGACGGCACGCTAACGGTGACGCTGGCAGAGCCGCTGCCGGAGGACCATGCGCACGCGCTGCGCATCGAAGTTGGGTAGGGCAAGTGCCCTAGCGCGACAGCAAACTGCCGGCGTCAAGCTAGCTCGACCGGAGCCTTTCGATCGATCGATTCCAGCACGGCCAGCGCGACCGCCAGCGAACGGGTTCCGTCTCGGCCGCCGACGAGCGGCGGTTCCTCGCGCCTGACCACCCGGCAGAAATGCTCCAGTTGCAGGACGAGCGGATCTGCCTCGGCTACCTTCCGGCGGGACTGCTCTAACGGGTGCTGCCAGCCCGCTCGAGCCGGGTCCGCGTACTGCCACAGTTCCATCTTGGGCAACGCCAGCGAGGCCTGTGTCCCGAGGAAGTAGTAGCTGTTCTCAGTCGTGTGGAAGTAGTAGGGGTTTTCCCCGCTGTTCAGCTCATACGACCAAGGAGAGGGCGTCGCATCCGAGGCCAGTATCGAACCCAGCGCTCCCGAGGCAAACGATAACGTGACGCTCAGGGAATCCTCGACGTCAAGCCCCCGCGCCGACGAGCCCGATTGCGCGTAGACTTGCCGGATCTCTCCGCATATGAAGCGCAGGACGTCCAGTTCGTGGATAAGGTTGACCATGACCGGCCCACCGCTCGGACGGCGGCACCGCCAGTCAACTTGGTACCAGTCGGCCGGCTTTAGCAGGGCCCACATCATCGAGACCGCTACCAGGCGCCCGAGCGTGTCGCCCTGGACTATGCTGCGTGCCTCTTGGATCAGCGGGTTGTGGCGCCGGTGGTGGCCCACAAGCACCTGGCATCCCGCCTCTTCGGCTGACTGAACGATCTGCCGGGCCTCGGCAACGCTGTTTGCGATCGGCTTCTCGATCAGCATGTCCTTGCCATTTCGAGTGCAGGCCTCGGCAACGGCGGAGTGGGTTCCGTTGGGAGTGGCGATAATCACCCCTTCCGGGTTCCGCTCCGCCAGAAGAGCCTCAAGATCCTGGTAGAACGGCACGTCGAAGCGCTCGGCCACCGACTTGCGCCGGGCATCCACGTCGCAGATCCCGACGAGTGAAGAAACCGGTTGTGAGCTGACCAGTCGTGCGTGCTTGCTGCCAACCAGTCCGGCACCGACGACGGCCAAGCGAACCGGTTCCATATCGACGAAAAACCTGCCAAGCCAGAGTTGGTTCAAGCAAAGAACGCAACAGCGGAGTCGAATTTGCTGCCGCAGAATGAACGGCGAAGAGCCCGGCGGAAGAGGCTCATGATGGCGGAACAGGCTGGAGAAATCAAGGGGGTCCGGTCGCTGGGCATTCCGGGCAGCCAGCTGGGCTAGCCGGTATTCGAGATGGCCCACACAATTTTGGGGCATTGCCCTTGCCAAGCAGGCTCCGAGCGCTTAGGCTCAAGCGGGGGTAAGCATGCAACAGCTAGCATTCAGGTTTCTGGGTATCGTGCCACTGGCAGCAGCGGTGCTCGTTGCGCCGCTCGCGTTGAGTCAGATCGAGACCGCGCGGATCCAAGGAGTCGTCAGCGACTCCACGGGAGCGGTAATTCCCGGAGCGACGGTGCGGTTCGTCCATGTCGACACGGGGCAGGAATTCAACGTCACTACCGGTGCAGACGGACTGTACCGCTCGATCCCACTGCGGATCGGCGAGTACCGGGTCGAGTACGAGGCCGAAGGCTTCAAGCTGGCAGTCCGCTCGGGCATCAATTTGGAACTGCAGGAGACCGCAGTCATCGATGTGGCGCTTGAGATCGGCGAGGTGACCGAGGTCGTCGACGTGACCGCGGACGCAGTGCTGCTCGAGACCACCGAAGCCACTCAAGGCCAGGTCATCAACAACCAGCGCATCGTCGACATGCCGCTCAACGGCCGGGACTACATCCAGCTCGCGCTGCTGTCGGCCGGGGCGGTCCGCCCGATCGGCGGTAGATTCGGCGGATACAGCGCAGGCGGGCAGCGCACCACCCAGAACAACTACACCCTGGACGGCGTCGACAACAACGGTCTGCAGATTGCCGCCCAGGGCCGCCGCGCCGAGGTCGTCAAGCCGTCCGTCGATGCGATCGAGGAGTTCAAGATCTCGACCAACGCCTACAGCGCGGAGTCGGGACGCGCCTTGGGAGGGACCGTCAATGTCTCGATCAAATCGGGCACCAACGAGCTGCACGGAACGGTCTTCGAGTTCCTGCGCAACGAGAAGCTCGACGCCAAGAACTTCTTCGACTCTCCGACGGCGCCCAAGCCTCCGTTCAAGCGGAATCAGTTCGGATTCTCGCTCGGCGGGCCGATCAAGCGGAACTCGACGTTCCTGTTCGGGGACTTCGAGGGCACGCGGATCCGCGAATCCGCCACGTTCGTCGAAACCATCCCCACCCAGGAACAACTGTCCGGCGACTTCGGCGGCGTGCCGCAGACGGTTTACGACCCTGCAACCTACGACTCCGCGGCGAACCTCAGGAATCCGTTCCCCAACAACGTCATTCCCGGCGACCGCATAGACTCAGTTGCCCGCAACGCAAGCGAGTACTACCCGGCACCGAACAGTCCCGGACTCACCCAGAACTGGCGCACGGCATCCCCTGACAACGAGGACGATGACAAGTGGGACCTCCGGTTGGACCAGATCTTCGGTGCCAGCGACAACATGTTCTGGCGCTACAGCCAGCAGGACAGCTACGTGCCCTCGCCAATCCGATTCCCTTCCCAGCAGGATGGGGACGGCACGGAGTTCAACCACCGCGGCCAGAACATGGGGTTGGGCTGGAATCACATCTTCACGCCAACCCTGATCACCAACATCAAGCTCGGCTGGAACCGGATCTACACCAACCGCCAAGCGCTCGCGCAAGCCAACCTGAACCAAGAACTTGGCCTCACCGGCGTGAGCCAGTCCCTCCGGGGCGCGGCTCGCTTCAACATCAGCGGGATGCGGCCGGTCGGCACCTCGAACTTCACGCCGAACCTGATCGACTCGCAGAACCGGCAGATCAATATCGACACCAACTGGACCAAGGGCCAGCACAGCATCAAGTTCGGCTACTCGCTGCAGATGCTGCAGAGCTACCTCACCAACCCCCAGCAGGAATTGGGGCAGTTCATCTTCAACGGCAACTTCTCCAGGCAGACGCAGAACGTGGAGGGCGGCCGCGGCGGCCGGCCGGTCGCAGACTTCCTGCTCGGCATTCCGTTCCGCACCGACATCTCGAACTCGGTGTACATGAACCTGCGGGCGCCCTGGCAGCATTTCTACATTCAGGACGAGTGGCGCGTCAACGACAGGCTCACGTTGAATCTGGGCCTACGCTACGAACACAACATGCCGTGGTACGACAAGGACAACGGCATCTCGAACTTCGACATCGACACCGACCCCTCGAACCCGGACTTCTTCGTGGCGACCGACGGAAGCATCGCTTCGCGCGCGACTCTGGATCCCGACCTGAACAACTTGGCCCCCAGGTTCGGCTTCGCCTTCCGCGTAATGGAGAAGACGGTGCTGCGGGGCGGGTACGGAATCTTCTACGCAAACTACGAGGGGACCGGCGGGGGCCAGTTCTTGGAGACCAACCCGCCCTTCCACATCAAGTCGCAGATCTCCACGGACAGCATCAACCCGTCGGTCCTGTTGCGCGACGGTGTCCCCGACGGGGTCGTCACGCCCGAGCGAGCAGTCGCCTTGAGGTTCTCCTCCTTCGAGCGCGACCCGCCGTGGCCGATCTCGCAGCAGTGGAACTTCAACATCCAGCAGTCTCTCGGGGACAACACGGTTTGGGAGATTGGCTACTACGGGACCAAGGCGCAGCATCTGGTCAACCGGCTCGACGGGAACTATGCGTTGCCCGGCCCGGGCAACATCAACAGCCGGCGCCGATACACGAGCGCGGTGTTCCCGGGCACGGCCATCGTGGTCGGCCCGCTGGCCGCGATGAACCGGCATGAGTTCAACGGCAACTCGCTGTTCCACTCGTTCCAAACGCGGCTCGAGCGTCGCTACTCGAACGGCTTTACCGTGCTGGCCGCCTACGTGTGGTCCAAGAACATCGGCGATGTGCCCGGCTTCTCAGGATCGGGCAATGCGCCGAACAGCGGCATCCAGAACCCCCTGAACCGACGGGCGGAGCGGAGCCTCGACAACCAGCACCGATCGCACAGCCTCGTGAGCAGCTACATCTACGATTTGCCGTGGGGGCAGGGTCGTCGTTGGGGCGGCTCGTGGGGAGCGGCCCCGAACGCCGTGCTAGGCGGCTGGTCGATAGCGGGCATCGTGTCGGCGGCTTCCGGGCGGCCATTCGGCCTCCGGGTTCGGGGCAACCCGGCTAACAACGGCAACTTCAGCCGGCCCAATGTCGTCGAGGGCGCCAGCCCGCACCTGTCCGGCGGGCAGCGTGACCCGGAGCGCTGGTTCAATACCGACGCCTTCATGCGCAACAACGACTTCGAGTACGGCAATGCGGGGCGCAACGTCCTGATCGGCCCCGGCATCACGAACTGGGACTTTGCGGTCTACAAGCGCTTCTGGATTACGGAGGGGCATTCCTTGCAGTTCCGGTTCGAGAGCTTCAACTTCACAAACACGCCGGTATTCAACTTCCCGAATTCCGAGGTCGGCAACAACAACTTCGGCAGGATCACGGGAGCTGGTCGGCCGCGGAACCTGCAGTTCGGCCTGAAGTACATCTTCTAGCGCCGCATCGCCGGAATCACCGGCAGCTACGCACCGCGGGAGGGATGGCTCCATCCGGGGCATCCGTAGGCTTGCGGATCTCCAGTCGAGCACTCGTGGTGCCACGCCCGCCTCGCGATGCGAGCCTCGCTGCCGAAGAATAAACAGCCAAGAGCCCGGAGGAAGAGACTCGTGATGGCGGGATAGGCTGGAGAAATCAAGGGTCTCAGAGCGGACGCGGATATGCGGGGCATAGAACGCCTGCCCAAGGGGCAGCTATGGGAAAGCCAGCCCCGTGGGACTCGCGTCCCTTAACGCCTATGCGAAACGAGCGACCTATGGCGGTCGCGGTCAGGCCTCTGCGCCGAAGATCTCGGCCAGCTTGGCCCTGCGGTATGCGAATACCCGCTCCAAGTCGGGCCGCACCAAGAAGCGATCGATCAGCGAACCGCCCGGCACGGAATATTCAACCTTGTCCTCCGCGATTGTGTTGGGGCCATCGGCGGTGAAGAGATGCTCGTGCTTCCAAAGGCGATAGGGGCCGCGCCGCTGCTCGTCCACGAATCGCGATGGCGGCTCCCAGCAGGTGATCTCGCTCTGCCAGCGAAGCGGCACGCCACGCAACTTGAGCCGGTAGTCGATCTTCGCCCCGCGCAGCATCCGGATCGGGGACGGCGTCAGGACCTCGAACTTCAACCAAGGAGGCGTGAGCAGTTCCAAGTTGCGTGCTTCGGCGAAAAACGGAAACACGTCCTCCAGCTTCGCGGGCAGGATCACGCTGCTCTGCAACCGATACGTCTGCATGGGGCTGCAAGAGCTTACGAGCCGAGGCCGGGCCTTGGCCGATGCCCCCTGTCGTCATCCTACAACTACCCTGCGGGGGCCTTCGGTGTCTCAGCAAACGCGCCGTGCCCCGTGCTTCCGCCAGTGGAGGCGGCCCACTGATTGACTGCAGTGCCTGACCCAGAGCCCGTTGTTGGTCGCTAGCAGCGAAGAAGCCCGTGCCTGCAAAGGGCGTGCGCCCTTGAATCGCTGGCATGCTTCGCCGAATCACTCACGCACTTTTTGCCGACCGAGCGAGACCGGCAAGGTTCCGCGTTCCGCTGATGTGGTCAGCCTTGCCTGAGCCTAGCCAGATCCCTCCGAATGTCCTTGGCGACTTCTGCGATTTCCTCCGCCACCTTGGTCTCCATGCCGAGTTCTTCTCGCAGGGCTGTCACCAAGGGAAGCAGGATCCGATCGGACGGGGATTCTTGAATCAATTCCAGAACTGGTTCCGGCCCGAGTCGAGCCGCGAATGTGATGAGACTCCCGATACACAGATCAGGCACCGCTGGCAACTGCGGCAACAGCCTGAGCGCCGCTGCAAGCGCGGTGTCGAAGTCTGTCCTGGCTCCAAGCTCGACGCAGACCTCCGCCTTGAGCATTTGCGCAGTGACAACGAGATCCAGATCCTCGGAATCAGATCGCTCCAGGGCCTCGCCGACCGAGGCTAGTGCCTTGGACATCTGTCCAAGAGCCATTTCTGACGCGGCCCGGGCAACTAGGGCACGCCCCACCATCTCAAGCACCGTCGGCGAGCGGCTATCGCCATACTGCTCGACGACCCTGTCATACGCCGAGATGGCTTCCTCTGGGCGGTTCGCGCGCGACAGCGAATTTCCCTTGTTCACAAGCGCGGCTACCACCGTGTCAGCAATGTCAGAGGAGTCCACCGCCACGAATCGGTCGACCAAGGCATCATAGGCTTGCCGAGCCCTTTCCCGTTCGCCCGTCAATTCCAGAATCGTTGCCTCGTTCAACTGCGCGATCGCCGCTAGCTCCAGAATCTCGGATGACTCATGGGATTCGAGACGGTCTCTAGCATCGGTGACGATCGCCAGCGCTTCCTTGAACTGCTTGTTGTCTAGAAGCAGGGCGGCCTTGGACAGCAAGGCCGAGGCGACGACTGCCACGACACCCGGTGCATGGCTTGATCCAAACCGGTCAACCACGGAGTCATATGCAGCCAACGCCCCTTCACCAGCTCGCTGCTGGTTCAACAGGGTGGCCTTGGCTAAGCGCGCCCTAGCCGCAACTTCTTGGACATCAGCCGAATCGCCCGGCTCGAAGCGCCTGATCACTTCGTCGAAGACCGCATGCGCTCTCTCTGCCTGCCCGGACACGGCCAGCGCCACGCCCTTGTTGAACATGACCTCCGAGCGATGTTGATCAGTAGCCGGAGAATCGCTGGACTCGAACCGGTCCAAGAAAGCCGCGCTTGCCTCGAGCACGTCTTCGGCACGTTCGAGTCTTCCAAGCAGGTCCACCTTCTTCGCATGTGCCGCAGCGACCGCCTTGCCGATGCCGGGTGAATCGCTTGTCCCGTAGCGGTCCAGGATCTGATCGCAGACGGCCATCGAAGCCTCGAAGCGGTCGAGCCGCCCCAGTGCAATGGATCTCACGACAAGTGCGTTTGCCAAGTTCTCGTCCGCCTCGGGCGAGCCGATCTCCTTGAGGCGGAGCTCGACCTCGTCACAGACTGCGATCGACTGCTCGTATTGTTCGTTCCGCTGTAGCTGCCTGGCCCGCTCGATGAGATCCCCGACTCCGGAGGGAAGGGCGTCCGCGGAGTGCATCGCCTCAGCGGCCTCCGAACCGACGCTGCCTGTGGTGGCAAGACGCTTGAGCGCGGCCTCGATCAGTTCTCGCGTCGGTGGATCTGCCTTCGCCACTTCCTCGGAGATGCGCTCCCGGATGCCGCCCAGCTCCGTCGGCGAGTAGTACGACGCCATGAACCGGACCAGTGCTTCCACCACACTGTCTGCACCCCTACCTGCTCGTAGCAAGTAGTAGATGTTGTACATGCGCTCGGCCAGGTAATACTCCCGGCGATGCCGAGTTCCGCCCGATCGCACCACCGCGCCCCTCTGAACAAGTCGGCCCAGCAGCGTGCTGCATTGGCTGGTCGGGATCCGTGCACGATCAGAGACCTGCTTGGCCGTTGCCGGCTTCCACAGAATCGCGAGCGCCACATAGACGCGCCGCTCCTGTGGCGAGAGCGCCTCCAGATGGCTCCTGAAGTACTCGGTGTGATCGTCGACCAGATTGAGCAGGTCCTTCATGAGCTCTCGGAACGACAGACGCGCGCCGAACTGGGCAACGATCACGAGCAAGCGGGGGTTGCCCCCCGTGAGGATCTGGAGCGATCTAACGACCCGCGCGTCGATGTCCCTTCCGGACACGCTCTTCCAAAGGGTGGCGCAGGCTTCGGCCGTGAGGCGCCTCAACGCATGCACTTGGAAGAGGTCATACAGAGCCCGACTCGCATTGTCGATTTCCTCGAAGCGCGCCGTGGCGCTGCCGAGCAACAGAATGCGGGGCTCGTCCTGCAGCGCCTTGCGCAACTGCCATCCGACTTCGGGGTCGCCGATGTCTGTGAACAGCGTGTTCAAGTTCTCGACGATCAGCACCAGCCGCTTGTCCTGGCGGTCGGCGAAATCAAGGATCGCCGCGAGGCAGCGATCAGCGAGGGTCCGGTCGTCTTGGACGGTTCGGAATTCCTCGAGCGCGAGGCGCAGGTCCGCTTGCCCTCCCTCTCGGGGCGCCTGGTGTGCGAGGTGCTCCAAGCACTGCAGCCAGAAATCGCCGCACGTCGCGATCTCGTAGCTCTCCTCCGCAAAGATGACGGGGAACCACTTGGAACGGAGCCCCGCGTCCCTGTCCAGCTCGGCGGCGACCCGCAGCAAGAGCGTCGTCTTTCCGGAGCCCCGCGGTCCGATCACAATCTGGTGGGAGTTCGCATTCCCCGTGCTCTCCCTCAGCGCGTCGAGGATGAGGTCGAATTCTGCCTTCCGTACGCAGAACGAATCCACAAGCTCCTCGGCCGTGAGGAACCCTGGGTTGTACTTTCTGACCTGCTTTTGCATGGCTCCGGCTCACCTATCCGCGTGGCTGGTCATGGGTGAACGGAACGAAAGGAAGGCCTTCGCGCGCGCGTCGCCAATCTTCGAGGAGTCCCGACTCAAACCTGTATCCGTTCGGCCCTCTTCCCAAATATCCATCGTGCTCCAGAACATCCAGCACGTGCGGGACCTGATCCACGCTGCAATCGCCCATCAAGCGCAAGGTCCGTTCGTAACCCTGGATGGCTTCTTGGTCGAGAGAGCTCTTGGCAGCGGTGCGGGCAAGCAGTTCGAGAGCCACTCTGTAGCCGTCGATTCCCAGAACGAGCTTGAGTCGCTCTTCGTAGTGGTCCATATCGATGCGCCCCCAGGGTCCGAGCATGTCCTGCTGGTAGGCTGCCGCCGCGTCTTCCACGGTGGCGTCAGACTTGCCCTCTAGCGCCAAGTGCCGCTGGAGCGCATCGAAGAATTGCTGGACGTGATGCGGAATGCACGACCTCAGGCGGCCGCACATAGCGGTACGCACGTCCGGAGGCAGGTCGATGTCGTAAGTCTCCGCCAGTTCGGCGAGGCAGTCAGACGCCGTCGATTGACTCCATGGCTTCAGCCCGTAGACGGAGAAGATGTTCATCGTGGCGCTCAGGCCAGCCCGCTTAAGGATTGGCGCGATACCCACGCTGCCCGAAACGATCAGGCAGATTCGGTCTCGGTGAGCATGGCCGTTCCTCCGCAGCCAGGATAGAAACTCGTCTGCCGCAGCGATCCGCTTAGATGTCATCCGGTAGTCACGGCCGTTGAGAATGCGGTTCACAAGGAGTGGAAGCTCGTCAATCGCAAGCACCACCCGCCTGTCGTGGTCAGCTAACGCTTCGAGAAGTACATCGCCCTTGTGCTTCCAATTGCTGGAATTGATAGCAGCCCTTAGCCCGATCCGCAGCTCGGACACTTGGACATCCTCGACATTCTGAAGAGACTTGGCGGCCGTCTCCATAAAGCGGTGCCATACCGACCGCATCGATTTCGACTGCAAGCCGATCGCCACAATCGCATCGGCCGGATCGCGGGCATCTTCGAGATCGACGAAGATGCCTCCAGCCTCGTCGGTCTTGTTCAAGCGACGCAGCAGTTCCCGAACTAAGCTTGTCTTTCCCATCCTGCGCTGTGCAGTGAGCAATGTATGCGTGCCATCTCGGACACGGCCCTCTAGCTCAGTGATTTCAGCTTTGCGATCAAAGAATCGATCGCCATCGACCCAATTGCCAACAGTTTTTTTCAACACCCTTGAATTCTCCCAACGATTTAGTTGCCAACGAACTTGGTGGCAACAATAATGTTGGCACACTCTCAGGCCTATGTCAAGCGCTGCTGCAGCCGGCTCCCGGGTGATTTCGATGGCAGGCGGCCGACTACTCTCCACGAGATGGGAGCCCCGGTTCGATTCAAGGACATCCTGCTGAAGCAGCTTGGAGGAAGAGCGGCGGTCGGACGGCCGCATCACCACAATGCACAGTCGAGGCGGCGCGACGGCGGGCGAAGTGTTGGAGAGAGTGGCCCGGGCGGGTTGGCAGGCTGCGCTGGATCCGTCGCTGGCTAGCGACGCGATGCTGCTGAGCGACGGTGGTCGAGCGTATCCGGGTTGTGCGCGGCGGTTAAGGATCCAGCACGAGCCGGTGAATGTGTCGGCGGGCCTACGGCGCGCGCTTCGCGGTCGCGTTCGCCGACCCGATGCCAAGGCCGGCGGCAGCGCCCGCCACAGCCCGGTCAGAGTGCGATGCTGTGAGAAGAAGCGATTCCTCCATGTCCCGAACCAAGCGAATCCTCACCGCGGGCGGTGTCCGCCCGTGCCTTGTCGCCGTCATCCTCATTGCCGGCCAAATCGCGCCCGCACCCGCCCACGGCCAGCCGGTGGAAATCTCGCAAGCTGGCGAACACGCGGACTGGCCGGCAGCCGCGTTCGCGCCCAGCGGCGACCTGTGGGTCGCGTGGACTGCCTATGACGGCAAAGACGCGGACCAAGTCAGAGTTCGGCGGCGCACCGGTGGCGAGTGGCAGGACATCGTGACCGTGAGCCCTAGGGCGGGCGACTTCCTCAAGGCTTCGATCGCGATCCAGCCTGACGGGCGGGTCTGGATCGCTTGGTCAGCGCAGGCCGACGGCAACTTCGACATATACGCGCGAAGCTGGCACGACGGCCGGTGGGACCCGATGGAACGGCTAACGTCTGATCCTCAGCCGGACATCCATCACAGCCTGCAAGCGGCTTCGGACGGCAGGCTCCACTTGGTTTGGCAGTCCTTCCGCACCGGAGACGCCAATGTGTACCTCAAGACCCGCGACGGCAGCCGCTGGTCCGCGCCGACAGCCATCACGACGCACGAAGCCAACGATTGGGAGCCCGCAACTGCGCTTGACGAGCAAGACCGCCTCTACGTCGTTTACGACAGCTATCGCCACGGGGACTACGACGTCATGTTGCGCGTGCTCGAGGGATCCGAACTTTCGCCGGAGTACCCCATCGCGAATTCCCCGGACTTCGAGGCGCGCGCCAGCGTAGCGGTCGACGGCGACGGCCGGGCTTGGATCGCCTGGGACAACCAAGGCCCGAATTGGGCCTTGGATATGCCGAACTGGAGTCGCGCCAGCAACAGGGGCGATTGGGGCGAACCAGCCCCATGGAGCGTCGAGGGCTCGGTCGGTCGCTTGGTGAGCCTGCGCTACACGCAGAAAATCGGGGTGGCGGTATTCGCGGGCGGGCAGCGCTGGACGCCGACCGGCTCTATCGAAGACGCGATGAGCGACGAGTTCGCGCTCTCGTACGAGATTCCGCAGATGACGATCGACCCGTCGGGCACGCCCCGCCTGTTCCTGCGCCGCTGGGTGCCGCGCGACGATGACTCCACCATGAAGGAGCGGCCGGGCGCCTGGAACGTCCACGCGATGACGTACAGCGGGGACAAGTGGTCTCCCCCGCTGATGCTGGAAGCCAGTTCCGGTAGCAACGACCAGCGCGTGGCCGTAGCGACCAGCGCAGAGGGCAGGACTTGGGTCGCATATCCCGCCGACGACCGCTGGTCGCCCGGCGGACCGGTCACTTCACACGCGGGAAGAACGTTGGGGAAGATCCGGGTGGCGCCAATCGACCGGCAAGAGCCCTCGATTCCAGCACTGGATCGGATGGCCGATTCCCCTGGGGAGCGGCCGTACGCGACCACCGCTTGGACCGATCGACGCCACACCATCGCAGCAGGGGAGAGGCGCTATTCACTGTATTGGGGAGATCTGCACCGTCATACGGAGATCAGCTCGGACGGGGGCTTCGACGGCACGCTGTGGGACATGTACCGCTACGCCCTAGACGCGGCCGAACTCGACTTCATAGCTTCCACCGACCACTTCTACGGCGCTGAGGGCGAGATTGGAGTCGACGATGCGCGCAGCTACGACTGGTGGCGGACCCAGAAGCTGGCGGATGCGTTCCACGTCCGCGACAGGTTCGCTCCGCTGTTCGGATACGAGCGCTCGATTCGATGGCCGTACGGCCACCGCAACGTCATCAACCTTGAACGCGGCACCACGGCGATCGGACGGACTGTCCCGCGTGACCGAGAGAACCCGGACTCTCCGAGGGAGCCGGACGAACTGCGCATTTGGGAGAAGTTGCGCGGCCAGGACGCGATCACGATCCCGCACACCATCGCGGCGGGGGGCGGCACTGATTTCTCCTTCAACGACCCGGCTCTCGAACCGTTGCTCGAGATCTACCAAGGCTGCCGCATGAGCTACGAAGCGGCGGGCGCTCCACGAGTCAACTCCAACGAGCGCTACGCGGACGGCTTCGCCCGCAGCGCTCTGGACAAGGGCTACAAGCTGGGCTTCATCGCCTCGTCCGACCATCGCTCCACGCACATCTCCTACGCGGCCGTCTACGCCGAAGAGCGCACCCGAGAGGGAATCTTCCGGGCGCTGCAGCAACGCCACGCCTATGCGGCAACGGACAACATCGTGCTAGATGTCAGGGTCGGAGAGGCCATCATGGGCGACATCACCGTGACCCGAGACAAACCCGTCGTGAGGGTGGCGGTGCGCGGAACGGGACCGATCCACAACATTCAAATCATCAAGGACAACGCCTACGTATACTCGGCCAGCCCCGGCCAGAGGGTAACGGCGTTCAGCTTCCGGGATTCGGACGCGGTTCCGGGCGAGAGCTATTACTACGTGAGAGTGCAGCAGGAGGACGGCCAAATGGCGTGGGCGTCGCCGATCTGGGTGGAGTACCAACCGCAGTAACGATCAACGCCAGCGGCGGGCTTCGGCAAACACTGAATCCCGATTCCGCAACTGGACAACTTCCGCTTGCGGCTTGTCTCCCGCGGCCTGCCGTTACCCCACAAGTCATGAACCGGGCTTCTCCTGAGAGGCGCTGGCAGGCGGCTCGAAGTAGTCGCGCAGCTCATACGCCTCGCTCATGATGGTCAAGCGGGTCCAGCCTTCCCAGATCTTCTGGTGTCCCGGCGGCGCTTTCGGGTTCTTCAGGTAGCCACCCAGAATCGCCATCGCCAGCACCGCCGAGCCCAGGTTGTCCGGCTCGGACAACCTGCGCTTGCTCGTGAAGTGCCGCAGCACCCGCAACTGGATCTGCGTGAAAAACACCGTGGCCGGCAATTCCGGCGTCTCCCGCCCCAGCAGCGTCAGCGCTGCCAGCCGCCACGCAATCACCGCCTTGATCGTCACCGCCCGCTCGATCCGCTCCCCGGTCCGGTGCCCCAGGTACTCCACCTTGCAGCCCGACTTGAGAATCCGGTGCCAGTCCTCGATGCGCCACCTCAGCCGGTACCACTGCAGCACCTGCTCCGCCTGCGCCTGCGACTGCACCGGCAGCGTCGTGAGCAGAAACCACTCCAACGCTTCCACCCCCTCCGGCGCCGTCCGCTCCCACACGTGCACCAACTGCAGCCGCAGCGGCCCCGCCCGCTGTGTCCCGGCCGCCAACTCCACCGTCTGCCAGCGCAATTCCGCCTGCGCCGTGCGCGCCGCGCGCAACGGCTTGGCCTTCTGGCGAGCGCTGCCCCGCCGCGCCGAACTGCGCTCCACTTCGATCTGCAACCGGCCTTGCGCCGCCTGCTCCCGGATCTGCTCGAACAGCTTCGGCTGACCCGCCCCCAGCGCACGGTTGTGCTTGGCCCGCACCAGCAGTTCCACGCCCGCCAGCCGCCGCTGCTCGCTGAACAACGCCAGCACGTCGGCCTCGCGGTCCATCACCGCCACCACACGCGTGTCCGTCAAGCGGCCCGCCGCCTCCGCGCAGTCCCGCAACCCGCGGATCCAGCGGAAGCTCTTGCGCTCCTCCAGCGGTCGCCCGCGCTGCGCCTGCCCGTCCGGCGCTTCGTACTGCAGCTTGAGCAATCCCAGCGGGATGCCTTCCGGGCTCAGCGCCAGCGTCGAGTGCAGGTGCAGCCCCAGCGTGCCCTGCGAGCCGCGGTTCTTGCCGATCAAGCCCAGCCCCGCGCAGCCCGGATGCTCGGCGAAGTTCAGGTCCGTGCCGTCCTGCACGCACAGCACCGTGCGCTCGGCCTGCATGCGCTGCAGCGTGCGCTGGCGGTGCGGGGCCAGGATGTTCTCCGGGGTCACCGCCGACTCGTCCGGCTGGTCGATCAGGCGGTAGTGGCCCTTGACGGCCGAGCGCAGGCCCTGCGCGGCGGCTGGAATCGATGCCATGGGAGCTCCGGCTTGCATGCGGGCGGTCTGCACCAGCCGCTTGGACAAGCGTAAATCACCCAGCGGGGCGCGTCCCAGTTCGTGCTCGGCGAACGTGTCCAAGGCGAGGCCCGCGGCCGCTGCCAGCGGCTCGCAGGCGGGTGGCTGGGCGGCCCCGAGCACGTCCCGGAAGTCCGCCTGCAGCGGGTACACAAAGATGGTTTTGACCGGCACGCGCTGGGCGCGCCCGGCGAAACGACCGCGCCCGGCGGTGTGGCCCACGCAGATCCAATTGGCGGCGCGGAAGCAGGTGCCGGCGTGCTGTTGCGGGTCGCAGAAGGTTTCCAGCAAGGCGGGGCGGTAGCCGTAGCGCTGGCAGAAGTCTTGCGGCAGCCGCCGCAGGACTTGGCCCAGCACCTTGGAGGCCAGCAAGTGGCAACGCACCGAGGGCCGGATCAGGAAACGGCTCAGGGCCAGCACGCGGTGCAGGCGCTTGCGGCGCAGCGCGGCCGACCAGCCGACCCACTCGTCGCGGGCCGCGACCGCCAGGGCCGAGGCGGCGAAGCCGAGCGCCCCGAGCAGGCCGTGCTCGGACTCAATCAGGTAGCGCAACTGCGGGCCGACGTGAATGACGGCACCCTGCGGGTGCTCGCTGGCGACCAGCTCATTCCAAACTTGGCGCTGTGCGGGCGTGGTGACCAGGGTCAGCTGGAGTCCGGCCAAGTCCCCGGCGCTAGCGGGGACGGCCTGCGGGGCGGGCAGCGGCTGGTGCAGCCGGCGCGGGCGGCAGTGGCCGCCGCGGCCGCCATGGCGCGGCGGCGGCAACTCGATGCGACCCTGCCGATGCAGGTGGCGCAAGGCTTTGTGGCAACTGGCCGCCTGCGGCTGGCCGAGACTGTCGAGGAAGCCGAATTCGCGGCAGACGTGGCGGGCGAATGCGCTCCGGCTGGCGCTGCCGATCTGTGCCAGCAGCACCTGCAGGGTCGCCACGGCCTGTGCGGTGGAGAGAGTCTTGGCAATGCAATGCTGGTCGAGCATGTTTCAGACATGCCACAACGACCGTAGCGTTGTCAAGTGTGGAGATGTGGGGCATGGGCAGCCCGCGGCAAGGACAAGCTCGAAGAGTTACACGAGTGAGAGCAGTCAGGAACTCAATCTGTCATTAACCATGAGAAATGCTACTCCCTGTGAGGATTGTCATGGAAATAATGCCGGGCGACCAGCTGCTGACCGCACTTCGAGACCTCGCCGGCATCGGCGGTTGGGGAAGCTCCACGAGCGCATCGGCTGCCGCGCTGACGAGACTGCCCTCACGTCTATCGCGTGACTTACGGATCTCGCCGCGCCGGAGAGGTTCATCGTATGCAGAATGTGCGGCACCATCAGCATCCCGAAGGCTCCCTCACCGTTCCCTGCATATCACCGATCCTTTCCGCATCGCAGGCCCGCCGCCACTCACTGACTGCTTGAAGGGCTAGACTGGGACGGCCCGCTATCGGCGAGCCAAGGTTCCTCCCATGAGACTCAACACCCTGATCTGCACACTTGCGCTGGGCTGTGGGGCGGTAAGCGCCGCAGGCCAAGATGTCGCCGTGCTGGTGGCCTATCACTCGCAGACGGGCAACACCGAGAAAATGGCCGAAGCACTGGCGGAGGGCGCCCGGAGCAATGGCGCCGAGGCCGTCGTCAAGAAGATCGGGGACGTCACGCAATCGGATTTGGAGCAGGCCGACGGGGTAGCGCTGGGGTCACCGGTACACATGGGAGATGTCGCGGTCCCGATCCGCGAGGCCTTGGTGGACTGGGCCTACGGATTCGGATTCTGGCGCAGCAAGGGACTCGCCAACAAGGCCTGCGCGGTCTTCGCCACCGGCGGAGCGCCATCGAACGGCAAGGAGTTCACGATGCTCAGCATGGCCCTCGGGATGCTGCAGTACGGCATGGTGCTGGTCACGCCGCACGGCGGGCTAGGAGCCTCGGCTACCACGGGCATTCCCGAGCACGAGAAAGGGGTCGGAGAGCACGAGATCGAGGAAGCTCGCGAACTTGGCGCACGCCTGGCTGAAGTCGCGCGCCGGCTCAAGGAATGAACCCTTCGGTGCGATCAGCGGTGGAAGCCTCCCACGGCGGCTCAGCGATGCGTTCCTCCTCATGCAGCTCCGTCGGGCCCGCCAGCGCACCTCCTTGCGCTGAGTGTGCCTGCCGGCGAAGCGATGCTGGCAACCGGACTACTGCACTGGCAGCGGCAACCTCACCAGCTCACGCTATCTCGCCACTATGCCTTTCTCTGGCGAGGCATCCGGGCTAGCACCAGCTAGCCCCTGCGATTATTTCGTGTGGCCCGACGCTCAACCTGCCGCGGACGTTCCTGCACCTCGATCTAGGGGGTAGGGCGGCCAGGCCCGACATCAGACTCTCCCATGGCCTACCTGCTCGCGCTATGTTCAGCTGTGCTGTACGGCACCGCCGACTTCCTTGGCGGCCTCGCCTCGCGACGGACACACGCCCTCGCTGTCGTCGTGAGGTCGCAGTGCATCGCCTTGGTGCTGCTGGTCCTCATGCTGCCGGTGTTGCCTGAGGCCACCGCGACAAGGAGCGATTTGGTCTGGGGCGGCGTGGCCGGGCTAGCCGTCAGTGCCGCACTTCCGCTGCTCTATCAGGCACTGGCGGTGGGAAGAATGGCGGTCGTGGCTCCGACGACAGCCGTGTGCGCCGTGATGATTCCCGTCGTCACCGACCTGTGGCGAGGTGAACAGCTCACGCTGGTGACGATATTCGGTTTCGGGCTCGCGATTGTGGCCATCGTGCTGGTCGGCCAGCAGGAGGCGGAAGCCGCATCCGGGCCGGCACCGACCCGGGCGATTCCGCCGGGTGTCGGGCTCGCGCTCGCGTCGGGCGTTGCGATCGGTCTGTTCTTCCTCGCTCTGGCCGAAACAGACGCCCGGGCAGGGATGTGGCCTCTCCTGGCGGTTCGAGCGGTCGCGGTGCCGGTGTTGGGGACTGCGGCTCTAGTCAGCGGCCGGCCGCTGCGCATGGCGGCGCCGGTCGGCAGGATGGCCATGGCTACGGGCGCCTTCGACGTTGCCGCCAGTGCGTTGTACCTACTGGCCACCCGGTACGGGCCGCTCAGCATCGCCGTAACCCTCTCGTCGCTGTACCCCGCGAGCACGGTGATCCTCGCGCGGGGTGTGCTGGGCGAGCGCCTAAATGGCTTGCAGCTTACCGGCGTCGCCTGCGCGCTCATCGCAATCACGCTCATTGTCGGCGGCTCTTCCCTGCCCCAGTAGATCGACTAGCCCGAAGTTCCGGGCGATTTTGTCGCTTGATCTCGCGCTAACTCGTTGATTCCAAAGGGCCTAGATTGCTTTCCAAGCGCTTGCGGAGTGTCTATTGTTCCCATGTAATGGACTTTTGTGGTGATTGTTTGATGTTTTTATTGCTTGATTTTATGCCGTAATCTGTGATATAGTATTCCCATGTATGTGGAAGTCGTCCCCAACCGCTCCTCACCCCCAGCCATCCTCCTCCGCGAAGGCTGGCGCGAAGGCTCTAAGGTCCGTAAGCGCACCCTTGCCAATCTCTCCAGCTGGCCCCCCGCCAAGATCAACGCCCTCCGCAAGCTGCTCAAGAACCAGCCCCTCGTCAGCCTCGACCAAGCCTTCACCATCGTCAGCTCCCGCCCCCACGGCCATGTCGAACTCGTGCTGGAGGCCTGCCGCCGCCTCGGCCTGCCCAAATTGCTCGATCGTGCTTCCTCCCCCCAGCGCTCCGCCGTGCTGGCCATGATTGCCCAGCGCCTGCTCCACCCGGCCTCCAAGCTCGCCACCACCCGCCTCTGGCACGCCACCACTCTGGCCGAGGAACTCGACTTGCAGGACGCCGACGAAGACGCCCTCTACCAGGCCATGGATTGGCTGCTGCAGCGCCAGGACCGCATCGAGCAACGCCTCGCCAAGCGCCACCTGCAAGACGATGCCCAGGTGCTGTACGACGTCTCCAGCAGCTACTACGAAGGCCACAGCTGCCCCTTGATGCGCTACGGCTACAGCCGCGACGGCAAGCGCGGCCGACCGATCGTGGTCTACGGCGTGCTGGCCGACCGGCAGGGTCGCCCGCTGGCCGTGCGGGCCTATCCCGGCAACACCGCCGATCCGGCCACGGTGCCGGACCAGGTCCAGGCCCTGCGCCAGCATTTCGGCCTCCAGCGGCTGGTGCTGGTGGGCGACCGCGGCATGCTCACCGACACCCAGATCCAGACCCTGCGCGACTACCCCGGCCTGGGCTGGATCTCGGCCCTGCGCCACCACGACATCCGCCGCCTGGCCGAGCAAGGCAGCGTCCAGATGTCGCTCTTCGACGAGCGCAACCTAGCCGAGATCCACTCCCCGCTGTACCCCGACGAGCGCCTCATCGTGTGCTGCAACCCGGCCTTGGCCGAGCGCCGCCGGCACAAGCGCGAAGCGCTGCTGGAGGCCGCCGAGCAAGACCTGGCGCGCATCCAGCGCGAAGTGGCGCGGCGCACCAAGAAGCCGCTGCTGGAGGCCGCCATCGCCGAGAAGGTGGGGCGCGCCAAGCAGCGTTCCAAGGTCGCCAAGCACTTCCAGACCCAGATCGCAGACGGCAGCTTGCAGTTCTGCCGGGACGCGCACTCGATCGAGCGCGAGGCGGCCTTGGACGGCCTGTACGTGATCCGTGCCAGCCAGAGCGATCTGGCAGCGGAAGATGTGGTGCGCAGCTACAAGCAGCTAACGCGCGTCGAGAGCGCCTTCCGCTGCCTCAAGACCGTGGACTTGCAGGTGCGCCCGATCCGCCATCGCAGCGAGCAGCGCGTGCGGGCCCACCTGCTGCTGTGCCTGCTGGCGTACTACGTGGAGTGGCACCTGCGGCAAGCCTTGGCCGAGCTGCTGTTCGAAGACGAGGACTTGGCGGGCTGGCAGGCGCGGCGGGATCCGGTCGCGGCGGCGAAGCCGCGCCAGGAAGTGCAAGCGAAAAAGAACCGTCGCAAGACGGCGCAGGGCTTGGAACTGCACAGCTTCTCGACGTTATTGCAGGTGCTGGGCACGCGCTGTCGCCATCAATGCCGCCTGCAGGACGACGCCAACGGGCCCACCGTGGAGCGGCTGACGGAACCGAGCGCTTTGCAGAAGCGTGCGCTTGAACTGGTCCGAACGTTCCCAGTGCAGGACAACTCCAAATCCCGATAAGGCAATGCATTACAAGGAGTTCCCTTCGCTTCTGGCCCGGAACTTCGGACTAGCGCAACCCGCAGGGTTGCCGAGACGGGCAGCTACGGGACCGGGCTTCTCGTGGTCGTTCCTGAACGCCAGCACCGCCATCGGTACGTCGATGAGCCAGGGAATCGCCTCCAAGCGCCGCCCCGTAGACCACCAAGCCGTTTCTCAAGGCCGGCCAGGGCCGATTTTCGTCCGCGCACGACGGAATTGACGCGTTCAGCTGGCGGCCCGCAGACCGACGTTTTTGTACGCGAGCTTCCCCCTGGCGCGCAACTCGCCAGGCAGCAACGCTCCGTAGAGCGCGTTTACGACCGGCGTCGCGACATTGAGTTCTCGTCCGTAGCGACACACCGCGCCAAGCTGCTCGTTGAGTTCAGACGTTTCGCCGCGCTCAAGGTCGCGATGCATTGAAGCGGTCGTTTCTGGCCGTAGGCGCTCGTAGCGACCGACCTGAGCCTCGACGTAGCGGTCCGGGATCTGCGCGCCGTGCGCTCTTGCGACCGCCGCGATCTCCTCGCCCGCGGCCAGCAGCAGCCCGCGCGTCTCCGGCACGCCCAGCACCACGCCCAGCGGAGCGCGCGCCACGGCACCTACCGAGCCCATCGAGCACACCATCAATAACTTCATCCACATCGCTGTCCAGATGTCGTCGGACGCATCGATAGACATCCCCGGCACGTCCGCAAGCGCATCGACAACCCGGGTCACCCGCTCCGAATGCCCCCCGTCCAGCTCGCCGCAGGTAATCGAGGGGTGGAGCGCAAAATGCTGGATCTCGCCAGGCGCGACGCGCTCGGCAAAGATCCGGCTCAGGCCGCCCAAGACCGATCGCTCCCCCAGCACGCTTCGCAGGGCCGCGGGCGCGTCAACTCCGTTCTGCAGCGGTATGGCCACGCTGGATGGACCTAGCAGCGGGCGCGTGGCCTCGGCGGCTGTGCGCACATGTTCCACCTTGCACGCGAACAACAGCGCGTCAGGCGAGGGGGCGTCGCTGCCAGCCACAATCACATGCGGGTGTGGCAGGTGGACATCGCCTTGGGGGCTCCGCACGCGCAGTCCCTTTGCGCGGACAACGCGAGCGCTCTCCTCCCGCAGCAGGAATGACACGTCCACGCCGGCCGATGCCAAGCGAGCTCCGAAATAGCCTCCCACGGCCCCGGCGCCAACCATTACGATCTTCACGGCTTAATGATCCCAGAATCCCGCTGCAGGGCACGGGGACTCATCACACCGCAGGGTCGTGGATGTCAGTTCTGGAGCTTCGTTCGACGGGCGCCAACGGCCCGTCGATTGTGTTCCCCATGCTTGCCCGACGCCGACTAGCTTCCGTGTTCGTTGTCAAGCGACGTGCGGGGGAAATGTGATGACTGACGGCGAGCGAGACGCGATGTTCTCGCCGCATTGGCGGTTGGCGGGACGCTGGTCGAGAGTGGTCTCACGCGGCGGCCTCCAGGGGCCGAGCTGGCGGCTGGGCCTGCCAGAGGCGGTCTTGGCGGAGGAGGGTGTCGAGCAGGCCGACGAGCCGACGCATGACGGCAACAAGGGCGACCTTGTGGGGCTTGCCGTTGGCGGTGAGGCGCTGGTAGCAGGCTTGGGAGGAAGGCTCGCAACGGATCGCGGACAGGGCAGCCATGTAGAGCAGATGGCGGGGCTGGGCGCGGCCGCCCCGGATGGAGCGGTCGCCGCGGTGCTGGCCGGAGTCGCGGTCGAAGGGGGCGAGGCCCAACAGAGAGGCGGCCTGACGGCGGCCGAGGGAGCCGAGTTCGGGCATGTCGGCACAGAGACAAGCAGCGTTGACAGGGCCGAAGCCAGGGATGGACTGAATGATGGCGTCACGACGGGAGAGCGCGGCGTCGGCCGCGATGCAGGCGTGCATGCGGCGGTCGCAGTCGGCGATGTCGGTCTTGAGGGCATCGAGCGTGGTGGAGGGGCAGGCAGCAGCCTCGGGGTCGAGTTCGGCGCAGAGCTGGCGCAGGGCGCCAAGCTGCTCGACGAGCTTGCGGCGGAGGGCGAGCAAGTCGCTGAGCAGGCGCAAGTTGCCCTGCCGTGGCGGCCTGGTTTGCAAGTCGGGGAAGAGGCCGAAGCGGGCGAGCATGGAGGCATCAACGCGGTCGTTCTTGGCGAGCTGGCCGATCGCTTCGGCGAAGCGCCGGGAGCGCAAGGGGTTGATCAGGACAGTCTCGAGGCCGGCGTCGGCGAGGCCCTGGTGGAGGTTGCGGTGGTAGCGCCCAGTGGGTTCGAAGACGGCTCGGGAGACGCCGTGTTTGAGCAGCCAGTTGCGGAGAGCGCGACGGCCGGTCTTGGTGTTGTCGAACTGGCGGTCGAGAATGTGGACGTCGAGCTTCGACTTGCCGACATCAATGCCGGCGACGACAATGGAGGGGGAGTGAGTCATTCCTGCGTTCCTGTCCTTTTGCGATTCGGGGCGTCACCCACGCTTCCGTTCAGGTCGCGCAGGAATCGATGCGGCGGGCCGACCAAGCTAGTCGTCGGGTCGGGCAACCCGAGGGATGAACGGTCCGGCCCGCCGCCCCCGGTGGGGCCTGGCCAGGCCCCACCGGGGGCCTCCCCGCACTGCGGCGGGGAAGGATCTGTTACCTGCCGCAGCGGTGGCTTACGCCACCTGCGGCACTGCGGAGAGAGGGTTCCTAACAGCGGTGGCCATACCTCTCTCTGCGGCACCTCTCCAACATAAAAGGGGTGATGGTGTCAATTACGAACAATTGCACACATCTGGAGGGAGATCCGCCGCGGGCTGCGCGGCGGGGGCACCAACCACTAGCTGGCTGGGCCGTCGGGCAACCAGGCCTCCGCCGAGCTATCCGGACCCAGCGCGTCTTGGTGGATCCAAGCGGACTTGCGGTAAGCCTCCCTGCGGTGCAGCACTCGGAGAATCCGCACTATGCCAGCTTCCCGGTGGAACCGAACGCGCCATTCACCTACCCTCAGCCGGAAATAGGGCTGCTCGCCTCCTTGCAACCGTTTCACATTTCCGGATTCGTCCTGAGCGAATCGCGCCACGGCGCGGCGAATCCGATCAGCATCTCGTTTCGCTAGCTTCGCAAGGTCGGACTTCGCCTTGGAGGTCCACTCGACCCCCAGCGTGGCATCGAGATCATTCAAGGCCAAGTTCCCGCATCACCTGTTCATGAGGAATGCCCTTTCCGCCGTTCTGCTTGAGCCATTCCTCTGCCTCGGCCACCGCTAGCTTCTCTTCTTCCGTTTCCGGCTCGTCATCCCATGGGGCGTTGCGGAGAACAGCCCCTAGGCGATCTGGATACGTGGCCAGAAACTCTTTCAAGCCGACAAGTTCGTCCGCGGCCATGCGGTCGATCTCCTCATGCAGCGCCGCCCGAATCTCAGCCGTCTGCCCTTGTGTCATCCGTCCCTCCTCCGACGCGCTCGCTGATCTTGGTGCATGGCGTTCGATGCGCTCTGCATGTCGCTTCATGGTCGTCATTAGTTGATCCGCCTAATCGCATCCTATCAACTACCATCAAGCTGCGGGCTCTGGCCTCGGGTCATTGCGAGCCAAGTGAGCGAGCCGCACGCGCCCACGCGTCGAGTGGCCAGTGTTCCACCTCGATACCATCCATCGGAATGGGAGATGGGTCCCCAGTCGCGAGTACCGCCGCCGATTGTGGCGGGTATACTCAGGGATAGACACCTCCGTGCTGGGAGGTGGTGTAACGGTAACACGGCAGACTCTGGATCTGTTTATCGGGGTTCGAATCCCTGCCTCCCAGCCAACTCTTCGAAGCCAAGGACATACCGTGTCCCGCCAAAGGCGCCAAGGCGCTCGGAGACTAGTCGGTTTCTGCTGGGTGCGGCTCGGACAGCGAGGGGCCTCAGCGCGGCTCGGTGACAGTCAGCGTCGTGTCGATCTCGGGCTTCTCCAGGGTCTGGACGGTGCCGCTCGGCCACGTGATCTCGACCGCGCTCACCGCGGCACTCGTGCCGAGCCCGAAATGCACCCGGCTGTCGGACGAGCTCGCGTAACCGACCGCCGTGGTCGCTTGGTTGTATTGGATTCGTCCGGACTCCTCGATCAGCCGCACCCGGGCTCCGATGCCATCGTGGTTGCTGGCCGTTCCTTCCAAGGCCAGAGCCAGCCAGTGCCCTCCCTCGGATTCGTTGAATAGTACGGAAGCACTCGTGCCGATCGCCGAGATGGCTACGTCCACGCACCCGTCATTGTCCAAGTCTCCAAACGCGGCCCCCCTGTGGGCGGCCGATTCCTGCATGGCTGGACCCGCCTGCGGCCCGACATCCCGATAGGTGCCGTCACCCAGGTTCTGAAACAGCGCATTGGGCAGCCGATACGAGACGCTGCGGTACAGTTCGACGTTCTCGCTGACGTGGGCATTGGCGCTGAAGATATCCTTGTCGCCATCGTTGTCGAAGTCAAACGCGCCGACGCTCCAGCCGGACATCGTGAAAGATTCCAGCCCGATCTTGCTCGGATATGTCGCGTCGACAAACCCGCCGCCGCGGTTGAGAAACAGCGGAAACGTCTCGTTGGTCAGGGCCGTGACCGTGACGTCCGGCAAGCCGTCGCCGCTCAGGTCACGGAAGTCCAAACCCATGCTGGAGACCGGGATGCCGTCCCCGGTGAACGCTACTCCCGCTTGGACCCCGACCTCTTCGAAGCGCTCCCCGCCTACGTTTCGGAACAGGAAGTTTCGCACCGAGTCATTGGTCACGAAGACATCTTGGAAGCCATCGCCGTCGTAGTCAGCTGCGGCGGCACTCATTCCCTTGCCGATGTGCGCCGAGATCCCGGTCGCTGCGCTCACGTCCTCGAAGGTGCCGTCCCCGTTGTTCCGATACAGGACATTCGGCAAGCCTTCGTAGTGGGCCGGAGAACAGGAGAGCCGGCGTCCCGGGTCGCCGCAAACGCGATTGTTGTCCCAAGTCCAGTCCAGGTAGTTGACCACGAACAAGTCGAGGTGGCCGTCGTTGTCGTAGTCGAGCCAGGCGGCCGCCACGGACCATGGCTTCTCCGGCGGACGGCCTGTTCCGACTCCGGCGCTCTCCGTGACGTCCTCAAAGCGGCAGGAGCCCAGATTGCGATACAGGATGTTTCGGTTCACGCCCGTCACATACAAGTCGGCCTGGCCGTCGTTGTCGTAGTCTGCGGCCGCAGCACCCATGCTGTACCCGTTGCCGGCGACACCCGCGGCCTGCGTGACGTCCTCGAACGCGCGGCCGCCCAGGTTGCGATAGAGACGGTTGTGGAACGAGGGGTCGGACTTCTCCAAGTCCGGGAAGCGCGCGCCATTGGTGAAGTAGATGTCCAGCAGGCCATCGGAGTCGCAATCGAGCAGGGCGACTCCCCCCAATGTGGAGTCCGGCATTGGCTTGTCATCGGTGGTGCCGTTGTTGAGCACGAAGTCGATGCCGGAAGCAGCCGCTTCGAAGCGGACCGGCGTCGCTTGGCCAGGCGTGGTGCCAGACGGCTCGCGCGGACGGTCGCTCAGCCAGATCCAAGCGCCAATTCCGAGCAGCAAGGCCGCTCCGCTCAGAATCGCGAGCCGCCCTCTGACGGCAGTCCGCGGCTGCGCCGCCGGCACGTTCGGAGCCGCCCGCCTGACCTTGCGGGCCTGTGGACTGCGCTTGTTCTTGCTCACGGGTCACGCTCGCGCCGAAGCACGCAGTGGGCTCACGGAATGGCGTCCTGTGGGCCGAGGACGCGCTGAAGCGCAGGCTTGGACCGCCTGCGAGCGTTACGCTCTAATCGCGATCAGTTTATCAGACCGCGGCTCGGCCCTAGGGAGACTGAGCGAACCTCAGTTGCCGTCAGGCGCTGCGGCCGGCTCTTCCCTCACGTGCAGGACTTGATTGGCAGCGACGCCTCGAATCCTCGTGGTCACGCCCGACGGCCACCCTACCGTGACTAGTTCGACTTCGGAAGCCGATCCGAGTCCGAAATGGACCGGTCCGGCACTGGACGAGGCGTACCCAACGCTCGTGGTGGCGTGGTTGAACTGCGTGCCATCAGGCGTCTCCACGCGCACCACCGCCCCGATTCCATCGCGATTAGAGCTCGTCCCCTCGAGATCCACGGCGAGCCACCCGGCAGACGTGTCGCTGTCGTTGATCCAGATCTCGGCAGGATCGCCGAGGGCGGTCACGGCGAGGTCCAGCTTTCCGTCGCCGTTGAGGTCGCCGACCGCCGCGCCGCGATGTCGCCTCGGGGGAACGGCGTCGAATCCGGCTTCTTCCGTGAGCGCTACGAATCCACGCTCGCCCGCGTTGCGAAAGACGCTGTTGTGCTGACGGATCTGGACGCCCTCGTGGATCGGGTGGACCTGCACGTCGCCGCGAGAAAAGAAGATGTCCTTGCGAGCGTCGTTGTCGAAGTCGGCAATGATCGCGCTGTACCCGGCCATGTCGCGAGTCTGCCCGGCGATACCGCTCGCCCCGGTGACGTCGATAAAGTACCCATCGGGGGTGTTCCGCATCAGCGGGAATGTCTCGTCCGGCAACGCCGCGTAGACCACCTCGGCTAGGCCGTCACCGTCGATATCGCGGGCATCCAGGCCCATGCCGGACACGTCCCGGCCGTGCTCAGGCAGAGCGATGGTGGCCTCGAACGCCGTCTCTTCGAATTTCCCCTCGCCCGTGTTGCTGAACAGGAAGTTAGGGAGCTTGTCATTGGTCACGAAGACATCGAGGAATCCGTTGCCATCGAAGTCGGCGACGGCCGCGCCCATGCCCTTGCCCACGTGGGCGCGAATCCCGGCAGACGCCGACACGTCCGCGAATGTGCCCTCCCCGCGGTTGCGGTAGAGGCGGTTCGGCGTCCCTGTGTAGTACTTGGGGTGGCAGTAGTCACGCGGGCCCGCCGTGTCGCAGACCGGGTCGGCCCCGTCGCTCCAGCTCAGGTAGTTGACCACGAACAGGTCCAGTAAACCGTCCGTGTCGTAGTCGAACCATGCGCCTGCAACGGCCCACAGCTCGCCGAAGTCGGGATCTGCCGAGCTGAGGCCGGCCGCCTCTGTGATGTCCACAAATCCGTCAGCGCCATCGTTGCGATACAGCGTGTTGCCGTGCAGGCCAGCGACGAACAGGTCTTGGTCGCCATCGTTGTCGTAGTCGGCCACCGCAGCGCCGAAGTCAAACCGCTGTCCGGCCAGCCCGGCGGCGCTGGTGACGTCGGAGAACCCACCCTTGCCGTCGTTCTCGAACAGGCGATTGCTGAACCGGTCGGCGGTCTTGCGATTCTCCGGCAGTTCGGCGCCGTTCGCGAAATACAGGTCCAAGTCGCCGTCGCCGTCGTAGTCAAATAGCGCGACGCCGCCGGCCATGGTCTCCGGTGCGTAACGGTTCTCCGACTGGGCGTTCTCCAGCCTGAAGGAACTCGCTTGGTGGGCGAAGTGGATTTGGGCCTCGGCCGGCAGCGCCGCTAAAGCCACCAACAGCGGCCACGATCTCATCATGCCTTTTATGTTGGAGAGGTGCCGCAGAGAGAGGTATGGCCACCGCTGTTAGGAACCCTCTCTCCGCAGTGCCGCAGGTGGCGTAAGCCACCGCTGCGGCAGGTAACAGATCCTTCCCCGCCGCAGTGCGGGGAGGCCCCCGGTGGGGCCTGGCCAGGCCCCACCGGGGGCGGCGGGCCGGACCGTTCATCCCTCGGGTTGCCCGACCCGACGACTAGCTTGGTCGGCCCGCCGCATCGATTCCTGCGCGACCTGAACGGAAGCGTGGGTGACGCCCCGAATCGCAAAAGGACAGGAACGCAGGAATGACTCACTCCCCCTCCATTGTCGTCGCCGGCATTGATGTCGGCAAGTCGAAGCTCGACGTCCACATTCTCGACCGCGACCTCGACCGCCAGTTCGACAACACCAAGACCGGCCGTCGCGCTCTCCGCAACTGGCTGCTCAAACACGGCGTCTCCCGAGCCGTCTTCGAACCCACTGGGCGCTACCACCGCAACCTCCACCAGGGCCTCGCCGACGCCGGCCTCGAGACTGTCCTGATCAACCCCTTGCGCTCCCGGCGCTTCGCCGAAGCGATCGGCCAGCTCGCCAAGAACGACCGCGTTGATGCCTCCATGCTCGCCCGCTTCGGCCTCTTCCCCGACTTGCAAACCAGGCCGCCACGGCAGGGCAACTTGCGCCTGCTCAGCGACTTGCTCGCCCTCCGCCGCAAGCTCGTCGAGCAGCTTGGCGCCCTGCGCCAGCTCTGCGCCGAACTCGACCCCGAGGCTGCTGCCTGCCCCTCCACCACGCTCGATGCCCTCAAGACCGACATCGCCGACTGCGACCGCCGCATGCACGCCTGCATCGCGGCCGACGCCGCGCTCTCCCGTCGTGACGCCATCATTCAGTCCATCCCTGGCTTCGGCCCTGTCAACGCTGCTTGTCTCTGTGCCGACATGCCCGAACTCGGCTCCCTCGGCCGCCGTCAGGCCGCCTCTCTGTTGGGCCTCGCCCCCTTCGACCGCGACTCCGGCCAGCACCGCGGCGACCGCTCCATCCGGGGCGGCCGCGCCCAGCCCCGCCATCTGCTCTACATGGCTGCCCTGTCCGCGATCCGTTGCGAGCCTTCCTCCCAAGCCTGCTACCAGCGCCTCACCGCCAACGGCAAGCCCCACAAGGTCGCCCTTGTTGCCGTCATGCGTCGGCTCGTCGGCCTGCTCGACACCCTCCTCCGCCAAGACCGCCTCTGGCAGGCCCAGCCGCCAGCTCGGCCCCTGGAGGCCGCCGCGTGAGACCACTCTCGACCAGCGTCCCGCCAACCGCCAATACGGCGAGAACATCGCGTCTCGCTCGCCGTCAGTCATCACATTTCCCCCGCACGTCGCTTGACAACGAACACGGAAGCTAGTCGGGGGCGTGGTCCAGCGCGATGTAGAGCGCCTTGGTGGCGTCGATGTCCCCCGGCGCCATCCTAAGGACCTTGCGCAGCCGGGCCTTGGCCTCGACCCAGCGGTCTAGCCGGCAAAGCGCAAGCGCCGCGTTGCGATGGAACCCTACCTCGTCTGGCGCTATCGCAGCCGCTGCTTCGTATCGCCTCAGCGCCAATTCGACGTTTCCGTCGGCCTCGGCCTGCAGGCCTTCGTTGTTGAGCTGGCCTGCTTCGTTGATTCGCGCCTCTTCCAGTGCCCGGTCGGATCCAGACGCGGCGATGCTGCCAAGCACGCGGCGTGCCTCATCGGCCTGGCCCGAGGCGCGCAGCGCCCGGCCGAGCGCGTATTGGGCCGCGCGGCCCCCCGGATCTAGGCCTGTGGCCCGCCGCAGGACTCCAGCGGCGGCCGCCGGATCGCCGTCTCGCAGGAGCTGCTGGCCATGAGCGAATTGCGCCTCAGCATTGTCGGGCAGCAGCGCGGCCGCCTTCTCCAGAACCGGTCCGGCACTCGTGTCGTCAGGATCTTCGGCAAGAATCCGACCCCACTCCAAGTACGCGGGGCCATGGTCGGGCTGCAGCTCAGTCGCCGCCTTGAAGTCTTCCGCGGCCAGCGTGACACGGTCGAACTGTTGACGCGCCTTGCCCCGAAAGAAGTGCAAGCGAGCCTCCGTGGGCGCGTCTTGCGCGTGCTCGAGTGCCGTCCCAAAGTGCAGGATAGCCTCGGTCAAACTCCCGTCGAGTGCGAGCGAGAGCGCCAGTCCTTCGTGGGCCGGCCCCAGCCGACGATCCAGATCCAGGGCGGTTCGAAACGATTGTTGGGCGCGGCGGTTCTCTCCGAACTGCGCCAGAGCCTGTGCCAGGGCTAGGTGATTGGCGGGATTGGCTGCCTGCAGCCGCGCGGCCGCAGCGAGGGCCTCAAGCGCCGCGGCGCGCCTGCCCAACAGCGACAGCGCCACCCCCAGCAGCCGCTGGGCGTCGGCATTGTCAGGGTCCGCGGCCACTACGGGCGCTAGCGTCTCCGCCGCACTTTGGGGAGAGCCGCTGACCAAAGCGTCAGTGGCTTTGAGCAGCGGATCCGGGACGTCCGCCCCAAGCAGGGGTGCCAATATTGCCAATGCCGTCAACCCGCTCAGCCGAAGCCGCGGCGGGGTCCGTGGGATGCGGCAGTCACTGGCCAATCTGCCCATAGTTTACAATCACATCCACGCTGTCACGTTTCCGGGCGACCGCTCGCCGGCCCATTGGCGCGGTACGACGCGGAGAGGACAGGCGCTGACCTCGCTACCTCTCGCCATGACGGTCCCAGGTCCCAACGCCGTGGCCGCTTCGCGAGACACGCCTGCCGGCAGCCCCAGTCGAGACTGGCCTGCGCCCGGCACCAAGTCGTCGCGTCCCGGGCCGACCTCTTCCGGTCGGCCCCTCGACGGAGTGTCGGCGCCGATGCGGATCGCCCTGATGGCGCTGGTGGCACTCGCCTTCCCCGCCCCGGCTCAGATCGTTGACACCGCCCTGTTCCGCGAAGATGACAGGCGCTTCACCGTGCTGGACCAAGCCGAGAGCGAGCCCGAGCGCAGGGCCCTCAGGGCACTGCTCGAAGAGTCCGACCTACGCACGAAGAACACCCTCGCAGAACGGTTCCTCGGCGACTTTCCTGCCTCGCCCTTGCTCGCCGCCGTGTACGACGTTGCGGCCAAGACTGCCATCGACCTTGGCGAACTTGACCGAGGCATCGCGCATGCCGAGGCGTCCCTTCGGATCCTGCCGGAAAACCCGTTGCTGCTGGTCGCGTTGGCCGATGCGCGCGCGGCGAAACAGCAATTCGACCAGGCCGTGGCAAGGGCACTCGAAGCGCTCCGGCACCTAGACCGCTTCGACAAGCCGTCGCAATTCAGCGCCTCCGCGTGGGCAGTGCTGGAGCCGCAGCTCAGGGGCTCTTGCCATCTGATCCTGGGCCGGGCCGCCCTGACACAGTCGTTTCAAGAGACGGGCTCGGCGCGGGATCGCCAGGTCGCGGGTGCCATCGAGCGACTGACCCGCTCGCGTTCGCTCGAACGCGCCAATCCCCAAGCCGCGTACCTGCTGGGGATCGCGCACGGGCTGGCGCGGCAGCGAGCCAAGTCCGAAAGCAACCTGGCTGACGCATACCGGCTGGGAGGGCCGTTGCGAGCGCGGGCGCGGCAGGAACTGGAGAAATCGTATCGGACGCGACCGGCAGACAGCCGCGGTTCATTCGAGGATTTCGTCGGCGGGATCCCTTCCGCGCAGATCCAAGTCGCGCCGGCCAAGCCAGACCGACCGTCCCGCCAGGCTGCGAGCTATTCCGGATCCGACGCCTGCAGCGACTGCCACGCTGCGATCTTCGACTCTTGGAAGCGGACCGGCATGGCGCGAATGTTCCGCGAGTTCGATCCGGCCAACGTTCTCGGCGACTTTGAGTCGCGGTCCGAGTTCAAGACCGAAGACGGCGTCACGGTCGGACGGGTGGGGACGCTCCGGGACCGCCCCTACATGGAGTTCCGCGACGAGAAGGGCCAGTGGCAGCGCCACTTGGTGGACTACACCATCGGCTCGAAGTGGCAGCAGGCGTACGCCACAACGCTGCCAAACGGCCGCATCCAGGTTTTTCCGGTCCAGTACAACCTGCTGCAACGGCGCTGGCTTAACTTCTGGAGCGTGATCGATCCGCCAGGCACCGAGCGCTCTCGCCTGGGCGAGTTTCACCGCATGAGCCGGGCCACGAACTACCAGCTCAACTGCGCCAGCTGCCACACCAGCCAGCTCTCGACGTCCAAGGCCCGCCGTCCGACGGACTTCGTCCAGCGCGAGTCAGGGGTTAACTGCGAGATGTGCCACGGCCCGTCGGCGGATCACGTTGCCGCGGCGCGGGCCGGCCAGCCCCTGCGCCAGGCGTCAAGCGGCACGCCCTTGCGTCTTGCCGGCCTTGACGCGGAAGAGCATGTCGCCCTGTGCGGACGCTGCCACATGCAGTCCAACCTGTTCGACCTCGGGCCTCGCGGAGAGGTCAACTACACGGGACTTCCCGGCGCCTTCTTCCCGCCCTATAGGGGGCGGCCCATCAACGAGTTCTCGCACAAGGCGTTCCATCGCGATGGCCGGTTCCGGGAGACCACCTTCATCGGCGAGTCCTTCGTGCGTTCGGCCTGCTTCCGCATCGGCGGCGCTCACTGCGGCAGCTGCCACGATCCGCATCCGGCCAACCCTGAAGCGAATCCGAAATCCCTGAAGTTCTTGGACGAACCTGACCGCATGTGCCTGCAGTGCCACCGCGAGTACGCGGCGAAGGGCGCGGACCATACCATGCACGGGCCCGAATCGGCCGGCAGCCGCTGCGCGTCGTGCCACATGCCGAGAATCATGCACGCGCTCATGTTCGATGCATCGACGCACCGCATCGACGACATCCCGGACGCCGAAGCGACCATCCGATTCGGACAGGACAAGAGCCCCAACGCTTGCTTGCTCTGCCACGACGATCGCGACCCGAGCTGGGCGCAGCGCCACCTCGCAAGCTGGCCCGGCACGGGTGACTAGGCTGCGCCCGAGGCCGTCACATATGCATGCGGCCCGCCGTGAAGGCGGGCCGCGGTAGTTCGCGCGAGGCGCGGCGATTTTCCAGCGGCGCCCGGCACAGGCCGGGCACCGCCGCGTTCAGAATATGAACTTTAAGCCGAACTGGAACACCCTCGGCCTGGTCCCGCTCGCCAAGCTGGCGATTCGGCCGAAGTTAGGATTGCCCAGAACGGTGTTCGGCGCGCCCAAGTTCTGAATGTTGAACGCGTTGAACGACTCGATGCGGAGCTCGACGCTGTAACCCTCGCCGATCTGCACCCGCTTGAACAGCGAGATATCGATGTTCTGCACCGCGGGCGTATAGAGCACGTTCTTGCCGAAATTGCCGTAAGAGAACATCGGCGTGTCGAACGCAGCGGTGTTGAACCAGCGCTCCTCCGTCTGCGCGCCCGAGAAGGGGTCGCCGACGAGGTTCGGGCGGGCGTAGTTCCACCACGCCACTTCGTTGCCGATGTTGGCCACGTCGCCGGTCACCGACAGGTTGGCCGGCTGGCCCGAGCGGAACTGGGCGATGGTGTTGAGCTGCCAGCCGCCCAGCACCTGCGACGCCGGCCCGCTGCTGAGCAGGCTCTTGCCAGGGCCGAAGGGAAGCTCCCAAACGGCAGCGATCGACACGAAGTGCGGGATGTTGTAGCCCGACGGACCCTTGCTGCCCAGCGGGTCGTAATAGTCCTGTACGGCCGAACTGCCGCCAATGCCATTCTCGGCGCCGAACCAGCCGCTCTGCGTGTCGAGCGACTTCGACCAGGTGTAGCTGATCAGCGCCTGGAAGCCGTTGGTGAAGCGCCGGTTGAGCTTCATCTGCAGCGAGTCATACCAGCCCTGGCCAATGAAGTTTCCATAGAACATGGTCGTCTGGTAGGGGTACGGGCGCCGCTGGCGAACCTCCTCGGGCGACCCTGGCCCGGAAGAAACCGCGGTATTCGCCGTGCCGTTGTGCTCGAGCCGCTTGGTGCGACTGCCGACATAGGCGATCGAGAACGTCAGATTGTTCTTCAGCTGCTCTTGGATCTCCACGTTCCACTGGTGCGAATAGGCGGGCTTGGTGCGCGGGTTCGCGTACCAGCCGGCACTGCCGAACGGCGACGGGTCGGGCAGCGGAGCGCCGCCGAGCTGGTTGGCCCGGCCGACGCTGGTGAGCGGCTCGCCGACCGCGTTGTACGCGGGCTGCGCGAACTGCTTGTCCGGCCACGTCCCGATCGACTGCTGGAACCCCTGCATGACGCCCGTGAAGCTGTCGTAGTTCACGCCGTAGCCGGCGCGCAGCACGGTCGTATCGCGCAGGCGCCAGGCAACACCGACGCGCGGCTGGAAGCCGTCGTGCGCAGGCTCGTACAGGTTCGGATCATTGGCCAGCTTGATGTGCTGGCCATTCGGCAGGTCGGCGAGGTTGCCGCTACCAGGTATGCACGGCGCGATGCCGACCTGAGAGCACGGGCCCGGCAGCACTCCGCCGCCGATCAGCCAGTCTCCGGTGTCCCAATCGAACCCGGCCTGCAGGCCACGGTTCATCTTGCCCACCCAGTAGGTGTCATAGCGCAAGCCGACGTTGACCGTCACCGTGCTGCTGGCCTTCCACTCGTCTTGGACGTACAGACCCAGCGTCGGCCACGTGATGTTGTAGTTCTGATTGCGAATCGTGTACTGCGCGGGAAAGCCCAGCAGAGCGGAAGCAACCGAGTTGCCAGTTGTGCCGGGGTTGAGGGGATCGGCCGTTTGGGCGTTATTGAACGGAACGCTGTGCTGAGTCGTGAGAGCATCGCGCTCCTGGCCGACCCACATGCCGCCGAACTTGATGTTGTGGTTGCCCTTGATCCAGCTCACGCCCTCGCTGACCATCCACTGCCAGTCAGTCTCGGGGCGCGGCGTGCTGATCCCCGGGCTGCCGTAAGGCGCCTGCAGGCCGATTCCCGGCGCACCGAACTCGTCAAGCCCGGCCCAGCCGTCGGCAGCCAGCGGATCGATGCCAGCGGCGAGATCGGCCTCCGTGTTGAGTGCTTCGCGCACCCACCCGAACTTGGTGTCGAGCACGACGTTGGTGCCCAGCAGATGCACCCAGCCGCCTGCGATGTTGCGCGGCCGGTTGCTGAAGATGCGGCCGTTCTTGACTGTCGCTGGCAACGTCTGGGGGTTGTTCAGCTGGCTGTAGCGGAACCACAGGCTGTCGGCGTTGCCGAAGCGGTGGTCGACCTTGACCTGCATCGTATTGTTGTCGCTCTGCTGCGGCCGCGAGTTGATCACGTTGAAGGCCGGACTGGAGATGTTGGGGTCAGGCCGGTCGAAATAGTTGTCGAAGTAGTTCCGCATCATGGGATCGATACGACCGCTGGGAACCGTGTTTTGTGGGAAGGGATCCCGCAAGAACGAGCCGGCGTCGGCCGGATTCACACGAGTCGTGCCTGGGTCGTAAACGAGTTGGTCGAGGATGGCGTTCTGGAAGTTCCCGGAAAGCTCATCGCTGGTCGGATGGAAGTATGACTGTTGCTGCGAGCGGCGGTACTTCCAACCCTCCCAGGCAAAGTGGAAGAAGGTCTTGTTGCGGATCACGGGGCCGCCGACAGCGGCACCGTACTGGTTCTGACGGAACGGCGTGGGGCCGTCCCTGGTCGCATCCAGGAAGGGATTGCGCGAGTCGAAGGCATCGTTGCGCAGGAATTCCCAAACCGCGCCGTGGAAGTCGTTGGTGCCGGACTTGGAGACCAGGTTGATCACGCCCCCGAGGACGCCGCCGTACTCGGCCTTGTCATTGTGGGACTGCACCTTGAACTCCTGCACGGCGTCGACGATCGGCAGCACGGCCCAGCTCTGGCCGAAGAACCAGTGGTTGATCACGCCGTCCAGCAGGTTCATGTTGCTGCGGTTCCAAGCCCCGTTGATCGAAGGCAGCGCGAACGACGACCCGGGCAGCGCCACGGGCGCGTTGAAGCTGGTGCCGCCGGCGTTGCCCTGGGCGGTGCTGACGGGCGTGGCACCGGGCGTCAGGGTCAGCAGCTGAGAGTAGTTCCTGCCGTTCAGCGGCAGGTCCTTCACGGCCTCTTCGGTGATCGCGGTGCCGAGCTCCGACGTCGACTGCTGGAGCAGCGCGGCCTCGGCAATGACCTCGATCGTCTCCGTCACCGCGCCGACCTCAAGCGCGAAGTCGTGCGTGCGCGTCTGGTTGACGTTGAGAGTGAACTCGGGCTCGACGGCCCGGCTGAACCCCTCGGCAGTGACGCTCAGGGAATACGTTCCCGGCACCACATTGATGAAGACGTAGTAGCCGTTGGCATTCGTCTCCGAATCGGTCTGGCCCTGGGTCCCCACGTTAGTCAGCGTCACGGTCGCGCCCGGAATCACTGACTCGCTGGCATCGGCAACCGTGCCGTTGATCGAACCGTAGGCCGTTTGGCCATACGCAGCGCCGCCGGCTAGGCAAAGCGCAGCTAGAAGCGCCACACAGTGGCGCAAGCGAATTGTCATTCTTATCCTCCCTAAACCCCACCCCAGCCACAGCCACCCAGAGCACGCGGGAGACTACGCTGGAGACTTTTAGGATATAACGCAAGTCTCTTCCCTAGCGATTCGACACTGTTGACGCAGGTGCCAAGGGTAGAGTGAACCGGCATTCCCGCATCCCCACGCAGAGGCGGTCAAGGCCCCGCAGGGTTTGCATCCCGAGCACCATCGTTTGCAGGCGCACTTATGCCCGCCAGAGCACCTCGTTGCCTGGATAGTGCTACCGCTTGCTGGGCCGCCAGCCTACCATGCGAGCCAACAACATCACCCAACTGCGGATGTCCGTCGCGAACGGCTTGCCGAGCTCCGCCAGCGGCCGCAACTGACGGCGCTCGACAAACGCCCCGATCATCTCCCGCTCGTCCCCGCTCAGCGAGTCCTGAACCGGCGTCTCCGGAGCGTCCCGCGCATGGCGCGCCAGGCTGAACACCTGCCACGCCGTGATCGCGTCGAACACCTGGCAATTCACCAGCGCGTCCGCCTCGCGCAGCCGCCGGTCCTCAATCCGCGTGCCGGTCTGCAGCAGCCGGAAACACTCCGCGCTCCCCCAGCTCTGCTCGTACCAGCCCACGATCCGCTCCGCTCATTCCGCCGTCGGACCGCCCTCGCTCGACACCAGCAACCACTCCAGCGCCTCCTGCCCCGCGGGCGGCTCCGGCTCCAGCACCAGCCACACCGCCAACGGCTCTGCCCCTTGGTGCTCCTCCGGTGGCAGCAACTCCGCCCGCGCGATCCGCACCTCCGTCTTACTGCAACCGGCCCCCTCGTGTTGACTGTGTGCAATCGCTAGGTCTCTTCCTATGCACACCGATAGGCGCTCACGACAGGCGACGGGAACACGGCTCCAGCAACAGGCCCTCTAGGTCCGACGCTAAACTGATTGCTGTGACCGGGGGGCTGCCATGCGAATCCGGCCTCTGACGCCGCTGCTCGGCCTCGCAATCCTGCTAGGCGGAATGGGTGTTTCTGAAGCGTCTTGCAGCGGGGCCGAGCAAGGCTTGGCAGCGGCACAGCGGGATCTGGGCCAAGGCCGCGTAGACGCCGGCCTGGCCCGGCTCGCAACACTCGCTAAGAGTCATCCCGAGTGCGAGGCGACGCCCTTGCTGCAGGCTCAAGTGCACGCCGCGCTGGGCAAAGCTGGCGAAGCGGAGGACTTCTTCCAGGCGGCCATCGCGTTGGCCCCGGGACAGCCGGCAGCGATCTTCCAGCTGGGCGTGTTCTACGACGGGCGGCAGCAGCATGGCAAGGCAGCCGAGCAGTTCCGCAAGGTGCTGGCGCTCGCTCCCGCCGACCCACAAGCCTACGACTACCTCGGCTTGAGCCTGGAAGCGCTGGGGGAGTTCGCGCAAGCCGAGTCGGCCTACCGCATGGGCCTGGCACGCAACTCGGGCCCGCGGTTCGATCCGATGCTGCACTACAACTACGGGCGCTTCCTCGCCAAGCACGGCAGGCTGGCCGACGCCAAGGCGCACCTCGACGAGGCGGTCAAGCTCAGCCCTGCGGTGCGCGCGGTCCACTACGAGCGCGCCAAGCTCTCCGAAAAGCTGGGCAATATGGCGGGGGCGCGCTCGCAAGCCGAAAGGGCGCTGGCGCTGCCGGACCGAGCAGGCGTGATTCTTGATATGCAGGTGCACTACTTGCTGGCCAGGATCTACCGCACGATGGGCGAGACAGAGCTGGCCGACAAGTACGCCGCCTTGAGCGCCAAGGGCGAGATCCCGCTCGCAGCGCGCCAGCGCTCGGGGCGGTAGCGGTTCGAGCGCGGGAACCCGCTGGCGAGAGATCGCACCGGACGCGCCGAATGGTTGCATCGCCACAACCAGCGCGTCCGCTCGCCGACTTCCATTGGTTGAGATGACGCTTCCAGGGGACGATCGAGACTTCGAGAAGGCCCGCAAACTCACGTTCGGGCCTCCCAGGGGCGGGAGCTACACCTCCGCTGGACATCCGGCCACAGAACATTAACCGACCTGCATTGCCAGCGGATATCGACTACGCTCTCGGCATGAACTTGCACATGTAGAGAAGCCGCTCGTGTAGTTGTGATAGGCTGCGTTGGGAGCTGGCCTCCCACGTCGACTGCTCGCCGCTAGCGGCTAGGCAGAAGAGGCTGCTCGAAGAGCGGCGGCGGTTGTTCTATCTTGCCTTGACTCGTTCGTGCGTCACGCTGATTTTGTCGAGCGCAACAACTCTGTCTTTACATTCGGCTTGTCGCCGTCGAGTGCAAGCTCGGGGATCCCGGCAGGACGTTTCGACAATAACTTCACACTCAATCCCTGAGATCAGCCCAGCACGTCTAGATCCGATCAGCGGCGGCAAGTGGCTCAAGGAGAGGTACGGCGATTGACCGGGCACAAGAAGATTTTGATCATCGCCGGGCCGAATGGGGCCGGCAAGACGAGCTTCGCGACGGAGTTCCTGCCAAACGAGGCGGACTGCCCGAGCTTCGTCAACGCGGATTCTATCGCTGCTGGATTGAGTCCGTTCCGGCCGTCCTCAGTCGAGTACCGTGCCAGCCGTCTAATGATCGAGACAATCCACGGATACGCTGCCAGGGGCGAGAGTTTCGCCTTCGAGACGACTTTGAGCGGACGCGGCTACATTCGTTGGATCCCCCTGTGGCGGGAGCGCGGCTACCATGTGAAGTTGTTTTTCCTACAGTTGCCGACGCCGGAAATGGCGGTCACGCGCGTGCGGCAGCGCGTTTCGGAAGGCGGCCACGACGTGCCGGAGGCGGTCGTTCGGCGGCGATTCCATGCAGGATGGAGCAATTTTGAACTTATCTATCGAGATCTGGTTGACGAATGGGTCCTCTACGATAATTCTGGGAGCTCTCCGGTCCTGCTCGCAAAGGGAAGGAAGCTATGAAACCGCGGAAGCCAGAAAACGAGAAACTGCCTGAGCCCGCCCCCGACCCGGACATTGTCGGTGCCGACGCGGCGCTACGCAGAGCCGCCGAACGCGCCCGCCGCCGAGCCGCAGCATGCGGCAACGACATCGCCATATTTCAGGATGGCAAGATCGTGTGGGTCAAACCGGACGGCGATAAAGAGTCATAGCAGCGCTAGCGCCACGCTGCGCCAACCATGCAGCCAAGGCGTCGATGTCAGCTCTGTGCGATCACCGGCCACCGGCAGGATTCCCGCCGGTGATATGATGAGTCAACAGTCCGCTAGGCCGGCGTAGCTCAGTTGGTAGAGCATCTGATTTGTAATCAGACGGTCGGGGGTTCGAATCCTCTCGCCGGCTCCAATCGTGCGGTCGCGGGCGTGGCGGGAGTAACTCAATGGTAGAGTCACAGCCTTCCAAGCTGTTGGTTGCGGGTTCGATCCCCGTCTCCCGCTCCAGCGCCCGCGAGGCCGGATAGTGCCAATCAGCCGACGTAGCTCAGCCGGTAGAGCGCGTCCTTGGTAAGGACGAGGTCACGGGTTCAAGTCCCGTCGTCGGCTCCATTTCCCGGAGAGCTAACCGGCACACAGCGCGGCGAGTTCGTCCCGCGCGAATCCGGCCACCACGGTCCCGCCCTGTACGCTGATCGGCCGCTTGATCAGGTTCGGGTTCTTCGACATCAGCTCCAGCGCTTGCTCGCGTCCCGGCGGATTGGCCTTCATGTCGAGCTCCCGGTACAGCACGTTGCGGGTGTTGAGGAAGCCGAGGTGATCGCGATCCCCGATCAGGGCGTCTAGATCGGCGACGCTGAGCCCCTTGCCAAGATTGACCAAGTCCAGCTCGGCGCCAAGTTCGGCCAGGAAACTCCTGGCCTTGCGACAGCTGGTTCAACTTGGCTTGTGATAGAAGCGCACGCGGGCCATACGGGCAATTGTATCGCGCTAACCTAACCTAACGTGCGCTGGTTCCTGCGAAAGAAGGTGCCGCCGATCGAGCGGATGCTCCTGATCGAGAGCGGCCCGCGCTCTGACGCGCTGGAGCTGATCCCCCAGCTGCGCGCATCGGTGTGCGGAGCGGCCCCGCTGGACTTGTTCACCTGCCTGCCCGACGACCCCGACGGCCTAGGAGCGTCCGCCCTGCGCTGGCGCTCGTTCAACGCCGCCACCCACGCCGAACGCTGGCGAATGCTGCTGGAGTTGCGGCGACAGCGGCACGCAGCGGCCACGGTCCTGTG
Organism: Bryobacterales bacterium; assembly: GCA_965219585.1. Classification (GTDB taxonomy): domain Bacteria; phylum Acidobacteriota; class Terriglobia; order Bryobacterales; family UBA6623; genus VXMF01. The sequence goes on from CBDCOA010000002.1 coordinate 1,746,941, forward strand.
CAGCAACAGCCCCCTGCTCGCACTGTGGAAGGTTGCCCTGATACTGTTGCTCCCGGCCAAGATCCTGATCGTGGACAAGGAACAGGGCCAGTTCTGGCTGGACATCGCCCACTGGCGCCAGGCGGCGCGCCTGGCCGTGTCGCGCAGCGGCGTGCGCAATCCCGAGTTCCTGCGAGCGGTCACGAACGTGGCGTTCCTGCCGGTCGGGCTGTGCATCCTGCTCGCGTTCGCGGCCAGGGTGCATCTTGCCAAGCTCATGCGATCCACGCGCGGCGACGAGTCGGACGAAGGCGTTGCCTAGGCCCTGCCGGGCTACCATGATCCTATGCGCGTATTCTCGCCCGCGCTGCTGGCCGCGGGCCTCTTGCTCGCATCCCCGCTCGAGGCATATGTGGGCCCGGGCGCCGGCTTTGCGTTCGTCGGCTCGCTGTTCAGCCTGATCGTTGCCTTCGTGTCCGGGGCGCTGGCCTTCCTGATCCTGCCTTTCCGCATGGCATGGCGGGCACTGCGCGGCGGCCAGGGCTATCGCAAGGCCAAGATCCGCAAGCTCATCTTCCTGGGCCTCGACGGGCTCGAGCCCGACCTGGTTGAGCGCCTGCTGGGCGAGGGCAAGCTGCCCAATCTGGCCAAGCTGCGCGAGCAGGGCCGCTACAGCCGGCTCCGCACGACCTACCCCGCCCTCTCACCAGTGGCGTGGTCCACGTTCGCCACCGGAGCGAATCCCGGCAAGCACAACCTTTTCGACTTCCTCAACCGCAACCTGCGCACGTACCTGCCAGAGCTGTCCTCTTCCCGGGTCCGCCAACCGTCGCGCGTGTGGAAGATCGGCCGCTGGCGAATTCCGCTGAGCAAGCCCGCAGTGGACATGCGCCGCAAGAGCAGGCCCTTCTGGGCCCTGCTGGGCGACCACCTCGTGAGCTCGACGGTACTGCGCGTGCCGATCACCTTCCCGCCGGAGCCGTTCCAAGGCCGCCTGCTCTCGGCCATGTGCGCGCCCGATCTGCTCGGCACACAGGGAAGCTTCCAAGTCTTCACCACCGGGCCCGCGGGCGCCGAGTTCGAAGAAGGCGGAGCGTGCTATCCGTTGCGAAGAGAGGGGGGTGCCTACACCGGCGAAGTGCGCGGGCCGGAGAACAGCGTGCGCGAGGGTGCCGGGGACCTGCGCATCCCCTTCCGCTTGCTCCTCGGGGACAAACAGGCCGGCGGCCACCTGGAGATCGGCGACAAGCGCCACGAACTGGCCCTCGGACGCTTCACGCCGTGGGTGCGCCTGACTTTTCGAGCGGGCCTGGGCATCAAGGTCAGCGGCATCGCCCAGTTCCGCCTGGCGCAAGTCGAACCCAACGTGCGCCTGTACCTTTCGCCGATCGCGATCGATCCGGAGAAGCCGGCCCTGCCGATCTCCCACCCGTCGTTCTACGCGCCCTACCTGGCCAAGCTGCTCGGCGACTATTCGACGCTCGGCCTTGCCGAGGACACTTGGGCACTCAACGAGCGCGTGGTGGACGAGGATGCGTTCCTCGAGCAGGCCGAACAGATCTGCGGCGAGCGCGAGGCGATGTTCGAGTCCGCCCTCGAACGCACCAACAAGGGCGTGGTGGCCTGCGTGTTCGACACGCCCGACCGCGTCCAGCACATGTTCTACCGCTACCTAGAACCGGAGCATCCGGCCCACGCCGCCAACGGCAACTCGTTCGAGCGCTACAAGGGCACCATCGAAGACCTATACAAGCGCATGGACGGAATCGTGGGCAAGACCATGCGGCACGTCGACGACAACACGGTCATCTTCGTGCTCTCCGACCACGGCTTCAAGTCATTCCAGCGGGGCGTCAACCTCAATGCGTGGCTCAAGCAAGAGGGCTATCTGACCGAGCGGGAAGGCTCCGGCGACGAGGGCTACCTGCGCGGGATCGACTGGGGCCGGACCAGGGCGTACAGCTTCGGCCTGGCCGGGATCTATCTCAACATCGAGGGCCGCGAGAGCAGCGGCATCGTGCCGCGGTCGGAGGCAGCGGCGCTGTGCCGGGAGATCGCGGGCAAGCTCACGGGCCTGCGCGACGGCGATCGCGACGCCGTCGCCGTGCATCGCGCCTATCCCAAGAACTCCATCTACAGCGGGCCGTACGTGGAAGCGGCACCGGACGTGGTCGTGGGCTACAGCCCGGGCTACCGCAGCTCGTGGGGGGTCGCGCTGGGCAAGGTGGCCGGGCCGATCTTCGAGGACAACCTCAAGGCTTGGAGTGGCGACCACTGCGTGGACCCGCCCCTGATCCCCGGAGTGGTGTTCTGCAACCGGGACTTTGAGTCTGCCGATCCGGGCATCGAGGACATGGCGCCGACCGCGCTGAGGCTGTTCGGCTTCGAGCCGCCGACGCACATGGATGGCCGCGACCTAGCCGTCAATGCGGGCTAGCACAGCTTTTCTGTGTTCGTAGAGCAGGATGGAACAGCCTCTCTGGCTGGTCGCCACAAAACGACGTGACGGACGGCTAGAGGTTCGCTTCGGAAGATCGCCCGGGTGGGTCCAACCTCGCCGAAGAGGAAGACCAATCCGAGCCAGCCTTCAAAGAATGCCAGAGACGGCTTCCCGAGGGGTGATCGCCGGGATTGGCGAAAGCCTATAGTCGCGAACGTTTCGGGTCACGATGTGGTGCGCATTGCACGCGCGGGCGGCTGCGACTTGCATTGCGTCCTCGAAATCGCTCATTGGGAGTGTTGTCGCAAAGCGCAGCGCCACGGTGTCAACTGGCGCGACTCCGACATATCCCAGTAACTCCGACACGAATCCGCGAGTATCCGCGCTTCCACGCTTCGAGGCTACGAGGTAGTAGAAGTTCGCAGCGGTGTGCCACGCAATGAACGCACTCCCTGGGCGCCGCTCAAGTCGATTGAGGAGCTCGCATGCTGCTTCCGAGTGTGGTTTCCGGTCCAAGGCGACGTCAATGAGAACATCCGTGTCGATAAGCATCAGAGGTACTTCCGCGCAAGCGCCTCGTAACGAGCGTCATCCCGGCGTGCTTCCTTGAAACGACCCCGCCACCGCTCCGAAAACGGAGGTGCTTCCTCCGCTGCGACAGCCCGAAGCGACGCCTCGACGAGAGAGGACAATGACACGCCACGCAAGCGGGCATACCGCTTGGCACGGGGCAGCAGCTCGCTGTCTACCGTAATTGTCAATTTGCGCTTCATACTCGTTGCCGCCAACTATTGACATTATACGTATATATCCCGACTAGCATACGTATATTTCGTGCGCCGCCCGGCAGGCCCGGCGAGCTCTGGCCGACCTTCCGGCGCTCGCACAAGTGTAGACGCCTGAGCTGTCCAAACCGAAACTCAGGCCCTCTGCCAACTCAGCACCCGCCTCCTCGCTAGGCCCGATACTCCGGACGCATTGTGCCTGCGAACGGTTTGCGCCAAGCTCGAATTTGCCGTAGCTGGCAGTGGCTGGCCAGCCCGAACTATGCAGTCGCTGGCACGCGTGCTATCGGCTACAATCTTCAGCGTCATGCTTAACCGAAGAGACTTCGGCGTGGCGTCGGCGGCCGCTCTTCTCGGTGCCTGCGGCACCACTGCGGAGTCCCCGTCCGATGCCGAGCCATCCGCCGCCGCCAGCGGCCCGCTCTATTTCGACCTCCACATTGACACTCCCGGACGGCTCGTGCGGGAGGGCCTCAACCTCGGCGAGAGTCCGGAGTACAGCCAGGTCGACATCCCCAAGATGCGCCAAGGCGGCCTCAACGCCGGCTTCTTCGCAGTGTTCAGCCCGGCCCGCAGCAAGGAGCCGATCGAGTCGGTCAAGGATGCCCTCACCATCACCGACGTGATCGTCCAAGAAGTCGCTAGGCACCCGGATGACATGTTTCTGGCCACCACTGCGGACGACGTGGTGCGGGCCCAGCGCGAGGACAAGATCGGGGTCATGCTTGGCGTCGAGGGCGGCCACATGATCGATTCGAGCATCGAGGTGCTGCGCCAGCTGTACCGTCTCGGCACCCGCTACCTAGGGCTGACCCACAGCGGCAACACCCCCTGGGTCGGCGCCGCCGAATACGACGACGGCCCCGAAGGGCTGACCGACCACGGGCGGGAAATCGTGCGCGCGATGAACCGCATGGGCATGATGGCGGACTTGTCCCACGCTTCCCAGAAGGCGTTCTTCGACACTGTCGAGACCTCGTCCGCCCCGATTCTCAACACCCACGCCGCATGCTTCGCCATTGCGGAGCATCCGCGCAACCTCACCGACGAGATGCTCAAGGCGCTGGCCGACAACGGCGGCGTGCTAGGGGTGGCGTACTACACCGGCATGCTCGACGACGAGCACCGGGCGCGATTCAAGGAACTCGCCGAGATCAACAGTAAGCGCCGGGAAGTCGGGCAGCAGTTCTCAGGCGACCTCAAGCGACTCTCCCAAGAGCTGTGGAGGCTCAACCTGGCGGAGGTGGAGCTGATCGGTGCCCCGCCGCTCAGCCGCTTGGTAGACCACATCGAGCACGCAGCGGCTGTGGCTGGCATCGACCACGTGGGGCTGGGCTCGGACTACGACAGCGTGGGCTTGAAGCTCCCCGCGGGACTGGAGCACATCGGCAAGACGCCGAATCTGATCGACGCCATGAAAGAGCGTGGGTTCTCCGACGAGGACGTCGCCAAGGTCATGGGCGGCAACGCGCTGCGCGCCCTGCGGGCAGCCGAGGCCGCAGCCGCCTGACCAAACACCTGCCGGACGCGCCGAAGGCCCCGCCCCGAGCTATTGGGACAGGGTGTTCAGGTCGATGAAGGGCACCGCCCCGCTGGTCACCTGGGGCAGCACGCCGTCCCACTTCTCGATCGCGCGGAGTTGCAGGAGCGTGTCGGTGATGGTTTCCCGCTGGAGCCGCTGCGATTCGGCCTCGGCCTGGGCCTCGGTCACCTTCTGCTCGGCCTCGATCTTGATGCGCTCCAAGTCCCGCTGAGCCTTCAGCGCGTCTTGTTCGGCTTTCTGCTTGGCCTCGATCGCGTCGTTGAACACCGGCGAGAAATTGAAGTCGACGATGTTGAATTCGTCCACGATGATGTTCCGGCTGACCAGGCGCTCGCTGAGCATCTCCTTGATCATGATCGACACCTCGGCGCGCCGCGTGATCAGCTCCTCGGCCGTGAACTGCGCTGTCACCGCCTTGACCGCCTCTTGCACCGACGGGTCGATCAGCCGCTCCTTGTACAAGACGCCGACATCTTGGTAGATCTGCGCTGCCAGCTCCGGGGCGATGTGATAGTTCAGAGCGATGCGCGAGTCTACCGTCTGAAGGTCCTTGGACGAGGCCGACGAGTCGGTCTCGGCCTTCTGAATCCTCACGTCCACCGGGATGATCTGCTGGATGAAGGGGATCTTGAACTGCAGTCCCTCGCCGCGCACGCCTTGCTGGACCCCGCCGAACTTCGAAAAGACAACGCCGCGCTCCCCAGCTCCGACGACTTGGAAGCAGTTGAACACGAGAACCAACAGGAAGATGATGAGGACAAGCGAGCTGAGCCCGCCCCCCAGAATTCTCCGCAACGAGTCGCGGAGCGAGTCAATAGGAATGTCGTTTTGCATTGTTCACCTCTGGCTATTCACTGGCGGCGAGCGCACCACTTGCGTGTGTTGCCTCGACGCAGTCTATAGCTTCAGCGTACGCCCTCTCGGAGGGTGCGCACCGCAAATAGGGCTTTTCCGCGCAACTCAGCGCGGCAAGGCGAAGGCGATGATCGCCGAACCGGCCGCGGTTGTCACGTACTGCCGACCCTCGAAACGGTAGGTAATGGCGGGCGCCCGCACCGGCCCGCCGGTCTGCAAGCGCCACAGCGGCCTGCCCTCGGCCGCGTCCAGCGCGACAAAGTAGCCCTCCTGGGTCCCGGCGAACAGCAGCCCGCCGCCGGTCGAGAGCATCCCGCTGGTCGGCGGGCTCACCAGCGCGAAACGCCAGCGCCGGTCACCGGTGCCCGGATCGACCGCCAGGATCGAGCCCTCGCGGGGCTCGCCGGTCACGTTCTCCATGGCGCTGCCCAAGTAGTACTCTCCCTCGACAAAATCCTGTGTCGCGCCGTGGTAGATCTGGCAGCCGTCGCCGGAGTTGAAGTAGTACAGGCCCGTCTGCGGGCTGTAGGACGTGGCGTGCCAGTTGTGGCCCCCGCCCATGCCCGGGCAGGTCAGCGTTCCCTCGTCGGTGGGCTCGCGTCCGGGAATCAAGATCGGCCGGCCAGCGGAGGTCATGCCATCGGCCCAGTTGACCTCGGTGTAGGCGCGGGCGAAGAGGAACTCGCCGCTGCTGCGGTCCAAGGCGTAGAAGTGGCCGTTGCGGTTGGCCTGCACGAGCGCCTTGCGCGGCTGCCCGTCGACTTCGACATCGACCAGCACTGGGTCCGCCACCGCGTCCCAGTCATGCACGTCGTGCGGGGTGAACTGGAAATGCCAGCGGAGCTCGCCGGTGTCGGCGTCCAGCGCCAGCATGGAATCGCTGTACAGGTTGTCGCCCGGGCGCGGGGCTCCATCGAGATCGGGACCGGGATTGCCCGTGCCCCAATAGATCAGGTTCAATTCCGGATCGTAGCTGCCGGTGATCCAGGTCGAGGCCCCGCCGCGCTTCCAGGAATCGCCGCCCCAGGTCTCGTTGCCGGGCTCGCCCGGCCCGGGCACCGTCCAGAAGCGCCAGCGCCGCTCGCCCGTCTCGGCGTCGTAGGCATCGATGAAGTCCCGCGTGCCGAACTCCGCGCCGGCGATGCCGACCACCACCAGGCCGTTGACCACCAGCGGCGCCACCGTGTTGGAATAGCCCTTCCGGTAGTCCGCCGATTCGACCTCCCACACAACATCGCCCGTGGTAGCGTCCAGCGCGACCAGGGTCGCTTGCATGTTGACCTTGAACAGCCGGTTGCCGAGGATCGCGAAGCCGCGGTTGGGCTTGCCGCAGCACAGCGGCAGGTCATCCGGCACGGGCTCGGAGTAGTGCCACAGTTCGCGGCCGGTCTTCAAGTCCAGGGCCCAGGCATGATTCGACGGGCCGGTGACGTACATGACCCCGTCCCGGACCAGCGGAGTGGTCTGGAATTTCCCGCTCTCCCCGGTCTGGAAGATCCAAGCCGGCGCGATCCGCCCGACGTTCTCGGTGTTGATCTCGTCAAGAGGCGAATAGCGCCAGGCGGAGTAGTTGCGCCCGTACATCAGCCACGACTCGTCGTCTTGCTGGGAGTTTGCAAGAGCCTCCGCGTCAACCTGGCCGAGCGCCGCCGCGGCGCACGCCAGCAGGATGCATGCAAGCCAGATTTGTCTGTTCATGGGGACTCCTCGCCGCGTAGCGCCTGCATGTACGCGAGCAGGTCTCGCTGCTGCTGGTCAGATAGGCTCTCGCCGTAGCCGGAGGGCATCACGGATGTGAATTCGCGCTCGATGGATTCAACGTCTTCGCGCAGGAAAGAGTGCAGCTTGCCCGAGGCGTCTCGCAGTTGCGCCGAGAAATCGTCGATGCCCGAGCCGATCCCAGAGATGGTCCGGCCGTCGCGGGTGACCACCTTGACCACGAAGTATCCGGCGGGCAGATCCTTGCCCGGATCCAGCAGCGCCTCGCGCAAGTGCTGCACGCTGCGAGAGCGCCCGATGCGGGTCAGGTCCGGCCCATACGAGCCGCCGCGGCGACCCACCTTGTGACAGCCGCCACAACCGCCCGCGCCCCAAAACACAGCCTCGCCGCGCTCCGCGTCCCCGTCCACTCGCTCGTCCCCGACAGCCTCGAACGTGCGCAGGAAGGACACGATCCGCCAGATGTTCTCCTCAGTGCTGCGACTGCCGTAGGCCGGCATCTCGGTACCGGGCACGCCCCGTGCGATCACGCGGTAGATGTCCACGTCCCTGTTACCCGCCGAGAACTCTCCGCGATTCAGCGGCGGCCCCTTGCCGCCTTCTGCATGAATGCCGTGGCAAGCGGAGCAGCGCAGGCGGAAGGAGGCCTTGCCGGCTCCGATTGATGCCTCATCGCCGTGGAACGGGCTGCGCTCCAGTTCTTGGCCCGCAGCCACCACGGCCAGCGACACGAACAGCGTCAGTACCCGCCAGCGCACGATAGGCAGGGTAAGGCTTTCGATACCGTCAGGTCAACCCGGCCGCGCGATGCTGGTCTGGCGATCGCGAACGATTGACAGGCGGGCTGGCTCCTGGAAAGCGCGAAAGTGCGGATCGGGCTCAGCATGCCAAAGCTGCAGACGGTATGCTGACCGCAATGCGCACCGCAGGGCGGGCTCGCGCACACGGCTTCGGCCCGTGAGTTGTACGTGCGGGACGAGTGCCGCAACGCGCGTGAGAAGACCGTTTGCGGCCGCTACCCGCAAGGCCACTGCTGGGCTGCGGCGGCTGGACCACCCCTCGCGGCGAGGACGGCTTATCTTGAGTTCGGATGCCAACTTTGGCGCAGGTGCTGGGATGTGAGTGGCTTCGCGCGGCTTAATCCTGTTGGCATATGCTAGCTGCCGCTGGTCCAAGACGATGGTGGCCACGAATCGATACCGCACCCCAGGGCACGAACAAGGCTTGCAAACGAGTTGGCAAGCTTCCGGAAGGAGCGCGATCGACTGTAGACAATCGAAAGCGAAATCATGGCGCTGAATGCTGGTTGGTCCGCGGTTTCCGCGTAGCTCGCCCCGGGCAGCATGCGCAACTCCAATTGCTCCTTCGCGCCACGAGGGGACTCGGGGTTGGGATGCGGATCCGCGTCGATCCGGACACCGCGGCGCCCACGCAACGATTCGATGTCGGCAAGAAACCACGATTCGTATTCGCGGTGTGCTAGAACTACGCTGCACGGAACATCTCCCGCCTCCTCGGTCGCCCAGCCATGGACAATCGGTCCGAGATCTGCAGGGCAGTCGGAGTTGCCAGCCAACAGGATGAGAATGGCACTGCAGTCCGGCTGTACGAGCGCCAGTTGAACTGCCCGCTTGACTCCCTCTTCAACGACTAGCTGATTGCGTGGCCGCCGGATCGGCCGGCCTACTTGCACAGCCCAAGTCTGGGTCTGTTCAACGAACCGACGCAGGAGAACCGGAAAGGCGGAGACATCGCCATGGCCCTCCACGATGGGCTGAATGGTCACGTCCGGCTATTCTCCAAACGGAATTGCGCTAGTGCGCGTCAACGGGAGCCGGTCGCTCGGGCGTCAGGGCGTTCGAACGGAGCAACTCGCCCGCTCCCATAAGGTGCTGTTTGAGTGTCGTCCGCACAGCCTCCGAAACGCGGTCGATACGCGTGCGCCCATACTCCCAACTTAGGATTCGCAAATGTCGGTCCTCGATCCATTCGGCATCCAGAATGTCTGGGCTGTGGGTCGTTACAACGACCTGCGTGTAACGGCTGGCGATCCGCAGCACATCAAGGATCGATCCAAGTGCACCCGGATGAATAGATGCTTCTGGCTCTTCGATGAGCAGAACTGATGGCTTCGGGTGCTGGAACACAGCCGTAATTAGCCCCAGCACACGTAATGTGCCATCGGACATGCTAAAGGCCTCGAACTTGATCGGCTCCGCACTGGTCCGATTCTGCGTGAATTCAAGTGTCAACTTATTGCCGTGCTTCTTAGGGCGGACGTCAACTGTCCCTGGAACGACACTCTCAAGCAGTTCGCAGATCTTCTGCCAGGACTCTTTCGGGGAGTTACGTTGGACTTCACGCAGCACACTAGCAGCATTCCCCCCATCCGGTCGAAGGCTCGCTCCGCCGTCTGGATCCTGCATTGCGCGAAGTGCTGTTGGCTCAATCCGATACGCTCGCATGCCAGCTAAGAAGCGCCACGCTATGGCAAAGCGCTTGTCTCCGCCAACCATGGGCAACACCAAGGCGTTGGGCTCAATCGGCGGAACGATCGATTCGACGCTGCTCTTCCAGTGGGTCGAGCCCTTTAGAGTAGTGCGGCGAAACCAGTCTCCCGTTCCATCGGCCCTTCGAACAATACACGATTCGGTCGCTACCTCGAAGTTATTGCCTCGCCGCGAGCGGAGATCAATGAAATACTCCGCGCTGGCCGTATCTTCGTCCGGTTCGCCCAGCTTCACCCTCAGTGTCAAGTTCGATGGTCGGCCTCGTGCCGAGCTGCGATGGGACACTGCAGAGAATCCCCCACGGCGCTCGATCACTGCTTGCAGGGGCGAGACCATGGCCTCGGAGAGAAATACGAAGGCATCGGCGAAGTTGCTCTTGCCGGATCCGTTCCGCCCGACTATGAAGGTCGGATTCTCAAGATCAACCTCAGACCAAAAGACGCTGCGGAAGCCGCCCAACGTGATTTCCCGCAATGTGCAGTTGACCATGTGTGTTTTCTAGCTGCGAACCGAGTGGCCAGCCAGCAGGCATCTTCTTCGATGGATCGAACGGGAAAGGCTCGATGTTCGCAAGCTTCAGAATAGCGTGTGCAGGGAAGTGTGCAGCAGGTCAGGTCACACAGAGTTGACATCGGGGGCTTATCCCTGCCAAGCCGGAAACGGCGGATTGGACTCGGCATGTTGAGACCACAGACGGTGAGTTGGCTGCTACGCGCATCGCAGTACGGCGGGTTCTCGCCGGCGGATCTGTTCAGTATCAGGTGCCCACGATAGCGCGGCCACTCCTATATATCTCGGGCTACTACAGGCTGGGGCGCTGGTCGGGGAACTGCGGCCGCGCAGGTGAAGTGCCCGGCCTTTGACGCGATCACGGCGTGGAAGGTGCTCAGCCTAGCGGGCGATGTGCGGGACGCACTGGAAGCGGTTGATGCGCTATTGCTAACCGTGTCAATGGGGAGACGGTTGGGGGTGTACGTCGAGCACCGTGAGCTTCTGCCGCCTACGGACGCCGGGAGACCTCTCACGAAGGAAGTCCGTACCTCGGCGCGGTTGCTGGCCTGCGTGGCGGGCTGGCAATCGAGCAAGCGGCAGCCGTTTCCGGGCAATGAGGTGCCTTGGTCTGCTGATGCACCTGCGGAGGATGGTGTCTGAATTTCGAACGCCGAGGGGTCATTGATCGAGGTCGTCCAATCGGGAACGCGAGCCCACTCAGCACCTGGTGCCTGTGTCAACCGCGACGGATGACTAATCCGCCGGAAGGGAGATCCGATCTTCCCGCCACATATAATGTTTGGCGCTCATGAAACGCCTCGCACTGATTCTTGGACTGTCGCTCGCCTGCTCAGCAGCGCTGGCCCAGGAGCACCCGCTGAGGGCACTCAACATCGAGTTCGGCATCAAGGACCAGGAGCCCATCCCGTGGGACGGCTCGCTCAGCATCGACAAGGGCGAGATCGTCGACCTGCGCGGCTACCGCTTCAAGGAAGGCGAGTCCATCGGCGAGAACAGTTCGTGGGTGGCGAGGACCGATCCGTGGGTGCGCCCCACGGGCGGCATGCACCCGCACGAACTCCCTTTTCCGCATCCCACACGCGTGCAGGATGTGGGAGTGACGCTGTACTACAGGGCGCCTGACGACGCGACAGTGTCGGTCAACACGGTCAACGGCGATTTCTTCTTCAAGCCAGCCGACCTGCCGCCGTCGGACGCGATGCACATCCTCTCCACCAAGGTCGAGCTGCGCCGCGTGCCGCCTGTCGAGGCGTTAACCACCGACGAGTTCGAGGACGACTATCCCGTCATGGCGATGGCGGACGACGGGACGCTCTCGGTGGCCTGGATCGGCTACAAGGACGAGAACGACCAAGTCTTCGCGCGCGACCGCGCCGACGGCGAGTGGGGCGAGATCGCCAGCATTGCCGGAGCGTCGGGCGACCTGCAGGGCTTGGCCGCGGCCTACGACCGCGATGGGACGCTGCACCTGGTTTGGTCCAAGCGCAACGGCGGGACTTGGAGCCTGTTGCACACCATGCGCAGCGACGGATCATGGAGCGCGCCGAGCGCGGTCGGGGAGGGCTCGGGCAACAACCTGTTCCCCGTCATGGCCAGCGACCGCTATGGCGAGTTGCATCTCTCCTGGCAGTCGGCCCGCGAGGGCTTTTCCGGGATCTACTACAGCGCCTTCGACGGCAGCGATTGGTCCGACGAGCTGCCGCTGAGCCATCCGGGAGCGGCCGCCAACGAGTGGTATCCCGACATCGCAACCGATACCGCAGGCACCGCGTGGGTGGTCTGGGACAGCTACCAAGGCGGCAGCTACAACATTCGGCTGCGCTCTGTCAGCGCTGGGCGCGCCGGGGACTTGGTCAAAGTGACCGACACGCCGCGCTACCACGGCACGGCGAGCATCGCCGTCGATGCCCAGGACCGAGTCTGGATCTCGTACGACGAGTCCGAAGAGAACTGGGGCAAGGACACCGGCTTCCTGCTGCGGGGCGGCACCGGGATCTACCAGTCGCGCACCAATCGCGTGGTCGTCTGGAACGGCAGGGAGTGGCTCGCCCCTCTCGATGACGTCAACCGGCGCTTCAGGCCCAGCGTCAAGCGCTACATCCAGACCCCCAAGCTCGCGCCCGATAGCAAGGGCCGCATGTGGCTGCTGCTCCGGCCGCGCGTGCGGGCCGTCAAGCCCGAATCGCTCTGGGCAGCTGGCGGCAAGTGGCAGGTAATGGCGACTTACTACTCCGGGGGCCGCTGGGCGGATCCCTTCCCGCTGCCCGAGAGCGTCGGCCGCAACGAGGGCCCGATGGACGTCGTAGCGGGAGCTGGCGGAAAGGTATACGCGGCGTGGACCACCGACCAGAAGCTCTGGGGCGGGCCGACGTTCGGACACTATCCGAAGGACAACCAGATCTTCTTCGCCGAACTCTCCGGGCAGTTTGGCAACGCGCGGATCGATCCGCCGCTGCTAGGCCCGAGAGGTGTCGAGCCGCCTGCCATGCTGCCGACCGAGCCGAGGGAAGCGGAGCAGGTGGCGGCCATCCGCAACTACACCATCGACTCAGGCGGCAAGCGCTACAAGATCTACCGCGGCGACATGCACCGCCACACCGACATCTCGCTCGACGGCTCGGGAGATGGTTCGCTGTACGATTCGTTCCGCTACATGATGGACGGCGCCGCCATGGACTTCTACCTGGTCACCGATCACAAGGGCACCAACGACACCGAGTACAGCTGGTGGCGCACCGAGAAGGCCGAGGACATGTTCCATGTGCCCGGGCGCTTCGTAGCCCTCTTCGGCTACGAGCGCAGCCTAGGCTATCCGAACGGGCACCGCAACATCATCTATGCGGAGCGCGGCAACAGGCCGATTCCGATCACACAGGAGGAGCGCGAAACGAGCAGCGGCCCATTCCTCTACGACGCCCTGCGGAAGCAGAAAGGGATCGCGACATCGCACACCTCTCATACCTCGATGGGGACGGACTGGCGCGACAACGACCCGGAACTGGAGCCCATCGTGGAGATCTTCCAGGGAGCGCGGACCTCGGCCGAGCACGAGGGCGCCCCGCTAGCGTCCTCGGCGGCGCGGACGGACCTGTGGGCCGGAAGCTACCGGCCCAAGGGGTTCGTCTGGCTGGCCTGGGAGAAGGGCTACAAGCTGGGAGTCCAGGCGAGCTCCGACCACGTCTCCACGCACAGTTCGTACGCCATGGTTCTCAGCGACGACTACTCCCGCCAAGGGCTGGTCGACGCCATGCGCCAGCGCCACACCTATGCGGCGACCAGCAACATAATCCTCGACTACCGCCTCAAGACGAGCGCCGGCGAATGGATCCAAGGCGACGAGTTCGCCTCGGCGGAAATCCCGACTGCGACCGTCGTGGTCCGCGGCACGGGCGCGATCAAGGAGGCGGTGGTGGTGCGCGACAACACCTACGTGCACACGCTGGCCGGGGACGGCGAGAGCATGGAGTTCGAGTTCCGCGAGCAGGAACTGGCCGCTGGCGAGCACTACTACTACGTGCGGGTGGAACAAGAAGACGGCAATGTCGCCTGGTCCAGTCCGATCTGGGTCACAAAACGGTAGTGCCCGGGCCGCACCGAGGCCGGATGGTCAATGCGCGCAACGCGCTGCAGCTTCGCTCGCAGGCGGTACGGCAACTTGCCGGAAGTACCGCACGGGAACGGATTTCCTTGCAAATTAGAAACCGGTTTCTAATTTGCAAGGATCCGAACGCTGGGCCGCCGAACGGAAACGGCGGTCGGACGAGCGGGCCTACACGAACGGAAACGGCCGGAGACTCCCGGCAGGAGCCCCCAGCCGCGGGGTATGACTCGCGCTGTCGCGACTAGATGTCGTAGTAGAGCGAGAACTCGTACGGGTGCGGCCGCTGGCGCACCTCATCGACCTCGGCGGAGCGCTTGTAGTCGATGTAGCTGGCGATCACCTCTTCGGTGAACACGTCGTTCTGCATCAGGAACTCGTGGTCGCGCTCCAGCGCCTGCAGCGAGCCGGCCAGATCTTCCGGCAGCGCCGGCACGTTGCTGAGCTCTTCCGGAGACAGGTCGTAGATGTCCTTGTCCAGCGCCTCGCCCGGATCGATGCGGTTCTGAATGCCGTCCAGTCCGGCCATCAGGCAGGCTGAGAACGCCAGGTACGGGTTGCAGGACGGGTCGGGGTAGCGCAGCTCGACGCGCTTGGTCTTGGGGCTCGCCGAGTACATCGGGATGCGGCAGGCCGCCGAGCGGTTGCGCCGCGAATAGGCCAGGCTGACCGGAGCCTCGAAGCCCGGCACCAAGCGCTTGTAGCTGTTGGTGGTGGGAGCCACGATGGCGGCCAGGGCCGGAGAGTGCTTCAGCAGGCCGCCGATGTAGTGCAGCGCCGTCTCGCTGAGGCCGGCGTACCCCTCGCCCGCGAACGTCGGCTCGCCGCCCTTCCAGATCGATTGGTGCGTGTGCATGCCGGAGCCGTTGTCATTCCACAGGGGCTTGGGCATGAACGTGGCCGACTTGCCATGCTGGTAGGCGACCTGGCGGACGATGTACTTGTACAGCATCATGTTGTCGGCAGACAGCACGAGCGTGTCATAGCGCTGGTCGATCTCGCACTGGCCGCCCGTGGCGACCTCGTGGTGGTGGCACTCGATCTCGATGCCGCAGTCCATCATCACCTTGGTCATCTCGGTCCGGAGGTCCTGCATGTGGTCTGTCGGCGGAACCGGGAAGTAGCCTTCCTTGTAGCGCGGGCGGTAGCCGAGGTTGTTCTCGGCGCGGCCGGAGTTCCAGCGGCCTTCCTCGGAATCGATCTTGTAGAAGCCGAAGTTGTACGACGAGTCGTAGCTGACGTTGTCAAAGAGGAAGAACTCGGCCTCGGCGCCGAAGTACGCGGTGTCGCCGGTGCCGGTGTACTGCAAGTACTTCTCGGCCTTCTGCGCGATCCAGCGCGGATCGCGCTCGTAGTGCTGCTTGGTGATCGGATCGAGGATGTTGCAGACGACGCAAAGCGTGGGCACTTGGTTGAACGGATCGACAAATGCCGTGTCCGGATCGGGAACAATCAGCATGTCGGACTCGCTGATCGCCTGCCAGCCGCGGATCGACGAACCATCGAAGCCGAAGCCGTCCTCGAAACTGTCCTCGTCCAGCATGCCGATCGGGTACGACACGTGCTGCCAGATGCCGGGCAGGTCCGCGAAGCGCAGGTCCAGAATCTCGCAATCGTTGTCCCTGGCGTACGCCATGACCTCAGCAGGGGTGCGTTTTACAGCCATTGATTTCCTCCTATATGGCTTGTGAGGGGATCAGCACTAGGGCACGCGCCCAGGTCGGGAACCGCCCGCTTGGTAGTACTGTGAAACCGCCATCGTATCACAGTGCCGAACGGCATCACGAGCAGCACTAGGACTGATAAGAACTATTGATAACGGCGCCCCTGCGCCACTATCGGACCAAGGCTCGCGCGTCAGGATTGTCCGGGCCGAAGTGCTTGAGCATGACCAAGTTCTCGTCCGGGCTCAGGTTCGTGATGCGCACGCCCTCTCCGGCAGCAGCCGCAGTCACGAAGTACTCGTCCGCAGTGAGTTCGCCGAAACGGATCATCGCGGGGGTATGCACGTCCCACACGCCAATCTGCCCGCGCCCCTGGGTCACGATGGTGCCGTACGCGGCAGCGTCCCGGATCGTGACGCTGCGGCCGGGATGCACCGTCAGTTCCTTGGCCGAATAGTTGGAGGTCGAATAGGTCACCCAGGCTTCGCTGTAGCCGTCCTCCGCCATTTCGTCAGCCGGGCGCACCCGGCGTGGCTCGAAGAACCTGTGCTCCATGAAGTTCGGATCGACGTTCGCGTCCCAATCCAGCATGCCGATGATGTACTCGAGGTCCTGATGGTGCTCGGGCGGCACATCCTTGACTAGCAAGTCCCACGGCACATAGCGGCCTTCGACCATCGACTGAAACATCCCGAAGACATCTGAGTTCACCTGCGGCTCGTACGTGACGGCCGAGCCCGGCGCGTGCAGCACGCCCGCCGGAATCTGCCAGCCCGTGCCGGGCTTGAGCTTGTAGGCCTTGGAATGGTAGAGGATCCCGTTGTCGCCCTCGTTCCAGCGCTCCAGGCAGCGCCAGACATCGTCCTTGGTGGTCCCGGGCTCCAAGCCCATGAACGTGTACGCGAAGTTGTTCTCCTTGTAGTTGTACTGGGGCGGGAAGTAGTACGCCTCGGGCTTGCCGCGACGACCCACGCGGGCAGCCGCCTCCTCGTCTTGGTGCATGTGGTGCGGGATCGGGCCGAGGTTGTCGAAAAACTTGCAGAGCACGTTCCACCCGCCGTGGGCGCTCATCACGTCGCTGCCGAGGATCTCGTCGCCGATCTCGTCGACGGCCTTCTTTAGCAGCACCTTCTTGGGGTCTGCCGCACCGTCCGACGCGACAATGTAGCTCAGCCCCTCGTCATCGGGGGTGCCCGGCCCGTTGTCGGCATTGGTGGTGGACGAGAACCAGCGCTCGTCGATGCCACCGCGATGTGCGCCGAGAGCGTAAATATCGGCGGGGTGGAGCTTGAGCCGCCCTCCCGGCATGAGGAACGACCGCGGCACCCAAGCCGGGGCCAGCCTCAGCACGCCCTCACCACTGGACAGGGCGCTTCTGAGTAGATCGACGGTCTGGGACATGCTGGCTATGATAGCGAACGCCGCCCAGCCAACTTTGTCAACGATCCTCGCGCGGGAGTCAGTCGGCTAGCGCGTCACAGCAAGCTGACCTGTCGGGAACGGAGCCATAGGGTCGGCGTACCGGATAACACTGCCTCAACGCACCAGCAGCGAATCGAAAGGGACTCGCAGGTCCGAGCGTCCAGCGACGATTCACGGCCGTTCCAATCGCCGCCGCACGCGACTGCCGTTGACGTGGCTCTTCGCCCGAGGAGAGGCTCGTGAATTCCTGTTGACCGTTCCGTGTAACCTGATCCCGAGAGACCGTTGGCGAACAACGTGATGGAGCGAGCTTCTTCGCCGATTATTGTTGGTTATTACACCCCAGGAAACTAATTTGCGACAAAGGACTCCACGACATGCCCTGGCCGAACCGACCATGCGAGGGCTGTCGATGCACCCAACTCGGTGTGCGCATCTCCGTAATAACCATGTGTCGGCTACGATAAGGGTGCAGACGACCAACGAACCGCGCCGGACCTAGGAGCAATGCTCTGGGCGTGCGGCGTGCTACTCACCGCGGGCGAACGTGGCGGAATTGGTAGACGCGCTAGATTTAGGTTCTAGTGGGGCAACCCGTGGGAGTTCGAGTCTCCCCGTTCGCACCATAGCAGTCGTCTGAGGACTGTCCGGTCCGAAACCATCGGGGCAGCCGCGGTGCGGCGCTAGCCGGGCTGGGTGCGGAACCCACTACGCCGAGGGCCTGAGGCCATCGGACCGCCGCTCGAATCTGGCGCTGCGCTCGACAGCTACCGTGACGGCAGCGCCCGATCCAGTTCCGCGCTCTGATCAAGTTCAAGGCCGTGAAGCCTCGGATAGAGTTGCACCAGATCGACAGGGCTCTGCTCGGAAACGCCCAGAACAGCCCAATCCGCCGTCCCGCTCAACGCCAGGAGTTCATTCCTCGCAAGCTTGCTATCGGCGTCGGCATCGGCAGGTAGCAAGCGCAGGCTCAGTTGCATCGCCCGCAACCGTCGGCTCGGATCTCGTGTCGCCCGCTCAGCAATCTCGCCCAGCGTGATCACGCCATTGCGGTCGAAGTCCTCGCGCTCAAAGTGTCCGCGGGCATGCCCGTCCAGACCGTCCGCATCAACCTCGCGTCCCGTCGAGGGTTGGGACAGACCGTACTCTCGCGCCGAGATCTCCCCGTCCTGATTCACGTCCAGACTCACGCGTGTATCCATCGCTTCCTCGATTTCAGCCTTGATCGCGGCTCTCGCTTCGTGGGCCGTCAACTCGCGATCACCGTTCGCGTCGAGCGCAGCCAAGAATTCGATGTCGCGTGACTGGCCGCCGCCATCCCGGCCACTTCCGCCACGCCCACCTCCGCCACGGCCACCTCCGCCGCCCTCGCCCCGCGCGCCTCCGCCACGGCCTCCTCTACCTTGACCGCCGCGACGGGCGCTAAGCTCGGCCCAAGCCTTCTGGTATTCCTCCCAGGTCACCTCGCCGTCTTGGAAATACTCGGTGCCCCGCACGTACGGACCCGCCTCGTCTTCGCGCAAGATCCCGTCCCCATCCGCATCGGCCCGCTCGAACAGCTCGAACGGATCGGCTCCGCCGCCTCGCCCGCGTCGGATGGGCTGGGCCTGGCCATATCCAGCCGCCTTCAGTGCCTGGATCACGACTCCCACATCCACCTTGCCGTCCCGGTCGTCGTCCATGGCTCGGAAGCCCTTCATGAACTCCTCGGCCAGGGTATCGACGAGTCCGGCGGAGACGGAGGTGGCCTTCGGACTGTCGGCGAATAGCCCAACACCGATTCCGGCCAAGCAGACGGCGGCGACTGCCAGACGCAGCAGAATTGGGACGGTCGCGACGAAGCGAGTGCGAGCGTCAGCGCCCATCGGCGTGAGACGACACCTATAGAGATTGGTATGCAGCATGACCTCACTAGGCTAGCACGACAATGATGTCATTTTGCAAACTACTTGCATTTACGGGGATCTTGGCCTCGCACGCATCGGGCGGCCGGCAAAGCGAGAGCTTGGCAGACTTACCGCAGCTCGGACACTTGAGCGCCAAGCGCGCGGTGCTCTCGCCGAGCCCGAGGTCGCGAACGCGAGAGCAGTCCCGGCCCGAGCTCTGCGCCAGGTCGCCCGCCTAGGCCAAGATCTCGTCCAGTGTGCCGGTGCTGTCGGCGAACGAATCGACAGGAGCGCCAAGCCGGTCTAGCAGCGTAACGTACAGGTTCGCAAGCGGGACCTCGGCCCCGAACTTGCGGAAGCTGCCGTGCGCAAGCCCCATGTCGCCGCCGCCCGCGAGCAGCAGCGGATAGTTCAGGTTGACGTGCGTCTGGCAGTTGCTGCTGCCGTAGAGCACCAAGGTGCTGTCCAGCAGAGTGCCGTCGCCCTCGGGCGTCTGGCGCAGCCTTTCGATGAAGTAAGCGAGCTGCTCGGTCAAGAACAGGTCCCACTGGCCGAGCGGCTCCGCGCCCGCGTCGTTCTTGCGGGCACCGTGCGCCAAGCTGTGCATGTTGTCCGCCAAGCCCAATAGCTGCGGAAACTTGCCCGCGATCGAGGTGGCACCGTTCATGTTGCCGACCTGGTACGTCGCGATGCGCGTGGAGTCCGTGCGAAACGCCAGGTAGATCAAGTCGTACATCGTCTTGATCAACTCGCCCGGCGTCGTGTCGTCCGCGTCCAGATGCAGGCCCGTGGCGTGAACGCGAGGCTTCGGCACTTCGAGCCACTGCTGCGATTTCTCGACGCGGCGCTCGATCTGGCGAACCGATTCCAAGTACTCGTCCAGCTTGACGCGGTCGTGGCTGCCAAGCCGGCCGCGCACGGAAGCGGAATGCTCCATGACAAGATCGAGCATGCTGCGCGAGCTGTCCAGGCTCTGGCGTTGCGCCTCGAGCGAGCGAGGATCGACTCCAAACAGGCGATTGAACACCTGCTTCGGCTTGTTCTCGGCGGGCACGGGCTGGCCCGTGCGGCTGAACGAAAGAGTGCTCGACCGGGTCGGTTCGCCAACCCCGCCATCGCTGGAAAGCACCAGTGACGGGTAACGCGTGCGGTCCCCGTACCGCATGGCCGCGATCTGATCGATCGAGACCGTGTTTTCCAAGTGGCCCTCTTTGAGCTCTGCCCCGGTGAGCCAGGTGTCCGCGGTGTCGTGGCCGCCCATGTTGCGGCCCTTGGGGTGCGACAGGCCGCCCAAGATTGTCAGCTCGGAGCGGAGCGGCTCCAACGGCGCCAAGCTCTTGTTCAAGCGGAAGTCTTGGCCGTCTCCGGAGGGAAACCAATTCCACTGTGCCGCCTCGCTGTCGGGGGCGCGGTCGACGATGCCGTACGGAAAGTAGCCCGCGAAGAAGCGCTTCGGTCGCGCGGCAGGCTTGCCGTCCGCGGCCATGCACTCCAAGACCGGCAGCGCAAGGGCGACTCCCGCCCCGTGCAGGAACGTGCGCCGGTCCAGATGCCAAGACTTGCGCGCCATGGGTGTCTCGCAGGTCAGCGGCTCCGAAACGAGTCGCTGGTCACAATGATTGTACAAAGCTCCCGCAGGCGATAGTCCGCTTTTTCGAAGGCCTTCGTCATCTCTTCCACAGCGGACTGGTCCGCCGCAATCAGGCTGCGACCCACGGCATAGGCCAGCAGCTTTGCCGTCAGGGCGCGGGCGAAGACGCCGCGCTGGCTGTCCAGCATGTAGTCCGCGAGCGCCTCGGCGCCATCCACGCGCTGTCCATCGGGCAGCTCGGCGGCCGCGTCCACCGCATGCTCCACCGCTTGGTCGCCAGAGCGCCGCAGCACGCTCGAGCGCCTGAGCCCGACGGCATCGAACTCCTCCAGCGCGACTCCCCACGGATCGATCCCGCTGTGGCAGTGGGCGCAGGCCGCGCTGTCTTGGTGGAGTTCGAGCTGCCGCTTCAGTGGCAGCAGGGCGGCGTCGACATCGCCGCTGGCCAGGTTCGGCACGGAGGGGGGCGGCGATGCGGGCGGGTCGCCCAGCAGGGCCGTGCGGATCCAAACTCCGCGTTCGACCGGGTGGGAATCCTCGCCTGTAGAGTTGGCCAGCAGGATGCTGGCATGGGCGGCCACGCCGCCAGGTCGCCCGGCGCCGGCCAGAGAAACGCGCTCGAATGCCCCGCCGCGCGGCCCGGCGATGCCGTAATGCCGCGCCATCCTGTGATTGAGGACGGAGAAGTCGGACCGCAGGAAGTTCAGTGCGCTGAGGTCCTCCCGCAACAGGTAAGCGAAGAAGTGCTGCGTCTCGCGCCGCATGTCCTGCTTGAGCGAGGGATCGAAGTCCGGGTAATAGTTCGGGTTGATCGCCACGCGATGCACGCCCGCCAGATCCAGCCACTGGTCGCTGAACTGCTCGACGAACTCCCACGACCGGGGGTCATCCAGCAGGCGCTCGGTTTCGGCCCGCAGGGTGCCGCGTTCTGCTAACTCGCCTCGATCCGCGAGCTCCATCAAGCGCTGGTCCGGCATCGTGCCCCAGAGGAAATACGACAGCCTCGACGCCAGCTCGTGGTCGTCGACGGAGCGGCTCTCGCCATCTTGGCGTTCGATCCTGTACAGGAAGTCCGGCGAGACAAGCACCATGGCCAGCGTTTCCCGCAGGGCCTGCTCAAAGCTCTCGACCCGCGGCCGGACCTTGCCGAAGAACCGCAGCATGGGGGCGATGTCAGCATCGTCGACCGGGCGGCGGTAGGCGCGGCGCATGAACCGGCGCAGCGCCGATGCAGCGCTTCCGGCCTCGTCCTCTCGCGCCCGCGGCGCGTCCGCAACCAGCTGGCGGTGATGCTCGGGCGGCCAAGCCGCGTACGCGGGCGCTTTGAACTCCAGCGCTTCGACGACGATGGCGGGGAATTCGGGATCGACCGGCCAGACCCACTTCTGCTTGAGCTTGCCGTCCTCCTCGAAGTCGACCTTCTCGCCAAGCGGAGCGGGCTTGCCGTCCGAATAGGTGTTGCTCACCCAGACCAGCATTCCCGGGTACTTGCTCTGCGCCCGGCTCTGGATCGGGAACTCTCCGATGCGCCCGCGAAATTCGAAGGTCCGGGCCGGGCCGTCGGCAACATCGACCTCGGCCACGTCGCGGGACGGCGTCTGCGTATCGGCGCGGTAGCCTAGCCTCACATGCATGCGCGGATGCGGCGCGCCAGGCGGCGCTACGCTCCGCGCGCGGATCCGCAGGACAAACTCCCCCTCGTCAGGGAACTCGGGGATGCGTGCGACGAACGTGCCGGTGCGACCCAAGCGGTTCGACCAATGCACGGTCTTCACCTTGTCGACCACGGTTTCGACGGCGCGGTGTTCAAAGACGGGCGGGCCCGGCCCCTCGACGATCGCGCGCGCGAGCCCGTTCTGTGCGGCGCCGAGGTAGTGCTCAAGTTGCAGGGCGGACATGCGCAGCGAGGCACCGTTGTTCGTGAATCCGTCCGGGCTGACCTCGTCGGGCGGCAGGTTCTTGACGAAATCGATGTCCAGGCCCAGCAGGTCCCGCATGGTGTTCTGGTACTCGCTGCGGTTCAGGCGGCGCATGACGACGCGTCCGGAAGCGCCCGAGGCAAGGTCGCCGCGCTCGCTCAGCGCGGCGTCGAGCCAGCCAAGCAGGGTCGTTCGATCTGACGACGACAGCTGGGGCGCTTCCTTGGGCGGCATTTCGCCCCGATTCAGCGCGTTACGCACGTCGTGCCAAGTCTCGGCGGCCCGGCGATCCGCGGTTGTGTCCGCCGAGAGGTTGTCCAGGCGGACATTGGCATTCTGCACCTGTGCACCGTGGCAGGCAACGCAGTGGCGCTCGAGAATCGCCGACACCGAAGCGTCGACTTCAACGGCGCTCAGAGGTCCGGCAGCCGCTAGAGTGGCAGCCGCAAGTGCGCAGGCAAGTGCATGTCGGCGCATAGGAGGGGAATTGCAGCCGATCGGGCAAACTGCCCGAGCTCAGCCCTAGTGTAGCCGTCACTGGCTGTGACGCAAAGCACTCAACCATTCGGAACGGTACTATCGGCTGGGCCCGACCTTGCCTAGAATATGGGGTTAGATCTGCCTGCCGAGGCGGAGCGAGGTGAATTCATGCTCAGATCAAGTCGATGCGCACTGGCACTGACACTGCTGTTGGCGGTCGCGGCCGGCGCGCCGCTGCTAGCGCAACCATATCCAGACCCCTACCGCATGGTGGAAGGCTGGGCGAAGCTGCCCGAGGGACGCAATCCCGGCGCCATCGGCGGCGTCATCATTGATCCCGACGGCAAGCACCTGTGGGCCGTGATCCGCTGCGACGCAGGGGCGGACAAGTTCGGCTACGAATGCCTGGAGTCGGACCTGGACGCAGTGGTGAAGTTCAATCTGGAGAGCGGCGAGACCGTTGAGAGCTTCGGCGGCGGCATGTTCATCTGGCCGCACGGCATCGACGTGGATCCGGCCGGCAATGTGTGGGTGACCGACGCGGCACATCCTGACCGCGTGCCGAAAGGCGAGCGCGGCCACCGCGTGATCAAGTTCAGCCCGACCGGCGAAGTGCTGATGACGCTGGGAACGCCAGGGGTGCCGGGCGACAGCCCGAAGCACTTCAGCTCCCCCGCTGACGTGGTGGTCGCCGACGATGGCGCGATCTTCGTAGCCGATGGTCACTACCGTGACGGCAACAACCGCATCATGAAGTTCGCCAGCGACGGCACCTTCATCAAGTCGTGGGGCAAGACCGGCTACGGCCCCGGCGAGTTCCACGTGCTGCACGCGCTGGCGATCGACCAGCGCGGGCGCCTGTTCGTGGCCGACCGCGAGAACAATCGCATTCAGATCTTTGACCAAGAGGGCAAGCATCTAGCCAGCTGGACCCAGTTCGGCCGGCCAAGCGGGATCTACTTCGACGGCCATGACAACATCTACGTGGCCGATTCCGAGTCTGACGACGTTCAGAACCCCGGCTGGGAAATGGGCCTGCGGATCGGCGACGCCAAGTCGGGCTGGATCCGCTACTTCGTGCGCTTTCCCTGGGGCGATCCGCGCTACACGCGCGGCAGCGGTGCGGAATTCGTGGCAGCCGACGACGAGGGCAACCTCTACGCCGGCGAGCCGTTCCGCCGCCTGTTGCAGAAATACGTTCGAGTGATGCCGTAGCGGGCCAGCCCACGCATTGGTTACGGCCGGCGGCAGCCAGGCCGGCTCTTCGATGTGCCAAGGCGCGGACAGCGGAGCAAAGGCGTCTTCTCCGACGGGCTATAGTAACGGTCGGGTCAGGGATCGCCTCTAGCCAGCCGACACCGAAGTCGGACTATGCCCTTTGTGTCGCGCGTTGGCGCGCGAACTAATCAAGCTCGGAACCGCAACGTGCAGACTGCCCGCCCACTCACGAGCCGCCAAGCGGGGCTGCTGCGGACCACGATCGGCGTGTGCCAGCTGCTGACGGCGGGGCTCTGGTGTGCGGCCTTTCCCCAGCAACCCGGTACGCCGCCAGCTTCGCGGACGGCTGTGGTGACCGAGATCAATTCCGCGATTAACGTCGATGGGGTCCTTGACGAGGCGCCATGGCGGCGCTCGCCGAAGATCGGCGAGTTGGTGCAGAGGATTCCCCGGGCCGGCACCAGACCCACCGAGCGGACCGAGGTCACGCTGCTCTACGACAGGAACAACCTCTACATCGGGGTGATGTGCTACGACTCCGAGCCGGATCGAGTGCTGGCTTCGCAAATGGCGCGCGACGCGAGCCTGAACCCTGACGACCGCCTGAGCATCATCCTCGACACCTTTCGCGACCAGAGCAACGCGTTCCACTTCTCCACGAATCCCAACGGGGCGCTAGTGGACGGGTTGGTGTTCGCGAACGGCGAGACTAACGAAGACTGGGACGCGATCTGGATCGTCAAGACCAGGCGCTCCTCCGAGGGCTGGAGCGCCGAGTTCGCGATCCCCTTCAAGAGCCTGGCCTTTCCTTCCGGCCAGAGCGTCTGGGGCTTCAACATCAGCCGCATCATCCAGCGCAAGCTGGAAGAGGTGCGCTGGACCGGGGCGCGCTTCCAGACGCAATTCTTCCAAGTCTCGGAGGCGGGCGAGATCACGAACCTCGACAACATCGAGCAGGGCATCGGCCTCGACGTCCGCCCCTTCATCGCGCAGCGCTGGTTCCATTCCGGAGTCACGGGCAACGATATCGTCCGCGGCAAGCCGGGGCTGGACCTTTTCTACAACCTCACGCCGAGCCTGCGCCTGTCCACCACGGTCAACACGGACTTCGGCGAGACCGAAGTCGATGATCGCCAGATCAATCTGACGCGGTTTTCGATCTTCTTCCCCGAGAAGAGGTCCTTCTTCCTGCAAGACGCCGGCGTGTTCAATTTCGCCACGACCGGCATCGACCAGCCCGGGGGCATTCCCAGCGCCGGGGCTGAGATCTTCCCCTTCTTCAGCCGCCGCGTCGGGTTGCTGCGCGGCCAGGAGGTGCCCATCGACTACGGCCTCAAGCTGACCGGCAGGGCCGGACGCACCGAGATCGGCGTGCTGAATGTGCGCACTCGCGAGATACCGGGCGTCTTCGATAGCAACATGTTCGTTGGCCGCGTGCGGCAGAACTTCCTCGAGCAGTCGTACGTCGGCGCGATCTTCACTGGCGGGGATCCTGCCAGACCGGCCTCCAGAGACGATCCGTTTACCCCGGAGCGCACGTCGATGAGCACCACAGCCGGCATGGACATTCGCCTGGCCACCTCGAACTTTCTGGGAACTAACCGCAACATGCTGGTCAACGCCTGGGGACTGAAGACGAGAAAGGACGGCGTCGAGGACAACAACGCATCGTTCGGATTCGGAGCGCACTACGCCAACGACAGATTCCAGGGACAGTTCCAGTGGCGGGAGATCCAGGAGAACTTCGATCCCGAACTGGGATTCGTGCAGCGTTCAAACGTGAGGATGATGCGGCTGGGGGCCAGCTACAACCCGCGGCCAAATCCATCGTCGGGCATTCAGCAGATGTTCCACGATGTCTTCTACACGCGCTTCACGCGGCTCGACAACGGCCTAGTCGAGACTTGGAAGCTGTATTTCACGCTCTTCGACTGGCACTTCATGTCTGGCGACTCGATGCACAGCCTGTTCGACCTGAACCCGACCTACGAGCGCCTGTTCGAGCCGTTCGAGATATCTCCGGGAGTGGTGCTGCCGCCCGGCGAGTATCGCTTCACGCCGATGCGAATCTTCTTCACGTCGGCGCAGAAGCGACCACTACAAGGAAGCATCGGGCTCACGTTTGGAAACTTCTGGTCTGGGACGGCCAAGACGGTACAGACGGGGCTGCGCTACCAGCTTCCGCCGAAGTTCGTGATCAGCCTCAATTCCAACCAGACGTTCGCGCAGTTGCCCGAAGGGAACTTTGTCGCCCGGATCTTCAGCACCCAGATCAACTACGCCGTCTCACCCTTCCTGTCGTTCTCCAACCTCATTCAATTCGACAATCGGTCAGGCAATCTTGGCCTGCAGAGCCGCGTGCGCTGGACGCTGGAGCCCGGCAATGACCTGTTCTTCATCTTCGGCCAAGGCTGGATCCAGGAGCTGGGCGGTTTCTACGACTTCCGCCAGCAGGACTCGCGCCTAGCGACCAAGCTGCAGTACACGTTCCGGTTCTGATCGGGCATAGGCTGACAGCGCGCGCGAGGCAGCAGTCCGGCAAGCGTGCTATCTAGCGCATGGCCTCCCGCATGGTCTCCGGCGCAGTTGCCGGACGGGCCTGCTCGGGCGGCGTGAATCGCTCCAATCCGACGCGTCGCGTTCACCAACGCGAGATTGCGAACGGGATGGGAATCGGCCACATTGGATAGCAGCCATGACTGCATCGACACATCTGAACAGGCGCGCACTTCTACAGACCGCCGGACTGGCAAGCATGAGCTTGCTCGGCTGCCGGCAGGGATCCGCTCCGGAACGCCCCAACGTGCTGCTGGTGATGACCGACCAGCAAACCGACGAGGCGATGAGCTGCACGGGCAACCCGCACATCAGCACACCCGCGATGGATCGAATCGCCGCGCGAGGAGTCCGGTTCACGCGGAGCTACGTCACCCAGCCTCTGTGCTTGCCGTGCCGCTCCAGCATCCAGACGGGGCGCTATCCACACGAGATCGGCACGTCCACGAACGGCCGCGGGCTAAACGGCGAGTATCCGATGCTCGGGAAACTGATGCAGTCCGGCGGCTACGATACGGCCTACTTCGGCAAGTGGCATGTCGGGACCTCTTTTGCGGAAGCAGGCTATCCCTCGGCCGCGGAAGAGACCCGCAGCGACGGCGTCGCTGCCGACAAGGCGATCGAATACTTGCAGGCTCCACGCGACAAGCCGTTTTTCCTCACGGTATCTGTGCGCAACCCTCACGACGTGTGCCAGCTCGCACGGCGACAGGACCTGCCGCAAGGCCCGATCCCGCCGTTGCCAGACGACGCAGCCCAGCTTCCTCCCCTGCCCGCAAACTTCGCCATTCCCGAAAACGAGCCGACAGCCATTCGCATGAGCCAGGAGAGGAATCGGGACTTCCACTACCCCACGAGCGATTGGACCGACCTGGAATGGCGGCAGTACCTTTGGGGCTACTACCGGCTGGTCGAGAAAGCCGACCGGGAAATCGGCAGGGTGCTCGACGCCCTTCGCGCTTCCGGTCACGAGGACAACACGGTCATCATCTTCACCAGCGACCATGGAGAGGGCGTCGCCAGCCACCACT
The DNA here is from genome assembly GCA_965219585.1 of Bryobacterales bacterium. GTDB lineage: Bacteria > Acidobacteriota > Terriglobia > Bryobacterales > UBA6623 > VXMF01. Next base: position 1,774,650 of record CBDCOA010000002.1, read on the forward strand.
GGAACCAAAAGCAGGTCCTCTACGAACAGGCGGTGCGGGTCCCGCTCCTCATCGCCGATCCGCAAGCGAGCAATCCGGGGAGCACTTCAGAGGCACTGGTTTCGACAGGCATCGACCTGATGCCGACCATATTGGACGCCGCCGGACTCCCCGGCGCTCCGGGACCGGTCCACGGCCAGTCCCTGCAACCGCTTGTTCGGGGATCCGAGCCGACTTGGGATCGGCCTTACGTGATCGCTGAAACGACCTTCGCGCGCGGTCAAAACGGCGGCGCGGCGGGTCGCATGGTGAGAACAGAGCGCTACAAGTACGTCGTATACGACGTCGGCAGCCGCCGCGAGCAATTGTTCGATCTCGAAACCGATCCAGATGAGATCAACAGCCTGGTAGCGGCTCCGGAATGCCAGGCCGAGTTGAACCGACACCGCAAGCTGTTGGTCGAATGGGCCGCCAGAACGGCCGACGAGTTTCCGCTGGTACCGCCTGCGTGAACTGACGCGCAGTCGGTCCGAGCGCGCTCATCGCGGGGCGTGGCTCGACATACTTGTGCGCCTCTCTGATGACCGCAACCGCGTTTGCGCCTGCAGGAATGGTTGAACTCGATCGTGCCGACGTGCGCACCTCGGCCAGTGCCGGAAGTATCCGGCAGGCGACTGCCGCGACACCACCCGGACTACTGCGGCTCGGAGTAAGCCTCGTTGATTTTCAGCGACCGGACCTGCCGGCATCTGGTCCGTCGCGCGGCTGGTAGAATCCCGGCCATGCGCCTAGCGACGTGGTGTATCGACGGCATCAGCTCCAAGCTGCCCTATCTCCTCCACTGGCTGGACAGCAGGAATCCGGATGTCGTAGCTCTCCAGAAGACCTTTGCAGCGACAGATCGCTTCCCCGGAGAAGCACTACGACAAGCCGGTTACGAATCCGTCGCCCACGCCAGGGACGGAGAGTTCCGGAACGGCTGGGGAGTCGCGGTATTGATTCGAAAGACACTTCCCAAGCCGAAGGTCTTGCAGATGGGCCTGCCCGGCCAGCGGGATCCAGGGGCGCGCTTCGTGACTGTGACCGTGGGCGATCTGGAATTCTCGTCGGTCTATGCGGTCTACGGGAATCCGGCCGCAAACGGATTCGAGGGAGCCATGGAACGCAAGATTGCGTGGATGGAGCAATTGCAGGAACACGTCGGCAAGCGATCCAACCTCTCCGGAGGATGCGTGCTGGCGGGCGACTTTAACGTTGTTTCAGATGGACCTACACTACCGAGAACGCTGAACCATACGTCCAGAGAAAGGGATGCGCTGGATGCCGTGCTAGGCCTAGGCTTGGTTGACTTGTACCGCCGCCACCATCCTGGCATCGGGACGGGCTTCAACTTCGGATTCGACATTCGCAAGCCCGTTACTGCAAGACTTCACCGCATCGTCGGCACCAAAGCCGTTGCGGATCAGTGCCGCGACGCCTGGGTTGATTTGGAGTACCGGAAGGCAGTCGAAGGGCTTCACGGCTGTGCGTGGCCCCAGTCAGCCCCCGTGATCGTGGATCTCTCCTCCAGATCGACCTGACGCGCCGTTTTCACCCCACTTCCCGTTGCGCTACAATCTCTCAGCGCGTCTGCCGCGGCACCCTCCGCATCGGACGCCAGGGGAGGCATAGAGGGTGACGATACCAGTCAGTATCACGGTTAACGGCCGACGCTACGACAGAGAGGTCGAGCCGCGGCTGTTGCTAGTCCATTTCATTCGCGACGTGCTCGGGCTGACCGGCACCAAGGTCGGCTGCGACACGAGCCAGTGCGGTTCATGCACGATCTTGCTGGACGGCGTCTCGGCCAAGGCTTGCACCTGTCTGGCGGTGCAGGCCGATGGTGCCTCGGTCACCACGATCGAGGGCTTGGCCGGCGACTCCGAGCTGCATCCGCTGCAGGAGTCCTTCTGGAACAAGCACGGCCTGCAGTGCGGCTACTGCACGCCCGGCATGATCCTGGCTTCGCACGAATTGCTGCGCTGCAATGCGGATCCCTCTGCCGAGGAAATCCGCCACGGCCTCGAGGGCAACATGTGCCGCTGCACCGGCTACCAGAACATCGTCCGCGCCGTCCGGGACGCCGCGGAAACGATGCAAGGAGGGACGTCATGAGCGCATCGACTTTCGGCTCGGGCATCCGGCGGCGAGAGGACCCGCGGCTGATCACGGGCAGCGCGAGCTACACCGACGACATCACTTTGCCGGGCACGCTGCACGCAGCCTTGCTGCGCAGTCCCTACGCCCACGCCCGCATTGACGGCATCGACACTTCGCAGGCCGCCTCCGCGCCGGGCGTGGTGGCGGTTTACACCAGCGCGGACACCGAGGGAGAGATCGCTCCCTCGCCGTGTGCCTGGCTGCTCCCCGACTCGGGGCTGACGATCGCCGACTATCACTGCGTCGCCAAGGACACGGTCCGCTATGTTGGCGACATCGTCGCGGTCGTGGTCGCCGAGACCCGCCATGAGGCATACGACGCGTTGGACCTGATCGAGGTCGACTACGAGCCGCTGGATGCCGTGGTCGAGCCCAAGAAGGCCGCGGCCGACGGGGCGCCCCAACTCCACGCCGAGATCGCGGGCAACCAAGCATTCCACTGGACGGTCACCGGCGGCGGTGACATTGATGAGGCGTTTTCCGAGGCCGAAGTCGTGGTCAAGGAGACGATCATCCAGCAGCGCTTGATCCCCAACGCGATGGAACCGCGCGCCACGCTGGCCAGCTACACCGCTGCCACGGGCGAGCTGACCGTCTGGAACACCACGCAGAACCCCCACATCCTGCGTTTCCTGTCCTCGCTCGTCATCGGCGTCCCCGAGGACCGCCTGCGCGTGATCGCCCCCGAGGTCGGGGGCGGGTTCGGGAGCAAGATCGCGGCCTACCCGGCAGACTTCATCACGATGTTCTGCTCCAAGAAGCTGGGCGCCCCGGTGAAATGGGTGGAATCGCGCAGCGAGAACTACCAAGCCACCACGCACGGCCGGGACCACGTGCAAGAGATCGAGCTCGCTGCCACTGCCGACGGCAAGATCAAGGGCCTTCGTGCCACGGTTTGGGCCGGGATGGGCGCATACCTGTCCACCGCGGCACCGGGCATCCCCACGATCCTGCACGGGCTGATGCTCTCGGGCGTGTACGACATCCCGGCGATTCACGAGGATGTCTACGGCCTGTACACCAACACCACGCCCGTCGAGGCGTACCGTGGAGCTGGCCGGCCGGAGGCGACCTTCATGGTCGAGCGCCTGGTGGACCTGCTGGCAGCCAAGCTTGGGCTGGACCCGGCAGAAGTCCGCCGGCGCAACTTCATCCCGAAGTTCGACAACGGCCATGACGTGGTGACCGGCCTCACCTACGACAGCGGCAACTACGACGGCGCGCTGAGCAAGCTGCTCGCGGAGGCCGACTACCAGCAGCTGCGCGCCGAGCAGGCAGAGGCCCGCAAGAACGGGCGCTACATCGGCCTGGGCCTATCGACATACGTCGAGATCTGCGGTCTGGGCCCGTCGCAAGTGGCTGGCGCGATCGGCTTCCAAGGCGGTCTTTGGGAGAGTGCAATCGTGCGCTTCCACCCCAGCGGCAAGGTCCACGTCATGATCGGAGCGTCTCCGCACGGCCAAGGGGAGGAGACGACCTTCGCACAGATTATCGCGGGCGAACTTGGCGTCTCGCCGGACGATGTGAAGGTCATCCACGGGGACACGGACAACACGCCCATGGGCTGGGGCACCTACGGCAGCCGGACCACGGCGGTCGGCGGAGCGGCCCTGGCGCTGGCGGCGCGCAAGATCCGCGACAAGGCCACGGTGATCGCCGCCCACCTGCTGGAAGCGGCAGTGGAGGACATGGACTACGACGACGGCAAGTTCTTTGTCAAGGGCTCGCCCGACTCCAGCAAGACGATCCAAGACATCGCGCTGATGGCCAACGTGGCCTGGAACATGCCCGAGGGCGTGGAAGCCGGGCTCGAGGCCACCACGTTCTACGACCCGCCGAACTTCGTCTTCCCGTATGGCGCGCACCTCGCCGTGGTCGAGGTCGACGCCGAGAGCGGGAACGTGGAGTTGAAGCGCTACGTGGCGGTCGACGACTGCGGTCCGCAGATCAATCCCGTGATCGTCGAGGGACAGGTTCACGGCGGCATCGTCCAAGGCATCGGACAGGCGCTGTGGGAGGAGGGGGTCTACGACGACGACGGCCAGTTGCTCACCGGCACGATGCTCGACTACGCACTGCCGCGTGCCGACCGGCTGCCGGATATCGAGGTCCACTCGACCGTCACGCCCTCGCCGCACCACCCGCTGGGGGTCAAGGGTATCGGCGAAGCCGGCACCATCGCGTCCACCGCGGCCGTCTACAACGCTGTGATCGACGCCTTGGCGCCGCTCGGCGTCGAGGCTGTCAACATGCCGCTGACGCCGGAGCGCGTGTGGCGCTCCATCCAAGCAGCACAGGGGAGGAACTGAACCATGTTTGCACCACAGTTCGACTACTACCGGGCGAGTTCGGTGGCCGAAGCTGCGGCCTTGCTGGAGCAACACCCTGACTCCAAGGTGCTGGCGGGCGGCCATAGCCTGATCCCCGTGCTGAAGCTGCGCCTGGCCGCTCCCTCGGCGCTAATCGACATCGGCCGGATCGACGGGATCCGCGGCATCAGCGAGGAGGCTGGTCGAATCGTGATCGGCGCGCTTACGACGCATGCGGAAATAGCGGCGTCCGCGACGCTCCAATCCGGCGCGACCGCGCTGTCAGAGGCGGCTGGCATGATCGGCGATCCAGCCGTCCGCAACCGCGGGACCATCGGGGGCAACGTGGCGCACGCCGATCCGGCATCGGATCTGCCAGCCGTGCTCCGCTGCTTAGGGGCGGAGTTTTCCATCGCGGGCTCCTCTGGCACGCGCACCGTTGACGCCGCGGACTTCTTCGAGGGACTGATGACGACGGCCGTGGAGGAGCACGAGATTCTGACCTCCATCAGCCTGCCCTCCGGCAACGGCGGGCAGGGTTCGGCCTACGCCAAGTTCTCGCATCCGGCATCGCGCTATGCGGTCATCGGCGCGGCCGCGTCGGTGACAGTCGCGGACGGCGTGTGCAGCGCCGCGAGCGTGGCCCTGGGCGGCTTGGTGCCTGCCCCGGTTCGGGCGGCAGCTGTCGAAGACGCCTTGGTGGGCAAGGCCCTCAGCGCCGGCGCGATTGCCGATGCCGCGCGCTGCGTTGGCGATTCGCTGGACGATGACGACGTGCTGGGGGACGTATACGCCTCGGCGGAGTACCGCAGCGCCGTGGCCCATGTGTGGGTCGGCCGGGCGCTGACTGCCGCGGCCGCGCGCTGCGGCTGACACGCGACCCGCAGGCATGTCCTCCCAACGGCCGATACCGGACTCGATCGACGAGCTGCAGGCGACGCTGGCCCGGGAGGACTACGTCTGCGACCGCGCCCTGGCAACCTCTGTCTACTTGGCGCTCAAACTCCAGCGGCCGGTACTGCTCGAAGGCGAGGCCGGTGTCGGCAAGACCGAGGTTGCCAAGGCGCTCGCGGCCTCCCTCGGGCGCGATCTCATCCGCATGCAGTGCTACGAGGGGCTCGACATCAGCCACGCGGTCTACGAATGGAACTACACGCGCCAGATCCTCGAGATCCAGCTGATGCGGAACGGCGGCGGCTTGGACCGGCGCGAGGCCGCCAAGGAACTGTTTCGGCGGGAATTCTTGCTCGAGCGCCCGTTGCTGCAGGCGCTCGAGCACCCCGGCCCTCCTCCCGTGCTGCTGATCGACGAGCTGGACCGGGCCGACGACGAATTCGAGGGCTACCTGCTGGAAATGCTGTCAGACTTCCAGGTCACGATCCCGGAGCTCGGCACGATTCGGGCGGCCCAGCCGCCAATCGTGCTGATCACGTCGAACCGCACGCGGGAACTGCACGATGCGTTGAAGCGGCGCTGCCTGTACTGCTGGATCGACTATCCCGATTTCGACAAGGAGCTGCGCATCGTCAACCTGAAGGTCCCCGGCGCTTCACAGGCGCTGAGCGAGAGCGCCACCGCCTTCGTGCAGGAACTGCGCGACGCCGAGCTGTACAAGACTTCGGGAGTGTCGGAGACGCTCGATTGGGTAGCCGCGCTAGTCGCCTTGGACTGCGAACGCTTGGACGAGCGGCGCGTGGACCAGACCCTGGGCATCCTGCTCAAGAACCAGGAGGACATCGCCGCCGTGCGCGGCGAGCCGGTCAAGGCGATGCTTGACCGGGCCGCGCACCGGGGGATTCGCAGCAGCAGGGCGGGACAGGCGGCCGACTCGCCATGGGCCACCTCCTAGAAAATCTGACGCAGTTCGCGCGGCTGCTGCGCTCGGCCGGCCTGCCGGTGCCGGCCGGGGCCACCATCGCAGCGGCACGCGCGCTGGAACACGTCGACGTCGGCCGCAGGCAGGACTTCCGGCTTGCGCTGCGCACCGCCTTGGTCAGCCGGGCAGAAGACCTGCCGGTGTTCGACCGCGCCTTCCGCCTGTTCTGGAGCGGACCCTCTGGTGCCGGCACCAAGCTTGACCTGAGACCGCTGGGCAGCGAGCGGCGGTTCGGCGATCCAGTGGTCGAAATGGAATCGCTCTCAGGCACCGCTCAGTCTGGCAGCCACCCTAGCGAAGCGGCCCTCGAACGAGTGCAAATCAGCACCTACAGCGACCGGGAGGTCTTGCGCGAGAAGGACTTCAAGCGGCTCAGCGCCGAAGAACTCTCCCAAGCGGTGAACATGCTGCGCGAACTGCGCTGGCGCCCGGCTCCGCGGCGGACAAAGCGCTGGCAGCGCGGCGCGGGAGAAGCACCCGATATCCGCGCGCTGCTGGGACGGCTGGCGCGACGCGAGACCGATCCGGGCGAAATTCCGACCCGCGGCCCCAAGCCCGCACCGCGCCGCCTGGTGCTGCTGTGCGACATCAGCGGATCAATGGAGCGCTACACGAGGATGCTGCTATGGTTCGCCTGCTGCCTGAGCGGGAATCTGGAGCGCGTCGAATCGTTCCTGTTCGCAACGCGCTTGACTCGGATCACCAAGAAGCTGCGCGGGCGGCGCGGCTCCAACCCGCTGCAAGAGGTGGCGCGGCTGGTGCCCGATTGGTCCGGCGGCACCCGCATCGGCGATGCCCTGCGCACCTTCAATGTCGAGTGGGCCAGGCGCGTCTTGGGTCGGGGAGCCGTGGTTCTGGTGATCTCCGACGGCTGGGACAGGGGCGAGCCGGAGGCGCTGCGTCGCGAGATTTCCAGGCTGCAACGATCCTGCCACCGGCTGGTCTGGCTCAGCCCGCTATTGGGGGATGCAGCCTACGAGCCGCTCACGCGCGGCTTGCAAGCGGCATTGCCCTACGTGGATGACTTTCTCCCCGCCCACAATCTGGCCAGCTTGGAGTACCTAGCGGAGCACTTGAACAGCCTCGAGTCCGGATCAAGACGCGCGCCGGTACGCCGATAGCAGCCTCTGGTAGTCTTGCGGAAGCGGCTGCAGCATGGACTTCAACAGCGAATACGAATTCGACGCGCCTCCCGAGGCCGTCTTCGACGCCCTGACCACGCCGGAGGCAGTGGCCGGCTGCCTGCCCGGATGCGAAACGCTCAAACCTCTCGGGGATGATCGCTACGAGGCAGCGATGACGATCGGCGTGGCTGCCATCAAGGGCAGGTTTCGCGGGACCGTGGCCATGCGCGACATGCAGCGCCCGGACTCGTTCACCCTGCAGGTCGACGGCAAGGGCAGCACCGGCTTCGCCAAGGGCGAGGCTAGGATCGAGATCGCGCCGAGCGCAGCCGGGAGCACGGTCGTGGTGCAATCCTCGGCCAAGGTCGGCGGCCCGATCGCCCGCGTCGGCCAACGACTGCTGGTGGGAACGGCCAAGATGGTGGCGGACAAGTTCTTTGCGTGCCTGCGCAGGCAGGTGGACGGGCAGCCAAACCTATCCTGACTCCCCTGCCCGCCGCGGCAGCCGCCCCTCGCAGGCGCCGGGAAGGCTTCGACCGTGGGCACGACCTCGTGGCCCGAAATCGAGCGATAGCCGAATCTGGCGGCTCGGCCGTCGTACATGCCCCCTTCGGGTAACTTCACATCCCAGGCTACGGCGAGGCGCCGAGTTGATACTTGCCTTCAGTGTGCAGATAGAGGATGCACTCCTCGTCCGAGTCGCACGAGAGCTGATGCGCCGCCTCTCCGTTCGAACCGAAATAGCTGCCCGGGTCCAGCCTGTGGGTGTCGGATTCGCCCGACAGCTGGACGCTGGCCTGGCCTTGGATGGTCACCGCACGCATCATCGGGGCGCTAGTGCTGAGTTCACCGGCGTAACCGGACGGTAGTTTGACGAAGGTGCCGTTCTTCTCGTTTTCCTCGACGCTGCCCCAAAGGTAGGCCATCTCGGGGCCTTCGTCGTCGACCCACTCTGCGTCCTCCGCCTCCAGCCACATGATGTTTCGCGCTGCGACGTTGATCGGGCGCTCGCCGCTGTCGAACGCTTCATCCGCGGGCTTGACGAGATAGGGGCCCGACAGGATCTCCAAGAAGATCATGGAGTTCTCGCCACTCGCGGCGGTGATGTGGTTTTCCCCCGGCGGCTGCGTCCAGAAGCAGGGCCATTTTTTTGTCCGAGTCCGAGGCAGTGCACGACAGTAGCCGGAGGGGCAGTGGCTGCCTGCTAGAGTTTGCGAGCTCGGCATGGTAGCGCTGTCTGCTGCGAGGACTGGACATTTTGTTGTCAGTCTGTCAGGCTAGGCTCTAGTGGCAGCGCCAAGCGGCTTGCGGGATCTGGATTTGCGCTCCGTGCACGTGCGCCCCACGCACGGTGCGCAGGAGCACCGGCGCTGGGACCGCTTGGTGGCCAGCCACCACTACCTAGCGTTCGAGGGGTTGTTCGGCAAGGCCCTGCGGCATGTGGCGACGCTGGGGCAGGACTGGATCGCACTGGTGGGCTGGCAGGCCGCCGCGCTCAAGCTGGCGGCCCGTGACCGCTGGATCGGCTGGAGCCCGCAGCAGCAGCGGCGGCGCCTGCATCTGCTCACGCAGAACTCGCGCTTCGTGATTCTGCCGGCTTGGCAGGGGGCGCCCAATCTGGCCTCGCGGGTGCTCGGGCTGAGCTTGCGACGGCTTTCGGACGACATGTTGGCCGAGCACGGCATTCCGAGCCTGTTAGCGGAGTCGTTCGTGGACCCTGAACGCTTCGCCGGCACCTGTTACCGGGCCGCCAACTGGCGCTCGCTGGGCTTCAGCGGCGGCTACGCACGGCTGCCGGGTGCCACGCCGCGCTGGCGTCGGCACGGCCAGCGGAAGGAGATTTTCGTGTACGAATTGCAGCCCGGCGCGGCCCTCAAGCTGGCCCAGCCGGAGGATGATCCGGCCTGGGACGGGCCGGCCCGCAGCGCGCCCCCCGACGCGCAGACGCTGCGCAGTCTGTTCGAGTTCCTCGGCGAGTTGCCCGAGTACCGCCATGCGCGCGGCAAGCGCTACGGCTTGCGCAGCGTGCTGGCCTTGGCGGTGGCGGCGCGCCTGTGCGGCTACCGCGGGGTGACCGCCTTCGCCCAGTTCGCGGCCCTGCTGAGCCAGTCGCAGCGACTGGCGGTGGAGTGTTTCTACAGCCCCAGCCAAGGCTGCTACACGAGTCCGTCGATCACCACGTTCCACAACATTCTGGCGACCCTAGAGCCGCAGACGCTGGAGGAGGCGGTGCGCGGGTGGGCCCTCCAGCAAAGCGCGCAAGTGCAGTCACAGCAAGACGCTACGGATTCGTCCAAGGCCGCCAGCGAGGCACCCAGCGAGGGCCCGGCAGTGCTGCCGGGCGTGAGCCTGGACGGCAAGGACGTGCGCGGGGCCTCCAAGCAGAGCGCACACGGTCGGCGCATGCTGCTGGCCGCGGTGGAGCAGGGCAGCGGCGTGGTGCTGGGACAGTTGGAGATCGACTCCAAGACCAACGAGATCCCGGCCTTCCGGGAACTAGCCAGGCAACTCGACCTGGCCGGGCGGGTGGTCACCGGCGACGCGCTGCACGCCCAGCAGGAGACGGCCCGCTGCCTGCTCGAGGAATCCCAGGCAGACTATCTGATCACCGCGGTGAAAAACAACCAGCCAACGCTGTTCCGGGACCTGCAAGAGATGGACTTCAGTGCCTGCCCGCTGGTGGAGACGCTGGACAAGCAGCATGGCCGCATCGAGCGCCGACGCTACTGGGTCAAGGACATCAGCGCCGCCGAATGGGACGACTATGCCGCCCTGCACGGCCGCCAGCAGGCCATCCGCGTCGAACGTCGGCGGCAGCACGTCAAGAGCGGCAAGAGCAGCACCGAAGTGAGCTATGCGCTCACCTCGCTGGGCCCCGCACGGGCCACCCCCGAGCAACTCGCGGAGTTGCTGCGCAACCACTGGCAGATCGAGAACCGCCTGCACTATGTGCGTGACTTCACCTACGACGAAGACCGCTGCCGCGTGTATGTGCGCGACCTGCCGCGCAACCTGGCCTGTCTGACCAACACGGCCATTTCGATCATCCGCTGCCTGCCCCAATTCCGCTACGTGCCGGAGGCCAACCGGCATTTCGCGGCACGCCCGCAGGAGGCTCTCGACTTGCTGCTGCAAGCGCCCTCGCCTTAGCCCATGCGAGCGTCCCGCCAGCCTGCCCGGCAACGCCTTGCGAGGCGTCACACCCCCGCTGCGCCGACACTGTCCAGTGCCCCCTCGCGGGCGCTGCGAAGAGCGGCCCAGCGCCCTTCGAGCAGGCCCTTGCAACTCCAGCGACAGGCTGCCCTAGTTGCACGAGCAACGATCCGATCCCATCAGACGAGTCACGTATCGACAAAAAAATGTACCTGCGTCCAGAAGGAGCCGGGCTCCATCCACATCTTCTCCGCAGCAGGGTCGTCGTTGTGAACGGCACCGCTGATCACGACCGCACGGTAGGTGATGTTGTGGATATGCGGCGGCGACTCAAAGCCGTCCACGAACTTGACAAGAACCCCGGACGGCAAATCTGCCCGGATGTCACCCCAGAGCTTTCCCGCCTTCGGGCCGAGTTCGCCGCGCGCGGGATTCAGAGGAATGAACTCAACATCCGATCTCTTGACGAGTTCATTTCCGGGACGTCCGCTAGCGACGCCATGCCCCCTTCCCAAGACAGCGACGGCGAGCATGGTTGCGACCAGCGTGACTATGCCGGTCCTCACGATAGTTCCTCCCGACTGCCAGGACCCGCTCGCATAAGAATCGGCATGCCTCTTCGGAGAATAGCAATGCAGGAAAAGCCAACGCTTGCGACCGTCCCTGCGATCTGCCAGGCCGCAGTTCACGCCCAGCGACGCAAGATAGCACTCGATGCAACAGCCAGGCCCGGCTTGTGACCGGCGGCGGCCGTTCCTTTGCTCGCGCCGACCGGCATAGGTCAACTGTCCGGCTGGCTGGTTGTGTGCGGCCCCTGACACCCGCGCCTTTCCAAGAGTGCCGACGGCACCGCACAACCGTGCGAACGGCGGCATCAGGAGCGGCGGTTCGCTGTGCTACCGTCAAGGCAATAGCCCTCTGGATGCCCGCGCCCGCTGCAGTAGAAATCTCGGAATGCACCTACAGCTACGGCGAGACCCGGGCGCTAGACGCTGTCAGCTTCCAAGTCGCGCCGCGATCTATCTTCGGCCTGCTCGGGCCGAACGGCAGTGGCAAGACCACGCTGTTCCGCATCCTCTCCACCCTGCTCGCGCCCGAAAGCGGCAGCGCCAAGCTGTTCGGCGTCGATGTCACCGAGCGACCGATCGAGGCCCGGCGCCAAGTCGGCGTTGTCTTCCAGTCGCAGAGCTTGGACTCCCGGCTGACCGTCGAGGAAAACCTAGTGCACCAAGGCCACATGTATGGCCTGCGCGGGCACGAGCTCGCCGAGCGCATCAGTGAAGTGCTGGAAAAGGTCGGCCTAGAGGACCGGCGCAAGGATCGCGTGCAGACGCTGTCGGGCGGACTGCGCCGCCGCGCGGATCTGGCCAAGGGGCTGCTGCACGGCCCGAAGCTGTTGCTGCTCGACGAGCCGAGCACGGGAGTCGACCCCGTGGCCCGGCTGGCCTTCCGGCGACACTTGGAGCAGTTGCGGTCCGCCGCCGGCGTCACGGTACTGCTGACCACGCATCTGCTGGAGGAGGCCGATGGTTGCGACGAGCTGGCGATCCTGGATCACGGCAAGTTGATCCGCCAAGGCACGCCCGCCGACCTCAAGGCCGAGATCGGCGGCGAAGTCGTCACGCTGGCTACCGGCGGCGCAGCCGCTGTCGCGACGGCGCTGGCCGAAGAATTCGCGGTGCAAGACGCCCACGTGAACGGCGACGTGGTTCGCTTCGAACATCCCGAGGGATCGAAGTGGGCAGCCCGCCTGATGACTCGCTTCGGAACTCAGATCGAATCGGTGAAGATCTCGCGGCCCAGCCTCGAGGACGTCTTCCTGCATCACGCCGGCTACGGGTTCTACGCGGATAGCGACCAGCGGCGCTGAATGCGCGGCGCCCGTCGCTTTGAACTTGCTAGATCGCGTCGGCGTAGTAGCCGTTCCGCGCTTGGATCTTCAGGCCCTTGCCAGCGGTCTTGAGCGAGATCTTGCGGAATCCGGGACTGTCCAGCCCGCGCTTGGGAGTGTAGCCGATGCTGTACTGGCCGCGCAGTTCATCCTCGATCTGCTTGAAGATCCCTGCCAGGCGGATCCCCCGCGAGACCCGGAATGTGCTGCCGCCGGTTTGCTCGGACATTTTCTTGAGCGTCCCTGCCCCGGAGCCGACGTTGAAGTACGCCCGGCCTGCGAACTGCCGGTCCATGTATTGGATGGTGTACACCACGATGTCGGCGCGCTGAGCCGCCTCGATAGCTTTCTTCAGGCTGGTCTTGCTGCCGTAGTCATAACCGTCGGAGATCACCACCACCGCCTTGCGCCCGACCTGGTTGCGGAACATCTCGTCGGCGGCCAGGTACAGCGCATCGTTGAGGGCCGTGCTGGTCGGTTGCTTGTCACCGCTAGGCCCGGGATGCAATCCGCTGGTGGGAACCTCGACCTGCAACCCGTCCAAGCCGCGCTCGAGCAGTCCCAGAGAGGCGGTGTAGTCCTGTAGCAGCTCGACGTTGCGGTCGAAGCTCATCAGGAACGCCAGATCCTTGTCCTTGCGCAGGATCGAGCGGAAGAACATCAGCCCTGCGCTGCGCTCGTCTCTGATCAGCGCGCGCTGGCTGCCGCTGGTGTCGATCAGCAGGCCGATCGTCAGCGGCAAGTCCGTCTGGTGTGCGAAATAGCGGATTTCCTGCCTGACGCCGTCTTCGGAAAGGATGAAGTCATCCTTCGTCAGGGTGCTGAGCAGTCGCCCGCTGCGATCCTTGACCGTGGCGAGCAAGTTGACCACCCTGACGTCGAGCGAGAACGTGGGCCCGTCGGCAGCGGTTTCAGCATCTTGCGCAACAACCGGCAACAGCGCCAGCAGGGCCGGAAGCAGCAAGGCAAGCGGTCTCATGCTACATCGAGAGACGGAGGGTCCCGTGATCCGGTTTCTCCCCTGAGAAGACGGATGCACGGCTGAAGGAGCGGGACTGGGTCGTTGCGGGGTCGCCTACGGCAATGTCCCGGACGCGGGCCAGGCCGTCTTGGTACGCCTCGCGCAGCGCTTCCGGGGCCACGGCAGCGGCCGTGCGGGCCAGATTGAGCACGAACGGGGCGATGCGCGAATCAGCGACTAGGCCCGCGGTGTCAGCGACGGGTTGAAAGGCCACCAGCGCCAGCAACAGCACAGCTGCCAAGAGCAGGCCGCGCAGGGCGCCGAACGCGGCACCCAGCAGCCTGTCGAGCAAGCCCAGGCCCGCCAAGGACCAGATCCCGGCCAGCAGGCGGGCCAGCAGCGCGCCCGTGATCAGACACCCGATGAAGAGCAGCGCGAAGGCCGCGGCAGAGGCAACCTTCGCGTTAGAGATCCACTGGGCCAGATAGCCGGCCAAGAGGCCGTAGCCCCACATCGCGACGAGCAGGCCGACGACAAGCGAGGCGATCCTGAGCAATTCCTTGGTCAAGCCGTTGAGGGTCGCGCCGATTACCGAGGCCAGCAGGATGGCTCCCAGCACGATGTCGAGCACCATCAGGCTTCCTCCGGCATCCGAAGAAGGCGCCTGGCTCGATTCGGCTGCGCGAGCATATCCGACGCTGCCGGCATCGGATCAGCCATGCGCTGGCGAGACATCCGTCAACGCCCCTCGGCAGGTGATCACGTAGGCCGGCGGGAAGTTCAGCCAGACGCGCGTCGAGCGCACCTTGGAAAAGTAGCGTCGCATCAGACTGCCCGTGTTGAAGTACTCGACGCGGCCCTGGTCGAGCTTGATGCGGTAAAAGTACTGGAACTGAGTGATGGCGCCCTGCGGATTCAAGTACGGCCGCAGCGGCCGGAAGACTGCATCGACAGCCGCGGCATCCATGTTCGCGATGCCCAGCGAAGAAACGACCGCATCCACGTTGGCGATGCCGCGCCGATCTAGTTCAGCGGTCGCGGTCTCGGCACTGGCGGCCACCACCTGCAGGCGTTCGTCCGGGATTTCCGAGCGCAGATAGTCGACGAACTGGGGATTGATCTCGAACGCCAACAGGATGCTGTCGGCGGGCATGCAGCGCAGGATCTCGCGGGTCACGACCCCCGTGCCGGGCCCGAATTCGATCACGCAGCGACGCGCCGTGGATCGCAGCGGCTCCACCATCGCCTTGGCGAGGTGCTTGGAACTCGGCGCGACCGCCGCGGTCTGCTTCAGGTTCCCCAGTGCACCCGTGGCGAATCTGACTAGGCTCATGTGCTGGTAGTTCCAAGCGCGGACGCGGGCTGCCGGAAGAGTAGAGCTAACATTATATGGCGTTGCTCAGGCCCTGCACATTCAGGCTCGCGCCGGGGCGCAAGCGCCTGTCATTGGTGCCGCCCGGGCTGATCGCGGCGTTCGCGCTGTGGCCGCTGGCGGCTAGCTTGTCGGCGGCGGAAACGCTCGACTTGATCGGCAAGGTCAGTCCGTCCCTTGAGCGCGGCCGGGCCATGCTATCGGCGGTCCAAAGCCCGTTTCACGTCGAGTCCCCTGTGCGCCAGAGCCGGTTCGCGTTCCGCTCCCTAGCGCCCGGCGGCTACACTCTCGTCGTAATGGACCCCAGCTGGGGGCTGACGCGGCAGACCGTCCAAGTCACCGAGTCCTTTGCAGACAAGCGGGGCCGCGTCCATGTCGAGGTCGACTTGGATCGCTCGGCAGTCACCCGGGCGCGCCGCGTGGAGGACCAAGGCACCGTCTCGGTCGCGGCGCTCAAGGTCACGCCGAAGGCGCGGGCGTCGGTGCGCAAGGCGCACGCGCGATTCGGCAAGGGCGATCAGGAGGGCGGGATCGCCCTGCTGCACAAGGCCGTGGAGATCTCGCCCTCCTTCACGCAAGCTTGGAACGAACTCGGCACGGTGGCGTACAAGGCGGGGCGCTACGTCGAGGCGGAAGAGCACTTTCGCACGGCGCTTGACCACGACCCGCTCGCGTTCGAGCCGCTGGTGAACCTGGGCGGCGCGCTGCTGTCGCAGGACCGTTTCGACGACGCATTGAACTTCAATCTCGCGGCCCAGGGCATGCGTCCCGACAGTGCCCTGGCGAATTCGCAGCTAGGCATAAACTTCTTCTACAAGGGCCAGTTCCACAAGGCGCGAGAGTTCCTGCTGCGGGCCAAGTCGGCCGATCCGTCGCACTTCAGCTACCCGCAGCTGTTCCTAGCCGAGATCTACGGCAAGCAGGGCAGGCTGGGCGAGGCGCGGAGCGAGCTGGACGAAATGCTGCGCCTGCACCCAGACTCTCCCGTCACCGAATTGGCGAGGAACGCGCTGCGCCAGCTAGACTCGGCAGCCGCCGAGGCAGACAAGGGCGCGCCGTAGCGCCGCGCGGGCTGCGTCCCGCGCAGAGTCATCGCGCCGAAGCGGGCGTCGACCCACGGCGTTCGTGCGGAACAGAGAGGCCGCAGTCGGGCACCGGGTGGTAGTCTGGGACCAATGTTCGCACGCCTATTTCCGAGATTCCTTTCCGCCGCCGCGGTCATCGCGGCGGTCGCCATCGCAGCCGGGTGCGGCCAGGCTCCGCCCGAATCCTCGATGGTGAGCCGCTTCGCGGCGGACGTGGACCAAGAACTCCCTTGGCCGGAATATCCGCGCCCGCAACTGGTCCGCAGCCGCTGGCTCAACCTCAACGGCCAATGGGACTACGCCCTTACCGACAGGGGCGCCGCCCAGCCGGCAACCTTTGACGGGCAGATCTTGGTGCCGTTCGCAATCGAGTCCTCGCTGTCCGGTGTCGGCCAAGCGCCCACGGAGGAGCAAACGCTCTGGTACAGGCGCTCGTTCGAGGTGCCCGCAGAGTGGAGCGGCGAACGCGTGTTGCTGCACTTCGGCGCGGTCGACTTTCACGCCTCCGTGTTTGTCAACGGCCAGCTCGCGGGCGAGCACAAGGGCGGCTACACGCCGTTCAGCTTCGATGTCACCGACTTGCTGGCCGATGTCGGAGAGCAGGAGCTGGCCGTGTCAGCCTGGGACCCCACGGACACCTGGACGCAGGCTCGTGGCAAGCAGGTGCGCGAGCCGAGCGGGATCTGGTACACCTCCGTGACCGGAATCTGGCAAACCGTCTGGCTAGAGCCCGTGCCAAGCGCCGGCTCGATCGAAGGGCTGGATGTTGAATCTGACCGGGAGGCCGGCGCGGCGGCCCTGACTGTCCGCACGCGCGGGGACTGCGCCGATTGCGAGGTCCGGCTGACCGCCTATCTCGGAAACACCGCCGTGGCCGAGGCCGCCGGAGACGCCGCAACAGCGCTCAAGCTCGAGCCGAGCGATCTCCAGCTGTGGACACCCGACACGCCGGCACTCTACGACCTAGACGTCGTCCTGCTGCAAGGCGACCAAACCTTGGACAGGGCCAGCAGCTACTTCGCCATACGGGACATCGCGCTGGGCCAGGACGAGCGAGGCTTCACGCGCTTGCTCCTCAACGGGGAGCCGATCTTCATGTTCGGCCCGCTGGACCAAGGCTGGTGGCCCGACGGCCTGTATACCGCGCCGACCGACGAGGCCCTGCAATACGACATCGAAGTGACCAAGATGCTCGGATTCAACATGGCCCGCAAGCATGTCAAGGTCGAGCCCGCCCGCTGGTACTACCATTGCGACCGGCTGGGCCTGCTGGTCTGGCAGGACATGCCCAACGGCAACCTGCGGCGCGGCTCTCCCAACAGCCTGCTGGTAGGCTCCACCGATGCCGAGGACGCGCAGCGCCCGGCCGATTCCGCGGAACAGTTCGAAGCCGAGCTGGCCGAGCTCGTCGACACGTTCAAGTTCTTCCCCTCGATCGTCATGTGGGTTCCCTTCAACGAGGGCTGGGGACAGTACGACGTGGAGCGCATCGACTCGTTCGTCCGCGAGCGCGACCCGACGCGGCTGGTGAACACTACCAGCGGCTGGACCGACCGCGGCATCGGCGATGTGTTCGACGCGCACATGTACCCGGGCCCGGGCATGGAGCGCGTGCCGGCCGACAGGGCCACGCTGCTGGGGGAATTCGGCGGCCTGGGCTGGCCGGTCGACGACCACCTGTGGTGGACGGACAAGCGCAACTGGGGCTACCGCACCTATTTCAGCCGGGAGGACCTCAACGCCAAGTACCAAGAGGTCGTCGGCAACCTCGTCGGGCCGCGCGCGTTGGGACTGGCCGCCGCGATCTATACCCAGACGAGTGACGTGGAGGGCGAAGTCAACGGCTTGATGACCTATGACCGCGAGCTGGTGAAGTTCGACGAAGAAAGCGTCAATGCGCTGCACGGCCGCATCTACGCGGCCGAAGGCGTTGCGCGTTCGCTGCTACCCACCTCCGAGCACGCGCCCCAACAATGGGAATTCCGGCTGGACGCGCCCCCGGACGATTGGACGGGTGGCGAGGACAGCGACGGGTGGCAGGACGGGACGGCGCCGTTCCAGTCCGGCGACAATGCCAATTTCCCGACCGGCACTGTCTGGTCGGGCGGCCAGATCTGGTTGCGGAAATCATTCGAGCTCGAAGAGGTGCCCGAAAACCTCTGGATCGAGGCATACCACGCGATCGACCAGGGCGAGGTTTACCTCAACGGCCGGCTGGTCCTCGATTTCGCCGGCACGCGATCCGGCGGGCGGCACTATCACCACATGGATCTCAGCGCTCACGCGGCCGCGCTGCGCCCCGGCCAAAACGTGCTGGCGGCCACCGGTGATTTCGCCGGGGACCTGCGAGGCTTGGATTTCGGCCTGTACGCCGTCGAATAAGGCGGCCGGTCAAAGGCTCAGTCGGCCAAGCGGCCCAAGGGGCGGGTGTTGCCCCGCAGACCGTTGCTAAAGGACTGCGCCTGCTTGGTGAGCCGTGCGACCACGTCCGGATGCTTGTCCGCAACGTCGCGCGATTCGCTCGGATCCCACTGGATCTGGTACAGTTCGCCGGGCACGATCTTGACGCGCTCGCCGTCAGACTCGGTCCCGAGGTGCAGCTTCCACGGGCCGTCTCGCACCGCGCGCAAGAGCGGATTATTTTCCGGGGGGCCGTCTTCAGCCCGGTAGCGGAAGGCGCCCTCGAAAAAGTACAGCGTCTCGTGCCCGCTGGCCTTGTCCGGAGAGGACCATAGCGGCTCCAAGTCGCGGCCATCGATCATGCGATCCCGCGGTGGTTCGCCGCCAGCCAGCTGCGCCAAGGTCGGCAGGATGTCCATCACGGAGGCGACCTTCGACGAGACCAGGCCGGCCGGGATGCGCCCGGGCCAGCGCAGGATCGCCGGAACGCGGATGCCGCCCTCGTATACCGTGCCCTTGCTGCCGCGCAGCAGGCCCGCCGAGCCCGAATCGATGCCGTAGCCGGACCACGGTCCGTTGTCCGAGGTGAAGATGACCAGCGTTTGCTCGTCAAGGCCCAGCTCGTCCAGCGTGTCGAGCAAGCGGCCGGTGTGGTGGTCGATCTCCTCGATCACGTCGCCATACAGGCCGCGCAGCGACTTGTCGCGGAATGCCCGGCCGCGGAACAGCGGAACGTGCGGCATGGTGTGCGCGATGTAGACGAAGAACGGCCCTTCGCGGTTCGCGCGGATGAACTCGATGGCCCGGTCCGTGTAGGCCGCGGTCAGCAGTTCCTGGCGCGGGTTGTGCTCGATGACGCTTCCGTTCTCGATTAGCGGCAGGGGCGGGAACCAGTCGAGCGGGTAGGTTTCATCGGACTGCGCATAGCCGGTGTAGGCGGTGCGCTCGCGGGTGTAACGCATGCGCTCGCCTTCATCCGGGCGCCGTTCGATCTTGGGGTGGAACGGCCACATGTCATTGGAGTAAGGCAGGCCGTAGTAGGTGTCGAAGCCGTTGCGCGTCGGCAGGAACTCGGGCGCGTCGCCGAGGTGCCACTTGCCCAGCATGGCGGTGGCGTAGCCGCGGTCGCGCAGCAGTTCGGCGATGGTCACCTCGTTCGGGTGAATGCCCGTGCGCGCCCTCGGGATGTGGTTGAACATCAGGCTGTTGCGCGGCGGATAGGTGCCGGTCATCAGGGCTGCCCGGGCCGGGCCGCAAAACGGCTGCGCGTAGTAGTCCGTCAGGCGCAGGCCCTCGGCGGCCATGCGGTCGATGCGGGGCGTGCGGATCGAGGGATGGCCCTGCACTCCGAGGTCGCCGTAGCCCTGGTCGTCAGTCATGATGACCACGAAATTCGGCAGATCAACAGCAGCCACCGGCACTTGCACAGCGACAGCAAGCCCGGCGAGCGCGGTAAGCAATGGAATTGCGCGCGTCATAGTTCGTCTCTTGTTGTTGGGGGATTACGGTGCTCCAGGGCTTGCCCTGACGCACTACAATCCATCATCCCACTTGCACTTCAGGGCGTTACCCTCGGTACCGTTCAGGGGTTCAGCAATGGCTGCGGCGGGCCTGCCATCCTCAGGCCCGGACCCGGAATCCGGGGCGCACTCGGCGCTGGGAAGCGACAGCGCTTCCTATCGCCGGCAATCTGTCGAAGAATGGCGGAGCTGCGCTATGGCTTGCTCGCGATCCGCACCAGCCGATTCCCCGTCCGGACCACAAACGACGCGTCCGCGGCTGCCACCCCGTAGACCCGGCCCTCGGTGCTGAGCCGGTTCGTCGCCAAGATCTCGCCACTGGACTGGGACAGGACTGCGGCCGTTCCGTCGACACCGAAGAAGTAGAGGCGTTCCCCGTCCGTTATCCCGGTCGCCCAGCATCCGGACGGAAGCCGCTTCGTCGAGATCTGCTCTCCCGTGCGCAGGTCCAGTTCGAAGAGGACGCCGACAGAATTGACGAGCCACGCGCGCCCTCCGGCGATCAGGGGAGAGCTGAACTCGGTCGTGGCCTTGTCAGCCGTCCAGAAGGTCGCGTTCGGGGTATCCAGTCGGAATGCGTGCGTCCCGCCTGCGTCACCCGCGCCAATCACAATCAGGCTCCCGGCCACGCCGGCCGACGGAACCGCATATCCGCGGCCGCCTCGCGCTGGACGCCGGAACACCTCCTCGCCGTTGTTCATGTCGTGCGCCGCCGCTCCGCCCCCGGCGGTCGTCAGTAACAGCGAGCGACCCCCGTGCTCGATCGTCACGGGCGTTGAGAAGGACGGAGCCGGAGGCAGCTCCCGCACCCAAACGTCGCGGCCGTCTTCGGCGGCGATCGCGTACAGGCGCCCCACTCCGAACGGGGCAACGTGCAGGAAGAGACGGTCCCCTGACAGCACCGGCGAGCCGCCGATGCCGTGGCGTCCGACCCAGTCATCGCCGCTCCGGGCCAGGTATCGAGCCCAGCGCTCCTTCCCGGCGTGGTCCAGCGCGACCAAGTCGCCACTTTCGAAGAACGCATAGATGCCATCCTCGTCCGCAACGGGCGTGGGCGCGGCGTTCGACATGCGCTCGTGCGCGTCCGTGGGCGCAGAAGAGGGCCTCCGGTCCATCCACTCCAGTTCGCCGTCCGAGAGCCGGTATGCCGCGATCACCAAGGTCTCCTTGCGGCTGCCCACCGTGGAAGTGACGTACACCGTTCCGCCCCGGATGACCGGACTCGACTGTCCGTAGCCCTCGAGCCCGACAGACCAAGCCACGTTGGAGTCGTCAGACCAAGCCACGGGCAAGTCGCGAGCTAAGGTGAGGCTCGATCCGTCTCCTCGGAATCCGGGCCAGCTGTCGCCGGCCAGCAGGCGGACGGCTATCAGGGCAGCGAGGGGAATCGTTTTTCGCATGGTCGGCACCTAGAAGCTCAGTCGCAGCGAGAGCTGGAACTGGCGCGGCTCGTACGTCCTCACGGACTGGCCGAACCGCCCGTCACCGAGGTTGTTGATCGGCTGCTGGTAGTTCACCCGGTTCAGGATGTTGAAGGCCTCCACCCGGAACCGGACGCTCATGGTTTCGCGAACCAGCACCTCCTTCTCCAACGTCACATGCAGGTCAAAGTAGGACGGGCCCAGTTCGGAATTGCGGGCCAGCGAACCCACCGTGCCGGCTGCCGGCAGGATCTGGTCCGGGGTCGCGCCTTCGGCCAGCCGGAACTGCACGCTGCCCATGGACGAGCGATCAATCGTCCCCGCAACATCGTTGATCCGGTTGATCCGCGAGCCGTTCGGATTGTCGGTGTTCGAAAGGAGCGAGAACGGGCTGCCGCTGCGCGCCCACAGGAGCGTGCCGACCTGCCAGCCCCCCAGCAGGGGGTGTCGCCGGGCGAACGGCAGTTCGTAGGTGCCGAAGGCGGTCAGGATATGCGGCTGGTGGAAATCGGCGAACGAGCGATCCACATTCCAGTCGGACTGGTCGGTCGGCACGGCGTTGGAGCTCGAGGCCACGTCGATGGTCCGCGAGAAGGTGTAGGCCAAGCGGTACGAGAGGCCTCGCCCCAAGCGCGCCCGGATCGAAGCCTGCAGGGCGTCGTAATCCGAGTACGCGCCGCCGGTCAGGTAACTCACCACGCCACGGCTGGGGTCGGGTCGAAACGGCGCGCGCAGGTTCGGCCCGCCGTTCGGCAGGGAGGTCCTGGCCAGCTTGAGCCCCCGGTTCCCTACGTAGGCAACACTCCCGACGGAGCCGATGCCCCACAACTGGCGTTCGATGGTGAGGTTCCAGTTCTGCACGTAAGGGTTGACCAACCCGCGGTCCAAGACGTATTCATCGGAACCGACCCGGGCACCCTCTAGAGGGTCCGGCAACCTGGGCCGGAACCGGGAATAGGTCGTGACACTTGGCGGCGCGAACCGCGACTGCGCGATGAAGCCCATCTGCAGGGGACTGAAGAAAAACCCGTAGCCGCCGCGCAGGACTGTCTTGTCCTTCCCGCCTACGTTCCATGCGAAGCCGGCCCGAGGTGCGATGTTGTTCGGATCGGAGCCGTAGTCCTGCTCGAGCCGGCCGTACTTGTCGCCCGGAACACCGTAGAACTCATAGCGGACGCCCAGATTGAGCGTCAGGCTGGGAGTGACCCGCCAGTCGTCCTGCGCATAGAGGCTGAATTCGTGGTTGCGCTGGTCGATGCGCGAGTCGCCGAATGCGCGGGAGTAGATCAGCGGCTGCCCGCCCAGGAACGCCCCGATCGAGGGGAAGATCATCAGCCCGTTGAAGTTGCGGTCGCTGATGGAGTTGTATTGGATGTGACGTCCGATCACTCCCGCTTTCAGCGAGTGCTTGCCGGTAACCAAGGTGAAATCGTTGGAGTACGTGTAGTTGTGGAAGCGGGTCTGGGTCAGCGGAATGAACGTGCCCAAGCGGGGCAGGCCGGTCACCAGGATGACTCCCGCCTGTCCGTTGATCGCCGGATCACCCAGGGAGGGAGTGCCGGGGCTGACATGCGCGTAATAGGTCGAGTACGTCCCGCGGAACTGGTTGAACGCCCTCCGGGACAGGGACGACTCCAAGCTGACGACGGCGGAGCGGGAGAAATTGTCGGTGCTCGCGTTGCCGGCGGGGAGGCGAGACCGCGTCGGGCCGATCGCGTTGACCCAGTTGCTCCTGGCGCCGAGTCGGTGCCGGTCGCCGGGCTGCCAATCGAGCCGGAGCAGTCCGGTCTGGCTAGTCTGCGGGCTTGGAACCGCCGCGCTGTGAAGGTTTGTTCCCGGAACGTTCGGCTCCGGGTAGTGCTGCAGCAAGGCGTGGACGCTCGGGGCAGCCCTCGCGCGCTGTTCGGGAGTCAGCGTCTGGACCGTCGACGAGGCGCGGTACTGGTTGCGCACGCCAAGCTCGTATCCGCCGTAGAAAAACAGGGAGTTGCGGCGAATCGGCCCGCCCAGTGTGACGCCGGGCATGTTGAGCCGGCGCTCCGGACGCTGGGAGAGCAACGCCCCTCGCGCGTTCAGTTTCTCGTTCTGAAAGAAGTGATAGGCGGATCCGTGCCACTCGTTCCCGCCACGCTTGGTGACGAGATTGACGACCGCCCCGGAAGCCCGGCCGAACTCAGCCTTGAAGTTCGAGGTCTGGATCTCGAACGCCTCGACAGTCTCCATCGAGACAGGCTGCTCGGTCAGTCCTCGCCCGAGCAGGTTGCCGGCGACCGGATCGTTGTACTCGGCAGAATCGACCATCGTGTTCACGGCACCGAGCGGGCGGTTGCCGTTGACGGTGAACGGCGCGTGGCTCGACCGCGCGAAGCCGACGCCGGGAGTCTGGTAAGAGATGGCCCGATAGTTCCGTCCCACGTTGTTGGCCACCATCGGGATGCTGGCGACCTCCGGCGGCGCATAGCTGGAGCCGCGCACCCCGCTGGAGGCGACCCGCTCGATTTCGGCGAAGGAGCCGACCACCGTGATTTCCTCGGAGACTGTGCCGAGTTCGAGGCGGATGTTGTGCACGACCTCCTGACCGGCGACCAATTGAATGCTCTCGGCTTGGTAGGCCCGGAAACCTTCCTTCTCAGATACCAGCCGGTAGGCGCCGGTGTCGAGACCGGCCAGCCGATAGAGTCCGGCGCCAGAGCTGAGGGACTCTGTAACCGCTCCCGTCCGCAGGGATTCGAGCGCGACAGTCGCGTCGCCGACAGGCGCTCCTGACGGATCGAGAACCGTTCCAGTCAGCGTGGCAGATCCGACCTGGGCGCTTGACTGGCCAGTGCCGAACAGGCACAAGGAGATGAGGATTGCTGTGCGAATTATCGTCTTCATGGTTTCTTCCTTTCCATTGCTGTGCCGCGCGGAGGGTTCCGCTTGGCTAGGGCTGCTTGCGGAGTTTCAGGCCGATGAGAAGCGCAGTTCCCAAGACCGCCAACCCCAGCAGCAGCCAACTGTCGCGGCCACTGCTGTCGGATTCGGGCGCGGAACTGTCCTCGCTGGTCCGAACGAGCCTGCGGCCTTGGACGATCTCGGCCCCCGCCAGACCTGCGCTCCGGTCGACAGAGCTCTGGTAGGAGGTCAGGATCGTGGCACCTTCGACATTGCCCGGCGCCGTCAGGGCTTGACCCAGAAATTCTTGGAACGCGGCGTTGTCGACGGTCCGGGAGTCCCCGGCCGGTCCGTGGTCCGCGACGGAGCGGGCGTACTGATTCGCGACTCGGCGGAGCGTCTCTTGGTCAGCGTCCCAGTAGCCCTTGCGGGCGGCCTCGATCAGTACGGCCGTCACGTTCTGGAGCGCGTACGGGTTCTCCTGATCGAACCACTCGGGAAGGCCCAGCTCCAAGGAATCCTCGACATAGACCCGCTCGACCTCGTCCCAGACGTAGTCGTCGATCGCCTCGGGCTTGGTCACCTGCCAGCCGAACAGGTTGGTGGCGGTTTGCGAGATCTCGACCGCTCCGGAGAAGCCCTCCTCCTGTTGCTCGCTGATCCAGCGCGGGTTCCAGTACTTGCCCCGCAGGTCGCGGGTCAGCGTCTCCCGTACGGTCTCCAAGCGGCCGCGCTCAACGTCGCGCACATCCGAGACATAGGTCTCCGGCGACGTGCCGGTTGTGTCGCGCACGGCCATTGTCATGCCCCCGAGATACTCGAAATAGTGATCCAGCGTCAGCGGGCTGATGACGTTGGTGGAGCGGCTTAGGGAGACGGCATCGGTGCCGGCCAGGGCCTGCTTGTAGAGTCCCTCTACCCTCGCGCCCCACTCGGCGCCCTCGGTGTAGACCGCTCCGACCCGCGCCACGTACTCCTCGGTCATCTCGGCGGTGTCCTCAAACTCGCCGCTGCGGATGGTGTTGTCGATAACGCCCGTGCCGTAACCCCCGACGTTGTTGCTGAAGACCCGAGCGCCGGCGTACAGCCGAGCGTCCTCGGCCGACATTCCGGCGCGCTTCAATGCGATCTGCGACTCCTCGACGTGATCCGCGATGAAGTTGTCGCCGTCGGTGGCTGCGGCAGCCAGCCGGACCGCCTTGTCCAGGAATTCCATGCGGTCCGGGAAGGTGTCCCGGAACAGCGAGGCCGCCTGGATGACCACGTCGATCCGGGGCCGGCCAAGTTCCTCGACCGGCACCAGATCCAAGTCGGCGACGATCCCGTTGTGATCCCATACCGGGCGCACGCCGATCAGGTGCAGGATCTGCGCCAAGTCCGTGCCGTAGTGCCGGATCAACTCGGTGTTCCAGAGGGTGAAGCCGATCTTCTTGGGGTAGCGCCCGAGCCGTTCCCGCTCGGCATCGAGGAGCTCATCCGCCAGCGACACCCCGACTTCCCATGCGGCCCGCGTCGGCACCTCCTGGGGGTTGATGCCGTACAGGTTGCGGGCAGTCGGGAGCGCCGCGGGGTTCCGCACCGGATCGCCGCCCGCGCCGGGAGGGATGTAGCCGCCCTCCAGGGCGTGCAGCGTCTGGGGGATCTCGCGAGAGGTGAGCCGCAGCGACGCGAAGATGGTCCTGACTCGGTCCTCGTCCGGACGCAACGCCGCGGCGACCCGTCGACCTTCCAGCGCCGCCTCGACATGGCGGACAGCTCTCTGCTTGGCAGCCTCCCAGCGCGTGCCACTCTCCACCTGCAGCCCCATCTCGTCCAAGGCCACGCGTCGGACGTAGTCGCTGCCGACCATCGATGTCACCAGCTGAGCCGCCTCGCTGGCAGGATTGTTCTGGGAATGAACGTGCAATCCGAGCGGAATCCGGTCCTCGTTGATCAGGTGGATGTGGAGCTTCAGCTCGGCAACTTCCTCGTCCGTCGGCAGCCTCTCGGTCCAGTCGAGACCCAGATCCTCGTCCAGCGCGCGGGCCTCGCCCAGCTTGGCGATCTGCTCGCGCAAGCGCTCCTTCAGGCTGCCCTCCTCCTGGTCGACGAACTGCTCGGCCGCGCGGTACAGCTCGCCGATTTCGGCATCGGCCTCGGACAGCGAAGCCGCCCCGATCGGCGGGACTTGGTGGTCAACCGTCACGGCTGAGCCCCTGCGCTTGGCGATCAAGGCCTCGCCGACGTTGTCCATGATGTACACGTAAACGTTCGGCATGCGCCCGAGCGTGATGTCGGACCAGTCGTCGGCGAGCTGCCCGAGCGGGCGCCCGGGCAGGAACTCGTGCGTCCCGTGCGTGCCGTAGTTGACGATTGCGTCAGCTTCGAACTCGCGCTGCAGCCACCAGTACGCAGCCAGGTACTGGTGGCTCGGAGGCACCCGGTCGTTGTGCTGGAGGCGGGCGTCCATGTTGGCGCCGCGGGCCGGCTGCGGCATCAGGATCACGTTGCCGAACTCGAGCTTGGGCAAGACGAGCTGCCGGCGGCCGTCTCGCTCGACCGTCATGAACTGGCCCGGGGGCGGGCCGAACGAGCCGACAACCTCCTCGCGCAAGGCCTCGGGCAGGGACCCGAACCACTCCAGATAGTCCGCTTCGTCGATCAGGGACACGCCTTCGAGGGAGGCCAGTTCCTCGAGTTCCCCGCGCTGGCTCTCGCTGATGTTGCGCCCCTTGTGCAGCATCTCGGCCAGCAGCGCATCCGCGTCCGATACGAGGCCTTCTACGCCGTACCCCGCCTCCTGCATGCCCCTGAGGAAGCGGATCAGGCTCCGGGGAACGTTCAGGCTGGCCGCGGTGATCTTGCCCTTGCCGATACCGGAGACATAGATGATTGCGATTTTCTTCTCGGAATTGGGCTTGGCCCGGAGCCGGACCCAGCGCAGGGCGCGGTCGGCCAGGCGGTCGATGCGCTCCCGCTCCACGGCCTCGAAGCGGCGGCCGGTCCATTGGGAACGCATCCCCTCGATCAGGGTCGGCTCGATCGCCCCGTCGATCTCGGGCACGATCGCTCCCATGGCGAGGCCGACCCCGCGGAGCCCGTTCTTGGTCTGGCGGTACTCCTCGAAAGTCTCGCCGGTGAACATCAGCGAGGCGCCCCGCATCACCGGGATGTCGAACTCGGATTCCAACAGCTCGACGCCGCGCGGCCCTTGGAACCAGCGGCCATGGCGCCGCGAGATCACCAGATCGGGCCGGAACTCGCGCACGAACTGCGCCGTCTTCTCGCCCCCGAAGATCGCGGCGACGTTGACGCCTCGGGCCTCGAATGCCTCCAGCAAGGCGCCGGTTCCAGTCGTCATGCCGAGGCGCCAGCCATCGGCGAAGTCCAGCAGGATGCGCGGCCCCGACTCGTGGTACCGTCCCGACTCGCGCGTCCATTGGACGTACTCGTCCGTCGACAGCATCAGGTCGGGAGCCTCGGGGTGGTAGTAGCCGTCCTCCGGCGTGGGCTGCGGATCCTCGTAGGGCTCGCCGCTCCCGAGGTAGTGGCTGGCCGCGTACCGGAACAGGTTGGCCATGTTGCGCGGCCCGCTGTGCTCCCAATACGCGCTGACCTGCTCGGCGTGGGCCGGGTCTCCCTGGCTGGCTAGGAGCCGGTTGTTCCGATCGGATGGGACAAAAAACACCCCGGCACCTCGCGCAGCTGCTGCTGCCAAGCCGTCTTGGACAGGCCGCGTCAGCGGCTCCATGCGGCGACTCGAGATGAAGATCGCGTCGTAGCGGGAGAAGTCGGCCGTCTCAAGCTCCGGGTCGTCCATTTTTTCGCGCGACCAGAACCAGAAGCGGATGCCGGTGGCGTCGGAGGCATCGGCCAGCAGGAACAGCTGCTGGGGGGGCACGCCGAGGAAAAGCATCTTCGGCATCAGCAGGTGGTAGGCAACGCCCCCTGCCACGAACAGCGCGGCCGCCACGGCGGCGAGCCACTTCAAGAGCTTCCTGTGTCGAGGCGTCATCACTCCCCCATCGCGGAGGGCACACCCTCCGGCACGTACACGACTTCCCCGCTCTCCAGCCGGTAGGCAATGCCTAGGCGGGTGCCCCTTCCCGCCCCTCGCAGCTCGGAAGACTCGAGCTTCTCCATGCGCTCGCCGCGCTTGACGATCATTTCCATGTCCGGCTTTCCTGGATTCGTCACGATCGTGATGTCCTTCTGGCTCATTCGCGCCGCGATCTCGGCGAGGCTGTCCGCGCCAGCGAGAGCCAGCAGCAGGGCGACCACGAGGACCATCGACGCATCAAAGAGGTTGACCACGCCAACGAGCGGGTCGCCGGATCCGCCTGCGCCAGCGAGCGGATCAGCTGCCGAGTTCCAGTCCCGCAGCCGCGAGCGCTGCGGTCGATTGCTGTCCATACACTTGCTCCTCTTCTTCGCGCCAACGCTCGAGCAGGAACCGGATCTCGATCAAGTCCGCGCGTCCCCAGATCCTCGTGATGGTTCCAAGCCCGAACGCAACCCCACCGATCACCAAGCCGATCACGGTCGTGGTGAATCCCAGCAGCAGGTTCGAGGCCATTTGCTGCATATTTCCCTCGGCAAGCCCCGCAAGAGCGGGTTGCAGGGGAATGAGCGTTCCGATCAAGCCCAGCATCGGGCCCGCCCGGGACACGATTGAGAGTTTTTCGATCCGGGCGCGCAGGGCCGTCTCGATGTCGGTGACCTGCCTGTCGACGAAAACGCTTTGGAGTCCATGGGCTTCCAGCGCGCTCCGCACGGCCCCGAACCGGCCTCGCCACGACTGCAGGAGGAACCCGTTCAGGGACAATCCCTCCGCCCGGCACGCGGCCAGGCTGGATCGATTGGCGCGCCGGTCGACAGCCTCGGAGAGCAACTGCCCGACGAGGTAAGTCATGCCAACGAACAGTGCGAGAACGGCAACCAGCGTGGGCACGAGGAACGCGCTGGAGAGGGAGTAGAGGATTCCCGACAGGACTTCCATCGCTGGTTTGGACTAGGGGGGCTAGTAGGACCCTGTACGGCGGGCGACCAAGAACGAGAGGCCAACCATCAATGCAACAATGCCGAGTACGGACAGCGACTCGACCCAGTCGATGTGCTGGGCCAAGATTCGCGGGGCCTGTGCCTCGTGCGGAAGCAAGACCAGCAGGAGAGCGCCCAGATTCGAAACCGCGGCAAACCCCAGCGCGGCGTCGGCGCCTGCGTCGAGCCGGGTCCAGCGGCGGGCCGCAATCGCAGCGGCAAGCACGACCCCGCCATAGACGAACATCACCGAAATGCCGGCCAAAAACCCCGGCAGGTTAGACCATCGAAGGGCCTGCCACGTCGCAGCACCTCCCGCGTAGAGCAGCAGCGGCGACGGGATCGCGAACAGCCACGCAGACCGCGACAGGGGCCGGCTCGATCGCCTCGCTCGCTCGAACAGGATCCACAACAGGCCGTGCACGCCGATCGCGGTGGCCCATGCGGAAGGCTCGTTGACGAGGGCTCGCGCTTCGGCTTGCGACAATCTCTCGGCTAGGAGGCCGAGAATCGCGCCGGCAGCAAGCAAGGACGTCGCGTACGCCAAGCGCAAGCCGCGATTTCGAAACGCGGCCAGCCCTAGGGAATCTCTCGCGGCGAACAGTCCTAGTGCAAAGAGAATCAGCAGCAACCAATCCACGACACGCCCAAGCTTTCAAGGCTACGGAGATCGGACTCGAATTCCGAGATTTATCCGGCAAACAGGTCTGTTTCGCTCGCCAGCGGCACTGAATTTCTCGCTAGCGGGACTGCCCGGGCCGCGAAAATCGCGCCTGTCGAGAAAGCCGGAAACCACTGATCGACAGGTCTTTAGCTTCGCGCGGCGCGGCCGCAGCGCGATCCTGCCGGAGTTCTAGCCGGGAGGGCGCAGGTGACGGTCCAATTCGCCGGAGAGCTGCCGGATCGCCTGCTCGGCCGCGGCGCTGAGACCCGCAACCACGGAGCGCACCTCGCTAGCGGACACCTGCTCGTTCTTCTCGGCGGTGCCGACCCAGACCACGCGCGCGGTCGCAGATTCAACTAGCTCCAGCGAGATTTCGACGGCGGCCCGCACGCCGCCGCCGTGGTCCACCTCCTCGAGTCGCAGCAACTCTCCGCGCAGCACGTAGTCCGCCGCTGTGCGGCCATCGAAGTGGTCCAGCCGCGCGAAGGTTCCCAATGCCAGCACCTGCTCGCGCAGGGCGCGCGAAACGCTTTCCTGCGGATCTTCGGCCCAGCGGTGGTACTCGTAATAGCCCACCTCCACCGGGGACTCGCGGTAAATGATGCGCCCTTGGCGAATCACGCCGCCCACCCGGATGGGCATCAGGATGGCGGTGTGTTCCAGCGATTCAGCAGCCGGGGCCGGGGCCGGCAGGTCGAGCACATAGTAGTTGGTTGGCGGCACGGCACCGCCACATGCCCAACACGCCACGGCGAGGCAGGCCAGGCCCAACCGCCGTCGCTGGAGAGCAAGTTTCATGCTAATCTGATCCAGGCCGTTATTATGACGGATCGATCCCTGTCCTGTTATCGCTGCGGGCACACCCTACGCTTGATGCCGCGCGAGAGGATTGAGCGCAACGCGACCTGCTCGTCGTGCGGCGCCGACTGGCATTCCTGCGTCCATTGCAGATTCTTCGATCCCAGCCGCAACAACCAATGCTCGGAACCGCAGGCGGAGTGGGTCCGCGACAAGGAGCGCTCCAACTTCTGCGGCTACTTCGAGCCTCGCTCGTCGGTCAACCTCACCGCCCGCGGCGGCCGGAACCCCGCCGCGGATGCGCGAGAGGCATTCCACAACTTGTTCAAGAAGTAGCGCAACTCGCCTACTGTTGCTTGGATAGCAGGGCTTCTGGATGGTCCCATCCTCACTAGCGATGGCTGCTTGACGATACAAGTCGCACGCTGCAGACATCAGGCTTGCTCGTCGGGTCGCCCCCAGCAAGTAGCGGTGAGCTGCTAGCGAGGCCCGCCTCAGACCGACAAGGTGAGACATGGAATCATCGGAAACCGACCTGGATAATCGAGGCCCGAAACACGAGACTTGTGGGTTGCGGGTCTAGGCGGGCCGTTGCATGTACCAGCCCAGGCATCATGAGACAGCGACATGGCTCCTCACGATAAGGGGGCAATCTTGCGAGACGGTGCCTCGACTCTAGGGGTCGCGTTCCGGCCGAGGAGCATGGGCCGTCAGAGACCGGAGTCGCTCCTCCAGAACCCGCGCCCTCTCTTCTGCCTCAATCGCTCGCTGCCGTAATTCCTGTTTGTCCCGCTCGGCTGCTCTGGCTCGCTGCTCTGCTGCGCTGACTTGCTGCTGTAGTTCCTGCTTGTCGCGCTCGGCTGCTTCCAGGCTGCCATCAAATTCTTCCCCCGTGTGCGGGTCAATGAACACCACGACCGTCGTCCCAGCCTGCCTCTCGCTGCGCAGATCCAACCCCAGCACCCGGCTCCGCAACACACAGCCCGTGCCTGCCGCCGGCCGCACCGGCTTGGACTGTCCCGCGTTGATCTCGTAGCCCTCCAAGGGAGTCTCCATCAACGTCCCCGTCGGGTCCAGCCGCCAATACTCGCGAACCCCGATCCGAGCGTATTCCCGCGCCTTGTGCTCGGCATCGTTCTTCGCCGTCGACGGCGACGCCACCTCCAGCACGAAGTCTGGCGGCTTGCCCTCTTCCCAGATCCGGTACGAACCGCGGTTTGGGCGGTACTCTACCCCGAACACCACTTGCAGATCCGGCTGCAGCTGAGCCTTGACGTTGCCGCGCTGGTAGTACACCAGCAGTTCCATGGCCACCAGCACGTCTGCGCGCTCGCGGAAGTAGTGGCGCAAGGCCGTCGTGGCCTGTTGCACGGCGTTGCCGTGCTCCACGCTCTGCGCGATCCAATTCCCCTCCGGGTACTCGACTTCGTCGGGCTCCGGTGCCAGCGCGATGGCACTGGGCGATTTGAGCGCTGGAAGTTGGGTCTCAATGGAGGCCATCGTTGATCTGCGGCACGCAACCGAGCGTGAACGCCTACGGTCCTGAGTATACAGCCGCCGTGCCAGGACTGGCCGGGGCCGCCCGCGCGCGGCACCTGCAGCGAGAGACTTGCAGCAAGCCTCCACGTTGCAGCGCAACAAGGAGTCTGGCCACGCTTCGCCCCAACAGACGGCAGCGGCACTTCGGCGTTGAAACTTGACCCAATCGGCAACCTTGCACCGAGACAAGGAGTCTGGTGCAATTCGGCCGCTAAATCAATCAGGTCCATGTGAACGTGCGCTGCGAGTGCCCTTGAGGGACTCGGCATGCAACTGGTCGCGGCCCGACTGGTCCGCTGGGCACTCCCATCCCGCCCCAAGAGAGTACGATTTCCCGACGAGCCGGCACGGAATGGGATGAATTGCGCGCTGAGATTTGTTATGCGTGTTAGCGCATAATGGAACCAGTGGCGATTGAGGGATTCCGGCATGGAGGTCTCAAGCGGTTCTTTGGGCGTAGCGACGCGCGATGGCTGCACCGGGAACACGTTGCTCGCATCGGGCGCATCTTGTCTGCACTGGACGGGTCCGATCCGTTGGCAGTCCTGTCGGCCCCAGGCTACCGGCTCCACCCTCTCAAGGGCGACCGCCGCGGACAGTGGAGTGTGCGCGTGTCGGACAATTGGCGCATCGTGTTTCGCGTCGAGGGTGAGCACGTGTTCGAAGTGGACCTGACCGATTACCACTACGAGGGCGACATGAGCGAGATCGACGGCGATGGGCGCTACGAAGCGTGGCTGCGGCGGAATCCGCCGCATCCGGGCGGCTACGTAGGCGACTGGATGGAAGACGCCGACGGGCACCGCATGACGGTGGTCGCGGCGGCAGCTAAGCTGAGGGTGTCGCAGCCGGCGCTCTCTCGCATTCTCAATGGGCGTGCTAGCATTTCCCCGGCAATGGCGCTGAAGCTGGAGGCGGCGGGCTGGGGGACAGCCGAGGCGTGGGTTCGGATGCAGGCAAACTACGACCTCGTCCAGGAGCGGCGGCGGCTCGGCCAATGGCCTGGCGGGGCAACCTATCCTGAGGATTCCAGGTTCGAGGCCGATGCTGCATAGGGGTCCGCGGGAATGCGGGGCGAGATGCCGGCATCAGTGACACCACTAGATCCGGGAGTGTCGCGAGCGTTGTGGGGGACGAGTTACTAGTTTCCCAAGAAAGAGTCCGCAATCCAGTAGTCGAGGGTGCGTGAGCCCTGTCCGGAGCAGGCACGGCAGCATGCGTGCCTGCAACACGGTCGGCCCTCCAAGTCGTGTCCGCACTGCTGACCCTGTCTCCCGAAGCGGGCACGCCAGCAAAGGGTGGAACTTCAGGCAGTCCCACAAGGACCCCGAAGAGGACCTGCGGCAAGGTAGCTAGCGGCCGTGGTAATCGGTCCTCTCGCCACGGGGCCGGTTCTTGAACTCCCGGGCGAGCCGCACGAAAGCGTCAACCACGGCTTCGAAGATCGGACGGCCCTTCGCCGCCGAGGCGATCGTCGGATCCCCGTACGTGCCGGTCTTGCTGAATCGCGTCCATTCATCCATCACGTGCACGGGCGACCCGTCCATCAGGTCCATCCAGATGAACTCGGACTCGGGCATCCCGATCTCCTTTACCGCCTTTTCCATCTGCACCTTGTCCGGGGCCAGATGGAGATAGACTGACGTCTCGAGTTCCCCTCCGTGCGACATTCCGCCGCGCCCGGACTCCCGCTGCGCGCGGATCTCTTCGCGGGCCAAGCTGGGCCAGATGAACGTTCCGCAAAGCGCGTCCGTCTCTAGGATCGTGCGCCGCGCGACGAGATCCAAGATGGGCATGTTCGACCCGTGCCCGTCAGCGATCAGGATCCGCTGGAAGCCGTGGTGCGCAACGCTCTTGGTCACGTCCAGGACGAAATGGAGGAGATGCTCCTGCTGGATGTCAATCGTGCCGGTGAAGTCCATGTGGTGCGTCTCGAATCCGTACGGGATCAACGGCAGCAGCAGGATGTCGCCATCCGCTCGTTTCGCCGCCTCCTCGCAAATGCTCCAAATGAGGAAGTTGTCCGTGTCGAGAGGCAAGTGGTGTCCGTGGTCCTCCACGGAACCGATCGGCAGCACGACGACAGGTTGGCCGCTGACCCTAGCGCCGAGTTCCTGCCACGTGTGGTGGTGGTAGAGATACGAGATCTTGGGCATCGATTCAGCCTTGGACGCGCCGTTCCGGATCGATCAAGAACCACAACAGCGCACCAATACCATACACAACGGTCGCGGCCCAGAACATTGACTCGAACGAGCCGAACCGCGAAGCGAGCCACGCGGCGGAAATCGGCGAGATGACAGCGGACGCGCTCGATGCCGTGTTCATGAATCCGGTTGCCGTCCCGCCATAGCGGTGGCCGACATCCACGCAAACCGCCCACGCCACGGGCAGCGTGAGGTCCTGCGCTCCTTGTGCGAAGGCCATCCACAACACCGCCGCCAAGGGCTCGCCAGCGACCGCCGCCATGGCGAAGCCCACCGCAGCCAGGGCGAAACCCCCGATTCCGACCGCCCTGCGGCCCCAACGCAAGCCCGCCCGCCGGACCAGCCAGTCGGAGAAGGTGCCGCCGGCCACGCAGGCAGCGGCGCCCGCCAGCAACGGGATCGCGGAGTAGAGGCCGGAGCGCTCCAAGGTCAGGCCGTGCTCATCCATGAGGTACGTCGGGAGCCAGGTGACGAAGAAATAGAACCCGTATGCGGAGCAGAAGTACATGCCGAACAGGGACCACAGGTTGCCGTCGGCGAGCAGGCGCCGCCACGGGACCGCCGAAGCCTCGGCCGGCGGAATGCCCTCCGAGCGGATGTACGCCAGTTCAGACTCCCCGACTTCGGGGTGATCGGCCGGATCGTCCGTGTACCATCGCCAGAAGAG
The DNA here is from genome assembly GCA_965219585.1 of Bryobacterales bacterium. Lineage (GTDB taxonomy): Bacteria > Acidobacteriota > Terriglobia > Bryobacterales > UBA6623 > VXMF01. The sequence continues at coordinate 1,809,708 of CBDCOA010000002.1, forward strand.
CCAACACCAGAACAACCCGATGGTCCCGAGCACCGCAAAGGTGGGACGCCATCCGATCAGGGCGATGAGAAGCGCCGCAATGGGAGGAGCCGCAGACCCACCCAGGCGGGCTCCCATCCACATCAGACCGGTGGTGCGGCCTCGCTCGCTGGCCGGGAACCACCGGGCGAGGGCCCGGGTCAGGGTTGGAAATGCCCCGGCCTGTGCGGCGCCAAACAAGAAGCGGATTCCGGCCAGCGTTGCGAAGCCCCGCACCGCCCCGGTCAGGATCGTGAGCAGCGACCATGCGGCAACGATCGGGGCCATCAGCCGCTTTTGGCCAAAGCGGTCGCCGATCCATCCCGTTGGAATCTCGAACAGACCGTAGGCTAGGGCGAATGCGCTGAAGACATAGCCCATGCGGACGCTGCTCAGTCCGAGGTCCTCGACCATGAATGGCGCGGCAACGGAAATGCAGACCCGGTCGAGGTAGGTGACGAATGCCACCGTGACCGCGAATACCAAAGTGAGGCGGCGGGCGTTGGTGTCAGTCCTCACGGACGCAGATGGATTCTAGCACCACCATTCCAGCCGGGACCGGCCGAGAGCTCGCCCTTGAACGCAACCTCGGCGGCCAGACCCTGCTCCGGAAGCACCAGTTCAGGGATATCCGGTCAGTTCGCTGTACGCCGCGCCAGAGACCGCTCGGCCCGCTCTTCGCGCGGCACTGAACACTATCGTTGAGTGGCTATCGCTACTCGTCGGAAGCAAGGGCTCCGTAGCGCCTAGGCCTGTCCCGCGCAGCACCTCTGGAATCTATGTCGCGAAAGGGCGTAACGTAAGTGTTGCGTGGGGTGAGTCGTCAGCCTCTTGGCGCGGAGACGGGATTCCCCATTTGGAACTGCGGGATGTGCCGACCTTCGCGAGCCCCGGGAGCGCGCCGCAAGAAAGCTGGTCGCGGTAATCGATGCGGTGGTTGTTAAGGTTGGGGCGTCGACCCGGCAAGCTCTTCGACAGGCCCGGCGCCGACATGAATCGAGCAAGCTACAGCAGCAACTCGTCCCAACGGGTAAGAATCACGCACTAACAGCGCCAAGCGAAAGAGCCTGGACCCGTTCGAGAACTCGTCGTATGCCCGTATCAGAGCAACCCTCCATCGATGCTACCGCCGAGCCTTCGGCCATCGAGCGCGTCTCGCGGATCTATGGCTTGGACAACTGGGGCTTCGGCTACTTCGGCGTGAACCCGTCCGGCCATCTCAGCGTCACTCCGCACAAGATCCCCGGCCTCGCGGTAGATGTCTACGAGGCCGTGCGGGACCAAGTGGACAATCAGCTCTCGCCGCCCTTCCTGCTGCGCTTCCCGCAGATCTTGGACGAGAGGCTGGCATCGCTGCATCAAGCCTTCGCCACGGCCATCGCGGAGTTCGACTACGGCGGGCGCCACATCGGCGCCTACCCGGTCAAGGTCAACCAGCGGCCGGAAGTGCTGCGCCGCTTGGTGGAATCGGGCCAGCGCTACGACTACGGCCTCGAAGTCGGCAGCAAGGCCGAGTTGATCGCGGCCCTGTCCATGCCGCTGGCGGAAGGGTCTCTGATCATCTGCAACGGTCTCAAGGACGACCTGTACCTGCGCCTGGCGATGGCCGCGGCCAAGCTCGGGCGCAAGGCAGTGATTGTCGTGGAAGACCTCCAGGACTTGCGGCTGACGCTCAAGCTGGCCCGCGCCCAGGGCCTGCTGCCCCCGATCGGACTGCGCGTCAAGCTAGGGGCCCGGGGCAGCGGCAAGTGGGAAGACTCATGCGGCGAGTTCGCCAAGTTCGGCATGAGCGCCATAGCCCTGGTGCGGGCCTTGGACCTGATCAAGGAATGGGACGCAGCGAGCCAGCTCACGATGCTGCATTTCCACGTCGGCTCTCAGGTCAACGACATCCGCCGGGCCAAGCAGGCCTTCAAGGAGGCCGCGCGCGTCTACGCCAAGGCACGCAAGGCGGGCTTCGACATCGCCTACCTCAACGTGGGCGGCGGCCTCGGCGTCGATTACGACGGCTCGCGCACTGCCAGCGAGTTCTCGATGAACTACTCGGTCCAAGAGTTCGCCAACGACATCGTGTACACGCTGGGAGAGGTCTGCGCCGGGGAGGAAGTGTCCGCGCCCACCATCGTCACCGAGCACGGCCGGGCAATGGTGGCCTACCACTCGATGCTGGTCACCGACGTGCGCAAGGTGGTCACTCCAGGCTTGGTCGCCGACGACGAGTTCGCCGAGGTCGAATCGGACGCCCCGCCAGTGCTGGAACTGGTCGACATCGCCGAGGGCATCAACGCCAAGAACTTTCGCGAGCGCTACCACGACGCCGTGCAACAGCGCGGCGACATGAACTCGCTGTTCGAACTCGGTTATCTGGGCCTGCGCGACAAGGCCAAGGGAGAGGCCCTGTTCTGGAAGATCTGCCGCCGGGTCGCGCGCCTGTCGCGCCAGATGAAGCACCGCCCCAAGGAGCTGCAGGATCTGGATCAGATGCTGGCGTCGAAATTCGTCTGCAACTTCTCGATGTTCCAGTCGATCCCGGATTTCTGGGCATTCGACCAGCTGTTCCCGATCATCCCCATACACCGCCTGAACGAGATCCCGACCGAACGCGGCGTGCTGTGCGATATCACCTGCGACTCCGACGGCACCGTCGACCGCTTTGTCGATACCAAGCACTTCAAGGAATCGCTCGAGTTGCACGCCCCGCGGCCTGACGAGCCGTACTATCTGGGCATCCTGCTGCTGGGCGCCTACCAAGAGACGCTGGGAGACATTCACAACCTGTTCGGAACGGTCACGGAGCTCAACGTGGCGGTCGGGACGGACGGGCGGCGCGTCGTCAGCCCGCCGATCCGGGGCGACAACGTGCGGGACGTGCTCGGCGATTTCGGCTACCAGCCCGAGGCCCTGCGCGAAGCGCTGGCGCGGCGCCTGGCCGAGCGCAAGCAAGCGGGGCTGATCGGCGACCAGGACGAGCACGAGGTGCTGGCCACTTCGTCGCGGGTCTTGGATGACTATACTTACCTGGTCTAGGGCCAGCCTGATCGCTCTCCGATGTCGCACTCGACCAGCGCCCAAGCCACCACGATCGCGGGACTATTGGCGGGACAAGACGGGTCCCTGCCAGCGCTGCGCAGCGAGTCTGGCGCGCGGATGTCCTTCGGGGAACTGCGCCAGCAAGCCGAGCGGACCGCCGCTGCGCTGAACGCCAGCGGCATCGGGCGAGGCGACCCCGTTGCCATGGTCCTTGAGAACGGGCCCCACATGGCGGCGGCGTTTGTAGCCGTGGCGGCCGCAGCCGCTGCGGCGCCCCTCCACCCGGGGCTGCGCGAGCGAGAGCTCAGAGACAGCCTGGAGAGCCTGCGGGCGCGGGCCTTGATCGTGACGGCGGGCAGCGAGACTGCCGCAACCAAGGTGGCGCGGCGACTGTCGGTTCCGATTCTGCAGTTGGAGGCGATCGATCCCGCAGGCGGCTTCCGGCTCGTGGGCGGCCCGGCTGCGGGCGGAGACCTGCCGGACGCGGCAAGACCGGAAGATACCGCGCTGCTGCTGCACACCTCCGGCACGACGGCCAAGCCGAAGCTGGTGCCGCTCACGCAGGGAAACCTGGCCGCGTCGGCGGCCAATATCGCATCGACCTTGCGGCTCGGGCCCGAGGACACGTGCCTGAACATCATGCCGCTGTTTCACATCCACGGCTTGATCGGGGCGCTGCTGTCGTCGCTTTGCGCCGGTGCTTCGGTGGCAGCCACGCCCGGCTTCGCGCCGATGCGCTTCTTCAAGTGGCTGGACGAATTGCGGCCCACTTGGTACAGCGCCGTGCCGACCATGCACCAGGCGATCTTGCAGCGCTCGGCCAGGAACGCCGCCAGCCTGGGCCGGAGTCAGTTGCGGCTGATCCGCTCGTCGTCGGCCGCCTTGCCGCCGTCCGTCCTCGCTGCCCTCGAGGAGGCCTTCGGCTGCCCGGTGGTCGAATCCTACGGCATGACAGAGGCAGCGCACCAAATGGCGAGCAATCCCCTGCCCCCCGCCGCGCGGAAGCCCGGCACGGTCGGGCTCGCGGCCGGGCCGGAGGTGGCGATCATGGACGGCGCGGGCAGCCTGCTGCCCGTCGGCGCAACAGGCGAGGTCGTGATTCGGGGCACGAACGTGATGGCTGGCTACGTGGACAATCCGCAGGCCAATGCCAGCGCTTTCCACGGGCAGTGGTTCCGCACGGGGGACCAAGGCATCTGCGACAGCGATGGCTACTTCACGATCACGGGCAGGCTCAAGGAACTCATCAACCGTGGCGGCGAGAAGATCTCCCCGCGCGAGATCGACGAAGCGCTCCTGGAACATCCCGCAGTCGCGCAAGCCGTGGCCTTCGCGATGCCCCACGCGAAGCTCGGCGAGGAAGTCGCGGCCGCCGTAGTGCTCGAGGAGGGCTCCGACCTGACGCAGCGGGCGCTCGGCCAGTTCGCCGCCGAGCGGCTGGCCGCGCACAAGGTGCCGCGCGTGGTGCGCTTCGTCGAGGCCATTCCCAAGGGTCCCAGCGGCAAGCTGAAGCGCGTCGGCCTGGCCAAGGACCTCGGACTCGACTAGGCCGGCTCGCAGGCCGGGCCTGCCGGGGCGCCCTCAGCCGGCGAAGACATCGGCGATCGTGCGCTGAATCGACTCGGCGGCGGCGCTCGGGTCGGCGGCGTTCCGGATCGGCCGTCCCACCACGATGTGGTCGGCTCCGTTCAAGAACGCCTGCCGCACATCGACAGTGCGCTTTTGGTCGTCTACGGGCCGGTTTTCCACGGGCCGAATGCCGGGAGTGACGACCAGCAGGCGGCTATCCACGTGCTGGCGCAGCGCCGGCGCCTCCAAGCCCGACGATATCACCCCGTCACAGCCGATCTCGAACGCGCGCCGCGCCCGCGAGAGGACGAGTTCCCGGGGGTCGCAGGCGAAGCCGAGATCGTCCAAGTCGCCCCGGTCAAGGCTCGTCAGCGCCGTCACCGCCAAGATCTTGACATCGCCGCGATTGGAGCAGGCCGCGGCCAGCATCGCGTCGTTGCCGTGGACCGTGCAAAACGTCACGCCCCGGCCGCCAAGACGACGTACCGCTCGCCCGACGGTTTCCGGCACGTCGAAGAACTTCAGATCCACGAACACCTTCTTGCCCGAGGACGTGAGCCGGTCGACGAGTTGGAAATATCCGCCGTCCATGAATAGTTCGAGCCCCAGCTTGTAGAAACAGACCGAATCGCCGAGTCGATCCGCCAAGGCTAGCGCCGAGGACGTGTCAGGCACGTCCATGGCGAATATGAGCCGTTCGCGCAACGGGACCGCATTCCGAGAGAGAGGCATCTGCGTCTAGGCTAGCGCGGAGCCGGCGGTACGGCCGGGCGCTCAGGCCTGGCTGGCCTGCGACACCACGTCCGACACGGGACCGATCAGCAGCTTGTTCGCCACCGTGTTGGGCAATGTGGTCAGCAGCACGAAGCGCACCCCGGACTGCGGATCCGCCCAAGCGAGCGTGCCGGTGGCGCCGCCGTGCCACGCCGTGCGCTCCGAGCAGCCAGCGCCGGCACCTACGCCAAGAGCGAAGCCAAGGCCTCGCGGCCTGCCCAGCTTGGGCGTGTGGTTGCGCACCATCAGCGCCGCGGTCGCCGGCCGAAGCACCTCGGCTCGTTCCGGCGCCAGGAACTCGAGAAAGAACCTCGACACGTCCCCCGCGCTGGCATGCGCCCCGCCCCAGGGGGACGCCAGCTCGCGCCAGTAGCGGCTGTTCCAATCCCAGTGGGCCGCCTCGGGTCGGCCTTGCCCGCCGTGCGGCGGGCCTTGCTCGACTTGGCTGCGCTGGGAATCTTCCAAGCGGATTCGGCCCAGCCCCAGGGCGGTGCGCTCCATCCCGAGAGGCCGGAACAGGCTCTGTTCCAAGTAGTCGGGAAACGCCGTGCCCGTGATGCGCTCGCAGATCTCGGCCAGCAGCAGGATGCCCATGCTCTGGTAGGAGTAGCGCGTGCCCGGCTCGAAAAGCAGGGGCGTGCGGATCGTCCGCTCGACAAATTCGCTCAAGGGAGCGTTTCGCTTGCGCAGCTCGACGTTCTCGGGGAGCTGGTCCGGCAAGCCGGACGTGTGCGTCAGCAAGTGCTTGACGGTCACGCGGGAGCGCGCCCCTCCGCTGAACTCCGGAACGAAGCGCCTGACCGGATCGGCCAGTTTCAGCTCCCCGCGGTCGGCCAGCAGCATCGCGCCAGCGGCCGTCATCGGCTTGGTAATCGAAGCCAGCAAGAATATCGCGTCCACTGTCACGGCACTGCCGAAGTGGCGCTGAAACACGTCCCCGCCGCGGCGGACGTCGAGCGCGGCGCCCTTGACCGCGCCGCCAGCAACCTGGGCGTCGACCAAGCCCGCGGCCGCCTCAAGGTCGTCGCGGCGAGCGGCGCTCGCAATCGAGCCCGCCAGCGCCGTAGTCAAGAAAGTCCTGCGCCTCATCCGCGGAAAATCCTAGCAAAGGACATCAAGCCTGCGGCGCGGCCTACTCTGCATCAGCCCGGATCTTGCCGACCAAGTTCGGCAGGTAAGCGCCGAAGCGCCGGTCGTAGCGCGGATCTTCCTGTGGCACGGCCAAGATCCTCTCAAGGGCTGGGCTCGCTCGCTCGTCCATGTAGTCCAGCGCGTTAAGCGCGGCCATGGCAACGAACAAGCCGTTTTCGCTCGTATCGGCGTGCCGTACGAGCACTTCAAGCGCGCGCCCTGCGTCGGCATCGCTGCCATAACGACCCAGCGCCTCGCCCGCGGCGATCCGCACGGTCGGATCCGCGTCGCCCAGCGCCGTCCGCAACGGGCCAGCCAAGGCTTGGACGCCGTCACGGCCGCGCATCAGGGCGCCTAGGGCCGCCCAATAGCGCACTGCGCTGTCGGGGTCGTCGAAGCCCTGGCGCAAGTCGGCCTCCGCCCCGGCCTCCATGGAGGATGCCAGCTCCGCCATGCGCATGATGCGCCCGATCGGAAAGCGCATGGGGTTGGCACCCATCGAATGCGGCGCGTCATCTCCGGCGCGCCCGTGAATCGCATTCTCTGGCAGAAAGCCGAGGTCGCGGATCGACAGCGACCACTCGCGGCGTGCCGTCCGCAAGCGCTCGAGATCCTTGCGATGCTCGGGGCTGGAAGCCAGGTTCTGCGTCTCGTCGGGATCCCGCTCCAGATCGTAGAGCTCCTCGGCCGGCTTGGTCTCCCAGAAGTGCGTCCGCGGGCGCTGGAGCTTGCCCGCGTGGTACAGGCGGTGCCACACGGCGGTGGTCGGGGTCTGGAACATGTACTGGATGTACTGCCCGTAGATGCGGTGCGGCATGAAGTTGCGGATGTACATGAAGCGGCCGTCGGTCACGCTGCGAACCATGTCGTAGCGTTCGTCCATCCGGCCGCGAAAGCCGTAGATATACGGCTGGGGCGGCGCTTCGAACTCACCGGCGAAGGCGTAGCCCTGGAAGTGGTCGGGCGGCTCGACGCCGGCCAAGCTCAGCACAGTCGGCGCGAGGTCAACGAACCCGACCAAGCGCTCGCTCGCGCCGCCGGCCGCGTACTCGGCGGGCCGCAAGTGCTTGAACTTCTCCGGTATGTGCAGGATCAGCGGGACGTGGAGGCCGGAATTGTACGTCCAGCGCTTGCCGCGCGGCATGCCCGGCCCGTGATCGGCCCAGTAGAACACGATCGTGTCCTCTTCCAGCCCGTCCTCGCGCAGCTCGGCCAGCACCTTGCCCGCCATCGCGTCCATCTCGCTGATCTTGTCGTGATACTGGGCCCAGTCTCTGCGGCTTTCCTCGGTGTCGGGATGGTAGGCCGGCACCCGCACCTGGGCGGGATCGTGGACCGGCGTGTGGGGCCGGCGGCGAATCTGGGATTCGTGGGTGACCGTGAAATTGAACACCGCAAAGAACGGCTGGCCCGGCGCGCGCTTGCGCCAGTGCGCCTGGCGGCTCGACTCGTCCCAGACCTGGCCGGGCTTCTTCAGGTTGTAGTCTTCCTTGGCGTTGTTCGAGACGTAATAGCCGGCGTCGCTGAGGTATTGGGGGAACATGCGCATCGAAGAGGGCAGCCGCGTCATCGAGCGCATGTGCTGGGCGCCGGTCGACGGTGGGTACATCCCGCTGATGATGGTGGTGCGGGCCGGAGCGCAAACCGGAGCGGTTGACCAAGCGCGCCGGTAAATCATGCCCTTGGCGCCGAGGGCGTCGAGATTGGGCGTGTCCGCGTAGGAGTCCCCGTAAGCCCCGAGGTGCGGGCCGTTGTCCTCGGAGCTGATCCACAAGATGTTGGGGTTGTCGGCGACGGCAGCCGTCGCGGCTAGGCCGGCCAGCAGCGCGATCCTCAAGAGCATGCCCCAAAGTATAGCGAGGCGCTAACGGTTAGAATCGTAGGTCCGGCGCCAGCCGCCGACCCGACCGTGCTCTGCCCGTACTGCGGCCACCTGAAGAACAAAGTGATCGACTCCCGCACGACAAGGGGGGAGGAGGTAATCCGGCGCCGTCGCGACTGCTTGTTATGCAAGCGCCGCTTCACCACCTACGAGCGGGTCGAAGAACTGCCCGTCATGGTCGTGAAGAAGGATCAGCACCGCGAGCGCTTCGACCGCAAGAAGGTGCTGCAAGGGCTGATGCGGGCATGCGAGAAGCGGCCCGTCTCGATGGCGGCGATCGAAGCCATGGTGAGCGCCGCCGAGTCCGAGGTGATGGGATCGCCCGAAGGCGAGTGCCCCACGAGCAAGATCGGCGAGGTGCTCATGCAGGAGCTCAAGCGGGTCGACCGGGTGGCCTATGTGCGTTTCGCATCGGTCTACCGCGACTTCCAGGACGAGCAACAGTTCCTGGCGGAGATCCACTCGCTCCAGTCGGAGCCGTAGCGTACGCCGTTCCCGCCACGCCCTTCCGCGGACGGCGCGTTCCTTGCCCGGTCTAGTCGCGCTCGTCGAGCAAGTACGCCGAGCCCTTGCCGGTCCCGTGCCAGGCGTAGAACAGGAGCAGGTCGTCCACGCTCTCCCCGTCCTCGCCGCGCACGAACTTGACGCTCTGGTAACGCAGTCCGTTCTTGGGCGTCAAGTCGCGGGAGCGCTTCCAGTGGGTGCCCGAGACGTCAGAGACCCATTCCTCGACGCGGTCGCCCCAGCCGTAGCTGTTCATGAGCGTGTCCTCGTTCGCCTCGCCGTCGCCGGCGATCAAGAAGGCCTGGAAGGACCCGTCCCGGCGCGCTACCAAGTGAGTCGAGTTGAACGGATGCCCGGTTCCCGTCAGGGGCGTCTTCTCCCACTTGCCCGCGCGCAGGCGGACGAAATAGAACGTCGAAGCGTAGGGCGTCTCGCCCGATACCGGCAGCAGGAAGTTCGGCTCGCCGCCCGGACCGAGCGCGATCGAGGGGCCCACGGACGCGCTGCCGCCTTCTGTGTCCAGTACCAAGCAGTCGCGCTGGGCGCTGGCAAAGTTCACAGGCCTGGCAAGTTCCTTGCCGTGCGCGTTGAAGACCTTCCCGCTTGCGAGGTCGGCCCGGACATAGTAGAGGTTGTGGCGCCGGGTGTAGTCATGCAGCACTGACCCGTAGCGCTGGCTCGAGATGGGCTCCTCGACCTTCCAAATGAAGGCGATGTGCAGCGCGCTCCCGTCTGCGCTCACCCGTGTCGTCTGATACGAGCCGGCGTGGGACGCCAATGGTGACTCGTGGGGGGGCGCGTCCATATCGATCACCGGGCTAGTCGGCTCGTCCCAGGTGCGCCCCCCGTCGGCGGAGGTCCGATAGGTCCAGAAACCCAAGTGGCCGCTCTCGCGGAAATAGACAAGCGTCCTGCCATCGCCGAGACGGTGAACTTGCGGGTAGGACACTGATTGCGAGATCTCGGCGAGCCGCTCCCATGCGTCCGTCGAGCCGGGCCGCTTCGTCGCCAGGTGGTATCCCGGGGTGCGATGGAAGCCGAAAGCGACGTGCACGCGGCCGTCGGACTCGGCCCACACCACCGGTGCGTAATGTTGGTCTCGCTCGAAGCGCTGGGCATCGATTTCGACGCCGGTTCCGGACAGCAGCATGCGGGGCTCGGAGAACTTGCGCGAGGCAAGGTCGTAGGAACGAATCCAAGGCAGCCCCTTGTCACCGCGCCACACCATGTGCAGCTGGCCCTGGCTGACAACCGCTTGAGGATACATGCGGTTGTCATAGAGCATCTTCAGCGCGCCGTCTCCGGCGAAGCGCGCAACCTGGGCTGCCAACGGGCAGCCAGCCAGTAGCAACGTGAACAGGAGCGGCCTCATGAGAGCATCCAGCATAGCCCGGCCCCGAGAACCGCGCAAATCCAACGGCAGCACGGCCTGAATCCCGATCTCATGCCACGCGGTGAGAGCGAACAGTTCCCCCGAACAGAGCCAACTGTCAAATCCCGCATGACGCGAGAAAGCTACTGACCACTCTCGTTCGCGCCTCGTCGTAGAACACCTTTCCGCCATGGGCAGCCCCGTGCAATACGTGGAGAGCGACCGACAGCCCCAGGCTCTTGAACTTGCCGTGCAGCTCATGCGACTGGTTGATGGGCATCTGCCGATCTTGATCTCCATGCAGCAAGAGCAATGGCGGGTCCGCCCTGTCGACATGGAAGACCGGGCTTGCCAACATCGCCAGTTCCCGCTGTTGCTCGGGCTGGCCACCGAGCAAGAGCTGCAAGGCCGGTTTCCTGACGGCCAGCCCGTGCGGAGTGGACTGGTCCAGGATCGTCAGCAGGTTGCTCGCTCCGAAGTACGCAATGATCGCCTGCACTTCCGAAGACTGGTCAAGATGCGCGCCGACAGATCCTTCAAGTTCCGCGGTGCCGTTCGTTACCCCGACCAGGGCTGCTAGATGCCCCCCTGCCGACGAGCCCGCAATCGCCACCTCGCGACCGTCGTAGGGGTAGCGATCCTGATTGCCGCGCAAGAAGCGAATCGCTGCCTTGATGTCGTGCACTTGGGCCGGGAATCGCGCCTCGGGAGTGAGCCTGTACTCGACGCTCGCAATCGCGTACCCCGCGCCCAGCACTGCGGTCAGCGGCATCGAGTCCTTGGACCCCGCGCGCCAGGCCCCTCCGTGAACGTACACGATTAGCGGAGATGGTTTCGACGCTGGCGGCAGGTAGAGATCGAGCAGCAGTTCACGCCCGTCAACTTCGGCGAACACCAGGTCGCTGACCTTGCGAAACGTGGCCTGTTCGGCGGTGGACGTCAGCCCCCAGCCGAGGCCGGATGCGAGAGCCAGGCAAAGGACTCGACGATTCACTGGACCGAGCTACTTGGTGGCACCGCTGATGAATGCCTCCGGTTCGACGTCCGTCGACACACCGGCGGCCTGCATCACTTCCCGGATGACAGCGGCCGTCTGAGGAGAAAACCGGAAGTTCATGCCGCGGTGAACGCCCGTGGCGATTCGCAGCGGTGTCCAGCCGAGCTCATTCTTGCGATTCCAGACCTCGATTCTGGCGCCCGCCTCGACCAACACCGTGACGGCTCCGGGGACATGCTTGTAGGCCGCTCCGTGCAAGGCGGTGTTGCCGTCGCTGTCCATGGCGTTCGGGTCTCCGCCCAGCTGAAGCGCCACCTCGACGGCTTCGACGACCTCTTCGGCAGTACCTGCGTCCTCGTCAGGGGCGCGCACGCCGACTCCTGCGGCAACCATCAAGGGCGTGGTGCCCTTCTCGGTCGGAATCGTGGGATCGGCACCCAATTCGTGCAGCAGCCGCATCAGTTCGGCATCGGCGGTGCGAGCTGCCGCCAGGAACGGCGTCGCGCCGGAAGTGTCGAGGCTGTGTTTGCCGGGGCTTGTTGACGAGGTCATGCGAAAGTTCACGTCGGCCCCGTGAGTAACGAGCTTCCGGACGATCGCGAGGCTGTCCATATTTCCGGAGCCTTCCGGGGCGGGGTCGTTACTGCCGACGCCGGGCTTGCGAACCCAGCTGACGGTGTGCAGCGGAGTCCAGCCTGGCCCGCCAGCGTCGGGGTCGGCGCCTCGTTCCAACAACAGGGCGGCGACCTCGAAGTGGGCGTTGGAAACCGCGACTTCGAGCGCGCTCGCGCCGACCTCGCGCTCTTCCGCGCGAGCGTTGTCGGTGGTCCAGCCCCGGCGGCGTTGCTTGGGCAGTGCGTCGTTGACGTCGGCGCCGGCGTCGAGCAGGGCCCGGGCCACACCCTTGTGCCCTTGGCGCACAGCGAACAACAGGGCCGAGAATCCGCCATGCGATTTCGCTCCGATCTCGGCCCCGGCACGGATCAGCTCATTCACGGCCGCGAGATGGCCCTCGCCCGCGGCCCACATCAGCGCAGTCTGCCCACGCCATGATTCACTGGCATTGACCTCAGCGCCGTGACGAACGAGTGTCCGGACCGCTTCTGCCCGACCGGTTCTCGCCGCTCTCATCAGCGGAGTCTCGCCGGCGGGCAGCGCCGCGTTCGGGTTGGACCCGGCTGAGATGAGGAGAGCGATCATCGGTGCGCTGCCGTTTGAGGCGGCAAGCATCAGTGGAGTCACCCGATAGCGGTTAGCCGGATCAGCCGCAGCCCCGGCCTCGATGAGCGCCCGTGCCGCCTCGAGATCGTCCCACTGTGCTGCCCAGTGCAACGCGGTAGCCCCGTCCGCGGCTCGCGCATTCACTTCGCCGCCGGCGTCGAGGAGCGCCCTGACCGCGGCGAAGTCATTCGAGCGCGCGGCGGTTACGAGCTCCGAGCCCGCACCGGCTGACAGCTGGGAGGCGAGCGCGCCAGCCGCCGCAAGGCATGTGATCAAGACGTGGGTGGGTGCGCGCATGCCTAAATAGCAAGCTCCTCGATCCGGCCGCTGCTGTCTCCGAACGACGGCAGCCTGATGCCGACTCTGTCCAGCAGCGTCAGATGCAGATTGGCGAGCGGCGCGGGCTCGTCATAGATGATGTGTCGGCCTCCGGCGAGGCTTCCAGCCCCTCCTCCAGCGACGATGATTGGCAAGTTCAGGTGGTCGTGAATGTCCGGGTTACCCATTCCGCTGCCGCAAAGCAGGACGGAATGGTCGAGCAGGGAGCCGTCCCCGTCGGGAGTTGACCGCAGCCTATCCAAGTAGTACGCAAACAGCGAGACATGGAAGGCGTTGATCTTCGCGAGCTTCGCGAGCTTGAGCGGATCGTTGGCGTGGTGCGATGTGGGGTGGTGAGGGTCGGGCACCCCGATCTCGGGATAGGTGCGGTTGCTTGTCTCCCGGGCCAGCTGGAACGTGATCACGCGAGTGATGTCACCTTGGAGTGCCAGCACCTGAAGGTCGAACATCAGGCGTGCATGGTCGGCGTAAGCTGTCGGAACTCCGGTCGGTCGGTCGAGGTCGGGCAGCGGTGCCTCTTCGCTCTGTTGTTCCGCCCGCTGGATGCGGCGCTCGACCTCGCGAACGCTATCGAGGTAGCCCTCGACGGTGCGATTGTCCTCGGCTCCCAGCACCTTCTTGAGACGCCCGAGATCTTCGCCAACCCAGTCGAGGATGCCCCTGTCTACTTGTAGTTCAGCGCGGCGCTCCTCCGCGGTTCCGCCATCGCCGAAGAGGCGCTCGAATGCAACCCTTGGGTGAGAAACTGACGGAAGGGGGGTCGTCGGCGAAGACCAGGACAGTTGGTTCTGATAGACGCAGGCGAAACCGTTGTCGCAGTCTCCGACGTTTTGCTGCAGGTCCATCGATAGCTCAAGCGACGGCAACGCGGTTTGGCCGCCAATGCGTTGCGCGGCGATCTGGTCCACGGTGGTCGCCAGATCGTAATCCGCGCCCTCGGTCATCTTCGCCCTGGCGGCGCTCAGGAAGCCCGAGTTGGCCGTAGCATGATTCCCGGCCGAGTAAGCGTTCTTGTTCTCGAGATTGGTGATGACATTGACGTTGGCCTTGAATGGCTCCAAGGGTTCGAGGATGCGGGACATGCGGCCGAGTCGCCCGTCGTCGCCGGGGGGTGTCCACTGGCTGAGGTTGGCCCCCATCGGAATGTAGACGAAGCCCAGCCTGCGGGCCGGGGCTGCCGCTGTCTTGCTCTGGGCGGTCATGGCCGGGACCATGGCGTCGAGCAGGGGCAGCCCGATCGCTGCGCCCGCGCCTCGAAGGAGCGTTCGGCGTGGTAGGGATTTCTTTGCGATGATCATCGAGGATTCCTCATTCGGAACGGCGTACTACGTACGACTCCCAGCACCAAGGACGAAAAACGGTAGTCCTGTTGCATCGAGTCGCGAACAATCTTGCGGATGGCGGGAGCGTCGTAGTACTCAAGCCCCCTTCCCAAGGCATAGGTCAACAGCTTCTCCGCCGCGGTCGAGACGAACAATTCCGGCCGGTGCAGAAGGGCCTTGCGAAAACCGCCTGGGCCGGAGAATTCGGTCCCGTCGGGAAGCCTGCCGGAGGCGTCCACCGGGACTCCCTCATCGTGCGTCCGCCAGCGGCCGACCGCATCGAAATTCTCAAACGCGAAGCCGACCGGGTCGATGATGTCGTGGCAGGCGGCACAGGCGGGGTCTTCGCGGTGTTCGGTGATCCGTTCGCGCAGCGTGCGCGGCTGCTCCGAATGAGTTCGCTCGGACAGTTCCGGAACTTCCGGCGGAGGCGGGCGCGGCGGAGTTCCGAGGATGTTGGCCAAGACCCACGTTCCCCTCAATACCGGCGAAGTCCGGTTGGCATAGGAGGTGGCGGCCAGGATGCTTCCATGGCTGAGGAGCCCCCCTCTGACGCCGTTGGGATCAAGCTCGACGCGGCGGAACTGATCGCCGTAGACGTGCGGGATACCGTAATGCTTCGCGAGGCGCTCGTTCAGGAACGTATAGTCCGCTGCGAGAAGCTCGACCACGCTGCGATCTTCGCGCAGAACTGTCTCGAAGAGCAATTCGGTCTCGCGCCGAAATGCCCTGCGCAGGTTTTCGTCGAAGTCGGGGAACAGGCGCCGGTCTGGCGTCAGCGAAGCGAGGTTCCGCAGGTACAGCCACTGTCCGGCAAAACTCTCCACCAGCGCCTGCGAGCGCGAATCCCGGAGCATGCGGAGGACCTGGCGCTCGAGTGAACCCTGATCATCCAGGGCGCCGCGTTCTGCCGCGGCCAGCAACTCTTCATCGGGAATGCTGCTCCACAGGAAGAACGACAGCCTGGATGCCAGTTCGAGCTGCGAGACCCTGTACGGCCGACCAGTGCCATCGACCTTGTCGCGCTCGCCCCGGAGGAGGAATTCCGGACTTACCAGCAGCGCCCGCAGAGCGGTTTCTATGCCGGCTTCAAAACCGTCGCGCTCCAGCCCCTGACGGAAGAACTCCAGCGGCTTTTCGATGTCGTCGGCCGTGACAGGCCGGCGGTAGGCTCGGCGCGCCAGCCTCGATAGGATTTGCTCTGCGCACTGATCTTCCGCCGATGCCGAGTCCGGATGGCACGAGAAGATTCGGCGGCGGCTGGGAGTGTCACCGGGCCCTGTGGGATCGTGAGGTCCGACAATCGCGATCGAATAGACGGCCGGCTGGGTGCGCGGATGACGGTCCATGTTGAACCGCGCCAAGTAAGGCTGGCGCTGCGCCTCGATGAGGGCGGAGGACTTCGCCAAGAACGTGGTGCCGATCTCGCGGGGCCCGGCGCGGACGGGGACGCGAGCAACCAAGTGCCTGTCCACATTCCGATGGTCTCTCTGCTCGGGCGGAGTCACGGTGAACCGTCGGACCTGGCGGCCGTCCAGGGTCAGTTCCAGTTGGTGTGCCTCGTAGAGTCCTTCGACCTGTTCGTTCCGATCCCGGCTGAGCGTGATGCGGATTTCGTAGTCGCCATCAGCCGGAAACGTATGTCTCGCCGCGATGCCGCCCCTCGTGCCGAACGGCAGTTCGCTGAAGCGCGCTTCCTGGGTCAAGTCGACCGGAGCGACGACTAACTCGCCTCCAACGGCGCGAGGAGGCCTGCCGGTCGCCAACCGGCTGATCTTGCGCGCTGCGGCGAGATAGCGCTCCAGAAGAGTCGGCGAGACCTCGCCGGTGATGTTGTCGAAGCCGTGGCTGCTGTCGTCGCGCGGAAGCAGCGAGCGCACATCGACGTCAAGCGCGAGAAGGTCTCGAATCGAGTTGCGGTACTCGGTGCGATTCATCCGACGGAAGGTACGTTCGCGGCCCGCGTTGGGATGGCTCTCTGCGTGGTTGTCGAGGCTCCGGCTCAACTCAACGACCAACGCATCGTAAGTCGCCTCGTCAGGCCGCGGCATGCCCGGCGGGGGCATGTGGCGGTGCGTCAGCTTGCGGACCACAGACTCCCATGCCCGCGGGTTCTTGCCAGGGACAGAGGCGTCGAGCCGGTCCAGAGCCAGCCCACCGCTGGAAACGGTTGAGGTGTGACACCCAAGACAGTGGCGGTCTAGAACCGACTGCGTGGCAACTTGGGCGCAGAGCGAGGCGGTCAGGGCGGACAGCGCCGCCAACTTGGGAACGAGATTCATTGTCCTCTGCACCGCTCCGATCATAAGCCGCTCCGCTCCCGGCCCAAGGGTCTTGCTTGCACCACTCCAGGCAGTGCGACGCTCGAACGGCCTGAGCATGGTGCTCGACTCAGCTACCCTCGGCGAGCGGCGGGGCGCCGGCGCCCCGCCGCTGCGCGAATTCCGAAGGCAGCTAGAACGTGATTCGCACGGCCATCTGCATCTGACGCATCGCCCCGGCAGCGTCGAGGGTCCCGAAGTCGCGGTTCTCCACGTTGCCGTTCAAGGACCTGAGATTCACGTGGTTCAGCGCGTTGAACATGTCCGCCCGGACCTGGAGCCGCGAGGATTCGGTCAAGCTGAAGCTCTTCGACAGGGAGAAGTCCACAGTCCACTGGCCCAGGCCGCGGATCCTCCCGACGCCGACATTCCCCGGCCGCTGGGCTATGCCGCGGACCTCCTCGACCCTGGCGAAAGCGGCCGGGTTGAGAAACTGCACATCCTGATGCGAGCCGACGCGCGGGCTGCCGAACGTCGTGCCGGGCGGAGCATGGATGTTGCCGCCGACGTAGTCCGCTCGGCAGACCCACGACTGCGAGCAACCTTGATCGATCCTATCCTCGGGCCGCCCGGTCGTACCGGAATAGATGCCGGAAACCTGCCATCCCCCAAGAATGCCTCGAACGAGCCCATTGGAATTGGGGAACTTAGGAAGCTCGTAGATCAAATCTCCCACGGCCCGGTGTGCCGTGTCGAAGTCGGGCGGGCCGCGCTCGATCGAAAGATCGAAGAAGTCCTGAATCGAGTTTTCCGCATCGGTTCCGTAGTACACGCCGACATCGCCACCGGTGAACGCGAGTGTCTTGCCCCAGGTGTAGTGGAAGTCGAACGACAAGTTGCGCGAGAAGCGCTTGCGCAACGACGTCTGCAGGGAGTGATTGATCACGCTCTCTCCCATGTCGACGAAGTACCCGCCGGGTATGAGTGTGGGATTGGGCCGGAGCCCGGTCTGACGGTCGGGCAAGTTGAACCGCCGATGCATCGGAAACTTCACGCCGCGCGTCCCGACGTAGCCGATTTCCCACATCAGGTTGGATGTGAGCTGGCGTTGAATGTTGAACTGGTAGTTGATCGTGTAGGGGTTCTGAAGGTCCGGCGTGATGAGTGAGAACACCAATTCGTTTCCGCTCTGTTCGATGTCGTGCTGTGCGAGTGGAACGATCTCTTCATTGGTGAACGGGTACATCACTCCCAGCCGGTTCGCTTCGACCGCGCTGTAGCGGACCCGGAATGGAATGTCCGGTCCAGCGACGCTCTGCCTCAGGATTGCCGGCACCTGCGCGGCGAACATGACCCCGACCCCGCCTCTGATGACGGTGCTGCCCTCATCATCGAGACGGTAGGCGAAGCCAAGCCGCGGGCCGAGATTGACCCAGCCGTCATGGTCGATCGGCATGCTGCGCGGGCGACGGGCACCGAAGGCGAAGTTCGTAAAGTCGGCGCCCGGCGGCAGCTCTAGATTCTTGTTGGTGACGTCGATCTTGCCGGTCGGCTCCACCGTGTTGTTGGAGTAGAAGTCGTAGCGCAGGCCCATGTTCAGCGTCAGCCTGTCGTTGGCACGCCAGTCGTCCTGGACGAAGCCGCCGACCTCGTACATCCGAGAAGTGTGCGGCCCGTTCGAGCCGAACGAGATCACGGCCGAGTTGATTCGATTGGCCTGCATTTCCTCGATGTTGAGGAACTCGTAGAGCGGATTCTCGGGATTCGTGCGCGCTCCGCCGTAGTTCACGACCCGAGCTCCGAACTTGATGGTGTGGCTGCCTCGGTTGAGCGTGAATTTCTGATCGAACGTGGTCGTCGTGCCCTCCATCAGCCAGACCTCGCCGCTGCCCAACGTGAGCGTTCCGCCAACATTGCGGAGCCGAAACCTCGGGATCCGGTTTTGCCAGTCGATCGTCTCCTCGCGGTCAGGGTCGACCAGCGTGAAAATGTTGTCGAGCCTCTCCATGTCGGCGTAGTTGGAGCCGAAGCGCGTTTCCGACACCCAAGTCACGCCGGTGTGCGTGTATTGCAGGTTGTAGCGGTCCTGCACGTACTTGTACTCGCGGTCGTTGGCTCCGTTCAGGTTGTATCTCGGATCCAGGCCAAACGGACGATTGCGCGTGTAGGTGAACGACAGGTTGCTGGTATTGGTGACGCGATAGTCCCCTCTGGCGATCACATGGTTCTCGCTCCGTTCCCGAGACCCGACGGTTTCGGTTCGCCCGCGAAACTCGTCCAACTGCAAGGTTGGCTCAGGAATGGTGTCCATCAGCATCCTGATTTCCTGGAACGGAAGCGCGTTGAGGATGGTGGTTCGCAACTCTGGCGTCGGGACGGTTCCCGTCACGCGCCGCGAGGCGTATTCGCGATATCCCTCGTAGGTGGCGAAGAAGAACAGCCTGTTTTGCTTGATCGGACCACCCAGTGAACCTCCGAACTGATTGAACACCTCGCGGTTCTTCGCAATCTGGGAGCCGTCCGAGTTGTAGTTTGTCTGGAACGGATTCCGCGCATTGAACACATGCGAGCGATAGTTCTCGAACACGCTGCCGTGGAGTTCATTCGTGCCTTGCTTGCTGATGAGATTGATGGTCCCGCTAACCACCCCACCGTTCTCGGCCTTCATGATTCCGCGCATGACCTGCACCTCGTCCACAGCCTCGATGCTCATCACGTCCATGTAATTGCGGCCGCCATACTGTTGCAGCGCACGGCCTTCGGACGGATTGGAGTTGGCGTCAGTTCCGTTGACGGTGACTCCCGTGCCGCTCTTGCCGAGCCCGTTGATTCGCAGGCTGCCGCCGCCCACGTCGACGCCGCTGGAGAGCCTGAGGACATTCGTGATGTTGCGGCGCCCCAACGGCAGCTCGCTGATCTTCATGGAGTTCAAGCTCTCGCTCTGCTCGGAGGCCTGGGTATTCACCAAGGGCGGGCGGCCCTCGACCGTTACGGTTTCGGTCAGGCTGCCGATTTCGAGGGTGTGCATCTGGCGCACCACCTGCGATGCAATCAAGGCGATGCCAGTGCTCTCGTAGGTCTTGAAGCCATCAGACTCGACCTTGAGCGTGTAGGTGCCGACCGGCAAGACGTTAAACACGAAGTCCCCAGTCGCGCTGATCGGCGCAACATAGACGAGGCCCGTGTCATCGTTGGTGAGAGTCGCCTCACCCCCCGGAATGACCGCGCCGGACGAGTCCTGCACAGTCCCGTACAGCGTCGCCGTCGTTACCTGGCCCCAAATGACGGTCGTCGCGCACAGCAACAATGCCAGCGCGAGACGGAACGCAAGCGATCCTGATTTCATGGCTCCCCCCTTCGGGCACAGCGCAGGCGCCCCACTTCGGGCCTTGTACGTCCCGCGGCCTGCCGTTACCCCACAAGTCATGAACCGGGCTTCTCCTGAGAGGCGCTGGCAGGCGGCTCGAAGTAGTCGCGCAGCTCATACGCCTCGCTCATGATGGTCAAGCGGGTCCAGCCTTCCCAGATCTTCTGGTGTCCCGGCGGCGCTTTCGGGTTCTTCAGGTAGCCACCCAGAATCGCCATCGCCAGCACCGCCGAGCCCAGGTTGTCCGGCTCGGACAACCTGCGCTTGCTCGTGAAGTGCCGCAGCACCCGCAACTGGATCTGCGTGAAAAACACCGTGGCCGGCAATTCCGGCGTCTCCCGCCCCAGCAGCGTCAGCGCTGCCAGCCGCCACGCAATCACCGCCTTGATCGTCACCGCCCGCTCGATCCGCTCCCCGCTCCGGTGCCCCAGGTACTCCACCTTGCAGCCCGACTTGAGAATCCGGTGCCAGTCCTCGATGCGCCACCTCAGCCGGTACCACTGCAGCACCTGCTCCGCCTGCGCCTGCGACTGCACCGGCAGCGTCGTGAGCAGAAACCACTCCAACGCTTCCACCCCCTCCGGCGCCGTCCGCTCCCACACGTGCACCAACTGCAGCCGCAGCGGCCCCGCCCGCTGTGTCCCGGCCGCCAACTCCACCGTCTGCCAGCGCAATTCCGCCTGCGCCGTGCGCGCCGCGCGCAACGGCTTGGCCTTCTGGCGAGCGCTGCCCCGCCGCGCCGAACTGCGCTCCACTTCGATCTGCAACCGGCCTTGCGCCGCCTGCTCCCGGATCTGCTCGAACAGCTTCGGCTGACCCGCCCCCAGCGCACGGTTGTGCTTGGCCCGCACCAGCAGTTCCACGCCCGCCAGCCGCCGCTGCTCGCTGAACAACGCCAGCACGTCGGCCTCGCGGTCCATCACCGCCACCACACGCGTGTCCGTCAAGCGGCCCGCCGCCTCCGCGCAGTCCCGCAACCCGCGGATCCAGCGGAAGCTCTTGCGCTCCTCCAGCGGTCGCCCGCGCTGCGCCTGCCCGTCCGGCGCTTCGTACTGCAGCTTGAGCAATCCCAGCGGGATGCCTTCCGGGCTCAGCGCCAGCGTCGAGTGCAGGTGCAGCCCCAGCGTGCCCTGCGAGCCGCGGTTCTTGCCGATCAAGCCCAGCCCCGCGCAGCCCGGATGCTCGGCGAAGTTCAGGTCCGTGCCGTCCTGCACGCACAGCACCGTGCGCTCGGCCTGCATGCGCTGCAGCGTGCGCTGGCGGTGCGGGGCCAGGATGTTCTCCGGGGTCACCGCCGACTCGTCCGGCTGGTCGATCAGGCGGTAGTGGCCCTTGACGGCCGAGCGCAGGCCCTGCGCGGCGGCTGGAATCGATGCCATGGGAGCTCCGGCTTGCATGCGGGCGGTCTGCACCAGCCGCTTGGACAAGCGTAAATCACCCAGCGGGGCGCGTCCCAGTTCGTGCTCGGCGAACGTGTCCAAGGCGAGGCCCGCGGCCGCTGCCAGCGGCTCGCAGGCGGGTGGCTGGGCGGCCCCGAGCACGTCCCGGAAGTCCGCCTGCAGCGGGTACACAAAGATGGTCTTGACCGGCACGCGCTGGGCGCGCCCGGCGAAACGACCGCGCCCGGCGGTGTGGCCCACGCAGATCCAATTGGCGGCGCGGAAGCAGGTGCCGGCGTGCTGTTGCGGGTCGCAGAAGGTTTCCAGCAAGGCGGGGCGGTAGCCGTAGCGCTGGCAGAAGTCTTGCGGCAGCCGCCGCAGGACTTGGCCCAGCACCTTGGAGGCCAGCAAGTGGCAACGCACCGAGGGCCGGATCAGGAAACGGCTCAGGGCCAGCACGCGGTGCAGGCGCTTGCGGCGCAGCGCGGCCGACCAGCCGACCCACTCGTCGCGGGCCGCGACCGCCAGGGCCGAGGCGGCGAAGCCGAGCGCCCCGAGCAGGCCGTGCTCGGACTCAATCAGGTAGCGCAACTGCGGGCCGACGTGAATGACGGCACCCTGCGGGTGCTCGCTGGCGACCAGCTCATTCCAAACTTGGCGCTGTGCGGGCGTGGTGACCAGGGTCAGCTGGAGTCCGGCCAAGTCCCCGGCGCTAGCGGGGACGGCCTGCGGGGCGGGCAGCGGCTGGTGCAGCCGGCGCGGGCGGCAGTGGCCGCCGCGGCCGCCATGGCGCGGCGGCGGCAACTCGATGCGACCCTGCCGATGCAGGTGGCGCAAGGCTTTGTGGCAACTGGCCGCCTGCGGCTGGCCGAGACTGTCGAGGAAGCCGAATTCGCGGCAGACGTGGCGGGCGAATGCGCTCCGGCTGGCGCTGCCGATCTGTGCCAGCAGCACCTGCAGGGTCGCCACGGCCTGTGCGGTGGAGAGAGTCTTGGCAATGCAATGCTGGTCGAGCATGTTTCAGACATGCCACAACGACCGTAGCGTTGTCAAGTGTGGAGATGTGGGGCATGGGCAGCCCGCGGCTTACCCTTTCCGGGTAGGCCCGCAGGCCAGCAACCTGGCCCGGCCAGGCCCTCTGCCATGAGGCACCCTGCGCGCGCCCGCTGGATCTCCAGCGCGACGGCGGAGGGCAGGCACTAACGAACATTAGGGCCCGCTGTGATCCTAAGCGCCGGATAGCGCGCTGGCAAGGAAAAAACCTGCCTTTTCTTGAGAATTCTCGCGAAATCCCTCTCGCGGAACCGTTTGGGGCCGTTTGGGCACAGGGACAGGCCCATCCCGGGTTCGGCTCGGGACATGGACCGAGGCTGACACAAGGTCAGGCGCCGCTTGGCCTTGCCGACCCGTCTGCCCTTACGCGGCCAAACCGTTTCCAGGCCGGCCCAGTCTCCAGGGTGCAGGTCAACCTCTTGAGATCCGGGTCAGCCGGATCGGCGCCACGCTCGGCCTCCCACCGCACGCGCAGGGGGCCGCCCGTCTTGGGATGGAGCGACTGCGCCGTCCACGCGCGGGCCAGCTTGTCGGCGGAGTTGTCTCCGCCGACCCTGTGCTAGACTGAGGTTTCAGGCTCTTCGGGACCCTGCGGCCCAAGAGACACCCTACGGAAGGGGCAGCGCATGCCGAAGAGAACATACCAGCCGAATCGGCGCAAGAGAGCGAAGACGCACGGGTTCCGCATTCGGATGAGGACAGCGGGAGGCCGACGTGTGCTCAAAGCTCGCCGCGCCAAGGGGCGCAAGCGCCTCACCGTCAGCGACGAGAAACGCGGAATTCGCTCCTGATCTAGCCGTCGGCAGGGGGTTCCCGCGGCAACGGCGCATCGTCAAGCGCGCTGACTTCCAAGCAGTCTATGATGGAGGTGTTCGGGTCGGAGCCCGGCTAGTCACGATCTTTGCGATGGCAACGGGTGCGGACCGTCCCGCCCGGGTCGGCCTGACAGTCACCCGCAAGATCGGCAACTCCGTAGTCAGGAACCGCTGCAAGCGCTTGCTCCGCGAGGCCGTTCGCCAGCACTGGCGCTCGCTGCCGACCGGCACGGACGTGGTGCTGCTCGCCCGCTACGGGCTCGCCACGGCACAGGCCCGAGAGGTGGAGAGAGAGATTGCCCGAATGCTGCCCAAGGCCGCGCAAAGGCTCGGCTGAGCCGCCCGAGCGGCGCCGGCGCAGTGTCCCGCAAGCCATCGCGCTGGCGATCCTGCGGGTCTACAAGGTGGCTGTCTCGCCGCTGGTGCCGCCCTCATGCAGATTCCACCCGACCTGCTCGGACTATGCGCGCGAAGCCATCGAGTGTCACGGGATTGCCCGCGGCGCTGTGTTGGCGGCCAAGCGGCTGCTGCGCTGCCACCCGTTCTCGCCCGGCGGAATCGACCTAGTCCCGAAGGCCGTCCGGCGAGTGGACCACTAAGCCCGTGAACGACGAACAATTTATCCAACGCCGAATGCTCATGGCAGCGGTCCTTTCGGCCGTGGTGATGGGCCTGTACATCTATCTGGCTCCCCGCCCCGAACCCCCGCCGCAACCCACTCAAGAAACACGCGAGGAGACCATCGGAGAACCTGCCGAGGCTGGCGGCCAGGCCGAGCCGGAGCAGCGGCGAGCGACTGCCGCCGAGGAGGCCGGCGACACCGACGTCGAAGCCGAGGCGGAGCAAACGGTGGTGGTCGAGAACGAGAACTACCGCGTGGAATTCACCAACCGCGGGGCCGTGGTGACCAGTTGGCAGCTCAAGCAATACAACGACTCGCTCGGCGAGCCGCTCGACCTAGTCCACGCTGACGGGGCCAAGCGCTACGGCATGCCGTTCCGGCTGGTGCGGCCCGGCGGCGACCCGATCGAGGGGACCGACGAGGCGCTGTTCGCGTTCAACCGCGGCCGAAACGTGCGCAACGCGCCGGAGACCCTGACCTTCGAATACGCAAAGCCCGGGCTGCGAGTCCTCAAGCGCTTCGCGTTCGAGGCGTCCGGCCACGTCGTGCAGGTCGAGACCCAAGTCGTGGAAGCGGACCGCCCGCAGCGCCACCTGCTGTCCTGGGCCGGAGGATTCGGCGACACGGCCCAAGCGGGCAACTCCGTGCACAGCCAGACCTATTACTACACGGACGGCGATATCGAGTACGTGCCCGCAGACGATGCCGAGGACGAGCGCATCACCCATTCCGGGCCGTTCCCTTTCGTGGGCATCGGCGACCTGTTCTTCACCGCCGCCGCCATCCCCGAGCCCGGACAAGACATCCGGATCGAGACCAGCGCCATCGAGATCGTGCCGGCGGGCGCTGAGCCCGGCGAGGAGCAGACCTACGTGGCTGGCGCCTTCGGCGGCGCTACGGACAACCGGTTCCGGCTGTACGTGGGCCCGAAGAGCCGCTCGTCCCTGGCCGAAGTGGGCGAGGTCGGCAACGCGTTTCGCGGCATTGTTGACTACGGCTTCTTCGCCTTTCTCGCCGAGCCGATCTTTTTTATGCTGCGCTGGGTGCACTCCAACGTCGTCGCCAACTGGGGCTGGAGCATCGTGATCGTCACGATCCTCATCAATACGATCCTGTTCCCGCTCAAGTTCAAGAGCACCAAGTCGATGCGGAAGATGCAACAGCTGCAGCCGCTCGTGAAAGAGATCAACAACCGCTACAAGGGCGTAACGATGCGCGACCCGCGCAAGGCCAAACAGAACGAAGAACTGCAGGCCCTATACAAGAAACACAACGCGAACCCCATGGGCGGATGCCTCCCGATCGTGCTGCAGATGCCTTTCTTCTTCGCCTTCTACAAGCTGCTCACCGTGGCGATCGAGATGCGGCAGGCAGAGTGGCTGTGGGTGTCCGACCTGTCCAACCCCGAGACCCTGGCGATTCGCGTGCTGCCGCTGGCCATGGTAGCCACCCAGTTCTGGTCGCAATCGCTCACGCCGACGCCAACCGCGGACGCCATGCAGGCCCGCATGATGAAGTTCATGCCGCTGGTGTTCGGATTCATCTTCTACCAGTTCCAAGCCGGCCTAGTGCTATACTGGCTGACCAGCAATTGTGTGGGCATAGCGCAGCAACTCGTGCTGAACCGGCTACCGCAAGAGCAATTGGAACTGGACCGTAAGCCGCAGCGGGGCAAGCGGAAAAAGCGCGGCAAGTAGTGCGCCGCGGTTCCCGAGCGGCGCGGCAAGACGACCATGGCAGACATCGAATGGACCGTTGAATCCCTCGGCCCGCTAATCGATGACTTTCTCAACCCCGTGCTCGACGCGGCCGACTTCGACATCGACTACGACATATTCGAGGTGAAGGGCAAGCTCGCGGTGATCGGCCCCGAGCTGATGGTCGACTTCGAGGGCAACGACGCGCGCATGCTCCTGCACCGCCGGGCGGAACTGCTCCTGGCCTTGGAGCAGCTGACTCTCGAGGCCCTGCGCATCCCGCACCAAGATCGCTACCGGCTGATCTTCGATGTGAACGACTACCGCATGCACCGCATCGAAGAGCTGTGCTTGAAGGCCAAGGCCGCGGCGGAGCAGGTCAAGCAGACCGGCAAGCCGTACAAGTTCCGCCCGATGACTTCTCGCGAGCGGCGCATCGTCCATGTCACGCTCAGCGAGGACGATGAGATCACGACCCTCTCCGAGGGCACTCCACCCAACCGCTACACGGTGGTCGAGCCACGCGCCAGCGCAGACAGCTAGCGGCGGCCAGCGATCGGCAGCCCCGGACAGCCCCTTGAATCGGCCGTGCCCCCGCTTGATCCGCATCTGTCCGCACTGGCGGCGGACACGATCGTCGCGCCCGCCACGGCTGCCGGGCGCTCGGCCGTGGGAGTGGTCAGGCTGTCGGGCAAGCAGGCGGTTGAAATCGCCCGCGGCCTCCTGCGGGGACGGCACTGGCATCCGCGCGAAGCGGTCCTAGACCACCTGATCGATGCCGACGGGTCACTGGTCGACGAAGTACTGGTAACGCTGTTCCAAGCGCCCGCTAGCTACACGGGCGAGGACGTGGTCGAGATCTCCTGCCACGGCTCTCCCCCTGTGTTGCGGCACGCCGTCGAGCGAGCCGCCGAGCTAGGCGCCCGCATAGCCGAGCCGGGAGAATTCACGCGGCGAGCCTGGCGCAACGGCCGCATGGACTTGGTCCAAGCCGAGGCGGTACGCGATCTGATCGACTCTGCGACGCTCTACCAAGCCCGAATTGCCGCGCGCCAGACGACCGGGGCGCTCTCCAAGCGGCTGCAAGCCGTCAAGCAGTCACTGCTAACTCTGATCGCGCGGTTGGAGGCAGGGATCGACTTTGCCGAAGACGACATCGAGGTGGAAGACAGCGCGGCGATCTCGGCGGCGCTGGCGCCGCTGCGACGGCAGATCAACACGTTGGTCGAAGGGTTCACTGTCGGCAAGGTAGTGCGCAGCGGCCTGCGGCTCGCCATCGTCGGCCGCCCGAACGTCGGCAAGTCCAGCCTGTTCAACCGCCTCCTGGAGCGCGAGCGGGCGATCGTCAACCCCGCCGCGGGCACGACGCGGGATGCCATCAGCGAGACCGCGTCATTTGACGGGATACCGGTGGACCTAGTGGACACCGCGGGCATCCGGGCGACCGGAGACGCGATCGAGTCAGAGGGTGTCGAGCGGTCGTGGCAGAGCTTGCACGACGCCGATTGCGCGTTGGTCGTGGTGGACCTGTCGCAGCCCGACGCGGGCGAAGACGACGAATTGTGGCGGCGCGCGAGCTCGCATTGCCCGGCGCTGCTGGTGGGCAACAAGCTGGACTTGCCGCGCCAGCACGGCAAGTCCGAAGAGCTAATCGCCGTATCGGCCAAGACCGGCGAGGGCATCGAGGACCTGCGCGAACGGATCCGCCAGCGCACCCTGCCCGGACTGGACACTCTGCACGAGGGCTCGCTGGTCACCAACATCCGCCAAGAGCAGCTGTTGCGCGAGGCGCTGCAGGCGCTCGAAAGGGCATCGGACGGCGTCCGGGCGAGGGTCCCGCACGAAATGCTGCTGCTCGATCTGTACGAAGCCCTGGGACCTCTCGATGCGATCACCGGAGCGACGTCGCTGGATGACATCTTGGACCAGATCTTCTCCACGTTTTGCATCGGCAAATAGATCCCGTCGCGGCGCGCTGGTGCATGCCCGGCTGCCGCTGCCCGGCGGCGGAAGCGTGGGCGACGTTCGCGTTGCGGCAGCGGACCCGCGCGTGAGAATCTCTTCGATCTATCGGTCGGTGCGACCGCGTCGAGACTCGAACAGCCAAATATAATGGGACTTGAAGGCCATCATCCAAGTAGCTCCCAAGAAGACCGTGCTGGACCCGCAGGGACGCGCCATTACCAAGGCCCTCCAAGGCCACGGACACGAGGACATTGTCGACGTCCGGCAGGGCAAGTTCTTCGAGATCGAACTTGCGCAAGGGGACAGTCCCGAAGGAGTCCGGGAGCGCCTTGAGCGCCTCGCAGCGGAAGTGCTCGCCAACCCCGTGATCGAAGACTACGAGGTGACCGTGCTGGACGCGCCCTAGCCCGGACAAGCGCTATGGCCGGAATCGTCGGATACGCGGGGCGCAAGCAGGCGGCTTCAGTCATACTCGACGGTCTGCGGAGGCTCGAATATGGCGGCTATGACTCGGCCGGGCTCGCCGTGGGATCCGCCAAGGGCGTGCAGTCGCGCCACACGAGCGGCACCCTGCGCAACTTGGAGACCGCCGTCCGGCTCGAGCCGGTTCGCGGCACGTTCGGCGTGGGGCACACCAGCTGGATCGCGCGCCACCTCGCGCGACCATCGCCAGCGCCAGCTGCCAAGCTGTCCAAGCGGGGCATCCTGGTCGCCGTTTCCGGCGACCCCGGCAACCTCGACGCTCTGTGGGAGCGTCTGCCGGACGGCGCCGCGCGGAGGGAATCCACCAGCACGCCCGAAGCCCTGGCGCTGCTGATTCGCAGCAACCGCAAGAAGGGCGACTCGCTCGAAGAAGCCGTCCGTCGCTCGATCATCGACATCGAGGGCATCTGCGCCATCGCGGCTATTGCCAACGACGAGCCCGGCAAGGTCGTGGCAGCCCGCCTGGGCCAGCCCACGCTGATCGGCCTGGGCAAGCACGAGAACTTCATCGCCTCTGACAAGCCCGCCATCCTGCACAGGACCCGCGACATGATTCAGCTCGAGGACGGCGATATCGCGGTCGTGACTTCCCGCGGGGTGCAGATGATGGACTCCGACGGCAGCCGCCTGTCGCGCTCGGTGCATCACGTCCTGTGGGATCCGCTGATGGCCGAGAAGGGCGGCTACAAGCACTTCGTGCTGAAAGAGATCTTCGAGCAGCCGCGAGCCATCCGCGACACCGCCCTGGGCCGCCTGGACGAAGAGACCGGCAACGTGGTGCTCGACGAGCTGGGCGTGACCCTGCGCGAATTGCGGGCGGTGCGCCACTTGAACGTGATCGGTTCGGGCAGCTCGTGGCACGCAGGGTTGATCGCCAAGAACATCGTCGAGCATCTGGCCCGCGTGCCCGTGAACGTTGAGTTTGGCAGCGAGTTCCGCTATAGCGATCCAGTCATCGACGACCGGGGGCTCTCTCTGGTCGTGAGCAAATCGGGCGAGACCGCGGACACCTTGGCCGCGCAACAGCTGGCACACGAGCTGGGCTCGAAAACCATCGCCATCTGCAACTCCATCGATTCGACGATGGCGCACAACGCCCGCGGGGCGATTCACACCCACGCCGGCCCGGAACTGGCGGCCGTTTCGACCAAGGCCTTCAGCGCGCAGCTGACAGCGCTCTACCTGTTTGCGATGTATCTGGGCCAAGCCCGCGGCACGCTCTCCGACGAAGCGTCGCGACAGTGCGCGGGCGACCTGCTGGAGCTGCCCAGCAAGGTCGAGTCAGCTCTCGAGCTGGCACCGGACTGCGAGCGGGTGGCGCGCCAGCTGGCGCACACGAACAAGGTCCTCTACCTCGGGCGCGGCATCCACTACCCGATCGCGCTCGAGGCGGCGCGCATGCTCAAGGAACTGTCGCACGTCCAGGCCGACGCCTGCGCGGCCGGCGAAATGCGCCACGGCCCCACGGCGCTGGTCGATTCCGACATGGTCGTGGTGGTGCTGGCCACGGTGGACCAGAGCTCTCCCTCCAGCCGCCTGCGCTACGAAAAGACGCTGTCCCAAGTACGGGAAGTGACGGCGCGCCACGGGAGGGCGATCTGCATCGCGAACGAGGATGACGCGCGCATCGCCCAATACGCTCACGAAGTCATCCGCGTCCCGGTCATGCGCGAGCCGCTGCAGTCGGCGGTCTCGCACATCCCCCTGCAATTGCTGGCTTACTACACGGCCGTGCTGCGGGGTCGCGACGTGGACCAGCCGCGCGACCTAGGTCGCAGCATCACTGCTGACTGAGCGCGGGCTAGGCCGCTCAGCGGCGCTTGAGCGTCGGCCGCTCGTCCTCTTCCTCGTCGGTCGACTCCACGTCGATGTCGTCCGTCGGGATCGTGCCGCCGGAACTGGTGCGACGCAGGCGCGGCTTGTTGGGGTCGTCGGAGGTCTCCTTGCGACGCAGCACGAGCTGTTCGAGCCGGGCCTTGACCTGCAGGAATTCCGACGTGTTGACGACGTACTCGGACTTGCTCGGCAAGAGCTGGTCTATGTTCTTCTGGGTCTTCCGGATGCGCGATCCGTGCGGCGGGTGACTGCGGAACAACTTCGACATCGTGCCGGGCCGGCGCTTCTCGTCGGCCAGCATCTTCTCGAAGAAGTCGATGAACGAAGTCGGATCGTAGCCCGCCTTGTATAGGTACTGCACGCCCAGGAAGTCGGCTTCGGACTCCATCCCCCGCGAGAACTTCAGGAAGGTCATCGGGATCAGGAAGCTGCTGGCCTGGTAGATGCCGTACCCGGTCCAACCACCGATGAACAGCAGGGGGATCGAGGCGATTTGGACCAATTGGCCCTTGGTGGCCTGGCGCGTCCCGTGGCGCGCCGCCACGTGAGCGATCTCGTGTGCCATCACGCCAGCCAGCTCGGACTCGCTCTCGGCCCGCAGCATCAGCCCGGAATTGACGAAGAAGAAGCCGCCCGGCAGGGCGAAGGCGTTGACGTCCGCGCTGTCAATGAGCTTGATCGTGAACGGCACCTTGGCATCGGAGTTGCGGACCAAGTTCTGGCCGACCCGGTTCACGTACTCGGCAATCACTGGATCGTCGACGATCTTGGAGTGCCGCTCGACATCCTGGGCCATGCGCTTGCCCATCGCGATTTCCTTCTCGATCGAGTAGAAGTTGACGCCCTTGCCGACGTCGCGCTCGCCGATCGCCTCGACATCCTTCTTCGCGGACTTCGGCCTCTGCTTGTTCTGGGAATCGTCGTCTTTGGCGAACGTCGCACTGGCAACGAGCAGCGCGAGCGCGAGCGGCAGGCATCGTTTCGTCCAAGTCACGGCTGACGTCCCTCCATGAGGCCGGGCAGAACTGGGGTCTGGCTGGGCACGTTCAGTATAGCCCTGTTTGAAATTCTGTGCCCGGCTACACCTTAAACTAAGCGGAATTAAGCGGGCGGTGGCTCTGGCCGCTCCGACAACCATGGACACGACTACCATTCGAGAGCATTTCCCTGTAACGGCGAAATACGCATATTTCAACAACGCCGCCATCGGACCGCTGTCGAGGCCGGCCGCCCTGGCGATGCAGGGACAGGTCGAATCCGCCCTGTCGCGCGGTGTCCACGGCTACGACAGCTGGACGGAGGAATACGCCGGGCTGCGCGCTGAGACCGCTGCCATGCTCGGCTGCTCTCCAGACGAGGTTGCGATCACCAAGAACACCTCCGAGGGGCTCTGCGCGATCGCCAACGGGCTCGACTGGCGCAGCGGCGACATCGTGGTCGGGCTGGACAGCGACTTCCCGGCCAACTACGTGCCCTGGCGCGAATTGCAGCAGCGCCGCGGGGTGCGCTTCCGCAGCCTGGAGCTGCGCCGCGGCCTGCTGGATCTGGAAGACTTGGACCAAGCCTGCCGCGGCGCCCGGCTGGCCGCTCTCAGCTACGTCCACTTCCTGACCGGCTTTCGCTGGGACCTGGCGGCGGTCGGGGAGATCTGCCGCCGCCGCAACTGCCTGCTCGTGCTAGACGCCGTGCAAGGCATGGGCGCGTTGCCGATCGACGTCAGGGCTTGCGGCGTCCATGCGCTAGCGGCATCCGCCCACAAATGGCTGGTCGGGCCGGAAGGCTGCGGAGTGCTGTATGTCGACCGCGACATCATGCCACAGGTCGAACCCGTCGAGTTTGGCTGGGCAAGCCTGGAGGGGTTCGAGGAATACCGCCACGACGGCGGCCTCCAACCGGATGCTCGCCGCTACGAATGCGGCACGCTCAACTCGGCGGGCTGCGCCGGACTGCGCGCATCGATGGCGCTGCTGAATCGCATCGGCCCGGACTTCGCCGCGCGCCATGTCCACGCCTTGGCCGAGCAGCTGCTCTCGGGTGCGCTAGAGAAGGGCTACGAGGCTGCTGCCGAGCGGACCCACGCAAGCGGCTCGGGGATCGTGTCGTTGCGCAAGCGCGGCTTGGACTCCGCCGCGACCGTCCGAGCCCTGCTGGAGGACCAGGTGTCAGTGGCCGAGCGCATGGGCTGGATCCGCGTGGCGCCGCACGTCTACAACAAGGCGGAAGAGATTGACCGGCTGGTGCGCCTGCTGCCGTAACGCATCGATTGCACTCCGCGGCTGCTCGCTATGATGCTTGACGCAATGCGAACCCTCCACATCTGCGTCGCGGCTCTCGGATTGGCGACCTCCGCTCTCGCGCAGACGGCCACCTACGACGAGCCCTACCGGCCCCAATTCCACTTCTCGCCCGCCGTCAACTGGACCAACGACCCGAACGGCTTGGTCTATCACGCCGGCGAGTGGCATCTGTTCTACCAATACAACCCCTTCGGCGATCTGTGGGGTCACATGAGCTGGGGCCATGCCGTGAGCCCGGACTTGTTCCGCTGGAAGCACCTGCCGGTGGCTTTGCCGGAAGTTGGCGAGGTCATGATCTTCTCTGGCAGCGCCGTGGTGGATCACGCCAACAGCTCCGGTTTCGGAAGCGCTGGCGAGCCGCCGATGGTGGCCATCTACACCAGCCGCACGGAGAGCGACCAAACCCAGTCCATCGCGTACAGCACCGACAAGGGGCGGACTTGGACCGATTACGAGGGCAATCCCGTGATCGACATCGACGATCCGGCCTTCCGCGACCCAAAGGTCTTCTGGCACGCCGAATCCGAGCGCTGGATCATGGCCGTCGTGCTGGCCAACCAGCGCAAGGTCCGGCTGTTCGGCTCGCCCGACTTGAAGAGTTGGGAGTTCCTCAGCGATTTCGGCCCCGAAGGGGCACATCCGGTGCGCAACTGGGAATGCCCGGACCTGTTCGAACTCCCGGTCGAGGGCGAGCCGGGCACGAGCAAGTGGATCCTGCAGGTCGATTCCGGGATGGGTCACCCCTGGCTGGGCTCTGGGTGCCAGTATTTCGTCGGCGAGTTTGACGGCGAGAGGTTTACGAACGACAACCCGCCGGAGACCGCTCTGTGGCTGGATTGGGGGCGCGACTTCTACGCCGCGCAGTCGTACTCCGACGTCCCGGAAGAGGACGGGCGGCGGCTGGTGATCGGCTGGATCAGCAACTGGATGTACGCGCGCGACAAGCCGACCTCGCCTTGGCGCGGCGCGCAATCCGTGGCGCGGGAGCTGCGCCTGAAGCGCTTTGACAAGGGGCTCAGGATCGTCCAGCAGCCGGCCGGCGAGATTGAGAGCTTGCGGGGTGAAAGCTTGAGCCTGCGGGACCTCAGCGTCGCCGCGGCAAATCGCCAGATCGAGCGGGCGGGGTTCTCCGGCGATGCGCTCGAGTTGCAGCTCGTCGTCGCCGTGGGGGATGCGCGAGATGTCGGAGTGCGGCTGCTTCAGGGTGGTGACGAGGAGACTGTGGTGGGCTTCACAGCTTCTCCGGCAGAGGCCTATATCGACCGCAGCAAGTCGGGCCGGGCGAATTTCCACGAGTCGTTCGCGGGTCGGCACTCGGCCAGGCTGACACCGGCGGACGGCCGCGTCCGGTTGCGGATTCTGGTTGATCGCTCCGTGGTGGAAGTGTTTGCGGGCGAGGGCGAGGTCGCGATCACGGACAGGGTCTTCCCATCGCCGACGAGCGCGGGACTCTCGCTATTCGAAAGGGGCGGCAGAGCACGCGTCGTCTCGCTGGACGCCTGGAAACTGAAATCGGTTTGGAAGTGATCTGCCCACGGCCACGATGCCAATGCCGAAACGCCAAGCCATAGTCAGAGCGGATGGGTATCTTCCGCGCACGTCGCCCGACGTATGCCTGAAGGACTGCGCTACAGTCGGCAGCTAGGGGAGGGGGAAGACTCCGGTGCCAATAGATAGTGAATCGCTGCCCATGCGACTGTTCACCGCGTCGCACGGCCGCGCTTGGGATCCCGGCGAGATCGACTTCGCCGGCGAGCTTTCCGATTGGCGCGATCTCGCGGACGACGAGCGCCAGCTGTTGTTGCGGCTGGTGTCTGGTTTCCGGGTCGGCGAGCGCGGCGTGACCCACGAGCTGGCACCCCTGCAGCTTCGGTTCCGCCGCGGTGGCTGGCTCGAGGAAGAGATCTTCGTGGCCGCACAGATGTATGAAGAAGCGCGACACGTCCAGTTCTTCGAACGCTGGCTGGTAGAGGCGCTGCCAGGCCGGTTCGGTGTCGACATCCCCTATCCCGAAATGGAAGGCGACATGTTCTCCATCCGCCTGCCCCAGGCGATGCAGGCGCTGCTTGGAGACGACAGCCCCGAGGCCCTGTTGCGCGCGGTCATGCTTTATCACTTCTATGTCGAGGGCGTGGGCGCTGAGGCGGGGTACACCTTGTACCACGCGATTTTCGAGCGGACTGGCCGGTTTCCAGGTCTCGAGCGTGGCATTCGCTTGATCCAGCGCGACGAGGCACGGCACATCTCCTTTGGCGTGTACGTGCTGCGAAGGCTGCTGTCCGAGCATGACTACCTTGTCGACCTGTTTGAGAACCAAGTCGCGGCCCTGCGCCACGCGGCAAGAGACGATCCCGAACAGATTCTTGCCGGCTTTGAGCCGGGGATCGTCCCCTTCGGCGTGGACCCCGCCGCCTACCGCCGGTGCTACCTGGACAAGCTCGAAGAAATGCGCCGGCGAGTGGCTGAACCCCAGCAATAGAAGCCTCGGCGGCACAGCCTAGCGGCGGCCGTTCGCACTCGGAACGGACGTGACCAGGCGGTCCTCGCTCGTATCGTTTGTGCGGCGCGGGTTAGCTCGCCGTGGGGGACAGTACTTTGACGATCTAGGTTGGATACGTAATCAGGCGAGATGTGTCGGATGATCGGCAGATTCCGCCACGTCTGCACATTTACATATACATTGCTATGCTTTTATGCATGAGAACTACTATTGACATCAACGACGCATTGCTGGCCGCAACCAAGTCCCACGCAGCGCGCGACCAGAAAACACTGAAGGCGGTCGTGGAACAGGCTTTACGCGAGTTTCTGTCGGGCTCGTCGCGATCGCGCTCCAACGCTCCTCCGATTCCGGTATTCCGCGGCCTAGGTGTGCAACCGGGCGTGGACCTGACCGACAACGCGGCCCTTGAGGACCTGATGAATGCAGAGTCCTGACATAAACGTGCTGGTGAACGCGTTCCGGGAGGACGCGGCCCATCACGACCTCTGCCGCGCATGGCTGGAAGCCGCGGTGTCTCGTCGCGAGCCAGTCGGCGTTTCGGAACTCGTGTTGAGCGGCGCACTTCGCATCCTGACACACCCGCGGATTTTTTATCCCCCGACCTCCTCGGCGGCCGCAGCCGCCTTTGTGGACGCGGTGCTCGCGCAGCCCACCGTCACTCCGTTACGGCCGGGCTCCGGTCACTGGCGGATCTTTCGTGGCCTAGTTGCCAGCCACCACCTGACGGGTAACCGCACGTCGGACGCCTACCATGCTGCTCTGGCGATGGAGCACGGCTGCGAATGGGTCACTCTCGACCATGACTTCTCGGCATTTCCGGGCCTTAGGTTGCTGAATCTGCTTGTCGGTGGACCATTCGGTCTCGTGAACCAACGGGCGTAGGAGGTGCCAAAGCTGGCACTGAAGCGCGCCACATTATATGCAGGCGAACACCGCTTCTGCGGCAGGGCCCGGCACTTATCGCGCATCCGCCCAGCCTGTCGAAAGCCAAGGCCCGCGCACGAGGCCGGCCGGGAGCTCAACAGCTATGAGAATGAGGCTGCGATCTTCCCGGCAGGAGTGCGATACAGCCCGCTCCTACCATTCCGATCGCGAACACCACTGCTAGGGCGGCGTCGTAGCTTCCCGCGCTGTCGTGCATCGCCCCGACAAGAAACGGGAGCGTAGCTTGCCCGACCTGACCGAACGGCCACACGATGCCCATGACTCTTGCGAGCGAACCGGTTCCGAACAATTCAGCGGCCATCAAAGGGATCAGCATGTAGTTCGCCCCCAAGCCGAAGCCGAACGCGGCCCCGAAAACGTACGTCATCAGCGGCTGGTCGATCAAGTAAAGCAACGGCACCGGGAGGGAGACGAGCAGGTAGGCGCAGACCATGACGAGTTTCTTGCTGAAGCGGTCTGCCAGCCAGCCTGTGATGACGCGCCCTAGCAGGCTGGAAGCCAAGATCACGAACGTCGTGTCCGCTACGAGCGACGCGGAGAGGTTCGCGTCGAGAAAGAGCAGCTTCATGTGCTGGTTGACCGAGCCGATCGCCGCAATGCTGAGAAAAGACCCGATCGTTATCAGCCAGAACGGCCAGCGAGCCAGCAACACACCGAACGTGAGCGATTCGGAACTCGCTTCGCTCGAGACTTCAGAAGCCGGCTCCGCTTCGAGCCCCTTGTCGGACGGCTTGTCTCGCAAGGCCAGCAGCGCCACCGGCACGACCAGCAGGATCAGGCCGCCCATGATCTGCAGCGCCGCGCGCCAGCCGAATGCTCCGATCAGAGGCCCTGCGACGAACTTCTGCGACATCGCGCCGCCGACCCCCAAGCCGAGATAGGCCAGACCCATCGCCTTTCCGCGATTGCGGTTGAACCAGTTCGCAAGCAGGACCTGGCTAGCAATTGGGCCGGAATACACGAATCCGACCATCACCAGACACCAGCTCAAGCGGTAGAACGCCAGCGAGCCATCCATGGACCCCAGGCAGTTGAACGCGACCGCGAAGCACGCAGCTCCGAAAATGATCAGTTTCCGCGGGCTAAAGCGATGGACAAGCAAGCCCGCGAGCGGCAGGACCAACAGGGTCGAGTAGAAGAATCCGGACGTCGTCTCGGCCCGATCCCAGCCGAACTCCGCGATGTAGTGGTCGTAGAAGAAAGGCATGGCATACATCGGCATCCCAACAGTCATCGCGAGGATGAAAAAGCACGATGCAGCTATGACCCAGCCATAGTAGGGGCGGTTCGGCATGAAGCGATTGGAGTCTAGCTCAATCGGGCCGGGTGCTCAATCGGGCGGCACTCGCGCGCCCAGGGCAGAGCCTCCTGTCGCTACTTCAATCCGTCGACCTTGAGCACCAGCGGACCCTTGGGCAAGCTCTCGCGGCCCGATAGCAGCCGTCGGGTTGGCAGTACGGCTCGGCCGCGCGAATCCGTCAAGACCGGCACGCTGGCGCTCGTGCCCAGCAGGCTGACGGTTGCACCGTCCTCGAGATCGGCCCTCGGCAGCGATTCGACAACGAGCGCCTCGCCGGGCTCCGACATGGCGAAGACGTAGAGAGCGTTCCCATCCGCGGATCGGGTGAACCGAAGGTCGTCCGCGTCGAAGGTCGCGAAGACCGTGTCACGGCCCCTGCCCTGCGCATAAAAGTGCGGCTGGTCTCCCTGGTAGTGGACTCTCCACGGGCGAGTCCCGTAGACGGCTTCCGCGTTCACTCGAAGCCACTCTCCGATCTCGCGAAGCGTCTGCTTCTGCTGATCGGGAATCGATCCGTCGGCCCTTGGGGCAATGTTCAACAGCAGCACGCCGTTCTTGCTCACGATGTCCGTCAGCAGCGGAATCACCCAGTCCGCGCCCTTGAACTCCATGGCTTCGATGTACATCCACGGACCGGGGCTGTCGTCGGTCTGCCAGACGCGCGGCAGGATCGTCTTGGCACCGCCCCGCTCATAGTCCAAGATCGACACACGCCGGGGGATCTGGTCGTTCTTCTGCGAGATGATGCCTTCGATGCCCTCGCGGTCGCAGAAGTCGTAGTAGAACTCCGTCAGTTCGAACAGCGCTTGCTCGCTGAGCCAGCGCAGCCCGCCGTCGAACCACAGCTGGTCCGGGCGGTACCGGACTATGTACTCCTTGCGGACGTCCAGCCAGTATTGCTCCGCTTCCTCCTGCGTGTCGAACCTGCCGTACAGCTTCGCGAGTCTGGGGTCGCTGAGTTCGGAATCGAAATCGATCGGGAAGTCGCGCGGCTTGTCCGGCCGGCCGCCGTAGTACTGGCCGCAGATGCTGTGCGCGTGGTGGTGGCTGGAAACGATGCGCAGCGACCGTTTCCTCAGCTCTTCGATCAGCTCTCCCGCAATGTCGCGCCTCGCGGCCGAGGTCATGGAGTTCCACTCGACCAGCTCGCTGTCCCACATCGCGAAGCCATCGTGGTGCATCGCGACCGGTCCCGCGTATTTGGCCCCGGCATCCGCGATGAGGTCGGCCCACTCGCTGGGATCGAACTTCGGAATCGAGAATCGCTCGAAGTAGTCGCTGTAGGCCGTTTGCGCCAAGGGGCCGAACTTCCTGATGTGGTGCAGATTGTAGGGATGCCCCTTGACGTACATGAACTTTGGGTACCAGCTGTTCAATCCGCCCGTGTAGCCGGAGTCCTCCATTCCAAGGTTGTAGGGTCCCCAGTGGGCATAGATCCCGAACTTCGCGTCCCGCAGCCAGTCCGGCACATCACGCGAGTAGCGATCCCACATCGCCTCCGTGATGGCGCGAGGGCTCCGCGGCGCGCGGTGCCGCCAAGCGTCTGCCTCGGCCTGAGTTTGCGCGGCGGCGCTCGCCGCGCCGCCCACCACGGCCAATACTGCGATCGCTCCGATCACTCGCGAGCAATTTCCTGAGCTTCGTCGCATGCACTCTTCCGATCCCATATGCCGCCTCTCGACTTTGGCCGGTCCCGCCCAGCGGCCAGAAACCTCAACGATGCGTCTCCGCGTAGCGCAAGGATGTCGGGCTACTTGCCGTCCTGCTGGTCGCTCGTCTGCTTGATCACGCTCATTGCAGTCGCGATGATCGATGAAACATCGGCCATGTTAGCGGGCAAGATCATCGTATTGTTCTCTTTCGCCAGCATCCCGAGCTTCTCGACGTACTGCTCGGCGACCCTCAGCTGCACCGCCTGATAGCCACCGGGAGCGTTGATCGCCTCAGCCACCATGCGAATCCCCTCGGCCGTCGCGGTCGCAACAGTCGTGATGGCGGCGGCCTCTCCCTGCGCTTCATTGATCTGTTGCTGCTTGGTCGCCTCCGATTCCTTGATGACCTTCTGCTTCTCGCCCTCGGCGGTGTTGATTGCCGAGTCACGATGGCCCTCCGAGTCCAGAATCGTGGCGCGCTTCTCCCGCTCGGCGCGCATCTGCTTTTCCATCGCTGCGAGCACGTCATGGGGGGGATTGATGTTCTTGATCTCGTAGCGCAGCACTTTGACACCCCATGGTTCGGTCGCCTTGTCCAGCTCGTCCACCACCTGCGTGTTGATGTGGGCCCGCTCCTCGAACGTCTTGTCGAGCTCGATCTTTCCGATCTCGCTGCGAAGGGTTGTCTGCGCGAGCTGGGTGATCGCGAAGAGATAGTTCCCGATACCGTAGGACGCCCGCTTGGCGTCCAAGACCTTGAGGTACAGCACGCCATCGACGCCAACTTGAACGTTGTCGCTGGTGATGCAAATCTGTTCCGGAATGTCCGCCGCGGTCTCCTTCAGCGAGTGCTTGTAGCGGATCGCGTCTAGAAACGGAACCAAGACGTGGAAGCCCGCATCAAGGGTTCCGGCATACCGTCCAAGTCTCTCCACGACGTACTGGCTCTGCTGGGGGACGACCACCGCCGTCTTGGCGATGACTATCACCACCAACACGACCAGCGCCGCCAGGGCAATCAAGCTGAATTCCATCTCTGAATCTTCCTTTCCTATCGGTTAGTCGGCTCGGATCCATAGCGTTAGTCCGTCGACCCGCTCCACCAGGCACAGCTGGTCGCGGCCGATGGTAGACTCTCCCGCGTTCCTCGCGTTCCATGTTGATCCGCGCAACTCCGCCTTCCCGAGTCCGCCCGGGACGATCTTGCCTTGCGCGACGGCGCGTTCCCCTACAAGGGAATCGACTTCCCCGGCAGGCGCATGCGCCTGCATCTTGTTCAAGATCGGACGACGGAAACACAGCAGCGACGCCACAGACAAGGCAGTGAAAAGTACTCCTTGCAGCCAAAGCGTCTCAGGCACGCCTAGAGCGGCTAGCAAGCCTACTGCCAAGGCTCCGACGCCAAAGAAGAAGACATAGAACCCACCCGGCGAGGCCACCTCTAACGCAAGCAACGCAAGGCCCGCGAGCACCCAAATCCACCAGTCCATGTTCAGCCAGAATCCGGGAAGTCTCGATTCCGGGACCAGTCAGTCGCGAAATCGCGGAGACTTCATTGTAGGCTCTTTGGTGGCCCTCAACGAGTGCCCCCCGCCCGGGCGCCCGTGTCGCAACGCGCGCGATAGCCAGACTGGGTTCGTGACCCCCGAAACCACTAGCGGCCCTGATCAACTGAGCCACTACCAGCGCAAGGGAGTGCGAAATGGAGTTTGTGGGATCTGTACGGGGCCTTGGCAGGGAATAACCCGTCGTGGTTGTCGACGAACGCTTGGCCCAGGCCCATGCGTGAGAGCACATCGCGGGCGCAACCAGACTGCTCCACAGGAAGATCTGCCCTTAGACCGAGAAGT
Organism: Bryobacterales bacterium; assembly: GCA_965219585.1. GTDB lineage: Bacteria > Acidobacteriota > Terriglobia > Bryobacterales > UBA6623 > VXMF01. The sequence continues at coordinate 1,849,892 of CBDCOA010000002.1, forward strand.
TGCCCGATGGATTGAGAACCTATGTCTGCTACTGCGACTGCTTCGGGTGCAATGCCTCAGCGAGGACCGCACTGAAGCTCTTGAATCTCGGCTTTCAGGTGCGGGAACTGATCGGCGGGCCGGACCGGTGGAAGCGTGACAGCTACGCAACGGCCGGCGGGAACAGAGGTCCCGGAAAAGATTCGACTCATGGGCTCCCGTTCCCGGATCGCCCCTGTTAGACTTCCAGCAGTGGTCCTCAGGGGCGGGTGATCCTGCTGCGTTGCCGGGGAGGCACGGGCCTTCCGAATTCTGTTGGAACCGGTGCGATTGCTCGGGCCCGGGACAAGCAGTTGTTCGCCCTGAGCGGATGCCGCAGGCTTGCGGACTCGCCGGGGCGGTGGAGAACCGGGAGGCGAACAATGGCATTCAGAAGCACGCTTACGGTCCTTTGGTTGGGGCTTTTCTTTGCGGTCGGTGCGTTCGGCCAAGCCACGGGCCTGATCCTCGGAACGGCACAGGACGGGTCCGGCGCGGTCATTCCGGGCGCCGACGTGCTGGCCATCAATGAACTGACGGGCATCGAGCAGTCCGCGCAAACGGATGCCCAAGGACGGTTCAACTTTCCCCGGACGCCAGTCGGGACGTACCGGGTGGAGGTGCGGAGTGATGGATTCTCCACGTTCTCGTCGGGCACGTTCCGGCTTACGGCGGACCAGAGCCGCCAAGTCACCGCCACCCTCGAGATCGGCCAAGTGACCGAAGTGGTGACTGTCGAAGGCGCGGTCGCCCAGGTCGAGACCTCGAACGCCACCCTGACGGAGATCATCGACGAACGCCGCATCACGGAACTGCCCTTGAACGGCCGGAACCCGATCCAGCTCATCATGCTCGTTCCAGGAGTAAACACCGGCCCCGGCGGCGTCATTTCGCAGTTCGGGGCGTTCAGTGTCAACGGCGCCCGGGCGCAGTCCAACAACTACATGCTCGACGGCGGTGACAACAACGACCATCAGGGCGGCGCGCCCATGATCGTGCCCAACCCTGATTCGCTGGAAGAGTTCAGCATCCAGACACAGAACTTTTCTGCCGAGCACGGCGGAGCGATGGGCGGCGTGATCAATGCGGTGACGAAGTCCGGCACCAACGAGTTCCACGGCAGCGCTTTCAACTTCCTGCGAAACGACGTGCTCGACGCCACCAGCTTCGACGCCAACCGAACCGGCGTGCAGAAAGGCAAGCTGCGGCGGAACCAGTTCGGGGCGACTCTGGGCGGCCCGATCGTCAGGAACCGCTCGTTTTTCTTCTATGCCTTCGAAGGGACGCGGACACGACAGGCTCAGGCATTCCTCCACAATGTCGCGACGGATCTCGAGCGCGGGGCCGATTTCTCCAAGTCCCGCAACGCCCCGAATGACCCGGACACCGGGGGCGCGTTCCCCAACTCCGTCATTCCCATGGGCCGCTGGAACCATGTCGCTCCGAACTACCTGCAGGCCCTGATCCCCAACGCGAACGTTGTCAACACGCGAGGCGACGGCACGGTGCTGGGACGAATCGGCTTCAACCGGCCGGACAACCCGGACCGCGACCAGCACATTGCGAGAGTTGACCACCAGGTCACCGAAAAGCAGCGCGCAACGTTCCGGCTGTTCCGCAATGTCGACGACAGGTTCCGGGCCGCCAACGTGCCGACCCTGACCCAGAACGAGGGCTTCAAGAACTGGAACCTGCAGGGCTCCCACACATGGACGATCTCTCCGACGCTGCTGGGCGTCGGCAGGTTCACGTGGAACGAGGTCGACCAGCTGCGTGGAGGGAACCCGGTCATGTTCGACGGCCAGGTCGCCACGTATGAAACCCTCGGCGTGAATGCGATGCGGGCCGCGCCGTTCAGCCCGGACGAGCAGGCAGTGACGTGGCGCGGCAGAGTCCAAGGTTTCTGGAATCTCGGGCAAGTGAACGTGCTCGACACCGATCGCCAGACCTACCACGCCGTATATGACTGGTCATGGACCAAAGGCGGCCACATGATCAAGTTCGGCGGGGACTACCGCTGGTCGAAGAGCGACCGCCTGACCAATAACCGAGTCGACCCGCAGTTCACGTTCAACGGGAACAGAAGCGGCAACGCGCTGGGGGATTTCTTCCTCGGGTACCCGTCCCGTTTCGTCATGGGCTCGCTGCGCATCAATCGGATCCGAAACATCGGATCGAACCTGTACTTCCAAGACGACTGGAAGGCGCTCCCAAACCTCACGATCAGCATGGGAGTTCGCTGGGAGCCCTACCACCAGTTCTACTCGGCCGACGACGAGCTGTCCGTGTTCATTCCCGGCCAACAATCGCCTTCCTACCCGCAAGCCCCGCCGGGGCTCCTGTACGCGTCCGATCCGGACATTCCCAGAGGCGGCGCGCCGAAGGACTGGAACAACTTCGCCCCCCGCATCGGCCTTGCCTGGCAGCCAACGGCAGACGCCAAGACGGCGATCCGCGTGGGATACGGCCTGTTCTACGACATGCCTCCGTTCCACTCGCTCAGCCAGTTCGTCAACAACCCGCCGTTCTCCATGCAGTTCGACCGGCGCCAGGCCGACCTCAACGCGACCGGGGCCACCTTCGACGAGCCGTTCCGCGGACGCGTCAATCCGTTTCCCTTCAGTCCGCCGCGGACGGATGAAGAGCGCGGTGCCTTCAACTTCGTCACGCCGATCCTGTTCGGCAGGAGCGTCAACCCGAACCTGGTAGCGGGCTACAACCAGCAATGGAACGTGAACATCCAGCAGGAGCTGCCCTACAGGATCCTGCTAACCGCCGCCTACATCGGCTCGCAGGCGTCCAACCTTCCAATGGTGCTCGACATCAACGTCAGGCCGGCACGCAGCAGCGGGCGGCCCAACGTGAGGCCGCATTCGGACTTCACGGCAATCCGGGAGTACCAGTCCATCGCGTACAGCAACTACAACGCGTTCCAGTTCACCATGAACAAGCGCATGAGCGGCGGGTTCTCGATACTCGCGCACTATACCTGGTCGAAGACCATGGACCTTTACGCGACCAACGACCAATTCAATCCCCAGAACATCGAGAACATTGACGCGGAAAAGGCCCTCGCGAACTTCCACCACGCCCACAGGATGGTCGCATCGTTCGTCTGGGACATTCCGTCTCCAGTGAGCAGGGGTCCCGGCAAGTGGGTGCTGGGAGGCTGGCAGGTCAACGGGATCTATTCGGCCCAGACCGGCGATCCGGTCAACATCTTCCACGGACGCGACATCGCCGGCACGACAATCGGCGGCAGCCAGCGCCCCAACCTGGTCGGGGACCCCCTGTCGGGAGTCAATCGCAGCAGGGCCAACATCGTCGATGGCGGGGCTTGGTACAACGTGGGCGCGTACGCCCTGCCCGACCGCGGGTATTTCGGGGACTTGGGCCGCAACACGATGATCAGCCCGGGCGACTGGAACCTGGATCTGGGGCTGTTCAAGAACTTCAGTGTCTCCGAAGGTGTGAACCTCCAGTACCGGTGGGAGATGTTCAACGCGATGAACCACGCCAACCTCACCAATCCGGTGGGACGCATCATCAGCGGGACCGCCGGGGAAATCAACACCCTAACGGGCCCGAGAATCATGCAGATGGGGCTGCGCATCGAGTTCTGACCCGCATCGCCGGCCCTCCCGTCCCGCCTCCGCACTACCGGCAACGGGCGGGGCGACCAAGCAGGTCCCGGCCACCTCGATCACTTGGGGCCGCACTGGACACCCCTGTTCCACAAGGGGACCGAGCGATGCTAGGGCTGGGGCCTCGCTCAGGCGGGTGGCTCTAAGCTCGAACAGCGACCGGCTCCGGTTCGCGCAGCAGCGAGTAGGCCTTGAGCATCCTCATGAATTCTGGCATGTAGAGGTGCTGGTCGAACCAGCCGCGCCCACTGACCATGTTTCCGGAGCGCACGCAGCCCTCATCGACGAACGTCGCCCCGCACACCTCGACGTCAAACTTGCACTTCGGGATCGTCGCCATGCGTTTGCCCGCGATCACGTTCGCTGTGGCAACGATCTCTGCCCCGTGACATACGACGGCAACCGGCTTGTCGTGTTCGAAGAAGTGCCGGACTATGCGGATCAGGTCTGGATCGTAGCGGATGTACTCCGGTGCGCGGCCGCCAGTGAGGAACAGCCCGTCGTACTTGTCGCAATCGATGTCGCGGAAGGCTACGGTTGCCTCCAAGTGATAACTGGGCTGTTCGCGCGTAATGTCCCACCCGGGCGGGATTTCGTGCATTACCAACGGGTAAACACGCGCTTCGGGCCCCGCGACGACGGCCTCGTAGCCATCCTCCTGGACTCGGTACACGGGATAGAGGGTATCCATCGCTTCGGCAGCGTCTCCGATGGTTATCAGGACCTTTGACATTGATACGTTCCCCGGAGCCTCCGCCAACACGGTCCGAAAGTGCGGGTGCCGCTCGCACGGCACAAGACCGGCCTCGTTTCGACTGGATCGGCTGCGCCCCAGCGTCATTGTGCCATAGACACGACGAACACCCGCCCAACCAGACCGACGCCCGATTCCAGGTAGCGGCCTGAATCCCCGTTGAAGCCCGGCCTGCGGTGGAGTGAAGAAACGGCGGCACCCGGGCCGCGAGGTTTCAGATCGTGCATTGCGACCTCACGGGTTGGCTCGGTGACGACCGGCCCGTGCGAGCAAGACGGGTGCGTGTCTCACCGATCCCTCCCCGGACGGTACCTGCACGGGCCGCCAATTGTCTGCCGCAGCGAGGTCCGAACCTCCGAAAGGCGGCGAGTTGTAACGGTTTTCATAGACTATTATGCCGTTCATACCTGAAAATGCTATCATACGTAGGCTGACCGCAGTATGCCACAGAGATGAACGGCAGGGAGTTCATGAGACGCGCCAAGCGGTACGCAGCGAGGAACAGCTTGGACTTCCGCTTCGAGCGAGCCAAGGGCAAAGGGAGCCATGGCCAGCTGTACGTCGGGGGCCGGGCAACTACCGTCAAGCGGTCGGAACTCAGCAGGGGCCTGTTGCGGAACATGCTCCGCGACCTCGGGATCGAGAAGGAGGACTTCTGAAATGCGATACGCCTATCCATGCAGGATCGAACGGGACGAGGACGGCGCGTTCGTCGTTTCCTTCCCGGACGTGCCCGGAGCCAATACCGGGGCGGACGACCGCGCCGAGGCGCTGGAGCTGGCCGGGGACGCGCTGGCGACGGCCCTTTCGATGTACGTGAATCTCCGCAAAACCATCCCGGTTCCGGGCGTGGCATTGGACGGTCAGGAGGTCGTCGCCGTGGACCCGGTGACGGCGGCCAAGCTGGAGCTGTACACCGCGATGCGGATGCAGGGCGTCAGCAAGCGGGCCCTCGCCGAACGGCTGGGCCTGTCTGCGGCGGCGGTGGGCCGTCTGACCGACCCGGGCAACAACTCGCGCATCGGCCATCTCGCCCACGCCCTGCGAGCGGTCGGCCGGGGGCTCGTAATCGAAAGCCGCTCGGCCTGACACAATGGGCAACGCGCAATGGCGGACGGTGACCGAGATCCGTATCGGCGAGACCTCGGGACAGCGACCCTACCCAGCACGGCCTGAAGATCAGGGTCCGGAATAACGGCCTCAACTTGGTTTCAGGCCACTACGCGATTCCAATGCTGCAGCAATGAACAGCGAGCGCAGCTCTTGAAAGATCTCTCGCCGACGGTATTTGCCGCGGGAATCCCGAGAACCGCTAGAGGGCAAGGATGCGATGCTCGGCGAAGGGGCTCCGGAGGGCTGCTCACGAGGCCCTGTCCGCCCTGCTCGCGCCAATCCCAGAAAAGGCACGCCGCCAGTCGGCCGGCACGCCAGTCACCCACCCGATATCCTGTAGGGCAGGCTGGCTGAGATCGTGCTCCACAGGCCCGAAGTCGTCCGCTGAGCCTGCTGGTTCATCGTGAAACAGTTCAGTCCATCGCAGCCTCTTGGCCGGAGCGTTCCGTGGTACTGGAGTTTCCCGAAGGCCATTCCCTAGGCGGAACCTGATGCAGATCATCAGCAAGGATCGCGAAATCTACGACGCCGTTATCGTCGGATCCGGCGCGACGGGGGGCTGGGTCGCCAAGACGCTCGCCGAGTCTGGCATGCAGGTCGCCCTGCTTGAGGCCGGCCACCGCACAACCGAAGCGGAGTTCACCGAACACCTGCGCACCTACGACCTCAAGTACCGCGGCAAATCCCCTGAGATCTCCCTCAACCGTCCGATCCAGAGCATGAAGTACGCCTGCCGCGAGTCGAACTTCGAGTGGTTCGTCGACGACATCCGCAATCCCTACACGTATCCGGAGGACAAGCCATTCCAGTGGACGCGCGGCCGCCAGCTTGGAGGGCGGTCCCTGACTTGGGCCCGCCAAAGCTACCGTCTGTCCCCGCTAGACTTCTCCGCCGCCAGCCACGACGGCTACGGCGAGAACTGGCCTGTGACATACCAGGAAATGGTCCCGCACTACGAGACCGTCGAACGCTATGTCGGCATCAGCGGCGAACCGCTCGGCCTCATGCAGTTCCCCGACAGCATCATGCAGCCGCCGATGGCGATGACCTGTGGCGAGGAGCATTTCAAGCACAAGGTCAACGCCCGTTTCGATCGCAATGTCACCATCGGCCGCACCGCGATCCTGACCAAGCCGCTCAACGGCCGCCAGCCATGCCACTACTGCGGCCCGTGCGAACACGGCTGCATCACGCATTCGTACTTCTCCAGCGTTTGGACCACCGTTGCGGACGCTGAGAAGTCGGGCAACTGCAAGGTGCTAACGGACGCGGTCGTCTCCCACGTCACGACCGACAAGGGCACCGGCCTCGCCGACGGCGTGGCCTACTACGATCGCCTGACTCGCGCGCCGAGGAAGATCCGCGCCAAGGTCGTGGTGCTCTCGGCATCGACCTTGGAGTCGACCCGCATCCTGCTGAACTCAGGCGATGGGTTCTGCAATTCCTCGGGCGCGCTGGGCCACTACGTCATGGACCACATGTACGGAGGGGTCTCGGGCGTGCTGCCGGTCAAGGAGAACAAGCGCTGGGCCGGCCCGCCCCAGCGCCCGAACGGACTCTATTTGCCGCGCTATCTGAACGTCGAGCACCCCCACACCAACGGCATGATCCGCGGCTTCGGCGCCCAGATGCGCAACAGCTCCAGCTACGGCTCGCCCGCCGCCATCGCAGCCATTCGCGGCTTCGGGGCAGACTTCAAGCGCGCCGTGCATGATTCCGACTCCTACTGGCGCTTCAGCCTGGGAACCTCGTCGGAATGCCTGGCGCGCTACGAGAACTACGTCAAGCTCGATCCGCACGTCAAGGACGCCTGGGGCATTCCGGCACTGCACATGAACGTGACGTGGAGCGACAACGAGATGCGCCTGTTCAACTATTCGGCCGACGCCGGCGAGGAGATGTTGCTGGCTGCCGGGGCCGAGGACATTCGCAAGATCACGACGCCGCGCTGGCCCGGCGGTGCCACGCACGAGGTCGGAACGGCGCGCATGGGCAACGATCCGCGCAAGTCGGTGCTCAACAAGTGGAACCAAGCCCATGACGTCAAGAACCTATTCGTCACCGATGGCGGCGCCTTCGTTACGATCGGCTGCGTCAACCCGACGCTCACCATGATGGCGCTCGCGCGGCGCGCATCCGAGTACTTGGTCGAGGCGGCGAAACGGGGCGAACTCGCATAGGCCGCCGGATGGCAAGGCCGGTCCGGCGCCCGAGTACCGCCCGCCCGGCGCCCCCCGGTTCCGAGGCTCTGGCTCAGTTCTCCTCGGGCTGACTTTCTTCGGCCTCGTCAGATTCGTCGGATTCGTCAGGTTCTTCGGGCGCCTGCCAGCCGAGGTCGATGTTGCAGCCCGGCAGGGCCTGACGCAGCTTCTCGGCTCCTTCCGGGGTCACTTTGGTTTGCCACAGGTACAGGCTCTTCAGGTTTTTCAGGCCTTCCAAGTGAGCCAGTCCCGCGTCCGTGACACCCGTCAGGTAGAGATTCAAGTACGACAGGCTCTCCAAGCCAGCCAGATGCGCCAAGCCCGCGTCCGTCACCTTTGTTTTCTCCAGATGAAGGCGCTTGAGCGCTGTCAGGCCTGCCACGTGCGCGAGGCCCTCGTCGGTGACGTCAGTCCCTCCCAGATGGAGCGACTCCAACCGTCCTAGGTCTTTCAACAGCGCGAGCTCGCCGTCCAAGGCAGGCGACTCCGGACGTGCGGTATCCGTGGCGTCAACCTGGCGCAAGCCGTCCTGATTCCGTCCGAGGTGGAAGGCAATCTCCAGCCCGGGATCATCTGCGGCGACCCGCATAACCCGCCCGCCCAGCTCCTGGATCTTCTCTACCAGTGCGGGGTCGGGCCCATCGTCCGAGCCGCCCTCTTGCTGGGCGGCTCCGTTCGCAGTCACTCCCAAGAGCAACAGAATCGCAATCGTGGCACTCCTCACGGGAACCTCCTTTTGTCAACCAGGATCGGATTGTTCGCTTGTAACACCTCTCCGGAGGATGCGCCGCCGTGTGCCTTCGAGCGCTGGCCGCGCACAGCCTCCGACTCTTCCCAGCATCGTCCACTCGACTGGCTGCCCCGGTGGGCGGCACGGCCATCCCGCGGGAACGGGTGCCGGAGCGATGGAATCACCGCCTCGGAACATCGGGCCGAGGGAACGCGGCTGGAACTGCCGTCATTCTAATATCGGGGTGCGGGCGTTGGGAAGCTGCAGAGAGTTCCGGCCACGTCCGCAAACTCCGCCATACACGAGTTTCTTGAACTCGTGCTCCCGGAAGATGGGGCGGTCACGCGGCAACGGTCTTGCAGGCTCGGCCTTTACGCGGCGGGAGGGCCTGCGCCATGCCATTGGCCATGCGAAGGGCGCTTGTAGCAAGAACTCAAGCGGGTGCAACTCTATTTACCGGTCAAGCCCCATCGTGCTGCCTGATCCACTCGCGAAGGGCTTTGTCGATGCGAGTCTGCCACCCGCGTCCTCCCAACTTGAAATAGTCGATTACGTCAGGCGAAAGGCGGATGGTGGTCGACACTTTCGGCCTTGCAACGGGCGGCCGACCGCGACGGACCGCAGCCTTGGCGAACTTCTCCGGCCAACCGTCAGCGGATAGATCCGGCGCGTCGTCCCTGCCCAAGCCTTGGTGGTTAGAGTCCTTGTTCTCGTCCATTTGCTTTCCTCGCGCCGATGACGCGACAGCTGTGGTTGCGTGGAGTCCAGGCTAGAAGCACCATCCTTTCGTCGAGCGCCCCAACCGTGACGAAGCGATCATCGCCATAGTCCCGACGGTTGTCTGCGACAGTCAGCGTGGCACCTGCGAACACTCCGTCAGCGCGAGCCATATCGAACCCTCTGGCATCTAATGTGGCCTCGAGCTTCGCCGCGTCGAAGTCGATCTCCAAGATTTATTGTCACTACAGTTAATCGAATTGTCCAAGCCGAGACCGGGACCATGGTCCGGCATGCACCGTCCCTCCTCGCGACATGCGGCCGACGAGCGGACCTCGAGAAGAGGAGTTGGCGGAGGATCAACGTGCCAAGCGATTCCTTTGCACATCCGCGGAGCCTGCGCGATCCTATTGAGCATGCGCAGGGCGTTGCTGGCAATCCTGGTGTGCGGGGCCTGCTCCGGGCCCGATGCGAGTGTCGCCCCGGCCGGGGAGCAACAGCCGCCAAACTTCGTGGTCATCCTGGCGGACGATCTGGGCTACGCCGATGTCGGGTTCCAAGGGCTGCAGGACTTTGAAACACCAAACATCGATCGTCTTGCCGCCAGGGGCGTCCGCTTCACCAACGCCTACGTGAGCCACCCCTACTGCAGCCCGTCGCGGGCAGGGCCTGCCGTTACCCCACAAGTCATGAACCGGGCTTCTCCTGAGAGGCGCTGGCAGGCGGCTCGAAGTAGTCGCGCAGCTCATACGCCTCGCTCATGATGGTCAAGCGGGTCCAGCCTTCCCAGATCTTCTGGTGTCCCGGCGGCGCTTTCGGGTTCTTCAGGTAGCCACCCAGAATCGCCATCGCCAGCACCGCCGAGCCCAGGTTGTCCGGCTCGGACAACCTGCGCTTGCTCGTGAAGTGCCGCAGCACCCGCAACTGGATCTGCGTGAAAAACACCGTGGCCGGCAATTCCGGCGTCTCCCGCCCCAGCAGCGTCAGCGCTGCCAGCCGCCACGCAATCACCGCCTTGATCGTCACCGCCCGCTCGATCCGCTCCCCGGTCCGGTGCCCCAGGTACTCCACCTTGCAGCCCGACTTGAGAATCCGGTGCCAGTCCTCGATGCGCCACCTCAGCCGGTACCACTGCAGCACCTGCTCCGCCTGCGCCTGCGACTGCACCGGCAGCGTCGTGAGCAGAAACCACTCCAACGCTTCCACCCCCTCCGGCGCCGTCCGCTCCCACACGTGCACCAACTGCAGCCGCAGCGGCCCCGCCCGCTGTGTCCCGGCCGCCAACTCCACCGTCTGCCAGCGCAATTCCGCCTGCGCCGTGCGCGCCGCGCGCAACGGCTTGGCCTTCTGGCGAGCGCTGCCCCGCCGCGCCGAACTGCGCTCCACTTCGATCTGCAACCGGCCTTGCGCCGCCTGCTCCCGGATCTGCTCGAACAGCTTCGGCTGACCCGCCCCCAGCGCACGGTTGTGCTTGGCCCGCACCAGCAGTTCCACGCCCGCCAGCCGCCGCTGCTCGCTGAACAACGCCAGCACGTCGGCCTCGCGGTCCATCACCGCCACCACACGCGTGTCCGTCAAGCGGCCCGCCGCCTCCGCGCAGTCCCGCAACCCGCGGATCCAGCGGAAGCTCTTGCGCTCCTCCAGCGGTCGCCCGCGCTGCGCCTGCCCGTCCGGCGCTTCGTACTGCAGCTTGAGCAATCCCAGCGGGATGCCTTCCGGGCTCAGCGCCAGCGTCGAGTGCAGGTGCAGCCCCAGCGTGCCCTGCGAGCCGCGGTTCTTGCCGATCAAGCCCAGCCCCGCGCAGCCCGGATGCTCGGCGAAGTTCAGGTCCGTGCCGTCCTGCACGCACAGCACCGTGCGCTCGGCCTGCATGCGCTGCAGCGTGCGCTGGCGGTGCGGGGCCAGGATGTTCTCCGGGGTCACCGCCGACTCGTCCGGCTGGTCGATCAGGCGGTAGTGGCCCTTGACGGCCGAGCGCAGGCCCTGCGCGGCGGCTGGAATCGATGCCATGGGAGCTCCGGCTTGCATGCGGGCGGTCTGCACCAGCCGCTTGGACAAGCGTAAATCACCCAGCGGGGCGCGTCCCAGTTCGTGCTCGGCGAACGTGTCCAAGGCGAGGCCCGCGGCCGCTGCCAGCGGCTCGCAGGCGGGTGGCTGGGCGGCCCCGAGCACGTCCCGGAAGTCCGCCTGCAGCGGGTACACAAAGATGGTTTTGACCGGCACGCGCTGGGCGCGCCCGGCGAAACGACCGCGCCCGGCGGTGTGGCCCACGCAGATCCAATTGGCGGCGCGGAAGCAGGTGCCGGCGTGCTGTTGCGGGTCGCAGAAGGTTTCCAGCAAGGCGGGGCGGTAGCCGTAGCGCTGGCAGAAGTCTTGCGGCAGCCGCCGCAGGACTTGGCCCAGCACCTTGGAGGCCAGCAAGTGGCAACGCACCGAGGGCCGGATCAGGAAACGGCTCAGGGCCAGCACGCGGTGCAGGCGCTTGCGGCGCAGCGCGGCCGACCAGCCGACCCACTCGTCGCGGGCCGCGACCGCCAGGGCCGAGGCGGCGAAGCCGAGCGCCCCGAGCAGGCCGTGCTCGGACTCAATCAGGTAGCGCAACTGCGGGCCGACGTGAATGACGGCACCCTGCGGGTGCTCGCTGGCGACCAGCTCATTCCAAACTTGGCGCTGTGCGGGCGTGGTGACCAGGGTCAGCTGGAGTCCGGCCAAGTCCCCGGCGCTAGCGGGGACGGCCTGCGGGGCGGGCAGCGGCTGGTGCAGCCGGCGCGGGCGGCAGTGGCCGCCGCGGCCGCCATGGCGCGGCGGCGGCAACTCGATGCGACCCTGCCGATGCAGGTGGCGCAAGGCTTTGTGGCAACTGGCCGCCTGCGGCTGGCCGAGACTGTCGAGGAAGCCGAATTCGCGGCAGACGTGGCGGGCGAATGCGCTCCGGCTGGCGCTGCCGATCTGTGCCAGCAGCACCTGCAGGGTCGCCACGGCCTGTGCGGTGGAGAGAGTCTTGGCAATGCAATGCTGGTCGAGCATGTTTCAGACATGCCACAACGACCGTAGCGTTGTCAAGTGTGGAGATGTGGGGCATGGGCAGGGCAGGGCTGCTCACCGGGCGCTACCAGCATCGCTTCGGCCACGTCCACAATCCAAAATTCCGCGCCGGAGAAGGCCTCCCGCTGAGCGAGACGCTCTTACCTCAAGCCCTCACCGAGGCTGGCTACGCGAGCGGCATCGTCGGCAAGTGGCATCTGGGTGACGCGCCCCGATTCCACCCCTTGGAACGTGGGTTTGACGAATTCTTCGGCTTGCTCGGCGGCGGTCACGATTACTTCAAGTCGGCCGGCGCCGACGCTGGGGAGTACTTGATCCCTCTCGAAGCGCATGGCGAGCCGGTCCCCGTGGAAGGCTACCTGACCGAGCAGCTCACCGAGGCAGCGCTGGACTTCGTCCGGCGCCGCGCAGGACATCCGTTCTTCCTGTACTTGTCCTACAACGCTCCCCACGGCCCCCTGCAGGCACCTCCGGAATTGCTGGACCGGGTCAACTCGATCGGCGACCCACGGCGACAGACATATGCCGCGATGGTGACATCGCTGGATGACGGCGTGGGAGAAGTGCTCGCCCTGCTCGAGGAGCTCGGGATCAGCGAGGGCACGATGGTCTTCTTCTTGAGCGACAACGGCGGCCCCACCCCGGCCAATGCCTCCGACAATACGCCGTTGCGGGCAACCAAGGGCACGGTTTACGAGGGCGGGGTGCGCGTACCCTTCGTAGTGGCCTGGCCGGGCCGGCTGCCGGCTGGGCGCACCTATGACGCGCCGGTCAGCGCGCTGGACATCTTCCCCACGGTCGTCGCGACGGCTGGGCTCGAGACGCCAACGAACATCGACGGCGTCAACCTAGTGCCCTATCTGCTCGGCGAAGAGAACGGGCCGCCGCACGAACAGCTGTTCTGGCACTCCGACGAGGGCGAGCAATTTGCGACGCGCACCGCCGAGCACAAGCTGGTGCGCGTCCTCGGCCGCGAGCCTGAACTGTACGCAATCGAGGAAGATGTCTCCGAGAGCAGCCCGATCAGCAAAGACGGCGTCCAGATCCGGGAACTCTCCGGATCGATGGAAGTGTGGCACGCCGACCATCCGCCTCCAGCTTGGCCCGGCACTCGAGGCGACCGCCCGGTGCATCCGAACACGGCCAAGGGCCTAGGGGCGGACCAGGCCGAGATCGACGCCTGGATGGAGTGGCGGGGCAAGTGACCGTGGATCAAACGCGCCGACCGGCAGCCGCCCGAGCCCAAGTTTCGCGGTGATTCTCGGCCGAATCAGAATTGCAATCTGAGCCCTACCTGCGCGCGTCGCGTGTCGCCAAGCCCGCTTCGCAACGACCCATCGAAATTGAAGAGGAGCGAGCCGACCGCGGGATCGACGAAATTGTCGGCATTCGTCAGGTTGAACACCTCGAATACCGGCTCGAAATAGGCACGGTCTCGGATCGAGAAACGCCTCGACAGGCGCAGGTCCCACGTGAAGAACTCGTTCTGGCGCCGCAGCGTGTTGCGCCGCAGGATCGAGCCGTCCGCGCAGATCCTGTCCGAGGGCTGCGCAGCCCTCACGCCCGGGTCCGAGCATCGCGCAGACACGGGCGAGGGGGACAGGTAGCGGACGATGTGGCTCAGCTCGATCCCCCGGCCGAGAGTGGTCAGGAGGTACCCGCTGACCTGGTGGCGCCGGTCTCGGTCAGACCAGCCGAACTCCGGCTGGAGATTGCCGGCGTGAGCGTAGCGAAACACGAACGGATCGCGCTCGTTGTCATCGTCGGAGCGATCGAAGGCCAGCGTGTAGTGCGCCTCGAATGCCAGCGGGCGCCCCCGGATGTTGCCTCGCCCGCGCAGCCCGGCCGTCAGGGCGTGGTAGCGCGATCTCGCGCTGCTCTCGGCGACGGTGAGCGTGTTGATGCCGCCTCCCGACGGATGCGTGCCGATGCCGAACGGTGTCCCGAAGGCTGCATCGTTGCGGTTGACGAATCGGAACAGGTGGTCCGTGCGGGCGTGGATGTATCCCGCGTTGGCCGCAATTCCCTGCCCGAGGTCGCGTTCGAGGCTGACCTTGGAGGACCAGGTTCGAGGCAGCTCCAAGTCGCGGTCGGCGACATGGATGTCGGGCAGGAACGGGGCTGCCCCGGAGGCATCGAGCTGGCGGTCGATGGCGGGGACAGCACCAAGCCCCGGTGCCGCGCTGCTGCGGAAGAGCGTCTGCTGGAAGGCGCCGTTGGTGGACCGGTGCTGGGCAAACACCAGCATCGGAATCCTTGCTACGTACGAGCCGGCGTTGGCGCGCAGCACGGTACGGCCGTCGCCGGAGAGGTCCCACGCCAACCCGAGGCGCGGCTGCAGATTGTCGAGGTCGTCCGGGATCCGGCCGTCGGAAGGGAACCTAGGATCATCCAGGTACGGTCCGAAGAACGCGTCGGCGGGTTCTACGAAGACGTCCGGGTGCCAGGTTCCGTCCCAGCGCAGCCCGAGGTCCAGCGAAACGCGCTTGTGCGGCTGCCACGAATCCTGCACGAACAGGCCTGTTTCGTGGACCTGAAACGACTGATGTCCGAGGCGCTCGGCAGGGACTCCGGAAACAGTCGCCGACTGCAGGTAGAGCAGGACGGGCCCGCCGACCTCAGAGCCGGGCGGGCATGCTCCGATGGCGCTGGCGGATCCGTCAGTGCAGGTGACATAGCTATCGCCGTGCGTGACGAAGCCGATGAAGCCAGGGACCGAATCGAACACGTAGCGGCTGTTCGCGAATCCAATGAACTGCTGCTCGACGGAAGTCCGGTTGTATTCCACGCCGGCCTTTACCAGGTGGCTCCCGGTGGCAAATGAAACGTTGTCGACCAGCTGCAGACGCGTATCGAACGCCGGCTTGATCGGAAGGAAGAACGGCAGACCGATCCGGAATCCGTCCGCGAAGTCCATCGCGATATCCGGAAACGGTCGCCCGCCAAGTTCGGCGAACTGAGGCGGTCCCGGCAACCGCGCCCCGGGAATCAGAGGTCCCTGATACAAGCGCGGCCGGTCTTCGCGCGCCACCTGCACGCGGAATTCGTTGGACACGGCGTTGGTCAGCAGCGAGCGCAGACTCCCGTTGACCGCGTGCGAGAGGTCGCCTTCGATCCCGTTTGCCGAGGCGCCCCACGAATCGACGTCGAACGTCCCGTTCACCTGCTCCGACCATGTGTAGTTGTACTTGAGCGAGGCTTGGTGCCGATGATCGATATTGAGGTCCAGCTTGGTCAGCAGGGCTCGCGCGCCGTCGGTGCGGCGGATCGGCCCGAACTCGTCGTCGAACAGGCCCGGCCAGCGCGTCTGCAGGAAATCCTCCAGCATCCTCAGGTTTTCCGGGCCGGCGACCCGGCGATTCGCCTGCTTGGTCTCGGCGCCGGCCTGCTGGTCATAGGCCAGAAAGTAGAACACCCGGTCGCGCGCGACGGGGCCGCCCAAGGTCGCGCCGACCTGATTCCGGTAGAAGTCGGGCCGGCCGCCCCCGCGCGTCGCGGGAAACGGGGCGGCGATCTCGTCCCACTGCCCGAAGTAGTGGGCCGTGCCGTTGACCTCGTTGGTCCCCGACTTGGTGATCACGTTGACAAAGCCCCCAGAGGAGCGGCCGAACTCGGCAGTGGCCCCCTGATTGACCACCACCAGCTCCTCGATGGCGTCCTGGTTGAACGTGAAAGCCGGCCGCTGGCCGCCGCGCTGCTCCCCGAAGAACGGGTTGTTGAAGTCCGCGCCGTCGACGATGAAATTGTTGAAGATGCCCCGCTGTCCGCTGATATTCAGTTCGTCGCCGTCCGGTCCCTGCGAGATCGCCGTGCCCGGGGTGAGCAGGGTCATGTTCATGAAATTGCGGCCGTTGCTCGGGAGCCCGTAGACAACGTCCTCCCGCATCCGTTGCGAACTGGTCACGTCCGCAGTGTCAAGCGTGGAAGGCAGCTCGCTGACCACCGTGATGGTCTCGGTTGTTACGAGCCGGAGGTTGACCGCTAGGTCGAGCGTTTCCCCGACCCGCAGCGTGATTCCCTCGATGCGCTCTGTGCTGAGTCCGGGTGTCGGAGCCGTTACTGTGAGGTCGTAGCTGCCGGGCGGCAGCAGGGGGCGTACAAAGGTCCCCGAAGCTGAGGTCTCCACGCGGGTCAGCAGGTCGGTCTCGCGGTGTTGCGCAGCAACCACGGCGCCGGGCAGCGGATCGCCCGCCGGATCGCGCACCGTGCCGCGAATGACGCCGGTCGTCGCCCCCGCCTGGGCCGCAAGCCGCGACACGTTCAGGTGGAACAGCGCTGTTCCCAACAACGCCAAGAACAACCCCCGAACGAGACAGGAGCGGAGGCAGGGGGCGATGTCGGCCCGCACGCATCGGCCTCGCAGGGGGAGCCGGGGGCCCGGAGGCCACTGCCTGAAACCCGCGGATACCGGCTTCAAAGCGGGATTATACCGGATGGCATCCAAGAGCATCCCGTGCGGCGGCTCCGACCGTCTGCCGCCTCAGAAGTCACTGCAACAGCTAGCGAGGCGCACCTCAGACCTACCAGGCATCAAGGCCCCGAATCCTGACTCAAGCGCCTACGGAGCACCGATAGCGAGACCGGCGATTGCGGGTCTGTTAAGGAATTCGAGGGAATCAGCCGACGCGCAATCCAGCGCCAATCCCCAGCTTCGTGGCGGGCGGATGGAATCGCCGAGTGCCTCGGACTGGCAGTTAGCGGTCGCGTTCGGCTGGAGCGGTATCGGCCGTGAGGGCGCGGAGTTGCTCCTCCAGTGCCCGCACTCGCTCGTCCGCTGCGCTTGCCTGCTGCTGCGCCGCGCTTGTCTCCTGCTCTGCTGAGCTCGCCCGCTCCTCTGCCGCGCTTGCCTCCTGCTGTGCCGCAATGGCCGCCTGCTCTGCTGCCCTCGCCCGCTCCTCTGCCGCGCTTGCCTGCTGCTGCGCCGCGTTCGCCCGCTGCTTAGCTGCCCGCGCATCACGCTCCGCGATCCGCCGCCGCCGCTCGGCTTCTTCCAGCGCGCCGTCGGTCTCTTCCCCCGTGCGCGGGTCCCGCAACACCAGCACCGTCCCCCGCGCCTGCCTCTGGCTGCGCAGTTCCAGCCCCAGCACCCGGCTCCGGAACCACCGCTCCGGGCCGCTGCTCGCCACGGGCTGCACCGGCTCGTACTTCCCCCCGCTGGCCTCGTAGCCCTCTAACGCTGACCCCATCAAGGTTCCCTCCGGGTCCAGCCTCCAGTACTCGCGAACCCCCATCCGGGCGTACTCCCGCCGCTTGTACTTGGCATCGTGTTCCGCTGTCGCCGGCGATGCCACCTCCAGCACGAAATCCGGCGCCTTGCCCTCTTCCCAGATCCGGTACGAACGGCGATTCTCAGGACTCACCCCGAACACCACCTGCACGTCCGGCTGCAGCCAGGCATTGTTGTCGTCACGTCGGTAGTACACCGCCAGCTCCATGGCCACCAGCACGTCCGGGCGCTCCCGGAAGTGGTTCCGCAAGGCCGCCGCCGCTTGCAACACGGCGTCGCCGTGCGCGATGCTCTGCGCGATCCAATTCCGTTCGGGGTATTCGATCTCGCCCGGCTTCGCAGACGCAGCGGCGACGGCGCTGGCCCGACCGGCAAGCTCGGTTTCCGTGGCGGTCGTGAAGGGCATCTCGTAGCGGGCAGCGCACGAACGCACCGCCTGAAGATGATACTAGCACCGTGCCAAGGCTCGTCTCCCGACCCGCCGCTGTGGTGAGGCGAGCTTGATTTGCAGCGCTGCTCGCGCCTAGAGCGACGCGGTGCGCAGCTTGTGACTGCGGTCTCGCCCGAGCGCCCGCTGCGCACCTAGCTCAGCCCGCAACCACACACGGTGTGGGTGGATCTGCGCCCAGCAGGCAGGCGCAAGCAAGCGTGCTTATGCTGGTTTGTGCACGCGGCCCGACTGAGCGAACGGCCGTGCCTGGTGGAGCCAGACTGGGGCGCCTACAGGCCAACTTGGGCTCTGCGGGCATCGGGTCGGGCGCGGAAGTCGACATGCCCGTCAAGCGAGGGCGTTGCGGGGGTTGGCTGCGGGCCTTCCCCCCGCAGCTGTGCTTGCACTCCCCCTGCGCCAGCATGCTGAGCCCGTCCCTAGCGACCCGATTGGAGCCCGGCAAGGCCCGTTGTGGCGGGCGCGGCAGCACTTCGAGCGGGAGATCGAACGCCCCTGAGAAGGCCAGCCAATCCCACCGTAAACTTGACTCGCTTGTAAACGCTACGCCTAGACAAGGAGTCTAGCGTTCCGGCCGTACGCAGAGCCGGTCCGCTGCTAGGTGATGCGGCAATGGCCATCCTCGGCGCAGTTGTTGGCCGATGCGGGAGAGCGGCCAGGCCGGCCGGGCGCGGCGCAATGCCACCGCCGGATGTAGCGTCGCCGCATGATTCCCGATCAAGTGACTGGTTATACTGTCGCGGTAGGGGAACACGGCGGAATGGGGCATCCCATCCAGTTCGCCGACCGTCAGAGCAAGGGGCACATCGGCTCGTTCAAACTGTCGGCGAGCCGAATCGCGAGCTGCGCATTCGGCGCGGTCGTCTTGTCGCTGCCCTCGCTTCCGGCAACTACGCCTATCGAATTGGCCGAAGCGGCCAAGTCCATCATCGACACCCACTGCACGGCCTGCCACGGGCAGGCGCGCATGTCGGGGCTTGACCTTCGCAGCGCAGCGAGTGCGCTCGCGGGCGGCACGCGGGGGCCCGCCGTTACCCCTGGAGACGCTGCCGCGAGCTTGTTGGTGCGTGCAGTGAGAGGAACCGGAGAGCTTTCCATGCCGCCCGGGGACTCTCGGCTGTCTGACCAACAGATCAATGCGCTCGCGGATTGGATCAACGCCGGGGCCCGGTGGCCAGAAACTGCCACCGGAGACGAAACTCACACTTGGTGGTCGTTCAAGCGTCCCGTCCCGCAGGCAGTGCCGGAGCCGGCCGACGATGGCTGGGTGCAGAACCCGATCGACGCCTTCGTGCTAGCCAAGCTGAACGAGCAGGGCCTGCGTCCGGCCGAGCCCGCTTCCCGCAGCGTCCTCGCGCGCCGTGCCTACTTTGACTTGCACGGCCTGCCACCAACCCCGGAAGCGGTTCAGGAGTTTGTCGAAGACAGGTCCCCGGATGCCTACGAGAAGCTGATCGACCGGCTGCTGGAGTCGGAGCGATACGGGGAGCGCTGGGGCCGCTACTGGCTCGACCTGGTGCGGTACGCGGACACGTCCGGGTTCGAGACAGACCACTTCTACACCACTGCGTGGCGCTACCGGGATTACGTGATCGAGTCGTTCAATCGCGACAAACCCTATGACACGTTCGTGCGCGAACAGATCGCCGCCGACGAGCTGTGGCCGACCGACATGGACTTGGAAGGGACGCTCGAGCTGCCGGAAGAGAAGCGCCGGAACGTCCAGCGCCGGATCGGCACCAGCTTGTTCACGCTGGGAGCCTTCCCCGTCGAATACACCTATTACGGCGACCTGTACCGCGCCGAGTGGCGCGCCGAGGCCATCGATACGATCGGATCGGCGCTGCTCGGCCTGACTCTGGAGTGCGCGCGCTGCCACGACCACAAGTCCGATCCGGTCAGCCAGCGCGAATACTACGGGCTGACGGCGTTCTTCGCTGGCAGCGTGGAAACGCAAGTACCACTGGTGAGCTTGTACGACGTGCAGACGAACACGCGCTCGTTCCCCCTGCTCGAGCAGGCCCGAGTCCTCAAGCGCATGACCAAGGCGACCCAGAGGGGCTTGAGCCCGGAGCAGCGGGGCGAGATGCTCAAGCGCCTAGGCGAGGCCTACCTGAACGCTCCGGAACCCTACCCTAGCGCCAAGGTCTTGGGGCACGAGGAGACCGTGCCCGAAACCTACGTGCTGTCCCACGGGGATTTCCGGCAGAAAGGCGAATTGGTCAAGCCCGGATTCCCGGCGTCCCTGCCGGATGGCCCGCCGCTCGACGAGCCGGAGGGAGTCCGGTTCGTGCCGCGCCGCCGCGCCGCCCTCGCCGAGTGGCTGACCTCGGATCAGCAGCCGCTGCTGGGCCGCGTCATGGCGAACCGTATCTGGCAACACCACTTCGGGCGGGGATTGGTGCGCACTCCCAACGATTTCGGCCGCCACGGCGAGGCCCCCACCCATCCGGAGTTGCTGGACTGGCTCGCGCTGGAGTTCGCGCGGAGCGGTTGGAGCATCAAGGCGATGCACCGCCAAGTGATGCTCTCCAGCACCTACCGTGCGGCCAGCGTGGCGAGCGAGCGGAGCATCGCCCGCGATCCGGACAACCGCTTGCTGGGGCGCATGAACCGGCGCCGGCTGGATGCGGACGCCATCCGCGATTCGATCCTCGCAGTCTCCGGGACCTTAAACCTGAAGATGGGCGGCGTGGGCGTGATCCCGCCTCTGACCAGCGAGGAAATCCTGGCTGCCCGCACGCCGCGCATGTGGCCCGCCAACCCGGATCCTTCCGAGCACTCCCGCCGGAGCGTCTACCTGCAGGTCAAGCGCTCCATGGCCGTCCCCATATTACAGATCTTCGACGCGCCCGACACCGCTCGCAGCTGTGCCCGCCGCGAGACCTCGACCGTGGCCCCGCAAGCGCTGGCCATGATGAACAGCTCGTTCGTGCTGGAGCAAGCCGACCATTTCGCGGCGAGGCTGCGAGACCTTGGCGGGGACGAGCTTGGCAGCCAGGTCGTCGCGGGCTGGACCCTCGCCCTGGGCCGGCCTCCCACAGAGGCCGAGCGTCAGACCGCCCTCGACTTCCTCGGGCGGAATTCCCTGCCGCAACTGTGCCTGATGCTGTTCAATATGAATGAGTTCGTGTATGTGGACTGACACATCCAGGCGCGATTTCCTGCAGCGCTCGGCTCTCGGGCTCGGCTGGCTCGCTGCGCTCGACCTGTTCGCGCAGTCCGGAGTGTCCGGACAGGCGTCGCTGGCAGCGCGTCCAGCGCCGCTGCCGGCAACCGCCAAGAGCGTGATCCACCTTTTCATGCAGGGCGGCCCCAGCCACATGGACACGTTCGACCCCAAGCCGCTGCTGAACGAATTGGACGGGCAACGGCCTCCGGACAGCTTCGGCGACGAAGACTTTCAGAACGGCAAGTTTCTCCAGCGGCCGCTGCTCGGCTCCAAGCGGACGTTCAAGCGCCACGGGCAGTCCGGGCTGGAGGTGTCCGACCTGTTCCCGCACGTGGCCCGGCAAGCCGACGATCTCGCCATCCTCCGTTCCAACTTCCACGAGGGATTCACGCATTCCCAGGCACAGTTCCTGATCCACAACGGCTGGCCGCGGATCGGCCGCCCGAGCCTCGGATCGTGGGTGCTGTACGGACTCGGCAGCGAGAACCAGAACTTGCCCGGGTTCGTCGTGCTGTTGCAAGGCGGCGTGCGTTCGGGACCCGAAGTCTATGGCGAGGGCTTCCTGCCGGCCGCCTACCAAGGCACGTCATTTCGGCCCGGACCCGATCCCATCCTGTATCTCAACCCGCCGGGCGGACGGACGAGCGATCAGCAGCGGGACATGCTCGACACGTTGCGGGGGCTGAACCGGTCGCATGCGGCGGCGCGAAACCTTGATTCCGAGCTGCTCGCCCGCATCGAGTCCTACGAGCTTGCCTTCCGAATGTAAATGACCGCGCCGGAGGCGACCGACGTCTCGGGAGAGTCGGAGGCCACCAAGCGGCTGTACGGACTCGACGATCCGGTCAGCGCGGACTTCGGCGGCCGCTGCCTGCTGGCCCGGCGGCTGGTGGAGCGGGGCGTCCGTTTCGTGCAGGTCTGGTCGGGCAACGGCAAGAACGCCATCGACTGGGACGGTCACACCGGCTGCGACCAGAACCACCTGGACCGAGCCGCCGAGACGGACAAGGCGGTCGCGGGCCTGCTGGCAGACCTCAAGTCGCGCGGACTGCTGGAGTCGACGCTCGTCATCTGGGGCGGCGAATTCGGTCGCACGCCGACCTCCGACGGCGGCAAGGGCCGGACAGAGGGCCGGGACCACAACCCCTACGGCTTTACGCTCTGGATGGCGGGCGGCGGCGTGCGCGGGGGCAAGGTGATCGGCAACACCGACGAACTCGGGCTGCGAGCGGTGGAAGATCGGATCCACCTCAACGACCTGCACGCTTCGATCCTTGCGTTTCTCGGCTTGGACCACACGCAGCTCACATACCGCCACAGCGGGCGGGACTTCCGCCTGACCGACGTTGGCGGGAGCACGGCTCTGGCAGATCAGCTCAGGCGGGCCTAGCCCGGTCTGCTAAGCTTGCTTCCGCATCGCAGGTCTTGTCAGTGTCGTTTCGATGCGTGGTTCTAATGGTGATCGCAACGTCGTGCATCGCCGCGGCTGACGTCCGCCCTATCCCCACCGCCGGAAGGTCCGCGGTCGCTGCTCGCAACGGGATGGTCGCGGCCAGCCAGCCGCTGGCCTCGCAGGCGGGCCTGCGGATTCTGCAGGAAGGCGGCAATGCCGTCGATGCGGCCATCGCCACCGCGGCAACGCTCGCCTTGGTGGCGCCGATGATGACCGGGCCGGGCGGCGACATGTTCGCCTTGGTGTACATGGCCGAGACCGGCCAATTGGCCGGCCTGAACGGCAGCGGTTTCTCGCCTGCGGCCGCGAACGTCGATTTCTTCAAGCGCCGCAACCTCGAGCAAATTCCCTCCAAGGGACCGTTCTCGGTCACGGTTCCGGGCGCGGTTGATGGCTGGATCACGCTGCTAGAGCGGTTCGGCACGATGTCCTTGGAGCAGGTCCTGGAACCGGCGATCCAATACGCCGAGCAGGGCTTCCCGGTGTCGGAGATCTTCGCCGAGAACTGGGCCAGCAATAGTTCGCCGCACAAGGATGATCAGGAGTTCGTCAAGGCGTACTACACCGACGGCAAGCCCCCGAAGCATGGCGACGTCTTCGTCAACAAGCCGCTGGCTTGGACGTACCGGCAGATCGCTCGCGGCGGGCGCGACGCTTTCTACAAGGGCGAGATCGCCCGCAGGATCGTCGAGCGGCTCAACGGCCTTGACTGGCCCATGACCGAAGCGGATCTGGCCTACCAGCACTCGGACTGGGTCGAACCGATCAGCACCACCTACAAGGGAAACCGCATCTACGAGCTGCCGCCCAACGGACAGGGCATGGCCGCCTTGGAGATGTTGAACATCCTGGAGGGCTTCGATCTCCAGGCGGCCGGCCACAACACCGCCGACTACCTGCATCTGTTCGTCGAGGCCAAGCGGCTGGCATTCGCCGACCTTGGCGCTTGGCTGGCTGATCCGGCCAGGGCCCGGCTGCCGGTCCCGACCCTGATCTCCAAAGACTACGCGCGGCGCCAGCGGGAGCGGATCGATCCCGATCGCGCCGCCGAGAGCGTGGATTCGGGAGTCAAGGGCCCGGTACACTGGCTCGACGGCAGCGGCGATACGGTCTATTTCAGCGTGGTGGACAAAGACCGCAACGCCGTCTCCTTCATCAACAGCCTGTTCCTAGGCTTCGGTTCGGGCGTGGTGGTGCCGGGCACCGGGTTGCTGCTGCAAGACCGAGGCGCGCTCTTCTCGCTGGACCCGGAGCACCCGAACCGGATCGAGGGGCGCAAGCGCCCCTACCACACCATCATTCCCGCAATGGCCTTCAAGGACGGCAAGCCGTGGCTGTCATTCGGGGTCATGGGCGGCGACTTGCAGCCGCAGGGCCACGTCCAAGTGCTGCTCAACATGATCGAGTTCGGAATGAACGTGCAGGAAGCGGGCGAAGCCCCGCGCGCCAGCCACAGCGACGGCGGCGGAGTCGGGCTGGAAAACGGAATCTCGCCCCAAGTCGCGGCGGAGCTCATGCGCAAGGGACACTCGGTCAAGACATCGGGTCCCATGGGCGGCTACCAAGCAATCCACATCGACTGGGAACGCGGCGTGCTGTTCGGCGGAACCGATCCTCGCAAGGACGGCACCGTGGCTGCTTGGTAGCGAGCGGGCAAGCCGGCCCGGCGACGCGGGCCGCGTCGCGCGCTCCCACGATTTCCGCGGCAGGCCCGAACGGGTCGCCCTGCGCCTATCGCGGGCGGAACTTCTGGACGCGCTGGTTCTTGATCTCGCCGACAAAGAGGTTGCCCTCTGCGTCGACGGCGATGTGGTGGCCGAAGTTCAGATCCCCTGGCATGCGGCCGTTCCGGCCGAAGGCTCCAAGCACCTCGCCGTCCAAGCTCACCTTCAGAATCCGGTCGTTGTGGCCGTCCGTCATGAACAGCGTCCCGTCCGGCCGCATCTCGAGGCCCCAGGGCGAGCCAACGTGCTTCCACTGTGTCAGGAAGTTTCCGTCTGCATCGAATATCTGCACGCGGTAGTTCTCCCGGTCGCCCACGTAGACCCGGCCCTGCTGGTCCACAGCCACCGCGTGCGGAAGGTCGAACTCGCCCTCGCCCTTGCCGGGCTTGCCCCAAGCCGTGATGTAGCGGCCCTCCTTGGAAAACTTCACGACACGCGAGTTCTCATAACCGTCGCTGACGTATATCTCGCCATTCGGACCGAAGGCCACATCGGTGGGGCGGTTGAACAACTCATCGGTTTCGCCACTCTGGCCGTAGCGACCGAAGACCATCCGCACGCGCCCGCTAGGGTCCATCTTCAACACTTGATGCGTGTCGTTGTCGACCGTCCAGATGTTGCCCTCGGGATCCACGCGGATAGCGTGCGCCCGGATGAACATGCCCTCGCCCCACGAGCGGACCAAGCGGCCGTTGGGCGAGAACTCCATGATTGGGTTCTCGCCCCGATGGAACACGTACACGTGTCCCTTGCCGTCGACCGCCACGCCGGCGGTCTCGCCGAAATTCCAGCCGGGTGGCAGTGTCGGCCAGTCAGCATCGACGGCGTACTGCATGGCGGGAAAGTCGCCGGCCACGGCAACAGGCGACAGCCCGCAGGCAAGTCCAAGTGACAGAACGGTTAGCCACGTGGGCCAGCGTAGACTTCGCATGATGGACCTCGATCTCAAAGCTGCATCCGTAAACCGAGGGTCTCGATTCGCGGCAGATCAGAATTCGACGAACAGCATAGCCGATGCGCCCGGTCTCCGCCAGCGGACTAGCCGCATCCCGGAGGCCCGCCGACCGGTTCGGCCTCGACTGCCCTCAGCCATCCCCGCAGCGGAGCTCGTCCCACCGCGGCTGAGCCAGCAGTGGAGGCAGCGATGAGATCGCGCTATAGACCGAGCCGGCCGGATTGACGCGGTTCGTGCCCGCAAGACCCGAGCGAAAGATTCCGAGGCACCTCGAGAGCCCCTAAGGCAGTGATTGGTCGCGTGTTCCCATGGGATAAGATGATGCAGCCAGCCTGAATCGGGTCACCGGAACCACGTGATGCGAACCTTCCAGCATCTTGTCGCAGCGCTGCTCGCCGTCAGTGTTCCAGCCTTCTCCCAGCCCAACCAACTCACCAAAGTCGAGCGGGACGAGGGCTACGTGCTGCTCTTCGACGGGAGTAGCCTCGATGGCTGGGACGGCAACCCCGGCCTGTGGTCGGTTCGAGACGGCTCAATCGTCGGTTCGAGCGACAGCCATCCAGTCAACACCAACACGTTCCTGATTTACCGGAAATCGTTTGACGACTTCGTGCTGAGGCTCGAAGTCCGATTGCGGAACGGAAATAGCGGCATCCAGTTTCGGAGCGAGCACCTGCCGGGTCCCGGCTGGATCGTCCGTGGCTACCAAGCGGATCTCTCGTATGCCGGAGCACGTTCGGCTTGGGGCAACTTCTACGAAGAAAGAGGCCGCGGCCGCAGTCTGATGGCCACGGAGGACGAAGGCTGGAGGCGGGCGAAGGATATCGTGGTCCACCAGGGATGGAATCGCTACGAGATTCGCGCCGAAGGCAATCGCGTGCGATTGACGCTCAACGGCAAAGTGACCTTCGAAGGCACCGACGACAGGACCAGAGCCGGTATCGTCGCGATCCAGCTCCACGCGGGGCCTGCCATGCAGGTCGAGTGCCGCAGCATCCGGATCAGGCCTCTATAGGCGTCCGCGCGAGACGGACTTCCGTCTGCCTCGGGGCCACTCTTAACTTGGCGAGTCCCCGGTCCGCGGCCTAGAGGCGATTGCCGCCGTACGCTTCACACAAGCGCACAGGGGCAGCACGACCGTTCCGGCGCGAACGGGAGATTCCAATCCCGACGGCCCTGCCGTCAGCGGGGTTAGAGCGTGAAGTCGACTAGGCGAGCGTGACGTTCTCGGCGCGGGGGCCCTTCGGTCCCTCGCCGAGCGTAAACTTCACGCTATCGCCTTCGCGCATGGAATTGAATGGCGTGTCCGTGCATGCGGAGTGGTGGAAGAAGTACTCGGTTCCGTCGGACCCAGCGATGAAGCCGAAGCCCCTATCCGTGATGCGCTTGATTGTGCCGGTGGTAGGTGTCATGTGTCAGTCCTTTGACTGTGGCCTGGAGAAATAGACCGTGAACGCACCGAGGCATTGTCCAGTTGATGATGACAGTGCGCTCGGTATCCTCAGGAGGCCGCACGGGCCACTGAAACTGCTTTGGTGAGGATTGGAGAGCTAGCGCCAAGTCTCAAGAAAGTAGTGTCTTGAGCATAACACCTTTCCGCCACCGTGGTAAACAACAATGTCGTAGTCGGGTGCGCGACATTTCTGTGGCCGAGGAGTAGAATCGCTGGTTGAGCCTTGCGAGTCTGTGTGTATATACTACACACAGACGGAGGCCCGATGTCAGACTCCCTGCCAGAGCTGGAACAGCGCCGCTCCCAGATCCTCTTCGAGATCGCCCAACTGGGCGACTTCCGGCCCGGTTCCATCCACGCCCAATTCCGCCGCTGCGGCAAGCCCAACTGCGCCTGCGCCCACGATCCCGGCGCCCGCCACGGCCCGGTCATGCGGCTGTCGCGCAAGATCGACGGCAAGACCGTCCAGGACACGCTCTCGGATCCAGCCCAGCTGCGCAAGGCCGAGCGCGAGGTGGACGGCTTCCGCCGCTTCCAAGCTCTCAGCGCCGAACTGGTCCAAGTCAACGAGCGCATTTGCCAACTGCGGCCCGTGCAGGGGCTGGATCGCGCCGAACCCGCCAGCGGCGTGAAAAAAAAACGCTACGGGCGATCCAAGACGCCGTCAGCGCCGAAATCGGGCAACTCCTCAACGTGATCAGCCGAACCCGGCGCAAGGGCGCTGCGTTCGACCTCGAAGCGCTGGAACAGGCTACCCGCGCGGCCTTGCAGCGGGCCGGCGCACGTCTGCTGCAAGAGCTGCTCGACCAGCCCGAGCACTCCGGCCCGCCACTGCGCTGCAACTGCGGTCAGGACATGCGCTGCGAGGCAGCGCGGCCCAAGCGCCTCGTCAGCCTGCTCGGCACGCTGATCTTGCGCCGGCCCTACTATCACTGCCGCCCCTGCAAGCGCGGCAGCTCGCCACGCGACGCCGAACTGGACATCGCCGGCACGCAGTACTCGCCCGGCGTGCGCCGCGCGCTGGCCGTGGTCGGCGGCGAGACTTCTTTCGAGCGCGGGCGCAAGCTGTTAGCCGAACTAGCCGACATTACCGTCAGCAGCAAGGCGGTCGAGCGCCAGGCGGAGGCCGTCGGTGCCGACCTCGCCGCGCGCGCCGACTCCGCCCGGCGGCAAGCCGAACTGGCGCAATTCCCGCCCCAACCAGGCCCGGCGCTGCCCACGCTGTACATCGAAATGGACGGCACTGGCATTCCGGTCACCCCCGCCGAGGCCGCCGGGCGCGCTGGCAAGCAGGCCGAGACCGCCACGACCCGCGAGGTCAAGCTCGGCTGCGTCTTCACCCAGACCGGGCTCGACGAGCAAGGCCGGCCTCTGCGCGACCCCAACTCGACCACCTACACCGGTGCCATCGAGGACGCGGCGGCCTTTGGCCAGCGCATCTACCATGAGGCGTGGCAGCGCGGCCTGCACCGCGCCCAGCGCCAGGTTGTGATCGGCGACGGCGCGGCCTGGGTCTGGAATTTGAGCCACGTCTACTTCCCCGACGCCGTCGAGATCGTCGACATCTATCACGCTCGGGAACACCTTTGGGACTTGGGACGAACCCTGTTCCCACTCCACCGCCAGCAGCGCCGTCGCTGGGTCAAGCGGCGCAAGAAGCAGCTCGACGAGGGACGCATCGAGCACCTCGTCTGCTCGTTGCGCAACACCCCCGCCGACACGCCCGAACAACACGACGCCCTGCGCCGGGAAGCCAACTATTTCGAAGGCCACGCTGAACGCATGCGCTATGCAGAGTTCCGCCGCCAAGACCTCTTCGTCGGCTCCGGAGTGGTCGAAGCTGGCTGCCGTGCGCTGGTCGGCGCAAGACTAAAACGGTCCGGGATGTTCTGGACCGCAGCAGGGGCGAATGCCATTATCGCCTTGCGCTGCG
Organism: Bryobacterales bacterium; assembly: GCA_965219585.1. Lineage (GTDB taxonomy): Bacteria > Acidobacteriota > Terriglobia > Bryobacterales > UBA6623 > VXMF01. Next base: position 1,878,479 of record CBDCOA010000002.1, read on the forward strand.
CCCAGCTCTCCGATCGCTTCGACGACTACTGGGAAGACCGTGCGGCTGCCTGAGTTTCACAGAATTGTCGCGCACCCGTCGTAGTCTGTCGTAGTCGCTTGGAAGTGAGCCCATTCTCCGTCGTTTAGAAGCGAGCCCTCTAGCTGTCTTGGGGAGGGGCGGCACGGGGTGTATAGAGCGGTGTTCGACCTGGCGGACGGGCAATGCGGCTGCCGCCCAGCCGGAGTCGGTTGCAGTCGTCCATTGGTAGAATCGAAACCCGCATGAAGCCCCTTTCCTCGCACCTTCGACACGGGAGCGCAGCTGCCTTCTCAACCCTGGCGCTCAGCATCTTCGGATGCGCAGCTCCCGAGCAACCCGCCGATCCCCGCCCCAACTTCGTCCTGGTCATGGCCGACGACATGGGCTGGGGCCAGACCGGCTACTACAACCATCCCGTCCTGAAGACCCCGGAGCTTGACACCATGGCTGCGGTGGGATTGCGGTTCGACCGGTTCTACGCTGGCGCGCCAAACTGCTCGCCCACGCGCGCCACCGTCATGACCGGCAGGACGAACGATCGCACGGGCGTCCAGGACCATGGCTACGCGCTGCGGCGGCAGGAGCGGACGATCGCGCGCGCCTTGGACGAAGCGGGCTATGCCACCGGGCACTTTGGCAAGTGGCACCTCAACGGACTGCGCGGCCCGGGCGTGCCGATTCTGGCCGATGACGCGCACAACCCTGGGGTGTTCGGGTTCGATGCGTGGCTTTCAGTGACGAACTTTTTCGAGCGCGACCCCCTAATGAGCCGCGACGGCCTGTTCGTGCAGCACGAAGGAGATTCGTCCGAGGTGATTGTCGCCGAAGCGCTGCGCTTCATGCGACGGCAAGTCGAGCAGTCCAACCCCTTCTTCGCGGTGATCTGGTACGGCACGCCCCACTCCCCGTGGATCGCTTCCGACGAGGACAGGGCGGCTTTCGCCAGCTTGGACGAAAACTCCCAGCATCACTACGGCGAGTTGGTCGCCATGGATCGCAGTATCGGCGCGCTGCGCGCCGGCTTGCGGGAGTTGCAGGTCGAGCGCAACACGGTGCTCTGGTTCACCAGCGACAACGGCGGGCTGCCTCGGATCGAGCCGGAAACGGTGGGCGGCTTGCGCGGATTCAAGGGCAGCCTGTACGAGGGCGGCATCCGAGTGCCGGCGGTAATCGAGTGGCCGGACGGCATCCAGCAAGCCCGCGTGACCGAGTTCCCGGCAGCCACGATGGATATCTTCCCCACGATCTCGGCTGTTGCGGGCCTGCCTCCGGCAGCAGCGCTACAGCCCCAAGACGGCATCGACCTGCAGCCGCTGTTCACTGGCGGGGAGGGGCCGCGCGAGCAGCCAATCGGATTCCGTCACACGGGGCGGATCGCTCTGATCGACAACGACCTCAAGATCGTCAGAAACGACGCAGACGACGACGGGTACGAGGTCTTCGACTTGGCCGCCGACCCGAATGAAACCACGGACATCTCGGCGGAGCGGCCTGGCGAGGCGGCCCGGCTGCGCCAGGCCGTGGAAGCTTGGAACGCATCCGTGGAAGCCAGCGCCAACGGCGCGGATTATCCGGCCGGGGACTTCGACAGCAAGGAGTCGGAGCCTCACTGGTGGATGACGCAGGACGGGTACGCGCCCTATATCGACGACTGGCGAGGCCGGCCGGAATATGTGCGCTACATCGAGCGCGCACTCGGGCCGTGAAGCTGGCGGGACCGTCAGGCACGGGCGACGGCCTTCTCGCCGGTTAACGCAGCAGTCGCCTGTGGCGCCTGCGGCGTCGGATACGCAACGGGCTCACTCGGGTTGTACGCGGCCGGCCTCATGAGCGGGTGGGCGACAATGTCGCTGCCGCGGCGCGCCATGCCAACGAGCGCGGCGAACCGAGCGACGCGTGCGAGGATGACGAACAGATGCGGAGCCGCCGGAATACGGTGATCGCCAGCCTCTGCGGAGTTGGCGCCGCACTGTTGCTCGTAGGTGTCGTAAGCGGAACCCTCATTCGGCACGTCGTCCAGATCGTGCCGGTAGTCGCCGCGCTCGCCGTCGTCAGGGCGCGCCCCGCGTGGGGATCGCACGCAGCGCTGCCGGTTTTCGCTTGGTGGCTGCTCATGATGGTGCTGGTCTGGCTGTATCTCGCGGGTGTGCCGATGTTCTTCGACGGGGACTTCACGCTGGCCGAAATCGTGCTGACTGGCCTGACCGCGCTGTTCTGCGTGCTGGGCCTGCTTGCCTGCGTGCGCACGGAATCGACGACGAGCATCGCAAGCCGCCTGGTGACGGTTGCCGTTTTCGGCGCGTTCCAGTTCGCCATGATGTGGGTGAGCTTTCTGCGACCGTTCGTCAATCGGTGATATGCCGGCACAGGTCGCGGCCCGACCGGGGCGCCTGCGCCCAGTGACCTTCAACGCGAGGGCTCGCTAGAATTACCTCCTGCACGACGCTGCAAGACGACGTTCTCAACCGTATTACCCTCTGTACAAGCCATGTCCATTGCAATCGGCAATGCGCCCTGCTCATGGGGCGTCGAATTTCCCGACGCGCCGTCGAATCCGCCCTGGCAGCAGGTGCTCGACGAAGCCAGCCAAGCCGGGTATTCCGGCATCGAACTCGGGCCGGTCGGCTATGTTCCCGAAGACCCGTCCCTGCTAGCGGAAAACCTGGCCGAGCGCGGTCTCGTGCTGACGGCCGGAGTGGTGTTCCGCCCCTTCCACGCGGCCGACGCCTGGGAGGAACTGCAGGAGGCGGTCCGTCGCACCTGCCGCATGCTCGAGCCCCTGGGCGCCGAGCAGGTGGTCTTCATCGACAGCCTGTCTCCCGTGCGCTCGAACTACGCGGGCGATTCCGCCCGGGCGCCGCGCCTCGATCCGGTCGAACTCTCCGGCCTTCACGAGCGCATCCGCACGTCGGCCCGCATCGTCCGCGAGGAATACGGCTTGACCGCGTGCATGCATGCGCACGCAGGAGGCTGCGTGGAATTCGCGGACGAGTTGGAGCAGGTGATGGACTCGATCGACGAGGGGCTGCTCGCCCTGTGCCTCGACACGGGCCACTCGCTCTACGCCGGTTTCGATCCCGTCGCAACGTTCCGGCGCTACGCCTCGAGGACGACTTACGTGCATATCAAGGATCTCGACAGCGGCATTCTCCGCGAGAGTGTGGAGCAGCGTGTCGGCTTCTACGAGGCCTGCAACCGGGGCGTGTTCTGCCAGCTAGGCCAAGGCGACGTGGACTTCGCCGCACTCAAGCTCGCCTTGCAAGAGGCCGGTTACGAGGGATGGGGCACGGTCGAGCAAGACCGCGGCCCTGACACGAAGACCTCCGCGCTCGAGGATGCCCAGGCCAACATCGCGTTCCTGCGGTCGGTCAAGCTGGCCGGCGAGCCGGCCTCACTGAGCTAGCAGGACATAGCACGCGATCGTAGAGAAGCAAACGAACCCGCCCACGGCCTTGGCGTACTTCCAAGGCGTCATGTCGACTCGGGCCACGTCTGGATCTTGGTGGCGGCCCTGCGCCGGCCAGAATCGGCTGGCGGCGAGCATGAAGGCAACGACGATGACGAAGACAAGGCCGAGGAAGTGGAGGAAGTGGATCTCGTCGGCGGTGCCGAACAGGCCTTGCAAGAACGCTTGGACCGGACCGTCGAACGTGAACACGAGCAGGAAGAACAGCACGGGGCCGCCCACTAGGCTGGCCTTGGCGGAAAACGCGGAAACCTTGGGGAGCAGCATCCCTAGCAGGATGACCGCCAGCATGGGGCCGAAGACGGTGGCGTTGATCCGCTGGAGGTAGTTGTACAGGCTGCCGGAAGTGTCGAGCATTGGCGCGATGAGCATGGCGCCTATGGCCAGCACGACGCTGCACGTGCGCCCGGCCACCACGAACTGGCGCTGCGACGCGTCCGGACGGATGACCGCGCCGTAGATATCGCGGCAGAACAGCGTCGCCGACGAGTTCAGGACGCTGTTGAAGGTGCTCAGCACCGCGCCCACCATCACGGCGGCGAAAAACCCTCCGAGCCAGTCGGGCAGGACCGCCTTCACCAGCGTCGGGTACGCCAGCATGTAGTCCTCCGGGCCCAGCGTGTCCTTGAACATGTGATAGGCGATCACGCCAGGCAGCACGATCACCAGCGGGCCCAGAAGCTTGAAGCAGGCCGCGATCAGCATGCCCTTCTGGCCTTCCTTGAGATTCTTCGCGCCGAGCCCGCGCTGAAGGATCTGCTGGCCGGCGCACCAGAAGAAGATCTGGTTGACGACCATGCCAGTGAACAGGACGCCGAATGGCAGGAAAGAGCCCGGCTCATTGCCAGTGATGTCGAACTTCGGCTGCTCCGCCGCGTAGACCGTGGCCAGGCCGGTCATCGGGTTCCCGTCGCCGACTTGGATCAGCGCCAGCAGGGGGACCAGCAAGCCCGCGATCAAGAAACCGACCCCGTTGACGGTATCGGAGATGGCGACCGCCTTGAGGCCGCCGAAGATCGCGTACAGCGATCCAAGCGTGCCCACGCCCCACACTACGAACCAAGTGACCTGTGTCTGGCTGAGCCCGAAGACCTCCTGCAGCCCGAATAGGCTGTCGATGCCGCTGGCGCCGAACAGCAGCACGACCGGCAAGATCGCCAGCACGTACGAGAACAGGAACAGCGATGCCGCGATGACCCCGGTGCCTCGGTCGTAGCGCGAGGCGAGGTACTCGGGGATGGTGGACAGCCCCATGCGCAGGAAGCGCGGCAGGAAGTACAGGGCCGTGCCCACCATTGCCAGGGCTGCCGTGGTCTCCCACGCCGTGACCGCGATGGTGTGGTTGAAGGCATCGCCGTTGAGGCCGATGAGATGCTCGGTCGACAGGTTGGTCAGCATCAGCGACCCGGCGATGACCCACGCGGTCAGGCTGCGCCCGCCCAAGAAGTACGCATCCCACGTGGTCATGCGGTCCCGCCGCGTGTGAGCGTACGAGATCGCCGCGACCAGCAGCGTGAATCCCAAGAACGAGGTGATCGTTACCAACACCGACAGAAATCCCCGGACTCTAACACCTATGGCCCAATCCTTGCGAGGCCAGCGCTACAAGTAATCCCGCTCCTTGCTGCGGCCGGCCAGCCATTGCTCGCGGGCCTCGTCCACAGCGGGCACCTCGGAGACCTCGGCGATGGGCACGTCCCACCACGACTCATAGGCGGGCACGCGCACGTTGCGGTCCGTTTGGACCACCACCACGCTGGTGCGGTCGTGGCCTTCCATGGCCTCCAGCGCGTCCTTGAGTTCCGCTCTAGTGTTGGCGCGGCAGGCGACCGCGCCCAGGCTGCGCGCGTTCTCGACGAAGTCGACGCCTACGAGCTGGCCGCTGAGATCGCCGTTGTTGCGCACGCGGTAATGCGTGCCGAAGCCCTCGTTGCCGCAGGCCTCGCTCAAGCTGCCGATGCTGGCGAACCCGTGGTTGTCGACGACCACGATCCGCAGCTGCGCGCCTTCTTGGATCGAAGTGGCGATCTCCTGGGCCATCATCAGATAGGAGCCATCGCCGACCAGCACGTATACCTGCCGCTCGGGCTCTGCCATCTTGATGCCCAAGCCGGCGGCGACCTCGTAGCCCATCGTCGAATAGCCGTACTCCATGTGATAGGTGTTAGGGCTCTTGGTCCGCCACAACTTGTGCATGTCGCCCGGCATGCTGCCCGCCGCGCAGACCACTACGTCGCGCTCGCCGGCAATCTCGTTGACCGCCCCGATCACCTCGCCCTGGCTGGGGGACGAGCCGTCGCCCAGCCCGTAGATGCGATCCACTTCCCGCTCCCATATCTCGCGGTACTCGCGAATCCGGGCGGCGTGCTCGGACGGCACCGTATAGTCGGAAACCAGAATGGCCAGTTCCTCGAGGGCGGACTTGGCGTCTGCCACCAGCGGGAGGGCAGCGTGCTTGAAAGCGTCGAATTCGGCCGCGTTGATATTCAGAAAGCGCACCTTGGGATTCTGGAAGGCCGTCTTGGACGCGCTTGTGAAATCGGTATAGCGGGTTCCGACGCCGATGACCAAGTCGGCTTCACGGGCCAGGACGTTCGCCCCGGGTGTCCCGCTCACGCCCATCGCGCCAAGCGCCTGCCCGTGGTCGAAGCGCAGCGCTCCCTTGCCCGCCTGGGTCTCGGCTACGGGTATCCCGGTGGCCGCCGCGAAGTCGTCCAATGTCGCGCAGGCCTCGCTATACAGCACCCCGCCGCCGGCGATGATCAGCGGTGCCTTCGCAGCGCGAATCCAGCGCGCGGCCTCGTCCATCAGCTTGGCGTCGCCGCGCTGCCTGGAGATCTGCCAGACCCGCTCGCGAAACAGCGCTTCGGGGTAATCAAAGGCCTCGGCTTGCACATCCTGGGGCATGCCGAGAGTCACCGCACCGGTCTCCGCGGGGGAGGTCAGCACGCGCATCGCCTCCGGCAGCGCCGTCACGATCTGCTCGGGCCGCTGGATGCGATCCCAATAGCGCGACACGGGGCGGAAGCAATCGTTCACCGACACATCCTGCGTCTGTGACGACTCGACCTGCTGGAGGACCGGGGCGACGTTGCGCCGCGCGAAGATATCGCCCGGCAGCAGCAGGACCGGCAGCCGATTGACCGTGGCGGCGGCAGCGCCGGTGACCATATTGGTGGCACCCGGTCCGATCGAGGTGGTGCAAGCCAGCGCCCGTAGGCGGTTGGAGACCTTGGCATAGCCCGCTGCCGTGTGCACCATCGCCTGTTCGTTGCGGCATAGGAAATAGGGAAAGGACTTGTCCTGGTGCAGGGCTTGGCCCAGCCCGGCCACGTTGCCGTGGCCGAAGATGCCGAAGCAGCCCCCGAAAAACCGGTGGCGCTGGCCATCGCGCTCCACGTACTGCTGCTTGAGAAACTCGATCGTGGCCTGTGCCATCGTCAAGCGTCGCGTCATTGATCCCCTCCTCGGTCGCGAACGGGCGTCCATCCGCCCGCGCCGGTCGCCTGCAACATCGTACAGCCTCGCCGCGGCGTTACTGATCCGCCAGCTTCTCAAGCAAGGCCACCCAGTCCTGGCCGGGATGGCTTGGCGGCGACAGCTGGACCCGGCCGTCGTCTCGCATCAGCATCTCGCCCACCTCGACGGTGGGGCTATCGCCCGCCTGCAGGTCGCCGCCGTTGCGCGGGTCGTACCACCGCAGGCGGTACTTGCCCGGGGCGACGTTGATCTGGGTGCGGCCCGAAGCCTCGGGGAGATAGGCGGCGTAGATCTGGCCTTCCTTGGCGAACACGAAGGCCTTCTCGCCGACCGCTAGGTCATTCGCCGGCCACATCTCCCAAAACGGCAGGTGCTCTTGGAAGAACTCGAGGGCGTAGCGGGTCTGGTCCCACATCGTGTCCCGGGAGCGCCAATCCTCGCAGTTGAGGTCCATGTGCGCGTACTGATACCCGAAGTACCACTCCACGCCCGAGCCGCCCCCCATCAAGTTGCCCCACAAGGCGTGCTTGCGCGGCTTGTCATGCCGGGGGTCGTCGGCGTCGGGAACCACTCCCACCGAGGCCGGGGTCTGCTCGTCGTGAAAGATCGCCCAAGGGGCGCCGGCCGCCGCCGAGCGCATGCGCAGCATGACCGTCTCGTGATTCGAGTCCTCCATGCGGCCCTGGATCGAAGTCGCGGAGAACAGGCTCGAGCCGATCAGGCTCGTGTAGGTGCGCAGGCTGCGCGTGTTGTGCGTGTGGACCGTGATGGCGTGGTTGTTGGGGTCGACGCTGCGGATGTAGCCCGCGATCGCCAGACGGTCGCGGTGGGGCGTGTCGTTCTCCTCGCCAAGGTTCCAGACGATGGCGAGATGGTGGCCGAAGCGCGCCGCCAGTTCCCTCAAGTAGAGCTTGCGGATGTCGTGCAAGGCGGGGCTGCCGCCCAGTTCCTCGTCATTCTCGGTCTCTTGGATGACCAGGTGCATGGCGATGCCCAGCCTCTCCATGTGGGAAAACACGATGTCCCACTGAGCCAGCTTGGAAACATCAATGCGATCCCGGACATCCGGAGCCGTCCAGATCCATGTGTCCTTGCCATCGCCGCCGTCGAGGTTGTAGGTCATGAAGTAGACGCTGTTCATGCCCTTGGAGGCGAGATAGTTCAACGCTCCGATGATGTTCTTGCCCTTGCCCCCCTGCCACGTGGGGTCGCCTTGCTTCCAGTCCCGGGCATGCGGCTCGTAGCGGTGCAAGAAGGAGCCGGTGTCGGTAGAGACGCCGCCATGGGCTGCTGTGTCAGTCGTGCCGTCGAACTCGAAATAGCCGAGGAAGTTTTCCGGCGAGTCTGCCCCGCCCTTGAGGAAGCGGTCTCCGTTGCCGAACCTGAGATAGTGCCCGTCCGAAGGCGTCAGGAATCCCTTGGCAGCAAAGCCCGGAGCGTCCGCTGGCGCGGCACCGACGGCAATCGCGCCGGAATCTCCATCGAAGGAGGCCGACTCCCCGCTAGCGTCACTGATCGCCACGCCCGGTCCGGATCGAAACTCCGCCCGCCAGACCCACTCGCCGGCCAGCGGCGGGGTGAAGCGGGCCCGCCACTTGTTGCCGGCGGTGGCCGAAGACTCCGCGGCATCGCCGTCCGCAGCAAAAAATCCCGACACAACGCGGCTCTCCCCGGACGCTTGGTGCGCAAAGGAGACCGTCAGGCGGTAGTCGAGAAATGGGTTCGGGGTGGCGTCTTCGGAAGAATCCGGGCCATCGAATGTCAGCGTCACGGGCTGCCAGCGCACCGGGTTCTCGGGGGCGATCTCCACGGCCGCGGCAAGTGTCACGGCACACAGCGGCACCACAGTGATGTAGGGAATGCACCGGACAGCGATGGTTCTAACGCAGTGGTTGCGCATGGTTTCCTCCGAACTGGCCCGCCGGCGGCCGCGCTTGACAGGTGGCGGGCAGTCAAATCCGTATTCAACGGTAGCAATAGTCTACCGGCGCGCAGGGTCCGACCCGCAACGACCAGATACCGTCCTGGCGCACACCCCGGTCTCTTCGTCCGCCAGCTCGCCATGTGCCGCTTCTGTTCGTGTTGGTTCCCCCGGCATCCAACCGCGCATATCCAGCAACACACACCGCGATGCCTGTTCTCGCCGCTCTTGTCCGACAGCGCAACGGGTAGCGGCTCGATGGTCTGTGGGGACTCCTTGAATTCACTGGACGGTGTTGAGGGATAGGCGGCCGCTTGCTGTGAATCAAGAGCAGCCAACAGAACGCATGCGGCTCATTTTGCTGGTACGTTAGTGCCATCCAATGACTTTCGCAAGAGCGATGGGAGGCAAAATGAGACCCAGCGAATCTCGAAGAACGTTTCTGAGAACCTTTGCGGCGTCCACCTGCGTGGCGGGCGCGAGCGGCCTGAGCCCGCAGGCCAGCGCGGCACAGGAAAACACGATTCAAGGGTTCGACGATACGGAAACCACGCTCCAGAGTGACTCGGTGTGGCAGCCCGTGTCCGAACGGAAGATCCGCGTCGGCATCGCTGGCTACGGGGTCTCCAAGTTCGGGGCGCATTTCGGTTTCCAAGACCATCCCAACGTAGAGGTGGCAGCGGTCACCGACCTGATCCCCGAACGATGCCAGCGCTTGGCGCAGGTGTGCGGCTGCGACAAGACCTACCCGAGTCTTGAAGAGATGGTGCAAGACGATTCGCTGGAAGCGATCTTTGTCGCCACTGACGCGCCCAGCCATGCACAACACTGCATCGACGTTCTCGGGCATGGGAAACATGTCTGCACAGCGGTACCCGCCGTGTTTGGGTCGCTCGAAGACGCCGACCGTGTCCTCGAGGCGGTGAAGAGAACCGGACTGAAGTACATGATGTTTGAGACTTCGGCGTATCACAGCGAATGCTATGCCATGCGTGTCCTTTACAACGCGGGCGAATTTGGAAAGATGATCTATTCGGAGGGTGAGTACTACCACCATATGGCCACGCCCATCGACTCCTTCAAGGGATGGCGTGTCGGCCTGCCGCCGCAGTGGTATCCGACTCACTCCAACGCCTACTACACGTGCGTGACTGGTGGAGGCTTTACGGAAGTGTCGTGCATGGGCATTCCCAGTACCATCCCGCACCTCCAGAAAGAGAACAATGCATTCGCGAACCCCTTCGGCACTGAAATCGCCCTGATGCGCACCAGCGAAGGAGGCATGGCCCGGATGGCCGTGAGTTGGGACACCCCCGGCAACGGGGGCGAAAAGGGCCGCGTCCGCGGAGAACGAGGCTCGATGGATGGCTTAGCCATCGCCCCCGAGCGGAAAGTGGCCGGCCTAAGGCTGGCGAAACCGCCGCTGCCGCCGTCCGTCGACCCCGGCGGCCACGGTGGTTCCCATGGCTATCTTATGGATGAGTTCGTCACAGCTATCCTCCAAGACCGCACCCCGCTGGTGAACGTCGCTTGGGCGCTCAACATGTCGGTGGCCGGGGTGGTCTCCCACCAGTCCGCGCTCAAGGATGGTGAATTGCTCAAGATCCCCCAATACACAATCTGAGAAGGGAAGATGTTGGCCAGGCACAGACGGAGGAAATGGTTGGTTCTTTGGGGACTCGGGTGTTTCGTTGCCTGGGCGTTTCCGTCCGCCGCGCTTGCGGCGGATGCGGTGGACGGCGGGACTCCGAACGAACGACCGAATATCCTTCTCATGATCGCGGATGACATGTCCTGGAAGGACTGGGGTATCTACGGCAACACGTTTGCGAAGACACCTCACATCGACAGGGCGGCGGCGGAAGGGGTCCGGTTCACCAACGCATACATCAACTCCCCGGTGTGCCATCCCTCCCGGTCGGCTCTATTGACGGGTCAGGACATCTGGCGGCTGCGCGACGCGGCCGTGTTCGGCGGGACCCTGCACAACACGTTCGATACCTATCCGGCGATGCTGCGGGATGGCGGTTACGAGGTTGCGCACAGCGGCAAGGGCTGGGGGCCAGGCTTCATGGAGCCGGGTGGCTGGACGGTTCCTCCGGCGGGAAGGGTTGCCCGTCTCCCGCAGATTCTCGCCAATGCGGAAGGTGGCGACAGACCATTCTGCTTCTGGTGGGGAACGACCCTGGGTCATCGCGAGTTTGACTACAAGCCGGATGGCCGTGCCTTGGACACGATTGAGGTGCCTCCCTACCTGACCGACACGCGAGCCGTGCGCGAAGACTTCGGGGGTTATTACCAAGAGGTCGAGGCTTTCGATGCGGAGGTTGGCAAGGTGGTGGCGGTGCTTGAGCGGGCCGGCTTGTCCAAAGACACGATCCTGATCATCACGTCCGATCACGGGCAGCCCTGGCCGCGGGGCAAGGGTAGCCTTTACGACATGGGGACACGTGTCCCGTTGATCGTCCGATGGCCTGGAAAGATCAAGGCGAGCCGGGTGGTGGACGACTTCGTCAACCTTATCGACCTCGCCCCCACCATCCTTGAAGCAGCCGGTCTCGCTGCGGGCGCGCAGATGACCGGAAAGAGCCTCATGAAGACTCTCCTTTCCGACCGAAGCGGGGTCATCGAGCAGGTGCGCGATCGGACGCACTTCGCACTCGAAGCCCATCACACGGTCGGGCCTTATCAGGCTTGGCTTGGCTACATGTCCGGCCGGGCGATTCGAACGGACAAGCACCTCTACATCCGCAACTATCCGCGCCAAGGACATCCCGGCTGGAAACCAGTTCAGGCCGGTCCGACCGTCGGAATCATGCAGAAGGAAATGGCAGCGAACGAAACCGTGCGGCGCAACTATGAATTGTGCTTCGGACTGCGGCCCGAGGAAGAGCTCTACGACGTCAAGGCCGACCCGTATCAGATGCATGACCTAGCTGACGACCCCCGGTATGCGGAGATCAAGAGGACACTGGAAAAGGCCCTAGCGGATTACATGCGAGCGACGGCTGACCCTCGTGCGGCAGGCCGTGGGGAAATTTTTGCACGCTATCCCATTTGGGCGGGCGGTTCGACCAGCCAAATGGGTGGTTACAACTTCGCCGGGCAGTTGGAGTTGTTTCATCACTCTCGATACGCCCAGTGGATGAAGGAAAACCATCCTGGTCAATAGTGCAATGACGTGTCACGAACGGTCAACGGCCGGGCTACCGTTTGCCCACAACGTCCTTATCCCTCGCGTACCGCAAGCGCCATCCGCCATCCAAGGACCACGTCGTTTCCAATGCACGTCCCGAAAAGTTCTTGGGGCTCCGCGTGTCACGGCAGCACGCTCCGTCTCGATCTTCAGCCGTAAAGAAGGGACTGATCCGACGGTCATGACGGTAGGCTACTTGTCATGAGTGAGAATCGTCACGGCTCGGCGATGACCGGAGTCGTCCTAACCCGAAGTTCCGGGCCAGAAGCGAAGGGAACTCCTTGTAATGCATTGCCTTATCGGGATTTGGAGTTGTCCTGCACTGGGAACGTTCGGACCAGTTCAAGCGCACGCTTCTGCAAAGCGCTCGGTTCCGTCAGCCGCTCCACGGTGGGCCCGTTGGCGTCGTCCTGCAGGCGGCATTGATGGCGACAGCGCGTGCCCAGCACCTGCAATAACGTCGAGAAGCTGTGCAGTTCCAAGCCCTGCGCCGTCTTGCGACGGTTCTTTTTCGCTTGCACTTCCTGGCGCGGCTTCGCCGCCGCGACCGGATCCCGCCGCGCCTGCCAGCCCGCCAAGTCCTCGTCTTCGAACAGCAGCTCGGCCAAGGCTTGCCGCAGGTGCCACTCCACGTAGTACGCCAGCAGGCACAGCAGCAGGTGGGCCCGCACGCGCTGCTCGCTGCGATGGCGGATCGGGCGCACCTGCAAGTCCACGGTCTTGAGGCAGCGGAAGGCGCTCTCGACGCGCGTTAGCTGCTTGTAGCTGCGCACCACATCTTCCGCTGCCAGATCGCTCTGGCTGGCACGGATCACGTACAGGCCGTCCAAGGCCGCCTCGCGCTCGATCGAGTGCGCGTCCCGGCAGAACTGCAAGCTGCCGTCTGCGATCTGGGTCTGGAAGTGCTTGGCGACCTTGGAACGCTGCTTGGCGCGCCCCACCTTCTCGGCGATGGCGGCCTCCAGCAGCGGCTTCTTGGTGCGCCGCGCCACTTCGCGCTGGATGCGCGCCAGGTCTTGCTCGGCGGCCTCCAGCAGCGCTTCGCGCTTGTGCCGGCGGCGCTCGGCCAAGGCCGGGTTGCAGCACACGATGAGGCGCTCGTCGGGGTACAGCGGGGAGTGGATCTCGGCTAGGTTGCGCTCGTCGAAGAGCGACATCTGGACGCTGCCTTGCTCGGCCAGGCGGCGGATGTCGTGGTGGCGCAGGGCCGAGATCCAGCCCAGGCCGGGGTAGTCGCGCAGGGTCTGGATCTGGGTGTCGGTGAGCATGCCGCGGTCGCCCACCAGCACCAGCCGCTGGAGGCCGAAATGCTGGCGCAGGGCCTGGACCTGGTCCGGCACCGTGGCCGGATCGGCGGTGTTGCCGGGATAGGCCCGCACGGCCAGCGGGCGACCCTGCCGGTCGGCCAGCACGCCGTAGACCACGATCGGTCGGCCGCGCTTGCCGTCGCGGCTGTAGCCGTAGCGCATCAAGGGGCAGCTGTGGCCTTCGTAGTAGCTGCTGGAGACGTCGTACAGCACCTGGGCATCGTCTTGCAGGTGGCGCTTGGCGAGGCGTTGCTCGATGCGGTCCTGGCGCTGCAGCAGCCAATCCATGGCCTGGTAGAGGGCGTCTTCGTCGGCGTCCTGCAAGTCGAGTTCCTCGGCCAGAGTGGTGGCGTGCCAGAGGCGGGTGGTGGCGAGCTTGGAGGCCGGGTGGAGCAGGCGCTGGGCAATCATGGCCAGCACGGCGGAGCGCTGGGGGGAGGAAGCACGATCGAGCAATTTGGGCAGGCCGAGGCGGCGGCAGGCCTCCAGCACGAGTTCGACATGGCCGTGGGGGCGGGAGCTGACGATGGTGAAGGCTTGGTCGAGGCTGACGAGGGGCTGGTTCTTGAGCAGCTTGCGGAGGGCGTTGATCTTGGCGGGGGGCCAGCTGGAGAGATTGGCAAGGGTGCGCTTACGGACCTTAGAGCCTTCGCGCCAGCCTTCGCGGAGGAGGATGGCTGGGGGTGAGGAGCGGTTGGGGACGACTTCCACATACATGGGAATACTATATCACAGATTACGGCATAAAATCAAGCAATAAAAACATCAAACAATCACCACAAAAGTCCATTACATGGGAACAATAGACACTCCGCAAGCGCTTGGAAAGCAATCTAGGCCCTTTGGAATCAACGAGTTAGCGCGAGATCAAGCGACAAAATCGCCCGGAACTTCGGCCTAACGCTCGCGGCTGTCACCCTAGCGTGCCCGACAGAGCCTGCCTCCGTGGAAGTCGAGACACCAAACATCGTCTTCATCATGGCCGATGACATGGGTTGGGCCGATCTAGGCTCGTACGGCTCGACGGCGATCCGGACCCCCAATCTGGATCGCCTGGCAAGCCAAGGCATGCGCTTCACCGATGCATACGCCGGGCATACTGTCTGCGCACCGTCGCGCTGTGCTCTGATGACCGGAAAGCACACCGGCCACACGACCGTGCGCGCCAACGCGGGAACCGCCCCGATCCGCGACTCGGATGTCACCGTTGCCGAGGTGCTCAAGCAAGCAGGGTACGCGACCGGCGGTTTCGGGAAGTGGGGCCTCGGCGTGATGGGCTCGGAGGGGGCGGCCGAAAAGCAAGGATTCGACACGTTCTTCGGCTACTACCACCAAGTCCATGCCCACACCTACTACCCTCCGTTCCTCGTGGAGAACGGGAAACCATTCCCATTGCTTTCCAACGCAAGAATGTACGGACTGGAGCCCGCAGAATTTTCGTCGGACCTCGCCGCCTACCAAGCCTACAAGGCGATGAGCCCGAAGGGGCCGCTCGTGCCGCGCCAGACACCGCAAGGCGCCTACCAGTTCTCGCAGGACCTCGTGTTTGAGCGAACGCTGGACTTCATCCGCGAGAATCGGGATCGACCGTTCTTCTGCTACGCGCCATGGACCCCGCCGCATGCCGCCTATCACCTCCCGCAGGACGAGCCGGCAGCGCAGCTCTACCAAGACAAGCCCTGGTCTGACCGTGCGAAGATTCACGCGGCCTTCGTGAGCATGGTGGACCGGCAGGTCGGTGAGCTCATGGAACTGCTTCAAGAGCTCGGAATCGGCGAGAGGACGGCGGTCTTCTTCATGTCTGACAACGGCGCCTCCCACCGCTTCGAGGGAGAGCTCGATTCTTCCGGGCCCCTGCGCGGGGCCAAGCGGTCCATGCACGATGGCGGGATTCGTTCGCCGCTGATCGCACGTTGGCCGGGAAAGATCGCCGCCGGAGCAGTCAGCGGCCATGTCACCTACACGCCGGACATCATGCCGACGCTCGCCGAGCTGGCTGATGCCGAGGAGTTCGTCCCGGGCGATGTGGACGGCTTGTCGATCGCACCAACGCTGCTCGGCAACTCTGACACGCAAGGGCTCCACGAGTTCCTGTACTGGGAGTGGGATCAGCAGGGCTATCACCGCGCGGTTCGCCACAGGCGTTGGAAGCTGGTGTCCGAAGAACCCGGGGCCTGGCAAGTGTTCGACCTCGAGACAGACATCTCCGAGTCGAATGACATCGCCTCGGAACACCCAGACCTGATCGCAAGCGCCGAAGAATGGATCAGGGCCAACCGCACCGCCCCCGACTAGGCATGGCCAAACCACTCAGGAACCACATGAAGCACCCAATCTCACGAGGAATCGTCCTAGCGCTTGCCTTGAGCATGGCCGCGAGCGGCGAGCCGCCGAACATTGTCCTGATCCTTGCGGACGACCTTGGCTGGAACGACGTCGGCTTCAACGGCGACGAGTTCTATGAGACGCCCCATCTAGACCGCATGGCGCAGGAGGGGATGATATTCGCCAACGCCTATACCAGCGGGCCGAATTGCGCCCCGACCCGGGCTAGCTTGATCTCCGGCATGTACCCGCCGCGCCACATGGTCTACACGCCGGGCGGCAGGTCCAAGATCGACCCCCGGAAAATGAAGCTCCGGGTCCCGCTGCAGCAGCGCTTCTGGGAGCGGGCTGGCATCACCGATTCGATACCCGATGCCTTCGAGATCCGGCAGGCTCTGGACCCGAAGGTGGTCAGCATCGCCGAGGTGCTCCAACAGGGCGGCTACGCAACCGCGCGATTCGGGAAGTGGCATGCAGGGCCCGACACTCAGGGATTCGACGTGAGCAGCAGCGACGGCAAGCCCGGCACCGAGCAGAACCACTACGACGATCCCAACGTAACGTTTGACCTGACCGACGTGGGCGTTGATTTCATCAAGGAAAACCGCCATGGGCCATTCTTCTTGTACCTCTCGCATTGGGACGTCCACGGTCCGCTTGTCGCCCGCCGCCATCTGATCGCCAAGTACGAAGAGAAACTCGCAGCCTGGACAAGAAACGAGAATCCGTACAATCCGATTTACGCGGCCATGGTCGAGGCGGTCGACACCAGTGTTGGCCGCATCCTGGAGGCCCTGGACGAATTCGACCTCGCTGAAAAAACTCTGGTCATCTTCTCGTCAGACAACGGCGGCACCAGAGTTTCGATCAACCAGCCTCTGCGCGGGGTCAAGGGCTCGCTCTACGAAGGAGGGGTCCGCGTGCCGACCTGCATGCGATGGCCTGACGCGATCGCAGCAGGGACCAAGTCTCTGACCCCGATCACCAGTGTCGACTTCCTGCCAACGTTCGCCGAGCTGGCGGGCGTTACTTTGCCTGCGGGCCAGCCGGTCGACGGCGAGAGCTTCGCGCCGCTGCTCAAGGGACTCCCCGCGCTGGACGATCGCGCGATTTTCTGGCACTATCCGCTGTATCTGACGGGTCGCGCGACGCCCGCGAGCGCCATTCGCAAAGGCGACTGGAAGCTGATTGAGTACTTCGAGGACGGGCGCCTGGAGTTGTACAACACTGCGACCGACATCAGCGAAGCCAGGAACTTGGCGGATGCCATGCCCGCAAAGGCCAGCGAACTGCACCAGGAGCTCGTCGCTTGGCGCGATGCTACGGATGCAGTTGAACCGCGCGAGCCGAATCCCTACTACAGCGAGACCAAAGAACTCGTGCCCTGAAGCTTGCCCTCGGCAGGCGCTCGGATGTCGTACGGGCTCGCGGCGTTTCCGGACGCCCAAGTTCGCAGGCTGCAAATTCGCGGTCGGCGAAGACGGGGCGGCGATCACGGTCGGGTTGCAGAACTGATGCATTTGGCCCAATGAGTCAAGTCGCGACACCGATGGCTCACGGCCAAGTGCAGTTTTCCGCGTCAAGGCTACCGAAGGCATGCCAACGGTGATTCCGTCGACGAGGGCTGCCGCGAAGACGGCGCTGGGGAATGCGAGCGCACCGCCCGAACCCCGCAAGCAGACTGGCAGAGCGTCGGCCGGAACGGCAGGGACAAGGGAACTGCGCCCGCTCGCTATTGGGTAGATTCCAGCGACCGAGTTCGGAATTGGAGAGGCATGCTGTCACCTCTCAGCGGGCGCCCCGGGCAGCAAGCCGGGATAGGGAGGAGGCGGGCTCCGCCGGCCTCCGTGAATGTGCTCCCGAGCGAGGAAGACATGGCCTGATTCCTGAATGATCGCGCTCACTCCCATCTCCCGCACGCCCTCCTGCCTGGACAGCCATCCGCGGAGGCTGATCACCTGCCCGATCCGCAACGAGGTGCGCGTGAAGTTCCGGCGCTGGGCTACCCGCACTGACATGGTCTGGCCAGTCCAGCGGACAGGATTGCCTTGCGCATCCCTCAGCGGCTTGCCATCGTCGGTGATCTGTTCGATCACGATGCGAATATGCGGATTGGTGTATCGGACTTCTGCGACTGTGCCGCGCACGACCAGCATCTTGTCCGGGTCGTAGTCACTCGCAAAGTTGTGGTGCGCATGCACGCTTCCAGTTAGCGCCACGGCCAAGAGTGCCAACACTGCAACGGGCGATTCCCGGATTCTGGCGCCACCCGACGACCCGCATGATCGAAATTTCCGGCTTCGATTCACTGTATTCACCGGCGACCGATCAGAATTCATGACTGCTGCTTACCACGCAATCAAGAATCGATTCCGGCGCAAGAGGTTACGATTCCAAGCGATTCTGCCGCAAGGATCGGCCCTGCGCTGAATCGAAGCACTGAAGGTCCTTTCAATCCAAACATTGATTCGGATTGGTGAATCGAGTCGAATCGGACGGCCGTCGAATAGACCAGTGGTCTATTCGACATGACTACTACAGTCCACCTTCCAGCGGATCTTCTGGAATCGGTTGACCGTCAGGCGAGGGAACTGGGCATGAGCCGGAATCGCTACATCATTCGGGCCATGCAGTCTGCGCTCGATTCAGAGACTCTGTGGAGTCCCAGATTCGTCGGCGAGTTGGAGGCTGCGCGATCAGATGAAGAAGGGCGGGAGGCTCTGGAGGAAATGAGAGCAGTGCTGTCCAAGAGCCGCACGCGAAAGGATCCTCCCGAATTGTGAAGTGCGTCCCTGGCACCCATGCGCTTTGCTATGCGATGGCAGGAGAACCCTCTCTCTGCGAGTAGTTTCTGTCCCGCTCACCGCGGCACTGGCACGGCTTCCGCCAACGATTGCAGCCTGTGCAAGCGGGCATAGACTCCGTCCCGCGCAAGCAGCTCGTCGTGCCCGCCGTGTTCGATCACCCGGCCGCGGTGCAGGACAACGATACTGTCCGCGCGTTGAATGGTAGACAGCCGGTGGGCGATCACGATGGACGTCCTGCCGACAAACAGCTTGGAGAGCGTGTCGCGGATCTTGCGCTCGGTATCGGGATCCACGCTCGACGTCGCCTCGTCCAGTATCAGGAAGGGGCGCTCGTGCACCAGCGCTCGGGCGAACGAGATCAACTGCTTCTGCCCGACTGACAGCCCGGCGCCGCGTTCGAGCACCGGCTCGTCATAGGCCCCGGGCAGCGACTCGATGTGGTCCGCCAAGTGTGCGTTCGCGGCCGCGCCGCGGACCGCCTTAGGCGGTGCTTCGGGATCGCCGAGACCGATGTTCTCTGCGATCGTGCCCGAGAACAGGAACGAATCCTGCAAGACGACGCTGAAATGCGCCCGGAGCGCCTCGGGAGTCCACTCTCGGATATCCCGCCCGCCAACCAAGATCGTGCCGCGCTGGATTTCGTAGAAGCGCAGCAGCAGGCTGACAAGGGTGCTCTTGCCCGCCCCGGTGTGACCGACCACCGCCACCATGCCGCCGGGCGGAGCCTTGAAGCTGACATCTTCCAGTACCCAGTCCTCGTCCTTGTAAGCGAACCAGACATTGCGGAACTCGACGCTGGGCTGCTCAAGCTCGGCCTGCCCGGCGGCCGCCTGCATCTCGTCCGGCTCGGTGTCCAAGAGCTCGAAGATCCGCTCGGCGCCCGCCATGGCCGCCTGCAAGACGTTGTACTTCTCTGCCAAGTCTTGGATCGGCCGGAAGACCCTGGTGCCGTACTGCAGGAATGCCAGCAAGACCCCTAGGGACACGCTTCCGGCAACGACCCACGCGCCGCCGAAGACGATCAGCAGGCCCACCCCCAGCAGGCTGATCCACTCGATCACCGGAAAGAAGACGGCATGCGCCCGCACCGAGCGGTAGTTGGCCCTGCGGTGCTCGTCGTTGATGGCCTCGAAGTCGCCAAGAGCATGCTGCTCGTGGTTGAACAGTTGAATTTCCGAAATGCCCGTGAAGCACTCTTGCAGGAAGGAAGCTAGCTTGGCGACGGCCTTGCGCACGTCGCGAAAGCTGCTGCGGGCGCGCCGCCGGAAGATCATGCTCACGACCCACACCAGCGGACCGATGCCGAGATAGACCAAGGTCAGCCGGGGGCTCAGGTAGAACATCGCCCCAAAGGCGCAGAACAGCGTGAGCACGTCGCCGGCTACGGCCACCAAGCCCGAAGTGAACAATTCGTTGAGCACGTCCACGTCGGTAGTCGCCCGCGTCACCAGCCGACCGCTGGGTGTGCGATCGAAGTAAGCGACAGGCAGGCGCTGCAGGTGCCCGAACACCTCCTGCCGCATGTCGCGCATCACGCGCTGGCCCGTCCAGTTCATCGTATGGATCTGCCCCGCCCGCGTCAGCACCCCCAGCAGCAGCGCTGCCAAGGACAGAGCGGCCAGCCACAGGATGCCTTGCATCGGCTCGGAGGGAAGCCAGGGATCAAGCAACGAGTCCGCCGTCGGATCGGGCTTGAGATAGCGGTCCACCGCGACCTGCGTGAGCACCGGGAAGATCACGCCCAAGGCTGAATTCAGCATCAGCAGAACAAGCGATGCGGTCGCGAGCACGGAGTACGGCCGCAGGTAGCGCCACAGGCGCTTGAGGATTGCCACGTCGTACAGCGGAGTGTCCGGAAGGGTCTCCCGGGCGGCCTCCGAGCCGATGCTGCGTCCGGTGCTCATGGCTTGGCCAATTCCTCTTCGATGCGCTGGCGCTCGTGGATGCGAGCGTACAGGCCGCCCCGGGCAAGCAATTCCTCGTGGGAGCCGGAGTCGACGACCCGTCCCGCATCCATCACCGCGATCCTGTCCGCCAGCCGGGCGGAGGAGACCCGGTGCGTGACAAGCAGCAGGGTGCGATTGCGGGTTGCCTTGCGCATTCGTTCGAGCAAGGCATGCTCGGTCTCGGCGTCGAGGCTGGAAGTGGCGTCATCGAGCACCAAGACGCTGGGATCCCTCAGCAATGCCCTGGCAAGCGCCACGCGCTGCTTCTGGCCTCCCGAAAGGGTGATGCCACGCTCGCCGACGAGGGTATCCAGTCCATCCGGGAAGTTATCCTCGTCCGTGCCCAGCAACGAGACGTTAGCGGCCTCACGGACCTCTTCGGCACTGGCGGCAGGCCGTCCCAGCCGGATGTTGTCGGCAATCGTGCGGCTGAACAGGAACGTCTCTTGCGGCACATATCCGATCTGCTTGCGGAGCACATCGAGCGGCAGACGCCTGACACTGATGCCTTCGAGCAAGACTTCGCCCCGGGTCGGGTCGTACAGCCTCGGCACGAGACTGGCAAGCGTGGACTTTCCGCTGCCGACCGGGCCGATGATCGCCAGCGACTCGCCTTCCTGCACGGAAAGGCTCACGTCGCGGACAGCCTGGCCGCTGGCGTTCGGGTATTGGACGCAGACGGCCCGCCACTCGATCGTCCCGCGGACGTAATCATAGGATCGCAGCGCATCAGGCGCGTTAGCGACCCGCGGGCGATAGTTCAATAGTTCGTTGAGTCGCCCCAGCGAGGCGACTCCGCGCTGGGTGATGTTGACCACCACGCCCATGCCGATCATGGGCCACGCCAACATTGCCACGAAATAGATGAACATCGTGAAGGTGCCGACGGTCATCGCGCCCTGCAGCACCCGCCAGCTCCCGAATCCGAGCAGGCTGATGCCGGTCAGTCCGACCAAGAGCTCCAGCAGGGGATAGAAGCTGCGCCAGATGCGGACCAGCCCGAGGCTAGCCTCGACATAGTCGGCATTGGCAGCGGCGAACCTGCCGACTTCGTTGGGGCCCTGGTTGTAGGCCCGCAGCATGCGCAGGCCGGCCAAGTGCTCTTGCACGCGGACGCTGATCCCGGAGAAGCGCTTCTGCACGATCTGGAACTGCTCGTGCGTGCGGCGGCCGAAGTGTCCGACTGCGAGCGAGATCAGCGGCATGGGCGCAAAGATGACCAGCGTGAGAAGCCAGTCGGTCCAAGCCATGATGGAGAGCACCGCTGCGATCACAACCCCGATCTCGGCCGTGTACATCAGCCCCGGCCCCAGCAGGGAGCGCACCTGGGCGAGGTCGTTGGTCACCCGCGCCATCAGGTCCCCAGTGCGGTAGCGCTCGTAAAACGTCCGATCCAGCGTGACCAAGTGGGCGCTAATGTCGTTGCGCAGGTCGTACTCGATATCGCGCGAGATCGTGATCAGAATCCAGCGCATCGCATATTGCGCGATTCCCTTGCCGCCGGCGACGCCGAGCAACAGCAACACGGAATTCACGGCAGCCTCTTGCTCGCCCGCGGCCAGCTGGTCCACCGCCCGCCCGATCAGCAACGGCACTCCGGCCGCCAGCACGCCGCGAAACAGCAGCGCGGTCAAGCCCCCCGCGTAGCGCCAGCGGTAGCGGAGCAGGTAAGGAAACAGCGTGCGCAGCGTTGCCAGCAAGGTCGACCTACCAGTGGTAGAGCATCAAGTAGATAGCCACGCCGGTCAGCGAGACGTACATCCAGAGGGGCCAAGTCCAGCGGGCGATGGCGCGGTGGCGGCCATAGTCGCCGCGCCATGCGCGCAGCAGCGTGGTCGCGGCCAGCGGCAGGATCACGATCGCCAGCACGATGTGGCTGAGCAAGATGGAGAAGTAGACGGTCCGGACCCAGCCCTGCCCCGTGAACGGCACCGAGCCCACCTGCCAGTGGTAGACCAGATAGCTGGCGAGAAAGGCTGCCGAGACCCCGCAGGCGCAGAGCATGCAGGCCCTGTGCCGCTGCATGTCCCCGCGACGGATGAACACGTATCCGAGCGTCAGCAACACCGCCGCGACCGAGTTCAGGCTAGCGTTGAGCGCGGGCAGGTCGGTGAAATCCATTCGGTCGGTTCGCGCCGCGTGCCAAGAATCAGGACAGGTGCGCCGCCTCGGAGCGCACCGCCTTGCGCCACGCCGCCAGCAGCATGAGAGCGCCAAAGCCCGCCAGCACCAGCCACGACAACTCGGGCGCCGGAACCGTGCCGGCTCCGGGCGCGTCCAGCAGCCGGCGCAGCTCGGCCACGCCGTAGGCCAAGGGGTTGGCCGCAGTCAGCCAGCGCAGCCAAGCCGACGAGCCGTCCAAGGGGAACACCCCGCCGGAGACGAGCCACATCGGCATCAGGACGAGGTTCATGATCGAGTGGAAGCCCTGCACCGAGTTCAGCCACCAAGCGCAGAAGAATCCCAAGCAGGTCACGCCGAACGCCATCAGCAACAGCGCCGCGAATACCAGCGGAAGCTTGGCGACATCGATCGAAAGCCCCGCCAACGGCGCCAGCGGCAGCAGCAGGGCACCTTGAATGGCACCCAGGCTGGTGGCGCCGCAGACCTTTCCCAGCACCAGCGCGAGGCGCGACACGGGTGCCACCAGCACGCCCAGCAGGAACCCCTCGCGGCGATCCTCGATCAACGAGATGTTGGCGAAGATCGACGTGAACAGCACGCTCAGCGCCAGCATCCCCGGAAAGAAGAACTGCGCGTAGCCGCCCTCCGAAGCCAGCAGCGACGAGCCGAAGCCCGAACCTAGAACGAGCCAGAACAGCAGCGGCGTGGACAGCGTGCCGACGACTCGGCTGCGCTGGCGGTAGAAGCCGCGCAGTTCGCGCCGCCACAGCGTCGCGGCGCACAGCCAGAAGCTGGCGCTGCTAGCAGATTGGTCGCCCGCCACAGGCAGCGCGACAACTGCCCCTTCAGGCGCATCGGACATCGGGTGAGTCAGCGGCGGGATAGTGAGACAAGCAACCGCATGTCTATTTTAGCGCGCAGCGCGGCCGCCGCACTCACAGTTGTAGCGCTCGGTCACAGCTGACGCAGAGGCGCGGAACACTCGGCAGCGTGGCCGGTGCGCTGGGGACAGACAGTCGCGTGCCTGAAGTCGCGAGCGGCGCTAACGCGGAAGCGCGCTGTTACGATTACGGCAGTGGACGGATTTGACAGGAACCGCTTGGTACAACTCGCGGACCGTGTTCCGGATGAAGCGATTCCGGCGGCTACGCGCTACTTGGAGTATTTGGCTGATCGGGGAGATCCGTTCGTTCGGCACTTGTTTGAGGCTCCTGAGCAGGAAGAGGGTCTTAGCGAGGCTGGCCGGCGCCTTCTAGGCGAAGCGTACGACGATATCGATGCTGGCCGCTTGTGCGGTGAGGACGAACTGAAGCGGGAGCTCGGCCTCTGAAGCGGACCGTTTCTTATACCCGCCGTGCGGTCCAAGACTTGAAGAGACTCGATCCTTCGGTCAGGATGCGCATGATTGAAGCGATTGATCGCTATGCACGAACTCAGGTCGAGGGGATCAAGCGCCCGAAAGGGGTAGTGCAGAACACGTGGCGTCTCCGAGCGGGGGGACTGGAGAGTCTTCTACGCGTATGAACCCGTCAGCCGGACCATCGTCGTTGCCAGGGTCCTTCACCGTGGCGAAGCCTACTAACTGCCGAGCCTGATTGAATGGTTCGGCTCCTCTCCGGACCCCACCTGCTTGAACCAATCCACAACTTCATTGAACGGCCGCCGCGGCGCACACAGCGGCTCCTGCTGCGACCGGGCCGCCCATCGCGGCAAGATTTTGCGCCAAGGGCCGCGCACCGTTTGTCACTTGAATCGCGCCAGCACTCCTGCTCAGCTAGGCCGCGTCTCACTGCCGCCTGCGAGAGCTCGTCCTTCTGCAACTCTGGACGCAGCCAACTCACAGGCACTGGCTTCAAACTGCGAATACCAGCCCGCGCTGCTCCCGGTCTGCATCGAGAGCCGCCCCTGTGTCGACTGTGTTCGCGCGCTAGCTCACAGTTCCAGCAGGTAGCCCGGCTTGCCGACATTCGCCGCCAGCGTCGCGCCGAGTCGCACGGTCCGGCCAGAACCCTCGTGGATGTGCCCGCAGAAGCAGTACTCCGGCTGGTGCTCGTCGATGTACTCGCGGACAGCCTTGGAGCCGAAGTGCAGGCCCGGACCGGCCTCGTCGAGAGGGGTGTCTAAGGGCGGGGCATGGCAAACCAACACCTGTGGGAGCCGGCCGACGAAACAGGACAGCTTGGCGGCCAGATCCTCCTCCGAGTATTCCCCGGGAGTGTCGAACGGCGTCGGGTTGGAATAGCCCAACCCGGCGAAATGCACGCCGGCCACCTCGTGGACTTCCTCGTGAAAGCTGCGAAAGCCGTGGCGCTCGCAGAACTCGCGCACCTGCTCGGCCGTCTCGTTGTTGCCCGGCATGACCCAGAGCCGCTCGCCCAAGGGCGCCAGAACCTCCGCGCAAGGGTCGAGCGGGGCCGGGTGGGTCACCAGGTCGCCGGCGGCGATGAAAATGTCCGCCTCGACCGCGACGGCCTGCCGCAAGCTGGCGAAGTCGCCGTGGATGTCGGAAAAGATCTGGAATTTCATCGGGAACCTAACAGCCTGTGGTTTTAATAGCTTTGCCGACCACGTCGGTCGGTGGCCTTGCTTGGTGGTCCTTCGACGGCCTATGCGAGTTTTTCGGCGAATTCCGGGCTTTCTCCCCGTCTGAGGCCCAACAGGCCCCTGAACAGGCCCAACAGGCCGCTCCAAGCATCCCGGAATGGCAAACAAACGCTGAATCCAAGGTTGGCCGTTGGCTGGCAGCCCTGCCCCTGCAGGGTGCGCGGCGTGCCGACCCCGGTGAGCGACCTCATCAGCACCCCCAGATTGAACCCACAGGCATGCACCAGCAGCCGCTTGCGAATGTTCGCCCGCCCGCGCAAGTACAGCCGGCGCATCCCGCCCGTGCCGTACATGTGGGCCATCGACCGCTCCACCTTCTCCGTCCGCAGCTTTTGCAGGCGCTTGCCGGCCGAGCTCGCCACGCGCTCCCGGTTCTCCTGCACCACCCGTTGCGCTTCCGGCTTGCCCGCAAAATCCCGCTCCGCCCGCTGCGGCTCCGGGATGTGCGCTTCCTGGCCCGCCTCGTCCAGTCCCAGCAGCACCGCGTCGCTGTGGTAGCCCTTGTCGGCGACGACCGTCTCCGGCCCCTGCCCTTGCGCCGCCTCCACCGCCTCCAAGGTCTCCCCCAGTGTCGTGGTGTCGCCTTGGTCCGCCGCTTGCAGCGTCACTGCTACCAGCGCCCCGCTCTCCAAGTCCACCGCGTGCTCGGCCTTGTGCGCTAGGTGCGTCGTGCCGTCCTTCATCTTCGCCACCCGTGCGTCCGGGTCCGTCGGCGACTCCCACTCCTTGTTCGACAACGTCTTGGGCTTGCGCTGGCGGTCGAAGGCCGCCAATTCCGCCAAAGTCGGCGTCGGCACCCCGGCGGCCTCCGCCAGCCCCTCCACGAACTCGCGGTAGCCCTGCTGGCTGTCCTTGCGCCGCAAGGTCCGCAAGGCCGCGTTGGCGAACAGCAGCGTGGCGTCCACCGCCACCGTCTGCCCGTCGGCCAGGCCCGCCTGGCGCAACTGCTGCAGCACCCAGGCGAACACCTGCTCATGCGTCTCCAGGCTAATCCGCCGCCGGCTGCGCGAGATCGTCGAGTGGTCCGGCGGGCTGTCCTGCAACTCGTAGCCGAGGAAGGCCCGCAAGCCGAGCGAGTCCGAGACGGTCAGGGCGATGCCGCGCTCGGAATCGATGCCCAGCAGGTAGCCCAGCAGCAGCAGCCGGAAGTAGACGCCGGGAGCGAGCGAGGGCCGTCCCAGGCGTTTGGCATAGAAGGAGCGGCACAGGTTCTCGACGTAGGCGTCGAAGCCCATCTCAGCGAGCAACTCGTTGAGCTTGTCGAAGAAGGGAGTGGTGGGGGCTTGGGGCAGTTGGTCCGGTGCGAGGAACATCGGGATCTGTCCGGGCTTGCGGGTACCCATCGCCATGACTACAATTTTATCGAATCCTGATCGAGATTTGTTGGAGTTTTAGTCGACTTTTGCCACAGGCTGCTAAGTCACCCCAGGGGGCGACGCCGAGTGGCCCCCAGCCTCGCGGAAGCCCGCTCGATCACCGTGGCCTCGGCCTGCTCCCTCCCATCCGCCCTGGCCCGGGCGATGTTGGCACCCGGAGAGACGTTGTCCGCCTTGGCGTGCCAAGTCTCGCCTATGCGGTAGGACGTGATCCGCACCGGCCAGCCTGCCAGTTCGAGTTCGGTGACGCTGAAGCTCTCGGCCTTCATGCGCCGCGCTCGACCGGTGCGCCGACAAGGTTGCCCCACTCGGTCCACGACCCGTCATAGTTGCTGACGCCTTGGTAGCCCAGCAGGTACTTGAGCACGAACCAAGAATGACTGGAACGCTCGCCGATGCGGCAGTACGCGACGATCGGCTTATCACCGGCGATACCTTGGGCGGCGTAGAGTTCGCGCAAGGCGCTCGCGCTCTTGAACGTGCCGTCCTCGGCGCAGGCCTTGCCCCACGGAATGTTCCGCGCGCCCGGCACGTGCCCGCCGCGCTGGCACGTCTCGGGCAGGCCTGGAGGGGCGAGGATCTCGCCGCTGAACTCGGCGGGGCTGCGCACATCGACCATATCGGCAGCACCTGAGCCGGACGCCTCCCGGACTTGGTCCAAGAAGGCCCGGATCGAAAGGTCCGGATCGGAGGCGGAATAGTCCGCCGGCGCGATATCGGGGGATTCCAAGGAGACTTCGCGCCCCTCCGCCAGCCACTTCACGCGCCCGCCGTTCATCAGCCGGACATCTGGGTGGCCGTAGATCTTCAGCTGCCAGAACGCCCAGGCGGCGAACCAGTTGTTGTTGTCGCCGTAGAGCACGACAGTCGTGTCCCGGCTGATGCCACTGTTACCCAGCAATTCCTCGAAGCGGTCCTTCGGCACGATGTCTCGCACGAGCGTGTCGCACAGCTGGCTGTCCCACGCCCAGCCGATCGCACCTGGCACGTGACCCTCGTCGTACGAGCCGGTGTCCACGTCGACCTCCACGACCCGGACGCCGTCGTCGCGGCCGTGTTGGTCGACCCAATCGGTCGTAACGAGTACTTCAGGATGCGCATAGCCCGACATCATTTACTCCTCTGGTGCGCCGCCCGCATCTCGCTGCAGGGCGGCCGGATTGACCAAACGATTATAGGTCAGGCGCGGCGGCGGAAACCGGCGCACGGCGGCGAGCCTGCCGATTCGACCGACCCGCGATCGGGCGCAACTCCCTCTGTCGCTGGAGGATGCGAAGAACCGCCCACGTGCCGCCGGCCGCTCCTGACTGCGCACCAATCCATCACGCCCCCTGCTTTACAACCATTTGACGAACGGCAAGTGACCGTCCGACACCTGCCCTCGCCTAGTCATGCAAGGCCCTTCAGGGGCGTCGCACAGTGCCGCTCTGGCAGGAACACCGACCCGATATGTCCTCCCGTAACGAATGCTCATTCGCAGACCAAGTTCGCGACCGCCTTGCCGAGTTCGCGCCGGTACCGCTGGAGGCGATCGGACAGCAGGCCTCGCAAAACCGCTGCGACACGAAGTTCTTGCTGCCGCAAGGCCGGTTGCCAGCGCTCCTCGATGGCCTGCGGCAGGACTACCGAGTATTGGAAGTTGGCCGGGCGCGCCTGCACCACTACCGCACGCTCTACTTCGACACGGCAGGATTCGACCTGTACCGCAGGCACCAGCGCTCCGCGCGCCGCGCTCTGAAGGTCCGCAGCCGCCAGTATGTCGACTCGGGCCGCTCGTTCTTCGAACTCAAGCGCAAGATCGGGCCGCGCCGCTCGGTCAAGGCGCGGACCGAGACTCCGGACATCGTCACCGAGCTGACCGCGGCAGAGGGCACCTTCATCGCCGCTCATGCACAGATCAACAGCGAGCGCCTACAACCAACGATATGGAATCGATTCGAGCGAATCACGCTTGTCAGCAAGACGAGTCCAGAGCGAGTCACGCTCGACGTTGGCGTTCACTTTAGGGTCGGAACTGGCGCGATTCAGATTCCGGGCGTCGTGGTCGGCGAATTGAAGCAGGAGCGCTTCGACCGGGCATCCGCCTTCTTCAGCCACATGCGCTCGCTGGGGTCCCGCCCGACCGGGTTTAGCAAGTACTGCGTGGGGGCGGTACTGCTCTACCCGCAGTTGAAGCGCAGCCAGTCTCTACCCAAGCTCCGCATGCTAGCTAAGCTGGCTCAGGGAAACTACCATGCAGCCTGAATTGCTCGCCCACCTCGCAGGAGCCGGATTCAATCTCGCGGTGGCGCTGCTGGTCGTCCGGCTGATCTATTACCCCACCACGCAGGACAAGCAGTACGTACTGACGTTTCTGACCTTCAGCACGGTGACCTATTTCGTGCTGGGCCTGCTGACCAGCGTCGATCTGAGCATCGGCGTGGGCTTCGGCCTGTTCGCGATCTTCTCCGTGCTGCGCTACCGCACGGACACGATCTCGGCCCGCGAGATGACCTACCTGTTCGTGCTGATCGCGCTGGCGGTGATGAATTCGGTGCTGGCGACGGAATCCGACTACACCCGGATGCTGGCATCCAACGGGGTTGTGGTCCTAGTCATGTTCGTGCTGGAGCGCGAATGGGGCTTTCACTTCGAAGCGAGCAAGCAGATCAACTACGACAAGATCGAGCTGGTCCTGCCGTCGCGCAAGGAAGAACTACTCGCCGACCTGCGCGCGCGGACCGGACTGCCAATTCGGCATGTTTCCGTCGGACGCATGGACCTGGTCCGCGATACCGCGGAGCTCACGCTCTTCTTCGACGATCGGGAACAGCAAGCGGCGGCTCGCGCCAACGGGACAAAGGAAGCATCATGAACTCCAAATCGAGAGCTTTCGGCTTGGGCCTCTTCGCAGCGACCTGTACAGCGCTCTTCGCGCAAGGCCCGCCCGGCATGCAGCGGATGCTCCCAGTGATGGCCGCACTCGATGCAGACGAGGACGACACCTTGTCGGCGGCGGAAATCAGCGCCGCTCCTGCCGCGCTGGCGACGCTCGACACAGACGACAGCGGAAGCCTCGGCCCGGACGAACTGTTGCCTCGATTCGGAGGAGGGCCGGGCGGAGGGCCCGGCGGAGGGCGCAGGGCGGGATTCGCAGGTCCGGGCGGAGGGGCAAGACCGGGAGGAGGCGGCCCTGCGGGCATGTTTCGTCGCATCCCCGTGCTGGCAGCCCTCGATTCGGATGGTGACGGGGAGATCAGCCCCGCAGAGATCCAACAGGCGGCGGCGTCGCTGGCGACCCTGGACGCCGATGGCAGCGGCACCTTGGCCGGAGACGAAATATTGCCCCGGTTCGGCGGACGCGTGGGGCCGGGCCGCGGCCAGGGCCCGCCCCCGGTCACGCTGCCGGTCGCGGATGTGCTGGACGCCAATGGTGACCGCGAAATCTCGGCTGCGGAACTAGCGGCAGCCACCGCATCGCTGCGTTCGCTGGACTCAAACGGCGACGGACGTCTCAGCGAAGGCGAAATGCTGCCTGGCGGAGGCGCCTTCGGCGGGCCCGGGCAGGGTGGCCCACGCGGTCCCGGCGGCATGCAGCGCGCGATCCCGCTGGTCAACGCGCTCGACAGCGACGGCAGCGGGAGCCTCGAAGCCGCCGAGATCGAGGCCGCGAGCACAGCACTCGCAAGCCTGGACAGCGACAGCAGCGGAGCGCTCGCCGAGAGCGAGTTCCTGCCAAGCCGCGGCGGAAGGGGGCGCGGCGGGCGCGGTTTCGGAAGGGGGCCGGGAGCAGGTTCCGGGGAAGTCGCAGCCGAGCGCAAGCAGCCTCACGAACTGACACCGGAAGAGGGCGCAGCCACGATTCCCGACAGAGCAACCTTCGAGGAGTTTTCCTATCAGGGCGAACAGGTCATGATCGATGCCGGCCTGCGCGGCCTCGAGTTCGTCAAGTTCGTGATCACCGAAGCCAACTCCGACGCGCCGCAGATGTATTTCATGAACACCGAGAACTTCCGCGCCCACCCTCAATTCATGCGCGCCGTAGGCCTTGGCTTCAGCGGGCGTGGCGGGCAGTCCGGCACGATGCGCGGCGTCTTGGTGTTCCGCCCGCTGCTCACCGCACCCAACGGGAACGCTGGGCTGTACACGTTCGAGTTCGAACCGAGAGACTCGTACCCGTTCGAGATGATCCGGCTCGCCCACGATCTCCTCGCCGAGCACGCCCCGATCGTCGACGGCCAGCTTGCGTACTATCCCCTGCCAGCCGCTGTCGCACGCTACGAGCAAGAACGCCAGCAATACGAAGCCGCCAACTTGGCGGTCTTCCGGGAAGAGGACCTGTTCGGCGACATCGCCTATCTTCCGCTCCACCCGGCCGAGGGATTCGGCTACTTGCGGCTGATGTCGCCCGAAGAGCGCCCGAGGGAGCGCGACGTGGTGCTCTACGAGAGCCTTCCCAACGAGATGCCGCGCGTGGCCGGCATCATCACCAGCGTGCGCCAGACACCGCTCTCTCACGTGAATCTGCGGGCCGTGCAGGATGACGTGCCCAACGCATTCATCAAGGGGGCGGCTGAGAGTCCCGAGATTGTCGGCCTGGCGGGCAAGTACGTCTACTACAACGTCACTCCCGATGGCTACCAACTCCGCGAGGCGACCGTCCAGGAAGTCGAGGGCCACTTCGCCAAGTTGCGCCCGGACCAAACGCTCGTTCCGGAACGCGACCTCCAGGTCCAGGCGATTCGCCCACTGAGCGAGCTCGGCTTTGATGACGCTGCCAGCGTGGGCGTGAAGGCGGCCAATGTCGCCACTCTGGGCAGCTTGGAATTCCCGGACGGCGTGGTGCCGGAAGGATTCGCGATACCGTTCCATTTCTACGACAGCTTCATGCGCCACAACGGGCTCTACGAGCAGGCCGCAGCCATGTTCGCCACGCCCGGGTTCGCAACCGACACCAGCGTTCGCGAAGAGACATTGCGGCAGTTCCGCAAGACGGTCCGCGCTGGAGGAATGCCCGGCTGGATGCTCGCCGACCTGCGGTCCATGCACGAGGGCTTCCCAGAGGGGCGCGCGGTTCGGCTGCGCTCCAGCACCAACAACGAGGATCTGCCAGGCTTCAGCGGCGCCGGCTTGTACGACTCGTTCACGCACCACCCGGACGAGGGCCACATCTCCAAGTCCGTCAAGCAGGTTTACGCCAGCCTGTGGAATTTCCGCGCGTATGAAGAACGCGCATTCTTCCGCATCGACCACATGGCGGCCGCGATGGGCGTGCTGGTCCACCCGAACTACTCGGGCGAGCGCGCCAATGGAGTCGCAGTCACCGAGGACATCGTGTACCAAACCGGCGGGGACGGCCGGCCGCGCATGTACTACGTCAACGCCCAGGTCGGCGAGGACCTAGTCACGAACCCAGAGGGCGAGTCCATCCCGGAAGAATTGCTGCTCAGCACCCGCGGCTCCCGCGACGACCGGTTCATTCGCAGCTCTAACCGAACCACTGCCGGCGGCGTGATCCTCAGCGACGAGCACCGCAACGAGCTGCGCACCTACCTGCGCACAGTGCACGCCCGGTTCCGGGATCTGTACCAAGTGTCCGCCGATGAGCGGTTCGCCATGGAGATCGAGTTCAAAGTCACCTCCGACGGTCAGCTGGCGGTCAAGCAAGCCCGCCCGTGGGTGTTCAACTAAAGCCCCCTACGGAGACGGCTACTCGGCAAGACAGGCGTCGATATCGGCAGTGGCGACGCCGCCCTGTTTGATCAGGCGCCACTGTAGCGGCGTGATGTCGATGGTGGTGGACGCCGGCCCCTCGATGATCCCGCCATCGACAATCACGCTGACGCGCCCGTCCATGGTCCCGAGCACTTCAAAGCCACTTCGACACGTGGGCTTGCCGGACACGTTCGCGCTTGTGGCAATCAGCGGCGTTCCGAATTCGGCCACCAGCCGCTTCGCCAGCGCAGACGCCGGACGGCGCACGGCCAGCCTGGCGGTATTGCCGGTCACCCGTAGGGGCACCTTGGAAGACGCGTTCACGATCACGGTCAGCAAACCGGGCCAGAAGCGCCGCGCCAACAGGTAGAAGCTGGACGGCAGTTCGTCGGCGTATTCGACGGCCATTGCGACCGAATCGACTAGCAGCGGCAGCGACCGGTGAGGCTCCCGTCCTTTCGCCTCGAAGACCTTCGACACCGCGTTGAGATTCAGCGGATCGGCCACCAGCACGTACAGGGCATCGCTCGGAATCGCGATCACCTGCCCGCCGCGCACGGCGCTGATCGCCGCCTGGACCGCGGCGTCGTCCGGATTCTCGGCCGAAGTTTCAATCAAGTGCGTAGTCAATCGAGAATCTCACCCATCGCGTCGGCGCGGGCGCGGAGCAGCCGAACCCGCCTGGGCCGGTGACGAAACCGGGCATTCCACGACACCAACGCCACTTTCTGATTTAACCAAAGGGTGAATCGATTTGGTACCGTGCGGCGTAATTCTGTGCGGGGTCAGATTTCGATCGCCCCGACGAACGTTCGCGTTTGCTCGAGGCGGCGGTCGTAACAACATCCCCGCAACGACAAAGGGGGGACAGGATATGCGCCTAGCATCGATTCTTCTTGCGATCGCCCTCGCGGTCTGCAGCGGGGCGTTCGCCCAGCAAGACCAGGGCAACATCACCGGCACGATCACCGACTCGACCGGAGCGGTAATCCCCGGGGCAAGCATCTCAGCGCGCGAGACCAGCACGAACGTGACGCTGATCTCGTCGTCGAACGAGGGCGGCGTGTACGTCGTCGGGCCGCTCAAGATCGGCACCTATGAAATCTCGGTCGAGTCGGACGGCTTCAAGCGGTCCGTGCGTTCGGGAGTCGAGATTCACGCCGGCGACCGCATCGGCCTTAACTTCGAGCTCGAAGTCGGCGACGTGGTGGAAGTGGTCACCGTCGAAGGCACCACGCCGGTGCTCAAGACCGAGAACGCCACGCTGGACTACACGGTCGAGCGCAAGCAGTTGGAGGACTTCCCGCTCAACGGGCGCAGCTACCAATCGCTCGGACTGCTCAGCGCGGGCGTCGCCCCGGAAATCGGCGGCCGCGACCGCGGACCGCTGGGCACGACGTCGTTCGGCAACGGGCTGAGCGTCAACGGCCAGCCTGCCCTGCAGAACAACTACCTCATCGACGGCGTTGACAACAACTCGACCGTCATGGGCCTGCAGGACCGCAAGTCCCAGGCGGTCATTCCCTCCTTGGATGCCGTGCAGGAGATGAAGGTCCAGACCTCGAACTACTCGGCCGAGTACGGCCGCAACGCGGGCGGCGTGATCATGGTGTCGATTCGCGGCGGCACCAACGACTTCCACGGCAGTGCTTACGAGTTCATCCGCAACGACGTCTTCGATGCGCGGCCGGCGTTCGGGCGCAACGACCGCGACGGCGATGGCAAGGCCGATCCGGCCGTGCTGCGCCAGAACCAGTGGGGCGGCACCTTCGGCGGCCCGATCGTCAAGAACAAGGCGTTTTTCTTCGGCAGCATCGAGACGTGGAACGTAAGACGGGCGCAAAGCGACCTAGTGGTTGTGCCGACGCCGCTGGAGCGCGCCGGCGACTTCAGCCAGACGGTGGGACTGAACGCGCTGCTCGACCCGAACAGCTCGTCCGTGCCGGCCGAGCGCGCGGAATTCCCGAACAAGACGATTCCCACCAATTTCGCCCTGCGCGACCCGGTCGGCGTCGCCTTGGCGGACCTTTACCCCGCACCGAACCTCTCCGACCCCGCCACGCGCAACAACTTCACCAGCGGCGAGCCCTGGATGACGGACCGCGTGCAGTACGACTTCCGCTACGACCAGACGATCTCCCAGAAGGACAGCCTATTCGTGCGCTACAGCACGTATACCTTTGATCAGAATCGCGGCGCACCATTGCCAGGCATAGCGCGTGGCGGCGTCGGGAACGACCGCGCCCGCGACGACAACGGCGGTTCTCACTTCGTGCTTTCGGAAACCCACGTGTTCAATCCAAATGTCATCAACGAGTTCCGCTTCGGACGCAAGTTCCTCGGCGTGAACAAGGACATCGATTCCGAAGTGCTCTTGGCCGACCTCGCCGGTCAGTACGGGCTGCGCGGCGTGGACACGTCTGACAACATCAAGGGCTTGCCCCGGTTCGCCATGGCTGGCAATTTGCCATTCATCGGCTTGGGCGGCTCGGGCTTCCAGCCCAACATCAAGGACACGTGGACATACCAGTGGATGAACAACCTCACCGTGATCCGCGGCAACCACAGCATCAAGTTCGGGGTGGATATCCGCTACGACCGGACGAATATCGAGGGTTCGCAGAACGCTCGAGGCATTTTCAACTTCAACGGCAAGTTCAGCGGCATCAGCATGGCGGACTTTCTGCTGGGCTGGATCAACAACGCCACCAAGAGCACTCAGGTCCTGAGCGACCAGCTGTTCCGCAGCTACATGTTCTTCGTCCAAGACGACTGGAAGGTCACGCCGAACCTGACGCTGAACCTCGGTGCGCGTTACGAATTGACCTCGCCGTGGTTCGCCGAGGACAACCGCATGAACAAGCTGTCGATCGATCCCGAAACCTACGGCCAGACGATCCAAGCCGGCCAGTTTGGGGATAGCTGGTCGCATCGCGGTCTGGTGAACACCGACTTCAACAACTGGGCGCCACGAGTAGGGATCGCGTGGCAGCCCGGCGAGAACTGGACGGTGCGCGCCGGAGCGGGCGCGTTCTACGGCGGACAGCAGGGCTTGGGTGCATCCGGGCGCATGCTGGCGAACTTTCCGTTCGTCGCCCAGGTTCAGCGCACATCGGGCCGGGCGGCCCCGGCATTCTTGTTGCGCGATGGTTTCCCTGCCGACTTCCTCGGCGACCTCAGCGACGCCGACAACCGTCCCCGCAATCTCACGCTGCAACACTGGTCGACGCAATTTCCGATGCCTACCACCTACCAATGGAACTTCAGCATCCAGCGGCAACTGGCGAACAACCTCGGCTTGACCGTCGCCTATGTGGGCTCGTCGTCGAACTTCCTGCTGAGCGCCTACAACGAGAATGCGGCGACTCGCGGTGACCCGGGCACCGAAGCCTCGCGGCGCAAGCACTTCGAGGATGTCGGGAACTTGGTGTACAGGACGCCGTATGGCTCGTCGAATTACAACGGCCTCAACACCACCCTCGCCAAGCGGTTCTCCGGGGGCAACTTGTGGACCATCGCCTACACCTGGGCGCACGGCATCGGCAACACTCCAGAACAGTTCGTTGGCGGCGAGACCGGCGTGCAGGATCCGACCTGCTTCTCGTGCCAGCGCGGCTCGAACTCCAGCGACGTGCGGCAGCGCCTCGCCACGAGCTACGTGGTGGAACTGCCGTTCGGGCGGGGCAAGCGGTTGCTGGACACCGGCGGCGCGATGAACGCGATTTTTGGCGGCTGGCAGCTGACCGGCTTGCTGCAGGCGCAGACGGGCCAGTACTACAACGTGACCCTGCCGAACGCCTTCAGCAACTTGGGCACGCGCGTGGGCACTTGGAGGCCGGATGTGATCGGCGAGCACCGAGTCTCCAACCCCGGGCCGGACAAGTGGTACGAGCGCGCCGCTTTCGAGATTCCGCGGGACGCGAATGGCGTGGCAGACTTCGGCAACGTGGGACGCAACACCATGCAAGAGGACGGCATATTCAACTGGGACATCGGATTGCAGAAGTCCTTCTACCCGACCGAGGGTACTGAAGTGCAGTTCCGCTACGAGGTCTTCAACCTGACCAACCACCCGAGCTTCAGCGTGCCGAACCGAAACGTTCGCTCGCCGGCCGCCGGCACGATCCGCGGCACGAACACGACTCCGAGGCAGATGCAGTTCGGACTGCGCATCGTGTTCTAGCGCCTTAGGCACCTAGGCTCTGCGGGCCGCATAGCGGCCCGCAGAGTCAATTGCGCCCGATTGCCTGAAGGCGGGCCGAGGGGTCCGAATCTCTAGTCCAGCCGCACACCCGAAACATACGTGTCGGCCCATCTTCACATCCGTAGACCGGCCCTCATCCTCCCCCGTCGAGGCTCACGGGGCCGCGCAGGAGCTCCTGTGGAATGCACTCCTGCAGTCCACGCGAAGCCGTGCTACTGAAATCCGCGCCCAAGACCAGCGTGGAACTTTGCGTGTCCAGTCCTGGTATCTCATGTCTAATCCGTCTTAACCTATTCCAATGCCATCAACGGAGAGTCTAGCCCCATCGCTGTTGCACTTCACGGACAAAGAGGAACACTGATACAGTGGCACTGTCTTTCCGGAACCTGATTCTGGGAATGCGAGAATCTCTGTGCATCCCGAGCTAAAAGGGCACGAGTTCAGCAATAGGCTGAGTGCCGCTACGCTCTGACCTTGCGAGTCCCGACGTCGAACCGTTCGATCGAGCGAAAGCGCCCAAGCATGAGTGTCGTCGTTGTTGAGGTGAATCAGTAATAACCGATGAATGCCGTGGAGATTGAACAGGCTGTCTCCATTCTTGCCGAGGAGCCCTTCGATCCGGACCAGTTTCCTTTCGCCTTCTTGGAAGCGTTCGGCAACAAGAAGACGACCATCAAGCGGCTCCGCACCGGCACTACGAATCGGTCAGATGTGGGCGGCGTCCTTCAGCGGGGCAACATCCACATCAAGGTTGCCGCTGAAGGTGAAGTCGCGGATGCATTGACCGCCCTGAAGGCGAGTCCGGAAACCTCTCGAGCCAAAGCGAAGTTCGTCCTGGCTACCGACGGGTGCGACTTCCACGCCGAGGATACGGAGAGTGGCGAGATCGTCGTCTGCGATTTTCCTGAGTTCCCCGAGCATTTCGGATTCTTCCTGCCCCTAGCTGGCATCACCACCGTCAAGCAGATCCGCGAGAGCGCTTTCGACATCAAAGCGACGGGACGGCTGAACCGGCTATATGTGGAGTTGCTAAAGGAAAACCCCGACCTAGGCGCTGCCGACCGGCAACGCGACATGAACCATTTCATGGCACGGCTCATTTTCTGTTTCTGGGCTAGGTACTTGACTCCACACGCCACTATATGTTGTGGTTAGGTCATGAAGCGAGATTACCCGAAGACACAAGTCGAGTTTGAGCAGCGATTCGCAACCGAGGAGGCTTGTCGCGGGTACATCGCTCAGTTGCGCTGGCCCGACGGATTCGTCTGTCCGCGGTGCCAAGCCAAATCGGCCCGCAGCGCCACGCGACAGCGCTTGATCTGTCGTTCCTGCCGCTATCAGGCATCGGTGACCGTCGGGACGATCTTCGAGGGGACGCGCAAGCCCTTGCTGCTATGGTTCCGAGCGATGTGGTACGTCACAACCCAGAAGCACGGGGCCAGCGCTCTGGGGCTACAGCGGGTGTTGGGGTTGGGGC
Organism: Bryobacterales bacterium; assembly: GCA_965219585.1. Lineage (GTDB taxonomy): Bacteria > Acidobacteriota > Terriglobia > Bryobacterales > UBA6623 > VXMF01. The sequence goes on from CBDCOA010000002.1 coordinate 1,916,427, forward strand.
AATACCGGACAGCTTGGACGTGGATGCACAAGTTGCGGCGGGCGATGGTGCAGCCGGGACGCGAGCGGCTCACGGGCACGGTAGAGGCGGACGAAATCTACGTCGGCGGCAAGGAGGTGGGAGCCCGCGGGCGATCGCTTGGCAAGAAGGCCGTGGTGGCAGTCGCTGTCGAGCAGCGCGGGGCCGGCATGGGGCGGGTCCGGCTCAAGCGGGTGCCCAATGCAGCGGCAGCGAGTTTGGAGGATTTCCTGGAGGAGGCCGTCGAGCCCGGCAGCACGATCCGTACCGACGGTTGGAGCAGCTACTCTCGGCTGCAGAAGTTGGGTTACCGCCACGACCAAGCGGTCTTGGGCGGGGACCGGGAACTGGTCGAGCGGGTGTTTCCCAGAGTGCATCGTGTCGCGGCCCTGCTCAAGCGCTGGCTGCTGGGGACGCACCAAGGCGCGGTGGAGCACCAACACTTGGACTACTACTTGGACGAATTCACTTTCCGCTTCAACCGCCGGAGCTCACGCTCCCGCGGCCTGTTGTTCTACAGACTGCTCCAGCAGGCGGTAGCTACCGCACCAGTCCCGCGCAAGGCCATGCTTGGAGGCCAACCAGTCCGACAGACCACGGGGAAAACTGCTGTGGAGTAAAGTACCCATGCTCAACCACAACATATAGTGGTGTGTGGAGTCAAATACCCAGCCCAGTTCTGTTTTTTCGCCGAGGACACCGATATCTTTCCCGACCAATCCCCATTCACCAGCACGATCGAGCAGATGAGTGATCCAGACGGATCGAACACCCATGAAGTGATTAACGAGATCTTCCGAGCGATGAGCACCGAGGCCGAAGAGCGGGAAATGGCATTGCTAGCGCGCTGGGCCGATGTCTTCCCATATGTCAACGGTGGCCTCTTCTCGGACTCGACGGACGTGCCGCGTTTCAGCAGGACCGCTCGATCCTACTTGCTTCACCTTGGTAATCTCGACTGGAAGAAGATCAACCCGGATATCTTCGGGTCCATGATCCAAGCTGTCGCGGATGACAAGCAGCGAGGCTCGCTGGGAATGCACTACACCAGCGTGCCGAATATCCTCAGGGTGCTGAACCCGCTCTTCCTTGATGATCTGCGCGAGCAACTCAGGGAGGCCGACGACAACAGTCGCAAGCTCCTGAATCTGCGTCACCGTATGGCTCGGATCCGGGTGTTCGACCCGGCGTGTGGCTCGGGCAACTTCCTTGTCGTCGCCTACAAGGAAATGCGTGCTATCGAAGCTGAGATCAATAGACGCCGAAGAGAGCGGGGGCGCCGTTCCGACATCCCGCTTACCAACTTTCGCGGGATCGAGATCAGGGACTTCCCAGCAGAGGTTGCTCGTCTCTCACTGGTCATCGCCGAGTATCAGTGCGACGTGCACTATCTCGGGCAGAAGAAAGCGGTCGCCGTGGTCCTGCCGCTCGACAAGGAGAACTGGATCATATGCGCAAACGCCCTGCGGATGGATTGGAGCAGCATCTGCCCACCGACCGGGACGGAGGTGCAGCATGTTGCCGAAGACCTGCTTCATTCAGCGGTCGATCAGCCCGAGATCGATTTCGAAAATGAGGGGGGGGAAACGTACATCTGCGGAAATCCGCCGTACCTTGGCAAAAATTCACAGTCAAAGGCACAGAAATCGGACCTAAAGCAAGTATTCAGGGGCCGGGTAAAGCAGTGGAAATTGCTCGATTACGTCTCTGGGTGGTTCATGAAGGCAGCGGACTCCATGACGAGAATCCGTGCGAAGTCGGCTTTCGTGACGACGAATTCACTCAATCAGGGACAGCAAGCAGCGATTTTCTGGCCTTCGGTCTTTGCCATGGGCCAAGCGATTGCCTTCGCCCACACCAGCTTCAAATGGACAAACCTCGCCAGCCACAACGCAGGCGTGACTGTCGCAATCGTGGGGATATCGAATGAACCGGGACCAGTTAGGAGCCTCTACTCGATCAGTGAGGATGGGAAAACGATCCAGAGAAACGCCAAGAGCATCAATGCCTACTTGGTTGCAGGCCCGAATGTAATTGTGCACAAGGCTTCCAAGCCTTTGGCCGATCTGTCCGAAATGAGATTCGGTAACAAGCCGGTTGACGATGGCAACCTGCTGCTAGGCCGCGAGGACGTGGAACGTTTGGGCCTAACCATTGCCGAGAGAACCCGATTCATACAGCGTATCTTCGGATCGGCCGAGTTCATTCGCGGGCTTGTGCGCTACTGCCTCTGGATCGAGGATGCACACATGGAGGAAGCGCTGGCGATACCGGCTATCCGCCAACGAGTGGATAACGTTCATCAAATGCGGCTCTCGAGCCGTGATAAGGGCGCCAACTTGATGGCGAGCCGGTCGCACCAGTTCCGAGAAATGAATCTTGGTGTTGACAGTACGATCATCGTTCCGGGCCTATCTTCGGAAAACCGTTGCTACCTCCCAGTTGGGTGCATGCCTTCTGGGACGATTGTGTCCAACCTCGCATTCGCCATCTTCGATGCTCCGCTGTGGAACATGGCCCTGATCGCTTCTCGGCTCCACTTGGTCTGGATCGGCACGGTGTGTGGCAAGCTCGAAACTCGATTCCGCTACTCCAACACCCTCGGCTGGAACACCTTCCCCGTGCCAACGCTCACCGAGCAGAACAGGGTGGACCTGACCTCCTGCGCGAAGAGCATCCTTTTGGCTCGCGAAGCGCACTTTCCTGCCACGATTGCCGACCTCTATGCCGCTGGCCGGATGCCAGAGAATCTCCGCGCCGCCCACGAAAGGAACGATGAGGTATTGGAGCGGGTTTACATCGGTCGGCGCTTTCGGAACGACACCGAACGGCTGGAGAAGCTATTCGAGCTGTATGTCAAAATGACAGACAAGTAGCACGGTTGCCTGGCGGAGTTGACTGGATCGGTTCGGCATGCCACCATCTACCACTGATGCGCTACAGGAGGATCGGATGAAGACCCAGACCTTGACGCTGCATGTCTCTCTGGACGCAGAGATCAAGCGGAAAGCGATGAATGCATTAGCAGGGATAGGGCTATCGGCTCCAGACGCCGTGCGGTTGTTGTTCCATCGCATCGCGTTCGACCAGACCTTTCCTCCCGAACTCAAGGTACCGAACGCGGAGACCCGCAGGGCCATGGCCGAAATCGACGAAATGGTAGAGTCACGCAAAGCACGATTCGCGAGCGCGGACGAAACGTCTCCGGAACTTGAAGAAGTCAGCGGTCAGTAAGAGAGCACGCCTGCCGCGCCAGGTTGGCTACGCCCGCCGTTTCCCAAAGGACTGGGAACGGCTCTCACGGTCCGGGCGGTACGATTTGAATCGTCTGAAGGCGGTTATGCTACTGCTGATCGCGAACGATGGCCCCCTAGATCCTGAATTCAGGGACCATGCGCTCAAAGGCTCATGGCTGTACTACCGGGAATGCCATGTCGGTGGTGACTTCCTGTTGATCTACAGCATCGACGACACGGACGGTCTGAGCGGCTCAGTATCCTTTGCCCGGGTTGGCACCCACGCCGAACTATTCGGATAACCATCAGCAAGGAACTATCCGGATGCCCACTACCAAGGAAATTCCATCCGTCTCCGTAAGCTACGCCCGGACTGGAAACACCATCCGGTCGAATGAACTCGGGATGCGCCCGATGCAAGAGCGAGCTTGGCAGAAGCGGGGGGAGCAGTACCTTCTGATTAAGTCTCCGCCAGCTTCGGGCAAGAGCAGGGCGCTAATGTTCATCGCGCTTGACAAGCTCACGAACCAAGGACTGCGTCAGGCGATCATCGTCGTTCCCGAGAAGACCATCGGCGCCAGCTTCGCAGATACGCCACTCAGCAACTTTGGCTTCTGGGCCGACTGGACAGTCACCCCGAAGTGGAATCTTTGCACCGCACCTGGGACGGACGGCGGCAAGGTCAAGTCGCTTAGGGCGTTTCTGGACAGTAACGACCGGACCCTAGTCTGTACCCACGCAACCTTCCGGTTTGCCATAGACCAATTCGGAGCGGAGGCCTTCGATGACCGGCTCGTTGCGGTGGACGAATTCCATCACGCCTCCGCCAATCCAGACAATCGGCTCGGAGAGCACGTCAGCCAACTGATGGCTCGCGACAAGACCCACATAGTAGCAATGACAGGCTCATACTTCCGAGGCGATGCCGAGCCTGTACTGTTGCCTCAGGACGAAGAGCGGTTCCAAACCGTCACCTACACGTATTACGAGCAACTGAACGGCTACGAGCATCTGAAGCAGCTCGACATCGGATACTACTTCTACACGGGAAGCTATTCGGACGACATACTGAAGGTCCTAGATACGAGCGAGAAGACGATCATCCACATCCCGAGTGTCAACGCCCGGGAGAGTACGAAAGACAAGATCCGCGAAGTCGAGCACATTCTGGAGGAGTTGGGTGAATGGACGGGTGCCGATCCAGTGAGCGGTTTCCAGTTGGTGAAAACCGACGACGGGCGTGTGCTCCGTATCGCCGATCTCGTCGACGACAATCCCACACGACGGGACCGGGTCGCAGCCGCACTCAGGAATTCTCGAGTGAACGACGACCGTGACCATGTGGACATCATCATCGCCCTCGGAATGGCGAAGGAAGGCTTCGACTGGATCTGGTGCAATCACGCGCTGACTGTAGGTTACCGATCCAGCCTGACCGAAATTGTGCAGATCATCGGCCGGGCTACGCGTGATGCCCCGGGAAAGATCAGGGCTCGCTTCACGAATCTCATCGCAGAGCCAGATGCCTCGGAGGAGGCCGTGACCGAAGCGGTGAACGACACGCTCAAGGCAATCGCGGCGAGCCTCCTGATGGAGCAGGTGCTCGCACCGCGATTCAATTTCACGGCAAAGACGGATGCAAGCGGGCCGAAGGAAGATCTCGACTACGGGGAGGATGGCTACGATCCAAACAAATGCAACGTAGGGGTCAACAAGAATACCGGTGAGGTCACTGTCGAAATCAAGGGCCTTGCGGAGCCGAACGGTGATTCGGCCAAGCGAATCTGTCAGGAGGATCTCACCGAGGTTGTCACTGCATTCATGCAAGACAAGGTCGCGGTCGAACGAGGGCTCTTTGACGAGGAGCTCCTGCCCGAGGAACTGACGCAAGTCCAGATGGGAAAAATCATCAAGGAGAAATACCCTGAACTCGACGAGCAGGACCAGGAAGCAGTCCGAGAACATGCGATCGCCGCGCTGAACCTAACCCAAAAGGCGAAACAGATCTCCGTGGGCGAAGTCGAGGCAAACGACGGTGAGGCCGAGCAGGAGAACACTGGAAACACAGCGCTGATCGACGGTGTGCGGCGGTTCGTTATGGACGTGCGGGATCTCGACATTGACCTGATCGACCGAATCAATCCGTTCGGCGAGGCCTACGCGATCCTAGCGAAGGCGATGAATGAAGAGAGCCTCAAGCAGGTGTCCGCCGTGATCACCGGCAAGAAGGTTCGGATCACCCCTGACGAAGCTCGGAATCTCGCGAGGCGGGCGCTGAGATTCAAGCAGGAGCGGGGGCGGCTGCCGTTAATCACCGCAACCGATCCTTGGGAGAAACGCATGGCCGAAGGCATAGCCGTCCTAGCCCGGATGAGAGCGGAGTCGGAGCGTGCGTAACGAATTCACGGAGCAGGATGCTGAACTGCTGGACGCTCTCGGTGTCAAAGTCGAGCCTGAAGAGGTTCCCCGACTCACGGCCCGTGAAGAGCGGATTATGGCAGGCTTCGAAGAGATCCAGCGATTTGTGGACACGTACGGTCGCAAGCCCGAGCGGCGCGACGACCGCGATATATTCGAAAGGCTCCTTGCCGTGCGGTTGGACAGGATCCTTGATGATGGCGAATGTAGGACGATTCTCCGGCCTCTGGATCGACAAGGGCTGCTAATCGGTGATGCCGCAACGGTAGAGTCACCTACGGACGTCTTGAGCGACGAAGCACTCCTGTCTGAACTCGGCGTCCAGACTAAGACGCCCGACATTACGGAGCTGCTCCACGTCCGGTCAAGTGCCGAAAAGCGAGCAGCCGAGGAGATCGCGAGCCGCACGAGGTGCGAGGAATTCAATCGCTTTCGACCGCTCTTCGAGCAGGTTCAGAAGGAACTCGATTCGGGCATCCGCAAGACACGGCCCTTCGAACGGAAGGCGGAGATCGAGCCTGGCCGGTTCTTCGTCGTAGCTGGGCAAAAGGCCTATGTCGCGGAGATGGGAGAGATCTTCACGCAGGAGTACGGCGACAACGATGCACGCCTCCGCGTAATTTTCGACAACGGCACCGAAAACAACATGCTCCGGCGATCCCTTCAGCGGGCGCTCCACAAGGATCCGGCAGGCAGGCGGATTACCGAACCGACTGCTGGACCTCTCTTCGCCGATCAGACCACGGGCGATGACAAAGCGAGTGGGACAATCTACGTGCTGCGCAGCAAGTCGAATCTTCCGTTTATTTCAGAACATCGCGAACTGATCCACAAGATCGGCGTTACGAGCGGCAACATTCAGAAGCGGATCGCGGGCGCAAAGCTCCAACCAACCTTTCTCATGGCCGATGTCGAAGTCGTTGCCACTTACCGGCTGTACAACATTGACCGTGGCAAACTCGAAGCCCTCATGCACCGTGTTTTCGCTCCCGCACGCCTCGAAATCGAGATCGAAGACCGGTTCGGTAACCCGGTACTCCCGCGTGAGTGGTTCCTGGTTCCCTTAGCCGTTATCGATCAAGCCGTAGCAAAAGTCAAGGACGGAACGATAACCCAGTATCTCTATGACAGGAGCACTGCGTCCCTCGTCGGCTGTGCTGACCCCAAGGATGAGAGTGGCGAAGTTCAATAAGGGGGCATGCAGTGGCTGGGCCTACCATGACACACGCTGATGGGCCATCCCTCACACGGTAGCAGGTATCCTCTGAATCCCCATGCCGGGAATGCGAGTATCCTAGTACGCACCACCGTCGGGAGGCACTAAGACGCCAGACTGTGACACTCAACTGGTCAGATAGCGAGGTTGAGGCCATCGTCCGGGACTACTTCGTGATGCTCGAGGCCGAGCAGAACGGCCGCAAGTTCAATAAGTCGCAGCACCGTCGCGGACTTATGGAGCGAATCTCGCGCTCTGATACATCGATTGAGTGGAAGCACCAGAATATCAGCGCTGTCCTAGACTCGTTGGGACTGCCGTACATTGATGGCTACAAGCCACGCAGAAACTACCAGAGGGCGCTCTTTGAGGCCGTGGAGGCACATCTCAAGGATCGTCCCGATCTGCATGCCTGCTTGGTCGGAGAGATCCTCAGCGCTGACCAAGGCCTGCCGAATCCCATCGAAGCGGCGCAGCTCACTCTCAGATTCGACCACCCTCCGGACCCGCCATTTAATCCGCCGCCAAATTCGGACATGCCGGTGGAGATCCTCCGGATCATGCGTGGATTCGAGCCTCCGGCGGAGAGAGACGCGCGCAATCGCCGGCTCGGCGTGGCCGGCGAAGAACTCGTCTTCGAATCGGAGCGCAACCGCCTGCTGGAACTAGGCCGGGACGACTTGGCAGAGAGCGTGCGCTGGGTGGCGAGGGACGATGGCGACGGATTCGGATACGACATCAAGTCGTTCTTGGGGGTTGGCAACGTGCCGGAAGAGGAGCGATGGCTCGAGGTCAAGACCACGACCGGCTTGATCACCACCCCGTTCTTCATCACGAGGAACGAGCTCCGCGTCTGCGACGAGCACCGGGACCTCTTCCGCGTAATCAGGCTTTACAGCTTCCGTCCACGCGGCTCCGGACGACTGGCCCGTGCCTACCGTCTCAAGCCTCCCCTTGCAGATCGTGTCAATCTTACGCCTGCGGTGTACCGCGCCTCATTCTGAGCCGGATGCAGGGGACCGCGGCCGACCAGCAACGACTAGACACCGAAGCGCAACTCGTTGATAGCAATGGTGACCGGATATTTGGGAACTACATACGACGTTAGGTGACCGGTTTTTTGACTGCTCCCTGATCTTGTCAGCTTCGTCCTGCGCGACGTTGGCTATCTCAACCAGCAGTCCAGCCACTCTGTCGTAGGCGTCCGCCACGTCTTCCAAGCGGGTGTGCTTGACAGTTACGGTCAGGCGCTCTCGTTGCGATGTCCTGAGTTCAAAGTTGAACTCCCACTTGCCATCGTCATCGCGTTCGATCTTCCTGAGTTCTACCTCTGGCTCCCATTCCATGTTTATGTTGGATGTCGTCATGGATGTCGCCTTTCGAACCTTAAGCTATTGTACTTTCTGCGCTTGCACCTGCGCTTGTTGCCCTCCTTGCCGCCGATATACGCCTCGTCAATCTCGACCGGCCCATCGAACGCTTCCAGTTTGATGTCGAAGCCCTCGCGGATCCGATGGGCTAAGAACCACACGGTCTTCTGCGTCACGCCTAGGTCTTTGGCAAGCTGGACGCTGCTCATACCCTTCGGGCGCGACACGACGAGGTAGAGAGCTCCCTCCGAGACAAAGGGTTTCGATTCGTTATTGACAGCGAGATCGAGAACAATCGCAATGTGTCGCGCAGTCTTGCCGCCCTAGCGAAGAAGGGCTTGCTTCAGATGGCGGCTGAGAAGCGCGGGCTTCACCCGCAGCAGTTTGTGCTTATTGATCGATCATCCCTCTAGCGAGGATCCCCGTCCAACATCGTAGTCGAGTAGGAGGGGGCGTTACCGCGCCCCTCCCCTCAGAGACCCGAGCGTGCGCGTCTAACGCACTCGGTTCCTCACATGGCAGGTTCGCTCAAGGGGAAGAGTGGAGCAGTGGCAGCGGCCGGATGCGGGGCTGCGGCAGAGGGTGCCTCTGTAGGAGTTCCCGCATTTTGTCCCAGTTCAGGCGCGCTTTATGGCTGCGGCGTGATAACCACTTCCGCCATATGTGCGTGACTTGGTAGCGAAAACTCGACAGCCGCACGCTGTTGCCCTTGAGACCGTAGTAGTTCCCGTGCCCCCGCAGCACGCTCGCCAGATGCGCCCATTGCTTGGGCACCGCATCGTGCCGGTGTCTGCGACACCAGTCGTTGACGGCTCGCAGCGCGCGTGCGAACCGGCTCTTGGCCGTGGTCTGGCGGACGACGGGGCTTCCCTTCCGCGTCCGCGCCCAGTAGTGGGTGAAGCCGAGGAAGTCGAATGCCGCGCCCGTGCCGCGCCCGTGGGGCCGGTTCGGTCGGAAGTCCAGATACCGCGTCTTGTCCGGGTGAAGCCGCAGCCCGTGCCGTGCAAGTCGCTTGCCCAGTACAGCCAGCACTCGCTGGCCGTCCCGGTCGTTCTCGAAGAGCATCACGGCGTCGTCGGCGTATCGCACCAGCAGGCTGCTGCCCCGCAGGCGTGGTTGCACCGTTTCGACGAACCACTGGTCCAGCACGTGGTGCAGGAACGTGTTCGCGATGAGAGGTGAGACCACACCGCCTTGCGGAGTGCCCTTCCCGGTCCGTTGCAGGACGCCCTCTTCGAGCACCCCAGCCTTGAGCCATTTGTCCAGCATCTTGCGGACTACTCCGTCCTTGATCCGCAGGTCGAGGAACTCCCGCAAGTGCTTGTGCGAAATCGTGTCGAAGTAGTACTCCACACACTACCCATCTCGAAGAGCTTCCGGAGGCGGCTACAATCACGCGACCGTCCCATCCGCTGGCTGGCAGGACCTTGCCGGTCCTGCTTCAAGCGGTCCGGAACGATGAACTGACCCTGCTGCTGCTGTGCCCCAATGGGGACCGCCGCTTCGTGCCGGCGGCATGGACAGATGCTGTGCCGGCCGAGGATCGGGATCCCTCGTCAGGTCGCCATGCAAGCCTCGCTCGCCTCGGCGATTTGCTGCGGGCCCGCGCCATCATCGACGCTCTCTTGCAACGGCTCCAGGCCGCTCAGGAGACTCCCGATGAAAACCTTGCCCCCGCCGCCCCGGCGGCAGATGGCACTAGCCTTCCAGGACACGCCCGCCCCGACCGAGGCGATCTGGGAGACGCTCGATCCCGCCACCAAGAACGCCGCCTTGCAAGCCCTGGCCCGCATCCTGGCCCAGGCGATCCTGCCGCCTCGCGAACAGGAGCAGCGCGATGACTGAAACCAGCATCCTGCCTGCTCACCGCCAGCGCCAGGCCTTCGTCTACATCCGCCAGTCGAGCCCCTCGCAGGTCGAGCGCAACACTGAGTCCACGCGTCGCCAGTACGCCCTCGCCGCCCGTGCCGAAGCCCTGGGCTGGCACCCCGACCAGATCACCGTCGTCGACGAGGACCTCGGCCTCTCCGGCGAGTCCGCCGACAAGCGCGACGGCTTCAACAGCCTGGCCGCCGACGTCGCTCTCGGTCGCGCCGGACTCGTGCTCGGACTGGAGGTCTCCCGGCTGGCTCGCAACAACGCCGACTGGTACCGCCTGATCGACCTGTGCGCCCTGACCGACACCCTGATCGCCGACTTTGACGGCATCTACGACCCGGCTTGTTTCAATGACCGCCTGGTGCTCGGCATGAAAGGCACAATCAGCGAAGCCGAGCTGCACACGCTCAAGGTGCGCCTGCTGGAAGGCATCCGCAACAAGGCCGCCCGCGGCGAGTTCCGTTGCACCCTGCCGGTCGGCTTCGTCTGGGGCGAGCAGGACGGCGAGGTCCTCTTCCATCCCGACGAGGAAGTGGTGCGCGCGATCCGGAATGTCTTCGAGCGCTTCGCCAAGCTCGGCTCCATGCGCCGCGTCTGGCTGTGGTTCCGCGACGAGGGCCTGCAGTTCCCCGTCCGCCTGCGCAAAGGCGATGACGTGCGCTGGATCCCGCCCGCCTACAGCTCGATCGTCCAAGTGCTGCGCAATCCGGTCTACGCCGGGGCGTACGCCTTCGGCAAGTCCCGCCAGGAACGCTATCTCGACGGGCACGGCCGCATGCAAAAGCGCGTGCGCCAGTTGCCCCGGGCGGAATGGCGCGTGCTGCTGCCAGGCCATCACCGCGGCTATATAGACTGGGAGACGTTCGAGGCTAACCGGGCGCGCATCGGAGCCAACCGGCGGCCGCGCCCGCACAGTGCCGGGGGCAGCGTGAGAGAGGGACCCGCCTTGCTACAGGGACTCGCGATCTGCGGCAACTGCGGGCGAGCGCTGCGCACTTACTACCTCGGACGCAACTCCTCCCCCAACTACCACTGTCCCGGCCAGAACATCGTGGAAGGGCGTGCCACCTACTGCTTGCAGATCGGCGGGATGCAGGTCGACCAAGCCGTGGCTGTCAGCGTGCTGGAGGCTGTCCGGGCCGGCGGAGCCGCAGCCGCGCTGCGTGCGATCGAGCAGGTGCAGAGCGAACGCGACGCCGCCCTGGCGCAGCGGCGCCTGGCGGTGGAGCGGGCCGCCTACGAGGCGACCAGGGCCGAGCGCGCCTACCGCGCCGTGGATCCGGAGAACCGCCGCGTGGCCCGTGGTCTGGAGCGGGAGTGGGAACAGCGGCTGGAGGATCTGGAGCGGGAGCGGGCCGAGCTGGCGTTGCGCGAGCAGGAGCGTCCGCGGGAGCTGAGCGGGAACGAACGCGAGGCGCTGCTGGCGCTGGGCGAGGACCTGCCACGGGCCTGGGACGCCCCCACGACGACGGCACGCGACCGCAAGGAACTGCTGCGGGCGCTGCTGGAGGAGGTGGTCCTAGATGCCCCCCGCAACGAGCCTCGCGCCCGGATCCGTCTGGTGTGGCGGGGAGGACTGTCGACCGAACTCACCATCGAGCGTCCGCGCAAGCGTTCCGCACCCGTGCGTACGGACGAGGACACGATCGAGCTGCTGCGCCGACTCGCGGCGCATTACCCCGACTCGGTCATTGCCGGGATTCTCAACCAGCAAGGCCGCCGGACCGCGCATGGGCTGCGGTTCACCCAGTCCCGGGTTTCGAGCCTGCGCACGCACTGGAAAATCCCCTGCTTCAAGCCGTCAGAGTCGCCTCCGGACGGCGAGCTCGTCAACGTCCGGCAAGCCGCCAAGGCGCTGGGCGTGGCCCCATCCACGATCCACCGCATGCTGAATGACGGGTTCCTGGCCGGTGATCAGATCACGCCCGGAGCTCCCTGGCGCATCCGCCTCACCGAGGAACTGCGTCAACGCTTCGTGGCAGACGCTCCCGAGGGTTACGTAGCGATGCAAGTCGCGACAGCCCGGCTGGGAGTGTCTCGCCAGACCGTCCTAGACTGGATCAAGCGCGGCAAGCTGGATGCCGTCACGGTCCAAAGAGGACGCCGGGGCGGATTGCGGATCAAGCTCCCCGAGAACAACCATCCGAGCCTGTTCAAGGAGCCGACATGCACCGAAGAGGCGAGTTGCAGTGAGTCAAGTCGGCCGCAGCCGCAGTCGGCCGATTCCTTGAATCATTCCGCAAATAACTGAAAAGGAAGGAGTTATGCAGATATCGCGGCCCGTTCGGGCGATCCGCATCAGTGGGGTGGCAGTATGACGACAACTGCAAATATTTCGAGATGTCCGCGTCAATCACCCACCGCTTCCCTTCCATCACGCCCGCCCGCACTGCGTGCAGGGCGTCGTGGGCGGAGCGGCCCGGGCGGAACCCATGCGAGCAAGGCAGGAAGTCCGCCTCGTACACCGGTTCCAATAGCATCACGATCGCTCTCTGCGCCACCTTGTCCTCGAACGTTGGAATGCCAAGGGGCCGCATCGTGCCGTCTGCCTTCGGGATGTTGTGCCGCCGGACCGGCGGCGCGAGATAGCGTCCGGACTTGATCCGGCCCAGCAGGTCCAACAGGTTGGCCTCCAAGTCCTTCGCATAGTCCGTCGCCGTCACGCCGTCGATGCCTGCCGCGCCATCCTTGCGCGTCAGTCGATACGCCTCCTGCATCCATTCAAGGTCGATGAAGCGGTGCAGCGTCGTGAACACCCAATCGGGGTGCTTCCTCGCCTGTTCGGCTATCCACTGTCGTTTCGTGTTCGTGTTTGCGAAGCTCATAGTCTTCTCCAGCGTTTCCCTCCAGTGGTTCTGTCCATGTGGCACCCCCCTTCCCTCGGACGGGTCCCGGCGGTCCCGGTTCCCCGCCGTCACCAGTACTATGAGGGCGCTACGACTCCCCGCACTGCCTCCCTTCGGCTTATTGATTCACCAGCCGGTACCACGCTGTGCCTGCTTGTTCGCTCCCGATCCCCCGCAGGCAGGGGCGGGCCAGGACCCTTTGTTGCGGCCAGTGGTCCTCGTTCCGGCCTTCATGCGTGGACAGTACGGGGCCTCCCAGGTTCCCCGGCGAGCCATCCCGTGGCTATGCAAACGTTCTCTGACCCCGGACGACCCGTTGCGCCTCACCTGCCGCGGCGCTTCCGGTACAGCCCCCGCAATTACAAGAACGAAGGCGTCGACGTTGAGGATTTCGAGGCTCAATAGCGTCGCTTCACCACCTGCTGTGTAACGCTTCACGACGGGCGTCGCCGCACGCCATGCAACACTCGCTTCCGGCTGGCGGGCTGCGCCTCTGCCGGGCAGGAGTTGAACCCGCTGGCTCGCGGTGCAAGGTTTCAGCTCATTCGCATCCTCCCTGCCAGGGCTTTCCCTGGCGCACTGTAGTTCCCAATATTCCATGCCGCGAGCACGCTGTCTTGGGTCAGTCGCCGAAACCCGACGAAGTCCAATACTTCACTGATACCGCCCGACGGGTCGCAGCGAGACTCTCGATGTGGTCTGACCGAGCATCCCGTCGGGCTGCCCTATGATCTCAGAGACCGGGCCATAATGAACTCAATCGTGTCAATCGTGTACGTCGAGCCATCGGTCATCAGTTATCTCACCGGCCGGCCTTCTCGGGATGTCGTGACCGCGGCGTATCAGGAGATTACGCGAGAGTGGTGGAAGAGTGCTCCAAGCAGGTTCTCGCTCGTCACGTCCGAACTAGTTGTCGCCGAGGCTGCCTCGGGCGATAGCGATGCCGCACTCGCTCGGCTCGCTGTCCTCGATACGATCCCATTACTCGACGTAACGGAGGAAGCTATCGAACTGAACCGGAAGCTGATCGATCTCCGGGCCGTGCCACACAAGGCTGCTGACGATGCCATGCATATTGCCACTGCCGCCGCTAACGGAGTCGATTATCTCGTCACATGGAACTTCCGGCACATCGCCAACGCGACTATGCGCTCTCGAATTGAAGAGGTCTGCCGATCGTCAGGCTATGAGCCACCAGTCATCTGTACGCCTAATGAACTGATACAGACTGACCACACAAGTTCGCCGGGAATCATCACGCAAGCCACGAGGACCGATCCGATCATCGATGAACTCCGGGCTGTGCGCGAGGAGCACCTGGCCCGGTTCGGTTACGATCTCGATGCGATCTTCCAAGACATTCGAGCTAGACAGGAAACTTCAGGGCGCGAGTATCTCCGGCGACCGGCTCGCGAAGTTGTTCCAGTCAGCGCGGACCCGTCTACTCGCTAGTCCGGGCGAAGAGCCGCTTTCAGATTTCGTGCCTCATCAGCGGACAGGCGCGGGAGCGAGTCTGAGGAACAATAACGTGTCGGGGATGAGAGCTGCGGTGGCCAGTCGAACTCAACAGCCTCTCCCACAACTCGTCCAAGGGTTTGTCCAGAAGTCGCATGCTGTTCCTCCGATAACCCTGTGAGCCCGGCGGCGGCGGTCAGCAGCGGCCCCAGTGAGACCCGCCCTTCCGGCAAGACCATTTCCTCCAAGATGGCGCGCATCGGCCTAGGTGCTGCGACCGCGCCGGGCCCCTCGCGTGCAAGGCACGATGCACTTCGTCGGGCAGGTTGGGTACAGTCAGCGTCGCCATAGTCAATTACGTGTCATGCCTTCGTTGCCTGCATTGCAAGCCGAGCAACTCCATTGCACGCTATAGAGCCAGTTCTGCGGCATCGACGGCAGCGCGTTGGGAAAGCGAGTCCAGCCAGTAGTCGAGGTTGCTGTCACCCAGCAGTTCAGCACCGTAGTCTGTCAGTTCGCGGACCCAGGCTATGTTGCTTCGAGCGAGCGACTCGAGCAACAGAAGGTCCCGCCCGAGCCGAAGCGCTTCCCGTCCCTGGTGAATCGTACCGCTGCGTTCGCCAGCGGCGACGATGACAGTGGCATCCGAAATGAGTGCCATTGTCCGATTCCTCAAAGGGAAGTTCCGTGGTCGGACGGGCGTGCCACGAGGGAACTGGGACACGGCCACGTGTGAATCCACTATTTCTCGATGAAGTTCGCTGTTGGACTTCGGATATGCCCTGTCAACCGGAGTGCCCAGAACGGCGACCGTGCGTCCTCCGCACCCAATCGCAGCGCAATGCGCCGCCGTGTCGACTCCCTCCGCAAGCCCGCTCACGATCGTCACGCCACGCGCCACAAGAATCCTCGTGAGCTTTCGAGTGCGCCTGATTGCATCCGAGGTCGCCCGTCGTGATCCCACGATAGACACCCTCCGTCCGGACTTCAGCAGGCCTTCATCTCCCGCTACGAACAACTTCTCCGGAGCGAACTTTCGTTCAACCTCGTTGAGCGGCCCGAGCAGATCCTCGATGGCAAATCCCTGAATCCCGACTAGCGACGCTTCCGGCATCATTCACCACATCCCAACGGAATCGAGTTACCGCCCGACGAGCCTGAGGAAGCTACGAGAAGGCGACTGCAGTCTAGCATTTCGCCCTGTTCTGACCACCAGCCTAAAGGCCAGCCCTTTCAGGGTCCGTGTCTCGCTGGGAACGGACAGATCCTGCCAGGGTGCCATGGTACAGATCGGACTATCGCGGCCGCGCCCTTAGATGACACATGCGGCGATGCCCGGGAGAATGCAAGGCCTCTGAAGAGGCCATGCGATCAAGGCCGCGATGGATGTGATTCAGGGTTTCGCTGATGCCGGCGACCAGGATCAAAACTCAAGGTGCTCGGCGATCGATGGACTTCCGGTCGCGCTCCACATCCTCGAACCACTCCTCCAAGCTGGCCAGCATCCGGCGCACGCGTTCAGGATGCTGGGCTGCAACATCGCGCTGCTCTCCCGGATCGGACGATAGATCGTAAAGCTCGGGCGACTCCGGATCCTGGGGCTTGAGGTTCGGCACGGGCAGCGGTGCCAGCACGTTCGCGGGATTCTCCTTGTGCTTGATATCGGCCTCGACGAAGGCCGCCGTGCGGGCGCGGTCTTCGTCAGAGACGCAAAGATCGTCACTAAAGAAGCGCGTGCCGCGGATCATCGGCCGGACCAGTTTCCAATTCCCGTCGCGCATGGCAGCGTTGGTGCCGATGTCGGGCCAGTAGAAGTTCCATTGCCAAAACTGACGCGGCTCGGCCTGCAGGGGCCGTCCCGCCAGCAGCGGCGCTAGGTCGCAGCCATCGAGCGGCGGGCCGGGCGGCCGCTCCACGCCCGCCAGCGAGAGCAGGGTTGGCATCCAGTCCGTGAAGTGCGTCAGCTCGTCGGCATAGCGTCCTCCAGGCACCGAACCAGGCCACCGCACTACCATCGGTACGCGAATACCGCCGTCGTAAATCCAGCCCTTGCTACCCCGCAACCCGCTGTTGTAGCGCTCGTTGAAGGTCGGCTCCCCGGGCTCCAGCATGTACGGAGGGTTGAAGAAGGCCGGACCGTTGTCGCTGGTGAACGCCACGATGGTGTTCCCAGCAAGGCCGGTCTCCGCCAGCGTGTCGAGGATGCGCCCGATCCCGGCGTCCATGCGCTCGATCATTGCGTAGGTCGTGGCGACGATACGGCTCAGGCCCCGCTCGCGGTAGGGGGCGATCCACTCGTCGCGCGCTTGGAAGGGCGAATGCGGGGCGCTATAGGGCAGGTACAGGAAGAACGGATCGCTCCGATGGCGCCGGATGAAGTCTTCGGCCGCACCCGTCAGCAGGTCCGTCAGATAGGTCCCGTCGGAGGGCGCGATGCTGTCGTTGCGACGCAGGTGGTAGCGGTAGTAGTCTGTCCAGCCGCCGCAAAAGCCGGTGAATTCGTCAAAGCCGCGGGCGTTGGGCTCGAAGCGTCGGTCGAACGTGCCGTTGTGCCACTTGCCGACCAAGCTCGTCGCGTACCCGGCCGAGCGGAACGCGTCCGCCACGGTCACCTCGCGCAGCGCGATTCGATCAAGGCCGTGGATCTCGTGCTGCGTGATCGCTCCGGTCCTATGCGGATAGCGCCCGGTGAGCAGGGCGGCTCGGGCCGGGGCGCAGATCGGCGAGGCCGAATAGTGCTGGCGGAAGCAGGTGCCCCCGGCCACCAGCCGGTCCAGGTGCGGCGTGCGCACCGTTCCATCGCTGAAGCAACCGAAGTCACCGTAGCCCATGTCATCAGCCACGATGAGAATCACGTTAGGGTGTCTTGGCATTAGTTGCAGTGGAAGGTCTCGGCCTCAGGCACTGGAATCCGCTGAGATGACGGGTATCATAGTCGAACTGCCAATAGGGAGATTCAACATGCCAGATCCCGTTTCAAACCGCCGCAATTTCATCGGTGCTGCCGCAGGCAGCCTGCTGCTCGTCCCGGGCGCGCGCCCGGCCACCCAAACCCGCCGCGTGGGCATTGTCGGGCCGGGCTGGTACGGCAAGATCGACCTGTTCCGGCTGATCCAAATCGAGCCGGTGGAAGTGGTCGGAATGTGCGACGTCGACAGCAAGATGCTCAAGGCGGCGGCCGAGATGACGGCCACCCGCCAGAAGTCCGGCAAGACCCCCAGCACCTACTCCGACTACCGCGAAATGCTGCGGGAGCAGGAGCCGGACCTGGTCTTGGTCGCGACGCCCGATCACTGGCACGCCCTGCCCATGATCGCCGCCTGCCAAGCCGGGGCCGACGTCTACTGCCAGAAACCGATCGGCGTCGATATCCGCGAGGGCCAGGCGATGCTCGCAGCCGCGCGCAAGCACGACCGCGTGGTGCAGATCGGACTGCAGCGCCGCTCGACGCCGCACCTTGTCGAGGCCAAGAAGCGGATCGTAGAGGACGGCCTGCTGGGTGAAATCGGGCATGCCGAGGTCTGCTGCTACTACCACATGCGAGCGCGCGGCAACCCCGCCGACGCCGAGCCCCCTGCCCATCTCGACTATGAGATGTGGACCGGCCCGGCCCCGATGCGCCCATACAACGAACTCGTCCACCCGCGCCGCTGGCGGGCGTTCATGGAATACGGCAACGGCATCATGGGCGACATGTGCGTCCATATGCTCGATGCGGTGCGCTGGATGACAGGGCTCGGCTGGCCCGAGCGGGTGTCGTCGAGCGGCGGCATCCAGATCCAAAGGGCCAGCAAGGCGAACATCGCCGACTCGCAAGTCGCGACGTTCGAATACGACCAGTTCCCGGTTGTCTGGACGCATCGCAGCTGGGGCACGGCACCCGACCCGGGCTATCCCTGGGCGTTCTTCATCTACGGCTCCAAGGGCACGCTGAAAGGCAGCGTCCACGGCTGGGACTTCGTACCGGTCGACAAGAACGCCAAGCCGCTGCAAGGCCGGAACAAGACCGAGGTCGACCAGTACCCCGAGGACAAGACCGAGCCCGATCTGGAACTGCACTCCGCGCACGCGGTGCGCTACCACATGGAGGACTGGCTGCAAGCGGTCGACGAGCGGTCGCGGCCGGTAGCCGACATCGAGGAGGGCCACAAGTCCACGACCGCCTGCATCCTCGCCAACATGGCCATGCAGCTCGGCCGCTCTCTGGAATGGGATGCCGAGCGGGGCCAGGTCAGGAACGATGGCGAGGCCAACCGACTGCTCGCCAGGCCATACCGCAAGCCTTGGAAGCACCCCGATCCGGCCAGAGTCTGAGAACCGAGCATGGCGGCCGGTCTGACATCGCGCCGCCTGCACGAGGATCCGGATAGGCAATAGCCTCGCTGCGCAGCCGGCCGCAGCAAGCACCCGCAATCAGTCTGGGCAAGCCCGCCCGGGACCGACGCCCAGGCTCTGCCCGGTAATGCCCCTGCATTCGCCTGGCCTCGCTTCGAATCTCGCCCGCAGGCCGTGCGGCAACAGCCACTCGCGCTTGCACACCTCCCGGTGCAGGGCACCAAGCCGCGGATGTGAATGGGACGATATTTCTTGCCAACGGTACGTTTCTGGGAAAATCCGGGACGGATTTGCTAAAATCCCATGTCGGCGCTGCTAGTCAGCGGCCTGTGGAACAAGAGAGGACTACTCAACATGAAAGTATCAGTCGCGATCGTGCTCGCCTGCTTGGCCCTGCCCCTCGCAGCCGAGGACATGAGCTTCTTCATCACGAGCAAAGGGCCCGGTGACGGCGCCAACCTTGGCGGACTTGCAGGTGCAGACGCCCATTGCCAAGCGCTGGCGCAAGCCGTCGGTGCCGGCGGCAAGACGTGGCGGGCCTACTTGAGCGCCGCAGCCATGGACGGCAAGCCCGCCGTCAACGCTCGCGACCGGATCGGGACCGGGCCTTGGTTCAACGCCAAGGGAGTCCAGGTCGCAAGCAACCTCGACGAGCTCCATTACTCCAATGTCGGGCTAGGCAAGCAAGGCTCGCTTAATGAGAAAGGCGAGGTCGTCAACGGCCGGGGAGACTCGCCGAACCAGCACGACATCTTGACCGGGTCGCAACTCGACGGCACGGCGTTCTCCGACGGTGCCGACCACACTTGCGGCAACTGGACCAAGAACGGAGAGGGCAGCGCCCAGGTCGGCCACCACGACCGCACCGGCGGGGGACAGGTCCCGTCCTCTTGGAACGCGGCCCACGGCTCGCGCGGCTGCAGCCAGGCCAACCTGATTGCCACCGGCGGCAACGGGTACTTCTACTGCTTCGCCACCGACTGAGCCCGGCGGCATCTTGAATCGACCGCGCCGACACCCCGCCGCGCACGATCGGGGTGCCGGCGCATGCCCTTGCCCGCGCTACAATTCGCTGGTGCGCCTGACACGTCTGGTCGCGCTCGGCTTGGCGGCCCTGCTCTTCCCGCTGGCTGCAGAGGAGTGGCACCACTACGGCAACGATCCGGGCGGCACGCGCTATTCCCCGCTCGATCAGATCACGCGCGACAACGTCAGCCGCTTGGAAGTCGCATGGGAGTTCGATTCCGCCGACTTCGCAGACGGCCGCACCGGCACGCCTACGCGGTCCGCCTTCGAAGCGACGCCGTTGATGATCGACGGCACGCTGTACCTGCCCACGCCGATGGACCGCCTGCTAGCCCTCGACGCCGCCTCGGGCCGCAAGCTGTGGGAGTTCGACGCAAGACTGGATCGGAGGCGCCGCTTCAACCTGTTCATAAACCGCGGCCTCGGCTATTGGAAGCAAGGCAACACCGAGCGTCTGCTGCTCAGCGGCCAGATGGGATCGCTATTTTCGATTGACCGCAAGACCGGCAGCCTGGATCCCGCCTTTGGCAACGGTGGCGTCTTGCGAGCCGCCCCGGCCGACTTCCCGGAGGATGCGGCCGGCAGCTATGGCTTGACATCGCCTGTCTCGCAATGCGCCGGGACGCTGATCGTCGGCGGCCGCGTCACGGACGGGATGCCGCGCGGCCCCAGCGGTGACGTGCGCGGCTATGACATCCACACCGGCCAGCTGCGCTGGCGCTTCCATACAGTCCCCCGCCCGGGCGAGTTCGGCCACGAATCCTGGGGCGGCGATTCTTGGAAGCAGCGCGGCGGCACGAACCTGTGGACCATGGCCAGCGTAGACGAGGAGCTGGAATTGGCGTACGTACCGCTCGGATCTCCCTCGTATGACTACTACGGAGGCGACCGCCCCGGAGCGAACCTGTTCGGCAACAGCCTCGTCGCGCTCGACTGCCGGACCGGCAGCCGTCGCTGGCATTTCCAGACCATCCACCACGACCTCTGGGACTGGGACCTGCCCTCGCAGCCGTCGCTGGTCGAGATCGTGCGCGACAGCAGGCCGGTCAAGGCCGTGACCATCGCCACCAAGACCGGTTTCCTGTTCGTGTTCGACCGCGCTACGGGCGAGCCGCTGTTCGAGATCGAAGAGCACGCCGTCCCAGCCGGGGACCTGCCGGGAGAGTACTACCACCCCACGCAGCCCAGGCCCGTGCAGCCCAAGGCGTTCATCCGGCAGTCGATGCGCCCCGACGAGATCACCTCGGTCACCGAAGAGTCCCGCGCCGAATGCTTGGAAATGCTCGAAGGCGCCTCCATCGAAGGCCCGTTGTTCCGTCCGCGGCTGACGCGCAACACCGTGTTCTTTCCCGGCACCAACGGCGGAACCAACTGGGGCGGCGGGGCGTTCGATCCCGAAACGGACACGTTCTACATCAATTCGATGGATGTCGGCTCGCTGGCGAGCATGCTTCCCAGGGGCGAGGACTCCGAGGTCCCCTGGCGCAGCCGGTCGGGGCCGCAGGGGCGCTTCTGGGACTCCAACCTGTACCCCTGCCAGCAGCCGCCGTGGGGGCACTTGACGGCGATTGACCTCAACACCGGCGAGTTCCGCTGGCAGGTGGTGCTGGGCGAGTACGACGAACTGACCCGGCTGGGCATCCCCCCGACCGGCGCCTCGAACTTGGGCGGCCCCGTCGTCACGAAGGGCGGGCTGGTGTTTATCGCCGCGACCAACGACAAGCGGCTGCGGGCCTTCGACAAGGACAGCGGCGAGTTGCTGTGGCAGTACCGCCTGCCTGCCAGCGCTCACGCAACGCCCATGACGTACATGGTTGACGGCCGGCAGTACCTGGCGATCGCGGTGGGGGGCGGCAACAAGTACAACCCGGGCAGCTTCATGGCAAGGGTCATGGCGTTCCGCCTGCCCGACCCGCCGTAGGCGGACGAGCGACCGCGGAAGTTCAGCCTCCCGTTCCGAGGGGCGCGTCGGGCCTCCCCGGCCACACCCGCAGCATTCCCGCAACGGCTCGCAGCGAGGTCCAGACCACGAAGGACCACCACACGGCATTCAGCGCCGATGGCGACGAAGCGTCGGCCCACACGATGATCGCTCCGCCCGCCACCAGGGCGGCGAGCACAACATTGCGCAGGAAGCGAAAGTCCCCCGTGCCGAAATGCACCCCGTCGGTGCCGAATGTCAGCCCGCTGATCGGCTGGCAGGCCGCAGCGATGCGCCAAGGCACAGCGAAGAGCGCCGCTGCCGAGGCCGGGATGTAGAGCCGCCGCATCCAAGGCTCCGCCACGAGCATCACCGCACCCAAGGCCACCCCCGTGGCCAGCGACCACTGGCAGACCACCCGCGCCACATCCCGGCCCGTGCTCCGGTCGGCATTGCCGAGAAAGTAGGCGATCAGACTCTGCCCGAGGATCGCGAAGGAGTCGAGGAAGAGCGCATTGAAGAACCAAACGCTGCGAATCACCTGGTGCACAGCTCCGGCACCCACGCCGATCAGCGTGGCCTTGCGGGTGCCCAAGATCAGGAACGCGTTCAGGGAGACGGCCCGAAAGACCAGGTGCACGCCGGCCGAGAGCAGGCCGCGGACCGGGCACAGGTCAAGCGCGTCCGGCCGGCCCAGCCTCCGAAACGCTGCCGCGACGGCCCAGGCTGCACCGACCCAGTGGCTGATCGCGCTGGCCAGCGCCGCTCCCGCGACTCCCATCGCGGGCAGCCCTGCCATGCCAAAGATCAACAACGGATCCAACGCGACGTTAAGCGCGTTCATGCCTCCTGCCACAAGCAGCGGAGTGCGCATGTCTTGAGCGCCCCGCAGCGCGCCAAAGGCCGCGAAGCTGGCCAACAGAGCCGGAGCCCCAACGAAGCGCCAGCGCAGGTAGTCGACCGTCAGCTCTTGCACCTCTCTTTCGGCGCCCATCGCGCCAGCGATGTTGCCGGAGAGCACCAAGCCGATGGCTGCCGCCGCGGCGCCCATGAGCAGCGCCACCAGAACGGCCGCCAAGCACATGCGGGCGGCGCTGCGACTGGGAGAACCGGCCCGCGCCTCTTCCCCGCAGAGGGTGGCGACCTTGGTTTGCGTGGCCACGCCCAAGAAACTCAACGACCAGAACACCGCCGAGAGCACCATCGTCCCGACGCCCAGAGCGGCCAGGGCCTCCGCACCGAGCCGCGCGACGAACGCTGTGTCGATCAAGCCGGTGAGCGGCTCAGCCAGCAGGGATCCGAGAATCGGCAGGCTCTGCGCCAGCACGGTGAGGTGCGGACGCGCCACAAAGGGATGGACCGTCGGCAAGCCTCATTCTTGCAAGGGCTTCGAACCGCGTGCGAGAATGACTCCCACTGCGTGCCCGGAATCGTATACCTGCACGGCTTTTGCTCGAGCGCCAAGTCCGCCAAGGGGGTGTTCTTGGCGGAGCGATTCGCGGAAATCGGCGTTCCCGTGACAGTGCCGGAGCTTGACCGCGGTGACTTCCGGAACACGACCCTGACGCAGCAGCTCGGCCTGATTTCGCGTCTGACCGCTGAATTGCGCCCAGACCTGCTGATCGGCTCGAGCCTCGGCGGCTATCTGGCGGCGCTACATGCGGCGCGCGCTCCGAACCGCGTGCCGCTGTCAGTCTTGCTAGCGCCAGCCTTCGACTTCGCGAACCGGCTCGGCCGCGCCTTGGGGGCTGCCACATGGGCGTGGCAAACCCTAGGCCAGCACGAGTTCTTCCATTACCGAACGCGGCGCAACGAAGCTCTGTCGTGGAGTTTCCTGGAAGACGCCCGGAGCTACGAACCGTTCCCTGACGTGCGTACCGAGACCCGAATCTTGCACGGCCGGCACGACGAGAGCGTTCCAGCCGGGCTGTCGGAGCGGTTCGCCCGCGCGCGGTCGAACGTCGACTTGGAACTGCTCGACACTGACCACCAAATGCTGGACAAGACCGCCGAGATCTGGTCCAGAATCAAGCGCTTCCACGGCGAAGCGCTGGCATTGCGCGGCTAGGCATCGTAGCGTTGGCGCAGAAAGTTCGCCAGCAGCTGCTTGCCGCACGAAGTCAGGATGGATTCGGGATGAAACTGCACGCCTTCGACCGGCAGGCTGCGATGCCGGACGCCCATGATGACGCCATCATCGGTCCAAGCCGAGATCTCCAGCTCCTTGGGCAGTGATACGCGTTCGATGATCAGGGAGTGGTAGCGAGTCGCGACGAAGTCCTGCTCCAAGCCGGCGAAGACGGACCGGCCGTCATGCTTGACCAAGCTCGTCTTGCCGTGCATCAAGGCCGGGGCACGGATTACCTTGCCTCCAAACGCTTCGCCGATCGACTGGTGGCCCAGGCAGACCCCCAAGATTGGCACCTCCCCCGCCATCTCTTGGATCAGCTCAACAGAAATCCCGGCCTCCTTGGGAGTGCACGGGCCGGGCGAGACGAGAATCCGCTCCGGTCTCAGCGCGCGAACCTCCCGCACTGTCACTTCGTCGTTGCGCCTAACCACTAGCGACGCTCCGAGCTCGCCGAGGTATTGCACCAGGTTGAAAGTGAACGAGTCGTAGTTGTCAACGACGAAGATCATCGCTCCTCCTATTCTCACCTGTCCGCCTTCGATGCTCTCTGGTGCTTGGTGCCGGGTCGGGAGTGCTAAGACGCCCCTTGCCGCGTGCAGGGCCAAGATCGCGCGGCCGCCGACCACTCGCTTCACCGGAATGCTTGGCGGGGTCCAAGCGCCGATACCGGCCAGGAGAGTCCCGGGCTCTCGACATGTAAACTGTCGATTCGTGCGCGCGCTTGTGATCGCTGCAGCACTGGCCCTGGCCCTCGGCGATGCCGCGGCAGCCCAGCAAAGGGCCCGCCTGATCATCTTGGCCGACATGGGCAACGAGCCCGACGAGATGCAGCAAATGACCCATATGCTGGTCTGCAGCGACTCGTTCGAGCTGGAGGGGCTCATCGCCGTCACCGGCAAGTTCCTGCATCCAGGACGCGAGAACCCGGACAAGCGCAGGACCCAGCCGGAGCTGTTCCTAGAACTGATCGACGCCTACGAACAGGTGCGCGCGAATCTGCAGCTACACTCCGAAGGCTGGCCGGAGCCCGCCTACCTGCGCTCCATCACGAAGCACGGTCAATCGGAGTACGGCATCGCCGGCGTCGGCGCCGGCAAGACCAGCGAGGGTGCGCGGCTGATTCTCGACGCAATGGCCAAGCCCGATCCGACGCCGGTCTGGGTCGTCGTCAACGCGGGCTCCAACACGCTTGCACAAGCCCTGTACGAGTTCAAGACAACGCGCCCGGCGCACGAGTTGCGCCAGGCAATCGCGAAGCTCCGAGTTTTCGAGAACGGCTCGCAAGACAACGCCGGAGCCTGGATCGCGAGCGAGTTTCCCGAGATCCATTGGATTCGGAGCAACTACCAGACCTACGCCTACGGCGGGCCCGGCGGAGCCGCCGGCCAGACTGGTCGCTCGGCAGGGCCGCACGCATGGCGGCCCTTCGAACACTCCGTCCGAGGCCAGCACGAGTGGGCGGCGGAGCACGTCCAGAGCGATCACGGAGCTCTGGGCGCAAAGTATCCCGACCGGCGCTTCGAAAGCGGCCGGCTCGGCTTCATCGAAGGCGGTGGAACCGTGCCTTGGATGGGCTTGGTGAATCGCGGCTTGTTCGACATCAACGAGCCTGCCTGGGGCGGCTGGAGTGGGAGGTTCACCCGTGAGAAGGTGGCCGATTTCTGGTCTCGTCACGGAGACATACGGCCCGACGAGGAACGCTTCGCGCCGTTCTACACCTACCGCGAAGCAGGCGACGTTTGGACGGACCCCGACGACGGCCAGACCTACGAGGGCGACTATGTCCCGGTGTGGCGCTTTCGCGAGGCGATGTACTCCGATTTCCGGGCCCGCATGGACTGGTGCGTGAGGCCGTTCTCCGAAGCCAATCACCATCCGACGGCAGCCGTCGACGGCGACGAGTCGGACACGATCGTGCGGGTCCGCGCGACGCCTGGCCAGGAGCTGTCGTTCTCCGCCTCGGGGAGTTCGGATCCCGACGGGGACAGCCTGGCTTTCCGATGGTGGATCTATCAGGAAGCCGGCACCTACCCGGGGCGCGTCCTGGTTCGTGGCGCAACCAGCCCCGTCGCGAGTCTCACGATCCCAACCGGGGCGCGGAACCACCAGATCCATCTGGTCCTTGAAGTCCGGGACGACCACCCGGAAGTGCGCCTCACCGACTACCGCCGGATTGTCCTGGACGTATCCGCCCACGAGCCCGGAGCGAGTCTCCTCAAGGCCGCAGGCCCCGTCAGCCCGACCTGTTGCCGATCCCCAGACCCTAGGCACAGGCTGCGAGCGTTGCCCGGGCGCGCTCACCAGTTGGTGATCGAGCCGTCGGGTCGGCGGTATAGCGAGATCGGCCTGTCTTGCTCGGTGATCTCCAAGACCAAGTCGGCCCTGCTCGGGTCGAACTCGATGCCCAGGCCCGGCTTGTCTTTCGGGTAAAGCTTCCCGGCCCGGAAGTCGTAGGACTCCGGCAGGTGCGGCGCCCGCGGATCGCCCGTGCCGCGCATCTCCATGAGAGCCGGTCCTGGCAGGGCACAAAGGCAGTGCACCAGGGCCGCCTCGGCAACGGGACCGGTGAAGTGCGGGATCAATCCAACGTAGTGGGTCTCGCATAGCGCGGCGTGCTTCATGTATTCAGTGATACCGCCCGAGTTCGGCAGCGTGACCCGGGAATAGTCGAACAGCTGGTTCTCGACGAGCATGCTCGAGTCCCAGCGATCCCCGTAGTGCTCGCCCACGGCGAGGGGTGTCTTCACCATCGGCCGCAAAGTGCGATAGACCTCCGGATTCTCCGAGCGAATCGGGTCTTCGACAAACAAGGGGCGCAACGGTTCGATCAATCCGCACAGGCGAACCGCGTCGGGCAGGTCGAAGCGGGTATGGAAGTCGATGGCCCAGTCACCGTCGTCACCGACTCCCTCGCGGATCTCCCGGCACATCTCGAACGTCCGGTCGACCATCTTGCGGTGGTGGTAGCCCTTGCCGCGATCAGGAGCATCGGCACCGTGAAAACGGAATGCGCGGTAGCCGAACTCGATGCAGGCCTGCGCGGTTTCCCGGAGGCTTCCCGCCGCTGGGAATCCGGTTGCGTAGCACTCGACGTGGTTGCGGGTCAAGCCGCCGAGGAGTTCGTAGACCGGCACGCCGAGCGCTTTGCCCTTGATATCGAAGAGAGCGAGATCCAGAGCTCCCAGAGCGTGAATCTTCTCGCGCCCGGGAGGGTAGAAATACTGGCGATACATGAGCTGCCAGAGATGCTCGATGCGCGATGGGCTCTCGCCAACGATGATGCCCGCGAGCTGCTCGACAGAATCTTTGTGGCCTCCTTCGCCAATGCCGGTGATCCCCTGGTCGGTCTCGACGGTGACGATGTGACTCGATTGGTTGAAGATCGGGCGCGCGCCTTCGCCGCCCACGTGGTAGTACCGCACGCGGGTGATTCTCGTCGGGGGGAGAGCCGCTCTTAGGCTGGCGGAGGCGAAGCTCAGCGCGAGGGATCCGAGCAAGGTCCGGCGGTGCATGGCCCCTAGCAGCCTGTGGTTTTAATAGCTTTGCCGACCATGTCGGTCGGTGGCCTTGCTTGGTGGTCCTTCGACGGCCTATGCGAGTTTTTCGGCGAATTCCGGGCTCTCTCCCCGTCTGAGGCCCAAGAGGCCCCTGAGCAGGCCCAGCAGGCCGCTCCAAGCATCCCGGAACGGCAAACAAACGGCGAAACCAAGGCTGGCCGTTGGCTGGCAGCCCTGCCCCTGCAGTGTGCGCGGCGTGCCGACCCCGGTGAGCGACCTCATCAGCACCCCCAGGTTGAATGCACAGGCATGCACCAGCAGCCGCTTGCGAATGTTCGCCCGCCCCCGCAAGTACAGCCGGCGCATCCCGCCCGTGCCGTACATGTGGGCCATCGACCGCTCCACCTTCTCCGTCCGCAGCTTTTGCAGGCGCTTGCCGGCCGAGCTCGCCACGCGCTCCCGGTTCTCCTGCACCACCCGTTGCGCTTCCGGCTTGCCCGCAAAATCCCGCTCCGCCCGCTGCGGCTCCGGGATGTGCGCTTCCTGGCCCGCCTCGTTCAGTCCCAGCAGCACCGCGTCGCTGTGGTAGCCCTTGTCGGCGACGACCGTCTCCGGCCCCTGCCCTTGCGCCGCCTGCACCGCCTCCAAGGTCTCCCCCAGTGTTGTGGTGTCCCCTTGGTCCGCCGCTTGCAGCGTCACTCCTAGCAACGCCCCGCTCTCCAAGTCCACCGCGTGCTCGGCCTTGTGCGCTAGGTGCGTCGTGCCGTCCTTCATCTTCGCTACCCGCGCGTCCGGGTCCGTCGGCGACTCCCACTCCTTGTTCGACAACGTCTTGGGCTTGCGCTGGCGGTCGAAGGCCGCCAATTCCGCCAAGCTCGGCGTCGGCACCCCGGCTGCCTCCGCCAGCCCCTCCACGAATTCTCGGTAGCCCTGCTGGCTGTCCTTGCGCCGCAAGGTCCGCAAGGCCGCGTTGGCGAACAGCATCGTGGCGTCCACCGCCACCGTCTGCCCGTCGGCCAGACCCGCTTGCCGCAGCTGCTGCAGCACCCAGGCGAACACCTGCTCATGCGTCTCCAGGCTAATCCGCCGCCGGCTGCGCGAGATCGTCGAGTGGTCCGGCGGGCTGTCCTGCAACTCGTAGCCGAGGAAGGCCCGCAAGCCGAGCGAGTCGGAGACGGTCAGGGCGATGCCGCGCTCGGAATCGATGCCCAGCAGGTAGCCCAGCAGCAGCAGTCGGAAGTAGACGCCGGGAGCGAGCGAGGGCCGTCCCAGGCGTTTGGCATAGAAGGGTCGGCACAGGTTCTCGACGTAGGCGTCGAAGCCCATCTCAGCGAGCAGTTGGTTGAGCTTGTCGAAGAAGGGAGTGGTGGGGGCTTGGGGCAGTTGGTCCGGTGCGAGGAACATCGGGATCTGTCCGGGTTTGCGGGTACCCATCGCCATGACTACGATTTTATCGAAGTCTGATCGGGATTTGTTGGGATTTCAGTCGACTTTTGCCACAGGCTGCTAGCCTACACCTTGGTTTTCGGCGCCGCCAACCCCCGCGGTTGCAGTCTTGCTGGGAACTCGAGTTCGCCTTTGCGCCCGCTTGCGACACCGCTCTGACGTCGCGATCCGGAGGCGCTCCGGCGGCGGATCTCAAGTGCCAACCACGGCCATCTATGGCAGCCGATGCCGCGCGCGCCAGCGCGGATAGTCTTCGTCGAGGAGATCGGCCGCCCAAGTGCCGTGATAGCTATACCCGCTGCGTCGCTCAACGCCGATCTCAGAGAAGTCGTAGCGATAGACCGAGTCGCGATCCAGGTACAGGGGACGGTTGGTGCCAAGTTCGTAGAACCGAGCCCAGAGCGGGGGCGCGTCCGGGTCTTGGACCAGGACTCGCTCGACGCGGCCGTCGGACCTGGGAATCCGGCGGACCCGGACCCCGGACATGGCGACCGAACGCAGCCATTGCACCGCCCCCTCGATCGCCGCAACGATCTCCGGCGTGGGGTTCTCGACCGACATCAGGAACCGCACGATGCCCACAGACTCGCCTCCGGAGAGGGATGGCGGCTCGTAGGAGCGGGCCCATGCGGGCTCGAGCGTCCGCTCGTCGTGCTGGGCGCACCAGGCAGTGAGCTGATCTTCCTGCTTAATTTGAGAGCGCAGGATCACGTCGATGCCCCTCGCGACCGCAGCATTCGCCCTGTCGCGGCGCGCTTGGTCTACGAAGCTATATGGCGCATCTCCCGCGCCTGCATCGCGCAGAAGCGTCAGCACATTGGTCATCGCGTTGTCGTTGTATGTGATCCGGGAGTAGTAGCCGTCTCGCAATGGAAAATACTGGGGCCAGCCGCCGTTCGGGTACTGGGCCTGGAAGAGGTAATCCATTCCGCGCTCGAAGGCTTGCCGGCATCTCGCGTCGCCGGTGCTATCGACCACCAATGCCAGAAACCGCATCGGGGTCGTGGTGGCGCCGTTGTCGATGGTGGGGCGACCGACAGCGTCGGGCGACGATGGCGGCGCCAGCAGGTCTGTGTTCTTGGGCCAGCCGCCCTCCGCGGTTTGGTACGCAATTACGCTGTCTGCGGCCGCACGGGCCTCGCCTGACGCATACCACTCTCGCGGCTGGCGAAGGATTTCGTCACCCCATGGGACTGGGGGGAGGTCGGACACTTGGCCGCACGCAGATGTCAGGATCGCCAGCACGGCCGCTGGCAGAGCGCGGCTCAGCCATGGCCTGTGGCCGGAATCACTTAGAGCTAGTGTCATCACCGCAAGCGCCCTGCGTCCGATTCCTGCACCAGTGGCAGCCTCAACCCGACCTGTCGCCGTTCAAGGTGACTCCGGGGCGTGCTCGGGGTCGCTGGTCAACAGCCATGCGTCCATCTCGAAGCCATCCTCGCGCATCGAGAACATCACCGTGTGGCGGCCGGGCTCCTCGATGTCAAGCCAGATCAGGCCCGGCACGCCGCAGTGCTGCTCGGCAGTGCGCTGCTTGCTGGCCCAGGTCCACTCGTGCTTGCCCTCGCACCATTGCATGCGCTGGCCGGAATCGGGCCACGAGCCGTCAATGCCGACGTGGATCCCGTTGTCTTCGGTGCCGGTCGAATAGGCACGCACCCAAACAAAATAGCGGCCGGGGTTGGTGATCGAGACGTCGTATTCCAAGACCGCCATGACGCCGGGCTCGTTCGTGAAGTTCTCGCCGCGAACGAGCTCGTCGTCGTGAGTTGTGCGCGTGTCAGGCAGCACTTCGACGTAAGCGTCACCGCCTGCGCTCGTGGAGTGTGCCCCGTCGGAGACGATCACCCATTGCCGCACTTCGGCCAGCTTCTGCCGATCGAAGTTCTCCGCCTCTACTGCGAGCAGCCCGTCCCGTTCGGTCGGGATTTCGGCACTCGCCACGAGGCACGCAGCGAGGAACAAGAAGGCCGCGCGCATCCCGAGATTGTACCGATAGCCTTCGCGCGATGGATCAGTCGATAGCCCGATAACGGAAGTCCTCGACCCGGACCGAGCCGGAGCCTCTTGCATAAACCCCCAGCTTGGCGCTCGAAAAGCCGCCAAGGCTGTTCGTTTGGAACCCGGAAGCTTCGAGGCCGCGCGGGTGCTGTATCCAGTTTGACCCGTCCTCGGAGAAATAAAGGGCGACGTCGTGCTCGAACATGCGGATCTTGAAGCGGCGGCAGCCGGCGCACGGCGCGGCGTCTCGCAGGAACGGCCGGCCGCCCTTGATCAGAACAGCCTGCCCGTCGAGATAGCCGATGCCGGCGAAAGCCTCCGGCCCGTAGTAGAGAACCAACCCGACCTCCGGCGAGCCCTCGATGTCGATCGCCACTTCGGCCTCGTAATTGTGGTCGGATGCGAGTGCATGAAGAACGCGCGGACGGTCGCCTGCGGCGTCGAATCGCACAGCACCGTCGGAAATCGAGTATTGGTCCGTCGAGTCGATTCCGTCGAAGTGCCATTGGAGGGAGAGTTCCGGACCTTCAAAATCCTCCGACTGTAGGCGGTAGTTCTGCACCGAGTCGGCTTCGAACCGATCGCCATCGGGCGAGCTGATGTCGTACCAGCCGTCGTCCTTCCATTCGACCGGCTCGATGAGCGTTTGCCGCCCCATCGTCCGATATCCGTTCTCGTAGCCGTGGTAGACGATGTACCACTGCTCGCCGGGCCCCCGCACGACGGTCCCGTGGCCTTTGGACCACCACGGTTCAAGACGACTCCAGGTCCGCACGATGGGATTCAGCGGGCTGTTCTCCCACGGACCGAGCGGCGACTTCGATCGTGCGGAGACGACCATGTGCGACGTGGAAGGCCCCGCCGTGCCGCCCTGCGCGGACGTCAGGTAGTAGAAGCCCCCATGCTGAAGGAGCTTCGGCGATTCCAAACAGAAGCACTCGGTCACCCATTCGCTCGGGTACTCCCAGCCGTCGTAGACCTTGCTTGGCTTGCCGACAACGGACAGACCGTCGCCGGCCAGCTCGACCGCGCGCCCGCCGTTCAAGTGGAGGTAGCGTCGGCCGTCAGGCCCGGCGACATGGCCGGGATCGATTCCGCCGACCTCGAGGTCGATCGGTTCCGACCAAGGCCCTTCCGGCTGCGCGGCAGTCGTCACCCAGTTCGTGCCGCCTGCCGGGAAGTAGAGATAGAAACGATCCGCGTGCTTGACCAGGTCCGGCGCCCAGACGCTGCCGACATGGCGCCGCAGCGCGTGAGCGAGCGGCTCCCAGCTATACAGATCGCTCGAGCGCCATATCAGCAGGCCGGGCACGCGGTCGAACGACGAGTGCGTCATGTAGTAGGCGTTTCCGTCGCGGACGACCGTTGGGTCCGGAAAGTCTCCCGTGAGGATGACTGCCGGCCCTGCACCCGTTGGGGGTCCGTCTTCAAGCGACGAGACCGGGAGCGGGCTGCAGGCCCCGAACAACGCCGCGAGCGTCATCAATGCGATCCACATCAGGCCCACTCCAGCTTCGTTCCCGATTGTAGGGGCTGCTTGGCCCGTCCCAACGTGGCTTCCGGAACTGGCAGGGCCGGGCGACTCTGGGCTGTCAGCCGGTTGATCGAGGCCGACGAGCGCAACACCGTCCCGGCAGGTCTGACTCGGGAGAGAAAATCAGGCACACTATGGACGGGCCAGTTCAAGCGGCAACGCCTGCCGCGCAGCGACTGGGGAGAACTTGGAGCCCATCATGAATCGGAGAACATTCGTTACCGCCACAACTCTGGGCGCCGCCGGCAGCGCCTGCTCTGCGGAGCCCGAAGCGACCGAAGCGGCCCTTCCGCCGATGCGCATGCATGTCGGGGCGCAGCGCAGCCCCACGAACAAAGAGATGCTGCAATTCCTCAAGCGCCACGGCGTGGACCACTGCTGCGGATACCCGCCACATCCGGGCGAGCGCGGCCACTGGTCGGTCGAGGATCTCGTCAAGACCCGCGAACTGTGCGAGTCCGAGGGTGTTGCGCTCGACATGGTCGCGCTTCCCTTCCTCGCCTCGTCCCACATCGACCGGGAGAGCCGCGGCGCGATCATGCTGGGCGAGTCTCCGCAGCGCGACCGCGACATTGACGACATCCACAAGATGATCGAGGGCTGCGCGAGTGCCGGAATCCCGGCCTTCAAGTACAACATGAGCATCTTGGGCGTGCTCCGAACCGAGCCCACGCCCGGACGGGGCGGCTCTCTCTACTCGACTTGGCGCTTGGACGAGGCGGTGGCCGATCCTCCCCTCACGCGGGCCGGCCGTGTCGACGAGGACACGGCGTGGGAGCGCATCACCTATTTCCTCGACCGGGTGATTCCGGTCGCGAACGAGTTCGGCATCCGCGCCGCGTGCCACCCGCACGATCCGGGCGTTCCGCCGGAGGGCTATCAGGGAGTGGCCCGCGTGCTGGGCACGCCCGAGGGGCTGTACAGGTTCATGGGGATCCAAGAGAGCCCCTATCACGGCTTCAACCTTTGCCTCGGCACGACCGCCGAGATGCTGCAAGATCCAGCGACGCAGATTCACGATGTGATCCGCCGCATCGGCGGTGCCAAGAAGCTGTTCAACATCCACTTCCGCAACATCGTGGGCAAGCGCGACAGCTTCCAAGAGGTCTATCCCGACGAGGGCGACATGAACATGGTCGAGGCCGCCCGAACGCTGTGGGAGGTCGACTACCCGTACATGGTGATGCCGGACCACATGCCGCGCCATGACGACGACCCGAACAGGCGCCAAGGCTTCGCGTACGGGTTCGGCTACATCAAGGGGCTGCTGCAGGCGCTGCGGGAGACCGCCTGAGCCAGATTGCCGGGCAGCCTGACGCCCCCCTCAAGAGAGGCGTCGCAACGGGGATCCCCGGCCGGCCGCCGGCTCCGCGTCTTCAGAAGTGATACCGCACTCCGATCTGCGCCTGCAGCGGACCGGTGCCGTAGACCTGCTGGTTGTTGCGGTCGAAGGCGCCGCTCGCATCGCGCAGGCGTTGGAACGAGGCCGCCGGGCCGACCACCGCGCCGGTGGCTAGGTCCAGCCCCGGACCGTAGATCGAGTTGAAGCTGCCGTACTCGACGTTTGCCGCGTTGAAGGCGTTGAACAATTCGAGCGAGAGTTCCAAGCGCGACCGCTCCGAGAAGCGAAACTCGCGCAAGATGCGCATGTCCCAGTTGCTCATGGCGCGGTTTCGGAAGGAGTTTCGGTCGAAGTACTTCCCGGGCGATTCCAGCGCCCGGTCATGGGCGATCTGATCCCCGTTGAGGTCCTGTCCCGCGAACGGATTTAGCGGCGGCGCGCTCGTGGCGCGGACGATCGCCGACCAAGAGAAGCCCAGTGGCAGCGCGACGGTGGCATGAGCCGTCAGCTGGTGGCGCATGTCCAAGCTGCCAGGGCCCCAAGCTTCCTCGGGGCGGCCATTGTCGGTGTAGCGCGGCTCCCAGAAATAGCCGTCGTTGACATCGCTTGTCAGCGCCCTGGCATAGGTGTAGTGGGTTGCGAACAACAGGCGCTTGCCCCTGTATTTCCAGTTCGCTGTCATGCCGTCATAGTTGGCTCGTCCGATGGACTCGATGACCCCCAGCGTGCCAACATCGGGGGCGGGCCTGTTGGAGGTGTCGTAGAACGGTATCTGGGCCGGATCATCGGGGCGCATGACGGCCGGCATCAGGTTGTAGTTCCTCATGCCATGCAGGCGGCTGACCCGGTGGCGCATCCACTGCAGGCCCACGACCGAAGCATCGGTCAACTCGTACTCGAAGGCGAGCGTGTACTTGATCGATCGAGGGTTGCGGAAATCCGGGCTCACCGTCTGCGGGGTCGCCCCGGCATACCTGTCGCCGTCGAGCACGCGGGCGACTTCGTCCGGGGAGAACACGGGCAATTCGGCCAGCGGGTACTGGTTCAGGTCGATCCCGGCAGCCAGGAACTGCTGGTAAACCGTCGCGTGCTTGGTCGGCAGCGCAACCGGGAGGTTGAAAGCCGGCTCGCGAAACGCCTTCGTCGACGCGTTGAAGAAGACCGGCGGCGTAATCGCATGGAATATTCCCGCGCTGCCCCGAAGCACGAACCGGCGTGACGCGCCCTGACCACTGTAGGCAAAGCCTAGGCGCGGCATCCACTGGCCCAAGTCGTCGGGCAGCGAGCCCGGCGAAACGGCTCCGAATGAGAATCTGGCCCGGCTCACGCGCTCGATCAGCAAGTCGTTGCCGACTTCGGGGGTCTGATTGAATTGCCCCGCCCAGCGAAATCCCATGTCCAGGGTCAGGCCCGGAGCCGCCCGCCAGGAGTCTTGGAAATACAGAGCGGCGTGTCCCAAGCGCTGCTGTCCCAAGGTGTTGCCGACTTGGCGGAGGAAGATTCCGGGCGCGTCGAAACGGTTCGGGATGGACCCCCCGGGCGTCAAGATGTCCAGCACTTCGTCCGGGTCTGAGCTGAAGGGCGTGAAAAAGCCGAACTGGGCGAATCCGAACTGGTCATCGATCCAGACGCGGTCGATCTCGCCGCCGAACTTGAGGCCGTGCGCACCGCGGTGGGCCATCAGGCTGTTGGTCAGCTTCGGGCGGATGTCGGATTGAGTCGTGGGCAGGATGAAGGAGCTTCCGAAATCGCCGATGACCGTGGAGATCAGCGGGTCTTGCCCGTTGGGCAGGCGCGGTCGCGCTTCGCGCGTGATCGTGAACCGCAGCTGATTGACCACATTCGGCGACAACAGGCTGGTCAGCTGGGACGTGAAGAAGTGGATGGAGTCCTGCTCGGTCCCGTTGGAACTCAGCGCCGTGGTGGTCCTAGCTTGCACGGGGCCTTCGTTGGTCGCGGCGTTTTTCCCGTCGGCGTTGCTGAAGTTGTAGCGGACCATGAACTTGCCGCCGCCCGAGAAGTGGTAGTCCAGCCGCGGCGTGAGCGCTAGCGCGTCGTTCGTGGCCTCGAACCCGGTTTCAAGGCTCTTGTAGTAGTCGTACGCCTCCGGCCCTCGCTCCCGGTCGGCGGAGGCCAGCAGGGGGAACTCGACGTATCGCGGGCTCACGCTCGCCTGGCGCTCGATGGCGAAGAACCAAAACGCTCTGTCGGCGCGGATCGGGCCTCCCAGCGAGCCTCCGAACTGCTGGAGCTTTTCCAGCACCTTGGCCCCGAACGGATCGGCGCGACCGAGCCGCGGATGGCGGATCTGGTAGAACGCGTCGCCGTGCAGCTCGCTGCCCCCGGACTTGGTCGAGACGTTGACAACGCCCGAAATCGTGCGCCCGTACTCAGCCGTGAAGCCCGACGTGACCGCCTGGAACTCCTGCACGGCGCTCTGCGGGACGGTGATGACCTTGCTGGCCCGCTCCCCGCCCTGGATGCCGCCGAAGAAGGACTGGTTATAGTCAGATCCATCCACCATGACGTTGGTGTAGATCCCGCGCATGGCCGCGAAGGACAACTGGCCGGTGGCTCGCGAGACTTGCACGCTCGGCGTCAGCAGGGCGAAGTCGTGAAACCTGCGGCCATTGATCGGCAGCTCGTTGAACGTCTGGCTGGCAACCACGTTGCTGGATGCCGGGAGCGTCGCGTCCAGCATGGATGCCGAGACATCGACCGTGACGTACGTGACCTCGAGGGCGAGCTCCAAGTCGACCTGCACCGTGCCGCCCACGCTGACCGTGATGCCATCGGCCGTAGTTGGCGCGAAATCGGGACTGGCGGCAGTAACCAAGTACTCTCCGGGCACGAGCGAGCCCGCCTGAAACCAGCCCGTGACGTCAGAGCGAACGGTGCGCTCCAACCCGCTGGCAAGGGCGGTGACGATCACCTCGGCATCCGGGATCGGTCTCGCGTCGGGACCGTTCACTTGGCCGACGATCCGCCCAAGGTTGGCATCGAACTGCGCCGCGAGCCGGCCGACGGGCGCCACCAGTGCCAAGAGCAGGCACGCTCCCAAGGCAGCTGTCAACAAACGGGAACCGGGGGCGCGGGATGCGGCGATCTTGCCCCCGCTTGGCGTGTTCCCTTCCATCACAGACTCTTATCGATACGCCAAAACACGACTTAGCGCTAGTTAACTCCAAGATACGCTAAACGCCTGGTGGCGTCGGGCTGCTCGAGGCGACTGCGGTTGGAACCCGCGGACTGCGCGAAACTGGCCGGTCCCGGCCGGCAGCCTGTGCTTGCGAGCGCTAGATCGCGAACACGAGCGGCTTCTTGGCTGTCGAGGCGGTCACCGTGATCTCCAGCGGGCGGCTGAAGTTGACGTGATACCCGCCGTGCAGGGGGTTGTGGCGGCTCGGCTGGATCTCGCCCGAGGCAGAGATGGCGCGGGCCAGAAGGCTGTACGCCCCCTGTCCGGGCGGCTCCCATGCGTATTGCCAGCGCGTCCAACTGTAGCGATGCTGCGGCCCGACCAGTTCGGCCCGCCGCCAGGAATCGCCGCCGTCGCAACTCAGTTCCACCGCCGCGACGGCCTCCGGGCCGGCCCACGCGATGCCTTCGACCAGCCTCGTCCCCTCCGCGACGCAATCTCCCTGCCGCGGGCGGATGATCTCGGACTTGGGCAGCATCATTCCCACCACGTCCTCGCTGATGCCCCGCGCGGTCTTGCGCCGGACCGTGTACTTGACGCTCTGGAAGAAGCCGCGAAACGGCGCGTCGACCACCCGCAGGGCGCTAAGCCACTTCACCGAAGCCACGCCATACCAGCCAGGCACCACGAGCCTCGCCGGAAACCCGTGCTCTGTTGCCAGCGGCTCGCCATTCATCCTCAGCGCGATCAGCGTGTCGGGATGCAGGGCCATGTCGAGCGGCAAGCTCCGCGCAAAGCGCACGGCCCCTTCGGACTCGCCTTCGACGCCGCTGTCCGCGCCTTCGAAGACCACTTCCAGCGCGCCGTCTGCGATGCCGGCCGATTCCAGGAGCAGCCGCGCCTGAACGCCGCTCCACTCGGCGTTGCCGACCGCGCCGGCGCCCCACTGCACGCCCGGCACCTTGCCCTCGAGAAACGACCTGCCGTTGCCCGCGCACTCGAGAGTGGCCACCAAGCTGGATTGCGGCATCCGCTCCAGATCGCGGTGAGCCAGCTGAATCTCGCGCTCGACGCAGCCGGTTATGCCGAGGGCCCAGCCGCCAGGCTCGAGCTCCGGGCTGTCAAAGTGATTGCGGACATAGAAGCTCTCGTTCGGCGTGATCCAGTTGCTGAGAGCGTCCACCGGTGTCTCGCTGTTCTCCGGAGACCTCGTGACGACTCGGCGACCGCTCGCTGGCATGCCCTAATCATACACACGTATCCTATTGATTGCACTTAGGTTAATCACCGTATTGTTGATCGGAATTGCGGGGGAATCAATCTCGGGCTGCTCGGGGCCGCCCGGCGGGCCGCCACTGGCAGGCAGCGGCCTGTGTCGAGCAGGGTGGCCCGCGCTGGGCTGCTATGATCCCGGTCATGGAGCCGCCCGGGCCGCCGCAACTTGTAATCGTGGGGCGGCAGAACGTTGGCAAGTCGACGCTGTTCAATCGGATCACTAGCTCGAGAAGGGCGATCGTCGGCGACTACGCCGGCCTGACCCGCGACCGCATTCGGCTGCCCGTCAAATGGCAGGGCAAGGCGTTCGAAGTGACCGACACCGGCGGCATGACGTTCTATGACAAGGAGGAAATCCCCTCGTTGGTCAGCGACCGGGTGCGGCATGCGATTGACGACGCCGACCACGTGATCTTCATCGTCGACGGGCGGACCGAACTCACCCCGACCGATTACGAGCTGGCCCAGCTTCTGAGACGGGGCGGAACCCAGGTCAGCGTGGCCGTCAACAAGTGCGACACTCCCGCCCTGAACTCGCTGGCGCTGCAATTCAGCGAACTGGGCTTCTCGTCAGTCTTCCCGATCTCGGCCGAGCACGGGCTCGGGATCGACCCCTTGCTCGCGGACGCGACGCATCGATTCCCGCCAGACGACGCCGGCGACGACAGCCAGGATCGGCCGATCCGCATCGCCATCCTAGGCAGGCCGAACGTCGGCAAGTCCACCTTGCTCAACCGGCTCGTCGGAGGCGATCTCGCAATCGTGTCGGCGGTTCCGGGCACGACTCGCGACGCCGTGGATGCCGAAGCCGTGCATCGCGACCAGCGCTTCGTGTTCGTCGATACGGCCGGGATCCGGCGCAAGAGCAAGACCAAGGAGATGACAGAGAAGCTCAGCATCGTCATGGCCCAGCGCCACTTGCGCATGGCGGGCGTGGCGCTGCTGCTGGTCGATCCCCGCGAGGGCGTCACGGCGCAGGACACGCACATCGCGGGCTATATCCACGACGCGGGCAGGGCGTGCATCGTCGTCGCCAACAAATGGGACATCGCCGGCCGGGCGCAAGGAGAGTTCCGCCGGCACGTGCGCGAGGAGCTCAAGATGCTGCCGTACGCCCCGGTTGCCTTCGTTTCGGCCCTCACGGGCCTGCGCGTGCGAAGCCTGTTCCCCCTGGTC
This sequence comes from Bryobacterales bacterium, assembly GCA_965219585.1. Classification (GTDB taxonomy): domain Bacteria; phylum Acidobacteriota; class Terriglobia; order Bryobacterales; family UBA6623; genus VXMF01. The sequence goes on from CBDCOA010000002.1 coordinate 1,955,687, forward strand.
CGGAAGGCTGACAGGGCCGCGCAGCAGCGCGTGCCGACCGCGCAGCTGAACCGATTCCTGGCCGAACTGGACATGGAGCGCGTTACCGTGCCCGGGCGCAAGCCGAAGTTCACCTACCTCACGCAAGTGGCGACGCGGCCGCCGACGTTCTTATTCTTCGGGAGCCACAAAGGCCCGTTGCACTTCGGGCTCGAGCGCTACCTAATCAATCAAATCCGAGAACGATTCGGCTTTGAGGGCACGCCGATCGTAGTGCGTTCGCGCAGCCGCGGCTAGAGGCGAGCCGGGACTGCTCAACGCTCGGTCAAGACGCCCTGGAGGCGCTTGTCCGCGACCGCCGGGCGCCGCCCGTCCTGCTGGTCTCGATGTGCACCGGCTTGCGAGGCGCCTCGTCGTCGGCCCAACCCAGCTTGCGCAACAGGTCCGAGACGCACAGCAGCGTCATTGGCGTCGGCGATTCCACTTGGATATCGATGATTCTCTGGACCGAGTCCTGCAAGCTGACGTGGTCGCCGTCCGTCAGCAGGTATACCTCGGCGACGGCGGGCTCGGTGGCGAGTTCGGCGATGCTCGTGTCGCCCTTGAGTTCGTCTACCACCTTGCGGATCTTCTGCAGAGAGAGCTTCTTGCGGCGCAGTCCCACGATGACCGAGACCAGCAACACTTCCGTCGGGTTGTAGAGGCGGCGACGACCCTTCTGCATCGGGGTCACGACCCCCTGCTCGTCCCACCACTGCAGCTGACGCAGGCTAACTCCGGTCAATCCAGCAACATCCAAGCTGCTGTAGATCGGACCTAGCCCCGGCCTTCCGTTAGATCCTAGAGTCATCTCCAACCCTTTCGCGCCTCCAAATGAACTAAATCACGGTGTTGCAAAGGATACCAAACCCGCCGGCAACTGTCCGGCAATTTCCGGCAAACCACCTCAACCCCCACCGACGAACCGAACCACTTCGATTCTGTCACCGGATCGTAACACAGTCTCCGCCCAGTGCATCCTCCGGACGATTGCGCGGTTGCGCTCGACCGCTACCGCGTCCTCGTCCAGCCCCAGTTCCTGTATCAGATCCCGCACAGAGGCTGCGGGCGACAACGTGCGGGGCTCGCCATTGAGCGTGATCGACATCGCCACCGGGGACACTGCGAGATTATACCCCACGGAGTCACCGGCGCCAGCTTTTTTTTGATGGGATTTTGCCGCCACCTCCAGCGTTCGCCGGCTCGCGCGCAAGCTGGATCGCGACCCGGCGGAAGCGCTACAATAGAAGGTGTCGGCAAGCCCGGCTCACGTTTCGCGCCTCGCGGCTGCTGCCATGTTCCCCCACAGTTTCGGAAGCGTGCGCTACTCAGCCGTTCCTGCGTGGACGAGAGTGCCGACAACAGGCTAGGGGGGCCAGCCGACGGGCGCGGAACGGGTTGCAGGAGCACTTCCAGCACTGACAGCGCCGATCGCGGATTCCTTACCGACCGAGGAGTATATGGGGCTGCATAAAGTTCGCAGGGGACTGGACTTACCCATCGGGGGACAGCCTGCGCAGCAAATCGAGCCGGCTGCCGCTCCCTCCCACGTGGGCCTGCTGGCAGAAGACTACGTTGGCATGAAGCCGACCATGCTGGTCGCGGTCGGCGACAGCGTCCGGCGCGGACAGGCGCTGTTCGAGGACAAGAAGACTCCCGGCGTCCGCTACACGGCTCCAAGCGGCGGCACGGTCACTGCGATCAACCGCGGCGAGCGGCGAGCGCTGCAATCGGTGGTGATGCAGCTTGATGCAACCGAGCTGCAAGGCGGTCACGACTGCGTAGAGTTCGAGTCGTACACCGGGCGCCACCCGTCTGAACTCACCTCCGAGCAAGCCCGCTCCCTGCTCGTGGAGTCCGGCCTGTGGACAGCGCTGCGCGCCCGGCCGTTCGGACGGATTCCCGCCGTTGACGCCAAGCCCCACTCGCTCTTTGTCACGGCCGCAGACACCGATCCCCTCGCGGCCGACGTCGACGCCGTCATGGCCGGCAACGAGGCGCGCTTCGCCCGCGGCCTGGAAGCGCTCGCCAAGGCGGCCGCCGGAGCGCCGATCTTCGTGTGCAAGACCAGGGGCAGCTCTGTCGCCGCGCCGGCCGGCGACAGCTTCCGCTTGGAGGAATTCGAAGGGCCGCACCCCAGCGGAACGGCCGGCCTGCACATTCACGTGCTGGATCCGGTGGACCGCAACAAGCAGGTCTGGCACATCGGCTACCAAGACGTGATCGCGATCGGCAGGCTGTTCGAAAACGGCGTCCTGCCGGTCGATCGAGTGATTTCCCTGGCGGGGCCGGCGGTGCATCGGCCGCGGCTGCTGCGGACGCGCCTGGGGGCCTCGGTCTCAAGCCTCACGAACCGCGAAATGGACGCCGGAGAGACACGCGCGCTGTCGGGCTCGGCGCTCTCCGGCCGTCGCGCCGAGGGAGAGATCTTCGGATACCTGGGGCGCTACCACGCGCAAGTCACCGGCCTGCACGAGGACAGCCGGCGGCGGCTGCTGGGATGGCTCGCGCCCGGCACCAGCACCTTCTCGGTCATGCGGCTGTTCCTGAGCTCGTGGATCCCGGGCCGGAAGTACTCGTTCACGACCACGACCAACGGCTCCGTCCGCGCGATGGTCCCGGTCGGCTCCTACGAGAAGATCATGCCCCTGGACATCCTGCCCGCGCCGCTGCTGCGCTCCCTGCTGATGCCGAACCCGGAGCGGGCCGAGGAACTCGGCGCGCTCGAATTGCTCGAGGAGGATCTAGCGCTGTGCTCGTTCGTGTCGCCCGAGAAGGCCGAGTTCGGCAGCCTGCTGCGCGACATCCTCACCACGCTCGAGAAGGAGGGCTAGCCCGTCCCGCACCGGCAACGACTATCGAACCGACATGCGCGCGATCCTCGACACCCTAGAAAAGCAGTTCCAGCCGGGCGGGCGGCTGGAGCGCATGTACCCGCTATACGAGGCGATGGACACATTCCTGTACACACCGGGCCACACGACGCGCGGAGCGGCCCACGTGCGGGACGGAATCGATGTCAAGCGGATGATGGTCACGGTCGTGATCGCGCTGCTGCCCTGCGTGGCGATGGCCCTTTACAACACCGGCTATCAGGCCAATCTCGCGATCTCGCAGGGCGCCCAGCCGCTGGACACCTGGCAGACGGCCGCGCTGAACGCGCTGGGCTTGGGAGGATTCGACCCGAGCGACATTCTCGGCTGCATCTTGCACGGCGCGCTGTACTACCTGCCCGTGCTGATCGTCACCTTCGCGGTCGGGGGAAACTGCGAGGCTCTCTTCGCGGTGGTGCGCAAGCACGAGATCAACGAGGGGTTCTTGGTCACCGGGATGCTGTTCCCGCTGGTCCTGCCGCCCACCATTCCGTTGTGGCAGGTGGCGCTCGGCATCGCTTTCGGCGTGATCATTGGCAAGGAGATCTTCGGCGGCACGGGCATGAACATCTTCAACCCGGCGCTGATGTCGCGGGCCTTCCTGTTCTTCGCCTATCCGGCACAGATCTCGGGCGACCAAGTCTGGATCGCCGCCGACACGACGGTCGACGGCAGCAGCGGCGCCACCTGGCTGGCCGAGGCCGCGCTCACCGGCCCGGAGGCGCTGGCGGGCGGAAGCGTGAGCTGGATGCAGGCGTTCCTGGGCCTGGTGCCCGGCTCGATGGGCGAGACCTCCACGCTGGCCTGCCTCATCGGAGCGCTCGTCCTGGTGGCCACGGGAATCGGCTCGTGGCGCATCATGGTGTCAGGGGCGGTCGGCTCGTTGCTGATGGTGCAGTTGCTCAACGCCATGAACTCCGCCACCAATCCGCTGATGAACGTTCCCTTCGAGTGGCACGTGGTGCTCGGCGGCTGGGCCTTCGGCCTGGTGTTCATGGCCACGGACCCTGTGTCCTCGGCGCATACTAACAAGGGGCGCTATGTCTACGGATTCCTGATCGGGGTGCTCGCGATCTTGATCCGCGTGATCAATCCGGCGTTCCCCGAAGGGATGATGCTGGCGATCCTGTTCATGAACATGTTCGCCTCGCTGATCGACCACTTCGTGATCCAAGCCAACGTCAAGCGCAGGAGGGCCCGCTATGCGGCATAACGCGCTCTACACGATCCTGTTCTCGGGGGCGGTCTGCGTCGCCTGCGCCGTGTTGGTTTCGTCGGCCGCGGTCTCGCTGAAGGAAAACCAGCTGCGCAACGCGGCGCTCGACAAGCAGCGCAACGTGCTGTTCGCGGCGGGCCTCGCCCAAACCGGCGAGGACTTGGACGCGAGCGAAGTCCAGCGCCGCTTCGAGGGTATCCGCTCGGTGGTGATCGACCTGCGGACCGGCGAGCGCACGGACATCGACCCGACCGGCTTCGACCAAGCCAAGGCGGCCAAGGATCCTGCGACGAGCCGGGAAGCGCCGCAGAACCGGGCCTCGGTGAGGCGGCTGCCAGACCACGCCTTGGTCTACGAAATCATGGACGGGGAGCGGCCGTCGACGGCGGTCGTCCCCATCGAGGGCTACGGCCTGTGGTCCACCCTGTACGGCTTCCTCGCGGTCGGACAGGACGGCAACACCATCGAAGGAATCACGTACTACCAGCACGGCGAGACCCCCGGGCTTGGCGGCGAGGTGGACAATCCCAACTGGAAGTCGCTCTGGCCGGGCCGCAAGATCTACGGCGCCGCCGGCGACCCGGCAATCCGGGTGATCAAGGGCACGGCCGGCTCGCCTGCCGACGCGCCGCACGAGGTCGACGGACTCACCGGGGCGACGATCACCAGCAACGGCGTAACGTCGATGCTGGACTTCTGGCTCGGCGATTCCGGGTTCAAGACCTATCTCAAGCAATTCCAAGAGGTGCAAGCCCTATGACAGCAGCCAGCACCAAGACCCTGCTAGACCCGCTGTTCGAGAGCAATCCGATCGCCCTGCAGGTGCTCGGCATCTGCTCGGCGCTGGCGGTCACCACCAAACTCGAGACCGCGCTGGTGATGTGCCTTGCCGTGATCAGCGTGCTGGCGCTGTCGAATGTGTCGATCAGCCTCTTGCGCAACTTCATTCCCGGCAACGTGCGCATCATCGTGCAGCTGACCATCATCGCCTCGCTGGTGATCATGACCGACCAGGTGCTGAAGGCGTACATCTACGAGATCAGCAAGCAATTGTCGGTATTCGTCGGCCTGATCATCACCAACTGCATCATCATGGGCCGCGCCGAGGCCTATGCCATGCAGAACGGCCCCCTGGACAGCCTGCTGGACGGGCTCGGCAACGGCCTCGGCTACAGCGCCATCCTGATGGCGACCGCCTTCTTGCGAGAGCTGCTGGCCCAGGGCACCGTCTTCGGGGCGGTGGTGCTGCCCAAGGTGCACGACGGCGGCTGGTACAACCCCAACGGGCTGCTGGGCATATCGGCCGGGGCGTTCTTCATCATCGGCCTGTTCATCTGGGCACTGCGCAGTTGGAAGACCGACCAGGTCGAACCGGAGGGCTAGGATCGTGGAGCAGTACCTGAACCTAGCCATCAAGGCGATCTTTGTCGAAAACCTCGCGCTGGCCTTCTTCCTGGGCATGTGCTCGTTCCTAGCCTGCTCGAAGAAGGTCAACACGGCGCTCGGCCTGGGCGCGGCGGTGATATTCGTGCAGACGGTCACCGTGCCGATCAACAACCTGATCTACAACCGCCTGCTCAGCGACGGAGCGATGGCGTGGATCGCCCCCGGGCTGGCCGAGTACGACCTGTCGTTCCTGGGATTCCTGTGCTACATCGGCACGATCGCGGCCATGGTGCAGATCGTGGAGATGACGCTGGACCGCTACGCGCCGGCCCTGTACGCGGCGCTTGGGGTGTTCTTGCCGCTGATCGCGGTCAACTGCGCGATCCTGGGCGGCTCGCTGCTGATGGTGGAGCGCACCTACACGTTCGGCGAGAGCGTCGTGTTCGGCTTCGGCTCGGGGATCGGCTGGGCGCTGGCGATCATCGCGCTGGCCTCGATCCGCGAGCGCCTGCAGTACAGCAACATACCGCTGGGACTGCGCGGGCTGGGCATGACGTTCGTCCTCTCGGGCCTGATGGCAATCGGCTTCATGGCCTTCGGAGGAATCCAACTCTAGGCAGCCAGCCGGAAAGTTGACGGAGCCAAGATGATCACTGTCCTGCTCGGCGTCGCGATGTTCACGGGCGTCATTCTGTCGCTCGTCGCCTTGCTCATGGTGGCCAAGAAGCGCCTGGTCTCCAGCGGCGCTGTCAAGATCGGCATCAACGGGGACCCGGAGAACTCCCTGACCGTGACGTCCGGGGGCACCCTGCTGAACACACTGGCCGAGAACAAGATCTTCATCGCTTCCGCCTGCGGCGGCAAGGGCAGCTGCGGCGTGTGCACCGTGACAGTCTGCGAGGGCGGCGGCGCCATGCTGCCGACCGAGGCCAGCCACATCAACCGCGGCCAGGCCCGCGAGGGACTGCGCCTGTCCTGCCAAGTCAAGGTCAAGAACGACATGGAAATCCGGGTGCCCGACGAGGTCTTCTCGGTCAGGCGCTGGATTTGCAAGGTGCGGTCCAACGACAACGTGGCGACCTTCATCAAGGAACTTGTGCTGGAACTGCCGCCGGGGGAATCGGTGCCGTTCCGGGCCGGCGGCTACATCCAGATCGCCTGCCCGCCGCACACGGTGAATTACAAGGATTTCGAAGTGGCCGAGGAGTACCGCCCGGATTGGGACAAGTTCAACCTGTGGCGCTATGTCTCGACGGTCGGCGAGCCGGTGGAGCGGGCCTACTCGATGGCGAACTATCCCGAGGAGCTCGGCGTCATCATGCTCAACGTGCGCGTGGCCTCGCCCCCGCCCCGCGCCCCGGAAGGCACGCCGCCGGGCAAGATGTCGTCGTACATCTTCAACCTCAAGCCCGGGGACGATGTCGAGATCGCCGGCCCGTTCGGGGAGTTCTTCGCCAAGGACACCAAGTCCGAGATGGTGTTCATCGGCGGCGGCGCCGGCATGGCGCCCATGCGGTCGCACATCTTCGACCAGTTCCGCCGCATCTGCACGGAGCGCAAGGTCACGTTCTGGTACGGGGCCCGCAGCTTGCGCGAGGCCTTCTACCTGGACGACTTCGACATGATCCAGCGCGAGAACCCCAACTTCGAATGGCACCTGGCGCTGTCGGACCCGCTCGAGGAAGACAACTGGACCGGGTACACGGGCTTCATCCACCAAGTGCTGCTCGACAACTATCTCAAGGACCACCCGGCACCCGAAGACTGCGAGTACTACATCTGCGGGCCGCCGCCGATGATGACGGCGTGCTTCGCAATGCTCGACAGCCTCGGCGTGGAGCCGGAGAACATCCTGTTCGACGACTTCGGTGGCTGATTCCGGCGCGGGCCGCCGCGGGGCGCACTTGGTTCATCGCTCCGCGACCCTGAGCGTCGCTCTGGCGGCGCTGTGCGCCTGCGCCAGCCGAGAGCCGCCCCCGGCGGCACTGGAACTGTCCGGGCCCACCATGGGCACGTCGTACCGGGTCACGCTGCCGGGAGCCCCGCGGGACGACGGAGCGATCGGGGCGGCTGTCCGCCAGGCGCTCGACCGGGTCGATGCCCTGATGTCGACCTACCGGGCCGACTCGGAGGTGTCTCGCCTCAACCGGCACGAATCCTCCGAGCCGCTGTCCATCTCGCCGGAGACACACGCCGTGCTCGCAGCGGCGCAAGAAGTCAGCTCCGCCACGGGAGGTGCGTTTGACATCACGGTCGGGCCGTTGGTCGACGCGTGGGGTTTCGGCCCTGAGGAAACCTCCGCGCCGCCATCGGCGGAGACTGTCCGCGGGCTCATGGAGCGGACAGGCTGGCGGAAGCTGGTCCTGGACGCGCAAGGTCCCGCGGTCCGCAAGACGGTCCCGCAGCTGCGGATCGATCTATCGGCGATCGCCAAGGGCTACGCGGTGGACCTGGTCGCGGAAGCCTTGGAGCGCCTGGGCTATCGCCACTACTTGGTCGAAGTGGGCGGGGAAGTCCGGGCGGCGGGCGTGCGGGCCGACGGCGACCCATGGCGCGTCGGCGTGGAGCGCCCCGACAGCGCGGGCAGGAGCGTCCACCGGATCCTGCGCCTCAGCGACACCGCGGTCGCTACTTCCGGCAATTACCGCAATTTCCGGGAAGCGGACGGCCAGCGCTTCGGCCATGTGCTCGATCCCCGCACGGGGCGGCCGACCGCGAACCGAGTCGTTTCGGCAACGGTGCTCGATTCCAGCGCCATGCGCGCCGACGCGCTCGCGACGGCGCTGCTCGTGCTCGGCGAGCGCGAGGGCATGGCACTGGCCGAGCGCGAGGATCTAGCCGCCTTGCTGCTGGTCGAAGGTGCCGACGAATCGCTGAGCGAGTTCAAATCCCCGGAGTTCCGTGCGAAAATGGAAGACGAGTCGCCATGAGCGTGGTGTTGCTTGCGATTGCCTTTGTCGGGATCGCGATGGCCATTATGGCTATCGGGCTCCTTTCCAAGAATCGCTGCCTGCGCGGCTCCTGCGGCGGGCCGGACGTGCTGGACGCCCAAGGCGAGTCCTTGCGCTGCGGCGCGTGCCCGCGCCGGGACGAGGAAGCGGCGGCCGATTCCGGCGATCAGACCACGCTGCCGCCGGTCACGAGCACGACCGAACCGGTCACATAGTCCGACAGCGACGAGGCGAGGAAGAGCACCGGGCCGGCGGCATCTTCCGGCGTGCCGTGGCGATGCAAGGGAATGTGCGGGATGGCCGCATCGCGCTGGCGCTGCGGGATGCCGAGGGCGATCCCGGTCGAGGTCTTGTCGCCTCTCTCCTTCGCTTGCGTCAGGCGCGACTCGATGAAGCCGTAGGCGACGGCATTGCAGCAGACGTTGAAGCGACCCCATTCCTTGGCGATGGTCTTGGTCATGCCGACGATGCCCATCTTGCCCGCCGCGTAGTTGATCTGGCCGGCATTCCCGGCCACGCCCGAGGTCGAGCTGACATTGACGATCTTGCGGCAGGGCGGCCGGCGGCCGGCCTCCATGTCGGCCTTGGCCGACTCGCGCAGGAAGGGAGCGGCGGCGCGGACGATGCGGAACGGGGCCCTGAGGTGGACATCCAGCATGGCGTCGAACTGGTCGTCGCTCATCTTGTGGATCACGCCGTCCCAGGTGTAGCCGGCGTTGTTGACGATGATGTCGAGCGAGCCGAAGGTGTCGAGGGCGGTCTTGACGAGCCGGTCGGGTATCTCCTGGTCCGTGACGCTGCCCACGCAGACGGCGGCGGACCCGCCGCTGTCGCTGATTTCGGCGAGGGTCTGTTCGGCAGGTTCCGGATCCAGATCGTTGACGACCACGTTGGCGCCGTGCTCGGAGAACAGCTTGGCCACGGCCTTGCCGATGCTGCGTCCCGATCCGGTCACGATAGCGGTCTTTCCGGCTAGCAATTGCATGATCTAGCCATCATAGAACGAACGCGGCGAACGTCCGTCCGACGCGCGGGAGCCTGCTCGACCAGCCTGTTGCGCGTCTCAATGGGCCGGGCCGGAATCGTAGCCGCGCTCGATCACGAAGTCCGTTTCGTACATGCTGTACACGGCCGGCGACAGGCCCAGCTCCTTATAGGCAGCCTGGGCAACATGATTCTCGTGCTCGACATACAGGCGCACCCCGCAAACCCGCTCCTCGGCGGCCAAAGCCCTGACCCGCTCGTAGAGTGCCTTGAGCACTCCCTTGCGCCTGTACTCGTGGGCCACATAGACGTTCTGCAACCACCAAAACGTGGCATTCCGCCAGTCGCTCCATTCGAACGTCAGCGCCAGCTGGCCGACAACGCGGCCGTCCAGTTCAGCGATGAGGTAGAACCCTCGCGACGAGTCGTTTAGCTGTGCAGTGACGCCTGTGCGCAACCGCTCGGGATCGAGTTCGACGCCTTCCGACTCCACGGCGAGACGCTGATTGAAGTCAAGGATGGTCTCTAGGTCTGCTGGCTGTGCCCGGCGGATATCCACGCCTTCATCGTAGCGCCGGCCGGAGCCAGGCCCGGCAAGGGATCGCACCCGCCGATCGCGCACTCAAGCCAAGGGATTTCCGACGGAATTCAGTCATGCACGGAGACAGGTCCGCGGACCTGTGTCAGCTGCACGCCTCCCGTGCCGTTTCTCAAGGTCAGGCTGCCTTCGACCCGGCTTACTGAGACGTTGCCGGTGCCGTCGCGCAGGTCGACGGATCCGCCGATATCTTCGATCTCCATGCTCCCGGTGCCGTCTCTCAATCTCAGGTCGCCACCAACTTCGGAAATCTTTATCTCTCCTGTGCCGTCATCCACCGTGACACTGCCCTGAACATCTGTGATGGTCAGCGGGCCGGTGCCATCCTTGACTTGCAAGCTGCCGCCGATGGCTCGGACTACCGCGGCGCCAGTGCCGTCCGTTACGGACACGTCGCCGGAAACACCCTCGATCTCGATGTCGCCCGTGCCGTCCTTGAGCTGCAACGCGGCGACGTTGCGAACCAAGATCTCGCCGGTGCCATCCTGGACGGCGAGGGCCAAGCGGCTGGGGACTGCCGCCTCCAAGTCCAGCGTCGCGTTCCGGAACATCCGGCCCCGGGAGGGAATCTTGGCTTCGACGTAGGCCTCGGCCCCCTCGGTGTTGGACAAGAGCTGGATCTGTTGCACGGCTGCTTCGGACTTGGCGCACGCTTTGCCCGTCACCCGGATCTGGCTCGAATCGGCGTCCCCTTGGACAGCAAGACCGCCCTCAACGGCATCGATATTGAGACGCTCGATGCCAATCGCGTCGATCGTGACTTCCAGATCAGCGGAAAAGCGACAGGGAGGCGCGGCAAGACCCATGCCGCCCGGCACGGCGCCGGCAATCACGAGCAACGCGAGCGCCGCCGGCAGCGGACCCGACCAATGCCTTGGCATCAGCTGCCAAGCGGTACGAGTCGCGATCATTGATACAACCAGCATGAATCCTCCGATTGTGTGACGCCTGCTGCCGCACGACAGGACGCTGCGCCTGCCATCCAGCACTACTGTGTCACACCTCCCGACCTGCCGGGCCGACAAGCGTCCCCATCGGTCACTGCAACAACAACACGCCAAGCGCCGAGAAGTTGCAGCGGCCCACCGATCCCTGGCGCTACTCAAAGCGCGGGCGTCACGCGAGCCCGTCAGAATCTCAGGCCGAACCGGGCCCCTGCCGTCAGCCAGCCGTTGTCAACTGCAATGAGAGCGACGTAGGGCCGCACGAACAGCCTGCCGAACTCCACAGTGACTCCGCCGCGCAACAGCACGTCCATTTCCCTGCTTCTTGTCAGGATGTCGCCTTCGATGATTCGCTCGACCCTGTGACTCTCGGCGGTGACGACCAGTGAGGGAATCACGGCAGGGCCGGAATCGGGCGAGGCGAACCGACGCCCCAGCGCCACGCCGCCCCCGACGAAGGGGTCGGCACGGTAGGGGATCGAGCGGAACTCTCTCGACGAGACGCCCTCGGACCCGAAGGTTCCAACCGGGCACAGCGAGAGCGACGACGTAATGGCTTCGTAGGCTACCGTCGCCCGGACGTTATGAAATTCGAAGTCCTGATCGAAGTCGTCAGCTCCCGAGAACCTCAGGTAGCTGGTTACGGCGGCCACCCGGCCCATCTTGACTCCGGCGCTGCTCCCGAACCCCGTCATTGTGTGGGACCACTCGCGCCGGATGGCTCCCGACGCACCTACGAACCCGGTGCCGCTGAAGCCAAGACAAGTCTGTGCCTCGAGGCCGGTGGCGGCCGGCCCCAACACGGACGACGCCAGCAGCAGGCGTCCCAACAGCACCGCAACGGGTCGGCGGTGCCTCGCCGCCACGGTCATCCCGTCGCTCCGCAATTCCTGCATCTCATCCCGCCGGGCAGTCTCCGGATGGCCCAGTAATGACGAGGACAACCGAAGCAAGCGCGGCCTTGGGCAGGCCCGGCCAACACGGTAGCATCAGCAACCGAGCGGGGCGAGTCGCGAGCTTTGATACGGCCCGCATGCACCATTCGATTGTGTGACGCCCGGTACCGAGCGACAGGACGTTGCGCCTGCCATCGAGCACCACTGTGTCGCACCTCCCGACCTGCCGGGACGACAAACGTCCCCATCGGTCACTGCAACAACACGCAAAGCACCGAGAAATTGCAACGGTTGACGGATCCCTGGCGCTATTCAAAGCGCGCTCAATTTGGCCGCCGTGCCGGTGGCGATCCTGTTCTTGCCGAAGCCATGATCGGCCGGGCCGATTCTCCAAGAGGCTCGTGCGCTGTTTTCCAGACCGCCTCAATGAACAAAGTCGAGAGCCTGCCGTGCAGCGGAAGCTGCGTGATCAAGGCCGAGCTCGCGGCTGGAGAGGCTGCCTTGCGCGGGCGTCACGCAACGCCGTCAAAATCTCAGGCCGAACCGGGCCCCTGCCGTCAGCCAGCCGTTGTCAACTGCGATGAGCGAGATGTAGGGGGCACAAACAGCCTGCCGAACTCTAAGGTGACTCCACCGCGCAACAGCACATCCATTTCTCTGCTTCTTGTCAGTGTGCCGTCTTCGATGAATCGCTCAACTCTAGGAATCTCAATTACCACGAATGGTGATGGAATGATGGTGCAGATCGGGACAGATGTGAAACCAAAAAGGGGCAGGAACCGCACGATTACTCGTGTGGGACCTGCCCCGGGCAGACCTCGGACTTGTGTCCTGATGAGAATATAGCATGAATGCTTGTACCTGCCAACGAGAGCGAGCGAATCGTTGCAGCTAGGCTCCTTGAGTTTTTTGGGCGTAGGCCTCTCTGGCACAGAGCCCTCTGGAATCCGGGCCTCATTCTCACCCTCCGCGAGCTCCTCGAGGCTAGTGAGGCCGTTAGCAACCAGATTCTCAACCAAAAGGCGCTAAATGTAATCAAGTCGAGTTGCCTCCAACTCATTGCGAGAGAACCAGAGAATGATCGCGATTCACGATTTACAGCCCTCCGTTCCAGGTTGATGAGTTCAATTGACTACGATGGCCTTGACTACCACGCTCTCCGGACTCTTACAGACCAAGTGGAGTCGATCTACTTGCTTCGCTGGGCTAGGGAGCTTCGAGCTATCGGCAATGGCATAAGCCCCGAGCGGGTCGCGAGGTCCATCGCGGCTCACCTGCTTGACCGCGGATTCAGCGCGAACTACCTGCACCGGTGGTGGGAGTTCAGGATCAAGTACGACGAGAGTCCAAAGTCTCTGGCCGAAATTGTTGAAGATGCACAGTTGCTCGCTAGGAAATCCTCTCAGGCATTCGGTGTCTTGATCTGCTTCGCTTTGCGTCCGAGGACCAGAAGGAATGATCTTCCTGAGTGGCTGGACCCTGCTGCAGTGTCGAGGTGGTTGCGCGGAAATTCTTCGGACAGCTCGGGCCTCCGCCCAGCTGGTGGAATCTCTCTCGCCATCGACGCATCCGATCCCCAAGCTGCAGTCGAACTCGCCGTGGAACGTGTTGATCATCTTGTTGCTCGTCTGGCGGTGAGTACGGGCCAAGAAACGCAACTTGAACCTCGCGTCTGGGTTAAGGGAATCAGAAAACCGTTTCCCCTCACACGCTACGGACGAGGAGTAAGGGTCGGCGCTCTCTACCGCGAGAATCAGGTCTTTCGCGACCAAGCACGATTCAGTGTCATTGATGCAGCAATTGACCTGCTATCGCACTTGGAGCGCAGTTCGCCAAGTGCCGCTGTCGCCGGTGGATGGGCGGCAATCGAATCCTTGTTAAGCGAGCCGAGCGACCGTGGCGTGGCAGCAGATCGGTTGGCAGCTCTCGTTGCATGCTCGATTCCGCGAGCAGAGCTTACAGCGTTAGCCCATACACTCGAACATACTGGCGAGCGAAACGAATCTCTCCGTCGCCAGTTGTCCTCCTGCGTGGAAAACCGCCAGAGATGCGAGGTCGTGGCGAGGGCAATCCTCTCTGACCGGTTAGACGAGTACCCGACAGATTCGGATTCGGCGGCCGGCGCTCGAATTACGAACATTCTCAAGTCGCCCAACAAGGTGCTAGGCAAAGTTCAGGCACAAGTCGAATCCGCATTCCGTAGGCTGTATCGCCAGCGTAACCTCGTCTTGCATTGGGGAAGGACCGATGCCGTGGCCTTACGGGCGAGCCTCAGGACTGCTGCTCCTCTGGTCGGTGCAGGCATGGACAGGATTGCTCACGGGTGGTACGTGGAACAACTGCGTCCTATCGAACTAGCAGGCCGGGCAGACGTGGCCCTCGAGACTGTGACGGACAGAGATATCGCTGCTTGTCTGTCGCTGCTGGATACACCGTAGGACAATCGCTCCGTCGCATCGCATTGAGTCCGAAGTCGCGGGTAAATACCCGCCGCCAACAACCACCTTCTCCGGGGGACAGCCGCGCGGAAGCCATGATCAGGTCTCGAGACGGATCCAGCGCCGACACTGATCCAGCGCCGAGGTCTGATTCGCGCTGAGCAATGCGACACTAGTAGCCCATGTTGGTTGGCTCGGTTCTCCGCGTATCGTTGCTGCTGCTGGCCGCGTTAGCGGCCCAATGTGCCAACGTCGAGCAGGTCACGATTCTGCACCTCAACGATCTGCATGCTCGACTGCTGCCTGACGAGCAAGGCCGGGGAGGGTTCGCACATGTCGCGACGGCGATCGAGGAAGAGCGCGCCAGGGCCGAGCACGCGGTCGTGCTGCATGCGGGCGACATGGTGCAGGGCTCGCCGGTTTCAACGATCTTCGAAGGGACCCCCGTCTTCGAGGTAGCGAACAGACTCGGATTCGACGCCCACTGCCTCGGCAACCACGAATTCGACTACGGCTGGGAGAAGATCGCCGAGTTCCGGCGTGTCACGGACGCTCCGATCCTAGCCGCCAACGTCCTCAACGCCGAGGGCAAGCGACTGGTGCCGGCGACCGCGGTGCTGACTGCAGGCGAGATTCGGATCGGGATCGTCGGAGCCGTGACAGCGCGCTTGGCCAGACTGATCAAGCCTGCACAGTCCGGACCTTGGAGCGCAACACCATTAGTGGAGTCCTTGCGCGAACCTGTCGCCGAGATGAACGCAACGGCGGATCTCGTCGTCGTTCTAGGACACCTTTTCGACGACGAGGACGAAGCGATCCTGCGCGCGTTGCCAGATGTTGACGTGCTCGTGGGCGGACACGACCACGGGGGCAGGGACACCGAACTCCTCATCGACGGGCGGATCGGGATCAAACTGCGCCCCTATGGGCGCGAGCTCGGACGTCTCGATATAGCCTTCGATCGCGACGCGGGAGAGATCGTCCAGCATCGCTGGCGGAGAATCCAGATTTCCCAGGGCCGCTTTCCGCCCAAGCCCGCTATTGCGGCCCTCGTCGATCAATGGGAGTCCAAAGTCTCGGAGCGGGTAGACGTCGAGATCGCCGAGTGTGTCCGCGCGCTTGGTCGAGACGATGTCAAGCGCATGATCGAGCGAGCCCTGCGCGAAGCGACCGGAGCGCAGATCGCCTACATGAACCGCGGGGGCGTGCGCGATTCCTTGACGGAGGGCACCGTGATGGCGCGCCACATCTGGAATATCCTGCCCTTCGACAACTTGCTGGTGGAAGCCAACGTCCGCGGCGACCAGTTGCCCGAAGAGGCCCGCGCCGGCCAAGACCTCGAGCCCGGCCGGATGTACAGCTTTGTGACCAACGACTATGTGGCGGGGCTGCCGGAATACGCCGGGATCGACTTCATAGCCCGCGAGCTGACGCTGCGCGACGCTGTCCTGGACTGGGTCAAGGCACGCGCACGCGTCCCTTGAGCGGCACGGCCGCACTCGGCGGGACCTTTCCTTTACTGGCCTCGACGTTCCTTGTCGTACGGAGCGCCGGTGCCGGAAGAGCCCAAGAAGAACTTGCGCCCGTCCTCGAACGTCACGTCACGCCCGTTGGCCCGGTTGGAACGATCCTTGGCCTGGTAGCCGTCGACCACGATCACCTCTCCGATCTTGATCGTGTCGCGCTTGAGGCCTCGGCGCAGCAAGCTGTTGGGCGTGCCGCCCTCGACCATCCAGATTTCCTTATTGCCGGCCTCGTCAGTGACCTCGAGGTGGATCCATGTGTGCGGATTCACCCATTCGACGCGCACGACCGGCCCTTTGAGAATGAGCGGGCGGTTGGGGTCGAACTCAGCGCCGAATGCGTGGTGCGCGTTGAGCGGCGCGACACCCGCCAGCAGCAACCCCAATGCCACCGCCACGGCCTGCAGCCGAATCATCCCTTCTTTGTTGATCATTGCTGTTGTTCCTCGCTTGCGGGCCGTTCCGCCTAGTCGTCGGACTTGCCCAGCACGTCCTGTTCCAATATGCGGGCGCCCCGCAAGATGCCTTCGAACGAGTAGTTGGCCTCGTGGCAGGCGTACTCGTAGACCCTGCTCTCGCTCGCCGGCCAAACGTACTCGCCGCTCCAAGGCTCCGTCCACACCGTCGGATCCTCGACCGTGAACTGGTAGCGCAGGGTCTTGTCGTCAATGCGCGAGAAGCGCTCGACCACGTGCAGGTTGCGCGTAGCCCCCGATAGCGCCGGGCGGTCGCTGAAATTGGTCGTGTCGACCACCAGCGTGTCGCCCTCCCAATGCCCGATCGAGTCGCCCAGCCAGCCGCGGACGTCGTCGGGGGCATGCTCGGAATTCAGGCGGATGATGCGCGCGTCGTGCACCATCTCGACCAGGATCATGACGTAGTCGTCGGTCTGCACGATCCGCTTCAGGTTGTTGTACAGCACCGGCAGCATGGGCGGGCCCCCGGTCGAGCCGAACCCCAGCAGGCAGCGCTCCGCGAGCGGCCTCAGCTCGGGGTCGTCATACGGTCCGGGCTCGACCCCTTCCTTGATCCACCAGGCCTCGCCGGTATTCGGGCGGCTGCGCTTGCGCCGCGCGGCGAGCCGCGCCTTGGCTGCCGGAGTCAGCTCCGGATGGCGCCCGTTCTTCGGATCGGTGATGATCGAGGTGCGCCATTTCCCGTCGATCTTGAAGGCCCCGCTGCCGCGGTCGATCCAGAACGAGTTGTAGCCCCCGACGTTGCCGGCGGCGCCGGTTGACCCATCGCCGCCTTCCGGAGGCGCTCCCCGTTCCGGGTCGGTGGCCGCGTTGCGGCGGGCCATGTATTCCGCCTCTTCGCGGGCGATCTCCTGCGCTTCCTCGTCGGTGAGCGTGAGCTTGTCGCCGAACTTGGCAGGGCGTTGCAATGGCGTCAGGGTCGCGATGTCATAGGTCCCGGACAGGTCTGGCCGCTCGGCAGCGGCCTCCGAGTCGTCGGCCGCCCAAACGGGCGCGACGACCATCGCCAAGGCGGCGATGAGCAAGATACGATTCGACATGACAGGTCTACCTCCCTTCTGCGGGCCGGAATCTCGCGCGCGAGCCCGGCCCTGCGGCATGCTCGCAGCCGAACCAGTCCACGCTGCGCACGTCGGACATGGCGGCTACCTCTCCAGCGGTTGGCGGCGATACTGGCCGAAGAGCAGTTCCTCGACGAATTCGACGCACTTGAAGTCCATCAGGCGGGCGTCCTTCTCCACGCGCCGGTACAGCGGCATGGAGACCTTCCACGGACGCGTGAAGACCTCCGGATCGGAGATCTCCGCCTCGTATTGGATGTGATACGGAGAACTGAGGGTGTACCGCTCGGTAACCCGCAGCTGGTTGCTGTGGTGCGTGCCCGACCGGTCGAACCAAGTCTGGTCGCTCAGCCCGGTGACCTCTACGACCAGAGTGTCGCCTTCCCAGCGCCCGACCGACTGGCCCATCCAGGCATCGGTCTCGGCAGGGCCGACATCGCTCATGTAGATCTCGCGCACGGCGCCGGCGAACTCGTAAGCAATGAACACCGAATCCTCGTTCTGGAAGATCTGGAACGGGAACGGCATGTACGTGGCGCGCGGCACGCCAGGCAGGTAGCACTTCACCTCCGGGTCCCGCTCGATCCAGTGGGCCCGGTTCTCTTCCCGGCGCTTGGCCGCCTCCGGCTTGTACGGGATCTTGCCGCCTTCCACCACGCCCATACCGCCAGGCACGGCGCCCACGGCGCCGAGGCGCAACACGGGCACGGCGGGCAGCGGGCCGTGCGGACCGTCCCGGAGCATCATGGCGGGACGAGCCATGTGGCGCTCGATGTCGTAGTTGGCAGTGTTCAGGGCCTGCCAGATGCCGTTCAAGTCTGGCTTGCCGTTGGGCAGGCGGGACGGTTCGAAATCGGCCGACTGGGCCCACATCGGCAGGGCCGCGGCCGAGAGTGCAAGTGCGATCGCAAGCAGTCGGGTCACAACATCACGCATCATACCGCTTTCGCGCACCTGAGCGACACCTGCTGAAGAAGCCCGACCGGCTGCGCAGCCACGTCCGGTCCTCGCTGCCGCGTGTCAGTCCCCGGGGACGAACTTCTGGATCCTGCCGTTCACCGTTTCGGCGGCGTAGATGGCTCCGTCCGGGCCCACGGCAATGCTGTGCACCTGGTGCAGCTGCCCCGGCTCCGAGCCGTCCGAGCCGAACCAGCCGAGCACCTTTCCCTCGAGCGACAGCTTCGAGATCCGGCCCAGGTCGCCGTCGCACATCCACAGCACGTCGGCGCGCCGGTCGTAGGCCAAGTTCCACGGCGTGCCGAGGCCGTTCCACGTGGCCGTGTGCTCGCCATCGGTGTCGAAGACCTGGATGCGATTGTTCCTGCGGTCCGCGACGTAGAGGCGGTCCCGGCTGTCCAAGGCCACGCCGTGGACGAGATCGAACTGGCCGTCGGCGGCGCCCGGCCCGCCCCAATGCTTGACGTACGTGCCCGAGGGGTCGTACTTGACGATGCGGGTGTTGCCGTAGCCGTCGGCGATGTAGACGTTGCCCTCGCTGTCGTGCGCCACGCCCGCGGGCCGGTTGAAGGCGTAAGGGGCTTCGTTGCTGCCAAGGCTGGCGGCGAAACCTCCGATCATCAGCAGCGTGCGGCCCGCGGCAGAGTACTTGTACACGGCGTGCGAGTCGCGCGCCACCAGCCAGATGCCACCGTCCGGTCCGACCGCCATGCCGTGAGCGGTAGCCTGATGGGTCGACACGGTCTTGTCTTCCTTCCAAGACTGGATCAGGCTGCCATCGCTGGAGAACTGAATCAGCGGATGGGAGCCGCGGTTGTAGAACCAGACTCCGCCCTGGTGATCGACCGCCACAGCCATGCCTGCGCCGGACACGTAGCCGTCCGGCAACTCTCCCCAGCCAACGACCGGCTTGTACTGCAGCTCTGGCTGCGCCGCAAGTGGCAGCGTCAGCAAGACAAGACTTGCGAGGAGCAACGGCGCCCAGATCGGGGCAACAGGGCGACTACACGACCGGAGGCAGAAGCTGATGGGCATGCGCCGGAGCATAGCAGATGCTGCGGTTCGGGCGAGTCTTGCCCCACTTCCCATTCCTCCTAGCTCGTGGGCCCCCTTTGGCTAGACTCGGCGGGCCAGCTACTGGTGCCTCGATACAGCACTCAGAATTCCGCCGGACTCGATGCTGCCGTCTCCAAGAGCTTGCGAGATACATCATGATGCATAGAGTGTATGATTAGATGCATGAGGACCACGCTGAGCATCCACGATGGCCTGTATGCCGACATCAAGAAGTTGGCCAAGGAGTCCAACAGGACCATTTCGTCGATCGTCCACGACTTTCTCCTCGAATCCCTGATTCGGCGCAGCAATAGGAGGCATGATCCAGTCGAACTTCCGGTATTCCATGGAACCGGAACCCGGCCGGGCGTTGACATCACCGACAACGCTGGCCTCCTCGCGATCATGGAGGACAAGCGCGATGGTCCTGCCTGACGTCAATGTCTTGATTGCTGCGTATCGGGTCGATTCCCTCGAACATGAGCGGTGCCGCGCTTGGCTGACGTCAGTTGTGAACGGCGACAACGCCTTCGCGGTCTCTGAGCTCGTCCTCAGCGGTTTCCTCCGGATCGTCACCAATCCGCGAGTGTTCAGCAATCCATCCCCCTTCAGCAGTGCGCTTGAGTTTGTGGACGCGATCCGGGACCTAGACCATTGCGTTGACTTACGTCCGAGAGATCGGCATTGGAGAATCTTCACTAAGCTTTGCGGGCAGGCCGAAGCAAAAGGAGACTTGGTCTCGGACGCTTACCACGCGGCCTTGGCAATCGAGTCTGGTTCGGAGTTGATAACGCTGGACAGCGACTTTGCACGGTTCCCTGGATTGAAGTGGGGCCGGCCGCCACTACTTCACCAAGTGATCCAGCAGTCTGGCGAGGCACCATGATCTTTCGGACTGCTCGCGCGTGGCTCATCTCACACGTAGGAAAACGAAATTACGATGTCAAGGCGTAGAGATCGCCGGGACCACCATCACGCGTGATCGTGCCGGGCCGACAACGCTTCGGCCGTGGTAAGCTTCGACCTTGTTCAATCCCATCCTCTTCTCGGTGAGTTACTCGGGGTCTTGGGGACAGGCAAGTCTTTCGGTCGAGCAATTCGTCGAAAAGGCCGCCGAACTCGGTTATCAAGGCGTCATGCTTGGAGGCAAGCGCCCACACCTGAGTCCGCTTGACTGGAACGACGCTGCTCGCGCCGCCCTCCGCCGGCGGATCGAAGCCGCGGGTCTCGACCACGTCGTGGTGGCGGGCTACAACAACTTCACGGCGGATCTCGAGCACGCCGAAGTTCCGATGCGGGAGATTCAGGTTGCGTACGTGACAGAACTGGCGCGACTGACTCAACAGATCGGCGGAAACAAGGTGCGGATCTTTACCGGTTACGAGCATCCGTCCGAGGGATACCTGCCTCAATGGAACCTCGTGGCGGATTGCCTGAAGGAATGCGCCCACAACGCAGCGGAGTTCGGAATCACTCTGGCTGTGCAGAATCACCACGATCTAGGGGCTGACTTCCGATCGCACAGGGACCTGCTCGAAGCCGTGGGAGAGCCGAACTGCCGCGCAGGATTCGACGCATGGTCGCCTGCCCTGCACGGCGTGGACCTGGCGGAGGCGGCACGAGCGATGGCCTCGCTGACGGTTCACACGACCGTAGCCGACTACCAGCGCAGGCCTCGCTTCGTTTACGAGCCGGACGCCGTCAACTATCGGTCAGTGACGCCCTACTCGCAGGCTGTTCCGATGGGGGAAGGGTTCCTGGACTACCAAGGCTTCTTTGAGGGGTTGCGGACTGGCGGTTTCGATGGGACGGTGGCGTACGAGATGTGTTCGCCGCTGCTGGGAGGCGGTTCGGAGGAGAATCTCGACCGGCATGCGACGAAATTCTTGGAATACCTGAAGGCATTGCCCTCGGGCTGAAACGACCGGGTCTGCCACCCCGGGTTGCATGTCGGGCCCGGAACTTGCCGCTCGAAGCACGCGCGCATTGGACGGTACCATGCGTCGGGCAGAGCGACCGGAGCGCGACGCATGCTCTCCATTTGCGAGGAACTCCGGGCCGCGCCGCCGCCCGAGGACCCGGAGCATCTCGAACCGGTGCATCATGTGGGAACGTCTGGTTCAGCACTGCAGAGCTCCTGGGCAGATCGCCGCACCGCAAGCAGCCGACACTGTCGCGACCACCACCTCAACCTGTGATTGGCCCGGCCCAACTCTCGGGCCCGCGATATCGCGTCCCGCGGGCCGACCGGTGGGGCCGCGCAGCTGCGGGGCACATTGCACCGGCCGGCCGGAAACCGATACGCTAGGAATTGGCCATGGTGAAGACCGAACGCGAGTTCGCGGCCGACATCGTGCAGGTCGGCAAGCTGGTCTACAACAAGGGCTGGGTCGCCGCAAACGACGGCAACATCTCAATCCGCCTCGACCACGAGCGCATCATGTGCACGCCGACCGGGGTGTCGAAAGGCATGATGAACGTCGACGACATCATCATCGTCGACTACGACGGCAACAAGATCTCTGGCCGCCTCGAGCGCACGTCGGAGATCAAGATGCACCTGAAGATCTACGAGTTGCGCGAAGACATCGACTCGGTGGTGCATGCCCACCCCCCGACGGCGACAGGCTTCGCAGCGGCAGGACGCGCCCTGGACACCGCGCTATTGCCGGAGGTGGTGATCGGTCTCGGCTGCGTGCCGCTGGCGGACTACGGCCTGCCCGGCACGGACGCGCTGACCGAGCCGATGCTGCCGCTGATCCCGCAGTACGATGCGCTGCTGCTAGGCAATCACGGCGCGGTCACGTACGGCAAGGATGTCATGCAGGCATTCTTCCGCATGGAGACCGTCGAACTTTTCGCGCGCATCAATTTCGTCGCCGAGATGCTGGGCGGGGCGCGCGCGCTGCCGCGCCTGGAAGTCGACAAGCTGTTCGAGTCGCGGGGCCGCTACGGCGTCGCCTCGCGGGCGGTGCAGCAACCCGGCTGCCCGGTCTCGGCCGAGGATGTGCCCGCGCAGGCACCGGGCGCATCGATCGGCGACAATGGTATTTTCGTGACCCGGGACGAATTGGTCCAACTGCTGGAAGAAGCGATCCGGGCCAGAGGAGGTTAATTAACTCATGGGTGAGGCTCTAGGACTAATCGAGACCCGCGGATTCGTTTCCTTGGTGGAATCCGCCGATGCCGCGGTCAAGGCTGCCAACGTCACGTTGGTAGGTTGGGAGAAAATCGGCTCGGGCTACGTGACCGTACTGATGCGCGGCGATGTCGCCGCGGTCAAGGCTGCCACGGACGCCGGCGCGGCGGCCGCCCGCCGCGTTGGCGAGTTGATCTCGGTCCACGTCATCCCGCGGCCACACGGCAACCTGGACCAGATCTTCACGATCTCGCCCTCCGACTAGGCCGTACCTTCGGCTGAGTCCCGCAGCGGAGAATCTGCCCAATGGTCCTTGCGCGCGTCGTTGGCAACGTGGTGGCCACGCGCAAGGATGCGCGGCTGGAGGGCAAGAAGCTGCTTGTCCTGCAGCACCTCACGCCCGCCGGCGCTCCTCGCGATCAATACGTGGTCGCCTTGGACACGGTCGGGGCCGGCGAGGGGGAGCGGGTGCTCTGCGTGGCCGGAAGCTCGGCCCGCATGGCTTCGGGCATGAAAGACACCCCGGTCGATACGGCGATCGTGGGCATCGTCGACGAGATCAGCATGCTGCCGGGAGAGAGCTGATGCGGCTGGCACGCGTGGTGGGCAATGTCTGCGCAACCGTCAAGGATCCCCAGCTGGAGGGCCTGAAGCTGCTATTGCTGCAGCCTGTTGATGCCGCCGGGGCAGATGTCGGCACGCCGCTCGTCGCGCTCGACGCGGTGGGCGCGGGCGCCGGGGAGACCGTCTACTGGTCGGGGCGGCGCGAGGCCTGCCTGGCGTTCGACCCGCAAGTGCCTTCCGACGCCAGCGTGACCGGCATCGTCGACTCCATCGCAGGACAGCAGTAATGCTGCTCAGCAAGGTGGTGGGCGAGGTTGTCGCCACGCACAACCACTCCACGCACGATGCGCTCAAGCTGCTGCTGGTCCGCCAGGTCGACCGGGCCGGAGCCGAGCACGGCGCACCGCTCGTCGCGGTGGACACGCTAGACGCGGGAGTGGGAGACACGGTCCTGCTGACGCTTGACGGCTGGGCGGCCATGACCGCCGTCAAGCGTGCCAAGGCGCCCATCGACGCCGCCGTCATCGCAATCGTGGACACTGTCGACTGGCTCGATGCCGAGCCGGCCCGAGCCGATTAGGAACGACGCTCGATTGATACGATGACGGGGTATGCGGCGGGTTAGCCGTCGGTGTTTCCTGGCCGCCGCGACGGCGCCGCCAGTCGCCCGAGCGGTCGGCAGGGGGACGCGCCTGCAAGTCCGCTCCACCGAATTCCAGGACGGGCTGACAGGACGCGACATCACGCGCCTGACCGACCCGGCCGTCTTGCACCACCTGCCCGGCTCGCACCTCAGGTGCGCCGCGCGAAACAACAACTTCGTGCTGGTTGCCGCCGAGCACGGCGGCGTGAGGCACTTCCACCGCCTGGATCTCAAGCGCGAACGCCTGGTCCAGCTCACCGAAGGAGAGCCCGTCCACCCCTACGCCGCGCACCTGCGGCGCAACGACCGCGGCTTCTACTACCTGCAAGGCAACGACCTGCTACAGGCAGACATGCAAGGTGGCGGGCAGCGAAGGCTGTTCGCCTGCCCGGAAGGCTGGGCCCTGACAGGCGATCTGGACATTTCGAGCGGCGAGCGCTACGCCGCCTTGGTCGAAATCGCGGCAGACCACGTCGAACCGACGCCCGAGCGGCAGTTCGCCCGCGAGCCGCATTGCCGCGTGCGCATCGTCGAGATCTCGCGCAACCCCGCCCGCGGCAAGAACTGGGTGGCAGCGGAGGAGCGCCGCTGGCTCTCGTCGCCGCGCTTCCGCCCCTGGAGGTCACAACTGCTCTACGCTCGCGAGGGGCCCTGGCGAAGGGTCCGCCGGCGGCTGCAACTGGTCAACCTCGACGGCAGCGGCAAGACCAGCCTCCGGCCGGCCAAGGGGGCCGAGCGCATCGGAGCGTCGTACTGGGCATCCGACGGGGGGCGCCTTCGCTTCGTGAGCTTTCCGGACGGCGAGAAATGGACGGCGGGCATTCGCAGCATCCAGCCGGAGACCGGCGAGGAGACGGCCGACAGCCCGTGCTCGGGGTTCGACTGGATGACCGAGAACGCAGACGGCAGCGCGATTATCGGCGCCAGCCGGCGCCCGTCAGGCCCCAACATCTACGTGCTGTTCCCGCGCATGCGGCGCGAGATCACGCTGTGCGAGCACCTCAGCAGCCTCAAGCCGTATCCGCTGGCAGGCACCGACAGGGCCGACCCGCGCGCGGCGGCGCCGGCGCCGGCGCTGGCGCCGGACAGTGCGACGGTCTACTTCTCCTCAGACTGGGAGGGGCTGCCGGCGGTGTACCGGATGCCGATCGACGATTTGGTCGAGACGGTGGCAGAATGACGGCCGCTGGAACCCAAGGCCGGCTGCGAGCCGAGAGGCTTGCGCGGGCCGATGAGATTTGACATCCCGCACCATCCCGGATAGGTTGGAATCTCAAGCCCTTGGCGACCCTAGCTCCCATCTTCCGGGAAACCGAAATCCTGCTCACCGGAGCGAACGGTTTCCTAGGCAAAGTCATCCTCGCTCTGCTGCTGGACCGCTTCCCCGAAGTGAGGCGGATCCACGTGCTGGTGCGGCCTCGCTCCGACCTGTCCGCCGAGGACCGGTTCGAGCAGGAGGTCCTGGACTCCCCGCCCCTGCAACCGCTGGTGCGAAAAGCCGGCCGGGAGGCCCTGCGAGAGCGCATCAACGTCCTGTCGGGGGATGCCTCGACAGACCGCGCCGGGCTAGGGGAGGACCAGGCGGGCGAGCTGGCCGGGCGGGTGGGCCTCGTGCTCAATTGCGCGGGCCTGGTCGAGTTCTTCCCGCCGCTGGACCTGTCCCTGCGTGCGAATGTCGATTCGGTCGAGCGCCTGCTCGACCTGTGCAGCCAGCTCAACGCCAAGCTGCTGCACGTCTCGACCTGCTACGTGGCCGGCGAATCGGACGGCCTGGTGGAAGAGACCGAAGCGGTGCTCGGCTACTATCCGCGACGGGCGGGGCCGCAGGACACCAGCTTCAACGCCGCCTCCGTGCTGGCCGACTGCCGCGAGGCGGCGGCCGCGGCCGGGGATGGCCTGCCAGCGGCCGAACGCGCCGGCGCGCTCACGGAGCTGGGCCGCGTCCAGGCCGCCAAGTGGGGCTGGGTCAACACCTACACCTTCTCGAAGAGCCTCGGCGAGCAGCTGCTTGCGTCCCAGGCCGAAGTGCCCTACGCCATCGTGCGCCCGGCCATCGTGGAGAGCGCTCTGCAGTACCCGTTCCCTGGCTGGATCGAAGGCGGTCGCACCGCCGCGCCGCTGGCGCTGATGGCGCTCGGCGGCCTGCTGGACTGGCCCGCGCGGCCGGATCTGAGCCTGGAGATCGTGCCGGTGGACCTGGTCGCCGCCGGTACTCTCGCCGTGGCGGGCGCGCTGCTGGCCGGACAGTCCCGAGAGGTCTACCAACTCGCCAGCTCGGACGTGAACCCGTATCCCCTGGCGGACCTGATCGGCCTGCTCTGCGACGAGGCGCGAGCGAACGGCAACCAAGTCCGGAAACCGCCGCTGTGGCTCGATCCCCTGCCCCGGCTGCGCTTTCTCAGCGCGGTGCAAGCCCAGCGCCGGCGCGAAGCGCTGCGAGCCCGCATCAAGCGCGTCCAAGGCCTGCTCGAGCGAGCCGGCCAGAGCGAGCGGGCCTCGCAGCTGCGGATCCTGGAACTGCAGCTGGGATTTCACGAAGAGACGTTCCGGCAGTACACGCCGTTCATACTCGACCATCGCTACGTGTTCGAAGCGGTCAACATCAGGCGGTGCTACGGGCAGCTCGACGCCGAGGACCGCGAGTTGCTGCCGTGGAACCCCGAAGCGATCAATTGGCCGGAATACTGGCGCAATTGCCAGATTCCAGGCATTCGGCAATGGGTGCAGCCCGAAGCGGTGAGACAATGGGCTTTCCAACTATAGGCGTGCCACCACCGAGGAGTTGCGGGCCATGAGGACAGTCGACCTGCGCAGCGACACGGTCACGCGCCCCACTGAGGCGATGCGGCAGGCCATGTACCAGGCCGACGTCGGCGACGACGTCTTCGGCGAAGATCCGACCGTGAACTTGCTCGAGCGGCGCGCGGCCGAGCTGGTTGGCAAGGAAGCGGCCGTGTTCGTGCCGTCGGGCACGATGGGAAACCAGATCGCCGTGGCCGTGCATACCTCGCCCGGACACGAGGTGATCTGCGAAGAGCACTCGCACGTGGTGATGTACGAGATGGGCACGCTGGCGCGCTTCTCCGGGTGCCTGGCGCGCGCGGTGCCGACGAGCGACGGGATCCTCGACTGGCCCGCGATCAGCCCGCGCTTGCGGCCCGCGTCCAACCACTTCCGCGGAACCGGGCTGATCAGCCTGGAAAACACCCACAATTTCGCCGGTGGGCGCGTGTACCCCATGGAGACCTTGCGCTCCATCCGGGCCGAAGCGCTAGCCGCCGAAGTGCCCGTCCACATGGACGGGGCGCGCGTGTTTCACGCCGCTGCCGCGCTCGGGGTCAGCCTGGCGGAAATCGCGGCCACTGCGGATTCGCTGACCTTCTGCCTGTCCAAGGGGCTGGGCGCTCCGGTGGGCTCGCTGCTGACGGGAGACCGGCACTTCATCGACGAGGCACGGCTGATGCGCAAGGCCCTCGGAGGGGGCATGCGCCAAGCCGGCGTGCTGGCCGCGGCCGGGCTGGTTGCGCTCGAGCAGAGCCCCGCCAACATCCCCGCGGCCCATGCCGACGCCAAGTTCCTGGCCGAGTCGCTGGCGAGGGTGCCCGGAATCTCCGTCAACCCCGACGAGGTGGAGACGAACATCGTCTTCTTCGACATCTCGGGCACTGGCCTGACCAACGCCGAGTTCACAGGCTCGTTGCGGGAGGCCGGCGTGCTGGCCCTCGGCCTGGCACCGGGCCGGATTCGGATCGTGACGCACCAAGACGTCGACCGCGACGACTGCGAGCGGGCCGTCGAGGTGATCGCCGCAACCTGCGCCGAGCCAGCCATCCATCGTTGAGTACCGCATGCTGTTGTTGCGCCACATTTGGGCCCCGCTGATCCTGGCAGCGGCCTGCGGCCTGCAGGCACAGGTGCTGTTCGACGCCTCGCCCGGAAGCCCGCTCCGCTTTCATCCCAGCGACCGCGCCGTGCTGGCGGGCGACCGCAACCGCAGCGACTTCGAATGCCAGGTGGAACCGCAGTCGCCCCGCTTGGGCTTCGACCTCAAGTTCACGGCCGGGTATGTGGTTCGAGTGCCCGCCCGCACGGTTGGAACCGCCGGAGACAGCCTGCGCATCCTGTTCCGGGTCAAGCCTACCGGCGCCGATCGCGCCCCGGCTGTCTACTTCCGCCAGAATTTCGACATCCCGCACGTCACCGCCGACAGCGGCACGGCCGCCTTCCCGGGCCGCTTCGTCGTCGGCCCGGGGCAGTACGAGGTCGATTGGCTGATGCGAAACCGGCAGGGCCGGGTCTGTTCGGCACATTGGAAGGCCGATGCCCAAATGCCCGCACGCACGTCGCTGCTGGCCGCGGCGGCACCCACGAATCTGATCCGGCCCTACCGCGAGCACACCTTTGCGGACGAGCCGCCCGTGGCGCGGGCGACGGAATCGCCCGGCGGGCTGCATATCGCGCTGCTGGTCAACCTGGCGCCGCTCGACCGCAGCCGCTTCAAGCTCAACGCCCACGAAATCGAGAGCCTCGTCACGATGCTCCGCACGCTCCACCGCGAGCCCAGCCTGGGGCTGTTCAGCCTGACCGCCTTCCATGCTTACAGCCGGCAGGCGGTATATGCGGTCGAGCGCCAGCCGGGGCTGGACTTCGCAGCGCTCGGAAAGGCCATCGAATCGATGTCGCCGGGAATGGTCGACGTGGACGCGTTGGCGGACGAGGACGGCGACGAGAACTTCCTCTCGTCCCTGCTCAACAGCACC
This sequence comes from Bryobacterales bacterium, assembly GCA_965219585.1. Lineage (GTDB taxonomy): Bacteria > Acidobacteriota > Terriglobia > Bryobacterales > UBA6623 > VXMF01. Next base: position 1,984,170 of record CBDCOA010000002.1, read on the forward strand.
TTCGATGCAACGCGCGAGCGTCCCGACGCGGTCGTGATCATGGGGCCGAAGATCGACCGCGACGCCGCCATCTCGCCGGAGCTGCTGAACATCGCGGCCCAGCCCGGGGCGATCTTCCAGTTCTCCTTCGACCGCAACCCGCGCAGCTACCCGTGGCCCGGGGCGATCGAGGCGGCCCTGCGGCCGTACGGGCTGGTCCATGCCAACGTGGCCCGCCCGCAGGACTTCAGCCGCGCCTTGGCCGGCTTCTTGGACGCGATGGGCGCCTCGCCCGCCGACGCGCGCGCCGAAGTCGCCGGCCCCCCGGCGAACTGACGCCCGCAACGGCGATAATATTGCTGTTATGCGCCTCCCACTCTTCCTGCTTGCAATCGCGGCGGCCCTTCCGGCAGCGGCCCAGACCGCGGCCGAACGGCCCAACATCGTGTGGATCTTCTCCGAGGACCAGTCCGACCATTTCGGGCCGTTCCAAGCCTCCCTCGCCAAGACGCCCAACATCGACCGGATGGCACTGGCAGGCGCCAAGTTTACGAGCGCGTTCGTGACCGCGCCGGTCTGCTCTCCGTCGCGATCGGCCCTGGTCACGGGGATGTACCAGACGACCATCGGCGCGCACAATCACCGCAGCGGGAGGGGAGATCTCAAGATCAGGCTGCCCGGCGACGTGGAGCCGGTCCCGGCGATCCTGCGCCGGGCGGGCTACTACGTCACCAACGGCCGCTACGGCGATGACGGGACGCTGTCCAAGGGCAAGACGGACTACAACTTCGAATACGCGGCGGACCTGTACGACGGCGCGGACTGGGCCGGTCGCGCCAGCGGCCAGCCGTTCTTCGCCCAGATCCAGTTGCGGGGCGGCAAGCGCCGCAACCAGCGCACGCTGGAGCCCCTCAAGGCCGTGCAGACCGGCGGCATCGACCCCAAGAAGGTCAAGCTGCCGCCCTACTACCCGGACCACCCGCAGATGCGCAAGGACTGGGCGCAATACCTCGAGTCGGTCGAGCACGTCGACTGGGAGGTCGGCAAGATTCTGGAGCGACTCGAGCGAGAGGGAGTCGCTGACAACACCGTCGTGTTCTTCCTCACCGATCACGGCGTCAGCCATGCCCGCGGCAAGCAGTTCCTGAACGAGGAGGGCACGCGCGTGCCGCTGGTGGTGCGGGCGCCGGGCAGGATCGAGCCCGGACTGGTGCGGGAAGACCTCGTGGCCCACATCGACGTAACCGCGTCATCGCTGGCGTTCGCGGGACTCGAAGTCCCCGGCTGGATGGAAGGGCGGGCGCTGTTCGGCCGGCAGGCCGAGCCGCGCGAGTACGTCGTCTCCGCCAGGGACCGCTGTGACGAGACAGTCGACCTCATTCGCAGCGTGCGCACCGAGCGCTTCCGCTATATCAGGAACTTCGTGCCGGAGCGCCCGCACCTGCAGCCCAACCGCTACAAGGACAGCAAGGCGGTGATCCAGACCCTGCACAAATTGCGGGCCGACGGGGAGCTGTCGCCGAACACCGAGGCGATGTTCTACGGCGAGCGGCCCGAGGAGGAACTCTACGACCTGCAGGCGGATCCCTGGGAGATGCGCAACCTGGCCGGCGACGACGCGCACGCCGCGACCATGGCCGAACTGCGCTCCATCTTGAAGGGGTGGATCAAGCAGACCGGCGACCGCGGCCAAGAGCTCGAAGACGCGGCTCGCTATGGCTCGGACATGGCGGTCTATCTCAAGGGGCAGCGGGGGGAGCAAGGCGAGATCCTCAGGCGCAACATTGCCGACACCGAGGCTTGGCGCGAGGCGCGCGCCAAGGCCGGCCGGTAACCGTCCGGGCCGGCTGCCGCGGTGCGGCTACAATGTGCGCATGGGCGATCTCATCCACACTTCCAAGATCCGCATCCACCAGGATCAGCCCCCCGAGCGCCGCGCGTACATCGAAGGCTTTGAAGAGCCGCTAGAGTTCGGCGTCCACGGCGGGATCAAGCACTTCTACGGCATGGAGCCGCGGCGCGACCTTCCGGCCACGCTCGACCACATGGTCGCAGCGGTGGGCGGTTGACTGACCGGCACTCTGTCAGGGGCCCTGGCAGTCCGTAAGATTCCGAACCATCCCGATCGCGTCCAGAGCGACATCGAGGGGGACATCGAAAACGTCGACGGCATCATGCGCATCACGCGGATCCGCGTGCACTACCGCCTGAAGATTCCCGCCGGCACCCGCGACCGCGCGCAGCGCGCGCTGGACACCCACCAGGTCAAGTGCCCGGCGGCGATGAGCGTCAAGGGTTCGATCGACATCGAAACCAGCGCGGACATCGAAGAGATCTGAGCCGACCCGCTCGGGCTCAGTGCTCTTTGTCGATGTCGCGATGCTGCACGCGCACCTTCCGGCCCGCAGCCGCGAAGCGCCTAGCCGCGGCTTCGGCGAGGTAGACCGACCGGTGTCGGCCCCCGGTGCAGCCGAAGTAGATCGAAAGGTAGCTCTTGCCCTCGGCCGCGTAGCGCGGCACCACGAAGTCCAGCAGGCCCATCGCCCGCTCTAGGAACTCGGCCGTCTCCGAGTACGACTCGAGAAACCGAACCACGCCGGCGTCCTTGCCGGTGAGATGCCGACAAGCCGGCTCGTAGTTCGGATTCGGCAGGAAGCGCACGTCCAAGACCAGGTCGCCGTCCAGCGGCGGTCCGTACTTGAAGCCGAAGCTGCCTACCGTCACGCGCAGGTCGGAATCGTCGGCCTGGCCCTGGAAAATCTCCAGCACCTTGCGCCTCAGGTCGTGGACGTTGAAGCGGCTGGTGTCAAGCTCGAGATCGGCCAGGGCCCGGATCGGCTGGAGCAAGGCCCGCTCCGCGGCCACGCTCTCCGCAACGCTGGCGCCGCCCGCCGGATGCGGCCGGCGCGTCTCGCTGAAGCGGCGCTGCAACACCGCGTCGGCGGTTTCCAAGAACACCAAGCTGGCCGGCAGCGACTTCTGGATCTCGGCAAAGGTGGAGGGAAATCGGCTGAGCCCGGTGCCCTCGCGAATGTCCACCACGAGCGCCGCCCGACCGGCGTCCTGCGTGAGAGGGCCGGCTTCCGCAAACGGCTTCATCAAGTCAACCGGCAAGTTGTCGACGGTGTAAAAGCCGGCGTCCTCGAGCGCTCGCAGCACGGTCCCCTTGCCGGAGCCGCTCAACCCGGTGACGACCACCAAGCGAGCCCGGGCAACGCGCGCGAGGCCCTCGGGCCCGCCCGCCATGGCTAGCTGCCCTCGACCAGTTCCGCGGCACCGTCGCGACGGCGCAGCAGGACATTGATCTTGCCGCTGCCGGCGTCCCGGTACGAGACATAGTCCCGGTCTCCGCCCTCGAGCAGGAGCAACGCCTCGTCCTCGGTCATGGGCTTCGGCTCGACCGCGCCGGAGCGCACGATCCGCGAGGGCGCGGGCGGCGCCTCGCTAGCCGGTTCGCTCGCCAGCGCCCGCCGCATCGAATCCGCCACGACGACCGACGGAACGTCGCGCTGCTTGCCCGGCCGGTGCGTGTCGATGATCTTGTGCTTGTTGCGCACGGCCTGCCTTTCGAGCTTGTCCAGCGCAGCGTACACGGCGATAAAGGCGGTGCTGCCCGTGCCGGCCACGACTAGCGTGTGGCGCAGCGCGCGCAGCATGATTTCCGCCTCGCAGAGATGGCGCTGCTGCGACAGCCTCACGTGGGTCTCGAGGTCGTTGCGCCGGGTCAGGATCCGCTGGATCTTGGCCAACTTGCGCTCGACTTTTGCGACCTCGCGCTGTGTCAAGTCCGCCTTGCGGCCTGTGTACTCAATTCTCATCTCGCACCCCTTTCCACCCGGCCGGCGTGCGCGGCGAATCCTGGCCGGAACCGCCGCCATCCTGGCCAATCGGGCGGATCCTAGTTTCAAGTTGGGTTGAATATGACGGATAATACATCGAACTTAGAGTATAGCAGCGTACTAACTTTCCTATTCCTAACGAGTTACGGACTCGCACGGCACTCTTGGGATGTCGGCGGGCGCAGGCCGGTGGTAGGATGCTGATTCTCTCGATGTGGCGTTCATATCTTCTGACGTATCCGTTCTTGGCGGTCTATGTCTTGCTGGTGGTGCCCGCATTCGTGCCGATCACTTGGGCCACGGGATCGATCCGGCCGATCTATCGGATGGCCCAGCTGGGCTGTCGCATCGCATTCTGGCTCAGCGGCGTGCGGCTGCGCGTGCTGGACCGCCAAAGGGCGTTCGAGCATCCGTGCTGCGTGTTCGTGGCGAACCACGTCAGCAACCTTGAAGCTCCGGCGCTATTCGCGACCCTGCCCCGCATCGCGGTCATCATGAAGGAATCGCTCGGCCGCATTCCGCTGCTTGGATATGCCATGCGCCTGGGCGGCTTTATCTGCGTTGACCGCAGCGCGAAGGACTCGCGCAAGAAAGCCTTGGACGAGGCGCTGCGGACCCTCCGGGGCGGGATCTCGATGCTGATCTTCCCGGAGGGCACGCGCAACCCCGCCGGTCCGCTGCTGGCCTTCCGGCCGGGGCCGTTCCAACTGGCGATCGGAGCAGGAGTGCCGGTGGTGCCGATCACGATCCACGGGGCCCAGGCGCTGATGCCTCGGGGAACGACCTACATGCGGCCGGGGGTCGTCACGCTGCGGTTTCACCCGCCGGTCCGGACCACTGGATTGACCGAGAAGGATCGCTTGGACCTGATGGCCCGAGTGCGCGCTCGCATGCAAGGCGCGATCGATGCCGATCGGGACTAGCACCGGCAGGGCGGGCGACCAGCGCGCCTTCAAGCAAGCATGCTGCGAACCACGTTGCCGCGGACATCGGTCAGCCGAAAATCGCGCCCTTGGTGCCGGAACGTGAGCTTGGTGTGGTCCAGGCCCAAGCAGTGCAGGATCGTAGCCTGCAGGTCGTTGACGGCGACCGGGTCCTCGGCTACCTCCAGGCCCAGCTCGTCGGTTTGCCCGACGGCACAGCCCGGACGGATCCCGCCGCCTGCCAGCCACATGCTGAAGGCAAGCCTGTGGTGGTCTCGCCCGCGGCTCGCTTCACGGCTGGGAGTGCGGTCCTCGACCATCGGAGTCCGCCCGAACTCCCCGCCCCACACGACCAGTGTGGAGTCGAGCAAGCCTCGTTCCTTCAGGTCGGCGACGAGCACGGCGGACGGCTTGTCGGTGGCAAGGCACTCTTTCTCGATGCCTTTCTTGAGTTCGGCGTGATGGTCCCAGCTGGCGTGAACGATCTGCACGAAGCGCACGCCGCGCTCGACCATGCGCCTGGCCAGCAAGCAGTTGCGTCCGTACTGGGCGGTTTCCTTCTCGTTGACTCCGTAGGCGTCCAACGTCGCTTCCGACTCGCCCGAGAAATTGAGCAGTTCCGGGGTGGCCATTTGCATGCGGAAAGCCAGCTCGTAGGACGCGATGCGCGCTTCGACCTCGGGATCGCCGCTCGCGGCTCCGTGCACTGCATTGAGGTCGCGCAATGCGTCGAGGCGGGCGCGCTGGGAGGCGCGGCTGTATCCCGGCGGATTGGACAAGTGCAGCACCGCGTCGCCAGTGCTGCGAAACGGGACGCCCTGATAGCTGGACGGCAGGAACCCGCTCGACCAAATGCCGCTTCCCGCGTCGGCACCGCTGCCGGAGTTGAGCACGACGAACCCGGGCAGGTCGCGGGACTCACTGCCCAAGCCGTAAGTGACCCAAGCGCCCATCGAGGGATGGCCGACAAACGGGGTGCCGCAGGCCATCATGAGCTGGCCGGTGTGGTGATTGATCTGGTCGGTCGTCATTGACCGGACCACGCACAGGTCGTCGACGCATCGGGCCGTGTGCGGCAACAGTTCCGAGACGGCCAGCCCGCTCTCGCCGTGCCGGTCGAAGCGGCGCGGGCTAGCCCAGATCTTGGCGTCGGGCTTGATGAAGGCCAATTCGAGGTCTCCAGCGAGCGAGTCGGGCAGCGGCTGGCCGTCCCAGCGGCGCATCGACGGCTTGGGATCCAGAAGGTCCAGCTGGCTCGGCCCGCCAGCTTGGAAGAGGAAGATTACGTTTCTCGCGGTGGGCTCAAAGTGCGACTCCCGCTGGCGGAGCGGGTCGGCGGCCTCGGCGGGATGGCCGTCTTCGGCCAGAAGAAGCGAGAGCGCGATCGATCCGAGCCCGCAGGCCGAGTCCCGCAAGAATCGCCGGCGGTGAGACAGCTGCACGTCGGCCACAGAGCTGACCCGACGACGCGCCTTCACCCCGTTAGCGAAACCCATCGGGAATCAGCATAGCAGCGCGCCTTGCGTCCGGATGACAAAGCCGCAGCCTCTTGACGAACCATCACTTGCAGCTACTTACATGCGCCTGAAACGGGTGAGCCTTCTAACTCTTTCTTGCAGAACAAGCTGCTCCCAACCCGCCCGAGATCTGCAAGGCAGTCCGTCCAAGCGGCCCACAGACAGTGTCGGGCGCTGGCCCGCAGCTGCGGCGCCAGCTCGGACATGACCGGGCCAGTTGCCTGCGACTCATTCGGGACTCATTCCCGTGCATTGCACGCGTTGGCTAGGATGAGGTCATGCGGTGCCAGTTTCGGGCCGGACCAGACGAGCGCGAGCGAATAAGACGCAAGCTGATCGCCGCGCTCGAGAGCGAGCCGGATTTGGAGTTTGCGTGGCTCCACGGCTCATTTCTCGTAGCCGACGAGTTCCGCGACATCGATATCGGTGTCCACCTAAGCGCGACGGCCGAAGTCCGCTTACAGCGCGGCCTGGAGCTGGCAGTGAGACTGGACCGGGAAATCGGATTCCCGATGGACGTGCGCGTGCTCAACGACGCTCCCGTAACATTTCTGTTTCATGTTTTCCGGGAAGGACGCCTGCTGCTCAGCCGAGACGACGAGCGCCTAGCCGACCTTATGGAACGGACAGTGCGGGAGTATCTGGACGCCGCGCCGTTGCTGCGGCAGGCCACTATCGAGGCTTACGGGGCGTGACTCTCAACCCGGACGTGGTCCGCACTCGGAGCGCGGAAATCGAGGAATCCGTGGAGCGCCTAGAGTCGCTGGCCGCGCTCCCCCTCGCCGACTTCCTGGCTGATCGGGACGCGCAAGACGTCGCGTGCTACCGCCTGCTCGTAGCGATCGAGGCTTCGCTTGCGCTCTGTTATCACGTGTCGTCGCGGCGGCTACGCACCGCGCCGGCGGATTACGCGGGCTGCTTCGGACTACTCGAAGACGCTGGCATCGTCGCGCCCGACCTCGCCGAGCGGCTAAAGAACATGGCAAGGTTCCGAAACCTGCTGGTTCACGTCTATTGGAACATTGACCACCGGCAAATACATGCCACGCTGCGGAAGAATCTGGGAGATCTGCGAGCATTCTCGGCGGCGATCGTGTCGTTGCTAGAAGGCTGAAGCACCCCCGGTTAGCTCCAGTTCCGCGGCCGAAATCGCACGCGGTCGTTAGAACATTCGCGGCAGGATTGCTACAATTAACACTGTCACCGACGCTTCGCACGTCGCCGTGCGAGTATCTGGGGCGCTTTTCCCTGTCGCGAGGACGATCCGACATGTCGCGCTACTTCACCCTGCAAGAAGCGGAGAGCCTGATTCCCACAGTTGAGGAGGGCTTGAAAGCCGCAATCAGTGCGAAAGAGCGCATCGGAGAGATTGACCAAGCCATGCAGAACCTGTCAGCGCACATCTGCATGGTTGGCGGCGCCGAGATCAATCCGGACAAGATCGCGCGCCAGAAGCTCGAACGCATCTCGCTGATGCAGCTGATCGACGATCGAGTCTCCGACATCCAGAGCAGCGGGTGCTTGGTCAAAGACCTTGACCTTGGCCTGCTGGACTTCCCCGCCCTGCTGAACGGCGTTGAGGTGTACCTGTGCTGGAAGCTGGGCGAGAGCCGAATCGAGTGGTGGCATTCCACCCAGGAAGGCTATTCGAGCCGGCGCAGGATCATGGACGAGTTCGGCGACGACAGTCCCACGCCGCTGCCGAACTAGCCTCGCCTGGCCGCCCCTGGCGGCAATCCGCGCGCTAGCGATAGGGCAGGTCGGCGCGCTCGGTCCAGCTGTCCTCGGTGCGGGCGAACCAATCCATCGTGAGTTCATCCAGCTCTGCCTGCACGGCGGCATGCTCGGGCTTGTCCGCTAGATTCTGCAACTGGAACGGATCGGCTACGTCGTCGTACAGCACCCAGGCTCGGTCTTGATTCCGGGCATAGGTGTAGCGCTCGGTGCGCACCCCGCGCCAAGCCGGGAACTCAGCGCGCTCGGTCGGCGTGTAGCTCTGGGCGTAAACGGATTCGGGAGCGGCAGAGTCCGGCCTCCCGCCGTGCTCCTCGGCCAGCAGGTGACGCGACAGGTCCGTGCCCGAAGCGGTCTCGGCCATGGGCAGGCCGGCCAGGCCTAGCAAAGTCGGCACGACATCGACATGAGACGCGGGCAGCGTCAACTGCTGGCCCGCCGGAATCGCCGCCGGATAATGCACGATGCCGGGCACCTGAAGCGATTCGGCCCACGGCTTGCGCTTGAGCACGGTGCCTTGCGAGCCGAGCATGTCTCCGTGGTCGGACGTGATCAAGATGACGGTGTTCTCGAACTGGCCCGCGGCCTTCAGCGCGTCGACGATTCGTCCGACCTCGTCATCGAGGAACGTGATTGCCGCATAGTAGCCGGCGATGTCCTGCCGCGAGCCCATCGCGCGGCCGGCACGCAGTTCGACCGGCCCGTTCCAGTTCTCCCGCATCTTGAGCAAGTTCGGGTCGTACATGTTCATGTACGCCGGCGGTGCCACGTAGGGGTTGTGCGGCGGCCCCCACTGGACGTAGGCCAAGAACGGCGTCTCGGTATCGCTGCCGATGAAATCGATGATCTCGTCCGTGAACGCCGTGGCCGAGTAGCCCTCGATCTGGATCGGCTCCGGGGAGTCCCGGAAATACTGCATGTTCCAGTAGTTGTGAGTGCAGATGTTAGCGGCCCAGAAGTCGAACCCTTGGCGCCGCTCGGGCCGGACATAACCCGGCAAACGCTTGCCGCCCTCCAAGTGCCACTTGCCGGCGAAGGCGGTGCGGTAGCCGTTGTCCCGCGCGATCTCGGCGATCGTGACTTCGCTGTCAGGCAGCGGCGCGTCGTTGACATCCACGCCGTGCTCGTGGGCGAACCGCCCGGTCAGCAACGTGCCCCGCGCAGGGCAGCAGACCGGGCAATTGGCGGTGACGTTCCGCAGCAGAGCTCCGTTCGCCGCGAGGGCGTCCATGTTGGGCGTCCGCACGTCCGGATTGCCCATCGCGCCGAGGTCCATCGCCCGCCACTGGTCGGGCATCAGCACCAAGACGTTAGGCCTGGGCAGGCGCGGGCCGATGCACGCCGAACCAGCGGCGGCCGCGGCGGAGGCAAGGAACGCCCGGCGGTTCATCATCAGGGCCAGAATGCCAGCCTCGCGGGAGCGGTGTCAACCACGCGATCCTTGCATGGCCAAAGCGCATGGCCGGACCGGGTGTCGCCAAGATGGCCGCAACGACTCCGCATCAATCGGCGTAGTGCCACTTCGTGCCGTCCGGAGAATCCTGCAAGGTGACGCCGCGAGCGGCAAGCTCGTCGCGGATCCCGTCGGCGCGGGCGAAGTCGCGGGCCTTGCGGGCCGAGGCGCGCTCGCGGATCAAGCCCTCGATCTCCTCGGCCGGCACACGCTGCGCGGCCGCAGGCTGCAAGACGTCGAAGATCTTGTCGAAGCGGTCCAAGACCGCCCGTGCCTCGACCACGTTGGCCGGGCCGAAGCGTCCGCCGTCGATTGCCGAGTTCGCCGCCCGGATGTACTCAAAGACCGCCCCTAGCGCGCCCGCCGTGTTGAGGTCGTCGTCCAATGCCTCGCGAAACTGCGCGGTCGCCTTGGCGCTCTCCGCGCCGGCTTCCGGATTGTCCGCCCCGACAGAAGCGCTTGCCAGCCGCCGCTCGAAGTTGCGCAGCCGCTCGATCGCGGCCCCCGCTGCATCCAAGCCGTCAAACGTGAAATTGAGCTGCTTGCGATGCGGCGTGGCGACCAGCAGGTAGCGGATCGAGTCCGCGGAGAAGCCCCGCTCGATGAGATCGCGCAGGGTGTAGAAGTTGCCCAGCGACTTGGCCATCTTCTTGCCGTCCACCAGCAGGTGCTCGGCATGCACCCAAAAGCGCGCGAACGGCCGGCCGGTTGCGCTCTCCGACTGCGCGATCTCGTTCTCGTGGTGCGGGAACTGCAGGTCCACGCCCCCGGTGTGGATGTCAAACGTCTCGCCGAGGTACGCCATTGCCATGGCCGAGCACTCCAAGTGCCAGCCGGGGCGGCCCGGGCCAAACGGGCTGTCCCAGCTCGGCTCGCCGTCGCGGCTGGCCTTCCACAGCACGAAGTCGCGGGCATCATCCTTGCCGTACTCGTCAGAATCCACCCGCGCGCCGGACAGAATGCCGCTTGGGTCGAGCCGCGAGAGCTTGCCGTAATCGTCCAGGCTGGAGATGCGGAAGTAGGTCGATCCGCCGGACTCGTAGGCATGGCCGGCCTGCGCGATGCGCTGGACCAGCTCGATCATCTCCTGAATGTGGTCCGTGGCCGCGGGCACGATTTCGGGCCGCTCCAAGCGGAGCAACTGGCAGTCCTCGAAGAACGCATCGACGTACTGCTTGGTGTACTCGCCGATGGGCACGCCAGCCGCCGACGCGGCGGCGATGATCTTGTCCTCGACATCTGTGATGTTCATCACATGCCGCAGCTTCCAGCCGCATTGCCGCATGTGCCGCCGCAGGATGTCTTGGAAGGCAAATGTGCGCAAATTGCCGATGTGGACGAAGTTATAGACGGTTGGGCCGCAAGAGTATATGCGGGCGCAGTTGCCGTCGGCGGGCTCGAACGCCTCCACCTCGCGGCTGAGGCTGTTATACAGCTTGAACGCCACTGAGAGCCCGCAGTATGAACTCATTGTACCGAGCCGCCTATAGCCGGTAGGCTTCGACGGCCGTTCCGCCGAGCACCCGGTCGCGCTCGTCCGCGCTGAGGCGCGCGGCGAAGCCGGCCACCAGCTCGAACCAGCGGCCATAGCCCGCTGCCACCAGGCACATCGGCCAGTCCGAGCCGTACATGAGCCGCCGCGGGCCGAACGCCTCCAGGACGGCATCCATGTACGGGGCAAGCTCGGCTTCGCTCCAGCGCTCCCAATCCGCCTCGGTCACCATTCCGGAGATCTTGCAGTAGAGGTTGGGCCGCCGGGCGAGGTCTCGGATCGCAGCGTGCCAGGCGCGGAACGAGCCGTCCCGGATCCTGGGCTTGCCGATATGGTCGAGGACGAATACCTGATCGGGGTGCCGGTCGACAAATTCCAGCGTTTGGGGCAGGTGGCGCTCGAAGATGAGGATGTCGTACACCAAGCCCGCCGCGGTGACGGCGCGCACGCCGTCGTTGAAGTCCTCGCGCAGCATGTAGTCGTCGTCCGGCTCGTCCTGCAGGACATGCCGGCATGCCCGCAAGTACGGATCCTGTGCAAGTTCTTCCAAGGTGCCGCGCACGGCGGGGTCGACCAGCGGAACCCAGCCGACCACCCCGCGGATGAAGTCGTTCTCGCGCGCATGCGCCAGCAGTGCGCGAGTCTCGGACAGCGTCTGCCTGGCCTGTACCGAAACCACGCCGTCAACGCCGGCAGCCTCGATCTCCCGGCGCAGGTCGGCGGGGAGAAAATCGCGCCGCAGGGCCCGCATCGAATCGGAGATCCACCCGTATTCGGCTGGATCGTAGCGCCAGAAGTGATGGTGCGAGTCGACGATCACGCGAATCGCGCCTCAGCGAGGGTCTTGGTTCTCTTCCAGACCGGTGGGCCAGATTTGGTTGCGCACCGGGTCGACGAGCTCGCGAATCTCGTCCAGCAGCCCGTCCGGCTCTTCGAAATCGAACGCCTTGAGGTTGCTTTCGACATGCCGGCTCTTGGACATTCCCACCAGCACGCTGGCCGTGTGAGGGTAGTCGTAGCAGAACTTCAGCGCCGCTTCGGAGACATCGACGCCTCGGGCGCGGCAGTGCTGCGCCACCCGTTGTCCGACCTGCTGCACCCGCTCCGAAGCAAGGTGCCACGGCGGCGCCCCGCGCTCGGTCAGGATGCGCAAGTGCAGCGGCGAGGCGTTGATCAGGCCGATCCCGCGCTCGGCGCAGAGCGGTCTCAGCTCGGTGTCCAAGTCGTCCACCATCAGGTTGTAGCGGGCGTAGGAGAGGATGCTGTCGACCTCGGCCCGTTCCGCCACGTCCCGCAAGATGCCCAGCGGCAACGCCGTGATGCCGACGTAGCGACACTTTCCGGCCCGCTGCAGTTCGCGAGCGACTGGCAGGGCCTCGTTGATGACCTGCTCGCGGTCCACGAACTCGATATCGTGCATCTGGTAGATGTCCACGTAGTCCGTGCCCAAGCGGCGGAGCGACTCGTCGATGCTCGAGCGCACGCGCTCGGCCGAGAAGTCGAACGCATCGGAGTCGTAGCGGCCGCACTTGGTGGCGAGCACGATGTTCTTGCGGCGCGGGCCGAGCGCCCGGCCGAGCCGCTCTTCGGAGAGCGTGCGACCGTAGTAGGGCGAGGTGTCGAAGAAGTTGATCCCCAAGTCGATCGCCATGTGCACGGCGCGCTCGCCCTCGCGCATGTCGATCTCCTCGAACTCGTTGCCCAGCGGCGACGCGCCGTACCCGAGAACCGAGACTTCAAGGTCGGTGCTTCCGAGCTTGCGGTATTCCATGGAAAAGATCGGCTACCCTGCTGATGGGAAGGGATAGCCAGCTTAGCAGTTCCCGCGGAGCAGCCCGCCGGGAGCCGCCAAGACCGCCCAGTCCGATGACCGAAGGCCTGCCCGCCACCGAAGAGCGGAACCCGCGCTCGGCCCGGATCGACCTCGCTACCACCGAACAGGTGTTAGCGGTCATCAACGCCGAGGACGCGCGCGTGGCGGAGGCGGTTCGGGAGCAGATCCCGCACATCGCCAGGGCGCTGGACGCCATCGTCGACCGCTGGGATCGCGGCGGGCGGCTGTTCTACTGCGGGGCCGGCACGAGCGGCCGGCTGGGAGTGCTCGACGCGGCCGAGTGCCCGCCGACCTTCGGCACTCCGCACGACCGCGTCACAGCGGTCATCGCCGGCGGCGCGGAAGCGCTGCTGCGCTCCGTGGAGGGAGCCGAAGACAGCCCCGAAACCGCTCGCGCCGACCTGGAGGAGCGGGGGTTCGGCGGCCAGGACGCCTTGGTCGGCATCGCTGCCAGCGGGCGCACTCCATACGTGCTGGGCGCGGTCGAACACGCGGCCGCGACGGGTGCCGTCACGGTGGGGCTGAGCTGCAACCCGGGCTCCGAACTAGAACGGGCGGTCGACTACCCCATCACGCCGGACGTGGGGCCGGAGGTGGTCACGGGCTCGACCCGCATGAAGAGCGGCACCGCGCAGAAGCTGGTGCTGAACATGCTCTCTACCGGGCTGATGATCCGCACGGGCTGCGTGCTGGGCAACTTGATGGTGAACGTCCAGGTCAAGAACGCCAAGCTGGCGGACCGCGCCGAACGGATCGTGCACGAGGTCTGCGGCTGCGAACTGGAGATAGCGCGCGCCACGCTGCAAGCGGCGGGCCTCAACGTCCGGCTCGCTATTCTGATGCTGAAGCGGCGGCTGGACCGCGACGCAGCCGAATCGCTGCTGGCGCGCTTCGGCGACAACCTGCGCCTGGCACTGGAGGCAAACGATGACTGATCGATTCCACCCCGCTCGCAACGGGCTGCTCGCAGCGGCATTGACGGTCGCGGCTTGCGCCGGCTCGCTGATGGCCCAGCCGCGCCGTGCGCAACTCGAGTCTCCGACGGTGTTGGAGGACGGTCGCATCCAGTTCCAAGTCGCCGCGCCGGACGCGCAGACGCTGCGCTTGCAGGCGCCGTGGGCCGGCCGGAACCTCGAGTTTGAACGGGGCGAAGGCGGGACTTGGTCGCTAACTGTCGGCCCGGTGCCGCCCGCGATCTACAGCTACACCCTGCTGCTCGATGGCGTGCGCGTTCTGGATCCGCACAATACCGCTGTCAAGCGCTGGAGCGGGGGCAATGCCAGCCTGGTCGAAGTCCCCGCGCCCGAGCCGGTGCCGTACGACCTGCGGGACGTGCCGCACGGCTCGCTGCACGTGCACTACTACGCTTCCGAGGCGGGCGGTGCGAACCGCAGGCTTCTTGTGTACACGCCGCCCGGATACTACGACGAGGCGGACAGGAAGTACCCGGTGCTGTACCTGCTGCACGGCTCGGGCGACGACGAAACAGCCTGGGCGGAGGTGGGCAAGGCCAACCTGATCCTCGACAACCTGATCGCTTCCGGAGCCGCCGAGCCGATGCTGGTGGTCATGCCGAACGGGCACCCCGTGCCGTGGGCCGCGCGCCGCCGGGGAATCGGGTCCGATAACACGCAGCGGTTTCGCGATGACCTGATCGAAGGCGCGATGCCGTTGGTCGAATCGCTCTATCGCGCCAAGCTCGGACCTTCCCAGACAGCGGTCGCCGGCCTGTCGATGGGAGGCGGGCAGTCCCTGTATTGCGGCGCGACCGGCCTGGACCGCTTTTCGTGGGTGGGGGCCTTTTCGGCCGCGGCTCCCGCACCCGAAAGCGACGCCGCTCAAGGCCTGCTGGCCGACCCGGAACGCGCCAACGCGAGCCTCGACCTGCTCTGGATCGCAATCGGACGCGACGACTTCCTGCTCGATCGCAACGAGGCGTTCGAGGCCGCCCTAGTCGAGGCCGGCGTCAACCACACTTACAGCGTCACGGCCGGAGGCCACAGCTGGCCGGTCTGGCGCGGCTACCTGGCCGAGTTCGTGCCGCTGCTGTTCCGCGCCGCCGGCAAACCGTGACGAGCCGGGCACGGGGCATAACCTAGACGGGCGAGTTTCCGTCATTACATTGACCGGCGCAGATGTTGCGCCGCAATAGGTTCTTGGTTATGCCGATCCCAATTCCGAACCGTCCTTGGCTGCGCGCCGGCTTGGTCGTCGCAGCCTCAGCCACACTGACCGCCCTAGGCCTGCAGTTGTACGGGCCTGCCCCCGTCGAGCTGCCGACCGCCGAAGTCGAGCGCCGCGACTTCTTGCGCACGGTGCGCAGCCGCGGAGAGCTCAAGAGCGCCGAATCCGTGCAAATCACCGCGCCCCAGACGCCGAACCTGCAGATCGTCCAGCTTGCCGAGAACGGCAAGCCGATCGTGGCCGGCGACATCGTGGTGCGATTCGACGAGTCAGCCCAAGAAGACACCCTGATCGAACGCCAGACCGAGGTCCGGCAAGTGGACAGCGAGATCGAGCAGGCCGAGGCCTCGCATGCCATCACCGACGAGCGCAACGAGATGATGATCATGCAGGCGACGTACAACGTCGAGCGCGCCGGGCTGGAGGCCAGCAAGCAAGAGATCCTGGCCGAGATCGAGGCGGAGAAGGCCAAGATCGACGTGACCATCGCCGAGGGGGAGCTCCAAAAGACCGAGACGACGGCCGATGCCAGCGACATGTCCCAAGCGGCCGATATCGAACGCTTGATGGAACGCAAAGGCAAGGCGGAGAGGGATCTCAACCTCTCCCGCACCTACTTGCGCAGCATGGTGCTCCGAGCGCCGAGCGACGGCATCGTCCACATCCTGTCGAACAACCGCGCCCAAGGGTCGTTCGGAACGGCCCGCCCGCCGTTTCAGGAGGGCGACACCGTGTGGACCGGGGCGGCGATCGCCGAGATCCCCAACCTCGAGTCGCTACGGGTGGAGTTTCGCGTGGACGAGGTGGACCGCGGCCGCGTGGGCGAGGGCCAAGAGACGCGCATTCGCGTCGATGCGGTGCCCGACGTGGTCCTGGGCGGCTCGGTGAGCTGGCTGAGCCCGATCGCCACGCTGGTGTTCAACCGCCTGCCGCCCGAGAAGAACTTCCCGGCCTACGCCCAGCTTGACAAGATCGACGAGCGCCTGCGGCCCGGCATGAGCACCACGGTGGAGATCGTCGTGCAGCGGATCGAGGACGTGCTCGTGATTCCCAGCAAGGCGTCGGCCCAGATCGACGGCAAGCCGACCGTCTTTGTCCAAGACGGGGCCAGCTACCGGCGCGTGCCGATCGAAGTAGCCGCCACCAACGGCACCGAGATCGTCGTCGCCGCCGGCCTGCAAGAAGGCGATGTGATCGCCTTGGAGAATCCCGAGACTACCCAGGGACGAACCCTATAGCGACATCGGAGACAAAACCATGACGAAGCTACTGTTGCGGATTGCGATCGTCTTCGTGGCCGGGGCACTCGCGGCCGGCGGCTACTTTGTGTGGCAGAGCCTCCCCGAGGACGAGCAGAGCTTCGCCCTCGCAGAGGTGCAGCGGGGCGACTTGGTGGTCAAGACTTACTTGCGCGGCGAGTTGCGCGCCGTGCGGTCGCTGACCCTGACCGCGCCCAATATCGGAACCCAGTCGCAGATCACCCAGCTGGCGCCGATGGGCGCCCTCGCCAGGCGCGGCGACCTGATCTTCGAACTGGACGATTCCGAGCGCGTGGCAGCGCTCGAAGACAGCCTGCTGACGGTGGAGCAGATTGAGGAGAACCTCAAGAAGGCCGAGGCCGAACTGGAGATCCGCAAGAGCCAGGACGAAGTCGAGATCGTCCAGGCAAACTTCCAGGTGCGGCGAGCGGAGCTGGAGGTCCAGCGCAACGAGCTGCTGGCCGACATCGACGCGCGCAAGAACGAACTCACCCTCGAGGAAGCGCGGCGGCGCAAGCAGAAGCTCGAGGCGGACATCCAGAACCGGCTCAAGCAGCGCGAGTCCGAGCTGGCGGTGCTGCGCGAACAGCTGAACAAGGCGCAATTGGACGTGGAGCGCGACGAGCGCCGGATCGCTCAGTCGCGCGTGCTCGCGCCGCTCACGGGCCTGGTGGCGATCCTTCAGAACCGCTCGGGCGGTCGCGGCGGCTTCGGGCAGTCCCTGCCCGAGATCCGCGAAGGGGACCAGATCCCGGCGGGCATGTCGGTTGCGCAACTGCTGGACCTGTCCGAAATGGAGTTGCTGACCCGCGTGGAGGAGTCCGAGCGAGCCAACCTGCGCGAGGGGCAAGAGGTCCTCATCCGCCTCGATGCCATCCCGGACAAGACCGTGACGGGCACGATCAAGCGCCTGGGCAACACCGCCTCGGCGAACATCTTCTCCGGCGAAGCGGTCAAGAAGTTCGAATGCGTCATCGGCATCGACATGGAGCAGTTGCTCGCAAACATTGGCGCCGAGTCCGAGCGCATCGAGCGAATCATGGCAACGGCGCGACAGAACGCGTCCGTGGGCTACGGGGCGCAGCGCGGGAACGCCGCCGCACGAGCCCCGCGGGGCGACGCGGCCGGCGCGCCGCCGGAAGGCCGCGGCCAGGGACAGCGCGGGGGAGGCAACCGAGACGCCCAGGCTGGCGCACGCGACGGGGGACAAGCGGGCGCGCGCCAGCAAGCTCAGAACGCCGGGCCGGGCGGCGGCCAGCGTGCCCAAGGACAACGGCAGGGGCCGGGCAACGGGCAGCAGGGCGATCGCGCCCAGCGCGGCGGCGGGCAACAACAGCAACGCACCGGGGGCCAGGCGCAAGGCGGGCAGGGCCAGCAGCGCGGCCAGCGGGGCGGGCAGGGATTCGACCCATCGCGCATCCTGAGCCGCCTGCCGGAAGAGTCCCGCAAGAAGGCCGAAGACCTGCTCAAGGGCCGCAGCCCGCAAGAGCTCAGCAACGAAGAGCGCCAGCAGTTCCGCCAGATCATGCAAGCCGCCGGCGGCGGCGGCCGCCAGGGCGGCGGCGGTGGTCCGGGCGGCGGATTCGCAGGTCCGGGCGGCGGATTTGGAGGCCCAGGTGGAGGCTTCGCAGGCCCGGGCGGCGGATTTGGAGGCCCAGGCGGCGGATTCGGTGCCGGAGGTGGCGCGCCCGGCGGTGGCGCGGGAGGCGCACGTGGCGGTCGCCAGCCTCAGACCGCGACGGCGGCTTCGTCCGGATCGGAGTTCAGCGAGGTCGAGCGGGCGGGGGCGCAGCTTCCCGAGCCGCCCCAGCAGGGCTCGGACGTGGAGGTATTGCTCCGCCCCGGCTTGCTGGCCGACGCGGAAGTGACGGTCGAAAACATCACGGACACGCTCTACATTCCGTACCAAGCGGTGTTCGAAGAGGGCGCGCAGAACATCGTCTACGTGCTGGAGTCCGGGCGGCTCCGGGCCAGGCGCGTCCAGCTCGGGCGCAGGTCCGAGTCCCAGGTGGCTGTCGTGGACGGGCTCGCCGAGGGCGATCTGGTCTCGCTGTACCGCCCCGACTCCGCCCCTGCTTCGCAGACCAAGACCCCCGAATCCTCGACCGGGCCAGCATTCCCGGGAGGCTGACGAATGCAACTTCCCAACGTAATGCCCGAACTCCAGATGGGGATCGGGAGCCTGCTGGCCCATAAGCTGCGCACGCTGCTGACGATGCTCGGCATGATCTTCGGCGTCGGCGCCGTGGTCGCCATGCTGTCGATCACCGAAGGCGCCCGGCAGGAGATGATCCGCTACATCGACCTGCTCGGCGTGAACAACATCGTGGTCGAGGCCAGCGAGGCGCCGGACCGCGACACGCTGATCGAGGTGCGCCAAGTCTCGCCCGGGCTGACGTTCCGGGACGCGCGGGCGATCGCGGCCAACACGCCGCACATCGCCAGCCTCTCCGAGCGCAAGACGTTCCAGCCCACCAGCCTGCTGCCCACCATGGACGGCGACCTGCCGACGCTGATCGGAGTCCGGCCCAACTACACCGACATCTACAGCATGTCGCTGATCGAGGGCCGCTTTTTCACCGATGACGAGCACTCCCGCTCCGCTCCGGTGTGCGTGCTCGGAGAGCGGGCCAAGATCAGCGTCCTCGGATACGGCAACGCGGTGGGCAAGTACGTCAAGGTCAACGAGGTGTGGATGCACGTCATCGGGGTCACGGCGCCGCAGGCGACCGCCGAGTCCGATGTGGAGGGGCTGGAAGCCGACGACCGCAGCAACGTCATCCTCGCTCCGCTGAACTCGGTCATGCGCCGCTTCGAGGACAACAACAGCTACCTCAAGGACGAGATCGACGGCATCTACATCCGAGTCGAGGCCGAAGCGGACCCCATCGAGACCTCGCAGATCGTGCGGGCCATCCTGAACACGACCCACAACGGCGCCAGCGACTTCTCCGTGCTGGTGCCGGCAGACCTGCTCGCGCAGCGCGAGCAGCAGCAGCTGGTGTTCCAGATCGTGATGATCTGCATCGCGGGCATCTCGCTGCTGGTGGGCGGCATCGGCATCATGAACATCATGCTCGCGACCGTGCTCGAGCGCACGCGCGAGATCGGCATCCGGCGCGCGATCGGAGCGCGCCAGCGCGACATCGTGCGGCAGTTCCTGATCGAGGCGGTGATGATATCCATCCTCGGCGGCCTGATCGGCATCGCGGCCGGCTTCGGCGGCTCCAAGATCATCGCCGCCATCGCCGGCTGGGCGACCGTCGTGACGGTCATCTCGATCGTAGTCTCGTTCGGCGTCTCGGTATTCATCGGACTGCTGTTCGGCATCTACCCCGCCATGCAGGCAGCCAAACTCGACCCCATTGAGGCCATCCGCTATGAGTAGTGCTCTTCGCAAAGCCCTCCCCGCCCTGGCGTTCGCCCTGGCCGCCAGCCCCGCCGCGGCCCAGTTCGCGACGTTTCCGGACGGAGCTTACTTCCGGGAGCAGTGGCAGGCCGCCCCGTACGACGTCGAAGTCGGATCTGTCGGGCAGCTGGAGGACTACGTCGTTGACGGCAAGCTCGAGCTGAACCTGAACTCCTACTTGCAGCTGGTGATGGCCAATCACCCGGACGTGCAGATCCAGATCCTGACGGTGCTCCAGTCGGAGAATTCGATCCAGTCCGCCTTCAGCCCGTTCGACCCCACGCTGGCGCTGAACTTCAACGCGAACCGCTCGACGAACCCGTCGCAGGACCAGCTGCAGGGCGGCGACGTGATCAGCTCGCTGCGCCAGAACGGCGGTTTTACCTACCGCCACACGCTGGACACGGGCACGAACTACCAGATCGGCTTCACCGGCCTGAAGAGCGCCAGCAGCAGCTCGTTCCGGACGTTCAACCCTTCGATCCAAGACACGCTGCAGTTCAGCATCTCGCAACCCCTGCTGCGCGACCGCGGGCGAGGCATCCAGCGCATCCCGATCCTGATCGCGCGGGCCCGCTATGACAACTCGCAGTCGACGGCCAGGACGCGCATTCTCGCGCTGATCGCGCAAGCGGAGAACACCTACTGGCAGGTGGTGTCCAACCGCGAGTCCCTCAATGTGCAGGAGAACAACCTGGAGTTGCGGCGCAGGTTCTTGGAGCGCTCGCAGCGCGAGCTGGAACTGGGCGCGATCTCCCCGCTGGACATCTACCAGCCCGAGCAGAACTACGCCAACGCCCAAGTGAGCGTCACGCGCGCCCGCTACCAGCTGCAGCAGGCGGAAGATCGCGTGCGCCGGCAGATCGGAGCGGACCTGGACCCCGAGATCCGCAATCTGCCGCTGGTGCTGACCGAGTCCGCCGACCCGCCGATCTACATGCCGACGTTCGAGCCGGAGGAGTCCATCCGCAAGGCGACGCTGATGCGCCCCGAGATCCGGCTGCGCAGGACGACCCTGGCGATCGACGACTACAACATCAAGCGCGACACCAACGCCCAGCGCCCCGACCTCGCCCTGACGGCCCAATACAGCGCGACGGGGCTGGGCGGAAACCTCTTCCAAAACTCCGCCTTGGGTGCCGGCTCGACCCAGCTCATCTCAGCCAGCGGCTTTCCTGCGGCGATGGGCCAGCTGTTCCGATTCTCGTTCCCCACCTATAGCGTGGGGTTGCAGCTGAACCTGCCGCTGCGCAACCGGCGCGCGGCGGTGAACCTGGCCAACTCGGTTCTGCAGAAGAAGCAGAACATGTACGAACTGCGCGCCCTGGAGCAACAGGTCCGGCTGGAGGTCTTGAATGCCATCACGGGCGTCGAGCTGAGCAAGGCCGCCATCCAGCAGGCCGCCGTGGCGCTGGATTTCTCTCAGAAGCGCTTGGATGCCGAGCAGCGCAAGTACGACCTGGGCGTGAGCACGGCCTTCATCGTGCTGGACGCGCAGGATGACCTGGTGCAGAGCCAGGCCGACCTGCTCCAGGAATCGATCGGCTACCGCCGGGCGATGGTGACCCTGCTGCAGGCGACCGGCGAGCTGTTGGAAGCGCGGGGCGTCACGCTGGACTTCAACTAGCGGAACAGCGGGCCTACAATGGGAACCAGGCGCCGGGGCGTGGCGCAGTCTGGTAGCGCGCCTGCTTTGGGAGCAGGAAGTCGGGGGTTCGAATCCCTCCGCCCCGACCATCGCTCAAATCAGTCATTGTTCTTTCCCACCGACTGAACAACCCCTCGAAATCGCCCGAATCGCTCCAATCAGGACCTCTGGCGGTGCCCTCGACGGCCTCCCGCACGGTCGCTCCACGGTACCCTTGTGTGCGACTTCTATCCGGCAAGACAGACCCGAGCGGCAGAATCGAGCCGTCGTGCAGCGAGACCTCTCTCGCTCTCGTCCATGACAATGGACGTCGAGAGCAGTACCCCATGGCAACCCGCCGAAACATCCAATCGCATGCCACGCCCCGCCAGCTGCTCGGGCTTGCGGGCTTCTGCCTCGCATTCGCCACCTCCTGCATTCCCGCCGCGCAAACCAAGCCAAACGTCCTGTTCATCGCCGTAGACGATCTCAACCATTGGGTCGGCCACCTCGGCGGCCATCCCAATTCGCTCACCCCAAACATCGACCGCCTTGCCGCCCGAGGCACCTCGTTCACACGCGCCTACAGTTCCGCACCCCTCTGCAATCCCTCGCGCGTCAGCTTGATGACCGGCATCACCCCCGCACGCTCCGGCGTCTACGGCAACATGGAGAAACTCCGCACCCATCTGCCCGATGCCGTCACCCTTTCCCAGTACTTTCGCGACCACGGCTACGTCGCCAAGGGCGGCGGCAAGATCTATCACAGCAGAGCCGCCTACGATGAGGCGTCCTGGGATCAATACTTCTCCGCAAGCTCCGCGAAACGACCCGCGACGCCACGCCCCGAGAACGCCCCCGACGATATGTGGGTCAACTGGGGCCCCACACCGCTCGAGGACACAGACATGTTCGACACGCAAATCGCCGACCAGGTCATTGCCGAACTCGGCAAGGCGCACGACAAACCCTTTTTCATCGCCTACGGTCTCACCAAACCCCACATGCCCTGGGTCGTCCCGGAAAAGTATTTCGACCTCCACCCCCTCGATTCCATCTCTCTTCCGTCTGTGACCGATGACGATCTAGCCGACATCCCACCCTTCGGTCGCAAACTCGCCGCTGAAGTCTACGATCCGTCCGGCGCCAGAAACTTCGCCCACCCCGGCGGCGACCACGCCGCCATCCTCAGGCACAACCAGTGGAAGCCTGCCGTGCAAGGCTACCTCGCCACCATCAGTTTTGCCGACGCACAGATCGGTCGCGTGCTCGACGCGCTCGATCGCTCTCCCCACGCCCGCAACACCATCGTCGTCCTCTGGGGCGATCACGGCTGGCACCTCGGCCAAAAAGAACACTGGCGAAAACACGCGCTCTGGGAAGCCAGTACACGCACCACGCTCGTCATCGCCCTCCCCGAAGACTCGCCAATCGCCACACAGCGCGGCGTCCAATGCGATCGCATCGTCAGCCTGATCGATCTCTACCCCACTCTGCTCGAACTGGCTGGCTTGCCGCCGCTCCGCGGCCTCGACGGGCAATCCATCTCTCCGCTCTTAAGTGACCCGGCTCTCCCCTGGACACGCCCAGCACTCACCACCTACGGCCACAACAACCACTCGCTGAGATCCAGCCGCTACCGCTACATCCGCTACCACGATGGAACCGAAGAACTCTACGATCACCTTTCCGATCCCAACGAATGGAACAACCTCGCCCATCAATCCGTAACTGCCCAACACCGCGCGGTGATCGACGAACTGGCCGAACACCTGCCCTCAGAGAACAAACCGCAAGCGGTCTATGAATAGCTGTTTAGCCCCAACTTACCCCAACTAGTTTATGGCTGTACGCCATCGTACGCTCCAACCTTGGGCTGATGTACCTCGCGATGGATCAGTCACTTAGGTGATTTCGTCGAGTCCCTGCTGCGTACGCCATTGGGCGGAACAGCCGCATTGCGAACAGGCCGTTGGTGACTAGGTTGGCGTCTTGGGCGGCGCATTGCCTGGGTTGTCTGGCGGCTCGCTCAGCGCCGGTGCCGGGTGGGGCTGGAAGCCCAGGAGCTCGAACACGCGCTCGTGTAACGGCTCCAGCTCGCTCAGCGTGGGCACCGCATAGCCGGGCACCTGTGCGTATTTCAACTCCACTGCGCTGAGCGTGCCCAGCCCCGCCAACAGGTCTGCCAGGCTCTGCACCGGCAGGCTCCCATCGGCCGTCCGGCGCGTGCGATCCTTGCGCTTCGCAGCCTCACTGCGCTGCACTGGCCCGACCGGCCCGCCCGCATGCTGGGGCGCGCCTTCCTCGCTGAACAACAGCGGCGCCAGCTGGCGCCGCAGGTGCCATTCCAAGTAGTACGCCAGCATGCACACCAGCAGGTGCGCCCGCACCCGCGTCTCCTTCCAGTGGAAGATCGGGCGCACCCGCAGCCCGCTCGTCTTGAGCGAGCGGAAAGCCCGCTCCACCCGCGCCAGGCTCTTGTAGGCGCGCACCACCCCGGCATCGTCCAGATCCTGCTCCGCCAGGCTGGTGCGCACCACGTAGAAGCCGTCCAGGCGCGCCTCGGCCGCGATCGACTCCTCGTCGCGCGTCGAGCTGAAGGCCTCCGTGTGCTCGTCGAAGCACCACTGCAAGTGCTTGCCCATCTTGCGCCTGCGCAGCGTGCCCAAGCGCCGGTTGAACTCGTCGCGGTCGATCTTGCCGGCCGCGTAGGCGCTGGCCATCACGGCCAGGTCGGCCTCGGTGCTGGCCAGCAAGTCGGCGCGCTTGCGGCGCCGCTCGGCGGCCACCAGCGGGTTGTAGCACACCAGCAGGCGCTCGTCGGGGAAGTCCGGCGCGGTGATGCTGGCCAAGCCGTGCGTGTCAAACAGCGAGGGCTGGAAGTGCCCCGCGGCAGCCAGCTTGCGAATGCTGTCGTGGCGCAGGGCCGTGATCCAGTCCAGCTTGGCCGGCTGCAGCTCGCCCTCGATGCGCGTCTGGGCCAGCATGCCGCGGTCGCCGACCAAGGCCAGCCGTTGCAAGCCGAAGCGTTGCCGCAACTTGTTGACCTGGCTGCTGAGCGTGCTGGGGTCGGCGGTGTTGCCGGCAAAGGCCTCGACCGCGACCGGGCAGCCGTCCGGATTGCACAGCAGGCCGTAGCTGATCTGGGTGTACAGCGCCGGGGTATTCCGGCGGTAGATTTTCAGACTAATCCGGTCGCAGGAGGGGGCGTTTTCCCGGATTATTCGGGACGGGTGTGCGGGCAGAAGGATAGCTGGGAGGAGGCAGGGGATCGTGTGAGCGCGGTCGCGGCGGGGTATTAACGCGACGTGCGAAGGCGCAGCAGATCGTTCCAGTCTTTAGCGTCAGGGGGTCTTAGGCGACGCAGTTGGGGATGGCTGCGGGAGAGGGCTTGGGCGGCGCGGTCGCCGGCGGCATCGGCGTCGTAGCCGCAGAGGAGTTCGGCGCGGGGGCCGATGGAGAGCCAGCGGGGCAGGCGGCGGGCCGTGCCGGCGGTGGAAACGAGCAGGCAGTCGGCAGGCAGGCCGGGGGCGGGCAGCAGGAGGGCGGAGAGGGCGTCGACCGCACTCTCGGTGAGCAGGATGGCGGAGGGCGGGGCTGGCGAGGTAGCCAGCCAGAAGCTGCCGCGGTCACGGCGGGAGCCTGGGGCGAGGCCCTTGAAGCTGGAGGCGTCGGGGAGCGTGCAGGTGCCGACGAGTTCAGCGCCGACGGTGTTGTGGGAGTGGTCGCGGCAGGTAAAGACGGCATTGCGGCGGCGGTCGGCGTACAAGCTCCCGCTACGGCGGCAGTGCTCGAGCAGGGCCGGGTCGAGACAGCGCACGCGAGCGAGGTAGTCGCGCACGGCCGGCCACTGCCCCGGGGCTGGGTCGGGCAGGCGCAGGCAGGGCTGCTCAACGGGGGTCGTGGCGGGGGTCGGGCGCGGCTGCGGGCCGCCGTCGAGGAAGGCGAGGGCCTCGCGGAAGCCGCAGCCGCGCACGTGCATGACCAAGTCGATGGCGCCGCCACCGCCGCGGCCACAGGCATGGTCGAAGAACTTGGCGCCGCGGATGCTGAGCACCGAGCCGGCGCGCCGCCAGCGTTGGCGCTGGCGGGGGTCGCGGGCGTAGCCGAGCCGCTCGGCGAGCGGCTCGAGGGCAGCGTCGCGCAGGCGCTCGGCACTGGTGCGCAGGGACTGCCGCCAAGCCGGCGCCGGGCCGTTCACGGGCGCGTCTCCTCGCAGGCGTGCTGGACATGCTCGGCCGAGACGGTGCGCGCCTTGTCGAGCGCGGCGGCGACGAGCGCGTAATGCGCCAGCGAGCTGACCATGCGGGGCAATCCGTGGGAGGCTTGGAACAGCGCCTGGCAGGCGGGGGGCTCGAACAGCGGCAGTTCGCAGCCGGCCCGGCGCAGGGCGTGCGTGAGGTACGGCTCGAGTTCTTCGCGGCGCAGCCCGGAGAGGTGGTAGCGCACGACGAGGCGCTGGGCGAGCGCCTCGTGATGGGCCATCGCCACGCGCCGGCGCAGTTCGCTCTGGCCGACCAGCAGCAGGCACAGGCGGCGCTCGGAGTCGAGCCCGAAATTGGTCAGCAGGCGGAGTTGGTCGAGGACCTCGTGGCGCAGGTTCTGGGCCTCGTCGAGGATCAGCAGGGGGAGCTGGCCGGCCTCGTCGAGGCGCAGGATCTCCTGGCGGATGGCGTGGCAGGCGGTGGCGCGGTTGCGGGGCATTTCCAGCCCGAGGGCCCAGCCGACGGCCTGCAGCACGTCGATCACGGTGCCGCTCGTGAGCGCGACATAGGCGACCCGGTAGAGGCCGGGATTGAGGCTGTCGGTGACCCTGCGGCAGGCGCTGGTCTTGCCGCAGCCGGGCTCGCCGGTGAGCAGCCCGATGCCGCGCAGCTCGAGCAGGTGGCGCAGGCGGGACTCGGTCTCGCGGGCGCCGTCGGAGAGGAACAGGCCGGCGCTGTCGCCGGGCGGCTCGAACGGCAGGTGGGTGAGGCCGAAATGCTGGCGGTACATCAGGGGGTCTCCTCGCTGGGCAGGTCGCGCAAGGCCAGCCGGGGCGCTGGCGGGGGGTCGTCCGGGGGCTCGCCGCCAGCGCCGCGCGCGCTGCGGGCCGGGGCCTGGCCGGCTGTCGGCGGAGGCTTGGCAGCGGGCGCGGCATGCCGCCGCAGGCGGGCATTGGCGTGCAGGTCGAGCAGGGTTGCCCGGCCGGCTGCTCGGTTGTTGTGCAGCACGTCCAGGGGCTGTTCGGGCGGGGCGCTGGGATCCAGCAGCAGGACCACCTTGTGCCCGGCCAGGGCGGCATCGGTCTCGTACAGGCGGGCGTTGACGCTGACCGTGCGGGCGCGGCTGACGCGGCGCTCGAAGCGGAAACAGAAGATGCGCCGCAGGTCGACCTCCGGTCCGGGGTAGCGCACGTTGTGGCCCAGCCTGGCCCAGCGGTCCAAGGGCGTGTCGCCGTCGAGGCCGTGGTGCGGCGCGTGGTGGTAGTCGCCCTCGATCCAAGCGGCGAGGCGCCGGTTCAGGGCCGCCAGGCTGGCCAGGTCGCGGGGGCCGAGCAGGGGCAGGAAGTCGGCTCGAAGACGGCGAAAAAAACGTTCTATCTTGCCCTTTCCCTGCGGCGCGTAAGGCCTCGCATGGATCAGGCTGATGCCCAATTGGGCGCAGATCACCGCCACGTGCTTGCTGCGGAAATTGGCGCCGTTATCGGCGTACAGGCGCAGCGGCGCGCCGCGCTTGCGGATCGCCTGCTGGAAGACCGGCAGGAAGGCTTCCGCGCTTTCCGCGCCGCCGAAGGCCGCGTGCGGCACCACCCGGGTCGCGTCATCCAGGAACGCCAGCAGGTAGCTGCGGGCCTTGCGGCGGCCCGGCTCGGCCGCCGCGATCTTCGGGCCGTGCATGACATCGACTTGCCACAGGTCATTGGCCAGCGGCCAGCTGAAGCGGCGCCGGTCGCGCGGCGCCGGCTCGTCAGCCGGCGGTTGCATCAGCCCGGCCTGCTTGAGCAGGCGGTTGACGGTCGAGTGCGCCAGCCGCACCCCCTGCGGGAGCTGTCCCGAATCGAGCGCCTGGCGGATCACCGCCTTGACCGTCAGGCGCGGCTCGCGCTCCTTGATCGAGGTCAGCAGGCCGACCACCTCCGGCGGCAGGCTGCGGCTGCGCTCGCGATCGACGCGGTAGCGCGGATACAGCGCATCGAAACCGTTCTCGCGGTAGCGCCGCAACCAATCGCACAGCGTCGAGCGCGCCACCCGGCGGCGTCGGCTGCCAGGAATCTCGTGCTCGCGCTCGACGATCTGCCGCAAGCGCTGGCGGCGCTCCGGCGAGCCCTCCGGCAGGTGCAGCAGCGGCCCGATCAGCTCGAAGCGGAACAGCGCCACCTCGCGGCGCGGGTCTGGGTCTGTCTCTTGCATCATGCCGGGGCCTCGCTCACGGGCTGGATTGCCGTTTTCCCCAGTCTCAAGCCGCCGCTGCTGGCGGGTCCAGCCCCATGAATTGTGTTTTTGCCCCGGACCGTGCGATTCCCACCTCCGCACTGGCCCCGCCACGCTGGAAACCCACCGGGATCAGCAACTCCTGCAGGTGCTCTGAGGCCACCTCCCGCAGCGACCGCAGCACGCTCCCGCTGCCCAGCTGCTGCCCGAATCCCGCCAGTGTCGGAGCCACCCCCGCGAAGCGCTCCGGATACAGCCCCCGGACCGTCACCAGCAGAGCCTCCACCCACTGCTCCCGCCGCTGCAGCCAGCGCTGTGCGCTGACCAGGCTGCACTCCCCCGGCGGCCGCGCCCGCTCCCCCGCCGCCGCCTGCGTAGCCGCCTTCCCCGCCTGCACCACCGCCGCCTCCAGCTCCTCCAAAGTGCCCGTCACGTGCGCGGCCAAACAGTCCGGCAACAGACTCACCGTGCGCCCCTTCCGCCGACAGATGAAGCGCCGGATCTGCGTCCCCTTCGGCCTCAGCCGCGCGTAGCATCCGTGCGGTGCCAGCTCGCAACAGCCCGGCCGGCACCACGGGCACGCTGGCGCGCTTGCGAGATTCCAGGCCCGTTGCCTAACATATTCTTCGTCGGTCAGGCCTGTGGGATATCGGACTTGCAGGGCAGCACCGGCCACGGCCCGGCGGGTGCTACGCGCGGGCCACCTATTTGCATACCCCGTTCCGCGACCGCGACGCCACCCGGAACGGGGACCCCTGCCGCTAGCGGCCTACTGCCGGAACGCGCTCAACGCTGGCCCCCGATTCCCGGATTATTCCGATTTCCAACCTGTTCGGCGTCGGATCAATGTGAGAAAATCCCCTACCCTACTGCCGGAATAATGTGACTCTGTACACGGCGCCGTGCTGGCGAGCGCGCCCGGCCTGGACGGGCGCGTGGGGGCTGCCGAGGGGGAGTTTGTGGTCGAGGGCGGCCTTGAGCAGGTCGATGAGGGGCTGGGGGAGAGCGGAGAGATTGGCGAGGGTGCGTTTGTGGACCTTGCCGTTGCGCCAGAAGGATTCGCGCAAGAGGTGGCAGGGGGACTTGCGGGCGAAGGAGGATGTGATGTGCATTGTATGACTAGGAACCAGCGGGTTCTAACCTGCAACAATCATAGCAAATAAATGGATCAATGACAACTGGTGCAAGTCATATTGTATGACTAGGAAAAACGGTTCTTGAGGGGTCATTCTGGGCGCATTGGGAGGGATAGCCAGTAGTGCTCGGAGGCTAAGCTATTGAATGCGAAGAGGTTAGGTGCCGGGCCTCAGGCACGCAAAGGCCCATAGCGCAAAAAGTGGTCGGGGTAAGTTGGGTTTAGCGATTGAAGAGATCATCCGCCGGCCTTCTGCTCGCCGGTCCGGACCGGACACGCAGGTAACAAAACGTACCGGAGACATGGGTTACAACTTCGCGCCGAACGGGTTGTCGGCGGCCTGCAGTGCCCTCTGGTGCAGGTCAATATCGCGCAGCTCGTGATGCATGCCACTGACGAGGTAGATGGCGTCGTCGAGCGCAGTCCCCGCATGCCCAGGATGTGCGGAACAAGGCAGGAGGGCCCGCAGTGTTTCGCTCAGGCCCGGTGCGTGGCTTGAGCCCAAGGCCGGTACAAGCAAGGCCCTGCAGTGTCGTGCTCGATTCCGAAGTGACGCGAGTACTGGTCGCTCATCCGTGGGCGGGATGGGGCCGAGGCAATACCGCTTGCACGAGCTTTGACGATCGGATCGTATCTACGGCCCAGCCGACCCGTGCCGAGCCTACTTCGCCAGAAGCGTCCCGAGATGGCCCTCAGGGTATTTGAATGATTTGTAGGTGGGCGCGGACCCCTTGTATTCGGCGACGATTTCCTTGTCCCGCCTCACTTCGAGCACTTGGCGATGCACTGTGTTGCTAATGAGGGTGTTGCCGTTCGGCAAGCGTCGCGCTCCGCCCTGGAAGGGGGCGAAGTAGCTCGGGTCCTCCCAGTACCAGACGCGCTCGGCTGTGAACGGCCGACCGTCGTCTCTGGCGTACGTGCCATCGGGATTTACGGGCAGCCTGAGTTCCTGCACGTTGCTGACGCCCTTGAGATCCTGCTGGCGTTGTAGGCCATTGCGGCTGGCGCCGGGGCCGCCTCTCCTGAGCATGCCGGGGCGGATGACAGTGTTGTTGTTGTGCACGATCAGGTTTCCCTCGCCGGGGGCATCCAAGTCGATCCAGTTGGCGTCGTGCTGCTTGAGGAATACGCGGTCGCTCTCGCTGCCCAAGTCGTAGGCCTCGGGATTTCCGTAGCGAAACAGCAGGTCGCCACCCTTCCCGCCGCGGCCCCCAGCAGAGGACGCCGCCTCAGCGGTCGTAGTGCTGTGATCGATGATCCAGATCTCGTTGTAGATGAAAGAGCTGACCACAATCTGGTCGAGCCCGGGGTTGTAGTCGACGCTATTGAGATGTTGGCGGACGAGGTTCATCGGCGCATAGCTGGTCGGATAGTGCGGGTCGATCCGCTCGGGATGATCTTTGACGACCCCGTAATTCGGGGCGTCAGGGGCGCGCTCTTGGATCAGGTGATCCTTGAAACTCCACTCCCACAAGACTTCGTGCGATCCGTCGTCGAGGTCAGGCTTGATCTCGATCACCCCGTCGGACCAGACGGTCTCGCTTTCGCCCGGGTCCCAGCCAATCGCGCGTGCTTCGTCAGCAGGCAGCGGCTTGTACGTCAGTAGCAGGATGTTGCCATTGGGCAGTGGAGTCAGGTCGTGGTGGAAGGTCAGCGGACCCAGCTCCGAGGCGCTCATCTCCCATAGAACCCTCGAGTCGGGGCCGAGGATCTGGACGGCATCGACTGCGACTACCGGCTGGCCCTGCACGAGGCTGCGGTCGCGAATGCCCATGCGCAGGAGCCTGCCGCCGTCGAGCAGGTAGGCCGTATGGCCGCCGCCGTCGAGGTCGCTTTCCCAGCGGTGGATCTCGACTCCCCTGAAGTCCGTCAAGACGGTGTAGTTGTCGACGTCGGTTCCGATCTCGTCCGCGCGATGCCAGAGCAGGTAGCCCCGGTCGACTTGGTCATCGTCCATCGAGACGACTTCGACGTCCGGCTGACCTTGGGCTGGCACCCACTCGGATAGAGCCAAGACCAAAACGAGGGCCGTCAATCGCTGCATGGACCCAGCCTACAGCGTCCGCCTGGACGTGAGCGTCCAATACGATCGGCAGCAGGCCCTGGATAACCGGAAGGCCGATCCAAGAGCCGGCGTCTTTGACCGATTGATCGGCGGCTTCGGCGAGATCGCCGAACGCTATTTCCGCTCCGGTCTTCTCCGCGGCGGCTGCGCAGCTCGCCTCGGCGGCACCCGCCCGAAGCGCGCCCCAAACCGACTCGGATGGTCACCCCTTCTTCGGGGGTTTCGGATCAAGGTTCCGGGCTATCTCGTCATCGGTGACGGTGGAAGATCCGACTCCCAGCCGCGGCACCTTGAGCCCGGCCAGCCAGCAGATCGCGTTCATGACCACCTTGCGGTATTCGTCGTTCTGCCAGTTGATGTGGAAGTGGCCGCCGGTAAAACCGAACCCGCGACCGCCGTCCGGGCGCTCGATCGTCCACAGCACGGCCTCGTCACGCCCCTTGGCCGCCTGAATGTGCGGGTACGGCCCCTTCGGGTGCACGTACGGGCCGTCGCGGACCTCGTCGCTGGGCTTGGCCACCAAGACCGGCGTGAACGTGGATCCGTCGATCTGTTTCGGCCCCGAGGCGTCAAAGCCCTCGCGGAAGCGCATGTTGAAGTACCACTCGTCCTCGACGCCGAACGGCTTGACTCCGTTCGCGACCGGGTGGTCCGGAAAGCGCTCGAACGATGGCGTCCAGATCGGGTTGCACGACCACTCGTGCTCGTAGTAGCCTCCCAGCCAGTCGGTGAATTCCTTGCCCGCATTGTCGCGGAGCACCTCGACGCCGTAGTGCATGCAGCCCAGCCCGGCGCCGCGAGCGATCTGCCGCGCCATGAGCGCCTGCCGTCCCTTGTCGACCAGCGGATGCTTGCGTCCGCCGTCGGAATAGATCACGATCGCAGCGGCGTCCTCGAAGGTCGATTCGTCGGGCACCCAGTCGTTGTCGTGCCGCTCCACGGAAAGGCCTGGCACCTGCGCCAGGCGCTTCTCGAGCAACAGGGTGCCAGCCCTGAACTCGTGCATGCCGGGCGGATGGCTGGGGCTGCCAGCGATCAGGACGAGCTTGCGCGGCTCGCCGGTAGTGGCGACGACTCTCCGGGCGGTGGCGGGGATCGCCGCGCTCGCCGTGAGCAGGCGGAGAAATTCGGAGCGAGTCATAACTAGAATGTTAACCCGTCATAGGTGCGTACAATGAGCGCTTGGCACCGCAAGACGATCTACGCATCCTGTCCCTGATCGCGAGCGCGACCGAGATCGTCTGCGCGCTTGGGTTGCGCGACCGGCTGGTGGGGCGGTCGCACGAGTGCGACTATCCTCCCGACGTGGGGGACTTGCCCCAAGCCACGCAGCCGCGCTTCGACGTGCACGCCTCCAGCCAAGAGATCGACAGGCAGGTCAAGGCCCTGTCCAGCGAGGCGCGGGCGCTCGACGCGCTGGGCGTCTACGACATGCAGCCAGGGGCGCTGCGCACGACCCGGCCAACCCACATCGTCACGCAAAGCCAGTGCGACGTCTGCGCTGTCAGCTTGCGCGACGTAGAAAGGGCAGTTGCCCGCGAGGCCGGGTGCAGCGCCGAGATCGTATCCTTGCAACCCAATTCGCTTGCCGATATTTGGGAGGACTTCCGACGAGTGGGAGACGCATTGGGACATCGCGACGCAGGAGCCCACTTGGTGTCGGACACCAAGAGCCGCATCGATGCGGTTGGCGAGGCCGCCCGCGATCTGCCGTCGAAGCCCGCCGTGGCAGCGATCGAGTGGATTGACCCGCTGATGGCCGCGGGCAACTGGATGCCTGAACTGATCAAAATCGCCGGAGGAAGGTGCCTGTTCGGCAGCGCGGGCGAGCACTCGCCTTGGATCGGTTTCGAGGACGTGCTGCGAGCCGACCCCGACGTGATCCTGCTGAGCCCGTGCGGCTTCGACGTCGAGCGCACGCTGGCGGACGTGCCGATCCTGCAGGCCGAGCCCCGCTGGTCGTCTCTCAACGCGGTTCGCCGAGAGCAGGTCTTCGTCGCCGACGGCAACCAGTTCTTCAACCGCCCCGGACCCCGGCTGGCCGAATCCGTCGAGATCCTCGCCGAGATCCTTCACCCGGACCGATTCGACTTCGGACACGAGGGCGAGGCCTGGGTAGCAGTCCCGCGGAGCGCTTGAGAGTCCAGCGCCGACACCCTCACAGGCGCACGCCCATGTTGCGGCCGCGCAGCGTCACCGTAAGTTCAAGCTCCGCGTCCCCGCGCAAGACGCGCAGGGCCACTCGATCCCCGGCCAGCTTGAGCGAGAGCGCCTGCTGCATCGAGGTCTTGTCCGTGACCGCCGCGCCGTCGACCTCAATGATCACGTCCCCGCCCCATGGCACGCGGTAGTTGCCGACGATGATGTCCCGGCTGGCCCCGCGCAGGCCCGCCTCGGCGGCCGCAGAACCCCTGGCCACGTCCGTGACGAGATACCCGGTCGTGGGAAGGCGCAGCGCCCGGGACCAGCGCCGCGTCAGGAAGAAGCCCTCCACGCCCATGTCCTGCGGCGGCTGCGCTCCGCCCTTGACAAAACGCAGCAGCGCCTTGGCGCGGTTGATCGGCATGGCGAAGCCGATGCCGATGTTGCCGCTGGGGCCGTAGATGGCCGTGTTCACCCCGATCACGTTGCCGCTGGAGTCCAGCAGCGGCCCGCCGCTGTTGCCGGGATTGATGGCCGCGTCAGTCTGAAACAGATCCTTGAGCACCCCGCTGCGATCTTGGATGGAGCGTCCTGTCGAACTGATCACGCCCGTGGTCAGCGTGCCTTCCAAGCCGAACGGGTTGCCGATCGCCAGCACCTTCTGGCCCACCTTGACCCCGTCGGAATCGCCCAGCGCGAGAAACGGCATCGGGGCTTCCGGCCGGATCTGGATCAACGCCAGGTCATTGGCCGGATCTGTGGCCAGCACGGTGGCCTTGTAACGGTTGCCGTCGTCGTCCTCAGTCAGCGGATTGACCTCCAGCTCGGCGCTGCCCTGGATGACGTGGAAGTTGGTGAGGATGCGCCCCTCCGCATCGATCAAGAATCCGGATCCGGTCGATTCGCTGGGATAGACTTCCAAGAACCAATTGCGCTGCAGCACCGTGCTGGTGATATGCACCGTCGCCGGACTCGCCCGGTTGTAGATCTCGATGTTCGACAGCTCGTCGGCGTTGAGCGTCGAATCCGCCTCGGTCCAAAACGGCTCTTCGAACACGACCGGGGCCACCCTGCTGAGCTGAACCGGCCAGGTGGCCCAGAGCAAGAGCGCGAACACCACCAAGGCGCCGCAGAAGATTGCGCGCACAGCGCCCCTAGCTGGTCTGGACATCTGCATGCGCCCCCTTCTTCTCGGCCTCGCTGCGCAGCTGGCGGTAGACCTCGCGGA
This sequence comes from Bryobacterales bacterium, assembly GCA_965219585.1. Lineage (GTDB taxonomy): Bacteria > Acidobacteriota > Terriglobia > Bryobacterales > UBA6623 > VXMF01. Next base: position 2,018,403 of record CBDCOA010000002.1, read on the forward strand.
CTTGCTCCAACGTGCGGGCTTCGCTGCTGCCCGTGTCGATCACGTAGTCAGCGTACTTGCGCTTCTCGTCAAGCGGCATCTGCCGGCCGAGCCTCGCTTCGGCCTCGGCGCGAGTGGAGCCTTCGCGCCGCACGAAACGATCGATCTGAGCCTCTCGCGGGCAGGCCGCCAGGACCAAGCGATCATAGCGGCGGTAGCTGCCGGTCTCGACCATGATCGCCGCCTCCACCAGAGCGACCGCGTCCGGGTCGCGCTGCGCGGTCTGCCGGAAAAAGTCCTCCACGCGCTCGAAGACACGCGGGTGCACGATCGCGTTGAGGCGCTGCAGGTCGTCCTTGCTCGCGAACACGACCCTGGCCAACGCCTTGCGGTCGATTGCGCCGTCCGCCTGCAGCACTTGCCCGCCGAAGGCGGCGGTCACCTCCCCGAGCACGGCCGCGTCTTCCGCCAAGATCGCATGCCCGAGCCGGTCCGCCTGCAAGACGACGCAGCCGAGACGCTCGAACTCGCTAGCGGCGAAGCTCTTGCCGCTAGCGAGGCCGCCCGTCAAGCCGACTCTCAGCATCGGTGCGGCGAGACAGCCTTACAGAGTGGCTGGCCGGGGAGGATTCGAACCTCCACAACGGGCTCCAAAGGCACGTGTCCTACCGTTAGACGACCGGCCATCGGCTCGTTCGGTTAGCTTAGCACGCCTAGTTGCGGCCAGCCGCCCAGCAGCCGCAGAGCGTACCCCCTACTGGTAGCCTTCGGTGACGACAGGCAAACCGCTGAGCAGAATCTCCTCGCCGGCCTGCAGTCCCGCTCCGATTAAGGCCTCGGTGTCGCTGACATCCTGCACGCGGACCTCGCGGCGGAGAAACTGGCCGTCGCTGTGGACGTAGACGATGCTCGATCCTTGGCCGTCCGCGCTCCGGAGTGCCTCGCGCGGCACAAGCACTCCCTTCGGGGAATTCGACGCCCGGATGTCGACGCTGGCTGACAAGTCCGGCAGGATGCGCTCATCATGATCCTCTATCAGGATGCGCATGGGGATGTGCTTGATGAACGCGCCGGTCTGGCCCCGGCTAAACCTCGAGCCGCCCGATGAGGAGCTCGCCATCGCACCCAAGTTCACGACCCGTCCCCGGAACCGCTCGCCCGGATACGCGTCGAGTTCGACCACCGCCTCGTCGCCGATGCGGATGAACTGCGCATCCACCTGATTGACCGACGCACCGACGACCATCTGCGACACGTCTACGATGCGCATGAAGAGCGCCCCGGGATAGATCTGGTCGCCCTCGTTGGCTTGGGAGAACTGGCCGCCCCGGCCGAACAGCGTCTCGTGGACAATCATGCCCGGGATCGGAGCCTTGACTTGAAGCCGATTAAGGTCGCGCACGTGACGGCCCACGTGCAACTCTTCTTCGCGCACAACCAGTTCCTGACCGCGAATGCTTGCGTCGTGGACAACTTCCTTGATCCTGGCCTCTTCTTCGAGCTGGTCCCAAGTGGCGCGAGCCTCCTCCGAAACGTTTTTCAGCACCTCGGCCTCGATCTGAGAGCGTACCTCCGCAGTCTTCAGATCCAATAGCGCCTTCTGGTATTCGGCCTTGGCGGTCACCCGCGCCTGGCGTTCGGTCTCTTTGAGAATCTGAACGTCGGCGATGTGTTTCTTGAAGTTCGACTGCTCCAGGGCCACGTCTGACTCGACATCCGCGATATGATCTTCGAGCCACCTCAGCTCGAATTCCGCCACGACAGCCCCTGCCTTGACGATGCTGCCAGCAGGCGCAAGGGACATGATGGTCAGGTCGGCTCTGCCGGCATCGCGCGGGCCGCGCATCTGGGGCACGCGAATCGCAGCGAAGTTCAGTGTTTCGATTGTCCCGCCGACGCGCAAGGACTTCAGCAGTTCCCCGCCGGTGGCCACGGCCAGCCGGGCTTGGGAACTCGCGCCTGAACCTGAAGAAGTGTCCACACCGCGATTGGCAAGGGCCCACATCGCCAACGCAGTCACCAGCGAAGCGACCAAGCACAGGCCCGCGATGAGCCCGACGCTGGGCTTGCGGGGCTGCCCGGGAGGACTGGGAGGCGCGACCGGCTGAGGACGCCGCTCGATCTCAGGAGCTTGTGGCAGTGGAGAAGGGTTGCTAGTAGACATGCTCGCTCGTCGGTCGCGGCCCAGCCGACGGTGCACTTTGGGCCGTGTTGATTATACGCCCTGCGGTGGTTCGCTGCTACCGGCGAGGCGCCCCCCTTTTAGTAGTGGCCTTCCGTGCTGGCAGGCAAGCCGCCGAGCAGAATCTCCTCGCCGGCCTGCAGGCCCGTTTCGATCAAGGCCTCGGTGTCGCTGACATCCTGCACACGAACTTCGCGGAGGAGGAACTGGCCGGCGCTGTGGACGTAAACGAAGTTCGACGCTTGCCCGTCCTCGCTCCTGAGCGCCTCGCGCGGCACCAGCACTCCCTTCGGGCGATTGGACGCCCGCACGTCGACGCTGGCCGACAAGTCCGGCAGGATGCGCTCATCATGATCTTCGATCAGGATGCGCATGGGGATGTGCTTGATGAATGCGCCTCCCTTGCCCCGGCTAAACCTCGAGCCGCTCGATGCGGAACTCGCCATCGCGCCCATATTCACGACCCGTCCCCGGAACTGTTCGCCCGGATACGCGTCAAGCTCGACCACCGCCTCGTCGCCGATGCGGATGGACTGCGCATCCACCTGATTAACCGACGCGCTGACAACCATCTGCGACACGTCGACGATGCGCATGAAGAGCGCCCCGGGATAGATCTGGTCGCCTTCCTTGGCTTGGGAGAACTGGCCGCTCTTGTTGAACAGCGACTCGCGCACGATCATGCCCGGGATCGGAGCCTTGACCTGGAGCCGCTCCAAGTCGCGCACGTGGCGTTCCACGTGGAGCTCCTCTTCTCGCACTATCAGCTCCTCGCCGCGAATGGTTGCGGCGTGGACAGTCTCTTTGATCCTGCCCTCATCTTCGAGCTGGCCCCAAGTAGCGCGGGCCTCCTCGGAAACGTTCTTCAGCACCTCGGCCTCGATCTCTGAACGCACCTCCGCGGTTCTCAGATCCAAGAGCGCTTTCTCGAACTCGGCCTTGGCGGTCACCCGCGCCTGGCGCTCGGTTTCCTTGAGGATCAGTACATCGGCGACCTGTTTCTTGAGGGTCGATTGCGCCCTGTTCACGACTGATTCGCGATCCTCGATGTGGTCCACAAGCCACCGCAGCTCAAACTCCGCGACCACGGCCCCCGCCTTTACGATGCTGCCGGCCGGCGCCAGACTCATCAACGTGAGATCGGCCCTGCCAGAATCGCGAGGGCCGCGCATCTGGGGCGCGCGAATCGCGCTGAAGTTCAGCGTTTCGACCGTTCCGCCGACGCGCAAGGACTTCAGCAGTTCCCCGCCGGTGGCCACGGCCAGGCGCGCCTGGGAGCCGGCACCCGAACCCGACAAGGAGTCCATGCCGCGATTGGCAAGGGCCCACATCGCCAGGGCGGTCACCAACGATGCGACCAAGCACAAGCCCGCAATGAGCCCGACGCTGGGCTTGCGGGGCTGCCCTGGGGGGCTGGGAGGTGCGACCGGCTGTGGGCGTGGCTCGATTTCAGGCGCTTGCGGCAGCGGCGACGGGTTGGTAGACATGATGACTCGTGCACCGCGGCTGAGCCGACGGCGCACTATCAGGCACGTTGATTATACGCCCTGCGGCGGCTTGACGCGACCGCAAGACATATTTGGCCTCGAACGGCATCATTTTCGTGGCAAGCGGGCGGGATTTCGGCTTCGGCGGCACTCAGGCGCGCTCACGGCTGTCAAAGGACAGTCGGTCGGCCTCGATCGCGTCCCGGTTGAGCAGCACGATGTGCTGGTTCGCCGGCTCGCGCGTCACCGGGTCCCGGTCCAGGCCCAAGCGCTTCATCGTGTAGTACAGGAAGGCGCGGCGCACGCGCAGCGTGACCCTTCCGTCCTGCATGCCGTAGTCGAGCGCGATCACCTCTTGCTGGGACTCGGACAGCCCCGGGTGGGGGCCGATATCCAAGGCGACGTGCTCGTGCCAGTCGCGGTCCGTGTCCGGATCGTTGCCGGGCCGCCGCGTGGCCCGCGTGTCGATAACCCGCGCCAGCAGGAAATCCTTGTACAGGCGATCCCTGTCGCAGAATGCGCGGATGTGCCAGCGGAAGCCATCGAAACCGATCGCATGCGGCGCGATCCAACGCCACTCCGGCATCGGCGCGCTCAGGGACTGGTACCTGATCTCGAGTGCCACCTCGTCGCGCAAGACCTCCAAGACGGTCTGCAGGATGGCCGGATCGACGACGCGCGTCGGGGCCGGTGCCGCGTCGAAAACGGGGTATTCCATGGCCCACGACTCTTGCTTGGTCACGATGCCGTCGGAAAGCGCGCGCAGCTGATTCAAGTAGGTGGCAGCGTCAAGTTTGAGGAACAGCGGCTTGAAGCTGTCGCTGCGCAGGTAGCTCCTGGCGCTCTTGTCGTAGACCATGTTGTCCGGTGCCAGTTTCAGGTACCGGTTCAGATCGGTTGAGGCTTGGTTGACCGAGACCCCGAAGATCTTCATCAGGTCGCCTCGGTTCATCCTGCCCTCGAAATAGAGCCGAAACTCAATGAACTCCAGCCGCTTCTCGACGCCCCATCGCAAATTGGACTCTCTATTCGAACTGCGCACTTCGTTTCTCCCGTGTTCTAACTGCCGCCGTCCGCTCGCGCTATCCCTCGTCGCGCTTGTCATTCAGCGCCCGAAGCCAAAATGCCGCGCCTAGGGGCCCAGCTTGCAAACCACGCATCTATTGTAAGGGTATTGTAAGACTTGTCATTAAGAACCTACGGGTCCATCGCGCAAGCACTCCCCCAGACCGCTTGGCTGTCGCCGAGACTCTCGTTCTTGCTTGATCGTCGCCCGGATAGAGGCACTGCCGAGGTCGCCAGAAGAGTCAGTTTCGGCCTTCCGCTGGTACAATCGCTGTGTGGGCCGGGCCGTAACTTACCTGTTGCTCGCTGGCTTGGTCGCGGCCGCTAGCAGCGCCGCGACACTGCCCTCCGAACGCGTTGACTACAACGACGACGTGCGTCCGATCCTGTCGGATCGCTGCTACAGCTGCCACGGCCCGGACCAGGGCCAGCGCCAAGCGGGCCTGCGCTTGGACCGCGAGTCCGGCGCGTTCGGCGCGGCTGCCAGCGGCGCCATGCCAATCGTGCCGGGCGAGCCCGCCGAAAGCGGCCTGCTCCAACGAGTCACCAGTTCGGATCTAGCCCGGCGGATGCCGCCCGCGTACATGGGCCACGATCCGCTCAGCGATGGCGAGATCGAGACCCTGCGGCGCTGGATCGAGCAAGGAGCCCAGTGGGAAAGCCACTGGGCGTTCAGCCCGCCCGCGCGGCCGGAGCTGCCGCAGCCCGCCAAGGTCGGGCTGCACCCCATCGACGCGCTGGTCGCCGACAGGCTGGCCCAAGAAGGACTCGCCCCGGCCGCGCCGGCGGACCGGCGCACGCTCGCTCGCCGGGCGGCACTGGATCTGACAGGCCTGCCGCCGGCTCCGGACATGGTGCAGGAGTTCGCGGAAGATCCGGCGACCGACGCTTACGAGAGGCTGCTGGACCGCCTGCTCGCATCGGCCAGCTACGGCGAGCACCTGGCGGGCATGTGGCTGGACGCCGCGCGCTATGCCGATACGAACGGCTACCAGACCGATGGCACGCGCTCGATGTGGCGCTGGCGCGACTGGGTGATCGATGCCTTCAATCGCAACGTGCCTTTCGACCAGTTCACGCTCGAGCAACTGGCCGGCGACATGCTTCCGGACGCCTCCCGGACGCAGATCGTCGCAACCGGGTTCAACCGCAACCACCGCACGACCGCGGAGGGCGGCTCTGTCAACGAGGAGTTCCGCGTGGAGTACGTGGCCGACCGGGCCGAGACCACGGCCACGGTCTGGCTGGGCCTGACGCTGGCTTGCGCACGCTGCCACGACCACAAGTTCGACCCGCTGTCGCAGCGGGAGTACTACCAGTTCTTCGCCTACTTCAACAACGTCCAAGAAAAGGGCATGGTCTGGAACTTCGGCAACGAAGATCCCCTGCTGCACGCCCCGACGCCGGAACAAGAAGCGCGGCTGGCCACCTTGGCGGCCGAGCTGGCCGACGCGCGGGAGCGCTGGGATCCGCTAGAACCGCGGATCGCCCGCGAGCAAGCGGCATGGGAGGCTCGCCTGGCCAACACCCCGGATCTGAACTGGTCCCCCACCCGGGGCCTGCGGGTGCACGCGCCTTTCGACGGCCGATTCGGCACTGCCAGCTTCGAGGGGGGCTCGATTGACGGAAGCACTGCCCCGGAGCGGGTGGAGACTGACTTCGCCGACGGACAGTCGGGCTCGGCGGCGGTGTTCGACGGCGAGCGCTATGCGGACTTGGGCAAAGTCGGCATCTTCAACTACATGGATCCCCTCACGGTCTCGGCTTGGATCCGGCCCGAGACCGACGACGACGGTTCAATCGTCGCCTCCATGGGGGAGAACCCGATCGGCAACGGCTGGGGTCTCTTCGTGCGCGGCGGCAAGCTCTGGTGGCACATGTCGCAGCGCTGGAGCGACCTGAGCATGCGCTTGGCGAGCCAGCGTCCCATCGAGCCCGGTCGCTGGCAGCACGTGCTGCTGACCTACGATGGCAAGCGCAAGGCCAAGGGCGTCAGCATGTACATCGACGGCCGCGAGCAGGAGTTCGAGGTCCTGTTCAACAACCTCGACTGGCCTTCGCAAAGCAACGCGAGCCTCAAGGTAGGTGGCGGCGGTGGCCCCGACAACCGCTTCTCCGGACGGATCGACGAGGTGCGCGTGTACGGCCGAGCCCTCGCTCCGGCGGAGGCCAGGGCACTGGCTTCGACCGCGCCGCTGGGCGTCCTGGCAGCGATCCGGCCCGGCGACCGCACCCCGGCACAGCGGGACAAGCTGCGCAGCGCGTTTCTCGATTTGGCCGCATCGACAAGCATCCGCAAGGCAAGCCTGGCCGCGGCCGAGGCGCAACGGCGCTACGACGCCTTCCTCGACACCGTTCCCACCGTGATGGTGATGAAGGAGGGGCCGTCGCGCCAAGCTTACGTGCTCGAGCGCGGTCGCTACGACCTGCACGGAGATCCGGTCGAGGCCTCGATCCCAGAAGCCCTGCTCGGTGCGACCGCCCCCAGCATCGCGAACCGCCTCGAGCTGGCGCGCTGGATCGTCAGCCGATCCAACCCGCTGACGGCGCGCGTGATCGTCAACCGCTTCTGGCAGATGCTGTTCGGGGTCGGCTTGGTCAAGACCGTCGACGACTTCGGCTCCCAAGGCGAGGTGCCGTCGAATCAAGCGCTGCTCGATTGGCTGGCAGTCGAATTCATGGAGTCGGGCTGGGACGTCAAGCGGCTGCTGAAGACAATCATGCTCAGCGCGACCTACCGGCAGTCCTCGCACGTAGACGCGGAACTGATCGAGCGCGACCCCGAGAATCGACTGCTCGCTCGCGGACCCCGGTTCCGCTTGGCAGCGGCGACGATCCGCGACCAAGCACTCGCGGCCGCGGGGCTGCTGCAGCAAGACATCGGCGGGCCGTCGGTGCGCCCCTACCAGCCGCCTGGACTGTGGAAGGAAGTCTCCGGCAACGCCTACCAACCCGGCGAAGGCTCCGAGCTCTACCGGCGCAGCCTGTACACCTATTGGAAGCGCACGGTGGCACCGCCGTCGATGATGAACTTCGACGCGTCCGACCGAGAGGTCTGCACGGTCCACGTTAAGCGCACCAACACGCCGCTGCAAGCGCTCAACCTCATGAACGACACCACCTTCGTGGAAGCGGCGCGACACCTCGCGGATACGGCACTGCGGGGCGAGGCGCGCAGCCCGGCGGCGCGCATCGACCAGATGTACCTGAAGGTGCTCGGCCGGTTGCCGGGAGAGGACGAGCGGGATATCCTTGAAGACCTGTACCGCGCCTATGCGGACCGGTTCCACTCGGATCTTGACGCGGCCGAAGCGTACCTCGCGGTGGGCGACTCGCCGTGGGATCCGCGCTCCGACCCGAGGGAGCTGGCCGCCTACGCCGGGGTAGCCAGCCTCGTGCTGAACCTGGACGAAGCGGTGACGAAGCAATGACGCCGGAAACTCACGCCCCGGAGACCGACACCCGGAGACACTTCTTCGGCAAGGCGGCGAGCGGAGTCGGAGCCATCGCCCTGGCCCACCTGCTGGGCCGCGACCTGAACGCATCCGATGCGGCCAAGCCCGCCATCGGCGGCTTGGACGGCCTGCCGCACTACGCGCCCAAGGCCAAACGCGTGATCTGGCTGTTCCAGTCCGGCGGCCCCTCGCAGCTCGAAACGTTCGACCCCAAGCCGGGCTTGGCCAAGCTGCGCGGGCAGGACCTGCCGGAGTCGATCCGGAAGGGCCAGCGGCTGACCACGATGACCTCCGGCCAGAGCAGCTTTCCGCTGGTCGAATCCGCGTTCGGCTTCCAGCAACACGGAGAATCGGGCGCCTGGATCGGCGACTTGCTGCCGCACACGGCCAAGATCGCCGACGACATCAGCATCGTGCGCTCGATGCATACCGATGCCATCAACCACGATCCCGCCGTCACGTTCCTGCAGACCGGGGCGCAGATCGCGGGCCGTCCCAGCATGGGCGCCTGGCTGAGCTACGGGCTCGGCAGCGAGTCCAGCGACCTGCCCGCCTTCGTCGTGATGATCACGCAGGGCACGGGCGGCCAGCCGCTCTACGACCGGCTGTGGGGCTCGGGCTTCCTGCCGACGCGCTACCAAGGGGTCAAGTTCCGCTCGGTGGGCGATCCGGTCTTGTACCTGTCCGATCCGGCGGGCATCTCGCGCGACCAGCGGCGCACGTTCCTCGACGCGCTGGCCAAGCTCAACCGCAAGCAGTTCGAGGAGTACGGAGACCCCGAGATCGTCACGCGCATCGCGCAATACGAAATGGCGTTCAAGATGCAGCGCTCGGTCCCGGAGCTGACCGACCTGTCCGGCGAGCCCGAGCGCGTGTTCGAGCTCTACGGAGAAGACGCCCGCCGCCCCGGCACGTATGCCTACAACTGCCTGCTGGCGCGCCGCTTGGCCGAGCGCGGCGTGCGATTCATCCAACTCTACCACCGGGGCTGGGACCAGCACGCTTCGCTCAAGCAGGGCATCCAGCGCCAGACCAAGACCACCGACCAAGCCTCGGCGGCCCTAGTGGTGGATCTCAAGCAGCGCGGCCTGCTCGACGACACGCTCGTGGTCTGGGGCGGCGAGTTCGGGCGGACCGTGTACTGCCAAGGCACGCTGACCGAGTCGGAGTACGGCCGCGACCACCATCCGCGCTGCTTCTCGATCTGGATGGCCGGCGGCGGCGTCCAGCCCGGAAAGACCTACGGCGCTACCGACGAGTTCAGCTACAACATCACCGAGAACCCCGTCTCCGTGCATGACCTGCACGCCACGATGCTGCACCTGCTAGGGGTCGACCACACCAAGCTGACGTTCAAGTTCCAAGGGCGGAGATTCCGGCTCACCGACGTCCACGGCAACGCCGTCAAGCCATTGCTGGCCTGATTCGACGCCGGCAGCGGCTGCCTCAGAGAGGCCGCGGATCGAACTCGCAGAAGTCGCGCCGCAGCGCCTCGACGTACCCGTATGCCGTGTGGTCGAAGTGTAGCGGGGTGATAGATAGCAGGCCCTGATGCACCGCAGCGTAGTCGCTGCCATCCGAGGCGGCTTCGACGGGCACCTCTTCGTGCATCCAGTAGTACTTCCGGTCGTGCGGATCGCGGGCCTCGATCATCAAATTGCGCGAGATCTTGCGGCACTGGTGGGTCACGGCCACTCCGGAAGCCTCGCCGGCGGGCACGTTCACGTTCAGAGCGATGCCCTTCGGCAGCCCCTCCGCGAGCACTCTCTTGGACAGGGCCGCGGCAATGCGGGCCGACGGACCGAAGTCTATGGAGGACCGCTGGTTTACCGAGACGGCCATGGCGGGGATGCCGTATTTCGAGCCCTCGGCGGCCGCGGCGACTGTGCCGGAATAGTAGATGTTCTCGCCGAGGTTGGGGCCGGCGTTGATGCCGGCGACGACCAAGGCCGGCGTCTCCTCGACCAGCAGCGTGAGCGCCATCATCACGCTGTCGGCCGGTGTGCCGTCCACGCCGAAGCGGCCCTCGCCCTTGCGCTCGTAGCGCAGGGGGCGGCGCAGCGTGATGCGCCGACTGGCAGCGCTCTGCTCCATCAGCGGGGCGACTGTGCGGATCCGTCCGAGCGGTGCCAGGGCGCTTTCCAATGCGCGGATCCCTGGCGCGTCGATCCCGTCATCGTTGGTGACCAAGATGAGCGGATCGGGGGCGGTCATGCTATCCCAGCGTAGCCAATCGCCGCCGAAGGAACCTGAAGCCTGTCCACCGTGAACCCAGTCTTGGCTTCGGGCTCTCCGAGTGGGGGCTTGGTGTTGGATCTACGCGGCCCGCAAGCAACGGATACACGCAAACCCCGTGCGAGACGACGTGTAGTATGGGATTGCCTCTCCAATCCGTTGGAAGAGCCTTTAGGAAGCTGACCATGACCGAGGCGATCAAGATCGTTGTCCAAGGAAATGACGAGCAAGGAGGCTACTTGTCAGCGCAGGACGCTCTCAATCAGCTTCTGGACTCACTCGCCCTCGTTTCCGATTCGATCGATGAGGATGTCCGCAGGGACCTTGACTGGAATCTGGTCGAAATGGCCATGAACAGCCCTCTGGTCGCGTCCGTGGAGCCGATCTGCCGGAACCAATGTCGTCTGGACTTCACGTCCGCCGTACGCAAGGCGACCGAAAAAACCGACGGAATTCTCCGGGAACTCATTGAGACCAAACGCATTCCAAGCCGGGTGACCGATTCTGGTCAAGAGGTGGTCAAGAGACTTCTCGAGCGGAACGCAAACGGAGTGTTCAGAACTGACTTTTACTGGCCCGGCCACAAGGATCCTGTCAGTGTCGATGCACCAGTGGCGAAGGAGGTGCTGGAAGGAATGAGGGCCATCGAGAGCGTGGGCGGAATCGCATTTCAAGGGACCGAGCTCGGATCAATCGAAGGGAATGTCGTCGGAGCGATCACCCATAACGGTAATCCGGCCGTTAGGATCCGGCATCGCGTATCGGAAAAGGAAGTCACGTGCGTGATTCCGCCCAACCTAAGGAAAAAACTCGGTGAGGAGCATTCTTGGAACGAGGTCTGGGCAGGGCGGCGCTTCATCGTGACAGGAGAGGTCAAGAGGAAGGCTAGCGGGGATGTTTCCCAGCTCCTTGTTGCTGACATGCATGAAGTCGACGTTGAGGAAGTCGATCTTGATCGGATCGCCGATCCGGACTTCACTGGTGGTAAGTCGCCCGTAGAGTATCTCGACGAGCTGTGGGGCGACTAGATTGACAACCCACAAGATCTATTACTGGGACGCCTGCGCTTGGATTGGCATGCTGAACGAAGAGCGTGAGAAGTATCCAGCGCTGTTGTCGATATGGAGGCACGCTGAGAGCGACAAGTGCAAGATACTGACGTCCACCATCAGTAGGGTCGAAGTCATCAAGAAGAAGTGCGATGACCAAGACCCGACGAGCCTATCCAGCCGCGAGAACTCTGAGATCACCAGAATGTTCCAGCAAGAGCATGTGATTCTGGCAAACGTTGACTTCGTCATCGCGGACAAGGCCGCCGAGCTTCGCGCGCAACATCGGGAACTCCGAAAGACGCCGGATGCGATCCATTTGGCTACGGCTTCGTACTGGAACTGCGGTGTGATGCACACCTATGACAAGAGCGATCTCCTCTCGCTAAATGGCAAAATCCAACCGCGGGACGGCATCTTGCTGGACATTGAAACTCCCGACGCAACAGTTCTCGGTCCGCTATTCACACAGGTCACCCTCGAGGACGAAGAGCAAGCGTAGCGGGTCGTGACAGCAGAATTCCGGGGTGAGAGATTCTGAGATCGCACCGACCGACGTCGACCGTCTCCGAGTTCAAGCTGCGCTCTTGTGGTCCCTAGCTCCTTGGACCACGCCGCGATCTATCCCCGTGCGGTCTCTAGATCGACGGTGCGGCGTGCTTATAGGCACTGGCGGGGCATACATCTGAGGTTTGGTGCAGCGACGCGCTGGGGACGGCTCGCACAATTCGGCGGGTGCTAGGCTGAGATGGAAATGCCTGTTGCCCATCCAGAAACGGACACAGAACAGATCGTCGCGCGGGACCACCAGTATGTGGTGCGCAACTACGGGCGCTACCCGCTGGTCGTCAGCCGAGCCGAAGGCGTCTATCTCTACGGCGAGGACGGCCGCAAGTACCTCGACTTCGTCTCCGGCATCGGGGTCATGGCCCTAGGCCACTCCCACCCCCGGGTCGTGGCGGCGATCGCCGACCAGATCGGCACGCTAGTGCACTGCTCCAACCTGTACTACCACCCGCTGCAAGGCGAGGTTGCTCAGATGCTCGCGGAACTGAGCGGCTTGCAGCGCACGTTCTTCTGCAACAGCGGCGCTGAAGCCGTCGAGGCGGCCCTGAAGATTACCAAGGGGTGGGGCCGCGCGCGCGGCAGCGCCAAGACCGAGATCGTCGCGCTGCACGAGTCATTCGGCGGCCGCACGCTGGGCGCTATCTCCGTCACCGGACAGCCCAAGTACCGCGAGCCATTCGAGCCGGTCATTCCGGGCGTGCGGTTCATCGCACCCAACGACGAGGCCGCGCTCGAGGCCGCCGTGGGCGACAACACCGCCGGCATCGTGTTCGAACCCATTCTGGGAGAGGGCGGCATCATCGAGATCTCGCCCGCATTCGCGGCCCGAGCCCGCCAACTGGCCACGCAATACGACGCGCTGCTGATCTGCGACGAAGTCCAGTGCGGCATGGGGCGCACCGGCGAGGCATTCGCGTTCCAGAACTGGGGCGGTGACTTCCTGCCGGACGTGATCACCCTGGCCAAGCCGCTGGCGGCCGGCCTGCCGATCGGTGCCGTCGTCTGCAACGAGGCCGCCGCGGCGGTCCTCGCGCCCGGCATGCACGGCTCCACCTTCGGCGGCGGAGCGCTGGCTTGCCGCGTGGCACGGGAGTTCCTCGGCATGCTGCCAGAACTGCTGCCGCACGTCCGGGAAGTGTCGGCGTACTTCCGGGCGCGCCTCGCAGATCTGGCCACCGGCTATGACTTCGTCGGCGACCTGAGGGGCCTTGGCCTGATGGTCGGGCTCGAGCTGAACATCCCGGGCGGAGGCTTCGTGCCGCGGGCACAAGAACTCGGCCTGCTCATGAACTGCACCGCGGGCAATATCCTGCGGTTCCTCCCGCCGTTCGTGATCGAGGAGGAGCATGTTGACGAAGCCGTCGCCGCACTGGACGAAGTGTTTCGCCAAGGTCCGCCGGACGGCGCGAGCTAGCCAGATTGGGCCGGCATCGGTTGCTACGATGGTCGGCTCATGAAGATCGACCGCTTGGAAACCCGCCATTGCGATGCGGGGTGGCGTAACTACCACTTCGCCAAAGTCACAACCGGCGACGGCGTGGTGGGCTGGAGCGAGTACGACGAGGACTTCGGCTCCCCGGGAATCACGGCGACGATCGAGCGCTTGGAGCCGACCCTAATAGGCAAGGATCTCGGCAACCACGAGCGGATCTACTCCGAGCTGTTCTGCCAGCTGCGACCGGCCGTCGACGGGGCGACCGGGCAAGCCTTCGCCGCGATCGAGAACGCTCTGCTCGATGCCAAGGCCAAGAGCTTGGGAGTGCCCTGCTACGCACTCTTCGGGGGCAAGGTGCGTGACCGCATCCGGCTGTACTGGTCGCACTGCGCCACATGGCGCATCAATCACCCGGAGTTCTACCCGCCGGCGATCCGCGACCTCGATGGCGTCCGCGGGATCGGCGCGGAAGCCAAGCAGAGGGGCTTCACCGCCTTGAAGACCAATATCTTCGAGTTCGGGGACGGGACCGTGCGGGGGTGGCGACCGGGCTTCGGCACGCCCTACGAGCCGGGCCGCAACATGG